>NZ_SMZK01000001.1 GCF_005938085.1 Haloterrigena sp. H1
CAGTTCGAGGATCGTCGACAGTTCCGACGCGTGACCGCGATCGGCAACACAGGCTCGCCGCGTGCAGCGAGTAGTCGGGAAACGAGTGCGATCCCGGATCCGGAAGCTGATCGAACAGTCCCTCGAGCGACATGTGCAACACTATGTTACAGAGTGCCAAACGATTACCGGTGTGAACGCGACTCGAGCGTGATACGGTTGGACAGAAGTCAATACGAAGTCGGTCGCGAATTCGCGACCGATCGTCACGTCGTTCTGTCCGACAATATGAGCAACGGATAGACGGGACAGCACAGCAGCCAGCCCGTGACTGTTGAACTGTCGTTTTGGCCACGATCGATGTCGCGACCGGTCTCGCTGAAGAAAATCCCGTTCCAACCCCCAGTTATCGCCAGGCCGGCAACGTCGGTGCGTCCTCGGCCTGCATGGAGAGCCAGGCACCGTCGGCAGAGATGTCCGCAATGACGTACTCATCGCTCGCGGCCGTCGAATCGATCGAACCGACGATAGTGTCGTCGGACGCCATGGCGTTGGGGGATACTGCCATGATAGTGAGCCACACCCACCACCATATAAAGTCATCGGATCTTACTGTCCGTTCGCGATACCGATCGGAAATCGAATCAATCCTGGGTGTGAAACACTGGGTTTATACTCATTTTAGCCGTACGGTGGGGATATGAACGTAGCCGACGCGATGACGCCTCGCGAGGACGTGGTGACCGTCGATCTGCCGGGTACCCGGACCGACGTGCTCGAGTATCTCCAGGAGCAGTCGTTCTCGTCCGTGCCGGTCGTCAAAGCGACCGACGACGGCTCGAGTACCGCGGGCTGGTCACACGGGAGACGCTGATCGAACAGCCCGACGAGGACCAGCTCGTCATGCTCTTAGAAGAGGACGTGCCGACGACGACGGCCGACACGAGCCTCGAGGCCGTCGCCCGGACGATGGTCGAGGCGGGCGCACGGCGCGTGCCCGTCGTCGACGGCGAGTTCGAGGGAATCGTCACGGTGACGGACGTGATCCACGCGATCGCGACGGGCGACCAGGAGACCGACGCCACCGTCGAGTCCTACGTCAGTGAGGACGTGAACACGACCTACGAGGGAGCGCCGCTGCCCGTCGCCGAACGGGGACTATCCTACGCGAACGTCCCCTACACCGTAGCGCTCGACGACGACGGTCGGATGAGCGGGATTCTCACGGAAGTCGACATCATCGACGTCGCCCGGATCGTCGAGGGCGAGGAGTCGACCGGTGACAACTTCGGCGATCAGGACGACGACTGGTCGTGGGAAGGGATCAAGGCCGTCGGCAGCCGCTATCTCCCCACGCGGGACATCGAGCTCCCGACGGGGCCGGTTCGGGAGTTCATGAGCGACGACGTAGTGACTGTCTCGGTCAGTACGTCGGTGCAGGAAGCAGCCCAGCGGATGATCAGCAACGACATCGAACAGATCCGTGGTCACGGGCGAAGACCTCGTCGGCATCGTCCGTGACATCGACCTTCTGGAGGCACTTTATGAGTGAGCAACAGCACACGGACGACAACACCGACAGCACGAGCGAGAAACTGGTCGAACTGGCCAAGCGACGCGGCTACTTCTTTCAGTCCTCAGGGGCCTACGGCGGCGTCGGCGGCTTCTACACCTTCGGGCCACAGGGTGCGGCCCTGAAAGGCAACGTCGAGGACGCCTGGCGCGATCGCTTCGCCCGTCGCGGAGGGCAACATGGAGATCGACGCGCCCACGATCATGCCCGAACCCGTCTTCGAGGCCTCGGGCCACCTCGACGGCTTCGACGACATGCTCGTCGAGTGTCCCGACTGTGGCGAGAGCCACCGCGCCGACCACATCGTCGAGGACAACACGATGTACGAAGACGCCGAGAGCCTCGAGATCCCCGAAGTCGAGGAGGTCATCGCCGAGTACGAACTCGTCTGCCCCTCCTGTGGTGCCGGGCTGGCGGGCCAGGCCGTCGAAGACTTCAATCTCATGTTCGCGACGAACATCGGCCCCGGCGACTCCGATCCCGGCTACCTGCGCCCCGAGACCGCCCAGGGCATCTTCGTCGAGTTCCCCCGCCTCAAAGAGTACGCGCGCAACCAGCTCCCCTTCGGCGTCAGCCAGATCGGCCGCGCCTACCGCAACGAGATCAGTCCGCGGCGATCCATTATTCGAACGCGAGAGTTCACGCAGGCCGAACTCGAGTACTTCATCGACCCCGAAGTCGACGAGCCGGACCTCTCGAGCGTCGAGGACGTCGAAGTCACCCTCTATCCGGCCAGCGAGCAGAACAAAGACGACGGCGAGGCCTTCGAGACGACGATCGGCGCAGCCGTCGACGAGAACATCATCACGGACCCGTGGGTCGCGTACTTCCTTGGCGTCGCAAAGCCGTGGTACGAGGCTGTCGGCGTCGACATGGACCGGTTCCGCTATCGCCAGCACTTAGCCGGCGAGCGGGCCCACTACGCCAGCGACTGCTGGGACGCCGAAAGCGAGATCGACGGCAACTGGATCGAGATGGCTGGCTTCGCCCATCGGGGCAACTACGACCTCTCGAAACACGCCGAACACTCCGGCGACCGCTTTACGATCTTCCGGCAGTACGACGAGCCACAGACCGTCGAGCGCGCCACCGTCGATCCCGACATGAGCTACCTCGGTCCTGAATTCGGCGGCGACGCACAGGCCGTCGTCGGCAAACTCGAGGACCTTGCCGCTCGCGACCGCGAGGCGTTCGACGGCGACACCGTCGAATTCGAACTCGAGGGCGAGACCCACGAGATCCCCGTCGAGAAGACCGGCTTTTCGGTCGACGAGGAGACGATCGCCGGCGAACACATCACCCCACACGTCGTCGAACCCTCCTTCGGTGTCGACCGGCTGGTCTACACCGTCCTCCACCACGCCTACCGCGAGGACGAAGTCGACGGCGAGGACCGCACCTTCCTCGAGCTCGAGCCGGAAGTCGCGCCAACCTTTGTCGGCGTCTTCCCGCTGCAAAGCGACGACGAGCTTGAGACACAGGCCGACGCGATCGTCGAGGACCTGCGCGAGGCGGGGCTGTCGGTCACCTACGACGACTCGGGCAACATCGGCCGGCGCTACCGCCGTCAGGACGAAGTCGGCACGCCGTTCTGTGTGACTGTCGACTACGAAACCATCGAAGACGAAGAAACGACGGTTACGGTCCGCGAACGGGATACGACCGACCAGAAGCGACTCCCGGTCGACGAACTCGCCAAGACGCTGTCGGCGATTCGGGCTGGCGACCTCGAGTTCGAATCGTTGTAGCGGAGACGCTGTCGCCAGTGGTGGCGGTACAGGTTTTGTTGCATCTGCGAGTGAACCCGAAGGGTGAACGAGCAGGCCGACGACCGATGTGAAGGCCCCAAAGGGCCGAAACGGAGGGAGGAAGCTTTTGATCAACCCTAAGCGGGAGCGAAGCTCCCGCGAGGTCCGAGAGAGCTTCGCTCTCTCGAGATTTCACCGAGCGACCGAAGGGAGCGCAGTGTAAAAGGTTGGAGGTGATCGACGGACTGAAGGTCACCTCTCACGAGGCACGACATAATGGCCGACGAACTGAAGCGGCGACTCGTCCACGCCAGCGGCTCGGGGCTTGTCGTCCTCTATCTGCTCGCCGACGCCCTCGGGCTCGGGCTTACGTGGGCTCGGTTTCAACTCCTGTTGATTCTCCTCGCGGCCGGGGCGCTCGTCCTCGAGTTCCTGCGACTGCAGGTGGGACTCGACTGGCGGCTCTACGACGTGCTCACCCGTGAGTACGAGCAGGACAACCCCGGGGCCTACGCGCTGTATCTGATCAGCATGGCTGCCGTCGTGGTCGTCTTCGAGCCGGCGATCGCCCTCCCCGCGATGTTGATGCTCGCGCTAGGCGATCCGATAAGCGGCACGGTCTCGGACAACACCCTCCAGCGAGTCAAGCCGCCGAAAGTGCTCATCACGATGTTTCTCGTCTCGACAGTCGTCGCGATCCCATTCCTGCCGGTTGCGGTGGCGCTGATCGCTGCCCTCGGGGCGACGATCGCCGACGGCGTCACCCTCGAGATCCGGACCTACATCATCGACGACAACCTGACGATCCCGATTTATGCTGCCTGTCTGGCGTGGGTGGCACTCGAGTTCGTGCCGGTCTAGTGCCCGTCTCCGGCTGAACCACCGTGGCTGGCGTCGCTCGGTGACTGCACCGGCGCAAGCGACGGTCGAGCGCGAAAGCCACGGACGTTATGATATCGGCAAGCCCGTACCGTTCTGGGCCGCTCAAGACCGTGGCCAGCGAACGGTGACGCGACCTGTGTCACTGCTGAAGCCGAGAACGCGACTGTCGAACGCGCGGTCGTTTCTGTCGGACGGCCGCGGCGAAATCCTCGTCGCTGTCGCCACCGGCTGGTTTCTCTCGATCGGCGTCAGGCTCGCGTATCCCGTCTTGCTGCCCTTCCTCCGGCGGACCTACGGCCTCGATCTGACGACAGCTGGCCTCCTGTTGACCACACTCTGGCTCTGTTATGCGCTGGGACAGCTTCCCGGTGGGCTGCTGGCCGACCGGTTCGGCGAGGGAACCGTCCTCGTCGCGAGTACGGTGATCTCGGCGGTGACGCTAGGCCTCGTCGCCGTCGCCGGCTCCGCGCCGGTCGTCTACCTCGCGACGGGAGCCTTCGGCTTCGGAACGGCATTGTACGGCGTCGCCCGCTTTACGACGCTGTCCGACATCTACCCCGACAACGACGGCACCGCGATCGGGATCACGATGGCGGCGGGTCAGGCCGGCAATACGCTGTTGCCGCTGGCTGCTGGTGGCATCGCGACAGCCGTTACGTGGCAGTACGGCTTCGGACTGGCCGTCCCGGCGTTCGCCGTCGTCGCGGTCGGTCTTCGACTCGTCGTTCCCGCACGCACCTCGAGCGCGACCAGTGCCGTCGACAGCGTCTCGCTCGAGACGGCACGCTACGTCGGCTCGCAGTTGCGCCGGCCTGAGATCGTCACCGTGACCGCGATTCAGATCCTGACCTACTGCGTCTGGCAGGCGTTTACGGGCTTTTATCCGACCTACCTGATCGAGATCAAGGGGGTTTCCGAGGGGGTCGCGACCGGGCTGTTCAGCGCCTTTTTCGCGACCGGCATCGTCGTCCAGCCGCTAACCGGAAGGCTCTACGACCGGTTCGGCATCCGGACGGCACTGCCGCCGGTTCTGAGCGTAGTCGTTGCGTCGCTGGTCGCGCTCCCCTTTCTCGAGGACTTCTGGCCCATCGCCGTCGGGACCGTCTTCCTCTCGAGCATCCTCGGCTACGGGACGATCACGCTGCCGTACATGACCGCAGCGTTTCCCTCGGACATGAAGGGGACTGGGCTGGGCTTCCTGCGAACCGTCTACATGACCATCGGGGCGGCCAGTCCGGTCCTGTTCGGTGCGCTCGCGGATCGAGGCTATTTCGACGAGGGCTATCTCGTGCTCGCCGGTCTCGTGGCGGTCGCGGTGGCGTTGACGTGGTGGCTCCCGGAGCAGTAAGCGGCTAGCGGGCGACCAATCCGCCTAGGCGTTCAGCCGCCAGAGTTCGAAATTGAGCACGGCCGCGAAGGTAATCCACGCGAGATACGGCACGAGCAAGGCTGCCCCACGGCGGTCGACCCGTCGGAACGCGAGGATCGTGCCGACGACGAGCACCCAGAGGGCGACGATGATGCCGAACGCGGCCAGCGGTGCCTCGAGCGCGAAAAACGCCGGCGTCCAGACGACGTTGACCAGCATCTGGGCGGCGAACAGCCCCAGCGCGAGCCGCCGGCCGTCGGCGTCACTGCGCCAGACCAGCCACAATGCGACACCGAGCAGAGTAAACAGTAGAGTCCAGACGACCGGAAACGCGATCGTCGGCGGGTAGAACCACGGTTTCTCGAGGGCGCGAAACCACGGCGTGTCGGGTGATCCGATCGCGCTCGGTGCCGCCCCAACGAGGTTGACCAGCAGGACGAAGCCGACCGCGGTGAGGATCGACCCGACGTCAGGCAGGCGTTGACGGACCGTTCGGGTTTCCATGCGACAGTGTAGGCTGTCTCGATGTATATATCAGCAGCCTAATCGGCCATACGTCATCCGGCACCACTGCAGCCACGAGATCACTTTCACTGTGCTATCTCAATCCTTAACAGCGCCCGCATCGAATCGCATCCAATGGCAACGACGGACGAGGACGTCGCGTCGATCGAGCATCCGTTGCTCGAGTCCGACTTCTTGGAACGCCGCCTCTACCAGCTGAAACTCGCGGGAACGGCCGCGAACCACCACACACTCGTTTGTCTCCCCACGGGTCTGGGGAAGACGACGGTGAGCCTGCTGGTCACGGCCCGTCGACTCGACGAGGTCGGCGGCAAATCACTGATGCTCGCGCCGACGAAACCCCTCGTCCAGCAACACGCCGATTTCTACCGGGAGGCTCTCCAGATTCCGGACGAGGAGATCGTCGTCTTCACCGGTGACGTGAGTCCGGACGACCGCGCCGCAATGTGGAACGATGCAACGGTCGTGATGGCGACGCCGCAGGTGATCGAAAACGACCTCGTCGGGAGTCGCATCTCGCTTGCCGACGTAAGCCACATCACCTTCGACGAGTGCCACCGTGCGACCGGCGACTACGCCTACAACTACATCGCCGAACGGTACCACGCTGACGCCCGCGACCCGCTGGTGACTGGCATGTCGGCCTCGCCCGGCGGCGACGAGGAGGCCATCCTCGAGGTCTGTGAAAACCTCGGCATCGCGGAGGTCGAGGTGATGACCGAGGAAGACGCCGACGTCGACGAGTTCACCCACGAGACCGAGGTCGAATGGGAGCGCATCGACCTCCCCGACGACGTCCTCGAGATTCGGGATGCGCTGAACGAAGTCATCACAGATCGCCTCGAGAAACTCAAGGAACTGGGCGTGGCGAAGTCGACCCAACCCGATCAGTCCCAGAAAGACCTCAATCGGATGCGTGCAGAACTCCAGCAGCTGATCAACAACGACCAGTCCGAGGGGTTCGAGGGGATGTCAGTCCACGCCGAGGTGATGAAACTCCGGCAAGCGGTCACGCTGGTCGAAACCCAGAGCGTGGAGGCGTTGCGCCGGTACTTCGAGCGCCAGCGCAATCAGGCCCGCTCGTCGGGGGCCTCGAAGGCGAGCCAGCGGATGGTCTCGGATCCCCGCGTTCGCGAGGCCATGCAGAAGGCCGAGAGCTTCGACGAGCTCCACCCCAAATACCGCAAAGCGCGGATGCTCCTTGCCGAGACGCTGGGGCTCGAGGGCGGTGAGCGCGTGATCGTCTTCACCGAGTCCCGCGATACGGCCGAGGCGCTGACGGACTTCTTGAGCGAGAGTTTCGACGCGAAACGGTTCGTCGGACAGGGCGACCGGGAGGGGTCAGATGGAATGACCCAGAAACAACAACAGGAGGTCTTAGACGAGTTCCGCGCAGGCGAGTTCGAGGTGCTCGTCTCGACGTCCGTCGCCGAGGAGGGGCTGGACGTTCCGGAGGTCGATCTCGTGCTCTTCTACGAACCCGTCCCGACCGCGATCAGATCGATCCAGCGCAAGGGCCGAACCGGCCGCCAGTCGGAGGGTCGCGTCGTCGTCCTGATGGCCGAGGACACCCGTGACGAGGCCTACTTCTGGATCTCCCGACGGCGCGAAAAAGAGATGGAAAGCGAACTGCGCGATCTGAAAGGGATGGCCAACGAGCTCGAGGACGAACTCGACGACTCCCAGCAGTCACTGACCGATTTCGAGGGCGAAACCGACAGTGAGTGCGGGGTGAAAGTAGACGGAAACGGCGGCAACGCCGACGCCGTCGGCGATTCTTCCACCGGAAGCGAGGGGGTTGCAGACCAGCCCGGCTTACAGGAGTTCGCCGACACGGAAGCGGACGCAGACGAGGACGGGGAAGTCGAAACACACGAGCCACACGCCGAGGGCGAAACCATCGAAATCATCGCCGACCAGCGCGAGATGGACGCCAACATCGCCCGCGACCTCTCGCGACGCGAGGAGATCGAGATCAGCCTCGAGACGCTCGACGTCGGCGACTACGTCCTCTCGGATCGGGTCGTCGTCGAGCGCAAGTCCGTCGCCGACTTCGTCGACTCGCTTGTCGGAGGTGACCGGTCGGTCTTCGAGCAGGTCGGCGCGATGGCGCGTCACTACTCGCGACCGATCGTTGTCGTTGAGGGCGAGGGGTTGTACGAACAGCGGGACATCCACCCGAACGCGATTCGGGGTGCGCTCTCGAGTCTCGCGGTCGACTTCGGCGCGAGCGTCTTGCGGACCGAAAGCGAAGCCGACACGACGGACCTACTCGCCGTGATCGCCGGCCGCGAACAGGCGACCGCCGATCGAGAGGTGTCGGTCCACGGTGAGAAAGGCACCAAGACCTTGAGCGAGCAACAGGAGTACGTCGTCGCCTCGATCGCCGAGATCGGCCCCGTCACGGCTCGCTCTCTCCTCGAGGAGTTCGGGACGGTCGAAAGCGTGATGATCGCGACCGAAGACGAGTTACAGGCAGCCGACGGCGTTGGACAGGTGACCGCCGAGCGAATTCGAGAAGTGATCGGCAGCGACTATACTGGGTAAGGCAGTCGGGAAACAGCGATCAGTCGCTCGCGTCGGACGCGATGCCATCCTCGCCGGGGGGAACCGAACCGGCCGCTCCCTCCGCACGGGTGACGATCCGTTCAGCACCGATGACGCTCCCAACGGCGAGAAGAATGCCCGCGATGACGTCGATCAGCCAGTGGATGCCGAGGTACATCGTCGAGAAAACGACACAGATCGTCACGAACGACGCGATCCCGAACCAGCGCGGGTACTCCCGTCGTGACCGCCAAGCGAACAGCATGACAACGACCGCCAGCGACGTATGGAGCGAGGGGAACACGTTCGTGTTCGCCGACACTGCCGCGGTGACCTCCTGTGTCTGCGGGTAAAACGAGTACATCAGTCCGTCGACGGACGAGAGGTGATTGCGCGGCCCGTAGACGATAAAGAGCGTATAACAGAGCGAGCCGATCAGGTAGTTGAACACGTATGCCAGAAGGAGTTCCTTGAGGTGGCGCTGGGACGGCAACAGGAAATAGAGGATGGGGGCGGTCACCAGCAGGAAGGGAAAGCCGAACATGTACATCGCCGAGAAGAACTCGAGCGTAACTGGGCGGGGAACGACGTCCTGGAGGACCGCGACGAACTCCCCTTCGAGAGCGTAGATCTCCGCGGTGAGATCCCAGTCGAGCGCGCGCGAGATCCGTAGACTATGACCGTGGGTTGCTCGTTTTGCGAGGAAGAATACCCCCGCGACGCCGAGATACGGCGAGATTTCGGTGAGCCGACGATCGTAGTCGGCCGCCGTCCGTTTCAGAGCGGTTCGGTCGAGACAGATCGCACAGGTCCCGAGCAGGCCGACACAAACGACGAGTACCGTGAGTGATACGACGAATCCAAGTGCCATCGGTAGGGTCTCCTCTCACCGTGGGTCGGTGAGCGACCGCGGGCCGGTAGCGTGGAGGGCGGAATCGGTGGCTACCCGGCGCACGACCGACACAGCGGTCGATCTGGCCCACGTTCGAGCGATGTTATGGCACACCATACTATCAAATATATATCTAGTGATGTAGTTTATATCTGTCATATTGAGTGTAGAGAGTCGCGTACGGATCGACGAAGCGACACGCATCCACTCACAGGAGAGACCGTCCAGGAAGCAGTACGACCGGCTCGAGCGCCGTTAGCGCAAAGTGGAGAGCGTCTCGCCGGCCTCGCGCGCCGCCTCAAGACATTCCCGCGCGTATCGTGGGTCGTCGGTCGCGGCCGCCTCCGTGGCGAACTTCTCGAGCGTGCGGACGAGCGCGTCGTGTGCGGCCTCGAGGTCGCCATCGGCCGGTTGCGGACGCTGGGTTGGCGCAGGGGAGCGAGCCGGTGCACTCGGCTCACTCGCTCGACCGTCGGCGGTCCGGTTCGAGACATCGGCCTGGGACGACTCGACATTGGCCTGGGGTGTGGGCTGGCGCTCATCCCGGGATGACGTTGTGACCGAAGATTCGTGCTGGCTGTTCGCGTCCGACGTAGCTGCGGCCGTCGGCTCGGACGATGCAGCAGGGGTGGGTTCGTCCGCGGCGGACTGGTCCGACTCAGATCGATCCGTGGACGACTGTTCGTCGGCCGGTTGGGCCTCGAGGTCGGTTCCCTCGACGGCGTCGGGATTGCCATGGCAGCTGGGACAGAACGTAGTGCCGTCCATCTGGAACAGCGGGTCGCCACAGGTCCCACAGTGAGTGTTGGTCATCGTCGCACCCTTGAGTAACAGATCGCTCATTCGCTGGGTGGCCTTGCGCTCTTCTTTGTCGCGTTCGTACTTCTCACGGAGTTTCTCGCGCTCTGCTTCCTTGTCGAAGTCGCTCATGTCCAGCTAGAGGTGTCGGAGCGTCGAAAAAGCTGCGACAGCGAGATTCCAGGGCCGTGACAGGGTCGATTACGCCTCAAGTGCGGCTTCGACGGCGTCGACAGCCGCTTCGGGAGTGTCGACAGGCTCGAGGTCGACGCCGGCGTCGGCGACGTCGTGGGCCGCAAGTCCGACGACGAGTCGGTCGTAGATGCCAGCGAAGCCGAGTTCGGAGAGGGTTCCGACGCCGCCAGCGAGCGCGATCACGGCGTCACCGTTCAACGGGACGAGCGCGTTTCTGGCGTGACCCAGTCCCGTGGCGATCGGGATATCGACGTAGTCGTTGGCCTGTGCCCGGCGCTCGCTCGGCAGGATGCCGATCGTCGTTCCGCCCTCGGCTTTTGCGCCACGACAGACCGCCTCCATGGTGCCGCCGCGACCGCCACAGACGACTGTGTGGCCGCGCGCGGCGAGTTCGCGGCCCACCGCCTCGGCGCGAGCCGATTGTTCGTCGGTGATCGTTCCGCCGCCGATGACGCTGACGCGCATAGTCGAACGGGCGCAGGCATCGGCCATGATCGGTTCGGTCTTGAGGAAAGGAAAAGGAACGACAGTCGTCGAACTCTCATATCATCAAACTTGTGTGAGGCTGGAAATTCCGACGGATTTAACGTGTGGGATGGGGAAGCATTACGTGGTATGACGAAAGTTAGTGTGGTCGGCGCGGCTGGCACCGTCGGGGCCGCTGCGGGCTACAACATCGCGCTTCGGGACGTTGCGGACGAGCTCGTGTTCGTCGACATTCCGGACAAGGAAGACGATACGGTCGGACAGGCCGCCGACGCCAACCATGGCGTGGCCTACGACTCGAACACGACGATCCGACAGGGTGGCTACGAGGACACCGCTGGATCGGATGTCGTCGTCATCACGGCCGGCATCCCGCGCCAGCCCGGTCAAACCCGGATCGATCTGGCCGGCGACAACGCACCAATCATGGAGGACATCGGCTCCTCGCTGGCCGAGCACAACGACGACTTCATCACCGTCACCACGTCGAACCCCGTCGACCTCCTCAACCGGCACCTCTACGAGACGGGCGACCGCGCCCGCGAGAAAGTAATCGGCTTCGGCGGTCGCCTCGACTCCGCGCGCTTCCGATACGTGATTTCCGAGCGCTTCGACGCCCCCGTCCAGAACGTCGATGCGACCATCCTGGGCGAACACGGCGATGCGCAGGTCCCCGTCTTCTCCAAAGTGCGAGTCAACGGCCAGGACCCCGAGTTCGACGAGGACGAAAAGGAAGAACTCCTCTCCGAACTCCAGACCTCGGCGATGAACGTCATCGAGAAGAAAGGCGCGACGGAGTGGGGCCCGGCGACCGGCGTCGGCCACATGGTCGAGGCCATCCTCCGCGATACGGGCGCAGTGGTGCCCGGCAGCGTCAAACTCGAGGGCGAGTTCGGCCACGAGGACACCGCCTTCGGCGTCCCGGTCAAACTCGGCTCCGACGGCGTCGAAGAGATCGTCGAGTGGGAACTCACCGAGTTCGAGCGAAACCAGCTCGGCGAGGCCGCCGAGAAGCTCTCCGAACAGTACGACAAGATCGCGTAATCGACGGTCGGCACGGAACAGTTTTTGCTTATCGTCAGGGGATCAGCTGCTCGCCGTCGTCGTCGTAGACTGTGATCGCGTCGACGGGACAGGTCCGGGCGGCGAACTTCGCATCGAGTTCTGCGTCTTCGGGTACCTCGCGGACGAAAACGCCGTCCTCGACCTCCTCGCTGTCCTCGAGGACGGCCTTGCCCTTCGATTTGTCCTCCTCGAAGGCGTCCCATTCGGCGACACACTGGAACATCCCAATACAGGTGTTCTCGTCGTATTCGATCTTCATGGGCGGTGATTGGCACGGTTGCGGTAAATCGGTAGCGGTCGTCGGTTCGCTCGAGGCAACGCTTTTGCGGCCGGTCACCGAACGAGAGACAAGCCGAAATGGTCGCATTCTCCTTCACTGCCCTCGTCGGAATCGCCGTTCTCACTTGTCTGTTCATGGCGTGGGTGCTCGGTGCGAACAGCAACTCGCCACCCTTTGCCCCCGCGATCGGTGCGAACGCGATTTCGACGATGCAAGCGGCGTTCGTCATCGGACTGCTCGCGGCCGCGGGAGCGCTCATGCAAGGTGGAAGCATCTCCGAGACGATCGGTGCGGACCTCATCAACGGCGTGACGATCACGCCGCTTGCGGCCACCGCAGGACTGCTGACCGCGGCTGGCTTCATGTCGATCGGCATCTACACGCGGTATCCGATCCCCGCGGCGTTCGCGACGACGGGCGCGATGGTCGGAGTCGGCCTCTCGCTTGGCGGCGACCCGGCGATGGCGACCTACCGCCGGCTCGGCATCTTCTGGCTACTGGTCCCGATCATGTCGGGCGGGCTCGCCTACGCGACGGCGACGATCCTGCGACGTGACGACGTCCCCGAGACGGTCGGCGTCCCGCTGTTGGCCGGTATCGTCGGCGCGATCGTCGCCAACGTCCGCCTCGGTGTGATTCCCGATCCGACCGCCGAGCAGGGCACGCTCGCGGGCTTCGTCGCCCGGCTGTTCGGCGGCGGCCCGACGCTCGCCGCCGGCATCGATCTCGGGACCGTCCTCGTGACGATCGCCGTTGGACTGCTCGCGTTCGCCTGGGTGCGACGGCAGGTCCGCGAGTCAGTCGAAAGCGGGATCCGCTCGTTCCTACTGGTTCTCGGTGGCATCGTCGCGTTCTCCTCTGGCGGCTCACAGGTCGGACTCGCGACCGGCCCGCTCGAGAACCTCTTTCGAACCGAACTCGGCCTGCCGGGGTTCCTGTTGCTCGCGATCGGGGCGGTCGGCATCCTCGCGGGGGCCTGGATGGGTGCACCACGGCTGTTACAGGCCACATCCAGAGAGTACGCCCAGCTCGGCGTACGGCGATCGATCGCGGCGCTGGTCCCGGGATTCATCATTGCCCAGCTGGCGATCGCACTCGGCATCCCGATCTCGCTGAACAACATCATCCTCTCGGGGGTCATCGGCGGCGGACTGGCCGGCGGCTCGGCCGGCGTCTCGCGGCGCAAGATCGGCGTCACGATCACCTTCTGGCTACTGACGCTCGGGAGTTCGGTCGTCGTCAGCTACGGTCTGTACCGGCTGTTCGTGACGATAATAGGCGGCTGATTCTCTCGAGGTCACTCGAGGACTGTCACCGGCTGCGTCGTCCGTTCGACGACCGTGGTGGCGATATCGCGACCGAGAAATCGCCTAATGAACCCGTTCGATCGGGTTCTATCGCCGGCCATCACGACGTGGTCGATCCCCGCTTCCGACGCGTACCGGGGAACGACAGTGCCGGGTCGCCCCTCGCCGAGTTCGATCCGAACGCGGTCTCTTGCGTCTGGATCTGCGATCGACGCGAGCAATTCCTCGGCGCTGGCTCGCGTCTGTGCCATCCGCTGCTCGTCGCGCTCCAAGACCCCGCCTTCGCTAAGCGGCGCGTCGAGCGGCGTCACGACCGCCAGCAGCGTGATCTCGGCGTCTGGGAACGTCTCGAGGGCATACGGGAGCGCCTCGTCCTCTCGTGGTCGGCCGAGTGTGGGGACGAGGACGCAGTCGGGATCGGCCATGGGGTGGGCTTCGGGTGCCGGTCCCATCGGTCTATCGCCGTCGACCCCGCTCTCGCCCCAGGGCGGGTCGCGGATGCATCGATACCCAACTAGATAATCAGTCACCGATCCGGATATAAAAGGAATTTCTGACAAACGCTTTTCATCAGTGGCGGCGGAGGGACAATCATGGGCACCGAAACAGGCATGTCGTCGTCGGCACGATCACTCACGATCAGCGACCTGACACGAGCGGGGGTAGTCGCGCTTGCAGTATCGTTGGGCATCAACTTGCTCATCGTGTTCGTGGCCAACGCCGGCGGTATCGCACCACAACTGGAAGCACTGAATTACGGACCAGTAACGTTCTTTACAACTCTTGGCGTCATCGGTGCGACCGTCACGTACGGGCTGCTCGCGCGATTCAGTGCCAGCCCTGATCGACTGTTTCTCATCGTCGCAGCGATCGTCCTCGTGCTCTCGCTCGTGCCGGATTTCACGGTCATCCCCAATCAACCCGGTGGGAGCCTCTTCGCTGGCGCGATCCTCGGGCTGATGCACGTCACGACAGCGGTCGTCTGTGTGGGCGTCCTGACCGACCGCAGTGCTGGCCAGTGAACTGACGCACCGCGCTCGAGAACACATAGTGGCTCCGACCGACGGAGTCCGAAAGACGATACTTTAAACCGCAAACGGGGCCAAGGACGGACAATGAATTTCGAGGAGCTGTCGGGGCTCCCACCCGGTGCCATCGACCACTTCCACAGCGAGGGCATCGAGGAGCTCTACCCGCCACAAGCCGAGGCGGTCGACGCCGGCGCGACCGATGGCGAAAACCTCGTCGCCGCCGTCCCGACCGCCAGCGGGAAGACGATGATCGCCGCCCTCGCGATGCTGTCGGCGATCGAACGCGGCGGGAAAGCACTGTACATCGTCCCGCTGCGAGCGCTCGCCAGCGAGAAAAAGGCCGAGTTCGAGGCCTACGAGCGCTTTGGCGTGACCGTCGGCGTGACCACGGGCAACTACGAGTCGACCAGCGACTGGCTCGCAACGAAAGACATCGTCGTCGCAACCAGCGAGAAAGTCGACTCGCTCGTCCGGAACGGCGCAGAGTGGCTCTCCGAGCTCACCTGCGTCGTTTCCGACGAGGTCCACCTCATCGATGATCGGAATCGGGGGCCGACGCTCGAGGTGACGCTGGCGAAACTCCGCCAGCTCAACCCCGGACTGCAGACCGTCGCACTCTCGGCGACGGTCGGCAACGCCGACGAGATCGCCGACTGGCTCGACGCCGCACTCGTCGACACCGACTGGCGGCCGATCGACCTCCAGATGGGCGTCCACTACGGGAACGCGTTGAACTTCGACGATGGGTCGACACGGGAGGTGCCCGTCGAGGGATCGGAAAAGCAGGAGGCCGCGCTCGTTCGCGACATTTTACAGGAGGATGGGTCCTCGCTCGTGTTCGTCAACTCCCGACGAAACGCAGAAGCCGCCGCGAAACGGTTGGGAGGTGTCTCGAGAACGGAACTGACTGCCGAGGAAGAAGCCGCGCTCGCAGAACTGGCCGCCGACATCCGCGACGACAGCGACACCGAGACGAGCAGGGACTTAGCCGACTGCGTCGAACGGGGCGCGGCGTTTCACCACGCCGGTCTCTCGAGCACCCAGCGGAGCCTCGTCGAGGATGCCTTCCGCGACCGCCTGTTGAAGGTAATCTCGGCGACGCCGACGCTGGCCGCGGGCGTCAACACGCCCGCACGCCGCGTGATCGTCCGCGACTGGCGGCGCTTCGATTCCAGCGCCGGCGGGATGGCACCCCTGGATGTCCTCGAGGTCCACCAGATGATGGGCCGGGCTGGTCGCCCGGGGCTCGACCCCTACGGCGAGGCCGTCCTGCTGGCCAAAAGCCACGACGAGAGTCAGGAGCTGTTCGACCGCTATATCTGGGCCGATCCCGAACCGGTCCGCTCGAAACTGGCGGCCGAACCCGCCCTGCGAACGCACGTGCTCGCAACGATCGCATCCGGCTTCGCCCGCACGCGAGCGGGCCTCCTCGAGTTCCTCGAAGCCACCCTCTACGCCAGCCAGTCGACCGAAGCCGGCCGTCTCGAGACGGTGACCGACACGGTCTTGCAGTACCTCGAGTCGAACGACTTCATCGAGCGCGACAGTAGCGACGATTCCAGCACTGCGGATGGCAGTGCGTTCACATCGGCTGCTGATCTCGCCGACGATGACGGCCGCGAGGAGACGCTCGAGGCGACCAGCCTCGGTCACACCGTCTCGCGGCTCTACCTCGATCCGATGAGCGCCGCCGAGATCGTCCACGGGTTAGAGCGTGCGGACGAACGGCCGACCGCACTCGGCCTCTACCAGCTCGTCTCGCGCACGCCCGATATGTACGAACTCTATCTGCGGTCGGGCGAGGACGAGAAGTTCGGCGAACTCTTCTACGAGCGCGAGGCCGAACTGCTGGGCGACACGCCAAGCGAGTTCGAGGAGGAGCGCTTCGAAGACTGGCTGGCCGCGCTCAAGACGGGTAAGCTGCTCGAGGACTGGGCCGACGAAACCGACGAAGAACGGCTGACAGACCGATACAAGATCGGGCCGGGCGACCTGCGTGGCAAAGTCGACACTGCCGAGTGGCTGCTCGGCGCGGCCGAGTCGCTGGCCGCCGAAATCGACAGCGAGTGGACCGTCGCCGTACGGGAAGCCCGCGCCCGCGTCGAACACGGCGTCGGCGAAGACCTCCTCGAGCTCGTCTCGGTCGGCGGCGTCGGCCGCAAGCGCGCTCGCCGGCTCTACGAAGCGGGGATCGAGGAGCCTGCCGACCTGCGAACGGCCGACAAAGGCGTCGTTCTTGGCGCACTCAAAGGCGAGAAGACAGCCGAGAACATCCTCGAGAGCGCCGGTCGCGAGGATCCCTCGATGGACGGCGTCGAGCCGGACTCAGCAAGGTCGGGCGACGGCGGCGTGATAGCCACCTCGAGCGACGGCGACGGGACCGACGACGCGACAGCAACAAACGGAGCAGACGACAGCCAGTCGAGACTGGGTGATTTCGAATGAAGCTGCTCGAATGCCGACTCGAGGTCGACGATATCGATTCGTTCGTCGCCGAACTCGGCGATCTCGGCGACCGCCATGACGTGACGATGCAGGCGTTCGACGCCCGCTACGTCGCCGGCCGCCGGCATCTCGAGCAAGCCGTCGAATTCGCGGATCGCGCGATCGACCGCGGTGAGAACGTCGCTCGTGACCGCGCCGTCGAAATTTTGCTGTACGCCGCCGGCCGTCGACAGATCGATCGTGCGCTCGCGATGGGTGTCGACGACGGCGAGACTCGGGCGGTGGTGCTCGTCGACGGCGATTCAGACGAGGACGAGGCGGCAGCGCTCGAGGCAGTCGAAACGCTGGACGCGTTCGTCGACCGCGAGCCGACGCTCGAGACACAAGACGTCGAAACGCTGTGTGACTTTTTCGACGTTCCTGACGCCGAACGCGAGGCCACCGACGCGCCGCTGTCGGCGCTGGTTCGCGAGCGGGTGGCGCTACTCGAGGTCGAGAAGTAACGCGCAATTCGCGAGCGTCGTCTCCCGCGACGACGGGGCGGGTGCGCTCGAGGCTCTCGAGTCGACCGACGACGTACGCGTCCCGTCGGCGACGAAGACGGAACGGAAGTGTTTAAAATGCGTCACTCTCCTCTGTCGGAAAAGGATCTATGAACCCGAATATCGGTCGGTTGCGATCGCTGGTCGCGCAGTTCGACGACACCGGCGGCTCCGTTGATCGATGGCGCTTCTCGATCTAGCACTCCGGGTCGGCGTCGTCATCGTCGCAGTCGGCGTCGCCGGCGTGTCGCTGCAGTGGACTGCTCGACACGCTCGAACAGCCCTTCGAGCGGCCCGGACAGACATGACAGCCCTCGAGACGCGTCCGGCGGGCGTCGTCGCAGCGACCGGCGTCGCTCGTCCCTCCGCCGATCAGGGGATGCTGGAAGCACCGGTCACCGGAACCCCATGTCTCGCCTACGCTTATCGCGTCTCCCGGGACACGTTCAGGGACGGCCTCAGCGACCTCGCACCGAAGCGGAAGGGTGCCGAGGCCGTTCCGTTCCGCCTCGACGGTGCGACCGGCACTGCGCTCGTCCAGCCGGTCGAACGGGACGGATCGGGCGAGCCGACCGACACGTGGGAGCGGATGCAGGTTCCGGGGATCGAGTGCCCGGCGACGTTCGACGAGGACGTCTACCAGATACTCGGTCAGGAGGTCCCCGAGCGTGTCACGGAGATGGTGCCGGAAGCGATCGAGCAGAAACAGGAAGTCTACATCCGGGAGGAGCGACTCGAGCCCGGTACCGAGGTATACGTCCTCGGATCGGCTGCCCCCGCTCCCGAGAGGGGCGACGAGCCCGTTATCCGGAATCGGGCGGGCGATCCGTTCACCGTCACGGCAGGCGGTCGGAACGCCACGCTCCGGCGGTACGTCCTCGCCGCGGCGGGCAACGCCGCGTTCGGGCTGGCAGCCGCGTTCGTCGCCGTGGTCCTGGCGACGCCAGCGGGGACGGTCCTGCCGCCGCTCTGACGGCGACGTACTATCGACGCCGGCACCACGCTCTTGAAGGGGCCGTGAAAGCGCCGGATCGCACGGCTCAAGGGCGAAAGGGAGGGCCATGGCGACGACAAAGATCGGAACACGACGAAGGTGGTCGATCCCGATACCCTCCGGCTCCACCGCCGTCCCGTCAGTCGTCCGCGCTTCACTCGAGCCGGCCCTCTCGTGCCTCCCGAAGGCCGTCACAGATGCCGCCCTGACTCGACATGTTGACCTGTGCGAGGCGGCCACGTCGGTGGACGAGATCGAACGAGTCGGGATCGATCGGCTCGCCCTCCGGCGTTCGAAACAGGCGGTCGGCCGGGGCCGAGACGAGGCCGATTTCGCGGGCCTTCTCCAGGTAGCGCTCGAGCGGCGCTTCCGGAACGGTGACGGCAAAGGAGCTGTCGCGGACGTAGATCGAGACGGAATCAGCTTCGTCGACGTACTCGAGATCTCGCAGTCGAACGTCGACGATCGCCTCGGCGTCGAGTCCGGCCTCGAGTAGCGCTTCGACCGCGTCGTACTGGCGAGCGACGCGGGCCTTGTCGTCGAGTTCGGCGCGAACCGCAGCGACGTCGCCGTCGGCGTCCGGGAACGCCTCGGCGAACGAGAGGTCCTCGTTGACGCCGCGGTTGATTTCCGTCTCGTGCATGTGCTCGTGGAGCGTGATCCGGACCTCCTCGACCGCCGGCAGCGATTCGATCTCGTCGCGGGCGTCGACGGCCATCATCCACGCGAAGGCCGGCGAACACCACGCGGTCGGGAGCGTGAGGTCGACACTGACGTAGCCACCGTCGATCTCGATCGCGTCGACGTACTCGAGTGCGACGATCGAACGGTCGAGTTCCGGATCGGTGACCCGATCGAGTCGGTCGCGGACGGCCGCTCGCGCGGGCGCAGGGCCGTCGGATGTCTGCGTGCTCATCAGTCGTCTGCGGCTGCGGGTTCTTCGCTCGCGTAGTGGTCCTCGAGCCCGAACTGCTGGCTGATCTCGTCGTCCTGGAGCGTCTGCCGTTTCGCCTCGATGTCGATGTCGTAGAGGTCGGCGATGTTCTCGCCCATGACCTTCTTTTTCGTCTCGAGGTCCCACTCGACGCCGTACTCCGCGCGGTGTTCCTCGGTGAGTTCGGCCTCGAGGACCTCCTCGACGAGCCAGTCGGGGTTCCACAGCGCGTAGTCCGAACCGAAGAGGACGCGATCCTCACCGAGCCACCACAGCAGTTCGGACATGATCTCGGAGAACTTGCCCGGCCGGTTCTGGGCGAACGGTGCGGCGACGGCCAGTCCGCCGTAGACGTTCGTCTCCTGGGCGGCGATCCAGCAGAAGTCGTCCAGCCGTGGCAGGCCGACGTGCTCGACGATGAAGTTGAGTTCCGGGAACGACGAGGCCGCATCGTCGACGTCTTTTACGTCGAACGCGTCGCGGTTGAGGGGGCGGATCGTCGGTCCTTTGTGAGCGTGGATGTTCTCGATCCCGAGTTCCTGACACTTCTCCAAGAACTCGAAGGCGTCCTCGTCGTCGAGTCGCCACCCTTTCGAGTCACCGCGCCACTCGGCGGTATAGAGCTTGACGCCGGGGATATCGTATTTCTCATGGAGTTCCTCGAGGTACTCGAGACCCTCCTCGCCGTCACGGGGATCGAAGGTACCGTTCAGGATGAACCGCTCGGGGTGTTCGGTCGCGAGTTCGGCGTTTTGCTCGGTGGTGTTGAACCCGTCGTCGTAAAAGTCGGTGAGGTACGTCGGCTGGAAAATCGCCATGTCGGCGGCGGCGTTGCCGAACAGGTCCTCGACCATCCGGTCAGCGCCGTACTTGCGGTACTCGTCTATGTCCCACTCGCGCTCCTCGGGTGTGAACGTCGTGTGATAGTCGTAGAAACACTGGATGAACTCTTCCCCTCCCTGGTGTTTGATATTCTCCTCCGTCGCGTCCCACAGGTGTACGTGGCCATCGATGACGAAGATTTCCTCTCCGTTGTGCTGATACATCGCACCATGCACATCGATACCACTACACATTACTCTTTTTCAGGAGGAGATGAATGCTACACTCGGATCGGTTTTCGCGGCCAAAATTAACGGCTGTGGATAGTAGTATCAAATCAAAAATACTCACGCGACACGAGATGCGAGGGGAACGTTATCACGGATGACGATGAACTGTGTGTCAGTCCCATGCAAGCAGCCAGACTCCACGAATACACCGACGACATGAGCAACGCGCTCTCGATCGACGATATCGACCGGCCGGACATCGAGCGATCCGACGGCGTGTTAGTCGAGGTCGAGGGCGCGGGTTGGTGTCAGACAGACAATCACATCATCGAGGGGATGTGGGAAGAGTACGCCCCACAGGATCTGCCGATGACGCTGGGCCACGAAAACGCGGGGATCGTCGCCGAAACTGGCGACGAGGTGACGCTGGTCGAAGAAGGCGATCCAGTGATCTGCCATCCCGTCCAGACCTGTGGTATCTGCCGACCCTGCCGGCTCGGCGAGGACATGTACTGCAAAAACAGCGCGTTCAACGGCCTCACGACCAACGGCGGCTTCGCCGAGTACCTCCAGACGAACGAGCGCGCCGTGATTCCGCTGCCCGACGGCGTCGATCCGACCGACATCGCCCCCCACGCAGACGCGGGGATCACGGCCTACCACGCCGTCAAGAAGGCGGTCGACGAACTGAATCCCGGCGACACCAGCGTCGTGATCGGCGTCGGCGGTCTCGGCCACATCGGGCTGCAGTGTCTCGAGGCGATGAGCGCCGCGGACATCGTCGCCGTCGACATCAAAGACGAGGCACTCGAGCTGGCCGAGGACCTGGGTGCGCGCCACACCGTCAACACCGCCGACGAGGACCTTCCGGACGTCATCGCCGATCTGACCGATGACGATGGAGCCCAACAGGTCATCGACTTCGTCGGCGGCGACGAGACGACCAGCTTGGCACCTGAAATCGTCGCTGCCGGCGGCGACCACCACGTCGTCGGCTACGGCGGCCACATCCACGAACCCAGTCAGGCCCTGGTCAACGGCGAGTTCGCCTACCGGGGGACGCTGGTCGGCAAGTACGCCGAACTACAGGAACTCGTCGCCCTTGTCGACCGCGGCGAGGTCGAACTACGTACCGAACGCCACGATCTCGGCGAGATCAACACGGTCGCCGAACGCCTCGAGCACAACGAAATCGAAGGCCGGGCGGTCATCCTCCCGCCCTGAGCCAGCCGGTGGGTGCGACGCTGACGGCTCGTCTCGAACCGGCAGCCGCGAAGCCGACCGGCACTACACTCTTGCCGGAGCACGTGATACGGCACCCATGGCGACGCTCGAGGAACCCATTGAGATCGGCGGTGTGACGGTCTCCAACCGGCTCTATCGCGCACCCTTACTCGAGTGTGCGGGCAACGGTCCCGGCGCGGTCGAGGCGCTGATCGACGACCTCGAACCGGCCGCCGAGTCGGGTGTCGGGCTCATCTGCCAAGGCGCGACGATCGTCCGCGGCGAGGGCGGCTGTGCCGCGCCGGGGATGACCCGCGTTCACGATCCCGACTTCGTCGCCCGGCTCTCCCGGCTGACCGACCGGATTCACGACCACGGAAGCCGGATTTTTATCCAGCTCGAGCACGGGGGCCTGCGAAGCATGGAGACCTGGCACGCCGAGTACCGGACGGAGCATCCGGGCCTCGAACAGCTCGCGGTGTCGGAACCGCCGTGGCAGTTGCAACTGCTGGATCGGATCGGCTTCCTCGAGTACGATCCACACGTCCTCTCGACGGCGGAGGTGTACGACCTCGCCGCTGACTTCGGCCGCGCGGCGGCTCGCGCCGTCGACGCAGGCTACGACGGGATTCACCTCGCCGGGGCAAACATGGGGATCGTCCAGCAGTTTCTCTCGCCGTTTTACAACCGACGAGACGACGAGTTCGGCGGCTCACCCGAGGCTCGTCTCGCGTTCCTCGCGGTCGTCCACGACGAGATCCGCGAGCGGGCGGGCGACGTACCGGTGGTGACCAAGGTACCCGCCGAGACGCCCGCCCCGCCCGCGCCCATCGTTCGGCGGAAACTCTCGCTCGCGGATGGGATCGAAATCGCCCGCCGACTCGAGCGGATCGGCTACGACGCGGTCGTCCCGGTCCAGACGTCGGTCACCTGGGACATGAGCATCGTCCGCGGGGCGTATCCTGCGAGGGCATGGGAGAACGAAGCGTTGTGCGAGGAGTACGACGCCGCGTTCGGCGGCCCGACGCGGCGGCGACTGGTCGCACTGGCCAACCGGATCCAATCGTTGCAGTACGACTTCGAACCCGCGTGGAACGAGGCGTTCTGCCGGCGCGTCCGCGAGCAAGTGTCCATCCCGGTGCTGGCGGAGGGCGGGATCCGCGAGCGGCGACAGATGGGTCGATTACTGGGCGACTCGAGCGAGGATGAACCACCTGCCTGCGACATGGTCGGGATGGCCCGGCCCTTCTACGCCGAGCCGCGGCTGGGGGCGCGACTGCTCGAGGTCGAATCGAGCGGCGAGAACCCGGGCGTCGTCTGCGAGAGTTGCAACAACTGTACAGTGCCACAGGTGACCGGTGCACCGGGGATCTGTCGGACGCCAAGCGTGCTGCGAAAGCGGGGCGACCTCGAGCGAGCGGGGGCGTACGAACGGCCCGAGCAGTAGCCGTTCAGGGCGTCACGGTAGTGCTCGTCAGTTCCTCGAGCGTTCCCTCGACAGTGTACTCGGGTGCGTCGACTCTGAACCGCGAGTCGGTCGCGCCCGCGTAATGGAGTTGCAGAGTGTACGAGCCGTCGTCAGCGATCGGCGCTGCCTCGAGCCGATCCGCGTCGAGTTGCTCGAGTCTGACCAGGCTGCCGGCGTAGGCAGGATCAGACTGACCCTGAATCGTGTAGGTCGCCCGATCTGCAGACACGTTCGCGCCCTCGATCGGATAGTCGCGGTCGAGCCACGCACCGAATCCGTCATCAAGCGCATAGACTTCCTCGTAGCCGTCTTCGATCAGTTTTGCAGCACGCAATCCAGAGAGGTGGTGTGGACAGCCACAGTACGTGACGATTCGCTCGCTTTTGGACCAGTCAGCGACCGGATCGCCATCGGGCGTGTACGGCGGTGCAGTACTCAGGACCGCGCCAGCGATGTGGGATTTCTCGTACTGCGAGGAACCGCGTGCATCGGCGATCCGGGCCTCGTGTCGCTGGTACCAGTAGAAGACATCCTCGATCGGGGCCAGTGGAACCTCGATACCTTCGAAGCCTTCGAACACCTGTGTCTGATACGAACTGGTATCGATCGATTTCGCGTCGGGTTCGGTTCCCGGTTCCGGGCCGTATCCGTTGTCGCCACCAGCGTCGCCGCCGAGACAACCCGCAAGCTCGCCGAGAGCGACCGTCCCGCCGACAGCGAGGAAGATCCGTCGATTCATACTGGCTAGCTACCGACGGCGATGAGATATGATTTCTGGTGGCTGGAAAGTTACCGGCGGACCCCTTCGTTTCGACTGGAAATCGGCAGCGGGGGCTGAGAAGGTGCTCGAGTTGAAACGAGAGAGAAGTAGTCCATCCTGGATTCGAACCAGGGTCGAAGCCCCCAGAAGGCTTCAGGATTGGCCACTACCCCAATGGACTTGACATGTTTCGTCGGTCTCTATTACCGACGACGTACCTGTTTGTAGTCGGGGTTCGTATTAGAGTGTTACGAACTCGGTCGGAACCAATATGAGAAGACACTTCAATCTACCTTCGTCCCTTGTAGCGATTATCACGACGATAGATCGGCGTGTTCCGTGCGGTGGCAGTTCGCACAGAGAACAGAACATCGCTCAATCTCCGTGTGAATTCGCTCTTTCGTTCGGTCATCCGAGACCAATCGTGCGATAGTAGACTCCTTCTCATCTTCTTTGTGATGAAAATCTAAGCAGGCTGGATCCGACTCCCTGCATCGTTCACAGCCTCCGATGGCGCGTTTTCGGTCATGCACCCATCGTCGGCGTTCACATTGCAGTGGCTCGTAGTGTTCTTTGCGGTGACAATTCGCACAGAGAACGATACACCTCTTGATTTCGTCGCGAAGGGCGTCTTTTCCGTAGCCAAACGTGACCATGCGACCGACCGCCATCTCCTTCGTCGTTTCGTCGGTGTGATGGAAATCGAGACACGCCGGAGTACCGACTTCACAACGCGAACACCCCCGTTTCCGTTTCACCTGATTGAGCCACGAACGAAGCCGAGATCGACGGCGTAACGATCGTTCGGTATTCCACTCGACGTTTCGATAGTGCCACCGCTGGTCAACCGAGAGGTCCTCCCAAACGAGATCGGAAGGGAGATCGACATTATCCGGCTTTGGCTTCACGCGAGATCCAGTGGGCGGAGCCGTCTCCAGCCCTGCCTTCTCTTTCGCATCGTTCCAGCCACCACACGTCCGAATAATCGTCGCAGAAGCCGGCGTCAACCCCAACTCCTCGTACTGTGCTTTCGTCGGCGACTCGCCGAGCCGATCGGCGGCCTCCGAAGGGCCTCGAGACACTCGTCGTCCGTCGTCACACTGCCGTTCGCCGCGTTATCACCGATAAACTCTCGCCCGATACTGGCGAATTCGACCGCTCGAGCGCGAACCGACATTCCTTTTCCCCTCTCTCGCGCACCTGCGAGTATGTACGTCGGACGATTCGTCGTCGTCGGCCCCGAGGTCGGCGCATACCGCGTCTCTTCACGCTCGTTCCCCAACCGCGAGATCACCGCTCGAGAGGAAGCACTCACCGTCGGCCCGACCGATGACGCCCCCGAGACGGACAACCCCTACGTCTCCTACAACTGCCTGCGCGTCGTCGAGACGCCGACGGGCGAGACGGCTGCCTTCGGCAACGGCTCGCATGTCGACCCGATCGCGGAGAAACTCGAGCTCGGCTATCCCGCCCGCGACGCGCTCGCGGAGAGCCTGCTGGCGCTGGATTACGAAAAGGACGACTACGACACGCCCCGGATCGCCGCGACGATCGGCGACGACGGCGAGGCCATGATCGGCACGGTTCGCAAGGACGCGCTGCTCGTCGAGACCGTCGACGAGCCGACGCTGGTCGCGACCTACGAGAAAGATGCCCCCGAAGCGTTCGGTCTCGAGGCCGATAGCGCCGCGACAGCCGCAAGCGAGGTCTACGACCACGAGTTCGAACACGCAGTCTGTGCAGCCGGCGTCGCACTGACTGACGACGGATTCGAGACGGCGATCGAGAACGGCAACTGAGCGGCACCGCTCGTTTTGCTCGCTGAAATCACCAGCCCAGCGTAGCTATCGCTCCCGAACGAGTGTCGGCAAACTCTGGGCCATCGACCGCCCACCGCTCTGCCCACCTGCTGGATAACGTACAAATCACTGGCACCTGTTAGCTGTAGGCATGAAGGTCGGACTCATCTCGGACGTCCACGGGAATCGTGTCGCGCTCGAGGCCGTCCTCGAAGACATGCCGCCGGTCGACGAACTGTGCTGTGCGGGGGACGTCGTGGGCTACAACCCCTGGCCGGCCGACTGCGTCGACGCGCTTCGGGAACGGGACGTGCCGACAGTGATGGGCAACCACGACGCCGCCGTCGCCGCGGAGACGCCCTTCCGGTTCAACGGGATGGCACAGGCTGGCGTCGAACACGCGGAAACGCAGCTCTCGGCCGACCAGCTCGAGTGGCTCGCGTCGCTCCCGGACGAACGGCGCGTCTGCGACGGGCGGGTGAAACTCGTCCACGGGCATCCGGACGATCCGGACCGCTACACCCGATACACCTACCCACAGGAGTTCACGTCGCGGCTGCTCGACGATGAAGACGTGCTAGTGCTCGGCCACACCCACGTGCAAGGCGTCGAGCGGTTCGCGGAGGGGATCGTCGTCAACCCCGGCAGCGTCGGCCAGCCCCGCGACGGGGATCCGCGGGCGGGATACGCCGTCGTGGATCTCGAGGCGCTGACCGTCGACACCCACCGCGTCGAGTACGACGTCGAGGCGGTGCAGGAAGCAGTCAGCGAGACCGGGCTGCCCGACCGCATCGGCACGCGGCTGGCTCGTGGCGAGTGAGCCGGCACGCGACTACAGAAATGGTGCCTTTTACACTCCCACCACGGCTACGCTCAGATATGGTATCCACCGGCCCGACTGTATGTACCGATCGGAACCAGCCACGGCACGTCGTGGGCCGGTGTTGTCGCTTGCAGTCTGCTCCACCGGGGACGCTACGCTGGCGTGTGGTCGGATCGACGGGGGTGCCAGTCGAGACCAATGTTTAGGCGCATCCACGAGGACGTGCGGGCGATGCGCAAGCGCGATCCTGCAGCGAAGGGCTGGCTCGAGATCCTGCTCTCTTATCCGGGGTTACACGCCGTCTGGGTGCACCTGCTCTTGCATCGACTCTGGAACGGTGGCTTCCACCTGACCGCTCGGCTGTTATCGAACGTCGTACGACTGCTGACCGGCGTCGAGATCCATCCGGGCGCGGAACTCGGCCGACGGGTGACGATCGACCACGGGATGGGCGTCGTCATCGGCGAGACCGCCGAGGTCGGCGACGACGTCCATATGTATCACGGCGTCACGCTCGGCGGCGCCACGAACGAACCGGTCAAGCGCCATCCGACGGTCGAAGCGGGCGCACAACTGGGTGCTAACGCGACGCTGCTCGGCGACATCACGATCGGCGAAGAGGCAGCCGTCGGTGCCGGCTCAGTCGTCACACAGGACGTCGAACCCGGTGCGACCGTCGTCGGCGTCCCGGCAGAACGGGTCGACTAACGAGCGGATTCAGATCAGCGGGTCGAGCAGTTCCCGGCCCGCATCGAGCAACTCACGAACCCGTTTTTCGTCCGCTGCCTCGGCGTAAACCCGCAACACTGGCTCCGTACCACTGGGGCGAACGAGCAGCCACGAGCCGTCGGCCAGCAGGAGTTTGAACCCGTCGGCGGTGTTGACGTCCTCGACGGCGGTGTCCGCGACAGTTTCGGGAATCGCCGCCTCGAGATCCTCGAGGACGCGCGCCTTTTCGCTGTCGGGACAGTCGACGCTGATCTTGTCCTGAACGACGGTGCCGTGGGTCTCGAGGAGTCGGTCGACTCGTTCGTCCAGTGACTCATCGGCATGCATCGCGGCCGCGAGCAACGCCATCAACACGCCGTCTTTCTCGCGGACGTGGCCACGAACCGTGAAGCCGCCGGACTCCTCACCGCCGACGAGCGCGTCGCCTTCTGCCATCGCCTCGGCGACCCACTTGAAGCCGACCGGGACCTCCCGGACGGTCTCGCCGTGGGCCTCGGCGATCCGGTCGATCAGGTACGTCGTCGAGACGGTCCGGACCGCCGGTCCGGACGCGTCCTCGAGCAGGTAGTCGTACAGCGCGGCGAAAAACAGGTTCTCGTCGAGATACCCTCGCTCGGGCGTGACGATGGCGATGCGGTCGGCGTCGCCGTCGTTGGCGATCCCGAGGTCGACGCCGCTGTCGTCGTCGGTGACGGTTGCGATCAGCGTTTCGAGGTTCTCCGCGGCGGGTTCGGGCGAGCCGCCGCCGAAATCGGGGTCTCGCTCACAGCGATAGCGCTCGAGCGTTGCTCCAGCGCGCTCGAGGACCGCGTCGGTCGTCCCGCGGCCGCTGCCGTGCATGGCGTCATAGGCGACGGACAGCCCCGAAAGGTCGGCGCTGCCGGTGATCGATTCGACCAGTTCGAAGATGGCGTCCGCATGGGACTCGGTAAAGTCGACCTCGCGGACAGTGCCGTGGTCGGCTTCGGGAAGCGACTCGGGTTCGGCGAGGCGATCCGCGATGGCGTCGGTGACGGCGGGCAGCGCCGGCGCGCCGTCGTCGGGAATGAACTTCACGCCGTTGTATTCGGGTGGGTTGTGCGAGGCCGTGATGACGAGCGCGCCCGCCAGCTCGCGGTCGACGATCGCGTGGGCGACCAGCGGCGTCGGCCGGTCCCGATCGGAGAGCACCACGTCGAACCCGTTCGCACACAGCACCCGCGACAGTTCCTCGGCGAACCCGCGGGAGGTCTCGCGAGCGTCGTACCCTACGGCGACCGGGCCCTCGAGCCCCTCGTCGTCGAGATACGTCGCGACCGCCTGTCCGACCATTCGGACGCGTGGCGTCGTAAACTCCTCGAGCGTCGCCCGCCAGCCGTCAGTACCGAAGCTGATCGTCTCCATGGTGCGGTGGTCGAGGGCCGGTGCGAAAAAAGCGACGGGCAACTGCGGCCGCAGAAATGTGGTGTGTTACACCACAGCAGGCCAGTTCAGGCGTCGACGTCAGCGAGGCGCTGTTCGAAGAGCCGTTCGCCCGTCTCCTCACAGGTGACCGCGATTACCTCGTGGGAACTACAGCAGGATTCGACGACTTCTTCGCCCATCCGTACGTCGCCGCCGGAGGGACAGGTCTCGAGGAACATCCGGAGCCCGGTAAGCACTGCCCCCTTCGTCTCGGGCTGGTAGGCACCCCAGTCGGGCAGCCATGACTCGAGGGCGCGGCTGGCAGCGACATCAGCGAGCAACGCAGCACGAGAGGGCCAGCGGCCCGCGACGCCGGACGGCGAACGCAGCGTGCGAGCCTCGGCGCGGTCGTCGAGGTCGAACTCGTCTGGATCGGCGTCGAACCCGAACGCGTTGACGGCAGCCGCGGCGTCGAGCCCCGACTCCTCGACGGCGTCGATCTCGTCGAACCAGTCAGCCTCGAAGGCGTCGGTGAGACAGAGATCGTCCCGGTCCTCACAGGGCTCGAGAACATCGTATTCGAGAAACAGTGTCTCGAGGTCGAGTGCCTCGGCGGCTTCGGCAGCGGCCTCGTCCTCGGGTTCGGACGCCTCGTTGTCGCCGACCGTCGTCACATCGCCACCGCTGGCCGGATCGACATCGGGTTCGCCACGGCCTGCGTCGGTAGTCGCTGTGGTATTGCCGCCGAGACCGCTCGCCACATCAGGGTCGGGGTCCTTGCCGAACCAGCGTAGGACTGCCGGCGGGAGGTATCGTTTGGTCAGCGTCGGCGTTCCGGGGACGAGATATCCGCGAAGGTAGATCAACGCGATCGAAATCCCGACGGCGAGGAGGCCGCCGAGGCGGGATTTCCGCGCGATGAGGGAGCCGGCCACCGCCGCGATAACCAGATTCAGAACGGTACACGGTTCACAGCGGTTCTCGCCCGTATAGTCGGGCTGTCTGAGGTCGTCGACGACGTCGAGTTGCATCTCGAGCCGACTGTCATCACCATCACACATCTATTTGATGGATGATCGGCTCGAGCTGCGAGCGAGACCATCGGGAGACGGCTGGGCCGTTCTATGAATCACTCGAGTCCGACGAGTCGTTCTTTGTCCGCTCGAGAGAGTTGCTTGATCTCGTACTCGCGAGACATGGCTGCCGACTTCGAGTCGAACCGTTCGTGATAGCGGAGTTCGACCGGCGTTCGTCCACGGGTGTATTTCGCACCGTCACCGGCGTCGTGTTCGGCAACGCGTCGCTCGAGGTCGGTCGTGTAGCCGGTATACAGCGAGCCGTCGGCACACTCGAGGACGTAGACGACGTGATCAGCCATCGACTGTCGGATGGGACGGAGCCGCAAAAAGTCTCACGTCCGTAGGGGTCCGTGGTCGGTCGTCTCGATACGTTCAGGCGCCGCGAGCGCGTTCTTTCGCGGCTTCAGCGATTCCAGCGTTCGCCGAACAGCTGACACACGCGTGGATCTCACCGCGTTCGTTGGCGAAAACGCGTGCGAACCGTTCGGAGACGTGGGCGCCGCAGTGGTTACACTTGGGCATTGGACACACCGGCCGAGGCCGGTATCCGAATATATCGGGTGGATAGTTAAATAGGCTTCTCCAAACACTGTTTGGCTTTTCGCATACAGCAAATATTTTTCTCCAGGAGCGCATGCGAGTTATTCGCGAGCAGCGGCGATCGCTCGTGCGATCAGTGTCGCCTGTGCGCCGGCAACGAACCCCGCATCGACGTTGACGACCGAGAGAACGGTACAGGACTGAAGCATCCCGGCAAGTGCCGCCTCGCCATCGCCGCCGTAGCCATAGCCACTCGAGACGGGGACGCCGATGACCGGCGTATCGACGAGGCCGGCAATGACGGTCGGCAATGCCCCTTCTCGGCCGGCAGCGACGATCATCACGTCGGCGTCACGGAAGCGCTCGAGCTGGTCGATGGTTCGGGCAAGCGCTGCGACACCAACATCGTCGACTCGGTCGACCGTCGCACCAGCGTCCTGGCAGACGGCTTCAGCCTCGTCGGCGACCGCCTCATCCACCGTCCCGCCGGTGGCGATTCCGACAGTCGCCTCGAGCGACGGTGGCTCATAGTCGGGCATCATTACTCGAACCGTGGTGTGCCGGCGGTCGATCGTCGCCTCCGGGACCGTCTCGGCGACGTACTCCTCGAGGGCCGCGAACTGCCGATCGGAGACGCGGGTAAGCAGTGCCCGACCCGTCGTCTCGAGAGCGGTTTCGGCTAGCGCGGCGACCTGTGGAGCGGACTTCCCCTCAGCGAAGATCGCCTCCGGGACCCCACGGCGTTGCTCGCGGGCTGCATCGAACCGGCCTGCCTCGCCAGTGGCGTATCCCCTGAGTTCGGCTTCGGCCTCTGTCGGCGACAGCGAGCCGTCGGCGACGGCTTCGAGGAGTTCACGCATACACGCTTTCGGCGGTCGAGACACACGAATCCGTCGACCCGGTCTCGAGTGCGACCGAACGGACCGACGGCTAGAGGCTGGAGTGGAGTATGACTGAACGTGCGCGCGAGCCCCCGAGGACCGCGCGCGAGCCGGATTGGCTGTTTCACCGGCTGCAAACTCGAGCACGGCTACTCATTAGACATATACTTTCCGGTGATTCTGACCATCGAAACAGGCGAATCAACCGCTGCAACCTCCGTATTTCCGGTAGTAAGCACAATATTTATATAGGGTAACGGGAAAGGGATGAATCGTATGGCAGATCTTATCGTCAAAGCCGCCGTAAAGGAAGCGCTCGATGACAAAAACGTCGCCTCGGATTTCTACGACGCCCTCGACGAGGAGGTCTCCGAGCTGCTCGACGACGCGGCCCGACGCGCTGAGGCCAACGACCGGAAGACGGTCCAGCCCCGCGACCTGTAAGGTCGACCCGCTTCGTTTTTTATCGACGCCACGCCGGCCAGCTGTGCCTGTCGGTCGCGTCGCTGCTCACCGATAGTCGACGGGACCGAAAAAAGACGGACAGACCAGCGCTCAGCGACGGCGCTGTGTCACGTATTCGTTGGTCCGACCGAGTAACACGTAATCGGTCTCGCGCAGTTCCGGGATCGACGCCGACCCAGTGACGAACATCGCCGTCCGCAACTCGAGGGCGAGCGTCTCGATCAAATCGACGACCGCGTCGGTCCCCTGGCCGGCCGGCGCGAGAAACGGCTTGGCGAGCCCGCCGGCACGCGCGCCGAGGGCGATCGCCTTCGCAATATCCAGCCCGGAGCGAACGCCGCCACTGGCGATCACGCAATCGTGGACGGCAGCCGCCTCGAGCGTACTCACCGCGGTCGGGACGCCCCAGGCGCGGAACAACTGTCCGATCGCTTCCTGCCGGTCGGCACCGACCGCGGCCGCGCGGTGGGACTCGATCCCCGACCACGTCGTGCCGCCTTGCCCGGCGACGTCGACGGCGTCGACACCGGCGTCGGCGAGTCGAGTCGCCGTCTCCCGCGAGATTCCGTTGCCCGTCTCCTTGACGATCACCGGGACCGAGAGGTCGGCGGCAACGGCCTCGATCGCGTCGAGACAGCCCCGCGCGTCGACGTCACCTTCCGGCTGGACGGCCTCCTGCAGGAAGTTCAGGTGGACGGCCATCGCGTCGGCGTCGATCATCTCGACGGCCTGCTCGACGTCGTCGACGTCGTACTCGAGCAACTGGGCAGCGCCGACGTTGCCATAGAGGAAGGCGTCGGGCGCGACATCGCGGACGACCGTGTAGGACTCGAGCAAGTCCTCGTCGTCGAGCTCGAGGCCGGCGCGCTGGCTGCCGACGCCCATGGCGATATCCATCTCCTGGGCGGCTTCGGCCAGCGCCCGGTTGATCTTGGTCGTGTTCGGGTGGCCACCAGTCATACTCTCGATGACGATGGGTGCAGCGAGGTCGTGGCCGAACAGCGAGGTGGTCGTGTCGATCTCGTCGCGATGGACATCCGGCAGTGCCTCGTGGACGAGGTCGATATCGGTGAACCCCGCGCCGTCCGTCTCGATGTCTTCCTCTTCGATGATGCGGATGTGATCGTCTTTCCTGTCGGATGTCTCGGGCATCGAATCGTCTCCATCGGAGGGTGGCGTGACGGTATTGAAAAGGTGTCCATTCGTCGGCACTGTCACTGCACGAAGTGCGACAGCGACTCGCGTTTTTTGCTCCTCGCCGCGGTAGCAGTGTGTCCATGCTACGCACACTCTTGCTCGGGTTCGGGCTCGTCGAGATCGTCACGCCACGACCAGTGATCGAGGCCTGCGAGCGGATCGGCCTGCGAAACCCCGAGACGGCCCGGCGACGGCCGCTGGCGCTAACGGGCGCGCGACTCGAGGGGCTGGTCTTCGTCTGGCTGCTCGCCCGCGGCCGCGAGGGGTCGACGCTCGTCAGCGCGCTGCTCGGGCTCGCCGGGCTGGTGCTCGTTCTGGTTCCGCGACCGATCATCACGTTCAGCCAGCACCTGGTGTATGCCAACACCGACGACCTCGAGCTCCGGCTGTGGGTGGTGCCCGCGGCGCGGCTGCTGGGCGTGCTCTACCTGACGGTGCTCTTGCTGGCGCGCTCGACGGACACCGAACGGACAGCCGACGGCGACGCGACGACCACGTAAGTCAGTAGTCCCGGCGCTCGACGCCGTCCTCACGTCCGACGTAGGTCACGTCGGCAAGGCCGACGAACAGGCCGTGTTCGACGACGCCAGGGATCGCCGAGAGCCGCGTCGCCAACCCGTCGGGGTCGTCGATCCGGCCGAACGCACAGTCCAGTACCAGGTTGCCGTTGTCGGTCACGACCGGCCCGTCCTTGCGCTCGGCGTCCCGGAGCGTCGGCTCGCCGCCCACTTCCTGAATTCGGTCTGCCGCGACGGTATGGGCATCGGGAAGCACTTCGACCGGCACCGACCGCTCGAGGCGCTCGGTCAGCTTCGAGGGGTCGGCGACGACAAGAAATCGCTCCGCGGCCGAATCGACGAGTTTCTCGCGTGCGTGGGCCGCGCCGCCGCCCTTGATGAGCGCGCCGTGAGCGGGCGCGTCGGGATCGTCGACGATCTGATCCGCGCCGTCGATTGCGACGTCGACACCGTCGACCGCGTCGAGGTCGGTCAGCGGGATGCCGACCTCGAGGGCGAGCCGGCGGGACTGAAACGAAGTCGGGATGCCGCGGATCTCGAGGCCGTCGCCGACGGCCCGGCCGAGCGCCCGGATCGCGTGGGCGGTTGTCGAGCCGGTGCCAAGGCCGACGACGTCGCCGTCCTCGACTGTCTCGGCCGCGCGTTCGCCGGCGCGTCGCTTCGCTGCGTCTGAGCCACCGTCCGTCTTCATGCGTGTGCAAGCGAGCGGCGACGGCAAAAGCGTTGTAACTTCACTGCGGCGGCGAGCAATGCGACAGAATCGCCGGACACCACTGTTGCGCAGAACTTTTTTCAGACCGTCCGTCGTCGAACGGGCATGGCGAGTACGGACACGGCCGTCTCTCTTTCGAACGTCCGCAAGACCTACCGCATCGGCGAGCCGGTCCACGCACTCGACGGCGTCGACCTCGAGGTGATCCGTGGCTCCTACACCGCGATCATGGGGCCGAGTGGCTCGGGCAAGTCGACGCTGATGAACCTGGTGGGCTGTCTGGACACGCCGACCGAGGGAACGGTGGTCGTCGGGGGTCGCGATGTCGGAGCGCTGGGAGACCGAGAACAGACGCAACTGCGGGGAACCGAGGTCGGCTTCGTCTTCCAGACGTTCAACCTCATGCCGCGGCTCAACGCCGTCGAGAACGTTGCCCTCCCACAACTGTTTCAGGGCGTTGGCCAGGCCGAACGCCGCGAGCGAGCGTTGGACCTCCTCGAGCGCGTCGGCCTCGGCGACCGGACCGATCACATGCCCAACGAACTGTCGGGCGGCCAGCGCCAGCGGGTCGCACTCGCCCGCGCGCTGGTCAACGACCCGGCGATCGTGCTGGCCGACGAGCCCTCAGGGAATCTCGATACGGACACCGAGGCCGACATCCTCGACCTCTTCGACGAGTTCCACGCCGGCGGGACGACGATGCTCGTCGTCACCCACGAGCGCCACGTCGCCGAGCGAGCCGATCGAATCGTCCATCTGCTCGACGGGAAGATCGAACGGATCGAAGAACTCGACGGTGACGGCGAGCCGCAGGCGGGATCGCCGGCGGGCCGGGAACGGGGAGGAGGCGGCGAATGAACCCCCTCGAGAGCCTGCGCCTCGCGTGGCGGTCGATCCGCGGTCATCGGCTCCGCTCGGCGCTGACGACGCTCGGGATCGTGATCGGCATCGCGGCGGTGATCGCCTTCGTCACGCTGGGTGCGAGCCTCCAAGCCGGCGTGATCGGCGACATCAGCCCCGACGACCAGCGAAACCTCTACGGCTGGGCTGCCGAACCCGATACCGAAGGCGGCCCACTCGCGGGTGCTCAGCCAGTCTTCACGCAGGGCGATCTCGGGGCGGTCGAAGACTCAGAAGACGTGGAGGCGGCCTACGGCTACGCGACACTCCAGACGCAGGCGATCTCGAACGGTGAGGAGACGGTCGCACAGGGCAGCGGCATGATCGCGTCGGGGCCGTCGTACATTCGCGAGGAGCGCATCGCCGAGGGAGGGCAGTTCGAGATGGGGGCACGCGAGGCGGTGATCAACCCGGCGGCCGCGAATCAGTTCGAGGAGAACGTCAGCGTCGGCGACACCCTCACCGTGGCGATGCTCGGCGGGCAGCAAACCGAAGTCGAGGTCGTCGGCATCACCGACAACAGCGAGGGGCTGAGTCCGTTCGAGGGGTTCGAATCCTCGCCGCGGATCTACGTGCCGACCGATCCCTACTACACGGAGCAGGCATCGATGCTGGGGATCGGCGCTGGCACTGGCGCTAGCACTGACAACCAGAGTGGCGCTGGCGCTGGCAATCAGAGTGTCACTGGCGGCGAAGCCCGCTTTCTCGCGATCATCGTCGAGGCTGAATCTGCCGATCAGGCAGACATCGACGCCGCCCGCGAGAGCGCGACCGACTACCTCGAGAGCGACGCCTCCGACGCCAGCGAGTTGCTGGGCGACGATCTCGCGGTGCAGTTCCAGACGAGTACGGAACTGCTCAGCCAGCTCGAGGACGTGTTGAACCTCCTGCAGAACTTCATCGTCGGGATTGCAGCCATCTCCTTGCTGGTCGGCTCGATCGGCATCGCGAACATCATGCTCGTCAGCGTCACCGAGCGAACCCGTGAGATCGGCATCATGAAAGCCGTCGGCGCGCAAAATCGCGACATCCTCGGGCTGTTCTTGACCGAGTCGGTGATCTTGGGCGTCATCGGCGCGATTTTGGGGACCGGACTGGGCCTCGCTGCGGGCTATCTCGGGGTCCAGTACATCGACCTCCCGTTAGTCTACCCCCTCGAGTACGTCGCGCTCGCGATCGTCGTCGGAATGGTCGTGGGTATTCTCGCCGGGCTGTATCCGGCCTGGCGGGCCGCTCGGACGGACCCGATCGACGCACTCAGATACGAGTAATACTGCCGGACAGAACGACGTGACGCCGGTCGCACATATGCGGCCGTCCCCGCAGGTGACAGCCGCAAATTCGCGACCGGCTTCGTATTGACTGCTGTCCAGTAGTATCAGTGTGCTCACCGCTCTCGGTCGGCATCGCGGTCACGCTTTCGCTCCGAATACCGGTCGTCGGTGTGGTCGGCCGCGTCGGGGCTCTCGAACTCGTCGAGGCGCGTCGATGACGTCTCGGACCGGCGAGACGCGTCCGTGTCGAAGCCAACCGTCTCCCGGGTTTGCCGGTGACGGTCGGGGTATTCCCGGGCGAGGTACGCGCCGAGATAGCCGCCGAGCAGCGAAAGACCGACGGTATAGAGCAACAGGAAGAAGCCGAAGCTAACGATCACGAAGGTTAACAGGACCAAGCCTTCGATCGGGAAGCCACCGACCAGCCCGAGGCTGAAGAACCCGGCCAAAAAGAACCCAAAAATCAGGAATGGGATGAACGTGATCGCACCGGACAGCGCCCCCGCAATTGCGCCCGCTCGTTCGTCCGGCCCCTCGAGAAAGCCCGCGATAGCCCCGCCAAGGACGGTCGAGCCCGGGATAAACGAGGCGACGACGCTGATGACAGCGCCGATAATCGCGTTGACGAGCGTTCGCGTCTGAACCATACTACATGAAAGGACGGCAGAGAGAGAAAAGTGTCGGTGGTCCAAGACGGCTGTCGTCAGAGCCCAGTCATCGATTCGGATGGTCGCTGGCTCATACGGGCTGTTATCACTGGGTCCCGGTGCACTCACATGACAGGGGTAGGGATGGGGCAGCACTGACTGACGGGAGTCCGTGTCATACTGCCGGACAGAACGACGTGACGCCGGTCGCACGTATTCGGCCGTCCCCGCAGGTGACGGCCGCAAATTCGCGACCGGCTTCGTATGGACTGCTGTCCAGTAGTATCAGTCGTCAGCAAACTTCGAATCCGGCTCCTCGAGCGTCTGCGCCGGTTCGTCGGTGTCGCTTGAAGAGTCCGCAGAGTCGTCTTCGACGAGGTCGGTGAACGTGGCATCGCCGTTGACCTCGTCTGCGAGCAAGTCGACGGCTTCGACGAACACCGCGACGAGCAGCGGGCCGACGACGACGCCGATCGCGCCGAGGGTAAAGAGGCCGCCGGTGAAGCCGACGAAGTAGAGACTCCCGGGGAGGCCGGCCGAGCGTCTGGCCAGCCGTGGCCGCACGGCGACGTCGGGCAGCCAGGCGATCAGGACGAGCCCCAGCGTGGCAAGCAGCGCCGCTGCGACGAGCTCACCGGCAGCGACGTGATAGAGCGCGATCGGGACGACGAGCATGCTCGGGCCGATGATCGGAACGAACTGGAGGACTGCAGCGGCGATCGCGAGCGTCAGCGCTGCCTCGTAGCCCAGCGCCCAGAACAGCGGATACGCGACGGCCAGCGTCGCGATCGACGTCGCGACCTGCAGCACGTAGATCGCATACAGCGTCTCGCGGGCCCGCCGAGCCAGTGCGTGGACGACGTCGCGATACGCGTAGGGCACCGGTGCGATCGCGGCCCGCCCCGCCGCATCGCCTTTGAGCAAGAGGCCGAACAGGAGGACGGCAAACAGCGCGAACTTGATCGCCAGTACTGGCAGCGCCAGCGCGAACGCGGTCGCAGCCGCCTGGACGAACTCGAGGGCGGTGGCCTGGACCTGCCCGGTTTCGACCGCGTAGGTCATCCCGAACGCCGAAACGGACAGCTCGGGGGGCAGCGCCGTGACGGCGTCGACGACCTGCTCGAGCCGGAAGTACAGCGCGACGACCAGCGGCATACTGACCGCGGTTGCGGTCACGAAACCGACCAGCGTCGCAGCCAGCGCACCGGTCCACTCGGTGAGCCCGCGTCTGACGAACCAGCGCTGGACCGGCATGAGGACGTACGCGACGGTCAGCGAGAGGAGGATCGTTCCGAGCACCTCGAGTAAAATGCCGCCGGTCACGACGCCCAGCGCGACGACGACGCCCGCGAGGACGTACCGGCGCTGGCGGCTCGAACCGATGTCCTCGTTCGCGATCTCTGTCACAGCCGGGACTCTCACTGGAGGACTAAAGTCTTTGTCTGGCGGGCGAACGGGACTGCGGAGGGTATCCTTTTTCGACGGTACCGTGGTATGTGATCACATGAGAGTAGTCCGTCAGCTCCGGATCGATGTTAACCGGCGAGAGGTGGCCGTCGGGACCGAACTCACCGTTCGCGTCCGTGACGATCGACGACAGCCGGTCGAGGGAGCGATCGTCGCAACGCAAACGAAATCGGCACGAACGGACGAGCGTGGGCTGTGCCGGTTGCGGTTCGACTCGCCCGGGTTCTGGAAGCTCACCGCGGCGAAGTCACCGACCGACCACGAGGCGTACGAACCGGCATCGGCGCTCGTTCGAGTGGTGCCGAACGCGGCCGCGCTTCGCCCGCTTGGTAGGACCCGGTCGCGGTAACGGTCGATGGCAACGAACGGGCACAGCGTTATGCCACTTACCGGTGTAGGCCGTGGCCATGGGAGACACGAAAAAGGGGCGAGACAAGCAAGCGGACGACGCGGAGAAACGCCAGCGGGAGCAGGAACTCGCGTCAGAGCTCGAGCGCGGTGACGAAGCCGAACCGCCACGCGAGGACGACGAGGAGTCGGACGAGGACGAGGATACAGCGGACGAGTAGTCCCCTCGGACGAGCTACAGGCCCCAGAAAAAGGCGATGCCGACGGTGGTCACGACGGAGAGGAGCAACTGCAGCGGTGCGCCGACACGGACGAAGTCCGAGAACTTGTAGCCGCCAGGACCGTAGACGAAGAGATTCGTCTGATAGCCGACCGGCGTGAGAAATGCGGTCGAAGCCGCGAACGTCACGGCGAGCACGAACGCAAACGGGCTTGCGCCGATCTGAGAGGCGGTCTCGATGGCGATGGGCAGCATCAACACGACGCTCGCGTTGTTGGAGATGACGCCCGTGATCAGCCCCGTCGCGATGTAGAACACCCACAGGACACCGAGCGCCGGCAGATACGCGCCGGTCGCGGCGACGAGACTCCCCAGCAGGTCCGCGCCGCCGGTCTGCTCTAAGGCCATTCCAAGCGGAATGATGCCGGCCAGCAGGAAGATCACGTCCCACTCGACGGCGTCGTAGATCTCCGTCGGCTTGAGAACACCAGTCGCGACCATCGCGACGACGCCCGCGAGAGCGGTCACGAGAATCGGCAGGGACAGTGCGGACAGGGCATCGAACGCGGTGACGCCGGTCACGCCGGCGAGCGTCGCACCGATCGTTCCCCACGGCATCGCGACGACGCCGACGACCCCCGCCATAATCGCCGCCGCGTGGGGGATTTTCTCGGTCCGGTAGTCGGGTTCGTCGGGTTCGTGGGCGACGATGAAGTCGTCGTTTCGCGAGAGCCGATCGATGCTGTCCGGGGCCGCCTGCACCAACAGCGTGTCGCCGACGCGGATCCGACGCTCGTCGATGTTGGACCGAACCGTCTCGCCCCGGCTGCGGAAAGCCAGCACGGTCGCGTCGTAGCGCTGACGAAACGTCGAACTCTCGAGCGACTTGCCCGCGAGAAACGACCCTTGCGGGATGACGACCTCGACGAGCGTCTGCTCGGGGACTGCCTCGGGCTCGAGTTCGTCCGCAGTCTCGGGGTTGCCGGCGAACGTCAGCGTCTCTCTGTCGACGAGTTGCTGGACGGTCGGACGGCCGGCCCGCAGTCGAAGCAAGTCGCCGGCCCGGAGCGTCTTCTGGCCGATCGGTTCGAGGAACTCCTCGCCGTCGCGGACGACCTGCAGGATGTCGGCGTCGAACGCGACGTGATCGATGGCGTCGTCGACGGTCGATCCGATCAGCGGGGAGTCGTCGTCGACAACAACGTCGGTCAGGTACTCCTCGATGGCGTATTCCTGGACGTAGTCCTCGTCAACGGGGACGCGTTCGGGCAGCAGTCGGTGGCCGACGGTCATGAGATAGAGGCTGCCGACGACGAGCACGACGATTCCCAACTGAGTGAACTCGAACATCGCGAAGGGGCGATCGAGCAGGCGCGCGGAGACGTCGCTCGCGAGGATGTTCGTCGAGGTGCCGATGAGCGTGAGCATCCCGCCGAACATCGAGGCATACGAGAGCGGAATCAGCAGTTTCGAGGGCGAGGTCTTCCCCTTGTGGGCGATATCGGAGATGACGGGCACGAGGATGGCGACGACCGGCGTGTTGTTGATAAAGCCCGAAATCGGGCCGCTGACGCCGATCGTCGCGAACAGCTGTTTGTCGAGGTCGTCGCCGGCGAACGCGGACATCTTGCGGCCGATGATCTGGACGACCCCCGTCCGGCTGATCCCGGAACTGAGAATGAGCATCGCCAGCACGGTGATCGTCGCCGAGTTCGAAAAGCCCGACGTGCCTTCGGCCGTCGAGATCTCGGTGAAGTTGACCACGCCGTCGGCACCGAGGACCATCAACAGCACCATCACGAGGATGGCAGTCACGTCGATCGGCAGCCACTCGGTCACAAACAACACGAGTGCGATGAGGATGATCCCGAACACGACCACCATCTCGGGAGTCACCGCCAGCGAACCAGCATCAGTCGCCAGCGCAGTCGCTCCGATACTGAACGGGAAGAATCCGGACACGATTGACAATCAGGACTCGGTGATGGTCACGTTTGAAGGCCCCGGTTCGGTATCGTCTCGAGGCAGTCACGCCGACCGATACGGGCTGCTGTCACTGGTCCTAACGGATCGCGGGCTCGCCGGGTCTGATTGAGCGGACTCCGGACGACGACTCGAGGCCGGCCGGGAGACCGCGCTCACTGTGAGGAGAGCCGCGAGCGGAACCGCTCGAGACCGACGTCGAGCATGTCGGGGCTGACCGGCTGGAACTCGCCGTCATCGGGGAGATACGGTCGCACCGAGTCCCAGCTCTCGCGGGCGTAGCGTTCGTCTAACAGAACGCGCACGCCGACGTCGTCGGGACTGCGGATAACGCGACCGATCGCCTGGCGGGCCTTTCGCACTGCCGGGATCGTCAGCGCGTAGGTAAAACCGTCGCCGAAGGCGTCGTCGTAGGCCCGACGGACGGCTTTCGTCCGCGGACTCGAGGTGTTGACGATCGGAACGCCACAGACGACCGCCGCGGCCAGCCGGTCGCCGCTGTAGTCGACGCCCTCGGTCAGCGTTCCCCGCAGGCTCGTGACGAGGACCTTGCCCTCGCCCGCGAAGAAGTCGGCTTTGAGCGACTGGGTCGTCTCGTCGTCGCTCGCGGCGTCGCGCAGGATCGGTTTGTCGACCCGCCCCTCGAGCACGTCGGCGGCCCACTCGGCTTCGGCGTAGCTGGGCATCCCGACGAGGACGTTGCCGGGGAGTCGAGCGACCTTCGCGATGGCGTTAGCATAGGACCGCCGCGTCGGGTTGTCGTCACCGGGTCGGCCACGATTGTCGTACGTAAACTTCGGCGCGGCGACCGCGAAGCTCTCGCGGTTTTCGGCGGGGAAGTGCAGGCCGTATCGGCGTTCGACGACCGGCCGATCGTCTTCGCGTGCGAGATACTGGAGGCCAGTCACCTCGGTGAAGGCATCCATCGGCTCGAGGGTCGCGCTCATCAATACTCCACCACCGAACATGCCGAGGCGATCACCGATGGCGTCGCTGGGGACGCAGTTATGCAATGCAAGGTGGGCGTTGTAGGCCCGCCGCCACGAGTCGGCGGGCTCGGTGTCGTCCCAGGTGCGCTCGAGTTCGATCTCCCGAAAGTAGTCGGTGTGGCCCTGCCGGTACCACTCGCCGAGGACGCGACCGACCGCGGGTGCGGCGCGGGTTCGGTCTTCGTCTTCGGCTTCGTTCAGAATGCGTGCGACGACCGCGCTGACGGATTCGGCACGGACCCAGTCTGCGTCGCCGTATCCGGCTTCGCTTGCCCACTCGGAGAGTTCGTCTTCGGCCGGCTCGGCGGGATCGCGGAGGGGGATCTCCTCGTCGTTTAGGTCGGTCAGGTTCGACTGCCAGCCCCGATAGTTGCGGTCGAGATAGGCGGTCACGCGGCGGTCGAGTTCGGCCCGGAGGTCGCGGACGAACTCGAGAGTCCGGTTGAGTTCCTCGAAGGAGACATCGCTCTCGTTGAGTTCCCCGCGTACGAGATCGGCGTCGGCGGTCTTGGAGCCGCCTTCGGCCTGTCGCCCCTCGCGTTCGAATTTGAGCGGCTGGATGACCCGCGAGAGTTCCGTCTCGGCGTCCCGAAGCGTCGTGTCGGCGACACCCTCGCTGACCAAGTCGCGCACGCGTGGCTCGAGCATGTGGGCCTCGTCACAGACGACGAACGTCGAGTCGTCGAGCAGTGCGCCGGTAAACGTGCCGACCGTCCGGGGGTCGAAGGCGTGGTAGTAGTTCCCGATGACGACCTCGGCCTCGCCGAGGGCGGCACCCATCACGGAGTGCGGGCAGGTGCCGTGTCTCACCGAACGGGCGACCAGATCCTCGGGCGTGACCATGCCGGCATCGGTGAAATCGTAGGGGATCGCTTCGGCGGCCGCGCCGTCCTCGTCGTCCGGGAGATCCTCGAGATACTGTGCGTAGAACGGACAGTACTCGGTTTCGGCCCCGACGGGCCCACCCTCGCCGTACTCGGGCAGTTCGGGCGGATAGGATGTCGGTTCGCCCGCTGTCTCGAGGAACGTGCTCGTGGCCCGACTGCCGCTGTCGGCCAGGCCGATCTGCTGGCTGCGGGCGCGGGCAGCCAGATTCGCTGCGGTCGTCTCGCCGCCCTCGCCGGTGAGATCGCGGGTGCGATCCCGCAACGTCTCACAGCGATCGTAGACGTTTCCATCGTCGATCCCGGCCGCCCCCTCGCGGTTGTACGGACAGACGTCGGCCTTGCCGACGAGGGTGAGTCCCGAAATCGGCTCCCAGTCGGCCGGCAGGTTCGCGTTGATCGTCTCGAGGTCGGCCTCGAACTGGCGAAGTTGCTGTTTGACGCTCGTCAGGACGAGGACGCGCTCGTAGTCAGTATCCGGATCGCGCACGAGGTCGATCCCTGCGGTGAGCGCGATCATCGTCTTCCCGGTGCCACAGGCCCCTTCGATGACGGTGTAGCCGCCCTCCCGTCCGGTGTCGATGGCGGTTTCGATGCCGTCGACCTGCGGGTCGTAGGGGCTGTCGTGGCCGAAAATCGCGCGCCAGTTCGTCATTCTTGCCGTACTCATCGTCGGTCGGTCATAGGGTTGACGAACACGACTGGCCGCCCGATAGTATATAAATGTCAGCGCCAGCGGAGAGCCGTCGCGACCGGCAGAACGTAACGCCTTCCAATCGCGCTGTCGTACCGTCACTATGAGCGATCCCAGTTCTATCGACGCCGACCAGTATCGGGGCGAACTCGAGTCGAAACGAGCCGAGAAAGACGACTTCTTCGCGACCCATCCACAGTCGCCGATCCCACCCGAGGAACGCGACGACTTCGACGGGTTGGACTATTTCGATCCCGATCCGACCTACCGCGTGACCGCGACGGCGACGGTCCACGACGACCCCGAAGCCGTCCTGATGGAGACGACTGCGGGCCGCGAGATGCGCTATCTCCGTGTGGCGACGCTGGAGTTCGACCTGGATCGCGAGGACGAGGACCTCGAGGACGGCACGTTCGAACTCGCGGCCTACCAGCAGGAGAGTCCGAATGCGGAGCCGCTGTTCGTCCCGTTCCGAGACAAGACCACGGGCCAGCAGACCTACCAAGGCGGACGCTACATGGAACTCGAGGCGGAGCGCGACCTCGAAGACGGCGACGCGCTCGTCGTCGACTTCAACCTCGCGTACTCGCCGTTCTGTGCCTACAGCGAAACGTTCGACTGCCCGCTGCCGCCCGAGGAGAACTGGCTCGAGATCGCGATTCCAGCGGGCGAACGATACGAATAGTGATCTCGCAAGTCGCGGTCTGTATCGCCCCCTGCGCTCGAGAGCGATCCGAATGTGAGTGGTTCTCTCAAGAGGGGCGTTTCAACTCGAGTCACCGGCCGTGTTGCAGGCTGTACGACGGGAATTGGGGGCTCGAGTGGAAATGAGGGGGTTCGGAGCGATCAGGGAGCGACGCCGACGGTCAACAGCGTGCCGAACTCGCGGTAGCGCTCGACCATCGCCTCACGGGTGTCCCAGTCCTCGAGTGGGAACTCGTCGTCGTCGGGGATCGTGATTTCGCGATCGGGAATGTTGTCCTGTTCGGCGACGTGTAATCCCGCCTCGCGGAAGGCATCGCGATACTGCTCGCGGTCCCAGCGGGTCATCTCGACGGCAATGGAGTCCTGCCACTCGTGGGAGTGGACGTTCTCCTCGTAGTAGTTGACTGAACAGTAGAAGGTGCCACCGGGCCGGAGGATGCGGGCGATCTCCTCGAGGGTGTGATGGGGGTCCGCGGCGTAGTAGAACGCCTCCATCGACCAGACGTGATCGATCGAGTCGTCGGCGAAGGGCAGCGCGTCGAAGTCGCCGACGAGGTAGCCCACGGCCACGTCGTCCGTGTAGTCGGCCGCGTTGCGAGCCATTTCGGGTGCGCCGTCGAGTCCGTAGACGCGGCCAGCGCCCTTGGTATCCCGGAGTGCGCGGCCGGCGTAGCCGCTCCCGCAGCCGAGATCGAGGACGGTCTCACCGGGTTCGACAGGCATCCGCGCGAGCGCATGCTTTGCGGTGTGCCAGTGTCTATCTTCCATGCCCTTGTCACGGCCGCTCGTTGCCCAGTCGTCGAATTCCTCGCGTACGCTCATATCGGGCCGATGGGTGACGCAGGGATAAACGCGTTCGCATGACGCCCCAAGACGCGACGACGTTGCTCGCCATCGTGAGCAGAGCCGGCACGCTCGGTGGACACCGGTCCCTTGGGCATCGCTTTCACTGCTGTAGGAACCATCGACAGATACTTTAGGCTGGCCTAAATCTTAGAGAGTGAAGGGTCGTCGGTGATCGAACTCCGTGGGCATCTGGAGTTCGCGATCCTCGGTGAGCCATACTGTCCCACCCCTCGCCAGTTTTGGACCCTTCGTCCGATTTTCGGAGTCCAGTTTCGTCGCACGATATATCCGCACGCTTAAGGGAGTGCCGAAAGTTGTTCACGCCAGTATGGACTACAGCCTCGAGATAGACGGAACACCGGAGACGGTACCGGGTGGGACCGGCATCCTCCTCTTGCATCCAAGCACCGGCGAAACTGACCGTATCGATACCGATTTCCTCAAAACCGATACCGACCACTTCCTCGTCGTATCGACGCGAACCACTGCTCGCGAAGTCAGACAGAAACTCGAGTACTACGACGTCGACGAGGAGTGTGCCGAAATCCTCGATACGCTGAGCATCGAACGCGGCTACTCCCGACGCTCGTCCGATACCGTCCACTACGTAGCCGCCCCGGACAACATCGACGGCATCGTCGCTCAAATCGATGCCTTCCTCGACGACCACGAGGGGAAAGTCCGCATCAGCTTCGATTCCGTCACCGAACTTGCCTATTACGCCGGCGATGAGCGGGCGCTTGAGGCGGTCGAACGGATCCTCGCACTGCTCGAAGACCACGACGCAGTCGGCCTCTTTCATCTCTCGGAAGAACCACACGACGCCGCGCTCGTCGACGAGTTCCGCGGACTGTTCGACGGCGTGATCGACCTCGACGAAGACGGGAGCATCGACGCCGAGTTCTAACCGCCAGTACAGTTACTCGTCCGCGAGCGAGTCGAACGTCTTCTCGGCCCACCGGATCGCATACGCCGGGCCGTGATCCTGGTAGGCCTCCGTATCGAGCGCAGCGAACGGTGCGGGCAGTTCGATCGCGTGTTTGATCGCAGCACACGCCAGTTCGGTCGCGTCGGCGAAATCCGTCTCGCCGCGAGCGACCGCCCGTGGTAGCCCAGCGACCCGATCCTCGAGTCGCGACCCCGCATCCTGCCAGGCGTCGGCGAGGGCAGGGCGGTCGTCGTGCCAGTCCGCGAAGACCTCTCGGGTCTGGAGGCCGACCCAGCCGTCGTACAGCGCGGCGGCGACCTGATAGGTACCGTTCGGGTCGAGCGGCACCGCGCGGTCGAGATCGCGATACGAGTCCTCGAAGAAGCCGATGAAGTGTTCGGGCACCTCGAGCCCGAGCTCGACGAACGCCTCGGCGAGCAAAAAGTCGACGAACGATTCGGGCGAGCCCTCGACTCTAGGTTTGACTAACACGACCGGGGGCTCCGTCTGCCGAGTCCAGGCGACGCTGCCGTCGCCCGGCATTCCGACCGTGAAATCCGAACTCACGTAGCGCGCGAGCAGCGTCGGCGTGTTCTCGGGCAGCCAGGCAGCCGGGTAGCTGGCCGGCTCGAGAGCGTCGACGAGCAAACCGAGGTCCTCAGCGAGCGCTGGCGGAAGGGTTTCGAAGTCACGCTCGCAGTCGAGAACTCGAGCGCCCGGCGCGTGAGCGTCGCGGACCGACGCGAGTCGACCCGGGAGCGCACGAGTCTCGAACATCAGGCGAGCGCCGTCTGGAAAACGAGCAGGATCGACAGCAGTGCCGATGCGGCGACCGTGGAAAGAACAACCTTGGTTGCAGTGCTCATATGTGCCGTCTCGTATCGCCATTGCTTAAATCCATCTGTCTCCGTCCGCCGCCTCGACCGCGCTCGCACCAGTCTTCCGGTCGAATTACTACGACTCGAGCAGTCGCGTTACACCATTGCCATCGTTCGTGACCATTATTTCAGGTGGAACCCAATCTCTCATCGAAGAGAGTTCTTCGGGAAGGATTCTCGGTATTGCAGTAGAAACGAGCTGGTGGTCCGGTCGATTCTCGAGGACGGTCGGGACGAATCAGTTCCGGGAGCATCGACCGAGGAGAAACGCGATCGAGGTGGTGTACGAACGCGGTCGGAAGGGATCGCGAATGAGAACTGTCGCCGACAGTCGACAGCTGTTCCGAACGCCGGTGTCACTACCTGCGTCGATCACTCGTCGTCGGCACCGTCGCGCCAGGAATCAGGGACATCGATAACGTATCGGCCGTCCTCTTGAAGGGAGATGATGTACTCCTCGCGGTTGTAGAGTTCCATCAAGTTGAGTTCGTACTGGCCCGGCCGGACGATCTTGATGCTCTCGAACTGTTCGTTGAGCTCTTCCCGGAGGTCTTCAATCGAGGGACGATCCCCACTCGGTTCGCTAACGACGCGACCGTGTTCTGGCGGTCGATCGTCTCCGGCTGCCGGGGCATCGGGCAGATCACCAGTATCGGCGCTACGTTGAGCTTCGGAGACAGTAGGCCCATCGTGAGCCGGCAGGTCATCCGCCGGAACGACTTCGCTACGGGCGTCGGCCTGTGCCGAATTCTCGTCGTCCGAAAGCGTCGTCGTCGGCCCGACAGAGCGCTGGCGCGAGCGCTCTCTGTCATCGTCATCGGGTTCGTCGTTCGGCTCGGTCACTGTGCCGGTTCGGTCCGCTGGTCGCCGTGCCGTCTCGGGCCATTCGGCAAACCCCTCGTCGATCGTGTCGTCGGCCTCGGTGTCGTCGGCCTCATCGCTCGAGGGCCACGACCGCTCCGACTGTGCAGCCGCGCTCGAGTCGTCAGGGGCGGACTGTGCGGCAGGGTCGGCGGACGATCGATCCCGTCCGTCCGACGGGTCGTCGCGGGTGATCCAATCGCGGACGGTCTCCGTGGCACGGCTCGTGACGCTGTTCGACTCAGCCGATCCTGCGTCGGCCGCTCCCGTGTCATCAGCCCCGTCGGACGAGTCAGCTGCGGCCGCAGTTTTGGGTGCGAACTGAAACTTGTTTCCGCCACAGTCGGGACAGCCCGAGAGCATCTCTTTGGAGCCGTCAGCGAACGTTCGACCGCAGTTCGTACACTGATGAGGCATTAGTTACGGGACACGAGTGCACTGATGAGCGTTTCGTCCTTGTGGAGCGTCTCGATCTGGTTGGCCGGTCCGATCACGGTGAGCTTCGTCTCTACCTTGTCGCTACCCATGATGCGGCCAAGTAGCGACGAGTCACGGGCCTCGGATTTGGGGTAGGTCTCAATCTCGATCCCATTGAACTCGTCGGGGCTGATTTCGGCCATCGTCACCTCGATGAGTCGGCTCTCCTCGTCAGGCGTCAACCCCTCCTCTAAGATGACGATGTTGCCGTCGTGGACGCCGTCTAGGATCATCCGGATCTTTTCCATCGTGGCCATCCCGTCCATGCGTTCGCCGCTGATCAGATCGATCTGAACGCCGTCGGACGGCTCCGAATCGTCTGTGTTGGTTGCCTTCGGCATTGATATCACCCGAAGAACTCCGCGATCTTGTCGTACACTTCGTCCATGTTGTCGCCTTCCTTCGCGGAGAGGGGCACAGTCGTGTGCTGTGGGAAGGCGTCTTCGATCCGCTTGACGCTCGAGTCGTCGAGGTCAGTCTTGTTCGCGAAGATGAGAACCGGAAGGTCACGGGATTCGATGATGCCGATCAGCATCGTGTTGACCTGCGTGATCGGGTCTTCGGCGCTATCCAGCACGTAGATGACGCCGTCGACGTCTTCGCGTAGCCAGTGCATCGCCTCGGCGACGCCTTCGGTCGCTTCACGGGAGCGACGAATCGCGTCCTCTTCATCGAGCTCGTCGGTGAACTCCTCGTAGTCGACCTTGGTTGTCACACCGGGCGTGTCGACGATGTCGATCGTCACCGTCTTGCCGTTGCGTTCGATCTCGACGTTTTCTTTTCGGCGCGCGCGACGCGTTTCGTGGGGGATGTGACTCTCCGCACCGACGGCGTCACCCGTCCAGTCGCGCGCGATTCGATTTGCGAGTGTCGTCTTGCCGGCGTTCGGTGGACCGTAGATACCGATTCGTTTGGGCTCCTGTTCCGAAAACAGGCGATCCGTCACCCGAGAGATACTATCTTTGAGTTCTGTGAACAGTCCCATCTATTGGGCCCTCCAGCACCGCGGGGTGCATCTGCGCGTACTACTAAGCGAACTCACTTAAGCCTACGTCAGACATGTTGACACTCCGAACAAGAAGATTGTCAGCGGATAGATAAAACTGTAGATGAACCGGGCACATGCCGCGAGAGATATACACACATTGCCTGGTGTGGCCGTTTCAGTCACACTGTCGATCAGTACGAACGGATTACAGGTTTGCGCACGCTCGAGCGGTTATTGTGGTGTGAGAACGAGTAGGTATGATCGACGCGGTGAGGCCCCCCACCCCTTCGTTTCGACTGGAGATCGACGAGAGCGTGTGGCCGACGAGCGACCGATGACCGGGTGTGGACCCCCTTGTTTCCACTCGAGACAGGTTTCCTAGCGCGGAAACGGACGAATTGAGGGTTCAGAACGGTTCTAGTAACGAATGCGGTTATCTACTAGTGTTAGATGGTCCGAGAAAGCGTTCTAGTAGTATCTAGTAAGAAATAACAGCCTTCTAGTAATATTTTCTGTTCTGCTAGTTCTACGGTTACTGTTTCTGGTCGCCCATTGTAAAACCTGCTCTTCTAGAACACCCTCTCACCTCCTCCCCCTCTGTGAGCAGTTCCACTCGAAACGAAGGGGTGGGGGGGTACAGATGTCGTCGATCCCATTGAGATTAAATCCCAAGCAACTCCCCTCTACGGGTACTAGTAGCTAACAACACGATCTTTCCACTGTGACTGATCTCCTGGGTTTCCGGCCATCGGAATCGATTCTCATACTGCCGGACCGAACGACGTGACGCCGGTCGCATGTATCCAGCCGTCACCTGCGGGGACGGCCGTAAATTCGCGACCGGCTTCGTATTGACTGCTGTCCAGTAGTATCATTTCTCGTCGCCCCTCGAGCCGTCGACCGCAGAAACGAACTAGCCACGTTCTACCTATTTGTTCATCTGAATCAGTTCATCTGAATTACCAGCGAGACGTACGCTCGTGCACGTATCTAAATTATATCGAGCATCGTTCCGGCACGAGATGAAGGGAACGGAAGACTTTATTAGCGTGGTTTTCCTCTGTTTCGTTTGCATCAACTGGACCCGCATCGGATATCTGGACTCGTGGATTCACCTATGAAGCCTATCAGACCACGTGATTCCTGATTCCCGGCTCGGCACTCCACACGAAATAAGGGGGCCTGTGTACGACGGATGTCAGACGATTCAGAAACCGCAGATTCGGACGAGGTTGAAATCGACGGAACGAGGGGGTTCTCGGCGAACTTCGAGAACACCGATCTCGGCGACGAGGAGTCGAACCAGGGGTTGTTCGACGACCTCCTCAGCGGTGAACCCATCTTCGAGAACAAGGAAGTCCTCCGCCCGTCCTATACGCCACACGAACTGCCCCATCGGAGCGACCAGATCAACAAGATGGCGACCATTCTCGTGGCCGCCCTTCGGGGCGAAACGCCGTCGAACATCCTCATCTACGGTAAAACCGGCACCGGCAAGACCGCGAGCGCGAAGTTCGTCAGCAAGGAACTCGAGAGCACCTCCCAGAAGTACAGTGTCCCGTGTGACGTCGAGTACATCAACTGCGAAGTCACCGATACGCAGTATCGCGTGCTCGCACAGCTGGCGAACAAGTTCATCGAAAAGAACGAAGAACGGATCGACGAGCAACTTTCGACCCTCGAGTCGCTGCTCGACGCCATCGACGAGTACGACGCGACCGCCGATGCTCGCGAGCCGGCGGTTCCTGACCGGGCCGACGAGCAAACGGCATCGGACCCGTTCGAGTTCGCAGTCGAGGACGCGACGGAACACGACACCGATAGTTCGTCTGGAGACGGTATCGAGCCCGAATCGGACGATTCTCCACCTGAAGCAGGGGGGTCTGCGGACGCGACCGAGCCGTCAGCAGCCGCTCCCAAGACCGATCCGGCCGCGCTCCCGTCGGACCATCCGCTCGCATCGTCGCCGTTCGAGAGCCGCGAGGCGGTCGAAGCCCGGATCGACGAACTCGAGGCCGACAGAGAGTCCTTCGAGGAAGTCCCGATGACCGGGTGGCCGACCGACCGTGTCTATAGTGTCTTCTTCGACGCCGTCGACTACGACGAGCGGGTCGTCGTCATCATGCTCGACGAGATCGACAAACTCGTCGAGAAAAGCGGTGACGATACGCTCTATAACCTCTCGCGGATGAACTCCGAACTCGAGAACTCGCGAGTCTCGATCATCGGCATCTCGAACGACCTCAAGTTCACTGATTTCCTCGACCCGCGCGTCAAATCCTCGCTCGGTGAGGAGGAGATCGTGTTCCCACCGTACGACGCGAACCAGTTGCGGGACATCCTCGAGCATCGCTCGAATGTCGCGTTCAAGGAGAGTGCGCTCTCCGAGAACGTGATCCCGCTGTGTGCAGCGTTTGCAGCACAGGAACACGGCGACGCACGTCGCGCGCTGGATTTGCTTCGCACCGCCGGTGAGCTGGCCGAGCGCTCTCAGGCCGAAACGATCGTCGAGGAACACGTCCGACAGGCCCAGGACAAGATCGAACTCGACCGCGTCGTCGAGGTCGTCCGGACGCTGCCGACCCAGAGCAAACTCGTGCTCTTTGCGATCATCTTACTCGAGAAAAACGGCGTCCACAGCATCAACACGGGTGAGGTGTTCAACATCTACAAGCGTCTCTGTGAGGAGATCGACGCCGACGTCCTGACCCAGCGTCGGGTGACGGATCTCATCAGTGAACTCGACATGCTCGGCATCGTCAACGCCGTCGTCGTCTCGAAGGGGCGGTACGGTCGGACCAAAGAGATCAGCCTCTCCGTGCCACTCGAAGAGACGGAGGCCGTGTTACTGAGCGATTCCCGGCTGAGCGATATCGACGACGTCCAGCCGTTCATTCAGGCTCGGTTCGAGAACTGACGAGTAACGCGCCCCCGATACCGCGGTCGTGTTCGTTTGGTGTCGACCGCTTAGTCGCGTCGACCTCGAGGAACTCCGTTCGGCTCGCGAGAGCACCGTTCGCTGCCGCCGTTCATACCCCTCGATTTCCACTCGAGAATCCGGAAGACGACGGATAGCACAGCTGACGACGTGGAGTGGGTCGCTGTTGCAACTTAGGACCGATACCGACCCGCAACCAGTGCGATACTGCCGCCGGCGACGCCAGCGATACCGGCGAGCTCGCCGTTCGACTCGAAACCGGACGCGGGACCGGCGGGTGTCATCGCTCCCGGCTCCGGCCGTGTGTCTGCCAGCTGGCTCGAGGGTGCCGGCGGCACGATCATGCCCCCAAAGAGTCGGTCGACGGTCAGTCGGACGTGGCCGAGCCACGGGATCCGGTACTGTGCTTTGCCGGTGACCCATTCGGGCTTGACGATGCCGGTGTCGGCACCGCCACCCGTTTGATCGTAGCCGGGATTGTGGTCTCCTTTCGTGATGAACCCGGCGTACGGTGCGGGACAGTTCGGGAGGTCCTGACAGGTTGCGTCGCCGACGATTTCCTCGCTGGCTTTCGTCTCGACCCAGCGTTCGTTCTTTTCGACCCAGAAATGGGCGCGATGGATCACCGGTGTCGCCGCGGAGTTGCCGTTCGGCCTGAAGACGATGACGTCGCCGGGATTGCCGAACTTGGTGTAGTCGTTCGTCTGGCCGCGCTCGAGGGTGACGACGCCGGTGTCCCCGATTGCGCTATCGCCGACGAATCGGTCTTCCTCGACGACGAAGATGAGGTCCCCTCTGTACATGTTCGGCTCCATACTGCCGCTCTCGACGGCGACGAGTGGCGGCCAGATGCCGCTGACGCCGAACAGGAGGAGCGCAACGGCAGCGACGATAGCGACGCTGCTCAAGATATCCCGTGTCACCATGACGGTCTCGTCGTTGGTCTTGAAGAACCAGCGAACGAGTCCGTCGTCTTCGATGGTAACGTCGTCGGAGTCGGAGTCGGACGCAGTCGATGCAGGCTCCGGTGGTGGCGTCTGGGGACTACCGGCGGGGTCATCCGACTGGTCGCGATCGTCATCGCCGGAATCGTCGGGGGGAGCCCCGGAGCGAGAGCCGCTCATCGTCATCCGTTTCGCCGGGCCCGAAAATTAACTTTCTGTTCGCACAGGCTACGGGTCGCGCGTTTCGGCGGCCGTCCCGTACCAGATGAGCGCGAGCACGCTGCCAATGGTGGCGGCGATGACCGGGCCGATGCCGACGACCGAACGGATCGAATCGACTGCCAGTCGAATCTCCCCGACCCATGGAACTCGAACCATCGCCTTGCCGGTAACCCACTCGGTGCTGACGACGGTCGTATTCGCACCTGACCGCGGTACCTGATCGTAGGCCGGATTCGCGTCGCCTTTCGTGATAAACCCGTCATGGGGTGCCGGACACGACGCGAGATCGGAACAGGTCGCACCGTTTAGATACGCGGGTTCGGCCTTCGTTTCGACCCACCGTTCGCCCTGTTCGACCCGAAACTGGGCGCGATGGATCGTCGGCGTCTTCGTCGGATCTCCGTTCGGCAGGAAGATGATGACGTCGCCCGGCTTTCCGAACCGCTCGTACTCGCTCTCGTGGCCGCGCTGGGCAGTAACGATGCCGGTTCCTGCCACGGCGCCATCGCCGGCGAACCGCCCCTCGTCGACGATGAACACGAGATCCCCTTGTTCGATACCTGGGTCCATACTGCCGCTCTCGACGGCGACGAGCGGCGGCCAGGTACCGCCGATCCCGACCAGCAGACTGCCACCGATCACGATGATCGCGACGATCGTCACGAGGTCTCGAACTGCGACACCTGCTCGACTGTCGCTCTCGAGAAGCCACCGGACGACCCCGTCCTCACCGATCGTTACCGCGTCGCGCCTCGCTTTCGCTCGCGAAGCGACCTCCTCTCCGTGCGGTTCGTGACCCGACGCGGCGTCCGTCTCCGATCTCGAGGTTGTGTCTCGCGAATCGGATCGAGCGCGGTTCCGCTCGTCGGTCTCGGGACCGTCCATTGGTGTTCGATTTCGCCGAACTCGGCATCAACCTTCCGGCACTCTTGCCGCGACTCCCGGCTATTGCGACTCGCTCACGCGGGGCGATGCGACCGCTGATCCGCTACCCTTTTTGTGCCCCTCGCGAATGCGAAGCGTGTGCCACTCGAGGCCGCCGCCCGACTCGTGAGCGAACTCACGAGCCGGGGCTACAACGCCGAACGAGAGGCGGTAACGCGGCTCACGGCGGCCGACGATCCACGTGCGGCCCTCGAGCGCGTGCTCGAGGACATCCCGGACGATGCGCTGGTCGTCCGGGCCGATCACGTGGAAGCAGCGCTTGCCGCACCCGACGCCGGCGGTTCGACTCGATCCGACGACTCCGCGACGGGCACGTCGGCCGACTCAACCGCCTCCGTTTCAAGTGGAGCCAATTCGACACGAGAACGCGACTCTCCCGGTCGCTCTCCAGTCGAAACGGAGGGGTCAAGACCGGCCGAGCGATCTGCCGACCCCGCGCTCCGTTCGCTCGAGATCACTGGCGATATGACCGGCGAGAGCACCGGGACCGGCGAATACAGCGACTTCGTCTCCGTCTTCCGGGACCGGCTCGATCGGCTCGGCGCGAAACTGCGAAGCCGCGTGAATCACCGCCCGGCGACGGCCATTCAGGCGATGCCCGGCGGCAGCGAGGCCGCGATGGTCGGGCTGGTCAACGATATCCGCTCGACTGCCAGCGGCCACTGGCTGATCGAACTCGAGGACGCGACCGGGACCTTTCCGTGGCTCGTGATGAAAGACCGCGAGTATGTTGACCTCGTCGACGAGTTGCTCTATGACGAGGTGCTCGCGATGGAGGGGACCTTAGCGGACGATTCGGGGATCGCCTTCGTCGACTCGATGTACTTCCCCGACGTCCCCCGAACCTACGAGCCCTCGACCGCGGATCGCCACGTCCAGGCGGCGCTGATCAGCGACGTCCACGTCGGTAGCCAGGAGTTCATGGAAGACGCCTGGAACGCGTTCGCCGACTGGCTGCATACCGAGCAAGCCCAGCACGTCGAGTACATGTTGTTGGCCGGCGACATGGTCGAAGGCGTCGGTGTCTACCCCGATCAGGACGAGGAACTCGACATCGTCGACATCTACGAGCAGTACGAGGCATTCAGCGAACACCTGAAGAAAGTGCCCGGCGACATCGAGATCGTCATGATCCCCGGCAACCACGATGCGGTCCGCCTCGCGGAACCACAGCCGGGATTCGACGAGGAACTCCGGGAGATCATGTCCGCTCACGACCCACAGATCGTGAGCAACCCCTCGACGGTCACGCTCGAGGGCGTCTCCGTGTTGATGTACCACGGCGTCTCGCTGGACGAAGTCATCGCGGAACTGCCCGAAGAGAAGGCCAGCTACGACGACCCGCACAAGGCGATGTACCACCTGCTCAAGAAACGCCACGTCGCACCCCAGTTCGGGGGCCACACCCGGCTGGCTCCCGAAGAGCGAGACTACCTCGTGATGGAGGAGGTCCCCGACATCTTCCATACTGGCCACGTCCACAAACTCGGCTTCGGGAAGTACCACAACGTTCTCGCGATCAACTCCGGCTGCTGGCAGGCCCAGACGGACTTCCAGAAGAGCGTCAACATCGACCCCGACGCCGGCTTTGCGCCGATCGTCGACCTCGACACGTTAGACGTGACCGTCCAGAAGTTCAGCTAAGACGACACGAATCGCCGCCGGCGGTACACCTATTCGTCACGATCCCGTCAGCGACTGTCACCCGATCCATATGTCTCCTTCCGACCACCGAGTCGCCGCCGAGACCCGCGAGACGGCGTTTCGTCCCGCGATCGACGCCCACACGCATCTGTTTCCCGAACGGCTCGCCGCCGCGATCCGACGCTCGCTCAGCGATGAGACCGACTGGGAGTTTTCACATCCCGTGACCCGGCCGGCGATCGAAGACGTCCTCCAGTCTGCCGGTGTCTCCGCCTCCGTCGCACTTCCCTACGCCCACGAGCCTGACCTCGCGCACGAACTCAATACATGGCTCTGCGAGCAGGCCGACTCGTCGGACATGCTGATCCCGTTCGCGACGGTCCATCCCGACGACGAAGACGTCGCTGCCGTCGTCCGAGACGCGTTCGAGGCGGGCGCTCGCGGCCTGAAAATTCATTGCCCAGTCCAAGAGTGTCGACCCGCAGATTCACGCCTCGAGCCCGCCCTCGAGGTCGTCGCGGAGTACGATCGCCCGATCACCTATCACGGGGGGACGGCACCGATGTTCGAGGACAGCCCGTACGTCGGTTTCGACGCCTTCGCCGAACTGGTTGAGTCCTATCCGGCGCTTCGCGTCTGCTGTGCACACATGGGGACCTACGAGGTCGAGGCGTTTCTCGACCTCGCACGTGACCACGAGTCCGTGTATCTCGATACGACGTTCGCGATGTCGACGTCGGCCCCGGAGACGATGGGGTTCGATCCGTCCTCGATCGCCGACGAGACGTTCGTCGAGCTCTCGGAGTCGATCATGTACGGGTCGGACTTCCCGAACATTCCGTACCCCTATCGCAACGAACGGGCGGGGCTACTCGCTCGCGATCTGCCACGGGAAACGATGCGAGACGTCTTCTATCGGACGACGATCGACTATCTCGGTCTCGAGTCCGAGCCAGACCTCGGAGAGACGACGGAGACTGCGGACGGCGGCTGAATCGGGTCAGTTGGTGCTGTAGCTCGCGGGCTCGAGTCGAAACCGTACCGTCGGTGCGCCGTTGAATCGGGGGCCACGGCCGCGTCGTTCGAAGCCGAGTTCGTCGGCGGCGCGCTCGATCGCGGTGGCATCCTGTGCTGCAAGCACTTCGACGGCCATCGACTCGCGTTCGGCAAAGCGAACCGGCTCGGCCAGCAGCCGTTTGCAGGCGTCGTTCGTCCCGTCGAGTTGGGTGACGTGAACGGTGTCTTCGCGCGCGTCGAAGCTAATGAATCCGAGTAGATCCTCCGGATCCGAGCCGTCGTACTGTGTGTTCCCGAGATCCGCGTTGGGATCGTGGCTCCCGTCCTCGGCGACGCGCACTGTGCGATCGTGGACGAGATTTCGCATTACGTCCGTCGGAGAGTCGGCGATCGACGCGAGCGCGTCGGCATCGGCCTCGAGTGCGTCACGTACGTTCATCGACGTATGGTAATGCTGCGCACAACAGTGAATGTTACCCCCACCGTCCCAACCGCGCGCTGTGGGCGCTCGTTGTCACCCCGACAGCGGACGGGCCGTAAGCGGGGAGACAATCGGTGGTTTCGAGACGCGACCGTCGACAATTGGACGGATGGTAAAAATAGGAACGATGGGACACAGTTATCTGCCCGCTCTGGTAACGACTCGAGTATGAGTCACAGCATCGCACTGCGGGCCGTCTGTGAGGTGTCAGCATGCGCGTCGTAGCCAAGTTCGGCGGAACGAGTCTCGGCAGCGGGGATCGGATCAACCGTGCCGCGGACTCGGTCGCCGCCGCCGTCGAAGACGGCCACGAGATCGCCGTCGTCGCCAGCGCGATGGGGTCGACGACCGACGAACTGCTCGACGAGATCACCTTCGAGACCGACGATGCCGACCGCGCCCAGATCGTCAGTATGGGCGAGCGGACGTCGGTCCGAATGCTCAAGGCCGCGCTGTCGGCTCGCGGGATCGACGCGACCTTCTTAGAGCCTGGCAGCGAGGAGTGGCCGATCGTCACCGACGAGTACGGTGAAGTCGACGTCGAGGAAACCCAACGGCGCGCCCAGGAAGTCGCAGCTGAGATGGACGGGACGGTGCCGGTCATCACCGGGTTCCTCGCAGAGGGCCCCGACGGCTCGATTACGACGCTCGGCCGCGGTGGCTCCGACACCACGGCCGTCATGATGGGCAAGTACATGGACGCCGACGAGGTCGTCATCGTCACCGACGTCGAAGGCGTCATGACCGGTGACCCGAACGTCGTCGAAGGGGCCCGCAACGTCGGCGAGATTTCCGTCGACGAACTCCGGAACCTCTCGTTCCGCGGGGCCGAAGTCGTCGCACCCTCCGCGCTGTCGTACAAAGACGGCGGCCTCGACGTCCGCGTCGTCCATTACCAGCACGGCGATCTGCTCTCCGGTGGGACGAGCATCGAAGGCGAGTTCAAGAACCTCGTCGACCTGCGCGAACGACCGCTGGCCTGCCTGACCGTCGCCGGCCGCGCGATCCGCAACCAGCCCGGAATCTTCAACCACCTCTCGAACTCGCTCGCTGAAAGCGAGATCAATATCGACGCCGTCGCCAGCGGGATGGACACCGTCACGTTCTACATCGACGAAGAGGAGGCCGAACGCGCCGAGAACATCCTCCACCGCGAGGTCATCGCGCGTGACGAACTCTCGAGTGTCACCGTCGACTCGCCGGTCGCCGTCGTCCGCGTCACCGGCGGCGAACTCCCCAACCAGCCGGGGATCATCAGCGAGATCGTCAACCCCCTCGCCGAGGCTCGGATCCAGCTCAACGACATCATTACCAGCGCGACCAGCGTCGCGCTCTTTGTCGACTGGGACGACCGCGAGGAGACCCTCGAGCTCACTCAGGACCTGTTCTGACCGGGCCGTTCGGCCCGCGTTCAGTTCCCGATAGCTGACTGATTTCTCGCCGTGAGAGTCATATCGACGAACGTATTCACTCCGTAATACAGCGGTAGCGCGTTCGTAACGAAGGTGGATGGTGGGAACACTCCAGCCATGAGTACCGATCCGACAGTCACGGAGGTCTTCACGGAGATCGACCCCGACCCGGACGCGATCCTTGCAGCCCACGACGCGGACGATCCCGACGCGCTTCTCGCGAGCGGTGGCGAGCACGACCCGAGTACCGACGAGGCGGTTGACGCCGACGACGTGACGGCAGCGGACGTCTTCGCGGACCTGCAGGCGGCCGCACACGAGGTGACGGGGGACGCGACCGACCGGAGTGACGACCGCGCTCGCAACGACGGGTCCGACGACGGGTCCAACCTCGAACTCGTCGGCCCGGGGCCGACCGAGACGAGAATTTCGTCCGATGCGTTCGGGGTCGGGTCCGACGCCGGAACCGGAACCGCGACATCCGATTTCTGCTGGGTTGGAGCTGGGACCGTCGATACGAGACGGTGATTCGATCGGATTGCTCGCTCGAGCCGTGCGACCGACGAACCCGTCCACTGGCGGACGGAGTTGCACCCCGGTCGTCGAATCGGTCCGACGGCACCCGGTTTTTCTCACTCGATTTGAACTGGTCGGCCGTCGAGGGGATCGATATGGTCGCGTACAAATCGAAGATGGTCGAGCGGATTTCTCTCCCCTCGCGAGACCAGCGAGAACGAGCCCTCGAGGCGGCCGGCTACAACGTCTTCAACCTCGACGCTGAGTCGGTGTTCGTCGATTTGCTCACCGACAGCGGGACGGGCGCGATGAGCGATGCCCAGTGGGCCGCGCTGATCAGAGGCGACGAGGCCTACGCGGGGTCGCGCAGCTTCGACCGGCTCGAGTCGGCCGTTGCGGACGTGATGGGGTTCGACCACATCGTGCCGGCCCACCAGGGACGCGGCGCCGAGAACGTCCTCTATGGCTCCATGCTCTCGGCAGGTGACGTCGCGCTCAACAACACGCACTTCGATACGACTCGCGCTCACGTCGCAAACCAGAACGCCGACCCGGTCGACTGCCCGGTCCCGGACGCACACGACCCTGACGCGGACGCGCCGTTCAAGGGGAACCTCTCGCTCGAGCGGGCTCGCTCGATCGTCGACGAGGTCGGCGCTGAGCGGGTGCCGCTCGTGATCCAGACGGTCACGAACAACTCCGCAGCGGGCCAGCCGGTCAGCGTCGCGAACACTCGTCGCGTCCGTGAGTTCGCCGACGAGATCGACGCGACGTTCGTGATTGACGCCTGCCGGTTCGCGGAGAACGCCTACTTCGTCACGCAGCGCGAAGCTGAGTTCGCATCGGCGACGGTCGCCGAGGTGGCTCGCGAGCAACTCGGCTACGCCGACGCGGTCGTCATGAGCGGCAAGAAAGACGGGCTGGCGAACGTCGGTGGCTTCGTCGCGACCGACGACGAGTCGCTGTTCGAGCAGTGCAAACAGCGCGCGATCCTCTACGAGGGGTTCCCCACCTACGGTGGGATGGCCGGCCGCGACGTCGCCGCGCTGGCCGTCGGCCTGCGCGAGGCCGTCGAGGAGTCGTACCTCGAGGACCGAATCGCGAGCGTCCGCGACCTCGGGTCGCGACTCGCCGAGGTCGGCATCCCGGTTTACACGCCGACGAGCGGCCACGCGGTCTATCTTGACGCCGGGGCCGCGTTCCCGCACATACCCGACGACGAGTTTCCGGGGCAGGCGCTGGTCTGTGAACTCTACCGCGAAGGCGGGGTCCGGGGGGTCGAACTCGGGAGCTTCGCCTTTCCCGAGACCGACCGGCCCGAACTCGTCCGGCTCGCGGTGCCGCGTCGCACCTATCACCGCGAGCACTTCGACCATGTCGTCGAGACCGCCGCAGCCGTCCTTGAGGATCGCCGCGACGTGGCCGGATTCGAGATCGTCTCTAATCCCTCGATGCCGGAACTTCGTCACTTTACGGCATGCCTCGAGCCGTCTCCAGCCTAAATCGAACCCGAACGCAACCGCGCTACAGGCTCGCGAGAACGCCGCGGGCGCGATCCCGCAGCGTCGGTTCCGGTTCTGGTTCCGACCGACCGAGTTGTTGCTTCGCGATCGATCGCAGTCCCGATCGTGCGGCCTCCGATCGCATCGCGTCGGCCATCCAGTCGGGAACCTGTGACTCGAGTTCCTGTCGCTTCTGGGCTTTCATCTTGCTGAACCGGCGCAGCGCCAGGCCAGCGCCGAGAAACAGGCCGGCGTCGAGCAACTCGCGCCGGAATCGATCCCGGTCGCGGCGGACTGCGATCGCTTTCACCAGCGAGAGCGCACCGATCGCCAGATAGACCTTCGAACGCTTCGACGGATCGCCGCTGAGCATCCCTTGGAGCGCCATGCGAGGGTGGCTACCACGTTCCGCCGGATAAAACTCCGCTAGCAGAAGACGAGGAGTCGGCGTGACTCCCGGTCAGGCACGATCCGTCGTGAGCACGCCGTGATGGCGCTGCTCGTCGATCGGCTCGATCGAAAATCCAAGTCGCTCGTAGAACGGACGGACGCCATCGTCGAAGCGGGCCGTGAGTCGGCCTTCGCGCTCGAGGGCCGTCTCGATCAGTGCCGAACCGATTCCGCGCCCTCGATGGCGACGCCGGACGCCGACCGCGCCGACGTGGGCTCCCGACTCGCGTTCTAAGGGCTCGAGGACGACCGTGCCGAGAATCCGAGCAGTGTCGCCGTCACGCGCCGACCCACCGCGTCGATCGCCGCCGACGAAGACGTTCCTGGCGTCGATCCGTTCCTCGACGTCGCCAGGCTCGAGCATCGCGGCGTCGAGGATGCGTCGCACCTCGAGGGTATCGTCGGGCGTGGCTGTGCGGACGAACACGGATTATCCTCCTTTGATCAGGCGCAACACTGTCACGTGATCGTTCTCGACAGGTTGGTCCTCGGGGACCGGACGGCCGTCGACGAGGACGCTTACCTCGTGGGGACTCAATTCGATCGCACGCAGGAGGTCGGCGTACGTCGGCGTCACCTCCGTAGTGGCCGCGTCGGACCCATTGGACGCGTCGGCGGCCACCGTCTCGAGCTCGAGTTCGTAGGTGTCTTCACCTTTGACGTCGACGGTGACGTGCATACGCCGCGTTACGACGCGACGGTCTTGAGCACGTCGCTCCAGTCGTGTCGCTCCACTCACGTCAGTCCGCCGGCGCCTCGGTTGGGCCGGTGTCGGCTCCTCGGCGGCCGTACAGCGCGCGAGCGATCGCGCCGAGACCGAGCAGGAGGACGAACAAATTGATTACGTCACCGACGATCGGCACCAGGGTGAGTGCAGCGCCGATCAAGAGGCCGACGATAAGTGCGAGCCAGCGGTTGCCCAGGCCGACCAGCGAGAGGATCCACGCAGCGACCGCGAAGAATCCGTAGATAGCCCCGATCCACAGCAGCAAGGCGAAGACCAGTATCCCGATGAGCGACAGCGGGATGCCGACGATGGTGATCGCGAGCGCGATGAGCAGGAGCGGTATGCCGACGAACACCCCCAGTCCGACCAGTCCGGTTCGAATTGGCCCCCTCGCGACACGATCGGCAACACGGTCGGAAAACCGCGGGAAGAGTGCGAGTAGTATCGCACCGAGCAGGAGATTCACCACGAAGGAGTAGACAGCGAACAGCCACGACGCAAACGGCTGGACCGTCGGCGCGACGTCGACGCCGAGCGCGGGATCCTCTTCGATGTCGCCCGCGACCGCGTCGGTGTTGCCCTCGAGGTCGCCGTCGTAGCGGAGATCGCCCGCGATCGTGGCCGTCTCGCCCAGTCGAATCGTCTCGGCGCCGATCTCGGCGTCACTCCCGATGGTCCCATCGATGACGACGGTCCCGGCGCCGGCCGTGAACGTGCCGTTGACGGTGCCGTTTTCGGCCACCGTCACGCTCCCCGCGCCGACCTCGACGTCGCCGTCGACGGTGCCGGCGATCGTCACGCTCCCCGCGCCGCCTTCGAGGTTCCCGTCGACCTGGCCGGTCTCCTCGATTCGGACGTCACCACCGGCGGCACTGACGTCGCCGGTGACGGTTCCGCGGACGATGACGGTTCCGCCGACGGCCTGCAGGTCGTCGACCGTCTCTCCTTCCTCGACGACGACCGTCCCGCCGGCCTGGGGGGCGGACTGGCCGGCGACGACCGCCGGGACGGTGCCGATGACGACGACGGCGATCAGCAACGCGACGACGAACTGTGGCCTTCGGTTTCCCCTTCCTCTCATGTGGCTTCGTTCCACGAGCAGGACCAAAAACGTGTTAGCATGGTATCAAGACCTGTGTCGGTTCGCTGTCGACGGTGTCTGCTGGTGATGGCGCGCTCGAGCGGGCAGTCGACTGCCAGCGCGACCTTCGGGCGATTTATCTTGCGGCCGCACCTTCGACCGGTATGAGCGAGGCCGAGGCCGACGCCGAGGCGGCGGGGCCCACCCCCGGGAAGACGGAAGTCTGGATCGAGAAGTACCGGCCGGAGCGACTCGACGAGATCAAAGGCCACGAGAACATCGTCCCGCGGCTCAAACGCTACGTCGAGCAGGACGACCTCCCCCATCTCATGTTCGCGGGGCCTGCCGGCACCGGCAAGACCACGGCCGCACAGGCCATCGCCCGCGAGGTCTACGACGACGACTGGCGCGAGAACTTCCTCGAACTCAACGCCTCCGACCAGCGCGGGATCGACGTCGTCCGCGACCGCATCAAGGACTTCGCGCGCTCGAGTTTCGGCGGCTACGACCACCGCATCATCTTTCTCGACGAGGCCGACGCGCTCACCTCCGACGCCCAGTCGGCGCTGCGTCGGACGATGGAGCAGTTCTCGAGCAACACTCGGTTTATTCTCTCGTGTAATTACTCGAGTCAGATCATCGATCCGATCCAGTCGCGATGTGCGGTCTTCCGGTTTACCGAACTCTCCGAGAACGCAATCGAGGCCCAGATTCGGGAGATCGCCGCCACCGAAGACATCGCGGTGACCGACGACGGCGTCGACGCGCTGGTGTACGCGGCCGACGGCGACATGCGCAAGGCGATCAACGCCCTGCAGGCCGCGGCCGTCATGGGCGAGACCGTCGACGAGGAGACCGTCTTCGCGATCACCGCCACCGCTCGTCCCGAGGAGGTCGAAGCGATGGTCGAGTACGCCATCGACGGCGACTTCACCGCCGCCCGCGCCGCCTTAGAGGACCTGCTGACCGACCGCGGACTCGCCGGCGGCGACGTCATCGACCAACTGCACCGCTCCGCGTGGGCGTTCGACATCCCCGAGCAAGCGACTGTCCGCCTGCTCGAGCGCCTGGGCGAGGTCGACTATCGAATTACTGAAGGCGCAAACGAACGGCTGCAACTCGAGGCCATGTTGGCGTCGCTGGCGCTCGAGGACGACGCCTAATACTGCCGGACAGAACGACGTGACGATCGGTCGCGCTGCTGCGGCCGTCACCGGTGGAGACGGCCACGAATTCGCGACCGACGTCGTCTTGACTGCTGTCCGACAGTATAAATTCCGGGTAGCGCCCGTTCGCCGTCGGCAACACCGCGACACACGACGGCGACTTGACCGTTGTCCTCGACGATATCGACGCTCCAGCCGTGCATATCGGCGATGCGCTCGACAGCCCCGACGTCGTCGGCACCGTCAAGCACAGCCGAGTGGCTGGCGACCCGTTCCGTCGCGTCTGGCTCCGTCTCGAGCGCATCGACGGCTTCGGTGTCCGCCTCCGGATCGTACTGTGTGAGACAGAAGCCGTCGTCGGTCACGCCGACGACGACGGCCGGTACTGTCTCGTCGTCGACGACGAGCCGAAACAGGTGCTCGAACAACTCCCGCAGCCGTGCCTTGTTTGCCTCGAGGATGCGATCGGTCGCGTCCCGCGTGACGAGTCGCGTGTCGCCGGTGTCGACGCTAATCCAGGCTTGTCGTGCGATGTCGTGGACGCCGACGGGCTCGGTATTGACGAGTGTCTCGTCTCCCTCGGCGATCGCAGCCAGTCGCTCGAGTGCTGCTTCGACGCGCTCCTGTGCGTCCGCAACGGTCGCGACGTGGTCGCTCTCACCGGTGTCGGCGGCGAGCCCGAGGTGGCCGCGAGCGACGTTCAGCGACAGCCAGATGTCGTCCTCGAGTAGATCGGTGATCGCCTCGAGCCGCGCGTCGGCGGCGGCCCGCGCTCGTCTACAGCGATGGCGCTCGGTCACGTCGTGATAGACGAGCAGTCCGCCTGGATTGGCGTCTACGTTCGCACCGGCGTCGCTCGCGGCCGGTTCGAGCGGTTCCAGCGTGACCAGAAAGTCGCGGATGCCGTCGTCCGTGTCGTGGCGACGTTCGAACTGGTGGCGTTCGCCCGCCCGCAGCGCCTCGCGCAGCGTCGTTCGGCGATGCTCGAGGCCGGATGGGACGAGCCACTCGTCGACTGGCTCGCCGACGATGTCGACCGGCTCGATGTCGAAGACCGCGGCGATGGCGTCGGTGGCCGCTCGAACGATGGGGTCGCCGTCCTCGAACTCGTACCACACGGCCGGGTCCGGGATGGCCGCAACGAGTGTCCGGAGCCGGTCGCGCTCCGTGTGGTTGGATGTTTCGGCGTCGGCGTCCGTCCGCGACCTATCACGACAGATCCACTCGATCTCGTCTGCGAGGTGGACGACGGCGTCGTCGGTATCGCTGCGGACGTAGCCGTCGATGCCGCCGGTCGAGCGTGCGGCCGCCGGTGTGAACGAACTGTCGGTAAAGAGGACGAGCGGTGTCGAGCCACAGGCCTCGACCACATCGAGCAGACTCGAGCCCGCTGCTGTCGTCGGCGTCTCGGCGAAGACGACGCAGTCGACCGTGGGTGCCCAGTTGCGTATCTGTTCGATCTCGTGTGTCGTCGTCGATCGAACCGACCGCTCGTGGCCGTCGCTCTCGGCGTTCTCGAGTCGTTCGGCGCCGTCGCTGGCCGTCGCCTCGTGGCCGGCGAGATAGAGGATCGTTCGCTGTCGCGTGGTCGCTTGCAGTTGTGTCATTCGTTCGAACAGCCGAGATGCTATCAGCCGTGAATACCCGACCGCGCCCCGCGTGCGATCGGCGTCCGAATCGTGTGGCTGGCCGTCTACGCCATACGTCGTTTCTATTACCCCTTAAAAATTTACTGGCCGATCCGACGGCGACGGTAGGACAGCGGTAACTGTCATTGGATAGCTGCCGATTGGTTCGCGGCCGCGGTTGCGGAACTGTTTTACGCGCTGCACGGGCAATAGACGCGTAATGAGCGAACTAGAGGAGGAGTACCGCCTCGAGTACTTCGAGGAGGAAGGATTCGAGCGCAAGGAGTGCCCGAAATGTGGCGCTCACTTCTGGACGCGCGACCACGACAGGGAGACCTGTGGGGAGCCGCCCTGCGAGGAGTACGGCTTCATCGACAACTCGGGGTTCGCCGACGAGTACAGCCTCGAGGAGATGCGCGAGACCTTTCTCTCCTACTTCGAGGATCACGAGCACGAACGTATCGAACCCTACCCGGTCGCGGCGAACCGCTGGCGTGACGACGTCTTGCTGACCCAGGCGTCGATCTACGACTTCCAGCCGCTGGTCACGAGCGGCGAGACGCCGCCGCCGGCGAACCCGCTGACGGTCTCCCAGCCCTGCATCCGAATGCAGGACATCGACAACGTCGGCAAGACCGGTCGACACACGATGGCCTTCGAGATGATGGCCCACCACGCGTTCAACACGCGCGAGGACGTCGACGAAGACGAGTACGCCTACCACGGCGAGGTCTACTGGAAGGACCGCACCGTCGAACTCTGTGACGGCTTTTTCGACTCGCTGGGCGTCGATCTCGAGGAAGTCATCTACATCGAGGATCCGTGGGTCGGCGGCGGCAACGCCGGGCCCGCTATCGAGGTCATCTATCGGGGCGTCGAACTCGCGACGCTCGTCTTCATGTCCCTCGAACAGGACTCCGACGGCGAGTACGAGATGAAAGACGGCAACCGCTACAGCCCGATGGACACCTACATCGTCGACACCGGCTACGGGCTCGAGCGGTGGACCTGGGTCTCCCAGGGGACGCCGACGGTCTACGAGGCGGTCTACCCCGACATGATCGCCTTCCTCAAGGAGAACGCCGGTCTCGAGCACACCGACGAGGAGGAAGAGCTGATCTATCGCGCAGCGAAGCTCGCGGGCCACATGGACATCGACGAGGCCGAGGACATGGAAACTGCCCGCGGCGAGATCGCGGCCGAACTCGACGTCGACCCCGCCGAACTCGAGGACCTGATGGAGCCCCTCGAGGACATCTACGCCATCGCGGACCACTGCCGGACGCTGGCGTACATGCTCGGGGACGGCATCGTCCCCTCGAACGTCGGGACCGGCTATCTCGCGCGGATGGTCCTCCGGCGCACCAAACGGCTCTGTAACACCGCCGGCGTCGACGCGCCGCTTGACGAACTCGTCGACATGCAGGCCGAACGTCTCGAGTACGAGAACCGCGACACGATCCGTGATATCGTCCGGACCGAGGTCGAAAAATACCGCGAGACGCTCGAGCGCGGTGGTCGCCGGGTCGAGACGATGGCCGAGGAGTACGCCGACAAGGGCGAGCCGATCCCGACCGAGGAACTGATCGAACTCTACGACTCGCATGGCCTCCAGCCGGATATGGTCGAGGAGATCGCCGCGGACGCGGGTGCCGAGGTCGACGTGCCCGACGACTTCTACAGTCTCGTCGCAAAGCGCCACGACACCCCCGAAGCGGTCGCCGAGACCGACGAGGGCGAAGACGAACGCTTTGAGGATCTCCCCGAGACGGAGAAACTCTACTACGACGACCAGCAGCGCACGCAGTTCGAGGCGGTCGTCCTCGATGTCTTCGAGCGCGAAGAGGGCTACGACGTTGTTCTCGACCAGACGATGTTCTACCCCGAAGGCGGTGGCCAGCCTGCGGACGCGGGCACGCTCTCGACCGACGACACGACCGTCGAGGTCGAGGACGTTCAGATCGAAGACGGCGTCATCCTCCACCGAACCGACGAGAACCCCGGCAAGGGAGAACTGGTCAACGGCCAGATCGACGGCGGCCGGCGCCGGCAGTTGATGCGCCATCACACGGCGACCCACATCGTCATTCACGCCACTCGGCAGGTCCTCGGCGAGCACATCCGGCAGGCCGGTGCCCAGAAGGGCGTCGAAAGCTCTCGGATCGACGTTCGCCACTACGACCGCATCAGCCGCGACGATATCAAGCGGATCGAGAACCGCGCCAACGAGATCGTCATGGACAACACGACGGTCACCCAGGAGTGGCCCGACCGCCACGACGCAGAGGCCGAACACGGCTTCGACCTCTATCAGGGCGGCATCCCGCCGGGCGAGCAGATCCGGCTGATCCACGTCGACGAGGACACCCAGGCCTGCGGTGGCACCCACGTCGCCCGCACCGGCGATATCGGCGCGATCAAGATCCTCTCGACCGAACGCGTCCAGGACGGCGTCGAACGGATCACCTTCGCCGCCGGCGAGGCCGCCATCGAGGCGACCCAGGAGAAAGAGGACGCCCTTTACGAGGCTGCCGAAATTCTCGACGTCTCACCCGAGGCGGTCCCCGACACCGCCGAACGCTTCTTCGAGGAGTGGAAGGACCGCGGCAAGCAGATCGAGGACCTGAAAGAACAGCTCGCCGAAGCCCGCGCTGGCGGCGGTGGCAGCGGCGAGGAAGTCGATGTCGGCGACGCGACGGCCGTCATCGACCGGATCGACGCCGACATGGACGAACTGCGCGCGACCGCCAACGCCCTCGCCGAAGACGGCAAGATCGCCGTCCTCGGAAGCGGAGCAAGCGGTGCCCAGTTCGTCGTCGCTGTGCCCGACGACGTTGGCGTCAACGCCGGCGAAGTCGTCGGCGAACTCGCTTCGAAGGTCGGCGGCGGCGGCGGTGGCCCGGCGGACTTCGCACAGGGCGGCGGCCCCAACGTCGACGATCTCGACGGGGCGCTCGAGGACGCCCCAGAGGTCCTGCGTCAGATCCTGAACGCCTGAGCCCGTCGACACGATTATCCCCGACGACTCGCATCGAAACCGACCCCTTCTTTCAGCGCTCGTCCCCTCGAGTCACCCATGCCGACTGCATCGAACGGATCGGTCTCGCTGTACTACGACCGCGCAGGCGAGGGTGCGCCCGTCGTCTTCGTCCCCGAGGCGGGCCTCGGCGGCTGGCTGTGGGGGTGGCAACACGCCGCCGTCGCTGGTCCCTACGAGGCCGTCGTCTGGGACCTTCGGGGAACCGGCCGATCGGACGCGCCACCCGGCCCCTATAGCCTCGAGACGCTCGTCAATGACCTCGAGGCAGTGCTCGCCGACTGCGAGATCCGCAACGCCCACCTTGTCGGCTGTGGCCTCGGCGGCGCAATCGCACTCGAGGCGGCCCGGACCTCGAATCGCGTCGCGACGCTGACGCTGTTCGGCACTGCTGCGCAGGGATCGGACTTCGATCTCGAGCCCTTGTTCGCGCCGCCGGATGATCCCGACGCGCTTCGCGAGTCGCTTTTTGCGGGCCTCTCCGAGGACTTTCTGGCGGCCCAGCCCGGCGTGTGCGACGGCATCGTCGACTGGCGGGCCGATGGCGATGCCGACCGAAACAGCTGGGAGGCTCAGGTCGCAGCGCTCGCGGACTTCGATGCGAGTGATTGGCTGGTCGAGGTGACCCAGCCGACGCGGGTGTTCCACGGTGGGGCTGATGAACTGGTGTCGCCTACAGCCGGACAGGAGCTAGCCCAGGGGCTTCCCCGCGGCGAGTTCCACGACTTCGAGGGGGCGGGCCATCTCTGCTTCATCGAGCGCTCGCGGACGGTCAACGATCTGTTGCTCGGGTTTCTCGAGGGCCAGACGGACGACGACGAGTAAGCCGGCTAGCTCACGCGTCCGTGCTTGCGACTGACCCCCTATCTACTACATACTCGAGGGTGGGAGCGACTACCGTGACGCTCTCGCTGGCGCGGCGGGCTGACCACTTCCCGGATCGGACGGCGGTCGTCGACATCTCCGAGCGGCGGCTGCACGCCCCCACGGAGACGATCCACGAGGACCGCGTCTCCTACGAGGAACTGTCGACGATCGCGGAGCGGACGGCCGAGCGACTCGCCGCACGCGAGGTCGAGGCCGGCGATACGGTCTGTCTCGTCACGCGAAACCGGGTCCCTGCGCTCGCGCTGTGTTTCGCCTGTCGACGGCTCGGCGCGACGTTCGCACCGATCTCGCACCTGCTGACGCCGGCTACCGTCGAGCGTCCCTTCGACGTCATAGAGCCCGAGCTCGTCGTCGCCGAGGCGGCCCAGCGCGACCTGGTGCGATCGATTCCGTTCGATCGGGTCGTGACGCTTGAGGAACTGGCCGAGACCGAGGGCGAACCGGTCGACCGCGGCGAGCGACCGACGGACGCGACGCCGGCGCTGGTGCTCCACGGTGAGACCGGCCGCCCGGTCGCCGGCTATTCAATCACCGCCATCGAGCAAAACTGCATCACGGGCGTCGTTGCGTGGGGCCTTGCCGCCAACGACGTCGTGCCGCTCACGACGCCGCTGTCGACCGCCGACGGCCTCGTCCGCGTCGCGCTGTCGGTGCTCTACGTCGGCGGCACGCTCTTGCTCGACCGCGCGTTCGATCCCGGCGACGCTACGACCGCGATGGCCGCGGCGGACGCGACGCTCCTGTGCGGCCGCGAACGGGCGATTCGTGATATCGCGGCCGAATCCGGATTCGACGACGCGGTCGACTCGCTCAAGCGCGTCGTCTGCGAGGGGCCGATCGACGACGAGGCGGTCGCGGCCTACCGGGACCGCGACGTTCCAGTTGCACCGGTGTACGGCCGCCTCGAGTGTCCGACCGCCATGAGCGGCGGGTTCGACACCGACCCGTCAGGTTTCGATGCCGACAGTGCTCCCGTCGGTCGCCCGGTGCCAAGTTGTCGCGCCCGTCTGGTCGACGAGGCGGGGACAGTTCTCGAGGGTGCTGCCGATGGGCAGTTACAGCTGTCGGGGCCGATGCTCGCCGACGGCTACATGGACAGTGCCGAAACTGACGCGGCTGCCGATCACGGTCGGTTCGTAGATGGCTGGTTCCACACTGGCGACCGGTTCCACCGCGACGGGGACGGATCCTATCAGTTGCGGTGATACGGTTTGTTGTACCGATGTACTGGTGCACCCGCAGGACGGTCGCTGGTGCGCCGGAACCCACTGACAGGACCGTATCAGTCCGGCGAGCCGATCGCGGCTGGGCTCCGTTCGCTCGACTTGCCGCCGAGACGAACCACGATCGGGATGTCGGTGCTCATGGCAATGTCGGCACTGTACACAAGGCCTATTTTCATTGAGTTACCACTAGGCTGCAATGAGTCACCTTCGAATCGCCGTCCTGAACGCGGCCCATCAGGACAAGAACACGACGCGGAACTTCCGGCGCGAACTCGACGCCTCGCTGGCGGAGTTCGACGCCACCGACGGGACGGTCCCCGACGACTTCGACTACGACGGTGCCGTTGTCACTGGCTCCCGGTCGTCGGTCTACTGGGACGACGACTGGATGCGTCCCGTCAAGGAGTGGGTCGCCGAGGCGATCGACCGCGGGATCCCCTTCCTCGGCGTCTGTTGGGGCCACCAGCTACTGGCCGAGGTCCTCGGGGGCACCGTCGACGACATGGGCGTCTACGAGGTCGGCTACAGCGAGATCGAACACACCGGCGACTCGCGGCTGTTCGACGGTATCGACGAGACGTTTACCGCCTTTACAAGCCACTCCGACGCGGTCGTCGACCTCCCTTCTGGGGCCGACCCCCTCGCCAAAAACGAGTACTCGAACCACGGCTTCCGCAAGGACCGCGTCTTCGGCGTCCAGTTTCACCCCGAGTACGACAGCAAGACCGCCCGGGAACTCGTCCACCGCAAGGACCTCTCCGAGGAGCGCCTCGAGTCGATCCTCGCCGAGATCACCGAAGAGAACTATCAGCAATCGTGCGAGGCGAAACTCGTCTTCGACAACTTCCTCGAGTTCGTCCGCGAAGTACAGACCGAAAACGTTGCATCCGGGGCCGAGAGTCACGACGCGGCGACTCGAGCCAGCGGCTCCGACTGAATCGTTCGGTGTCTCACGAATCGATCACGCTCGAGCCACGTCACGAAACCGTGGTCGAAAGAGCCGTCGGGGAAAAACGGATCGTCGTTACTCGGCTGCGACCTCGACCTTTGCTTCCTCGGTCTTGCCGATGGCTTCGACGATGAGTTCAGCGACGTCGACGATTTCGATGTCGTCCTCATAGCCGCCGGTTTTGCGGCCGTCCTCGTACATCGTCATGCACATCGGACAGGCGACGACGAACTTCTCGACGCCGCTGCCGGCGTCGGTGTCCTCGAGCGCCTCACGAATCCGTTCCTCACTCGGTTTGGGCTCTTCTTCGAAGTCCATCCAGAGGCCACCGCCACCGCCGCCACAGCAGAAGGAGTTGGCGCGGTTGCGGGGCATCTCGTCGAGTTCACAGCCCGTCGCTTTAATGAGTTCGCGGGGGGCCTCGTACTCGTCGTTGTATCGGCCGAGATGACACGGGTCGTGGTAGGTGACCGTGTAGTCGAGTTCCGTTCCCGACAGCTCGAGGTGACCCTCGGAGACGAGTTCTTCGACGGCCTGAGTCCAGTGAAGAACGTCAATTTCGCCGTCTGCGTTCCATTGCTCGTCGTACTCGAAGGGCATCATCGGGTCGTCGGCGAACTCCTCGAAGTCGACCTCGGGGTACTCGTTTTTGAACGTGTTGTAGGAGTGGGGGTCCGTACAGACGATCGTATCGAACTCGCAGTCTTCCCAGGTCTCGACGTGGTGGCCGGCGAGTTCGATGTAGAGGAACTCCTCGCCGACGCGACGGATGTCGTTGCCGTCGAACTTCTCGTCGTCGAAGAGGATCCCGAAGCTGACGTCGGCCTCTTTGAGAATGGTCGCCAGCGACCGCGCGACCTGCTTGTTGCGCTCGTCGTAGCTCGGGAAGTCACCGACGTACCAGAGGTAGTCGACTTCCTCCTCGCGGGCGTCGGACACGTCGAACTCGAGGTCGTCGGTCCAGTCACCGCGATTCCGTGGAGAGTCACCGAAGGTGTTGCCGTTTTGCATGACGTTCTGGAAGACGTCCTGCATGCTCGAGTCGATGTCACCCTGATCGGTGAGCTGACGGTTGAGCCGGGTGAAGCTCTTGAGGTGCTCAATCTCGACGGGACAGGCGTCCATACAGGCCATACAGGCCATACAGGACTCCATCGTCTCAGCGTTGATCACCGAGGTGCCGCCGTCGGCGACGATCGGCTGTTCCTCGCCACCGGCGTCGAGCTCCTCGCGATAGGATTTTAGATCGAGGATGACGTTACGCGGATCCAGCGGGCGATCGGAGGCCTTGGCGGGACAGACCGACGAACACCGGCCACACTTGGTACAGGCGTCTTGGTCCAGCAACTCTTTCCAGGTGAAGTCGTCGATGGACTCGGCGTTGGTCGCGTCCAGATCCGAGGGGACGTTGGGCAGCCGTTTCCCGGCTTTTTCGTCGCGGGTGACGACGTTCGCAAAGGACGAAAGCATGTGGAACGGCTTGGCGTAGGGGATCCACGCGATGAAGAAAAACGCAACCAGCGAGTGGGTCCACCACGCGAGCCAGTGGAGGTTCTCGACGTTGAGTCCGGCTCTGTTGAACCCGGCCTGGGCGGGGCCGAGCGTCGCCAGCCCGACCGCGTCGAAGCCAAGCGCCATCCCGTAGGCGACGAAGCTGACGACCTCGTGGTCGGGAATCCCGGCGCTGTAGACGCGCAGTCCCTCGAGCAGGAAGCCACCGATGCCGAGAGCGAACAGCGTCCAGATGAACAGATCGTCCTCGGCGGAGGTGTGACGATCCCAGAGGCGGTGGTTGCGGACCCAGTAGCGCCGGTAGAGGGCCATGCCGATGCCGACGACGAACAGCAGCCCCATCGCATCGACCATGAACTGGTAGGCCAGATAGAAGTCACCGTTCCAGAAGGAGATATGGAGCAGCTTCTTCGCGGCGTACTCTTCGACCATCAGGATGGAGGTTGCGATAAACAGCGTCAGGAACCCCCAGAGAATAAACGAGTGCATCAACCCGCCGTAGAGGTCCCTGTTGAACTGTTTCTCGTTCGAGAGGACGATCTTGGCTGCGCTCACGACGCGCCGTTGGAGCTCGTCGAGGCGAGGGAGCGAATCGCCGTCACCCTGTGTGTACCGAGCGAACCGGCGGTAGACACCGTAAGTAAAGACGGCAACCGTCACGAACGCAAGGAAGTAAAACACCGCGTACTCGACGCTGGTGATTCCCCAGTACGTCTCCCTTGCGACGTCTGCCTGTGCTAACGTATTCATGCACAATGAGGTGGTGGGCTGAGACTTAATTCTTGTCACACAAAATCGCTGCAAATCCCGCTGCAGTCTTGCGAAAATACCACCATCATTTTTAGTTTATAATTCCGGTTCATCTTCGAACGGCCCCAGTTCAACGCTATCTGGCAACAGGCTTAAATAGGCTCCCGTCGGGAGTGTCCACCCATGAACGAGAAAACCGAGGAACTCCGTGATATCTTCACCGATGTAACTGACGGCGAGGAAACCGTCACCGAATCGCAGGAAGATACCCGCGGCTCGCTCGAGAGAGATGAGCGCTCGGACGAGAACCGCCTCCGGAGCGTCGTCCAGCAGATGCGCGAGCGCTACGCGTTCGAAACGCCGCTGTCCGACGACGAGTTGATTACTGTTGCCAGAGGCTTCTACGACGACCGAAGCGACACCGACCTCGCTGCCGAACTCGGGGTCGACGAAAACGTGATTTTCGACGCGCGGCTGTCCTTGCACCTCATCGGCGAGGATGACGCCGACGAGATCGATCTCGCGGCGATCCGCGACCGCGAGGAAGACGACGCGACGCTGGCCGACGAGTACGACGTCAGCGAAGCCCAGATCCGTCGCGCTCGCCGCGTCGCCGAGACACAGACCCAGTCCCGAACCGCCAACGACCGCTACCGCGACGAGTTCGACAGTATCCTCGCCGACGCCGACATTACCGAACGCATGACGACCGACGTTCGTGAAGACGGGCTCGAGGACGCGACCGAGGGGATGGAGACGGACGTGGACTTCTAGAACCACCCTTTTACGCTGTCGTTCGAGAGAGCGAAGCTCTCTCGTGACTGAGCGAATCGAAGATTCGCGATGTCCGCGAAACCTTCGGTTTCGCTTGATGACGAGACGCCTTCGGCGTCTCGAACCACGCTCCCTCCCGTTGGTCGGTCGCTCGGTAAAAGGTTGATCAAAAGCACTCCTCCCTCCGTTCCGCTCACTGCGTTCGCTCCACATCGGTCGTCGGCCCGCTCGCTCACCCGTCGGGTTCGCTCGCGGGTGCAACTCTGCCCCTTCCCCGACGGCGACCCTTTTTATAGGAAACCGCGGCCAGACGGCCTGTGACTCGCACCCACGTCTCGTTCAGTAATCTTCGAACCGCCGCCTACTGTGCGCGGAAGTGTTACTATCAGCGGACCCTGCCGGACGAGGAGCGCGAGCCACCGCCGGAAGTCGAGACGATCCGCGCGCTCGAGCCTCGCTACGAAACGCTACTCGAGACCCCACTGGATACCCTCGAGTCCGAGCCCATCGCCGTTTCACCCAGTCGCTACCGCGAGCGGTTGGCGGCGACGAAACGGCGACTCGAGGACACAGGCGACTGGGAACGGATTCGGAATCCCGACGAGCGGGACGTGTTCGCGACTGGCCGGCACTGTCGTGGGATCGTTCACAAGGTGCTCGCCGATCCGCTCGAGCCGACGCTTGTCTCGTCGGGCGCGCCGCCCGAAACCGGTGTCTGGCGATCGCAGTCGGTTCATGCGGTTGCGGCTGCGAAGGCGCTCGCCTGGGAGGAGCAGGAATCGGTCGAGCGAGTCTGGCTCGAGTATCCGGCATACGGCGTGATCCGGTCGATCGACGTGACGACCAGACGGAAAGCCCAGTATCGAAGCGCGCTCAGGACAGTTCGCGAGCTGGACGGCCCGCCGCCGCGGACGAAGACCCGTTCGAAATGCAACACCTGTGAGTTCGCCACCGAGTGTGGGGTCAAGACGCGGACCTTGCGTTCGCTGCTCGGGATTGGATAGCGGTCAGTGCGTCTCGAGCCAGCCCTCGATCTCGTCGGCTTGCGCGCCCCGACGGTGGAGCGTCGCCGAGGAGACGTCGACAACGGTACTCTCGGTCCCGTCCGTTTCACCGCCGTCGAGGATCACTGCGGCGGCCTCGCGAATCTCGGGATCGAGGTCAGCGAATTCCCGGACGCTTGGCTGGCCGCTCACGTTCGCGCTCGTCGCCGTGATCGGCGTGCCAGCTTTCTCACAGAGCCTGAGCGCGAGGGGATGATCCGGGACGCGGACGCCGACGCGGTCGCGACCCGCCGTGAGTTCGTCCGGGACGGCCTCGCGTCGCCGACAGAGGACCGTCACAGGCCCAGGGAGAAACGTCGCCATGAACCGCCGTTCCCGTTCGGTCGTGCGGACGTACTGCAGCGCCGACGGCACTGACGGCACTGCAAACGACAGCGGCTTCGATCGATCGCGCCCTTTCACCTCGAAGACCCGCTCGACGGCGTCGGGCTCGAGCGCCGCCGCACCGAGGCCGTAGACGGTCTCGGTAGGGTAGACGACGAGTTCCCCGGCGTCGATCGCCTCGGCTGCACGGTCGAATTCGCTCATTCGATTCGAACTCGGCCGATCTCGAGCAAAAAGCTGTCGCTCGGGGCCGTGTTACTCGAGGCCGAGGTCGGTCTCGAGGTCGTCGTAGTCGGGGAACTCGGGCCAGTCGGTGGCGACCCACGCGCTCTCGACGGTCCGATCCGCGTCGAGCGCGAAGAACGCAACGCGGGGTTCGCTGATGCCGGTCATCCCGTCGAGGTCGTGAGCGATGCCGTAGGATTCGGCGACCGCGTTGCTGGGATCGGCGAAGATCTTGAAGGGATAGTCGTTGTCGTGGACGAACCGCTTGATCTCATAAGGCGTCGACGCTGTAAGGCCGACGATCTGTCCCGCACGCTCATCCCAGTCACGGGCCGCGAGTTCGTCCCAGACGTACTTCGCGAGGAACGAGCCGGCCATCGGCGTGAACACGATGATTGTCGGGCCGTCACGCTCGTCGAGCAGCGCCGAGAGCGGCTGGTCCTCCCAAAACTCGTCGGTGACCAGCGGGCGGGTGAAGGCGGGTGCTGTCTCGCCGGGGTCAGGATGATCCGCTGGACCGAGATCGACGACGTCGAAGCCGAGCATCAGTCTTCACCTCCCGCGCTCGCCGCGGCTGCGCCGGGACGGTCGGTGCCACCGTCGCCGTAGGTCGTCTCGAGGTAGTCGACGATGTTTTCACTCTCGGCCATCGTGACGCCGGTGGCATCGTCGACGATGACGGGGACGGTCCGGACGCCGGCGACGCGTTTGACGACGTCCCGGTCCGAGTGCATCGGTTCGACGAACCGCGAGCGGTAGGCGAGTTCGTACTCGCCTAATAGCCGGGCGACCCGCTCGCAGAACGGACAGCCCTGCAGCCGGTAAAACGTGATCGGTGGCTCGGCGGTCTCACTCATGGGCGAATGTAGCGCAAACGACCGGGTAAACGTGTCGTCGGCGGCGGCGATGGCCGTCATCGGTCGTCAAATAGGAAACTGTTAACCGATTCAGGGATAAGGCTGTATATCAATGGCGTTGTCTCCGCCCTTCGAGACCGTGTTGGCTGTGTACGAGCTCCCGGTGGTGGGACTCGAGATCGATCAGTCGGTGGTGACGATCCTCGGAGCGCTCGCCCTTGTCGGACTCGTTGGTCTCTCCGCGTTCTTCTCGTCATCCGAAATCGCGCTGTTTTCGATCCCGAAACACCGCGTCGAGGGAATGGCCGAAGACGGGATTCCTGGCGCAGAGCGTGTCAAGGCGCTCAAGGAGGACCCACACCGGCTGCTCGTGACGATTCTCGTCGGGAACAACATCGTCAACATCGCGATGTCGTCGATCGCGACGGCGATCCTCGGGCTGTATCTCGGTGGTCTGACAGCTGTCACCGTCGCCACGCTCGGGATCACCGCCGTCGTGCTCCTCTTTGGTGAGAGCGCACCCAAGTCGTACGCGGTCGAAAACACCGAATCCTGGTCGATTCGCGTCGCCCGACCGCTGAAAGTCGCCGAGAAGCTGATGTTCCCGCTCGTCGTCCTCTTCGACTACCTCACCAGACAGATCAACCGACTGACCGGCTCGACGGGGGCGATCGAGACGCCGTACGTCACCCGCGACGAGATCCAGGAGATGATCGAATCGGGCGAGCGCGAGGGCGTCTTGGAGGAAGAAGAACACGAGATGCTCCAGCGGATATTTCGCTTTAACAACACGATCGTCAAGGAGGTCATGACGCCGCGACTGGACATGACGGCCGTCCCGAAAGACGCCGACATCGACGAGGCGATCGAGACCTGTATTCAGAGCGGTCACGCCCGTGTGCCGGTCTACGAGGGCAGCCTCGACAACGTGCAGGGGGTCGTTCATATCCGCGATCTCGTCCGCGATCTCAACTACGGCGAGTCCGGCACCGACGAACTCGAGCTCGCCGATCTCATCCAGCCGACGCTGCACGTTCCCGAGTCGAAAAACGTCGACGAGTTGCTCTCGGAGATGCGCGAGAACCGGATGCATATGGCGCTCGTCATCGACGAGTTTGGCACCACCGAAGGGCTGGTGACCATGGAGGACATGATCGAGGAGATCGTCGGCGAAATTCTTGAGGGCGGCGAGGAACAGCCGATCGAGACGATCGACGAGGACACCGTCCTCGTCCGCGGCGAAGTCAACATCGAGGACGTCAACGAAACCCTCGAGATTGATCTCCCCGAGGGCCAGGAGTTCGAGACCATCGCCGGCTTCATTTTCAACCGCGCGGGGCGACTCGTCGAGGAAGGTGAGGAGATCACCTACGACGGCGTCCGCATTACGGTCGAGACCGTCGAGAACACGCGGATCATGAAAGCGCGACTCAAGAAACTCGCAGTACGCGCCGACGACGAAGCGGAGAGCGACAGCGAGGCTGCCACGCTCGAGATCGAGGAAAACGAGAGCGAGCGGTAGACGAGCGTTAGCGCTCCGCGTTGACGATCGTTGCGATATCGCGTGCGACTGCGGGCGGGACGACGAGTCGACGCGGCCCTTGAACGTACTGTCCGTCTGGCTGGGCGTAGCTGAGCGACAGCACGGCGGTATCGCCGATCGGGCGGACTGAGACATCCTCGATCACAGCGAGATCGATCGCCTGTTTCGGCTCGTAGAGGTAGATCGTCTGCGCGCCGCGGTCGAACGTGCCGACCGACTGCAGAAACGAGGCCAGCACGAGCGCGACGAGCGCAAGCGGGAGTAACAGTGTGACCAGCGCGGTGAAGGGGCTGGCACCGACGGCCAGCAATTCGTTCTGTGAGACGTACCGACCGACACCCAGCAGCGAGCTCATAACGGCACCCATCACGACCGTGCCGACGGCAGCGTCCATCGCTCGATCCAGACGTGTCCCCGACGGGACGTCGACCGGGAGTCGCTCGAGATACCGCTCGGTGTCGTCCGTGGCGGCGAGTGCGAGAACCGTTGCGGCCAGCGCCGCGAGGAGGGCAATAATGACCATACCAGCGCCGATCCCGCTGGCCATCCGGTACAGCCGCCAGCTGACGACGATCGTGATCGCGGCGAAGAACGTCCCGACGCCGAAGGTCCAGAGCAGCCGAACGGTACGCGAGGTGCTCGCGTCACGTCGCCACTGGACCGCATCGTCGGGGAGTTCGGTGCCGTCGACGGCGTCCTCGTCCATACTCGACCTCACGACCCGTCGTGTAAAGACCGTTCGATGTCGCGCGACCGTCTCATACGCTTTACTGTAACGATGTACCGGCGCACCCGTAGGACGGATCGCGGGTGCGTTGGCACTGACTGACGGGAGTCCGTATCAAAGCACGAGCGCGTCGACGGCGGTGTATCCCACGTAGCCCACTGTGATCGAACCGGCCAGCGACCCGATCCACGCAAGGACGGTAAGGCCCATTTTACGAGCGCTGACGCCACCGCCAGCGCCGGCTGCCGCGTAGCCGCTCCCGATGATCGCGCTGACGATGATCTCGTTGAACGAGACCGGAATGCCGAAGAACACGGCGGCTTGCGCGATAATAAACGAGGGGATCAGCGCTGCGATCGATCGGCGCGGTCCCAGCGAGGAGTAGTCCTGTGAGATCGCCTTGATCATCCGCGGCGCGCCGGTCCACGATCCCAACAGGAGACCGAACCCGCCGCCGACGAGCATCGCAAGCAACGGCAACTCGAGGGTGTTCGAGAGCGGGATCAGCGGGCCGATCGCGAGCCCGACCTGACTGCCGCCGGCCGAGAAGGCGACGAGGCCCCCGAGGACGAGCAGGAAATGTCGTTCGCCACGTTCGGTCCCCTTCCCGAGGTCGAACGCGATTGCACCCGCCCAGATGGTTGCGATGACCAGCGTAGCCACGGCGGTGCCGGCGACTGCGGGGCCAGGAAGCGCCGTGCCCGCAACCTGTGCGACCGACGCGCCGCCGGTATCAGAGCCGAGGATCGCAAATTCGATGTTGGCGACGATCGCGCCGACAATGGCAGCCAGAACGATGACGAGATGCTCCTCCGAGATCGCGTCGGCCCGGAGCGCTCGAGCGACCGTGTACGCAATAGAGCCGCCGACGAACGGCGTGAGCACCCAGAGACTGGCGATCTCGGTGTACTTCGCCCACGCGGGATCGCCGCCCATGGCGAGACCGGTCCCGATGACCGCGCCGGTGACGGTAAACGCCGTCGCGATCGGATACCCGGTGAAGATTCCGGTCGCCACCAGCACGGCCGCGATGAGCAAGGCGAGCGTGGCAGCGGTCGACGACAGCGTCACCCCGCCGATCAGTTCGGTCCCGACTGCCTCGGAGACGTTCGCTCCCTGCAACACCGCGCCGGAAAAGCCAAGCAAGCCGACCAGAAAGCCCGCTCGCATCACAGAAATCGCGTTTGCGCCGACTGCCGGGGCAAACGGCGTCGAGCCACTCGAGCCGGCACCGATCGCCCAGGCCATAAAGAGACTCGCGACTGCAGCGACGGCGAAGGCTCCGAGTGTGGCGATATCGACCATCTACTCGCTTCCTATTGGGTGTTCCTACAAGTGTGTGCCGACCTTCGGCTGGCAGCAGCGCTGTCGCCGTCTCGCGGCTGACGAGATCCCCGGTCCGTCTCAGTTCGTCGTTGACTTGGAGTTGTCGTCGGGTTCGGGCGGTGGCTCCGCGCCTTCGATTGCCTCGGCGGCGTCGGTATCCTTCTCGACTTCGACGTGCCAGCGGTCGATCTCGTCTTCGTACTCGGTGAGGCGGTCGGACACGACATCTTTGAGATCGTCGTCGTTGACGTTGATCTCGAAGACGAACTGCTCACCGTTGCTGCCGTTGCGCGTGGACTGTTGAATGTTGGCGCTGACGAGTTCGTTGTCGAAGTAGTACGGTGCGAGCTGTGTCATCACGTTCTGGTAGACCGTGTCCTCGACCCGGCGTAGGGCCTTGCGCCCTGCGGAGTCGGCCGCTCGCGCGACGTAGTCGATCGACTCCTTCCAGTTGCCGACCGCCGCCTCGGCATCGTCGTCCTCGAGGCGTTCGTACGACTCCGAGAGTTTCTCGCCGGCGGTCTTGATGTCTTCATCTGGTTCTTTGCCGGCCTTTTCGCCTTTACCTTCTTCGACGCTTGCCTGATCGGCCGTCTTCTCGCTGACGTCCGACTCGAGCGTTTCGTGGGCCTTCGGACGCCACTCGTCCCACTCCTCGAAGGCGGCGGTGTAGTCCGTGTTGGCGGCCTGATCGGAGTCGTGGACATCGACCTCTCGAAGCGCGCGCGTGATGCGCTCGCCGTGTTCGACGATGTCGCCCCAGTCACCGCGAACTTTGAATCCCGAGATGCTCTCTTCCATTCGACTGGCCGACTGATAACGTGCGAACGAGTATAAACTTCTCTGCCGGCACTCGTCAGGGCAACACCCGCGTCTCGCTGCCTGTCACACGGCACCGAGTCGGACGCTACGCACGTCTGCTGTACCTGCTGTCCATTGGTCTCAGTGCGGGCTGGGGATCGGCGCTGATCGATACTGTGAACTACCCGGCGAGTGGCTGTTGGGATATGCCGATCGAAGACCGCGATACCGCCTATCTCATCACGCACGCATTGGCGAAGGATACGCTCTCGCGCCTGCGCGACGTCGAGACCGAGCAGGTCAGCTTCCGAAAGGGACTGGTCAAACTCGGCCGGATCTGTGGCTACGAGATCATCGACGGCCGGATGGAGACCGAGTACGTCGAGATCGAAACGCCGCTCGAGCCGACGATGGGCGAGCGTGTCAAGGGCCTGGACGACGTGGTGATCATCAACGTCTTGCGCGCCGCGACGCCGTTCGTCGAGGGCCTGCTGAAGGCCTTCCCGCGGGCGCGACAGGGCGTCATCAGCGCCAGCCGCGACGAGGAGGCCGGCCGCGACGAGGACGGCTCGTTCCCCATTACGGTCGACTACGTCAAACTGCCCGAAATCACCGAGGAAGATACGGTCATCATCGCCGACCCCATGCTCGCGACGGGGAGTACGATGTGTACCGTCCTCGAGCACGTCATCGAGAACTCACCAGAACCCGAGAACCTGATCGTTCTCTCGGCCGTGTCTGCCCCTGAAGGCCTGCTCCGTGTCGGCGAAGAACACGACGAGGCTGACCTCCTGACGGTGTCGATCGACGACCGGCTCGACGACGACGGCTTCATCGTCCCCGGCCTCGGCGACGCCGGCGACCGCGCGTTCCGGACGACGTGAGCCGCGTGCGCGCTCTCTCTCACTGAACCGGACAACGGACTTTTGCGAATCGCCCGAATCGAACTTCCATGAGCTACAGCGTCGTCGATCCGGACGACTGCGGGCACGCCGATACCCGCCCCTGCGATCTCCGCCGGCTGAGCGACGCGGCCGGGATGGACGCGGTCGCGATCAATCGCTTCGATGCAACACCGGGCGAACGGCTCCCGCTTGCCTCCCACTACCACAAGACTCGAGCGGAGGCGGTCGTCGTCCTCTCGAGGACGCTGTACGCCGAGACGCCCGAAGGGGAGGTTACCGTCCCCGAGGGATCGATGTTCGCGGCCGAGCCCGAATCCCCCACCGGGTGTACAACCCAGCCGGCGCCGACGAACCGGCCTCGGTGATCGCGATCGGTGCCCCGCCGGTCGACGACGCTGTCCCGTACCAGCCCGACGAGGGGAGCAGCCGCTGATGGGGTGAGTCGAGAGCGGTCTGGACTCGAGCGATCCGCTCCGACGCTACTGTGCCGTATCGCAGGTGTCGATTCCGAGTAGCGCGTTCAGCGGGCAGCGCTGGATGACCGCAGTGGCGAGGAGGTCGCTGCCGGCGACGAACGCGAGCGTGCCGAGCGTTCGCTGTCGGTTTCGATAGCCGGCCACGAGGAGTATCGCCGAGAGAAACACACGGCCGAGTCGGTCGATCCCACAGACGTTTCTGTCCATGTCTGGCTGGACGCGCGGAAGTTCAGTATAGCTATCCCCTGCAACTCTTCGTTTCCGGTCGAACTGATACGCCCCCGCTGCGGGAGCGACACGCTTCGGCTGTGCGATCTCGACACGCTGGGATCGGGTTCCGTTTGATCCAGCTACTCGAGGTCGACCCGGCCGCTGGTGGCGCTGCGAAGCCGATCCCGGAGCGCCTCGGCTTCTGTGCGCGGGACGCGTACGTCGAAAGAGACCTGGGCCTCGTAGTCGGCGTCGAACTCGTAGCCCTCGCTTTCCAGAATCGAACGGACCGTCCCCGAGTCGTCGTAGTCGACGGTGATCCCCAGTTGCTCGTGTGGCCACTCCTCGACGACGCCGGCTGCCTCGACGGCCTCTTTCACCGCCCGAGAGTAGGCCCGGACGAGCCCGCCGACGCCGAGGTTCGTCCCGCCGTAGTAACGGGTCACGACGACCGCACAGTTCTCGAGTTCCTGTTGGGTGAGCACGTTCAGCGCCGGTTTGCCGGCCGAGCCCGAGGGTTCGCCCTCGTCGCTCGAGTACTCCCGGAGGAAGTAGCCCTCGCCGTCGTCACCGGTTCGGATGCGATAGGCGGGAACGTTGTGGGTCGCGTCGGCGTATTCGTCGTTGACGGCGTCGATGAACGCCTCGGCGGCGTCGACGGAGTCGACCGGTCGAACGTGGCCGATGAACTCCGAGCCCTGGACGACGAACTCGGCAGTGGCAGCGTCGGCGACCGTCCGGTATGCGTCGCTCACTGCCGCTCACCTCTCGGGTCATATTCCCACTGTCGGCGCTCGAGGCTGGCCATGGCGCCACTATTCCAGCCGGTGAAAAGAGCCCGTCGGTCCCCTCGTCTGGCGGCTACAGATGGGCTGTCAGGTATGTTTCGCCCCGACCAGTACGTTATTATTTCTCTATGCGGTGTGTGGTCACATGGAAAGCGAGGCGATCGATCCCCAACTCGCGGACGAGCTCCGAAGCGTCTGTCGGACGACGGTGGGCGACGAACTCCGCAGTATCACGTACTTTACCGAGGACATCGTCGAACAACTCTATCTCCGGTCGGATCTGGAGCAAACGGCCGACCTCGTCGGGTTTGCCGACCACGAACGGCTGGGCTTTCACTCCCAGTCGGCCTACCGAAACACGCAACTCGGCGAGTATCAGGCGACGATTCGGATGTTCGAGAACGGCTATCTCTCACGCGTCATTCGAGGTCCCCACGGCGTCTGGGTGACGGTCGACGCCATGTCGATCGATCGATTCGAGGAACTCACGAGCGCGCTCGAGTCGGTGCTCACCGACTTCGCGGACGTCGTCGACGGTGAGTCCCCCGACTACTGAAGCTCGATCTTCCGGACGAACGCGAGGTCGCGGATCTCGGTAATGACCTCGCCCGGTAGTTCCTCGTCGGTAATCAGGTAGAGTCGCGGTTCGTCGGTGAACTCGGGGTCTTCGCTGATCGTCTGGCGGATCGAGATGCCGTTGTCGGCGAGCGTCCCCGTGACTTCGGCGACGATCCCTTCTTGTTCGGCGTCGTCGGGCGTAATCGTCAGCACCGTCAGATCGAGTACCGGCGCCAGATCCATCAGACTCGGCACCTGTGAGATGTTCTGGAAGATACGCCGGAGTTCGGGATCCTCGAGGATGACGTCGGTCGTCGAGTCGACGACCCGTCGGTCGACGCCGATCTCTCGGGCGATTCCCGTGTTCGGGATTTCGATACCGCCCGAGACGACCCGCCCGTCGTCGTTGACGGAGAACCCTCGCTCGAGCAGCAGGCGGATCACGGCTTGCTGACTCGGTGACCCCTCGAACTTCTCCATGATCTCGTCGAACATTCGTTGCCGTCTCTACGAGTGCGTGGCTATAATGTCCGGCGATCGGTCGTGCTCGGTGTCGCTGCCAACGGGTTGCGATCGCTGTCGAGACTGTTGTCTGACGGATGCTTTTTGCGTTCGGCCATCTGATCTATCACTATGCGCGAACTCCGGACCTGTGATTTCTGTGATGCCGACGCCGTCGGCACGTTCGAGATCGTCCCACCTGAACTCGAGCCGACGGAGGCCGAACAGCGACGCATCGTCTGTTGTCCCGACTGCCGGGATCGACTCGAGACGCTGCTCGAACCGCTGCTCGCTCGCCTCGGAGTCGACGACTCGATCGGCGGTGGCCACCCCGAAAACGGCTCGGTCGTCGCCACCGCCGACGGCCCGGCGGCGACCCGATCCCGAACCGCGTCGTCGAACGCGACCGTCACGGACGCTGCCGCTGACGAGCGCGCCGCACCCGACACCTCCGACCGCGAATCCGCTGGCGACGAACCGGATTCGGATCCGAGCGATTCCGACGCAGACGCCGCTGAAGCCGACCCGAACTCCGATGAAGCCGATTCCGACGCCACGAGCCTTGCGGATGGCATTACGCTCGAACGCAACGAGCAACCGGATGACTCCGGCGCTGAACCTGTGGACGCGGCCGACGGCGCCGGCGCGCCACCCTCGTCGGCGAGCCCGCCGCGGGCCTACAGCAAGGTCATTCGACTCCTCCGAAACCGTGAGTTCCCCATGCAGCGACGTGCCGTCGAGGAATTGGCCGCAGGAGCCTACGACCTCGAGAGTCACGAGGCCGAAGCGATCGTCGAGTACGCGATCGAAGACGGCGAGTTCGTCGAAAACGGGGGGGAGCTGCGTCGCCCGTAGCCAACCAAAAACTGCCTACAGCGTGCCTTTCGTGCTCGGCGTTCCCTGCCGACGCTCGTCGATCCGGGTCGCATCGTCGAGGCTCCGGGTCAGCGCTTTGAACAGCGCCTCGACCTCGTGGTGAGCGTTTTCGCCGTCGACCTCGAGGTGGAGCGTCAGCCCGGCGTTCATCGCCAGCGACTCGCCGAAGTGACGCGCCATGTCGCTGGTGAATCCCCCGATTTGTTCCTGGGAGAACGCCCCGTCGAAGTAAAACCGCGGCCGGCCGCTCACGTCCACGACGGCGCCCGCGACGGCCTCGTCGAGGGGTACTTTTCGGTCGGCGTACCGAACGATCCCCGACCGATCGCCGAGCGCCTCGTCGAACGCTTCGCCGAGGACGATCGCGACGTCCTCGACCGTATGGTGGTCGTCTATCTCGAGGTCGCCGTCACAGTCGATCTCGAGGTCGAACAGGCCGTGTTTGGCGAACGACGTCAGCATGTGATCGAAGAAGCCGATGCCGGTGTCGATCGCGGCCGTCCCCGTCCCGTCGATCGTCAGCGTACACTCGATCGACGTCTCGGCTGTCTCGCGCGTGCGGGTTGCCGTTCGCTCGCTCATGTCGAACGCATACCGTCCCCGGTACAAGGCGGTTGCGCTCGCTCCCCACAGACACCGGTTCGGCTTGTTAGCGCCCTATTTGATGACGATCTCCGAAACGGCACTAGATTGGGTTATAAAAGGTCTAAACGATTTTGAGAATATATGAAAACGTTAGAACGTCCATAACTGCGTGTAAAACGGACCGAAACCAAGTCAACCTTCGACCCGTTATATGATCTATGGTGTGAATGTCGTATTTGAGAAGAGGTGCTCCGTCTCGATGTCAAACTCCCCCGTTTCAAACGACTCAATCTCCCCCTCGAGCCCCGAGCCGGAAGCCAAGCGCGATCGATACAGCTGGCTGTTGCGCTCGCTCAAAGGGCCAACACAGTTTCTTTCGTTTTGGGTCGCGATCGCGCTCCCGTTCGTCCATCTTCCGCTGCTCACACAGGGCCTTGGCGATCCCGACGTGACGCTAGTGTTTCTCCTCTTGCTCGCCGCCAACGTCTTCGCTCTCTACGTCGGCCACGGGTACAAACAGGAGTGAGCCAGTCGTCTATCGGTCAGTGCCCACCGGTCACTCGTTACAGCAGACCGTATCAGTGACAGTCGTCCGTATGCGTCGTCTCTTTACTCCGAATCGTTATCCTGCCGGCCGTTGATACGTCGGTAGATGGCGCTTCGCGTCGACTGGCGCTCGAGTTGTAGCCTCGCCGGGACGGTCCTGAAGTGGCTCGCGGTCCCGACGATCACCCCGCTCGCACTTGCCGTCGTCGACGGGGACGACCCGCTCCCGTTTCTCGTCACGATCGTCGTCACCGTCGTCCTCGGTGCCGGCCTCGAGGCACTGACCGACGAGCGCGAGATCGGCCAACGGGAGGCGTTTTTGATGGTCGCGCTGACCTGGCTCGGCGTCGCGCTGGTCGGGGCGATCCCGTTTCTCGTCGCGGAGACGGGCGTGTTCGCACGGCCGGTCAACGCTGTTTTCGAGAGCACGAGCGGTGTGACGACGACGGGCGCGACCGTGATCGCCGAGTTCGCGGTCCATTCGCGGGCGCTCTTGCTCTGGCGGGCAATCCTGCAGTGGCTCGGCGGCCTCGGCATTTTGATCGTCGCCATCGGCCTGTTCTCGCATCTGCTCGTCGGTGGTGCCCAGCTGATGGAGACCGAAACCCAGACTCGAAGCGTCCACAAGCTCCATCCCCACCTCGACCGGACGGCCCGTCTCATCTGGGGGCTGTACGTCGGATTGACGGTCCTTACGACGGTCGTGCTCTTTGCGTTCCACCTTGCCGGCCTCGCACCCGAGATGGACCTCTACAACGCCGTCGCACACGCCCTGACCAGCGTCTCGACTGCCGGCTTCTCGCCACAGCCCGACAGCATCGGGGCGTTCTCGCCGATCGTCCAGTGGACGCTCGTCCCCGTCATGATCGTCGGCGCGACCAACTTCGTGGTCCTGTACGCCGTAACGCAGGGTGAGCTCCGTCGGCCGCTCGAGTCCGCCGAGTTCCGGTTTTATGTCGGTGTCCTCGCGTCGATCACGGCGATCGTCGTCGCCACCCTCGCGCTCGATCCCGACATCGCGATGGGGCTCGAGCCGACGCTCCGCCATGGCCTGTTCAACGTGGTGTCGATGGTGACGACCACGGGGTATGCCTCGGCGAACTTCGACCTCTGGTCGCCCGGCGCAAAGCACATGTTGTTTCTCTGTATGTTTACCGGCGGGATGGCCGGCTCGACGACGTGTTCGATCAAGTCGCTGCGCTGGCTGGTGGTCCTCAAGGCGTTCCGCCGAAACCTGTTTCTGGCCGTTCACCCGGACGCCGTTCGGCCGCTTCGACTCGACGAGACGGTGGTCGACGAGGAGACTGTCCGTGACGTCTTTACGTACGTCACCCTCGCGCTGGTCATCTTCTTCCTGCTGACGGTCGTCATCGTCGTCGACGCCGCCCGTGTCGGCTCCCCGGTCAACGAGTTCGACGCGCTCGGGGCGGCCGCCTCGATCTTCCTCAACATCGGCCCCGCGTTCGGCGTCGCCGGTCCGTTCGACAACTACCTCGCGTTCTCGCCGCTGACCCGGACCGTAATGATCGTCATGATGTGGATCGGCCGCATCGAAATCGTCCCCGTGCTCGTCCTGTTGACTCCCGAGTTCTGGGAGCGCTGAACGCTGGGGCGGTCGGCAGTCACTGATCCACTTCGTTTAGCTGTCTCCTTCAACCGCAGCCTGCGCTTCGTCGAGCGTGAACTCGCCCTCGTACAGCGCGCTGCCGACGACCACTGCGGCGGCACCGGTCTCCGCGAGCGCTCGGACGTCCTCGAGCGTCGCGACACCACCGCTGGCGATCACCGGGATGTCCGTCGCGTCGACCAGTTCGCGGACGGGCTCGGTCGCGACGCCCTCGAGTTGCCCCTCGACGTCGACGTTCGTAAAGAGGATCGCGGCGGCTCCGAGGTCCGCGTAGCGTTCGGCGGCCTCGACCGGCGAAATCCCGGCCCCTTCGGTCCAGCCTTCGACGACGACCTCGCCGTCTTTTGCGTCGAGACTGACGACGACGCTGTCGGGATATTCCTCGCTGATCTCGGCGACGATTTCTGGGTTCTCGACCGCTGCGGTGCCGAGGATGACCCGATCGACGCCGCGCTCGAGGAGGTCGACGGCGTCGTCGGCGGTGCGGATCCCGCCACCCAGTTGGGTCGGCACGTCGACGGCGTCGATCACCGCGTCGATGGCGTCGACGTTTGCGCGCTCGCCTTCGAACGCGCCGTCGAGATCCACGAGATGTAGCGTCTCGGCACCGGCGTCGATCCACCGCTGGGCGGCCTCGACGGGGTCGCCGTAGGTTTTCTCGGTCCCGCGTTCGCCCTGGACGAGCTGGACGACCTCGCCGTCCTGAATGTCGACTGCCGGGATCACCTCGAACTCTTCGCGCGCGTCGTCGTCGGTGTGCATACTCGAGTGCGCGAGGCCGGTGCGAGTAAAGGCGACGGTTTCGCCGACCGCCATCGCCGCGACACTGTTCCCGATCTCGACAGAATCGTTACAAGTGTGGTCGGTGTCGGTCGCCCTATGCCGGTGTCGGCGTGCGATTTCATCGCACAGACGACTGTAACTCAACCCGACCTGACGACGGACACCCTCGTCGTCTTTGGCATTGTCGGACTCGCGCTCGTGCTCTTTCTCACCGAGCGCCTGCCGATCGACGTCACTGCGATCCTGTTGATCGTGCTCTTGGTCGTCCTCGAGCCCTGGACGGGCGTCGACCCCGCGACCGGGATCTCGGGCTTTGCGAACGAGGCGACGATCACCGTGCTGGCGATGCTCATCTTGAGCGGCGGCATCAGCCGGACCGGCCTTGTCCAGGAACTTGGGCGGCGGATGGCCGCGTTCGCGGGCGACAGCCTTCGCAGGCAACTGTTTGCGACCGTCGCTGCGACCGGCCCGGTGTCGGGCTTTTTGAATAATACGCCAGTGGTCGCACTGCTGGTGCCGGTCGTTACCGACGTCGCGAACCGCGGGAACACGTCGCCGTCGAAGCTGCTCATCCCGTTGTCGTACGCCTCACAGATGGGCGGGATGCTCACGCTGATCGGCACCTCGACGAACATTCTCGCGAGCGACGTCAGCGCCCGGCTGGGGTCCCAGTATCCCGAACTCCACCGGTTCTCGATGTTCGAGTTCACGAAACTCGGCGTAATCGTCCTCCTCGTCGGGTCGCTGTATCTGATCTTCGTCGGCCACTACCTGCTACCCGAACGCGTTCCGCCGCGGGCGGACTACCTCGAGGAGTACGACGTCGAAGACTATGTCGCCGACGTCGCCGTCGTGCCGGGCTCTCCGCTGGTCGGCCAGACGGTCCGCGAGGCGACTGCCCTCCTTGGGTCCGGCGTCGACATCGTTCAGGTCATCCACGACGAGGCCCGATCGGTCGCGCCCCGGCAGGCGACGCGGCTGGCAGAAGGCGACGTCCTCGTCGTTCGGACCGACCGCGATGCCATCGCGACGCTCGAGGCCGTCGAAGGGGTCGAACCGGTCGGTCGCGAGGCCGCCGTCGACGACCTCACGGCGCCGACCGAGGCGGGCATCATCACGGAACTGGTCGTCTCGCTCGACTCGCGGCTCGTCGGTGAGCGCCTCGACCCCGAGGCCTTCCGCGAGGAGTTCAATGCGGCCGTCCTCGGGCTTCGCCACCATGGCGACCTCGTCGCTGACCGCATCGTCGGCACGCGCCTCGATGTCGGTGACACGTTGCTCGTCCAGGCCCCGCCGGATACGCTCGACCGGCTCGCCCGTCGCGACGACATGATTGTCGCGCGCGAACCGCCCAGACCCGAGTACCGCGCTGACAAGGCACCGATCGCCATCGCCATCATGGTCGGCGTCGTCGCCGTCGCCGCGCTCGATATCTATCCAATCCTGATCGCCGCGCTCGCCGGCGTCGTCGCGATGGTCGTCACCGGCGTCCTCGAACCGAACGAGCTCTACGACGCCGTCGAGTGGGACATCATCTTCCTGCTGGCCGGCGTGATCCCGCTCGGGATCGCGCTCGAGGAGACCGGCGGCGCGGCGTATCTCGCCTGGCTGGTCGTCCAGTCGGCGGGATTCCTGCCGACGCTCGTCGTACTGTGGCTGTTCTACATCCTGACCGGGTTGCTCACGGAGGTCATCAGCAACAACGCCAGCGTCGTCCTCCTGCTTCCGGTCGCAGCGGCTGCGGCGACGGGCATCGGCGCGAACCCGTTCGCGTTCGTGCTGGCGGTGACCTTCGCCGCGAGCACCGCATTCCTCGGCCCAATCGGCTACCAGACGAACCTCTTCGTCTACGGCCCCGGCGGGTATCGTTTCAGCGACTACGCGCGGGTCGGCGCGCCGCTGCAGTTACTGCTGTCGATCGTCACCGTGCTCGGGATCGCCGCCTTCTGGGGCGTGTGAGCGCGCCTTGCGGTCGGCTCGTCTTGACTCGAGCCGAGACCGTGAGTACTGTTCGCGTTTCGTTTCGAACGGCGTCGTTTCGAACGTCTGGCGCGACGATGATCGCTGACCAGACGTGTCATAGAAGTAGTACCGCCTCTCGTCTAGTCAGGAATCAGATCGGTTCCAACCGATGGCAGTTCGGACCAGCAGCGCTCGAGACTGCGGGATACCCGTATCATTCGAGTAATATATCAGATGGTTCCCGTACTTATTTGACGAGCAGCGGCGTACTGTCGGCCGATGGTCGAAACCGTGCTGCTGGTCGGCGTCGTCGCGTCGATTTTCGTTGGCTTCAACATCGGCGGCTCGTCGACGGGGATCACGTGGGGTCCGTCCGTCGGTGCCGGGATCGTCACGAAGACGACGGCGGCGGCGGTCATGACGTTCTTCGTCTTCTTCGGGGGCTGGACCGTCGGTCGGAACGTGATGGATACGCTCAGCGAGGGGATCATCACGACGGACCTCACGCTGACCGCCGGCGTCGGCGTGCTCTTTTTTATCGGCTTGGGGATGCTCATCGCCAACGTCTTCGGCGTCCCCGTCCCGACGTCGATGACGACCGTCGGCGCGATCGCCGGCCTCGGACTGGCGACCGGAACGCTCAATTACGAGACGGTCGCGGGGATCATCACCTGGTGGATCGTGACGCCGATTATCGGCCTCTGGATCGGGGTGCTGATCGGCCGCTACATCTATTCGTGGGTCAATCGACGAGTGGACGTCGAGAAGTCCGAGGGGCCATTGCTGCGCCTCGATCGCCGCGGAGCGGTTCCGACGCCGACGCTGGGTCCGAACACGACGAGGCAGGAACTCGTCACGACGGTTGCCGTCCTCGTGATCGGCTGTTACATGGCGTTCAGCGCCGGCGCGAGCAACGTCCCGAACGCCGCCGCACCGCTGGTCGGGACCGCCAGCGGACTGGATGCCGACACCGCGATCATCCTCGCCACGCTCGCGATCGGTCTCGGCGGCTTCACGATCGCGCGGCGAACGATGGACTCCGTCGGCGGCGAACTCAGCGATATCCCGCTGCTCGCGGCGCTGTTCGTCATGGTGACCGCGTCCACGATCACGACGCTGCTCTCGTGGGCTGGCATCCCGATCAGCCTCGTGATGGCGACGGTGATGACGATCGTCGGCATCGGCTGGGGTCGGGCGACCCGTCCGATCACGGTCCGAGAGGCGGTCACCCGCGACGTCGAGAACCCCGAGATCGAGTTGGGCGCTATCGTTGCCGAAGAGAAAGCAGGCGAGACGGCACCCGAAATCGGCGAACCCGAGACAGAAGCCGTGCTTCGCGGCGAAGACCTCTTCAACCCCCGCGCGATCATCAAGTATGTCTCGATGTGGATCATCGGCCCGTCGATGTCGACGATCCTCGCGTACGGGTTCTTCTCGATTCTCCCGGGTGTCGCCTGACGGAAACTTACGTCGCTCGAGACCGTAACTCCGTGCATGCTCTCGAAGATTCTGGTTCCGATGGACGACTCCGAACACGCCGCCCACGCTCTCGAGTACGCGCTCGACAACAATCCCGACGCCGCAGTCACCGTTCTTCACGTCGTCGGCGTCCCGTCGATGATGATGGGCGACGCGGTGGGCCTCTCGCTCGAGGACGACCTCGACGAGGCCGCAGCCGAGCGCGCCGAGGAGGTCTTCGAACGCGCACGCGAGATCGCAGCCGACCGCGACCGCGAGATCGAAACGGTCGTCGGCATCGGTCATCCGGCTCGAAACATCATCGACCGCGCCGAGGAGTACGATACGGTCGTCATCGGCAGCCACGGCAAAGACTGGACCCGTGCGACGCGCCAATTCTTGGTCGGAAACGTCGCTGAGACGGTCTCGAAGCGGTCACCGGTACCGGTGACCCTCGTCCGCTGATACGGTCTACTGTAAATCATTACCGGTGCAACCGCAGGGCGGTCGCGGTTGCACCGGTACATCGTTACAGCAAACCGTATGAGACGGTCTGCTGTCGCTGTGTCTCGGCCCAGCCATGTCGAGGTGTGGACCCGCCGGAATCGATTGACAGGTGTCCAGTGACGTCTCGAGTCCGTTCGCGCCCCTAGGCCTCCGACTCGTCCTCGACCGACTCCTCGATGATCTCCTCGAGTTCGTCCTCTCGAGGGCGACGGTTGATCCGCTCGTTGACAGCCTCGACCTGCGTCTGAACGTCTTCGACCTGTTTCTCGACTGTTTCACCGACGGTCTGCTCGACGGTCTCCTCGACCTGCGTCTGGACGTCTTCGACCTGTTCCTCGACCGTTTCACCGACGGTCTCCTCGACCTGCGTCTGGAGGTCTTCGACCTGTTTCTCGACCGTTTCACCGACGGTCTGCTCGACCGCTTTCGTCATCCAGTCCGGATCGAACCGGGCCATCTTCCAAACGACGTGAAGGACGTACGAGGAGAACACGCCGACGCCGAACGCGAGCCCGACCATCGTGTCGAGCGTCGCTATCAGGCCGATCGAGAGCACGATCAACGCGCCGTACGCGAGATCAATGGCCGCGTCGACGCGAGCAGGATTCAGCATCGTCGACCGTCACCTGACCGGCTCGGAGTGGTACGGTTCGCACGTCGACGGACGTCGATTCGAACCGATTCGGTGGAGAGACCGTTTCGTCGTTCCAACTGTTGAACGGCGTTCCCGTCAGAACACATGATATCGAGACATAGGGTGGTCCCAATTGAAATTCTTTGGCAAGAAATTTCGAGTCCGGCGGTGTCAGTCCGACAGCCGTCTCGTATCCGGGAACTCCGTTCAACGGTTCTCGAACCGACAGCGAGACGGAGCCATCAGCATTACCGTGGGTCGGTCGCGTTCGCTCCGTCGACTCGACCCGTTTCGAGCGACACAGTTCATCTCTCGACAACAGTAACGGTAGTACCCCCAAACTGATTTCACACCTTACGTTGAGATAATACTACGTCATGAGTGGGGGCATCAACCGGTTCCGAAGCGGATCCGATATCGCGTTGAAGGGGTGTCCCGAGCGATGAACTCGCGTCGCATCGATGCGATCATCGATCTTGCCTACGGTGTCTTGATCTTCGTCTCGATCATCCTGATCGTCTCAGTCGGGACGCTCGTTGGGTTGGCGTTCGGACTGGGCGTGTTGATTTCGTACGCGTTACACATCGTCTGGAAGATGGCACGCTTCGATCCGGAGTGGATGACGAGGACGGTCGAAGAGACCGTCGAACAGACTGTCGACGAACAAGTCGAACAGGTCGAGCAAACTGTCGAGCAGACTGTCGATGAGCAAGTCGAACAGGTCGAACAAACCGTCGGCGAACGAGTCGAACGGACCGTCGAGCAAACCGTCGGTGAACAGGTCGACGCGGTGCAGGAACAGATCGAGACCGTCGATCAGCGGATCGATCGCCGGCCACGCGAGGAGGAGATCGAACAACTACTCGAGGAGACGGTCACGGATGATACGGAAGATGGGTCCACTGAATGACGGCGGTATCCCTTGCTCGCCTTCGGCCGAACGGGAAATTCCGACTCTCGGTCGGCACCACGCGTGGGCTCGGTACCGAACGGAGACGGGATGGATGATTCGACCGACATACTCCGCCAGATTTACCCACCAGTGTCTGGCGAATCGACGACCGCCGGGTCAGCGATGCTCGCCCGTCCCGATGCGGCGAGGTGCACCTCGGCGAAGTGCGACGCGAATTACATCGCGTGAAAATGGGTGTGCATCCGGTATCCACGCATGATTTCAGTACTGCTACTCGTCGGAATCCTGGTCGCGGTGTTCGTCGGCTACAACATCGGCGGTGCGACGACGGGACCGGCGTTCGGTCCGGCCGTCGGTGCCGACGCCATCTCGAAGGTCAGTGCTGGTGCGCTGATGACGGTATTTTTCTTCATCGGCGCGTGGACCATCGGCCGCCGTGTCGTCGATACCCTCGGTACCGAACTCGTCACCGATACCGCCGTCTTCACGCTCGAGGCGAGCGTTGCCGTGCTCTTCTTTATCGGCATCGCACTATTCGTCGGCAACTTTTTCGGCGTCCCCGCGTCGACGTCGATGACTGCCGTTGGCTCGATTGCAGGACTTGGACTCGCCGCCGACGAACTCAACTGGGCAGTTATGGGCGAGATCGCGGTCTGGTGGATCGTATCGCCGTTCATCGGATTCTGGGTCTCGCTAATAATCGGCCGCTACTTCTACTCGTCCATCAATCGAGTGATCGCGATGGAGCGAAGCCAGGGACCGCTGTTCGAGATCGACCGATCCCGTCCCGTTCCGATTCCGGTTCCAAGCGACACGACGAATCGGCGCGAATTGGGTGGTGTGGTGATGGTAATCGTCATCGGCTGCCTAATGGCGTACAGTTCCGGGACCTCGAACATCGCAAACGCGATCGCCCCGCTCGTCGGAAGCGGTGAACTCGCGATGAACCCCGCCATCATCATCGGCTGTCTCGCGGTCGGGATCGGAACGTTCACTATCGCGCGGCGTACCCTCGAGACGATGGGCAACGACCTCACGGAGCTCCCGCTGCCGGCGGCGATCGTCACCGCGACGGTCAGCGCCTCGCTCGTCATCTTTCTCTCCGCGATCGGCATTCCCGCGAGTTTCGTCATCATCGCGACGATGTGTATCATCGGGCTCGGCTGGGGACGGGCGACGCGGCCGGTTACGGTCTCTGATGCGGTCCGCGGCGAGGAGTCGCCTCCCGTTTCGGTCGGTGCGTTGACCGCCGACCAAGAGGGTGAGGAACTGCCGCCGATCGGCGAAGAGGAATCCGAGCGGATTCCCAGCGCAGCCGACCTTTTCGATCCGGCGACGACGGCCCGCGTGGTCCTCATGCAAAACGTCGTTCCGCTTATCGCGACGATCGGGACGTACGTGACGTTTCGGTTCGTTCCCGTGTTCGGACTCTGACTCGAGGCGTCCTCTCTGTCCGACAATACTGTCCACTGAGGAGTCAGGTGTCACTCTCATATCGCGCTTTCGCGCTCGGCCGAGCCATAGGCTGTGTACTGCACCCGTTCGAGTCCCGGTTTGTCCGGGCCTGTGCCTTCCCTGCGTGTGTATACCGGATAGCAAGGCGAATCCCCGACCCGCCGTGGGCGGGGGAACATTCACTCGTTCCGGTGTGGAAGGGGCCGTATGGTCTCACGTATCCTGGTTCCGATGGAAGACTCGGAAATGAGCGAACACGCCCTCAAGTACGCTCTCGAGGTCTTTCCGGACGCCGAGATAACCGTCTTACACGTCGTCGGCGAACCGTCCCAGATGTGGGGACACGCGACGGGGCTTGCGCTCGCTGACGATCTCGAGGAAGCGGCGGAGGAACACGCGAAGGAAGTGTTCGATCGCGCACGCGACATCGTCGCGGACGCCGATGGCGACGCAGAACTCGAGACCGCGATCGAATTTGGCCATCCCGCTCGTGCGATTATTAACCGGGCCGACGACTACGAGACGGTCGTCATCGGTACCCACACTGGGTCCGTTGCGGATCGCATCTTTGTCGGCAACGTCGCCGAGAAGGTATTCCGGAGTTCCCCGGTTCCGGTGGTGGTCGTCCGGTAAGCTGAGACTCGTCGTTGTTCGTGAGCCGCAGAACTGTGCGCGTCTCGGATCGCCCCGCACGTCTTCGGTTCGACAACGGGAATCGCAAATAGGCGCGTTTTTACCATCGGACGTACGAGTTGTCTGCCGTGACGGAAGTACTGCTTATCGTAGGGATCCTCACCGCGATCTTCGTCGGCTACAACATCGGCGGCTCGACGACCGGCCCGGCGTTCGGCCCGGCCGTCGGCGCGAACGTGATCACGAAGGTGATGGCCGCCGGACTGATGTCGATTTTCTTCTTCCTCGGTGCCTACACCATCGGCCCGAAGGTCGTCACCACGCTCGGCGAGGAACTCGTCACCGACACCGCCATCTTTACCCTGCGGTCGAACGTCGCCGTGCTCTTCTTTATCGGCGGCGCGCTATTCATCGGCAACTACGCGGGCGTCCCCGCCTCGACGTCGATGACTGCGGTCGGAGCGATCGCCGCGCTGGGGATGGCGACTGGCGAACTCAACTGGGACGTGCTCGGTGAGATCGTCGTCTGGTGGATCGTCGCGCCGATCCTCGGGTTCTGGGTGGCCGGCGTGGTCGGGCGATACTTCTACCCCCGGATCAACGCCTGGGTCGCCATCGAGGAGAAGAAAGGGGGCCGCCCGATGGTCTCGATCGATCGGTCTGGACTCGTCCCGCGACTCCAGTTCGGTGTCGACGCCGATCGACGCGAGATCGTCGGCGCGTTGACCGTCGTCGCCATCGGCTGTCTGATGGGCTTTTCCTCGGGGACGAGCAACATCGCCAACGCGATCGCGCCGATCTACGGCACCGGCGACGTCGACATGACGACGCTGATCCTGATCGGCTCCGCGGCGGTCGCCGTCGGCTGCTTTACGATCGCTCGGCGCACGCTCGATACGCTTGGTAACGACATCACGAACCTCCCGCTGACGGCGGCGATCGTCGTCGCGGTCATCAGCTCCGGAATCGTCGTCGGCCTCTCGTCGATCGGCATCCCCGCGAGTTTCGTCGTCATCGCGACCATGAGCATCGTCGGGCTGGGCTGGGGCCGAGCCACCCGAACGACGACGCTATCGGAGGCCGCCCGCGGCGAAGAGACGCGCGTCTCGGTCGGCGCGCTGACCGCCGAAGAAGCCGGCGAACGCTCCCCCGAAATCGGCGAGGAGGAACCCGAGGACATCCCGCAGGCATCGGACCTGTTCGATCCCTCGACGACGGCCCGCGTCATCCTCATGCAAAACGTCGTGCCGGCCATCTCGACGGTCGGTGCCTATCTGACGTTCCGATTTCTGCCGATCTTCGGGTTCTGATCGGGGCTGGTCGGGACGTGATCGGCACTATGCGTCCGAACCCGGCAATTATTTCGATCAACTGGCCGTTCGTGAGACAAATTTTCACTTCTCACCCCGTGGCTCCCACTATCGTTCACCAAATCCTGTCTATCTTGGATTCGAATTGGTCGATCCTGACTCAAAGACGATTGAGGTCTGAACAGCAAGCTATACCAGTACGGCGCTCGAACCGGGGAGTGATGCCCACGGTAGAATACCTCAACTACGAAGTACTGGACGACCAGGGCTGGGACATGGACGACGACGACCTCTTCGAGCAGGCCGCTGACGCTGGCCTCGACGAGGAGGACTACGGCTCGCTCGACGTCGCCGAGGGCGAATACATCCTCGAGGCGGCCGAGATGCAGGGCTACGACTGGCCCTTCTCGTGCCGTGCCGGTGCCTGTGCGAACTGTGCCGCCATCGTCAAAGAAGGCGAGATCCAGATGGACATGCAGCAGATCCTCTCCGACGAGGAGGTCGAGGACAAGAACGTCCGTCTGACCTGCATCGGTTCGGCCGAGACCGACGAGGTCAAAATCGTCTATAACGCAAAGCACCTCGACTACCTGCAGAACCGCGTCATTTAAACGGCACACCGCGTGTCGACAGGTGACCGTCGCCCCACTGTGGGGCTGTTTTTCGCGCCGACCGTCACAACCGCTCGAGTAGCGACCGGGTCGAACGGGCAACTGTGGCTCGATGTCGCCCGACAGGCTCAGTGCTCGACTGACATGTAGTCACCGAACGCCCGTTCGTGCGTGACAAACTCGTGTGCGCCGACGAGGCTGACCACGGCGACGACGATGAGTGTCGCGTCGACGAGCGACGGGAGCAAGCCGAGTGCGACGATCAGCGTCGTCGCGCAGGCCGGCGGGTGGCCCGTCTCGGTCGCGAACATTCCGCCTGTGGTCAGTGCGACGGCGACGACGCCGCTGGCGACGAGTCGGAGCTGGGCGGTGGCGAGCATCGGTGCAGCCACGGTCACCTCGAGCCCAGGTGCGATCGTATGATAGGTGAGTAGGCCGGCGACGACGCCGACGAGGTGGCCGCCGATCACCCGTCGCGGCGTGACCGTTTCGCCGCTGCGAACCGTCGCCAACAGGAACGCGGAGGGTCCGAGGCTCGGAAAGATCAGCGCCTGTCCGCTCACCCAGGCCAGGACACCCGGAACTGCGAGCAACACGCCGACGTACAGGGTCGCAAACGGCGCGTCCTCTCTCATTGCAGTCGCGTTGGAGGTGTGAACGGATAGACGCAGTGTTTCGGCCTCGTCTCGAGTCGCCGATCACTCGAGGCACGCTCGCTGTGAGTCTTCGAGAAACACTCTATCGCCCGGCGGCGGTCGCCATCACCGAGCTGCCAGGAGTTCGGCGTGGGGGAGCATCGGGTGTGGCACGTGAACCCCGAGGGCCATCAGCCCGTGGGCGACCAGGACGTATCCGAGCGCGACGAAGACGATGCCGAGGGCGCGGTGCAACCGCTCGGTGTGGAGTGGGTCGAGCGAGTTGATCGCCGTTCCGTAGAGGAAGACGGCCGGGAACGTCCCGAGGCCGAGCGCCGTGAGCGCGGCAGCGCCGGTCGCGGGGGAGCCGATGGCAAACGAGTAGACGAACGCGGAGTACAACATCGGACAGGGGAGCAGGCCGTGGGCCAGCCCCAGCCCGAAGATGTGCCGCCCGGACGCCCAGTCGTCGATGCGGCTCGAGGCCGCGCGCAGCAACTGATCGATCCCGAGACCTGGGAGCGGGAGGCTGTGCAGCCCGACGTCGGACTTGCCGACGACGTGTCCCAGCCCCAGACCGATCACGAGAACGCCGAGCGCGACGCCGACCGATCCTCTGACTACGTTCGTGACGGCGAGAACCGAGTCGGTCGTCACGTACAGGACGCCGCCGAGCGCCCCGAAGAGACCACCGAGCGTCGCGTAGCTGACGGTTCGGCCGAGATTGAACAGGCCGTGGCGATACATCGCTCGCCTGGACGGCCGACGCGAAGCGCCCCCGTCGGTTCGCACCGAGCCTGCCCCGTCGTACAGCATTATCAGCGGGCCGCACATGCCGACACAGTGAACACCGCCGAGTAGGCCGATGCCGAACAGCAACAGGAAGTCGGTTCGCACGATCGCGGCGAGGTCGATCATCCGTGACCCCCCGCCCGCGCCGGCGACCGGGCGAGCGTTCCCGAACGATGTTTCGGTTGCCGCACTCGAGCCCTCCGTCGAATCGAACCCATGATATCGATACCCAGGGCTCGAGCGATCAAGGTGTCTCGTTACCACTCCACAGTTGTTGGGAGGAGGGCCGACCACGCAACGGAAAAGGACCAGCTGGGCCGGGGGCGGGGTCGTCTCGCTACCAAGACGGACGACTGTCAGTGGGTGCCGGCCGGCTGGCCGCCACCGTCCTGCGGGCCCACCGGGACACAGTGACAGCAGACCGTATCAGTCGTCACAGTCCGCACAGTCGTCGCTCGGGGCCGTGATGTCGTAGTCGGTGTGACACGGCTCGGGCGGCAGCGAGATCGACGGGTTGCTGTCGAGGAACCCTTCGGGTTTGAGATGGAAACTCGCGATCTCGACCGGGAGGATGGGCCAGTCTTCCGCACTGGGGACGTGGTTGACCCCCTGGGTGTACCAGACGACGAGGTCCTCGTCGACGAGCGACCGGTCCTGTTCCGTCCACTCGGGCAGCCCGGTCGTGTCGTCGTTCAGGTTCGGGTAGTCGCCCGCAGCGAAGCGCTCGTCGTCGTCGTACGGCGTCACCCAGAAGTTGTTCTGGATGAACCCCGAGCGCTCCATGTAACTCGAGGTCGGCTTCATCGGCGCCGAGACGTTGGTGTGTGGCTCGAGTTTGTAGCCACAGCTGCGTCCGTAGGAGTTTTCGGTCTCGCTGCTGGCGATCCGCCAGTAGCGCCCACGGAGTGGATCGATGTCCTGTCGGGCCTCGTTTTCCCGTTCCAGCAGCGTTTCTTTCGCCCGGAACGCGTTCTTCCGGTTTCGTTCGCTGCCCGTCGGCTCGTTGTGGACCTCGTAGGCCCGCATCGGACTCTCGTCGATGTCGAAGTCCAGCCGGAAGTTGAAGAAGTGCTGGTGAATCGGGGCCTTCAGTTGTGGTGCGACGATCGCGTACTGGCCGTAGGTATCTTCGGCGGTCTCGTCGGCCGGGATGACGCCATTCGAGTCGACACCCGTCAGTCGCACCTCGGCTTCGATGCTGCCGTCGGGGTAGAAGTACCAGTAGAACCCGTAGTCGTAGTTGTACACCGTCGCGATAAAGGAGATGACGAGACGGCGGCGACGCCGCACCTCGGTGTGTGGTTTACGCTCTTCGGTGTGTTTCCAGAGGATGCCGTCGTCCTCTTCGTGCATACAGATCGCACTTTCCAGGGTTTCGGCCTCGCCCTCGATGGTGTTCATCTCGACGTCGAAGTACTTCATGACGCCGAGACAGTCACAGCCCTCGGTGAGTCGGTTGGCCATTCGCCCGACGTGGTACTCGCCGATGTCGAAGGCGTTCTTCCAGGAATGGTTTGGATCCGGATCACCGTACGGGACGGCCATCTCACAGGCGGATGCGCGGTGGAGGATCCGTCGCGACTCGTCGCCGTCGTCGAATTTCACGTCGTGGAAGACGAGTCCTTCACGGGCGGTCCAGCCGACTTGCAGCTCCCAGTCGAGCCATTCGACCGTGTTGCCGTCGACCTCCCAGCTCGGGCCGTCGGGCTGGACGACGTCGAGGTGCTCGAAGTCGTCTCTGGTTTCGACCCTGTCGGCTCGGTAGTCGGCGTCCTCGGGCGGCAGCGGGTTGTCCGGATCGGGTACGCCGTTATCCTCGATCTCGACGACTTCCATCTCGTCGAGATCGACGAACGCGAACAGCCCCTCGATCGGCCGCGCGCGACCGTTGTCGTGTTCGCTCGTGCGAATCCACGAGATCGCCCGACAGAGGCGTTTCTCCTTGTGGTCCTCGGGTTCGAACCCGCTGGCCGACCAGGGGTCGACCATGACCAGCTCGAAGTTCTCGACGCCGCGTTTCGCCGCTGCGGCTTGCCAGTCGGGATCGGTCTTGACGACCTCGCGGGCTTCCTCGATCTCTTCGGGCATCACCGCGGGCTCGACGTCGGGCAGGTGCTCGTACTCGAGAACGCTTTCCTCAGCGAGCGAGACGGTCGCCTCGTAGGTCTCCCCTGCCTCCCGCGCGACGATCAACACGTCCCGATCGAACGCATCGCCGGGCTCGAACGTCCGGATATCTGCCTTCGGCGGCTCCTCGAGCGTGACGTTGTGGTACTGTACTTCGTCGCCGAGCTCGGTTTCGGCCTCGAAGATCTCGACGGCTGCCTCGATCTCGTCGGCGGCCAGCGGATCGAGCGGATGATCGACAGTCGTGTGTTCTCGTTGTGTACTCATGGTTTAATTTGGCTCGTTCACCGGACGTTCGTCGAGCGAACGGGCCGACGATTTACTCTGTGGTCGGTTTCGCCTTGGCGGTTGTTTACAACCCGACCGTAGTAACTGACGGGACGACGCCGACGAGGGGAGACCGACGGCTCACCGGACGATGACTACGGGAGAATCGATAGGAGAGATAGAATCGCGTCCGGCCACGGCCCCGCCTGATACGGGCTACTGTCACGATGTCCCGGTGGGCCCGCAGGACGTCGCGGGTGTCCGGACATGACTGACAGGAGTCCGTATGAACGGGACCAGGCGCGGTCTCGAGCGCCCGTCGCCGCTGTCACACGCCGTAGAGCAGCTAGTTGGGCGGGCGCTCGTCGCGTCCGTGACCGGCTCAGACCGCGTCCGTCCCGATGGCACCGGTTCGAATCTGAGTGGCCTGCTCGACCGGCAGGACGAAGATCTTGCCGTCGCCCGGGTCGCCGGTGTGGGCGGCGTCGGCGATGGCCTCGACGACGTCGGCCGCGGGCACGTCAGCGACGACACACTCGAGTTTAATCTTCTGGCGGAGGTCGACCGTATACTCCTCGCCGCGCCACTGCCCCGTTTTGACCGGTTGGGAGCCGCGACCGGAGACGTTCGTGACCGTCAGCGAGGGTGCGCCGACCTCGGCGAGGGCTGTCTTGATCTCGCCGAGTCTGTCGGGACGGACGTACGCGATGACCAGCTCGATGTCAGTCATCGTCAGTCACCTCGCCGCCGTCGGCCGCTGGCGTGCCCTCCGGCGGACCTCCGGGCGTAGTGACGTCGTTGACGATGTTCTTCCCGAACTCAGGGTACGTTTCGATGCCGTGTTCTGCCGCGTCAAGTCCCTCGATCTCTTCATCGCGGCTCACGCGCGCCCAGCCGACGGCCTTCAACGTCCCGTAGACGAGCAGCGTGATCCCGGCCGCCCAGGCGCCGAGGACGACGACACCGGCAATCTGCGCGACGAGCTGGGAGACGGCAAACGTCGATGTCGTGTCGACGAAGGGGACCGCGAGGGCACTGAGGAGGCCGGCCGACCCGTGGACCGGGAAGACCGCGCACACGTCGTCGATACCGGCGCGCTCAAGGCCCTCGAACACCAGCGGGACCTGTATCCCGGCGATGAGGCCGACCACGAGCGTCCCACCCCAGCTCGAGACCGCCGCGATCGAACAGACACTGACGAGGCCGGCGAGGAGGCCGTTAGCGGTCATGAGGGTGTCGACCTTGCCCCGGCGGACGTATCCGACGGCTGCAGCGCCGATGCTACCGGCAGCCATTACCAGGGCCGTGTTGAGCGCCACCCGACCCGCGTAGGCGTAGTCGCCAAGCGCCAGCTCCCCGCTGTCGGTGACCTGGAAGACCTCGACTGCGGTCCCGACGTTGAAGCCGAACCAGCCGAACGCGAGGATGAGCGTTCCGAGGATCGCGTAGGGCAGCGAGTGACCGGGGATGACGTTCGCGGAGCCGTCGTCGTCATACTTGTCGATCCGCGGACCGATGACGTACGCGGCGGTCAGCCCACAGACGCCGCCGGTCATGTGGACGACGGCTGCGCCGGCGAAGTCCTGAAAGCCCAGTTCCGCCAGGAACCCGCCACCCCAGGTCAGCCCCGTCGCGACGGGGTAGATGAGCGCCCCGACGACCACCGTGAACACGAGGTAGCCGCCTAGCTGTGCCCGCTCGGCGACGGCTCCGGAGACGATCGACGCGGCGACCATCGAGAACGCCGCCCCGAACAGCCAGTTCGCCCAGACCGTCGACCCGCCGTTGAGGTAGCTGAACGCACCTGCCGTGCTCCCGCCGGTCGTCACCGCGGCGACGAGCGCCGACACGCCAGCCCCCACGAAGAAGTAGGCCATGACGCCGACCCCCCACGTGAGCACGTTCTTCGTCAGCTGGTTCGCGACGTTTTTCGACCGGACCTGGCCGGACTCGAGCATGCCGAAGCCAGCGTGCATGAAAAACACGAGGAAGGCCGCGACGAGGACCCACAGGAGGTTGACCCCTTCGGCGATCGTCGCCGGATCGGCCTGGAGCGGGAGGGCTAGCATCGACCCACCCCGCTAGCGCTGGCCGGCGGCCGGTGCTGACCTGTCGACTGGCCGTCGATACGCGTGCTCGCGCGATCGGACGACGCCCGATTCCGACTCGATACGACGACGGATCCACGCCGACGCTCGATATCTAAAGCCATTGCGTGTAATTCGGATTTTTGTGCACACATGTTTTGACTATCTATGGTAATCGAAACGATTGGGTCTCGATGGGAGCATATATAGACGATTGTGTGTTATACGCTGGTCACAACTGGTCGGTAGTAAGCGACCGGTCGCGGAATACATGATAATAGCATTCTACCGCGATAATACAGACGTGTGTATGGTATATTCACGAATACTGTCGGTATAACCGTTATATTTGTACTATAGGGAAAGTACTTCAAATAGGTGCCACTGTCAGGTTCGTATGGGAACCGAGCCGTCGATGTATCTCAAAGAACTCGGGCTGTCCGAATACGAGGCGGGTGCGTATGCCTGTCTCTTGCGACGGGGTGTATCGACCGCACAGGAGGTCTCTGACGGGGCTGGCGTTCCGCAACCGCGAGTGTACGACGCTCTCGACGACCTCTCAGAGAAGGGCTTCGTCGACATCCAGCCGGGCCGGCCCAAGAAGTTCGGGCCAGTCGACCCCGACGCCGCGATCGAGCGCTTCTGTGAGTTCAAACAGCGCCAGTACGACGACGAACTGGCCCACATGCACCAACTCGGCGAACAGTTAGTGGAGGCCGTCGACGACGACGCGGCATCGACCGAACAGTCGGAAATCTGCTGGACGTACGCGGATCGCCACCGCATCCTCGAGAAACTCGCCGAGCTCACGGCCGCGGCGACATCGGAGATCAGGATGATCACCACGCCGGCCAGTTTCGAACGCATGCTCAACAACCACGTCGATGAACTGGCACAGAAGGCCGCCGCTGGGACGCGGATTCAGGCGGTCGTCTCGGACGACGGCGTGATCTCGCCCGCCGTCGCCGACCGTGCCGCGGAGATCATGGACGTTCGACGCGTCCCGAACGTCGAGGGACGGATCTACCTCTACGACGACGCACACGTTTTGGTCGCCTTCGCCGCCAACAACGCCGACGGCTACGTCGGCATCTCGACGACGAGCGATACCCTCTACTGGACGCAGTCACAGCTGTTCGACCTGCTCTGGAAAAACGGTCGAGAGACGACCCACCGCGCCGCCAGTCCCGACGCTGGCACCGCTCGCGCCGGCGACGACGTTTAACGGCTCCTCGAGTGAGGGGGTCCCGTCGAGTGAGCCGAAACAATAACGCCGTCGCGCTCGAGAAAGCAGGACGTGACGCTCGCTGGCGCCGTCGCGACGGGACCGGATCTCTGCCGGCTCCTCGCCGTCCCGGTTTTCGCCTGGGTCGCCTACCGCGATCTCGAGACCAGACGCGTCTCGAGTAGCGTCTGGATTCCCCTCTCGCTTTTGGGGACCGTCCTGCTGGTCTGGGACGGCTGGCTAGCCTGGACTGCTGGCGGGACCGGCTGGACCTACGACTTTCTCGTGCCGACGGCGCTTAGCCTGGGGCTGGTCGTCCCGATCGCCTACCTGTTCTGGTGGGTCGGCGGCTTCGGCGGGGCCGACGCGAAAGCCCTGCTCGTGTTGGCCGTGTTCTTCCCGACCTTCCCCGAGTACGCGCTGGGGTCGTGGACGCTGCCCCTCGAGACGCCCCCACTCGGGACGTTTTCGTTTACGATCCTGACCAACGCCGTCCTCGTCGGGATCACGCTGCCGCTCTTCCTCGCCGTTCGCAACGCCGTTGCGGGCCGGATCGCGCCGGTGATGTTCGTCGGCTGGCCGATCTCTTGGGAACGGATTCCCGACACGCACGGCAGCCTGCTCGAGACGCCGGCGGGGCTCACCCGGAGCGGGCTCGATCTCGATGCCTTGCGGATGTACCTCCGCTGGCGGGGGCTCTCGCTCGCGGCGTTGCGTGAGCACTCCGAGCGCTATCGCGATCCGGCAACCCTCCCTGCCGAGCCGAACCCGCCGACCGACGGGGCCGTCACCGCCGACGAACCGACGCGCGGCGACGGCGGTACGCTCGCGTCGGACGGCGATAGCGCAGCCCCCGAAGCCGAGGACGGCTCGGCGACTGACACTGAGCACGACGACCCGTGGGGTGCCGAGGCGTTTCTCGACGACATCGAGGGCTCGGCCTACGGGACGACCCCCGAGACGCTCCGTGATGGACTCGAGGTGCTCGCCCGCGAGGAGACGGTCTGGGTCTCGCCGGGAACGCCGTTTCTCGTCCCGGTGTTCGCCGGACTGGTGATCGCGCTCGTCTACGGCGATCTGTTGCTGGGGACGCTGCTATAGGGTTCGCTCGTACAGTGGGACAAACACTGTCCAAACGAGCACGAACGCCGTCCCGACGCCGATCAGCGCCAGCCACGGATCGCCCCTGCCGGTCGGCACACCGCTCGCAAGGAGGAGGAACGTCCCCGCAAAGAGCAGACAGGAGACGAGGACGCTGCCCAGCTCGAGGGCCATGGCGACAGGGTACTCGCGAACCTGGGCGACGATATCGGCGAGCGTCATACGCGAGACTCACACGCGGGGAGTAAAAATAACACGGCAGTGTGCCAAACCGATGCTGAAACCGTGATCCGTGGTCGATTCAGGCTCGAGATTCGATATCGCCGGCGATGTCGTCGAGCTCGTCGTCGTCCAGCTCGGGTCGCTGGCCGAACATGGCGTGGATGGGGCCGGCGTCGTCGTCCTCGAAGCGGGGGACGATGTGACAGTGGACGTGAGGCACTTCCTGGCCGGCCGCTTCGCCGTTGTTGAACGCGACGGTCGTCGCGTCGGCGTCGACGGCGTCCTCGACAGCCGGAACCATGCGGTGGGTCGTCGCATAGAGATCCGCGGCGACGTCGTCGGGCACGTCGTCCAGCCGTTCGTACTCGTCTTTCGGAATTACCAGCGTGTGGCCAGGTGACAGCGGGTTGGCGTCCAGAAAGGCAACCGTGGTTTCGTCTTCGTAGACGATTCGTGCAGGGATCTCTCCTTCAACGATCTGCGTGAAGATCGTACTCATACGCGAGTGTGTGTTGGCCCACTGTAAGAAGGTTATCGCCCGCGCGTTACGGACAACCGGTGGCGACGAGCCGACGAGGCGACTGTCTTCCCCACCTTTCGAGTGCGAAATTACACTCGAAATGTACGTTTCTGATTTACATTCAAGCTATCCATCCATCGAACCACTGAAACTATTATAATGATTGCCGGGTTAATAGCGGGTATCGTTTAATCGACTCCGGCACGAAAATCCGTTCCGACGACCACCCGCCGCGCGCACGCCATTTGCCATGGCCGGGAACGCAGCGATGGGTCGGGGCCGAACGGACGGGTAGCGCCGAGTCCGATCGACCGATTTCAGCAATTAGTCGACAACGAAAGCGGCACTCGCCCGCTTCCGACATCGGCCGGTGGAATCCCGCCACACCGTCAGCGTACCGTCTCGAGGACGGCGGACGAAGGGGCTCGAGGACGCAGAGCGGAGAGAAGAGGCTCACACGATGGGAACGATACTGTACGCCATCGAGCGACCGTTCATGCGAAAGACGTTCGAGGCGATCGACCGCCACGTCGACAGCGAGTCGGCGTACATCCCGGTTCGAGCGGATGCCCGCGGCTGTAGCGACCGCATCGAGGAAATTGATGTTGACGATCCCGGTGCGGTCGACGAGAACGTACGGGCGATTGATCCCGACGTGGTCGTCTACAACCACCGGTTCGGCATCGACCGTTTCACATTCTACGAGGAGTACCCGCTCGTGCACGTGCGCCACGGTGCGTCGATCGGTCGCGGCGAAGTTTCCGTGACGGCGACGACGATCTTGGAGCACGTCAGCGTTGCACTCGCGCCGGGCGAGCGATGGGCGACGGCCTACCGGGACGCCGTGCCGCCCGACGTACTCGTCGCCGTCGTCGGTATCCCGGAAGCCGACGTGCTGGTCGATTCGCCGCCACCCCGCGAACGGCGGGTGCTGTACGCGCCGACCAACTACATGGTCGGGCGGGGCGCGTACGCGAACACGGCCCGCTCGGTCGTCGAGTGTTTCGCCGACAGTGAGTACGAACTACTCTTTCGCCCCCATCCGACTGACAGACGCGAGGGCCCGGGACTGCCCGTCACGCGAGCGTGTCGCGATCGGATCGCAGCGCTCCCGAACGTCGTCTTCGACACGACCACGACGCCCGCCGAGAGCATGCGCCGGTCGGACGTGCTCATTTCGGATTACTCCGGATCGATCGCCGAGTGGCTCCACACGGGCCGGCCGCTGATCCAGTTGACCGATATCGACGCGCCGGACCGCGAGGTGCCGCGGATCGGTACCACGACTGAGGCGATCGACCTCGAGCTCGTCGATGACCGCTATTGTAACGGCGAACCCGCGGCCGTCGCTCGGCGACGCGCCGCGTGGCTCGCAGACCTCGGCATCCCGATGGACGGCCGCGCGGGCGAACGCGCCGCCGAGGAGGTGATGCGATGCGCGGCATAATCTTGGCCGCAGGCGAGGGGAAACGGATGGGACACCACACCGACGACGTCCCGAAAGCCTTCCTCGAGTTCGACGGACGGACGCTGTACGACCGCCAGCGCGGGCTGCTCGAGCCACACGTCGACGGCACGAGCATCGTGCTAGGCTATCGCCACGACACCGTCCTGGATCGGTACGATCTCCGCGATCCGATCGTCCTCGCGGACTGGGACCGGTACGAAAACGCCGCCTCGCTGCTCTGTGCACTCAGGCGCATCGACGACGACCTGCTCGTACTCAACGGTGATATCCTCGTCGACGAACGCGAGATCGGGCGGCTGACCGAGCAGTTCGACGCGCTCAGGGGCCGGCTCAACCTCGTCGGCTGCATTCCGGGGCTCCAGAGCGAGGAAACCGCGATCCGCTGGGACGACTCGGGACGCGTGACGGCCTACGGCCTCATCGAGGGCCATCGACACGCCGGCTTCGGCATCGTGAGCCGCAAGCACCGGACGGCGGCAATCGAAATCCTCCGCGATCGATTGGACGATTGGTATCCCTATCTCTACCCACGCACGCCGACACAGCCGCTGTTGATCCCGGCCACCCGTCACGTCGAGGTCAACCGGCCGGCCGATATAGAGCGTGCTCGAGCGTGGCTCGCGTCAGAGCGGATTCAGTGTGCGTGATCGACGAGCGGACGTGACGGATGCAACGACGTTGCGTCGTCACTGACTGTCGATTACCGAGATAGTACGGAAGGCGATACATTCTGCACAATTGGCCACGTTCACGCGAGGGAAACAAAATATTGATGCGTTCTGACTCCTGCGATTTCGATAGATGGAGATTATCGGCCATCGTGGCTGTGCAGCGCAGGTTCCGGAGAACACACTCCTCGCGATCCGTGAAGCCGCTCGCCGACTCCCCGCTGTCGAGGTGGACGTGCGGCGCTGTGGATCGGGTGAACTGGTCGTCGTGCACGACGAGAGCTTAGGTCGTGTCGCCGACGTCGATCGACGAGTTGCAGAGACGCCGTGGTCCGAGCTGCAAGAACTCACCGTCCTCGAGTCGGACGAGTCGATTCCGCGCCTCGAGGCGGTGTTGCAAGCCGTACCGGACGACGTTACCGTCCAGCTCGAACTGAAAGAGCACGGCATCGCGGCGGATACGTTGCAGTTGGCGATGGCGGCTGGCGCGGACGTCCGCGTCTCGTCGTTCCTGCCGGAAGCGATCGCGGAGATCGACGCGGCCTGCCTCGATGTCCCCAACGGATTGCTCTTCGGCGAGGAGCCCGCGACCAACCTCTCGCGGGCCCTCGAGTACGACTGTACGCACGTCTTCCCGCATTATGACCTCTGCGTCGAGACGGACATCGTCCCTAACGCGCGCGAGCACGACCTGAACGTTATTGCCTGGAAGGCGGCGCGGACGGTCAACGACGTCCGTACCCTCCACGAACTCGGTGTCGACGGCGTGACCGCGGATCGCTGGGACATCGCCCCGCCAGCGCTCCAGCCGACGGTCACGACGCAGGGGTAGTCACGAATTGTCGGCCGGAAGCGCGACTCGAGCACCGCGAGCGTCACGTCCTGCACGCGTTAACGGCTTTCCCCCGCCGTTCTACGGCAGTCCTCGATCGTCTTCCCGATCGCCTCGAGATATTCCGCTGGCTCGTAGTCGAGCCGACCGATCCAGACGTCTTGATAGGAGGGGTGCAGAATCGGAACGAGCCAGACATCGAGTCGCTCACACCACACCGGCTCGAGCACGCTGTCGAGAAAGCCCTCGAGGTCCCGGCCCTCGGCTGCGAGCACGCTCGCCGTCGCGTGTTTGCCGGTCGCGAGCACCACCGTCGGCTCGATGGCCTCGAGTTCGGCCAACAGGTGCGTCCGACAGGTCGCCCGTTCCTCGTCGGTTGGCTCGCGATTCGTGGTGGGATCGTCGGGGTCCGCGGGGAAGCATTTCACCGCGTTCGTGTAGTAGGCGTCCGCGTCGTCGCCGACCCCCTCGAGCATCCGGCGAATGCGCCGCCCAGAATGCCGTGAGGTGTAGGCCTTGCCGGTCCAGTTGCCGCCTTGCCAGCGCTCCGCGTCTGGGTTCCCGTAGCCGGGTGCCTCGCCGACGACGACGATGTCGGCGTCGCGATCGCCGGTCCCCCACGAAATACACTCGCGCGAGTCGGCGAGGGCGGGACAGCGCGCGCAGTCGGCCGCGAGGACGTTGCGACCGGTCGGATAGGCGGGTTCGCCGGCTGCCGAGTCGCCGTCGCCGTCGGTGTCAGAGTCGGACGCGGGCACGCTCGAGTGTCCGTCGCCGAGCCAGTAATGCGAGTCGATTCGGCACGATAGCGACCCCGTGTCATAACGTTGCACGCGAGGGGACAGGTTTACCTTGACTGGGTGGCTACCGGCGTGGTAATGACATCGATCGGTCCGGAACTGCTCGCGGAATCACTCTCGCTGATCGTCTACACCGTCGTCGCCGGCGTGTTGACGGTCGGCGGTGCACTCGTCGAACAGGCCAGCCTCCAGCACCTCGGTGCCGGCGAGGCGATGATCGCGCTGTGGCTGGCCGCCCTCGGCGGCGTCATGCTCTACGCGGGCGTGTACGGGCTCGGCTATAAGAAAGTCCTCGCAGCATACGTCTGAGCGATCGCGACTCGGGTTTGTGTACTGATCAGCGGGGTTCGGAGTAACCCGCAATATCGATTCCTCTTTACTGTCGGAGGCGATTAGGTCGGATATGAGCAGGTTCGGCGAGGTCGACGACCAGTACGACCCAGACGAACTCGAGCAACGGGTCTTCGAGTACTGGGACGACGTCGACGCCTACGAGCAGACGGTCGAGCACCGATCGGACGGTGAGTCCTTTTTCTTCGTCGACGGCCCGCCGTACACGTCGGGTTCGGCGCACATGGGAACCACCTGGAACAAGTCGCTGAAAGACGTCTACCTGCGATACCTGCGGATGCAGGGCTACGACGTCACCGACCGCCCGGGCTACGACATGCACGGGCTTCCCATCGAGACCCGCGTCGAGGAGCGCCTGGGCTTCGAGAACAAGAAAGACATCGAGGAGTTCGGCGAGGAGAACTTCATCCAGGAATGTAAGGACTACGCCAACGAGCAACTCGAGGGCCTGCAGTCGGACTTCCAGGACTTCGGCGTCTGGATGGACTGGGACAACCCCTACAAGACCCTCGAGCCGGAGTATATGGAAGCGGCCTGGTGGGGCTTTTCGAACGCCGCCGACCGCGGGCTCGTCGAGAAGGGCCACCGGTCGATCTCGCAGTGTCCACGCTGTGAGACCGCGATCGCGAACAACGAAGTCGAGTACGAGGACGTCGAGGACCCCTCGATCTACGTCAAGTTCGACCTCGAGGACCGCGACGGAAAACTCGTCATCTGGACGACGACGCCGTGGACGATTCCGGCGAACACCTTCGTCGCGGTCGACGAGGAGGGCGACTACGTCGGCGTCCGTGCCGAGAAAGACGGCGAGGAGGAACTCCTTTATCTCGCCGACGCGAAACACGAGGAAGTCCTGAAGGAGGGCCGCTACGACGACTACGAGATCGTCGAGGAACTGACCGGCGCAGACCTGCTCGGCTGGTCCTACGAGCACCCGCTCGCAGCGGAGGTCCCCGACCACGTCGACGCCGAGGGCGTCTTCGAGGTCTACGCCGCCGACTACGTCGACACGGGCGGCGACGGCACCGGCCTCGTCCACTCCGCGCCCGGCCACGGTGAGGTCGACTTCGAGCGCGGCCGCGAACTCGGCTTCCCGATCTTCTGTCCGGTCGGCGGCGACGGCGTCTACACCGAGGAAGCTGGCAAGTACGAAGGCCAGTTCGTCAAGGACGCCGACGACGAGATCACCGCCGACCTCGAGGACAACGGCGCACTGCTGGCATCCGGAACCGTCCACCACAGTTACGGCCACTGCTGGCGCTGTGACACGGGCATTCTCCAGATCGTCACCGACCAGTGGTTCATCACGATCACGGACATCAAAGACGACCTGCTCGAGAACATCGAAGACAGCGAGTGGCACCCCGAGTGGGCTCGCGACAGCCGCTTCCGTGACTTCGTCGAGGAAGCCCCTGACTGGAACGTTTCCCGCCAGCGCTACTGGGGCATTCCGCTGCCGGTCTGGACCCCTGAAGATCGGGACGACGACGAGGACATGATCGTCGTCGGGACCCGCGAGGAACTCGCCGAGCGCGTCGATCAGGACGTCGATCCTGACGAAGTCGACCTCCACAAGGACACGGTCGACGACCTGACGATCACCGAAGACGGCACCACCTACACGCGCGTGCCCGACGTCTTCGACGTCTGGCTCGACTCCTCGGTCGCGTCGTGGGGCACCCTCGACTACCCCTCGGACGACAGCCGATTCGACGAACTCTGGCCCGCTGACCTGATTCTCGAGGCCCACGACCAGACCCGCGGCTGGTTCTGGTCCCAGCTCGGGATGGGCACCGCCGCACTCGGCGAGAGCCCGTACACGGAGGTGCTGATGCACGGCCACGCGCTCATGCCCGACGGCCGCGCGATGAGCAAGTCCAAGGACATCCTGATCGATCCCCACGAGGCGATCGACCGCCACGGCCGAGACGTCATGCGGCTGTTCCTCCTCTCGAACAACCCGCAGGGCGAGGACATGCGCTTCGACTGGGACGGAATGCAGACGATGGAGAACCACCTTCGGACGTTGTGGAACGTCTTCCGGTTCCCACTGCCGTACATGCGACTGGACGACTTCGATCCCACCGAAACCACACTCGAGGATGTCGATTCGGCCCTCGAGCCCCTCGACGAGTGGGTGCTCGCCCGCCTCCAGTCCACGAAAGCCGAGATGACCGCCCACTTCGAGGACTACCGTCAGGACAAGGCCGTCGACGAACTCCTCGCGTTCGTCGTCGAGGACGTTTCCCGGTTCTACGTTCAGGCCGTCCGCGAGCGTATGTGGGAAGAAGAGGACAGCGCCTCGAAGCAGGCCGCCTACGCGACGATCTATCGGGTGCTCCGAGAGAGCGTTGCCCTGCTCGCGCCGTACGCCCCCTTCATCAGCGAGGAGATCTACGGCACGCTCACCGGTGAGGACGGGTTCGACACCGTCCACATGGAAGACTGGCCCGCAGTCGACGAGTACTGGGAGGACCAGCAACTCGAGGAGGACGTCTCCCTCCTCCGCGCCATCGAGGAAGCCGGCGCGAACGCCCGCCAGCAGGCCGGCCGCAAGCTGCGCTGGCCGGTCCCGCGTGTGGTCGTCGCCGCCGACGACGAGCGCGTCGTCGAGGCCGTCGAGCGCCACCCCGGCCTGCTCGAGGAGCGGCTCAACGCCCGCGAGATCGAACTCGTCTCGCCCGACGAGCGCTGGGGCGAACTCCAGTACAGCGCCGAGGCCGACATGAGCGAACTCGGCCCCGCCTTCGGTGGCCGCGCCGGCCAGGTCATGAACGCGCTCAACGAGGCCCGTATCGACGAACCGAGCCTCGAGGCGATCGAGGACGCCGTCGCGGACGTCCTCGAGGACGACGAGGAGATCACCGACGAGATGGTCTCGTTCGTCACCCAGACGCCCGACGACATCGCCGGCACCGCCTTCGGCACTGACGGCGACGACCGCGGCGTCGCCTACGTCGACGCCTCGCTGACCGACGACATCGAGAGCGAGGGCTACGCTCGCGAGGTCATCCGCCGCGTCCAGGAGATGCGCAAGGACCTCGATCTCGACGTCGAAGAGCGGATCGCACTCGACCTCGCGATCGACGACGACCGCGTTGCCGACCTCGTCGCCGAGCGCACGGACCTGATCAACGAGGAGGTCCGCGCCGACGAACGCCGCGCCGTCGAGGACGGCCACCGCAAGGAGTGGGACGTCGACGGCGTGACGATGGAAATCGCACTCGAGCCGTTGGCTGCTGCGGAAGCATCGGAGTAGAACTGTCGAGCGAAGCGAGGCAGCTTTTTGCTCTCTTGCCGAACGGAGTGAGGCAAGGTCAGCGAGAGCTTGCTCTCGCCAGACAGATTTTTGCGCGAGCGGTCGCGAACTCGTGAGCGACCCGAGCGGAAAAAGGTGGATGCCGAGATCGCGCTTGAGCCGTTAGCAGCTGCGGAAGCCTCCGAGTAGCTACCCTCGAGCGTCGCAGGCAGTTTTGACTCTTGCGGACGAAGTGAGGCAAGGCCAGCAAGAGCAGTGCTCTCGAGGCGTTGATAGCTTCGGAATTATCAGACAAGCAGACAGCAGCTACCGCGAAGGTGGTCTTGGAACCTGATTGGTTCGTTGTTTGTGCTGGCGTTAGAGAACGTCCTGTGTGATGCCGCCATCGACTTTGACCGCTTCGCCCGTAACGTTGCGATTCTCAGCGAAAAAGACGGCGAGGCGGCCCATGTCTTCCGGCTTCTGGTCACGGTTGAGGGGAATCGACCGCTGAATCGTCTCCTCGTACGGCTCTTCGCTTGCGGGGGTGAGGACGTCACGCCACATCGGGGTGTCGACGATCCCCGGACAGATCGCGTTGACCGTGACGTCGTCTTCGGCGAGTTCGAGTGCGAGCGTTTTCGTGAGCGCCATCACGGCGTGTTTCGATGCCGCGTAGTGACTGATTCCTGCGGCGCTCATCTCGCCGGCGATAGAGGCGGTATTGATGATGGTGCCGCCATCTTTGAGTTGCGGGATGGCAGCGCGCGAACAGAGAAAGACCCCCTTCGCGTTGACGTCCATGACGGCGTCCCACTCGCTTTCATCCAGTTCTTCGACCGGCGAGTAGGTGATGATCCCGGCGTTGTTTACGAGGATGTCGAGCTGCCCGAACTCGTCGAGTGTCGCGTCGATCATCTCCGCTGTCTGGTCTGCGTTCGTGACATCACACTCGACGATCACCGCCTCGGAATCCGTCGATGCCTCGATCTCGTCAGCGAGGTCTTCGGCGTGATCGATATTGTCGGGCTTTGAGTCGTCATTGGCTGTGGACTCCGTGACGCCGATATCGGCGATGACGATGTCACAGCCCGCAGCGGCCAATTCGCGTGCGATGCCGCCTCCGATTTCCCCTGCAGCACCGGTGACGATCGCGACCGTCCCGTCGAGATTTCGTTTCTTGACCATGTCCAAGGTGAACGTTACCATTCAACATAAAAACTCCTTCCAGAAACCACACAATTTGAAACCGGATGATGGTCCGTCATAGGTATGGCCATTTATATCGCCCAGCACGACGTGTTCTCGTCGTCCGCTCACGAGGACAGCGACACGGTCGACCGTTCGAACCTAACATAGCCGATTCTGTCTCGCTCAAATATAATTTCTCAGTGGAAGATACCGTCGTCACAAAGGTCTTGTGCACTGACTAACCAGAGGTGGATAGTGACCCGTCGAATCGCTGTCCTCGCGTTCGTCGTCGTGCTCGTCTGTAGCCTGCCGGCCGGCGTCGGCGTCGTCGAGCCGGCACAGGCGGTTGCACCCACTGAAACCGCCGACCTTGACGGCGACGTGGTCGCGAACCCCAGTGAGCCCCTCGGTGCGGTCGGAACCCGGACGAGCGCTGAGGACGTGTTCGACCGCACGACAGTTCTCAGACACCGCCCCGACGACCCCGACGTGTTCGAGACGGAGACGACGTTTCACGTCCCCAACGCTGTCACCGAGTTCGAGATCGAACTCGAGGAGGGCGCGACCGTCGCGTCGACGACCGGATTCGAGCAGACGGGTGAGCGGACCTACGACTGGACCGGCGCGACCGACGAGCCGACGATCCGGTACACGATGCCGGCCGATCGGCGAGGCGAGAGCTACGAGACACGCACGTCGGAGACGGGGTACACGTTCGTCGATACGGGCGACTGGGGGATCGGCAGTTCCCTCGCTCAACATCTCCCTGCGACGGACCGACCCGGTCGGCATCGAGGAGACGGTGACCGTCGACGGGCCGGGTGCGACCGGCGGCGACATCGCCGTCTTCGGTGAGGTGACGACGTACGAGCGAGCCATCGACGGCGGGACGTTCCGGTTGGTCGTCCCCGAGGCTGCACGGCTCGAGGAGTCGCCGGACGCGATCCTGACGGCGCTGGCGGACGCACGCAGCCGACTCGAGGTCGGGATGCAACGCGACGAGGTGGTCGTGATCGCAGCGCCGACCGAAGCCGACTGGGGCCCACGAGGGATTCAGTACGGCCGCTCGGACACGTGGGTCGTCGCCGACGCCGCACTCGACGAGCCGAATCCGGTCTGGTTCCACGAGTACGTCCACGTCCGGCAGCGCTTCTCGAGTGCGGCGACGGACACCACACCGAAGACGGCGTGGCTCGTCGAAGCCCAGGCCGACTACTACGCGGGGCTGCTCACGTTAGAGAGCGATCGCACTGATTTCGAGGATTTCAGTGACCTCCTCGAGCGCGGCGAGCGATCGCCGTACGCCGGTGGGGTGCTAGTCGATCGCTCGACGTGGGCCGACGACCGGACCCACTACGTGAAGGGAGCGCTCGTCTACGGCGAGCTCGACCGCCGGCTGCGGCTCGCAACCGACGGTGATCGTACGCTCGAGGACGTCTTCCGATCCCTGAACGCCCAAGAGGGCCGGATCACCGAGGCCGATTTCTTGCGGACACTCGAAGACTACGGCGGAGCGGACGTTCGGGCCGCCGCCGAGCGGTACACGCAAACCGAGGCGACCCCGGAGATGTGGAGCCGGAGCCAACACGCGGCGGCCTTCGCACAGCCGGTCGCGGTCTTCGAGTACGGGTTCGATACGGGGCCGCTCGAGGTGGCGGGTCAGGAGTGGCCACGCTGGAACGCCTCGGCGTCGACTGGGACCGCTGGCGTGATCGCGGTCCCAGTCGGCGAATCGGTGTCGGTTCCAGTCACGGTCGACAACGTCGGCAGTCAGGACGGGTCGTACGATGCGACGCTGCAAGTCGATGGCCGACCGGTCGACTCCCGCCGAGGGCACCTCGCAGCCGGCACGGAGGCACGCCATCGCCTCTCGTGGACGCCTACCGAACCCGGCGAGTACACGGTTCGCGTCGGCTCCGAGCGGCTGACTGCCGTCGTCCGCTCGGCCGCGAGCGTGACCGTCACTGATCTCCGTCTCGAGTCGGAGACCATCGTGCCCGGCGAGCCGGTGGCGGTGACCGCAACGGTCGAGTCCACCGGTGAGCGCCCGGCAGCGGCCGTCCTCGCGTTCCGAACCGCCGAGGGGGTCGTCGCCGAGCGGCCCGTGGCGCTTCGGGCAGGTGACTCGACGACGGTCGAGGCGACACTCCGGTTCGACGACGCGGGCCGATACGAGGTCGCCGTCGGTGACCGGATCGTCACCGCTCGCGTCGACAGCGGGCCGACCGCGGCGCTCGAGCCGGTACCCGGTTTCGGAGTTCCGGCGGCGCTCGCCGCCGTGGCGATGCTGCTCGCTGGCATGGTTTTGGGTCGTCGTCGCTGATACGGACGACTGTCAGTTAGTGCCGGTGGGCCCGCGACCGCCTTGCGGGTGCACCGGGACACCGTAACAGCAGACGACCACGGATGAAAACGAGTGCACGCGCGCCGGGCCGTGTCCGCGAACGCGAGCTCCGGCCCGGCGTTATTCGAAGTCGACGCGGAACCGGCACGCGTCGGCTCCATCGTCGACGCAGGCCGTTTCCGTGACGGTCCCGTTGCCGTCGAACGCAGCGACGATGCCCTCGAGGACCCCGTGAGCCATGCTGCAGTAACGGGTGTCGCGATGGGTCTCGTACGTGACGACTGCGTGATCCGACTCGAGATCACTGGAGAGAGCGGGCAGTGATGCCTCCTCCGTGGCGTCTTCGATGTCGCCGTAGACAGTCTCGAGTTCGGCGAACAGTTCAGACAGGTCCCAGTCGCGTCGGACGTGGGCGCTGAACGTCGACAGCAGTTCGGGAGCGAGCGTTCGACCGACGTTGCGTTCGATCGTGGGCCTGTCCTGGGTGGCCATCGACGACAGCGTCTCGAGGACGGCGTCGATTTCGGCGTCGTCGTAGTAGCTGACGGGAAGGTACAGCGTCGGCTCGAGGCCGGCGCGGTTGACGATCGTGTTCCATGTGTCGTCGTCGGTCCGGTCGACGACGTACTCTTTGAGGGTTTTGTGGACGATTCCGTGCATCTGATACCGTTTCGTAGTTGGCTGCCGCAGTTCGCACTGTCACCGCATCGTGCGAAACGCTAACGACTAGGCCACGTGTAGGCGAGTACTTAACCGTTTGCTTACAGGTACGATGCGAGCGCCGGTGCGACCGAGACGGTACTGACGCCGCGTTCGATGGTATCGGTGCCATAGATCGCTTCGACGCCGGCCCGCGAGAGCTTCGTGACGGCGTTGCGAGCCAGTAGCGGATGGACGCAGGTGATGTAAACGCGGCCGACGGATCGCTCACGGAGGACGCCGACGGCTTCGCTCATCGTCGAGCCCGTCGCGATGATGTCGTCGACGACGACGACGTCGCGGTCGGCCACGTCGACGTCGCTCGGCGTGATCTCGACCTCGGTGCCGGAGTGACGTACTTTCTCGAAATAGTCGGTCTCGCCCGTGCCGTAGGCGTCGCAGACCGTCTCGGCGAGGTCGATCGCGCCCGCGTCAGGCGAGAGGAAGACCGGATCCACGAGGTCGTCGGGTAAGGGCTCAGCCAGTCGGCCCGCGGCGTCGACGGCCGTCGCCGTCGGCTCGAAGAACTCACAGACCGCTTCCTCGTGGGGATCGACCGTCAGCACCCGGTCTGCGCCGGTCGAAATCGCACGAGCCATCGCGCGCGCGGAGATGGGATGACCCGGCTCGAACGCCTTGTCCTGCCGGCCATAGCCCATGTACGGCAGGACGGTGACGACCTCGTCGACGCCGGCCTCGCGGACGGCATCCTGCAACTGGAGGACCTCAAGGTGGGCGTCGCTCGAGATGGTCGAGGCGACGATTACTGCCCGATCGGGTTCGGCGTCGGCGACGCCGGGGGCGGCGGCGAGCAGTTCGCCGTCGGGGAACCGGTCGTACTCGACGGCGGCGAGCGGTTCCTTGAGTTCGCGAGCGAGCGCTGCGGCGAGTGCCTGGGACGTGGATCCACTGACGATCATAGTCGGTGGCACACTCCGGGGGCTAAACCAGCTTTCGTTCTCATCCGCGCTCGGCGCTCGAGCGTGCCGAATCCGTCGCGTCCGTGGCTGTCGGCTACGCGTCAGTGCCGCCGCCACTCGCGTCGTCGGCACTGCACGGGCCGCTGCTCGTGTTGCTCAGGACCGTCAGTTCCCCATTCCGATCGACCCGGACGAAGAGGTTCAGACACGACGGCTCGTTCCAGTCGGCCGGGGTCACTTCGACCGGTTCGCCCTGATCTCTCCGCACGATCACGCGGAACTGCTGTCGTCCGGACGGCCAGTCTCGCTCGAGGGTCGCTCCGCCACCGGCCGCGAGGTTCTTCGTCGCCCACACGTCGATCGTCCCGTCGAACTCGACGATGACGTCGATCGTGTGGGCAGCATCGTCGAGGTTGTCGACGGTGATGTCGCCGAGACGTGTCCCGTCGGGGTCGGTCGTCGTGCTCCCGTCGTTCCCATCGGCTTCACTGTCGGACCTGCCGTCACCGTTGCCCTCGGTTCCGTCGCTTCCCATACACCCAGCGACCGCGCCGGTACAGGCGGTCCCGGTCACAGCCAGCAGTCGTTGGCGTGAAAGATCGGTCATTGCTCGAACGGTGACAGTCAGTATAGTTAACTCTTGTAGGCTCCGCCTCGTCCGTACTGTCACACGACTGGCTTCCTCGTCGCAGGCCAACCGTGGCGTCCGGTCGGATTACTGGCGGCCCGCGCGTGGCGGCACGGCGAGGCCTGCAACGTCTCTAACGCCCAGCGCTCGCGTTCGCCACTCGCCATCGCTCCACGCGAGGAAGGTCCCCTCGTCCGTGACGGCGTAGGTCGTCTCGCCGTAGCCGACCCCGACGATGTGCTCGCTCGAGCCGTCGATCGCGTGCCACTTGTCGGCGACGAACTCGTAGACGCCATCAGCGGCGATTGCGTGGGCGCGGACGAGCTCGCCCCGATCCGAGCGGGGATCGGCGGCGACGGTCTCGAACGCACCCTCGAGGACGCGCATCCAGCCGTTGCCGAGCTTGTAGAGACCATCCGCGGTGGCGGCTAAGGGCATGCCGTCGGCCGAGACGTCACGTGCGTCCGACAGGCCGGCGTGTGCGAGGCCGTCGTCGCCGACCCGATAGACGCCGTCGTCGGTGGCGACGAGGTCGCCGTCGATCGCGCGCACCGTCGTCTCGAGGTCGGCCGCGAGGGTGGTCCACTCGTCGGCCCCGGCTGTGCGACGCGCGACGCGACCGTCCGGCCCGGCTGCAAGCACGTCGTCGCCGTCGAAGCCGACGGCGACTGCCGGGCCGAAGCCAGTCTCGACGAACGACTCGTCGTCGGCTACGACCGGCGCGTCACCCTCGCGGCCGGACGTGGATTCTTCCTCGAGTGCGAGGACGCGGACATCCTCGGCCGTCGCGACGGCGATGGCGTCGGAGCTGGCAGCGATATCTCGAGCGCCACAGCGTTCACAGAGGCCAAACTCGCCGACGGTGTCGCCAGCGACCCGGACGCGAACGACACCCATCGCGCTTGCGACGTAGGCCGTGATCGCCCCTTGCCGATCGCCGTAGACGCGTTTTTCCTCGATCGATTGCATACAGGAACGTGACAGGGATGGCCCGAAAACGTTCCGCCCTTGGTCGAGAGGCCGCGTTGCGGAATCCCTTTGGGGAGTCCGCACGGATTAACGCGTAATGCAAGTCTTCGGATCGAGTGGGACGCGGGGCGTCGCCAACGAAGAGCTGACGCCCGCGTTCGTCCTGCGCGTCGCGAAAGCGGCGGGGACGACCTGGGGTGACGGCCACGGTGGGGACCGGGTCGCGATCGCCCGCGACACCCGCTATACGGGGCGCATGCTGGCTGATGCGGCCGCAAGCGGGCTCGCGAGTACGGGTGCTGACGTCGATCGTCTCGGGATCGTCCCCACGCCGGGGGCACAGGCCTACGCCGAACGCGAAGGGGTGCCGGTCGTGGTTATCACGGCCTCGCACAACCCGCCCAAGTACAACGGCGTCAAACTCGTCGGGCCCGACGGCGTCGAACTCTCGGTCGCCGCACTCGAGGAAATCGAAGAGACGCTGCTCGCTGAATCCTTCAGCGTTGCCCCGTGGGACGAGACGGGACGGGTCCGCGAGATCGACGGCGTCGGCCGGGCGTACGTCGACGAACTCCTCGCAGCCACCGACAGAGAGACGATCGCCGACGCTGACCTCACCGTTGCACTCGATCCGGGCCACGGCGCGGGCTCGCTGACCAGCCCCGAGTTCTTCCGAAAACTGGGCTGTCGCGTCGTCACCGTCAACGGCCAGCCCGACGGCCACTTCCCCGGCCGTGATCCCGAACCCGTCCCCGACAACCTCACCGATCTGGGTCGCCTCGTCCGTGCGACCGACGCCGACGTCGGCATCGCCCACGACGGCGACGCCGACCGCGCGATCTTTTTCGACGAAGCCGGCGAGTACGTCGAGGGCGACGCGACCCTTGCCGCACTCGCGGCCGCCGAACTCGAGGCCGGCGACACGGCCGTCTCGGCGGTCAACGTCTCCCAGCGACTCGTCGACGTGGTCGACGACGTCGGCGCCGAACTCGAGCTTACCCCGATCGGCTCGACGAACATCATCACCCGCATTCAGGAACTCGAGGCAAACGGCAGACACGTGCCGATCGCGGGCGAGGGCAATGGCGGGATCTTCTTCCCCGACTATCGGCTCTCACGGGACGGGGCGTACACGGCCGCGCGCTTCCTCGAGTTAGTTGCCGAGCAGTCGGTCAGCGAACTCGTCGCGCCCTACGACGGCTACGTTAACGTGCGACGCAACGTCGAATACGAGTCGACGGCCGAACGCGACGCGATGCTCGATGCGGCGGCCAACCAGGCCAACGCCGCCGACGCCGACCTCAACACCCGCGACGGCTACCGGCTCGATTACGGCGACGCGTGGGTGCTCGCCCGTCCTTCCGGCACCGAACCGCTCGTCCGGGTCTACGCCGAAGCCCGCGACGGCGACCGCGCCGAGGCCCTCGTCGACGATATGTACGAGGCGCTGACCGCTGCGAAAGCCGACGCCTAGGCTGGGTTCTGTCGCTCGCCCCCTCGAGTTTGACTCCCCGATCAGGACGAGGCCCATTCCCGAAGTTCGCCGTCGACGACGACTCGGTCTCCGACATCGTCGAACGTGACACCGCCGTAAGCGACGCGACTGTCGGGGCCCACGTAGACCCCTGCAGTGCCACAGTCGGCCGCGCGAGCGGTCGTGAGCGTTGCGTCGACGTTCTCCCTGAATCGGAACGACTGATGATCCGCGCCAGTCGCGGTCACGCCGCTGAGCTTCAGGTCGGCCATGTCGTCGAAGATGATCGCGTTCGTAAACGGCCCGTCGACGGTGACGTTGGAGATCGCAGCGCCGTCGAAACCGGCGGCGTACAGCCCCGAGCCGCCAGCGATGTCGCTGTCCTCGGTTCTGATCGTGACGTTGCTGATCGTCAACTCCCGGCGGCCGTCCGCGACGTGGCCCAGGGTAATCCCGCGTGCGTTCTCGAGACACGAGACGCGGTCGATCGTCAGATCCACGATCTGCTCGTCCGAATCGGCTCTGATCGCCGTATACCCACAGCCGGTGATCTGGCCGTCCGTGATGGTGATCCCCTCGTTCGTCCCGCGGTGAAGGTGGACGCCGTAGTCGGGGTCGTTCGCCGGGTCGATCTCGAAGTTCGTGAGGGTACAGTCTCTGGTCGGCGTCCCGTCGTCCGCGACGAGCGCGTCGGTGCTGCCGTCCCAGACGCTGTTCCAGCTCGTATCCGGCTGTTGACTGTCGAACTGCACCGGCGCATCTGACCCACCCTCGCCGCCGCGGGTTGCCCAGTAGCCGTCGATGACGACGTTTTTCGACGAGACGACGTCGATGTGGTGGTAGTGGATGCGGTCGCCGTAGATCCGCTCCAGCCGGACGTTTGCCGCGTGGGCGGGCATGATTCCCGTCGATTCCGGCGAATCGATCCGGACGTTGCAGACGCCCCAGTTCGATGCACCGTCGTATCCCGGCTCGTCGTAGCCCCTGTTCGAGAGCAGCGCCCGCCCTTCCTCACCGGCAGGGCGTGGCCCCGTCAGGACGGTCGAACGGCCTGCACCCAGCACGATCGTGTCGTCGCCCACCAGCGGCGTCCGCTCGAGGGGATACCTCCCGGGCGGGAAGTACACGATCCCGCCACCGGCCGCGGCGACGGTCTCGAGGAGGTCGTGGACCGCCTGGCCGACTTCGGTCGTCCCGTCGCCTTCGATGCCGTGGGCCTCGACGTTCCACACGGGGGTCTTTTCGGTGCGAGCGTGAGTGGACTGGACTGCCTCGAAGTGGCTCGTTCCCGGAACTGGCTGCTCGTCACTTCCGCGACCGCTGAAGTATACCCAGTCGTCGCTCCCGGTGTCCCAGCGCCAGGTGATTCCCTGATCGGTCGCGTGGTACAGTTCGTCGTCGTACTCGCCGGTTGCCGGTCGCTCGCTGATCGGCCCGTGGACGATCGCGCGTGCGTCGATCGCCTCGACTGCGTCGGTGTGGTTCCACTGTTCGCCCTGCTCGTACGTCCCCAGTCCGAGACGCGGTGTGTGATCGACCATGTTCACTCACTTCCGTATGCGTCTCCGTACGCCGTTCCGTACCCAGATTCAACGGCCGCGCTGTTCGTACAGCCTGCAAGCGTGAGAACTCCCGACGTTGCGATGAGGACGTCCCGTCGTCCCGGCCCTGAATCGTCCATGATATCTGACTGGTTTTCCGCCGTATAAACTACCTGTTCGGCGGCCGACTGCTCACTCGAGTTGCGCGTCGATCGCGGCGCTGACGATATCCCAGTCGTAGCCCTCGACGAGGTCGCCGTCGACGAAGACGGCCGGCGTTCCAGGGACGCCGCGGTCGTCGCCTGTCTGTTGGTCTGCCTTGACGACGTCTCGGTACGACTCCTCTTCGGCCGCCGTCACGATTGCCTCGCCGTCGACGTCGTGGTCGGCGGCGAGTTCGCGGAGGAGTTGATAGCCGTCCTCGCCGAGTCTGGACTGCTGCTCGTAGATGCCCTTGGCGAACGAAAAGAACGTCTCGACGTCGGTTTCGTCTTGCACTGCGCGGGCGGCCGACGCGGCGCGCCACGACCACTGTTGGTCGACGGGGATCGGATAGTCGAAATAGCGATAGCGGACGTCACCCGGCTCGACGTAGGTCGACCTGATCTGCGGAAAGACGGATTCGATGAACGTCGCGCAGTGGGGGCAGGCGTAGTCCTCGAAGACGTCGACGGTGACGGCGGCATCGGTCGGTCCCAGTGCAGGACGCGGGAAGTCGACGTCAGAACCACCAAAGCCGCCGAGACAGCCGGCCGTGGTAGACAGCGTGATCGTTCCACCGAGCGCAATGAGCGTTGACCGCCGCGTCGTTCGCATAGTCGTGCGAACGGTCCAGCGGCATATATACCATGCCGTTTATGAGCGGGAGCGGCTCCCACGACGGTCATCTCCCCCGCTAACCGCGACCGCCGGCAACCGTCAGACCGGATCGTCGACAGCGAGTGCGTCCTCGAGTCGCTCCCGTTCGGTCCGCAACCTCTCCAGTTCCTCGGCGACGCGGCCATCGGCCAGCCGCTCGCGTTCGGCGGGCGTGAGCCGGTCGACAGCCCGGGCTGCGGTCTGTAAGCGGTCGTAGTCGGGATCGGCCGCGAGCAGCCGCACCTCACGTAACGCTGCGACGACGTCCTCGTCGGCGACCCGCGCGACGAACGGCTGATACTCCCGCGTCCGGGCTCGCAGGGCACCCGCAGGCTCGGGCGGCCAGTCGATCGTCAGCGGCTCGGCGTCGATCCCCTCGAGGTACGTCTGCTGGGTCGCAACGTTGCGTTTGAGTTCGTCGGCACTGTCGACGTAATGGGACAGTTTCGAGCGGGAGTAGTCGGCGTACTCGAGCAACTCGGGGATGGTGTACTCGCCGGCCGCGTTCTCGCGGACGTACGCTGCCAGGTCCTCGGGCGGTCGCTCGTAGGTCACGAACGGATACCACTGGCTTCGCTCGAGCAGGTCGAACACCTCGCGAGCGCTCGTCTCGAGGCGATACGCTCGAAATGCCTCGCGGATCGCTTCGTTGTAGCGTTCGATCGGCTCGCGTAGTCGCTCGACCGGGGCGTCGAGGTCGGCGTCCGCGAGCTCGAGCAGCCGCTCGCGTGCGTCGATCTCGTCGCCGATCGTCCGCAGCCGTTTGTTCGCGGCTTTGCGGGCCTCCGCCAGCGCTTCGCGGGCGGCCTCGCGTTCGTCGAGCATGTCCGCGTACGTGGCCGCCGGCTCGAGGGCGTCGCGCGCTCGCTCAAAGTCGGCCTCGCTGAGCCGGCGTTTGTCGATCGCCTCGAGGGCGTCCTCGAAGGACTCGTACTCGGGGAGGTCCTCGTCGAGTCCGGAGACGAGGCCGTCGAATTTCCCCTCGAGTTCAATATATGCCTGAAAATTCTCCTTGCCGGTCCCGGTCGCGCGGTCGACGTAATCCTCGAGCAGGTCGGTCGCGGTCCGATAGGCGGTGGCGACTTGCTCGACGGTGTCCTCGTCGTGATCTGCGATCCGCGCGTCGATCGTCTCGAGGCGGTCGCGGGCGGCCTCGAGCGCCTCGAGTGATGTCGGACCGTCGTCGCGACTGCCGGCGGCGTCGGAGCGGGCGTCAGAGGGCGGGACGCGCTCGCTCATCGGTTATTCGTAGACGGCGTCCGGATCAAACACTCGTTCGCCGACGTTCTCGCCTTCGACCGTCCGGTAGAAACACGACCGGTGGCCGGTGTGACACGCGCCGCCTTCCTGGTCGACCAGATAGAGGAGGGTGTCGGCGTCGCAGTCGACGCGAATCTCCTGAACGTCTTGCACGTGGCCGCTCGTCGCTCCTTTTTCCCACAGCTCCTCGCGGCTTCGCGAGTAGTAGTGAGCGCGGCCAGTCTCGCGGGTTCGCGCTAAGGCCTCCGGCGAGACGTATGCGAGCATGAGTACCTCACCGGTGTCGGCGTCCTGTGCCACGGCGGGGACGAGGCCGTCCTCGCCGAAATCGACCGCAACGTCGTCGTCCATACTCGAGACGTTGTTCGTCCAAGCGATAGGTCTTTTGCCGCCGGGAGCGCGAGCGGCGAAAAATAGCGCGTGCGTCGCGGTCGTCGTCTCGCTCTCGCGGTTAGTTCTGGCCGTTCAGCGTGATGTCGCTGACGCCGATGACACGCTCGTCGTCCTCGAGTTCCGCTTTCGCGTCCGCGGGAACTTCGCTGTCGACGTTGTAGACGGTCAGTGCCTCGCCGCCGATGGTCTCGCGGGCGTTGAACATGCCGGCGATGTTGACGTCGTGTTTGCCCATGACGGAGCCGATGAGGCCGATGACGCCGGGTTCGTCGGTGTTACGCGTGATGACCATCCGGCCGTGGGGGATTGCGTCGACGCGGTAGCCGTCGATGCGGACGATACGTGGGTCGTCACCCGCAAAGAGGGTGCCGTCAACCGAGACCTGATCGTCGTCGTTGCTGACGGTCACGGAGATCAGGCTCTGGAAGTCCTCGGCCTGTCGGGTCTTGGACTCGGTGACGTCGACGCCGCGATCTTCGGCGATCTGGGGCGCGTTGACTGCGTTGACCTGCCACTCGAGCGGTTCGAAGACGCCCTTGAGCGCGCTCGCGGTGACAAACTCGACGTCTTCGTCGGCGATTTCGCCCTCGTAGACGACTTCGACGTCCTCGATACGGCCCTCGAGCAGTTGGGCGGCGACCTTGCCGGCGGTTTCAGCGAGGTCGATGTAGGGTTCGACGCGGGGGAACGCACTCTCGTCGATCGAGGGGGCGTTCAGGGCGTTGGCGACCGGTTCGCCGGCGATCGCGGCGTTGATCTGCTCGGCGGTGGAGGTCGCGACGTTCTCCTGGGCGGCCTCCGTCGACGCGCCGAGGTGGGGCGTGACGATGATGTCGTCGTGCTCGAGCAGCGGCGAGTCCGCAGACAGGGGCTCCTCGGCGAAGACGTCCAGCGCCGCGCCGGCGACCGTGCCGTCTTCGACTTTGGCGGCGAGCGCGTCCTCCTGAATGATGCCGCCGCGGCCGACGTTGACGATGTAGTCGCCCTCGAGGAGGTCGAGTTCCTCTTCGCCGATCATGCCCTCCGTCTCGGGGGTCAGCGGCGTGTGGATCGTCAGGAAGTCGGCGCGCTCGAGACACGGCTCGAAGTCGACGAGTTCGGCACCGAGGCGCTCGGCGCGCTCCTCGGAGATGTAGGGGTCGAAGGCGACGATGTCCATGCCGAGCGAGTCGAGTTTCTTGGCGACCTCCTGGCCGACGCGGCCGAGGCCGACGACACCCAGGGTCTTGCCGTTGAGTTCGGTCCCGAGGTAGTCGCTTTTGGCCCACTCGCCGTTTTTCAGGCGGATGTGTGCCTGCGGGATCGAGCGAGCGGCCGCGAACGTCATCGCGACGGTGTGCTCGGCGGCTGCGCGAACGTTGCCCTCGGGGGCGTTGGCGACGATGACACCTTCGTCCGTGGCGGCGTCGATGTCGATGTTGTCGACGCCGATACCCGCTCGGCCGACGATAACCAGTTCTTCAGCGGCCGCGAGGACCTCGTCCGTGACTTCGGTCCCGGAGCGAACGATGAGCCCGTGTGCGTCCGAGACTGCCTCGAGGAGGTCGTCTCCCTCGAGTTCGTAGCCTGTTTCGACCTCGTGGCCGGCGTCTCTGAGTACGTCCAGACCCGCATCCGCGATCGGATCCGTGACGAGAACCTTCATGTGCGAGAAAACCGTGCGGAGCACGTAAACCCTTCCGTTGTGCGCGTGGCCGGCAAAACATACCGCTGTTTTAGATCGTAATCAGCGCAGCGCCGATCACGATCAACGCTGCGCCACCGACGACGCCTTTCGTTACTCGCTCGACGTCTCGGAGGAAGACGGCGGCAAACAGCAGGGTAAACAGCGGCGCGGTCGCGACCAGCGGGTCGACGACGGCGATCCGCCCACCCTCGAGACCGAGCGCGGTCATCAACGCGAGCATCGCGACGGTCGTCAGCAGGCCGCTGCCCACGAAGTAGCGATACGACGCCCGCGGTTTCGCGAGCGCGTCACGGCCGCCCCAGGCGAGGATGTACGCCAGCAGGGCGACCAGCCCGGCCGTCTCGTTTATCGCGACCGCCTCGAGAGCCGACACCGGCGTCTCGAGCATGCCGTACCGGCGGCTGACGTTCGCGACCGCAAAGGTGGCCGCGGCGGCGATCGGCCACCACAGGTCGCGGGTGGTCCACCCCGCGAGGTCGCCGCCACGAGCGGTCGCGAGTAGCGCGAGCCCGGCGACGAGGACGACGATCCCGACGCCGGTGACGGGCCCGAGCGGTTCGCCCAGCGCGACCAGCGCGATCAGCGTCGCGAACAGCGGCCGCGCGCTGAGGATCGCGCTGTTGAGACTCGCGCCCACTCTGTCGACGCCGACGAAGATCGTGACCCGCCCGACTGCGGTGCCGACCACGCCCGCGAACGCGAAGACGGCCAGCGTCTCGCCGGTCACCCCCGTCACGGCCGACCGGCCTTCGAGAGCCGCGATGGCGAGCCAGTAACACGTCGAGTCAACGAGCACGACGACCAGCGACGCCTGCACGGCACCGCCGCCCGCGGCCATCCCCCGTTTATCGAAGATCGGCGAGAACCCCCAGAGGACCGCCGGGACTAAGGCGATCGCGACGACCTCGAGCGTCGCCGCGGTCATCGGTCGATCACCGCTGGCTGCTGACGGTCGTCTTGTACGGACACGTCGGACGCGTTCCCGGTAGCGCGGCGAGAACGTTACGATATCGGCCTGCGGACCGGAATGCGCCGCATACCCGATCGAAGCCGTCGATTCTGTTCGGGCTTTTCGTGCCGTGAACTATCTGCTCAAGGTTTTCGGTGTGGCTCGTGTAGTGGTACCTATGTACGAACATATCTTGCTTCCGACCGACGCCGAGGAAGGCACCGAACTCGCCATCGACCACGCCATCGCCGTCGCCGAACATACTGGGGCCGACCTTCACCTGTTGTACGTCGTCGACAGTGATGTCTATAGTTCCTACAGCGGCGACGAGTACGTCCACGAATTCGAAGGGTTAGAGTCCGCTCTCGAGCAGGTCGGCGACGACGCCCTCGAGTCGGCTGCCGAGGCGGCCGACGAAGCGGGGATCGAGACGACGACGGTCGTCAGACACGGCGCGCCCCACGAACAGATCCTCGACTACGCCGACGAGGCGGATGTCGACCTGCTCGTGATGGGCTCGAAAGAACGGTCCGGCGAGTACCGCCAGCTGCTGGGCAGCGTCACCGACCGCGTCGCGCGGTTGGCCACACGGCCGGTGACGATCGTCAAGACGCCAGTCGACGGCGAGGAGTAGTCGGTCACGATCGCGAGCCGAAACCTGAACTGGTTTATCCGGGGACCCACAAGCGGCGAGCAATGACAGTCGTCGCTTTCGACTTCGACGGAACGCTTTCCGACTCCGAAATGACCGTTCTGCTCGGTGACCGCTGTGGTGTCGCCGACGATATGGAAGAGATCACCGAGCGCGCGATGAACGACGAGATCGGCTACGCGGAGAGTCTGCGCTCGCGTGCGTCCCTGCTCGAGGGCCTCTCCAAGGCCGAGGCCGAGGCCGCCTTCGACGAGGTCGTCCTCCGCGAGGGTGCGGCCGACCTCATCGAGGAACTCAACGACGCCGGTGTCACGACCGCGATCCTCACCGGCGGATTCGAACGCGGCGTTGCCGCCGCCCTCGAGCGCGAAGACGTCTCCGTCGACCACATCGTCTCGAACCGCCTGCCGATGAACGGCGACGAACTCACCGGCGACGTCGAGGGACCGCTGATCGAGGGCACCAAAGACGACGCGCTCGAGGACCTCGCCGACGATGTCGGTGTCGACCTCGACGAGACCGTGGCGGTCGGCGACGGCGCGAACGACCTGCCGATGCTCAAGGTTGCCGGCCTCGCGATCGGCTTCGAACCCAAACCGGCGGTCGAACCCCACTGTGACGTCGTCGTCACGTCGATGGACGAGGCCCGCGAGACGCTGGTCGAGGAGACCGTCCTCGCGGAGCCGTGATCGCTCGAGACTAATCCGAATTTAGGCCACGTAATAGCCTGTTGTGGTCCCGTGACGATGGATCGATGTGGTTTCCGTCGTCGCTTCCCGTTCTACTCACCGTTTCTGTCGCTTCGTCAGTGATCGCTGACTATCAGTGCTAACTGCCCATTTCTCGACCGAGAGATTTTTAACTCACAACTGAGTAAGCAGTTATGATGATGTGGCAAGACCTCGTATTCATGCTTGGGAGCAGTCTCTCGATCGTCTTTCTCGCGCCGACGCTGCGTGACTCGAGCGCGCGTGTTCCGCTCGGAACGAGCCTTCCGTCGATGGGCATCGGGTTCGTGTACGCGACGACGTTTTTTACGCTGGGAATGAGCTTTTCGGCCGTTGGTGCGCTTGCGGCCGGGACGATGTGGTCGTTGATCGCACTGTTCCGTTCACCACAGGGTGTCTCGATGAAGTTGCTCGCTCGCGAAAACCTCGCGTTGTTCGTCGCTGATCTGCAGTACTGGATTGACCGTCGCCGCTCCGGTCGGTCGACCACTGAACAGTACGTCCCATTCGATCACAGTTCCTCGCACGCCTATGGGCAGGGCAACGGCCGCTGACTCTCTTTCTTCGATCGTGGCTGATACGGTCTGCTGTAAGTCATTGCCGATGGGACCGCGACCTCCTGCGGTCCCACCGGTAAACAGTGACAGCAGACCGTATGACTCGGCGTTGCTTGACTAACCGTCGGACAACAGCATAGATTCTGGCGCCAGCGCCGCGGGACCTCGAGATCCGATTACCTCGAAAACAGACTCGTGTGAACCGGTGCGAACTCTCCGGTCTCGTCGGGTTGTTCCGGTGCCGTGTCAGTGATCGAGCTGCCGCCGAGGCCGTCCTCGAGCAGATCCGATAGCGGCGGGCCGACGGTCTCGGGTTCGACGAGGAAGGCATCGTGGCCGTGGTCAGACTCGATCACGTGGTGGGCGACGTCGACGTCGGCCTCGCGTGCCGACTCGGAGAGTGACTCGGCCTGTTCGACGGTGAAGTGCCAGTCGCCGGTAAACGACAGCACGAGAAGTTCGCCCTCGAAGGCCGCCAGCGCGTCGGCATCGGACTCGTAGCCCGCCGAGAGATCGAAGTCGTCCATCGCGCGCGTCATGTAGAGGTAGCTGTTGGCGTCGAACCGATCGGTGAATTTGTCGGCCTGATAGTCCAGATAGGACTCGACCTCCCGGTAGGGGAAGAAGGCGGCCGCGGGGTCCGGCGGCTCCTCACGAACCGTCTCCCGACCTGCCGATCGGCGGCCGAACTTTCGACCCATCGAGGCCTTCGAGAGGTACATGATGTGCCCGATTTGGCGGGCGCGCGCCAGTCCCTCTTCGGGCTCGGGGCCGCCGTAGTAGTGACCGCCGTTCCAGTTGGGATCGCTAGTGATCGCCCGCCGGGCGACGGTATCGAGCGCGAGACACTGTGGGTCGAGTTTGGCGGCGGTGGCGACCGCGCCGGCCCGTTCGACATCGTCGGGATACCGCCGCAGCCAGTCGAGAACGTTCATGCCGCCGACGCTACCGCCGACGACGGCGTGGAGCCGGCCGATCCCGAGTTCGTCCAGCAGTTGTCGCTGGGCGCGGGTCCAGTCACCGATCGTGACTGGCGGGAAGTCGGTGCCGTAGGGCTCGCCCGTCTCCGGATTTTCGCTTGCGGGGCCGGTCGTTCCGTAACACGACCCGGGCGTGTTCGCACAGATCACGTAGTACTCGCTGGTGTCGATGGCTTTCCCGGGCCCGACGACGTCGCCCCACCAGGCGCGGGCCTGACCTGCGGTCTCGTCGCCGGCGTCCGGCCGGCGGGCGACGTGGGCGCTGCCGGTCAGCGCGTGACAGATCAACACCGCGTTGTCGCCGGTAAAGTCGCCGTAGGTCTCGTAGGCGACCTCGAGACTGGGGATCGACTCCCCGCACTCGAACTGGAACTCGCCGAGATCGATCGTGTCCTTCGTCGTCATCGCGTCTCACCGTCCGATCGACAGGCTCGTGTCGCAGCTTCGATCGCCTGCTCGAGGTCGGCGAGAATATCTTCGGGGTCCTCGATGCCGACCGACAGCCGGATCAGGTCTTCGGTGACGCCGGCCTCTGCTCGCTCCTCGGGCGAGAGCTGGCCGTGCGTCGTGCTCGCGGGATGGATCACCAGCGTCTTCGCGTCGCCGATATTCGCGAGGAAGGAGGCTAACTCGACCTCCTCGCAGAAGGTCTTGCCCGCCTCGAACCCCTCTTCGAGCCCAAAGGCAACCATCCCGCCGAAGTCCTCGAGATACCGCGAGGCGTTGTCGTGGGTCGGATGGGACTCGAGACCGGGGTGGGTGACCCAGGCGACGTCCTCGTGGTCGTCGAGATACTCCGCGACGATGGCGGCGTTCTCGCAGTGTTTGTCGACGCGCAGCGGCATCGATTCCAGTCCCTGTAAGGTCTGCCAGGCGTCGAACGGTGACTGCTGGTTGCCGAGGCTGCGCAGCGAGCGGAATCGGGCAGTGGCAGCGAAGGGTGCCTCCGAGAAGTCTCGCGAGAAGTCGGTGTCGTGGTAGGCGTGGTTCTGGCCGGCGATTTCGTCGTAACCGTGCTCGCCCCATGGGAACGAGCCACCGTCGACGAGGACACCGCCGACGGTCGTTCCCGAGCCGTGGAGCCACTTCGTCGTCGATTCCCAGACGACGTCTGCTCCGTACTCTAAGGGTCGACACAGCGCTGGCGTCGCGAAGGTGTTGTCGACGACCAGTGGCACGCCGTTGTCGTGGGCGATCTCGGCGACGCGCTCGAAGTCCGGCGTCACGAGCGAGGGATTGCCGATCGTCTCGACGTGGACGAAGGCGGTGTCCTCGTCGATGGCCTCCTCGTAGGCGTCGTACTCGAGGGTGGGAACGAATTTCGGCTCGATGTTCCGCCGTGTGGCCGTCTTCGAGAAGTAGGTTGACGTCCCGCCGTACGTGTCGGTCGAACAAACTACGTTGTCGCCCGCCTCGGCGAGGATCAGCACGGCAGAATCGAGTGCGGCCATGCCGCTGCCCGTCGCGACCGCGCCCGCGCCGCCCTCGAGTGCAGCGAGGCGATCCTCGAGAACGGTGACCGTCGGATTGGCGATCCGAGAGTAGATGTAGCCGTCGTCCTCGAGGGCGTAGCGGTCGGCGGCGGTGTCGGCGTCCTCGAAGACGTAGGAGGTGGTCTGATAGATCGGTGGTGCTCTCGCGCCGGTCGCCGGGTCGGGAGATTGGCCGGCGTGGACGCTGCGCGTGCCGAGCCCGCGCCCGCCACGCTCGGCGTCGGAGTCGGCCTCGTGCCCGTCGCTCGCGTCGTCGCTCATGTTTAGTATGCATACTGCTCCATCCACATATGCGTCGCAGTAACGGCAAAAACAGCAGGCTAGAGAACAGCACACATCTGCCGACTGCCGTCGTTCCGTGAGCCGTTTCGTCTGCAGGCTCAACCCCTATTGCGAGACGGACCGGTCGTCGACGTGTGCAGACCGTTTTCCACCTCATCGCTGACGATCCACAGCAGCAACAGACAGCGCTCACTATCGCCGAGAACCTCTCGGAAGACGACTCGGTCGAAACCGACGACATCGCGATCGTCGCACAGGCCGACGGGATCGAGCCGCTGACGGCCGGCGGAGACGGCAGCGACATGGTCGAATCGCTGCTCGAGACAGGGATCGCCGTCAAAGCCTGCAGTAACACCCTCGACCTGAAGGATCTCGCAGAGTCGGATCTCGTCGATGGCGTCGAAACCGTCCCCTCCGGCGGTGGGGAACTCACACGCCTGCAGAGCGAGGGTTACGCCTACATTCGGCCGTAACGTCGGTCACACTGCGGCGGCCGACGGTCGACGCGACGACAGTCTGATCCAGAACGGACGCTTCATAGGATCGTAGCACCAACGGCTGCCCGTGCACTCGAGTGACCGCGATCGGGTCGTCCTCGCTGTCCTCGTCTTCGCGGTGTTGTTCTCGCAGCTATTGCTCTATCCGGGCGTGTCGACGCTCGTCGCGACGCTCGGGGCCGACGAGACGACCTCGGCTTTTGCCGCGAGCGCGCTCGACGCGAGCATGTGGTTTCTGATCGCCGAGTTCGCCGCCTACGTCGCGTTCGTCGGCGTCTGGGGGATCGTAAGCGATACGACTGGTCGGCGGACGCCGTTTATCGTCGCCGGTGCAATCGCCGGCGCGGTCGGCTACGCTGCCCTCGCCGCCGTCCCCACGCTGGGCTCGATCCCCTTCGCGGGCGTGCTCGCCCTTCGCGTCTTCCAGGGGGCGATGACCGTCGGGGCGTTCTCGCTGACGATGACCATGCTGATGGATCTGGAAGGCGGTCACGGCCGGAACATGGGCGCGGCCGGGATCGCCATCGGTTCCGGGGCTGCACTTGGCGCGCCGATCGGCGGCCAACTGACCGAGCTCGATCCGCGCGCGCCGCTGGTCGTCGCCGCCGGCTTGCTCGTCTGCGTGAGCCTCGCCGTCTCGAGCGTCGATGACCGGACGCCCGACACGCGCCGGACCGCTCGCGCGCTCGTCGACGGGATTCGCCGGCAGCCGACGCTTTCCGTCCCATTCGCCTTCGGGTTCGTCGACCGGCTCACGGCCGGCTTCTTCGCGCTCGTGGGGACGCTGTACTTCCAACAGCAGTTCGGCCTCGACGCCGGACTGACCGGGCTCATGTTGGCGTGCTTTTTCGCACCCTTCGCTCTCCTGCAGTATCCCATGGGTGCGCTCTCGGATCGGATCGGGCGGACGATTCCGATCGTCGTCGGCTCGCTGTGTTACGGCGTCGGCATCATCGCCGTCGGCGCTGCGCCGTCGGTCCCGACCGCCGCGATCGCGATGATCGCCGTCGGCGTCCTCGGCGCGTTAGTCGCCCCCGCGACGATGGCGCTGGTCTCCGATCTGGCCGACGAGAGCGAGCGCGGCCTCGCCATGGCCGGGTTCAATCTCGCCGGCAGCCTCGGCTTCCTCGGCGGCTTCCTCCTCGGTGGCACTGTCGCCGGCCGCTACGGCTACGACGTCGCCTTTCTCGTCGTCGGTGGCCTCGAGATCACTATCGCCGTCGTTACGGTCCCGATCTTCCTGCGGCTCTCGCTCGGGGCGACCGATCGGATCCGCTCGAGGGATCGCGGAGACGCCTGACACTGTTGATCTTACCCCGCCACTCGCTGTGAGCGCGTCCTGTCCATATATCAGTCCACACGAGTTCCATGCGTTGCGACCGGTGGGCTTTTTCTGCCGGCCAACACAGTAGCTGTATGAACTATCGCGCCGTCGAGACGACCGACGAGTACGTCGCCCGCCTCGAGACGGGTGCCGACTGGCGGGCCGAGATCGAGTCCCTCGCCGACGCGGTCGACGCCGATGCCGCCTGGTTTACCGCACTCGGCGCGGTCCAGGACGCTGAACTGTGGTTCTATGATCAGGACGAGTGTGCGTACGAACCGATCGAATTCGACGAGCCCCTCGAGGTCGCGAGCTGTGTCGGCAACGTCTCGCTCTTAGATGGCGACCGGTTTGCCCATACCCACGTCGTCCTCTCGGGGCCCGATGGCAACGCGGTCGCCGGCCATCTGAACGAAGCGACGGTCTGGGCCGGCGAGGTCCACCTGCGCGTCTTCGAGGAGCCACTCGAGCGCGACCACGACGAGACGACCGACCTCGACCTCTGGCTCTGACATGCGGGCGGAAGACGAACGCTACTTCGAACGGCTCGAGTCCCAGTTAGACGACGCGTTCGACGTGGCCGAGCGGGCCAAGCAACGGGGCGGCGATCCGGAACCCGAAGTCGAGATCCCGACCGCACGCGACATGGCCGATCGCGTCGAGAACATTCTGGGTATCGACGGCGTCGCCGAACGGGTCCGCGAACTCGAAGGTCAGATGAGCAGGGAGGAAGCAGCCCTCGAGCTCGCGGAGGACTTCGCCGAGGGCCGCGTCGGTGACTACGAGTCGAAAGCCGGCAAGGTCGAGGGGGCGGTCCGCACGGCAGTTGCCCTGCTGACCGAGGGGGTCGTCGCCGCACCGATCGAGGGGATCGACAAGGTCGAAATCATCCAGAACGACGACGGCACCGAGTTCGTCAACGTCTACTACGCCGGTCCGATCCGCTCGGCGGGCGGGACTGCACAGGCGCTGTCGGTACTCGTCGCCGACTACACCCGCGCGCTCGTGGGAATCGAGGGGTACAAGGCTCGTGACGAGGAGATCGAGCGCTACGCCGAGGAGATCTCGCTGTACGACAAGGAGACCGGCCTCCAGTACACGCCCAAGGACAAGGAGACGAAGTTCATCGCCGAGCACATGCCGATCATGCTCGACGGGGAGGCCACCGGCGACGAGGAGGTCTCGGGCTTTCGCGATCTCGAGCGGGTCGACACCAACAGCGCCCGCGGTGGGATGTGTCTGGTGCTCGCCGAGGGGATCGCGCTCAAAGCACCGAAGATCCAGCGCTACACCCGGAACCTGGATGAGGTCGACTGGCCGTGGCTCCAGGATCTCATCGACGGCACCTACTACGACGATGCGGCGGACGAGGAGAGCGACGCGGACGCGGATGACGAGGGAGACGGTGACGGGGAAGACGAAGCCGCTGGTGGCGACGCCGAGGACGACGACCAAGACGCCGCTGACGGTCCCGAGGGACCGCCGCGCGTCGAGGAGTCGACGAAGTTCCTCCGGGACCTGATCGCCGGCCGGCCGGTCTTCTCTCATCCCTGCGCCGAGGGGGGCTTCCGGCTGCGCTACGGCCGCGCGCGCAACCACGGCTTTGCGACCGCTGGCGTCCACCCTGCGGCGATGCATCTCGTCGACGACTTCCTCGCAACGGGGACCCAGATCAAGACCGAACGCCCCGGCAAGGCCGCCGGCGTCGTCCCCGTCGACTCCATCGAGGGGCCGACCGTCAAACTGGCCAACGGCGACGTCCGGCGGATCGACGACCCTGCGGACGCCCTCGAGATCAGAAACGGCGTCGAGAAGATCCTCGATCTCGGCGAGTATCTCGTCAACTACGGCGAGTTCGTCGAGAACAACCACCCGCTCGCGCCCGCCGCCTACACCTACGAGTGGTGGGTCCAGGATCTCGAGGCTGCCGGCGCGGACGTCCAGGCCTTCGAGGACGACCCCCGGATCGACCTCGAGTTCCCCGACCCCGAGGAGGCCCTCGAGTGGGCCACGGCGTACGACGCGCCCCTCCATCCCGAGTACACCTATCTCTGGCACGACCTGTCGGTCGATGCCTTCTGTACGCTCGCCGAGGCGGTTGCCGCAGGACAAGTCGAAGACGACACGCTCGTCCTCGACTATACTGAGCCCGTCCGCGACGCGCTCGAGACGATCGTCATCGAACACCGCCAGCGCGAGAGTGAAGGCTACATTGAGGTCGACGACTGGCGGCCGTTCGTCCGGACGGTCGGCTGTGAACCTCGTCAGACCGTCGCCGACGGTGCGGCTCTCGAACCTGATGGCCAAGAGGAAGACCCGAGTATCGAACTCGAGCGCACCTGGTCGGCCGACGACCTCTCCGAACGCGCGCGGACGTGGGGGCACGAGGCCGACGGCGACAACGCCATCGAGGCGGTCAACGAGATCGCGCCGTTCCAGGTCCGTGAGCGTGCGCCGACCCGGATCGGCAACCGGATGGGCCGTCCCGAGAAGTCGGAGAGCAGGGATCTGAGCCCTGCCGTTCATACGCTCTTTCCCATCGGCGAGGCCGGCGGCACGCAGCGCAACGTCGCCGACGCCGCCACCCACGCCGAGACGATGTCCGATACCCCCGGCGTCGTCGAACTGCAGATCGGTCGGCAGCGCTGTGAGACCTGTGGCACCGAGACGTTCAAGAACCGCTGTCCCGACTGCAACGAGCGGACGACGCCGGACTACCGCTGTCCCGACTGCGACCAGCGTCTCGAGCCCGACGACGCCGGTCGCGTCGAGTGCGATCGCTGCGAGCGCGAGGGAACCTGCGTCGAAACCCGCGAAATCGACGTTCACGATGAGTTCCGGAGCGCCCTCGAGTCCGTCGGCGAACGCGAGAACGCCTTCGAGATCCTGAAAGGCGTCAAGGGACTCTCCTCGCAGAACAAGGTTCCCGAACCCATCGAGAAAGGGATCCTCCGTGCGAAACACGACGTGTCGGCGTTCAAAGATGGCACTGTCCGCTACGACATGACCGACCTCCCGGTCACGTCGGTTCGGGCGAGCGAACTCGATGTCGATGTCGGCCAGCTACAGGCCCTTGGCTACGAGGAGGACATCCACGGCGAACCGCTCACTCACGAGGACCAGCTGGTCGAACTCAAAGTACAGGACATCGTCCTCTCCAACGGTGCAGCCGAGCACATGCTCCAGACGGCCGACTTCATCGACGACCTCTTGGCACAGTACTACGGCCTCGAGCCGTTTTACGAGTTCGAGGACCGCCAGGATCTCGTGGGCGAACTCGTCTTCGGGATGGCACCGCATACGTCGGCGGCAACTGTCGGACGTGTGATCGGGTTTACGAGTGCGGCGGTCGGATACGCGCACCCGTACTTTCACGCCGCAAAACGAAGGAACTGCGACGGTGACGAAGATTGCGTGATGCTGCTTCTCGACGGATTGCTCAACTTCAGTAAGTCTTTTCTGCCCGACCAGCGCGGGGGGAAGATGGACGCCCCGCTGGTCATGTCCTCGCGGATCGACCCCTCCGAGATCGACGACGAGGCCCACAACATGGACGTCGTCTCCCAGTACCCTCGTGAGTTCTACCTCGCGACCCGCGAGCAGGCCGACCCCGAGGACGTCGACGTCGAGATCGCCGAGGATACGCTGGGGACCGATACCGAGTACACCGGTTTCGAACACACCCACGACACCACCGACATCGCGATGGGGCCCGACCTCTCGGCGTACAAGACGCTGGGCTCGATGATGGACAAGATGGACGCCCAGCTCGAGCTCTCGCGGAAACTCGTTGCGGTCGACGAAACCGACGTCGCCGAGCGGGTCATCGAGTACCACTTTCTGCCGGACTTGATCGGGAACCTCCGGGCCTTCTCACGTCAGGAGACCCGGTGTCTCGACTGCGGCGAGAAGTTCCGCCGGATGCCCCTGACCGGCGACTGTCGCGAGTGTGGTGGCCGCGTCAACCTCACCGTCCACAAAGGCTCGGTCAACAAGTACATGCAGACCGCGATTCAGGTCGCCGAGGAGTACGACTGTCGTGACTACACGAAACAGCGGTTAGAGGTCTTGGAGCGGTCGCTCGAGAGCATCTTCGAGAACGACAAGAACAAACAGTCCGGGATCGAGGACTTCATGTAACCTACCTGTTTCCGCTTGTTCCCGTCGATAATAGCTGCTCAAAAACACTCATCTTCCCCCGCCAGCCGCGCACTGCGCGGCGGTCAGGTCAATCGCTGTTGACGCGCCTCACGCCGGGCATTTTCGCCTTCGTATACTGCGGTTGTGGCGCGTACTCTGGGTCCGGCAGCCACTCGCGAAGCCGCTCGTTGAACCGGTCGGGTCGCTCTCGAGGCGCCCAGTGGCCACAGTCGTCGATCAGTTCCAGGTCGGCATTTGGGAGTCGGTTCGCTGCCCGGATCGACCACTCGACGGGGACGAGCGGGTCCTGTTTGCCGTGGACGAGCAACGTCGGCACCGACAGCGACTCGAGGTCGTCGACGAAGTCCGTCGCGACGCGGCCGCTGAATGAGAGTTCGTTGGCCTGAAACTTCCGAAATGCCTGTATCGAGCCCGGTTCCCGCAGTTTCCGCCTGACGTCGGTGACGAAGGGGTCGGGCACCGCGGCGGCGTCCGCGACGAGACTGTCGAGGACCAAGCGAACGTTCGCCGGGGAGGTACTTGCGGCGGCTTTTCCGAACTCGGTCATGCCGGGAACCTGTGACAGGAGCTTCCACGGGAGGGCGTTGGGCAATCGACGGCCGAGTCCGTAGCTGTTGACGAGTGCCAGTTGCTCGACGCGGTCCGGATTGGCGAGTGTATATCCGAGTGCGACGCCGCCGCCCATCGAGATGCCGGCGAGCGAGACTCGTTCGTCGGGCAGCGTCTCGAGGAACCCCTCGAGGATGTCGACGTAGGTCTCGACGGTGTGTGTAACTGGCCCCGTGCTGTTCCCGTACTCCGGCCAGTCGATCCCGTAGACACGGTAGTCCTCCGCGAGGGCGTCGATCGCGTGTCGCCACGAGACGGTCGCGTCGTCGATCCCCGCGCCGTGACAGAGGACAACCGGTGGGCCGCTGGTTCCTGCCCGCCGGTAGGCGATCCGACAGTCGCCGATCGTCGCAACACCGGTCCCACTCATGATCGAGTCACGCCAGTGCACGGGCGTTCTGCCGTCTGCGCAATCCCAGTGCGATCGGGGGCCGCTGCCCTCAGCACCGATCGCAGGCCCAGCGCCGCCGATCGGGTGGCCCCACTCGTCTCCGATTCTGGACCACCACTCGGCCGCTCCCGTAGCCAGTGTGACTCGAGTGGACGTGTTCCGATCGGAACGACACTGTTAGACATACTCTGCCTGTGTCTCCCTGGCATAGGTCGTGTCTCTATCCAGCGTATATATTGTTTCCCATTACCATGTGCAGTATTATCATGCACTATCGTACTCCTTGCGTTCCGAGACCTCGCTGTCTCGTCCGCGAGCGGCCACCCGAACAATGCGCGCTGTGATTTTATCGCTGTCGCCGCTGTGGTCAGCCCATGGTCAACACTGGTGAGACACCGGCATCGGAAGGCGAGGAAGAGGCTGTCGAGGCGGTACGGAAACTCAATTTCGGGCAGTCAGTCTACGATGCGGACGGCAACGAACTCGGTCGCATCCGCGGCTTCGAGAAGAGCGGCTTTTTCGTCACGACTCGCGAGGGTGCCGAGGCGATGAGCGTCGAACACGCTCGGTCGGGCCACGAGTTCGGCGAGGCAGAGCTGATGTGGCGCTGCATGGAATGTGGCGAGATGGGCGACATCGACGGCGGACTTCCCGACGAGTGCCCGAACTGCGGGACCGGGCGCGAAGAACTGATGTACTGGACCGAAGACTGAGCGGTCTCGAGGAAGCGTCGGTTCGGCCGGACTCGGCCGCGGTGCAGCAATTCTGTATAGCGTACAGGGATTTATCGTGGCGGCAGGTGTAGATCGATAGTGGTGACGCACATGGCTATCGAAGACACACGACTCGCGTTCGGAACGGCAGTCTATACTCAGGACGGCACGGAAATCGGCCGGATTCGCGGTGTCGACGAGGACGGGATCTACGTCACGCTCCGTGACGGGATCGAGGGACTGAGCGTCGAACACGTCCGATCGGGCCACGAGTTCGGCGAAGCGGAGCTCATGTGGCGCTGCTGGGAGTGTGGCGAGCTCGGACGCCTCGAGAGCGATCTGCCCGACGCGTGTCCGTCCTGCGGTGCCAGGCGGGAGGAGCTGTACTACTGGACCGAAGACTGAGACGGCCTGCTGTCACTGGGTCCTGGCGCACCCGTGATCTTGCCGTTCGGTGCGCCGGCAGTGACAGCAGGCCGTCGGATCGCGGCCGGACGACAACCGTTTTTGCCCCGCTCGCGTCACCTCGAGCCATGGAGATCGTCGTCTTCGGGGCTGGCAGCCTCGGGAGTCTCGTCGGCGGGCTACTTGCACGCGACCACGATGTCACGCTCGTCGCTCGCGAGACTCACGCTCGTGCCGTCCGTGAGTCGGGACTGTGCCTCGAGGGTGACGTCGGTGACGGTCCATCCCGTGTGTTCCCAACAGCGACGACCGATGGGACGGGGCTCGAGGCCGACCTCGCCGTTGTCACGGTCAAATCCTTCGACACCGCCGCGGCCGCCGATTCACTCGCGACAGGGTCGATCGAGGCCGTGCTCTCGTTGCAAAACGGGATGGGGAACGAAACGACGCTTGCGACACGGCTCGAGGCCCCGGTCCTCGCCGGCACGGCGACTTACGGCGCGATCGTACAGGAGCCAGGCGTCGTCGAATGCACGGGTCGTGGCGAGATCGTACTCGGGCCACGAAACGGTGGCTCCTCGGCACGTGCGGATCGGGTCGGCGAGGCCTTCGCCGCGGTCGGCCTCGAGACGACCGTCGTCGACGACATGCCCCGCCGGCTGTGGGAGAAACTCGCCGTCAACGCCGGAATTAACCCCGTGACGGCCCTGACCGCCACCGAAAACGGGATGATCCTCGAGGAGCCAGCGGCCGACCTTGCACGGGCAGCGACGCGGGAGACGGCACGGATCGCACGTGCCTGTGACGTGTCGCTGTCGAACCGCGAGGCGCTGGCCGCGATGGAAACCGTCGCCGAGGCGACGGCTGCGAACACGTCCTCGATGGCCCAGGATATCATCGCGGAACGGCGCACCGAAATCGACGCCATCAACGGCTACATCGTCGCGCGAGCGGCCGAGAACGGGCTCGAGGCGCCGACGAACCGGACGCTCACGGCGCTGATCCGGACGTGGGAACAGGGTCGTGACCTTCGGTGAGCGATAGTCGTCACTGCACGTCACCACACACTCGATCGCGCGACAACCCTGCGATCGGTGCGTGACTCGTTTCAGTTGGTACTATCTCGACGCGATCGTTATCGGCGCAAAATACCGAACCCGACGGATCGAACTCGCTATGACGGGGATTAGAACGGTGCTTCCGGCCCCTCGTCGGCTTCACCGTCGTCGTCGACGGTCTCGCCGGGGAAGGAGGGACTCATGCCGCCGCCCATGTCGTCGCCGCCGTCCATGCCGGTGGTGGCGTTGACCTTCTCGATTTCGGGGATCTCTTTGACCATGCGGCTCTTGATCGCCTGGATCGTCATCGGCGAAATGCCACAGCCGCTACAGGCACCGCCGAGGGCGATGCTGACGACGCCGTTCTCACGGTCGAGGTCCTGAATCGCTGCGCTACCGCCGTGCATCTGGATCTGCGGGAAGTTCCGTCGCAGGAAGTTCGTTACGCGCTCCTCGAGGTCGTCCCCGTCGTTCTGGGTCTCGGTGCTCATGAACCCCACTTGGGTATCAGCCCCCCTAAACCTTCCGTCCTCCCTATTTGGCTGCTGGCGTCACCGACTGCATTAGGCCTGTGTTAGGCGAATCCGAACACGTGCTGGAGTTCGGTTTCGATCTCTTCGACGTGAACCTCGAGCACCTGCTCGAAGCGCTCCTCGTCGACAAGCACGCCCGAGAGGCGGCCGTAGGGATCATCGGGAAGTTCGACACGGAACTCGCCGTTGCCCTCGTAGAAGGGCTCGCTCTCGTTCAACACCTGCTGGTCGATCGCATGGACGAGTTCGGAGTCGTACTTGTCGTTCATCCGGTTGAACGCGTTTTTGTACGCCTGCTGGAGCTCGGGGAAGTAGTTCGCGTACTTGTCTTCGAACTGCTCGGGGTCGAAGTCGGCCATATCCGAACTGAGGATGAGCGGCGACAAAAGTCGGACGATCGGTTCGTTCGATACCGATTCGCGCTTTATTGGGCTGTATCCGCCGGATAACACGGCGCGAGCGGGGCCGGGAGACTGCCGCCAGGTTCCGGTACCAGTCCGCTGAAACTGTACGGGGTGCCTATACAGGAGCCCGCGTATGCAAGCGGAACGGACACTCCGACCCTTGGCGACACCGGAAACATGGTTACTACACAGGACCCTATTCCCCCAGAGGCACTCCCACCGGGATGGGGGCCGGCGGAGTTCGGTGACGACCGGTTCGTCTACCGGCACAACAACCCGCCGATAGAACTGGTCGCGGACAGTACGTCTGCCGAGCAGTCCCATCCGGGGCTCGGGCTCTGCCGGTGCTGGGCGCTTCGGTACCGGATCTTCCTTACTGATTCGGCGATCACTCGGTTGATCGCCCACGTCTCGACGCGTCGGGCCGCCCTTGACGGCTTGCTCGAGTGTATGCATAGAATCCACGAGGCCGCCGAAGCAGCCGACGGTCCAGTCGCGGTCGAAGCGATACTCGACAGCGTCAATCTCTCCGAACTCGTTCCGAACGGGGCGTTTCAGGCGCCGTAGTCGCCGCCTCGCCGGCGATGGGCTAATTCTGATCGCAAGCCATTCGACGTAGCTCTCCAGCTCCGGACGCTACTAGACGCGCCGCGTCAGATGTGCTCGCACCGTCCGTTGACAGCTGCCACAGATGCCGTACAGTCGTGTCGCAGTCGACAGAAGCGGATAGCGAGTCGAGCCGCTCGCGTAGATCGACGCGACGACCGATCGGTACCGTGTTCCGCTCGGGCCGTCTCGAGCCAACGATCCGGTAAACTGTGCTTGCCGCCGGTTGAGACGCGTCTCGAGGCGGTCCCGATACGCCTCGAGTCGCTCGTGTTTGGCCTGCAAGTCGTCGAAGCCACACTGCAGGAACGACTCGTCGGCTGTCGCCTGCAGCCAGCCAACGATCTCGTCGACCTCCGCGATCGCCGTCTCGAACGTCGACCGTTCTTCCCGTAAGATCTCGCGTCGAACGGTGAGTTCCCGACGGCTGGTCGATACTGCCTCGAGAACCGCGGCTTTGAGTGGCGGCGTCCAGCCAGTGTCGGTCGCCAGCGCGGCAGCGATGTCGTCGGTCAATGCGGTCGCCATCGCCTCGAACCGCGATTCGTCCTCGCAACCGCTGCCGCTGTGGCGTCTGATTGTTTCGTCGAACGCCGTTCTGACGGAAGCACAGTGATCGTCAGACGCCGACGGGGCCGCTCCACGCACCTGAATGGCCTGCGTCGCCGTGGGCGTCGCCGCCTGTCGGGCCTGGAGCGCGGTCGGTTGTGCTGCCGGAATCGCTCGAACGCGCTGTGTGAACGTCTCGAGCGCCGCATCGCGATCCGCGATCGTCTCCCACTCCTCGGCGATACACTCGAGCGCTCGGTGGGCCGCTGTCGCCCCTGTCATCGGTCCTCCGCATGGGTGCGGGTGCAGACGAGGCCGCCGCTCGCCCGCTCGCCGGAAGTAACCACGAACTGCCAGTCGCCATCACCGAGTGCGGTGACCTCGCGCACGCCCAGCGATGCCGTCGGCTGTGCCGTCCGACGAAGGATGTCGATCCCGATCGGCAACGTCGGAAATCGCCGCTCGCGGCCGTCGATCGCGTATCTCCGCAGGGTGACCGTCCAACTGTCTTCGTCGGTCGTCTCGACCGACTCACGTGTGACGCCGTATGTGCCGATCAGTGAGAGCGAATCCAGATACGCGAGGCTCGTCGCGACCGGATCGTCGGCCGGATCGACCGGCGAGAGGTTCGCTGCTGCCGCCCACAGCAATCGGGTTCGCTCGGCCGCCGCGAGGTGGCGCTCGAGTTCGGTTGCGATCGTCTCGAGCAACACCAGACAGAGTGCATTCCGGTCGGTCGTCGCCTCGGCAGCAGCCAGATACGTGTCCATGATCGCACGCTCGACGCGCTCGTGGTCGCGACTCGAGAGCGCCTCGAAGACGGCGCCGGAGACGTCGTGGCAGAACCCGATCAGCGGGCTGTCAGTCGCCACAGCGTGCATCCGCTCGGCCGACTGCCGTCTCCGTCTTTCCCGGTCTGCCGTTGTGTTCCTGGACCCGTCATCGACGTGACCCTCAGTGTCCGCTCGTGTCTGCCGGACGATCGGATCGTAAAACGGGAGCTGTGGATCGTACCGTCTGAGGGCAGCGCGGTACTGTTCGGTCGCGCGTGCGGCATCCGCTGCCTCCGTGCGGCTCGCGAACCGCTGGCCGGCGACCGGGACCGGCTGTTCGCCGAAGCGAGCGCAGACCACGTCGTACTCCCCGTCGTCGCTGGCCAGCCGTTCGATAGACCGGCGAATCTCTCGGAGCGTCGTTCCGACCATGATTTCCTCCAGTAGGTTCGTATGACTTTAGGCTCGCCTAAACCATCATAAGTCTCCCGGACTTTAGGCAGGCCTAATAATGGATGGGTGCCACGTTGGCCTCCGAGAGCGACTGCAGTATCGTGTTGTGACGGATCGTTCGAGACTATTGTGGTTGCTGCCGGCTGTTTCGAGCCGTGTTCGCTGTCGGCTCGCTACGAGCCTGCTGGCAAGGTTAAACTAGATAATGATATATTGAATGCGCCTGCCGACCGGACGGTGGCAGCAGCACAGTGTTTATACTGGATAACAAGTTATTGGTGGTATCGACGTCCGCCGAATATTGACAGTTAGCCCCTATGACCACGCAAATCCCGTTTGCGATCGACTTTCACGTCCACTCCGAGGACTCCTACGACGGCCACGAGCCGGTCGAACTCATCCTCGAGCACGCCGCCGACATCGGTCTCGACGGGGTGGTTATCACCGACCACGACGAGATCGACGAGTCGTTGCGTGCTGCTTCTCTCGCGCCGGAGTACGGCCTGATCGGGATTCCCGGCGTCGAGGTCTCGACCAAACACGGTCACCTGCTGGCGATCGGCGTCGGGGACCGACCGGAGCCCGGCCAGGCGTTCATGGACACCGTCCAGACCGTTCGCGAGCGCGGCGGGGTGGCGATCGTCCCCCATCCGTTCCAGCGGAGCCGCCACGGCGTTCGGAAACGCTATATTGCCGACGCCGACGCGATCGAGACCTACAACTCGATGGTCTTTACCGGGTACCGGAATCGGCGGGCCCGCCTCTTTGCATCCCGCCGGGATTATCCTCAGATCGGAGCCAGCGACGCCCATTATCTCCCTAACGTGGGTAAATCCTACACCGAAGTCCTCGTCACGCCCGATACGGCAGCCCCGACGAAAGCCGATATTGACGGCGACGATCTCATCGCGGCGATTCTCGAGGGCCGAACACAGATCCACGGCAAGCGAACGCCGATTCACAAAAGCGCCGTCCAGTATGGGAAAGGGGCCGTGCGCAAGACGGCGTACACGTTCACCTCGCGTGCACCGTTGCTACCGACGGTACCGGCCTCGATGGACCGCTAACGCAGTTGCTCGCCGGCGAGTTCGTCAGCGTGGTCGACGAACGCCCGCTTTTGCCCACTGGGGATCGTCGCCCCCGCAGCGACGTCGTGACCGCCGCCGTCGCCGCCGACCGCTCTCGAGGCCTCGCCCATCACGACCGAGAGATCGAGTCCTTGCCGGACGAGCGAGTGGGTGCCGCGCGCAGAGACTTTCAGTTCGTCGTCGTTCTTTGCTGCAAAGGCGATAATTGGCTTCGAGCGACTGATTCCCTGGTTGCCCATCGCCATGCCGGCGACGATCCCGACGATGGTCTCGCGGATCTCGTCGCCCGCGTCGAACCACTGGATGTGGGCTTCCTCGGTCGTCCCCTCGCGGGTAACGAGATCGATCCCGTTCGAGAGGTTCCGTCGGTGTTCACGCAGGAGTTGGCGTGCGCGCTCGAGTGCGCCGTCGCGGTTCCCCAGACAGACCCCCAGCCCTACGTCGGCGCGCTCGTAGCGGGCGGTCGCGTTGAGCAGCGTCGAGAACTCGCTTGCGTCCCGGAGTTCGGTGCCGACGGGTTCCTCGCTCAGGACGTAGGCCGTCCCAACGAGTTCGTCGATCTTCGCCGCGGGGACGCCGCTCGAGACGGCCTTCCGGACGAGCGCGCTGGCGACGGTCTGTTTCTCCTCACCTGAGAGATCGGCCCACCGGCGCCACTCGCCGTCACGTTTCAACTCGAGATCGAGCCCGTCGAGAAAGCGCAACGCGCCGTTGGTGTCGTTCGAGATCCCCGGAATGTGGACGTCGGTAGCGTACTCGAGGAGCTTGGGGAGCGGCCGGGTCTGTTTGCCATAGAGGGCGAGGTCCTTGCCCGTCTCGAGGACGCCGGCCTCGACGCCGTCGGTGACGATGTTTGCGTTCGCGCCGTGGAGTTCGCCGCCGGCGGCCTGCATGTCGCCGACCGCACCGACGACGGCGAGGGCGGCGAGGTCGCGGTTATCGGCGCGAGCCGTCGTTCCTGCTGGGCCGGCGACGGTTCCGCCATCAGTTGCGGCGGCTGGTGAACTGTCGGATACGTCCGCGAGCGCCCGCGCGAGGACGTAACTCGCGCCGGCACCCGACAGTTCTGAGGCCCCGTTGATGCCGAATAACAGCGGGTTGAGGTGGTACTCGGTGTCCCGGTCGGCGGGCTGGTGGTGGTCCGCGATGATCGGCGTGAAATCGCCGGTGTCCTCGTACTCGCCGATCACGTCGAGCTGGCCGCTCCCGAAGTCGGTAAAGAGGACGGTGTCGTAGTCGGTCGCCGCGATGGCGGCGATCGCCTCCGCGTCGAGTTGCTTCTCGAAGACCGTCTCGAAGGGAATTCCCGCCCGCTCGAGCGCCTGTGCGGCGATCGCAGCGCTCGTGAGTCCGTCGGCGTCGATATGCGAGGCGAGCAACACGCGATCGGCCTCGCATAGCCGCTCGGCACATTCGCGCGCGCGATCCTCGAGTTCGGGAACCGGCCCTGCCATCGGGGAAACGTGGGGCGGCTTCGTTCATAAACCCGCGGATCATGCGTATCCGCTACGGACGTGGCTCACGACAGTGACAGCACCAGATCGTCGCCGTCCCGTTCGTAGGTCGTCCCGAATGGTGTCGATCGTTCGCGCATCGTGTCCCGAAGCCACGTCGCCGCGGCGTCATCGGCCGAAACGACCGACATGTTGCCGATCTCGATCGGGACGAGCCGGAGTTCCTCGATGCTGCCGTCCTCGAGTCCGGCTTCGAAAAGGAGGCTGCGATCGTTTCGTAGATCGTCTTTGACCACGTAATCGTCGACGATGTCACCGGTATCGTGGAGGATGAGGCCGTCGCCGTAGCGTTCGACGCCCTGGAAGACGTGGGCGCTGTGGCCGTGGACGAGATCGACGCCCTGATCGACGAGCCAGTGGGCGAACGCGACGAGGTCGTCGTCGGGGTACTCGACCCAGTTCGGCCCCCAGTGGACGGACGCGACGAGCAAGTCCGGCTCTGCTGCCTTCGCGCGAGCGAGTGCATCGCCGACGATCCGACGGGTCGCCGGCTCGTCCGGATCCGAGTCGACGTAGGCCGTCCCCGGCCGGTCGTCGGTCGCGCCGTACGCGGCGTAATGGTCCGCAAAGGAGACGACGGCGACCTCGAGCCCACCGATCGACACCGTCGCGGGCGCGGCGGCTGCCGTCGGGTTCTCGCCCGCACCCGCGAACCCGATGTTACTGTCCGCGAGCGCGTCGACCGTATCGCGAAGCGCCGTTGGTCCGTAATCCAGCATGTGATTATTCGCCACCGACGCAAACTGCACGTTTCCGGCCTCGAGCGCCGGCACGGCCCAGTCGGGATCGGCACGGAAGTAGTAGGTTCGGTCGGGGTATCGTTCGCCCCTCGTCGAGAGACAACACTCGAGGTTACAGCAGACGCCGTCCAGCGACTGCAGTCGGGGCCGGAGATCACCCCAGACGGCCGCCGGTTCGATGCCGGGTCGGCCGTAGCGGTCGTCGACGTTGCGCCCGAGCATCGCATCGCCGACGAAGCCGATCGTCGTCTCGTGGCGTGTGTGTGCTGTGAACTGAACCCGATCGGTTGAGGGCGCGCTACAGCCACCGATCAGTGTCGCACCCATCGCTGTCAGAACCCGCCGGCGATGTCTGCTCATCGGCTCTCCGTTTCGTTCCCGTCCGCAAATAGTTCGTTCGATCGGTCGTTGTCTTACGTCACGTCGAGGGCATAGACGTGGCCATCGTTGCTCGCAACGTACGCGACGTAGGCGACGCCGGTCGGTGCGGCGTTGACGGGGTTGCCCGTTTCGAACCGCCAGTGGGCCTCGCCCGTCTCGGGATCGAGCGCGTGGACGATGCCGGCGTCGCCGACGTAGAGCACGCCGTCGACCAGGTTCGGAGAGCCGTTTACCCGGCCGCGGAGCGTTGTTCGCCACTGCTGCTCGCCGGTTTCGACGTCGAGGGCGTGTACTCGCATCCGCCCGTTGCCGAAATAGACCGTCCCGTTGCGAACCGTCGGCGAGGATGCGATGCCACTGTCCGTCTCGTATCGCCACTGTTCGTCGCCGGTTCGCCGGTCGACCGCGTAACATCGCCCGTCGGTCGAGCCGAACACGACGCGGTCGTCGTGAACTGCTGCCCGACTCAGGATCCGCTCGTCGGTTCCGAACCGCCACTGTACCGTTCCATTGCTGAGATCGACCGCACACAGATCGCCACCAGTACTTCCGACGTATCCCCGATTTCCGAGCGTCGCCAGTTTCGATTTTACTTTTCCGCCGAGATGGCTCGTCCACTCGATTTCGCCGGTAGCGCTCGAGAGGGCGTACAGTCGGCCGTCGTTGCTCCCGATGTAGACGCGGTCGGCCGCGGTCATCGGCGGCGCGTAGATCTCGCCGCCCGTCTCGACCGTCCACCGCTCGCCGCCCTCGAGTCCGATCGCGTACACGTGGTGGTCGACGCCGCCGATCAACAAGGTGTCGCCCGCGATCGCCGGTGCGGACCAGACTTTGTCCCCGGTCTCGAATCGCCACTGTTCCGTGCCGCGGTCGGTGTCGAGCGCGTAGATGTTTCGATCGAAGCTGCCAACGTGAACCCGGCCGTTCGCGACGGCGGGGGTCGTGGGTATTCGTCCGTCGGCTTCGAACGACCACAGCTCTCGCTCTGGCTCCAGTCGGTCGATCTCGTCGCCGTCACTGTCGGCGTCGAGACAGCCGGCAGTGCCGATCATCCCGGCGGTGAGGGCGCCGAGCATTGACCGCCGATCTACCATGGATTGTTATCTCTCCCTAAGATGTAAATATAACTACCTCTGTAGGAAAATACTAGACAACCGACCCAATCGGCTACTCGGTCTGATCCGGAATCTCCGCCATCGTCTCGTGGGCCAGCGCCTCGAACGTCGCTTCCTCGGGCACGACGTCGACACTAATCTCTTTCTCCGCCGCTGTTTCCGCCGTTGGCTCACCGATGACGCCGACGACGGCGTCCTCGAGCCCCGCGATGGCCGCCTCACGAAGTCCCCGCTCGGCGGCGGCCTCGAGGAAGTGCGCGACGGTCAGCGACGAGGTAAAGCAGGCGGCGTCGAGCCCGCCCTCGGCGGCCAGTTCGGCCGACTCGCCGCTGTCTGCGGGGCGGACGAGCCGGTAGAGGATCGTCTCGTGGACGTACGCGCCCGCGTCCTCGAGTCCCTCGAGCAACACCGGGCTCCCGTGATCGCTGCGGGCGACCTCGATGCGTGCGCCGTCGACCTCGTCACTGAGCGATGCGACGAGGCCGCTGGAGGTGTATTCGTCTGGAACGTGGTCGACTACGTACCCTTCCGCGCGCAGCGCGTCGGCCGTCGCCGGGCCGATCGCACAGACGGTCTCGCCGTGTGGTTCCCAGCCCGCTTCGGCGACGAGTTCCGCGCCGGTTTTGCTCGTAAAGACGACGTAGTCGGCGTCGGTTCGTGGCGTCGCGTCGGTGGCCTCGACGGCCAACATCGGGTCGGGGATCGGCTCTGCGCCGTGGTCCTCGAGGAACGCGACGGCCCGCTCGATCCGTTCGTCGTCGGGCCGGAAGACGGCCACGGTGGGTGTCTCGCTCATTGCTCACCCTCGCTTTCGGCCGCGCCGTAGTCGGTCTGCAGGAAGTCGACGGTCGACTCGCGCGTGCCTGCAACATCGCCGATCACCGTCACCGCGGGCGGCGAGATCCCTTCCTCGTCGCGCACGTCGACGATGGTCTCGAGCGTGCCAGTCGCGACCTGCTGGCCGGGCCAGGTCCCGCGTTCGATGAGCGCGACCGACGTTTCCGGGTTCATTCCGGCCTCGCGCAGTGCGTTGGTGTAATCTGGCAGACGACCGACGCCCATCAGGACGACGATGGTACCGCCGGTAGCGGCCAGGGCTTCCCAGTCGACGGCCGACTCGTCTTTCGTGGGGTCTTCGTGGCCTGTAACGAACGAAACCGACGAGGCGTGATCCCGATGCGTGACGGGGATGCCGGCGACGGCGGGCGCGGCGATCGCCGAGGTGACCGCGGGGACGATCTCGAAAGGAATCTCGTGGGCTGCGAGGTACTCGGCTTCCTCACCGCCGCGGCCGAAGACGAAGGAATCGCCACCCTTGAGCCGGACGACGGACTTGCCCTCGCGGGCGAGTTCGACCAGTCGCTCGTTGATCTCCGACTGGGGCGTGCGTTCGCCGCCGGCGCGCTTGCCGACGTCCTCGCGGCGCGCTTCGGGGAGCTGGTCAATGATCTCCGGGCCGGGAAGCTTGTCGTGGAGGACGACATCGGCGGCCTCGAGCAGCCGTTTCGCCTTCACGGTCAGTAACTCGGGGTCGCCGGGGCCGCTGCCGACGAGGTAGACGGTGCCGGGTTCGGCGTCGATGGCGGAGTCTGACATTCGGTATGTCCTCGCTATTTCCCCGCGGGCGTATCTTCTTCGGAGACGTCGCCGCCATCCTCGCGGGCCGCGTCGATCAGGTCCGCGGCACCGCGATCCGCGAGATCGCGTGCGAACTCGCGGGCGGCCTCGGCGTGGTTCTCGATCGGCAGATCCCGGCTGCCGGTCACCGACTCCTCGCCGTCGCTGTCGAAGACGCTGACGGTCGCGTGGACGTACTCGCCCTGGACGACCGCGTAGATGCCGACCGGCGCGATACAGCCACCGCCGAGTTCGGCCAGGATCGTCCGCTCGGCGGTCGTCTCGACGCGACTCCGCGGATGGTCGATGAGCGTCTGGATATCGCGGGCGGTCTCGCCGTCCCGGGCGGTCACTGCGAGCGCTCCCTGTCCCGGTGCCGGGACGAACGTCGATCGCGGCAGTTCCTGATAGTCGACGTAGTGCTCGAGTCCGCTGCGCTCGAGGCCGGCGTGGGCGAGGACGATCGCGTCGTACTCGGTCTCGACCTCCCGTCCCAGCGCCTGGCGCTCGAGTTCCGAGAGGTCGTCGAACCACTCGTCGACGGTGCGGTCGTATTCGGCCTCGAAGTCCTCGTTGCCGGTGTTACCCTTGCGCTCTTTGTCCGCCTCCGAGCGCTGCTGGTGTTCTTCCTGCAGCGCGGGTGCGAGCAACTTCTCGAGGCGCGTGTCGACGTTCCCCCGCAGGGGTTCGACCTCGAGGTCCGGTCGCTCCGAGAGGAGTTGTGCGCGCCGGCGGAGACTCGAGGTGCCGACGGTCGCGCCGTCGGGCAGTTCCTCGAGGGTCGTGCCGTCGGGCGTGACGAGCACGTCGCCGGGTCGCCCGCGCTCGGGCACCGCAGCGGTCACCAGTTCGTCGGGCTGTTCAGTCGGCATGTCCTTCATCGAGTGGATCGCTCCGTCGAGGTCGCCCTCGAGGACGCGCTCGTCCAGCTCGCGGACGAACGCACCGGTCTTCCCGAGTTGGTGGATCAACTCGTCTTCGATCTGGTCCCCCGTCGTCTCGACGGTGACGAGTTCCACCTCGTACCGGCGGTCTTCTAAGGCCTCTTTTACCAGCGAGGCCTGTCGCCGGGCGAGCGTGGATCCCCGCGTCGCCAGTCGTAGCGTCCCGCGCGTTCTCATAGGCATCAGTGGGTGCCTCGGGTATGAAAAGCGCACGCTTGTCCGACGAGGGCTGCCATCGATCCGTGCGGAGTCTCACACGTCGGACAGTACCCAGTGATGACCATCCCGACGAACGACCTGATACGGACGCCTGTCAGTCCGTTCTAGTGGGACCGCGATCGACTCCCCTGCGGCCCCCGGGGAACTCGAGACAGCAGGCCGCCTGCGTCGGACATTGATCGCAGACGAGGTCGATCCCGTTCACATGGACTGGTATCCCTCCGTATAGCGGGCTTTGCGAATATATTCGTCCAGTCTTTTATTATGGTCTGGTGATTGGATACGTCCGATGAGCGATACGCTCTACGAACGACTCGGTGGTGAAGACGCGATTGCAGCCGTCGTCGACGAGTTCTACGACCGCGTCGTCGCGGACGAACAAGTCGCATACTACTTCGAAGATGTCGATATGCAGCAACAGCGCGCCCACCAGACCCAGTTCATCAGTTCGGTCGCTGGCGGGCCGATCGAGTACTCGGGCGACGATATGGAAACGGCCCACGACCATCTCGGTATCACTCCCTCGGAGTTCGAGGCGATCGCGACCCACCTTGGGGACGCACTCGCCGCGTTCGATGTCGACGAAGACGACCGACAGGCAGTTCTCGAGGCAGTTGCGAGCTATCAGGACAACATCGTAACGGCGGCTGACTGATCTCGCGGACCGCTTAGAGGGCTTTCTTGTAGGCCTCGAGCGTCCGTTCGACGTCTTCTGCCGTGTGCCCGTAGCTGACGAACTGACACTCGAACTGGTTCTGTGAGAGGAAGACGTTCTGGTCTTTCATCTGGCCCCAGAAGATGCGCCGCCAGCGCTCGGTCTCGGCGTTTTTGACGTCGCCGGCGTTTTTCGGACAGTAATCGTATCGCGGACAGGTCGGGTTCTGTCGGCAGCCCGCGCTGCATTGTTCCTCGAGCGAGTCGGGGCCAGGTCCGTCACGTGTAAAGATCACTTTGAACATACTGTCGGTGCCGGTGACGGTGTAGCTGGGGGCCTGATCGGCGAGGATGTCGGTCAGCCCGCTGCGGAGTCGATCGCCGAGTCCGTTGACGTGGTCGTAAACGTCGTTTTCGGCGGCGAACTGCAGCGTCTCGAGGCCGGCGGCCATCGTGACGGGGTGGCCGGAGAAGGTGCCGGCCTGGAAGACGTCGCCGGTCGGTGCGAAGTGCTCGATGATCTCGGCGCGGCCGCCGATCGCGCCGACGGGGAAGCCGCCGCCGATGATCTTCCCGAACGTCGTGAGGTCGGGCGTAATCCCGAACTCGCTCTGGGCACAGCCGAGGCCACCGACGCGGAAGCCGGTGATGACTTCGTCGAAGATCAGCAGCGAGCCGTGTTCTGCGGTGATCTCGCGAAGGAACTCGTGATAGCAGTCTTCGGGGTAGACGATGCCGTAGTTGCCCAGAATGGGCTCGGTCATCACCGCCGCGATGTCGTCGCCGTGCTTTTCGAACACGTCGCGGACGGCCTCCTCGTCGTTGAACGGTACTGGAAGCGTGTGGTCGGCAAACGACTGTGGGACGCCGGCGGAGGAGGGTTTCGGGTCGTCGGCGTCGCCTTCGACCAGCGTCGACTCCTGTGCGCCGTGGTAGCCGCCCTGCATGACGACGATCTTGTTCCGACCGGTGTAACCCCGCGCGAGACGCACGGCGGAGGTCGTCGCTTCGGTTCCCGAGTTGACGAAACGGAGCTTCTCGACGCTCGGGACGTGGCGGGCGACGAACTCGGCGAGGTCGACCTCGACTTCCGTCGGGGTCCCGTACATCGGTCCCTCGCTGGCTTTCTGCTGGATGCCCGCCTGAACGGGCTCGGGCAGGTCGTGGCCCAACAGCAGCGGCCCGAGTCCCATTACCCAGTCGATGTAGCGGTTGCCGTCGGCGTCGATGATGTGACCGCCGTCGCCTTTCTGGACGAAGAACGGATACGGTTCGATCGCCGCGCGAACGGCGGAGTTGACGCCACCGGGCAGCACCGACAGTGCCCGGTCGTACAGCGCTCGAGAGTTGTCCTCGGTCATGCGCGCCCCTTCGGATTCGGACGGGAAAGGAGTACCGAGGTCGGTTCGTGACACGTCGTTCGCCTCGTGTTTGGCCGAGCCGTGGATCGAATCAGACTGTCGGAGAACTGATTGTCTTCCCCGAATGTAACGAAAATCAATAGTACACACCAAGATTGAAATAGTCCAATCGGACATATTCGCTCGTGAAACGAAGGAGTAAGTTACTTTTCGCCGGCGTCGGCGTCGTGTTACTCTTCGGTGTTCTCGGAACGACAGTCATGAACGCGTCCGCGGAGTTCGTCACGCCGACCACGCTCGAGGACGGCGACTACGACGGCGAGTGGGTCAACCTCGAGGGTAAAGTCGCCAACCTCGAACAAGACGGCAACGAGATCCGGTTCGCCGTCACGGACAACAACACGTCCGTCGACGTCGTCTACGACGGGGCGATGCCCGAGACGATGGCCGAGGGCCGGATCGTCGTCGCGAAAGGCACCGTCGACGACGGTTCGCTCGACGCGTCCGAACTCTCCGTCCGGGCCCACGAAGGCAGCGGCGACGGGAACAGTACCAACAGTACTGAAATGCCACCGGCCGAACGGGCATAACGACATGGGGACGATCAGCGTCGATGGCGTGACGAGACGGCTCGGCTCGACGACCGCGCTCTGCGACGTTACGTTCACCGTCGATTCCGGTGAGCACGTCGGGTTGTTCGGTCCCAACGGCGCGGGGAAAACATCCCTAATGCAACTGCTGTCGACGCTTGCCTCCCCCGACGATGGCCGTATCCGGATCGACGGCGACGAGGTGGCGCCGGACGCGACGGCGGTTCGTGCGAAACTCGGCGTCGTCAGCCATCGGCCGATGGTCTACGGCACGCTTACCGCCCGCGAGAACCTGCGATTGCACGCCCGATTGCGAAGCGTCGACGCGGAGCGTGTCGAACGGGTCCTCGAGGACGTGAACCTCCGAACGCACGCCTCGACCCGCGTCGAGGACTTCTCCCATGGCATGACCAAGCGACTCTCGATCGCACGGGCAGTACTGCACGATCCGACGGTCCTGTTGCTCGACGAACCGTACGCCGGCCTCGACCAGCGGTCGGCGATGGACCTCCAGCAGATCCTGACGCGGTTCGACGATCGAACCGTCGTCATCGCGACCCACGACCTCGAGCGGGCCGTCGACGACTGTGACCGCGCGCTCGTGCTCGTCGACGGCACGCTGGAACGAACCGTCTCGCTAACCGACCTCGATCGACAATCGTTCGAGACCGAATATCTCGAGGCGGTCGGTCGCTCTAATCTGCAATGACCGACAATACCGTCGTCAGCTACTGGCGGACCGTCTTCGAAGTCGCACGCAAGGACCTCCGTATCGAGTTGCGCTCGAAGCAGGTGCTCAACACCGCGGCCGTCTTCGCGCTGCTGGTCGTCATCATCTTCGCGTTCAGTTTCGCACGCACGTTCGCGAACATCGACGTCGTCGCGAGCGGCGCGCTCTGGGTCGCGTTCGTCTTCGCCGGGACGTTCAGCGTGAGCCAGAGCGTCGCCGTCGAAGAAGCCGACGCCGGTCTCGACAGTCTGTTGCTCGTTCCCGTCGACCGCTCGGCGATCTACGTCGGCAAGGTCGTGAGCAACACCGCGTTCACCGGGGCCGTCGCCGTCATCACACTCGGGTGTATCGTCGTCTTCCTCGACTTCACTGTCCTGCCGGGCACGGTCCCGCTGTTGTTGCTCGTCGTCGCCCTCGCGGCGTTTGGCTTCGCCGCGACCGGCGTGCTCATCGCGACGATGACCGCTCGAGCCCGGCTCAGCGATCTCCTGTTGCCGCTGTTGCTCGTGCCGCTCGTGATTCCGGTGTTGCTCGCCGGCGTCGAACTCACGCGTGCGATCTCGGAGGGGCTGCCGCTGTGGCGCTGGTTCCGACTCCTGCTGGCCTACGACGGCGTGTTGTTCCTGATCGGAATCGCGCTGTTCGAGTACGTCGTCGAACGGTAGGTCGTTTCGATCCGTTTCACCAGATCAGTTAGTCGTGATGATATTTCCGATAGCTGATTGATGAAGTCGTAACCCAGCGAATGATAAGTACAGGGGTTGGAATGCTCTGTCATGTGGCCTGTTACCATACCAGTGGAAGGCCCGGACAAGATATAGAAGCAGGGTAGGAACGTGCTATTGTTCCGCTTCGCTCCTAACGGTACTGCCGATTGCGAGTGCAGCGCCGATGATGACGAGGTTCTTGATGATGTACTGTCCCTCGACAGTTAGGGCGTACGGAGCGGTCGTGTAGACAACCTCTGGGAGGAGAACGAGCGGGAGAAAGGTGCCTGGAAGCTGCAGGAACAACAAGAAAATGCCGACGCGGATCAGCGGTCGATACAACAGACAGATGCCGATGAGCACTTCCCAAACGCCAAGCACAGGAACAAACACCTCTGGAGAGACAACGTATACAGTCGCCGCAACAAGGTCTGCCGCCGGACTGATCTCGAACACTTTCAACGCACCAAACCATATGAACACGACCGCAAGGGAGACGCGAAGTATCGGAATACTCCACTGCTTCATCGCCGAGGCAATCCGCATGTCTAGTTCGTCGAACCGCCGCTTGTACGCCTGTAACCGCTCAGTTTCGATTCGGTTCGTCATTACATCGTGTGGGGACCCCACCAAGGAAACACCTGTCCCCTTCGATTGTTGCCAATAACACGCGTCATCAACCGAGGGCTACCTACCACCGCTCCGACTTGCCAGAGGAGGGTCGCTGTTTCTTACACGGCGGTGAGAATATCTGTCAGCACTGGCAGATTGATCAACAGTACGTTCGCACATCTACATACTGGCTGGTTCAGCGAAATTCGAACGAAATCAACCGCTGTGAATCGGCTGCCGATCCCTCATCGGTGGGAGACTGGCCTACAGGTACCGATACGCGGCCAGTCCGATGGCGATGATGGCGACGAAGCCGAGACTCACAAGCCCGAGCGGGAACTCGCCGGCTCCCGGACCGCCGTTTGTCTGGTCACTGGCAACCGATTGATTGGATTCGGTGATGCTCACCGAGATTTGGTCGTCTGCCTCGAGCGGCCCCGTACTCGTCACCATCGGCATCGGCGCGTCGGCTTCGACGAGGTTGTCGGAGACCTCGACCTGGCTCAGATCGTATTCGGCGAACTGGATCGCGAACTGCTCGACATCGTAGCCGACCGGTTTTTCGAACGCCTGATCCTCGAGGCGATAGTACACGTTGATGGTAGCCGGTTCCTGTGGAGTGATCGTCGTCTCGACCGTCGCCGTGCCGTTCGTTTGACTGACTGACGTGCGTTCGTCGCCGACCATTGCCGTGACGACTTCCGCGTCCGATGGCACTGCAAAGGAGACGTCACCGGCGAACGGCCGGTCAGCGGTGTTTTCGACGGAGACTGTTTCGACGACGAACAGCCCGGTGCCGTTTTGCGTCGGCCCAACGTTCAGGAGGTGGTTCACCGGTTGGCCGCCACCGAGAGTCAGTGCGTCTCGATCCGTCGTGGGCGTCGGCAACTCGAAGGTCGTGTTCGCCGCGTCGTCATCGGTCGAGACTGCTCGTTCGTAGGTGGCACCGTTTGCCTTGATCTCGAGGGTGTAAACGCGGTCGGGCTGGACCGGGCCGATCGTGAACGAGCCATCGGTCGTATTCAGTTGTGTCACTTCGGGTCCGAGTTTGCTCGTGACGGAGACGGTGGCGTTCGAAATCGGCGTGCCGTTCTCGTCGACGAGCTCACCTTCGATCGTGTCGTTCAGGACGAAGTCGGGTTGTTCACCGTCGTCGACGAGCGCGTAGTGTGTCGTGCCCTCGTGCTCGAGTTCGATGAAGTAGGTGATGGCACCCTCGACGGGCTCGTAGCTGAACGAGCCGTTTTCGACCGTCGTTTCGGTCGCGTTTTCGACAAGGTCGTTTCCAGGGCCCAGCGGTGCGATCGTGACCGTCTCACCGTCGGCGGAGCCGCCGTCGACGACGACGGTTCCGGAAACCGATTCGGCAGTGGCAGTCGCGGGGACGATTAAAAGCGATACGAGGACGACGAAGCCGAGGACTATCTTTCTCATGGGTTAGTCTGATGTGGTTTCGGTGACGTTCTGCTGGCGCGTGACGCGGGGCCAGAGTCGGGCGAGTCCGTGTGCGGGGTCGAACACGATCACGAAGAGCATGCCCACCAGTAACGCGGCGACGCTGAGCCGCATCACGGTCATCAGTGGGATCTGCTTGACCGTCAGCGATACGGTCCCGTCGTCGACCGCTGCGATGACGTACGTATCGTGAGTCAGGCCGCGGTCGACGAGGACATCGCGGACTTCCATTCCGCCTTGCTGGAGGTAGCGTTCTTGGCCGGCGTTGCCGCGAGCGATCCGTTCGCCGTTCTCATACACGGTGAGCCCGACGGCGGTTCCTTCGACGCGCGTCTGGTCGAGTGCGGACGGTGGGTTCGAGACTGGGCCGACGTTCGCCGCTTCGGTAACGACGACGCCGTCGGATTGTGGCAGTTCCGGCAGGAAGTCCCACATGACGGTGCCGACCCCGACGACCTGATCGCCTTCTGCGATCCCGAGTTCGGTCTGACTCGCGTTCATCACGCCGATCCAGACGGCCGAGTTATCGAGCTGGATGACGGTCGCGTTCGGCCCGGCGTTGATTTGCGTCGCCGTGCCGTAGACCGGTTGTCTCGTCTCGTGGATCTCCTGTCCGCGGGAGGCGATCTGCTCGCTCGAGAGCGCCATGTTTTCGACGTTTGGCTCTTCGGGTCGCTGATACGAGCGGTAGTCGGATACTTGAACTGCATAGTTGGATTCGGGAACCTCGTGGACGGCCGATCCCTCGATCGTCGCTTCGCGGTCGGCATCGGCGACGACCAGCGACGACTGGGCCGTAAAGAGATAGGAGAACGTCACCGTCACCACGAGCAGCGCGAAGGCAACGTGGATCATCGTGATCCCCACCTGCTTGAGCTGGAAGTTCCGGTTCGGGTTGCCGGGGATGAACTCGAGCGTTCGCTTGATGACCGTCAGGCAGACGTACGCTGCCGGTGGGAGAATCGACAGCGCGCTCGCGTTCCCGACGAGTCGGTACAACAGCGCGTCGCTGCCATCGACGTTCGACAGCGTCCACGCCTCGCTGGGTGCGACCAGTGCCGCGAGGACGGTCAGCAGCGAGAAGATCCCCAGCGAGATCAGCGCGCGCCGACGGCCCTCGACGTCGTAGTCCATGTAGAACCCGAGGACGAGTAACACGCCGAGGACGATCGGGTAGCTCCAGAGGTTGTAGTACTGCCCGCCGACTTCGACTTCGACGCCGGTCACGGAGGCGTTGAGCACGGGAAACGTCAGTCCCCAGACGGAGACGAAGCCGAGCAGGCCGATACTCAGGACCGCGAGGTGTTTCAGGTTCACGCGCGAGATCCATTGCTGGGACTGCGATGTGTCCGCCGCTGTCTCAGATGCCGTTTCCGGCTCACGGAGGAGCCAGTACCCGAGCGGGAGTCCAACGCCGAGAATCGAGGTAAGCGTCAACAACACCAAGAGTGCAGCACCGATGCCGCCATCGGCGAACGAATGGACGCTCCGGAACACGCCGCTGCGGACGATTGCCGTGGCGTAGACGATGAGTGCGAGCGTCGCTCCGGTCATCGCAGGGGCAAGCGTCGCGTAGGTCGACCGGGAGCGATAGTTCATCACCGCGTGCAGCGTCGCCGTGAGGAACAGCCACGGGATCAATACGGCGACCTCGACGGGGTCCCACGCCCAGATCCCGCCCCAGCCCAGCACCCGATACGACCACAGGGAGCCGAGTGTGATCGCCGCGGTCAAAAACAACCACGCGATGCGTAGCCAGCGCGTGACGCTACCGATCCACTCGTCGAAGAGACCACCCTCACCGCGAATCGTCGAGATGAAATGCGCAACGGCGATGGCAAACGGCATCGTCAACAGCGCGTATGCGATGAACATGATCGGCGGATGGATCGCCATATACGGATCGATGAGCAGGGGATTGAGTCCCGTTCCATCGATCGGGACGAATCCCGGGTCCATCTCCGGGAACTCCGACGAAATCGGCTTGAAGGGGCTGTCCACGACCAGCATCGCCGCGAAGTAGGTCACGACCCCCATCGTGATCCCCTGGACGAGTCTCGTCTCGCGGCGCTCGAGGCCGCGAACGGCGACGGCCCAGAACGCGACGACGGCCGTCAGTGCTGCCCAGAGGAGAATCGAGCCCTGATTCCCCGCGTACACACCAGTGATCCGATAGAAGAGCGAAATATAGTTGGCAGTATTGTTCCAGACGTACGCGTTCGCGTAATCGGTGGTGACGAACTGGTAGGTCAGATAGGCAAGCGCCAGACTGAGCAGTCCGGCAGTCACACCGATCAGCGGCGTGGCGGCGTCGAGATACCGCTCCTCACGCCGGAGATAGTTCGTGATGAGAAGGACTGTCGCCGTAAGACCGGACAGCAATGCAGCGCCGATCAAGAGCGTTCCGCCCATCATTGGGTTTCCCACTCCTCGAGTGCCTCATTCAGATAGCCCTGAAACGCGTCCGTCTCGGCGTAGCCGTTGATTTCGACCAGTACCTCGCCCTCTGGCGTGACAGCGACGTGCTGTGGCGGATAGTTCGCGTCGTACTGCTGTTGGAGCTGTCCTGCCTGTTGGCTGTTGTCCTCGAGATTAACCGCAAGCAGGACGAACTCGTCGAGTTGCTCGAGGACGGCTGGATCGGTGTACGCGTTCGCGTTGTAGTCCTCGCAGTACGTACACCAGGTCGTCCAGAAGTAGATGAGGAGCGGCTTGTTCTCTTCGGCGGCGATCCGCTGTGCGTCGTCGATGTCGGTTCGCCACTCCGTGTCCCCGTGATACGTATAGGAGTCGTCGCTCAATACTGGTGCTGCGTTCATCGAATAGTAGCCGATTCCGATCGCTGCGATGAAAATCGTGATAGTAAATACCTTCCTCGGCGAAATTGACATCTGATTGTAATCTCCTGTGTTTCGAGGCAGCGGTGGTTGCTCTCGACTCTACCATTACCGTGAATTTCTGCCGACCATAAATGTTTAATCATTAGTTACTGTACTTGGCAGTATGCAGAGACGAAGTCAGTCGTGGATCTCAATCGGAGGTGACGTCGGGCGATGAACCGCAATCTCCTCCCGTTACTGGGGGTTGTCGTATTAATCGCCCTCGCTGGCTGTGCCGCGCCGTCGGCGCCCGGTGGGGAAGCCAACGAGACGACCGATCTTCCCAAACAGTGGCCCGATCGAAAGGTGTTCGACGAAGACCTCCGCGAAGGTGACTCGAAAAACAACTTCGAATACCGGAACGCGACCGCCGGTGACGAGGTGCAGTTCTCCCCCAAGGAGATGAACAACTCGACGCTCCCCTCGAACGAACAGGAGCGCGAGATGGTTCTCTACGGGCGTGAACTCATGCGAAACACCTCCCAGGCGATGCCCGAACACGTCGGCAACGAACTCTCCTGTGCCAGCTGCCACGGCGGCACTGACCCGCGCTACGGGATGACACAGGGGATGGTCGGGCAAGATATCCAGATGATTCCGCTCGTGGGAACCCACGCGGACCTGCCGGAGTGGACGTCCCGACGCGACCGCATGCGTGACTCGCGCCAGCGCCTGATGGGCTGTTTCGACCGGAGTATGAACTCCCAGGCTTCCCCCGAGGGGACGCCAGCCTACGACAGCCGAGAGATGCAGGCCATGGAGGCGTACATGCAGTGGCTGAGCGAAGGCGTGCCGGTGAAGGGACAGCCCTACTGGTCACACCTGAACAAGCCCGACAGTGACGAGAAGAAACCGATCGAAGAGGTCAACCCCGTGCGCGGTGCCGAACTCTACCTCGAGAACTGCGCCTCCTGTCACGGCGATGATGGACAGGGTATCGAGGGTACTGCACCCGCACTCTGGGGGCCGGACGCGTTCAACGACGGTGCCGGCATGAGCCGGATGTACACCTCGGCCTCGTTCATCCGCGAGGCGATGCCGTACGGCACGCCGCATACGGTGAGCGGTTGGGATGAGTCTCAGGATATCGCTGGCTACATGAACGGTCACGACCGTCCCGAGTTCGTCGGGAAAGAGCAAGACTTCCCGACGACTGGTCCGCCGAAAGAGGGTATCTACTACCCACGGACGCAGGAAGAGCTCGGCTACGACATGAACCCGATGCGCAAGAAACTCGAGCTGGCCGGTATCCCGACCGGGACCGAATCGCTCAACGAGAGCGACATTCCCGACGACGTCGAGTACTACGACCAGCCGCTTCGAAACGAATCGGTCGGCGACTAGACCGTCGCTGATAGCCGCCGCGGATCCGCCGGTCTCGGATCCAGCACGTTCTTTTGAGTCGTGTTACAATGTGGTGCCATGTTCGATGTGGCCGGACTCGTCGCTGTCTTCGTTGCGGGGACGCTGACCGCGCTGACACCCTGTTGTCTTCCCATGATTCCGCCCCTTCTCGCGGGCAGTGCCGGCCATCGACTGCGACCGATCGCGATCGTCGCGGGGAGTATCATTTCGTTTACTGCACTCGGTATCGGTACGTCATTACTCAACGCCGTGACGCCGGAGACGCTCAGAGTGCCCTTCGTGGTCCTGATCATCGCGTTCGGCGCGATCATGGCCGACGACGACCTCCATGACGCCTACACGACTGCTGCCTCACGGATTACCGGTCCGGCGTCTCGAGTGACGAGGGCCGTCGAGAACACACAGCACCCGCTCGTCAGCGGTGTCGTCTTGGGGCTGTTTCTCGGCATCATCTGGCTCCCCTGTGTCGGCCCCGTCCTCGGCAGCGTCCTCGCGTACGTCGGGACGTCCGGTGACGTGACTCGGAGTGCGACGCTTCTGTTCACCTACGGTGTCGGATTCTCGGGCCCGCTGCTGGCCGTCGCTTACGGCGGGAAACGGGCGAGTACGCTGCTCACGAATCGCGTCCGGTCGCTCGAGCGGCCCGCGTTGATCCGCCGAGTGAGCGGGTACGCACTCGTCGTGACGGGTATTGGCCTGCTGTTCGAACTCGACAAAGCCATTCTGGCAGTGCTCGTCGGATAACGACTGGAAAAAAACTAAGTCAGGCGCTTTCAAGTACTGCGGTATGCGTACGTTCTCTCGACAACTCGCGTCACTCATCCGCCTGTTTCACTGGGTTATGTGGAGTCGGGTCGTGAGGTGGGGTGCGTTTGCGTTCGGTCTGGTCTCGCTTGCGCTGGTCTTCGGCGTCGCCTCCCGGACCATGTACGGTATCGAACACGGAATCAATCTCATCGCGTACTGGCACATTCCACTGGCGTTTCTCACCGCGTTTGCGTTGTCGACGACGTTTATCGGGAGTCTGCTGTATCTCCGGTACGAAGGACGCTTCTGGAATCGCCTCGCTCACAGCGGCGGGGAAATCGGCTTTCTGTTCGCGACACTGACGCTTGCGACGGGGAGTATGTGGGGACGAGTCGTGTGGAACTCCTGGTGGGAGTGGAGCGACATTCGGCTCGTCACGTTTCTGATCGTCTGGCTGATCTATGCGGGGTATCTCGCCGTCTATGCCTCGACTGAGCGGGGAAGCGACGAGCGCTTCGCCGCGGTGTACGGCGTCGTCGCGTTCGTCACGGTCCCGATTACGTACACCGCCGGCCGACTCTGGTCGCCGACGTTTCACGAGCCGACGATCGCGAACTCGAGCGTGAGTGCGAACATCGATCCGCTGATCCTCGGGATCTCGTTTCTCGCGTTGGCGTTGCTCTACATCTACGTGATGGCGATCCGTATCCGACTCCACGAAATCGAAGATAAAATCATCCTTCAGAAAGAAGAGGTGCGGTAAGATGGACACGCTTCTCCTCGCCGGCTACGGGTCCGTATTCGTGGTGTTGTTCGCCTATCTGCTCTATATGCAGCGGCAGTTGCGCCGACTCGAACGACAACTGCAGGACTTACAGTAAGTTCTGACGCAGTACTCGATTGCGCTCCGACTATCCGTCGAGCCGAGTGGTACTGCTCGATGGCCGAAGTCGACCCGGAAACGGACTGTGTTCGCGGCGACCTCGAGTTAGACGGCGTCCGGGCCGGTCTTGCCGGTCCGGACTTGCATCGCGTCCTCGACGGGCATGATGAAGATCTTGCCGTCGCCGGGTTCGCCGGTCTCGGCGGCTCCGCGGATGGCGTCGACGACGTCGCCGGCTGGGATGTCGGCGACGACACACTCGATTTTGACCTTCTGGTGAAGGTCGACCGTGTACTCCTCGCCGCGCCACTGTCCTTTCTTGGCGGGCTGGGAGCCTCGTCCGGAGACGTTGGTGACGGTCAGCGACGGTGCGCCGACGTCGGCGAGGGCGGTCTTGATCTGGCCGAGGCGGTCGGGGCGGACGATCGCCGTGACCATCTTGATCTGTCCGTCGGTCGGCTCGCCCCCATCGGTACGAATGAGCTCGTCGGCGCTGCCGCCGTCGGTCGCGACGTCGGGCTGGCCGAACTCGGGGTAGGTGTCGACGCCGTGTTCGGAGACGTCGAGCCCGTCGCGTTCGTGTGCAGCCGAGACGCGGGCCTGGCCGGCTGCCTTGAACGCGTACCAGATGGCAGCTGTCGTCGCGATCGTCCAGGCGCTGATGAGGACGACGCCGGTGAGCTGTGCGACGAACGCGTTCGCGACGCTGTCGACGACGCCTGGGGCGGCCACGAACGGGAACAGCAGCGTTCCGAGGATGCCCGCCGAGCCGTGGACGGGGAAGACCGCACACACGTCGTCGATCTTCAGGTACTGTTCGACGAATTCGAAGACCAGCGGCAACTGTGCGCCAGCGAGGCCGCCGACAACGAACGCGCCCCACCACGCGGTGGTGTTGGGGATCGCCGTGATACCGACCAGGCCGGCCAGCAGGCCGTTGGCGACGTACAGCGTGTCGACTTTGCCGGTCTTGAGCCAGGCGACGAGGCCAGCACCCATCGCACCGCAGGCCATCGCGATCGTCGTCGTCATCGCGACGCGACCGAGCTGGTCGCCGAGGAAGACGCCGTTTTCCATGTCGATGATCGCCGACGTGCCGACGTTGAAGCCGTACCAGCCGAAGGCGAGGATCAACGTCCCGAGGACGGCGAAGGTCAGCGAGTGACCGGGAATGACGTTCGCGGTGCCGTCGCTGTTGTACCGATCCATGCGCGGGCCGAGCACCCACGCCGCGGTGAGACCGGCGATGCCGCCCATCCCGTGGACGATCATCCCGCCTGCGAAATCAGCGAACGGCGTTCCAGTGATGGTCTCGATGTAGCCACCGGCCCACGTGAGTCCGGTGACGACAGGGTAGATGACCGCCGCCAGCAGGAACGTGTAGGTGACGTACGCACGGAGCTTCGCCCGTCCGGCGACGGCACCCGACACGATGGTCGCAGCGGTCATCGCGAAGACCGCGCCGTACAGCCAGTCCATCCAGCCGGTCGGATCGCTCTGGAACGCGGGCGTGAAGCCGCTTCCAGCCACGACGCCCTCGACGCCGACGCCGATGAGGAAAAACACCGTCACGCCGACACTCCATGTCAGCAGGTTCTTCGTCAACTGGTTCGCGACGTTCTTCGAGCGCACCTGCCCCGCCTCGAGCATGGCGAAGCCGGCGTGCATGAAGAAGATCAGGAACGTGGCGACCAGAACCCACGTGTAGTTGATCGACTCCATCAGCATCTCGGTCTCGGCTTGCAGGAGCGTCGCGTCCATCAGGCGCTCACCTCGGCGTTCCACACACCGAACGTACTATCGATCGGGCGATCGTGCTTTCCTTCTGCAATCAGCACCGCATTCGTGTTCCAAATCACGTTTTGACTCGTAGCTCTTGCACCATTTAAGGATTAGCGTTGTTGTTTGTCCAAAACTCGACCTGTAATAGGGTTATACGGACAAAGCTAAATTGGATATAATGTGTATAAGGGTCGCAGTTGTGGGGGGCTGCTTCTCGCAACGGCTATATTCTACGCGTTTGTCAACCCCCACCGATTGTCGATACACCGCGTCAGCGGGGGAACAGCCCGGTCGGTTACCGTTGCCCTGGGGTGTCTCGGCGTCCCGGCGTCGCGCGCGGTAGATATTGCCACCGCCCGTTGGCGGGCCGACCGTTTCTTGACATTCGTCTATAGAGCCGTCTCGAGTCGCAACTAACGGGCACCTCGCTGACGCGCGACGGCGGCGACCGCCGCTACAGTTGTCGTGCGACGTCTTCCGCGAAGTAGGTCAGAATCAGATCCGCACCGGCCCGTTTGATCGACAGGAGCGACTCAAGTGCGACGGCCTCGAGATCGAGCCATCCCTTCTCGGCGGCGGCATGCAGCATGGCGTACTCGCCGGAGACGTTGTAAGCTGCGACGGGGTGGTCGAACTCCCGTCGGATGGCGCTGACAATGTCGAGATACGGCAGAGCGGGTTTGACCATCATGACGTCTGCACCCTGTTCGGCGTCCAGTCGGACCTCTCGCAGGGCCTCGCGGGCGTTCGCGGGGTCCATCTGGTAGTGTCGCCGGTTGCCAAACGACGGCGCGCCGTCGGCGGCGTCCCGGAACGGACCGTAAAACGCGCTCTCGTACTTTGCCGCGTAGCTCATGATCGGGACGCCCTCGAACCCTGCCCCGTCGAGCGCCGATCGGATCGCACCGACCATGCCGTCCATCATCCCACTCGGCGCGACCATGTCAGCGCCCGCGCGAGCGTGAGAGACAGCGATCTTCTCAAGCGCCCCGAGCGTCGCGTCGTTGTCGACGGTCAGTGTCGGCTCACAGGCGGGGCCGTCCGCGAGCGCATCGCCGCGCAGTTCCTCCTCGAGCGGCCCGCAGTGGCCGTGGTCGGTGTATTCACAGAGACAGACGTCAGTGATGACGTAGGCGTCAGTCTCGCTCGTAATTTGACGTAGCGCCTCCTGGATGACGCCGTCGTCGGCCCAGGCGCGGGTTCCTTCGGGGTCTTTTGACTCCGGAATTCCGAAGAGCATCACGGCCTCGACGCCGGTCTCGAGCACTTCCTCGACGCGGGCGACGGCATCGTCGACCGGCACCCGCTCGTGGCCGGGCATCGACTCGATGGGGACGCGCTCGTCGGTCGTCGCGTCGACGAACACCGGCGCGATCAGATCGGTCGGCTCGAGGCTGGTCTCGCTGACGAGGTCGCGAACCCGGTCCTGCCGGAGCCGGCGGGGACGGTGTGTGAGGTCCATACCGGGTCTACTGACGGAACGTGCAAAAGCGGTGCGTTCGTACTCGTCCGAGGCTGCTGCCCCACTCGAGGGCAACCGACTCTCAATGAGACGAGCACGCACTTTTAAGTGCGCGTCTGACATCTACCATGTTAGTCATGGCTATCGATCCACAGTTCACCGAGAATCGGGAACAGGTCGACGAACACAACGGTCATTCGGTCTGGGGCCCCGTCGATGAACCCGAAGAACTCGGGATTCACGGCACGCACGTCGCGGTCGATTTCGACATCTGTCTGGCCGACGGAGCCTGCGTCGAGGACTGTCCGGTCGACGTCTTCGAGTGGGTCGACACGCCGGGCCACCCCGAAAGCGAAGAAAAGGCAGACCCCGCAAACGAGGCACAGTGTATCGATTGTATGCTCTGTGTCGACGTCTGTCCGGTCGACGCGATTGACGTCGATGCGGGTCGAACGGCGTAATACTGGACCGTCGCTTACTCGGCGCGGTCGACGTCGACTTTCTCTTTGAGGCTCTCGAGCCCGTCAGCTTCCGCGAGCTCCTGTAACCGCTCACGGAAGTGTTCCTCGCAGAGACCGACTTTGAGCCCGTCGGACTCGGCTGCGAAGGCGGCCTCGCGGTCACAGTAGTGGCAGTTCATACCCGCCCGTACGGACCACGAGGCATTGAACCCTCCGCTAGCGATCACTCGCTGTATCACTCCGCTGTCAGCTCGAGGCGCTCGTAGGTCTGCCGAGAGAGCCCATCGATACCGAGGCGCTCGTCGTGTGCGTCGCTGCCGCCGGTGGTGAGCAGATCGTGACGCTCGACCGCGCGCTCGACGGGCTCGCGGTCGACCTCGCGGCCGTAGGGGTACTGGAGTTCGACGGCGTCGAGCTCGGCCGAAAGCGCGAGCGCCTGCTCGGGATCGCGGTAGCGCAGCGGATGAGCGAGCGAGACGAGCCGACACGACTCGGACAGCGCCGCCAGTCCCCGCTCGAACGACGGGACCTCACGGGGGACGTAACACGGACAGTTGGAGCCGATGAGATGGTCAAACGCACCCTGATAGTCGTACTCTATGTGTGGGTGGGCGTCGATCGCCCGCGCGATGTGGGGCCGTCCGAATCCGCTATCGATCGTTACGCCAAGATCGACGCCCAGCCGCGATTCCACGCAGTCGACGATCGCCCGCCCGCGCTCCATGCGATTTTCTTGAATCGACTCGAGGATCGTCTGGAGGGCCGCACTCGGCTCGAGTCCATACCCCAGTAGATCGATCCGCTGAGAAGCGTCGGTGCCGACCCGCAGCTCGATCCCGTGGATGAGCGTCACGCCGTCGCGTTCGACGACCGGCCCGTCGAACGGCTGGACCCGATCGTGGTCCGTCACCGCGACGACGTCGACGTCATCGCGACGTGCGACCTCGGGGACCGCCTCGAGTGGCAAACTGCCGTCCGAGCGGGTGGTGTGGACGTGTAAGTCCGCGTATGGCATACCGTACCCGAACAGGGCCGTTCCTAAAGGCATTTCTCCGGACCTGCGCCTGCTTCTCGATCGGTCGACATGTCTGTTTCACATCTACTAGGCGTATTAGGTATATAATGAGGCTAGAAAACATGCATGGACAATGTTTATAATTATCGTTCACGGATGATAGGGCGTAATGCTGCTCAATGGCACCGGCGACGTCATCGACGACCACGACTACCCCGCAACGACTGAGGAACTGATCGACGAGTACGGGGACCGGACCCTCGAACTCCCCAACGGGTCCGAAACGGTCGGCGACGTACTCGCCCGCCTCGAGTCCGAAACCTTCGAGCACCCGGAAGACGCACGTCTCGCCGTCTACTCCGCTGTCAGCGACAAGGCTGTCGGCCGCGTCGGCTACAGCGACCGCGACCCGACACCGGTCGGCAGTCCGTATTCGCCCGACGCAGTCTCGTTCTAAGACCGCGTTCCTTCTCGAGTCGGTATTCAGCCGATCGCGTCGCAGCACCGTCACAGCTACAGCCAGAGGAGTGCGAGCTACGGTCTGTGCCCCGCTCGTCGACCTCGTTGAACCCCTCGGACGTACGCTCCGACAAGCGGCACGACGAAACGACCAACCGGAGTTCCGGCGTTGGTGATCGCAGGTCAGTCGAGAACCGCCATCGCGTCGGCTAACTCGAGCGGAACCGCTCCTTTCCGGTAGCCTTCGACGTGACCGTTCGGCCGGGTGCGGTAGACGACGGCGGGACGGTGGCGCACGTCGGGCTGTTCGCCGCGGACGGCGGCCCACTCGTCGTCCCGGAAGCTCGAGCAGTCGACGAACAGGGTTGCGCCGCCGCCGTGGTCGGCCAGCTGGCCGTTGGTTTTGGTCTCGGCCGTCTCGCGGACGGCGGCGACGGGGCCGGTGGCGGCGCGAGTACCCGGCGGCTGTGGCCGGGTGACTTCGACGAGGACGTTGGTGTCATCGGCTTTGGCGCGGAAATCGAGCGAGTGGCCGGTCGTGACCTCGATTTCGGGGACGACGTCGTAGCCGGCATCAGTGAGGTGTTTCGCGGCGATGAACTCGGCCATTGCGGCGCTCATCCGGACGCGGTCGACGTGGTCGCTGGTGCCGAGTTTCCCCGACATGACGTGTCGATACTCGTCTAGGACGCCGGTCGACAGGAAGTCCTCGAAAAACTGGGTCGTCTCACGGTGGTCGGCGTCGGGAAAGCCCGCGGCGTGGTCCCGGAAGAACGCGCGGGTCGAGTCTCGGCCGTCTTTGGACATGAAAACGGGCAGGAAAAACCACGAGATGTGGGGGTAGTCCGCGAGCCAAGGGGACCGCTCGTGGAGCGTCGCGGTCAGTTCCCGCTTGGCCCATCGTGCGACGTGGTGGGGGACGTCCCGCCAGCCGAACTTATCGGTCTTCCACAGCGCGGACGGCGTTTCGGTGTTGCCCATCCAGTAGGCATCACCGTTGGCGTGTGCAAAGAGAGCGACGTCGCCGTTTTGCATCTCGAAGCGATGTCCCTGCCAGTTACCGCCGATTTTGAACCAGGGCGTGACGGATTCTGCGCCGATGTTCGACTGAAGCGGTTGAAGGATCTCTCGGTGGATACGCCCGTCGTTCCACGACTGGGGCGAGTAACGAAAGCGAAGCGGCCGTGCCACGCTCGTTCCTACGGTGGGCGGATGCATATATCGTTCGCTGTGTCCCACTGTGCCCCACCTACGGGGATACTCGGTATGGGACGCACACTCGCGGAACTCAGCTCCACTCGATCGGCGTAGGTCCCCGCGTTCACACGGGGGAGAAGCGTCACTGCCACCGGGTGTGAACGACCGTTACATTAATAGTCGCGACGGCCGTACCATGTTGATACTTACCATGTCAATGGGTGCCTATGACGAAGACGAGCACGAGCGCCGCGAAAAGCAGGCGTCGACGGTCGATACCGACTTCGACGACGAGCGAACGATCTATCGCGGTGAAGTCGAGTACGACGCCGGCGACTCCGCCGAGGACCTGCTCGATACCTTCGAGCAGATCAAGTCGAACTAACGGTGGCCGGGAGACGCCACTTCCCTCTCTTTTTTTCGTCCCTGAACGACGATCGAAAGCGTCGCAACGACCGCAACGGCGACGACGTGACCGACGACCGCGACGAGTAACACCTCGTGATCCGCGACGAGCGGCACTAACAGCAACTGCACTGCTGCGAAGCCGACGTTGATCGCGTCGATGCGCTGGTACGCGTGTGTCGAACCCGGCTCGAACGCGTAGGTGATCGCCCGCCACAGCCCGACGACGCTCGCCCACCAGCAGGTCCCGATCCGATAGACCACGTCCCAGAGGACGAGCAACGCGAGACCGATCGCAAGCGCCGGCGGCTCGGTCCCGAAGAGATCGACGAGCAGTGACGTCCCGGCTTCGCTGCTCCGTGGATCGACGACGAACAGATAGGTGACGAGTGCGATGAACGCCACTACGCCGAGGACGACGTCGATGCTCGAGCCGAACAGCAACCGCCGGTACGCCGTTGGCGTCGGCAACTTGCGAACGGATCGGCTGAATCGCAGCATGAGCCAACTGCCGACCGTCGCGACAATGACGGCGACCGTGCCGGGGACGACCGCCGCCCAGAGGTCATACAGAGCTGCAACGACGACGATCGCGGCCTCGAAGCCGAGAAACTGAATGCCGATCGCCGTTCGACCCGAGACGTTCAGCCCGGGAATCGTCCCGAGGAGACTCTCGTAGACCCACGTCTCGCCGTACTCGACCGAACCGGTCATTTCCCGCCCCGCTCTGTCGGTGCTGCCGTCTCGGCCTGGACACTCCGTTCGGCGTCGCCCGACTCGAGGCCGACGGCTCGTCGAACCGCAACATCGAACGGCGTCAACTCGAGGTCGACCAGCCGTTCGAGCCGGTCGTCCGTGACGACGACGCGATTACGAACGCCCTCGATCAACGGGTAGGCGACCTCTCTGGGAACGTCGGTGACGAGCCCGACCCAGTGCGCCGAGAGTCGCGGACTCAGGACCGGTACGGAGATGATCATAGGGCGGCGACCGGTCGCGATCTCCGCGGTTGCGAGCAGCATCTCGCGGTAGGTGAGCACGTCCGGCCCCCCGATCTCGTACGTTTCGCCGGCCGTCTCCGGACGCTCGAGGACGGCCAGACAATACGCGATCACGTCGTCGATCGCGATCGGCTGTGAGTCGGTGTCGACCCACTGTGGTGTTACCATCACCGGGAGCCGCGTCGCGAGCTGGCGGACCAGCCGGAAACTCGCACTGCCGTCACCGATAATAATCGCCGCTCTGAGGACGGTTACGTCGGCGCTGCCCGCTCGCAGGAGCGTCTCGACCTCCCGGCGAGAGGCGAGGTGACTCGAGAGCGCGTCGCCCTCGCTGCCGAGCCCGCTCAGATAGATCACCCGCTCGACGCCGGCGTCGCTTGCGGCCCGTTCGAAGTTCCGCGCGGCGCGTCGATCCCGCTCGGCGAAGTCCCCGCTGGCACCCATCGCGTGGATCAGATAGTAGGCGACGTCTGCGTCCGCCAGCGCTGCCTCGAAGCTCCCCGGCTCGAGGACGTCCCCTTCCACGACGGTGACGCCGTCAGGTGGTTCGTAGCTCGCAGCGTCCCTCACGAGGACTGTCACGTCGTGGGCCGTCTCCGCGAGGAGCGCGGCCACGAGCCGCTGCCCGACGAACCCGGTTGCTCCCGTTACGAGTACTCGCATACCTGCCATTTGGACTGGAAGGGCTTAATCTCACTCGCGGGCGTCCCAGCCCGGCGTCTCGGGTGCGCCCCGCTCGCCCTCGATAGCGTCGGCGACCGCTGGCGACGGAACCGCTTCGCCGGCCTCCCGGCAGCGCTCATACCAGTCGCGGCTCGCCGGGCCGACCCAGGACTCCGTCGTAGTCGCCTCCACGTCGGTGTCTTCGCCCTCGAGTAGCTGCGCGGTCGCCTGCTCGTAGTGATACTCGGAGATGGCGAGCGTCCCGGGACTCGAGGCCGCGGCGACCGCGATCGGCTCGGCGCGATCCCGTCTAGTGAGGTCGTCGGCTGCGGCCCGCTCGACGATCCCCTCGAGAGCCGCCGGCCGCGGATGACAGAACAGCTTCGCCCCGATCGCCTGCGAGCCCAACAGGAGGCCGTCGGGATCGTCGTGGTCGGCCGCGAGTAGCCGATCGCCACCGACGGCCGACTCGACGCGCTCGCATTCGGTCTCCTGTCCGAGCGCGAGGGTGTGTTCCGGATACGCGCCGCACTCGGCGGGAAACAGGTCGTCCTCGTGGATCCGACACTGCAGCGTCGTCGGATCGAGAAAGACACAGGTCGGCAGCCACGCCGGCTCGTCGCGATCGAACGGGGCCACCGGCTTCGGCGGTTTCCGGAGCCCGATGAAAAAGACCGGTCGACCTGCGATGGCTGCGATGGTGTGACCGTCGATCTCGACGCCCTCTCGCGGAGCCTCTCCGCTCGAGGAGTCCGAGGAACGTGGTTCCTCGCGTTCGTCGCGGGCGTGCCAGAACCGCGGGGTCAGTGCGTCTGCCATTCCGGCCTCGAGAAACGCCCGCACCTCGTCGCGGGTCAGCGGGACGAACGTGGGGTCGTCGTCGAGTGGCTCCCGAGACGGTTCGACCGAGTCTTCACCTTCGAACGGATCGCGCCGTCGGTGTCCGTCTCCGTCGACAGCGTCTCGAGCGTCCGCTTCGTCCGCGAGCAGTCCGCGCCAGTCCAGACAACAGCCCGCACAGCCCTCGCAGTTCACCTCCATATGTGGCGCTACATCGCAATGTCGGATAACCGCTGTGCGGGCTCTCGCCACGCGAAGACTATCGCGACAGGCGAACGGCTTTCACCGTGCGACACCCACACGCAGCTATGTCGAAAGCCTCCTGTGACGGCTGTGGCCGCACGGTCACGATTTCGGGCGGGATCGCCAACCTCTGGTCATTCGGCACCGACGCCGGCACCGTCGGGACCGCGATCACGCTCGACCTCGAGGACGGGACCTCACACCTGCTGTGTTATCCGTGCCTCGAGGTACTGCCCGACTATCCGACGGCCGATGATGTCGAGCGACTCGAACAGGTCGACGACGAGACGTCGCAACTCGGCCCGCAGTAAAAACATGACAGGAGTCGGGAGTCGGTCGGTACTGCACCGCCACACTGCGTCGGAGCGTGTCGTCTCGCGACCGCAGCACGCAGCCACAACCACGGGGAACCGCAACCGCGAGCGGAAGGGGTGGGATTTGAACGCCACGGGGCAAAGTGCCGCCGCGGAACCAGGTGGCACCGCGGTGCTCTTCCGCTGAGCGACCCTTCCACACATCAGTGCGACGCCGGGTTCCGTATTTGTAATCGGCCGACTACCACCCTCGATGGCGGCCACTTCTGGTCCGTAGGCGACTGATACCGATGAATAGTCCCCGGTTTCACCGACGATGGGCGGCCCCCTGGCACGGCTGATTCACAACGGACGCGACGGTCCGCAGCTTTTACGACGTGGCCGCGCCGTGAGACGAACGGTGAATCCCGAGCGGCTCTTCGAGGAGTTTCCCGCGCCGAGTTACCGCGGGGCACAGCAGCAGGCCCTGCGCGACATTCGTGACGCCTTTGCGGCCGGCAACGACGTCGTGCTCGTTCGCGCACCGACGGGCAGTGGCAAGTCCCTGCTGGCTCGGGCCGTCGCCGGCTGTGCCCGGCGGGCCGGCGAGGGCGACCCCAGCGATGCCACGGGAGCCTACTACACGACGCCACAGGTCTCCCAGTTAGACGACGTGGCGGCCGACGACCTCCTGGCCGACCTCAACGTCATCCGCGGGAAGTCGAACTACACCTGCATCTTGCCGGACGAACGTGACACGCCGGTCAATCAGGCTCCATGTGTGCGCGAGCGAGGCTACGACTGCTCGGTCAAACATCGCTGTCCGTACTTTTCGGACCGAGCGATCGCGTCGAACCGTGAGATCGCGGCGATGACGCTGGCCTACTTCATGCAGACCGCCGGTAGCGATGTGTTCCGGAAACGCGACGTCGTCGTCGTCGACGAGGCCCACGGTCTCGCCGAGTGGGCCGAGATGTACGCGACGATCCAACTCGGCCCGCGAACCGTCCCGTTCTGGGACGAGCTACGTGTTCCCGAGGTCGACTCCGTCGAACGTGCCGTCCGCTACGCCGACAATTTGGCCGGAACCTGCGAACGCCGAAAAGACGAGCTGCTCGCACAGGAGACGCTCTCGGCCGCCGACGTGCGCGAGCGCGATCGCTTACAGGAGCTCATCGGCGAGCTCGAGTGGTTCGTCTCCGACTACCGCGACCCGCAGAGTCCGACGACGTGGCTGGTCGACCAGTCCAAGCCACACGGTCGCGACGATAGCGCCGACGACGCAGACGACCCCGCAGGCGGCCCGCTGACGATCAAGCCGATGAACCCCGAAAAGTACCTCCAGCACACCGTCTGGGATCGGGGCAACAAGTTCGCGCTTCTGTCGGCGACGATCCTCAACAAGGCGGCCTTCTGTCGGCAGGTGGGTCTCGAGCCCGAGCGAGTCGCGCTGGTCGACGTCGAGCACACCTTCCCCGTCGAGAACCGGCCGCTGTACGACGTGACACAGGGGAAGATGACCTACGAGCACCGCGACGAGACGACGCCGAAGATCGCGCGGACGATCGTCCGACTAATGGCCCACCACCCCGACGAGAAGGGGTTGATCCACGCCCACTCCTACGACATTCAGGAGCGCCTGGCCGACCTGCTTGCCGACTTTGGCGTCGGCGAGCGGATTCGGACTCACGATCGCGACGGTCGCGACGCCGCCCTCGAGGCCTGGAAAGCCAGCGACGAGCCCGATGTCTTCCTCTCGGTGAAGATGGAGGAAGCCCTCGATCTCAAAGGCGACCTCTGTCGCTGGCAGGTGCTCTGTAAGGCCCCCTTCCTCAACACCGGCGACTCGCGGGTGGCCCACCGGCTCGAGGAGGGCCAGTGGGCGTGGTACTACCGGACGACGCTTCGCACAGTGATTCAGGCCTGTGGCCGAGTCGTCCGTGCGCCCGACGACTACGGCGCGACGTATCTCGCGGACTCGAGCCTGGTAGATCTGTTCGACCGTGCGCGGACTGATATGCCCGACTGGTTCGAAGCGCAGGTCGATCGGATGCAACAACCGGACCTGCCGACCTTCGAGCCCCAAACCGCACTCGGCGATCGTTCCGCCACTGGATCGTCACGCCGGGGTGCGAGCACCTCAGAGTCTACCGCCGGGGGGCGATCCAGCCGTTCGTCGTCACAGTCGGGCCGGTCGCGACGCTCGTCTCGCTCGAGTCCACTGGCGGACGTGTGGGATACCGACGAGTGATTGCGCGACCTGCCTCGTTCGATGCGATCGGTGGGCGTCGAGCTAGAAAATAGCTGTTGCACCCCAGGCGACCATCGAGGACACCATGAGGAGCGCGAAGGCGAGGGCGATAACCTGATTTTTGTCCATGTACAACGGCAGTTCCTCCGCGAGTATCAAACCCACGACACGGTGCGTGACGGAGTCGCGCCGGCAGCCGGGCAGTCGGCGTCTCACTCGAAGCGCGCGTCGACGACGATGTGTGCGACGCCCGCGCTGTGGCTTTTCACACGCCGTTTCCCGACGATCTCGAGGTCGCGCCCGGCTGCATCGGCAGCCGTCTCGAGCCGTGTGAGCGGGCGGTCCCACAGCCGCGATTCGGGCGTCGCTTCGTGGTAGTGGACGACGCCGCCGGGAGAAAGCGCTGTGAGAGCGTCAGAAAGAAAGTCGCGTGCTTCGTCGGTTCGCGTTCCGTCGCCGTCTCCGTCGGTAGTGCCATCGGAACTGCCGTAGTAGCCCATGACGACGCGATCGGCCTCGAGGTCGCCGGCGAGGTCCCGACAGTCGGTCATGTAGGCGTCGACTCGATCGCTGACGTCGTTGAGCATGGCGTTCTCGAGCAGATAGCGAAACGCCGTCGGGTTGAGTTCGGTCGCAGTGACTTGCGCGCCGGCCCGCGCTATCGGCAGCGTGAAGTAGCCGATCCCGGCGAACATATCGAAGACGTGTTCGTCGTCGCCGACGAGCTCGCCCATCCGAGCGCGCTCGGCCTGATTACCCGGCGAGAACATGACTTTCGTGGGATCGAGGCCGTACCGCGTTCCGTGTTCGGTATGAATCGTCTCCGTGTCGCTGCTTCCGGCGAGCAGCCGCGTGCGGGGCTCGCGATAGGTGCCCGCTGTGCCGTCGTTTGCGATCCCCTCGTCGGCCAGTACGCTGTCGGCCTCGCCGTGGAGCTCGAGCAGGGCTTCGCCAACCGCCGTCTCGTCGGGACAGTCCTCGGGGAGGGTCACGAGGATCACCGAGCCGATCACCGCCCACGAACCCGGCGTCGACTCGAGGTCCTCGTCGCTCCAGCCCCGCTCGGCCAGCAGGTCCGCGAGATCCGGGCTTCGGGGCTCGGGCTCGAGTTGCCGGACGACCTCGCGGACCTGCGTTTTTGCCGGCGGTGCCGTAATTGGGAGGGCGTTCCTGTCGGGGCCGTCCTCGCAGACGCGTCGCGACTCGTCGTAGACGCCCTCGGCGCGCAGCGACTCGATGGCCGCCTCCGTCCGCGGTTTGTCGACGATCGCTGCCAGCGGCGCGTCAGCGTTCGCTCGCTCGAGGACGGTGTCGGCTGCCGGCTCGAGGTTGGGATCCGTCTCGCGTGCGGCCCCGTCGTCCGCGTTCTCAGTCATCGCGCTCGTCGGGCAGGATGTGCAGTCCGGCGCGGCTCTTCAGTACGGGCACGGTCTCGGCCTCGGGATCGAAGTAGTCCGGTCGGGCGACGGTCGTCGCCTGAAACGTTTCGGGGTCGAGAACCTGCACGGCGTTGTCGTCTTCGATGGTGACGACCGTGGCTTCGGTCGCGTCCTCGAGTTCGCCGAGTTTGCGTGCTTCCGGCGAGTTGCCTTCTTCGTAGCTCGCTTCGTAGCGTTCGCCGGTCGTGACGCGAATTCCCTTGAGGTTCCCATGGGCGCTACGGACGAGGACGGGGCCGCCGTCGTCGTCGGCGAGGTCGATGATGTCGCCGGGGGTATAGGGTGGCAGGCGAACGGCGAAGGTGACGCGATAGACCTCGTTGCCGTCTTCGTCTTCCGTGACGAGGGTTTCGGCGTCGTTGACGGTGCCGCCGAACTCCTCGATCATCTTGTTCGAGATCTTCTTGCCGATCTTGTTGGTCGAGACCTTGATGTTCAGTCCGTCGTCGGTCTCGCCAACCTCGGTGACGAAGGCGTTGCGATCGCCTGTGGCCTCCATGTCCGCGACGGTCTGATTCGCGATCTCTTTCGCCCGATCCATTTCGTCGCTCGTCGGGGTGCGGTCCTCCGCGCGGATCTGGACGATGCTGGCGTAGTAGTCGCCGGCGATCCGCCCACACCGCGTACAGGTCTGGCGGGCGATCTTGACCGGGACCGTCACCTGCTCGTCGACCGGCGTCCCGCGAACGACGCCCGTGAAGTAACAGTGCATCCGGATCGTGTTCTGGTCGACCTGTTCGGGATCGATCTGCCAGGCGACGTCCTCGACGTCGACGTGGACGGCAAGCGCCTGACTGACCTCCTCGATGGCGATGTCGGTGTAGTCTTCGGCACCGACGTCGACCCAGCGATTCCCGCGGTAGACCGCCCCACACTGGGCACAGACGCGAACGTCGATTCGGTCCGGCGCGTCGACGAAGTCGAAGTCCTCGAAGTAACACGAATCACAGAGTTCGACTTCTGCACCGGGCCGCAACGGGTCGTTCGCGTCGCTTGCCGACCGTTCGGGCACCGAATCCCCACACCGGGGACAGAACGCACGCGACTCACTCATTGGCCGTGTTTGGAATCTCGGGGAGTTAAGGGACGCGTTCTGCCCGGTTGCGCTGCGTTCGCTCGCGGAGCTCGCATGCTCGAGACGTGGCATCGGGTCGGTAAACGCGGCAGACGCTCGTCGGACGGCCGCTCGATTCGAGTGCGTCAGACGTGACTCAGTCACACGGTCTCCATCCGAAACGAAGGGGTTCGGTCGCCGATGCGGGAACGGTGACATCTCGCGGCGGTGGTGATACTTATTCCGTCGCGTCCCGTACCTGAGGATATGAACTGGCAGGCGGACTGGGGACTGCGCTTTCGGATGTTCGTGACGATGTTCCTGCTGTTTGCGCTGTACATCGTCTTCGCAGGCGTGATCACCGCCTACGTCGGCGGCGGACTGCTCGTCTTTGCGCTGCTGTTCGGCGGGTTCTCGCTCGTCCAGTACTACTTCAGTGACACGCTGACGCTGCGGAGTATGGGTGCGAAGACCGTCTCGCGCGACGAGTATCCACAACTGCACGGCTCGATCGAACGACTCTCTCAGCAGGCCGACCTCCCGAAACCCAAAGTGGCGGTCGTCGACTCCAAGGTGCCAAACGCCTTCGCGACCGGCCGCAACCAGAAAAACGCCGCCGTCTGCGTGACGACCGGGCTCATGAACACGCTCGAGCCCGAGGAACTCGACGGCGTGTTGGCCCACGAACTCGCCCACGTCAAGAACCGCGACATGATGGTGATGACGATCGCCTCCTTCCTCTCGACGATCGCCTTTATGATGGTGCGCTGGGGGGCCTTCTTCGGCGGCGGGCACGGGCGCGGCCGCGAGGGTGGCGGTGGTGGCATCGTCGTCGCGATCCTCGTCTCGCTGGTCGTCTGGATCATCAGTTACCTGCTCATTCGAGCGCTCTCGCGGTACCGCGAGTTCGCCGCCGACCGCGGCGCAGCCGCGATCACAGGCAATCCGTCGGCGCTGGCCTCCGCACTGCTGAAGATCTCGGGCCAGATGGACAAGGTCCCCAAAGACGACATGCGCGAGGAAGCCGAGATGAACGCCTTCTTCATCATCCCGATCAAGTCCGGCGTCATCGGCCGGCTCTTCAGCACGCATCCGTCGACCGAACGACGCGTCGAACAGCTCCGCGACCTCGAGCGCGAAATGCAGTCCTTCTAAGGGATCGCACCGCTCACAGAACCTATGGGACTGCTGGACGGACTCCGCGCCATCCTCGGGTCGCGCGCCGAGACCGACGCCGGACGTGACGCCGACCCCGACGACCTCTTCGGGATGAGTACCGCCTACCTCACGATGGAGGCCGATCTGGGCTACGAGTCACTGGACGTCGGGGCGCTGTGCTTTTCGGGCGTCGACTCGAGCGATTTCCGGGACGCCGTCGACGAGGTCGAGGCGATCCTCGAGGCCGGTCAGGAGGAGACCGGCACCGACTTTTCGGTCACATCGGACGATCACGGCTACCACTGGGTCGTCCTCGCGGACGACGATCCGGAGGATCTGATCACGAGTATGCACTTCGCCGCGGACACGTTCATCGAGCACGGCTACGGCTCGCGGCTGCTCGCCGCCGTGTTCGCGTACAGAAACCGGGACGGGCCTGCCTACTGGATCTACTCCTTCCGACGTGGCCGCTTCTATCCGTTCGTCCCGCGAGCCGGTCGGGAACGCGATTCGAGTACGGAGTTTACCCTCGAGTCGGCGTTAGACGGTGAACTCGAGATCGAACGCGAGAAGGAGTACTGGTATCCGCTCTGGCCCAGCGAGGGGGGGACCCATCCCTGGGAGTGAGGTCGGTGACCGGTGCCGCCCCGTCGCCCGGTTTTCGCGTTCCAGCTGACGGACTCCCAAATCGTGTTGGGAACACCGGTATTGCAGCGGGGCGGCTACGGTGAAGTACGCGGCAGGAAGCCACATCATCACAACTGCGCCATACACCAGTTGCTCCTGCTTACCTTTCCTGTCGCGCCGTTTCTCCATGTAGTGAGCCAGCGGCTCGAGGAACGTCCGGCAGCACGTCTCCACTTTTGCTCGGGGACGGCAGCTTCGCTTACGCCCGTGCACCGGCGATTCTTCGGGCGGCCCGGCGTCCGTGTGCCCACGAGCCGACCGCGCCGCCGAGGGCCCCAGGAACGGCGTAGAACGCGAGCAGGAGCAAGCCGCCGACGAGCACGCCGAACGTCGGGACGACCCCCGCAAAGAGCAGCGTGGTGAACGTCACGATCGCCAGCGTGAGAAGCGACCCGAGGACGGTTGCGATCCCGCCGTGGATCGCGCCAGTGCTCACTGTCCCGCCGGCGATGTATCCGGCGACGAGCCCGCCGCCGATGCCGATCAGCCCCCACGACGTCGTCAGAGCCACGGTTTCCGTCCCCGCGACTATGAGTCCGCCAATAATGCCGAGGGCGATGGTGGCGATGAATCCGATTACGATAGCTTTCCAATTTAATTCCATGGTCAATCGTGTAGCAGGCTTCCAGAGCTGATAAAGCTCTTTTCAGCGCTTCCGGAGAGTACAGCCCCTTAGACAGGTTTTCTGTCGGTACGGAGACGAAGGTCGTTTCCGGGCAGGCGGCGATACGAATCACCCAGCAGCGATGCATGGCTGCCCACGTACAACTGCGTGGACACTCAGCCCAGAAGATTGTTGAGCGTCATCACGATAAAAAAGAGGATCACGAGTTCGTTGATGACCCACGAGTTCGCGTCCATCCAGTTGCGCGCCTCCGGAAGGAAGGTCTCGGCGCGCTCACTGAAGGCGACAAGCGTCAGCGATGGGAGTGCAAGCACCAGAAGCGTACACAGGATAAACGGGATAGCCTCGAGCAACGACGCACCGCGGGCCGCCAGATAGGAGCCGACGGCGACCGATGTGAGGATGTCGGTCGGGAAAAACCCCATGAGGAGAAAGCCGAGTCTGAACGAAAATCGAGGTGTTGCGGTCTCGAGTTTCCCCATCCATCGCGGCGGTTCCGACGTCTCTCTCGTGAGGTAGGTGTGAACCGCCGCGAGCACGAGCGCGACGAGGACGATCGCGCTGAGCGTTGTATTCGATTCACCCTGTTCGGTCACACCCGCGCTTAACTCATACGCAATCGTGACGATGAGTGAGATCGAGATGGCTGCACCACCGACGAACGCGGCCGAGTTTTGCCGCCAGCGGTCGCTCGTCGCGAGGAAGATGGTACTGAGGATCTGCGGGCCCGCGATCATCACGAACACCATCGGCAACACCTCGAGGAATCTCATGGCTCGCTCACCGACGCAGTACGTGTCGACCCGTCAGAAATCGACTGACGGGGTGCTGTCGGTGACAGCCAGCGGCTACCGCCGGGACCGCTCCCGTCCGACGGTGCTCGCGTGGATCGCTCGCCGGTCGTCAGGAAACACATCGAAGCGCTGTCGACTGTCTACCACTGCAACCGTGGTTAAATCTTGGCCGTGTGGCTCGTGCCGAGAATGTAAGCAGTGCGTGCTTCCCATCCATTATATCGGTAGGGTCGGTAGCCACATGCAGTGACTGAGTGGAACCAGTACAAGGGTGATCCGCAGCACTCCGGACTCCGGCGCGACCTCGAGGGCCCTGCCCGCGTGACCGAAGCGTGGACGGCCGACCTCGCTGGCCCACCGGGCTCGCCGGTCTGCGATCGCGACACCGTCTACGTCGGCACGGCTCGTGGGAACTGCTACGCGCTCGAGATCGCGACGGGCCGCCGGCGGTGGGTCGTCGAGACGACAACGGCGACCGACGCGACGCCGGTCATCACTCGCGACCGGCTCTATGTGGGGACCGGCGATGGAACGATCTCCGCGCTCGATCCCGCCACCGGCGAAGCGGTGTGGGAGGCCGAGTTATCGGGCGCCCTCGAGTCCGACCTCGTGCTCTCGAACGGTCGACTGTGTGCCGGCCATGCCGACGGGTTGACCGCGCTCGAAGCCGAGACGGGAACGGAACTGTGGACGCACGAGACCGAGTCAGCAGTCGCTGGCACCCCAGCTGTCGCCGACGGGCGGGACGTGGATCGACGCGGATCGACGCAAACACCGCTCTCGGAGCCGGACGAGACGGCTTCGCTCGAGGACGACCGGCTGTCGGAGCCGGACCAGCGGTGGATCGACGAGCGGGTGTTCGCCGGCACCGCGGACGGGACGGTGGTCGCACTCGAGGCCGAGACGGGCGAGGCGGTCTGGACTGCGCCAACTGGTGGCGCGGTCGCGACCGGGCCAACCGTCGCCGCGGATCGGGTCTACGTCGCCGACGACGCGGGGACGATGCTCGCACTGGACGCCGCCACTGGCCAGTCGTGGTTCACCTACGAGATACGGGGCGGGTTCACCACGTCGCCGACGGTGCTCGCGGCCGCCGAGACGACGTTCGTCGGCGCGACCGACGGCTACTGCCACGTCACCGACACGACCGTCGGCCGGCGCAAACTGCGTGGCTGGCTGTTCTCACGCAAAGGCGTCGAACTCGACGGCCCGGTTCGTTCGTCGCCCGTCGTCGTCGGCGACGTCTGCTGTGTCGGCGACGCGACCGGGTCGCTATACGGGATCGCCGTCGACGATGCCGAACCGATCTGGCACGTCACCCTTGCTGATGCCGTCAGCGGGACGCCCGCGGTCGCCCCTGGCCACCTCTTCGTCGGCAGTGACGACGAGCGGCTCACCTGTCTCGAGTGGGACGCCGACGAGCCAGTGCGCTGAGACGCCCGCTTCGATTCCTGCTACCGAGATGCGTCTTCCCTGATAACGCTAGTGCATCAGTTTCGGATCACCCCGACGCCTTCCTGCACTTTCACTTTCACCCTCCTGTTAACGAGGGTTTATGGGGGGTCCGGCACAACGGAGGAGTATGCCCGAAGCAGATCTCGAGACGCTCCCAGGCGTCGGACCGGCGACCGCAGACAAACTCCACGACGCAGGCTTCGATTCCTTCCAGAGCCTCGCCGTCGCCTCTCCTTCTGAACTCTCGAATACGGCCGACGTCGGCGAGTCCACCGCATCCGACATCGTCCGCGCTGCCCGCGACGCCGCCGACATCGGTGGCTTCGAGACCGGCTCGACGGTCCTCGAGCGCCGCAACGAGATCGGCAAACTCAGCTGGCACATCGACGAGGTCGACGACCTGCTGGGCGGCGGGATCGAAACCCAGTCGATCACCGAGGTCTACGGCGAGTTCGGTGCCGGCAAGTCCCAGGTGACCCACCAGATGGCCGTCAACGTCCAGCTTCCAAAGGAGGTCGGGGGCCTCCACGGCTGTGCGATCTTCGTAGACTCCGAGGACACGTTCCGCCCCGAGCGGATCGACGACATGGTACGGGGCCTGTCCGACGAGGCCATCAACGCGACGCTCGAGGACCGCGAGATCGAGGGCTCGGCCGACGACGAGGACGCGGTCGACGCACTCGTCGAGGACGTCCTCGAGAAGATCCACGTCGCGAAGGCGTTCAACTCCAACCACCAGATGCTGCTGGCCGAGAAGGCAAAGGAACTCGCGGGCGAACACGAGGAGTCTGAGTATCCCGTCCGTCTGCTCTGTGTCGACTCGCTGACCGCCCACTTCCGTGCGGAGTACGTCGGTCGTGGCGAACTCGCCGACCGCCAGCAGAAGCTCAACAAGCACCTCCACGACCTCGATAAGGTCGGCAACCTCTACAACTGCGCCGTCATCGTCACCAATCAGGTCGCCTCCAACCCCGACTCGTTCTTCGGCGACCCGACCCAGCCAATCGGTGGCAACATTCTGGGCCACAAGTCGACGTTCCGGATCTATCTGCGCAAGTCCAAAGGCGACAAGCGGATCGTCCGACTGGTCGACGCGCCGAACCTCGCCGACGGCGAGGCCGTCATGCGCGTCCAGGACGAGGGGCTGAAGCCGGAGTAAGCGGACCAACGTCAGTCTCTCCCCTGAATAGAACCAGCGGCGGCCTTCTCTCTCACGATCCGATCCCCGAGCGACGGCTGCCACCGTCCCGAGATGGGCTGTGTCTCTCGGGAACCCGCTCGAGGCCGCTGCCGCTGCTACCGAGGTGGAACACGGATGAACGGACAGCGGAACGCAAAACGCGTGGTCTTAATCGTCTTCGGTCGTGGTTTTGTCGACGTCGAGGTCGCCCTGATAGATCTCCGCACCGTCTTGGGCGACCTTCTCGGCTAAGACTGCACACTTGACTCGCATCGGCGAGATGTCTACGCCGAGCATGTCGATCACGTCGTCGCGATCCATCTCCTGTAGTTCGTCGATCGTTTTCCCGGCGAGTTCGCTCGAGAGCATGCTGGCGGAGGCCTGGCTGATCGCACAGCCGTCGCCCTGGAATGCAACTCGCTCGATGGTCTCCTCGTCGTCGTCGAGTTTGATGTCCATGCGAATCTCGTCGCCACACATCGGGTTCTCGCCGATGTGGGTGAACGTGGGATCCTCGAGTTCCCCGTAGTTGCGGGGGTTCTTGTAGTGGTCGAGGATCTGCTGTCGGTACATATCAGAGCCCAGTCCCATCGTTGAAAACGAGTAGGCCAGTGAGTTGTAAAAGCGTTCCGGGGCCGAAATCGGCAGTCACGTCGGTCTGTGATGGATTCATACGGGCTGCTGTCCCGATGTCCCGGTGCACCCGCAGAGCAGTGGCGATCCCACCGGCACCCACTGACAGGAGTCCGTATCGGACCGATTCGGCGGCCTTGCTGCCGAACTGCTCACGGAGGTCTCCGACCGCCACGCGGGCGGCGGCGAGGGTACGGGATCACTGTGATCGCTTTTGAACGATCGCGAACCAGAACTCCTCGATGGATCGGACGAACTCGACGAACTTCTCGGGCCCGATCGGTTTCTGCATGTAGGTGTCCGCCTCGAGTCCGTGAGACCGGATGATCTCCTCGCCTGCATCCGAACTCGTGAGCACGACGACCGGGATCTCCTCGAGCGGCGACTCGTTTTTCAACTCCGAGAGGACATCCATTCCGCGTTTGCCGGGGAGCTGTGGCTCGAGCAAGATGATATCCGGGCACGGTTCGGTCGCGTACTCGCCGCGCTGGTGGACGTACTCGAGCGCGGACTCCCCGTCGGAGACGGTGTGAATGGTGTTGAGCAGTTTTGCGTCTCTGAACTTCTCCTCGAAGAGACGGCTGTCGCCTGGATTCGGCTCGACTAACAGAATATGGATCGGGTCACTCGGCTGCATACCGTCCGTGGCCATTTCCACCAGATAGCGTGTGCGTCGGTAAAACGGCCCGGTCACGCCTGCTGAACACTCTCGTCTGGCGAACGCCGTGGAGCGATCACCGCCGACGATTCGGTCCTGTTGTTCTTCATAGTCGGTGTTCGCTCACGCGAACAACTGACGTGCGTCTACGAAGCGGCTTCGCCGCTTCGAGCCTTGCCTCGCATGCTCGGCAAGACGTCCCTTGCGCGTCAGCTAAAGAGCTGACGTGCGTCGTCGATAGCCGCAACCAGCTTGTCGACCTCGTCTTTCGTGTTGTAGACGTAGAAGGAGGCGCGAGCCGACGCGGCGACGCCCAGTTTGTCGTGCAGCGGCTGGGTACAGTGGTCGCCGGCGCGGATCGCGACCGCGTGGTCGTTCATGATCGAGGCCAGATCGTGGGCGTGGACGCTGTCGACGTTGAAGCCGACGAGCCCAGCGCGCTCGGGGCCTGGCCCGGGGCCGTAGATCTCTACGTCGGGTTCGGCTGCGAGTTGCTCGTAGGCGTACCGGGTGAGCTCTTCTTCGTGGGCCTGGATCCGTTCCATGCCGAGCTCCTCGAGCCAGTCGATCGCGGCGACGAGGCCGACGGCCTCGGCGATCTGTGGCGTCCCGGGCTCGAACTTCCAGGGGAGGTCGTCCCAACTCGAGTCCTCGAAGGTGACCTTGCGGATCATGCCGCCGCCATAGAGGTAGGGCTCCATCTCCTCAAGCAGTTCCTGCTTGCCGTAGAGCGCGCCGATCCCGGTCGGGCCGGCCATCTTGTGCCCGGAGAAGGCGTAGAAGTCGGCGTCGATGGCGTCGACGTCGACGGGGCGGTTTGGGACGGCCTGTGCGCCGTCAATGAACGCCAGCGCGTCGTGCTCGTGGGCGATGTCGGCCAGTTCGGAGACGGGATTGACGGTCCCGAGCGTGTTCGAGACGTGGACCGCCGAGAGCATCGCGGTGTCGTCGGTGATGACCTCGCGGGCGTGGTCCATATCGAGACGGCCGTCCTCCGTCACCCGGATGTACTCGACGTCAGCGCCGGTTCGCTTGCCGATCTGTTGCCAGGTGACCAGCGAGGCGTGGTGTTCCATCTCGGTGAGGACGATCTCGTCGTCGGGGCCGAGTTCGTTCAGCCCCCACGCGTACGCGATGAGGTTCTCGGCTTCGGTCGTGTTCTTCGTGAAGACGATCTCCTCGCGGCCGTCCGCGCCGATGAAGTCGGCGACGCGATCGTGGGCCTCCTCGTAGGCGATCGAGGCCTCCTGGCTCAGATGGTGGATGCCGCGGTGGACGTTGGCGTTGTACTCGCGGTAGTAGTTGCTCATCGCGTCGACGACCGGATCGGGCGTCTGGGTCGTCGCCGCGTTGTCGAGGTAGACGACCTGCTCGCCGTCGAACTCCCGCTCGAGAATGGGGAACGCCTCGCGAATCGCCTCGACGTCGAGTGACTCGAGGTTCTGCTGACTCATTGGTGACTAGGAGGGACCGCACACAAAACACTCCTTCGGTCCGACGAGAGCTGCCGTGTCCGGATCGCGTCGGACCGGCCCGTCGCTTGTGGTCACAGTGGTGCTGACCGAGCCGATCGAGTACCGATACGGAACGAGGGGGAAGGGGGAGTGGGATGGGGGGGTCGGGAAGCGGACGGCAAGGGAAGTGGGGGGGACGCTGGCGGGCGCCCTTGCCGCAATATCGTCTTGGTGTCTCTTGGGGAAACCAGTATCTCCAAAGAAATTTGGGTCGCCGGTCCGCCATCGCGTGACTGCCGGCTACCGCCGCGATCATTCGGATAGCAGCACGCTGACGTCCTACAGCTCCGGCGGCTCGCTGAAGATCGACGGCTGCGTGTTTCGGAGCAAGAGGTCCGTATACTGCGCGAGGAGCCACGCGGCGGCGTTGAACAGGTGCAAGACGACGAGTCCGACGAGCACGCCGAGTGTCGAGACGGCAAGCGCCGTCGGCAACGAGTCGACGTACAGCGAGATCAGCTCTCCGTCGGCGATCGAGAGCGTGACCGGGGCAACGTCGATGATCCAGCCGTCGTGTTGGTAGGTGAGTTCGGGGACGAACTCGATCGGGTCGCCGATGTGGATGCCGACCGTCCGATTCCGGTAGTGAAGCGGTGCGGCGACCAGCGTGTACGTGAACGTCACACCGAGGACGAGGACGATGAACGAGGCCGTTCCGATCACGAACTTGCTGAACAGGTAGGCGACGCCTTTCCACGTCCCGCGGTCGACGACGACCCGTTTTGCTCGCTTGCGGACGCTGTCGGCCGAGTCGGCCGTCGGAACGTCGGTTCCCAGCAGCCGATCGGCAAGTCGCCGCTCGAGCGCGCTCAACTCGATCGAGGCGAACAGGGTACAGAACGCGACGGGAATCCCGAGACAGACCATGACGAGCGCGATCGGAATCCCGGCGATCAGGAGCGCGCCCGGCTCCGTCCGGCTGATATCGACGACGGCAAACAGGAGTCCGAACGGGATCGCAAAGCCGGTCACGAGAACGGTAAAGTATCCGATCCCCAGCGGAAACGAAAGGAGGAGGTATGCGATGTTCCTGTACGTCTGTCTCCGCGTTGCAACGCCGACGAACCGCTGGATCGCGGCTCGAGCGCGGTCAAAAGCGGTTCCGACCGAACGGTGTGATGGCATGGACATGGCTGTTAGTCTGACCTCCTGAACGAGCGAACGATCGCGACGAGACCGAGCAGATGACAGGCGGTGACGACGAGTAACACGGTCGCGTCGGTCGCGTCGGTCACTCGAGCGATCGTATGCGAGAGCACGAACGGGACCACCGTGAGGAAGGCGACGCCGATCGACAGGAACAGCATGGGTCGGCTATCGTTGCGGGCGTAGCCCCGATAGGCCGTCCACGAGACGACGGTCCCGAGGACGGCACTCGCCATCCCGACGAAGAAGATCGTCGTCGACTCGTCGAGGCCGAGCACCGTCGTCTCGAGGAGTGCGACGACGACTCCATCGGTGAGTGAGCCGGTGGCTGCGACGGTCATCGATCCCACCCCGATTGCGCCTGCTCGAGCGCGAGCGCTGGGAATCGGCCCAGCGGTGATCGATCCGGTCGCGTCACGGGCGGCCGTAGACGGTGTAGAGGATCGCAGTGAGTCCCGCGATCTCGCTCGCGGTTGCGAGGACGGTCGTCGTCAGCGAGGACGCACCGACCAGCGTCGGCAGCAGGAACCGGACGGCCGTCGGCACGGCAGCCAGGAGCGCGATTCCGAGTGCGAGCCAGAGCAACGGCGGGCGGCGCGCCTCCCGATAGCCGTCGTAGGCGCGTTTCGCGATCCAACAGGCGATCACGAACGCGATGGCCTGTCCGACGAAGACGGCGATCGCGATCGAGGCGTCGCCGCCCGTGACAGTTTGGAGGAGAGGCCTTGACATCGTGATCACAGGTCCTCGAAAAGCCGGGTGAATCGGTCTGCGGGCTCCTCCTCGCGGCGGTACACGTCGACCTCCATCGAGCCCTCGGCGATCTCGATCGCCACGCGCTCGAGTCGCGTGCTATAGGTCTTGTAGTGGTGTCCATCGGGATCGAGCTCCTGGTAGGTCTCGAGGAACCCCTCGGCTTCGAGCCGATCGATCCGGCGGTAGATCGTCGGCGGGGAGGCGTCACAGCGATCGGTGAGTCGATCGACGGACATCGGTTCCTCGCTGGCTGCGATGAGGATCCGGCGAGCGTACTCGTCGTCGAGCAACGCGAGCACCTCCTGGTCCTCATCGTCAGTCATCCTGTTGGTCGTATGCCAGGAAGATATAAAAACGTCCACAGTTTCACGGTCGGAAACTGTGACTGCCGGCCTATGTGCCCGTCCAGTGTAGCACCGATCGGAATGCCCGCGATAGAGACCTCCGGTTTGACGAAGGAGTATGGCGAGCTCACCGCCGTCGACGACCTCGACCTCACTGTCGACGAGGGCGAAGTCTTCGGCTTTCTGGGCCCGAACGGCGCCGGGAAGTCGACGACGATCGACATGCTACTGGACTTTACGCGGCCGACGGCCGGCTCGGCCACGGTCTTGGGATACGATGCCCAGGCCGAAGCCGACGCGATCAGTCCTCGTGTCGGCGTTCTCCCTGAAGGGTTTGACATCTACCCGCGGCTCTCGGGCCGCCGGCACGTCGAGTTCGCGGTCGAGACGAAAGATGCCGCCGACGATCCAGCCGAGATTCTCGAGCGTGTCGGGCTCTCGGCCGACGACGCCGCGCGGCCGGCCGGCGACTACTCGAAAGGAATGCGCCAGCGCCTCGCGACTGCCATTGCGCTAGTCGGCGACCCAGACCTGTTGATCATGGACGAGCCCTCGAGCGGCCTCGATCCCAACGGTATCCGCGAGATGCAGGACCTCGTCCGCTCGGAAGCCGAACGGGGAACGACCGTCTTCTTCTCGAGTCACATTTTAGAGCACGTCGAGGCGGTCTGTGACCGCGTCGGCGTCCTGACTGACGGCGAACTCGTCGCCGTCGACACGATCGATGGCCTCCGCGAGCGCCTCGGCGGCGGCGCGACGATGACGCTCACGCTCGCCGGTCCCGCCGCCGACGTGCGCGCGGTCGCCGACGGAGTACAGGGAGTCACCGAGGCCACTGCGTCCGGCCACACCCTCGAGTGTACGATCGCCGACCCGGCCGCGAAGGCGCGGCTGGTGACTGCACTCGCCGCCGATGGGGCGACGGTTCGCGATCTGCGGATCGAGGAGGTCTCGCTCGAGTCGCTGTTTACCGCGCTGACTAACGGCGACGGGGATGGACCGACGACACAGGCTGGAGCAGCCGATGCGACCGGGACGAAACCGGAGGTGGCACGATGACCTCGCATATCCCGACCGTCGCCCGCAAGGAGTTCGCCGACGCCGGCCGATCGAAACTCCTCTGGTCGTTGATCGGACTGCTCGTCGGGATCGTCGCCGTCGGCTACGTCGCGATCTGGCAGACGGTCGACGACACCACCGCGGCCGAGGTGCTGAGCTTCCTCGGGGTCCCACTGCAGGTGATCCTGCCGGTCGCAGCGCTGATCGCCGGCTACATGGCCGTCGTCGGCGAGCGTCGCTCGGGGAGCATCAAGCTCCTGCTCGGCTTGCCCCCCAACCGGACCGACGTCGTCGTCGGCAAACTCCTCGGTCGCATGGGCGTCGTCGGACTGGCCGTCGGACTGGCCTTCCTCCTCTCGCTGGTCCTCGGGACCGCCCTCTTCGGCTCGGTCCCGATCGTCGACTGGCTCGGCTTCGCCGCCGTCTCGCTGCTCTTTGGCATGACCTTCGTCGGGCTGGCCGTCGGCGTCTCCGCGAGCGTCTCCACGCGGGGCAAATCGATGGCCCTCGTCGTCGGGCTCTACATGGTCTTCGTCGCCCTCTGGGAGCTGCTGACCGCCGGGCCCTACTATCTCATCTACGACGAGTCCGTCCCCGTCGAGGCCGAGACGTGGTATCTGGTGCTCGAGCAATTCAACCCACTCTTCGCGTATTCCAATTTGGCGAGTTCTATCCTCGAGAACTCGGTCTACCCCTTCCGATTCCAGTACGGCCTCCAGGAGATGGAAGCCGCCGGAATGACGCCGGCCGAGCGCTATCCGGGCGACGCGCCATTGTACTTGCAGGATTGGTTCGGCGTCGTCGTCATGCTGTGCTGGCTGGTCGTCCCTGTCGTGATCGGCTACTACCGGTTCCAGCGAACGGATCTCTGACAGCCATCCCCTGCCGTTGGTTCCGACTTGCCGGCTTTCGCCACTGGTCGTTGCGTCTATCCCCTGCTCGTGGCGTTGCTGAACACTCCTTCGTGGTTCTCTCTGCATCGAGACATGGCGGATTCGTCGGTGTCTGGGTTCGATAGTCTCGGGCACTCGACTGTTCTGAACGCGAGCAACTGATATTTTACCATCCTGTAGTAGTTAATTATATAGAAATACAAAATAAAAACCATAATGGAAACGGAATGGGATACACGGGTACACGAGCGAACTCGGAGTCGAGGGCGGAACAGACCGACGACTCCGCGAGTTATCTGTCCCGATCGCCGATGTCGGACGCGAAATCGCAGTCGAACGCGAGATCGACTGGCACGTCGCCGACGCCGACTCGAGCGGATATCGAGAGTCAGTATGGTCTCGAGTTGTACGCGCCCGGGCAAGAAGTCCAGATCCAGCGGTTGGAGCAGGCCTGCGGTCCCGCGGAGGTCCAGCGCTGGGTCGACGAGGGGATGCCGGTCGAACTCATGGGAAAGCCGGTGAATATGGACGCGTTCCGGGAACGTCAGGCCGAGCGACCGGCGGCGGTACCGAAAGATATCGAGCGCCAGAACGCGGCGTCGGTCCAGCGCAGCCGCGAGGCACAGTACGACACCGACCGAGCCGGGGACGCGGGTGTGCCCACGTCGGTTCGGGACGTACTGAGCACGCCGGGCCAGCCGCTGGACGGCGGCATCCAGCGCGCGATGGAAAACCGGATGGGCGATTCCTTCGGTGACGTCCGAATTCACACCAGTGCAACCGCCGCGACCGCTTGCGAAGACATCAACGCGCGGGCGTTCACCGTCGGCAATCACATCGCGTTCAACCACGACGAGTACGACCCTGAGTCGCCAGACGGACAGCATCTTCTCGCTCACGAACTCGCACACGTTCGCCAGCAGACCGGGGCCGCGATCAGCATGATGCCGCAGGACGATAGTGGCCTCGAGATCGATCCCGATCCGCGACTCGAGCGGGAAGCCGAGGACGCAGCACAGCAGTCGATGGCCGATGGGCCGGTGACGATCAATCGAATGAGGACGGAGATGCACATCCAGCGCATGCCCGGGGCTGAGCAACTTCAGACGGCCCGTGAGGAGGCTGCGTCGCGAAATGACGAGATGACACTCGCACAAACGGTGTCACGACTCGAGGAACGTGTAACCTCGATCGAGGAGCAGGTCACTGGCGACGATTCAGTAATGAACAGCGTCGGCAAGGCACTCTCACAGGGCGCTGTCGGCGCGGTAGGTGGCCTGCTTGGGGGCGTTGCTGGGACCATGGTCTCGCCTGGCCTCGGTACTATCGGCGGTGCCGCAGTCGGGCAGGAAATGACCAAAGGAATGGCTGGCGACGTTACCAAGACGCTTACCGGCCAGGCCTACGACGAAGGAACGGATTTCGTCATCGGGAAAGGACGCCAAGCGAGAGTGTTCCTTGAACAGCTTATCGAAGAAAAGGTTAACAAAGCTCTTAACGGATCTGACTATGGCGGCGACTCGCGGGGGCTCAGCTAGCATGGAAGCTACGATCACTGGCGAAGACGATGTCCGCGTTGGCCTTCATGTGAAAGACAATAATGAAGAAAAACACAGGATTGAGATGGAGTTCGACGGAGAAATAAAATTCCATCAGTGCGATGCGTACGCTACCAAGGCGGCTGACCGAACTCCAGAAGAAAACGAGTACAACGAACAAGCCCGGAAGTTCGCCCGATATTACGTCTATGTCGAGCGGGGGTACGATACGATGCCACCGACGGATCATCCCGAGCGAATCAACGCCACCAGACTCGCTATTCAGGGCCTCGGTGACGACCGGTTCAATGAATTGTTTGGTGACCTCTACAACCAGCTGCGCAGTTATTACGACTACGACACTGAACGACCGATACCCGTCCCACCGCTTGCATCAAGCTCTGATAGTGTCCTCTACCGACAGAACGTGTATCTCGGCGTCGATCCACTCGAGACGGAGCTGACTGACGTTGCCGAGGACATGGCAACCGCTTACGGACTGGATCTGTCGGCGACATCAGTGAAAGAGCAACCGCTGAATGCACTGTCCGCTGGTGCAGTCGCTGACTGGATGTCATTCGCCACCGATCTCGTTGACCGGGCTGACGAACAAGAGATCGACCTCGCCGACGGTGCATATATTGACGCCGTGTCCACGCTCTATGCGTCGTATCTCGACAATGGCGGTGCGCAACACACCGCCGACCCAGACACAGATCCGTTCGAGCGCGAACCGGACACGCTGATCGAGTTACCACCGATCGATCCCGGTCCACTCGCAGAGTTCCGCGAGTACCTTGACCATCATCTTAAATGCCAGATTCGGGATTGTTTCGTCCGGATGGGTGTCGAGCCGCCCGAGGAATTCCGGGTGCTTGGGAATAGGCGACTCGACGCAACGGCTGCCTACAAACTCTTGGAGATATATCCAAGGTATCACGACCCCGATACACAGCGCTTGCACAGGTAAGAAGGGGCCACGTCTTCCACCGTCCGAACTGAACGGGCTTCAATGCGGCAGGCATTCACCCATGACGAGTGCCTCGAAGGCCAAACAGCCCTGCATACGCACGTCAGCAGACGGGCGTGGACGTCGGCACGGTGCTGTATGAGGGTATCCGGTTGAACATCGATTCGGATCTCGCCCTCGAGCGACGATATACGTCCGCAGGAATGGAGCGGCGCTGACGATTACTGCATCCGCAATAACTGGGCGTGCAGTGTCGTGTCGACCTCGAGGACGTTTGCCTCGTCGATAAAGCCCTCCTCGACGGCGAGTTCGACGGCGCGGGTGCCGACGATGTTGGCGACGTCTGCCTGCGCGAGGCTTTCGATGACCGTACTTTCCTCGACCGCGTCGCCGCCGTAGAACTCCTCGGTGACGGTCAACGAGAGCTCACCCTCCTCGAACGTTTCGCCGAGGACGTCCTCGTCGCAGACGGCGACCAGCAGGCCCTCCTGTGTCTGGCGTTCGTTGACGATCATTCGTTACTCGAGTTCCCACTCGCGGTCGTCGTCCTCGCGGTCGCCGGCGTCGGCTCCTGTTTCGAGCCCGCCCAGCCCGAGGTCGTCGAGATCGATGTCTCCCCGTTGTGGAGGCTGACGGCCTGCGCCGCGACCGCCGCGTCCAGCGCCAGCACCGGCTCCGCGACCGGCACCACCGCCAGCGCTGCCCGGTCCCTGGCCGTATAGCTCCTCGCGGTCGTCCATCATCTCCTGTTCGGCCCGCTCGCGCATCTGGTTTGCCTCCTCGGCGAGTTCCTCGGCCTGGTCGAATTCGCCGAGTTCCTCGAGGATCTCGGCCTTTTCTTCGATCACCTTGGCGTTGCGCAGGCCGAGCCGGATCGCGTTGTCGATGCAGTTGAGCGCCTCTTCGGCCAGCCCGCGCTCTGAAAGGAAGAAGGCGCGATTGAACCAGCCAGCGGCGAAGCGCTCGTCGATCTCGACGGCGCGTTCGGCGTGTTCTAAGGCTTCGGAGGTCTCGCCGAACTCCCAAAGCGCGTACGCGAGATTCGTTTCGGCGGTCGCGGCGTGTTCGCTCGAGTCGTCGATCCGCAGGGCCTCGCGGTGGGCTCCGATCGCCTCGTCCCATTCCTCGAGTTCGCCGTGGGCGACGCCTTTGTTCACCCAGGCCTCCTGTGCGAGTTTGTCGTCCTCGGCGAAGCGGGCGGTTCGCTCGAAGGCGTCGGTGGCCTGTTCGTAGCGGTTGATCTGCATGTAGTTCAGGCCGACGTCGAGCAACTCGGCGGCGTCAACGGCGTCCCGATCGATGTTATGCTCGTCTAACGTGTCGGTGACGACGCGGGAGTCGACGGGATCGACCTTTGCCGGGTCGACGCCCAGCTCCGGCGGGTCCAGGTCGAACTCCTCGTAGGGATCGCCGAATCCCTCTCCCTCGGAGAAGCGGTGGTCGCGCTCGTCGTCTCGGTCAGTCATTAGTTGCATGTGGCAGCGACGACTGTTAAGGGCTGCGACCCGGGTACCGGCGGCGTTCAGATAGCGTCGAACGCCCGGCGGAACACGCCTCTCAGAGTCGTCCCACGAGGCGCCTGGTGGCGCCTCGAAGCGATTGTGTCACTGCCGCCGGATGGGGTAGCCCGAGGCGGTACCGGACCCGGTCCTGTCGCTTGAACGGCTCGAACACTGCGGGCTCCTCGAGTTCCCAGATCCGCGCCCGGCCGCGTGCCCCGTGTCGGTCGCAGATCGCGTTGGCTGCCCGGCGGCCGGCCTCGTTTGCCGACTCCATCGAGGCCAGATCCGAGTTCGTCCGCACGTAGTCGCTCGCGAGCGAGAGGTTCCTGACCCCGACGTCGGCCGGCGGCCGGTTCCGCAACGAGCCAACGGTGTTGATCAGCAGCGGTGAGTGGTTCTCGACGCCCCCGCTCTCGACGGCTGTATCGTCTGCTCGGTCCGCTTCCGATGCACCGCCGCTCTCGACGATCGACGGGTCGAGAAACCAGTCGACGAACAACTCGTCGGTCAGTCGCTCTCCGGACGCGTTCAGATGGGCTTTCAGTTGTGCCCAGATCTCGTCTGCGATCTCCTCGCGCGTACACGCACTTGCCGGCTTCTCGTAGAGGATTCCCGGCGTGTTCCAGTCGGAGGCGATCACCGAGAGGACGCCCGCGACGTCGTTGGGGCCGTGTGCCTCGAGGTCGTAGCCGGTCCAGAACTCGCGCTGGGCGATCGAGGTCAGCGCCCACGGCGCGTCGGCGTAGACCTGATGGCCACGTGGCAGGTCCACGGGCTCGGAGAGGTAAAACTGGATGCCGTTCATCCAGGCCGTGTCCAGCCGTTCGATGCGACCCAGTTCTGGCGCAAGTCGTTCTAGTGCCGGTGTGACGAACGCAGGGGCGGCCTCGACCGGCACGGCCAGAACGTACTCGTCGGCGCTGATGGTTTCGCCGTCAGCCAAGACGACGCCGGTGACGTGGGTCCTGTCTGATGCGAGTCGCTCGACGGGGGCGTTCGATCGGCAGTCAACGCCGAGCGATTCGAGGTGGCGCACCCAGGGATCGATCCAGGCCTCGTTCGTCGGTGCGTTCAGGACGCGCTCGGTCGGCCGGGTCGGGTCGAGCTGGCCCAACAGCAATTGGAGGTAGATCGTGCCGATCGTCCGGGCGCTTCCGACCTGTGGTCGGAGGGCGACCAGCGCCTGGGTGGTGTTGGCGACTTGATCGCGAAACGCCTGCGACCGGTTCTCGGCGTCGATGAACTCCCACCAGGAGATGTCGTCGAGTTCGCCCTCCCGTCGATCCTCACAGGCGGTCAGCAGGTACAGCAGTCGCTCGAGCAAGAAGCGAACGTCCTCGCGAGGCAAGTCCTCGGCGAACGCTGGACGAAACGCCTCGAGCCACCCCCGCACCGAGTCGGGCGTGCGCGTATCGGCGATCCGACCCGGCCCCGTCGTGGTCGCGATCAGTGTCGCCTCGGTCTCGATGAGGTTATCCGCGACGGTGCCGTCGCCGTCGGGAATCCGTTCCATCGTATCGATGACGTGGCGGTAGAACGCCGGGAAGAACCGGAAGCCGTGCTCGCCCTGCAGCGCGTCGGGGTCGTCGCTGATCGGCATCGACCGGGCCTTCCCGCCGAAGCGGTCGTTCGCCTCGAGGACGGTTACGTCGAACCCACGCTCGACGAGTTCGTGGGCTGCGGTCAGGCCGCCGATCCCGCCGCCGATCACGGCAACGTCTGTCATTGTGATCACGTGCGGGAGCTACCCACATAACCTGCGTCCCTAACCACGAACGGCTCATACGGTCTGCTGTCAGTGGGTGCCGGCCCGCCCGCGACCGCCCTGCGGTCGGCCGGGAACCTCGTGACAGCAACCCGTCTCACTGCCCGTCACGCTTGAGTGGGCTGCCCACGATAGCTCGAGTATGCGACTGTTCGTCAGCGTCGACCTCCCCGACGACTTCGCCGAGTCGGTCGCCGATCTGCAAGCCGAGTTCGCCGAGGCCAGCGGGCTCTCGTTTACCGACCCCGAGCAGGCACATCTCACGATGAAGTTCCTCGGTGATACCGACGAGGATAGCCTCCCCGATCTCGAGCGCGAACTCGAGGCAGCCGTCGACGATGCCGATATCGATCCCTTTACCGTTCGCTACGGTGGCTTGGGTGTCTTCCCGACCCTCGAGTACATCAGCGTCCTCTGGTTGGGCGTCGAAGACGGCGGCGACGAACTCACCCGACTCCACGAATCGATCGAAGCGCGGACGACGGATCTGGGCTTCGACCCCGAATCACACGATTTCACGCCTCACGTCACGCTCGCGCGGATGGAACACGCCGGCGGCAAGGAACTGGTCCAGGAGCTCGTCGCGGAGCGCGATCCGACGATCGGCGAAACCCGCGTCGACGAGATTCGCCTGACCGAAAGCACCCTCACCGAGGACGGGCCGGTCTACTCGACGGTCGAATCGTTCCCGCTCGAGTAGGCGACCAGCGTCGGATTCTGTGGGTCCGTCGGCGTCCCTGCAAGATGGACAAGATTTTAAGCCACCGCGGGCTACGTCCGGCCACTATGGGTAAGAAATCGAAGGGCAAGAAGAAGCGGCTTGCCAAACTCGAGAACCAGAACAGCCGCGTGCCGGCCTGGGTCATGATGAAGACCGACATGGACGTTCAGCGCAACCCGAAACGACGCAACTGGCGGCGAAACGACACTGACGAATAACGATGAGTGCAAGTGATTTCGAGGAACGCGTCGTAACCGTTCCGCTGCGTGATGTCAAGAAGGGAGCCAACCACGAGGCCGCCGACTACGCGATGCGACTGGTCCGCGAACACCTCGCGAAACACTTCGCGGTTGACGAAGACGCCATCCGACTGGACCCCTCGATCAACGAGGCAGTCTGGGCGAACGGCCGATCCAACCCGCCGCGAAAGCTGCGCGTCCGCGCAGCGCGCTTCGACGAAGAGGGTGAAGCCGTCGTCGAAGCCGAGGTCGCTGACTAAACTTGCAACGCCTCGCTTTCGCCGGGTCGTCCTACGTCGGCGTCTTCGCTCGTGCGACCGACTCGTGCATACTCGTTCGCCACGACGTCGATGACGACGTCGTCGCCGATCTGACCGACGAACTCGAGGTGCCCGCGATTCCGACGACCGTCGGCGGCTCCTCGACGGTCGGCGCACTAGCGACTGGGAACGAAAACGGTCTGCTCGTCAGCTCTCGCGTCCTCGAATACGAACGTGAGACGATCGAGGAGGCAGTCGACGTCCCTGTCGCCGAACTGCCGGGCAGTATCAACGCCGCCGGGAACGTCGTCCTCGCGAATGACTACGGGGCCTACGTCCATCCGGACCTGCCCCGCGAGGCGGTTCAGATCGTCGCGGATACGCTTGCGGTGCCGGTCGAACGCGGCGACCTCGCAGGCGTCCAAACCGTCGGCACCGCCGCCGTCGCGAACAACACCGGCGTGCTCTGCCATCCGAAGGCGACCGACGAAGAACTCGACGCGCTCGAGGACGCCCTCGACGTGCGAGCCGACGTCGGGACGGTCAACTACGGCGCGCCGCTGGTCGGCTCCGGGCTGCTCGCCAACGACGCCGGCTACGTCGTCGGCGAGGACACGACCGGGCCCGAACTGGGTCGAATCGAGGACGCACTCGGGTATCTCGACTGATACAGCCTGCTGTCCCGAGTGACCAGTGGGCCCCCAGGGCGCTCGCGGGCGGGCCGGCGCCCACTGACAGGGGTCCGTATCAACCGACCGGTTCTGGACTCGAGTCCTGTCTCGACCGGTGTCGCTCTCTTATTGACGTTCGAATCGATGTAACACGACCTCGCTGTCGTCGTCCCACTCGAAGTTCTCGTGGGCACGCTCGAGTAAGCGCTCGTAGGCCGCGAGGTCGTCCATCCCTTCGGCCCGTGCGTCCTCGTCGGTCAGATCGCCGAGCGTGCGCTCGCGAACCGTGGTCACCTCGAAGGTCGTGCCGTCGATCGTGAACGTATCGCCTTCGTCGGCGTACTGGTTCCCGCGGTGGATCTGGGTGACTTCGCCCTCGAGGACCTGCGTTTGCATTCGCTCGCTGGGCACCAACTCGCTGGGCTCGAGTTCACTCATGCCCGCGGATTCGGCCCGACGCGGTAAAATCGTTGACCCTCCATCGGTGGGCACTCCGCGGTCGCCGTCGGTTCGGCATCTCTTCGTGTCGGCTCCGAACGGCCGAACCGGAAGGGAAGATTCTTCCGACTGCCTGCCGGAGGGGTAGCCATGAGTCAATTTACGGTCAGTGGTCAGTTCAAGAGCCGCGACGGCTACGCGCCGTTCGAGACGAGCATCGAGGCCGAAAACGAGAACGTCGCCCGCGAACACACGCTCTCCCAGCTCGGGAGCCAGCACGGACTCAAGCGAACCGAGATCGAACTCGACGAGGTATCCGAACAATGAGCCAGCAGCAACTCCAGCAGCTCTCCCAGCAGCTTCAGGAGCTCGAAGAACAGATCGAGGGCCTCCAGACGAACGTCGAGGCCGTCCAGCAGGAGAAAACCAACGTCGACGAGGCCATCGACGCCATCCAGACGCTCGAGACCGGCTCGACAGTCCAGATGCCCCTCGGCGGCGGCGCGTATCTCCGCACGACCATCGAGAACATCGACGAAGTGATCGTCGAGCTCGGTGCTGATTACGCCGCGGAGTTCGAGGAAGACGACGCCGTCGACGCCCTCGAGAACAAGAAAGAGCGCCTCGACGAGCAGATCGACGAACTCAACGAGGAGATCGCCGAACTCGAGACCGAGAGCAGCGAACTCGAACAGCAGGCCCAGCAGCTCCAGCAGCAGGCGATGCAACAGCAGATGCAGCAGATGGGACAGGGCCAGGGCCCCGACGAGTAACGCGGCGGTCCCCACTCGATACCTATGTTCGATAACCTGAAAGAGAAGCTCGGAAGCTTCCGCGACAGCGCTGAGGAAGCCGCCGAAGAGAACGTCGAGGACGTCGACGAAGCAGAGCTCGAGGAGGAAGAACTCGAGCAGGTCGAGTCGGCGGCGGAGCCCGACGCTGCGGAAGCCACCGATACTACCCCCAAATCGGGGGTCGACGAGCCGGCCGAACCGGCGGCAGCCACGGCTGAGACGGTGACGGAATCGGAGTCGGAACCGGAGACGACCGAGTCCGCTCCTGAGAACGCGGCTGGGTCTGCCGAGCAGGAGCCGGCGACCGGTTCCGACCTCGATCGTCTCGAGGCCGACGACGCCGATTCGGCCTCGGAGACGGCTGGCGACGAGCCCGCGGAGACGGCGGTAGCCGACGAGAAATCGGCTGCCGATGAAGACAATGTCGACGAGGACGACAGCGGTGGTGGACTCGGCATCGGTGCCAAGGCGCGATCCCTGTTTGGCGGCTCCAGTGATGACACAGATGACGGGGTCGACGCCGACGACGCCGACGACGACGTGGAGTTGGACGCGGAGTCGGACGCGGAGACAGCCGGCGAGGACCAACGCGATACACCGTCGCCCGCCGAGCCGACCGAGCCCGACGACGATCGAGCGCCGACGGCCGACGCGGACGAGCCGATCGTCGACGAGGACACCGAAGACGACGCCGCCGAGGACACCGAAGACGACGCCGCCGAGGACACCGAAGACGACGCCGACGACGATACTGGCGGTGGAACCGGCTTCGGCGCGAAGGCCAAATCCCTCGTCAAAGGGAAGTTCGTCATCGAAGAGGAGGACCTCGAGGGGCCCTTACACGAACTCGAGCTGGCGTTGCTCTCGAGCGACGTGGAGATGGGCGTCGCCGAGGAGATCCTCGACAACATCCGCGACGAACTGATCGGCGAGACGCGGACGTTTACGACCTCGACCGGCGAGGTCGTCGAGGAAGCCTTGCACGATGCGATCTACGACGTGATCAGCGTCGGCCAGTTCGATTTCGACGAGCGAATCGCCATCGAGGACAAGCCCGTCACCATCGTCTTCACCGGCGTCAACGGCGTCGGCAAGACGACGACGATCGCCAAGCTGAGCCGCTACTTCGAGGAACGCGGCTATTCGACGGTGATGGCCAACGGCGACACCTACCGCGCCGGGGCTAACGAGCAGATTCAGGAACATGCCGACGCGCTGGATACGAAGTGTATCAGCCACGAACAGGGCGGCGATCCTGCTGCGGTGCTGTACGACGCCGTCGAGTACGCCGAGGCCAACGACATCGACGTCGTCCTCGGTGATACGGCGGGTCGGCTCCACACCGACGAGGGGCTAATGGACCAACTCGAGAAGATCGGCCGCGTCGTCGGACCGGACATGACGCTATTCGTCGACGAGGCCGTCGCCGGACAGGACGCGGTCAACCGCGCCCGCGAGTTCAACGACGCCGCCGAGATCGACGGGGCGATCCTGACGAAAGCCGACGCCGACTCCAACGGCGGGGCAGCGATTTCGATCGCCCACGTCACCGGGAAGCCGATCCTGTTCCTCGGCGTCGGGCAGGGCTACGACGACCTAGAGCGGTTCGACCCCGAAGAGATGGTCGACCGGCTGCTGGCCGAGGAGTAGGTCTCCGCCCGGCGATCGCCGATCGTTTCAATTGACGACCATTTCAGAAGACACTTATTATCTGTCAGAAACGTCTACGTATGAGCCGCCCTCCCTCTCGGCGTACCTTTCTGGCGTCAGTGACGGCTGCGGTGGCGGTTACAACGGGCGGCTTCGAGCGCGGATCGAACGCCACGGACACATCGTTACCCGAGTCCGGAACCGTGTCCCCCGACTGGTATGAGTGCAACTCGGTCACCCGTCCCGAGCCGACTGCACCGGCCGACGACGATGCACTCTCGCCCAAACCGTATCCGGCACAGCCGCCGGCGTTCGGTCCTGCTGTGGCTCACGGCCGATCGAACGACTCGTCGCTGAGAGACGAGACGGTCGCGTACGTTACCGAGTTCGAACGTGTGTATCGCCAGAACGAATTTCTCGCCCGGTATGGCGCGACAGCGCGAACGGTCGAACTCCGACGGACTGACTATCGAACGAGGACGCTCGAGTCGTCGTCGAACCCCGCGATCATGGCGGCGATCCGCTACGATCTTCGCCTGGGGACCCAGCAATCAGCCACCGGCCCGCGCGACCAGTGGGACGTTCACACCGTCTACTACGTTGACGAGCACATCGTTCTCCGGGCACGATACCACGGCGTCGCCGATGAACTGTCGTTCGAACCCGATCCGCGAACGCACGGCGAACTCGTCGCCTGTTTCGGTTGAAACCGTTGGCTCGGTCAGATAACGACGCCGGATTGTAAGATCGCAATGAGGATCGTCAGCGTCGGGATCGAAAGCAGGGTCGTGAGAAATACGCACGTCGAGACGTACTCGGAGACGAGGACCCCTTTGGAACGGGCGCTGCCGGCAAACTCGATGACGAGAATCAGCGGCGTCACTGCGGCCGGCATCGCGGTCTCGAGGACGAACACGCGCGCGACGGTCGGGTCCTGGAAGCCCAGCGCGAGCGCGATTCCGAGACCGACGACGGGCGCAATGCCCATCTTGAGCGCCGTTGCAGGCCAGGCCCGCGAGACCGCAGCGGCGGTGTCGGTGCGCGCCAGCTGGATGCCGAGAATGAGTAACATCAGCGGGATCGAGGCGTCGCCGACGAGCTGGAGCGTCTCCATCGCCGCGGTCTCGGCGGGTGGCACGAGATCGAGCGCCCGCGCGAGCAGTGCTGCGATGACGGCGTAGACCAGCGGAATGTAGAACACTCGACGAATCCCCTCGAGCCCGGCCGACCCGCTGCTCCGGGAGGCGACATAGACGCCGAGGGTGTACATCAGCACGGACTGGACCGAGAGAAAGAGGACGGCCGTCTGGCGGCCGACCTCGCCGAACGCGAAGTCGGAGACGGGAATGCCGAGGTTCCCCGAGTTACAGAAGATCGCGACCAACACCAAGGCGCTCAGCGCCGGCTCTCGCTCGCCGACGCCGCGGCCGACGAGTTCGGCGATCCCCCACATCACCGCGGTAAACGCGCCGATGCCGATCGTCACCCGTAGCAGCGTCGCCGCCGCGAGTTCGGTGACGGCGAGGCTATGAAACACCAGCGCGGGTGCCAGTACGTAGACGACGGCCGTGTTCAGCGGCTCCGGATCGATTTCCTTGACCGTCGCCAGCACGTAGCCGACGGCCGCGATGGCGACGATCGGCCCGACTGCGGACCCGAAGATGGCGACCAGATCAGCCATCGATCAGCTCCGCGCGGCGGCACCGTAGCATTCGATTCGAGCGGCTCATCGGCCGTGTGACGATCGCACCCTCCATTACGGAGTCACCTACTTCTCGCGGTCGACATGGGACTTCCGATCGCTTCATGGCCCGGTAGTTTCGGCCCCGTCACATTCGTTTAAACGCTTCTAGCGACAACGAAGAGCTATGACGGGAGGGCGGTCCGTTCTCGAGCAGTCTCGATCGACCAGCGGTATCTCAGCCCGATTCACAGTGCCGATCGCACGCTGGACGCGATTGACGGGCGCGCTGTTCAACACCCCAGCCGGTCCGCCAGCTCCGCGAGTCCCTCGGTGATCAGGTCCGGCTCCGCGCCGAAGGGTTCCCACGGGGTCGATTTTCGGTCGAGCCAGACACCTTGCATCCCGGCGTGGATCGCCCCCTGTACGTCGAACCACAGCGCCGAGACGTGGACGAGTTCGTCGATCGGCGTTCCCGTCCGGCCGGCGGCGTGGCGGTAGAGCTCCGGCTCGGGCTTGAACGTCTCGAGTTCGTCGGCGCTGATCGTGTCGACGATGAGATCCTCGATCCCGGCGTGGTCGACCATCGAGTCGAGCATCTCCGGGTTGCCGTTCGAGAGGACGTACGTGTCGTAGCCGGCCTCGTGCAACCGCTCGATGCTCGCTCGCACGTCGTCGAAGACCTCGAGTTCGTGGTACACTTCGAGGATCGCCTCGCGGTCGTCGGCGGGGACGTCGAGTCCGTGGGCCGCGAGTGCGTAGGCGAGCGCGTCCCGGTTGATCTCGTAGAACGTCTCGTACTCCTCGAGGTGGTTCGCGACGAGCGTGTATTGCATCGAGCGCTCCCGCCACGTCTGCGAAATCGGTGTCGGATCGTCGATGTCGGTGTGTTCCGTGAGTGCGGCCGCGGTCGCGTCGACGTCGACGAGCGTGCTGTAGGAGTCGAACGTGACCGTCGTGACGCGGTCTGGATCGAATGCCATGGCCAGCAGTATGTTTGCCAGTGACAAGAACGTGGACCGTTCGTTTCGCTGGCGAGCCGATCGAACGGGAGTCTGATCAGCGAATCGACCGAAGCCGCTTAGTACGACCACCGACTAATATCTTTCGTGAATTCTTCAAACTGGCGGACATACCTCGTCACGCAGGCGTCGTTGTCGGGTGATCGGACGACCCCGGAGATCGTTCGTGCGGCCATCGACGGCGGGATCGACGCCGTCCAGTTGCGCGAAAAGGAGACGAGCTCCCGCTCGCGATACGAACTCGGCCACGAACTGCGCGAGCTCACGGCCGAGGCGGGCGTCGACCTGATCGTCAACGACCGAATCGATATCGCACAGGCGATCGACGCCGACGGCGTCCACGTCGGCCAATCCGACTTGCCGGTCGGCGTCGCTCGCGAGCTGCTCGGTCCGGACGCGATCGTCGGCTGTTCGACGTCGACAGTCGCTGCCGCTCGCGACGCGGAAGCGGCTGGGGCGGACTACCTCGGCGTCGGGGCGGTCTACGGTACCTCCTCGAAGGACGTCGACGACGGAAAGGACGGCGTCGGTCCGGAGCGGATCGCCACCATCGTCGACGCGGTAGAGATTCCGATCGTCGGTATCGGCGGAATTACGGCCGACAACGCGGAGGAAGTCGTCGAGGCGGGTGCGTCCGGCGTTGCCGTCATCAGCGAGATTACAGCAGCCTCACAGCCCCGCGCCGCGACCGAGGCGCTTTCCGGTGTCATCGAAACGACAAAGTCGGTTGCTACCGGAGAACACGGACGATGAGTGTAACCGATATCGACGCCGCTGCCCTCACGGATTCGATCCGGACGGTTCGCGAGACCGAGCCGCTCGTCCAGTCGCTGACCAACACGGTGACGATCAACGACGTCGCGAACGTGACCCTCCACTGGGGTGGACTGCCGGTGATGGCCGACTCGCCCGGTGACGCCGGCGAAATGGCTGGCCTCGCGAGTGCCCTCTTGATCAATACGGGCCAGATCCCCGAGGACCGCGTCGAAGCGATGCACGAAGCCGGCCGGAACGCCAACGAGCGCGGCATCCCGGTCGTTCTCGACCCGGTCGGCGTCGGGTCGACACTCTCGCGCGAGGCGGTCGCCGAAAGCCTCCTTTCGGAGATCGATTTCACCGCGATCAAGGGCAACTACGGTGAGATTGCCGCCCTCACGGGCGTCGAAGCCGAGGTCAAGGGCGTCGAGTCCGTCGGTGACTACGAGGACATCGAGCGGACGGCCCGCTCGCTCGCCGAATCGACCGATTCGCTCGTCGTTGCCTCGGGTATCGACGACGTCGTCGCAGACGCTGACGGTGCCGTCCGACTCACCGCTGGCCACGAGATGCTCGGCGAAGTCGTCGGCACCGGCTGCATGCTCGGCGTGACCGTCGCGACCTTCTGTGGCGCGCTCGAGGACGCCCATACCGCTGCCGTCCACGGCACGCTCGCCTTTGGTCTCGCCGGCGAACGAGCGGCCAAGATGGGTCACACGGGGCCGGGCAGCTACCGGACGAACTTCCGTGATGCTGTCGCCGACCTAACGGCCGAGACTGTCGCTGATCTCGACCTCGAGGGCCAGCTCGAGCAGCTGCTCTGAACTCGAGGATCAGGTCTCTCATTCGGGCAGCGTTCCCTCGAGCCGACAGGTGTTGAAACCGTTTTGACACCCCCGGACGAACCACTTCGTATGGCTCGAGACGAACTCGAAAACGCGGTCGAATCGATCCGACAGGCGGCCGACGCCGCGTCAGACGACGAGGCGCGAGATCGGCTTCAGGACCAGGCGACGAAGTTCGACGACTACGCCGATGCCGACCGCGGCCCGGACCACGGCCAGCTCGCGCGCCACGAACACATCCTGAACGACATCGCGGACGACGAGGGTGACGACGTCGAATCGAATATCGAGGACGCGCTCGAGTCGATCAGCGCGTTCCGGGAGACGGTCGAGGGCGTCTAGATCGCGTCGCCCGACCCGCGAGCCGGTCGCAGAACTGACCATGGACTTTTTGCGAACGGCATGGGGACGGACTCCCGTCAGTAACAGTCAGCAGACCGGCTTCGGGTTCGCGCCCATTGCCTCGAGCGACTCGACGTACTCGTCGTAGGCGGCCTCGATCGCGCCCGCTGCCGCGTCCTCGGCGCGGTCCCAGTCGCTGTCGGTTTCACAGACCGTCTCGAGCAGCGACTTCGCGCGCTCGAGTTGCTCGTCTAAGTCGTTGCCGAACTCGCGGAACAGGCTGGCGGTCTGTGGGTCGGCGTCGCCGACGAAGTAGCCGACGACCTGGTTTTTCGACCGCTGGCTCGCAAGGATGCGGCCGACGAACGCGCCGACGCGGTCGACGGTCTCGTCGCGGTCGCGCAGGTACTCGTGGAGGGTGGGGACCTCGCTGGGTTCGTAGTCGTCGTCGGCGAGTTTACCATCGACGGTCTCGTAGTGGTCCTGTTCCTCGTCGGCCGTGGTCTCGAAGGCCGTCTGTGCTTCGTCGTTGCTCTCATTGTCGGCCCATGCGCTGAACGTCTGCCAGGCGGCGTACTCGGCGTCGGCGGTCGCCTCGAGGACCGGCTCGGTGTCGATGTCGCCGCCGGTGTCGGCGTACAGCGACTTCGAGGAGCCGAGTCGCGAGAGCGCAGTCTGGTTGTCCTCGGTGACGGTCTCGACGAACGTGTCCGGGTCAGTCATGGAACCGTCTTCGACCGGCCGCGAGTTATGTCTATCGTGACCGCATTCCTATCAACGACTACGACGGCCGCCCGTAGGGCTGTTGCTGTCACAATCGGCGGGTAGCACAAGTCGCGGCGCGGCCGTGTCGGGCACTGCCGGTCGGTGGACAGGCAAGAAACAGGAGCGGCCGCGTCGCTTGGGTCGGTCAGTGTCGCGGGACAGCGGTCGCCGGTTGCTGTCGGCGGTTATTCGCCTTTCTCGATCGGCGCGCTGACGAGGTTGCCCCACTCGGTCCAGGAGCCGTCGTAGTTGACGGCGTCGTATCCGAGCAGTTCGTGCAGCGCGAACCACGCGACCGACGAGCGTTCGCCGATGCGGCAGTAGGCGACGGTCGTTTGGCTGCCGGTGATGTCTTCCTCGGCGTAGAGTTCCTCGAGGTCCTCGCGCGTTTTGAAGGTGCCGTCGTCGTCGGTGACGGCGGCCCACGAGATGTTCTTCGCGCCGGGGATGTGGCCGCCACGCTGGGCGGTCTCCTGGAGTCCCGGTGGGGCCAGCACTTCGCCGGAGTACTCCTCGGGCGAGCGGACGTCGACGAGGGGGACGCCGCGTTCGATCGCCTTCTCGACGTCGTCGCGGTAGGCGCGAATGGTCTCGCGCGGCCCGGCGGCGTCGTATTCGGTTTCGGAGAACTCGGGCACCTCCTCGGTGGTCGGATAGTCGTGCTCGAGCCAGTATTCGCGGCCGCCGTCGAGCAGATAGACGTCGTCGTGGCCGTAGTATTTGAACTGCCAGTAGGCGTAGGCGGCGAACCAGTTTGCGTTGTCGCCGTAGAGGACGACCGTGTCGTCCTCGCTGATACCGTGGCTGCCCAGCAGGGCCTCGAAGTCTTCCTTCTCCAGGATGTCCCGTTGCGTCTGGTCTTGGAGCTGTGTCTCCCAGTTGAATCCGATCGCACCGGGGGCGTGTTCTTCGTCGTAGGCTTCCGTGTCGACGTCGACTTCGACGAGTCGGTGGTCGGAGTCGTCGTCCTGGAAGTCGTCGAGGCGCTCCTCGACCCAGTCAGCCGTGACGAGTACGTCGTTGGCGTAGTCGTTTGCCATACACAGCGCTTCAACAGGGATACACAAAGGAACTGCCTAACCGGTCAATTCGGACACCGGTCGACCGTGCCGGAAATACTTGCCGTGATGATCGTCGGGGCCGGTTAGGCCGTGGCTGTATTCGGCGGATTCGGGGCGCGCTCGAGCAGCCGCGAGCGATGCTGATCTAGCTGTCCGCCGAAAACAAGCAAGTGTTGCCTCTGTCTCGGTACCACCGAATCGCCGTCATACCGGTGCGTACACGGATCTGCGTCACGTATGGGCGGCTAATGGACGACTCCGTTATCGTGTCCCCCGACTGGCTCGCAGCGCACCTGGACGATCCGACCGTGCACGTCGTCGACGTCAGAGACGCCTGGGAGTACGACGGGATCGGTCACCTGCCCGGCGCAGTGAACATCCCGTTCGACAGCTACCGCGACGACAGCGACGTGGATCGGGGTACCCTCCCGGGTGCCGAGGCTTTCGCCGACCTGCTCGGCGACGCGGGGATCGACACCGACGACACGCTCGTCGCCTACGACGACACTCACGGCGTCTTCGCCGCCCGCTTCGTGCTCACCGCCATCGAATACGGCCACGACGACGTGCGCCTGCTCGACGGCGACTTCAGTGCTTGGAACCGCGAGTACGAAACCACGAGTGAGACGCCTGATGTCGAACCGACTGACTACGAGCCCGACCCCCTCGAGCCCGCCGAAAGCCCGCTGGTCGGCTACGACGCCGTCGCGAACGCCCTCGAGCGCGACGCTCTCTTCGTCGACACGCGCGAGCAAGACGAGTTCGAGGAGGGGCGCCTGCCGGGTGCTGTACGATTCGACTGGCGCGAGGTCGTCGACGAGGAAACACGGCGGCTGAAACCCGAGGCCGACCTCGAGGACTTGCTCGCCGACCGCGGGATCACGCCAGACCGCGAGATCGTCCTCTACTGTAACACCGCGCGGCGGATCAGCCACACCTATGTGGTCCTGACGGCGTTAGGGTACGAGGACATCCACTTCTACGAGGGGAGCCTGACGGAGTGGCTCGAACACGACGGCGAGATCGAGAGCGGCCCCGTCGACGACTAACTGCTCACGTCCCGCCAGTCAGGTGCCGTCGAGTAGGTGGTGTCGGACAGTTCGTCGAACGCCGCGTACACGACTTCGTTCAGCGCGGGGTGGACGTGGACCGGGTCCGCGACGTCGTCGACGGTGCCGCCGCCGTCCATCGCGACGACCACCTCGTGGAGCAGCGTCGATGCCTGTGGGCCGACGATGTGACAGCCCAGAATCTCGCCGTCCGGTCCGGCGAGTGCTTTGACGAACCCATCGTCAGCCTCGAGAATCATCCCCAGCGGTGCGGCCCCGTAGGGGACGGTGACAGCCTCGTACGCACGCCCCTCCTCCGCGAGGTCGCCTTCCGTCCGGCCCACGCTGGCGACCTGCGGATCAGTGAAGACCGCGTGGGGCATCGCTTCGTAGTCGACGGCTCGCTGGCTCTCCTCGAGAACGTTTTCGGTGACGACGCGGGTTTCGTAGTCGGCGGCGTGCTTGAACGGCGGCTCGCCGACCGCGTCGCCCAGCGCCCAGATGCCGTTCGCGGTCGTCTTCAGGAACTCGTCGGTCTCGACGGCGCCCGTCTCGTCGGTCTCGACGCCCGTCGCCCCAAGATCGAGTGTGTCGGTGTTCGGTCGACGACCGGCCGCGAGCAGGAGCTCGTCGCCCGCGAGTTCGATGGCGTCAGCGCCGGCCTCGTCGTCCACTGGGTCGGCAGTCACGGTGACACCGCCGTCAGTCTCGGCGACCACGGCCGCTTCGTAGCCCGTGTACACGTCACAGTGGGTTGCGAGCGAGTCGGTCACGACGGCGCTGACGTCGTCGTCTTCGCGGGGAACGAGGCGATCGCTCCGGCCGACGATCGACACGTCGGTCTCGAGCGCACCGAAAAAGTAGCCCAGTTCGGCCCCGATATAGCCGCCGCCGACGATCACCAGCTTGTCGGGTCGGTCGTCGAGGAAGAGTACGTCGTCGCTCGTGCGGTAGTCGACGTCTTCGAGGCCGTCGATCGGGGGTTCTACCGGTCGACCGCCGACGGCGATGACGACGGTTTCTCCCCGGATTCGCTCCGCGTCCGTCGTCTCGTCGGTCGGCTCGATCTCGATCGTGCGATCGTCGACGAACCGACCCACACCGCGGTAGAGGGTAACGTTGTCGTTTGCTTGCAAGTTTGCGGCCTTCTTCGCTGCCTGCTCGTAGACCGTGTCGTGGATCGCGGCCGTGATCTCGTCGTAGTCGACATCCGTTACCTGCGCGTCGACGCCGACCGACTCGGCACTCCGTACCTCCTCGAGCACGTCCGCGCGGTGGATGAGCGCCTTCGAGGGCACACAGCCACGCGTGATACACGCGCCGCCGAGCGGGCCGGGTTCGACGACGGCCGTCTCGAGACCCTGCGTGGCACCAGCAGTGGCGACCTTGCTGCCCGAGCCGCCGCCGAGGACGACGATGTCGTATGTCTCCATACCGGCTCCGTCCACGGACGGCCGCGTAAAACGGGCACCTGCTATGCACACGCTATAGTAACAACTGAAACGATTTACACACCGATCGCACATCCCTCGTGCGATCGGGTGTGCATTGACTTTCAGTGGCTACTATAGCTCGACGACCGCGTTGATCGCTTACAACCAGTCGTCGCCCGGATCGTCGGCGGTCGCTTCCTTGTACGACTCGACCGCTGCCGCGAGGTTTTCGATGGCTTTCTCGGGGGTCTGTCCCTGACTCGAGACGCCGGTCACCTCGTCGTCGGCGATGTGGAGCCCGTGTTCGTTTTGGCGCATGGTCACGTCCGCGTCCGCGAGCGCCTCGTACTCGGAGGGGTCTACGTCTGCGTCAGAACTCATATGCGGGCGTTGTCGCGGTCGGGTGAAATACTCACCGACGCCGTCCGACCTGTCTTCGTGACCGATCCAGCAGTTCGGATCGGCTGTAGAAAAAGCCTTTAACGCCATCGCCCCGTAGACCGAGCAAATGGTACTCGACGATCTCGGGAGTTCTCTGCGGGGCACCTTGGACAAGCTCCGCGGGAAGTCGCGACTCAGCGAAGAAGACATCGAGGAGATCGTCAAGGAGATTCAGCGATCGCTACTCTCCGCCGACGTCGACGTCTCGCTCGTGATGGAGCTGTCGGACAACATCAAAGAACGCGCCCTCGAGGAAGAACCCCCCGCCGGCACCCCCGCGCGGGACTTCGTCCTCCGCATCGTCTACGAGGAGCTGGTCGACCTCATCGGCGAGTCGACCGAGTTGCCCCTCGAGGAACAGACGATCCTGCTGGCAGGGCTGCAGGGGTCGGGGAAGACGACCTCCGCCGCGAAGATGGCTTGGTGGTTCTCGACGAAGGGGCTCCGTCCTGCCGTTATCCAGACGGACACCTTCCGGCCCGGTGCCTACCAGCAGGCCGAGGAGATGGCCGGCCGCGCCGAGGTCGACTTCTACGGCAACCCGGACAACGACGACCCCGTCGAGATCGCTCGCAAGGGCTTAGAAGAGACCAGCGAGGCCGACGTCCACATCGTGGACACGGCGGGTCGCCACGCGCTCGAGGACGACCTGATCGACGAGATCGAGGACATCGAGGGTGTCGTCGAACCCGACACTTCCCTGCTCGTCTTGGACGCCGCGATCGGGCAGGGTGCGAAGGAGCAGGCCCAGCAGTTCGACGAGTCGATCGGGATCGACGGCGTCGTCATCACGAAACTCGACGGGACGGCGAAGGGTGGTGGCGCGCTAACGGCAGTCGACCAGACCGACTCCTCGATCGCCTTCCTCGGGACCGGTGAAGAGGTTCAGGACATCGAGCGCTTCGAGCCCGACGGCTTCATCTCGCGGCTGCTCGGGATGGGAGATCTCGGCCAACTCGCCGAACGCGTCGAGCGCGCGATGGAGCAGACCGAGATCGAGGAAGACGACTGGGACCCCGAGGACATGTTGCAGGGGCAGTTCACCCTGAACGACATGCAAAAGCAGATGGAGGCGATGAACAACATGGGGCCGCTCGACCAGGTGATGGACATGATCCCCGGCTTCGGCGGCGGGATCAAAGACCAGTTGCCCGACGACGCGATGGACGTCACGCAACAGCGGATGCGTACGTTCAGCGTCATCATGGACTCGATGACCGAGGCCGAAAAGGAGTATCCCAAAGCCATCGGTGCGAGCCAGATCGAACGCATCGCTCGGGGCTCGGGCACTAGCGAAGAGCAGGTCCGGGAACTCCTCGAGCAGTACAAGATGATGGAGAAGACCATCAAGCAGTTCCAGGGCATGGGCTCCGACAAGGAGATGCAGCGCATGATGCAACAGATGCAACAGCAAGGCGGCGGTGGCGGTGGTGGCATGGGTGGCATGGGCCCGTTCTGATCGGTCCACGTTCTCTTCCGCCACTACCGACAGCCGTCTCGAAACGATAGCGAAACGTACCAGTTCTGTTGCACTACGTTAATACCACTCTAGACGAACTGTCCTGTAGCAATGAACCGTCGGCAGTATCTCGCCCGCACCGGCGCGGCCGGTGTGAGCACAGGACTGATAGCGTCACTTGCAGGCTGTCTCGATGGCTTTTCCGATTCGTCGGACGGAAGCGACGTCGACGTCAGCGATCGCACGGGCCAGCGTGCGCTCGACCGCGCTGCAGGCAGTCTGAACAAGGCCGCACAGTCACTGGAGCAACTCGAGGGCCTCGAGGACCCCGAAACCGTCGAGTTCGATCCGGCCCCTCCGCGCGGGCACCTCGAGACGGCCGAGAGCGAACTGGGCGACGATCGGGCGGCCGACATCACAACGCTGCGTTCGTATGCGAGCGTCCTCGATGGCCTCATTTCGGTGACCGTTACCGTCACCGACGACACGCTCGACGACGACATCGACGCCGTCAACGCGGCACTCGAGGACGAGGGCGACCTCGAGGGGGCAAACGAAACCGTCGATGCCCGCTACGAGAAGATCGCCGGTGCACGTGACCGTCACGCCGAGGCGACCGCGACGATCGCGGCTATCGACGGCGACCGACTCGACGAATTGGCAGGGATCGATCTCGCCGACCTTGAAAGCGGCGCGGCCACGCTCGGCGATGTGGTGACGGCGCTGGAGACGCTCGCCGGGTCCTACGACGCGACACTCGACGAAGACGAGGGCTACGGCGCACTCGAGAGCGGGCAGTCGCACGTGGACAACGGGGAGTACGAGGCCGCACAGACCGAGTTCGAGACCGCCGAGTCGACGTTTTCGACGTCGCTGGACCGACTCGAAACCGGCCGGACCGACGCCCCGGACGGGCTCATCGGCTATTTCGACACGGCAACCTGCCAGAATCGCCATCTCACCGACGCGGCCGCAGCGTTTGCCGATGCGGCAGCCGCCGCCGCGAACAACGATCCAGATGCCAGAATCGCCCAGTCAGAGAGCGAAGCCGAACTCGATGCGGTCGGGAACTGTACCGACTAGTCGGGCGATCCGGTCGCCGCCGCGTCGCCTTCATGGGTCGCCATCGCCGGGAGGTCGTCGATCAACACGACGGCACTCCCCTCGAGCACCGTCGTGTCGTCGCCGTCGAGCACGACGGTCTCGACTCGGTATTTCGATCGTCCGAGATCCTCGACGATCTCGCAGACGGCGGTGGCACGGTCACCGATCGAAAGCGGTGCGCGGAAGCTACTCTCCTGTGAGAGGTAGATCGTTAACCCTGGGAGCCGGGCGAGTGCCGCGCTGATCAGGCCGTTCGCGAGAACGCCGTGGACGATCCGTTTGCCAAAGCGCGTCTCGGCGGCGTAGGCGTCCTCGAGGTGGAGCCGATTGGTGTCGCCGGTCACGTCCGCGAACGCCTCGACGTCGTCGTCGGTGATCGGCTTCGAGAAGCGAGCGATGTCGCCGGCCGAAATGGTCGATTCGTCCGCACTGCGGTACTCGAACTCCCAGTCGTCGCGCTCGTATTTGGTGTCCGTCCTGACCTGTCGGTGAGTTGGCGCGGCCTCGAGTCGACTCGGCGCGTGGGCCAGGTGTGGCACGTAGTAGGTGAGTTCCGTCGTCGTAATGATTCCCACGAGTTCGCTGTTGTCATCCCCACCGTCGACGACCGGCAGGTGTTCGATGTCCGATGACCGTAACAACTCGACGGCGTCGACGATGGATGCGGTCGACTCGACCGTCGTCAGCGGCGTCGACATGACCGCCGACAGTTCGACGTGGCCGAGATCCTGTCGTTCACACAACTGTGTCGCGAAGTCGCCTTCCGTGACGATACCGACGGGCTCGCCGTCTCGAGCGACGAGTACCGAACTGACGCCCTCGTCGCGCAACAGCGTCGCCGCATCGGTCGCGGTCGCGTCCGGCGGGGCGGTGACGACATCCTCGACCATGATTTCGTCGACAGGTATCGTGTCGTGCATCTGACGATGCTACGTGATCGAACCCTATCAGTCATTGTGGCCCCTTCCTGTCGTATCGTGCAGGTTGACGGCTCACGACACTGCACGCGGCGGCGCAGGCCGGTCTCGTACGGACTCCTGTCAGTGGTGCCGGTGGGACCGTCACCCGCCCTGCGGTCTCACCGGGACATCGGGACAGCAGACCGTCTCAGGCGTCGACTGGCTGCCCGTCTTCGGTCGGCGGCGCGATGTGGTCGACATACTCCTCGAGGCTCGGCTCGTCGACCCGGACACGGACGGCGATCTCGCCGAGTTCGTCGGGTTCCCCGACGGAGAAATTAACGTGGTCCTCGAAGGCAGCCTGCTTTTTCAACGCGAACGTGAAGGTATCGCCGTCGCGATTCGCGAAGAACTCGCCACGGGCGGTGTCGAGGATCTCCTGACGGTGTAATAGCTCCGAAAAATGATCCATCGCGTGGGCCTCGGCGCGGACCTCGCCGAACTCCTCTTCGATGTCCGCGTTGGGAAAGATATTCGCGACGGCGTCGATCACGCGACTCGTCACCTCGGTATCGTAGACCGGTGCCGTGATCTCGATGTCGACGCGGTAGAGTTCGCTCATGGGTCGGCTTCGGCCTCCGCACGTTTTTCGTCGTCGGTTCCGCGGATGATCGACCGAATTCGGTCGTGGAACGCCTCGAGCGAGTCTGTGTTCTCGACGACGACATCGGCCCGGTCCATCGCGTCGTCCATTCCGAAGCCGCGCTCGCGTTCGTCGCGGGCAGCCAGGTCTTCGCCACCTTCGGCGGCGCTTGCGTCCCGGCCGCGGTCGTCGATCCGCTCGGCCCGTACGTCGAAGGGAGCCTCGATGCTGACCAGCGTGAACGCGTCGCCGAAGGCCTCCTCGAAGACGTCGACCTCGACGCCCGAGCGGAGCCCGTCGACCAGCACCGTGTCATGATTTTCGAGTCGATCCTCGATCATCGGGAGCGACCGCTCGGCGATCGCCGTCGGGCCGTTTTCCTCGCGCAGTTCCTGTGCGACCGTGCCGTGGTCTTTCGTGGGATCGAGTCCGCGGTCGGCCGTCTCCTGGCGGACGACGTCGCCCATCGTCACCACCGGGATTCCGTCCTCGCGTGCGACGGTGGCGGCCTCGCCCTTGCCGCTACCGGGCAGTCCCACCGTTCCGATGACGTGCATCGGGAACCCCTACCGGCGAGACGTGCATAAACGCTGTGTTCGTCGCTCGAGCTGTGTCGGTTCCCGGTGCTGGCCCGCAGAAATCGGAATCCCAACCGCTTATACTGTTCCGTCGTGGATTTTGACTCGAGGGCACGTAGCTCAGTCCGGAAAGAGCGTCGGACTTCTATCCACGTCGCGTTTGCGGCGGGGGAAGACATCCGACGGTCGTGGGTTCAAATCCCATCGTGCCCGCTTCTGTCGCGACCAACTCGTGAGCAACAGCAGTTTACTCGAAGGTGTGATAACAATCTTCCCACGGTGTTGCATGCAGCCACGTCTACGGTGATGTGGTCAATATGCCGGTCTGGACAGTAATCTCCGGCAGGCAGTCAGCGCAGATGAGTTGCTACTCTCTCATCTCGTCGACAGTAACTGAGTTACAGCGTTACCAGCGGCAGCATCGCGAGGGCCCCGACGCCGAAGCCAGTGACAAGTTCTCGGTATCCGTGATTCGGCAGGTCCGAACCGGTTTCTACAGCTTCGGGGATGAACTCGGTAGCGACGAGGTAGACCATCGCACCGGCGGCGAAGCCGAAGCCGAACGGGAGAAACGACTGGGCCCACGAGACGAACGCGTAGGCGATGACGGCACCGATCGGCTGTGGGAGGCTCGAGAAGATCGCTGCGCCGACCATCCGCCAGTTCGAGAGCCCCATCGCTCGCATCGGGATGGCAATGGCGGTCCCTTCCGGGATGTTGTGAATCGAGATCGCGATCGTCATGAAGACGGCGAGGATCGGGATCGAGAACCCGAGGATCGGCAGCCCGCCGTCCATGCCGAGTTCGGCGAACGAGACGCCGACGGCGACACCTTCCGGGAAGCTGTGAATCGTGAGGATACCGAGGATGAGCAGGAGGGTTTTCGGGTTCCCCTCGGCAACCGCTTTTGCCTCCAGTGCGTGGTCGTCGTGTGCGTGACTGCCGCCGTCGGTCTGTATCGCCTCTGTGTCGTCGCTGACGGTCGGCTCGTCGTGATCGTGCTCGACGTCGTCGCCAATGTCGACGCGGTCAAGCACCCGGTCGCCGACTTCAACCAGCACAACGCCGGCGAGCAGGCCACCCACCATCATCGTGGGGAAGCCACCTGACGCGGAAGCTAGCCCCTCGTCGACGAGGCCGAACACCGACACCGTGACCATGATGCCCGATGCGAGCCCCCAGAGGCCGACGTTCCATCGGTCGCTAAAGTCATCGATAAAGAAGAACGGCAGCGCACCGATCCCCGTGGCTATCGCGGTGATCAGCCCCGCGACGAACACTAGTATGATGGTTTCCATGCGTATGCCTTCGTAGCGTACCGTGCCAAAGAAACCTTTCGATTTAGAAAATAATATTTTTGTCGCCCTAAAAATCCTATCCGGTAAGGAAGGATAGTTTTTGCGAGCCTAGAACTACGCTGGTATAGTAGTCTCCCGTCGAATCGCGACCCCTGCGCCTGCGTCCCGTCCGCTCGAGCGCAAACTCTCAATAGTCGGGCCATCAACACGAGCGTATGGACGGTCGCCTGCGGCAGCTCCTCGTCGATCCTGCGGCGTTTTTCGACGCCGAAGCGCCCGCGCTCTCGCAGTCGGTCGGCGTGCTCATCGCGACTGAGGCGGTGTGTCTTGGGGTGCTCCCGCCGGTACTCTCGCTGCTCGAGTCGCCGGTGGTCCCCGACGAGGTGGTTTTCGATGCGTTTCCGCCGATCCAGTACGTCATGTCCGGGTGGGAGGTATCCATCCCGGGAATTGTGGCGATTCTCCTCGTGGCGGTGCTCGCGTTGCCGTTGATCGCCTGGATTGCGTTTACGGCAGTGTTTTACCTGCTCTCGTGGCCGATCGCGAGCGAATCCGGATTCGACCGAACGGCCAGTCTCATCGCTTGGGGGTTCGTTCCCCAGCTCCTCGCGAGCGGCGTGACACTCGTGGCGCTGGTAGCTGCGTTCCCGGCGACGCCGATCGAGCTCTGGCGGATCGGCGTTACGATTCCGGCACGGCTCTACGCGTCACCGCCCGGGTTCGATCCGCTCTTTGCGGTGACGGCCGTCGTCGGCGTGGGCTGTACGCTCTGGTCGGGCTATCTGTGGGCCCACGCCATTGCCGCGGCTCGCGGGGTGACGCTTCGACAAGGCCTCGCCGTCGTCGCCGTGCCGACGATACTCGTCGTCGGCCCGATCTGAGCCACTAACATCGGTGTTACGTGGTTGCTCCGGGGTCGCTGCTAGATTGATACGTCTGCAGTAACATTGTGTAACTACAGATGAGCGACGAGACGACTCCGGACGACGTATCAGTGATCGTTGTCGGCGGCGGCCCCGCCGGACTGAGTGCAGCCCTCTTTACAGTGAAAAACGGCCTCGAGACGACGGTGTTCGACACCGACGAGACGTGGATGCACAAGGCCCACCTGTTCAACTACCTCGGGGTCGGCTCGGTCGGCGGCAGCGAGTTCATGGCGACGGCCCGCCAGCAAGTCGACGACTTCGGCGTCGACCGCCGACAAGACGAGGCAGTGACCGCGGTCAGCGAAGCCGACGACGGCTTCGTCGTCGAGACCAGCGTTGCGTCGGAGACGCAACGAGCAGACGGCGAAGCCGTCGACGCTGACGACGAGCACGAGGCCGACTTCGTCGTGCTCGCGACCGGTGCGAATCGCGACCTCGCCGACGAGTTGGGCTGTGCGTTCGACGACGACGACACCGTCGATGTCGGCGTCGACATGGAGACGAGCGTCGACGGCGCGTACGCGACCGGCGCGATGGTCCGCCCCGAGGAGTGGCAGGCCGCCATCTCCGTGGGCGACGGTGCTGCCGCCGCGCTCAACATCCTCTCGACGGTGAAGGGCGAACACTACCACGACTTCGACGTCCCTGCCGATGCCGAGCGCGTTTTCGGCGAGCACGTCGCGGAGTAACCGCGACGCCAGCCGACTGAACCGACTCACACAACCCTACTATGTCTCACGACGAACCCACTCCAGTCACGCACGAACTGCCCGACAGCCCCGTCCACACGTCGGGAACCGACCACATCACGATCTGGGGGAGCAACGAGGAAGACACGATCGAGTTCTACCAAGACCTGCTCGGGATGCCGCTGGTGTTGCGCCAGCCGAACCTCGACGATCCCTCACAGACCCACCTATTCTTCGATACAGGTGACGGTCGCATTCTGACCTTCTTCGTCAGCGACGACCGTCCGTCCGCCCGCGGTCAGCGCGCCGGCGTCGGCGCGGTGCATCACCTCTGTTTCAGTATCGACCCCGACGAGTACGAGGAGACGATGCAGGCCCTCGAGGACGCCGACCACGGCTACAACGTCTTCGACCGGGGCATCTTCCACTCGATCTACACCCGCGACAACAACGGTCTCGTGATCGAGCTCTCGACGGACAAATACGAGATCCCCGACGACCGTCGCGGCGAAGTGCTGGCCAAAGCTCAGGAACTCCGTGAGGACGACGGGGCCGACTATGCCAAAGACGAGCACCTCCGCGGCGCGATCGAGGCCGTCGGACTCGAGGTCGTCGAACACGACCTGCCCGACGCCAGCGCCGGCGTCGGTGGTCTCGAATGAGCGCCGGCGAGCGCGTCGACGGCCCCCATCAGGGCCAGCAACTCGTTACTGGCGGGACCGCCCTCGAAGACGCCGAGGCGGCACTCGTGTGCATCCACGGCCGCGGGGCGACCGCCCGTGGGATGATCCAGTTAGCCGACGAGGTCCATCAGGAGAGTGTCGCCGCCCTCGCGCCGCAAGCAGCCCGCCGGACGTGGTACCCGAACTCGTTTCTCGAACCCGTCGAGCGAAACGAACCCGGTCGCAGCTCGGGATTGCAGGCGATCAGCGACGCGATCGCCGCGGCGAACGACGCGGGAATCCCGACCGACCAGGTTATGCTGGTCGGCTTCTCGCAAGGAGCCTGCCTCGCCAGCGAATACCTCGCGCGCAATCCACGCCGCTACGGCGGGCTGGCTGCGCTCAGTGGAGGCCTCATTGGCGAGAAACTGGACGATGGATATCCCGGCGATCTCGAGGGGACGCCGGTCTTCTTCGGCTGTAGCGACGTCGACCCCCACATTCCCGAAGAACGGGTCCACGAGACGGCCGCCGTCTTCGAGTCGATGAACGCCGATGTGACGAAACGTCTCTACGAAGGGATGGGCCACGGCGTCAACGAAGACGAACTCGCGGCCGTCTCAGAAATGGTTGCGGCCCTCACCGACGACTGATTGCGACCGCGCTCACGATTCGGCTCCGCTCAGCGGAAGACGGTCACCGGGATGGGTGCACGACGGACGATCTTCTCCGCGACGCTGCCGAGCAGGACCCGTGAGAGCCCGGACCGGCCGTGGCTCCCGATGATGATGTGGTCGATATCGTTGTCCTCTGCGAAGCGGACGACCTCGCGTGCGGGCTTTCCAACGGCGGTTTCGGTCCGAAAGTCGGTGTCCGGGTCACTGACGATTTCCTGGATCTCTTCTGGCAGTTCCTCGGAGACTTTCTCCTCGCGGTCACGGAACAGCTCCTGTGCAGCCATGATCCCGGCTCCCGTGGAACCGTCCGCCGCTTCGATGACGCGCAACAACACGATTTCCTCGTCGGGATACGTGGTGAACGCGTGTTCGACTGCCTTCTGTGCGGGCGCGGAACCGTCGTACGCGACGAGTATTGCCATACCCCTGATCGGCGTTTCAGAACCATAAACCCGCCCGATGGCGACCGATCGGCTTCGCGGCTCGCTCCCTTCGTGAAAACGGTTCGATGAAACAGCCTCGAGAACGGAGCGCGTCGCGTCTCGCGGTTCGGAGCGAACGAAGTGAGCGAGAACCGCGCTACCCTTCGAAGCCGTCTTCGAATCGGAACGTCCCGTTGCGCTGGACGACCTCGCCGTCGACTTCGATGAACGAATCTTCGCTCATGTCGACGATCATGTCGACGTGGACCGCCGAATCGTTCTGTTCGTTGTCCTCGCCGACGGTGTCGTCGTAGGCCCGGCCGACGGCCATGTGGACGGTGTCTCCCATTTTCTCGTCGAACAGCATGTTGTAGGTAAACTGGTCGATGTCGCGGTTCATCCCGATGCCGAGTTCGCCGAGTCGGCGCGCACCGTCGTCGGTGTTGAGGACCTCCGTGAGGACGTCCTCGTTTTTCGCCGCCGAATGGTCGACGACTTCGCCACCTTCGAACTCGAGGGAGACGTCCGTAATCTCGCGACCCTGGTGGTACAGCGGCATGTCGAACAGGACCTCACCCTCGACGCTGTCGGGCTGGGGCGCGGTAAAGACCTCGCCGCCGGGGAGGTTGTGTTCGCCGTGGTCGTTCAGCGTCGGATTGCCCGCGACGGACATGGTCACGTCGGTCGTGTCGCCGCTTTTGATGCGGACCTCGTCGGCGGGGTCCATGATCTCGACCATGTGTTCCTGATGTTCGCGCTGGGCTTCCCAGTCTTTGTTGACGGCGTCCCAGACGAAGTTCTCGTAGCCTTCGGTGCTCATCTCTGCAAGCTGGGCGTTGGCTGGCGCGGGGAACTGCGTGAGACACCAGCGTTTTGAGAGCCGTTCCTCGAGGATGGGGCGGTGGGCCTGCTGGTGGGCGGCGCTGATCTCGGGGTCGACGTCGCTGGTCTGGGTGACGTTGTCGCTTGCCCGGATCGCGATGTAGACGTCGCTGTGCTCGACGAGCGCGCGTTCGTGTTCGGGCGTCTCGAACTCGCCGTCGGACGCCCGCAGGAAGGCCCGCTGGCTGCGCTTGCCGGTCCGCTGACTCGTGGTCACGGGGTTTGCTCCCTGATCGCCGATCACTTCGTGGAGCGCGACGACCAGGTCCTCGGCGACCGGATGGGCGTCGATGATGACGTTGTCACCCTCCTCTAAGTCGACCGAGTGATTCGCGATAATCTCGGCGTGCTCCCGAATACGTGGATCCATGTCCCGGTATTAGAAGGGGAGGGAAAAAACGGTTCGTGATGCGGAGCGTCGCCGACGTGTGGCGTCTGCCGTCGTCAGCGCTCGCCGCGCATCCCATCGCGGAACTCGAGAACGGTCCGGCGCAAAAGAAGATACGCGAAAAAGACCAGCGACAGCAAAATGGCGACGACCGCGATGATCACGGGATCGTCGGGGAGGAGACCGATGATGGAATCAAGCATACGCGGCCGCTACACTGTCACTGTGGTTAACCGTTTCGACCTCGGCCGGTTGTATCCGTGCCGCCGTTCCGGTAACTAAAATCGGAATTTCAGCTTGCGCCGACTATAACGTGGCGCAGCCCCTTCGTTTAGATAGGCCTCGACGCAGGCGGCCACGGTACCGCGGTGACCGCGAACTCGAGGCCTGTCGCCCTCCCCTGCGACCGTACTCGATCGTCTGCCCTGCCATCTGACAGCCGGCCGCTCGCTGACGGCCGGTCACCCTCTGACAGCCGCTGTAAGCCACTCCCCGCTGACGTTGCGCGCTGGTCCCGCGGCGCGTTCAGCCACGCTCCGCGTTCGGACCCTGTTTCTGTCCCCGAGTCACGCCGGTCGAACCTCGAACGACTCGATCGGTGTCCCGTCCGGCTGTCGGATCGACCCCTCGAGAGCGCCATCGTCGCCTTCCTCGAGGACAGCAAATCCAGGCCGGTTCCCGCGTGGATCGGCGTGACTGCCGGGATTGAGCAGACTAACATCGGCGGTCTCGACGACCGTCGGCCGGTGGCTGTGTCCGAAGACGACGAGGTCGGCACCGCGAGAGCGGCCGAACATCGCGAGTCCGGTCTCGCCACCGTCCTGTCGGTGCGTGACGGCGATGCGAACGCCGCCCACCTCGACGACGCGAGCCGTCGGCAGGCGCTCTCGAACTGCGGCGCTGTCGGCGTTTCCGTGGACCGCGAAGAAACGGTCACACTCCGCCTGGAAGGCCTCGAGTGCGGCCTCGCTCGTGAAATCGCCCGCGTGGACGACGACGTCGGCCTCGCGTGCGGCGCTCAGGGCCTCGCCCTCGAGTTCGTGGCCGGCAGTGCTGTGGGTATCGGAGAAGATTGCGATCATGGTCGTCGTTCGTCCGTCACTGACAGGTTCCTTTCGGATGCGATCGCTGCTGTTCGCGATCCGGGTGACACGATGCTGTTTCCGTCACCAGAGGGGGATGTGACCGGCTCTAGGATGGCTTATATTTTTGGGTGCCCCGTCCGTAGTCGTCGTCGATGGCCAGTAGCACTTCCGTCGTCCTCGCCGCGCTGTTCGCGAACGCCGCGATCGCGGCGCTGAAGTTCGGCGGGTTTCTGTTGACCGGCAGTCCTGCGATGCTTTCGGAAACGTATCACTCAGTTTCGGATACGGGCAATCAGATCTTCCTGCTGATCGGGATCAAGTACGGCGCACAGGAGGCGACCCGGAGCCATCCGTTCGGCCACGGCAAAGCCCAGTTCTTCTATAGCCTGCTGGTCAGCGTCATGCTCTTTGGCATCGCCGGCTGGGAGAGCGCACGCCACGGGATCAGCGCGCTGCGAGAAGGCGGTGTCCACCGTGCCAGCGAGGACGTCACGCTACTGGGGCAGACGTTCGATCCGATCTACGTCAACTACGCCGTGTTACTTGGGGCGATCGCTTTTGAGTCCTACGCGCTCTGGAAGGCCTATCAGGGGATCAGCCGCCAGATGGACGAGTACGGCTGGACGACCTTCCGCGAAGCGTTTCGCAAGACCAGCGACGTGACGACGCTGACCGCGCTCACCGAGGACACCATCGCGCTCTCGGGTGCGGGGATCGCTCTCTTCGGCATTTATCTCACGCGAGTCACCGAAAACCCGATGTACGACGCCGGCGCGGCGCTCATTATCGGGATCATGCTCATGGGCTTTGCCGTCGCGCTCGCTTGGGAGAACAAGCGGCTCATCCTCGGCGAGAGCCTCCCGAAAGCCGCCGAGGACGAACTGCGGGCGATCGTCAGGGAGTGGGACGGCGTCACCGAACTCGTCGACTTTCGGACCGTCTACTTTGGGGCCGAAGAACTGCTCGTCACCGCCGACGTGGCCTTCGAACCCGACCTCGACGCCGAAACGATCGACGACCGTATTACCGACCTCGAGCGCGCTCTGAAAGCCCACGACGACCAGGTCCAGCGCGTCTACATCGAACCCGAAACGTAGCGACGCCCGCACTACCTAGTCGCCAGTTTCCTCGTTCCGATCGTCGTAGACGGCGGCCACCGACGATCCCGGCGGCTGGTCGTTCAGCACTGCCGTGACCGTCGTTTCCTCGAGATCCACTGTCGAGTGGAGTCGCTGCCACTCGTTCCCGGTTTCGACGGCGACCGCGACATCGGTCGGGCTCGCCCCCGGCGGCAGCGCCGTCGGATCGTAGTCGAGTGTGATCCGGATCGCCTCGACCGCTCGAAGCTCGTCGCACGCGACGAGGTCGACAGGCGCACTCAGCGCAGCCGCCGGCACCTCGTTGTCGCTTCGGCTGAGGCCGAACGTCTCCGGGACCACGGTCGCCACGACGGCGACGCGGGCACCCACCTGCTCGAGGCTGTATTCCGCGACGGTACTGGCATCGTATCCAGGGATTGCCATACCGGAGGCAGCGTCTCGAGAGACATGGCCCTGTACCACGCGGTTGCCGGCCGGTCGGATGAAAGGCCGTGCCCTCCGCTGATCGGAGACTGACGACCAATCGAGACGAACGTTTTTATCGCAGCACGAACCACTCACGGACTGTGTCCGAGACCGGGTATCTGCGCTTTTTCCCGTACGACCGGCCGTACGAGAACCAGCGCGAGGCGATGGACCGCATCCACAACGCCCTCACGCGGGGACAGAACGTCCTCTTCGAGGGTGCCTGTGGGACCGGCAAGACCCTCTCGTCGCTGGTGCCGGCCCTCGAGGTCGCCCGTGAGCAGGACAAGACGGTCGTCATCACGACGAACGTCCACCAACAGATGCGTCAGTTCGTCGCCGAAGCCCGCGCGATCACGCGCGAAGAACGGATTCGTGCGGTCGTCTTCAAGGGCAAGTCCTCGATGTGTCACATCGACGTCGGCTACGAGGAGTGTCAGGCCCTGCGGGACAACACCCGCGCCGTCGTCGACGCCGAACGCGACCGCACCCAACTCGAGCGCCGCCAGCGCGACCTGCTGGCCGAAAGCCAGGACGGCGATGGCGCAGCTGCCGACGCCCGTGCGGCGGTGATGGACGAACTCGAGACCATCGAAGAGCGACTCGAGGATCTCGAGGAGCAGAACGTCTGTGACTACTACCGAAACAACCTGACTGAAGACACGGACGACTTCTTCGCGTGGCTCTTCGAGGACGTCCGCACGCCCGACGAGATCTACGAGTACGCCGACCGGCAGGAACTCTGTGGGTACGAACTCTTAAAGGAGGGCATCGAGGGCGTCGATCTGGTCGTCTGCAACTACCATCACCTGCTCGATTCGACGATCCGTGAACAGTTCTTCCGCTGGCTCGGCCGTGATCCCGAGGACGTCATCGCCGTCTTCGACGAGGCCCACAACGTCGAGGACGCCGCCCGCGAGCACGCCACCCGGACCTGCTCCGAGCGCACGTTCGACTCGGCGCTGGACGAACTCGCCGACACCGATGATCCACGCGCGGACGACGCCGCGAACGTCCTCTCGGCGTTCCATCGCGCACTCGTCGAGACCTACGAGGACTCTTTTGGCTTCGGCGAGCGCGAGCAGATCGGCGAGAACTGGGAGGACGTCCCCATCGCCAACGACGACCGCAAGGACGACCTCACCCTCGAGTTCCTCCAGCGCTACTCCGGGCGAGGAATCAGCGAGGACCTCGAGGCTGCGATGAAACTCGGCCAGGAGTTAGACGAGGAGTACGAGGAAGCGTATCGCGAGGGCGAGACGGCCACGCGGACGGAGTGTCAGACCTTACAGGCCGCGGCCTTCGTCAGCGCGTGGATGAACGAAGGTTCGAAAGAGGGACTCTACCCGGTCGTCTCTGTCACGCGCGACGCAGGCACCGACGAGGTCTACGGCCGCGCGGAACTCTACACCTGCCTCCCGCGACAGGTGACCGGCCGGCTGTTCGAGGAGGTCCACGCGACGGTCCTGATGAGCGCGACCATCCAGCCGTTCGAGGTCACCGAGAACGTACTGGGCCTCGAGGACGCCGTGACGATGGCCTATGGACTCGGCTTCCCCGAGGCAAACCGCCGGACGTACGCCGTCGAGACACCGCCGTTGTTCTCCTCGGACCGCGACGATCCTGTGGTCCAGCAGGAAGTAACCGAGACGATCCACGACGCCGTCCGGATGACTCCAGGAAACACGCTTGCTTTCTTCCCTAACTACAGCGAGGCGAGTCGCTACGCCGATCGAATCGCGGGCCGGAGCGACTCGACGGTGTACGTCGACGAGCCGGGCCAGTCCGCCGAGGAACTCCGTCAGGGGTTCGTCGCGGACGACGACGCGGTGTTGTGTACCTCGCTGTGGGGCACTCTCGCGGAAGGAGTGAGTTTCGACGGCGACGACGCGAACACGGTGCTGGTCGTCGGCGTCCCCTATCCACATCTGGACGACAGAGCCGAGGCCGTTCAAGAGGCCTACGACGCCGCCTTCGACGGCACCGACACCGGCTGGCGCTACGCCGTCGAAATCCCGACGGTTCGCAAGACGAGACAGGCACTGGGGCGAGTCCTTCGCTCGCCCGAGGAGGTCGGCGTCCGCGCGCTCCTCGACCGACGTTACTCGAGGCGGGCAAAACCGGACCTCGGCAGATACAGCGTCAACGGGATCTTCCCCCACGAGGAACGCGAGGAACTGATCGACATCGAACCGGGGAAACTCAAGTTCGCGATGCGCAACTTCTACGGCGACCACGATGCGTACGACGGCGAGCCGCCGGCACCGTAATAGCCAGATTAGTCGGCAGCCACTGCCTCGAGCGGCTCCCAGTCCTGGTAGCCGCCGGCCATACTCACGACGCGCTCGGCGTCGCCGTACTCCGCGATGAGCCGGGCGGCTTGGATCGACGAGTTGCCCCTGTAACAGTAGACGACGACCTCGTCAGCCCAGTTGCGGGTCTCGACGATCTCCTCGAGTTCCTCGATAGTGACGTGGTCGGCCTCGGGGAGGTGGCCCTCGGCGTAATCCTCGTCCTCACGGATGTCGATCAGGTCGAACTCGTCGCCGCGCTCGAGGCGCTCGCGAACCGTCTCGGTGGAGACTTCCTCGATCATGCTTGCTTTCGGAGGTAGATGCGGTAGGTCGCGTCGCCGCTGCGCCAGACCTGTGCCTCGGCGTCGTCGCCGACGGCGCGGGGCACGTTCTCGGTACAGGGGACGTGATCGGTCTCTTGGACAAGCAATTCACCCGCCTCGAGGTCCTGCAGGCCTTTCTTGGCCTCGACCTGCGGGTAGGGACAGACTTCGCCGGTCATGTCCTGGACGAGATCGGCGTCCTCGAGCAGCGCTTCGGCGTCGTCGTCGGTCAGTTCGTCTGGCGTGTTCGTGACGTCGTCGATGGATGGCATTGTGATTGTGTATCGTGTTGTGAGTGGCAGTGAGCGAGCGATTCAGATCGCACAGCCGACCTCGCGGTAGATCCAGTGGGTCATCACGTAGACGCCGGCGACGATGCCGATCGACGCGATAAACGAGTGGACCGACAGTTCCGCGATGCCGGAGTAGATGTTTCCGATGTTGCAGCCGGGGGCGAGCCGCGAGCCCGCCCCCATCATGAGGCCGCCGACGACGGCGTTGGGGAGCCGGCGACGCTTCGGCACTCGCAGGGCGAAGTCGCCGCTCCAGACGGCGGCGAGGAACGCGCCGACGATGACGAACGCGATCATCACCATGTCGACGGTCACGCCGACGCCTTGGCCCTGAAAGAGGATCGAACCCCAGTACTCGTACGAGCCGGCGTCGACGCCGACTTGCGAGAGGAGATAGCCTGTCCAGCGGGCTTCGGGGCCGGTGACACCGACGATCGAGACCTGGGTGAACCAGAGTACGGCGGTGGCGGTGATTCCGAGTGCCGCAGTGCGGGGGTCCCACGGCTGCTTGCTCGCGGCGATCGGGTGTCGCCACGCGCGGACGAGCCCGCGGACGTACGCTATCGTGCCGTGTGCGAACCCACGGAGGCCCACGACCGGTGCGGACAGCGTACTCGGCGTGAACTGGGCCACGTCAGCGCGCTCGCCGAAGGCGGTCCCCGTCGACGAGCGGCCGACCAGCGTGGCGTAGACGAGCAGGCCGGCGCCGGCGACCGCGAGGCCAACCAAACCTGCCGGGACGGACGTAACGGTAAACAGGCTCACGCCCTCACCGAACGTCAGCGGCTCGAAGTACGTGCGCTCGAGCGTCGGGAAGGCGACAGTGAAGCCGGCGTAGCCGACGCCCATGAACAGCAGCGTGAGCCAGAACTGCAGATAGCCCTCGCCGGCGCGGTAGAGCGTCCCGCTGGCACAGCCGCCGGCGTAGGTCATTCCGACCCCGAAAATGAAGCCGCCGACGAGTCCCGTCAGTCCCCAGTTGGGCGTCCAGAACCCCTGATAATAGCCGAATTGGTACGCGATACCCCAGAAGATCATCGTCAGAAACGTCGCTGCGAGGACGCCTTTCGTGACCCGGGAGTCCTTGTACGCGAAGAAGTCCCGGAAGGCGTTGACGAAGCAGAATCGCCCCTTCTGGAGGAAGGCTCCGAGGGTGAGTCCGACGACCGCTGCGACGAGTAGCGTTGCGACCACACCGGAACCAGTAGCCAGATGGACTTAATCCGCAGCGAGCCGGCTGACGCTACCCCGACTCTTGACGCCTCTCTGTGTCGAATTCCGGAATCTCTCCCGTTCAGAACGGTCGCGGCCGGTGACGGGCCGCCGTGGTCGATGACGGCGGTAGCAGCGATATTTGCGGCGACCTCGGACGCGCTGTATCACGCGTTTCGGCCGACAGCGCGTGTGAGAGGCCCTACGACGGCAAGGAGACGCGACTCACCGGTAACTTGTACGTTCCGTCCCAGAACTCGAGTTCGCTGACCGTCCAGCGGACGGGCTCGATCTCGCGGTCGGCCAGCCGCTTCGCGGTCTCGACGTCGCCGCCGCGGGCCAGCGTCACGTGGGGGACGTAGTCTGCACCCTCGAGTCCCTCGACGACCTCGAAGGCCTCGGTGAGGTCGGCGTGGATCGACTCGAGGCCGGGACTCTCGACGGCTAGGTAGACGACGGGAGCCGATCCCAGGGGCGGGTCCGCGAAGTAGTCGATGCCCGTAATTTCGGCCTCGACGGCGGGTGCGCCCTCGAGCGCACGGTGGGCGCGGTGTTGGAGCTGTGCGACGTGGTCGGCCTCGCCGAGTCGCTTGAGCAGACACGAGTGGTCCTCGCGGACGGTCTCGAAGCCGACCAGCTCGGGGTAGAGCCGATCCGCGAGCTGGCGGACGCGACCGGGGACCGGGACGTTGACGCTGTACACTTCGGCCGATATTGGGACGAGGGAGCTATCAGTCTGGTGGTCTCGGGGCTCGCCGCCTCCGCCGACGGCCAGCTCAGATGCGGTCGAGTAACCAGAGCACGATCAGGACGGCGATCGCGAGCTGGACGATCACGAAGAAGGGACCGAGCAGCCAGGCGAGCCCACTGATTACCGCCTCGAGGATCTCGAAGACGAGCACGACGGCGACCAGTCCGAGGACGAGTTTCAACAGCGTTTCGACCTCGATCTCGCCACGACTGTCAGACATACACGTTCATATTCGGACGACTGTATGAAAAATATACTGTTACTGTGTCGGAAAGACCTATTTAGATGGCCACGGCATATGTCCGTAATGGAGGTGAGGGGGCTGCGAGCCCTGGTCTGCCTGCTCGTGGTGGTTGCATGTTTGGGTGCGTGCGCCCCGGTGGTGCCTGTAACAGCGGATGCTGGGACGCAGACAGTGCTGCGACAGGTCCAAGCGGACGATGGTAGCGCAGACACGAACGGATCCGTGCAACTCGAGGACGCTGACCGGATCCACATTGACGTCTTTATCGCCGAGAACGGCTCCGCGCAGGTAACTGCTGACTACCAGTTTTATCCCGACGAAAACGGGTCAATGGCGCGGTGGGAGTCATTACAGTCCAATATCTCGACGAATACCGACTGGTACGTCTCCACGGAGCGACGCCAGTGGAACGAGACGGCTGCGAAGGGTGAAAACGCGACGGAGCGGGAGATGAACGTCTCGAATCTGTCGGTCACGACGGAGAAAGACTCTCAGCCGGAGGAGATCGGGCATGCCAAAGTCACGTTTCAGTGGTCCGACTTTGCCCACGTCGAACTGAACCGGATCGAGGCGGGTGCTGCGCTGTCCGGGTTTACGCTCAGCAACGAGACGACGTTGCAGTTTCGCTGGCCGGAGGCGTACACGATCTACGAAAGCGAAGGCGAACCACACGTAGAACCGTCGCCGGACGAACGATCCGATAGCCTGGTGAAGTGGAACGGCGAGAAAACCTTCCCCGACGATCAGCCACGAATCGTCCTGATCAAAAACGGTGACTCGGCGACGGAACAGACGCCGGCTGACGGTGGCCCGTCGATGCCGTGGGTGATCGTCTTCCTCGCGCTGGCCCTGTTGGCGACCGTCGGCATCGCTGGCTGGCTACGCAGTCGCAATCGACCCCATAGTGGTGGAACTGACGGCGGGACCGATGTCGCGTGGCGAGCAGATGGCTCGAGTGTTGCCGACTCGAATGCGACCGACACGCCACCACCGGAACTGTTGAGCAACGAAGAACGGGTGTTACGCCTGCTCGAGCAACGTGGCGGACGGGTCAAACAACAGGACGTCGTCTCGGCGCTGGACTGGACTGAGGCCAAGACGAGTCAGGTCGTCGGCGAGTTGCGCGAGAACGACGAGATCGACGTCTTCCGGATCGGCCGAGAGAACGTGCTGACGCTGCCCGACGACGAGTAGTCGTTTGCCGCCTGCGAGCGCGATGTAGCAGGTTTTAATACCGTGGGTTTGCAGTACTCAGACAATGAGCCAGACCGTCGGCACCACGCTCGCCGCCTCCGGTACCGACGGGACCGTCGCTCGGCGACGACCGCGACGATTCCGACGGGGCCTTTGAGCCCGCTCTATACTACTTCCCTGTCACGGTTCGTTTCAACGTTCCCAAAACTGCAGTATTTCCGGTTAGCAGCCGCTCTCTCGCTATTTTGCGAAATTGAAACCAATGAGCTTAAGTCCGTCCTGTGGTTTCACTCGAGTACGATATGACCCGCGTGGCACTTGCGTTTTCGGGCGGCCTGGACACGACTGTCTGTGTCCCGCTGCTCGAGGAAGAATACGGATATGACGACGTGATCGGCGTCACCGTCGACGTCGGCCAGCCGGCCGCCGAGTTCGACGAGGCCGAGGAAACCGCCGAAGCGCTCGGCTTAGAGCACTACGTCGTCGACGCGCGAGAGGAATTCGCCGATCTCTGTCTCGACAGCGTTCGCGCGAACGCGACCTACCAGGGCTACCCGCTGGGAACGGCGCTGGCTCGCCCGGTGATCGCAGAGGCGATCCTCGACGTCGCAGAGGAACAGGGCTGTACCGGTATCGCCCACGGCTGTACGGGCAAGGGCAACGACCAGCTCCGCTTCGAGGCGGTCTGGCGCAACTCCGATCTCGAGGTCATTGCCCCCGTGCGCGAACTCGGCCTCACCCGCGAGTGGGAACAGGAGTACGCCGCCGAGAAAGACCTTCCCGTCGAGGGTGGCAGCGGCGGCGACTGGTCGATCGACACCAACATCTGGAGCCGCTCGGTCGAGGGCGACGACTTGGAGGACCCGAGTTACGTCCCGCCGCGTGACATCTACGCGTGGACCGACGAGCCCGGCAGCGAGACCGAAGAGATCGAGATCAGCTTCGAGAACGGCATCCCCGTCGCCGTCGACGGCGAGGAATACGAGCCGGTCGAACTCATCGAGTATCTCAACGAACTCGCTGGCAGCTACGGTGTCGGCCGCACCGACATGATGGAAGACCGCATTCTCGGACTGAAGGTCCGCGAAAACTACGAACACCCCGGTGCGACGACGCTGCTCGCTGCTCACGAGGCTCTCGAGGGGCTCGTCCTCACGCAAGAGGAACGCCAGTTCAAGACCCAGATCGACCAGCAGTGGTCCCAGAAGGCCTACGAGGGCCTGATCGACGCGCCGCTCGTGAGCGCGCTCGAGGGCTTCATCGACGAGACCCAAAAGCGTGTCACCGGCACGGTGACGATCCGCTTCGAGGGCGGTCAGGCCCGTCCGGTCGCACGCGAGAGCGACTTCGCGGCCTACTCGGCTGAACACGCCTCCTTCGACACCGAGACGGTCGGCAAGATCACGCAGGAAGACGCCACCGGCGTCGCGAAGTACCACGGCTTCCAGCGCCGCCTCGCCAACGAGGCGATCGCCGCGAACGCCGACGACGAGGACGACGAGTAACGATGACCGAGGAGAGTGCTCCCGACGACGGCGAGTCCGGACTTACCGTGGTAACCGACGGCAGCGGCGACGCGGACGACGAGGGCGTTGTCCGCCGGGTCCGCTTTAGCGGCGGCCCCGCCCGGAGCTTCCTCTCCTCGCTCGCAGCGGACGAACGCATTTTCCAGGCCGACCTCGCGGTCGACCGCGCACACACGGTCATGCTCGCCGAGCAAGGGATCATCGCCGACGACGTCGCTGGCGAGATCCTGACCGCGCTCGACGCGATCGAGGTCGACGGCCACGGCTCGCTGCCCGACGGCGAAGACGTCCACGAAGCCATCGAGACGGCCGTCATCGAGCGCGTCGGTGCTGACGGCGGGAAGATGCACACCGCGCGCTCGCGCAACGACGAGGTCGCGGCCTGCATCCGCTATCGCTTACGCGAGGACGTTCTCGAGGCACTCGAGACGACGCTCGCGCTGCGCGAGTCCTTGGTCGACGTGGCCGACACACATCGAGAAACGACCATGCCCGGCTACACCCACCTCCAGCCCGCCCAGCCGACCACGGTGGCCCACTGGGCGCTGGCCTACGAGGGAGCCGTTCGCCGCGACACCGAACGGTTGCTCGAGGCCTATGCGCGGATCAACGAGTCGCCACTTGGTGGCGCAGCCTTCGCGGGCACGACGTTCGATATCGACCGCGAGCGCACGGCCGATCTGCTGGGCTTCGATAGCGTCGTCGAGAACTCGATGGACGCCTCCTCGAGCCGGGACTTCCTACTCGAGACGGTTCAGGCGCTGTCGACGCATGCGACGACGCTGTCGGGACTCGCGGAAGACGTAATCATCTTCGCGAACCGCAGCTTCGTCGAGTTGTCGGACGACTATTCGTCGACGTCGTCGATCATGCCCCAGAAGAAAAATCCCGACACGCTGGAACTCGTCCGCGCGGTCGCGGGCGACGCGGCCGGTAGCGTCCAGGGGTTGACGACGACGCTCAAAGGACTCCCGCGTGCGTACAACCGTGACCTCCAGCGGGCGACGACCCACGCCTGGGAGACCGTCGACGCCGTGACGGAGGCAAGCGAGGTCGCCGCGGGCGCGGTTGCGACTGCCGACTGGAACGAGGAGACACTGGCTGCGGAAGCCGGCGAGGGCTTCTCCACGGCGACCGGCGTCGCGGACCTACTGGCTGCCAACGGATTGCCGTTCCGGACCGCACACGAACTGGTCGCGATCGCCGCCGAGAATGGCGCGGACTACGATGCTCTCGAGGCTGCATCCCAAGAGGTTCTCGGCGACTCGCTCGAGGCCCACGTCGATCCCGACGCCGTCGAGGACGCGCTCGACCCGGCCGAAAGCGTCGCCAGCCGCGACTCGCAGGGCGGGCCCGCCCCTAAGGCGGTTGACGCCCAGCTCGAATCGGCTCGTGAGGCACTCGCGACCGACGAGGACGTACTCGCGGACACGACGGACGCACTCGAGACGGCTCGCGACGCGCTCCGGTCGGAGGTCAACGGCTATGTCTGACGTCGTGACTCGATCGGCCGAAAGGAGCCTGCCGACGGTTCCAGTGGCCATCGGTCGGCCGTTCCGACGACGATCCCCGCGAGGGGATGAATTACCGATTTCATGATATGTCAAAGTAAACTTGCGGTGTGATGGCGTCTACGGTCCGTTAGAGGCAGGTGCAGTTAGTATAATTTTGCTGTTAGGTTCGAAGGCTTTAAGGGATCGCGGCTCCCACGTGCGAGTACAATGACCGAATGCGTCGAGTGTGGGGCTGAACTGTCCCTGCACGACGATCTGGAAGTCGGAGAGATCGTTGACTGTACGACCTGTGGTGCCGAGCTGGAAGTCGTCGACACCGAGCCGCCAGTCCTCGAGCGAGCCCCCGAGCTCGAAGAGGACTGGGGTGAGTGACCTTGCAGACGGGCGCGATACCGGCCCGCACTGCGCACACGATTCGAGGGGCTCGTAGCGAGTTCCTTACATCCATTCAGAGGTGGCTCGCGTGAACGTAGGCATACTCTATTCACGGATTCGCAAAGACGAGAAGCTCCTGTTGAACGAGCTTCGCGAGCGCGATCACGAGGTCACGAAGATCGACGTTCGCAAGCAGACCTTCGATATTTCGGAGGCGCCAGCGGAGTTCGCAGATCTCGACATCGTCGTCGACCGCTGTCTCGCCACGAGCCGGAGCCTGTACGCCACGCAGTTCTTCGAGGCGTACGGGATTCCCGTGGTCAACAGCCACGAGACCGCGGATATCTGCGCCGATAAGGTGAAAAACAGCCTCGCGCTCGAAAAGGCAGGCGTGCCCACGCCCGCGACGAAGGTCGCATTTACGAAAGAGACCGCGATGGAGGCCATCGAGGACTTTGGCTATCCGTGCGTCCTCAAACCCGTCGTTGGCTCGTGGGGTCGCCTGATGGCCAAGATCGACTCCAAGTCGGCCGCCGAGGCCATCTTGGAGCACAAGGCGACGCTCGGCCACTACGAGCACAAGGTGTTCTACGTCCAGGAGTTCGTCGAGAAACCGGGCCGAGACATTCGCGTGCTCGCCGTCGACGGCGAGCCGATCGCTGCGATGGTCCGCTCGTCGGACCACTGGATCACCAACGCCGCCAAGGGTGCGGAGACGGACGTCTTCGACCTCGACGACGACGCGCTGGACCTCGTCGAAAAGGCCAGCGACGCTGTCGGTGGCGGCTTACTCGGCGTCGACCTCATGGAGACCGGTGATTCCTACACCGTCCACGAGGTCAACCACACCGTCGAGTTCAAAGCGCTCGACGAGGCCGTCGAGACCGACGTCGCCGGCACCGTCGTCGACTGGCTCGAGCAGAAAGCCAAAGCGGCCGATCCGGAACTCGAGGTGAGCGCCTAATGGCAGCCGACACCGTCACCGCGACCGTCATCGGTGGCTCCGGCTTTACTGGTGGCGAACTCCTGCGCCTGCTTGCCGGCCATCCGAACGTCGAGCTCGCGGAGGTCACGAGCCGGTCGAAAGCCGGCAAGAGCGTTGGCTCCGTCCACCCGCCGCTTCGCGGCACGGATCTTCGCTTTACCGAACCAGATGATCTCGAGTCCGTCGACGTGCTCTTCGCGGCGACGCCACACGGCGTCTCGATGGGCCAGATCGACGAGTTCTTCGAGATCGCGGATACGGTCGTCGACCTCTCGGCCGACTTCCGCCTCGAGACCGAAGACCAGTACGACGAGTGGTACGACGGCCACGAGGCTCCCGAATACTTGGAAAAGGCCGAGTACGCGCTTCCCGAGATCAACCGCGACAACCTCGCGGGCGCGGACCTCATCGCGGGTGGCGGCTGTAACGCCACCGCGACGATCCTCGGGCTCTATCCGCTGTTCGAGCACGACATTCTCGAAGGCGGCGAACAGGTCGTCGTCGACGTAAAAGTCGGTTCCTCCGAAGGGGGAGCCGGCGGCGGCGAGGCCTCGAGCCACCCCGAGCGCTCGGGCGTCGTCCGCCCCTACGCGCCGACGGGCCACCGCCACGAGGCCGAGATCGAGCAGTTCCTCGGCACGTCGGTGTCCTTTACCTGCCACGCCGTGGATATGATCCGCGGCGCGAGCGCGACGAGCCACGTCTTCCCGTCGGGCCCCGTCTCGAAGGGCGACCTCTGGCAAGCGTATCGTGGCTGCTACGAGGACGAGCCGTTCGTCCGCATGGCCGCCGGCGGCTCCGGCGTCTACCGTTACCCCGAACCCAAGTCGGTCGCGGGAACCAATCTCGCCGAAGTCGGCTTCGAACTCGATCCGTCGAACAAACGCATCGTCGTCTTCTCGGCCATCGACAACATGATGAAAGGCTCCGCGGGCCAGGCGGTCCACGCCGCCAACATCGCGCTGGGCTTCGAGGAGACGGCCGGACTCGAGTTTACGGGGCTCCACCCCGTGGGGGCACCGTAGATGACGACGGTCGTCAAGATCGGCGGCGCACGCGCCGTCGATCCCGAAGGCGCACTCGCCGACGTTGCGAGCCTCGTCGAAGACGGCGAAGACGTCGTCCTCACCCACGGCGGCTCGACCGCCGTCGACGAGACCTTAGAAGAACTCGGCGAGGAACCCACCTACGTCGAGACTCCAGGAGGAGTGGTTGGGCGCTTTACCGACGAGCGCACGATGGACGTCTTCAAGATGGTGATGCCGGGCAAGCTCAACACCGATCTGGTCGAGAGCCTGCACAACGAGGGCGTCGACGCGGTCGGTCTCTCGGGCACCGATGGCAAACTGCTGGAAGGCAAACGCAAGTCCGCCGTCCGCGTCAAAGAGGACGGCAAGAAGAAGATCAAGCGCGGCGACCACTCGGGGAAAATCGAGTCGGTCAACGCCGACTTGCTCGAGACGACCCTTGCGGGTGGCTACACGCCCGTCGTCTCGGTCCCGATTTTGGGCAAGGAGAAGTCAGGCGGCTACACCGCCGTTAATGCCGATGCCGACCGCGCTGCGGCGGCGATCGCCGGCGCACTCGAGGCAGACCTCGTCTTGCTCACCGACGTCTCGGGCGTCTACGAGGACCCCGACGACGAGGCGACCAAGATCGAGTCGGCCGCCACACCCGAGGAATTCGAGGGTGTCAAAGACGCCGCCGAGGGCTTCATGATGAAGAAGGTCATGGCTGCCGAGGAAGCACTCGAGGGCGGCGCGTCCTCGGTCGTCGTTGCGGACGCGAACGAAGATGAACCAATCTCGAGCGCGCTTGCGGGCGAGGGGACGACTCTCGAGCCCGGCGTGCTCGCGGACGAAGACGACGCTGAAACGGAGGCTGCAGAATGAGTGACCTCGATTTCGTCTCCGGCAGCAAGCCGATCGGCATCGAGCGCGGGGAGGGGCCGTACCTCTACACGTCCGATGGGACGGAGTACATCGACGCCGGGGCGAGCTACGCTTGCACGCCGCTCGGCCACTCTCATCCCGAAGTCGTCGACGCGGTCACCGAGCAGGTCGCCGACCTGACGTTCGTCGACTCGTCCTATCCCGTCCAGTCGCGGGAGGATGCCTACGCCGCGCTCGTCGCGTCGACGCCGGATAGCCTCGATCAGGCCTGGTTCTGTAACTCCGGGACCGAGGCCAACGAGGCCGCGCTGAAGTTCGCCCGGTCGGCGACCGGCGAGTCGAAGATCGTCGCCGCGACCCGCTCGTTCCACGGGCGGACGATGGGGTCGCTCGCGGCGACCTGGAAGGACAAGTACAAGAAGCCGTTCGAGCCGCTCGCCGGCGACGTAGAGTTCGTCCCCTACGGCGACGACGAGGAACTCGCGGCCGCCGTGGACGACGAGACCGCGGCCGTGATCTTGGAACCGATCCAGGGCGAAGGCGGAATCAACGTTCCGCCTGCGGGCTATCTCGAGACCGCCCGCGAATGCACTGACGAGGCCGGCGCGGCGCTCGTCTTCGACGAGGTCCAGACCGGCATGGGACGGACGGGGTCGATGTGGGCCTGCCAGAACGCAGGCGTCACCCCCGATATCCTCACGACCGCGAAAGGCCTCGGCAACGGCCTCCCGATCGGCGGCGTCGCGGTTCGGGACTGGATCGCCGACGGCGCGGCCTCGCACAATTCGACCTTCAGCGGTGGCCCCGTCGTCACCGCGGCGGTCCACGCGACGATCTCGACGCTGGTCGAAGAGGAGTGGCCCGCCCACGCCGCCGCGATGGGCGACTATCTCACGACGGAACTCGAGGCCACGCTCGGTGACGAGGTGCGTGAGGTCCGCGGTGAGGGACTGCTCGTCGGCATCGAGTTGAAGCGGGGGGCGAACCGCGTCGCCCGTGACCTCGCGATGAACCACCAGGTGCTGGCGCTGCCCGCAGGGCGAACCGTCCTGCGCCTGCTGCCGCCGCTGGTGATCGACAACGACGGGGCGGACCAACTCGTGGACGCGCTGGGCGCGGTCATCGCACCCGACGACACCGAATCATGAACGCGAGCACGGGCGACCCGACGGACGTCTCGTTCGAGGAGGCTCGTGACCTACTGGTCGATCTCGTCTCGATCCCCTCGCCGACCCGCGAGGAACGCGAGGCGGCCAAACGCCTCGTTGACTTCTTCGAGGCCCACGACCGTGAGGTCTGGATCGACGCGGTCGGGAACGTCCGCGCGCCAGCGGACGACGCCGTGTTGTTGACGTCTCACATCGACACCGTGCCGGGGGACATCCCCGTCGAGGTCGAAGACACCGGCGACGACGAGATCCTCTGGGGCCGTGGCAGCGTCGACGCGACCGGCCCGCTCGCCGCGATGGCAGCTGCGGCCGTCCGCACCGGCGTTTCCTTCGTCGGCGTCGTCGGCGAGGAAGTCGACTCGAAGGGGTCGCGCTATCTCGTCGACGACCGAGACGAGTCCCCGGACGCCGTCGTCAACGGCGAGCCCTCGGGAGCCGATGGGATCACGCTCGGCTATCGTGGCCTGATCGCCGGCACGTACGTCGCGACAAGCGAATCCGGCCATACCTCGCGGCCGGACCCGAACGCGATCCAACACGCCGTTCGCTGGTGGTCGGCCGTCGAGGAACGCTTCGAAGGCGACGAGTACGAACCGATCTTCGAGCAGGTGACGACCAAACCGGTCGACATCGAAGGCGGCGTCAGCGAGGACGGCCTCTCCGTCGAGACGACGATGGACGTCCAGTTGCGCGTGCCACCGGCGCTCGACGTCGGGACCGTCCGCGAAGCCGCAGAAGCTGAACTCGAGGTCGGGACCGTGACCTGGAAGGACAAGGTGCCGCCGGTGATGATGAGTCCGCGAACGGAGGTCGCCCGGGCGTTCCGCGTCGCCATCCGCAAGGAAGGCGACGACCCGCGTCTGGTGCGAAAGACCGGCACCAGCGACATGAACATCTACGCTGGCGCCTGGGACTGTCCGATGGTCACCTACGGGCCCGGCAACTCCGACCTCGATCACGCACCCGACGAACGGCTCCCGCTGTCGGAGTTCGATCAGTCGGTCGCAATCCTCGAGCGCGTCGCGCGGACGCTCAGTGAGGACTGAACAATAAGTATTCGCAGACGAGCTATCATATTATGACGACAGATACTGACGATACACAGCCGAGACATTTCCTCGACGTCGATGACCTCTCCGAGGCGGAACTGTTCGCAGTTCTCGATAGGGCCGACGAGTACAAACGCGCTGTCGAAGCCGGCGAGGACCACGCCGACCTGTCTGGACAGACCTTAGGGATGCTCTTCCAGAAGGCGAGTACCCGAACCCGCGTCTCCTTCGAGACGGGCATGACCCAGCTCGGTGGGCACGCGATCTTCCTCGGGGAAGACGACATCCAGCTCGGGCGGGGCGAACCGCTGAAAGACACCTCGCGTGCGCTCTCGCGGTACGTCGACGCGGTGATGGCTCGCGTCTTCAAACACGAGAACGTCGAGGTACTCGCCGAATACTCGTCGGTGCCGATCGTCAACGGACTCACCGACGATGCTCATCCCTGCCAGACGCTCGCGGATCTGCAGACGATCCGCGAACACGAAGGTGGCCTCGAGGACGTCTCGGCGGCCTGGATCGGCGATGGAAACAACGTCGCCCAGTCGTTCGCCCTCGGCTGTGCCCTGACCGGCGTCGATCTGACGATCGCGACGCCCGAGGGGTACGAAGTCGATGATGCCGTTCTCGAGCGCGCCCACGAACTCGGCGGCGATCCGACGATCACGACCGATCCCATCGAGGCGGCCACCGACGCCGACGTCATCTACACGGACGTCTGGATCTCGATGGGCCAGGAGGACGAACGCGATGTCCGGATGAACGACTTCGACGGCTTCCAGGTCTCCGCCGACCTGCTCGAGCACGCCCCCGACGCGTCGGTGATGCACTGTCTCCCGGCCCACCGCGGCGAGGAGATTACCGACGACGTCGTCGAGGGTGAGCAGTCGATCGTCTTCGATCAGGCCGAAAATCGACTTCATGCCCAGAAGGCGCTGTTGAGTTGGCTGCTCGAGTAGTCAGTCGATCACGAACGGAGTGAGTGATCGGTTTTTTGGTCCAGATTTTTTGCGTGAGGGGTCAGCTCTGCTGACCCGAACGGAAAAAAGGCGGGCTGTAGAACCGGCTTTACGCCCAAAAAGCGCTGTTGAGCTGGCTGCTCGAGTAGCTGTTCGATCCTGCTTTTTCACTCGAGGACTGCGTACACGACGCCGAGGACGAGTCCGTACGCAGCGTGGCCGACGAGACTCTCGACGGCGATGTTCGGGACGGCAGGTGCCAGTTCGAACCCGACTGCCGAGAGCCAGATCGGCATCACGAAGACGGCGAGGACCAGCCAGACCCCGACGCCGTAGCCGAGTCCGAGGAGCCCCGCCGTCGTCGGACTCGCGTCGGCACGCCCCGTTGCGACCAGCAGCGCCGCGAAGACGACCCCGATGACCGCGCCGTGGGAGAGGTGGACGACCGTCCCCGCGAGCCCGCCTTCGAGCCCGTACATCGCTGGGATCGCCATTTCGAGGACGCCAGGCGTCTGGACCACCATCATCGCGCCGAACACGATCGCGCCGATGATACCGCCGACGGTCCCTGCCTGCCAGGGCTCGAGTGCTGTTTGAGTTCGTTCGGGTCGTTTGGTTACTGTCTCTGATGCCATATGACATCACACACCCTGAGTCAGTGTAGCGGTATCCCGGTTCGGGACTGGTCGTGCACAGCCGGTTCCCGGCGTTCGGTTTTGCCTATCGGGCGGCCTTTGAGCCAGCCGAGCAAGTGTGATTACAGCAGCGGGGTGCAATGACACGAAGTTTCTTTGGACCAGCGCACTCACTCTCACGCGATGTCGAACCCGCTCCGGATCTCGGCTGGCGACCTCGAAGCGGATGCCATCATGGACGCGATCGAGGACGGGCGACGGGTCGTGATTACGACGACAGCGGCGCAGGGAGAGTACGAGGTGACGCTGCGATACGACGGCTCGGTGTACTACTGTGATACACCGACGCGGCTCCACCGCCACGAGACCGAACGCGAGATGCGGACCTGTATCCGGAACATGGGCTATGGAGCAACAGCTGAGGACGCGTGACGACGGCGCGTCTATACGTTCCGGCCGGCCGTGACGAGTATTTTGACGCTTGCGGCCGTACGGGCCTGTATGCCTGACACCCCCCAGCACCGCCTCGGGGAACTGATGGAGGAATCGAACCCCCCGTTCGAAAAAGTCATGAGCTGCGTGTTCGGAATCGAGGATCACGAGACTCGCACCTACCTGACACTGTATTCCCAGCCCGGCAGTACGATCGAAGAGTTGGCCACGACGCTCGAGCGCGACCGGAGTACGGTCAACCGCTCGCTGTCGACGCTGCACGAGCGGGACCTCGTTCGCCGGGATCGACGATTGCTGGACGGTGGTGGCTACATTTACCAGTATACGGCGATCGCGCTGCCAGAAGTCAAAGAGATGCTGCACGAAGCGCTAGACGTCTGGACGGCAACGGTCCACGACGTGATCGACGAGTTCGACGAGACGATCGAGTAACCCACGTCATCGCCGAATCCACTCACTTTTTCCCTGTTGCATCCCTCCCACCCGATAATGAGTCTCAGTCTCTCGGCCGAGCAGCCGGAACAACCAGCCGACGCCGACGAGGGCGTCTGGCTCGAGTGCATCGAGTGTGGCGAGACGTTCGCTCCCTTCGACGACGTTCGCTACACCTGTGATGAGTGTGACGGACTGCTCGAGGTTCGCTACGCCGAGCTCCCGACGTTCGACGACTTCGAGGGCCACGGCGTCTGGCGGTATGCCGACGCGCTGCCGTTCGCAGAAGGCGTCTCGATTCAGGAAGGTGCGACGCCGCTGTACGAGGTGCCCCGTCTCGAGGACGAGATCGGTGTCGAAGCGCTGCGAATCAAACACGAGGGGATGAACCCCACGGGCTCGTTCAAAGACCGCGGGATGACCGTCGGCGTCCGCGTCGCGAAGGAACTCGGCGTCGGTCGACTGGCCTGTGCCTCGACCGGAAACACGAGCGCTGCACTGGCCGCCTACGGCTCCCGCGGCGGCATGGAGACGCTCGTTCTCCTGCCCGCCGGCAAGGTCGCCGCTGGCAAGATCGCCCAGGCGAGTCTCCACGGCGCACGCATCCTCGAGGTCGACGGCAACTTCGACGCCTGCCTCGACATCGTCCAGGAACTCGCAGCCAAGGGCGAGGTCTACCTGCTGAACTCGCTGAACCCCTTCCGCCTCGAGGGCCAGAAGACGATCGGCCTCGAAATTCTCGAGGGCTTCCTCGCCGATTACGACGCCATTCCAGACCGGATCGTCCTGCCGGTCGGCAACGCGGGCAACACCTCGGCGCTCTACAAGGCCTTCCGCGAACTCGTCCAGGCCGGCGAACTCGACGAGGACGACGTACCCAAGCTGACGGGTGTGCAGGCTGAGGGGGCCGCACCGATGGTCGAGGCGATCGAAAACGAGGCCGACGAAGTCCGGCGCTGGGACGACGTGGAGACGCGCGCGACCGCGATCCGGATCGGCAACCCGGTCAACGCGCCGAAGGCCCTCCCCGGAATCCGCGAAACCGGCGGCACCGCCGTTTCGGTGTCCGACGAGGAGATCACCGAGGCACAGCGCGACATCGCAAGCGAGGGGATCGGTGTCGAACCCGCCTCCGCCGCTTCGATCGCCGGCCTGCGGAAGCTCCGCGCCGAGGGCGTCGTCGACGACGACGAGCGCGTCGCCTGCCTGACGACTGGCCACCTGCTCAAAGACCCCGACGCGGCGGCCGCCGCCGGCAGCGAGCCCGAACCCGTGCCGGCTGACACTGAAGGAGTACTCGAGCGCCTCTCGGAGTAACGTCCATCGGACGCACGACCCGCGTCAGACGCGTCTGACACGCGACTGACTGACCTTTTTCTCGCTCCGTGTGGTCGTCGCTGTCGAGCCATGTCCGTCGAACAAGACGACTCCGCCTCCCACGTTACCGAGCGACACCGGCCGATCAGCTTCGACGGCCCCGTCGAACCGAGCATAAGGTATGACCGGTCCATCACCGAGTCGACACACCACCCCGCGTTGCTTGCCGCTCGGATCGAACGGATACGGCTCTCCGCTCGAATCGTCGCACTCGAGCAGGCACTCGAGGCGAGCGAACGACGCCGACAGGCGATCATCGACCAGTACGAACGCCTGTTGGCCGATTGGACGGCCGCCACGGAACCGTCATCCCGCAAATCTGGATCGTGGTCACGATCCGTGCTGACACGACTCTTCGATCGGTAACTCTCACCAGTTGCCGACATTTTTATTTTATTTACATATCTAATAATTTAAATACGGATACAAACTACTGAACGGGTGGGGATAACCAATGGCAGATACTGATACGTATCCGGGCTGCCCCGAGTGCGACGGCAGATTACGGAAGGAGGGTGCAGAAATCATCTGTGAGGAGTGTGGACTCATCTCAGCAGAAGACGAGATCGATCGTGGCCCGGAGTGGCGGTCGTTCGAGGACGACGAGTCCGATCCGAGACGAACCGGTGCGCCGCTAACTCGGTCGCGACACGACCGTGGACTCTCGACGGAGATCGGATACGGCTCGCACGCAGGCTCCAGTACTCGGCTGACTGGCCGGAAACGACGGCAGATCGCTCGCCTTCGCCGCGAACACAATCGCGCACGGATCGCATCGAAAGCCGACCGAAATCAGGTGTACGGGTTCGCCGAAATCAGACGGCTCACTGCCTTGCTCTCGTTACCGGACTCCGTCAGAGAACAAGCCTGTGCACTGTTCGAGTCCGCCCAGTCCGAAGGGCTCTTTCAGGGCCGGTCGCTCGAGGGGTTTGCTGCCGCTGCAGTGTATGCGATCTGTCGGATCCGTTCGGTCGCCAGAACGACCGACGAGATCGTTGCCGTCGCACGCGCCGACGATGCCGAACTCTCGGCCGCCTACGATGCCATGAACCGTCAACTCGGCCTCGAGACGGGACCGATCGATCCCACCCAGTATCTCCCGCGCTTTGCCTCGGAACTCGAACTCGGGACGGCCGTCGAGCGTCGCGCGCGAGAACACGTCGCGGCCTTGCTCGAGGCGGGCCAGATCGGTGGTCGGAATCCCGGTGGCGTCGCTGCGGCCTGTCTCTACAGGGCAGCGGGAGAGCGCGACGAGTGGCCATCGATCACGCAGACAGCGGCTGCCGAGATCGCCGATGTCGCAGCAGTGACGATCCGGGCGACTGTTACGAACATCAACGAACTCTGATGTTGGACCTGTTGAAACGCTAATAGCGGGCGCCGCTCGCGGTTACGTCGTCCGGAGCGTGTCCGTACTCGGCTCGTAGACCTCGCCTTTCTGTTTGAGCTTGTCGATCTCGTGTTCGGCCTTGGAGTGGTCCATGCCGACCTCTTCGGCCCGTTCCAAGACGATGTCGACTGGCGCGCCATCGTCGTACTCCTCCTCAATGTCGCTGATGAGTCCCTTGAGGTTCTTGATCCGATCGCGCTGGGACTTCGACGTGCCGGCCTCGACGATATCCGCGTCGAACTCGCCGGTCTCGGGATCGACACCGATATCCTGGAGACACGACCGGACGATTTCGACGGACCGTTCGGCATCACGCTGCTCGACCGTGTCCGAGAGCCGAACACGGGCGCTTGCCTCCGCGAGTCGGACCAGTGCCTCGAGTTTCCGGGCCGTGACGGGAACGGCAGCGTCCTCGTCGGTCCCTCTCGAGCGCAGGTCGACGTAGAAGTCCCGAATCGTTGCTTGGGCCTCGTCTGTCATTCGCGGATGACAGTTCTGCTTGGCGTAGGCGATGTATTTCCGAAGGAGTTCGGCGTCGATCTCCGGATCGACCTGTTCTGTCATCTCGTCGATCTCGGCGTCGCTGACATCGAGCGAGCTCATCTCCTCGCGCTGGGTGGTCAACTCGCCAGCGTAGTTCGTGGTGATGATGTGCTCGGCGAGGTTGCGGTCCTTTTCCTCGTCAGGCTGGTCGGTGACCGTGAAAATCAGGTCGAACCGCGAGATGAGCGCCGGCTCGAGGTCGATCTGCTCGCCGATCGGCTCGTACTGATCGAAGCGCCCGTACTTGGGGTTTGCCGCACCGAGCAGCGAACAGCGCGATTTGAGCGTCGCGTTGATACCAGCCTTCGAGACGGAGATCTTCTGTTGCTCTAGGGCCTCGTGCATAGCACTCCGATCTTCCGAGCGCATCTTATCGAGCTCGTCGACCGCCGCGATTCCCTGATCGGCGAGGACGAGCGCGCCGGCCTCGAGGGTCCACTGCTGGCCGTCACCGAAGTCGTCGCGGACCGCGGCGGCTGTGAGACCAGCCGAGGACGACCCCTTGCCCGAGGTGTAGACCGAGCGGGGTGCGATGTTCTGGATGTAGCCTAGCATCTGCGATTTACCGGTCCCCGGATCACCGATCAACAGCATATGCAGGTCCCCACGAATCCGCGAGCCGTCGGGCAACTGCTTTGTCACGCCCGAGAACAGCTGGAGGATCATCGCGAGTTTCTCCTGATTGTAGCCGTAGATCGAGGGCGCAATAGAGGCGATCATCTTGTCGTAGATGTCCTCGCTCGAGGAGAGCCGAACGATTTCTTCCTTGTCTTCGCCGGTGATGTCCATGTCCTCGAACTGCTCTTCGTCGATGTCGACGGACATCCCCTCCATGTAGAAGTCGAAGACAGGTGACTTGTCCTGATTGTCGCCCTGTTGCTCGAGGCGGAGGACGCCGGTCGCGGAGACGTGATCGCCGGGGGTGACCTCGCCGGTGATGTCGTCTTCGACGTGGACGTCGAGCGACTGGGGAGTTTCACCGCCGCGCAGGCCTTCGGGACTTTCCTGGATGCGAAGTTTCTGGGAGTCGACGAACTCGGATTGGTCGAAGTTGACGCGGAACGGGCCCTGTCGTTCACAGCCCTGGCACTCGTGGGGTTCCTGGAAATCACCGCTCGACTGGGGGACGCGGGTCAGCGTGCCACAGAGCTGGCACTCGAAGGCGGCCTCTTCGATTTTGGGACGGACGTCGGTGGCTTTGCGGACGATCCCGTGGACCTGCACAAGGGAGTTCATGTCCGGTGCGCGGATCTCTCGGATCTCGGGGGACTCCGTCTCGGGGAGATTTCGAATTCGGACGTGGGCCTGCCCGAGACTGACGTCGATCGGGAGGTCGTACAATCGTAGCGCCTCCTCGGCGTACTGCTGAAGTTGTTCGGGTTTATTCAGGAAATCATCGGCGAGATTATGATCAAACGTATAGAGGTCCTGCCAGTCGACGTGTAGCGACCGTTGCTCGTTGGGATAGCGTTGGGCAAGCTGCTTGATCTCGTTGTCGTAGTAGTTACGGAAGAACTGCTCGAATAGGTCGACGAGTTCTGAGTTGCCCGCTTGCGCCATTGCACCGTCCTAGGGCTGCCATCGGGTATAAATGGTCGTAAACTGGGGCGAAACTGAAGGCTCGAGGCGGTGACCACTGCAAGCGGTCAGCTAGCCATCGTCGAACGCACGTGTGTTCGGGTCACATTCGACGATGGGGTCGTCGCTTGCGTACCACAACTGGACGCACTGCTGATAAAACGAGCTTATTGCCGCCATCGGGCACCGTTTTTCGACAGGGCTGTACTATTGCTTCCACGGAAGGCTTCATTGGTTGTTCCCCACTACATAGAATCGAGGTGATCCAAACGAATCGAGATGATCGGTACACCACTCGATCCTCACTGTAGTCAGTCTGATCGTCCTCCGTGTGGTTCCTGTTGACTGCGTCCCTCAGAACACCTCACTCCCGAACTCATGATTTAGTTCTTGGCCTTCGGTTTTGGTGCTGCCCGCTGGTCAGTACTACCGCTTGTCGGCCGGCGGCTATCGTCGCCGAACTCCTCGAGTCGACCGGTACGGATGTGCCCGTCGCCAGTCTCGCAACCGTGTTCGGGAGCCTGACGACTCGCTCGCCGTCTCGCCCCTTCTTGCGGTGTGCTTTCTCGTGGTCGGTGAGAAACTCGACGGACTGTGCATCTCGATCGTGCTCATCGACATCGAATCCGCGAAGCGCGCCGGGTCGGGCACCGCGTCGTGATCTGACGGGTAATACTGCCGGTCGATACTGTGAGAGAACCGGCGTGCCGACAGTGTGAATACGGCCAGTGCGGCCCCGGATACCACCCACGTCGTGCTCGAGCAGCCGCACTCATCGATCACGAGAGTTCTTCTGTACCGGAAAACAGGCAGCGATTCGTTAGGATCGCAGTGCTCGAACGACGAGCCACCGGTTTACCCACAACTGCGTGGCAGTTCGCGAAGCGGTATCGAAACGGGGCGGGAGCCAGCACGGATGAGTCATCACCGGAGGAAGCCAAAGCCGGATCGGACGAACGCGATCCAGCCGACGGGCCACCGACGCTCGCACTGCACCCGGCTGACCTGGCTATGACGACCATCGCGCTGGAGCTCGTCACGCCGTACGCGGCCTACGTGGCCTTCCGGTTACGAACCGCGCTGACGTTTTCGGTCGTGTTTGTGAGTCTCTTTACGGCGCTCGCCGCAGGTGGCTTGTTGCTCGCTGAACGGTCCTCTGACGACGGCCGGTCGGAACCCGGCCAGACTGACGGACCACCGCTGCTTGCGATCCATCCAACTGATCTAGCCACCACGACCATCGTGTTGGTGCTTGTCACGCCGTACGCGGCCTACGTGGCCTTCCAGTTACGAACCGTGCTGACGTTTTCGATCGCGTTTGCGAGTCTCCTATTCGCGCTCGCTACGGGCGGCCTGTTGCTCGCCGAGCGAGTCTCCAAGGATGATCGACCACGACCCAGTCCAGACGGTGAGACGGAGGCCGCCGACGACACGCCGACCGATCCGGCACCCGACGGCGGTTCCGTCGAGGGGGTGGAGTGAATGTCCTCGGCGCTGCGTCTCGCTACCCTGTGTGTCTGTGCGGCACTGGTCTGCGCTGCGGTTGCAGGCGGACCGGGGACCGGAGCACTGTTTAGCGACACCCACGTCGCCGCGGGAAACGTCTCTACCGACATGGACGACATGGATGACGTATCCACCGTCAATGTGATCAGCGAGCCGGAGACGAACGAGACGAACAAAGTCGAGCCGGAGACGAACGAGACGAACACGGCCGAGCCGAAGACGAACGAGACAGATTAACTGAAAGAGTGGACGTAAATCATTCAATAAGCTATTGACACGTCGGTATGACCGACTTTCATTAGATAGCCTGTGAGTAGTCGATTAATAACAAACCCAAATATCCAGGATGGTATGATTGTAATGGGGATACAAACGAACCATACGGGGATCAGCACAGAGAAAAACCTCACAGAAAAACAATACCGGATCCTTGCCTATCTCCGGAATCACACCACTGACCAAGCGTATTTCAAATCACGGTGCATCGCGAATGACCTGGGATTAACGCCAAAAGAAGTAGGCACGAACATCCCAGCTATACAGCAAGCCGACACCAAACTCGAGATCGAGAAGTGGGGCTATTCGTCAAGTACAACGTGGATGGTTACTGCCTAGAAACCACCATTGCCCCACTTGTGATACTGCCGGACAGCAGTCAATACGAAGTCGGTCGCGGATTCGCGGCCATCTCCACCGGTGACGGCCGCAGCAGCGCGACTGACAGTCACGTCGTTCTGTCCGGCAGTATGACTCACTGCTTTCCACCACGGGCGATGTCTCCTCCTGTTGGATAAACACTCGTCCACAGAGTTTGCGGTCGCCCTCAGCGATTGTGACGGTCTCACCGCCGACGTACTTTCTCTAGAACCCCATTTCCAGCGAGCATCGTAATCACACTCATTACTTGCTTCAGCGGTGTGATCGCGAGCTGTACATTCGATCGGCGCGTCGGCGTCTGCCCAGGGTACGAACGGCCGTTTCCTACTCTTGCCGGCTTGCCCCATATCCGCTGCTCGACGGTAAGGCTCACTGCGACCATCTCTAATCAGACGAGCGAAACCAGCCGCATCGCTTACTGCTTTTGGGAAACCTCGTATAAGAGGATGGGATCGCCCGGATTTGAACCGGGGTCACGGGCACCCAAGGCCCGAAGTATACCAAGCTAACCCACGATCCCGTACATATCGATATCGCCCCCATTGCATAAAGCGTTTCGTTCTCCCGCTGGCTCCCGCTGTGTGACCGCCCTCGCTCGAGGCGGTGTCTCATACGGTCTGCTGTACCGATGTACCGGTGCAACCGCAGTGCGGGTAGCGGTTGCACCGGAAATGACGCACAGGAGTCCGTATCAAACCCTGAGAGAGTCATCGACGACTGAACGAACGGTTTTGTCCGATGCCGTGATAGCGCCTCTATGACCGGACTCGAGTTGCTGCTTGTGATCCTCGTCTTGCTACTCGTTCTTGGGGCGGCACAGCTCGTTGCGGTTGCCCGGCCGTTCATTATCAACGCGGTGGGTGGGCTCGTGGTGTTATACCTCGCCCAGGTCGGCTTCGGCGTCACGGTGGCGGTGTCGCCGCTGACGGTTGTAGTCGTTGCAGTCGGTGGCATCCCAGGTTCGGTGCTCGTGCTTGCGCTGTCGTTGTTCGGGTTCGCCTTTATTCCGTGATCAGGAATCCATACTGCCGGACAGAACGGCGTGAAGTCGGGCGCGACGTCGTGGCCGTCCCCACCGGTGACGGTCGCACGCATGCGACCGGTGTCGTTGTGACTGGTCCCCAGTAGTGTCAGTCGTCAAGCACGCGCTGAATATCCTCGTCGGTTGCCTCGGAGATCGCATCGGGATCGGTAGTGATCAGCGGCGTATCTTCCCACTCGGCCTGCGTCGTGGCGATGTCTTCGTCGGTCGCTTCCGGGAGCGACTCGTCGTCGTCGGTGGCGACGACGGCGTCGAAGATCGCCCCGAACGTCGAGACGACACGATCCTCGTGGCGTGTCGGATCGAAATGAAAGTGGGCGTCAGCGTCGACGCTCGCGAGCCGGTTCGCGAGGACGTGTGTAAACTGGAAGACGTCCGTTGGTGGCGTGTGTCGCAGAAGGGCATCGAGCGAGTCGAAACAGACTGTCAACTTCTCGTCAGTGTCGCCCCAGTGTTCGCAAAAGCGACTCACTGCGATGCCGATCGCAGTGAGGTCGGTCGGATCGAGGATCGAGTCGGTGACGACCGACTGCGTAAAGTCCGGCGTCGACTCGTCGGTCGCGTCGGTCAGGACGTTCCCGACCGTGAGCTGACCGAACTGGCCGTTGATCGCCGCTGTAGAGCAGGTTGGCTCGGCGTCGGCAAAGGTGACCGCCAGATGTGCCGTCTCGTCGTCGCCGCACAGTTCCTCGCAGGCGTCGGGTACTGTTTGACGCGGGTGGACGAGCAGGACGGTTGCCGGCGACTCGATCGCGGCTGGCGAGGTCGGATTCATAGTGACTGTTGGGCGAATACCCGTCCTGGCAATGGATTACCGCCTCTCGCTCTTTATCGTTCTGGCCGCCCGGATGGGCGTCAAAACAGTGATGGCCGTCTCCACCGCGTTGTCGGCAGGTACCGATCCACTGCGAACGCGATCAGAGATCTGCGTCGCGCAGTTCGATGTCCGCCACGAGTTCGTAGGGGTGGGCATCCTTCCGGATGCCGTCCAGCAGGGTAAATGCCTGCCCGGGCTCTAAGAAGTGTTCCGTGACGACGCGACCCAGCGGCGTGGGTTCGAAGCCGTCGATGAACTCGTACTGCAACAGTTTACCGATGGCGTGTTTCGTCGGCACGTCGCCGAGCATGCGGTCGTTAAGCGCTTTCGCGGCCTTGCCGCCGACGGTAACGTTCGCCAGCGTCTCCTCGACGGCGGCGGCCTCGTCGTAGTGGGTCATCACCGACTCCATTTCGCCCTTGAGGAGTTTGAAGGCGACTTCGTCCTCGGACATCTCCATCGAGTTGTGATAGGCACAGTCGGGCTCAACGAGGACGTACACCGTCCCCTTGTCGTGGTAGTCGGGTCGCCCCGCGCGGCCGAGCATCTGGTGGAACTCCTGGACGGAGAGCCACTCGATGCCCATCGCCAGCGAGTCGAAGATCACCTGCGAGGCTGGGAAGTCGACCCCCGCTGCGAGTGCAGCGGTCGTGACGACCGCGGAGAGTTCCTGCTCGCCGAACTTGCGTTCGACCTCCTTGCGGCGCTTGTAATCTAAGCCGGCGTGATAGGGTGCAGCGGAATACTCGAGTTTCCGCGAAATCTCGTGACAGCGTCGCCGCGAGTTGGTGAAGATGATCGTCTGCCCGCGATACCCCTTCGAGGATTCGGTGTCGAACGCGCGTTTGACGAGCTTGTTCTCGACGCGGACTTTCTCCTGACCGTCCGCGAAGGTGACGTGGCGCTCGATGGGGACTGGGCGCTCCTCGAACTCGATGAGCTTCGACTCGAGTGCGCCCGCGAGCTGGTCGGGGTTGCCGACGGTCGCCGAGAGGTAGATCCACTGTGCACCGCCGTAGTCGTCGTGGCGCTTGGCGCGTTGCTCACAGGTGTACTTGAGCCGCGAGATGAGGCCGTCCAGCCGGTGGCCCCGGTCCTCTTCTTTGAGGGTGTGGACCTCGTCGATGACGACGGTCCCGATGTCGCCCATGTCCTTGCCCGTCCGCAGGGCGTGGTCGATCCCCTCGTAGGTGCCGACGATGACGTCGGCGTTGGGATCGAACTGGTTGCCGTTGTCGGCGATCCGGCTCGCACCCACGCGGATGGAGACGTCGACGAGGTGGCCGTACTCGTCCTGAAAGTCCTCGTACTTCTGATTGGCCAGGGCCACCAGCGGCACGAGAAAGAGCATCGTGCCCTTATTGTTCAAGACGCGGTTGATGCCGGCCATCTCCCCGACGAGGGTCTTCCCGGTCGCCGTCGCGGAGACGACCATCTGGTCGTCGCCGTCGAACAGTCCATGGTCGACGGCAAGGCTCTGGACCGGCAACAGGGTCTCGAACCGATCCTCGAGCAAGCCCTGCAGCCCCGGGTGCAGGTTCAGCGAGTCGATCCGGACGGGGTCGACCTCGTCGGTCGTCGCCGAAATCGTATCGAACTTCGTCAGATCGGGATCGAGTTGGCCCTTGAGCAGGTTGACGATCCGTTCTAGGTCCTGGACCTCGAGCATGAGGTCCTCGAGGCGCTCTTTGGCTGCGCCGGTGACCGCGCCACTGCCCGAAAAGGACAGCTGGCGCTCGAGTTCCTGACGGGCACAGTCCCGGCAGATCCAGTCGTTGTCGTCTTTGACCGCGGTGTCGGTGGTGATCGGCGAGTACTGGCCCGCGGAGGCACAGTAACGGCAGGTCCGGACGGTCTTGGCCTTGTCCTCGAGCTGATAGCCTGCGAGCATTTCGGTGAGTTCGCGCCGTCCCTCGGGCGAGGTTTGCTCGGAGATGCGGATGCGTTTGGCTCGACGGGCGAGTTCGACGAACTCGTCGGGCTGGCGGGGCTCTTCGCTCGAGCCGTCTTTGAGTCGGAACTTCGCGGGGCGGGGGCCGGCGGAGGTTTCCGAGAGTCCGAGTTTCGCTCTGAACAGCCGTTTGCCGTCACGTTCGACGACGATCAGGTAGTCGTCGCCGGTTTCGTGACAGAAGATCGTATCGACCTGCTGGACCTGCTTCGACACGGTCGCGAGTAGGGCGTGGCGGTATTTCAGCGGTTCGGACTGGCTCGACTCCGCTGACCTCGCCTGTAGCCGATGTATATGACCCACGAGTGATCTATAGCCCTACATATAACTCTTAGCGAGTTACATACCGGGTGCGTCGAGTCCCATCACCATATGGGCTTGAATCCGTGGGAGCACATCCCAGTCGTTCGCCGCCGCTATGCGCTTCGGTTTCTCGCCGCACTCGCCGTTATTCTCCTTATCGTGGGGGCGTTCGGCGGCACTATCTATGCACAGACTGGCGACGAACTCGAGTCGAACGTCGAATCACAGCTCGTCACCGGTGCCGAAACGGACGCAAACCGGATCGACATCTGGTTTCGGTCGACCGAACGGTATCTAGGATCACTCCCCCGCTCGTCGGCGTTTCGTAGCGACGATCGAGTGACGATCAGTGATTCCTTACACCGGATGAACGATCGTACCGCGTTCGAAGGGGCCTACTACGTCGATGCCGAGACGGGTGCCGTCCACGCGAACGCGGGTACGAACGCGGTCATCACCGACGACGGCCGCGTCAGTGCCACTGCCGACGACCGGCTCGCGCCTGCGATAGAAGACGATTCGCAGGTGGTCTTCTCCGAGGCGTTCGAAACCGAGGCGGGCCGGCCGGCGATGCTCGCCGTCAGCGAGGTCCCCGGCGACTCCGACCACGTCGTCGTCGGCCTTGTCGACCTCGAGTCGCTGTCCAGGTATATGATTGGGTCCGACGAAACCGACGACGTGATCGTCGCCGACCGCTCCGGAACGGTCGTCATCGCCGAAAACCGATCGCGACTGCTGGAACCCGACGCGGTCGATCCCGACACCATTGCGGACGGAACGGGAACGACGTCGATCGATTCCGGGTCAGAAGACGGCGAGACCGTCGTCGGCTACGCGCCCCTCGAGCACGACGGCTGGACGTTGACGACCCGCGTGCCGGCGTCTGAAGCGTACGCGCTCCAGTCGACGATCTCGAACTGGCTGCTCGCGATGTTGGCCGTGACGTTCGGGGGGATGCTCGTCCTCGGTGCGACGGTCGGCCGGACCACCGCCCGCTCGCTGCGCGATCTCTCGGCGCGGGCTGCTGCCATCGAGGACGGAAACTTAGACGAGCCGGTCGAGTCGACTCGGGCGGACGAACTCGGCGACCTGCACCGCTCGATCGATCAGATGCGTCAGTCACTGCGCGACCGGCTCGAGGAGGCCGAGGCCGCCCGAGCCGAGGCCGAACGGGAACGCACGGAATCCGAGCGCTTCTCCCGGCAACTCGAGCGGACGGCCGACGAGTACGGCAAGACGATGCGTGCCTGTGCCGACGGCGACCTCACGCGGCGACTCGATCTCGACGCCGGCAGCGAGGCGATGTCGACGGTTGCAGCTGCGTTCAACGACATGATGGACGACCTCGAGGCGACGGTGGCTGCGACACGGGCCTTCGCCGACGCGGTCGACGATGCCGCCGAATCGACGGCTGACGGCGTCGTGGAGGTCCGGTCGGCCTCTGAACAGGTGACGACCTCAGTACAGGGGATCGCCGACGGCGCGGACCGCCAGAGCGAACACCTCGCGATGATCAGCGACGAGGTCGACGAACTTTCGACGACCACCCAGCAGATCGCCGCGACCTCCTCGCAGGTCGCGACACTGGCCGAGCAGACTGCGACGACAAGTGCGGACGCCCGCGAATCGGCCCGCCGGGCGATCGACGGCATGAACGCCATCGAAGCCGAGGCAAACGACGCCGTCGCGGAAGTCGCCCGACTCGAGGAGGAGATCGCGGCGATCGACGACCTCCTCGAGTTCATCGCCGACGTCACCAAGGAAACGAACATGCTCGCGCTCAACGCCAGCATCGAGGCCGCACGCTCGAGCTCTGACGACGCCCAGTTCACCGCGGTCGCAGACCAGGTCAAGTCCCTCGCCGAGGACACCCAAGAGGCTGCGACCGACATCGAACAGCGCCTCGGGCGAGTCAGCGAACAGACCGAACAGGTTGCGACCGTCGTCAAAGAGACCGACGCGCGGATCGCCGACCACCGCAACGCGATCGAGACGACGGTCGCCTCGCTCGAGGAGATCTCGTCGTTCGCCGCGGAGACGAGCGAGGGCGTCCAGGAGATCTCCGCGGCGACCCAACAGCAGGCCGGCGCGACACAGGGGATCGTGACCATGACCGACGACGTCACGGCGATCAGCGAGGAGACCAGCGCCGAAGCGGAGACGGTCGCCGCGGCCGCCGAAGAGCAGACCTCCTCGCTCGTCGAGGTCTCACACACTGCCACGTCGCTGTCCGAGCAGGCACGAGAACTGTCCGACGCGCTGTCGTCGTTCGAGGTCTCGGCCGAGCCGGTCGAGACGCCGCTCGAGGCGACATCGGGTGACACCGACCGCGAACTGCCGACCGCTGCCGACTACATCGTCGAATCGGACGGACAGAACGACTCGCTGACGGCCGACGACGAAACTCTCGAGGCCGAAGCGGTGGCCGACGACGCGGGTGAAGCGCAATCGTCGGCTCGAGAGTTCGACTGGACGAGCGCGCAGTAGTCGTCGCCATCGGCGCCGAGACGCGAAACGCGATCACGTGTTTGCGTGTCCCCTCATACGGTCTGCTGTCCCGATGTCCCGGTGGGACCGCAGGACGGCTTGCGGGTGCACCGAAACTGACGTACAGTAGCCCGTCTCACTCGAGCAACTCGATCTCGTCGTCGCCGTGGGGTACCGCACAGATGAACGCGCCCGGCTCGTCGCCGTCGTTGCGGTACCAGTGGACCGTCCCGGCAGGAATGAAAAGCGAGTCACCGGCCTCGACCTCGTAGGTTTCCTCACCAATGCCGACCGTGTACGCGCCCGCGAGGACGTACTGTTCGTGTTCGACCTCGTTGGTGTGTTTCGGCACTTCGCCGCCGGCTTCGAGGACGAACCGCCGGATCGCGAAGTTCGGTGCGCCGTGGCCGTCGTTGAGCAAGACGCCTTTCTCGAGGCCATCAGCGGCGTCGACCGGTTCGTACTCGATCTCGTCGCTCCGTCGCAGGACTGGCTCGGTCATACCTCGAGTCGGTGCCGGAGCCACAAAATCGTCCGGGTCGGCCGCTGGCTGCGCGCTCGCTACAGCAGCCGTCGCAGCCTTGCAAGGAGATACCACAGGCCGCCAACGATGCCACACAAGAAGACGAGATTGAACAACAGAACGGCGTATTCGGTGGGGCCCATCGTCGTCAGGATCGTCATAGAGGACCTGTCGCTGGACGTACCTATTATCGTGTCGCTGCACTAACCGCTAGACACGGTCGTGGTGTGTCGTCACCGACGACGGCGCTGTCGCTCAAGGGTGTAAAATACTGCAGTCAAGAGTCGATACCGTACGAATTCCGCCTTACAGGCGCTCGACGTTCGTCGCGCGCGGGCCCTTAGGGGCCTGCTCGATGTCGAACTCGAGCTCCTGACCTTCTTCTAGGTCCGGGCCGCCGATGTCTTCCATGTGGAAGAAAACGTCGTCGTCCGCGTCCTCAGTCTCGATGAATCCGTAGCCGCCAGTGTCGTTGAAGAAATCAACGGTTCCTTTCGCCATTGCTTCTAAAGAGAACGGCTGGGGACTGATAAACCCTCCGACTCGAATCGAACCGAGAAGACGGGTGGGAGAGCCCCTCTCGAGCGTCTATTCGGCGATTCTGCCGAGTGAGTCAGACGTTCTCACCGTCCTCGAGTCGCTGGATCGAAATCGAGACGAAATACACCAGCATGAAGACGAAGAACCCGCCCGTGAGCCCGACGAGTCCAACGGTGTCGACGCCGTCGGGATCGATGATGGCAACTGCTATCAGCCCGATGACGAAAATCGCGATGATGAAGGCCCCGACGCCGTAGTAGAAGCCGAGATCAGACTCGAGATACTCTCGCATGTAGCGTCGTTTCACCGCGACCAGCAAAACGGTACCGACGCTCGACCGGGTGCGACGCCGGCGTGTAGCGTCGTCGTCCGCTGTGATGCCTGCTTACGCGAGCAGGCGACGAACCGCGTCGGCGTAGTCGTCGGGGACCTGTTCGGCGATCGCGTCCGGGTCCGTCTCGCCGTCGTAGTTGACGAGATACGTCCGGCCGCCGTCGTCGCCGTAGATTCCCTGGAAGTCGTAGACGAAGCCGTAGACGGCGACGTCGTCGGCGACGTCCGCGGCCTCGCGTAAGAACTGGACTTGCGTGTCGACGTTGTACTCGACGAGCTGGTTGATGACCGTCTCGTCGTCCGCGCCGGTGTCGACCTGGCCGCTCTCGAGAGCCTCTTCGACGACTGGCACGAGCAGGTCGACCCACTTGTCGACGCCCTGCGGGCCGGGCATGTCACCGCCGGTTGCCACGTTGTAGGCGGCGGTGACGGCACCGCAGCCGGTGTGGCCGACGACGGCTGCGACCTCGGTGTCGGCGTGTGCGATCGGGTACAGCAGTCCGCCGTTGACGATCTGGTCGCCGTCGACCTCGTCCCAGACCTGGTTGCCGATGTTACTGGGTGTAAAGACCGTGCCGGGCTCGTTGGCGTCCCACATCCCGACCTGTGGCACGCGCGAGTCCGAACAGCAAATCGAGACGACGTCAGGCTGTTGGCCGTCCTGTACGTCGGCGAAGTGGTCGTCGGCGAGGCCGGCAACGTGGCGCTGGTTCCCGGCGAGCAACTCCTCGAGGACGTCTTGTTCCGTGCCCATATGAGACACAGGCGCAATGCCAGTCAAAACGGTTACGTTCCATTCCGATTCTGTCTTCAGATATCGACCGACACGCCGCAGACACCGGTCGCACTCGTAACGCGACCGGCCCTCATGGGCCCGTGTCCGAGACTATCAGTCCGTCAGCCCGTAGCCGGTCTTGAACAGGTACACGTCGATTCCGACGACGACCACGGTAAGCACAGTCAGTACAGCGAGCGACACAAGCGGCATGATCCCCTCGTAGCTGGCCGGTGCAACCTGCACCAGATCCGAGTAGCCGAGGAAGCCATAGCGGACGCTGTCGACCATCAACACCATCGGGTTCAACAACGAGACCTGCTGCCAGATCCCCGGCAGCGTCTCGAGGGAATAGAACACCGCGCCGAAGAAGACCAGCGGGCGGATGATGAACTGGTTCATGACGGTCAGATCGTCGAAGTCCCGTGCGACCAGCCCGCCGATGATCCCGAAGCCGGCAAACAGCGCCGTGATGACGACCAGCGTGACGAGCAGGTAGAGCGGGTGCTCGATCGAGATTGCCGTGAACGCGCGGCCGACCGCGGCGATGATCAGGCCGACGATGATCCCCCGCACCGCGCTGGCGCCGACGTAGGCGAGGACCATTTCGCCGTAGGACAGCGGCGAGGTCAGCGTCTCGTGGATGTACTCGTTCCAGCGGCCATGAAAGATCGAGAACGAGGCGTTCTCGAAGGCGTTTGAGATTGCGCCCAGTACAATCAGCCCAGGCACAATAAAGACGATGTAGTCGAAGCCCGCAATCTCGTTGATCCGGTTGCCAAGGATCACGCCGAAGACGGCAAAGTAGAGCACGTTCGTGATCGCCGGCGGCATGAACGTGTTCTTGGGCCGGCGGACGAACCGCAACACCTCGCGCCGGAAGAGCGCACGAAAGCCGATCGAGAACATCAGGCGACCCCCTCCTGTTCTCGCTTCGGCGGGGTGTCCGTTTCGTCCGTTTCGGTCTCGTCACCGCCGCTCGCGCTCTCGGCCGTCGACCGGGTCACGGAGCGGTCCTCGCGCTCGGTCAGGTCGACGAAAATCTCCTCGAGCGAGGTCCGAGTGATCTCGAGGTCGGCGATCTCGTAGCCTCGCGCTTCGAGGTCGTTGAGCAAGCGCGGGGCGATCGAGCCGCCGTCGTCGACACGGACCTCGAGTCGATCCCCGGCAATCGTCGTGTCGTGTGCGTAGGGGCCGAGTTCGGGTGCACTGGCTGGCGCAGATTCGAGTCCGACAGCGATCGTGTCGGTCCCACGCCCTTTCAGTTCGTCCGGAGTCGCGACGGTCACTTTCCGACCCTCGTTCATGATCGCGACACGATCACAGAGGCGTTCGGCCTCCTCGATGTAGTGGGTGGTCAGGAGAATCGTCGTCCCCTCCTCGTTGAGTTCGGTCACCAACTCCCAGAGGTCGTGGCGCAACTGGACGTCGACGCCGGCAGTCGGCTCGTCCAAGATCAAGAGGTCGGGGTCGGTGACGAGGGCTCGAGCGAGCAACAGGCGGCGTTTCATCCCGCCGGAGAGCCAGTCGAAGCGTTCGTTGCGCTTGTCGTAGATCCCGACGCGTTTGAGCACTTCGTCGGCCCGGTCGGCGGCCTCATCCTCGGGAACGCCGTGGTAGCCGGCTTTGTGCATCAGCACTTCCTTGATCGGGAAGAAGCGATCGACGTTGAACTCCTGGGGCGCCACCCCGATCGCGTCCCTGGCCTGCTGGTAGTCGTCCTCGACGTCGTAGCCGAAGACGCGTGCTTCGCCGCCGGTCTTGCGAACCAGTCCGACCAGCGTGTTGATGAAGGTCGTCTTCCCCGCTCCGTTGGGGCCGAGCAGGCCGAAGAACTCGCCTTCCTCGACGGTCAGCGACAGTTCTTGGAGGGCGCGTAGCTCACCATATTCCTTGACGAGATCGACGGTCTCGATGGCCGGTGGCATCGATACAGGGTCAGCCCCGGCTACGGTTAAACCGTTTGTTCGCAGCATTCCCCGTTGTAACCGGTGTGTTGCCGACTATCACGCGATCGGCTACAGGGCCGGAGGCCCGATCACGTCTCGAGCCCGGTCAGTAGGCAACCGGTCGTGCGACCAGTCTCATACGGACTCCTGTGCGTCAGTTCCGATGCACCCGCGACCAGTCCTGCGGTCCAACCGGGACATCGGGACAGCCGACCGTATCAATCCGCAGTTCCCGGCCGCCCGGAGAAGGCAGCGGCACCGCTTTGCTGGACGATATCAAGGGCAGTCATCACGTCGGTCCGTGAGATCAATCCCACGAGGTCGTCGTCTTCGACGACGAGCAGGCGGCCGATATCGTGTTTTTGCATCCGCTCGATGGCCGTCATCGCGTCCGAATCGGGCGTGATCGTTTCCAGATCCGTCGTCATTACGTCCTCGACGGTGTACGCGTCTCGTTCGACCGGCTCGATTGCGCGTGCATCGCTCAACGTTACGAGGCCGACGAGTCGTTCACCCTCGAACCCGTCGCTTTCGACGACCGGATACCCCGTGTGGCGCTCGGTAAACATCCGTTGGATCAGCTTTGCGATTGTCGCGTCGGGGTCGATGGTGTGGAGATCACTCACCGGCGTCATGATGTCGCTGACGGTGATGTCCTGAAAGGCGGCTTTCATCGTCACCTGCTGGGCCTCGCTCGAGGCGGCGATGAACACGAAGAAGGCGACGCCGATGAGGATGATGTTGAACGAGAGGAGGCCGAACAGGCCCATGGCGATGGCAAACAGCTTGCCGATGCTGGCGGCTTGCTGGGTCGCCCGCGCGTATGGTTGATTGCGAGCCAGCAGCGCTCGCAGCACTCGTCCGCCGTCCATCGGGAACGCCGGAATCATGTTGAAGAAGGCGAGCGCGACGTTGAGAATCGCCAGATAGCCGAGGACGAACCGTGCGCCGCTGAGGCTTGCTGGGGTCACGGAGAACAGCGCGTAAGAACCGATGCCGACCAGAATACTGACGATCGGGCCGGCGACGGCGATCGTGAGCTCCTGTCGCCAGTTTTCGGGCATCTCGGAGAATGCGGCGATGCCGCCGAACAGCCAGAGCGTGATCGAGTCGATCGGAAAGCCGAACCGCTGGGCGGTCAACGAGTGTCCGAGTTCGTGGAGGACGACCCCAATGAACAGGCCGATCGCCGCGGTCAGTCCGAGGGCCCACGGCATCAGGCCGGCGCTAATCACCCCAGTGTCGATTTCTGCCGCGAGCCCGGCGTTCAGTAGTTCCGCGACCTGCCCGATCTGTGTCCCGATGAGATACGCGAACAACGGGAGTACCAGCAGGAACGTCAGATCTAGCTTGATCGGGATTCCGAACAGGGACCCGATCCGGAAGCTTCTCATATCGTTCTCTTGCGGCGGCGAACCCTTAAACACGCCGTCGAACCGACACCACACGGCACCCGCCTACAGCCCAGTGCTCGAGCAAGCAGCGCTCACTCAGATCCGCCCTTCCCTGTAGTGGTAGCACTGACCATGTCCCCTGTGACCGCACACCTTTGATAGATATAATCATCCTAATATCTACTAACCACCATATATTTTCTACCCCATAGATTTATACGGCAGTTCGTGGATTATGTTAGTACGATGATGGAACTAACCCACGACACCACTCCGGCTGGCGTCCCGTCCGAACTCGATTCCGCGCAGGCGAAACTCGTCTACTTCTACCTCGAGGCGTCCGAGGGCGCGACCGCGACCGATCTCCATCAGTCGCTGGGACTCCCGAAGCTGGCGATCCTGAGCGTCATCAACTCGCTTGCCAGCCAGGGACTTGTTGAGCAGTTCGACGCCGAGTACGTTACAGCCGACTCGGTTCAGGCCTAAAGCGGGGCTGTCCTCGGAACACCCAACGCGGCGCTTCGAAGCCTTTATCCGCGCGGTGGGCTTCCGTTTTCACAAGTAACCACAACCATGTCAGACAAGCCTGCCTCCATGTACCGGGAGATCAGTAAGCCGGCCTATACGCGCCGCGAATACATCACTGGCATCCCTGGCTCGAAAATCGCACAGCACACCATGGGCGACACCTCGGCAGACGCCGAGGACTACCCCGTCCAGATCAGCCTCGTCACCGAAGAAGAGGTCCAGATCCGCCACGGATCGCTCGAGGCCTCGCGCCTCTCTGCGAACCGTCACATGCTCAAAAACGCCGGCGAGGGCAACTACAAGATGATCCTGCGCAAGTTCCCCCACCACGTCATCCGGGAGAACAAGCAGGCGACGGGTGCAGGTGCAGACCGTGTCTCCGACGGGATGCGCCAGGCATTCGGGAAGATCGTCGGCACCGCCGCTCGCATCGACGCTGGCGAGCGCATCTTCACCATCTGGTGTGACGTCGACGACGCCGACTTCGCCAAGGACGCGCTCCGCCGTTCCTACAACAAGATCTCGCCGCCGTGCCGTGTCGTCGTCGAGAAGGGCGAAGAGCAGCTGATCGCGTAAAACCACCTTTTACACTACGTTCGTTTCGCGTCGACAGCAGCGTTGCTGCTGCACGACGCGCTGTCACTCGGTAAAAGCTGGATCAAAAGCACTCCTCCCTCCGTTCTCTCGCTCCTGAGCGTCGCTCGTTCACATCGGTCGTCGGCCCGCTCGCTCACTGACTCACGGCCATCGGCCGTTCGTCTTTCCGCGGCGCGTAGCGCCGCGCTTTCGTTCGCTCGCGGTGAGTTTCGGTGAGCTGCCTGCCCTTCCCCGGGTCGTGCGCCTCTCGCAGTGCTCGAGACGCACTCCCGGCCACCGCCGCTCGGTTTTGGGCTCCCGTCTCGAGCATCTTTTTATCCGCCTACTCCCGATGACCGCCTATGATCGATCTCGCGGTGGCCAACGACAAAGAGACGTTCCGGCGGATGCGCGAGCCGCTGGCCGAGCGTGGAATACGGGTTCATCACGTGCCCGTACGCGAGCGCACGATCGCGATCGGCGACCCACCGTGGAAACCCGACGACTACGACGTCGGCTTCGTCTACCCTGGTCGGCTCATGGAAGGCGGGGTCGCCGACGCCTTGCTCGAGATCCCGTGGCTCAACGACCACGAGACGGTGTTGACCTCGCGAAACAAAGCCGAGGTGCTGGCACGCCTCGAGCGAGCCGAGCTCCCGGTTCCCGACTCCGTCTACGTCTCGAACGATGTCTCGGAGACCGAACTGATCGAGGTCTTCGAGCGCTTCGAGCCGCCGGTCGTGGTCAAGCCGAACTCGACGACGCGGGGCGTCGGCGTCGCGAAGGCCCACGATCTCGATTCTTTCCTGGGGATCTGTGACTACCTCTCGCTGGTCCACGATTATCGGGCGACCGGCGATCGGTCGTTTCTGGTCCAGGAGTATCTGCCCGCGGCGACCGACTACCGCGTGATGGTCCTCGAGGGCGAGTACGCCGGCGCGGTCGAACGCCGACTGCCCGACGAGGCAGTGCGTGAGGGGCAGTGGAAACACAACGTCCACCGTGGCGCGGAGGCGACGGGTGTTGAACTCCCAGAATCGTTGCGCGAGCTCGCCGAATCAGTCGCTGCCGAACTCGAGATTCCGTTTCTGGGCGTTGACCTGCTCGAGACGGACGATCGATTGGTCGTCAACGAGACGAACGCGCGACCGACGATCGACGCGGCGACGAAGTACGAGGCGGGGTTTTACGACCGGCTTGCGGACGCGATCCGTCGTGCTGCTGGTCGTGACTGAAATCGAAATCGAAGACGGCGACCGCGACGGCTCGGTTACTCGAGGCTGATATCCGAGGAGTTCTCCGCGCGATCGAAGACGACCTCGAGGACGCCGTTGTTGTAGGTTGCGGCGGCGGTGTGTTCGTTGACGCGGGTCGGCAGGGAGACGCGCTCGTCGTACTGTCGGTGGTCGCTCTCGGCGGAGATGGTCAGCGTCTTGCCGTCACACTCGAGGTCGATGTTGTCCTTTTCGACGCCGGGAAGGTCGGCGACGACGCGGATCTCCTCGTCGGTCTCGTGGATGTCGACGTGGGTGTCCATCCCGAAGCCGTTGTCGACGGTACTCGAGGAGTCGACGTTCATGTTGGCGTCCGCGCTGTTCATCATTTCGTTCATCATTCGCTCGATCTCGCGAAACAGGTCGTCGAAGGGTTCGTCGCGGTCGTCTCGGCGCATGGGGGTGCCTAGGGTATCGGATGGCAAAAACTTTCTGTCGTTACTATAACTCAGTCCGTCGATTTGAGACCGAAAGTGCCTACAGTCCGATGCCGAGCGCCTCGTTAGTCGTCTCGATGCTTTCCTCGGCGTCGGCGCTGCCGGTGACGGCACGGATGGCGTCGACGTTCTCGGGGACGACGTCGCTCTCCTGGTGGATTCCCTGGAAGAGATACAGGTCGTTCCCGACCGTCGAGATCGATTCCTCCCAGATGCAGTTCTCCCAGAGGTCGCCACGGGGTCGGCCCGCGTCGAGGGCGTACTCTTTGAGTTTCCCGCTGCCGTCGATGTCCATCCGCTCGGGGATGAGGAACAGTCGCGATTCGTCTTCGAAGAGTTCGCGGACCTCGGCGGCGTCGACCTCCTCCTCGAGCGTGACGTTCAGGCTGTGCATGTGCATCAGCGTCGCGGGTACCTTCATCCCGAGCGTGTCGATGTCCAGATCGTCGAAGATGGTCTCGACGTCGGGGCCGTGGTGGGAGGGGATTGTGACCGGGTTCGGCAGGATGTCGTTGATCGGGCCGCGGTCGGTCTGGCCGGGGTCGCCGCCGCGACGGACGAGTGTCGCGCGGACCTTCTCGACACCGTAGGCTTCGCGCAGCGGTGCGATGACCCGCGAGAGCCCGGTCGTGTTACAGGAGACGACGCGGACGTGGTCTGCATCGGCGGCCTCGGCGAAGTTCGAGCGCGCGTTGAAGCTCACGTCGACGAGGTCGGCGTCCTCGCCACCCTGATAGAGTGCGGGGGTGTCGTACTCCTCGTACAGCTCCTTGTTCTGAGCGCCGATCCCCGACGGCGTAGCGTCGACGACGACGTCGGCCTCGTCGACGAGTTCGTCGACCGAGCCTGCGATCTCGAGGCCGGCCTCGTCGAACAGGTGTTCGCGCTCCTCGACGGCCGCGTAGAGCGAGAAGCCCTTGTCGATCGCTGTCTCGGCCTCGAAGTTCGGACGCGTCTTCGCGACGCCCAGTACTTCCATGTCCGGTTGCTGGCGGACGGCGTCCGCGACGCGTTTGCCGATCGTACCGTAGCCGTTGATGGCGACCTGTAGCATATACCCGGGTGTGGACCACCGAGCGGGATAATCGTTTCGAGGACTCGCGGTCGATTCTTACTCGAATCGGAGTTCTCAATCGCTCTCGAGGCCGATCTCGGGAGCCGTTCACACTGCTCGAGACGGCGCGAGTGCAACCGAGGGCAAGACATATCGGCCCGCTCGCCACACACGCACGTATGACAGCACTTCGCGCCGCGGCGGAGACGGCCGTCCGCCAGTGTCTGGGTCTCGAGGCGGATGAGTCGTGTGCGATCATCACCGACGACGAACGGGTCCCGATCGGGGAGGCACTCTACGAAGTCGCCAGCGAGATCACCGACGACGCCGTGATCGTCCGCTATCCGCCGGGTGAAACCCACGGTAGCGAACCGCCCGAACCGGTGGCGGCGGCGATGGCCGGTGCCGACGTCGTGCTCGCGCCGACGACCAAGAGCCTGAGCCACACTCGCTCCCGAACGGAGGCCAACGAGGCCGGCGCGCGGGTCGCGACACTCCCCGGCATCACGGAAGACGTCTTCACGACCGGGCTGGACGCCGACTACGAGTCGATCGCGACTCACTGCGAGGCGGTCCGCGAACAGGTCGCCGGGGCCGACGAGATCCGTGTCACGACCGACGCCGGCACCGACATCACGTTCGGCGTCGGCGATCGCGAGTGGCTCGCCGACACCGGCATCGTCCACGAGCCCGGCGAGATGTCGAACCTGCCCGCCGGCGAGGTGTTCATTAGTCCCGAAACGGCGGACGGGACGTTCGTCGTCGACGGGACGATGCGACCACACGGGTTGCTCGAGGAGGGACACCGGCTCACCTTCGAGGTCGAGGACGGCCTCGTCACCCACATCTCGGACGACGAGATCCGCCAGACGGTCGCGAACGCGGCCGACGACGTCGGCGACGCTGCGTACAATCTCGCGGAACTCGGCATCGGGACCAACGTCGCCGTCACGGAGCTGGTCGGTTCGGTCCTGTTAGACGAGAAAGCCGGCGGTACGGTCCATATCGCGATCGGCGACGACGCGGGCATCGGCGGCGAAACGGACGCGCCGATCCACCTCGACGGTATCATTCGCGAGCCGACCGTCCTCGCCGACGGCGACCCCGTCGACCTGCCGATGTCGAACGACTCCTGAGTCGTCACGGTCGTGCGGTCGTCTCGGATCGCGCTGGCGGTCCGTTTCCTAACCACCGTTCTCGTACGTTGAATGTATCTCCAACGTGTTGGCATCTAGTGGTTTAAAGTGTCGGTGGTGAGAAACGAGTGCCGATGAGTCAGACTCGAGCGTTCGACATTCGCGGAATCGAACTCACCGACGATCAATACACGGTCGAACAGGGGTTGATTCGGAACAAGTACAGAGCGCTCGATGCCGACGGGAACGTCGTCCTCAGGGGAAAACAGAAACTCCTCAAAATGAAAGAGGAGTTCCCGTTCGTTGATGCCGACGGCAATGAGGTGTTCACCGTCAAAGCCGGTGGCATCATCGACGTCGCGGGGAACTACGTCCTCTCGGACGCCCAGACTGGCGAGGATCTCGTCATCTTGGACAACGATTACTCGATTTTACAGGATCGGTGGAAGATCCGCGACGCGACCACCGAGGCGAAACTGGCCGAAATCAACTCCCGCGGTGCCGTCGTAACGCTGGCCAGAAACGTCGTTCCCTTCGGCGGCTGGATCCCACACAAGTACGAGATCACTGATCAGCACGGCGACCATGTCGGCTCGATCAGTGGCCAGTTCTCGCTGCGAGACCGCTACGAGGTCACCATCGACGATGCCAGTTCCGTCCCGAAAGAGCCCGTCGTGGCCGCTGCGATGGTCATCGACGCAATTCAGGGCAACTAGTGACACGGCGGGGACGACGGGTTCAATCGCCTTTTAGGTGCGTAGCATCTAGGATTGGCTATGAGCGATACACCGGATCGGGTTCCGACCCCCTGTCCTTCCTGCTCGCCGGACCTCGAGACGGTCCACGAGGTACTCACGGCAGGTGGCGGTACCCTGACCGTTCGTTGCAGCGAGTGTAGTCACGTCCACAAGATCCAGCCCGACACCGAACGCGAGGTCACCCTCGACGTGGTCGTCTCTCAGGGCGGCGAGTCGTTCACGGCGAACGTCACTGCTCCCGAAGACGAGACCGTCGAAGTCGGCGACGAGTTCATCCTCGAGACCGAGGAAGTGCTCTCGACCGTTCGCGTGACGAGCGTCGAACTCGACGGTCAGAAGCGCGTCGACGAGGCCCCTGTCGACGAGATCGAGACCGTCTGGACTCGTGAGGTCGACAACGTGGCGGTCAACGTCACCGTCCACCCCCAGGACGGCTCGCGAGACGACAGTCACAGCATCACGGTCCACGTTCCCGGCGACTACGAGTTCGAAGTCGGCGCGGTCGAGAGCTTCGGCGACGACGAGTTCGAGATCGACGCATTCGTCGTCCGCGACGACGCGTCGGGCTATCGGCGGGACCGCTTCGAGGAGCCAGGCGATACCGCCTTCGCGAAGGACATCAAGCGCGTCTACGCCTACGACGAGCAAAGCAGCGCCTGGTCGGCCTGGTAGCCCGTCCCCGACGCGGACCGTCACGGCGTCTAGCCTCCCGGTACTCGCCACCCGACTTCCTACGACGCTTCGTCACGTATTCGACTGTGAGTCATGCCCACTAGCCACGAGGCCGCACGCCGGCGAATGGTCGAGACCGTCACACCGCGCGTCGACGACGACCGCGTCCTCGCGGCCCTCGAGACGGTGCCGCGCCACGAGTTCGTCCCGCCCGTCCGGCGAGACAGCGCCTACGCCGACCGCCCACTTCCGATCGGCGACGGCCAGACGATCAGCGCGCCGCATATGGTCGCGATCATGGCCGATCTGCTCGCTCTCGAGCCCGGCGACGACGTTCTCGAGATCGGCACCGGCTGTGGCTATCACGCCGCGGTCACGGCCGAACTGGTCGGCGACGAGGGCGTCTACAGCGTCGAGTACAGCGAGGCACTGGCCGATCGGGCCCGCAAACAGCTCACGGACCTGGGCTACGGTGGCGTCTCGGTTCGCGTCGGCGATGGACGCACGGGATGGCCTCGACACGCACCCTACGACGCCGTGTATTTCACCTGCGCGACGCCCGCGCTTCCCGAGCCCGTCGTCGACCAGGTCCGGTCCGGCGGTCAGGTGCTCGCACCGATCGGAACCGGCCGGCAGACGCTCGTCGAGGCGACGAAACGACCCGACGGCTCGCTCGAGCGGGCCGAGCACGGCGGCGTTCGATTCGTCGGGATGCGCGGTTAGGAGGGTCGCGCAAGCGCGCCATTGATTACGGCCGATGCGATAGCTGGCATATGGACCTCGCGGTACTGCGAGAGGACATGGTCGACGGCCTCGAGGCCGCGCCCAAGAACGTCCTCGCGGACGAGACCGTCGCCGTCGCGATGCGCGACGTGCCCCGCCACGCGTTTCTCGACGACGAGCGGACAGCCTACGCGGACCGCGAGCACGTGGCACTCGGGACCCGTGTCCTCTCCCCCAGCACGGCCGCGCGCCTGCTGCAAGCGCTGGCGCTCGAGAACGACGAAACGGTGCTGATCGTTGGCGTTGGCGTCGGCTATACGGCCGCTGTTGCGGCCGAAATCGTCGGTGAAACCAACGTCCATGCCGTCGACATCTCCCGGCCGCTCGTTGCCGAAGCGCGACGGAACCTCGCCAAAGCCGGCTACGACGGCGTCCTCGTCGACTGCCGCGACGGCGCGAACGGCCTCCCCGAGTACGCACCGTTCGACCGGATTCTGCTCGAGGCGGCCGTCGTCGACCCGCCACGCGCGCTCCGCGAGCAACTCGCCGAGGGCGGACGGCTAGTCTTCCCGCGTGGCACCCACCGCCAGCGGCTCGCGGTCGTCTCGGCCGCTGGTGACCTCGAGCAACTCGACCCCATTATTCTCGATCCACTGCTCGTCGAGGGCGAGCAGTCGGAGGCCGTCGAGCGAAATCGGATGGTCCGTGAGGATCACGAACGAGCGCAGCGACGCGCCGAGTCGCGTCGCGGCTGGGAACAGGACTGGATCGAGTGGGACGAGACGTTCGGGACACAGTCACAGCGGCATCGAACCCGATAACAGGGTGACACTGCCGGACAGAACGACGTGAAACCGGTCGCTGATCTCGGTATCAGTTTCGCTTCTCACTCCGGAACGGTACACTGGCCGGTTCGAACCGATACTCGTCTCTCGAAAGTGAGTCAAAACGGTGTAGTGGGAGGTAGCGACAGTCTGTCTCTGATCGCCAGTTAGGCATACGAATCGGTGGGTGTTAAATATAACTACTATATAGTTATGATATTCTGTTATGGAACACTAATTAATTAGCAGTTAGGCCTCGTACCACGGCTGTTGCCGTTCGGTTTTCCGGCCAGGTGCTATTGCCGATACTGGCACCATCCGTATTCAGTCGCTGTCGCGATCTGTGCGCGTGACGGCCGATTCACTTGCCTCGCTCCACGAGGGACTGAGTGGCAGATAGAACGGTCAAGCCAGTCGTCATGGATCGTGTTTGACGAAAGGGGGTGGGGGGATTGGGGATGGCGACAGTTGATCTCAGATCGCCAGTTACGGGTAGGAACCGGTAGCTGTTAAGATTACTTTCTAATTGTTGGGTCACCATCGAGAACAACACTAATTAATTAGAACTACCGTCGAACGCCATCGTGACGAGCTTTCGCTCGGCCGCTCGTAGGTGATAGTGGTACGTCGGCGGCGAGACGTCGAGCGCCGCGGCAAGGTCTTCACCGGTACTCTCCCGTGGCCACTCGAAGAAGCCGCTGTAATGTGCCGCCTGCAACGCCTCGAACTGCTTGTCAGTGAGCCGTTCCGCGAGATGTGTGTCGAGTCGTCGTGCCGACTGCATAGTCGTCGTCTCCCGTTTGGCCACCAGTTCCGTCTCGGGGTACTCCTCGCGGATCGCCTCGACTAGCGACCTCGTCTCGACCCGCTGGGGGACCTCGAGGACGACCGTCGACGTTCCGTCTTCGGCCGTCGCCGTTCGGATCGCCACGTCGTACCTGCGCACCACGTCGAGAAACGGCGTTGCAGGCATCGTCACCTCGAACAACGTTTCGTCGTCGCCTTCGGAGACGACCGAGAGCGTTTCGATCGACGCCCACGCAGTTTCCAGCGACGCGAGCGCCGCCGTCGCCGGCGCAGTGATGAACAAGACGATGGTGTCCTCCCCACGATCGACGACACCTTCGAGCGTGATCGGGTTCGTTCCGGAGACGTGCATCGAGAGCCGATTGAGCAACAGCCGCGAGCCCCCGATGGCGAGTTCGAGCTCGAGACGGCTGTCGGTTACCATCGCGCGCGTGCGTTCGACCGACTGGATCGCGTGCCCGGTCGTCTCGCCGAGTTCGACGAGTACCTCGCGCTCGCGTTCACCGACCGCGTCGGCACCCGCGACGTGGACCATCAGGACGCCATACCGCCGGTCGTCTGCAGCGAGTGGGACGCCCAGCACCGTTTGAAAGCCATACGTCAGCGCCTCCTTGCGCCGTATCGCCCACCGATCGTCATCGAGGACATTACGCACTGTCTGTACGGTGCCCGACTCGAGGACGTCTCGGACGAGTGCGATCTCGGGCGCACACTCGCCGTCGTCGCGAATCCGGTCCACGTAGGCCGCGTCGATCCCGGCCCAGGCCGACGGCATGGGTGGGTCGTCGTCGCTTGCGGCGATCCAGGCGAACCGATACCGGTCCGTCTCGGCGAGGCGGTTACACACCGTTTCCTCGATCTCAGCGCGTGTCGACGCCTGTGCGACGCCGTGGTTGATCTCGCGGACGATCTCGTTCGTGTGGTTGAGTCGCGTCAGCTCCTCGTTTTGACGGGTGAGCGTCCGGTCGTGCTCACGGAGTAATTCCTCTCGCTCGGCCCGATCTAGCGCTGCTTCGGTGTTGGCCGCCAGAATGTACAGCAGTTCGGTCATCGTCTCGTCGAACCCGTCGACGTCTTCACAGCCTGCGACCACCACGCCGTGGGTCCCGAGCGGGACGATCAGCTCACAGCGGCTCACCGTTCCCCCGGCGCCGACGTCCTCGCATGTCACGTCCTCGTAGTAGGTGCTTTCCCCCTTGGAGAACGCATCCCAGACCAGTCCCTCTCCCCGCTCGAACGTCTGCTTCGGCTCGCCCAGCTCGGGGGCGTGGCGCGTCGACGCCACGCGCTCGAGGACCCCTGCCGTCGGCTCGAACGTGTAAGCCACAGCGACCGCAACGTCCAGAATCTCGCCGGCCGTCTCGATCGCCACTCGATAGATCTCGGCTTTGGTTTCGGCGCGCATCAGCTCCCGGGTCGTCTCGTGTAGCGCCGTCAGCGTTCGCTCGTACCGTCGCTCGCTCTCCCGTAGCTCCGTCTCCGTCCGATACTGGGAAACGGCGTTCGTGATCTGATTTGCCAACAGCGCGTACTGTTCCCGTCCGGATTCCTTCTGGAGATACTGGGTCACTCCCGCCGCGATCGCCTCGCTGGCGACTTCTTCGGAACCCCGCCCCGTAAAGAGAATAAAGGGGAGCTCGGGATCGCTCTCACGGACGCGCTCTAACAACGCCAGGCCGGTCATCGACGGCATCTCGTAATCGCTGACGATACAGTCGACGTCACGGCCCTCGAGTATCGACAGCGCGTCCGTGGCATTCGTTGCCTCGAGTGCGACGATCGCGTCGCGCTCGCGCTCGAGCATCTCTCCGGCCAGCGCCGCAAAACCGGGTTCGTTGTCGACGACGAGGACGGTGATCGGCTTTGTCATTGATCTAGTGATCCTCCTTCTCGAGTACTGATGGATTCCTGAGTGGCAACTAAACAATTAGCATTTAGAAATTAGATATTCAAACTGTCTAGTGCCGCTGGGCGGCTGTATGAGATTACGGGATCGTGCCATCAAACCGGTACGCTGCTGCCCAGTTGATTGATGGATGGTCGATTTCGGACTCGAACCGGAGTTCCATTTTCTGTTCAGTTGCGTCAGCCGCGTCGATCCAATAAAACTGATCGTTTTCGGGATAATAGACAAGAAAGGCGTCGATGGCACCCTGATATGTATCTTCATGGTAAACGCCATCCTTCGTCGTTTGCGAATGGGTATTGAATCGAACCGTGTCTGCTTTGTTCGACCAGCCGGTCTTACACTGGATCCGATAGAGGTGGTCTCCCGTGTCGACGACGAGATCGTACTTGTCGTTGTCACCGAACGGAATTGAGACACTGTAGCCACAGCTAATGAGTTTAGAGATGGCTCTTGCTTCCGTTTCATCTCCCACCGCTTTCGAGTTGCACATAGTGTAGTTGGCCACCCGTCTGAATAAAAATAATCGGTGGGATGCCACGGTATCAACGACTTCTCAATAGAACGCACCTCTAGCGAGCTTTGAACCACTGCGAAACACAATAGATGAAGCACCTCGATCAGCTGCCAATTCGAATAGTATTCGAGCCTGGTTGGTTGCGAGGCAATAGAACCAGTTACTCAGGAATTAGAAGTGGAAGAAGCGCCCGAGGCGGGATTTGAACCCGCGTCACAACCGTGACAGGGTTGTATGATAGGCCACTACACCACCCGGGCTTGCAATGCTTTCTTTCCCGGTGATAGTATTAAGGGTTGTGTTCCCGACTCGTTATTCTGCTCTGTTAACACAAATTCACGCCCAGCCTCGAGTTCGATCGCCGAACATCGTTCAATTATACTGAGAATACATATGCTACAATACCTACCAGAAATTGTTTGTGAATGGACATAAATGCGATAGGTCGTGAATCATGCTCGAAAACGAGCTCACTTCATGCAGCCCTCGAACGATTGCCAATTCGAATAGTGATCGAGTCTGGCTGGTTGCGAGAGAACAAAACCGGTTGCTCAGGAGTTTGAAGTGGAAGAAGCGCCCGAGGCGGGATTTGAACCCGCGTCACAACCGTGACAGGGTTGTATGATAGGCCACTACACCACCCGGGCTTGCAATGCTTTCTTTCCCGGTGATAGTATTAAGGCTTTTCAATCGAACGCCGTGTGGTACGGCCAGACGAGCCATGATCGCCGCCTCGAGCCCCTCCCCACTGTGACTGTGTTACCAGCACACATGACCCACAAGGAATATAACCGAGAACCGGCTACGTTCGAACGTGACCGACGGTTCCGGTCTGGTTCGCCCGGCCGGGTAGCTTTGCTTGTGGGTCGACTTAGTAACGGTTAAATGCCTCCCGCCGCTACTTGCCTGTAGTATCTCGTGACAGCCGCTTCTCTCCCGATAGCCGACACGCACACCCACACATGGTAGACGTAAGCCAACACGAACTGGTTCCGGAGCACACCGTCCTCGAGGAGGAGACGCTCGAGGAGGTGCTCTCCGAATACAACATCGATCGTACAGACTTACCGAAAATCAAGCGCAACGACCCTGCCCTTCCGGACGAGGCCGAAATCGGCGACGTGATCAAAATCGTCCGAGACTCACGAACAACCGATCAAGCAGTGGTATACCGACTTGTGGTAGAATAAATGGCAATGGAACTAGATCGCGACGAACGTCGAGAGATCTCGCGCGAATATTTCTCGAAGGAACGGATCGCCGAACACCACTATCGCTCCTTTAACGCCTTCCTCAACCGGGGCATGCAGGAGGTCGTCGACGAGAAGGCGACGATCGACACGGACATCGGCGACAAGGAAGGCGAGGAGCCGGTCCACGTTGAGCTGGGCGACGTCCGCGTCGTCACGCCACGCGTTCGCGAGGCCGACGGCTCCGAGGAACTGCTCTATCCACAGGAGGCCCGCCTTCGTAACATCACCTACTCCGCGCCGGTGTTCATGGAGATGTCCATCGTCAAAGGCGAGGAGGGCGACCAGCGGGTCGTCGACTCGACGGAGACGAAGATCGGCCGGATGCCGATCATGGTCGGCTCCGAGAAGTGTAATATCGCCGGCTTCTCCGACGAGGAACTCATCGAGATTGGCGAGGACCCCGCCGACCCCGGTGGCTACTTCATCGTCAACGGCTCCGAGCGGGTGCTGATGACCAGCGAGGACCTCGCACCGAACAAGATCCTCGCCGAGTACGACACCAAATACGGTGACGAGATTCAGGTCGCCAAGACGTTCTCCCAGCGCCGTGGTTACCGCGCCCTGGTGCTGTGTGAGCGGACGCGCGACGGCCTGCTCGAGGTCTCGTTCCCCTCGGTGTCGGGCTCGATCAACTTCGTCACGCTCGTGCGCGCGCTCGGCCTCGAATCGGACGAGGAGATCGTCCACAAGGTCTCGAACGACCCCGAGGTCGTCAAGTACATGCTCGAGAACCTGGAGGAAGCGGAAGTCCAGACCGAGGAGGAAGCCATCGAGGCGCTCGGGAAACGGGTCGCCTCCGGCCAGGGCAAAAACTACCAGCTCAAGCGCGCCAACTACGTCATCGACCGGTATCTCCTTCCCCATCTCCACGAGGATGGCGTCGAGGAAGAAGACGTCCGCATCAACAAGGCCCACTACCTCTGTCGGATGGCCGAGGCCTGTTTCGAGCTCGCACTCGGGCGGCGCGAATCCGACGACAAAGACCACTACGCGAACAAGCGCCTGAAGGTCTCCGGCGACCTGATGAAAGACCTGTTCCGGACCGCGCTGAACAAGCTGGCCCGGGACGTGAAATACCAGCTCGAGCGCGCGAACATGCGTAATCGCCAGCTCTCGGTGAACACGGTCGTCCGCTCGGACGTGCTGACCGAGCGCTTAGAGCACCCGATCGCGACGGGCAACTGGGTCGGCGGCCGCTCCGGCGTCTCCCAGCTCGTCGACCGAACTGACTTCATGGGCGTGCTCAGCCACCTGCGCCGCCTTCGCAGCCCGCTGTCGCGCTCGCAACCCCACTTCGAGGCGCGGGACCTGCACGCGACCCAGTGGGGTCGCATCGGTCCCTCCGAGACGCCGGAGGGTCCCAACTGTGGGCTGGTGAAGAACTTCGCGCAATCGATGGAGCTCTCCCAGAACGTCGAGGACGAACAGGAACTCAAACGCGAACTCGCATCGATGGGAGTCGAGGGTATTCCCGGCCTCGAGGGTATCGAGCGGACGACTGCATCTGGAGACGATTAAATCATGAGCAGCCAACAACGAGAGGCGAAAGTCTACGTCAACGGGTCGCTGGTGGGGACCCATCCCGATCCACACGAACTAGCCGAACAGATCCGCGAAGCGCGACGAATCGGCGACGTCAGCGAGATGGTCAACGTCTCGGTCAAAGACCGCACCCGCGAAGTGATCGTCAACGCCGACGCCGGCCGCGCACGACGGCCACTGCTGGTCGTCGAGGACGGCGACCCGCGGATCTCCGAACAGGATATCGAAGCGCTCAAAGACGGCGACATCGAGTTCGAGGACCTCGTCGATCACGGCTACATCGAGTTCATCGACGCCGAGGAGGAAGAGGACATCCTCGTGGCCGTCGACGAGGACGACCTGACCGAGAAACACACCCACCTCGAGATCGACCCCTCGCTGATCTTCTCGATCGGTGCGGGGATGATCCCGTATCCCGAGCACAACGCCTCACCGCGTATTACGATGGGGGCAGGGATGATCAAGCAGTCGCTTGGCCTGCCCAGCGCGAACTACCGGATCCGGCCGGACACGCGCCAGCACCTGCTGCACTACCCGCAGCTCTCGATGGTCAAGACCCAGACGACCGAACAGATCGGCTACGACGAGCGGCCGGCCGCACAGAACTTCGTCGTCGCCGTGATGAGCTACGAGGGGTTCAACATCGAGGACGCGCTGGTCATGAACAAAGCCAGCGTCGAACGCGCGCTCGCGCGCTCGCACTTCTTCCGGACCTACGAGGGCGAGGAACGGCGTTATCCTGGTGGCCAGGAGGACCGCTTCGAGATCCCGAGCCAGGACGTCCGCGGTGCTCGTGGCGAGGAGGCCTACAACCACCTCGACGACGACGGCCTCGTCAACCCCGAGACGAAAGTCGACGAGAACTCCGTGCTGCTCGGGAAGACCTCGCCGCCGCGATTCTTAGAGGAACCCGACGACATGGGCGGCCTCTCGCCACAGAAACGGCGTGAGACCTCCGTCACCATGCGCTCGGGCGAATCCGGCATCGTCGACACCGTCACGCTCATGGAGGGTGAGGACGGCTCGAAGCTCTCGAAGGTTTCCGTGCGTGACGAACGGATCCCCGAACTCGGGGACAAGTTCGCGTCGCGACACGGCCAGAAGGGGGTCGTCGGCCACCTCGCGCCCCAGGAGGACATGCCGTTTACCGAGGAGGGCGTGGTGCCGGACCTCGTCGTCAACCCCCACGCGCTGCCCTCGCGGATGACTGTCGGCCACATTCTCGAGATGATCGGCGGCAAACTCGGCGCGATGGAGGGCCGTCGCGTCGACGGGACGCCGTTCCTCGGCGAGGACAAAGACGAGCTTCGTGGCGGACTTGAGGACGCCGGCTTCGATTCGGCCGGCAAGGAGACCATGTACTCCGGCGTTACCGGCGAGAAGATCGAGGCCGAGATCTTCGTCGGCGTCATTTTCTACCAGAAGCTCTACCACATGGTCTCGAACAAGCTGCACGCCCGTTCGCGCGGGCCGGTGCAGGTGCTGACCCGCCAGCCGACGGAGGGTCGCGCCCGCGAGGGTGGCCTCCGTATCGGGGAGATGGAACGCGACGTGTTCATCGGCCACGGGGCGGCCATGACGCTGAAGGAACGACTGCTCGATGAGTCCGACCGCGAGTTCATCCACATCTGTGCGAACTGTGGCATGAGCGCGGTCGAAAACGTCGAACAACGGCGTGTCTACTGTCCGAACTGCGACGAGGAGACCGATATCCACGAGATCGAGATGAGCTACGCGTTCAAGCTCCTCTTAGACGAGATGAAAGCACTGGGTATCGCACCGCGACTCGAACTCGAAGACGCCGTCTAAACCATGCAAGATACGACACCCAAAGACATCGGACAACTCTCCTTCGGGCTCATGGAGCCCGAGGAGTATCGGGAGATGAGCGCGACGAAGATCATCACGGCCGACACCTACGACGACGACGGGTTCCCCATCGACATGGGGCTGATGGACCCGCGGCTGGGCGTGATCGACCCCGGCCTCGAGTGCAAGACCTGCGGCAAGCACTCGGGATCGTGTAACGGCCACTTCGGGCACATCGAACTGGCCGCGCCGGTCATCCACGTCGGCTTTACGAAGCTTATCCGGCGACTCCTGCGAGGGACCTGCCGGGAGTGTTCGCGGCTGCTGTTGACCGAAGACGAACGCGACGAGTTCCGCGACCAGCTCGATGAATCCCGAAAGCTGAGTCGCGACTTAAACGACGTGACCAAGGCCGCGATCCGGCAGGCACGTAAGAAGGATCGGTGTCCGTTCTGTGGCGAGATCCAGTACGACATCGACCACGAGAAGCCGACGACCTACTACGAGGTCCAGCAGGTGCTTACGAGCGAGTACTCCCAGCGCATCGCCGGCGCGATGCAGGGCGACGAGGAGGCAGGCGTCGAGCGAACGACGCCGGACGAACTCGCCGAGAAAACCGAGATCGAGCTCACCCGGGTCAACGAGATCCTCTCGGGCTCGTTCCGCCCGCGTGAGAGTCAGCGCAAGGCCATCGAGAAGGCCCTGGACATCGACCTCACCGAGGAGGACACGAACAAGCTGATGCCCAGCGACATCCGGGACTGGTTCGAGAACATTCCGGACGAGGATATCGAGGTCTTGGGGATCAACCCCGAGCGCTCCCGTCCGGAGTGGATGATCCTCACCGTCCTCCCGGTACCGCCAGTCACTGCCCGGCCGTCGATCACGCTCGACAACGGCCAGCGCTCCGAGGACGACCTGACCCACAAGCTGGTCGACATCATCCGCATCAACCAGCGGTTCATGGAGAACCGCGAAGCCGGTGCACCACAGCTGATCATCGAGGACCTCTGGGAACTGCTGCAGTACCACGTCACGACGTTCATGGACAACGAGATTTCGGGTACGCCGCCGGCACGGCACCGCTCCGGCCGGCCGCTCAAGACCCTCTCCCAGCGCCTGAAAGGCAAGGAGGGTCGCTTCCGTGGCTCGCTGTCCGGCAAGCGTGTGAACTTCTCTGCACGTACTGTAATCTCGCCGGACCCGACGCTTAGCTTGAACGAGGTCGGTGTCCCCGACCGCGTGGCCAAGGAGATGACCCAGACGATGAACGTCACCGAGCGCAATCTCGAGGACGCCCGTCGATTCGTCTCGAACGGCCCCGAGGCCCACCCCGGCGCGAACTACGTCCGTCGGCCGGACGGCCGGCGGCTGAAGGTGACCGAGAAGAACTGCGAGCAACTCGCCGAGAAGGTCGAGGCTGGGTGGGAAGTCAACCGCCACATGATCGACGGCGACATCGTTATTTTCAACCGCCAGCCGTCGCTCCACCGGATGTCGATCATGGCCCACGAGGTCGTGGTCATGCCGTACAAGACGTTCCGGCTGAACACCGTCGTCTGTCCGCCGTACAACGCCGACTTCGACGGCGACGAGATGAACATGCACGCGCTCCAAAACGAAGAGGCCCGCGCCGAGGCACGCGTGCTCATGCGGGTGCAGGAACAGATGCTCTCGCCGCGATTCGGTGAGAACATCATCGGGGCCATCCAGGACCACATCAGCGGGATGTACCTGCTGACCCACGACAACCCGCGGTTCAACGAGACGCAGGCACTCGACTTGCTGCGTGCCACCCGGATCGACGAACTGCCCGACCCCAGCGGCGTCGACGACGACGGCAAACCGTTCTGGACTGGCTACGACGTCTTCTCCGAGCTCCTGCCCGACGACCTGAACCTCGAGTTCACCGGCACCGTCGGCGACGAGGTCGTCATCGAGGACGGCCAGTTGCTCCAGGGAACCATCGCCGAGGACGAGGTCGGCGAGTTCGGCGGCGAGATCGTCGACACGATTACGAAGGTCTACGGCAACACGCGTGCCCGTATCTTCGTCAACGAGGTCTCGACGCTGGCGATGCGGGCGATCATGCACTTCGGGTTCTCGATCGGGATCGACGACGAGACCATCCCGGAGGAGGCCGAGTCCCGGATCGACGAGACGATCGACGACGCCAACGACCGCGTCGAGGAACTGATCGAAGCCTACGAGCGCAACGAACTCGAGAGTCTCCCCGGCCGGACGATCGACGAGACCCTCGAGATGAAGATCATGCAGACGCTCTCCCGTGCGCGTGACAACGCGGGGAACATCGCCGACGAGCACTTCCAGGACGACAACCCGGCGGTCGTCATGGCCAACTCCGGTGCCCGTGGATCGATGCTCAACCTGACCCAGATGGCCGGCGCGGTCGGCCAGCAGGCAGTTCGCGGCGAGCGGATCAACCGCGGCTACGAGGATCGAACCCTCAGTCACTACGAACCGAACGACCTCTCGGCGGAGGCACACGGCTTCGTCGAGAACTCCTACACGAGCGGGCTGACCCCACGGGAGTTCTTCTTCCACGCGATGGGTGGCCGCGAGGGCCTGGTCGACACTGCAGTCCGGACCTCCAAGTCCGGCTACCTGCAGCGGCGGCTGATCAACGCCCTCTCCGAGCTCGAGAGCCAGTACGACGGCACCGTCCGGGATACCTCGGACACGATCGTCCAGTTCGAGTTCGGCGAGGACGGCACGTCGCCGGTCAAAGTCTCCTCCGGCGAGGAGAACAACATCGACGTCGAACACATCGCCAGCCGCGTGCTCGATTCCGAGTTCGAGTCCGAAGCGGAGAAAGAGGAGTTCCTCGGCTCGCGACCGCGGCCGACAAACCTCTCGGAACACGCCGACGATCGCCTTGCCGAGGGCACGGAGGTGACCTCCGATGACTAACGTCGAATACGACGTCTCCGATGACACTATCGCGGTCGTCGAAGACACCGACCTGCCCCGGCGACTCAAGAACGAAGTGTACGAGACGATCGAAGCCCGCGAGGGCGCCACGGTCGAGGACGCCGACGAACTGGCAAAGGCCGTCGAGACCCGGTATCTCGACACGCGAGTCTCCCCACTCGACCCCGTCGGGACCGTCAGCGCACAGTCGATCGGTGAACCCGGCACGCAGCTGACGATGAACACGTTCCACTATGCGGGGGTCGCAGAGATCGACGTGACTCAGGGGCTGCCTCGGCTGATCGAGCTGGTCGACGCCCGAAAGACCCCGGACACGCCGATGATGACCGTCCACCTCGAGGGCGAGTACGCCACCGAGCGCGAGCGCGCCCACGAGGTCGTCTGGAAGATCGAAGCCACCAAGATCCTCGCGCTGGGTGACGTCTCGACGAACGTCGCGGACATGCGCGTTCAGATCTCGCTCAACGAGGATACCTTGAACGAGCGGCTGATTACGCCCGAGGAAGTCGCCGAGATCATCGAGGATTCGCTCGGCGTCAAGACGATTCAGCAGGGAACCCAGATCGAGTTCGGTCCCGAGGAACCCTCGTATCGGGATCTCCTTCAGCTCGTCGAGGACCTGCGTGATATCACGTTCAAGGGCATCGAGGACATCTCACGGGTCGTCATCCGCCGCGAAGAGATGGACGACGGCAGCGAAGAGTTCGTCCTCTACACCGAAGGGTCGGCCTTCGGCGACGTTCTCGAGATCGAGGGCGTCGACGCCTCGCGGACGACGTGTAACAACATCCACGAGATCCGGCGCAACCTCGGCATCGAGGCGGCCCGCGAAGCCATCATCGAGGAGACGAACAACACGCTGGCCGAGCAGGGGCTTGACGACGTGAACGTCCGCCACCTGATGCTCGTCGCGGACATGATGACGAACCGCGGTGAGATCGAGTCGATCGGTCGCCACGGCATCTCGGGGTCGAAGGATTCGGTGCTCGCTCGTGCGGCGTTCGAGGTGACGGTCAACCACCTGCTCAACGCTGCGATCCACGGCGAGGTCGACGAGTTAGACGGCGTGACGGAGAACGTCATCGTCGGCAAGCCGATCAAACTCGGGACCGGCGACGTCGACCTCCGGATGGGATCGACCACATCCGGGAGCGGTCAGGCCGACTGATCGATGGAGGTTACGCTCGCCGACGACGCCCGACAGTATCTCGCCGCCTTCGAGGACGCCACCGGTGTCGACGGCCGAGACTGTCTCGTCACCGACGGCGGTGACAGCCTCCTGATCGTCGTCGAACGCGGCAAGATGGGCGAGGCGATCGGTCCTGAGGGCCGGACGATCCAGCGGTTCGAGGATCGCGTCGACGCGCAGGTTCGACTCGTCGAAGACGCGGCCGACCCTGAGACATTCGTCGCGAACGCGCTCGCGCCGGCAGCCGTCTACAACGTCACGATCAGCGAGAACAACGACACCGTCGCCTACGTCGAAGTCGCCGAATCCGACCACGGGGTTGCGATCGGGACCGATGGGCAGACGATCGAGGCCGCCCGCACCCTCGCGAAGCGCCACTTCGGGATCGACGACGTGCAGTTGGTATAGGCGGCGCTCGAGCTCCGTTCGGCCGCTGACTGCCGTTCGCTTCACACATTCCGCTCATTCTGATTGTCGATCGGATGTGTCCGATCGCCGTTCGACCGTCATCTCGTGTTCCTCAACGCGAGTGAACTCCGCTTCGTTCAGCGACTGGATCACCACTGGGCTCACTTCGATCGTCGCCGACGGCTGGTGGGTCACGCCGGAAAACTGCGACCACAGCGACAGTAGCTCTTCGACCGGTTCGTCGACGATCGAGATCGAAAGCGGCTGTTCCTGCAAGAGTGGCCCAGGAGCGTCGGCAGGCTCGATGCGACTATTGTCGTGAAACAGCTGCAGAGCTGCGCCGAGTAGCTGTTGGCGTTTCAGGGGGTTCGTCTGTCCCTCATCGTCTTCACCGTCGTCGACGGCGTATGCCGTCACAAGATAGCGTACCGAAAGCGCCAGCGGCCGGTCCTGTCGCGCCGTCCCAGAGATAGTTCGGCTGCCCGACCCCATCGCCGTGTCCGTTTCGAGCTGATACGGATACAGCGTGATATCGACGCTCGAGAGGGAGTCGACGTCGGCAGGCGAGGCCGCTTCGACTCGATTCGAATCAATGGGACTTCGTTCGTCGGCGTTCGCTCTTACGAGTTCGATCAACACGTTGCTGACGTCTGCAATGGCGCTGTATGTCATCGTTCAGTGGAGTCGAAATTACGATCGACGTTCGTTACTTCTCTCCCTTGTGTTGTGATGCCGACCGACGTGGTGCGACGATCGGTTCGTCCCCGTCATTATCCAGCGCGGCGCTCCTGGTGGCGCCGTTCTTTCGCTTCTCGCTCGGTTGGACCCTGCAGGAACTCGAGGTAGGGTTCGAAATCCTGCTCGCGGATCCGGCTGTTGCGATCCCGTTTATACCGCTCGAGCGCCTCGACGACGTGGCGCATGGTGATCGTCTCGTCTCCCAGACTGGTGACATAGATGGCGATATGCGTGGCGAGTTTCTCGATGGTTCCGCCGCTGTAGTCGAATCCGGCGAGCCACTTCCAGTCGATCTCCTCGAGAGGGCAGCCGTCGGGGAAGACGCCTTTCCAGATCTCCTCGCGCGTGTCCGCGTCGGGTTCGTCGAACCGAATCGAGTGGGTAATGCGGCGGGTAAAGGCGGTATCGATGTTCTGGGCGTAGTTGGTCGTCAGGAAGATGACGCCGTCGTAGGTTTCGACCCGCTGGAGCAGGTAGTTCACCTCGACGTTGGCATAGCGGTCGGTCGCGTCGGCGACGTCCGCGCGGTCGCCGAAGATTGCGTCGGCCTCGTCGAACAGCAAGATCGCGTTCGACTGCTCGGCGGCCTGGAAGAGTTGTTCCAAGTTCTCCTCGGTCTCGCCGATGTACTTGCTGACCATCGATGAGAGATCGATCTTGTAGATATCCATCCCGACGGCGTTGGCAAGCACCTCTGCTGCGAGGGTCTTCCCGGTGCCGGGATACCCTCTGAATAGCGAGACGATGCCCGCATTGCCGGTCTGGTCACGGAACCCCCAGTCATCATAAAGTAACCCTCGATTCGTGATGTGGGTCTCGAGGGTCCGTAGCTGCCGTTCGGTACGGTCGTCGACCTCGATGTCGGCCCAGGTCTTCGTGGGTTCGACATGCTGGGCGAGCTCGTCGAGCGCGTCCGACGACTGGGCGCGACAGCCCGCCCGAACGTCCGCGAGCGTGCGGTCGTCACCGCCGGCACGTGCGTCGGCGGTCGCAAGCGCCGCCTCGAGTTGTCCCTGGGTGAGATCGAACGTGCTGGCCATGGTCTCGGGCTCGAGGTCGTCCGGAAGCTCGTCGGTGCGGGCCTCCCAGAACTGCCGGCGGCGCGCGATCGAGGGGCGGCCGAACTCGTAGATAGCGTCGACGCTGGCTCGGCGGCTCTCGGTAGGCACCCACGCGCGTTCGCCCGTAACGAACAGGTCGTTGTCGAACTCGCGAAAGCGAGCGAGGACGCCCTCGAGGGAGTGGTCAGTCTCCCGGTCGGCGACGGTGGCGTCGGCGTTGCGGAGGTGGACGGGAACGTCGAGAATCGTCGCTTCGCGTACGAGCGCCTCGAGGGCGTCGGCGGCGAGGACGGCCCGAAGGTCGGCCCGCAGATAGCGGTCGTCCTGACAGCAGGCTTCGACGGCGCAGTCGACGCCGGAGCCGGGTGGTCCATAGAAGTAGACGCGGCGGCCAGTTCCCCTCTCGTCATCGGGTAGCGACGCCAGGTCCGTACGGAGCGAATCATCGAGCAGCAGGTCCTCGAGGGTGGCGTCGGCGGGTGCGTTGGTGAGCGACTCCTCGAGTTCGATCGGACTGTGGTCGTCGATGGTCGCCTCGAGACGCGGGTCGACGCCGTCGTGACCGAGCAGATACTCGTAGATACGGTCGTCGACACGGAGTTCGCGCTCGAGTTTCGATCTCGAGTCGGTCACGTCGTCGACGAGGATGAGGTCGTTGGTTCGCAGCGGCGACTGCTCGCCGACGAGTGCAGTCGCAGTGACGAACTCGGCGTTCGTCCGGGAAAACAGGTCCGCAACGAGCCCGACGGTTGGGCGCGGTTTCGTGCGGTCGTTGGTCGCTCTCGCGAACAGGTCTTCGGTCGTCGGATCGACGTCGGGAAGCAGGGCGATGAGGAGGAGCTCACGATGCAGGTCGTCGAGGTCGAATCCGTCGACCAGCGTCTCGAGGCGACGTTTGCCGTTTTCAAGAGCCTCACGCTGGGTGTGCCCGGTGTCGTCCGCGAGTGTACCGAAGCCGCTCTGATCGACACTGGGAATCGAATACGCGAGCGCAGTCGGATCGGCCGTGCCACGTCGCTCGTCGCGTCCGTTCGCGCCGGCAACTGTCGTGCCAGACGTGGTGTCGGAGCGGTTCTCGAGGTACCGCTCGAGGATGCTGTGAATCCGGTCCAATTCGGCGAGTAGGTGCTCGCTCGTAGCAGTGTCTCTCATCGGCGTGAAACCCTCCCCTGCATTTGAGATTCTAGCCGTTATCGTCTGTTTGAACACGCGCCATATTTATCTTTCCCAATTAGTTGGCGATAATTATATGTGTATTGCGGGAATGAATCAGGGTAGAGACGGAATGGGATTCACGGGTACACGAGCGAACTCGGAGTCAAGGGCGGAACAGACCGACGACTCCGCGAGTTATCGGTCCCGATCGCCGCTGTCGAACACGAGATCGCAGTCGAACGCGAGGTCGACTGGCACGTCGCCGACGCCGACTCGAGCGGATATCAAGAGTCGGTATGGTCTCGAGTTGTACGCACCCGGGCAAGAAGTCCAGATCCAGCGGTTGGAGCAGGCCTGCGGTCCCGCGGAAGTCCAGCGCTGGGTCGACGAGGGGATGCCGGTCGAACTCATGGGGAAGCCGGTGGATATGGACGCGTTCCGGGAGCGCCAGGTCGAGCGACCGGCGGCGGTACCGAAAGATATCGAGCGCCAGAACGCGGCGTCGGTCCAGCGCAGCCGCGAGGCACAGTACGACACTGATCGAGTCGGGGACGCGGGTGTGCCCACGTCGGTTCGGGAGGTTCTCAGCACGCCGGGCCAGCCGCTGGACGGCGGCATCCAGCGCGCGATGGAAGAGCGGATGGACGATTCCTTCGGTGATGTCCGAATTCACACCGGGACGAAAGCTGCCCGGGCCTGCGAGCAGATCAACGCGCGGGCGTTTACGGTCGGCAATCACGTCGCCTTTAATTCTGGTGAGTACGATCCTGAGTCACTGGAAGGCCAGCACGTCCTTGCACACGAACTCGCGCACGTTCGCCAGCAGACCGGCGGAGCAATTTCGATGCTACCGCAGGAACGACCGGGACTCGAGATCGATCCTGATCCGCAGTTAGAGCGAGCGGCCGAAGAGACCGCACAACGTGTGATGGACGGTGGTAAATTGGGCATTCGGCGGATGGCCAAGACCGAGGTACACGTCCAGCGGATGCCAAGCGCGGAGACCCTCAAACAGGCGCGCGAGCAACTCTCCGAGGATAGTGAGCAACTCTCGTTCGCGGCGGAGATTTCCTAGCTCAAAGAGCGACTCTCGTCGCTCGAACAGGCCGTCGGCGGTGGGTCGACGCTCGACAGCGTGGGCAAGGCTACAACACAGGGCATGGTCGGTGCGGTCGGTGGATTACTCGGCGCAGTCGGTGGCACGATGGTCTTGCCCGGTCTCGGAACCATCGGTGGCGCTTCCGTTGGAGCTGAGATATCGAAAGGCGCTGCTGGCGACGTGACGAAGACTCTGACCGGCCAGGCCTACGAGAACGGGGCTGAAGTCGCCGGTGGACTGGGCGGAAAAGCCAGAGCTCATCTCGAGCGATTCGTCGAGAAGACGGTTAAAGACCTCCTCGGTGGTTCTGACACTGACTCGAGTCGTTTCGAGGGAGAATAAAAGACATGGAAGCAACAATCGTTGGCGAGGACGACAGGGGTATTGGTGTGAGGGTTATCGACAACGACTCTGTACAGCATACGGTTTCAGTTGGTTTTGACGGAGAAATTCAAGGACATGGACAGGACGGTTATCATGACAAAGCAGTCAATCGAACAGCAGAAAATAACGAACACGTTGAACAGGTCCGCAAGTACGCCCGATATTACGTCTACGTCGAACGGGGATACGACACGGTCCCGCCAGCCGAGCATCCCGAGCGGATCAACGCCGTCAGACTCGCGATCCAGCGTCTCAGTGACAACGAGTTCGACGCGCTGTTCGGTGACCTCTACCGGCAGATGCGCAGTTATCACGACTTCGATACCGAGCGGCCGATTCCCGAACCCCCGACCGCTTCGGAGAACGTTCTCTATCGGCAGAACGTCTATCTCGGAATCGACTCGCTGAGCACCGAGATTGCCCCCGAAGCCGAAGAAATAGCCGGCGTTCACGGTCTCGATCTCAGCGACGAGGGGATTCTCGAGGAGTCGATCGAGGACCTCTCCGACGTAGATATCGCCGACTGGACGGCCTTCGCTGACGACCTGGTTGCCCTCGCCGAAGACACGGCGGTCGCCCGTTCGGAAGGCGTGTATATCGATGCAGTCTCCTCGCTGTACGCCACCGCCCTCAAAGACCGTGGTGAACAGTACACGACCGAGCCGGAGACAGATCCGTTCGACCGAAATCCGGACACGCTGCTCGAACTCCCACCGATCGATCCGCGTTCGCGCGAGACCTTCCGCGAATACCTCGATCACCACCTCAAGTGTCAGATCCGAGATTATTTCGTTCGGATGGGAGTCCATCCACCCGAAGCGTTTCGCGTCCTCGGTAACGGCCGCCTCGAAGCCGTCGCCGCATACACGCTTCTCGATCTGTACCCCGAGTACCATGACCCCGAACAGAGCCACTGCTACCGTAACTGACCGTGGTTCAACTTACTTCGGCGACCTCCGCTTTTGAGAGCGCGGAAGGCCAGCACGTGTTCGAACGCTAGTACACGTTCGCCAGTAGACCAGCAAGGCTGTATCGATGCTCATCGAACACGGCGATCGAGCGGTCGCCGTTCGGAAACCTCTCGCCTGCCGAGCGTCGCTAACCCGTGCTCCGGCCGTAACTCGAGTCGTCGAAACGGCCACAGATTCGGCGAGCGATGTATCTAAAGCGATCTCGAGCCGTCTCGTTGATTCGAAACGGGTCGCTTAAGTGGCTTCAACGGATAGCGACGGGTACTATGGCAAACGGCAAATATGCCGCGCGCAAGCTCAAGAAGGACCGCCAGAACCAGCGGTGGTCCGACTCGGACTACGCGCGCCGCGCCCGTGGACTTCGCGAGAAGTCCGACCCCCTCGAGGGAGCACCCCAGGCTCGCGGTATCGTACTCGAAAAGGTCGGCATCGAAGCAAAGCAGCCCAACTCGGCGATCCGAAAGTGCGTCCGAGTGCAGCTGATCAAAAACGGGAAGCAGGTCACCGCGTTCTGTCCCGGTGACGGTGCAATCTCGTTCATCGACGAACACGACGAAGTCACCATCGCCGGTATCGGTGGGGCGAAGGGTCGTGCGATGGGTGACCTCTCCGGTGTCAACTACAAGGTTGACAAGGTCAACGGCGTCGCGCTGAAGGAACTCGTTCGCGGGAACGCAGAGAAACCGGTGCGATAATCATGGCGGCAGAAGACCAACCTGATCCGGACGCGCCGGCCGGCGGCGCAGACGTCTCGGCGAAGCTCTTCGGCGAGTGGGAGATCGGCGAAATCGAGTACGCCGATCCCTCGACCGAGCGCTACATCACGGTTTCGCCCGTCGCTCACACCGCGGGTCGCCACGCTAGCAAACAGTTCAAGAAGTCCGAAATCTCGATCGTCGAGCGCTTCATCAACCGCTTGATGCAGACCGAAGAGAACACGGGCAAGAAACAGCAGACGCTCAACTACGTCCGCGATGCGTTCGAACTCATCCACGAACGCACCGAGGACAACCCGATTCAGGTGCTCGTGACGGCCGTCGAGAACGCGGCTCCACGAGAGGAGACCGTCCGCCTGAAATACGGTGGCATCTCGGTCCCAAAAGCTGTCGACGTCGCCCCCCAGCGTCGGGTCGACCAGGCCCTGAAGTTCCTCGCCGAAGGCGTCTACAATGCCTCGTTCAAGACGGCGACGCCCGTCGCAGAGGCCATCGCCAGCCAGCTCATCGGCGCGGCCAACTACGACGTCCAGACCTACGCGGTCAGCCAGAAAGAAGAAAAAGAGCGCGTCGCGGCAGCCGCACGCTAACGCGATCCGTCGAGTCCGTTTTCGACGGGCTTTTGATTTTGCTGTCTCTCGAAGTGTTCTCGTCCGGCTATGTTGAATCGCCATACGGCGTTGGATTTCACTGTTTGACTGCCCGCTCGATGTTATGATTGACCTCTTGGGACGCTGTCATCACCTGTGGATTCATATGAAAACTCAATTGTATGACCGTTGTGAGTGATTTCAAGCTCTCCTGTACTTTCTGTTCGTCGGATAGTTATAGCCTCGAATAGTTCTTGGCGCCCGCTTGAGCAAGGAGTTAACCGTCTCTGTGCGGTACCCTAGCTATGATAGAACAAACCATAGAAAGTGTAATGACACAAGACGTGCGGACTATCTCCAGGGAGACGACGGCCAGCACCATTGCAAGAGTGTTCGCCGAAGACGATATCGGATCCGCGGTCGTGACCTCTCCGGAAATGAAGGGTGTTCTAGGTATCGTTACCAAGTCCGATATTATGCACCAGGTCGCCGTTGATGCAGATATCTCGTCCATCTCCGTGGGTTCGTTTATGTCGACACCGGTCGTCACGGTCACGGGTGACAAATCGATCCGTGAAGCGGCCACACTGATGAGAGAGCATTCGATTCAACACCTCCCAGTCGTTGATGACGATGAGCTCGTGGGGATTTTGACAACGACTAATTTAGCTCACTATTTACCTCGACTCCGGAGGAACATTCTCCGTTCTCGGAACGAGCTTAGCGGTCAATAACATCCTCGTTTGACATCTACCTGCGCTAAACAGTAGACGATGACCCTCCTTCACATCGCTGGTGGTGATTTTGTCTCTGGTCGAGACTCAACTCCACAGTGAAGCGGGGGATTTGCGTCATGGACACTCGCAGCCTCCCGCTTCAACTCCTTTGATTTAGCAACCTATCCCGATGCCGTCTAGTGATTCAACACAGCCTCTCGTCCCGTTTATTCTGGCCGTTCCGAGAGCCATCCAGAGCTATCGGCGCCATCGTTGATGACCCATCGTTCTTGATAGTTGCCGCCGTGTTCGCGCATCTCGACGACGACGTCGAAAGGCAGCGAGAGGGTCGGGACGATTCGCGCATCCCGCTCAATCGGGAGATGAGAGTGTGCCATCCCGTCGGCCTCTTGTGTTCGTCCGTTGATCAGGTGCAGAAACTTGAACACCTGTCGGTGGTCGTACTCCTCGAGTAGCGGGCACAACGAGTCGATCCCGACTCTGACTTCGCCCGGTTCGAGCACGTCCGCGTCTGCTTCGAAGGCGTCGACCGCATTCGTGATGGCGATTCCAAGGTCGCCAAGGGTACCGACGACGGTCGACGGGTCGACCGCCGGTGAGACTGTCGAGGTCGTCGTTGCGCCACTGCAGGCTCGAGTGCCGTGAGTAATGATAGAAAGGGCATCAGGACCGGTGGCGTCGACGTGCTGTGACACTGGGTGAGGGCCATCGGTCGTTGAAACGAGGACGTGTCGTCGGACGTGATCTGTTGAACAGCTAAACAACCGCTGACAGGTGTCCTGACGGTGATCGGGTCGAACCGAGCCGACGACGAGAGCGCTCGCACCCTGGCGTTTCAGTCGTGCTAACTTGTTGGAGAAACGGTCTCCGTTCGTCTCGTCACAGTCCGTTTCCCAGATTACTCGTGTGTTATACCTGTCACTATGTCAAATGATAAGTGTTCGGGCCGACTGTATTCGCCGGGTAGACGCGGCTTTGAGGGTGTACTCGAAGCACCTGTCAAGTTCGCTGGCCGTCCGGTCGATGCACGAACTCAGTCCGCGGCGAGACGCTCGTTGCTGGCGTACGATCGCGTCGCGTCGACGAGCACCTGTCGGTAGGTACTCGTGTCGGGCTCTCGTGCGAGTTCTCGAAAGCGCCGTTTGAACTCCTGGAAATCGACTTCTGGCGCGTCCATCGTGGCCACGTGCGCGAGATCGTAGAGTCGGTGTTCTTCGTCGACGAGGTCGTGTCGTTCCGCGAGTGCGAGCGCGAAGGCTGCGTTGACCGCCGTAATCTCGGGATCGGCACTCGGAGAGAGTCGCTCGAGACCGGGCCGTGGTGGCGTCTCGGGTCGGTCGACGACCGCCGCGGCGAGACTCGACTCGAGAAAGGAGAGCAGTTTCTCGCCGGGGCCGACCGAGAGCGTGATGTCGTCGGCGTAGATGTCTTTCATGTGGTTTGCGATCTGGTAACAGTGTGAGAGCTTGCGTTGCTCGACACGTTTGCCGGCCAGTGCGAGGTAGAGGACTTCCTCGGTTGACTGGGTGTGAGACGGATGTTGCTCTTCGTGGCGGACCATGTGGGCGAACTCGTGGAGGGCAAGTTCGCGAGCCATCGCCGACGAGGCGGCCTGTCGCGAGATGTTGAGCACGTGGCGGTCGTCGTAGTGGGCGGCCCAGGTTCGTTCGTCGGGATCGTCCCGGAGGTGGACGTAGACCGGCAGCGAGAGGTCGTGTTCGGTCTCGAAGAGATCTTGGGCACTGAGGAACGGAGCGGTCGGACCAGACCCCTGGACGCGTAGATCCATGCTTGTACGTACCAAGGCGTCCAGCGCTATTACAGTGACGGCTGTAGTCACATCGCGAACCGAGGGTGAACCCATTCACGACGTGACCACGTGATCGCTGGGGCTGCAAGAGCTGCCTCCAGCACGTCCGACCGTGGTTCCCGTTCCAAACTGCGTGGCATTCACTCACGCAAATTGGACATTCCGGCGCTCGAACCGTGAAATACGACGGATTTCGGCGGCGACGAAACACTACCCTTTTGACCCCGCTGGCGGTAACAGGGTGTATATGGGCCGACGCAAAAAGATCGTCCAAGAGTGTGAACGGCTGATGGACGAACCGGAGAACATCCGGAACATCGCCATCGCCGCTCACGTCGACCACGGTAAAACGACGCTTTCTGACAACCTCCTCGCTGGTGCCGGTATGATCTCCGACGAGACTGCCGGCGAACAGCTCGCGATGGACACGGAAGAAGACGAACAGGAACGTGGGATCACCATCGACGCGGCAAACGTTTCGATGACCCACGAGTACGAGGGGACCAACCACCTCATCAACCTCATCGACACGCCGGGCCACGTCGACTTCGGTGGCGACGTCACGCGTGCGATGCGTGCTGTAGACGGCGCACTCGTCGTTGTCGACGCCGTCGAGGGCGCGATGCCCCAGACCGAGACGGTCCTGCGACAGGCACTCCGCGAGGGTGTCAAGCCGACCCTGTTCATCAACAAGGTCGACCGCCTCATCTCCGAACTGCAGGAAGGTCCCGAGGAGATGCAGGAGCGACTCCTTTCGGTCATCCACGACGTCAACGAACTCATCCGTGGCATGACCGAGGACATGGACGACATCGACGACTGGACCGTCTCCGTCGAAGACGGCACCGTCGGCTTCGGGTCCGCCCTCTACAAGTGGGGTGTCTCGATGCCATCGATGCAGCGTACCGGCATGGACTTCGGCGAGATCATGGAACTCGAGCGCGCCGACAAGCGCCAGGAACTCCACGAGCGCACGCCCCTGTCGGACGTCGTCCTCGACATGGTCTGTGAGCACTTCCCGAACCCTGTCGACGCACAACCCCGCCGTATCCCACGCGTCTGGCGTGGTGACGCCGAGAGCGACCTCGCCGAAGAAATGCGTCTCGTCGACGAGGACGGCAACGTCGTCTTCATGGTCACCGACATCGCGATGGACCCACACGCTGGCGAAGTCGCCTCCGGCCGTGTCTTCTCGGGCTCCCTCGAGAAGGGCCAAGAGCTGTACGTCTCGGGCACCGCGGGCAAGAACCGCATCCAGTCCGTCGGGATCTACATGGGTGGCGAACGCGAGGAAGTCGATCACGTTCCTGCCGGGAACATTGCGGCCGTCACCGGCCTGCGCGACGCGATCGCCGGTTCGACCGTCTCGAGCACGGAGATGACGCCCTTCGAGTCGATCGAACACATCTCGGAGCCGGTCATCACCAAGAGCGTGGAGGCCCAGACGATGGACGACCTCCCCAAACTCATCGAGACGCTGCGACAGGTCTCGAAAGAGGACCCGACGATCCAGATTACGATCAACGAGGACACCGGCGAGCACCTGATCTCCGGACAGGGTGAGCTTCACCTCGAGGTCATCACCCAGCGTATCGAGAAGAACCAGGGCATCCCGGTCAACACCGGTGAGCCGATCGTCGTCTACCGCGAGGCTATCGACCGTGCAAGCGACGAGGTCGAAGGCATCTCGCCAAACCGCCACAACCGGTTCTACATCTCCGCTGAGCCGCTCAGCGAGGAGATCGTCGAGACGATCCGAATGGGTGAGGCGTCGATGAGCATGCCCGAACTCGAGCGCCGTGAAGCGCTCCAGGAAGCCGGCATGGACAAAGACGACTCCCAGGTCGTCGAGCACATCCACGGCACGAACATCCTGCTCGACCAGACCAAAGGGATCCAGCACCTGAACGAAACGATGGAGCTGTTCATCGAGGGGCTCGAGGAAGCCCTCGACAACGGTCCGCTCGCCAACGAGCCGGTTCAGGGAACGCTCATCCGTCTGCACGACGCCAAACTCCACGAGGACACCATCCACCGTGGTCCCGCACAGGTCATCCCGGCCACGCGTGAGGCCGTCCACAAGTCGCTGATCGACGGTCAGATCAAGATGATGGAGCCGATGCAGGACGTCCGTATCGACGTGCCGAACGACCACATGGGCGCTGCCTCCGGCGAGATTCAGGGTCGCCGTGGCCGCGTCGACGACATGTACCAGGAAGGTGACCTCATGGTCGTCGAGGGTATCGCACCCGTCGACGAGATGATCGGCTTCGCGAGCGACATCCGCTCTGCGACCGAGGGTCGTGCCTCCTGGAACACCGAAAACGCCGGCTTCGAATTCATGTCCACCTCCCTCCAGCGCGAGAAGATCATGGAGATTCGCGAGCGCAAGGGCATGAAGCTCGAACTGCCGCCGAGCATCGACTACATCTAATCCGGTTGATTCGGCGGGAATCGGCCCGTCACTCTGTGTTACTGCTGTTTTCTTTCGACGTTGGGACTCGAGCGACAGCACTCTGCAGGCGAGAATGGCTCTGTTCACCTCGTCTTCTTCAGATCCGCTGCGAGTGCCAACCCCGTCAATCCCTGTGCGTTTTGGCAGCGGCGAGAAAATATCGATTCCACACGGAGCCAGCGCTAGCCGACGAGGTGGATAGATCGGTTACTCGCGTTCACCCGCACCGAGTGCCGACTCGCCGACCTTCTCGTGACCTTCGATGACGTCTTTACCGCCCATGTACGGCTGCAGCGGCTCGGGGATGGTCACCGTGCCGTCCTCGTTCTGGTAATACTCGAGGATCGCGACCATCACGCGCGGAATCGCGAGCCCGGAGGCGTTCAGGGTGTGCAGATACTCGGCCGATTCGTGGCGCTCGGGCCGGTAGCGCAGGCCGGCGCGCCGCGCCTGGAAGTCCTCGAAGTTCGACGCCGAGGAGACCTCGAGCCAGCGGCCGCCGCGGTCGGGACCATCGTCCATGTCGTCGCCGGGGGCCCAGACCTCGATGTCGTAGGTTTTCGCGGAGGCGAAGGTCAGATCACCGGTACAGAGTTCGAGGATGCGGTAGGGGAGTCCGAGGCGTTTGAGCACTTCTTCGGCCTCGCCGAGCAGTTCCTCGAGGCGGTCGTAGCTGTCCTCGGGTTCGACGAAATTGACGAGTTCGACCTTGTTGAACTGGTGGACGCGGACGATGCCCCGCGTTTCGGTGCCGTGTTCGCCGGCCTCGCGCCGGAAGTTGGGCGTGTAGGCCTGGTGTTTGAGCGGAAGGTCGTCGTCCAGTAGGATCTCGTTGGCGTACATGTTGGTGACCGGCACCTCCGCGGTGGGACAGAGCCAGAGATCCTCGTCGTCGTACTCCTCCTCGTTGCTGCCGCCCAGACGGTAGGCGTCGTCGGCGAACTTCGGCAGTTGGCCGGTGCCGCGCATCGAGGTGCTCTTGACCGGAATCGGCGGGAAGAGATCGACGTAGCCCTGCTCGCGGTGGATGTCCATCATGAACTGGATCAGCGCGTGCTCGAGCTGTGCGCCTTCGCCTTTGAGGAAGTAAAAGCCCGAGCCCGTCGTCTTCGCGGCGCGTTCCTCGTCGATGATGTCCAGGTCCTCGCCGAGGTCGTAGTGGGGGGTGATCTCGTCGGGCAGGTCACGGTGGTCGTCGAAGCCCCAGCGCCGATCCTCGACGTTGTGGCGCTCGTCGAGCCCCAGCGGGACGCTCTCGTGGGGGATCTGTGGAATCTCGAGGATGCGTTCTCGGAGTTCGTCCTCGAGTTCGACGCCTTCTTCTTCGACTTCCTCGATCTCGGCTTTGAGTTCCCGCGAGCGCTCGATGGCTTCCTCGCGTTCTTCCTCTTTGCCGTCGGCGACGAGCTTGCCGATCTTTTTGGTGATCTGGTTGCGCTCGTGGCGCAGGTCGTCACCGCGTGCTTTCAGTTCGCGCCAGCGTTCGTCGAGTTCGAGGAACTCGTCGATGTCGACGTCGGCCCCGCGGTTCTCGAGGGCATCGCGTACCTCCTCTGTATTCTCCCGTATATAGGTCCGGTCGAGCATTGGTCTTGCCCGTGGGTTCTTTGTGCCCGGGCAAAACCGTGTCGGAAGGCTGCGTCTTCCGAGCGCCTGCGACGGTGGCGGGAAACGTTTTTTTCGTCGGCGGGCCGACTCTCGAGACATGGACCCGCTCGAGGGCGAGACACCGTCGGCGTCGATCGAGTACGAGCCCGTCAGCGTCAAGGACGTACTCGTAGAGATGAAAGACACCGCGGAGCTGTTGATCGACCTCTCGTACTCGGCGGTCCTCCACCGCAGCGAGCAACTCGCCACCGAGGTCCTCCGACTTGAGGAGCGCATGGATGTCCTCGAGTTGCGCGCGCGGATGAGCCTCTTGATGGCCGCGCGGAAGCCGGCCGACGCCGAACAGCTCGCCCCTGTGTTGGGGATCGTCGGCGCGGCCGACGGAATCAGCGATGCTGCCGGCGATATCGCGAAGATCGTCCTCGAGGATATGGGACTGCCCGAGGCGATGCGGGCGGCGCTGCCGGAGGCGGCGGGGACGCTGGTCCGTGGCGTCGTCGATCCGAACTCGCCGTATGCGGGCCGGACGTTCAAGGCTATCGACCTCGAGTCCGAAACCGGCGTCCGTGCGATCGCGCTCCGACGGGGCAACGAGTGGCTGCTCAACCCGGGGCCACAGACCCAGATCGAAGCCGACGACGTGGCGTTGTTGCGGGGCCCGGACTCGTCGATCGGCGACGTCTACGAGACGTTGACCGGCGAGGACTACGAGGCACCGGCCGTCGACGCGCCCGACATCGACGACTTAGAGCGGGCCGTCGATACGATCATCCACATGAAAGACTTCTCCGAGCTGGCGGTCGATCTGGCTTACAGCAGCGTGTTGTTCGACAGCGAGGAACTCGCAGAGGAGGTCCGCAACCTCGAGGTCGAAGTCGACGCGATGCAGTCGCGGTTCGAGGCCTGGACGCTTCGGGCGGCCGCCGACGCGAGCGATCCGGTCGTCTTACGGGGACTGATCCAGCTTGGCAACTCGACCGAGCGGATCAGCGACAGCGCGATCGAGATCAGCGAGGGCGTCCTGCGCGATATCAACGTTCATCCGGTCGTGCAGATGGCGGTTCAGGAAAGCGACGAGATCATCACCCGCGTCGTGGTCGATCCAGGCAGCGACCTCGACGGCACCGCAGTGACCGCTGGCGTGCCCGATGCCGACTCGATGATGTCAGTAATCGCCATCCGTCGACCAGGCGAGGGGTGGCTGCTGGTCGCCGACGCCGACGCCGAACTGTGTGGTGGCGACGTGCTCATCTCGAAGGGGACCCGGACGGCCGCCGCCGACTTCCGCGAGCTCGCGACCGCGTAATCGGATTCACGTTTCGCTCAGGAGACCGCGTTCCGCTCGGCCTTTAAGTACCTCTAGTCACAAGGTAGAGCTATGACGGGAGGGCGTCCGTTCTCGAGTATTCTTATTCCGTAGCATCGCCTCGGTACCTGCCGGGTTCGACACGCTCGAGTTCGTGACGAGTACCTGCGACCCAGTTCAGTTCAGGACGACGATCGCGACCCCCGACAGGACGACCACGCCGAGGATGTCACAGAGGTTCGTGACGACCGGAATCGTCGTGTCGTCGGGGTCTAAGCCGCGCGTGTAGGAGACGTACGTCGCGCCGATGCTGAGGACGACCGCAATGGCTGCCAGCAACATGCCGCTGACGATCGAGATGATCAGCAGATCGGCGAGCGCCATCGGTTCGGCGATGAGTTGCCCGACCACCCAGGCGGCGACGCCCAGCGTCGAAAAGACCGTCGCCGCAAGCCCCAGGATCGCGATCACGTTCGTCCACAGCACCTCGTCGTGCGGGTCGAACTCGAGGACGCCCAGGTGAAGCCGCGTCGAGAGCCGCGAGGAGAGGATCGCGCCGAGATTTCCCCCCATCCCGATCATCACGGGGACGAGTACCAGCAGGGTCGGGTTTCCGAGGTAGGTCGCCTGCAACTCCTCGAGGACGTAGCCCGACCCCATCTCGAGGACGGAGAGACCGATCAGAATCGGAAACATCGTTCCGACGATGTGTCTGACCGTCCAGGTATCGAGCGCGTCGTCAGTGTCGGTGGCCCCCATCAGAACAACACCTCAGCGATCGTGAGCGCGGTAAAGAGGAAGACGACGCCGAAGAAATCGCCGAGCGTGGTGACGATTGGGCCGATCAGGTTGTCCGGATCGAGGCCGTACTCGTAGCTTGCAAACACCAGCGTCAGCAAGCCGAAAATCAGCGTCGTCGACGTGAGCACGCCAGAAACGACCATGATCGAAATGAGTTCGATGAGCCGTGCCGATTCGCGTCCCAGCACCTGCAAGATTCCCCACGAGAGGACGGCGATGAACACCGAAACGCCGATTCCGTTGATAAAGGAGGCGACGACGGCGTTGACCAGCCGGCGATCCCACGAAAATTCGGGATCGATCATCCCCTGGTGGAGGCCACTCGAGATCCGCGCGCCTAGTGCGCCGTAGACGTTCCCGCGGGTCGCGAGGAAGGCGGGCAGCAACAACAGCATGCCGGGAAAGCGCTCGAACCCTTCAGTCATCCCTTCGGAACCGAGCACCGATCCCGCAAAGATGCCGCCGGCGAGACTGACCACGAGGATCGGCAGCGACTCGCGGTAGATGCGCCACGCGGATTGGCGACCCTCCATAGCGGCGAATGACGCAGTCCGAACATAAACCTACCGCGGGTCGAACGCGACCGAATCGCACGACCCCATGTGGGTTGCTATCAGTCCTGAACGAACGCGAACGTGTTTTGACGCGAGCGAGCGGCGACGCGCCCTCACAGAGGAGTCACAGCGACGAACGCCCAAGCGAGCCCGATCGCCGCGAGCGAGCACGCCAGATTGGCGACGGCGTTGCCCACCGCACGGGTCCGGTCACCGCGTTCGAAGAGCCGCACCGTCTCGACCGAAAACGAAGAGAAGGTCGTGAACGAACCACAGATTCCAGTACCAACCAGCTGTAGCGTCGACTCGCCCGCGCCCGCGAGCACCACGAGTCCGAGGGCGAAACTGCCGATGACGTTGACGGCGAACGTCGACAGCGGGAACTGGCTGCTCGGGACGCGACTCGAGACCTGCTGGCCGACCCAGTAGCGCAACAGCGCACCGATCGCCCCGCCGGTGCCGACGATATGAGCCGGATCGGGATCGACGGTGACGAGACTGCCGGCGAGTGCGTCCGCAACGATCGTCGGAGTCACGCTCACGCCGTCTCACCGCCAGTCGGTTGTGGCGTCTCGAGTCGCCGGGCGAGCGCGCGTCCCGCAAGGACCCCGGCGAATCCGAGCCCATAGTTGGCGGCGACGATCCCGCCGATCGCGAGCGGGCCCGCCGCGAACGCGGTCTGGAGTGCGAACGTGCTGTAGGTCGTCAGTGAGGAGAGAAAGCCGGTCGCGAAGACGGTCCGCGTCCGCGAGTCGATGTGGCCCGTATACTCGGCTTCGTAGACCAGAAAGCCAAGCACCGCACTTCCGACGGCGTTGACGAGGACGATCGACGGGATATCGGGAACCAGCCCCATCGCGAACAGCCGGAGGTTCGAGCCGGCGAAGCCGCCGACGGCGATCAGTGCGAGCGTCTCGAGTCGAACGAGGGGATGATCGGCTGCCATAGCGAGGTGTGTGGCAGGGACCGTCAGCCGACCGACGCTCGGCGCGTGCTGGCAGCGACGCCAGACACGAACCGGCACGTATCGCCCGGCAGTTGGGTCAGGCGGGCCCCATCGCCCAGTTGTCTCGTCTCTCTTTGTTGCCCCTCAATGAGGATTCCGAAAGCCAGCCGGCGGATCCCGACCAGTTCGAAAACCGGAACGAAAAAGGCCAAGGTTAGACTGCCTCTAAACCGAGCTATGGCCGAAGACGGTACCACCGACGGCGGGCGAAGCGGGTTCGCGCGAGCGTCGTGGGTCAACGTCCTCGGGAACGTCGCCAAGATCGTCGCCGAGGGGGCGGCGGGTTATGCCTTTGGCAGCGTTGCCTTGCTGGCGGACGCGGCTCACTCGGTGGCCGATCTCGTCGCCAGCGTCGTCGTGCTCGTCTGGGGACGAAGCGCGTTCGACGAACCCGACGAGACGCACCCACACGGGCACGATCGAATCGAACCGCTGACCGCGCTGTTCGTCGGTGCCGTCATCGCGTTGCTCGGGCTGAACCTCCTCTACCGGTCGCTCGAGGGGATCGTCTCCGGAACCGACGTCGAATTCAGCCCACTGTTGCTCGCGGCGCTCGTCCTCTCGATCGCCGATATGTATCTCGTCTACCGCTACACCGTCCGGATCAACGAGCGGCTTGAGTCGACCGCGCTCACCGCGCTCGCGGTGGACTGTCTGAACGACATCTATACGTCGATCGCCGCGATCGTCGGCGTGCTCGGCGTACTGGTCGGTGTCCCGCTGCTCGACCCTCTCGCCGGCGGACTGGTCAGTCTGCTGGTCGTCTATCAGGGCGTCGAGATCGGCAAAGAAAACGTCGAGTACCTCATCGGTGCTGCCCCCTGTCCCGAAAAGCGAGCGGAGATTACCCATGCCCTGCGGTGTCACCCGGCCGTCCAGGGAGTTCACGACCTGACCGTCTTCTACGACGGGACCGTCCTCGAGGTCGAAGTCCACGCCGAAGTCGACGGCGACATTCCCTTCCGGGAGGCTCACGACGTCGAATCGGAGCTGGTCACTCGGCTGCGCGGGATCGACGACGTCGGTGATGCCCACGTTCATCTCGACCCCTCCGGGATCGGCGAATGGAAGGATTCGATCGACGACGACTGATACGGTTTGCTGTAACGATGTACCGGTGCAACCGCGACCGCCCTGCGTTGCACCGGTAATGATTTACAGTAGACCGTATGAGACCGGTTGCAGTCACTGGCTGATGGTTATCGTATGAAATCCGACCGCCGATTAGCCGCGACGCGAGCTTTTATGCTACGTGACCACAGGCTACCCGGTATGGAAGTCGGAGACGTCCGCGAGGTCACGACTGGAGACTGTTCGGAGCTCTACTATCTCGATACGGGGATGTACGACACGAACGAGTACGGGGCCGTCTACATTATCGACGACGACCGGCCCGCCGTCGTCGACACCGGCATCGGCACCAACTACGAGTTAGTCCTTGAGGCACTGGCCGAGGTCGGCATCGACGAGGACGACCTCGAGGTCATCGCACTCACCCACATCCACCTCGACCACGCCGGCGGCGCGGGCTTTCTCGCCCGGGACTATCCGAATGCCGACGTCTACGTCCACCCGATCGGGACCGACCACATGGCCGATCCCTCGCGGCTGGTCGCGGGAACGAAAGCAGCTGTCGGCGAGCAGTGGCAATACTACGTCGAACCCGAACCCATTCCGGACGAGCGGATCGTCGAAATCGAAGACGGCGACGTCATCGACCTCGGCACCCACGAACTGCGCGTTCACGCGGCACCGGGCCACGCGCCACACCAGGTAGTCTTCGAAGATCCCCAAAACAACGCGGTCTTCGTCGCCGACGCCGCCGGGATCTGGGTGCCAAAACTCGAGGAGATCCGGGTGACATCGCCACCTTCGAACTTCGACTTCGAGCAGTGTCTTGCCGACCTCGAGACACTCGAGGCGCTCGATCCGGACGTGTTCTGCTATCCTCATTTTGGCCCCCGATTCGTCGGCGACGACCTCGAGACGGCCCTCGAGGAGTACGCCATCGTCCTCGAGGAGTGGGTCGACGCGGTCGCACAGAAACGAGACGGACTCGAGGACGACGAGGCAGTCATCGAGCATTTCGCCACGACGACCGACATGGCCGACGTCTGGGGCGAGGAGAAAGCCAGCGAGGAGGCGAAGCTGAACACCCGCGGTGTCCTGGGTTATCTCGAGCATCGGGAGTGATCGTCGCCGCAGTGGGTGGATGGCACCGTCTCGAGTGACGCCGTCGAAGCGATTCCTGTCGAGCGGTGAATAAACGCGCCGCCACCGGCCGACGGTTTCATCACGTTTTATTTCCGTGGGTGATATTCTCACGCAGTATGAGCTGGCGGGACGCCGAACGAGAGTACGTAGACGCGGTCATCGGAGACACCCCGCTCGGGCGGCTGTTCGAAGACGCTGCCGCGCGCAACGCGAACCGGCCAGCACAGCAGTACAAAGGCGGCGTCTACGACCGATCGCTGACCGGGGCCGCGTTGTCCGCTGCGACACCCGGCGAGTTCCGCCCGCTCTCGTACGCCGAGCTGCGCACGATCGTCCGCCGGCTTTCGGCTGGCTTTCGCACGCTCGGGGTCGAGCGCGGCGACCGGGTCGCCATCTTCTCGGCGACGCGCATGGAGTGGGCCCAGTCGGACTTCGCTCTGCTGTCGGCCGGCGCGGTCGTGACGACCGTCTACACGGGGTCCTCGCCAGAGCAGGTTCACTACCTCCTCGACGATCCCGACGCCGACGGCGTCGTCGTCGAGAACCAAACCCTGCTCGAGCGGGTCCTCGCTGTCGAAGACGACCTCGACCTCGAGTTTCTCGTCTCGATCGACGACCTCGAGGGCTACGACGACCGCGACGACATCCTGACCCTCGGTGAGGTCTACGATCGCGGCGAGGCGGCCTTCGACCGCGAGGCCTACGAGACTCGCCTTGCGGAGACAGACCTCGACGACCTGGCGAGTCTGATCTATACGAGCGGGACGACGGGCCAGCCCAAAGGCGTCCAGCTCACCCACGGGAACTTTCGGGCGAACGTCAATGGGGTTCGGAAACGCTTCGGCCCACGACCGGACAGGGCCGACGACGTCCCCACGCTCGACGCGGAGTCGGTGGCGGTGTCGTATCTGCCGCTGGCACACGTCTTCGAGCGGACCGCCGGCCACTTCGTCATGTTCGCGACCGGTGCCTGCGTCGTCTACGCGGAGAGTCCGGACACGCTCAAGGAAGATTTCGGTGCCGTCGAGCCGACGACGGCGACGAGCGTCCCCCGCGTCTACGAGACGATCTACGATACCATTCGCGAGGAGGCACAGACCTCGAGCGTCACAGCGCGCCTGTTCGAGTGGGCGACCGACGTCGGAATCGCGTACCAGCAGGCCGACTCGCCGGGGCCCGTGTTGCGTGCCCAACGAGCGATCGCCGATCGGCTGGTCTTCTCGTCGGTTCGGGACGCACTCGGTGGCAACCTCGAGTTGCTGATCAGCGGCGGCGGCAGCCTCTCGGCGGAACTCTGCCGGCTCTATCACGCGATGGGGCTGCCGATCTACGAGGGCTACGGATTGACCGAGACCGCGCCGGTCGTCTCGACGAACCCACCGGACGCCGTAAAGATCGGAACGATCGGCCTACCGCTGTCGAACGTCGAAGTGACAGTCGACGAGACTGTCGTCGATCAGGCAGCCTTCACGGACGATCCCGGCGCAGTCGGCGAACTCCTCGTGCGCGGGCCGAACGTCACGCAGGGCTACTGGAACGATCCTGCCGCGACACGGCGTGCGTTTACCGACGACGCTCCCGGGGGGCCAGCCGACGCGTCGACGGGTCGATGGTTCCGGACCGGCGACATCATCCACATCCGTCCCGACGGCTACCTCGAGTTTCGCGATCGACTCAAACAGCTCATCGTCCTCTCGACGGGAAAAAACGTCGCCCCCGGGCCGCTCGAGGATGCGTTTGCTGCCAGTGAGGTTGTCGATCAGGCGATGGTCGTCGGCGACGGTGAGAAGTTCGTCGGGGCGTTGCTGGTTCCGAACGAGGAACATATCCGGTCGTGGGCCGACGAAGACGGTATTGAGCTCCCGGCAAGCTCGCAGGCGATGTGTGACGACGAGCGTGTCCGCGCGTACGTCCAACGGGAGGTCGACCGGATCAACGAGGATTTTCAGGCACACGAGACGATCAAGCAGTTCGAACTCGTCCCCCGGGAGTTCACCGAGGAAAACGACATGCTTACCCCGACGATGAAAAAGAAACGTCGGGTCATCGTAGACCGGTTCGAGGACCGAATCGACCGAATGTACGCGAGCGCGTGATCGGCTGCCACCGCGCGACTGGGGTATCGTCCGGCGTTCGGCGACCGTTTCGCCGTGTTTGTGTCTTGCCGTGTCTCACAGGAGTTATCCTATTCGAGTGTCTCCATTGAAACGAATGGATAGCGCTGACGTATCGGTCTCTCGACTGGCTGTGGCCCGGCAGTTGCAGCCATGAGTGCGGCTGGTGGCGGTAACCTGCTCGTTCTCGTCGCTGTGATCGTCGGACTTGGCGTCGTTTCACAGCTTCTCTCGGCGAAGTTTCGGGTTCCGAGTGTCCTCTTTCTCATCGTCGCTGGCGTCGCCATCGGCCCGGAAGGACTCGGCGTTCTGTCGGTCGAGTCGTTCGGCGGGGGCAGCGGGCTCTCGACGATCGTCGGACTGAGCGTCGCGATCATCGTCTTCGAGGGTGCGTTCCACCTCAAGATCGACAAGATCAGGAAGGCACCGGCTGCCGTCTTGCGATTGACGACAGTCGGCGCGGGGATCGCACTGGCCGGGACCGCCATCGCGGTTCGCGTGTTTCTCGAGGCACAGTGGGACATCGCGCTGTTGATCGGCGCGCTCTTGGTCGCCACCGGGCCGACGGTCATCACGCCGATCCTGAAAGTCGTCCCCGTCCGCGATCGGGTCGCAGCGACCCTCGAGACGGAGGGGATCGTCAACGACGTGACGGCGGCGATCCTGGCTGTCGTGCTGTTCAAAGCGATGACCGTCCGGGAGCTGACCCCCGACATCTACCTCCAGCTGTTCGCCGAACGGCTGGGGACGGGCCTGCTCGTCGGTGTCATCGTCGCGACGATCGTCTGGGCACTGCTGCAGTACGTCGACCTCTCGCCCGATAACGCGCCACAGAACGCCCGCCTGCTCACGCTTGCGGGTGCGATCGTCGCCTTCGGCGCTGCCGATTACGTCTTCTCCGAGGCGGGCGTTGCGGCCGCGGCGACGGCCGGGCTCATGCTCGGCAACGCCAACCTGCCCTACGAGGAGGACATCGAGGCGTTCAAAGGTGACATCACCTTGCTCGTCCTCTCGTTTGTCTTCATTACGCTCGCGGCGTTACTCGAGTTCGAACAGCTGTTTGCGCTCGGACTCGGCGGCGTGGCCGTCGTCGTCGCCGTGATGTTCGTCCTGCGGCCGCTTTTGGTCTTCCTGTCGACGCGAGGCGACCGGTTTACGATCCGTGAGACGCTGTTTATGAGCGTCGTCGGGCCGCGGGGGATTATTCCAGCCTCGGTCGCGACGCTGTTTGCGATCCGGCTGCAGACTGCCGAGCCACCGACGAACCCGGCGGGCGCGGATCTGCTCGTCGGCACGGTCTTTCTCGTCATCCTCGTCACGGTCGTCCTCGAGGGTGGCTTCGCCCGACAGATCGCGGAGAAACTCGACGTGATACCAATGCGTGTACTCATCATCGGCGGCGGCCGCGTCGGTCGCTCGCTGGCAGAACGGCTCGAAGCGCGCGGTGAAAACGTAGTCTTGATCGAAGACGATCGGTCGGCGCTGAAAGACCTTCGCAACGACGGGTTTACCGCCCGCGAGGGCGATGGAACCGACGTCGATGTGTTGCGGAGCGCGGGTGCAGAGAACGCCCGCACCGTCGTCGCGGCGACCGGTGACGACGACGTCAACCTCCTCGTAGCACAGCTCGCAAAGTCGAAGTTCGACGTCCAGACAGTCATCGCTCGAGCGAACAATCCGTCGAACGCTGCCGCGTTCGAGGACCTCGGCGTCGAGACGATTTCGGCAGCCGAATCGACTGCGTGGGCGATCGACAACGTGATCGAACGTCCTGCACTCTCGAACTGGATGTCCGAGCTCGGCCGGTCGGGTGACGTCCAGGAGATCGAAGTCACCGACGAGACCCTCGTCGGCAAACGAGTCGTCGATGTCGGGGACCAACTCCCCAGTGGCGTCCTCATCGCGCTCGTGAGTCGGAACGGGACCAACGAGGTTCCATCAGCCGATGTCGAACTACAGAAGGGCGATCACATCACGCTCATCGGCCGGACCGACGCGGTCCGCGATGCCATCGAGCAGTGCGGCAAACCGGTCTAAGCATCCTCGAGGGTAACCGTCGGATTGCCGACCTACATAACCGACACCGTTTTGCGGCCGTGTCCATCAGTGTGGTAGTATGAAATACGCACGGGGACCACTCTGTTCGATCGACGTGGGCGAACGCACGGCTGAGTCCGTCCCGATCGACGATGTCCTCGAGTCCTCGATCGGTGGCCGGGCACTCGGGACGCGACTCGCCCACGACCGGATCCCGTTCGATGCCGATCCGCTGGGGGCCGACAACCGGCTGTACTTCGCGACGGGACCGCTCCAGCACTCGACGATGAGCTTCACTGGACGGATGTCGGCGACCGGCGTTTCGCCGTTGACCGATGGTCTGTTGTCGTCGAACGCCGGCGGGTTCCTCTCGCGGAACTTCACCGGGACGGGCTACAGCGCCGTTGAAGTCTCCGGTGCGAGCGACGACCTCGTGATCGTCCACGTCACGGATGACGGTGTCGACTTCGAGGCCGTTCCCGAACTCGCGGAGGCGACCGTTCCCGAGACCTGCGAGCACATCGAAGACGAACACGGCCTCGGCTCGGAGCACACCGTCGTCATCGGGCCAGCCGGCGAGAACGAGGTCCGGTTCGCCTCGATCATGACCTCCGAGGAGCGCGCCTTCGGCCGCGGCGGGCTCGGCGCGGTGCTGGGCGCGAAAAACGTCAAGGCGATTACCTTTGACGGTGACTCGACTCGCGAGGTCGAGCTCCCGCCGCTGCAGATGGAGATCCACGGCGAGGCCGCCAACTCCGATAGCCCGATGCGCGATCAGGGGACCACGTCGGTCACGGAGTACGCGAACATGGTCGAGGCGCTGCCGACCCGGTACTTCTCGGAACTCTCTTTCGAGGGGATCGAGGGCGTCAATGGCGACCGCGTCGAGGAAAAGAAGTACAAAAAAGGCACCTGCTCGTCGTGTGCCTTTGCCTGCAAACTGCCGACCCGCGATGAGGAATCCGGCCTCGAGACCGAAGGCCCCGAGTACGAGACGCTAATGGCCTTCGGCCCCAACTCCGGCATCGACGACATCGTCGACGTAATGCAATCGAACAAGCTGTGTGACGAACTCGGACTCGACACGATCTCCGCGGGCGACACCGTCGCCGCCTACCTCGCGAGTGAAGACGAGTTCGGCAACGCTGAATTGATCCACGATCTCGTCAAGCAAATCGCCTACCGCGAGGGCGTCGGCGACCAGCTCGCGGAGGGAATCGATCGTATCCACGACGATCTGGGCGTCGAAAACTGGACTGCCAAAGGCATGGAGTTCCCGGCCCACGACGGCCGCACCCTAAACGGCCAGGGGCTGGCCTTCGCCACCTCGAATCGCGGTGCCGACCACATGTACGCCGAGTTCTACCCCTACGAGTACCCGCTGGTCGACGCCGACGATGCCTTCGACAAGGCCGGGCTCGAGGGCAAACCGCCGAAAGTCGTCGAACTGGAGAACATCAACGTGATCAAAGACAGCGCCGTCCTCTGTAAGTTCTCGCGGGACTTCATCACCGAAGACCGCTTCGAGACCTTGCTCGACGCCGACTACGAGGAGTTGCTCGCGATCGGAGGTGAGATCGTCTCGCTCGAACGCCACTTCAACAACCAGCGCGGCTTCGACCGCGAGGACGACGCGGTGCCCTACGAGATTCCCGACTTCGAGCAGGGCCTCGAGGAGTACTACGACGAACGCGGCTGGAACGACGACGGGACGGTCCCCGACGCGGCACTCGAGGGGAGTACAGACATCGTCGCCGACGACTGATCTCAGCGACCCGACGCGAGTCGTTGCGTTCTGTCACTTCCCACGCCCAGCGTTGTCGCTGTCGTCCTCGAGGTCGTCTGCCGTGAGCCGCTTGTCGCCGCGGGACGGCAGCGAGGTGTCGTCGGCCCGCGAGGGGTGGATGTTGACGTTGTTTCCCCGATAGGGATCCGTTTCGGGGTCGTAGGACAGCTCGCTGCGCTCGAAGAGGTAGATGAAAAAGCCGATCACCGGAACGAAAAACGTCAGTGCAGCCCACTTTTTCGGTGGCTCGAGGCCAACTCGCCCGGCGTCGTAGTAGGTGACGGCGGTCAGGCCCAGATGCCAGACGAGCGGAATCCCCACGAGTATCGCCAGCAACAGCCGTTGCATACACGTGCTGACGCGCTCGAGCTACCTAAATCGCCGGTTGCCCGATCGCGCATCTCAGTTGACCTCGAACTCGATCGCAGCCCCTTGTCCGAAGCCAACACACAGCGTCGCCAACCCGAGACCGCCGCCACGTTTCCGGAGTTCGTTGATCAGCGTGACGGGCAGGCGGGCACCCGAGGCCCCCAGCGGGTGGCCGATCGCGATCGCGCCGCCGTTGACGTTGAAGATTTCGGGGTCGATACCCAGTTCGTCACGCGAGTACAGCGCCTGGCTGGCGAAGGCCTCGTTGAGTTCCACGAGGTCGTAGTCGTCGATATCGCGACCGTTGCGCTCGAGCAGGCCCCGCGTCGCCGGAACCGGGCCGATCCCCATCACGGTGGGGTCGACGCCGGCGACGTTGTTCATGCCGACCTCGGCCATGATCTCGAGGTCGTGCTCGTCGGCGAACGCCTCGCTCGTGACGAGCAGGGCGGCCGCGCCGTCGGAGATCTGGGAGGCATTACCGGGGGTAACCATGCCATCGGATTTGAAAACGGTCGGTAGCTCGGCGAGTTTCTGGGGGGTGGTGCCGGGCCGGAGCCCCTCGTCTTCGGTGACGGTGCCGTCGTCATCGACGGCTTCGCCGTCTGCTCGTTGCGTCTCTGACGCAACGCTGGTGTCGATCGGGACGAGCTCGTCGTCGAAGCGGCCCGATTCGGTGGCGTCGACCGCGCGCTGCTGGCTGCGGGCGGCGTACTCGTCCTGTTGCTCACGGCTGATGTCGTACTCCTCGGCGACCTTTTCGGCGGTCATTCCCATCTGGAGTTCGCCGACGTTGTAGAGTTCGGCCAGCCGTGGGTGGACACTGCCCATGTTCTCGCCCATCGGGACGCGGCTCATGTTCTCGACGCCGCCGGCGATGACGGCGTCGCGGTTGCCGGCCGCGATGGCGTCGGATGCAGAGATGATCGCCTGCATCGAGGAGGCACACCATCGGTTAATCGTCGCTGCCGGAACGCCTTCGCCCAGTTCCGAGAGCAAGGCGATGACGCGGGCGACGTTGTTCCCCTGCTCGCCGCGTTGCTGGGCACACCCCCACATCAGATCGTCGATCTCGTCGCTCGAGAGGCCCGTTTCCGCGAGGATCTCGTCGATCAGCGGGACTGAGAGGTCTTCGCTGCGGACATCCGCGAACACGCCGTCCTCTTTCCCCTGTGGCGTCCGGACTGCCTTCACGACGACTGGCGTCTGTGTCATGTCCTACCAAATGCCGTACATGGCCTTAAATCCGGTCGAACTCGAGTTCATACGCGAGCCGTTTACGGCCAGTGAACCCCCCGATGGGTCGATTTCTACCGCGATCGGTCGCGGATCGCTGCCGTCCGATGAGCGGACTCGCTCGAGAACAACCCTTATCTCGAGTTATTGGTAATACGCGGACATGGACGAGGACGGAGCGAACGCCCCTCGAGTCGATGGCGACACGGAGTCGGGAGCCGACGACGCAGACACCGTCGACACGGACGGCCCCGAGGCAACCGACGAGGCATCGATGCCGGGTGTTCCGGACCCCGAACCGACGGCGGATGAACCACCTGAAGACGTCCAGAAGTACGCCCGCTTCAAGAAGATGGACGGCGCCCAATACGACCGGGTCAACGACTTCCTGCGTGAGCGGACCTACATCACCGCTCGCGAGTGGGCCATTGCCCGCCTCTGTTCTGACTTTCGAACTGAAACCGGCGTCGAGATGACCAAGATCGGCGAGAACCTGCCCGACCTCGTCCCCTTCATGACCGACACCTACACCCCGCAGGCGGTCAACCAGGCCCGCGCGTCCTTCGAGGAGAAGGTCCGGATGGCCGGCGCAACGTTTCTCTACGGCGCGATGTGTGATTTCTTCACCGCCGAGGAACTCGATGACGTGATGTACGAGGCCACCGAGGTCGCCAAGTTCCTGCTCGAGGTCGAGGGCGTCGACCTCTCGGTCGAGGACGAACTCGAGGCCGAAGAGCGCATCTCGAGTGTCATGCGCGAGGTACGCGAAGCCAGCGCGGAGCTCAGAGCGGAGGACATCGCCGAGACCGACGAGTAGCGCCACGCTGGCGCCGTTCGAACCGCCGGCGGGCCACTGCTCGTTGCAGGTGCGCGTCTGCTCTTTTTGCTCGCTCGAGCGATAGCCCGCCCGCATGACCGATCTTCCCCTAACACCCGACGACGGCTGGGAGTCACTGTATCTGGCCGGCGAGTGGACCGACGTCGGCGACCGGGACGTGCTCGCCGACGAGAATCCATACACACGTGAGGCAATCGCGACCGTCCCGGCGGGCATCGAGGATGACGTCGACGCGGCCTACGAGGCCGCAGCCGAGGCACAGGAACAGTGGTCCGCCCAGCCCCCGCAGGCTCGAGCGGGCGCGATCACCGCCGCCCTCGAGTTCGTCGGCGATCACCGCGCGGAGATCGCCGAGTTGCTGGCCGTCGAGTCCGGCAGCACGCAGGTCAAGTGCGAGATCGAACTCGGGACCGCCCGCGGCATCATGCAGCAGGCGGCGAGCTACCCGTTCCGAATGGACGGCCAGCACATGGAGTCGATCACGCCGGGCAAGGAGAACGTCGCTGAGCGGGTGCCCGTCGGCGTCGTCGGCGTCATCTCGCCGTGGAACTTCCCGTTGCACCTCTCGATGCGAGCGGTCGCACCGGCGATCGCCGCCGGCAACGCGGTCGTCCTCAAGCCGGCCTCGAACACGCCGATCACGGGCGGGCTGCTCCTCGCACGGATCTTCGAGGCAGCCGGCGTTCCGGAGGGGCTCATCAACGTCGTCCCCGGCCGCGGCTCCGAGATCGGCGATGCGGTTGCCGGCCACGAGATTCCCCGCGTCATCGCCTTCACCGGCTCGACCGAGGTCGGCCAGCGCGTCGCCGAGCAGGCTGCCAGCACCTGCGCGCTGCCGGCCCTCGAGCTCGGCGGGAACAATGTCCACGTCGTCACCGACGATGCCGACCTCGAGCGGGCCGTCGACGGCGGCGTTTTCGGTTCCTTCCTCCATCAGGGCCAGATCTGCATCTCGATCAACCGTCACCTCGTCCACGAGGACGTCTACGACGACTACGTCGACGCGCTCGCCGACCGGGCTGCCTCGCTGCCGACCGGCGACCCGCGAGACGAGGAGACGATCGTCGGCCCCATCATCGACGAGGGCCAGCGTGACCAGATCCTCGAGTACGTCGAGGGGTCGGTCGACGACGGTGCGACCGTCGAGACCGGCGGTGAGCACGACGGTCTCGTCGTCGACCCGACCGTTCTCTCGAACGTCGACAACGACATGGCCGCGGCCTGTAACGAACACTTCGGCCCCGTCGCGCCGGTGATCCCTTTCTCGAGCGTCGACGAGGCGATCGCCCTCGCTAACGACACGATCCACGGGCTCTCGGGGTCCGTTCACAGCGAAGATCTCGAGCAGGCCCGACGGATCGCCGATGGGATCGACACGGGAATGATTCACATCAACGACCAGCCGGTTAACGACGAGCCCCACGTCCCCTTCGGCGGGATGAAACAGTCCGGCATCGGTCGGTACAACGGCGAGCAGATCCTCGAGGAAGTGACGACGACCAAGTGGCGCTCGGTTCAACACGAGCCGCGCGAGTACCCGTTCTGAGGTCGAAAGCCGGGCGACGACACGGGTCGATTATCGCCGACGCGTCCCAGCGGCTCGCTGATTCCGTTCGCGACGGCTCGCCGGTTTCGCAACGTTTGATAGCCGCTGCCAGCAATACCGTACGTGTCCCGCGCTCGCCTCTTCGGGTCTCTCTGTGGCCTCGTCTTTCTGCTCAATCTCGCCCGGATCGTTTTTGCGCCGCTGCTGGACGTGTTCATCGCCGAGTTCGCGATCGGCGAGGCGACCGCCGGGCTCATCGCGACGCTGGTGTGGGTCGGGAGCGCGTCCCTTCGACTCCCGACCGGGTGGGTGCTCACGAAGGTCCCGAGACACCGCGTCGTCGTCGCTTCTGGTATCGTACTCGCAGCCTCCTCGGCGTTCGCCGCGACCGCGACGACGGTTCCGCATCTCATGGCCGGCGCCTTTCTCATGGGCGTCGCCTCCGGCATCTACTTCGTCTCGGCGAACCCACTCCTGAGCGAACTCTATCCGTCCCGCGTCGGCCGCGTCATGGGCATCCACGGGGCGGCCAGCCAGCTCGCCGCGGTGATCGCCGCGCCGTTCGTCGCGCTCTCGTTGCTCATCGACTGGCGGCTCGCGCTGTGGGTGATCGCCGCTGGCGCGGCGCTCGGGACGGCCTACACCTGGCTCGCTGCGAAAGGAACCGAGATGCCGACGGCAGGGCGTGCGGATCGGAAGTTCGTCGCCGGCGCACTCTCGGAGTGGCGTATCATCGTCACCGCGCTGGCACTCGTCGGTGCGGCCGTGTTCGTCTGGCAAGGCGTGTTCAACTTCTACGAACTCTACATGCAATCGAAGGGGCTCTCCGACCGGACCGCGGGAACGATGCTCACGCTCGTCTTCGCCGCCGGTGTGCCGGCGTTTTACGTCGGCGGGGATCTGGCCGACCGGTTCCCGCACGTCCCGTATCTGCTCGGCATCGTCGGGACGTTCGCCGCGTGTCTGGCCGCGCTGACGCTCGTCGAGGGCCTGTTCGCGCTGGTCGTGCTCACCGCCCTTCTCGGGTTCGTCGTCCACGCGCTGTTTCCGGCCGCGGACACGTACCTCCTCGATACGCTCCCCGATTCGACGCGTGGCAGCGCCTACGCCGTGTTCAGCTCCGTCTGGATGCTCACACAGTCGGTCGGGTCGTGGGTCGTCGGCCTGTTCCTCGAGCGCGGCTACGCCTACGACTCGGTGTTTGCCACCGCCGCGCTTTGCCTCGGTGCCACGATCGTCGTCCTCGCTGTGCTCGAGCGGGCCGGCCGCCTCCCGAGTTGAGGGCTCTCAACCATCCGTTTCAGGATCGGGTCGCAGATCGATGGCAAACGCGATACAGCTGCAGCGACAGCCGGGGCCAATATCGGTCGCTCATCGGCAACGGTTCGATCGCTGTCGCTCGAGGACTCCTCGAAATACGTTGCAAGGGAGGGATGTGAACCACGCTCGAGAACCTGCTCACGTCGTTCGCAGAACCTCGGTCTGATTCAAATTCCAACTACCGCAGTCGCCGCTCACGAACTGTTCGCGGCGACATGCGAGGGCTGGGATTTGAACCCAGGGACCTCTACAGGAGCGGGTCTTAAGCCCACCGCCGTTGGCCTGCTTGGCTACCCTCGCACAGAAGGCAGTCAGTCGTTGTCCCGGGGTGGGGATGTGCGTTTCGGTGTGCGCTCGAGCCGAGACTCACCAGTCGACGCTCAGCGTGCCGTCGCCGTGAGGATCGGGTGCGATCTCCTCGTCGGTGCGGCGGTCGACGACGTGGATACAGCCGTCGTCTTTCTTCGCTGGACAGACCTCCGCGGCACGGACGTTGTGCTCGAGATCCTCCTCGCCGATAAAGTATTCCGCCGGTTGAGCCATGCCGGAGGCGATGGACATCTCCCAGTTGTCGCTGACTTCGGCACACTTGCCCGCGCCGAAGCACTTGTTGGCCTCGAAGATGATCTTGTATGGCTTCTCTTCGACCGGCGGTGCGTCGCTCGAGCCGACGTCGCTGGCGCGTTGAATGCCGTCGTCGCTCATTGTGTCATACTTCGACCGAGCCGTCTTTCGCGTTACGGTTGGTGCGAGCGGAGCGGGCGCGGCCCTACGCCGACACCTCGGCTTTCGGTTCCGGCAGGTCGTAGGTGACGCCAGTCAGGTCGCTCGAGACGGCCCACAGCCGACGCGCCGTCCCTTCGTCGTAGGAGCGATCCGAGGAGGCCTGGCGTTCAGGCGTGCCGCGCATGTTCATGACGCCGCCGGGGCCGTAGTACGCGCCACCCTCGGCCTCGGGCGCGGTCGCGGCGTACAGCGTCGGGAGCGCGCCCATCGCGGCCGGCTGGGCCAGGACCGTGTTCATCATCCACATCGCGGTCTTCCAGAGGCGGCTGCCACGCTGCTCGGGGCCCCGAAACTGCAACTGCGTGTTCGCATAGCCCGGATGGACGGCGATGCTCTTGGCGGTCGCAGCCGCCGTCAGCAGCCGGCGCTCGAGTTCGTACGCGAACAACACGTTCGCCAGTTTCGACTGGGCGTAGGCGTCCCACGGGTCGTAGGACTGCTCGTGCTGGAGATCGCCGAAATCGATCTCGCCGCGCTCGTGAACGCCGCTCGAGACGGTGACGATCCGCGACTCGGACGCGTCGTGGGGGTGGAAGTTCTCGAGCAGCAGCCCAGTAAGCGCGAAATGGCCGAGGTGGTTGACGCCGAACTGGGCCTCGAAGCCGTCCGCGGTCTCCGAACGCGGGATCGCCATGACGCCAGCGTTGTTGATCAGGACGTCGAGGTCCGTGTCGCCGAGTCGGTCGGCAAAGGCGTGGATCGACTCGAGGCTGCCCAGATCGCACGCCTCGACACGCAGGTCGGCGTCGGGGATATCAGCACAAATATCGTTCGCCGCCTCCTCGCCGCGGTCGACGCTTCGGCAGGCCATAATCACCGTCGCACCGTTGCGTGCGAGTTCCCGGGTTGCCTCGAGGCCGATGCCGCTGTTCGCGCCCGTGACGACGATTCGGCGCCCCTCCTGATCGGAAATGTCGTCGGCTGTCCAGTCCATACGCGCGGTATGCTACCGCGGACCTAAAGACGTGTGCCGACTATCCCCTCGGTGCGCGCGGCTTCGACGGGTTGAACGGTTCGCCGACGGTTATTCCAGCGACAAAACAGCGGGTTCGGTAGTTACTCGTAGTCGACCGAGACGGACTCGAGGACTACGTCTTCTCGCGGACGGTCGTTGGCGTCGGTGTCGACGCTGCCGATCTCGTGGACGACGTCCATTCCATCAGTGACCTTGCCGAAGACGGAGTGGCGGCCGTCGAGGTGGGGCTGGGCGTCGAGCGTGATGAAGAACTGCGAGCCGTTGGTGTCGGGCCCGGAGTTGGCCATGCTCAGGATGCCCTCGTCGTCGTGGCGCAGTTCGTCGTGGAACTCGTCGTCGAACTCATAGCCGGGGCCGCCGCGGCCGGTTTCGGTCGGGTCGCCGCCCTGAATCATGAAGTCCTCGATGACGCGGTGGAAGGCAACGTCGTCGTACAGCGGCTCGCCTTCGATTTCCTCGCCGGTCTCAGGGTCGGTCCAGGTCTTGCCACCGGTCGCGAGGCCGACGAAGTTGTCGACGGTCCGCGGCGCGCGTTCGTCGTAGAGTTCGACCTCGATGTCACCTTTGTTCGTGTGCAGGGTCGCAGTAACGTCTCCCATACGTCGGGGTCGACGGGACGACTGAAAACGATAGTGGTCTCGCGTCGCGGTCGCCGGCGCGGTGGGAGTGGGGCGCCGTCAACTCGCGGCCGCAGGTACATACCCCCGGCCGTGGAACGACCGGCCATGAGCGACGGCACGCACACGGCAGCCCAGGTCACGCTCGCTCGACTGCCGTCGGGCGTGGAACTGACGACGACGGTCCACACCTATCGGGGCGCCGACCCCGGGCCGACGCTGTACGTGCAGGCGGCCCAGCATGGCCGCGAAATCAACGGAACGGAACTGCTCCGCCGGTTTCACGAGCGCCTTCCCCTCGAGTCGCTGTCGGGGACCGTAATCGCCGTCCCCGTCGCGAACCCGTTGACGTTTGACCGGGTCTCTTACACGACGCCGGAGCCGTTCGACAGCATCAACCCAAACATGAACCGGGTCTGGCCGGGCGACGCCGACGGCAGTCTCCACCAGCGGATGGCCGCCCGCCTCTGGGAGTACGTCACGGCGGCCGACGCCGTCGTCGACCTCCACACGGGCAGCCCCGACATGCTCCCTCACGTCGTCTATCGGGCAGGTGACGACCGGTCCCGGGCGCTCGCCGAAGCCTTCGGGACCGACCTCCTGGTGGCCGAACGGACGGGCGACGATGCGCCAGACGCGTGGTCCCGGCGGGATTTCGACGGCAAGCTCCGGGTCACCGTCGCCGAGGAGGGGGCCCCCGCGATCACGCCCGAACTCGGCCACAACAAGCAGATCCTCGAGGACGTCGTCGCCGAGGGCGTCACGGGCCTCCTCGACGTCTGTCGCCATCTCGATCTCTTCCCTGGTGCGGTTCCTACACGCGATCAGACCGTCGGCCGGAACCACGCCGGGCAGGTCACCGCCACCGATTCCGGGCTGTTCCGGCCGAACCCGACGCTCGAGGTGGGCGACGTGGTCGAGGCAGGGACGTCGGTCGGGACCGTCTATCATCCAACGACGTACGAGCCGCTCCACGAGCCGTGCGTCGACCGCGACGGCCTGCTCTATACGCTCACCCGGGAAGCGACCGTGACCGCCGGCGACCGACTGGCGAACGTGGCGCTGGTCGACGACGAGAACCCGGGTGCATGAGGCCAACTGCTCGAGCCCGGGAGCCGGCCGGATCGTAGTCCGGGTTCCAGTGGAGCTGGGTTGTGACCGGCAAAGTTCCGGTCAACAGTCTGCTTAGTCCCTGTCTGAAAGGCGGGCCGTCGCCGAGCCGGTTAGCAGCGTCTTGCCTGCAGCCGTCCGCGCCTCGAGTGTCGTCTCGACCGTGCCAGCGTCGGGGTCGATCTCGTCGATCTCGCCCGTCGCGACGACGGTGTCACCGGGAAAGACCCGTGACCGAAACCGGATGTCGAAGCGCGTGACGTCCCGCAGGTCGAACCAGCGGGTGACGACGCGGGACGTGATGCCGGCTGTCAACATCCCCTGGCCGAAGACACGCTCGTTGCCCGCAGCCGTCGCGTACGGCTCGTCGTAGTGGATCGGATTGAAGTCGCCGCTCGCGCCCGCGTACCTGACGAAGTGCCGACGCTCGAGGTCGCCGACGACGACCGTCGGGCCGCTGTCGCCGACCGCGAGATCGTCGATCGAACTGACCCGTTCGCATCCGACGCCGGTCGGGGACGGACCGTCGCTGTCGGCTGTGACGGTCCCACCGTTTGGCGCAGCCGTGTCGGCCGCTGCGCTCTCGTCACCGACCGCCACCTCAGTCTCGAGCATGCTGGTCCGTTCGGTGAGCACGAGATCGTCGTGCTGATCCCGGTATTCGGTCTCGAAGTGGGCGACGGTCATCGTCCCCGCGCGGTCCCCCTCGCGCTGGAAGACGTTCGTAAGGGTGGTCGTTCCTTCGAGGACGTCGCCGACGAACAGCGGGCGCTCGTACTCATAACCCTGTTCGCCGTGGAGGACGTATGCCGGCCGGAAGCCGAGGTCGAAGCCGGTGCCCTCGATGTCATCGGGCGTATGCCGCGGAAATCGACTGACCTGGCTGTAGGTCAGCGGTGCGGGCACACGGTCGTAGCCCCGCGTCGCAGCGACTGTCGCGTCGCGAAAGAGCGGGTCGTCGGCCGCGATCGCGCGTGCGAACTCCTCGACCTTGCCGGCCTCGAGGCGGAACGCCTCCGTTGTAACTCGCGAGTCGCCGACCATCGCCTCGAGTTCCGCGAGTGATTTAGTCGGCATCGTAGCGTCCCTCGACCGTTCGGCCGGTCGTCGCCGGTGGTCGTTCCGTCGTGGGGCGGTGCGTGTCGGGACCGTCCTGTCCGCGTCTCATTACAACCACGGTTTGCGGACGGCTGACATAACAGTATTCCCGGTCGCGGCTGCTCGACTGAAGCCGCTACTCGAGGCCGCTCGAGCGGATCAGCGAATGATGCCCGCATCGCGCAGCTCGGCTCGCTGTGCTTCGTCGTAGCCCACCGACGCGAGCAGTTCATCAGTGTGCTCGCCGTGGGCCGGAAGCGACTCGTCGTCGCTTTCGGGTGCGTCCGGTCCCGCTGCCGGAAACCCGACTCGTGGCGGTGCATCGTCCGGTCGCTCGACCAGTCCGCGGGCTTCGAACTGTGGGTGCTCCAGGGCTTCGGCTGGCGTATACACCGGGCCGACGACCGTCTCGTCGCTCAGCGTCTCGAGCCACTCGTCTCGCGACCGACTCGCGAACAGGGCCTCGAGTTCCTCGCGGATCGCTTCCAGTTCGGCCGGGTCGTCGCTGCCGTGGACATCCAGCAGGTCCTCGCGGCCGACTTCCTCACAGAACGTGGTCCAGAACTTCTCCTCGAGTGCCGCGAACGTCACGTATCGGCCGTCTTCGGTCTCGTAGATATCGTACCAGGGCACCGCGCCGGTGAGTGGCGTCTCGCCGGGGCGGGGATCGTCGCCGGTCAGCGCTTCGTAGGAGAGTGCCTGCGAGAAGGAGGCGACCACGTCGGTCATGGCGATGTCGATGTACTCCCCGCCGTTGCCGAGTTCGCGCGAGAGCAGGCCGCCGACGATGCTGAACGCTGCGAACAGACCGCCGCCGAAGTCGCTGATCTGGTAGCCCGGAATTTGCGGCGGTGCCGACTCGCCTTCCCGGGTCATATCGAGCAGTCCGGAAACGCCGACGTAGTTGAGGTCGTGGCCCGCGCGCTCGGCGTAGGGCCCAGTCTGGCCGTAGCCCGACAGCGAGCAGTAGACCAGCTCGTCGTTGTACTCGGTCAGCGTCTCGTAATCGATCTCGAGGCGGTCGGCGACGCCTGGTCGGAACCCCTCGAAGACGACATCAGCGTCTTCGACCAGCCGGTAGAACGCGGTCCGGCCCGCCTGGGATTTGAGATCGAGTGCGACGCTTCGCTTGCCGCGATTGACGCTGTCGAACAGCGCGCCGACATCACGGTCGGTCATCGGCGGCATATGTCGGGCGTAGTCGCCCGTCCCTGTGTCCTCGACTTTTATCACGTCAGCACCCGCGTCGGCGAGCAGTTGCGTCGCGTACGGCCCCGGGAGGAGGCGGGTCAGATCGAGGACCCGAATCGAATCGAGTTGCATGTGCTCACGTGTCGGGCCGTTCGCAAAAGGTTACTGTCGTTTTTCGGCCCGTGGTGGGGCGCTGGGTGACACGCCGTTTCAGGCAGCGACGACGGAAAACAGAGACGACGTCCCGGACGTCCCGGTCTCGTCGACCGCTCAGTACGCCTGTAGCTCCTCGAGGACAGCTTGCGCGCTGCCGTCGGCGATGACCTCGCGGGCCTGCTCGAGGCCGTCGTCTAGGCTGTCGACGTCCTGGCGGGCGTACATCCGGAACGCGCCGTTGAGCGCGATCGCATCGGCGAAGTGGTCCTCGCGCTCGCCGGCGAGGACGGCTTCGGTGATCGCCGCGGAGTCGGCTGCCACGTCATCGACGGCGAGGTCCTCGCGTTCCATTGCCATGCCGTACTCGGCAGTCTCGATCTCGTAGTCGTCGAAGGATTCGTCGCCATCGGCTCCCTTCTCGTCCCACTCGGCCACCTTCGTGTAGCCGGGGCGGATGTCGTCGTAGCCTTCCATCCCCTGGAAGAAGATCGCGCGGGAGTAGTCGAGTCGGTCGCTTTCCTTGATGAGATCGGTCAGCTTCTTCGCGAACGCGAGGTGATAGAACGAGCCCAGGTGAACGTCGGCGTTCGCCGGGTTGGCGACGGTCTCGATCGTGTTGACGAAGGTTCGGACGCCCATCTCGTCGCGCCGGTCGAAGAGGTCGTGGATACCGGGGTTGAACGCGGGCTGATAGTAGAAGCCGAAGCCAGTTTCGTCGACCATGTCGGCGCTTTCCGTGGGCTCGAGTTCGGTTCGGACGCCGAGTTCGTCAAGGACGTGTTTGTACGCCGTCGCCTTCTGGGAGGGGACGTAGTCGCCGGAGTGGACGACGACCGGCGTGCCCGCGGCGGCGGCGACGACGCCGGCACCGACGCCGAGGATGGCGGACGTGTCCTTCCCGTCGTAGTTCGCGCCGCAGTCGACCGGATCACACTCGGGCTCTGCGGTGACGACCGACTCCTCGCGCATGACGTCGGTGTAGGCCGAAAGCTCCGCGGGGTTGTTGCGCTTCCAGCGGTTGGCCAGCCAGAACGCACCGAGAGTGGTGTCCTCGGGCTCGCCCGCCAGAATCCGCTGGAACGCCTCGCGAGCCTGCGCGTGGCTCATGTCGTCAGCCGACTTGGGACCCGACCCGATGACCTCCGTCAGCAGGCGTTTCAACGGCCATTCGCCGAACGTCTGGGATGCCTTCGCCATGTGCGGCCGTTGGGAGGGATGGCGCAAAAACCCCGCGTTTCCTGTACCCTGCCGGGAAACAGTCCGTGTACACCCGCTCGCGCCCCCGCTCACGCCTCGAGTGTACGCGGTGTGTAAACCGTGTTGACCAGCAGTATATTTTGACCGGGTCAAATGGCGGGTGTTCGCCCGGCAGCGAAACGGCATCCTGAGAATCCAACTGTGATGTCGTCGTCCGGGGAGTCCCGAAACCAATACAGTGGCCGTCTCCCTAGGACGGCCAATGAGTACCCTGTCGGGGAACTGGCGTGAGGCCATCGACGACGTGGACGCAGCGCTGATCGACGGCTATCAGAGCGGCTTCCCGGTCGAGGAACGGCCGTTCCGTCAGCTCGCTGCCGACCTCGGGATCGACGAGACAGACGCAGTCGAACGCGTTCGCGCGCTCAAGGAAGCGGGAATCGTCCGCCGGTTCGGTGCCGTCCTCAACCCGCCCGTGATCGGCTCGTCGACGCTCGCCGCCGTCCAGGCACCCGAAGATCGCTTCGACGAGGTCGCGGCGACGATCAACGACTACCGGCAGGTCAACCACAACTACGCCCGCGACCACGAGTGGAACATGTGGTTCGTCGTCACCGCCGGCTCACAGGAGCGACGCGACGAGATTCTCGCCGAGATCGAGGCCGAGACCGGCTGTGAGGTCCTCAACCTGCCGATGCTGACCGACTACTACATCGACCTCGAGTTCCCCGTCGTCAACAGCGATCGGTTCGCACGCGAGTCCCTCGAAGATCGCACCGACTCCTCGGCCACCCGGATCAGCGAGTCGGCGACGGGCGATCTCTCCGCACTCGAGGCGGATCTCTTGCTCGAGATTCAGGACGGCTTTCCGCTCTCGGCGACGCCGTATCAGGACATTTCCGAGAACATCGGCTACCCAATTGAGGACGTGCTCGAGGCCGTTTCCCGGCTGCTCGCAAACGGCTGTATCAAACGGATCGGCTGTATCATCAACCACGTCGTGACCGGCTTCGACGCTAACTGTATGGTCGTCTGGGACGTCCCCGCCGACCGGCTCGACGAGTGGGGCGAGCGCGCGGGTGGCTTGCCCTACGTGACGCTGTGTTATCACCGGCCGCGCAGGCCCGAGCAGGAGTGGTCGTACAACCTGTTTACGATGATTCACGGCCGCGATCCCGAGGCCGTCGACGAGAAAATCGACGAACTCGCGGCCGACTACCTCCCCGTTAACCACGAGCGACTCTACTCGACCGAGACGCTGAAACAGACGGGTGCCCGCTACGAGGATCTGGTTGGTAACTAACGTCTGTGACACCGTCCGTGATCACTTCACGCGGCCGTTCGCTCGGCAGGGGCGGCCAGTACATGTATGTAGTCAATATATACCAAATCCTTTTGGAATAGTCTCTTTAAATCCGCGCTCCAACAGACGGGTTGCACCGCAAGGTGCGCCATGTGTGGGGACCGACCACCTGTTACCATTCGACCCCCACACAGGGACTTCCGATTCCGGAAGCGTCTCCCCATTGGTCGACGACGATAATAAATGATTTCGCCCCTCGAGCGAGGTGTGTCGTCGATGACGCGGCGTCCACCCTGCGCTCTCGAGCGATGCTGCCGTCGGAGTGACGGTGCTACTGTGGCCGCTCGAGCGCTTCCGCCACGACTTCGATCGGTGTCGGTGGCTCCTCGGGTGCACCGGAGCGGTGCTCGAGTTGGGTCCGACAGGAGGCACCCGGCGCGACGACGCGGTCGCCGTCGCTGTCTGCGACCTGCTCGTAGAGGATCGAGGCGATGGCGTCGCTCATCGAGGCGTGTTCGGCCTCGTAGCCGAAGGAGCCGGCCATCCCACAGCAACCCGAATCGAGCGGGTCGACGGCGTAGCCCGCCCGTCGAAGCACGCCGACGGCGTGGTGGTCCTTCGCGACCGATTTCTGGTGGCAGTGGCCGTGGTAGACGAGGTGCTGCTGGACCGCCGCAGGATCGAAGTCGATGGCCTCGTCCAGCCGGAACGTATCGATGTATTCACAGATACCGTAGGTGGCGTCGGCGACTGTTTCGGCCGCGTCGGACGTGAGCAGATCGAGGTAATCCGACTGGAACATGACCGCATCGGAGGGCTCGATCACGACCACATCCCAGCCAGTCTTGACCCGTGGTGCGAGTGCGGTCACGTTCTCACGGGCCGCCGTCCGCGCTTTCTCGAGAAAGCCCTTCGAGAACGCCGGTCGTCCGGTATCGCCCAGGTCGTCGGGGACGGTAACGTGGACGCCCGCGGCCTCGAGGACGCGGACGGCCGCTTTCCCGGCCTCGGGATGACTGTAGTTGGTGTAGGTGTCGGGGTAGAGGACGACCTTGTGCTCGGCGTCGGCCTCGGCAACGCGTGCACCGCCACGCTCCTGGAACCAGTCGCGGAACGTCTCGGCGTGGAACGTCGGCAGCGACCGGCTCGCATCGATCCCGACGGTGGCCTCGAGTACCTTGCGGGCACCCGGCACCTTCGACGCGACGTTGGAGACGGGTGCGAGTCGACTCCCCCACTTCGAGAGCGTCGCGACGTTGGCGAAGAGCCGGTCGCGGAGCGTCGTGCCGTTGCGCTGGTGGTACTCGTGGGTGACCTCGGCTTTGAGCTTCGCCATGTCGACCTCGCTCGGACAGTCGATAGCACAGCCCTTGCAGCCGATACAGAGGTCCATCACCTCCTCGACGAACTCGTCGGAGACGGCTTCGTCGGGATCGACGTCGCCGCTCATGGCCTGTCGGAGCGCGTTCGCCCGACCGCGGGTCGCCGTGATCTCCTCGCGGCTGGCCCGGTAGGTCGGACACATCACGCCGCCGGTGGTCGACTGCTCGCCGCGACAGCCGCCACAGCCGTGACAGAGTTCGACCATGCCCTGCATGCCGTTGTCGTTGTCCCACTGGAGAGCAGGCTCGAACCCCGCCTCGAAGTCGTAGTCGGGGTCGAACCGCAGGTGTTCGCGCAGGTCCGTCGGATCGTCCTCGCGGAAGACGACCTGCCCGGGATTGAGCAGCCAGTCAGGGTCGAAGACAGTCTTGAGATCCTGGAACGTTTCCCAGAGTTCGTCGCCGTAGAGCTTGTGATTCCATTGCGTGCGTGCGCGACCGTCGCCGTGTTCGCCCGAGACCGAGCCACCGAGTTCGACCACGAGGTCCGTCACGTCGTCGGCGATGCCGTGCAGTTGCTCGAGGCCGACCTCCGTCTTCGTGTTCACGAGCGGCCGGACGTGAAGCACGCCAGGGCCGGCGTGGGCATAGAACGTGGCATAGGTGTCGTGAGCCTCGAGGATCTCCTCGAACCCCTCCACGAACTCGGGGAGCTGTGCCGGCGGGATCGCAGTGTCCTCGATAAAGGAGATATGCTTCGCGTCGGTCGTCCGCGAGAGCAAAATCGGGAGCCCGGACTTGCGGAGCTTCCAGAGCTTCGCGCGTTCGGCCTTGTCGTAGGCCTCGAGCGCCTCGAGCGCGCGCGTTTCGGCGTCGCTGTGTGGCACATTGGCGGCCGGCTCGCCGGCGGGTGTCGCCGACGGCACCCGGTCGGCGAGCAAGCCGGCGACCTGCTCTTTCCCGTGGGCGGCATCCTCGGCGTAGAACTCGACGAGGAGGACGGCGTTCGTTCCCTCGGGCAGGATCTCCGTGACGGGACCGAACTCCGCGGTGTCGCGCGCGAGGTCGATCAAGACGTCGTCGAGCACTTCGACCGCCGCAGGGTCGTGGTCGAGGATCGGTTCGACGTCGCACATTGCGGTGTGGAGATCGGGATAACACAGCAAGGTAACGGCCTTCGTCTCGGGGACCGGCTCAAGCGCGAGCGTCGCCTCGGTGACGATCGCCAGGGTCCCTTCGCTGCCGGCCAGCAGGCGCGCGAGGTTGACGGTGCCAGCCTCGCCGGTTGCTTCGCCGCCGGGCAGGTCGTCGCCTCGAGCCTCAGCGACGAGCCGATCGAGATTGTAGCCCGAGACGTTGCGCTTGAGATCGGGATACGCTTCCTCGATGCGGTCTGCATCTTCCTCGAGAATCCGCTCGACTTCGGCGTAGATCCGCGCCTCGAGGTCGCCGTCGGGATCGGCTCGCTCGCTGATTTCATCGACGGTTACCTCGCCGAAACGGGTGACGGTGCCGTCGGCGAGGACGGCTTCGACTTCCTCGATGTAGGCGTCGGTCTTGCCGTATTTCAGGGAGTGTGCGCCGGTCGAGTTGTTGCCGATCGCACCGCCGATGGCACTTTTGTCACGCCACGCAGGGTCGGGTGCGAACTTGAGGTCGTGGGGAGCCAGCGCCTCGTTCAGCGTACCGACGATCGTCCCGGACTGGACCGTGGCGGTGCGGCCGTCGGGATCGATCGCGCGGATCTCGTTCATATGCCGGGTAAAATCCAACACGACGGCCCGGTTGACCGTCTGGCCGGCGAGACTTGTCCCGCCACCCCGCGGGAGCACCGGGATCTCGCGTTCGGCACAGTACTCGACGATCCCCGCGACATCGGCCGTCGATTCGGGGAAGGCGACGGCGATCGGCGTCACTTCGTAGGCGCTCGCGTCGGTCGCGTACAGTTCGCGAGAGTAGGAGTCGGCCCGGATCTCGCAGTCGACCTCTCGCTCGAGGTCTGCGACCAGTGCCGGGCGGTCGACGTTGTCGCTCCGGTAGTCGTAGTTCGCTCGCCGGTCGGCGGCCGGGTCGGCGCTCGGCTCCAGAGACATACGTCACCCTTGCGCAGGGGCGACAAAAAGCACCCGCATTACCCCATCGCTCACCGGTACTGCGGCCGTTCGATCGTCTCGTGGTTCGCTGCCGGTGTAGAAGGGATGGTCGGACAGACGGTGGATCTCGGACCACCTGTCCGGCACGCGTCCGGTTCGGGGGATGTGATCGAGGGGAACCGTCGACTTTGTCGTCGTTCCACGCGTGCCCCCTTGGTGGGTGCCGCTCGCTGTCTCGAACGGCAGACACCCGTACTCGAGACACGAAAACGAATACTGTGCCTAACTAGTGGGGTATATGCTGGTCGCCCACCCCATCGCAGCTATCCTCACTGGCGGACTCCACAAACATTGTGAACGTCACCCGTGGCACCGATCCGAATGCCTATACCTCTCATTCGGGACGTACCACGTATGCTGGATTTCGTACAGCTCGAGGCCGACCTCGGGCAGGAAGAGCAACTGATCTGCGAGACGGCGCGTGAGTTCGTCGCGGACCACGTGCGACCCGACATCGGCGACCACTTCGAGAACGGGACGTTCCCGACGGAACTCATCCCGAAGATGGGCGAACTGGGGTTTTACGCGCCGAACCTCGAGGGCTACGGCTCGCCGAACGTCTCCGAGACGGCGTACGGCTTACTGATGCAAGAACTCGAGGCCGGCGACTCCGGGATCCGCTCGATGGCATCGGTCCAGGGTGCGCTCGTGATGTATCCGATCCACGCCTACGGCAGCGACGCGCAAAAGGCCAAGTGGCTGCCGGCGCTGGGGGAGGGCGAGGCAGTCGGTTGTTTCGGGCTGACTGAACCCGAACACGGATCGAACCCAGCGGCGATGGAGACCCACGCCGAACGCGACGGTGATGGCGACGGCTACGTGCTGAACGGGTCGAAGACGTGGATCACCAACGCCCCGATCGCCGACGTCGCCCTCGTCTGGGCGCGCGACCGGTCGGCCGACGACGACCCCGTCCGTGGCTTTCTCGTCGAGACCGACCGCGACGGCGTCACGACGCCCGAAATCGACGGCAAACTCTCGATGCGCGCGTCGATCACGGGTGAGATCAGCCTGAACGACGTCTCCGTCCCCGAGGAGAACGTCTTACCCGGCGTCTCCGGAATGAAGGGACCGCTGTCCTGTCTCACGCAGGCCCGGTACGGCATCGCTTGGGGCGCGGTCGGTGCAGCACGGGACTGTTTCGAGGCCGCCCGCGACTATGCCACCGAGCGCGAGCAGTTCGGCGGTCCGATCGGCCGATTTCAGCTCCAACAGGGGAAACTCGCGGAGATGGCCACCCAGATCACGCTCGGCCAGCTGCTTGCCTACCGTCTGGCTGAGCTCAAAGAACGCGGCGACCTCCGGCCACAACACGTCTCGATGGCCAAGCGCAACAACGTCCGCATGGCCCGCGAACAGTCCCGCGTCGCCCGCGAGATGCTCGGCGGCAACGGCATCACGACCGACTACTCGCCGATGCGCCATGTAGCGAACCTCGAGACGGTCTACACATACGAGGGTACCCACGACATCCACACGCTGATCCTCGGCGAAGCCCTGACCGGACTGCAGGCCTACCAGTAGCCCATGTTGACGACCATCACGGGAACAGGTAGCACGACCATAATTCGCAAGTAGCACGTCTATTCTCGCTGGTGCCTGTGGACCAGTATGATCGGTGTCTCCGACCTCGAGAACAGAGTAGATCCGCCGGGGACCCTCGGACTTCGGGCTGCGTTCGTCGGCGTCTGGTTCGTCGATCTCGTCGCAACGCTTCTCTTTTTCACGGTTCCATACGCAGACGAACTGAACCCCGTCACGGTCTTTCTACACGACCTCTTCGGACTCGTCGGCGTCGTCATCGCTGCCGTCGGTTACGCTGCGTTCGTGATCGGCATCGGTCACCTGCTCTCGAGGCCACTCGATACCGGGTTCGTGGCTCTCATGGTGGGTCTCTACGCCCTCTTCGCGAGTAACAACGTCGTCTTGCTCGTCTCACGTGAACCGTTACTGACGCTGCTCGTCCTGTAATTGAGCGATCGTCACAGCCGATTCTGATTTCCGACGGCGGATGGCGTCGTCCACCGAAACCGATCGTTCCATCCCCATTATAACATGCATCTGCCGATCGTGAACTCGGCCAGCAAGAGACGTGACGACGTCTGAATCTATATGCGCGGCTTACGAAGTTGTTCGTCGGAGAAGTATGGGCCAACTCGGATTTGAACCGAGAGCCTCCACCTTATCAGAGTGGCGCTCAACCTAATTGAGCTATTGGCCCGCGTCGCCTTCTTCGCATTCAGTAGTTGCTCGGTGGAACGTTTAAGCGTTTCTTTCTGAAATCCCCATGCGAACCGCTACCGGGCAAAGGGGTCGTCGTCTCGATCGTCCGTACGCTCGTCGCCGAACTCGATCGTGTAGGAGTCCTCGCTGCCGTCGCCGTCGACGGTGTAGTCGTCGTCGCCGAGGTCGTAGGTTCCATCGTCGGCCGAGCCGGGTTGTTCTCGAGCCGTCTCTTGGTTGGGGAAGCCGAACGTCCAGACGTTGCCGCTGGCGAACCCGCCGGTCTTTTTGTCCGCGTAGGGGACGATCACGTAGCGTTTGAGCACTGCGCGGATCGGGACCCGCGTCACGGGCACGGCGAGCAGGAAGCCGATGGCGTCAGTCACCAGCCCGGGCGTCAGCAAGAACGCACCGGCGGCGATCAGCAAGCCGCCGTCGAGCAGTTCGTTGGTCGGCGGCTCGCCACGTACCATCGACCGCTGCATCTTCCGGATCGTTCGTCGCCCTTCGGCCCGCACGAGGAGCATCCCCACCAGTCCAGTCAGGACGACCAGCAGCACCATCCCGACCCAGCCGATGTAGCTCGTCTGGCTGACGACGACCGCGAGTAACACGGCGTCGAGAAACGGGATGAGCAACAGCGCGAAGATCCACCGAAGCATATCACGCCCTAGCCGCCGAAGGGTGAAAGTCCTTTACTCTCGTCACAGTAGCGGTGCCACTGCGACTCGAGGCCCCGATCTGATGCCCTGGCTCGAGCATACGCCGGAGTAAAAGCGAACGAAGGGCTTACCCCGGCGACTCACGTCGCTCCGATATGGACGATCCAACGCGCGTCGAGTGGCGCGAGTGGGGCCAGGCGGCCTTCGACGAGGCGACGGACGCCGACATCCCCGTGTTGCTCTCGCTGACTGCGACGTGGTGCGATCACTGCCACGAGATGGACGCCGAAACCTACGCGGAGCCTCGCATCGCGGCCAACGTCAACGACAGTTTCGTACCCGTGCGAGTCGACGTCGACCGGCATCCGCGCGTCCGCGATCGATACAACATGGGCGGGTTCCCCTCGACGGTCTTTCTCGCGCCCAACGGCGAGGTCCTGACGGGTGCGGGCTATCTCGGTCCTGATGGAATGCGCCAGGTCTTAGACAGCGTCCGGACGATGTGGCAGACCAAAGGCAGCGGTGCGGCACGCGTGCCACGCCCGCTGCGAGAGGACAACCCGCCGGCAGGCGAACTAACCCCGGAGATCGAACAGGCCATGCTGGGCCAGCTCTCAGAAACGTACGACGAGACCGCCGGTGGCTGGGGTCAGGAGCCGAAGTTCCCACTGCCCGACGCCCTCGAGTTCGCGCTCAAACGCGACCGGGAGATGGCGCTACGATCGTACGACGCCGTCAGCGCGAACCTGTTAGACGAGTACGAGGGCGGCTTCTATCGTTTCGCGACCGACCGCGACTGGTCGGGGCTGCAACACGAGAAACTCCTCGATTCGAACGGCGCGCTCGTCCGCGCCTTTGCTAACGCCTACCTCCTCACGGGCAAAGACGAGTACCGCGAGCCTGCCGAGCGCACGATCGAGTACCTGACTGCGACGCTGTGGAACGGCGACGCCGATGCGTTCGCGAACAGTCAGGCTCCCGGCGAGGACGCCGCTCACAGCCTCGACGCGACCGACCGGGCGAGCGCCGATGAGCCGCCGGTCGACGACGGCGTCTTCGCCGGCCCGAACGCGCTCGCGGTCGAGGGGCTGCTGACCTATTATGCGTACACCGACGACGAGCGCGCCCGCCGGTACGCGGAACGCACACTCGAAACCCTTCGCGAGGAGCTACTCGTCGACGGCGTCGTTGCACACACCGTAGCGGACAGCGACGATCCTGTTCCCCTCCTGGCGAATCAGGCCCGCGCGCTGGCAGCGCTGACGACGGCCGCAAGCACGATCGACACCGGTGTCCTCGAAGACGCGACGGCGATCGCCGACGCGACGATCCACCGCCTGCACGATGAGGATTCGTTCCTCGATGGGCCCGCTGCCGGCGTCGGCCTGCTCGAGCGGCCACTCCGGCCGCTCGATGCGAACGTCGCGTTCGCCGACGGCCTGCTCGAGTTGGCCGTCCTCAGCGGCGAGGACCGCTACTGCGAGCGCGCTCGGGAAACACTCGAAGCCTTCGCCGGGGCCAGCGACCGCTTTGGTGTTCAGGTCGCCCGCTACGCAACCGCGGTCTCCCGGCTGCTCGAGGGGCCGCTCGTGCTCCCCGTCGCCGCCGACCCCGGCTCGGATCTGCACCGCGCGGCACTCCGACTCGCGGATCACGAGAAGGTGGTCGTTCCCGACGCCGACGGGCTCGAGGCGGGAACGGCACGAGCCGAACGCGGCGACCGTGTCTCTGAACCTGCCGAAACTCCAGCGGAGTTGAGCGAACGGGTCCAGACGGTCCTCGACTGAGACCGTCTCCGACAGTCAGTTTGGCTCGTCTCGGTCGGTGTTGTCATCCACCTCAAACCATCCTAGCGTTTATGCCGTTTCGATAGATTCGTGTTTGATATGGCTACTCTTAGAGACCTCGGGCTTTCCGAGTACGAAGCACGAGCTTACCGGTCGCTACTCACCACCGGACCCACAACTGCCAAGGAGTTGTCGCGGGCCAGCGACGTGCCGATGGGACGGATCTACGACGTGCTCAATAGTATCGAACAGTACAATCTGGTCCGCAGCCAGACCGCGAGCCGGCCGAAGAAATACGTCGCCGTCGAGCCCTCGACGGCACTCGATCGGCTCCTCGAAGACAAGAAACGCGAACTCGAGGAACAGGCGGACCAGTACGAGTCGATCGTCGACGATCTCTCCGACGAACTCGACGCAGCCGAGCCGGTCGACGAACAGTTCTGGACCGCCGCTGTCGGCCCTAAAGAGACACGCGAGCTGCTCTTAGAGCGGCTCGCGGCGGCCGACCGCGACATCGTGATGGTGTCGGCACATCCCTCCCCACAGTGGAACATCGAGGCCGTCAGCGAAGCGGTTAACGCACAACTCGAGGACGCACTCGACAGGGGCGTCTCGATCGAGCTCCTGATGACTCGCGACATGGTCGCCTCCATCTCCGAAGCCGTCGGCCGGCGCTACCGGGAGACTTTACAGCAACGTGAGGCGTTCGACGTCCGGACCCACGACGACATCACGGGCTCGTTCAACATCATCGACGGCGTCGAGGTCTGCATTCAGGTGCCAAACCCGCTGTCGTCGGGTGAAGCCTTCGGTATGATCGACCTCAAAGATCCGGAGTTCGCCGCGAACGTCCACGAGGAGTTCGTTCCGCGGTGGGAACAGGCGGAGCCCCTCGAGTTCTAGTCGCTGACCTCCTCGCGGAGCGTCTCCAGATCGACGACGCGCTCGGCGTGGGCGTTGTGCTGGTGGATCGACTCGTCGTTGGACTGGGCCATCGTGATCACCGCGTCGTCTGGCAGGTGATCGAACTCGTCGACGACGCCTTCCGCCATCGCACGCACGCAGTCCTCGACGAACTTCGCGTCGGCGTGGGCCTCGTAGGTCATGTGATCCTCGTCGGGTCGCTTCGCGAGGTTGTAGATCCGCGCGCTCATCGAATCCCGTGCGATATCGATGACGTCGTTGAGATCGACTTCAGGGTCGCCACCCGCCTCGACGGTCAGCGTGGCGTGGCCACGCTGGGAGTGGCCCGGTTGTGGCACTTCCTCGAGGAATTCGGTGATCGTCTCTGCTTCGACACCGAGATCCTCGAGCGTCTGTTTCGCGCGGGCGGCGGACATCCCCTGTGAGCAGGGACAGACGGTCATGCCGGTGACCTGCGCGCCGATCTCCTCGCGGGTACCCTCGTCTGTTGCCGTCGCCGAAGCGACGATGTCGACCGTGTGCTGGGTCTCGCGGTCGCTCGCGGGCGTCTGTTCGCGGCGCATGAACTCGGCTTCCATCGAGACCTCCGCTCGGGAGGTGTAGTCGTGTTTCTCGAGCAGCCGTTCGGCGGCCTCGCCACAGACCTCCTCGACGCCGTAGGCTTCCTCGCGGGTCGCGTCCTCTAAAATCTCGTCAATGACCTCCATGTTGCGGCTCATGTCCGCGCCCTTGCGCCAGGCGGGGAGGTCGACGAAGACCTCGAACTCGGCGGTGAGGACGATCGGGCGCTTGTCCTCGCGGGCGATCTTGACGAGCTTGTCGACACCGGTGACGCCGACCTGGCTCAGACCGACGGTCACGTCTGGCGATGTCGCCTGCACGTCCGGCAACTGATGACTCATTGACCGCATTCAGGGAAGCGGCCGATTCAAGCTTTCGGAACCGGGAGTGTTGCGGTAATCTCGTTTCGGTAGCGGCTCGAGCCGTCGATTCTTTAAGTGCCTCTGGTCACAAGGTAGAGCTATGACGGGAGGTCGTCGCTTTTCGGACTTTCAAAACACCGAGCGACGGCTGTGGCCTGTGTCGTGTCTCGAGTTGGTTGTGCACGATCCGGGCACGGGTTTCTTCTTTAAGTGGTTCTGGTCACAAGGTGAAGCTACGAAGGGCATTCGACACCCGGTCTTCTCTCGGTTTCTCCGCTGCGAGCCACAGCTATGACCGCTGTCTCCGAACACGTCCACGAGACCGTCGCCGACCACTTGACTGCGATCGAACGCGAACACGACGTTGCGGTCCCGCTGGCGGTCGCCCGCGGGAGCCACGCCTGGGGTGGGGCGAGTTCCGACAGCGATTACGATGTCGGTTTCGTCTTCGTGTCGACCGATCTGCGTCGGTACGCGCACCTCGAGCGACCGCCTGAGACCATCGTCGAAGTTCGTGGCACGTTCGAGTACCAGGGCTGGGACGTGCGGACGTTCGCGCGACTGCTCGCCGACTCGAACGAGGGTGCGATCGACCTGGTTCGCAGTCCGATCCGCTATCGTCGCACGTACGAGCCCGACGAACTCGCCGCCTACGTCGAACGGACGTACAATCCGATCGATCTCTATCATACGTGGCGCGGCATTGCGACGAGCAACTACCGGAAGTACATCTCGCATCATCTGGTCCGCAGTGACGACGAACTCTTTCCAATTCTCGAGGGAGACGGCCAGACGTTCGTCGTCGAGACCGACGACGGCACGATGACGGTGTCGGCTGATGACGAGCGATTTCAGGAGACACAGACGAAACCCACAGTCAAGCGAAACCTGACCATCTACCGCGCGGCGATGGCCGCCTACTACCTCAAAGCGACCGGCGAGCGCGACACGTACGACCCGCCGGCGCTCGCGTTCGAGACGTTCCTCCGTGAGCAGGCTCCCGCTGTGTTCGACGCCGACCGGATCGCGTGTGCTCGTGAATTGCTCGAGCGAAAACGAGCGGGCGAGGGAGACGCCACGATCGGCGACGCCGTCGGCCGTGAGTTCGCACACCCGCCAAAACGAATCGATCCCGACGTGCACGCGCGGGACGGTCCCGATCCCGCGCGGCTGGACGGGTTCGTCGACGACCTGATCGCCGCGGTCCAGTAGCCAGCTGCCCTTTAAGTGTCTCTGGTCACAAGGTGAAGCTACGAAGGGCTTTTCGCGGGCCATACCCCGAACACGGAGCGACTGCGCTGGTTATCGCTCGAGCCCCGTCACAGACCTGTTAGCGGCGCTGTCAGTCCAACTGAAACGTCTCCCGTTCGGAGCGAGCCTTTTTCACGCTCCCCCTCCGACCGACAGGTGATGCACGACGACGGTGCCGACCCTGGTCGTCCTCCTGCGGCGGATACGGCCACTACGGACGGCGTCGAGTACGATCCCGACCACGAGCGACGGCTCGAGACCCGGCCCGGGTCCGGGGCGCTCTCGCGGGCGGAGGTCCAGCGCGATTCGACGGTTCGCCAGTGGGGTGTCGTCACGCCGAGTGCGACCGTCATCGGCCGCGCCGACTCCCCCGATGCGGACCTCTCCGAAAGCGTTCGCCGCCTCCACGACGAACAGCACGCGGCGACGCCGGGCTACAGCGAGCGCGCCCACCACCTCGACCGACTGCGAACCACACAGGCGCTGTGTAACGCTCTCGAGGTGACGCCGTGGCAACGCGACTTGGCGCTTGGCGTCATGGACGAGATCGACCTCACCGAGTTCGGCAGCCAGCGGGCGATCGAGAAGGTCGCGCTCGTGGTGATCCGCCACGTCGTCGACGTCGACCGCCAGCAGTACTTCGGCCTTGACGACATCGACGCGCAGGCGCTGTCGGCCGACCGCATGGAAGAGTTGTTCGCCCAGTACCGGGCCCACGACATCACCGACGAGGATGCCTTCAAGCGCCTCGCGGCCGAGTACGGACTGGATACGACGAGTCTGAATCGCTTGCGCCGTGTCCTGAAATCCCAACTCGAGGACGAACTCCCGGCCTACGGCCGCAACCCGTACCGCGATCCGAACCTGCCGGACGTGACGGCGGGGACCGACACCGCGGACGCGGCGGCCTCAGGCTCGGAGCGCTGATACCGTTTCGGCAGGTTCGGCCCGCGCCGCGTGTTCTGGATCGCCGTCCGTGCCTCGTCTCGAGCCCTATCGCGCTGCCGGTGACGGGCGACCGGCGACTTTTCCGTTCTGGTTCCCTATCGACTCCATGGCTGACGCTGGTACCGGGTCGATACCGGAGACCGCAGATCGGATCGAGATCTACGCTGACTACGTCTGCCCGTTCTGTTATCTGGGGACGCGCGCGCTCACACAGTACCGCGAAGAGCGCGACGAACCGCTCGCAGTCGAGTGGCATCCTTTCGATCTGCGACGTGGAAAACGCAACCCTGACGGCTCGATTGACCACGACGTCGACGACGGGAAAGACGACCAGTACTACGAGCAGGCGAGACGGAACGTCCGCCGACTGCAGGACGAATACGGCGTCGAGATGGCCCAGGAGGTCGCGACCGATGTCGACTCGTTCGACGCGCAGGTGGCTTCGTGGTACGTCAATGAAGCGTACCCCGACCAGTGGGCGGCGTTCGACGAGGCGATCTACACCGCCCTGTGGCAGGACGGCCGCGACATCGGCGACGTCGACGTGCTCGCCGAACTCGCCGATAGCGTCGGCCTGCCGGCCGGCGAGATCCGCGATGCGGTCACGGACGACGACTGCCGGGCCACACTCGAGGAGCGGTTCGCCGCGGCTTCCCAACGGGGAATCACCGGTGTACCGACGTTCGTCTCGGACGGCCACGTTGCCCGCGGCGCGGTGCCGCCGGAACACATCGCGCGGCTCGTCGAGGGCGAGTAGTAACGGTCGCCGCGACTGGCAACTTTTTCACGATCGTGGTACTGTCACCCTCGCAAGTGTTATCCGTGTTCTGGGCGTACGTTTGTTTGTAATGGCAAACGGTAACGTTGATTTCTTCAACGACACTGGCGGCTACGGTTTCATTTCGACGGACGACGCGGACGACGACGTATTCTTCCACATGGAGGACGTTGGCGGACCGGACCTCGAAGAAGGCACCGAGATCGAATTCGACATCGAACAGGCCCCCAAAGGCCCACGCGCGACGAACGTCGTCCGTAACTAAGACTGACTGCGTCCGGCAGTACGACTGACGGCCGATTTTCAGTACTATTCTTCAATCGACTACTGAGACTACTGGACAGCAGTCACGTCGTTCTGTCCGGCAGTATGAGTGCACTCACTCGAGCTTGTCGAGCCCATCGAAGAAGTTCGCCTGTGGCCCGACGAGCGTGACGGAGTCGTCCGCGAGCGAGATCGAGACCGTCGCCGGCGGTTCGAGACGCTGTCGGTTGCGCCCGTCGCTGATCGCATAGGCAGTGTCGGCCCCGGTGACGGTGAGCGTGAGTTCGGTATCCGGATCGAGGACCAGCGGCGGCATCGACTCGGTCGCGGCCATCTGTGTGACGACGAGCGCGTCGGCCGATGGGTGAACCAGCGGGCCGCCCTCGCTTAAGTTGTAGGCCGTCGAGCCCGACGGCGTGGCCACGAGGACGCCGTCGACGTGGCTCTCGGCGTACTGGTGGCCGTCGACGCGAACGTCGATCGTCGCGCCACCGCCGTGACCTCGCCGGGGGCCGTGGACGACCACCTCGTTGAGCGCGGGCTCGAGCGTCCAGTCGTTGTCGACGCCCGTCGCCTGTAGCCGTGCCAGTTCGCGTCTCTCGACGGTATCTGGGTCCTCAAGGCCGTCAACGAGGTCGGTGACGACAGCGAATGCGTCGTCGGGGGCGACGGCGTTGAGAAAGCCGACCTCGCCCAGGTTGACGCCGAGAATCGGCGTCGGGCTGACTTCGCGGGCGACGAACAGCAGCGTTCCGTCGCCGCCGATACTCACGACGAGATCGCGGTCTGTCATCGCGGCGACCGGGACGGCGGTCGCGTCGACCGCCTCGCCGGTTAGCTCGTCGACGACGACGCGTGCGCCCTCGCACTCTATGGTCTCGACAAGCGTCGCGGCAAGTGTCTGTGCGCGTTCGTTGTTCCGCTGGGCAACGATTCCGACGGCGACGTCCATCGTCGGCGGCTTCCCGCCCCGTCGTCAAAAAGCCACGCTTGTCTCGCCGCGGCAACAAGGTTAATCGGGCTGGAACGTCTCCGAGCACGTGAACAGCCGCGACGAATCCGTCGCCGTGTTTCGTATGGTGTCTGACACCTCGTCTCTTCCCATCGTCTCGCCCCCGGTACGAGCGGTCGATCAGTCGACCGTTTCGTTCATCTCCGACGGTCCGGTCCGCCGACGGACCACAGGTGATCGCCGTGGCTAACGAGGACGACGACTGGTTCGACCGCGCACTCGAGGCAAAAGACGGCGCCGGTTCACCCACGGCCGACGAGCGGGACGACGGCGACGACCAACCCCTGTTCGAGGACGACTTCGACGCGGCGTTACAGGATGTCGAGGAGGGAACCGACGACAGTAACAACTCCGAGGGACCGGCGGGCTTCGACGACCTCGATTTCGTTCTGGGTAGCGACGAACCCGACTTCGACGCGGAACCCGATTCGGACCTGCCCCGACTCGACCTCGGTATCGATGGGCTCGACCGGATGATTCAGGGTGGCGTTCCCGAACGCTCGCTGATCGTCGTCGTGGGCGGTGCCGGCACCGGCAAGACCACCTTCGGACTGCAGTTTCTCCACCACGGCCTCGCGGCCGGCGAGCGCGCGGTCTTCATTACACTCGAGGAGAGCCGCGACCGAGTCATCAACAGCGCGACAGAGAAAGGATACGCGTTCGACGAGTACGTCGCCGACGGCCAACTCGCGGTCGTCGATGTCGACCCGATCGAAATGGCTAACAGTCTGGCGTCGATCCGTAACGAACTGCCGGCACTCGTCGAGGAGTTCGGCGCCTCTCGGCTCGTGTTGGATTCGGTCTCCCTGCTCGAGATGATGTACGAGGATCGGGCGAAACGACGCAACGAAATCTACGACTTCGCTCGCAGTCTGAAAGAGGCAGGTGTCACCGCGTTGTTGACCAGCGAAGCCGCGGAGGCGACGGCCTATGCCTCGCGGTATGGCATCGTCGAATATCTCACCGATGCCGTCATCGTCCTGCAGTACGTCCGGCCGGATGACTTCCGCGAGACCAGACTGGCAGTCGAGATCCAGAAAATCCGCGATGCGAACCACTCTCGAGAGAAAAAGCCCTACGAGATTACCCCCGACGGCATCTCGGTCCACCAGCAGGCGAACCTGTTTTAACATCAGTTTTCAGGGCAGTGGACTGTTACAGCGACGGCCGATCCGGTAACAGCGAGTTAGGACACCGTTGGTTGTCCATACTTTTGCGGGTACGACTGTCATACACCTGCATGGCCCAACGGACGACCACTGACGAAACACTGCCGCGAGACGAATTCGCCGCCTACCTTCGAGAACTCGCGACGGAGTTCGAACGGGGTGACGAGCAAATTACGGTCCCGGTCGGGAACAAGAACGTCGCGCTGACGCCGCCGGAGACGATCAACGTGTCAGTCGAAGTGGTCGAGCGGTCGTCGATGCTTCGAGGGGAACGCGAGACGGTCGATATCGAACTGAGCTGGAAACCATAACATGGCTGCCGCAGACTCCATCCTGATCTTCGCCTTGAGTCTGCTCGTCGGGACGGTCGGTATCCTCGCGGGCGTGCGACTGGTCCTGGATCGAGACGCTGGCTTCGCGAACGCGGCAGTGACCGCGCTGATCGGCGCGATCGCGTGGGCGATCACGAGCTTCTTCGTCGGCTGGGTCCCGATCTTGGGTGTGCTGTTGATGCTGGTCGTCTGGGTCGGTGTGATCAACTGGCGCTATCCCGGCGGCTGGGGTGCTGCCGTCGCGATCGGTTTCGTCGCCTGGATCGTCGCCGTCGGGATCGTCTACGCGTTCGCGGCGATCGGCTTCGTCACGCCTGACGCGCTCGGGATTCCGGGGGTTTAAGCCTGTCGTGAGAGTCCGACAGGTATCCGGTGGTCTGTGCCCAGCCGTTCCCACCGCCGAAGAGGGAGGGAAACCCCTTTTTCCGTCGGCGCGAGAGGACAGCCTAGACACCGATGTACGAGACGATTCTGTTCCCGACTGACGGCAGCGAACACGCGGCGACCGTCGCAGACCACGCGATCGACATCGCAGCCACGCGAGACGCCTCCTTGCACATTCTCTCGGTCGTCGACGACCGCGCGTTTCTCGTCCTCGACGACGATCGCGTCGAACGCGTCCGCGAAGACCTCGCCGCGACCGCCCGTGAAGCGATCGACGCCGCCGTCACGCGGGCCGCCGAGTACGACCTCGAGACGGAGACGGCGGTCGAAACGGGGAATCCGGCCGAGTGTATCGTCGACTACGCCGCGGACGTCGATGCCGACCTGATCGTCATGGGAACCAGCGGCGACGAGTACGAACGCAACGTCGTCGGCAGCGTTTCACAGCGGGTCGTCCGCGAAGCGCCCGTTCCCGTCACCACTGTCGGCCCTGACGTCGAGGACTGATTCGGGCTCCGGTCGAGACAGTACACACAGTTTGATGTGTCTCCTGTCGCTACTGACGGAGACATGCGTCGATCGCTCGTGATCGCGGCTGTGTTGTGCGTCCTCGCGTTCATGCTGGTCGGTGGACCATCGATGATCCTGTCGCTGTCGACCGACCAGCAGCCCTCGGCGGCGTCGACCCCCTCTGAACCGAAATCGGACGCTCCAGCTGTCGTCACGTTCAACGACTCCGAGAGCGGCTTCTGGGAGTATCTCAGCCCGCGAAAGGGGTTCCAAAAGCGCAGCCCGATCAACGTCATCGTCCGCGGTGATGTCGCTGACGTCGAGCGAGTGCTGGTCGAAGCCAGCGACGGCGACTGGTCCGAAATCAACGAGTCCGAGGTAGCGGTCTCGGAGACCTACGCGCTCGTCGGCCGAAACAGTTCCTCCAACGAGACACAGCCACCGCTCGAGTCCTCGCCGAACGGATCGCTGGCCACCACCTCTCCTGATTCGGAACTCACGGCGTCGAACGACTCGGCTACCAACACATCGAACGACTCGGCGGCCAACGTGACCGCCGATAACGCGACGTCAGACCAGGCCTGGAGCCGTCTCCCCGAGTTCAATTGGGGCGAAGCCGACGGCGGGACCCGCTACGCCTACATCGAACCCGGTCCAAACGAGAGCGGCTACTGGACGACCGAGACGCGCCAACTCGAGGACGGCGACTACTACGGCCAGCGCTACCACATCCGGCTCTACGAGAGTCCCAACGAGGACGACGACTGGGTCGCCATGCAGACCCACTCCGAACATTTCGACTGGTTTACGCTTCGCCACCGCGTCCACGGCTCACAGGACGCCCAGCGCAAAGTCGAGTCCAACTTCATGGACCATCCACAGATCGACCCCAAAGACGACGTACAGCGCATCTATCTCGGGAATAGCAACTCCTCCGACGCGGACGGCTGGGCGACGGTGGTCGAACTCGCTGGACTGCTCGTCGTACCCACGCTGGTCGGCATCCGGGCCCGCACGCGTGGCTCCCACGGCGCTGCTGATGCCGATCCCGTTACCGACCGGCTCGGCCAGCGGACAGCCGACACCATCGACGACCACCTGACCGAGGACGATCGCCGCCGCCTCGCGACCGCGTTCGCCCGCCTCGAGGGCGGTCACTTCGCGCTCGCGTTTGCCATCATCGCCCTGTTGCTCGGCGTGCGCGCGGGCGGCATCGTCCTCGAGCACCGCGCGGCGTTTCTCACGCCCCATCAGATCGCCGCAGTGCTCTATCCGGTGATCGGTGTCGGACTCCCGACAGCAACCTACCTGATCGCACGCGGGCTGACGCGCCGACTCGACGCCGCCATCGTCGCCGCGGGTTCGCTCGCGGTCGCGATCTGGCTCGACTACGGTATGCTCGGCGTGGATACGCTGCCGCTCGAGGTCGTCGTCCAGCGGATGCTCGTGGTCGTCGCGCTCGGCCTGATCGCCGGCGGGGCGGCAAAACGTGCGGCGCGAACCGCGAAGGTCAACGACATGCTGCTGGTCGGGGCCGCGATGTGGATTCTCGTGCTAGTCGGCACGCTGTCGGGTCATTTTTGACCAACCAGTGGTATCGATCCCTCGGCGAAATGGACAATCACCGCCCCGTGAGAACGGTATCCCATCGTGGCGAGCCCTTAAGTTCTTGCGCCGTCGTTCTCTACATGAAATGGCAAGCCCACCCCGCCAGCGCGAACGAGTTTCTGGATCGACGGAACAAACGCAGGAAACGGAGGCTGAGCGGGTGTGTGACGAGTGTGAGAGCGGAACGCTCGTCAAAAGCGAGGATCAGGGCGAACTCGTCTGCGACCAGTGTGGTCTGATCGTCGAAGGGTCCAACATCGACCACGGACCGGAGTGGCGGGCGTTCAACCACTCCGAACGGCAGAACAAGTCCCGGGTGGGCGCGCCGACGACCCAGACGATGCACGACAAGGGGCTGACGACCTCGATCGACTGGAAGAACCAGGACGCCTACGGCCGGTCGCTTTCTTCGGACAAACGCAACCAGATGCGCCGCCTGCGCAAGTGGCAAGAGCGCATCCGCACCAAAGACGCCGGCGAGCGCAACCTGCAGTTCGCGCTCTCCGAAACCGATCGAATGGCCTCCTCGCTTGGCATCCCCCGCTCGGTGCGTGAGGTCGCCTGTGTGATGTACCGACGCGCACTCGACGAAGACCTCATCCGCGGGCGCTCGATCGAAGGCGTCGCGACCAGCACCCTCTATGCCGCCTGCCGGATGGAAGGCATCCCCCGCTCGCTCGAGGAAGTCGCCGGCGTCTCCCGCGTCGAGCGCAAGGAGATCGGTCGCACCTATCGGTACGTGGCCCAGGAACTCGGCCTCGAGATGGAGCCGGTCAATCCCAAAAAGTACGTGCCCCGGTTTTGCTCGGAGCTCGAACTCTCCGAAGAGGTCCAGGCGAAAGCCAACGAGATCATCGACACGACGACCGAGAAGGGGCTACTCTCGGGCAAGTCACCGACGGGATATGCCGCAGCCGCGATCTACGCTGCCTCACTGCTCTGTAACGAAAAGAAGACCCAGCGGGAGGTCTCGGACGTCGCGCAGGTGACCGAAGTGACGATCCGCAACCGGTATCAGGAGCAGATCGAAGCGATGGGGATTCACGAGTAAGCGATCGTCAGGGCTCGAACCACGACGTTGAACTTCTTGCTATTCTTGATCGTTGTAGAGTCGCGACACTCATCCGGAGGTATCCGCGAGAAATGCGCCGACCGGGAATTGAACCCGGGCCGCGAGCTTGGGAAGCTCGAGTCCTACCACTGGACCATCGGCGCCCACTTACTTCGCCCGAATGTATCGCCCGGTCACACTTCAACGTAGCGCTCCAGAGCAGTTCCCGAAACCGACCGCTCGGTCACTTTTTCCCGAAGAGGGGTGCCTATTAGGTCACGCCGCCCCTAGCCTGTTACATGATCGACCTTCGCTTTTCGGAGGCGGAACTCGAGCAGCATCGCGACCACATCACGGCGTTCATTCGGGAACAGGTCGACGCCGCGGGAGCTGACGGCGTCGTCCTCGGCTTTTCGGGTGGGATCGACAGCACACTGACCGGCCATCTCGCCGTCGAAGCGCTTGGGGCCGAGCACGTCCACGGGCTCGTGTTGCCGGCACACGTCAGCAGCGAGGAGCACATGAGCGACGCCGAGCGGGTCACACAGGAACTCGAGATTACCTACGACGTGATCGAAATCGAGCCGATCGTCGATTCGTTGCTGTCTGTCTACCCAGAAGCCGAGGGTGACCACGAAGCCGTCGGCAATGCCCGTGCCCGTGTTCGAGCAGTTCTTAATTATCTCGTCGCCAACCACGAGAGTCGGCTGGTGTTGGGCACTGGCAACCGTAGCGAAGCAGCCGTCGGCTACTTCACCAAATACGGCGACGGCGCAGTCGACTGTCACCCGATCGGCAACCTCTACAAGGCACAGGTTCGCCAGCTCGCTCGCCACGTCGGCGTTCCCGAGGACCTAGCCGAAAAGACCGCGACCGCCGAGCTGTGGGCTGACCAGACCGATGAGGACGAATTGGGGATCAGCTACGAAACGCTCGACTCGATTCTGGCTGCCCATATCGACGGCCCACTCTCCGTGGCTGCGACCTGCCGGCTGCTCGAGGTCGACGCGGAGACGGTCGAGCGGGTCCGCGGGATGTACGAAAGCAGTGCGCACAAGCGCAACGCGCCGACGGCCCCGGAGCCACTCGCGTAACGTCAATCCGGCCGGTCCTGTCTCTCAGTGGCACGTTCCCTTCTCGTCACCGAGGTCGCTGTGCGAGTGAGGGACTCGGCTCAAAGAGTTTCTACTTGAGGACGGCGTCGATGTCGTCGGCGTGGGAAGCGATGAGGTCTGCGAAGGCCGCGGCCTCGCGTCGCTCCTGCGTCGCTCGCTCGCTGTCGTCACGGAGCCGTCGTTTCAGGACTGGCAGTGTGTCGGTGGCGTTTGCCGCGATCTCCTCGGCGACCGCTCGGGGCTCGTCTTCGATGCGTGAGATGAGTCCCATCCGTAGCGCTTCTTCGGCGCCGACCGACCGGCCGGAGAGCGCGAACTCGAGGGCGTCGCCCTCGCCCATGACGCGGGGGAGCCGGACGGTGCCGCCCCAGGCACCGAACAGACCGAAGCTGACTCCCGGCTCCCCGTAGGTGGAGTCGGTCGTCCCGACACGGACGTCGCAGGCTACCGCGAGTTCGAGCCCGCCACCGCGTGCGGGCCCGTCGATTCCCGCGACGACGATCGCCGGCGAGTCTTCGATCGTCCGGGCGACGCGCTGGCCCAGTCGTGCGAAGTCGGCTGCACGGTCGCGGTCCCCCTCGAGGGCCCCGACCGCGTTCAGATCCGCCCCTGCGCAGAACGCCGGGCCGCGGCCACGAAGGTAGACGACCGGCTCGTCGGCGTCGTCGATCGCCGCCTCGAGTGCAGTGAGTCCGTCGACGGTGAGGGCGTTGCGCGCTTCGGGGCGGTCGAGTGTGATCGTCCGAATCGATCCGTTCGTGTCAACGTCGATCATAGTTGCAGTCGATCAGGCGTTTCCAAAGGTCTTTGCCTACTCCGTCGTAACCCCCCGCTAATGGAGAAGGCCGACAGCTGTCGGCGTGCCGCCGTCGAGGCCGTCGCGGACGTCGAACCACCACGATTGTACGAGTACATCGAATCCGTCCTCGACCGGGCATCGATGGTTCCCGCCGCACTGACGCTCGAGAGCGCCGCGGCGATGGCCCCCGAGGGCCACGTCCTTGCAGACCAGGATGGCCGACACTGCGATGACGAGTCCGAGACCGACCGAGACCGAACCTTGACCTCGGAGTCGCCCTCCGAGCGCATCGTCACCCATGCTGCTGGCGTCCAGCTCATCTACGAAGGGCTGCGATTGACGCGATCGCTGGCCCACGACGAACCCTGGACGGTGACCGACGATGACGCCGATGAGGGCGATCTCGCGATCCTCGCGGCCGATATCCTCGTCGCCCGTGGCTTCTACCTGCTTGCTCGCACCGACGCCGCTGGCAAAGCCGTCCGCACGGTCCAGTCGTTCGGCCGCGACCAGACGCGCCGTGGCGAACTCGACGCCGGAACAGCGGCCGACGGCACCGATCCCGACTCGCTCGACGCCAACCTCGAGCATGACGTGCTCGAACTGGCCGTTCGTGCCGGGGCGGTCGCCGTCGACGAAACACCTTCACCTCAGTTGCTCGACGTCGCTGCGGATCTCGCTGCCGCTGCCGGCACCTCGTTTCCGCCGGTCACGGAGTGTCTGACCGACCTCGAAGCGAAGGTTCGCGAGCAGTCGCTCGAGGATTCGACTACTGATCGCGCAACGTCGGCAACCGATCCCTGATCGCCGTTCTTGCGCCAGCCGAACCGAGTTCGTCATCGATCGTGCACTGACACTGACGTGCGATTGCCGCTACAATGACGGGCAGTGACGACGATAGATCCTGCGAGGGCGATACGACATACCGACGCATAGTCCGTTCGAATCGAAACCCATAAAGACGGCTCCGAACAACGAAGAAGTACGCGCCTGGGTAGCTTAGCGGTAAAGCGCGTCCTTGGTAAGGACGAGAGCCCGGGTTCAAATCCCGGCCTAGGCTTGCTCCTTCGTCGCAGACCGTAATTCCCATACAGCGCCGCTCCAGCATAGTTTTTACGGCTGTTTTCAGTAGAAAGGATACCCGTTTCAAGGGTGATTTTACCGGTGATCCGGCAGGGGAAAGGAAACCCGTGCGAGCAATCCCCTCGTTCCGGGTGGCGGTTTTCAAAAATGACCGTGAATCACCGTCTCTGTTAGCACTCCAGAGATTATGCTAAATCTCAACAGACGTCTTATCCAATGAAGTGTTGGAGTGAAGGTCACCTATGCAAAGGCGGGAAGCCGACAGCTACGGTTTAGACAAATATGGACAGGGACGGTTGCTTTCTAACACATATCAAATCCGAAATGCTTATATTGCTGTAGATACATAGAATAGTGGGTCCCATCTGGACTGGTATTACCAGAGACAGTTGGGTTCTCGAGAGTAGTTCCTTCATTTGAAGTCAAGGACTGTATCCACTGGGTATGGTTCTCGCACCGCTGTCTGTGGGTGGTGAGCAAGATCGTATAGAGGCCAGAACAGGGAACACAACCTGCAAAGGCTATTGAAGTGCGATGGAAGCTCTTAGGACGTAGCCCGAAGACAAGTGCGGCTGAGGAAGGTGCCCCTATTATAGGGGGGAGAGTGCAATTTTACGAGAAGGGTCCTTTTGAAAGTCGAGAAGCGGCGCAGCATAGTCTTCTCCCTGAGATAGCCACTTCGTCAATGGAGATTAACCGTCTTACACACCTTCCCGTCTTTCCAGTGGAATCTCATTAGTATTCGACTCCCGTGTGGGATTATCTGAAATAGACTCCAAGGGAAAGGTCTCCCTCAATAAAGGCAGGAAGGGGCAGAGCAGGTTATTCTCTTTCGACACTCGGTTTTTCTTGAATCAGATACCCCTCGTTTCGACAACGCCTTTCAAACTGTTTGATTGCAGTATCAACACTTTCAGTGTGAACCACTAAGGATAGTTCAGTTTCCTCACCAGTTTCCTCTTTTATTGCATTTGCACTAACTCGAAGGTTCGTATCACTACTTCGTTTACTATTCATATTTATACCTTCAGAATACGTGAGAGAATAAGCTAACAGGCCAAATATTCCAAAAACTGCTACAGCAAAGAACCATGTGACAGGACTCCTGTTATGTTTGTACGCATCCCAAGCTACTCCAAAGGTAGCACCTATCCAAAGGAGGCCGATAATCATAAAGATCGCACCAAAAGCGTTGGCCATGCTTAGAACCACCCTCGACCTTGGTTGAAATATACAGTGTTAACTTCCGTATCCATTACTATCAAGAAATAAGTTATTTTTCTTCCCACATATCTATTTTCATCTGGCAGAACTACAACTGTTTGCTGTAATCAAAGAAAGGGCTGGAAGCATGAGCCTCGAGAATACATACAATATCTTATAGTAGGAATATAATATATCTGATGTATTGTATTCTCATAGGTAGTGGCCTTCTGATAGTCAGACTACAAGAGTACCGTTGGTTACCACTGTTGTACCACTTCCTGCCTTTGTAGTGGATATACCTCTTTCCAGTGTACTACTTAGAAGACACTATGATACTACTGTATAGCTACCTTCTCGCTCTTTACAGTGTTACCAATAGACTGTAGTAACAATGGAGATAACCAGTTCCAGTATACCTTCTAAGTGATAATGTTATACTTCGTAGAGGGGCCTTCTCGACTTTCTAGTGGTATACCAGTTGATTGGTATCCCTCTATCCCTTTGTATTTCCCTTTCTCCCTTTGAGAGATTGAGAGATCACCGATTGAGGCCCATATCAGAAATACCGGCCTATCGCCACGGTCCAGAATCAATTCTAAGATGGCTGATGGACCTTCTAAGCGATTCTATGACCTCACGAATGGTTTCCATCATGATAAACGAAAAAAACGCTTCAGGAGATGTATGTGGGCCTATAAACAATTTTGGTAGAATAGGAATAGGTGACTTATTGAGTTTAGATATTATTTCTATCTCCCATTCAATTGTATCACTATTATTGTATAATGAGTGTATTTCATCTGATAGTATTGCTGCCTGCCTACGCTTCGATCTTTCCAACTGATCAAATCGAAACCAGAACCCCGTGAGAGGTTGGAACATGAACTGGAAAGGGATCGTCTATATTAACGTAACCCGACTCGAGAAGATTCTATAATCGGCTATAGAAGGGGGTAGTATGCTGCTATCTCCCCTTCCTGCCAGTCTATTAGATCACCCTTACAAACATTCCCTTCCAGTTGATCCGGGTTGTACCGTGTTATACCACAGTCCTTTGTAAATAAATTAGTTTAGTTGTTAAAGTTAGACTGCTATCTAGTACCAAGGATCCTCATCAAGGCGAGATGGATGGACGTCATTTGCAGTTAAGTCAAGGTCGCTTTCATTTACGGCGTTTCCCACTACTTGCGAGAACCAGCTTGGTGTATCGGGGGCAATATATATTCCTTCAATCAGCTTATTTATATCAATAGAAATATTAAAATAGAGTTTGGAATTCTCCTCTTCATCACCCATATTGGACATGTCAGATATCACGGCCCGCACTTCATGTTCGTGTGAGAATTCTTGTCTTTTAAACAGTATCTGCTGAAATGCATTTGGATTTTCGGTTCTATTTATAACACGGGCAATTTTGGCTTCTGACTCCCTATCAATATCGTGTAAGTCTGAGTAAAAATCAACATAAAAAAGATCACCAATATATACGGTTTCCTCTGTTTCTTTGAATGCATCCTTCATTCGTTCAATAGTGCTGACAATAGCAATGGACTTGTCTTCATTTCCATATAGATCCCACATTGCGGCAGACTCAGTATCATTAGCATGCCAACAATTGAGAAACATGCTTTTCCTGAAGTTCTTTACACCTTTGCTCCACTGTTTCAGAAGGTCTACTTCTTCTGAATCAATTTCTGACTGAGCCTCCCTTAGGGATTTATCGCGTAATTGTTTCAATGCCTTAGGAGTTGTACCTTCAAAAGGGTCACTGAAATCATCAGCACGATGGAAGTGTAATTTCTCCTTTTGAATAATCCACATTAGCTTGGGGAAATCCATATACCGCCATACAAGTTGAGAATCATTTGGAGGGTCGAACACAGGGTGGTCGCTGTACGGCATTAGAAAGGTATTGAAATTCGCACATTAAGAAATGAGGGGGTTGATGATTTATCGCAGTCCTTTGTAGAGAAAGGGCTGCGGCAAAAGGACAACAAATAAGAAATTATAACTATCTGTATGGTATTCCTTATCTATGCCATTCTTTGGCGGAAAGACTGAACCGGGCTCCGATGCTTTTCTTCCCTGTCCAGAATGTGGGGAGGATGAGATATATTCTCAGAGCGATGGCCTTCTAAGCTTCACGGAGTATATCTGCAATAATTGCGGTTATGAGGCTGAAAAACACGAAGTAAAAGAATTTCATAAGGAAGTTATGGACGAAATGAAGAAGAAACAAGCAGTAGATGCATTGCCAGAACGGATCTCTGACCCTGAACTGAGCCAACAAGTCAAAGATAGGAAGGCTGAGGGATGGGATATTGAGGAAATTACAGATTCAGGTGGGCGGGTGGTAATGTCTTCTACTAATGGTGGGACCATCGGGGGCCACGCCTTGACTGGCGCTCTCACGGGCTTATGGACATTTGGAATGGGTAACGTAGCATATGACAAAATGTCAAAGAAGAAAAACAAAGAGCGGATTGTGTTGCGGGCAGATGGAGACTCCAATCCTCCGAACAGTAATACCAAAAACCCCACCGAACTCATCCGTGAATTAAATCAACTCAAGGAAGAGGGGTTAATATCTGACACTGAGTTTGAAGAGAAAAAACAACAACTGTTAGACGAGATGTAGATCTGGTTCTTGACCTAAATATCCTTGACGTATTCTTTTCGCCTTTCGGCTTTTTGAGCACTTGTACCCTTGTCGTAATGCTTCTCAAGCACCTTTCCACTCATATTTACCCTCTCTCCCGTGACGTCTTTCGGTTGTCCTGCATTCCGCGCCGCCGTCACATATCCACGACGAAGTGCGTGGGGGCTCACTGAACCGGGACACTTGCAAGAGGTATTCCAAGACATTGCTTCGCACGTCTCAGGGTCACGGTTAAACGGGCATTCTCCACCGTTGTAGTAGCAGGGGCGAGTTGCAGTGTACACGTACCGTTGAATCGTTGTCTCCACCACGCGCCCGTTTTTGGACGTAAGAAGCGGTTCCCGTCCGTATTCGTCCGTCTCCCCGTTCCGGTTCATCTCAACGTAGTCCCGGATGGTTTCTGCCATCTCTGACGTAATCAATACGTCCCTTTCGCTCTTTTCTTTGTTCTTCAGCGGCGTTCCTATCGTTGGCCGATGGCGAAGTTCCAGTGCGGGCCGTCCGTCATCAAAATCTTCAACATCAAGAGCCCGAAGCCCGCTCATCCGCATTCCTGTCTTCCAGAGGATTAGCAAGGTGATGTGACGGTTACTCGCGTACTGGTACTTTTCGAGGAAGTCTAGCATTTCAAGGGCTTCGTCCCGAGTCAGGAGATCATCACATATCTCGTCATCTTTGCTGACTGAGGGAATCCGAACCATGTCGGCCATCCCCCGAGGGACGGCTTGGATGTGTTCGCAGAACTCGATAAACTGCTTGAGCGTCATCATGTCTTGACGGGCTGTAATAACCTTCACGTTCGATAGACGGTGTTCCTTGTATCGCTGAATGAGTTCGCTGTCCAGTTCGTTGAGACTCGTAAGGTTCTGCTCATCAAGCCAGTCGCAGAACTGTCGCAGAGTTGTTCTGTAGTTCTTGATTGTTTTCTTGGTGACTCCCGGCCTCTTGTCGTTGAGGAATCTATTCTTCGCTTCGTGTGGCGGTGTTGGTTTCAGACTCATTGTTGGTTTCCACCACAGTCTGCGATACTTGCGCAAGTGGCCTTTAGCGGGCTTTTGCGTCCGGTATGACGAGAGCCCGGGGGGCAATCCCGGCCTAGGCTTTTCTCGGAATCCATCGCTCCTCGAGTCGCTTCGCTGGTCTGCCTCGCTGATGGACTCTCCTCGGATCGCTATCGTAGCCACGTCACGCACAGCCGATCGCGAGACTGTGTCCTGTGACCCGGTGTGTGACTCGATTCGGTCGGCATCCTGTCGGAGACGAGTGGCCGCTCACACGCGATATCTGATCCTCCAACGTGTACTATCGTCTACTCGAATCGGTGCTACTCGAGCACAGAATCGTCGTTCGATTGCGGTTCGACATGCAACTGCGGCGTACTGTCGAGCCCGCTCGGGGCCTCGAGCAAAGCTGCAACTGCCGGCTGATCGTTTTTTACCCTATAAGCGGTGCGTTGTGGTGATGATTAGAATGCCGAGCTGTACGTCGTGTAACAACTCTGTTTCGTACGATTTCGCGTCCGCACACGGTAACGGCGACACCGTCGACTGGTGTCCACGATGTCGAAACGGCCGGTGAGGCCGGTCAAAACGAGCGTTACCGGTCGGTCAACAGTCGGCGAAGGATGTCACCGTAGGCGGGGCGAGTGATGAGCACCCCGATGAAGACACCGAGGATGGTGATGATCGCGAACCCGCGGAGGTCGCCGAGACTCAAGACGGCGAGTGGCGAGAGGGCAACGACGGTCGTCGCCGCGGCGGCGCCGATGACCCAGAAGGCTTTGCGGAACCGCGACTGGAAGACGCGTTCCGAGCTGACATCTCCTTCGTCCATCACCTCGTCGGCGATGATCACGAGGTCGTCGACCCCAGTCCCGACGACGGCGATGAACCCGGCGACGTGGGAGAGATCCAGCGGCATGCGGATCAGCGCGGCGAACCCGAGCAAGACGACGACCTCGGCCAGTGCCGTGACGATCATCGGCAGAGCGACGCGCGTGTCCGTATAGCGGGCGTAGACGACGCCACTGACGGTGAGCACCGAGAGGAGCCCGATCAGCAGGGAGTACTGCTTGAACTGGTCGGCGTGGGCCGCTTCGATCGAGTAGACCTGACTCTCACCGAAGTCGAGTGGCGCGCGCAGGCTGCCGGCTTTCAGATTGACCGAGAGCGACTGGGCGTCCTGCTGGTTCTGGGCACCCATCTGGAAGGTGGGATCGTTGGCCCACTCTTGACTTCGCATCGAGTCGGCCAGACTCGAGCCCATGCTGTGTGCGGCGACGGGCTTGCCGTCGGTGACCGTCACCAGACAGTACTGCTCGGCCTCGTGGTCGAAGTCAACGGTTCCATTGGTGGTGCCGAGACTACACCGGCCCATTCCTTCGTTCGGGTCGGTGAAGCCCTGATCGTTCATCTGCTGTTGGAACCCGGGCGCGGCTTCCTCACTGACCTGGACCGGGACCACGTAGCCCTGACTCGCCTGGCCCGGCCGCGACTGTGGCTGCTGGGGTGGGTCGACGCTGGCGATGTCGTCACCGGTCAGCACCGTTTCGTTGGTCTGGTTCCCGCTTTCGGTGGGATAGTAGGCGACGACCTCGACGACACCTCGCTCGGAGAGGATATTGCGGAGTTCGTTGGAGCCCATATTGGGCACCTCGACGACGATATAGTGATTTCCGTTCGGCGTCGTCTGCTCGTAGACCGTCCCACCGGAGAGCCCCGCAGCGTTGATCTTTGTCTGGATAGTCTCGATGATCTGATCGCGGGTCCGCTGGCTCACGCCATCACGGATGTCGTCTTCGGAGACGTCGGCGCCTGCCGATTGCAGTGCCGCAGCGAACTCCGCTTCGCTGACGTCGTCTGTGAATACCTCTGCGACGACCGTCCCGTCGTCTTGGACGTGGACGCTGGCGTTCGCCGGCTCGAGGCCGAGTTGGTCCACCCCGTCACCGCGGAGTGCTTGCTCGAATTCGTCGATACGGGCTTCGTCGACCCCATCGGACGCGATCCCCTCAGCGGTCATCCCCGTGACGGGAGCCCGCAACCGGGTCCCGCCCTCGAGGCCGAGGCCGAACTCGAGGTTCGTCGGACTGTCTTGGAGGCTCTCGTTTCCGGCGACGCTGTTGTCGGCGACGATGCCGCCAGGGATGAACAGGGCGACGACGGCAAAGCCGACGAACGCCACCAGCATGAGGACCCGCCAGTTGGCTTTGACGGCGCTGATCGGATTCATGAGCGGACCCCCTTGAATTTGTACCAGCGAAGCAAGCTCAGGTTCAACATGTACGTGTTCATCAGGTCGGCTGCGAGGCCGACGAACAGGATGATACCGATCGATGCCAGCAGATCGATACCGAACAGAAACGCCGCGACGCCCATGACGAGCATCGCGACCATCGACGTGACGGTCATCGTGACGCCAGTACGCATCGCGCGGTACGTACTTTCATAGAAGTCACCGCTCCGGCGCAGGACGTGGTTGTTCAACAGGATGTCGGAGTCGACGGAGTACCCGATCAGCATCAACAACCCGGCGACCGTCCCAAGCGAGAGCGGAATCCCGGCGAGGCGCATGAACGCAAGCGGGATCATGAGATCGGAAAACGCCGAGATGACGATCGCAATCGACGGAACGAACGTCCGAAAGAGGAGGAACGCGATGGCGCTCATCCCGACGAAGGCGATGACGAGTCCCATCAGAGCCGTCTGCTGGCTCCCCTGCCCGAAGCTCGCCGACGTCGACGAGATCGATCGGATGATATCATCACCGCCGTCCTGGGCCAGATTCGACTCGGCCTGCTCCCGCAGGGTCTGGGAGTCACTCGAGGCGAACTGCACGATATACTGGTTCTCGCCGCCCGCCGCCGTCACCGATTCGGGCTGTTCGTCGAACGCCGCCGGAATGTCGTCGGCCGGCGTCGTCGTCTGGACGGTCAGTTCCGTCCCACCGGCGAAGTCCATCCCCAGCGGCACCGGCGTGCCGTACACGAGAAACGACCCGCTGAGGACGAGCAATGCAACCGCGAGGACCGCGAGCGGAACCGCCGCGAGCTGGCGGTTACTGTACCGGTTGTATTCGATCTCCGGTACGTCGAAATACGCCATATATCGCTTCTCTTGCAGCCCACGAAGTAAGCCTTCTCAATTCGGACTCTCTTTACGGCCGCGTGGTCCCGAATCAAATTCCGCGATTTCGAACCTCGAGACAGTGATGTTATCGGCTCAGTCCGGCAAATACCGGACGCTCAACACGCCGTCGTCGGCCGAGCGCCGGACTTCCACCCGAACCGCCTCGAGTCTGGCCGCGCGCGCGATCGTCTCCTCGTCCTCGAGGACGTCCTGGGCCGCCGCCTCGAGTTCGCTCTCGGGGACACAGAACACGTGTAGTTCACCTGTTCCAGCCCGTTCTTCCTGAATCAGGTCGCCGACGTCACCGTCGGCTGCCAACTCCTTTTCGTGCTGGGTCGGCTCGAGATCGCTGTCGACCAGCTCGATCGAGCGCCGTTCCGCGACGTCGATCACTTCCCACGCGACCTCGAGGGGCGGTTCCGGTGCGACGGTCGCCTCGAGAACGTCGTGGACCTCGAGGCCGGGATTCGACCCGAGGGGGTGGACCTGTGCGGTCTCGACGTCGCGGACGACCGCCGATTCGGGTTCGGCGTGCGTGACGACGAAGGTACCCGTCTTTTTGCTCATGGTCGCTCGTAGGTCATTGATAGGTTTCGGGGTTTCGGCTTTGGGTTGTGTGGTAGCTGCTCGAGTGAGAGTCGCCACTGGGGTCGACTCGAGAGATCCTACGGCAAATCGTGGCCCGTGTATTTATTCCTGAATGAGTTGTAGTGGTGTGGGACTGCCGGAGTGAGTTGCCACTCCTGTATGTGCAAAGACACATCTACGCTATCAGGATACAATCGTCTCGAAATGCGGTTCCGTTACTCTGACTGGTCTTCGGACGAGTCCGTCTCAAACGCAGGCGGCAGTCCTCTGTGGGTAATACCGGCTCGGTCTTCGATCTGGAGTTGGTATAGTTTGGTGTTTTCTGATGTGCCAGCCCGTTCGAACAAGTCCGGACGCCACCGCATTTCCATAGCATCTTCGATTGGCTCTCGCTCGCTCTCAGGAACATCACTGATCGAGCCAGTGAGAAGAACGCTCGTCCACATGAATGGTGTGTCAACATTGAATACGAGGAATCGAGCAGCATCAGCACGGTCGCTGAGGTCTTCTTTCTGACTTTCAGGCCCTATAACATACAGGAAGTAGATTTGGGATCCACCGTCATACCAGAAGAATAGCGGGCGCATGACGGGGACATTCTTGGTTGGAAGACCGAGCACCCCAATACTCTGACTCGACAGAAACCCGCGAATCTCGTCGTCATTCATCCGGACCATGCCATAGTCGCTGAGTTCGTCGGTCGTCATCATGTACCACGATGGTCCGAGACCACTAAGATGTTCCTGGCGGAATGTCACCTGCGTCTCAGACCTCTCTCCAAAGTGTGTCTTCGTGGCAAGTTGGCTTTCCACGCACGACTTACGGTTCACCCATCGTGTAACCACTGTACCTACCCTCCGCTACGTTGGCTCAGCATCGTGTAGTTTCTGGGTGGGTCCTGCCAGAGAACGTCCAGAATCTTTGCGGTCCTCAGTCAGTGGTTATACTGCCGGACAAAACGGTTCATACCTCGATCGCACCCAAGACGCTGTCGCCGACGGCGACAGCCGTCGAGAAATGCATGGCCGAGAAGCGACGGTTCGAACTCGAGCGTGCGACCTGACACGACGCCAGATTCGGCAGCGACACGCCAGTCGAGAGCAAGAGCACGATGCACGAACACGCCGACGGACAGTCCGGCAACTGGAAGGTCTGCCGCAAGTATCACGAGAAGCCCCGGCGATACGACGGCTGGTACTGTTTTGTCGTCTACCGACCGCGTGGGCGATCGGGACTGACGATCCTCCAAGACAAGATGGTTCGCTCGAGGGATCTCCCGTTGCTGCGGTGGCACGATGGCGGCGATCACCGCAGGACCGAGCAGGCGAGGATCGCGATCGACTCGATTTTTAATAAAACAGCAATGGGGGATGGGGGGATACCTCCGGATGGAGTTCCGGAGGTGGTCTATTGTTTTCGGTTATTACTGTTGACTCTTTCGGTAAACGTCATTCGGCCAACAAGGTTATTTCACCGCAATTTGAATCCGTAGACGGCGGGGAGGTGATTTCGTCGTTGCCAGATCGAAGCTGATCGGCTTCGAGGCAGACGGACCCTCACCGCCATCCTGGGATCGTTCTCACGTCAATGGCCACATCGCCGATCGATCTCAGACTCATCCGATCGACACAGCACCTATCGGATGGGGGGTCACCTATCGGATGGGAGCAAACGCTGGCCTCTGGCCGGCGTTTCTCGAGAGTAACACTCAATCAGTAGTGACGGCGATTTCGGTATCGACCTCGAAAGTCACTGCTCGTTCGATCGCGTCTCATTGGGATGCATAGTCACCGTCGGTCCTGATCCGCATACTCGTACACACGACTCCCGAAATCCTCGTTTTTCGACTCACTGAACGGCTCATCTCGGCCCACAATCGGTGAAACGTATCGGTCAACCAGAGAAGAACGGTGGCCTAAACGACGGATCGACTCGAGGACGGCCGTCGTCCGTGCATCGTGCCAGGTTGCGGTGCGATCACCGACGTACTCGAGGGCGTCGACTGCTTGGACGATCTCGGCTTCGATGGCGTCGCCGCTCGCTTTCGAACTCTCGAGTCCCGATGCTCGAGAACTCATGGCAGGCCCTCTCGTGCATCGCGAACCGCGCGCGTACAGTCAGAACACAACTGACGAATCCCGCTAATCCGGTCACCGCAGCGCTCGCACTCGTCGGATTTGACGAGACGGCTCACGCCGACTCACCTCCATGACGATCGACCGACGGCTACGGTGTGACCGTCAGGCCAACCACCCCGTTTCGGCTACTAATTTCGCATGAAGGTGGTGACTCGGAACCAGTGACTGGTTCGGTTCAGTTTCAGACGGGGTAGCTCGAGACCAGAAAACCGTGTCTCGAGTTGGTCTAGAACCCGTTCATGGGCCGAAGAAGATTCGGCCACACTTCGGTTTTTTTTTGCGGATGGGCCCTGCCGGATTCGAACCAACGACCACTCGGTTATGAGCCGAGCGCTCTTACCAGACTGAGCTAAGGGCCCTCCACTCGGCACAAACCGTGCGCGCTAATTAACGTTTGCTGTCCGGTTCGCTCGCTATATCTCGAGCCCATGCCGACGGGACTACTCCTGGTATTCCGTCAGCGTCGGCTCGTCCGTCCCGGCGCGATGGCGCGTCGCCAGCCCCGCGAGGTGGGGCGCTTCGGGGACGATCAGTTCCTCGCAGGCGGTTTCGCAGGCGCTTTTGCTGCCGGGCAGACAGAACACCGGTGTGTCGACGGCAATCCCTGCCGTCGCACGGGAGGCCATCGCCCGGGTGCCGACTTCCTCCCACGAGAGCGACCGGAACAGTTCGCCAAAGCCTGGCAGCTCGCGCTCGAACAGTGAGGCGGTCGCCTCGGGGGAGACGTCATCGACGGTGACACCCGTGCCCCCGGTGGTACAGACCACGTCGATGTCCTGGCGCGCGACCAGCCCTCGGACAGCCGTCCGGATCGCGGCGTAGTCGTCCCGAACCAGGCGTCGCTCGCGGATCTCGTGGCCCTCGGCTTCGAAACAGTCTTGGATGGTGTCGCCGCCCGGATCGTCGGGATCGGATTCGTTCGCTCGCGAACTCGAGACGGTCACGATCCCGACATAGAGCGGGTCGATGAGGTCGTGGCCGTGATGGTCGGTCCCCCGACGGTCGTCGCTATCGTTGGTCATACCCCCATATCGCCGTCGGCCGACGTTAATCCTGCCCCGACCCAGCGCGTGTCCAGTTGCCGGGAGCCGACACGGACCACTGGCTACTCGAGTGTGAAATCAGGAGAAGCGCCAAAGCCAGGACTCGAACCTGGGACAACCTCGTTAACAGCGAGGTGCTCTACCATCTGAGCTACTTCGGCTTATCTTCTGATTGTCGGGTGCATTTAATAGGACTTTCGTTTTCCCTGCAGCGGGTTCGATACCCTTTCACGCACCGCTCGAGTGAGTCCAGCCATGAGCGAAGAGGACGCCGACCGCGACGATCACGACCGAGAACAGGTCGTCGCCGAGGTGCGCGATCGCGTCGATCCGGCTGCCGAAGAACGGATGCGGCTTCGTGAGGTCGCCGACCGGCTGATCGAGCGCGCCGAGACGGCGGCCACGGAGCTGTGTGCCGATGCCGACGTTCTGCAGGTCGGCTCGACGGCCAGAAACACCTGGATTAGCGGCGACCGCGACATCGACATCTTCGTCCGCTTCCCGCCGGAGCTCGACCGCGAAACCCTAGAAGAGTACGGCCTCGAGGTCGGTCACGCGACGGTGCCCGACGGCCACGAGGAGTACGCCGAACACCCCTACGTGAAAGGTGAAGTCGAGGGGTTCGACATCGATGTCGTCCCCTGCTTTCGCCTCGAGTCGGCGACGGACATCCGGTCGGCAGTCGATCGGACACCCTTCCACACCCAGTATCTCAATCGACGACTCGACGACAACCTCGCCGGCGACGTCCGGGTCACGAAGCAGTTCCTCAAGGGGATCGGCGTCTACGGCAGCGACCTTCGGACGCAGGGCTTCAGTGGCTATCTCACCGAACTGCTTGTCTGCGAGTACGGTGGCTTTCGGCCGCTGCTCGAGGCGGCCGCCGACTGGCACCCACCGGTCGAACTCGATCCCGAGGATCACGGCCGTTCGAGCTTCGACGATCCATTGGTCATCATCGATCCCACCGATCCCGAGCGCAACGTCGCCGCCGTCTGTGCGGCCGAGAACGTCGCGCGGTTCCAACACTACGCCCGCGAATTCCTCGCGAACCCACGAGTCGAACTGTTCGACGCCGACGAACCGGAGCCGCTCACCGACGCAGCGCTGCGTGACCACCTCGAGCAACGAACCACCACGCCAGTCGCCGTCCGATTCGACGCGCCCGATCTGGTCGACGATCAGCTCTATCCGCAACTCTACAAGTCACTCGACGGGATCACGAACGGGCTCGACGATCGTGGGTTCGACGTCTTCCGGGCGACGACGTTCGCCGACGACACGGCCGTCGTGTTCGCCGAACTCGCCGTCAGCGAGCGTCCTGCCGTCGAGCGCCACGAGGGGCCGCCGGTCCACGTCCGCGACCACGCCGCCGGCTTCTACGACGCCTACGCGGACGACCCCAACGCCTACGGCCCCTTCATCGAGGGCGGCCGGTACGTCACCGAGCGCCCGCGCTCGTTCACGGCGGCTCGTGAATACCTCGAGAGCGATCGGCTCTTCGACGTCGGCCTCGGCGCACACGTCGAGACGGCACTCGAGGACGGATACGAGGTCCTGGTCGGCGACGACATTGCGGCGTTGCTCGACGAGTTCGGAACGGGCCTCGCGGCGTATTTCGATCCCCGGCCCTGAGACAGAACGTGGTACGCGGGCGTTTCAGAGCTCGTCGACGTCCACGTCGAGGTCGTGTTCGTCGAGCACGTCCTCGAGGGCGTCTTTCGCCTTTTCTCCGGGGTCGTCGTCGGGCTCGATCGGCTCGCGGCCGTCGAATGTCTCGTGGACGAGTGCGACGCTGTCGGCGAGCACGTCCAGTCCGTATCCTCCCTCGAGGACGAACGCCAGCGCGGCGTCGACGTCGTCGGCGAGCGACCGCATGCGATCGCTCATCAGTGCGTAGGCCTCCGTCGAGAGCCGGATTCGGGAGATCGGGTCGTGTTGGTGGGCGTCGAAGCCCGCACTGATGAGGACGAGATCCGGATCGAACGCGGTGAACGCGGCGCTGATCGGGCCGTCGATGGCAGCCAGGTACTCGTGATCGTCGGTGCCGGCCGGCATCGGGATGTTCATCGTCGTTCCCTCGCCATCACCCTCACCGGTCTCGTCGACATCGCCGGTGCCGGGGTAGAGTCCCTGCTCGTGGATCGAGACGAAGAATACGTCGTCCCTGTCGTAGAAGATGTCCTGTGTCCCGTTGCCGTGGTGGACGTCCCAGTCGAGGATCGCGACGCGGTCGACATCGTGGTCGTCGTGATCGAGGGCGTACTGGGCGGCGACGGTGACGTTGTTGACGAAGCAAAACCCCATCGCGTCGTCGTACACCGCGTGGTGTCCCGGCGGCCGGCCGATCGAAAACGGCGTCTCGCGACCGGTTGCTCCCTCGAGTGCCGATTCGGCGGCCCAGCAGGCGAGCCCGGCGCTCCGGCGGGCCGCGTCCCAGGTCGCCTCGACGGCGGTCGTGTCGGGATCCCAATTGCCGCCGCCGTTCTCGCAGAATTCCCGTACTGATTCGAGATACTCGCGGTCGTGGACGGCCGCCATCGTCTCGAGATCGCAGGGGTCGGCCTCGACGTACTCGACGCCGTGTTTACGCTTCAGTCGTTCCCGGATCGCTCGTAGCCGGTCCGGCGACTCCGGGTGGCGCGAACCGGGATCGTGTGCGAGACAGTCCTCGCTGTAGCCGAACTGCATTTGCTCACTCGAATAACGAAAAGTACGTTTCGATGTCGTCGTTGGTGATCGTCCGCCGGTCGGCGTGGCGCGCGAGGATCGCCGCTGCCCGGGCGACGTTGTCGGCGTAGTCCTCGAGGATGTCGGCCAGCGCGACGCGGGCGTCCATCGAGACGCGATAGCGGTTGTCGATCTCTAACCGAGCGATGCGATCGACCGGTGCGACCGGTAACTCGAGATCGTCTTTGTCGATGGCCGCCTCGACCCCGAAATCCTGTGCCATCAGTGTCTTGCGGCCGTCTGCCGTCGCCTCCTCGGCAGCGTCGATCGCGAGCTCGCTCCCGTGTTCCTGGATCCGCGTTGCGAGTTCCTTGGACGCGTCGGCGCTCACCCGAAGCTCGCCCGCGTTCCGCCGGATTATCGTGTCCACCGGGGCGAACGGGAGTTCGACGTTCATATCATTATAGGCGAAGCTAACGCCCTTAACGCTTTTCCTAGTCTCGCGATCTGCTTGCTCGAGGCGTCAGAACACGTCGTTTGCCTCGAGACGGCCGTCGCGGACGACCCCTCGGGCGGTTACCTCCTCGCCGAGGCCGACATCGGCATCGGTTGCGACGCTCATAGTCTCCTCGCCGTCGTCGAGGACGACCGGATCGCCCGCCTGGACGACGACGCCGGTGAACTCGAGTTCCTCGCCGTCCGACGGCGCGTCCGCGCCGGCATCGCCGTGCTCGGTCGTCGGCGACCCAGCGCCGGTGCCATCTGTCGCCGTCTCTTCGTCCGTTCCGTCATCGGCAAAGGCAGACAGCCCGGCGTTTTCGTCGTTCGAGTCGCCTGTATCCTCGGTCCCGCTCGAGCTGGCCGACTCGGACTCTAAGACCGTAACCGTCGACTGCCAGCCGGCGGAGGCCTCGAGGTCGTCCTGCCAGCCGTCTTGAATCTCGACGTCGCCGAGTGCGACCTCGTCGCCCGGCCCGACGTCGATGTCGGCTTTGTCGCCCCATAGCGCGACGCGGATGTCGTCGGTGGCGTCCTGGACGCGGATGTTCCGGACCTGTCCCTCGGAGCCGTCGTCGCGGTCGAACGTGCGTTTGGGGTCGGCCGAGCGGACGACGCCAGCGACGTCGACCGTCTGGCCGATCTCGAGGTCCTCGATCGGCGTGCTCTCGGGGATGTACTCGACGTCTTCGTCGACTTCCTCGACGGCACCGCGGTTGCCGACGTGGAGTTCGAGGCTGCCGTCGCGTTCCTTGACGTAGCCGTCGATCACCTCGACGGTCGTCCCGGCCTCGAGTTCCGTGGCGAGGTCGGCCTGTTCGTCCCACAGTGTTACGCGCACGCGCCCAGTGGAATCCCCAAGGACGAGGTTCGAGACTTTCCCCTCGGAGCCGTCGTCGCGGTCGAACGTGCGCACGCTGTCGGTCTCGAGGACGAGGCCGACGAGGGTGACGTCCGAGAGGCCAAGCGAGAGGTCCTCGATCGCGTAGGTATCGGAGATCTGCACGTCGACCTCGGTATCGTCGTCCGGTTCGACGTCATCGACGCTGACTTCGACGCCGGAAAAGCCCTCCTTGGGGCGGCCCTTGATCCGCAGGACCTGTCCCTCCTCGAGCTCTTCGATGGCGGCTTCGGCATGGTCATCCCAGAATGCTGCCCGAACCGAGCCAGTTTCGTCTGCGACCTCGACGTTGACGACCTGGCCGTCTTCGTCCTCGCCGTCGCGCTCGAAGGTCCGCTTCTCGCCGATCGAGAGCACTTTGGCGACGAACTTCGCTTCCTCCATGCCGGGTTCGATATCGGCGATACCGCCGACCTCGCTCTCGCCGACTTCGTGAGCGACGAGCATCGCCGCCGTCTCCTCGTCTGCGAGTCCGCCCATCTGCTCGACTTTCGCCTCGACGGCCTCGCGAAACTCCTCGAGGGAAACGTCGGCCTCGAGGTCCTCATATACACCCTCGATGTCGCTCATTCTATGCTCGTGCATGGGTAGCCCGCGCATAAGCGTTATCCATTCGCTGCTTCCCGGTTCGGGGATGTTCGACGGGTACAGTACGCATACTGGCCGGATCGACCCATTCCGCCGTCGCAGACCCGGCACGGAAACGCCACGATCTGTCGGGACTCGAACGGGGACACATACCCCACCTGGCCGCCTTTCAGTATATAAATCCCTGGCTGGCTACTGTGACACTCTGCCCCTCGAGACGTGTCGGCAGACAGCAGGAATCGACAGCCAGCGGCGGCTTCGTTTCGAAAGGGCTTTAATGGTCAGCGGGTTACGTAGAGATGAGTCCTGATAGGGTAGTGGACTATCCTCTTGGCTTGCGGAGCCAGGGACCGGAGTTCAAATCTCCGTCAGGACGCTCACTCCTTTCGAGTGCTTCACGTTGTTCAGCACTCGCTGCGTCGTTCGGTCCTGACGTGCCCAACGCTCACTCGCGTCACCGGCGGCGAAGCCGCCGGTTTCCAGCGGGACCTCCGGTCCCGCCCGGCTCGCGTTGGACTCCGTCAGGACGTTTTCACCAACACAACACCAACGAGCGAAGCGAGCCGCTCATGTCGGTGTGAAACTCGAGTGCTCGAGCGACGGCGTCGCAACTCACGATCGAAACGTAGGTGAGAGGAGTAAGCCCCCTTCTGTTCATCCCGGCATTCGGCTGAGCGTCCGCGCCGTCCGCGGCGAGGCCGCGGGGTGTTCGGGCTACCACGGCGCGGACTTGCACCGGTGAGGGTTCGCCGTTCCATCGGTCCTCGGCCGTCAGTGCGTGGTCGGTCACGTCGAGCGTGACCCGCGGAATTAAACCGCGAGCGATATGCGACCACGCTTCCCTCTGCGGGTTAGCTCCCCTTCCTCTCGGTCGGGTTCGCGCGCATCATCGGTCGGGCCGAGACGTGTCGTTTCTGTTCCAGAGCCAGCGGTCTCCCGCTCCGGACTTGCGTCCGGTCACCTGCCCGAACAGGTGGGGGGACTTTCCTCGCGGGCGTTGGGCAACCCAGTGGGTTGGCCAACGTTACGAGCGTGATGCGTCCCGGAGGGACGGATCACGAAAGGTAGTCGCGCCGTTGCCGGCGCGGCCATCGCGGCAGCCAGGCTCTCTCTCCCAGTTTGTATAGGGGCGGTTGCCGAATAAGTCCCCCGATTAGGCAGCAAAAAGAGCCCACCAGCGAATGGAAGCGCTTTAGGATGCTCATTTCCATGTGTATCTGTATGTCCCAGGGACAGGGCGTCGACCTTTCCTACGAGGACGGTGCACGTGCGGTCGAACTCGCGCGTGAAGCCGTCGACTCCTACGTACGACACGGGCAGCGAGAACAACCGGGCAGCATGCGCGAGGCCTTCTACGAGCGAACCGGGGCGTTCGTCCGCCTCGAGTCGACTCGCGGCCGCGGCAGCTTACGTGGCTGTGCAGGCGGCTATCGCTCGGGCGACCAGCTTGGCCACGTCATCGTCGACGCGGCGATCGAAGCCGCCAGTGGGGACTCCTGTGGCTCCGAGGTCAGCCCGTCGGAACTGTCGAATCTGACGGTCTCGGTCTGTATCGTCAGAAACGTCGTGCTGACCGACGATCCGCTGGCCGACCTCGAGGTCGGCACCCACGGCATCGCCATCGACGGCGGCGAGGGTGGGTGGCTCTATCCGACGGTCCCGGTCGAAAACGGCTGGACCGCCCGCGAATATCTCGAGCGCACCTGCCGGAAGGCAAAGCTCGCGCCGGATGCGTGGCAGGACGACAACGTCGGCGTCACACTGTTCGAAGGCCAAGTGTTCCGCGAGCGCGAGGCCGACGGCAGTATCGAGCAGGTCTGAACGGGTCCGCGGTTCTTCGAGACACTCGGTGTGCCGATAGCAATGCGCAACGCAGTTCGTTCCCACTCTTAGCTCGTGTCGTCGCTCGATTCAGCAGGCCGATGGGGGTCCAGCCGCTCGAGTTTCGTCTCGAGCAGTGCGTTCAGCGCCGCGAACACGTAGTGGACGGTAAACCAGAGGACGAACAGGTTGACGACGAGGATCAGCGGGATCGAGAGCAGTGTCGGTCCCGGAAGGAGGAGCACCGTACAGACGCCACCGACCGCAAAGACGATGACGAGGCGGATCGCAAGCTGCGTCGCGATTCGAGAGTGTGGGGGGTCAGCGGCGGCGACCATCGATGATTGGTTTCCCCGCGTCCAGGAAAAGGTCAACTATCCTATCTGAGCTGGTGTGCTCTCGCATTCGCGTACAGGCCAGCCCACACAGCTATCGATCGGGTAATGCCGTCTAGTGGTCGAATCCGACCGCTTCAGCGTCGGCCAGACATCGCTCGCTCGCGTCTGCGAGATCGAACTCGCGGACGAGCTCGCCGTCGCGGACCAGCGGCTCGAGCAACGATTCGCCCTCGGTCGGTCCGTCGCGGTCTGCCAGCGTGACGTGGTGGCCGCCGTCGGGCGTTCGGGAGACGTCTTTGATCCCGGAGAGTTTCCCGCGCTTGGAGATCGGTTCGCCGTCTATTTCGACGATGTCGAGACTGAAGTCCACCGAGTCGGCACCGGTGATGTGGCTGCCGACGCCGAAGCCGTCGGCGACATCGCGCAGTTCCCGGATCGTCTCGGGAGTGAGCCCGCCGCTACAGAAGATGTCGACGTCCTCGTAGCCCCGTGCGTCGAGTTCCCAACGCACTTCGCGGATGATGTGCCGGAAATCGCCGCGCCGAGAGCCTGTCGTGTCGATGCGGACGCCGTCTAGGTCCTCGCCGAGCGTCTCGGCGGCCAGCAGACTCTCGCTTTTCTCGTCCCAGAAGGTGTCGACCAGCGCGATTCGGGGGACGTCTTCGCCGACAGCCTCGTCGAACGCCGTCCAGGCGTCGGCCTGATTGCCCTCGCCGAAACAGAACATGAGCGCGTGGGGCATCGTCCCGCCTGCCTCGCGGTCGAGGATCTCCCCTGCTGCGACGTGTGAGAACCCATCGAGGCCGGCGAGCAACGCCGCTCGTTCGACCGTCGCCGCGATCGAGGGATGGACGTGGCGCGCGCCGAACGACAACACCAGCGACTCGGGCGCTGCCAGTCTGGTCTCGAGTGCGGCCGTTGCGAAGCCACTCGGCTGGGAGAGAAAGCCGAGCATCGAGGTCTCGAGTGCGGCAAACTCGAGGTAGGGGCCTTCGATCCGGAGGACGGGCCCGCCGTCGAACAGTTGGCCGTCGGGGAGCGCGTCGATGTCGACGGCGCGGCCCTCAAAGAGCGTTGCCACGTCTTTGACGCCGGTGAAGACCTCGAACTCCCCGGTCGGGAACTGGTCTGCAGTGACTTCGGCGACGACGTGGGGGTTTTTCCCCGCGTGCTCGAGCGTGGCCCGCGTTCGCTCGAAGTAGGCGTCAGTCGCGTCCCCCTCGAGAATCGCCTCCGAGGGCACGGTTCCGAACGGATTTGACATATCGCCGAGTTTCCGCGGGAGGCAAAAAAGCTACCCGTCTGCCGGCGAGCGACGGCGACGGCGGTCCCTTGCTGGTCCAGCTGCGCGCGTTCGCAGCGCCGATAGTCGGATGGCTGATACGTCGTGTGCGACCCGGGTCGCTATCGGTGACGGCCGACGGCGAGCCAGGCTCCCGTTCCGAACAGTGTGACCGCGATCGCGCCGACCGCGGCCCGCATTCCGGTGCCGGCGGTCGCTTCGGGCGCAGCACCGGCGTCGACGTTCGACAGCGCTGCCACCGACGGAGCGCGGACGATCGTTGCGGTCGTCCCGTTTCGTTCGATATAGTACGCACCCGAGTAGCCGCCATCATCGATCACGAAGGTGTTCTGTCGGGCGGTGACGGCCTCGGCACCGTGGTTCTCGAGGAGTTCTCGATACCCCTCGAGGAACTCGCCGGTATCCTCGGCCGACTGCCACTCCGTTCGCCAGACGTAGCCGGCCTGGCCCGCCGCGTCGGCGGGATCGGTCGCGTTGTCGATTTCGTCGGTGGTGTAGATAACCAGTCTGTCGCCGGCCCAGCCGTCGGTGACGGTGTGATCGTAGTCGAAGCCACGCCCGCCGCCCAGGACGTCGAGATCGGTCGCGTCGAGCACCGACGGCTGGTCCTGATCCATGGCGTCGGCGGCGAACATCGCCACCATCCCTGCTTCGCCGATGGTGTCGTTTGCCACCACGCCGTCGACGGTGAGCTGTCGCCAGCCGTCGCTCGAGCGGTCGGGGACCGAGACGGTCACCGGTTCGCGCTCGGAGCCGGGATGGATGACCGCCGACGTGGTTGCCGGCGGCTCGTCGTAGGCCGCGTTGACCGCCGACCAGCCCTCGCCTTGCTGGCGCAGGTAGTCGATGTAGCCTGGCCCGTCACTGTAGGGCTGGTAGATGGCGACGTAGATACCCCAATTGACGTCGAACTGGCCGGGTCCCCCGTCGCTACGGGGTGTAAGACAGTCCCACTCGACGCCACAGCGATGTTCGTATTCGCGTTCGATCCAGCTAGCGTCGCCTTCGATCACCCCCTTCGTCGCCAGGCTAGCGTCCTGTGTGGAGCCGTTGAGCTCCGAGAGGTTGAACCGCTGGTCCTGCAGGGCATGGACGAGTTCGTGGCCGAGCGTGAGCTCGTCCAGCGCCGGTGTTTCGGGATTTTCGGAGACGATAACGATCTCGTCAGTCTCGGGGTCGTAGTAGCCTTTGACGGCACCGCCGTACACTGTCTTGGTCGCGTTGACTGCCGTCGTGTCCCGACCGACTGTAAACAACGCTTCGTAACCGACGTTCTGTTCTAACCGCTCGGCTGCAGTATAGTTCTCGAAGCGCTCGTCGTTGGTCTGTCGGTAGGTTTCGCGGGAGACGACGTCGACGGCGACTTCCTCTTTGAACGTTTGGTTCCGAATCACCTCGACGCGGGCCATCGCTCGGTAGACGACGGGCTCGAGGTCGTCGTCGTCGACGACCGCATCCGACTGGCCGTCGACGGGCAACTCGTCGTCGTACCAGTAGCCTTCGACGTAGCCGACCGTGTCCTCGGTGGAGGGGGTCGCGGGACGGTCGTCCGGTGGGGCGACCGCCGCGTTTGTGGCCGGAGTCGATTCCAGACGCGGGGCCGGTTCGGCTCGATCGGCACTGGCAGCGGTCGTCCCGCCGGGAGCCGCGGCCGCATCGGCTGCGATCACTGGGCCGGCGAGGCCGCTTATCACCAGCGCTCCAACGAGGACCAGTACACGGAGGGCGGCTGACGTGCGGGGACGCGTCGATGGCATCTGACGTGACTAGTGATACATTTGAATGGAAGTGCAAAAAGTACGCCGGTCGCATCGCCGCTCATACGAACTCCTGTCAGTGGGTGCCGGTGCACCCGCGACCGTCCTGCGGGTGCTCGGGGAACTCGTTCCAGCAGACCGTATCACTCGGCGTCGGTCGACGCGGCCCGCAAGCCCAGTAGGACGCTTAGGATCGCAGCCACGAGGCCGGCAAGCAGGGTGAGCGCTCGCCGATGCATCGACGCCTGAAGCTGGTAGCTTCGGTCGCGTGCTTGGCCGTCAAACGGGCCGTGAGCACCGAAATCCTCTGCTACCGGCTCGTGGAGATTGTGCTCCCGGCCGGGATCAGTCGGTTCGTCCGTCAGCTGTGAGTCGTACCCGCCGCGTGCGAGATAATTGTCGAGTCGCCGCGGCATGACGCGGTTGCCGAGGATCGCCTTCACCGTCGACCGGCCGACCCACAGTTCGTCTCTGTCGTGGTCGACAGCCCACCGGATCGCACGCGCGGCGACTTCTGGCTGGTAGATCGGCGGCACCGGCTGTGGTTTCTTCGGCATCCGGCTTTTCGACCACTCGAACTGCGGGGTGTTCATCGCGGGCATCTGCACCATCGATAGCTGGACGTCACAGTCGTCGTGGATGAGTTCCGTTCGAACCGATTCAGTAAACCCCTGAATCGCGTGTTTCGCGCCGCAGTACGCGGATTGCAGGGGAATTCCCCGATACGCCAGCGCCGAGCCGACCTGCACGATCGTTCCCTCGTCGCGGGGTCGCATCCGCTCGAGCGCGGCCTGCGTCCCATAGACGTACCCCAGATACGTGACCTCGGTAACGCGGCGGTAGTCGTCGGCGGTCATCTCCGCGGCCGGCGAGAACACCGAGACCATCGCGTTGTTCACCCAGATGTCGATCTGGCCGAACGCGTCCTCGACGGCCTCGGCCGCGGCCTCGACCGCATCGGGGTCGGCGACGTCCGTCGGGACGACGACCGCCTCGCCGCCGGCCCGTTCGACCTCCTCGCGTGCGCCCTCGAGGCCATCCTCGCCGCGTGCGAGCAGGCCGACTTTCGCGCCGCGGTCGGCGAACGCGCGAGCGGTGGCTCGTCCGACGCCGGCCGATGCACCCGTGACGACGACGACTTCCGAATCAGTGGATTCAGACATGGTTAGCTACTGAGTGGGTTCAGCCGATCGACCGTCTCGAGGGTGGCGTAGCGCTCCCAGCCGCCGTAGCGGTCAGCGATCGGGCCGCGCGGGACGCTGACGATCACGACGAGCGCGCCGATGACGACGGCGTTGATCGCGGCGATCGTCGGGACACCGGTCGCCAGCAACGGGGCGACGGCGATCCAGGCGGCCAGCGGGACGTTCAGGAACCGGATCGCGCGGGCGGGTTCCGCGGTCGCGATCACGGTGAAGGAGACGACCAGCGAGCCGACGAGGTGACTGCTGTCGGCCATCGCCCCGGTCGTCCCGAAGATGGTCGGCGAGAGCATGAGCCAGGCCCCGAGCACCATCGCGGCGAGCAGCGTCCACGGGATCGAGACACCCCAGAACGGCTCGCCGATCGACGACTCGCCGATCGGTCGCTCCGTGGCCTCGTCGACGCCGGCCTCGTCTTCAGGGATCGTCCCGCCCATCCAGAAGGCGGTCCAGAGGCTGTCGCCCTGGCGCGTCAGTCGGACGAGGTATTGGCCCATCGCGACGACCTCGTCGACGGTCAGCGAAATCATCCACAGCATGCCAAAGGCCGAGAGAAGACAGAGGGTACACCACGTCCCCACCATGATCGGCTGGGAGATGACCAGCAGCACCTGCACGAACCCAAGCGGGATCACGACGACCCCGAAGAAGGCGACCATCCACGGCATCGTGCGCCAGCGCCGCCGGTCGCCCATCAAGCCCATCAGCGCCTCGACCGAGTAGGCCACCGCGCCGAGCCCGGCGTCGGAGACCGGGAACGCTTCCGACACCTTTGACGTGAGGATCTGCTCGGTCCCCGCGCCGTAGAGCGGATCCCAGACGCTGCTGATGTACTCGAGCTGGAAGGCGGCCATGTACCACGAGGTGAAGAAGCCGAAGATCCCGAGTGCGATCAGCGGGGCACGCTGGGCACCTGTCGAAGGGTTGTACGACCAGCCCGGCGGGACGGCCGGTCCGTCCATCTCCGAGCGCATTACGATGAGGACCGAGAAGGTGATCACCATGACGCCCACGAGGGAGTGGTTGGCGTAGGCTGCTGCCGTCGGCGCCCAGAACGCGATCGGCGCGAACACCAGCCACAGGCCGACGAAGCCGTTGGCGTAGTTGGCGTAGCCGCTCTCCCGATAGATCGTGAGCCCAGCCAGCGCGATGAGGACGACGCCGCTGACGATCCCGTTCCAGCCCATTAGCACGCTCTCGTACCCCAGCGTCGGCGTGCTCGCGATGAGCCAGAGACCCAGCGAGATGATGGCGTACTGCGGCCACACCTCTTCCGTCGGATGGGCGAGCATCATGTCGCCCGGCCGCATCGAGCCACCGTCGCCGTCCTGGCCGTCGGTTCCGTCTCGGTTCCCGTCGCCGCCGTCGGCCCTCTCGGGCCGCTCGCGCGCGTCGGTCGTCACGGCGGTCGGTTCGTCGGTCGAGTCGTCATGTCTGTCGTCGCTCATGGTCTCTCAGTTCGTGTCGGTCGGTGGGCTGATGATCTCCTCGCTCGAGTCGAGGTCTGCAAGCGACTCGTCGCGGCCGAGCGGTGCGGGTGTGGCTGGCGATGTGGCGCTCGAACCGGCTGTATCGGCCAGCGCGAGCGCGCCGTTGAGCAGTCCGATGTGGCTGTACGCCTGCGGGAAGTTGCCACGCTGGTCGCCCGTCTCCGGGTCGACCGCCTCTGCCAGCAGTCCGAGCGGGCTGGCGTACTCGAGGATCGTCTCGAAGCGCGCGGTCGCCTCCTCGGTTCGCCCCGCGAGCGCGAGCGCGGTGACGAGCCAGAACGAACTGACGACGAACGGGCTGTCGGTGCCCGGAAGGCCGTCGTCGCCCTCGTAGCGTCGGACGAGGCCGTCGTCGGTCACCAGCCGGTCGATGGTCGCGTCGATCGTCCCCTGGACGCGCTCGTCGTCGGGCGGGAGGAAGCCGACGATCGGGACGAGTAGATTCGCCGAATCCAACGTGTCGTCGTCGCCGAACGCCCGGACGAAACTGTTCGTCCGCTCGCTGAACCCGCGCTCGAGGATCGCCGCTCGAACGTCCGCGCGACACCTCCGCCAGCGCTCGAGGGGCGCGTCGATGCCGTCGGCGGCCTCGGCGAGTTCGATCCCGCGGTCCAGCGCGGTCCAGCACATGACTTTCGAGTAGACGAACTGCTGGGGATCGCTTCGGACCTCCCAGATGCCCGCGTCGGGCTCGTCCCAGCCCTCGCAGACGTAGTCAATGAGGTCACGCATGACCTCCCAGTCGTCGGTCGTCACCGACTCGCCGTAGCGGACGGCCTCGTAAATCGCGAGGATCAGTTCGCCGTAGACGTCGAGCTGGTGCTGGTCCCGGGCCGCGTTGCCGACGCGAACGGGTGCCGAACCGCGATACCCCTCGAGGTGATCGAGGACGCGTTCCTCGAAGTCACTGCTGCCGTGGAGGCCGTAGACCGGCGGGACTGCGGCGGGGTCGTGCTGGCGGCAATGGTCGAGACACAGCTGGAAGTACGACCGGGCCTCCGCGAGGTGGCCCAGTTCGGACAGCGCCCGGACGGTAAAGGCCGCGTCGCGGATCCAGTTGTACCGATAGTCCCAGTTGCGGACACCGCCGAGATCCTCGGGCAGCGAGGTCGTCGGAGCCGCACACACCGCGCCCGTCTCCCGGTGGATAAGCAGTTTGAGGACGAGCGCCGAACGGACGGCGAGGTCGTGCCACCGGCCGCCGACGGGACAGTCCACACCGTCACAGTCGTGGATCCACTCCTGCCAGTAGTCGACGGTGCGCCGGAGCGTCTCCCCGTGTGCGGCCGGCGAGAGCGGGATTTCGTCGCCGTAGCCGAGTACCAGCCAGCGTTGCTCGCCGCCGGCGAGCGTCACCGTCGCGCTCGCCGCGTGGCCGTCGGCCGACGGCTCGATCGGAAGGTCACTCGAGAGGACGGCTCGCTCGTCGTCGCCGAGCGCGACCACGCCGTCTGCCGTCGGTTCGATCTCGGGGACGTCACGCGCGTAGTCAAATCGCGGCTCGAACTGAATCTCGAGTTCGAGCGGCCGGTCTTCGCCCTCGAGTCGCCGGTAGACGGCAGGCGGCAGGTCGTGCGACTGGGTCGCCTCCGCGACGGGCATGAAGTCCGTCACCGTCGCTTCCCCGTCGGCGGTCCGAAACGTCGTCTCGAGCACGTTGGTTCGATCGCGATACCGCTGAACGGAGTCGAACGACCCCGTCGGCCGAACGGCGAAGCGGCCGCCGCGGTCGGCATCGAGCAGCGCGGCGAAGACGCTCGGCGATTCGACGTGGGGGAACGGACACCAGTCGATCGAGCCGTCGCGACCGACGAGGGCGACCGTGTTCCCGTCGCCGATCGCGCCGTACTCAGCGAGGGGGTTGTATTGCATACTCACATCATCTCGTGGTCAGTTCGTGCACAGACCGTGACGAGTCGCGGATAATCGTTCCAGCGCGTTCCCTATTCGGCAGTCACATGAAAGGGCGGCTCGTGGCTGCTGACGGTCGTGACGGATGCGGTATGGCTCCTGACGCTCACGTGAGAACGCGAACTGCAGGTCCCGCGTTGAAATGGACACGAACGTTTTCACAATCCCGCCCGTACGACTACGTAGCTATGCGCCTCGAGCCAGACCGCACGGCAGTGGTGGTCGTCGACATGCAAAACGGGTTCTGTCACCCAGAGGGATCGCTGTACGCGCCGGGCAGCGAGGCCGTCATCGAGCCGATCGCTGATCTGGTCGAGCGTGCTCGCGAGGCCGGCGTCCAGGTGATCTTCACCCGCGACGTCCACCCACCGGAACAGTTCGACGACGCCCACTACTACGACGAGTTCGAGCAGTGGGGCGAACACGTCCTCGAGGACTCCTGGGAGGCCGAGATCGTCGACGAACTCCCGGTCATGGAGGACGATCACGTCCTCGAGAAACACACCTACGACGCCTTCTACAACACCGAACTCGAGGGGTGGTTGAACGCTCGCAACATCCACGACCTAGTGATCTGTGGCACGCTCGCGAACGTCTGCGTGCTCCATACCGGCGGCAGTGCGGGGGTGCGGGACTTCCGGCCGATCCTGGTCGAAGATTGTATCGGCGCACTCGAGGACGAGCACCACGAGTACGCCTTAGAGCACGCCGACTGGCTGTTCGGCGAGGTCGAGCAGAGCGCCGACTTCGAGTTCGCGTAATCGCGACAGCCGTCCCACCGTCTTTTTCGTCGTCGGCGATCCAACGTGCGGTATGCACGTATTGCAGCCACGGCGGGGGGACTTTGCGATCGAATCAGGTCTCGAGTCACAGAGAGGCGGTGACGGCGAATGAACCAACGACCACTGTATCTGCTCGGCGTTGCGGCCAGTGCGTACGCACTCTGGTATTTCGCTACGGCTGGCTCGAATCTGTATGCGATCGCGTTCGGGCTCGTGACGGTCGCCCTCGTGGTACGGCTCCGAAAACTGACTGCTGACTCCTGAGACGGTGTCGTGGACTCGCTCTACTGTGACCGGAAAACTCGGTATGCGCCCTGTCCGATGGCGACGACTTTCGTCTCCCCGTCGGGCGTCGTACTTTCGACGGTAACTTCGCTCACGCCGACGCTGCTACCGACTCGGATCACATCTGCAGTCGCGACGAGATCGCCCGTTGCTGGGCGCAGATAGTTGACGTTCAGGTTGATCGTCGCGATTTTCGTCTCGAAGGGGTCGTCCATCGCCGTCCGAAGCGAGAGGCCGCCGACGGTGTCGATGAGTGTCGCTGCGACGCCACCGTGGAGGTCAGCCCGCTCGTCGGGATCGGCGGTTGGCCGCGTGTTCGTCAGCTTCTCGTCGTAGGGAATCGACATCGTCATCGTCCCATCGCCGACGTTGTCGACGCTCGTATCGAGCCACGCGAGGAACTCGTGGTCCTCCTCGAGAGAATATTGGAGCAGACTCTCGAGGTCGTCGAACTCGTCGAACACGTCCGGTGGCGTCTCCTCGGTCATAGCCTCCTGTCTAGGAGCGACGGTCTTGACGGCTGCGTTTCCGAATGTTCCCTCTCAGTCCCGGTCGCTCGAGCGAACCCGCACCCGAACCCGTTCGCCGACCGCGAACGACCGCTCGGGACAGATCAGTTTCGCCCCGAAGTCCCCATCCTGCGCACAGAACAGCGACAGCCCGGTGATCGGCTCGTCGTTTGCCATCACGGTCACGTCGTCCCACGTGATCGTGCGGCCGTCGGCGACGCCGAGCCGATCGCCGTTCAGCGAGACCACGGGGTCGGTATCGTCGCCGCGCTCGAGGACCCCGCCGCCGTCGTAGTGTGGTAGCCCGCCATCCAGGACACCACCCCCGTCGGCGCGTACGCCGACGAAGCCAGTGCCGGGATCGGGGTGTACGGGTGCGTCGAGGACCGCATAGGTATCGCCGCTCGAGACGACGCGGCCGGTGCCGTCCCACGCGAGCGACCGAACCGAGACGCCGAGGTCGATCGGGAGCGACCCCGACGCCCGGTAGGGATTCTGCTCGGGGCCGCGAACCCCCACGTGGAGGTGGTTGTCGACCCAGGGGGCGAAAAAGCCAGCCCGGACGAGGCGGCCGAGCGACTCCCCTCGTTCGACAACGTCGTCGGCCGCGACCGACGGCTCGACGTGGAGGATTCTGACCGTCAGTCCCGCGAGCGGACTCGAGTCAGCGGGCTCGAGCAGGATCAGGTGATCGTGTTCTGGCGCGTAGGGTTTCGGCGGCGCGCGGACGGTGCGGGTCTCGCGGATGGTCCCAGCGACCGGGCTCGGCGCGGCGGTCGTCCGGCCGTCGACCAGCGTCCCGGGATAGAGATCGATCGCACAGCCGCCGTCGTGGGCGGGATACGGCGAGTTGTACAGCGAGAAGCGCTCGTACTGCGCCAGCACGGGTTCGGGGAGCGTGACGGCCATCGGATATCAACGCTGGGCGGCGGGAGCGTTTAGACCCACCGGCTCTAACCCATGGTATGCGCGTCTTTCGCGGTCGGGCGGCGTCCATCGAGACTGATCGCGACGCGAGCCGACGGCTGCTTTCGATCGCCGCCGGCGGCGAATCCGCCGTCCGCGTCTGGACGCCCCATCGACAGGTCGCCTTCGGCCGTCGGGATGCTCGCCTCGAGGGGTACGAACGTGCCTGTGTGGCCGCCACCGAGCGTGGGTTCCCGCCGATCGAGCGCGATGTCGGCGGCCGCGCGGTGGCCTACGACGGCGCGACGACGCTAGCGTTTGCCCGTGCCGAGCCGGTTACGGACGGCAGAACTGGCACGACCGACAGATACGAACGCGCCACGGCCGCCCTCGAGCAGGCGCTTCAGAACCTCGGCCTCGAACCGAGCCACGGCGAGCCCGACGACTCGTTTTGCCCCGGCACGCACTCGCTTTCTGTCAATACGCACGCTGGCGAACGCGAGCGCAAGGTCGTCGGCATCGCCCAGCGCGTTCGCAGTGATGCCGCCCTCGTCGCCGGCATCGTGCTCGTGGCCAATCGTGGCGACCTCTCGGCTGTGCTTGAGGCGGTCTATGATTCGCTCGGCGTGGCGCTCGCGCCGGCGTCAGTCGGGAGTATCGCGGCGGCGGGCGGCCCGACCGATCCCGAGCCCGTTCGGGCGGCGATCGAAGACGCGCTGGTCGGCGACGCGACCACCGTTTCGATCGAGTCACTGTGAGAGACTGAGATACTATTTTCCGCTTCGCGGTGTTCGACTCGCATATGACGTGCCGATCACGACCGGAGGGTGCGCGATGATGACGGACGAATCAGCCGATGACGAGCCGGACCTGGCAGAATCCCTGTGGACCGAACTCCTCGAAGATACACGGGCGGTCGCAGATGAGTACCGCGAGGACGGCTGGGACGTCGTCGTCCTCGAGCCGACCGACATCGAACCAGTCGACAGCGAGGAGCGGGTCGGCCTCGATGCGACGGTCAGCGCCGACGAGTACGATGTCGTCGCGGGACTCATCGACGACGGTAATGTAACGATCACCGCGGCGGACGTCTACTATCGACCACTCGCCGAGGCGGAGACCGACCAGCGGGTCGCCCTCGCTGTCGAACGCGACGACGACAGCGAAACGGCGATTTTCGTCCCGCTTGCATACGACATCACGGCTGTTCGCCCCGTCTTCGAAACTGCCCTACTCGAGGAACAACTGCTGGTGCACGTACTGGCCGATCCGGACGACGGCTGGGTCAGTTTCTCCCACGACGATCCGTCGCTGTTTCTCGAGGAGTCGGACGTTCGGGCCTGGGACGCAGAGTGATAGTCACTCCCCGGTTCGAAACGACAAGTCGAGCGACGGTGCCGAGTGGGTCAGCGCCCCCATCGAGATCACGTCGACGCCGGTCGCGGCGTAGTCGGGCACGTCCGCGAGGGTGATGCCGCCGCTGGCTTCGGCCAGCACGCCCTCGTAGTCGGCGAGTTCGTCGACGGCCGCCGCCGTCCGTTCGGGCGTCATGTTGTCGAGCAAGACGATGTCTGCACCCGCCTCGGCCGCCAGCGGGGCATCGTCGACGGTCTCAACCTCGACCTCGACTTTCGTCGCGAACGACGTTCGCTCCTGGAAGCGTTCGACGGCGTTCTCGAGCCCCAGTTCGGCGACGTGGTTGTCCTTGACCATCACCATGTGGGAGAGATCGAGCCGGTGGGTGTCGCCGCCGCCCGCGACGACCGCACGCTTCTCGATGCCGCGCAGGCCGGGCGTGGTCTTGCGGGTCGCCGCAATCGCGACGTCGTCGGACTCGTCTCTGGCCGCGTCGACCGCTTCGCGGGTCCGCGTCGCGATCCCCGAGGCATGGCCCGCGATGTTGACGGCGACGCGCTCGCCGCGCAGCACCTCACGGGCACCTCCGACGACCCGGAGCAGTTCGTCACCGGGGTCGACCGCGATGCCGTCCGCGAGCTGATCGGTCACGGGCACGTCGAGGTACTCGAAGACGGCCGTCGCGGCCTCGAGGCCGGCGGCGACGCCCGACTCCTTCGCGACGAGTCGGCCGACCGTCTCGCCGGGCACCTGATTGGTCACGTCGTGGTGGCCGATGTCCTCGCAGAGCCACTGTTCGATCTGTGTGTCGGTGATCATCTCAATCGTCCGCCGTCGGTTCGGCCGTCGATTCGTCGACATCCGTCGCGACGTAGTGACAGCCAGTAGACTCAGTATTCTCGCCGGCCGCACGCGCGATCAACAGCGCAGTGACGCTGGCGTTGCGCAGTTCGTAGAGGTCGCGCGCCGTGCGCGTGCGGATGTAGGCGTCGACCTCGCCTTTCAGCCGCCGGAGGACGGCACTCGCGCGGGCGATTTCGTCGGAATCGCGCTCGAGGCCCAGATACTCGTCCATCGTCTGCTGGAGGCGCGTGAATTTCTCGGCAGCGAAGCGTGCGGGCAGGTCGGGATCCCGATTCAGGAGGTCGGGAGCCTCGACAACGTCGGGGTCGAACCCAGTTGCATCGTCGCCCGCGCGCAGTCCCCAGACGAGGCCCTCGAGCAGGCTGGTACTCGCCAGCCGGTTCGCGCCGTGGACGCCGGTGCGGGCACACTCGCCGACGGCGTAGAGCCGATCGAGCGAGGTGCGACCGCGGTCGTCGACGTCGATGCCGCCACACAGGAAGTGCTCACTGGGGGCGACCGGGATCTCGTCGCCCTCAACGCCGCGATCGCGACACTTCTCGGCGATGGCAGGGTAGTCGGTCTCGAACTCGAGCGGGCTGACGTCGAGGACGACCTCGCCGGTTGCCTCGCGTTCGGCTTCGACTGCGCGGGCAACCACGTCTCGTGGGGCGAGGTCGCCCTGTGAGTGGTAGTCGTCCATGAACGGCTCGCCGTCCCCGTTGCGGAGGATGGCTCCCTCACCGCGCAGCGCCTCGGAGAGAAGGAACGGATCTTCGCCGTCGTAGGCAGTCGGATGGAACTGGATATATTCCATGTCCGCGATGTCTGCACCCGCGAGCGCGGCCATGGCGATGCCATCGCCGGTGGCGTCGTCGGGGTTGGTCGATCGGCTGTAGAGCGTACCGATCCCGCCGGTTGCGAGCACCGTTGCACCTGCGTAAATCGGGTGGCCGGTGGGTTCCTCATCGCTGACGACGCCGTGGACGCGTCCCTCGTTGGTGATCAACTCGAGCGCTGCGGTGTCCTGGCGCACCTCGATACGCTCGTGGTCGTCGACGTACTGCAGGAACGGCCGGAGGATGTGCGTGCCGGTCGCGGCGTCGACGTGGAGAATGCGGAACTCCGAGTGGGCGGCTTCGCGCGTATAGTCGAGGTCGCCGTCGGGGGTCTCGTCGAAGTCGATCTCGAGCGTGTCGATGAGTACGTCCGCGACGGCGTCGTCGGCGTTGTCGACGAGGGTGTCGACGGCCGCGGGATCGGCGGTGCCGTCGCTGGCCGCGATGATGTCCTGTTTGAGGCTCTCGGGATCGCCGCGCGTCGTCGAGATCCCGCCCTGCGCCCAGTCGGTACTGGCGTCGTCGGGCTTCGTCGCTTTCGTCAGCAGGAGGACCTCCGCGCCCTCCCGTGCGGCCGACAGGGCGGCCGCACAGCCCGCGATACCGCTGCCGACGACGAGCACGTCGGTCGTTTCGCCGTCTGTCGTCGTCGCCGTGCTGGTGTCTGTTTCGGTCATCTTAGATCTCGAGCATCCGATCGAGTGCGACGCCCGCGAGTTCTTTCTCCTCGGGGGCGACCTCGATCACGTTGTGTTCGCGGCCGCAGGCGAGCTCCTCGAGCACCCAGGTCAGATAGTTGGGGTCGATCTGGCGCATGGCGTTGCAGTCCATACAGGCGTCGCCACAGAGCGGGACGACGCTGACCTCGGGATGCCAGCGCTGGAGGTGGTTCGTGAGGTGGACTTCGGTGCCGATCGCCCAGGTGTCACCGGGGTCGGCCTCGGCGATCGTCTCACAGATGGTCGCCGTCGAGCCGGCTTTGTCCGCGGCCTCGACGACTTCGCGGCGACACTCGGGGTGGACGATGACCTTCGCATCGGGGTTGTCCTCGCGAACCTGCTCGATGTGCTCGACCCGGAATCGCTCGTGGACTTGGCAGTAGCCGTCCCAGAGGATAATATCGCTCTCGGCTACCTCACCGGCGTCTTTGCTCTCGGGGTCCCAGGGGTCCCACTGGGCGATTTCGTCTTCCATGCCGAGTTGGTGGGCGGTGTTCTCTCCAAGGTGCTTGTCGGGCAGGAACAGCACCTTGTCGCCCTTGTCGAAGGCGTACTCGAAGGCCTTGTGGGCGTTCGACGACGTGCAGACGAGCCCGCCCTGACTCGCACAGAAGGCCTTCAGATCCGCGTAGGAGTTCATATACGTGATCGGGATGATATCGGCGTCGGGCGCGGCGGCGGTGATCTCGGCCCACGCGCTGTCGACCTGCAGCGCCTCGGCCATGCCCGCCATCGGACACGACGCCTCCATGCTCGGGAGGATCACCGACTGGTCGTCGTCCGTGATGATGTCGGCGCTCTCTGCCATAAACGTCACGCCGCCGAAGATCACGTACTCCGCGTCGGCCTCGGCGGCCTGCTTCGAGAGCTGGTAGGAGTCACCGATGAAGTCCGCGTGTTCGACGATCTCCCGTCGCTGGTAGTTGTGGCCCAAAATGACGACGTCGTCGCCGAGGTCGGCGAGCGCCGCCTCGATGCGTTCTGTCCGCTCGTTTTCTTCGAGATCGCGGTATCGTGGCGGGAGTTGTTCGAGGTTGTCGTATTTGAACAAACTGAGATCGGTTTCGAACTCCGCCGTTTCCATGTTGGCCATTTCACGTCACCTGTGGGTAGCTCCACATCACACGCGAGTATTGAATAACTTTTTCCTTCGAAATCAGGATTCGAGGGAATACCATCCGTGAATACGGCGACCGAAACCGGACCGGCGGGAATCCAGGTTGTGAACGTCTCGCTGACGTGAAAGTCACTGCGTGAGTCGCTGTGGTCCTTGTTGCTGGCGCTCGTAGGTGGCGTATGGCACTCGAGGACGCCTTTTCGGACTTCATGCGACGAGATTGGGAGGCTGAGGCGACCACGGGCACGGTCCGACTCGCCGTCATCGGGGTCGGCCACTTCGCACGCCAGCGGGCACTTCCCGCGATCGTCGACAGCGCGCGCTGTGAGACGACGGTGCTCGTCGCCAGCCCGCCCGAGAGCGTGGCTGACGTCGCCGAAACGTACGGCGTCGACCACGTCGTCGACTACAATCCCTTCCTCGAGGGGGCCTGCGTCGACGCCTACGACGCGGTCTACATCGCGGCACCCAACGCCGTCCACGGCCAGTACGCGACCGCGGCAGCCGAGTTCGAGAAGCACGTTCTCTGTGAGAAGCCCCTCGAGACGACCGTCGAGCGCGCTCGAGCCGTCGTCGACGCCTGTGTCGATGCCGGCGTGACGCTGATGACGGCCTATCGGTTGCAGGCCGAACCGACGGTGCGTCGTACGCGCGAACTCGTCCAGGATGGCGTGATCGGCGATGTCGTCCAGGTCCACGGCGGCTTCTCACACCCACTGCTCGAGGAGGCCGGCCCGGACACGTGGCGGCTCGATCCCGACGTCGCTGGCGGCGGCGCGCTGGTCGACCTTGGAATCTACCCGCTCAATACGATCCGGTTCGTCCTCGCGTGCGAGCCCACCGGAGTGTACGCTACCACTCGCTCGGAGGATCCTCCGTTTGCAAACGTCGACGAACACGTCGCCATTCAACTCGAGTACGAGACCGGTACGACGGCCTCGTGTACGGCGAGTTTCGACGCCCACGCTCGCAGCGCGCTCGAGCTAGTCGGCACCGACGGGATGATCGACATCGAGTCACCGTTCGGCGGTGTCGTCCCCCAGGAGATGACCGTCGAGAGCGGCGACGTTCGCATGGAGTACACCGGTCCACGGGTCGACGAGGTCCGCGAGGAGTTCGACTACTTCGGCTACTGCGTCCTGACGGGAACCGATCCCGAACCCGACGGCGAGGACGGACTGGCCGACCTGCGCGCGATCGAGGCCGCCTACGAGTCCGCCGAGACGGGGCGGCAGGTTGCCCTCGAGTGAGCGACGGCTGGGCGGTCGAAACGCGACCGGGACCGGCGGCTATTCAAGTCCGGCTTGCCTACAGAATCGTATGGAGGACGTTACGGACGCCGGAATCTACGCGCGGGAATCGCCGTATCTCGACCGGTACGTGCAACTGGGGGCTGCCAGCGGGCGGGTCCTCAGCGTTTCGTTTCCAGACGTGCCCGACGCAGATGCCGAGGCGGACCACCCCGTTCTCGATCAGCTCTTCGAGTACTTAGACGGCCTCGAGCCGATCACGTTCGACGACGTACAGGTCGCGATGACCATGCCGACCGACCAGCGATCGGTCCTCGAGAGCGTCCGGGAGATCCCCTACGGCGATCAGGTCACCGTCGACACGCTCGCCCGGATGACGTCGGGGCTCGATCACGAGGACGACGACGACATTATCCTCGTCCGGACCGCACTCGACGAGAACCCGACACCGATTCTCATCCCGGACCATCGCGTCCGTGACGGCCCAAGTGCCGCACCACCGGACGTCGAGCAGAAGTTACGGTCGATCGAGGAACTCTAATCACCGGAAGACCTCCCTTTCGAAGTTCGATCGCTGTTCTTCCGGTATTGATCCGCTCCGGCCCGATTTCACTTTCACTTTCGGGCTACCTTTTAACCCTGGGCCCCGTGAACACGGTGACATGAGCCAAGCGACGCTCGGCGACGACGAGGAACTGTTCGGAGAAGCGGCCACCGAGATGCGCGCGGACGTCGAGTCCTCCCTCGAAGACGCTTGGGCGGCACTCCCCGACGCCGACGACGTCTGGGAGACCGACGCCGACAACGTACTGGGTGTGCTCAACGGCCTCAACTCGGCGCTCGAGGTCGGCGATGCCGAGGACCACCTCCGCGATGCCAAAAAGTGGTTCACGATGGGCCAGCGTGCCGATGCCTTCGACGATGCCGACGACCTCGAAGAAGAAATAGCCGACCTCGAGGACGCCATCACGGATATTTCGGGGGCGAGCGAGCAGGTCGGCGAACTCACGTCGACGATTCCGGCGCTTCGCGGCACGCTCGAGGATGCCGGACCCGCGGACGACGCAGCCGACGATGACGCAGGTGACGACGCCGGCGGCGAAGCCGAAGCCGAAGCCGAAGACGAGGAATAACCGACTCCCATCAGGCGGCTACTCGAGCCATACTCCCCGCCTGTCGGCCCAGCCCGCGGCCGTTACCGATGGTCAGGCCGCGAGACGTCACGCTCGGCGACTGCCTCGAGCAGCCAAGCGAGCGAATCGGCAGCACTCTCGAGTAGTGTCTCCCCACGCTGGGCGTCGCCGTTGGCCGGATCGCCGACGACACCGTTTTCCGCGAACTCCGCCGAATCGTAGGCCAGATTGACGTGACTCGTCCAGTCGCCCCAGCCGTCGGCCGCGCCGGTGCGAGCCTCGTCGATCCGATTCTCCCGGATCAGTTCTGGTTCGAGATGACGGAGCAAAGCGGTCTCGAGGGGCCCACCGTGGCCCATATCACTGCTGTGCTCGCCGACGGCTTCGAACCAGGTGAACGGAACGACGTAGGCATCGCCGGCTCGCGTCAGCCGGCCACCGACCTCTCGGAGGGCGTCGACGTTGCCGCCGTGGCCGTTGACGAGGACGACGCGGTCGAAGCCGTGGTGAGCGAGGCTCTCGACGGCCTCGCCGACGTAGTCGCGGAACGTGTCTTCGGAGACCCACATCGTCCCGGGGAACTGGCGGTGTTCCGCGGCGATCCCGACCGGAATCGCCGGCGCACGAACGACCTCGCGGTCGACTCGCTCGACCCCTGCGTCGGCGATCGCTTCCGCGGTGAGCACGTCCGTCCCGAGGGGTGCGTGTGGGCCGTGTTGTTCCGTGCTACCGACGGGAACGACCGCGAGATCCGTCTCGAGATCGTCCACGTCCGTCCACGTCGCCGCTGTGAGATCCATGCGCGAGAATACGCTTCTGTCGGACAAAAGTCAATACATATTCGACCGCGTTGCATAGTACGTCGCAATCGGACTGCACGGCGAACGCAGGCCCAATCCGTTTGCGGCCTGGTTGCGTTCCGTCACGTATGCCTGACGAGAATCGCGAGGCCGGCGTCGAACTCGGCGACGTACAGGAGTCGCTCACGAACGTGGAGTATCCGATCGGTCACGACGAGTTACTCGAGGCCCACGGCGACGAGGAGATCGAGATGAGCGGCAACACGACGACGCTCGAGGAGGTCATCGGTCCGTTGAACGAAGACGAGTATCGGGACTACGGCGAGGTCGAGGGAGCCATCATGAACATGGTCGGCGACGAGGCCATCGGTCGGAAAAACTACAGCGATCGCACGCCGCCCGCGGCAGGCGAGGACAGACAGGACGAAGGGGCACCGGACCAGGGCGACCAGAGTGAGCAAGAGTCGTTCTAGACGCCTCCGCGACCCCTCTTTCTCATACGGACTCCCGTCAGTCAGTGTCGGTGCACCCGCGACCCGTCCTGTGGGCCCACCAGGACATCGTGACAGCAGCCCGTCTCAGTCGTCGTCGCCGACTTCCGTCCGTGCCTGTCGGCGCTGGGCGCGTTCGATGAACTCCTGGGGAAGGTCGTCGATTTCGCCGGCCTGAACGCCCCAGAGATGCGAGTAGAGTCCGTCGTTTGCGAGCAACTCCTCGTGTGTTCCCCGTTCGGCGATCTCACCACCCTCGAGAACGAGAATCCGGTCGGCGTCTTTGATCGTCGAGAGTCGGTGCGCGATGGCGAACGTCGTTCGATCTTCCGCGAGGTCGTCGATCGACCGCTGGATGAGCATCTCGGTCTCGGTGTCGACGTCGCTGGTCGCCTCGTCTAAGACGAGGATCGCCGGATCTCTGAGGATCGCACGAGCGATCGAGAGTCGTTGACGCTGCCCGCCGGAGAGCTTGACGCCGCGTTCGCCGACCTCCGTATCGTAGCCGTCGGGTAAGTTCTCGATGAACTCGTGGGCTTCGGCCATCTTCGCGGCCTCGATCACGTCTTTACGATCGGCGTCGAACGTGCCGTATCTGATGTTCTCCGCGACGCTGCCATAGAAGAGGAAGGTGTCCTGGCTGACGTAGCCGATCGATTCGCGAAGGCTCTGGAGAGTGACGTCTTGGATGTTCTGTCCGTCGACCCGAATCGCTCCATCGTCGACGTCGTACATTCGCAAGAGGAGCTTGAGGACCGTCGACTTGCCAGCACCGGTCGGCCCGACCAGTGCGAGCGTCTCCCCGCCTTCGACGGTGAAGTCGATTTTCTCGAGGACTGGCTCCTCCGTCTGCGAATCCTCCGTTTCACGGTCCTCGTAGCTAAACGCCACGTCGTCGTATTCGACGCGGCCGTCGGCCACCGTGAGGTCGGGTGCGTCGGGTTCTTCGCCGACCCGGTTCGGTTCGTCCATCAGCCCGAAAATGCGCGCACTCGAGGCCCGCGCGCGCTGGTACATATTGATGATCTGACCGAACTGGGCCATCGGCCAAATAAAGCGCTGGGTGTAGAGGATGAAGACGACGAACATCCCGGTACTGAGTTCGCCCGAGAACGGCCCCGGCGGACCCGAGATGACCCAGAGACCGCCGACGAGGAAGGTGACGACGAAGCCGATGCCCGCGAGCACGCGCAGCCCGGGGAAGAACTTGATCCGCGTCCGGATCGCACCCCAGTTGGCGTCGAAGTACTCCTGAGAGACGTCTTCGACGCGGTCGGATTCGTAGGACTCGGTCGTACTCGACTTGATGACCTGAATCCCGCCGAGGTTGTTCTCGAGCCGGGAGTTGACCGTGCCGACGGTCGAGCGCACCTCGGCGTACTTCGGCTGGATGGTCTTGATGAATAGGTAGGTGAAACCGGCGATCAGCGGCACCGGCAGCAAGGCGACCAGTGCGAGCTGCCAGTTGATCGCCAGCAGTAAGCCGCCGATACCCACCACCATCACGAGCAGCCGAAACAGGGAGTTCATCCCGTCGTTCAAGAATTTCTCGAGGCGGTTGACGTCGTTCGAGAGGATCGACATCATCTCGCCGGTCTGTTTGTCGGCGAAAAAACCCATGTCCAGGCGCTGCATCTCGTCGTAGGTGTCGGTCCGAATGTCGTGTTGGACGTTTTGTGCGAACGTGTTGAACCCCCAGTTTCGGGTCCAGTGGAAGATCGCCGAACAGAGAAACGCCCCCGCGATGATCCCGATCGTCAGCCAGAACTGGGCGAGCCGTCCGTCGGGAACGTACGGTTCAATGAGACCGCCACCCACTGGAAACGCCGCCGCGTACGCGATCTCCTGGCGGATCACGGCGTCGATCGCGATCCCGAGCATGAGCGGCGGCAACAGATCCAGGATTCGAGCGCCGACGCTCGCGATCACGCCGACGACCGCAGCCCCGACGTAGTTCACACCGTACTCGAGGAACAGCCGCTTCATCGGGTTCTCGACGTCCGCCCGTTGGTCCTCGAACGGGTCGTCCTCGTCTCCGTCGGCGTGATTCATTGATCGGGGCTCAGGGATCGTCAGCAATAAGAATTGCCGACGAATCGAAACATATCCCGTGTCGATGGCCCCATGAAGTCACGTATGGGCCCACTATTGACTCATTCGGGCCCACTGGAATCGAGGCTGGTGACGGTCGTCTGATTCGACTCGAGGTCGATCTCAACCTCGTCGCCGACCTCGATTCCCGTTTCATTCGTGTAGCCGCGTGGCACCTCAAGCACCCATTTCCCGCGCCCGGAGTACTCGAGATCGTTGCCGTCTTCGTTCGGGCCGGGTGCACGGGCGTGGTGGATCATCGTGATCTCGCCGTCCGCACCGATGAAGATGATATCGATGTCGAAATCCATCTCGCGCATCACGTAGGTCAGGTCTTGCTCGCTTTCGTGGACGAACAACATGCCATTACCCGGTTCGAGCGAGTCGTGGTTGCTCAGTCCAGTGTAGCGTTCTCGGCGGTCGTCTGCAACCTCGACATCGATAACCGCTTTCGGCTCGCCGCTATCGGCGTTGTCGACCACCCGTACCTCTCCGCTATCGGGCCCCCATGGCGTCGAGACGAGCCCGGCCTGAACGAGAACGACACCGGCGATCGAAAGGACGGCGATCGCGAGCAATCCCTTGCCTACGCGCCCGACTGACATACACGATAGCTGCACGGCCAGAGAGTAAAGGTTATTCGGACGGACCTACTCGTCTCGGATGCGGGCTCGTGGTCTAGCTGGTCATGACGCGGCCTTTACAAGGCCGAGGTCGGTGGTTCGAACCCGCCCGAGCCCATTTCTGGGACGAAACGACAGTGAGTCACAGAACTGTATACGAGGGTGGGTTCTAATCAGGGAGCAGCTTCGCTGTGACCGTGGTTCGAACCCGCCCGAGCCCACTTCCTACTGCGAGCAACTCCGCGAGCAGCAGGTATGTGGAACGAGGGCGGTTCGAAAGAGACGACACGCGCACAGCAACGCGGGCACGTCTCGGCGTAGTTCGAGCCCGCCCGAGACCGAGCTGTCTGCGACAGACCTCGAGTCCGAGACGTCCGACGGCGACAGTAAACAACAGTGCTTCGACCACCCCCGCGACCGGTTTCGATGCCGTCCTCGAGCCGGCTTTCGAGTTCGAACGGGATCAGGCCGACGTAGTCAGTGCTTGAGCCGCGCAACGTTTTCCCGAATCTGGCCGAGGAGGCCGTCCCCTGACCCGGGCTGGAGAGCTGCATGAAGCGTCGAGTTCTCGGGTTCGTCCTCGACGACGATGCGGAGATACGGCTCGAGTTGCTCGAAGTTGTCCGCGAGGACGACGGTATGGTTGTCTTCGTTGTGCTCGACGACACCCGCATCGTCCAGTTTCGGGACGTGACACTGGACCGACGAGACGTAGACGCTCTTGTACTCGTTTTTTGCGACCTCGTCCGGCGGTACGTCGTGTTCCCAGCCGGCGACCGTCTCGGCCAGCGTCGATAGCTCGATCGGCTCGTCCTGGCCCCGAAGCGCATAGAGGAGATACCGCCGCCGGCGGTTCGCCAATAACTCGAGGATCGTGTCGGCGTCGAGTTCGGTGGGCTCTTGGCTCGAGGTAAGCGATTCCATAACACAATATTACCCCCCAGGGCGGAAAAGGGTGTCTTGAATATCCGTTAATCCAACAAACAGATGGTAATCCAACATAGATATCCGTGTATTGTCTCCGTTACTGGTTTTTCAATACCATACTCAATATATCGGGCCCCGTCGCAGGCTCCTGTAAGCAGTGTGGAACGACGATCGCGATTCGAAATCCTTTTTTATATCATGGACGGAGAGAGAGGTAAGCCGCCTTAGCTCAGACTGGGAGAGCACTCGACTGAAGATCGAGCTGTCCCCGGTTCAAATCCGGGAGGCGGCATTTTCCTGCGAACAACGTGAGCAGTGAAAACGCTCCCGAGCGTATTCTGAACCCTGGAAGTCACAGCCTGCGCAGCGAAGCGAGCAGGAATGTCTTCCTTCGGTTCAAATCCGGGAGGCGGCACTCCCTTCTCGGTTCATATGCCGGAACGACAAGCCTCCTACTCAGTAGTCTCTATGCCGTTGCTTGCAAGGGAGCGGGGTGAGCGTGGGTGCAACTGCTCGAGATCGCGTCCCACGAGGTTGCAGCACCCTTCCTCTTCGCTGAGTGTGGTCTCAAATCGTCTTTCGCGTGCGATCGGCGGCTCACGGACGGCGACAAGAGTTTCGGATCAGCCGTCTGCGAAAGCTGCACGACAGAACCGGCCGAGAGACTTCGGCATCGTCAACGGCTTCTGCAGTCGACGCTGTGTCCTCGAGATATTCGCCCGTTCAACTGTGGGGCGTTCCGGTTGACGACGCAGCCGAACCGGATCAGCAGCGGTGTGATATCGCGCGATAGTAATATACTGTCCGAACACGCCCAGTAACTCTCCGTTGGACGGCCGGCAGTCTCGAGCGGGACGCCTGAACGGACGTGATCAGTCACATCGGGGTTCGAGCGGGAAAACAGTAGAGCGGGTGGGAGGAACAGTAGCCAGGGTATTTACTGAGGCGGCGGGACTGGTTGCACTGCCCTACGAGGCAACGCGCTTGCGGATCCCCCGTCTCGTAGGATGCGATACAACCCAGAGAACCATGTCACACCAACAGCCACCGCACCAGCAAATGGGACAGTCACCGCAACAGCGAGCCGGCCGCCAGCGATCTCAGCAACAGACCGGACAGCAGTATCAACAGCAACAGCAACAACAGCAGCCACAGTCGTTCGATCAGGCCGTCCCGCAGCAGGTCTCGCAGGCCATCTACCAGCTCGAGGAGCTCGAGTCGGACGCCGAGTGGGCGCACGGACAGGCGATGAAGTCCGGCGACCGATCCACTTCCGGAATGCTGGCTGATCTCACGCAGATCATCCATCTCCAGAAGACGCTCCTCCTGCGGCAATCCGAGTTCGCACAGACGTTCGGCCAGTGCACCCAGCAAGCGATCCAGCAGAGCACCCAGCAACTCCAGCAGTCCCAGGCGCCGGGTGTCCAGCAGGTGATTCGGCAGGCCCAGCAGCTCTCTCAGACGATCCACCAGGCGAGCCAGCAGGTCACACAGCAGGGCCAGCGACAGCAGGGCCAGTCACAGCAGATGGGGAGCCAAATGCCGTCGCCGCAAGTCGGTGGCCAGTCCTTCTAAGAACTGGCTCGACTGACACACCCTCGCAATCTTCGCGTTTATAATACTATTTATCGAGCGTCGAGTGGGAGCGGTCTTTACAAGCGGGTAGGCGCGGCGCTGTAACGTAATCAAAGCGGTGTGAGACAGTTCCGACAGTAAGTAAATGCGGGATCGTTTTCGACACCACACTGCCGACACGTGAAGGGCGTCCCGTCTGCCGTGTTCCCATCGAGTGCCGTCGGCTCCGATTCCGTCGCGTCGGCGTCCTGGGACCGTCTCTCGGACCGTCGCTCGAGGCCGTCCCGATAAATCCCTGTAAGCACTGGGATACTGATCCCGATCGCAGCGAGTAGGAGACCGATGACTACCGCAGCGTAGATCTGTTCGGGAGCGGTCACACCCTTATTCTACGGTCGCCGGCTGTTTAGTGCTGTCCACTGGACACAGCGCCGACCGGTGGCCGGTGTGGCAGACGCGTGTGACCGCCAACGACTTTCACCCCACGGCTCGGTAACGTACCTGTGAGCAACGACTCGATCACAAACGAGAGCGAGACGTTCGAGATCGGCGCGACGACGGTCCATCGGCTCGGGTTCGGTGCGATGCGCCTCTGTGGCGAGGACATCATCGGCGCGCCCGATGACGAGGACGGTGCACGAGAGGTCGTCCGCCACGCTGTCGACTGCGGCGTCGATTTCATCGATACGGCCGACTCCTATGGTCCTGCGGTCAGCGAACGGTTGATCGGCGAGGCGATCGGCGATCGTGACGACGTACTCGTCGCGACTAAGGCGGGCCTGCTGCGCAACGACAGCGGCGACTGGATCCCCCACGGTGATCCGGACTACATCCGCAACCAGGTACTCACCTCGCTCGACCGGTTGCGGACCGACACTATCGACCTCTACCAGTTTCACCGGCCGGACGACGACACGCCGTTCGAGGACTCCATCACGACGTTCGCGGAACTCAAAGACGACGGCTTCGTCGACGAAGTCGGCGTCAGCAACGTCTCGGCCGAACTCCTCGACCGCGCTCGCGAACAGGTCGAGGTCGCGACCGTCCAGAACCGGTACAACCTGCACGACCGTGGCAGCCGGGAGGTCCTCGAGATCTGTGCCGACGACGGCATCGGCTTCATCCCGTGGGCACCGATCGACGGCGACGATCTGGCCGCACATGGCGACCTCCTCGACGAAATCGCCGCGGATCACGATGCGACGCGACGGCAGATTGCACTGGCGTGGCTGCTCGAGCGGGCCGACGTCATGCTCCCGATTCCGGGTACGTCCGACCTCGACCATCTCGAGTCGAACGTCGCTGCCTCACACCTGTCGCTGTCCGATACGGAGGTGCGGCGACTGACCGAGGCTGCGGAGTGAGCACCTGCGACTGTCGGTACGTCTCACTCGCCGACGTAAATCGTCTGCAGCCGTGCGCCACAGGACGGACAGCACAGCGTCTGCCACTTCGCCGGATCCAGCCCACCCATCGTCTTCGTTCGACGCGCCTCGTTGAGCGAGACCGTTTCACCGCAGGCATCACATTCGAAGGGACCACTCGTCTCGGCCATCGGATCGGATAGCACGTCCACACGTATGGATGATACTGTCTAGAGACGGTGAGGGATGTCCGTTCCGAGCGTCCCAGGACGGACCTCGGCGAACGTACGTAACCGTAATATATCCCTCGAAAGAGCCGACCAACGCCCGAAAACCCTCGCCGCGAACGGATCGGATGCGAGAATCGAACCACGTCGAAACGTACTCACTTCGCTGCGCGCGACTCGTCTCGTTCGGTCTCGCCTTCCGGCTTCTTCACTCCTCACTTCGTTCGTCTGAAAAAGTCCGGGTGCGAGAATCGAACCCGCGTCTCAGCCTCCACAAGGCTGAAGGATAACCACTACCCCAACCCGGACGCGCTTACACCATATCCTACACGCGGTCGGATTCAAATACGTTACGACTCGGGGATCGGTGTGTGCGACTCCATACCGCGCGATTTCGATCACACGACACGCGACCGAGACGTTTTTCGGCACACGGCCGGTACCACCGGTAACGCGTGGCCATCACCGACAAGATCTACATCAAGAACCACCGCCAGCTCAGCTCCCAGCTCGAGACGAACATCCCCAAGGGGGCGTTCAAGGGGGCAACGCTCGACATGCTCTTTCAGGGAGAGGGCCTCGAGAAACTCGACGACGCGACCCGTGATCGCGTCCTCGATTTCACACAGGACTTCCTCGACTGTGATTGTGACAACAACCCCTACTGTGGCTGTCCGGAGCGGAAGTTCATCCAGTATTTACTCGAGTTGCGCGCCCAGGGGCTCGGGCCGGACGCGATCGTCGACGTGATGACTGACGACTACATGGTCTATGCCTATCCGGGCGACGTCCTCTCGTTTCTCGACAATGCCGTCCGCACGCTCGAGGCCGCGGAGGGGCTCGCCCGCGTCGACGGTGCGGACGAGACACACGAGGAGATCCGGCGAGCAAAGCAGGAGCTGGCGCGCTGAGCGTCACTTGCAGGTGTGCGACTACTGCTAGACCGCTGAAACTGCAACTGAGCGCAAGCTTGACCTGTTCGGCCGGTGATCTGTCGCTATGATCGATCGGGAAGGCCGCATCGTCTTCGGCTCGTTGCTGGCGTTCGTGATCGCCGTTGCGGGCTCGGTCGTCCTCGAGCGACAGACCGGAATCACACTCCGCGAGTGGCCGCTCGCTGTGTTCTTTCTGGTCGTCGGCGTTGCGATCGTCTTCCCACAGCTGTATCTTGCGTTGACGGAGGCGGGGGCACGCTCGCGGACGCGACTCCGATTTGCGGCTGTTACCACTGCTGTGTTCGCAGTCGCGTTCGCTGACGACGCGGCGGGCGCGCGCTATCTGCTGCTTGCGACGATCGGCACCGGCGCGCTGCTTGGGCTTCTCTGTTACGAGGCGCTTTCGGGATATCGTGCCGTCAGCGACGATGTCTCGTTTGACCTCCAGGATCGGTGAGCCTCGAGTCAGGAGAATCAGCAACTGTTAGGGTAGCCGACCGTCTCGACCCATCCATGACCGATCCCGAGGAACTCGCCGCGCGGGTGCGCGACGGCGACGTTCGCATACACGAACTCGAGGACCACGCCGACTACGACACCGCGGCCGAGGCACGCCGGCTGCTCGTCGAACGCGAGACCGGTGCCGACCTCGAGACCGTCGGCGACTACTCGTTCCCCGCCGAACAGGCGGAGCCGAACATCGAGAACATGATCGGTGCGGCACAGGTGCCGATGGGCGTCGTCGGCCCCGTCCCCGTCGATGGCGGTGCGGCAACCGGCGATCACTACCTGCCGCTGGCGACGACCGAAGGTGCACTGCTGGCGTCGGTCAATCGCGGGCTCGCCGTGATCCGTGCGGCCGGCGGCGCAGATGCGCGTGTGACGAAAAACGGGATGACCCGCGCCCCCGTCTTCCGAGTCGACGGCGTCGCCGAGGCTGCCGAGACCGTCGAATGGGTCGAGGACAACCTCGAGACGCTCCGTGAGGCCGCCGAGTCGACGACGAGCCACGGCGAACTGCTCGACGTCGAGCCCTATGTCGTCGGTGACTCCGTCTATCTGCGTTTTGCCTACGACACGAAAGACGCGATGGGGATGAACATGGCGACGATCGCTACTGGCGAGGCCTGCGAGGTCGTCGAGGCCGAAACGCCCGCCTCGCTGGTCGCGCTGTCGGGCAATCTCTGTTCGGACAAGAAACCCGCCGCGATCAACGCCGTCGAGGGTCGGGGTCGTTCCGTGACCGCCGACGTCGTGATCCCTGGCGAACTCGTCGAAGAACGTCTGCACACCACTGCCGACGCGATCGCCGAGGCCAACACCCGCAAGAACCTGATCGGCAGCGCCAAAGCGGGCAGTCTGGGTTTTAATGCCCACGCAGCCAACGTCGTCGGCGCGGCCTTCCTCGCGACCGGCCAGGACGAGGCCCAGGTCGTCGAAGGCGCGAATACCATCACCACGATGGACACCCGCGAACGCGAGGATGGCACCACCGACCTCTATGCCAGCGTCTCGCTTGCCTCTCTCGAGGTTGGCACCGTCGGCGGCGGGACGAAACTGCCGACCCAAGCCGAAGCGCTCGAAATCCTCGGGCTGCGGGGCGGCGGCGACCCGCCGGGCTCGAACGCCGATGCGCTCGCCGAAATCATCGCCGTCGGCGCGCTGGCGGGCGAACTCTCGCTGCTCGGGGCGCTGTCCTCGCGCCACCTCGCGAGCGCGCACGAAGACCTCGGGCGGTAGGGGCGATCAGCGCGGGCAGTAGGGACGATCGGCGGTCCACTCGGCGCCCCCACCAAACCGAGAGTCGACGGGAACTGCCCCGGCCATTTTAGAGCTGAGCGGTGCAGGGAGCGTATGATCGAGACGGTCGCCGTCACCGGCGGCAACGGCCGTGTCGGACGGCGCGAGATCGCATACCTGGCCGACGAGGGCTACCGCACCGTCAACTGCTCGCGGGGGAAGCGCGACGAGGATCGGGCGGACGCCTATCTTACGACCGACTTGCTCGACGCGGGCGAGGTCTACGGCTCGCTCGCGAAAAGCGACGCCGACGCCGTCGTTCACCTCGAGATGATCCCCTCGCCGGAGACGTCACCGGGCTTTCGGACCTACGAGAGCAATGCGCTCTCGAGTTACCTCGTCCTCGAGGCCGCGGGTGAACTCGGGATCGACACCGTAGCGCTGGCCTCGAGTCTCAGCGCCATGGGCGGCGGCTACGAGCCAGAGCCGATCGGCGTCGACTACTTCCGGTCGACGAGGCCCACCCGCTCAGGCCGTCGACCGCGTACGGGATCGGGAAGCAGACCCTCGAGATCGCCGCCGACGGGGTCGCACGGCGGTCCGCAGACCGGCCGCGAACCATCACCTCGCTCCGGTTCCCGTGGATCGTCGACGACGGCCTGGCTCGAGAGGCGTTTCTCGAGGCCGACCGAACGTTGTCGGGGCTCCGCGACGCGGGGGAGTTCCACATGCAGCGCAACACGCTGTTCAGCTACGTCCACCTCTCGGACGTGGCCGATCTCGTCCGGCGGACCGTCGAAGCGACGTTCGACGGCCACGAGCGCGTCTGGGTGTCGGCACCCGATACGAGCGCCGCAATGCCCAGCCGCGAGCTCGCCGCGACGGTCTTCCCCGACGCCGAACTCCGCGACGCGCTCGGCGACGGAGAGCACGCCGCGCTGATCGATACCGGGAACGCCGAGACCCTGCTCGACTGGGCGCCCGAATGGAGTTGGCGGCAGCTACGCTGACTGCAGCAGTCGCGGTTCCCGGCTCGTTCGAGGCCCTCAGAGGAGTCGATACTGCCCGCGGCTCTCGCTCGCGACACCGCGTCGCGTAAGCTTCTCGAGCGCCTCCCGCACGTATTCCGCAGACACCCCCCGCTCGCCCGCGTACGCGACGATCTCGTCTTCGGTCGGTTTCTCGAGGGCCTCGAGCGCTCCCTCGACGATCTCCTGCTTGCTGCCGCTACGAGTCGGCCCGCGCGGATCGCGATCGCCGGCTGCTTCGACTTTCTCGACATCGAGGCCGGATTCCTCGAGATACTCCGTGTTATCGACGACACCGTCGGCCACGTCGCCCTCGAGTTCGGCAAAGGAATCGAGTTTGGCGAACGCTTCACCTTCGCCTTGCCGGTTCGCGAGCATCGACGCGCGGACGTCGCGGGCGTGGGCGGCATCGTCGGTCTCGACGAACTTCTTGCGCTTGTCGTAGGCCTTGCGCGCGCCACAGCGGGGACACTGGGTCGTCTCCGATCGGCCCTCGATGATCCAGAGGTTCGAACACTCGCTACAGCCGACGACGGCGTACATAGCAGGCAGTGGGCTGGCCCGGCAGTTCAACCTTCGGCAACCGGAGCGGAAGTGAAACGCGGCTGCCGGTGGGATTTTAGGCGGCTGCTACCGTCTCGAGGCGTATGGAACGCGTGTCCCTGACCGACAACGAGCCGTCCGAAGCCGCCGATGGTGTCCACCTGGCGCTGCTAGCTGGCACCGACTCGATGAACGTTCAGCACTTCGAGATCGAACCCGACGCAGTCGTCGAGGAACACAGCCATCCCCACGAACAGACCGGATTCATCTGCGAGGGCGAGGTGACCTTTCTGGTCGACGACGAGGAAATCGTCTGTGGCCCCGGCGACTCGTACGCGATCCCGGGCGACCAGCCCCACGCGGCCGAAAATCGCGGCGACGAGACGGTCCGCGGCGTCGATATCTTCAGTCCGCCACGGGAGAACCCGAGCTGGCAGGAGTAGTCTCGCCGCCTGTCGTGTCCGTCTGCCACCACTACTGAATACCACGGAGTTATATTCTCGAGTTCGTAAGAGACTGTTATGGCAACCGAACAGCGGTCAGTAGAACGCGGACGAATCGGAACCGCGCTCGAGCGGCTGGGGCCGACGTGGCTCGCCGGCGCGATCGCGGCGGGCCCGGCGACGATGGGCAGCCTGCTGGTCGCGGGCGCGAGCTTCGGCTACGCCCTGTTGTGGGTCGTCGTCTGCTCGGCGGTGTTGGGCGCCCTCGGCCAGTATCTCGCCATGCGACTGGGGCTGCTCACCGAGGCGGGAATCGTCTCAGTCGTCGACCGCCATCTCGGCTCGGGCTGGGCCTGGGTCCTCGTGGTCGACGTCGTGTTGGCCGCCGGTTTGGCGCAGGTGATCATCATGAAGACGCTGGCCGAAGTCAGCGCGACGATGGTCGCCAGCGCGGGTATCGGTGTCGCCGTCCTCGCTGATCCACGCTTCTGGGGCGTCGCGTGGGCCGTGCTCCTCGCGCTGGGACTCGCGGGCGGGGGCTACCGCGTCGCAGAGATCGGCGCCAAGGTGCTCGTCTCGATGGTCGTCGTCGCCTTCGTCGCTGCCGCGTTCGTCGTGCCGATCGACCCTACTGCGGCGGCTGGCGGTCTAGTGCCGGCGATTCCCGCAGGCGTCAACGGTGCGCTCGTCGCCGCGGGCATCCTCGGTGGTGCGGTCCATATTACGCTGTTGACGATGCAAAGCTACACGATGCGGGCCCGAGGCTGGACTGATCGTGACGCCGACACTGCGATCGTCGACATCGTGAGTTCGATGCTGGGTGCGTTCGGCGTTTTCAGCCTCGCGGTCTTTCTGGTCGCGGCGAGCGTGCTCCCGGCGGCCGGCGTCGATCCCGCGACGATCGACGGCATCAGTGCCGCCCAGACTCTCGGCCCGGTCGCCGGCGAGTACGCTACCTGGGTGTTCCTCGCGGGCCTGCTCGGTGCAGCGGTCTCGACGCTCGGCGGGAACACGATCGTCCCGCCGTACCTGCTCGCCGACAAACTCGGCTGGGAGCGATCGACCGACGACAGCCGGTATCGGGCCGCCGTCGCCGGCGTCGCGCTCATCTCCGCCGTCGGAGCGTTCGTCGGCGGTGCGTTCTTCCAGTTGCTCGTACTCACGCTGGCCTTCGGCCTCGTCGGCACCCCCTTCGCTATCGCCGTCATCCTCGTGCTGCTGAACGATCCCGATGTCGTCCCGGAGACGAACTCGCGTGCGGCGAACGTTGGTGGGCTCGTGCTCTTCGTCGTCGCTGCCGTCCTCGCGGGCGAGTTCGTCCGTGGGGAACTCCAGACGATCTCCGATCCGCTCTCGGCGTTCGTCGTCGTCTTCGCGATCGCGATGGCGCTCGCATTGCTCGGACTGGCCGGGCGGTACGTCCGAGACCGGGTCAGCGGGGTCTGACCCGGACGTCGTCACTGCCGGGGCGAAACCGAACCGTCACGGAAGCGCGGTTACCACACCGAAGAAGACGAGTAGCCCGAGTCCGGTAACGAGGGCCGCGATCCCGAGCGGAACGAGGATTCGGCCAGCTTTCCACATCGAAGCGATCATCGCCGCCATCGCCTTTGTTGGGAGATGTATAGCTGACATGTGGTAGTGTCTACCACACCAGGGGCCTTGAAAGTAAGTCAGACGAGTGACAGACGCCACGTCACAGCGCCGCTCGAGTGGCCTGGGCTCACTCGAGTGGCTTTCGCATCTCGACGTGTGGAATGCTGGCTTCCTCGAACTCTCCGCCGTGGCGCTCGTAGCCGAGGCTGCGATAGAAGTCGGCGGCTTGCGTCTGTGAGTGCAGTTTGAGGGTCACGAAACCGAGCGTCTCGGCACGGGCTTCCAGCGTCGCCATCAGCGCTCGGCCAACACCGGACCCACGTCGTGACGCACAGACGGCGACGCGTTCGACCTTTCCGACGCCGTCTGCGTATTCGCGAAGCCGTGCCGCACCGATTGGCTCGCCGCTGTCGTATGCGACGAAATGGGTCGCCGTCTCGTCGTATGCGTCGTATTCGTCGCTCTCGTCGACGCCCTGTTCCTCGACGAATACCTCGTGGCGGACCGAGAACGCGTCCTCGCGTTCCCGTTCGGTGTCGGCGACCTGTACCTCGAGTTCGTCCATCGCGAGCGGCTACGGCTGCCGGCGCTGAGAGCGTTACGGGACACGGCGCGTGGCCCTACCAATGTAGAGACAAAGAAAACGGAAATCGCGGTTTCGATGTTCTGGCGGTGAACCGCCAGCGGACGAGGACTCGCTTATGCGAGTTTCTCGATGTCGTCAGAACGCTCTGCGTTCTGACTGCTTGAAAAGCTCGCGTTATGCGAGCTTTTCGATGTCATCAGACACCAACGGAGTCTGATTGCTTGAAAAACTGGCTTTAAGCCAGTTTTTCAATGTTGTTGACGACTTCGTCTGCGAACTCGCTGGTGGCGAGCTTCTCGGCGTCCTCGAGGTTGCGCTCGAGGTCGTACGTGACCTTGCCGGAGGAGATGGTCTCCTCGACAGCGTCACGGACGAGGTCGGCGGCGTCGTCCCAGCCCATGTAATCGAACATCATGCGACCCGAGAGGATCATGGCGGTCGGGTTGACCTTGTCCTGACCCTCGTACTTGGGTGCGGAGCCGTGGACGGGCTCGGCCAGCAGGAGGCCGTCGCCGAAGTTGGAACCGGGGGCGATGCCGAGGCCACCGATCTGGGCACCACAGGCGTCGGACATGTAGTCCCCGTTCAGGTTCATCGTCGCGATGACGTCGTACTCGTCGGTGCGGGTGAGGATCTGCTGGAGCATGTTGTCGGCGATGCGGTCGTTGACGACAACTGCGTCCTCGGGTGCTTCGCCGTCGCGCTCCTCCCAGAGGGTGTCCTCGGTGATGACCTCGTCACCGTATTCCTCTTCTGCGACCTCGTAGCCCCAGTCGCGGAACTGACCTTCGGTGTACTTCATGATGTTACCCTTGTGGACGAGGGTAACGGTGTCACGGTCGTGCTCGAGCGCGTAGTCGATGGCGCGGCGAATCAGCCGCTTGGAGCCGAACTCCGTGATCGGCTTGACGCCGATGCCGACGGGGCCGTCGTGGATGACGTCGTCTGCGCCCATCTCGTCTTCGACGAACTCTTTGACCTGCTGGACCTCGTCGGTACCGGCTTCCCACTCGATGCCGGCGTAGACGTCTTCCGTGTTCTCACGGAAAGAGATCATGTCCATCTCCTCGGGTGCTTTGACGGGCGACGGGACGCCGTCGAGATAGTAGGTCGGGCGGACGTTCGCGTAGAGGTCGAGCTTCTTGCGCAGCGCGACGTTCAGCGAGCGGAAGCCAGCACCGACGGGCGTCGTCAGTGGGCCCTTGATGGCGACGCGGTGTTCCTTGATCGCCTCGACGGTCTCGGCGGGCAGGTTCTCGTCGTATTTCTCGCGCGCGGACTCGCCAGCGTAGAGGCGCATCCAGTTGATCTCGCGGCCAGTGGCGTCTGCGGCAGCCTCGAGCACTTTCTGTGCGGCAGGGCCGACGTCACTCCCAACACCGTCACCGTAGATGATCGGGATGATCGGGTTGTCCGGCACCTCGAGCTCGTCCTCGGCCCCTTCCTTCAGCGTAATCTGTTCCCCGTTCTCGGGGACTTCGATCTTGTCGTAGCTCATCTCGTCTGTACGGTTCGCCGACGGGGGTAAAAGGTCTACCATTTCCGTCTCCGACTGGCAAAAGCTGCCCGATTCTCGCCGATCGCTGTTCTCCTGAAACTGCCGAAAACGGCCGTTTGAGCCGTCGAAGCTCCTGAAATAGGATGTTAAATAATGTAAGATTATATTGAATTAAGTATATAAAAGTATGGAAAATTGGAGCAATTGCTTGGATAGTTCGTTTGGTGAGCGGGTCTCCAGCGGTGGGCGCTCGGTGGCTGGACCTCGCTCTATCGGCTGCGAAACGCTGACCGATAACACCGTACTGATACGGACTCCCGTCAGTGGGTTCCGGCGCACCCGCCACCCGTCCTGCGGGTGCGCCGACAAATCAGTACAGCAGATCGTATGACAGCACGGCCCGTCGCGTCGACCCGAGAAAGAAGAGAGCGATGACTGTCGCTTCGCAACCGCTCGAGTGATCCGCCGGGAGCGTTCGTGCCTGGTTGCGGTCCCGTGGCGACAGCCGTGGGCTTGAGCCGATATCTGTGACGGCCTGCTCGGTTCGTGGCGTCTCTCACGCCATCGTACTCGAGACGTGCATCCGGTATAACCCGTGGCGACCGTTTCGTGAAGCGGCAGGGTATTATCCCGTATTACTTCCGTAACAGTCGGGCGCACCGTCGTTCGCTCACCACTCGCGTCCGGACAGTGACCAACCGGCTCCGCAACGCGGTCGCAGCGCCATCCAGCGAGGAGACGGAACCTCTTTTTGTCGACCGAACCAACCCCGGTGCATGGCCGAATCCGAGGTCGACCTCGAGTCAGAGCAGTACGAGAAACACCGCGAGGCGGGCGAGATCCTCGCGCAGGTACGCGAGGAAGCAGCCGACCGCGTCGAGGTTGGCGCGAGCCAACTCGAGGTCGCCGAGTGGGCCGAAGACCGGATTCGGGAACTCGGCGGCCAGCCCGCCTTTCCCGTCAACATCTCCGTCGACGAGGAGGCTGCCCACGCGACGCCGTCGATCGGTGACGAGACGACCTTCGGTGAAGAGATGGTCAACTTAGATATCGGCGTCCACGTCGATGGCTGGCTGGCCGACACCGCCATCACCGTCGACCTGTCGGGCACTCCCGAACTCGCGGAGGCGTCCGAACAGGCGCTCGAGGCCGCGCTCGAAATCGTCGAGCCGGGCGTCGACACCGGCGACATCGGCGCGGAGATCGAGGACGTGATCGACGGCTACGGCTACAATCCCGTCGTCAACCTCACGGGCCACGGCCTGGGCCACTGGGAACAACACACCAGTCCGAACATCCCCAATCGAGCCGTCTCGCAGGGCACGACGCTCGAGGTCGGCGACGTCGTCGCAATTGAACCGTTCGCAACCGACGGCGGCGGCAAGGTCACGGAGGGCGCAAGCGAGGAGATCTTCTCGCTCCAGCGCGAGAGCACGGTTCGCAACCGGCAGGCCCGCGACGCGCTCGAACAGATCACCGAGGAGTTCCGGACGCTACCGTTCGCGACGCGTTGGCTCGAGACGGATCGCCCGGAGATGGCGCTGCGCCGACTCAAGCGCAACGACATCGTTCACGGCTACCCCGTTCTCAAGGAAGACGACGGCTACCTCGTCAGTCAGAAAGAACACACGATCATCATCACTGAGGACGGCTGTGAAGTAACGACGGCACGATAGTCATCAGCGATCGGGATCGGTAATATAGGATTAGCCGAGAGACAGCGTGGAAGAAGTGACGGACACGGGTGACCGGATAACGGGCGCTGGTGTTCGAACCGCAGGGCCGGTCAAGCGTTGTTCATCCGTTGGCTAGTGCGGTTGCCACACCGTTGACACTCGGCCACGCGGTACGGTTCGCGAGAGAACTGTGCGTTCTCTTTCTTGAGGCTCTCGGTACGGATCTGAACGGACACCTCGTGGAGAGTTTCGAGATCGCATTCGTCGCAGTGCTCGGTCATCCCGTTAAAGGAATCGTCAGTCGTTGCCATTGTCACATTAGCTGTCGTAGCATTACCTTAAACCCCTGCTTCATTTTGCGGCGTGCAACGCAAAAATCGCAAGACGGCGTTAATCTCGCCGAAAAAACGCCACAGAGTGTTCGCTACTGTTTACGAGTGATTCGCGTTCCTTCAAGACGCAGTTGTAATCTACTATGACTCCTATCTTGGTGTATCGGACTGATTGATGCGGGTGTTCGAACTGAAATCCTTTACCGGAGCCCCGAGAGAGCATCAGTATGGAGCAGGTGTTCGCACCGTGGCGTATCGAGTGGATCAGACGCGAGGACAAGAACGCAGAGATCGAAGGCTGTGTCTTCTGTGAACTCCCCGAACAGGAGGCCGACCGAGAGAACCTGATCGTTGCACGAAGTGATCACGCCTTCGTCATGTTGAACAACTATCCGTACAACCCAGGTCACACGATGGTAATCCCCCACACACATACCGGTGAGTATGGGGTGCTTGAAGACGAGATTCTCCTCGATCATGCCCGCTTGAAACAGCGAACCTTCGATGCGCTCGAGACTGCACTCGAGCCAGACGGGTTCAATGCCGGCTTGAACCTCGGAAACGGGGCTGGTGGCTCGATCGACGACCATCTGCACACTCACGTCGTCCCACGCTGGCAGGGCGACACCAATTTCATGCCAGTGCTGAGCGACACCACGGTGATCGTCGAAGCGCTTGAGGAAACGTACGATCACGTTCGCGATGCGTTTGCCGCTCAGAATGGCGCGACCGTTCCGGGCGAGGATCGTGCCGTCGAGATCGAGTAGCAGACGCTGCAGGTGAGATTTTCTGATCGTGTGGACGGCCCGTCTCGGGTGTGCTCCTCTCGGACACCAGTCAGTACACACTCGAGCGAGCCACTGTAATTGTGTCTCATACTGCTGGACAGAACGACGTGACGGTCGGTCGCGCTGCTGCGGCCGTCACCGGTGGAGACGGCCGCGAATCCACGACCGACGTCGTATTGACTGCTGTCCGATAGTATCAATATCAGGCTACACAACACATTTCGTCTTGCATTTCTAAAGCGAACGCAGATGGACGGAAGTTCGTTTCGCGAAGCATTGTACGACGTTTTTATCGATACCGAGGCCGATGTCGAATCCCGGATCACTCGTGCTCTCGATATCGGAACGGAGTATTTCGATCTCCCCTTCGGGTTTCTCACGTCGATCGAAGACGGGACACAGACGGTCGTCTACGCGACAGGCTCGCACGAACTGCTTCAGCCGGGCGAAAGCTGCCCGCTCGAGGATGCCTACTGCCGTCGAACGATCGAGATGGACGTTCCGCTTGCCGTCCAGCAGGCGGCGACAGCGCCGGTTCCCGACGCCGCGATCGAGACCTTCGATCTGGGAACGTACATCGGCAGCAAGGTCGTCGTCGACGGCGATCTCTACGGAACGGTCTGTTTCGCGTCGACTGACGACCGTGACACGCCCTTTACCGAAGCCGAAGAGACGTTCCTTGAACTGGTCGCCAAACTGATCGGCAATGCACTCGAGCGCGAGGCCCACCAACGCGAACTCCGGAAGCGAAACGAACGCCTGCAGCGAGAAAAGCGCCGGTTCGAAGGGATCGCCGAAACGAGTTTCGACATCCTGTTCCGAGTCGATCTCGAGGGGGAGTTTACGTACGTTTCGTCGGCCGTCGAACGCGTGTTGGGCTACGAGCCCGCGGACTTGGTTGGACGACACATCACCGACGTTATCGCAGCGTCGTCGACCGAAACAGCGATGTCGGCGTACTCGGAGGTGCTCGCGGGAACGACGGTCGAAACCCTCGAGTTGACGTTCGTCGATACCAGCGGCGATCGTGTCCCACTGGCGGTCAACGCCACACCGATCACCGAGAACGGCGATGTTGTCGGTGTTCAAGGCGTCGGACGCGACATCTCTGCCCGGAAAGAGCGTGAACGGGAACTACGAATCAAGAACCGTGCGATGGATGAGGCACGTCTCGGTATTTCGATCGCCGATGCTCGACAGCCCGACGAGCCGCTCGTCTACGTCAACCGCGGATTTGAGCAGGTGACTGGCTACGATGCTGCCGACGCGCTCGGGCAAAACTGCCGCTTTCTACAGGGCGATGCGACCGATGCTGCGGCCGTCGACCTCCTCCGCGAACGGATCGATGCAGCCGAACCGGTTTCGACCGAGCTCCTCAACTATCAGGCAAACGGGACGCCGTTCTGGAATCAGGTCCGAATCACGCCCATCGAAAACGACGACGGTACCGTGACTCACTACCTCGGGTTCCAGACGGATATCACCGAGCGAAAGCGGACTGAACAGCTCGTTCGATTGCTCAACCGGGTGCTTCGGCACAACCTGCGAAACGACATGAACGTCCTCCTGGGATTGGGAACCCGCCTCGAGACCGAGGCCGATCCCGACGTCACTGCACTCGGTGACCAGCTATCGACGACTGCCCAGGACCTGATCGAACTGAGCGAGCAAGCGCGGACGCTGGAACGGGTTTCGCGGCGCGAACGCGATCCACAGCGTCTCGAGACCGACTCGCTCCTGACGACCGTTGCCGACGACTATCGACAGCAGCTCGCCGGCGCGACGGTTGACGTGACCGTTCGAACCGATCGCCAACTCTGTGGTGGCCCCGAACTCGAGCAAGCGGTTTCTGAACTCGTCGAAAACGCGCTCAAACACAACCCCTCGTCCGAGCCGTGGGTCGAGATTTCGGCGAGAGACGACGGTGAGTGGATCGAACTGACAGTCGAAGACGACGGTCCCGGTATCGACGCGATGGAGACCGCTGTGATCGCCAACGGAACAGAGGAGGCGCTCGAACACGGATCAGGGCTCGGACTCTGGATCGTCAACTGGATCGTCACGCGCTACGGTGGCTCGTTTCAGATCCGTGCGAACGAGGGGTCGAGTGGTTCCATCGCTACGATTCGGCTCCCGGCGATCACGCCGGACGAATCGATCGAGACGGTTCAACGGCGGCCGACGGTCCTGTTTCGGTGAGCGTCGCTCCGTTTACACCGGCATTCCGAACGCGTACATCGTCTCGTGGGCCGTCACCTCGAGGTCGACGAAGTCGCCAGGCTCGAGTCCGTGTTCGCTTGCGTTTTGGACGATGAGCTGTCGGTAGGCCGAATCGCGACACTTGACGGAGTCGGCGGTCCCCTCCTCGACGACGAGACAGTCATCGCGCCGTTCGCCAACCATGTCCGCGTAGGCGTCGGCGACGAGGTCGCGTTTGAGCTCGCTCATCTCCTTCGAGCGTTCCTTCTTGACCGTCCCGCCCAGCCCTTTCATCTCGGCGGCGTCGGTACCCGGTCGCTTCGAGAAGCGCGTGACGTTGATCTTCTCCGGGCGCGTCTCCCGCAGCAGGGCCATCGACTGTGCGTGGTCGTGGTCGGTCTCGGTGGGGAAGCCGACGATGAAGTCCGTCGACAGCGTCCAGTAATCAAGCGCCGCGTCGAAGGTGTCGACGACCTCGAGATACTCTGCGACCTGATGCTGGCGGCGCATATCGCCAAGGACGTCGTCGCTGCCGGACTGGACCGGCGCGTGCAGGAAGTCGTAGAGTTCGTCGTGCTCGGTGAAGACGTCGGCGAGTTCCTCGCGGATGCCGTGGACGCCTTTCGGGTTAGCCATCCCCACGCGGACCCGGAAGTCGCCATCGATGGCGCAGATTTCCTCGAGCAAGCGGTGAAGCTTGCGTTCGCCCTCGTCCCAGCCGTAGACACCGGTGTCCTGACCGGTGATCCGGATCTCTTTTGCGCCGGCGTGGATCAGCGCGCGGGCCTTTGCGACGTTTTCCTCGATCGGCGGTGAGTCGATCTTGCCGGTGGCCTTCTTGGTAATACAGTACGAGCAGTCGGACATACAGCCCCGTGCGATCGGGAGGATGCCGACGACGCCATCGAGGATCGGTTCGGCGTCGGGGGTCGTCGTCGGACACTCGCCGTTGGTGACGGCTTCGGGCACCTCGTCCCAGTGGAGGACCTGGCCGTCGATGTCGGCCTGGGCGAACTCCTCGCCCTGTGCGAGGGCCATACAGCCGGTGATGAAGAGATCGGCCGTCTCGTCGGCCAGCTCCTCGGCCCGTCGGAGCATGTTTCGCTCGGTCTTTTCGACGACGGTGCAGGTGTTGAGGATCGCGACATCGGCCTCGTCCGGTCCGTCGACCCGGTAGTGACCCGCATCGCGGAGCCGTCGCTCGATCTCACGGCTCTCTCCGCGATTCGACGTACACCCATACGTTTCGATGTGATACCGGGCCATCCGTTTCGTCCAACTGTCGGGGACCGGACGGCAAAAGCCCGACGGATCGGGTTCGCTTGTAGCTGCTCCGATCCGTCGGTTAGTCGTCGAAGCCTCGAGACGCGCGTCGGTTCGAGGAACCGCTCCGATAGACCACATAGAGGAGCAAGACCGCGATGAGGAAGTCGAAGCCGTGCTCCATGAGGTGATGGACCGTCATCGGGGTGACTCCGAGGACGGTTCCAAGTCCGATCACCGAACGGACGACGAGGATTCCCAGCACGGCCGTGATCAGGACGTAGCGGGCCGACCGCCGCTGCGAGTACGCGACGAGACCGATGACGAACAATGCCGTCGTTCCGATGACGGCGAGGATGATGACGGCGACGAGGATGGGCGCGAGTTGCGGATCGAGCCACTCGTCGGTAAACGACAGCGCGAGCACCATGTGATCGACATCTGAACTGGGAGTGGCAGCAACCTATTCCCTTTGGTCCGTTCGTGAAAAGCCGTGAGGAAGTATCGAAGCGATTAGTCGACCGTTTCGACGACGGCTCACGTGGACGTTTCAGACTCTAAACGCCGTAAGACGGCGGTTCTCGGCGAGTGAGAACGCGGTGAACCCGTTATATGCCCCCCACCGCTAGGCACGGATACGACCCCTCTGGGGGAGATAGCGACATGACAGACACGCGAGATGAGATTTGCGCCCACGTCCAGGCCAACGCTGGCGTTCACTTCAATGAACTCGTCAGGGAATCGGCGTTCGCGCCGGGACAGATCCAGTATCACATCCGCCGACTGCTCGAGGACGACCGCCTCGTCCGGGAAGAGTGGTACGGCCGGACCCACTACTATCCGCCGAAGTACGACGCGTGGGAGCGAAGCGCGCTGGCGCTGTTCCGTCGCGAAACCGCCCGCGAGATCGTCACGCATCTGATCGAACACGAACCCGCTGCACCCGCCGACATCGCCGACGACCTCGGGATCGCCCGGAGTACGCTCGAGTACCACCTCGACCGGCTGGTCGAGCACGAAATCGTCGACAAGCGCTACGACGAGCGCAATCGCGTCGTCCTCGAGCTCGCAAACCCCGACGCGACCGGCCAGTTGTTGTCGACGGTGACGCCGACGGTGCCCGATCGACTCGTCGATCGGTTTACGCGGCTCGTCGACGAGTTGCTCGCAGGGAGCGAGTCACACTCCTGATACGGACTACTGTAAGTCATTTCCGGTGCAACCGCGACCCGCACTGCGGTTGCACCGGTACATCGGTACAGCAGACCGTATGACGGGCCACCCCGTCACTGGACTCCCTGTGCCCCCTCGAGTTCGTTGTAGTTGTCGTTGACCACGTTCAGCGTCGCGATCAGCGCGCCGAGAACGACGGGGCCGTAGAACAGTCCCATGACGCCAAACGCATAGACGCCGCCGAGGACGCCGAGGATAATCACGGCGGGATTGAGATCGGCGTAGCGATCGACGAGAATCGGCCGGAGGTAGTCGTCGGAGAGGCCGACGATGATCGTACTGTAGACGAGGAGTGCCACCGCAAGCACCGGTTCGTTCGTCAGGAACAGAAAGCCCACAGCCGGCCCCCACACGAGAAACGAGCCGATCAGCGGGATCAACGAGAGGACGATCATGACCACCGTCCAGAACGCAGCGTTCGGAATTCCGGTCGCGAGCAGTCCCAGTCCGGCGAGCGTTCCCTGGATGATCGCGATCAGGACGTGGCCAACGAGGACGGCCCACATCACTGCGTCCAGTTCCCGATAGAAATCGTCCTGAACGTCGTCCGGCAGCGGCGTCAACTCCCTGATCCAGGCCAACAGTGCGTTCCCGTCTTTGAGTAGGTAGTACAGCAGAAAGATCGCGACGCCGAGCCCGACGGCGGTGTGGGTCAGTGCGCTAAACCACGTGGTCGACTGCTCGAGGACCGTGGTACCGATCCCCTGGGCGGAGTCGGTGATCGTTGCGGTCAGGTCGACGCTCATGCCGGTTTGCTCCTCGATACGTCGCTCGAGGTCGGAGGTTCCGACCGATCCCGTATCGGCGTTTTCGACGAGCCGTCGGGCATCGCTGGCGACCAGTGCGATGAGGATGACCAGCGGGACGACGACGCCCGCAACCGTCGCGGCGACGAGTCCGAAGGCGGCGATCGGCGGTGAAATCCCGCCCCGTCTCTCGAGGACGGTCTGGACCGGCGAGAGGATGTATGCCACGAGGACAGCGCCGAGAATGTACTGGAAGAAGGGAAGCGCAAGTAACAACGAGAGATACGCAAAGAGGACGACGACAGCTAGCAGAAATCCCTTGCTAAGATTCACGGGCGTTCTTTCCAGTGTCAGCGAAATAAAACCACGTCTTGAACGTATCGCCAGTCGAGACTGTCGTCACGAAACGTCACACGCCTTCAAGGGCTTGGTTGGTGAAGTCGTACCTGAATGTCGACGCAGCTCGATCCCCTCTCGCTCTCGGCCGATCTCCTCTATACAGTCAAGACCGAGGGTGACGCGGACCCGTTGCGGGAACGCCTCGCGGCGCTCGAGCGGTCGCACTTGGATCGGGCACTGACCGGTCGCGAGGGAAAACTCGCGTTCTGGCTCAACTGTTATAACGCGTACGCCCAGCTCCTCCTCGAGGAGGAGGCCGACGACGACCTGTTCGACGGCGGGTTGCTCGACGAGTGGAAGTTCTTCGCACGCGATCAGATCCCGATCAGCGGCGTCTGGCTGAGTCTCAATGACATCGAGCACGGCCTGCTCCGGAGTTCGAAACTGCCGTGGGGGATGGGCTATCTACCGCGACTGTTTCCCTCGCCGTTCGAACGGCAGTTCCGCCTCGGGGAGTGTGATCCACGGATCCACTTCGCGCTGAGTCACGGGGCCGACCACTGTCCGCCGATCGCGGTCTACTCGCCCCGTGACGTCGACGAGGAACTGGACATCGCCATCGAGTGGTTCTTAGAGGAAAACGTCTCCTACGATCCCGACGACGTGACGGCGACGGTACCGCGACTCTTCCGCCAGTATCGGGGCGATTTCGGGGGAACGAGCGGTATCGTTTCGTTCCTTCGAGAGTACAACGCCGTGCCGACTGACACCACGCCGTCGCTCGAGTACGAGCGCATCGACTGGTCGGCCGACCTCGACGTCGACCTCGACGGGAACGACCTTCGGCGGTAATCCCGTCGGCCGTCTCGTACGGTCTGCTACCACTATGTCCCGGCGTACCCGCATGACGGGTCGCGGGTGCGCCGGAACCCACTGGGAGGTGTCCGTTTCAGTCGCGTCGCTGGATGGTCGCTGTCGGCGCGTTTCGCATGACGCCACGAGCGGCGCGTTCGGCGTTGAACCGCGAGGCGTAGCCTTCGCCGCTGTCGGCGATGATGTTGCCGTTCCAGTGGACGAGTCGCCAGCGCCACTCGCCCGCCGCATCCTCGTAGACCTCGAACCGGCTGGCTCGCTCGGTACCGTTCGTCGGCTCGGCGTCCGTCGCGTCGCCCTCGTCGCGATCGGTGATCCGAACACTCGAGCCGTCGGGGTCGTCCCACTCGAGGTTCAGCGTCAGGTCGGCAACCGGCGGGTCGCTGTCGGACTCGCTTATCGCCTCGATGCCGGCGACGACACGGTCGGGAATCGTGAGCCTGACTGTCTGGCCGTCGTCGGAGAGGGTAACCGGCCGTCCCGACTCGGCAGCGGCCGTCAACTCGCGGAGGAGTTCCGCGACGTCCGTGCGGTCGTATGCACGCTCGAGGGAGAAGCGATCATCTGTGTCTAATTCGTCCGATCGATTAGCACCGTCCGCTGTGTCGGTCATAGCGGGGCTTCGTGGCGCTGTGTGTTAGTGGTTGGTCCTCGCTGTCGTCGGCCGAGTTCGATCGGCTCTCCTGCCGGTGTGTTTTTGTCGCCGCGCTGTCTTCGCTCGCTCGTGACTGCACGCGACTGGACCGCCGACCGAGAGTCCGTATTCGACCGCGACGCGTTCACGTGTCGCCACTGCGAGACCGTCGGCGACGACGCGACGACGATTCGACTCCATCCTGTCGGTGACGTGCCGCGCGAGGGGACCGTTCACGAAAGCGCACTCGTCACCGTCTGTGCGGACTGTCTCGATATGCTCGAGACACCCTCAGCGGCGACCGCCGTCACCGCCGAGACGCTGTTTCACCGCGTCCGCGAGACGACTCGACTACAGGGGGCGTCGATTTCGGACGTCGCTACCTTCGCGTCCCTATCGACGTCACTGCCCGCGACCCTCGAGTCCGCCCGCGACGACGGGACTGAAGCCGACAGCGACGACGCGATGTCGGACTACCGCTGCACCCGGCGCGACGTCCTGCTTTCGATGGCGGTCGTCGATGCCCACCTCGAGGAACTCGCTGTCCTCGAATCGGCCGTCGATTCCGATGTTCGGCCGTCGCTCGAAGCGTTCACCGAGACAGCAGCAACTCTCCAGTCGGGGCTCATCGAGACTGTCGAGCTGAGCGAGACAGTCGTCGCGGGTCTCGAACGCTGCCACGGCTGTTTCGACTCGCTCGAGGGAAAGACGTGTTCGACCTGTGGACTCGAGGCTCGGGAGACGGCCGACTGGCGCCACACCAGTGGATCGATCGCGTTCGATCAACTCTTCGGCACGATCAACGAGACGCTGCAGGACGCCTCCGAGACGACCGACACACTGACCGATCGGACGACGGCACTCGCAGAGCGGTTGACCGCGTAGTCCGCAGTTGACCGCCTAGAGGTTCCGGGCCGCCTCGAGTGTGATATCGATCGCGCGACCGACGTTGTTCTTGGCCTTGTCGGGGAGTTCGTCGTCCTCGGTGTCGGTCCCCTTCTGGGTGCCTTCGACGAGGTTGCCGTCGACGGTACAGATCGCGCCGGCGCGCAGCCCCTTTCGGCGAGCCAGCGAGAAGACGGCGGCGGCTTCCATCTCGACGGCGAGCAGGCCGGCGTCCTCCCAGTCGGCGACGGTATCGCCGGTTTCGGCGTAGAAGGCGTCGTCGGAGGTAACGGGGCCGACGTGGACGTCCTCGTCGTTCGCTTGTGCTGCGTCGACCAGTGCCGACAGCGCGTCGTAGTCCGGCACGGCTGGGTACTCGACGGCCTCGTAGCGCTTCGTGGTGCCTTCGTTTTTCGCCGCGCCGGTCGCGACGACCATGTCGCCGATTTCGATGTCCGACTGAAGCGCCCCCGTGGTGCCGACCCGGAGGAACGTCTCGACGCCGACGTTGGCGAGTTCTTCGATGGCGATCGCGGCCGAGGGACAGCCGATCCCCGTCGAGCAGATCGTCAGCTCTCGGTCCTCGTAGGTGGCGTTGACGATCTTGTACTCGCGGTTTTCGGCGATCGTCTCGGCGTCGTCACAGTGATCAGCGATGCGGTCGACCCGCCCGGGATCGCCCGGGATAAGCGCGATATCCGTCAGCTCTCCCTCGTCGACCAGCAGATGGGGCTGTGTCATACCGGTGGCTTCCGTCGGTACTGAGAAAAAAGGTTCGTCGTGCCGGGTTTCGATGCCACCCCGGAATCCCTTGCCGGTGTGCGTCCAGCGGATCGCTTACCGAGTCGGACACACGTCGATACGGTCGGGTCGGATCGTGACGACGGCGTCGTCGACCTCGAACTCGACTGTTCCTGTCGGCCGCTCGGCACCACGATTCGTATCGGCGAAGAGGCTATCGAGCGCATCCGGCTCGATGTAGTCGTACAGCCGTGTACTGGTCGCAGTCACATCGTTACCGAAGTACTGGGCCAGTGCCATTGCAGCGGCGATACTCGGCGGCTCGTCGGCGTCTCGTTCGTACTGGATGTGCCGTCTGGGGCTACATCCGTTGGACTCGGTTACCCTTCCTTTCGTCATGTCTCTCAGTCACGAGATCGTGACCGTCTCACTCGAGTGGCCAACGTCCCTGGGTATATAACTACCGTCAGACGGCACCCGGTGAGAACCACCCGATGGCAGCCGATTACGGTGAGCCCGCCGATATCAAAAAGCATTACGTACCTATCAGCACGTGAGAACGTCTTCGACGGCTTCGGCCGTCGGGGCGCTCCGCGCGCCGTCACGACTCGCAGTCAGTGATCCGCAGGCGTTTCCGTAGGCGAGTGCGCGGTCGATCCCGTCGCCCGCCAGCCAGGTCGCGAGAAAGCCCGCGGCGAAGGCATCGCCCGCACCGGCGGTATCGACTGGCTCGACGTCGAACCCGGCGTGGACGTGCGACCCTGCCGGGGTGTACGCTTCTGCACCGTCGGCACCACAGGTGACGACGATGATCCGATCGTCGGCCAGTGGTGCCGTCGACTCGTCTGCGAACAGCGCCGTCGCCTCTCGGTCGGTCACGAAGACGACATCTGCGAGTGCGAGCGCGTCGTCGTAGTCCCGGTCGGCGAGTCGGCGGCCGGGATCGAAGCTGACCGAACCCCCGGCTTCGCTGGCGATACGTGCGATCGCCGCGGCAGTGTCGGGCCGCTGGCCGGTCAGATGCACGTGGTCGGCCGCCCGGATCCGGGCCGGCTCGAGGTCAGCGGGCGTGACGGCCTCGTTGACACCGTCGTTGCCCAGAATCGCGACCTCGCCGTCTTCGTCGACCAACAGGTACTTGACGGCCGTCTCGGCGTCGTCGATCACGCGAACGCCCGCCACGGAGACGCCCGCGGCCTCGAGTTCCCGGCGGGCGAGCAGGCCGTTGTCGTCGTCGCCGACGCTGCCGATCAGCTCGGTCTCGACGCCCAACGTGGCGAGTGCGGCGGCGACGTTGGCGGCACTGCCGCCGCCGGCTTGGCGCTGTGAGCGGATCGCGGCCTCGCCGTCGGGTTCGGGAAGCCTGTCGACACGAAGGGTCACGTCCCAGTTGACGTGTCCGGCTACGAGAACCGATACCGAAGACATTCGATGCCAGTGGGAGGACGGGAGCCGCCGATAAAAATCTAGTGTCGGTGATCAGTATCGTCCCGGCCGTGACTGATCTCCGGCGTACCCGTATGGCGGGTCGTGGGGGCGTGGAACGCAGTGACAGCAGGCCGTATCAGCCCACCGTGAACAACAGCGCATTGTGAACGGCCGGACCGAGGCCGACCGCGGCGACCAGCGCGAGGAGCGTCCGAGCCTGTCGGGGCCGGTCTGCGACGTATTCCCGGAACAGCCCAAGGATGACCATCGCGAGGCCGACCTTGACGAGGACGAACAACCACCCAGAACCGATGTGCTCGGCGGTCGGCAGCGAGCCCCCGGTCTCGAGGATCAGCAACGAGAGAGGGACGTTTTCGCTGGCCCCGAGGATGTCGTACCCCACTGCGGTCGTGACGCCGTCTAACGTGTGGCCGAAGACGACAAGCGCCCCGGTCATGCCCGTCGTCGCCGCGACGTCGGTAAACCAGAGGCTGAGCACGAGCCATGCGAGCGCGGTGACGATGCCGGCGACGATGACGGAAACGACGGGCCAGAACGGCTCGAAGGTCCCCAGCTCGATGCTCTGGAAGATCGCGAACATCGCGAAGACGGTGAAAAACGCCGTTCCGGAGATCCCGACGAACCGCACGATCGTCGGCTGGAGGCCACCGACGTGGAGGAAGATCGCGATAACCCAGGCGAGTCCCGCGATAACCGCGGTCACCGCATAAACCATCGGCGCACTGAACAGGGGTGCGATGTCCGCCGGAAACGCATCCAGCTTGTAGAGGACGTGCAAACTCGAGCCGAACATCATCCAGGGTGCAAACGCGATCACCGTCCGATCGGTCACCGGCGGCTCGAGCGCCCACAGCAGCGCGATGACGCCCCCCAGGATCACGAGGACTGGAACCAGCAGATACCATGGTGGGACGACAAACCCCTCGGGTACTACCATAGCCAGGTGTTGCTCACAGCAGTAACTAACACTTTCCGATTATCGAAGACCCATGAAAGGAACAGTTGTCATCGCCGCTGACCGTCGCTACACGTCCGATCGCAGGCAGTCGCGATCGAGTGTTCTCGGACTGGTGTTCGCCAGTCTTCTAGAGTACCAACTGAAACGATTTACACATGGATCGCACAGCAGTCGTGCGATCGGGTGTGCAGTGACGTTCAGTGGCTACTATAGTCGTTCCACGGATCGTCGGTCAACTCGCCGAACAGTTCCCGCATGAGCGTCACGATGCTTTCGGGTGGAAATTGGCCGCGTTCGGTTACGATCGCGTCGACGTACCGGGGCGGTGTAACGTCGAAGGCGGGATTCTCGACAGTTAGGCCGCTGTCGGTCGCTGCGAACTCGTCATCGTCGCCGGTCGTCTCCGGCTCGAGGTCCTCGCCGATGATCGCCGCACGCTCCTCGTCGGCGAGTAGTTCGCGTTCCGACCGCATCTCGATCTCGACCGTGTGGCCGGTCATCGTATCCGGATGGAGTTTGATCGTCTGGGCTGCGACCATCACCGGAACACCCCGCTCGCGGGCGTTGACCGCCAGCCCGCTCGTGCCGATCTTGTTGATCACGCTCCCGTCGGCCGCGATGCTGTCAGCCCCGACGAGGACGTGGTCCGTCCGGTCGAGATATCGCCGGGCTGCGTTGTCAGCGATCAGCGTCACCGGCACGTCCCACTCGCGCAACTGTCTGGCCGTGATATGGCCCTGCTTGCGCGGGCGGGTCTCCTTGACGATCGCCTCGAGCTCTTTGCCCGCCTCGAGGGCGGCCTCGAGACACGCGAGTGCGTCTGTCGAGTGACAGTGTGTCATCACGGTGTCGCCGTCCTGAAGCCGGTGTGCGCCGATCTCGCCGAGGCGATCCTGGGCCTGTGCGAGGTCGCGCTGGAAGCGTTCGGCGCGAGCGATCGTCGACGAACGCAGGTCGGCGACGGTGTCGCCGTCCATCCCACGAAGGACGTAGCGAAGGGCGTTCGGGAGGCTGACCGCGGTTGGTCGCGTCTCGTAGAGCGTCTCCGCGGCGGCGTGGAGTCCCCGCTCGAACGCCGTGGGGGTGTCGGCCGTGGAGCGTTCGGCCTGCGTTGCGAGGGCCTCGGCTGCCGCGTCGGCGATCGCCGCGGCGCCGCGAATCCGCATCGCGGTGATGTCGTCGGCGGTGGACTCGACGGCCGGTACGACGCCGGGTTCGGCACCTTCCATGAGGGATGGTTGCACACCGGTCATGAAAAGTGACCGGGCGGGTTTTTGCCCGTCCGGCGAGTCCACACCCGTATGAATCGTAGCGACCTCGCCCCCCTGATCGATCACACCGTCCTCGGCCCCGAGACGACGCCCGACGACGTACGGACGGTCCTCAATGAGGCACAGGAGTACGGAATGAACGCCTGTATCCCCCCGTACGCGGTCGGACTGGCAGCCGAGTACGCACCCGACGTGACGCTCGCGACGGTCGTCGGCTTCCCCCACGGCCACCACGACTCCGACGTGAAACGGGAGGAAGGCGTGACGGCGTGGCGAGCCGGTGCCGACGAACTCGACGTCGTATGCAATGTCGGCCGGCTAAAATCTGGCGCGGACGACGCGGTTCGCGACGAACTCGCGGAACTGGTCGCTGCCGTGCCGATCCCCGTGAAGGTGATCATCGAAACCGCGCTCCTGTCCGACGACGAGAAACGCCGGGCCTGCGAGGCCGCCGCGGCGGCTGACGCGGCGATGGTCAAGACCTCGACCGGCTTCGCCGACGACGGCGCCACGACCGACGACGTCGCCCTCATGAGCGAGTATCTTCCCGTGAAAGCCAGCGGTGGTATCGGCAGTTACGACGAAGCCGTCGCGATGCTCGAGGCCGGTGCCGACCGGATCGGGGCCTCCAGCGGCGTGGCGATTCTTAACGGCACACCGGAGTGATACTGCCGGACAACAGCCCGTAACCACACCCGATCGTGTTCCGAGTACGATCGAACCGTTTCGTCCGGCAGTATCATACGGACTCCTGTCAGTCAGTGCCGGCGCACCTGAAAGACGGGTCGCGGGTGCGCCGGCAACTCGATATAGCAGACCGTCTCACTCGTCGACCCGCTGCTCGAGGGTCGTCCGCAACTCGTCGGTCTCGGCCTCGAGCCCGTCGCTGATCCGGACGTCGTAGGGCGCTGGCTCCTCGATGCGGCGGTGTTTCTCGGGAAGCAGCCGGCGGTGCTCCTGTGCGGTCGCGCGAATCGTTTCGAGGTCGGGCAGGTCGTGGACGCGCGTCCCGTCCTCGATGACGGTTACGAGCCGTTCCTCGCCCGGCAGCGACTCGTCCCGGAGACCGATCACGTCTTCGGTGTAGGTGCCGTCCGACTCGAGCCGTCGGACGCTCTTCGCGCCCGGGTACGTCACCTTCCCCTTCGAGAGCTTCATCGACGGCTGCAGCTCGCCGTCCCGCTCGACCGCGACGAGTTTGTAGACGCCCTCGACTTTCGGCGCGTCCGTGCTCGTGACCAGCGCGGTCCCGGGGCCGAACCCCGCCCCGACGCCGTCGCGGTCGAAGAACTCCCGGATCGTGTACTCGTCGATCCCCGAGGAGATGTACTGGTCGAGTTCGGGGGCGACGTCGTTGACCGCCTTCGAGAGCGCGGGCAGGTCTCCCGAATCGAGTCGCACGCCGCGGATATCCACACCGGTCTCGTCCGCGACCTCCGTGGCGATTCGTGCCCCGTCGACCGTGTCGTAGGTGTCGATCAGCAGGATGCTGTCCGCGCCGTGCTCGTCGACGAACGTCTCGAAGGCGTCGCGTTCGGACTCGAAGCTCTGGACCCACGAGTGGGCCATCGTCCCGAACACCGGCACGTCGAAGGCCTCGCCGGCGGCGACGTTCGAGGTGCCGTCGAAGCCACCGACGTACGCGGCCCGCGCCGCCTTGATGCCCGCATCGGTTCCGTGCGAGCGCCGCGAGCCGAAATCCACCAGCCGCTGGTCGTCCCCGTGACGGTCGATCACGTCACGCATCCGGCTCGCCTTGGTCGCGATCAGCGTCTGGAAGCCGATCTGGTTTATCACGACCGTCTCGAGCAACTGCGCCTGCAGGATCGGTGCCGTCACCTCGAGCATCGGTTCGTTCGCGAAGACGAGCGTTCCCTCGGGCAGCGCGCGCACCTCGCCGGTGAACTCGAGCGACGCCAACTGCGAGAGGAACCCCTCGTCGAATCCCTGTTCGGTCAAAAACTCGAGCGCCCGATCGCTAAACGAGAGGTTCTCGATGTAGTGGATCGCCTGCTCGAGGCCGGCGGTCACCATGTAGCCCCGGTTCGGAGGCAGGTCCCGGAAGAACAGACTGAACGTCGCGTCCGGGTTGTGGTCCTGGTTGGAGTACGCCTGCATCATCCGCAGCTCGTACAGGTCGGTAAACAGCGGTGCAGTCTCCTGGGTGAGATAGCCAAAGGACGGGCGAGCCATAGCTTCGATGACCACTACAGGACTGCGTGCAATAAGATCCCGTGGCAGACTCACCCATTCGAAACCGAGTCGCCGCTATCGTGCCGTCCCGCCGACGAGACCGATCCCGGTGTCGCACCCCTGCGAACCAAACGGCTTTGGTCCCGCAGCGAACAACGGACTCCCATGCTCGAGCGAGTCCGGGACGCACTGTTCGCGCTTGCAAGCCGACTGCGCCGGCTCGAGCGGCGCGAACTCGACGCCTTCTCCCGCTGGCTCGAGCGGACGGGCAATCTCTTGCATCTCTCGGTGCTGGTGTTCGTCCCGCTGTTGATCGCGGCGGTGACGTGGCTGGCGAACGCGACTGCGGCGGTCTCGTTTCTGCTGTTTCCGCCGCTGGCGTCGGGGACGTACACGCTCTTTGCCGATCCCGAGGGGACTTACGCCACGCCGTCGACGTTCGTCGGCGGGATGACTGCCGGTGCGCTCTGTGGCTGGCTCGCACTCGCGCTGGTGGCGGCCACCGGGTTGGATGGCGGGAGCGTTAGCGCCTCGGGCGCTGCGTTGAGTGTGTTCTTTACCGGCCTCTGTACGTGGGCGCTCGACCTCGAGGAGCCGGCGGCGTTCTCGACTGCGCTCCTCGTCCTCTTGACCGGCAACGCGCAGTTGGCATACGTCCTCGGGATCGTCGTCTCGAGTACGTTCGTCGCGCTCGCGTTCGTCCTCTGGCGGCGACACTTCTACCAGCAGCGCGCTCGCTATCTCTACGGGACGACCACCGGTGACGATCACGTGCTCGTCCCGATGGGTGACGCCGACGAGACCGTCGCCCGGTTCGCCGCGTCGATCGCGGGTGCCCACGATGCTGGCAAGGTGGTGCTCTTCGATATCGTCGACGAAACCGACGCCGAGCAGGATGCTGACGCCACCGACGGCCAGGGCGAGTCGATATCCGTCAAACGCGCGGCCGGCGATGTGGCCCGACAACTCGAGTCGCTGTCGGCCGATCTCGAGACCGCCTACGACGTCTCCTGTGAGGCGGTCGTCGCGGCCGCATCCGCCCAATCCGCAGGTCTCGTCCTCCGGACTGCCCGCCAGCAGAACTGTGATCTCGTCGTCGCACCGTATGCCGAACACGAGAGCGGCGGGCTCTCGTCGTTTCTCAAAGGGTTGTTCGACAGCGAAATCGATGTTATCGCCTTCCATTCGAACGGCACCCGCCGCCGGCGCTGGCGTAACAGTCTGGTCGCCGTCCGGGGTGCTGGCGACACCGCTCGGGCGATGGTCGACTTCGCAATCCGGGTCACCAAACCCCGCCGCTCGGTCACCGTCAGCACCTGTATCGACGACGAGTCACGTCGCCGAACGGCCGAGAGCACGCTCGCCGATCTCGTCGACGCCTTCTCGGGCCGCTTCGAAACCCACGTCGCGACCGCGTCGGTCGAGATCTACCTCACTCGCGTCGCACCGCGGTACGACGTCTGCTTCGTCGGCTCGAGCACCGACCGCTCGGCTGCCTCGCGGTTCATCTCGCCACCGACGTTTCGCAAGCTCAGCGATCTCGAGGCCGACGTGGCGATCGTCCACCGGGGACGGCATCGCTGATACTGTCATACGGTCTGCTACCACTGTGTCCCGGCGCACCCGCATGACGGGACGCGGGTGTGCCGGCACTGACTGAGAGGAGTCCGTATCAATTTGTACCTGTTTACCGACTGTACTGCGGACGCGACGGCGTCTTACTCTCGGAAAAATATCGACCAAAATAGTTGTCGTGAGAGAAAGGATCGGGTGCCGCGCCGCAGCTGTATGATCGTCAGTTATTGCCGTGACCCCTCGTACCGAGTGAGTGAGTGTCGTGATACTACCCCCGGACACCCCCCTCGTACCGAGTGAGGTCTCGTCAAATAGAACGGTGTCTTTCCGAAGGACGACCACCAGAGTCCGCCAGAGAGGTTCTGTACGCGCGAAGTTAACACGTATCTAATAGTTAGTATTATTTCTTTTGGTATTACTGTCAGTTAGTATCGTACCGTAGCTGTTTTTCTGGAGACGATCTCTCTCCGGTAGTGTTCAGATAAGCTGATTCCATGCGAAGCTGAACGATCTGAGCCAGTCGTCGGCAGTTTCTGCTTCGGCATTGCTAAAGCAGTTTGAGAAACAGAGAGTTCGTCGTTTTATCTCTCGAAAGACACGTTCAACAGCATTCCGATTTCCATGTTTCTCGTATCTGAAATCGAAGCCGTGACGCTGACATGCATCTTGTAACGAATGCGATCCATCGACGAGAAACACGGCGTCGGAGACGTCGTGTTTCTCGGAGAGTTCCGTAAGAAACGAATGAGCAAGAACCTTCGTTGTTGTCGGCTCAAGCTTTGTATGGAGCAATTCGCTTGTCTTGGGATCGACTGCGGCGTACAGCCAATACTGCTCATTATTCAGTTGGATCACAGTCTCGTCAACCGCAACGTGATCCGGACACCGATCAGATTCGGGCTGTAGATCGGCCTTGTGAACCCAATTGTGAACGGTGGACCGAGCGCGTTCGACACCGAATATCTCAAGAATAGAGACAGTATTCGAAAGCGAGAGTCCCGCGAGATGCAGCTGAATACTGAGCTTCATCAGCAATCGCGGTGTCGCTTCTCGTTCAACAAACTCTAAGTTGATCTCGTCTAAACAACCATTGAGGCGGTCGTTTTCGGGCATAGATCACTCAGAAAACGAACCGCCTCATCCTTCATCCTTATCTGAACACCGCCCTCTCTCCCTACGGAGTGTTTATATACTACGTATGAATTAGGCACCACGTAGACCTGATGCTCACTCGGTACGAGGGGTGGGGCTGCTATCGGCTATCCTTATTAAGGAACGTTGTATTCCCTCAATAGGATCTCTCGGACTCGAATTCCGAATCTCAGTCAGCATCAGGTTCGGTGCGTTTAATTCCCTGGAACGTAATCTCGGTCCATGGCAGAGAATGGGGAATTGACTGATATATTTGACACGGGTGATATTTTTGCGAACCGAGAGTTAGTTCGTGTCGGTCACGTTCCTGAACTCGACCGTGTTGTGGGCCGTGACGAAGAAATCCGATCGGTCGGGAGTGCGCTTGCTGCTGCAACCGAAGGTGGACCGCCAGAAACGACGATCATCTACGGGAAAACAGGAACCGGGAAATCTCTCGTCTCGAGATGCGTCACACGTCAAGCATCCAGACGAGCCGCTAACAATGGCACTGCTCTTGAATATGCGTATGTAGATTGCTCGGATTATCAGACGGAAACGCAAGCAAGCCGTGAATTAGCCCGGGAACTGAACGAGAATCTCGAGGCAGGTGAGTCTATCCCGCAAACAGGCTTGAGTGCGGTGGATTATCGTGATATCACGTGGGACTTGCTTTCTAATCACGCGGTTGACTCACTCGTCGTCATCCTCGACGAAATCGATAAGCTCGAGAACGAAGATCTGCTTCGAAGCTTGTCGAGAGCGCGTGAGAGTGGGAAATCAGACACGTTTATCGGCGTTATCTGTATCAGTAATAAGATAGAGTATCGAGAACGGTTGAACGAGCGCGTGGATTCGAGTTTGCAGGATAACGAACTCGTGTTCGATCCATACGGCGCAAAACAATTACGCGCAATCCTTGAAAACCGGAAAGACGCGTTCAAACCTGATGTCCTCTCGGACGAGGTCATTCCGAAGACGGCAGCGCTTGCAGCTCGAGAACATGGTGATGCACGCAAAGCCGTCGAGACGTTCTACGAAGCAGGCCGTCTCGCGGAGAAGAACGGCGACGGGCAGGTAACTGACGCGCACGTCGATGAAGCCATCACCCAGGCAGAAGTCAACCGATTCCATCGCCTCGTGAGTGGACAGACACCACACGTGAAGTACATCTTACGAGCGCTTGCTGCACTGACCGCTTCGGAGGAGAAGAAACAGTTCCGGACCGCGAAAATATACGATCTCTACACGACGATCGCGACACAGGAGGGATCGGACCCGCTGTCACACGATCGAGTTAGACGGCTCCTCAAAGAACAAGCGTTCCTCGGGATTACTGAAAGCGAGCATACCGGTGGCGGCGATCGTGAGGGGAGTTATCTCGTTCATCGGCTGATGCGTGATCCGGACATCGTGTTCAATGCCCTCAACGCTGATCGTAGTCCTTGATACCCCGAACTGAAATGTCAGTGGTCCCCTCGCTGGTGCCAGAATCGCCGACCTATAGTAACAACTGAAACGACTTACACACTGATCGCACAGTAGTCGTGCGATCGGGTGTGCAGTGACGATCAGTGGCTACTATAGCATCTCATACGGACTACTGGTCGTCAGTGTCGGTGCACCTGCGACCGTCCGGCGGTCCCACCGGGATGTCGGTACAGCAGCCCGTCCCACTCACTCGGTGCGAGGGGTGGCTGGCTCGCTCTCCCAGTGACGAAGAGACAGAGAGAGGTTCTATGAAACACCCTACTCGCTCTCGAGGATCCGATCGATCAGACCGCTCTCGTCGCTGCCGAGTGCCGAGCGCACGAGCAGGTGGCCGCCCAGTTGTGCAGGACTGATGACCGCGTCCGCGCCGGCGCGCTTGAGTTTCTTGCTGTTCTCGCGGTCGGTCGCGGCGGCGACGATCCTGGCCCCGGGGGCGAGTTGGCGCGCGGTGAGGATGGCCAGCGCGTCCTCGGCGTCGTGGTTCGTGGCGACGAGGATTGCTGCTGCACGGTTGATCTTCGCGCGGCGAAGCGGGTCCTCGTCGCTTGGATCGCCGTTAATAACCGGCATGTCTCGATTCGTGAGTGCCGTCGCGGCCTCCTGGTCGTTGGTGACGACGACGAACTCGTGGCCGGTGTCTGCGAGTTCGTCGACGATCGGTTCCGTCAGTTCGCCGTAGCCGAGCACGAGGAGGTGCTCGTCTAGGAGTTGGAGTTGTGATTCGGTCATCTTTCCGAGTGTTCTCGAGATTCGATCTTGGATCAGGGGGCCGACGAGCGCCCCGATGGCGATACCGAAACTTGCGACGCCGAGGATGAGCACGGACATCGTAAACAACATCGCCTCCACCGACGCCGGATTCGGCGTCACGTCGCCGTAGCCGACCGTACTCGAGGTGATCAGCGTAAAGTAGAACGCATCGAGGATGTTGGTGATCCCGTCGAAGTGGTCCCGAAGGGCGTAGCCGCCGATGGTGCCGTACAGCTGGACGCCGACCAGCGCCGCGCCGGCCGCGATCTGTGTCGTCGTCAGCGCGAGCGGTTTGTCGAACCGGGTGCGAGTCAACAGGAGGGCCGGAATCGACACGACAGAAAGGACGACCAGGGGAAACGAGTACTGGCTCGACTGGAGGAACCCCTGTGCAGCGGTCAGCGGGAGCAACAGCAGCGTCGCCCACCAGCCGGCGCGGAGCCCGCGTCGGAGGGCGAGCGCGCTGCCGACCATCATGAACCCGGTGAGCGCCCCGGTGAACGCGGCGGCGCTTTGGATCGCGTCGGGAACGTACCCGTGGAGCGGCCCCGGGTTCGGGGTCCAGATGTTGATGACTGCGGTGGCGACCGAGAGCAGCGCGACCAGCAGGACGAGGATCACGGTCGCTCGCGTCGTCAGCACTCGCCGCCAGTTCTCCGGCAGCCGCGCTCGCAGCGACTGGTCGTCGGCCATACACACCGCTCGGCGGTGGTATTAGTTAAACGTCTCCGTCTCGCGTCTGCCAGTGTCGGCGTCAGCCACAGCGGAGTTCGATCGACGACCTCGAGCGGAGACGGATACCTGCCGTCCGCCGATGCTACTTTACCCGTCCCGCGCCACCAGCCCACAATGCCATCACTTCCGGTCGAACTCCTGCTTGGCCTCTACCTCGGGCTCCTGACCGGTATCGTCCCTGCCTTCGTCGCTGGCTCACTGGGCTTTCTCGTCCGGTACTTCACCGGCGTCACGCTGCCCGGGTTCGGTGTCGTCGTCCTCGCGCTGTCGATCGCCAGCGTGCAGGGCGGGCTGCTCGGCCTCGTCGAACCCACGATCGCCCAATCACCGCGGCTACTGGTCGCAGTGCTAGTCGTGCTCATGCTCGCGCTCTACGCCCACAACCAGGGCGACAAACTCGGCGCCGAACTCCCCCGCCGGCTCTCGCTGACCTCCATCCGACAGCGCACCCTCTCGGCCGACGTGGTCGAACTCGTCGGCTCGGTCGGCCAGGTCACGGTCCGGCCGACCGGCGAAATCCGCGACATGGAGGGGTACCCGCCGCTGTCGCCCGACCTCCGCGGGCGACTCAAAGCCGGCTCGTGGCGGCTCCCCGCCGACCTCCCCCTCTCGGAACTCGAGGCACGGCTCGAGGAACGATTGCGAACCGAACACGATCTCGCGGACGTCGACGTCACACTCGACGAGCGGGCCCGCGCGACGATCGCGGCGGCACCGCCCTCCGGCAGCCTCTCGAGACGGCTCTCGACGGGCCACCGTGCCGTTTCGGTTGCGACGGTCGTCCCGACGGGCCTCGCCCGCGGCGACGAGGTAACCGCCCGAGTCGGTGACCGCTCGATCACCGGGACGGTACTGAGCGTCCGGACCGAGATCGACGACGAGCGCGCCGCGGTCCCCGTTCCCGAGAAGTCCCCGGACGACGAACTGGCGACCGACGGGGGCGACCCGACAGCCGATGCCATCCCGACATCGAGACCGACCACGGCGACCGCCGGCGGCCCCGGCCGCGTGACCATCGCCGTCGCTCGACGGGACGTCGAGCCACTTCTCGAGGCCGAGTCGCTGGGACTCGTTGTCCGCTCGCGAGGGACGAGCCGCGAGTTCGAGGCGTTCGCCCTGCTCAAACGCGAGGGGTACGCCGTCCGTCGGCTGACCGTCGGTACTGGCGGTACGGACGGCGAGACGGCCGACGAGCCGCCCACGTCGGCGACGGCGGTTCGGGTTCTCGCCGTACGACGACAGGGTAGCGAGACCGGTGGCCGCCGCCACGGCTGGGTGTTCGGTCCGGGTATCGAACGCCCGCTCGAGGCCGGCGACGAGGCGTTCGTCGCGGGACCCGACGACGCGATCGACGCCTTCGTGGAGGCGGTCGCGCGATGAGTCAGCCGCTCTCCGACGACGCTGCCGAGGCCCGTGACGACTACGGGGGTGAGCGCCCGTGATCGACCCCGTCCCCGCCCAGGCGATCCCGACGGAGACGCTGCTGACGGCGGTCCTCCGCATCGTCGGGTTCGTCCTGCTCGCGGCCGGCGCCGCGGCCGGCACGGCGGTCACTTACCGATGGTACAGCGGGGACGGGATCCCCGACGGCGTCGCCATCCTCGTCGGCGTCACGGTCGTCGCGCTCTGGCTCAACACCCAGACGGCACTCCAGCAGGCGATCATCGGAAACACCGGACTGACCGAACCCGGCACTGCCGTCTACACCGTCACGGTGTTCGTCGCCAGCGCGATCGCCGCCGACGGTGGCCGCCGGCTGGGCGACTACCTCGCACGAGACGTCTTCATGATGGCGACGCCGCGGACGTTCACCGAGGTCAGCCAACTCGTCCGCTCGGCCGGCCGCGTCGTCACCGTCGAACTCCCCGACGAAATCGCGGACATCGACGGCTACGACCCCGTCGACGAGTCGGTCAAAGACGACCTCGCGGGGGAAACGTTGCTCTTCCCCCGCCGGCTCACCGTCGAGGGGTTGCGCGACCGGCTGGCAGCCCGCCTCGAGCGCGACTTCGGCGTCGGTCACGTCGACGTCGACCTCACTGCGGAGGGGACGATCGAATACCTCGCAGTCGGGAGCCGGCCGGCGGGGATCGGCCCGACGCTTGCTCCCGGGACCGTCGCCGTCGCGCTTGAGGCCGATCCCGCAGCCGATGCCAGCCCTGGTGACGCAGTTCAGATCTGGACCCGCGACGAGGGCGGGACCGCTCGGCTGGTCGCCGGCGGCGAACTGCGAGCCGCCGTCGACGACGTCGCGACGGTCGCCGTCGACGCCGCCGACGCGCGCGACCTCGAACCCAACCGAGCGTATCGCCTCACGACACTGCCGGGTAGTCCCGGTGCCGAGCGAGAACTCGTTTCCCTGCTCCGGGCGGCCGACGAGACGGTGACGGCGATTGCCATCGCGCCGGACGACCCGCTGACCGGCCACCCAGTCGGCGCGTTGCCGCTTCTCGTGGTCGCCCTCGAGCGCGCGGGTGACGACGAAAAACACCTGCCGCTGCCGGCCGACGACGTCCAGCTCGCAGCCGGCGACGTCGCCTACGTGCTCGGCAGGCCGGCCGCGCTCCGGCGGGTGACCGACCGAACGCTAGTCGAACCGTCAGCGGGCGACACGGCCGAGCAGGGCCGAGCCACACCCCACGCTGGTGGGGCGGCCACGGGACACGAACACGATTCGAAACCCGGCCGATCGGGGGAGCGGTAGCTACTTGCCGCCAGCAGCGATAGCGCCACGTATGCCAACGGAGTGGAAACTGTTCGCAGACCTCGCGGAACGCGCGGGGGACAAACACGTAACCGTCGACGCTGCGGCCGGTGACACCGTCGGTGATGCTTTCGAGGCACTGCTCGAGACGAAACCGACGCTCGAGGATCGCGTGCTCGAGGACGGCGAGTTGCGATCACAGATCAACGTCCTTCGCAACGGCACGAACGTCTTAGTCGAGGAAGAGGGGCTGGACACGGAACTCGAGGGCGACGACGAACTGGCGCTGTTTCCGCCGGTCAGTGGTGGGTGACGCTCGAGTCGGATCGAGCAACCGACAGCGACGGCGGCGCGAAACCAGTCGAATTTCTTAATTGTATCCGTTCGAAACAAGTAGCCGTGCGACTTCGAACGACGGTCAGCCTCGCGGGTCGTGCAGTCGGTGCGGCTGTGATGGGTCTCGGAACGCTCGTCGTCGTAGGGCTTGTCACCGCGATACTGGGCGGGCTGGTGGTTGGCGGACTCGTCCTCAGCGTAGTCGACCTCGTCGTCGATCCCGGTCTAAAGGCGTTCGTCGCGATACTGCTCCTCGGGGGCGCGCTGATGCTGCGCATCTGGATCGGCGACGTGCGTGAAGCGGTCCGGCAGGGCCGTGCTCGGCTGCTCCGCGAGACGGTGCCGATCGACCTCGCACCCGTCGACACCGAGCGGGTCGCGTCGACGACCGCTCGGGTCGCGGCCCAGTTCGATCTGCCAGTGCCACAACTTCGTCACCATCACGCGAGGACGCCGATCGCGTGCACGACGAGACGCGACGGTGAGACGGTTCTCGTCGTTTCCAGTGGCTTGCTTGAGTCACTTCCCGACGCGGAACTCGAGGCGGTGATCGCCCACGAACTCGCACACCTCGCCAACGGCGACCAGCAGTTGATGACATGGTCGCTCGTGCCACTGATCGCCGCCGAGGAGTTCCACGATGAGATGGACAAGGAGGACGGCGATCCGCGAGACATTCCCTGGGTGATGCTCGGGCGGCTGCTCCTCGGGAGTTCGACCCTCGGCGTCGGGCTGTTCTCTCGCGGTCGCGAGTTCGCTGCCGACCGAGCGGCCGTCGCCGCCACCGGTGAGCCGGGTGCACTCGCCGCAGCGCTCGAGCGCCTCGATTCGGCGACTGCGGACCGGCCGCCCGCGGACCTGCGAACACACGCCCGGTCCGTCGACGCGATGTCCGTCCTCCCGACGCTGGACCCGGAGCGTGATGGCGGTGGTGGCCTCTTTGCGACCCATCCCGCGACGGAGCGTCGCATCGAGCGATTACGACGGCTGGCAGCGGACTAAGCCGACGACTCCGCCGTGAGATCGATTCCGAGCACGAAGTCCGGTTCCTCGGCGATATCCGCCCCCACGAGCGGCACGTCGGTGACGTGGCGGGCGGTTTCGGGGATCAGCACGCGCGTGGCGTCGGCTCCGCAGGCGGCGCCGTCGCGGGCGATCGCCGCCAACAGCGAGCGGGCCGCGTCGACATCGTCCCACGCGGCGACGCCGTACTCGGCCCACGTCTTCGACTCGCTCGAGTCGTCGGTCCCGACTGTGCTGTCGTACGTTCGCGACCGGTAGGCCGTCCCCGCTAGACCGGTGTCGCTCTCGACGGCGAAGACGGCCGTCTCGTCGGCTAACCGCTCGAAATCGGCGTGCGTGAGCTCTCGCATCGCCCAGCTCTCTCCGGGCGCCAGTCCCAGGCCGTGCAGGTGATCGCGGGCCTCGCTGTGAGTCCAGTAGCGCCACGCGCTTGTGGGATCGCTCGAGACTCGGTGTGGGCCATCGGCGGTCGGATCGGGCTCCGGGTGAGCAAACCGGAACTCGGTGATCGGTGCGAACCCGCTGGCGCGTGCCGCGCCCAGCGAGGTGGCGTTCCACGAGAAGATCATGACCCGGCCGACGGTCGCACCCTGTTCGCGGGCCCACGCGAATGTCGCTTCGTTCAGCCGGCGGCTCACGCCCTGGCGGCGGTAGTCGGCCGCGACGCGCATTCCCTGGAACCAGGCCTCGTCCGGCGAGAGCATGACGGCCTGCACGATGCCCGCGGCCTCGCCGTCGACCTCCGCGAGGAAGGTCTTCTTGCCCTGGCCGGGCCCGTCCTCGAGCCACTCGTGGTAGACCTGTGGGATGTAGTCGCCGCCGCGATCGACCCAGATGTCACCCGTGAAGGCGGCGACGGCATCGTAATCGTCGTGGGTCGCGCGCCGGATTTCGATCGCCGCGTCGGCGTCTGAATCTGGTGGCATGACTGTCGAAACACCTCACGGGGTCGCTCGAAACCGGTCCATTATCGCTCCCTGTGCCGGTCGCTATTGGTGACGTCATCGAGCCGGTCCAGTTCGCGTTCTACCTCGAGCGACCGTCGATGCTGGGGCGAAACGATCGCCTCACCGGACCCGTCGATTCGTTCTTCGGGGTTCTCGACGGCAATCCACTCACGGAGTCGCGAGAGAACGCCACGGATCATACGCGGACACTCAGCGGCCATGCCCAAAAGTATAGCTCAGAATAGGGTTTCCAACTGTCCGCACGGTCGGCCGGCAGCCGATCTTACTCCCAGGGAACCGATCGTTCCTGAAGCTCGCCCGCAAGCGACGTGCTCATTGCCTCTTCGACGTCCTCGCTGTTCGCGAGCGCCCACATCAGCTTGACCTTGGCCGTCCCCGGCAACGTATCGCCGGCTTCGATGACGCCCGCCTCGAGCAGGTCCCGACCCGTGTCGTAGACCCGGTCACAGACCCGGCCCTCGAGACACTGGCTGGTCATAACGACCGTCGTGCCGTCCGCGATCAGTTCCGCGAGCCGCGGGATGAGATCGGTGTGGACGTGGCCGAGGCCGGTGCCCTCGACGGTCAGGCCCTCGCTGCCCTCGACGACATCGAGGAACGCGGGATCCATCCCGGGCGTGAATTTGACGAGTTCGACGTCGTCCTCGAGGTCGGCGTCGATCGCGAGGTCGGCCTCGCCGCGTTGCTGGTAGTCGCGATGGAACGTGATCTCCTCGGTCTCGTAGTCGACTTCGCCAAGCGGCTTCGCGCCGACGGTCTCGAAGGCGTCCCGACGCGATGTATGATTCTTTCGCACGCGAGTGCCGCGGTGGAGCGCACAGCGATCGTCCGATTCGGACGCGTGCATACAGACCATGACCTCCGCGCAGTCGCTTTTGGCGGCCTCGACGGCCGAGACGGCGTTCATGACGTTGTCGGAGGACGGTCGATCCGCCGAGCGCTGCGAGCCCGTAAAGACGATCGGGACCGGCGTCTCGAGCATAAAGGACAGCGCCGACGCGGAGTACTGCATCGTGTCGGTGCCGTGCATGACGACGACGCCGTCGGCACCGGCCTCGATCTCCTCGGCGACGACCTGTGCGAGCTCCTGCCACATCGGCGGCTCCATGTTTTCCGAGAGGATGTTGGCGACGACGCGGCCGCGATAGTTCGCCCGGCCTGCGAGGTCGGGAACGGCGCGCAGGACGTCCTCGGCGTCGAACTGTGCGGTCACCGCGCCGGTGCGGTAGTCGACCGTCGAGGCGATCGTCCCGCCAGTCGAAATCAGCGAGATCGTCGGCAGGTCGTCGTCGAACTCGATTTCGGAACTGCTCTCCTCGTCGGGACCCGTCGAGTCCGTCCCGTCGATCTCGTAGACGTCCTCCGCGAGGACGTCGACGTCGGCACCGTCGCGATCGACGCCGACGTTGTAGCCGCCCTCGAGTTTCACCACGAGGTGTTCGTCCGTGCTCGAAGGGAGCAACACGCCTTCGTACGTGCGATCCGCGCGGTCGACGCGGACGCGGTCGCCTGGGTTCATAGGGAGGCGTTGCGCGGCGGCGGACTTGAAGGCACGCTTTCGATGGGCGTGAGCTGCCACCGTCAGGGTGGTTCCACACCAACTGCGAGACATTGATCGGCGTGCTGTCATGCGATCGGACGTGCAGTGCTGGCCCGTGATGGCTCTCGTTCCTCACCGAACGTCCAGTCCGCAGCGGTGTCAAACCGGCTGCCGTCGAGAAACGTCGTCAAACGCAACAAATAAACCGACGACCGTTTACATACGTGATATGCAAATCGAGCCGCAAGCGTTCGACCGGGTTCTCTCGTCGATGTGTACGGAACCCCACCCGGCGGCGCGCGACGCGGCCGAGCGGTTTCTCGCGACGAATCCCGGTGACCCAGGCACGTATCCCAACGTCTCGGCACTCGAGGACGACGCGATCAGCCTGTTAGGCGAGATCGCGGGTCTGGACGACCCGGCAGGCTACGTCACCAGCGGCGGGACGGAGGCCAACATTCAGGCCGTCCGCATCGCTCGCGAGCGGACCGACAGTCGGACGCCGAACGTCGTCATGCCCGAATCGGGCCATTTCAGCTTCCAGAAAGCCGCCGACTTACTCGGTGTCGAACTCCGGATCGTTCCGACCGACGACCAGCACCGGGCTGATCTCGAGGCCGTCCGCGCCAGCGTCGATGCCGACACGGCGCTCGTGATCGGCGTCGCGGGGACCACCGAGTACGGCCGCGTCGACCCGATTCCAGCACTCGGCGAGATCGCCCAGTCGATTGATGCCATGCTCCACGTCGACGCCGCATGGGGCGGGTTTGTTCTTCCCTTTACTAACTACGAGTGGCACTTCGGCCACGCCGCCGTCGACACGATGACGATCGACCCCCACAAGATGGGCCAGGCCGCGGTGCCCTCGGGCGGGTTGCTCGTGCGTTCGCCGGAACTGCTCGATGAACTCGCCGTCGACACGCCCTATCTCGAGTCGACCTCGCAGGCGACGCTGACGGGCACCCGATCGGGTGCCGGGGTCGCAAGCGCCGTCGCGGCGATCGAAGAACTCTGGCCCACCGGCTATCGCAGCCAGTACATCCGGTCACAGAACAACGCCGAGTGGCTCGCCGACGCCCTGGAGAAACGCGGCTACCGGGTCGCTGACCCCACGCTGCCGCTGGTGGCAGCCGACGTACCCCGGTCGACGTTCGACGCCTTACGAGCGAAGGGGTGGCGGATTTCCCGGACCGCAACCGGTGAGCTACGTGTCGTCTGTATGCCCCACGTCACCCGTGAGATGCTGGCGTCGTTCGTCGGCGATCTCGATCGGCTCGAGGTGCGTGCGAGCGTGCCCGTGGCGAGCGACGATTGAGTGACAAATACGGTCAGAACAGAGAGACTGTGACCGACGAAACGGTAATCGACTCGCTTCAGTTCGAAGCGGAGGAGGTGACGTATATCGAGGCTGGCACGGATTATCGGCGGGGGACTCGATTGTACGATGCTGGAGTCGTCGGACGGCTACATCTGTGCCTAAACGGACGCGAACTGGGATACGGGAACAAACTCCCCGCAACGTTCGAGATGTCAAAGACCGCCACGGCGATGCAACAGATGGTTGACAGCACAGTCACAGAGAACCGCGTTCGGACGACTCCGTTCTACTGTTCCTGTGGGGATAGCGGCTGTACGTACATCCAGTGGGAAATCGAGCGTGTTGACTCGGAACGACTACTGACGATGGAAACGCTCGACGGAGATCCGATAGGAGACCATCGATATCGAATCCGACTGGCGACGCTCTCCGAAGCTATTGCAGCGTTACTTGAAACCGTCATAGCGGCGCTCAGGGCGTCAGATGCAGACGAAACGGTTGCTGGGTCACTTCGAGAACTCGAGCACCGGAAAGATCGCCTGCTTCGCTGGAGCGACGAATAAGCGATCTGAAACCAGCGCTAATGCTGCTCCTTGGTTTATCTCGCTACTCGAGCCAGTAGTGTCGCTACTCGCTGCTTTTCATCGCTCGGTAGGTGGGACTGCACGTCGTGTGACGGGGTATCGAAACGGGAGCGGCCGGTCGGACGATCGAAACCGGCGGGTTTTACGCCCGGCAGCGCAACGTGACGACCATGAGCAACGACGAGTTTCCGACGGACGAACCCGCCGTCGTGACCTGCGGGTTGCCCTACGCCAACGGCGACCTGCACATCGGTCACCTGCGGGGGTACATCGGGGCGGACGCGTTCAACCGCGCACTGCAGACGCTTGGCCAGGACTCGATCTACGTCTGCGGATCGGACATGCACGGCACGCCGGTCGCCGTCAACGCCGAACAGGAGGGCGTCGAGCCCGAAGACTTCGCACTCGAGTGGCACCACCAGTACGAGGAGACGTTCCCGCAGTTCAACGTCGACTTCGACAACTACGGCCACACCCACGACGCGACCAACGTCGAGACGACCCAGGAGATCGTCCGCACGCTGGACAAGGAAGGCTACGTCTACGAGAAGGAGATTCAGGTCGCCTACGATCCCGACGCCGACCAGTACCTACCCGACCGCTACGTCGAGGGGACCTGTCCCTACTGTGGCGCAAAAGCCCGCGGCGACGAGTGTGACGAGGGCTGCCAGCGCCACTTAGAACCGGGCGAGGTCGAAGACCCGACGAGTACGATCACGGGCAACCCTGCGGAGTATCGCGAGCGAACCCACAAGTTCTTCGAGGTATCGGAGTTCGCCGACTTCCTCACCGACTTCTTGGACGACCTCGAGGGAACCTCGAACGCACGCAACCAGCCCCGTCAGTGGATCGAAGACGGTCTGCAAGACTGGTGTATCACCCGCGACATGGACTGGGGGATTGACTACCCCGGCGAGGACGGTGACGATCTGGTCCTCTACGTCTGGGTCGACGCGCCGATCGAGTACATCTCGAGTACGAAACAGTACGCCGAGCGCACCGACGATTTCGACTGGGAGCAGGTCTGGAAAGGTGACGGCGAGATCATGCACGTCATCGGCCGGGACATCATCCAGCACCACACGATCTTCTGGCCGGCGATGCTCGAGGGCGCGGGCTACAACAAACCGCGCGGGATCGCCGCGACCGGATTCATCACGATCAACGGCAAGGGCCTCTCGACCAGCCGTAATCGGGCGATCTGGGCGAAGGAGTACCTCGATGAAGGGTTCCATCCCGACCTGCTGCGCTACTACCTGACGACCACCGGTGGGCTCCAGCAGGACGTCGACTTCTCGTGGGAGGCCTTCCAGGAGACGGTCAACGGCGAACTCGTCGGCACCGTGGGCAACTTCTGGTACCGCTCGCTGCTGTTTGCCTACCGCAACTACGAGGGCACCCCCGACGCGGACGTCTCCGCGGAGGTCGAAGAGCGCATCGAGGAGGCGATCGCCGACGTTCGCGAGCACGTCAATGACTACTCCATGCGCGGGGTCGGCCAAGCCGCGACCCAGCTCGCCCAGTTCGGCAACGAGTACATCCAGCGCAACGAGCCCTGGAAGCTCACCGACGACGAGCCCGAGAAGGCCGCACAGGTCATCCGCGACTGCGTCCAGATCGCAAAGGCCGTCGCCGTCGTCCTCGAGCCGATCACGCCGGACAAGTCACAGGCCCTGTGGACACAGATCGGTGAGGATGGCGATATCGCCGATGCCCACCTTGACGAGGCACTCGCGGCCCCACCGGCAACCTTCGAGGAACCCGGTGAACTCTTCGGGAAGATCGAAGACGAGCGCGTCGAGGAACTCACCGAAAAGCTCGAGGAACGCGTCGAAGCCGCCGCTGCCGACGAGGACGAAACCGAAAGCGACGACACCGACGGGGACGAATCCGACGCTATGACAGCCACGGACGACCTCGAGCCGCTGCTCGAGGACCGGATCGGATTCGAGGACTTTCAGGAACTGGACATCCGCGTCGGCCGAATCGAGGAGGCCGAGGGCATCGAGGGAGCCGACGACCTCGCGCGACTCGAGGTCGACATCGGTTTCGAGACCCGACAGGTCGTCGCGGGGATCAAGCAACTGCACGACCTCGAGGAACTGCCGGGGACGCGGTGCGTGCTGCTCGCGAACATGGAACCCGCGGAACTGTTCGGCGTCGAATCTAATGGCATGATTCTTGCGGCAGGCGACGAGGCGGACCTGCTGACGACTCACGGCGACGCCGCGCTCGGCGAGAAGATCCAGTAACGACTGGCTATTCGTCAATTTTCACGGTGGTATAACTCGAACCCGAGGTTTTCTGGACCATCGGTTCGACCAACGTTTGCGCCAACGGACAGATATATGCGGGATGTTGTCATGGGTCAGTTGTGCACCGAGGATTCGTTTCCCACCTCGCAGGGCGGCCGGTCCTGCGACGGGCGCTGATCCCGATCGGCTGTTTCGCCACGGTCGTCGTCGCCGGCATCGTCGGCTTCTCGGCTCTCGGCGGTGTCGGTCCCCTCGAAGCGACGTTCTGGCTGGTCGATCTGACGAGTATCGACCTGCACTTCCAGGAGCACGCCGGTCCCGAGCGAGCGACGAAAGCCTACGCCATCGCGGTGACGGCCGGCCTCGTCCTCTCGGGGCTGTGGATCGGCGAAACGGTCGTCACCGAGATGTTCGGGGGGCGGATTCCAACGGAGGTATCACGAGCAACCATGCAACGACGAATCGACGACAGCGACGAGCACGTTATCGTTTGTGGATACGGCATGTTCGGACGAACGATCGCCGACCGGCTCGCCGAGGCGGGCCGAACGGTCGTCGTCATCGAGAGCGACGAGGACACCGCGGAACGCGTCCGAACGGACGGTCATCTCCTCGTCGAGGGCGACGCCAGACAGGAACAGACGCTGCGAGCGGCGGGCGTCGAGCGGGCGACGAAACTCGTCGCCGCGATCGACGACTCGAACGTCAACATCCAGATCGCGGTCGTCAGCGGGACGGCGACCGATGCACCCGAAGTCCTCGTTCGCGTCGGCGAGGAGATGTACGAGTCGGTCGCGAAGGAAGCCGGTGCCGACGAAGTCATCATCCCCGAAGTCGTCAGCGGCGAGCGCGTGACCCGGCTGCTCGAGCGACCGGCGGATTGAATCACACTTCGTCGACGACCTGGGAGAAGTCTTCGGTCGGGACGACCTCCATCGTCTCGCCCTCGAGACCGTGGCGGTGGAGCGTCAACGCCGATTTGAACGCTGCCTCGTCGTCGTCGGTCTCGAAGACGACGAGGAAGTCGAACCCGCCGAGGGCCGCATAGGAGTCGTGAAGTTTCGCGCCGTGCGCTTCGAACTCCGTTCTGATCTCGCCCCAGATCGAGGCGAGTTCCTGTGCGTTCTGGACGTCGCGGTCGTCGAGATTGACGAGCGTCGCGTAGGTTGGCATGTCGGGTCGGAGGGGCGATCCGCAAAAAACGGTTGGCGTGGCAGACGACGGGGCGCCGGTCGACGGGGCGAAGACAGCTACTCGAACGCGAGTAAGTGACCATCTTTTAGAGGGTGCTGGCGGTAGCTCTCGATATGAGAAACGCGAAGATCGTCTGTACGCTAGGGCCAGCGTCGAACGACCGGGAGACGATCCGGGAACTCGCCGCGGCCGGAATGTCCGTCGCACGTCTGAACGCGAGCCACGGGACTCGCGAGGATCGCGCAGCACTGATCGATCACGTCCGCGCCGTCGACGAGGAGCGAGCCGAACCCGTCGCGGTCATGCTCGACACGAAGGGCCCGGAGATCCGGACCGCACCGCTGCCCGAGGGCGAGACGGTGACGCTCGAGACTGACTCCGAAATCCGGTTCGTCGACGGCGACGAGGCAACCCCGGAGACGGTCGGGCTCTCGCTGCCGATCGACGCCGTCGAGCCAGGCGACCGCGTCCTGCTCGATGATGGCTTGATCGAGACGACCGTCCTCGAGACCGACGCCGACGGGGTTCACGCTCACGTCGACACCGGCGGCGAACTGGGCGGCCGCAAGGGGGTCAACGTCCCCGGCGTCGAACTCGACCTAGATGTCGTCACGGAGTCGGATCGGGCAGACCTCGAGCTCGCAGCCGAGAAGGGCGTCGACTTCGTCGCGGCGAGTTTCGTCCGGGACGCCGAGGACGTCTACGAGGTCGGTGAGGTGCTCGAGGATCTGGGGGCGGACATCCCGATCATCGCGAAGATCGAACGCGCCGGCGCGGTCGAGAACATGGACGAAATCATCGACGCCGCCTACGGCGTGATGGTCGCACGCGGCGACCTCGGCGTCGAGTGCCCGATGGAGGACGTCCCGATGATCCAGAAACGGATCATCCGTACCTGCCGCGAGGCGGGACGCCCGGTTATTACGGCAACAGAGATGCTCGACTCGATGGTCACGGCTCGCCGACCGACGCGCGCGGAAGCCTCGGACGTCGCCAACGCCGTCCTCGACGGCACCGACGGGGTCATGCTCTCGGCCGAGACCGCCGTCGGCGACCACCCCGTGGCCGTCGTCGGCGTGATGGACAGCATCGTCCGCCAGGTGGAAGAATCCAACGAGTACGCCGAGTTACTCGAGCAGCGGGTTCCTGCCTCCGGCGAGGCGCGGACCGACGCCCTCGCGCGCTCGGCGCGCTTTCTGGCGCGGGACATCGACGCGGACGCCGTTGTGGCCGCGACCGAGTCCGGCTACACAGCGCTGAAGACGGCCAAGTACCGCCCCGGCGTCCCGGTCGTCGCCTCGACGCCAAGCCAGGCGGTGCGCCGCCAGCTCGCGCTGAGCTGGGGCGTGACGCCGCTGTACGCCGATGTCTCGGGGCAGGGGGCCGACGCCGTCGTCGAAAACGCCGTCCAAGCCGCCCTTGACGCCGGCGTTGCCGAAAGCGGTGATACCGTCGTCGTCCTCTGTGGGATGATGACCGAACTCGAGGGGGCGAACACGACGAACATGCTGAAAGTCCACGTCGCAGCCGACACGCTGACGACCGGCCAGGTCGTCGTCGAGGGGCGGGCGACCGGCCCGGTCGTCCACCTGTCGGACGGCGATCTCTCGGCGGTGCCCGACGGGGCTATCGTCGCACTGCCTGTTGACTTCGACGAGGAGTTTTCGGGCGAGACGAGCCGCCTTGGTGGCATCGTCAACGCCGAGCGGGGCATGACCGGCTATCCGGCGCTGGTTGCACGCGAACTGGGGATTCCGATGCTCAGCGATGCCGACGTCTCGGCACTGACGGACGGCGAACCGGTCACTCTCGACGCCGAACACGGCGTCGTCTACGGCGGCGACATCGGGGACCGACACGAGCGAGCCTGATACTGTTGGCCACTACCGGTCCTCCCTGCGTTCACGTCGTCGGCAGGCCGGACCGCGGGTTTTTGACGCCCGGGCCAGTATAGCCGCGTATGGCAAACGAGCCGTCCGGACCCGGCGACGACGCCGACGATCGATGGAGCGAGTCGTCGACGGCGAACCCGGACAGCGGACCGGCAGGCGACTCGAGCCCGCCCGATCGCGTCGAGCGAGCCGACGAGGACGATCGGATCCCGCTCGATCTCTCCGGTGCAGGCGACGAGGACGATGACACGACCGCGACCGTGACCGAGTCGGACGGGTATACACCCGAAGCCAGCTCGACGCCGATCGAACCCGGCGACCCGGACCTCGAGAACGCGTTGTTCGTCCTGCTAGGTGTGATCGCGATGGTGCTCGTCATCGCTCGACTCCTCATGCTCCCGCTTGGGTGAACTGTCGTCGGCTCGTCCCGAGATCGGACTGTCCCATTCATGGGCCTGTCCGCCGTTCGACCGATTATCTCACTTCTTCCGTGCGGTAAACATTTAATCGGCACAAGGCCTAACCCCCGCATATGGTCGAATCCCTCGTGGGGAACATCCCGCTGTTGTTACTCGTTGCGGGGCTCGTGTTGATGGTCCTCGAGGCCATGTCGCCCGGTGCCCACCTCATCGTCATCGGGATCGCGCTGGTCGGTGCTGGCCTCGTGGGCATGGTCTTCCCGCCCGCAGCGAGCCCGTTCATTTTGGCCGCGCTGACGCTCGTCATCGGGCTCGCAGCGGCCTACGTCTACCGGGAGTTCGACTTCTACGGCGGGAAAGGGACGGCCCGGACGACGGACTCGGACTCGCTCGCCGGCCGAACGGGCTACGTCACCGAGACCGTCACGAGCCGCGACGGCGAGGTCAAACTCGAGGGTGGCGGATTCGCGCCCTACTACAGCGCGCGGACGACCGACGGGACGATCGAAGAAGGCAAAGAGGTCATCGTCCTCGACCCCGGTGGCGGGAACGTGCTGACGGTCGAATCGCTCGATGCACTCGGCGAAGACGAGATCGATCGAGCGCTCGCACGCATGGACGAGTCGTCCGAGTCCGATTCCACCGACCGATCCGATGTCGAGCGAACTGACAGCGTCGACGGCGAGTGGGAGACCGAAACCGAGACGGAACGATCGGACCACTGAGTGAGAGACACATACATATGTTGACGAAACAAGGGAACGCTTTTCTCCCCACCGTCGTAACTCCGAAATATGGAGATCCCATTGGTTCCACTACAAACCGCCGGCACTGCTCTGTTGCTCGTCGGTGCCCTCGTCCTCGTTCTCGTCGTAGCCGCGTTGCTGAGCGCGATCGAGATCGTCGACGCCTACGAGAAACGCGCCCTCACGGTCTTCGGTGAGTACCGCAAGCTCTTAGAACCGGGGATCAACTTCGTCCCGCCGTTCGTCTCGAATACCTACCGGTTCGACATGCGGACACAGACGCTTGACGTCCCCCGGCAGGAAGCGATCACGCGAGACAACTCGCCGGTGACCGCCGACGCCGTCGTCTACATCAAGGTGATGGACGCCAAGAAGGCATTCCTCCAGGTCGACGACTACAAGCGCGCCGTTTCCAATCTCGCCCAGACGACCCTGCGCGCCGTGCTGGGTGACATGGAACTCGACGACACGCTGAACAAACGCCAAGAGATCAACGCCCGCATCCGCGAGGAACTCGACGAACCCACCGACGAGTGGGGGATCCGTGTCGAATCGGTCGAGGTCCGCGAGGTCAACCCTTCGAAAGACGTCCAGCGCGCGATGGAACAACAGACCTCCGCCGAGCGGAAACGCCGTGCCATGATTCTCGAGGCCCAGGGTGAACGCCGCAGCGCCGTCGAGAAAGCGGAGGGTGACAAACAGAGCGAGATCATCCGCGCCCAGGGTGAGAAACAGAGTCAGATCCTGGAAGCACAGGGTGACTCGATCTCGACCGTGCTGCGTGCACGCTCCGCGGAGTCGATGGGCGAACGCGCGATCATCGACAAGGGGATGGAAACGCTCGGCGACATCGGCCAGGGCGAGTCGACGACGTTCGTCATGCCTCAGGAACTCACGTCGCTGGTCGGCCGCTACGGCAAGCACCTCTCGGGCAGCGATGTCGAAGCCGACGGCGCGGAACTCGAGAGCCGCGAGTTCGACGAGGAGACCCGCGAACTGATCGGCCTCGACGACATCGCCGAGATCATCGGCGAGATCGACCAGGAGGCGGACATGGACGTCGAGGCGATGGAACAGGAAGCCCAGGCGATCAAAGAAGGGAAAGACCCTGCGGAGATCTCCGATCCGGACGAGGTCATCGAGGAAATGGATCAGGACTTCCAGGGACAGACCGACGGCGGCACTGACGTGCCGAACGACGACACGGAGGATACTGCGACGAACAACTGACGACGGTCTCGGTCGGTCAGCGCCACCTCTTTTGATACTGTCGGACAACAGTCCGCGAACACTCGATCGTGTCTTGAGCCTGTCGTCGCTGGCGACAGCGTCTCGAGTGCGATCGATGTGTGGTCCGTTTTGTCCGACAGTATGGAGTCGCTTTTCGCTGGAACCCCATCGCCTTCGAGCTCACGGCACTATCGGACGCCGCTGGCCCGCAGTCAACCTCGTTTTGTATCACGTGTTCGAACGGTATTTGAGAGCTAATTAGTAGCTTTCAGTGAACAAAGCGGAGCGAAACCGGTTTTACTGGGCGCGCCGTGCTGAACGATAGATAGTAATGACAGCACCCGATGGGGTCGACGACGAGAAACGAGCGACCCTCCGCCGGTTTGCCGCTCTCGGTGCCGCCTCCCCGCTGGTTGGCCGATCGAGCTCGGCGGCGGCCGAAACGGGTGAAAGCGACGCGCGCGACGCGATCGTGGGCTATCTCTCCACGACGCCCGGTGCGCACTTCTCGAAGATCCGCGACGACCTCCAGCTCGGCACCGGCGAAACCCAACATCACCTTCGTCGGCTCGAGGACGTGGGTGCGATCGAGCGCTATCGCGACGGCGACTACAAACGCTTCGTCACAGCCGGTCGGTTCGACGACTTTGAGAAACGAGCGCTCGGCTACCTGCGCCGGGAGACTCCGCGTGGGATGCTGATCGAACTCCTGGCGAATCCTGACGCCACTGCTGGCGACCTCGCCGAGGCGCTCGACGTCTCGGCCCCGACAGTGAGCAAGTACGCCGGCCAGCTCGAGGAGGCCGGCCTCCTCTCCCGGGACGATGGCTATGCGGTCGAGCGCCCGGAGACGGTGTTGTTGCTGGTCGTCGGTCACGCCGACTCCTTCGGCGAGCGGGCACGAAACTTCGCCCGGAACGCCGATCAGTTACTTGACTACCGCGGCTAAGATGCTGTTAGCAGCCGGTAAGATCTGCTTACAGTACTGGCTCGTCGATGACTGACAGCACCTCGGGTAGTGACTCGAGTTCGTAGGTCGCGTTCGGCGGGCACTCTCGCTCGCGGTTGTGCGACCGACGGAGGAACGCGGTCTCGAGGCCCGCCGCCTGTCCCGCGACGATGTCTTTCGGGGAGTCACCGACGTAGAGTCCGTCCGAGACGCCAAGGTCGGCCAGCGCCTCCTCGATGTAGTATGGATCGGGCTTGCGGCGTTCGTAGCCCGCGAGCGTTGGATCGCGTCCGCGAACGATATCGAAATCGATCCCGACGAACTCCGCGACGAACTCGGCGGTCTCGTGGCGATTGTTGGTGACGAGACCGGTCGTGGTTCGGTCGGTTAGTTTACGGATCGCGTCGACGTCCTCGTAGATGCCGCGCTCACCCGATCGAAGGCGATCGTGTGTGCCACTCGAGGCGTGTGCTTCTTTCAGTTTCCAGAACCGCGCTGGATCAATCCCGAGCTCCTCGCAGTGGGTCCGAATCCGTTCGTACGCGTGGGTTCTGAAGTCGCGGCGCTGGGCCGGCGTCGGTTCGGCTCCCAGCTCGGCGAGGGCCGCGTCGGCCGCGTCGGCGTATACCTCCGGGTCCGTGTGTGGGTCCTCGAGGAGAACCCCATCCATGTCGAACAGTACCGTCGTCATCCGTTCGGATGGAAGGGGTGCAGCGAAAAGAGGGTTCGGCGTCGCTTGACGTCTGCGACCGAACCGATCGGTAAAAACGAGCTGAAATGGCACCGGATGCCGGGGCGGCGTTAAACGTCGACTTTCCAGGTGGTACTCGAGGAGTATCCCCACTTCTCGATGTCGACGTCGTAGTCGCCCTCCTGCAGGGCGGTGATGTTCGAGCCGACCTCTTTCGCCGTCATCCCGAGTTCCTTGCCGATGAGGCGGGATTTGAAGTACGTCTTCGTCGCCGCGTTGTTCCGGAGGTACTCCAGAATCCGCTGTTGTTTGCTCGTGAGGTCGGGGGCCATTGCAGTGCTCATACATCTGTGGATGACTGGATCGACCTTAGGGGGTTTGGTACGCACAGTTAACTGGCCGCTGTCATGCGGTTTTACCGGTGAGTAAGAGATGAATAATCGACCGGAAAGCTGCCGTTGGTACAGCCGGTTAAAACATTCTATTCGCTTACATTCATCCGATCGTGGTGGTTCTCGGTCATGGGTTGGTTCGGGATTTCGACCGGCGAACGCTGTCAGTCGTCGCTGTCGTAATACTCTGTAAAGAAGGCACCAGCCGAGCATGCAACCGCCTCGCCGAGCGCACGGGTTCGGTCGGTCAGTCCAGCCGTCAGCGCACCTGCTGCTCCCTCGGACTCGGCGACGCCCTCGGTTCCGAGCAGATCGTCCATCACCGGTCCCAGTTCCGCACCGGCTTCAAGCCGCTCGGTGACGCTATCGGGGAGCCGAAGTGTCGGGCCGCTCCCTCGTTCCGTTCGATCGCCGTCCGTCACGGCTCCCCACATGATCAGCGAGAGTCCCGGCACGCCCTCGAGCCGGGCGACACCTCCCTCGAGGCCGATGCCGTAATCGGTGTCGGTCGTCGCGAGCGCTCGCCGGGCGCGGGTCTCGGCACCGGTGACGGTTTCCTCGATCGACCACGGCTGTTCGCTCACGCCGGAATCGACGTCGACGGCGATGACGGTCGGCTCGTATCGCTCGAGGGTTCGCTCGACTGCATCGATCTTGACCGGGTTCGTGCTCCCGACTGCAAGCTTCATAGCGGCCGTTCGAACGGCGGGCAGTTGGTGGCTCCGGTTCGAGTCGATACTTTGCTTTAATGTTTCTATTTATCATGCTCTTTTGCCCGAATTACCCGTTTTCGAGGGGTATCTGGCTGAGATTTCGAAACCCTTATCCCTCGAGTGTCTGAACGTGGGAGGTAACGGATCCGTCCGGGCTTTTGCGATCGGTTCGGCCGGCCAGCAATCGCCATCGTATGACTAACGCACCATCGAACACGAGAGTACGACGTAGCGAACCCCAAACGAACGAACAGGAGACCGAAAGCGAAGATCAGGATCTGGTCTGCCCCGAATGTGCTGGCCAGCTCGTCGTCGACGACGAACACGGTGAGACGGTCTGTGAGGACTGTGGCCTGGTCGTCGAGGAGGACTCGGTCGACCGCGGTCCCGAGTGGCGTGCGTTCGACGCCGCCGAGAAAAACGAGAAGTCCCGCGTGGGCGCGCCCACGACCAACACGATGCACGACAAGGGGCTCTCGACGAACATCGACTGGCGCAACAAAGACGCCTACGGCAACTCACTGGGATCCCGGCAACGGGAGAAGATGCAGCGCCTGCGCAAATGGAACGAGCGGTTCCGCACCCGCGACTCCAAGGAGCGCAACCTGAAACAGGCACTCGGCGAGATCGACCGGATGGCCTCCGCGCTTGGCCTCCCGACGAACGTCCGCGAGACGGCCAGCGTTATCTACCGGCGCGCACTCGACGAAGACCTGCTGCCGGGGCGCTCCATCGAGGGCGTCTCGACGGCCTGTGTCTACGCTGCCGCCCGCCAGGCCGGCGTCCCACGCTCGCTCGACGAGATCGCCGACGTCTCCCGCGTCGAGAAAAACGAGATCGCGCGCACCTACCGCTATGTGGTCCGCGAACTCGGTCTCGAGGTCCAGCCGGCCGACCCCGAAAGCTACGTTCCCCGCTTTGCCTCGGGGCTCGAGCTCTCGGACGAAGCCGAACACCGCGCGCGCTCGCTGCTCCAGAACGCCAAGGAGAAGGGCGTCCACTCCGGCAAGTCGCCGGTCGGCCTCGCGGCCGCCGCGGTCTATGCCGCCGCACTGTTGACCAACGAAAAGACGACGCAGGCTGCCGTCTCCGACGTCGCCGACATCTCCGAAGTCACCATCCGCAACCGGTACCACGAGCTCCTCGAAGCCGAGGAGACCATCGGAATGGCGTAATCGCGGCTGTCGAACTACACGTCGCCGGAACGATACCGTTTTTATCGCGCTCGGTCCCAGTCGGTAGCAATGGGACTTGATTTCGACTCGTTCGTACTTACAGCAGCGACGGCGGACCTCTCGGATGAACCTGCGGCCCGCGAGCACGCCGATGCGGTCGAATTCCGAATGGACCTAGCTGACGAGCCGCTGGCAGCACTCGAGGCCTACGACGGCGAGTTACCGATCCTCGCGACGAACCGGGCCGAATGGGAAGGGGGGGAAGCAAGTAATGAGGGCCGACTCGAGGCACTGGCCGAGGCGACTGCGTTCAAGGCTGTCGAGGCCATTGATATCGAACTCGAGTCGATTCTCGAGGGGGAAGCCGAGGCTGTGCTCGAGACGGCTCGCGAGCGCGACGTGTCGATCGTCGCCTCGGCCCACGACTTCGAGGGGACGCCGCCCCGGACGGAACTCGTGCGGACGCTGACCGAGGCAGGCAAGTACGCCGACGTGGCGAAGCTGGCGGTGACAGCCGAATCGACAGCGGATACGCTCGCGTTGCTGTCGGCGACCGAGCAGTTGACCTCGCATGGAGACACCGTCGCGACGATGGCGATGGGTGAAGTCGGGAGTCACACGCGTGCGGTCGCGCCGGTGTACGGGTCGAAGATCGGGTATGCGCCTGTCGATCCAGCAGAGGCGACTGCGCCGGGGCAGTACGACCTCGAGACGCTCGCGGAGCTCGTAGCACATCTCGAGTGACCTGAAAAACAGCCGAAATCGGAATGTTAAGGGCAGCGGTCCCCCACTAGCCGACAATGACATGGCTCCGCGCGATCCTCGCTGCCGGTCTGTCGGTGATCATGCCCGGTGCGGGCCACGTCCTCTCTCGTGACTGGCTTCGCGCCGCCGTTTTCGCTGGCCTGTTCCTCGCGGCGAGTGCCTTCTTGCTCCCGATCGAGCAGCTCGCGGCCGCCGAGCCGGCGAGTTACGACGAGGCTATCACACAGGCGACCGCCATGGCCGAGGATGTCGATCCGATGGCACAGTTCTTCCTCTCGTTTATCGCCCTGTTTGCCACGATCGACGCGACCTTTCGAGCATTCGGCTATCCATCCGGCGGCGACGAGAACGCGGACGAGACGACCTGTCCCGAATGTGGGAAAGACGTCGATCCGGACCTCGAGTTCTGTCACTGGTGTACGACGCGACTCGAGTCCGATGCGCCCAAACCGGAGAAAAACAGCTAAGATAGAGCCGAACCGTTACTTCTCGATGATACTCTCGTCGACGGCCTCGCCGAAGTGGCGGGCCGTGTCCTCGTAGTACAGCATGATCTCGTCACCGGCTTCGAGATCAGTCACGGCTTTGCGCCCCTCTTTGGCGGCGACTTTGATCGTCTCGGCGTTCTGGAGTAGCGTCTCGACCCGGTCGCCGCTTTCGGTCTCGAGGGCGATCCGGAACATCGGCCGCTGTTCGATCTTGACTCGGCCGACGATTGCCTCGCGGGTGTTGCCGTCGGTGTCGACGACTTGCACCTCGTCGCCGCTTTGCAGGCCTGCGAGGTACTTCGTCCCGCCGTCGGGCGTGCGGATGTAGGCGTGGACCGCGCCCGCGTTGACCCGGAAGGGGCGCGAGGCGACGTACGGCGATTCGGCCGTTTCCGCGTGGACGAACACCAGGCCGCGGCTCATCGAGCCGACGAGCATCCCCTCGTCGTGCTCGAGCAGATTGCCGGTATCGACACAGACCCGGTCGGCGCTGCCGGCCCGCTCGACGTCGAGCACTTCGGCGTACTCAAGGTCAAGGCTCTCGCGGGCGGCCTCGTCGCGGACCTCGACGGTCTTGCGGATCTCGTCGGGGTCGTCCGAGTCGAGTAAGACGGCGTCGGAGCCGATCTCGAGGGTTTCGAAGGCCGTCTTCGCTTCTTCCGCGCTGGTGACGCCGGCGACGAGGTCGGTCTCCTCGCCGATGCGGGCGATCAGGTTCTCGAGGGGAATGATCGTCCAGTCTTCGCCGACGACGATCGTGTGGTCGGCTTCCTCGGCAGCGGTTTCGGCGAAGTGCTCGTACTCCTTGCCGAGGATGCGGACGTACGCACCCCGCTCGAAGTCGCCATCGCGGCGCAGCGTCGAGAGGTCTGCCGAGCCAGAAAAGTCCTCGGGCAGATCGATCGTCGCGTCGCCCTCGCCGTCTTTCCCGACGACGATGGCGTCGGCCTGTGTGGACGGCCCGTCGTCGCTTTCGGCGTCGTCGATGTCGTCGACCAGCGTCACGTCCCCGTCGGTCCGGAACGCTGCCACATTGATATCGCCGAGTTCGCGGACGCGCCCGACGTCGTCCTCGTCGACCAGTACCCAGTCTGCACCCGCCTCGAGTGCGGCGGTGATCCGCGCCCGGCGGTCGTCCCAGTCACCGACGGCGTCGTCGGCTTTTACCCAGACAGTTCGCGTCATAAATCGACCCTCGAAGGGAACCGGCTTGAACGTGGCGAATCGGGCAGGGAAGACGAGTGATCGACAGCCTTCGCTAGCGGATACCCGCAGAGCGGGTGTCGGTCGACCGTCACAGACGGCCGACGGATCACTGGCTGTGGAACTGCCGTCTCGGCTCGTGTCGAACCCCATCCGACCAACCGGCGCGTTTCAGCCACCCGGACAAACTATCGTCGGGTGGGATTGAAAGGGGCTTTCGAGGTGTTCTTGATAGCGCTGACGATAGCAGCGACGAATCAATCACATCGTCGGCGAAACGTTGAGAACGCCTGCTCTCTTACACCAGCACAGATGGCAGCCTACGACGCGGTCTATTTCGATCTCGACAGCACTCTCTGTGAGCCGACCCAGGACGCTACCGCGCTGCTCGAGTCGACGTTCGACCGGGCCGGCCACGAACAGTTCTGTACGCCGGCGGAGCTACGAGCGGCGGTCCCGGACCTGCCAACCGCCGAGACGGATCGTGAGTTCTACGAGCACCTCTTCACCGAAGTCGCGGACAGATCTGGCGTCGAGACGGACATCGCACCGACGCTCGCCGCGGAGTATCTCGACGTGCGAGATCCGACCGCCGTCGAGTTCCGACCCGGTGCGGAGACCGCACTCGAGTACGCCCGCGATCGAGCCCACGTCGGGCTCATCACGAACGGCGGCCGGCCGACACAGACACAGAAACTCCGAACGCTCGGAATCGAGGACGCCTTCGACGTACAGGTCTTTACGGAGCCGAGCGCCGGCATCGGACCCAAGCCGAACGCGGCACCGTTCGAACGCGCGCTGACCGAGCTCGCGGTCACGCCGGACGCGGCGATCCACGTCGGCGACTCGCTCCATGCCGACGTCGCGGGCGCGAACGCGATGGGACTCGACTCGGCCTGGCTCGACCTCGGCCGCGAGGACGGCCCCGGCGAGCACGACCCGACCTACGAACTCGCGTCGCTCGAGGGGCTCGAGACGATCGTCTGATACGGTCTGCTCTCCCGATGTCCCGGCACATCCGCGATCGATCCTGCAGATGCGCCGGAACTGACTGACAGGAGTCCGTATGAGGGATGGTCCGGCTTAGTTCTCGGGCAAGAGGTCCGTGTGAACCACCGCGCGGTACTGGGTGTCGGTTCCCTCCTCGACGCGCTTGAGCAGTGCCGCTGCCTCCGAGAAGGTCTCGGGAAGAGTGAATGGATCGTCGTCGTCCTCGTCGCGTTGCTTGCAGAACTGGACGAACGCCAGCAGGTTCTCGTGGGCACCGATGCGAGCGTAGACGACGCCGATATCCTGCTCGATTGCCTCCTGCCAGGCCTCGATCATCGGCTCGACCGCCTGCCGGGGTTGGCGTAGCTGGTCGGCCAGTTCGTCGGCGTCGACGCCGCCTTCCCCGACCAGCCCGTCGAAGACCGACTGGAGATCGTCGCCGGCATCCGCGAGTGGCGGTGCGTCCGCTTCGACCTCGACCAGTTCGGCGAACGCCTCGACTTCGTCGCGTCGAACCGCGACGGGATAGACGAAGTCGTGTGTCTCTTTCGGGAGCGTATACGATTGTTCTTTGATGCCCTGTTCACCAGGGCTCGTCTTGCCCAGCATCTGGTCGAGTATTCCCATACTAGAAACAGGTGTCGTGAGGCGAATAAGTGTTCTGCGGTCGACTTGACGGGTCTTTGGTGCTCTGTACTGCAGTTTGGAGCTGTTCGCTCCTCGAGAGCCCGTTCAGTTCCACTCGACGGTGGTCTGGTCGGGATGCTGTCGACTACCGAATATGGATTGGGCTCGAGTGCCGCCTCGCTACCAATCGTCGCCGAGCACTGCCTTCGCACCGCCGTAGCCGCTCGCGGTCGTCCACGTGCGGCCGCTTACCGCATGTTCGACCTCGTATTCGCCGCCGCAGGCCCCACAGCGGTACTGATCGGGCGCTTTCACCGGCTTCGAGGCGCGGTGACGCGTCGCCCGCCAGCCGCAGTCGGCCACACGACACCGGAGGACGTACCGCGGCTCCGTGAACGCATCGCAGTAGCGCGGGGCCTCGAGCGCCCCAGCCTGTTCACGAAACCGGTCGCCGTGACCGGACTCGCCGAACTGCTGGAACTCCCAGGCATGGACGAGTTCGTGGCGGACGACCCCTGCGAACGCGGACCAGTCGTATCGTTCGTAGGCCCGTCGCGCGAGGACGATCGTCGCCACCTCGCGATCGGCATGCCACTGACACGCACCAGCTCGGCAGCGCGCTCGCGCTGATACCTCCCACTCGAGCGCCTTGAGGTCGACTGCCAGTTCGTGTTCGTCGACGACCTTGCGGGCGTGGATCCGCGCGCGGGCGACGATTTCGTCTGCAAGCGTGTATTCCTCGCCGTCGGTCACGGACTCGAGAAGGGAGACCGGTTCCGAAATTCTTCCGATGAGTCGACCACTCCGGACGGTCGATGGCCCAGCCGTCGACAAGTTAGCAACTTGGCCGGATAATTTTGTTAAGATTACTAGTCTAAACGCCACTTAATAGCAGTTGAATTAATAAACAGAACGCTCCGAGTTCGAACTACGATGAGTCACACCGAGTCGGCGCACACCCACGACGACTCACACGACGGTCACACTCACGACCATGGCGGACACGACCACGGTGGCGGGTCGACTAGCAGCCGCAAACTCGCCGCCGTCTCGCTGATCAACGTCGTCGGCTTCCTCGTCGAACTCGCCGGCGGACTGGCGTTCGGATCGGTCGCGCTCATCAGCGACGCCGTCCACATGCTGTTCGACGCGCTCGCGTACGTGATGGCCTTCGCCGCCTCCTACGTCGCCGAACACTACGGCGAGGATGAGCGCTGGTCGTACGGCCTCCACCGCCTCGAGCCGTTTGCCGCCTTCCTCAACGGCCTCCTCCTCCTGCCGATGGTCGCCTTTATTCTCTGGGAATCCTCTCAACGATTCCTCGAGCCTGTCGCCATCGGAACTGGGCCGACGATCGCTATCGCCTTCGGCGGCTTGCTGGTCAATATCGGGTCCGTGTACGTCCTCCACGGCGACGCGATGAGCCTCAACGAGAAGGGTGCGTTCTACCACTTGCTGGGCGACGCCGGCGGCTCGGTTGCCGTCATCGTCTCCGTGCTGGCGATCGAACTGACGGGAATCCGCATTATCGACCCCATCACGGCAGCATTGATCGCCGTCGTCGTGGCCTGGTCGGCGGCCACCGTGTTGCGCGGCAGCGGCGAGATCTTCTTCCTCAAGACACCCCTCGAAATCGACGAAATCCGGTCGCACATCCGTGATATCGAGGGTGTCACCGCGGTCGACGACTTCCACGCCTGGCAGATCTGCAGCCAGATCACCGTCGCGACGATCCATGTCGAAACGGACATCGAGACGATGATCGAAGCGGAGTCGGTCACGCGCCGGGTCCACGACGAACTCGCCGGCCACGGCGTCGATCACGCCACCGTCGAACTCTCGCCGCACTACGACGATCGTGATATCCACCTGGATACGCACTGTCACTGAGCGATCCGGTGGTCGGGCTACAGCACGTCTCGAGTGAGCAGCCACCCGGACATTTATCATCTCGAACTGGGTCCATAGTTCATGAGCACTGACATCACCTCGTCCGCACGGGAGCTCGCAAGCGCGATCCGGCGCGGCGAGCAGTCCTCGCTGGAAACCGTCGAGACCGTTCTCGGGCGGATCGAGGGGGCCAGCGACCTGAATGCCTACGTGACGGTCATCGCGGATGCGGCTCGAGAGCGTGCCCGCGAGGCCGACCGTGCGGCGGCAACTGGTGAGGATCTCGGCCCACTGCATGGGGTCCCGATCGCGATCAAGGATCTCCGGGATCGGAAGGCAGGCGTCCGGAACACGATGGGGCTGGCTCCGCTGTCGGACCACGTCGCCAGCACGGACTCGATCACCGTCGAGCGACTCGAGGCGGCCGGCGCAGTGATCATCGGCACCACCAACACGCCGGCATTCGCCCACACGATCAAGACCGACAACCGCCTCGTCGGGCCGACGGCGACGCCGTTTGATCTCGAGCGGTCGGCCGGCGGCTCCTCCGGTGGCTCAGCGGCGGCGGTTGCGGCCGGTCTCGCGACGTTCGCCACCGGCTCGGACATCGGCGGCTCTCTTCGGGTGCCGGCGTCGTGCTGTAACGTCATCGGTCTCAAGCCCAGTTTCGGGCGCGTGCCGGCCGATTCCCGGCTCGACACCTTTGGGACGCATACCCCGTTCATGGTCGGCGGCCCGATCGGACGGTCGACCGAGGACGTCGCGCTCGCGTTCGACGTCCTCTCAGGGCAGGACGATCGCGATCCACTCAGCGTCCCGGACGGCGACGACGTACTTCCGGCAACGGAGTGGCCGGCGGACGACCTCTCCGTTGGCTATAGTCCGAACCTGGACTTACAGCCCGTCGATCCAACCGTCCGCACGATCGTCGGCAACGCAGTCGACGACCTCGCGGCTGCGGGCGTGACCGTCGACCACGTCGACGTTTCGCTTCCGGCCTCCGAGACCCTCCGCGCGGCGTACTACACGCAGGTCGGTGGCTACTTCGCTACGCTCGCAGCTCGAGTCGAAGAGCGGTTCGGGATCGACCTCGAGACTGCCGACGTCGAGGAGACACTTCTGTCAACGATCGCGCTGGCAGACGACACGAGCGCGGTCGAGGAACGGCTCGCAAACGGTCCCCGGGCGCAGGCCTACGACGCGATCGAGAACGCGCTGACAGGCCACGACGCGCTCGTGACGCCGACGCTGACGGTACCTCCCTACGGGAAACGACTGGCCGACCGGTATCCGACGACGATCGACGGACAGGCCGTCGACGGGATTCCGACCGACGCGATGCTCACCTGGGTGTTCAACCTGACTGGCCATCCGGTCGCGTCGGTTCCTGCGGGACTCACCGACGACGGGCTGCCGGTCGGTCTGCAGATCGTCGGCCGCCGATACGCGGAAGCGGACGTGCTCGCGGTTGCTGCGGCTCTCGAGCGGGCGCGGCCGTGGGCTGGCCACTACCCAAGCTACTGAACGGCGGTCCAAAACGGACCGAGCAGAGTGCCTGACGGGGAAGAATCAGTCGCTCAGGCCTCGAGTGCGAGTCCTGCCTCGGCCAGCGCGTCCTCAGTCGAGAGATCGTCGTGGACGACGCCGGCGACCGCGCGGGCGATCGCTTCGGGGTCGTCGTGCTGGAAGATCGAGCGCCCCATCGAGACACCGGCACCGCCGGCGTCCATCACGCCACGGACCATCTCGATGGTCTCGCGGTCGGTTCCCTTCGAGCCGCCGGCGATGACGACCGGCAGCCGGGTCGACTCGACGACGTGCTGGAAGCTGTCGGCGTCGCCGCTGTAGCCCGTTTTGACGATGTCGGCACCCAGTTCTTCGGCGAGGCGGACTGCGTGGCCAAGCGCTTCGGGGTCTTCGGGGTCGACGCCCGGGCCGCGGGCGTAGGCCATCGCGAGGACCGGCATTCCGAAGCGGTCTGCTTTCTCGGTGACCTCCGAGAGCTGCGTGAGCTGGTCGGGTTCGTGGTCCGAGCCGACGTTGATGTGGAAGGAAACGGCGTCGGCACCGGCACGGATCGCTTCCTCGACGGTGCCGGTCATGCGCTTGTCGTTCTCGTCGGGCCCGATGGTCGTCGAGCCGTTGAGGTGGACGATGTAGCCCTTGCCGTTCTTGTTGTCGTGGACACGCGGTGCGATCCCTTTCTGGGTGAGAACCGCGTCCGCGCCACCGCTGGTGACGCCATCGATGGTCGATTCGATGTCTTTCAGTCCCTGGACGGCACCCATCGTGATGCCATGGTCCATTGGGACGATTACGTACGATCCGTCTGTCCCGATTCGATCGAGTCGTGCGTCAGTTCCGGTGGTCATTGCGGGAGTGTAGCAAGCTTGCAGTTATGGCTGTTCTGGTTCCGGTGCCACTTCGTCGTCTTCCTCGTTCTCGACCCCACGGCGTGCGCCGCGTTTGAGTTCCGCGGCTTTGGCCTCGAGCGCATCGGCTGCGTCGCCCGGCTCGTCATTGGAGGCGATCAGATCGATCAGGGCGCTGCCGACGATGACGCCGTCCGCGCCAGCCTCGATGATCTCGGCGGCGTGGTCGCCCTCGCTGACCCCGAAGCCGACTGCCTTAGGCACGTCGTACTCCGAGAGTCGCGCGAGGCTGTCGTGGGTCGCCCCCGAGACGTTCGCCCGCGCACCCGTCGTCCCGAGGCGTGCCTGGACGTAGGCAAAGCCAGAGACCTGTGACATGATCGTCTCGAGGCGCTCGCCCTCGGTCGTCGGCGCGACGATGAAGACGAGATCGAGCCCGTGCTCGTCACAGGCCGCACGGAGCGGCTCGGACTCCTCGGCGGGCAGGTCGGGGACGATGATTCCCGAGAGGCCGGCCTCGGCCGCGCGTTCGACGAAGGGACGGACGTCTGGCTCCGATCCATACTGCAGGATCATGTTGTAGTAGGTCATCACCAGCAGCGGTGCCTCGGTCTCGAGGTCGTCGACCAACTCGAAAAAAGCCTGGGGGGTCGTGCCGGCATCGAGCGCGCGGTTGATCGCGGCCTGAATCGTCGGTCCCTCCGCGATCGGCTCCGAAAACGGCAGGCCGAGCTCGATCAGATCCGAGCCGCCACGATCGAGCGCCTCGACGTACTCCTTGGTGGCCTCGAGCGAGGGGTCGCCTGCCGTAATGTAGGTGATGAGGGCAGGGTGGTTCTCGCGGATGGCGGCTTCGATGTCGCTCTCGCTCTCGATCGATGTATCGTCGCTCACTGGTCGAACACCTCCACGTCAGGGGCGGCCGCGAGATCGCGTTTCTCGGTTTCCTCGAGCACGGTCTCTAAGTCCTTGTCACCACGACCGGAGACGTTGACGACGACGAGATCGCCGAGGTCTTCGTGAGCCTCTTCTAAATAGCCGAGCGCGTGGCTCGACTCGAGGGCCGGAATGATCCCCTCGAGTCGCGAGAGGCGGTGGAAGCCGTTGAGCGCGACCTCGTCGTCGACGCTGGCTGGCGTCACGCGGCCCGTTTCGACGAGATGCGAGAGTTCCGGGCCGACGCCGGCGTAGTCGAGTCCCGCGCTGACGCTGTGGGACTCCATGATCTGGCCCTCCGTACTCTGGAGGAGCTTCGTCATCGCACCGTGGAGGACACCGTCGGTGCCCGTCGACAGTGTCGCGGAGTTGGGCGCGAGCCCTTCGTCTTCGTCGATCTCGAGGCTCGAACCGCCGGCCTCGACGGCGTACAGGTCGACGTCGTCGTCGGGGACGAATGCGTGGAAGGTGCCCATCGTGTTCGAACCGCCGCCGGCACAGGCGACGACGCTATCGGGCAGTCGGCCGGCCTGCTCCTGAATCTGTTTTCGGGCTTCTTTCCCGATGACCGCCTGGAAGTCCCGGACCATCTGCGGGAACGGATGCGGGCCGACGACCGAGCCGATCACGTAGTGGGTCCGCTCGACGGTGGTCGCCCAGTCGCGCATCGTCTCGTTGATCGCCTCCTTCAGGGTGCCGCTGCCTGCCTCGACCGGGTTCACCTCGGCCCCGTTCATCCGCATCCGGTAGACGTTAGGGCGCTGGCGATTGACGTCGGTTCGGCCCATGTAGATCTCACAGGGCATGTCGAGGTGGGCCGCAGCCATCGCCGTCGCGGTGCCATGTTGGCCCGCGCCGGTCTCGGCGATGATCCGCTCTTTGCCCATGTACTTCGCGAGCAGGACCTGTCCGAGCGCGTTGTTCAGTTTGTGAGCCCCTCCGTGGAGCAGATCCTCGCGCTTGAGATAGATCTCGCGGTCGTAGCGCTCGCTCAGCCGATCCGCGCGCTGGAGCGGCGTCGGCCGGCCGCCGAACTCCCGCATCCGCTCGCGGAACTCGTCCATGAAGCCGTCCTCGTTCTCGAGGACGTAGCGCTCGTAGGCGTCCTCGAGTTCCTGGACGGCTGGCATCAGCGCCTCGGGGACGTACTGGCCGCCGTACTCGCCGAACGTTCCCGTTCGACCGCTCTCACCGTCGCGTTCGCGTTCCGTGCTCATGTCTGGGTGTCTCCGTGGTAGTCGTTCATGTCGTCTCCGTCTCGGTCGCAGCGTCGGCGTCCACCTGTACCAGTCGCCGCGTGTTCTCGGTCACGTCGCTATCGCCCGCGCCGTGGTCCATGATGGCGCTGCCGACGAGCAACGCGTCGGCACCCGCCTCGCGCATCCGTCGCACGTCGGCCGGCGACGAGATTCCGCTCTCGGCGATCAGCGTCACGTCATCCGGTACCTCGGGTGCCACTGACTCGAAGGTTTCGAGGTCGACCTCGAGACGGGCCAGGTCGCGGTTGTTTACGCCGATGATCTCCGCGCCCGCTTCGAGAGCAGTCTCGAGTTCCGCCCGATCGTGAACCTCGACCAGCGGCTGGAACCCGCGCTCGCGGGCGGCGGCGACGAGTCTCTCGAGGTCGTCGACGAACCGCGCGATCAGCAACAGCAGGTCGGCCTCGACGACGTCCATCCCAGCTTCGTCGAGAACGAAGTCCTTGCGCAAGACGGGGACGTCGACGGCCTCCCGAATTCGGGTCAGCGCCTCGGGCGAGCCGCCGAAGTGGGTCGGCTCGGTGAGCACCGACAGCGCCGTCGCGCCGCCGTCGACCATCGCCTGCGCTAACTCGACTGGATCGTCGTCTCGAGTCCCATCAGCTGTCGGGCTCGTCGGTTTTACCTCCGCGACCACTGGGACTCGCCCCGCGGCCTCGGCGTCGGCCAGCGCGTCAGGCAGCGACCGTGCGTCGATATCGACGACGCCGTCACCGCCCGACCGCTCCCGTGCCGCCTCGAGAATCGACTGCACCGCGGGAGCGAGCTCCGTATCGGAGTTCATTATTGTACATCGACGTACTCATATGTACATAAGGCTTGCGCCATCGTGACGGAATCGGTGCTCACGGGCCTCTCTCAGACGGAATTCAGTGCGAAGTGAACAGCCACAATGGATGAAACCAAGGCGAGAACCGCGTTGGGGCTTTCGTTTCGGGACGGGCGACAAGACGCTTCAGCTACCGAACCTGGTACGATTCGCTCTCGTCGTCTAATTCATCTAAGAGGAGCACTTCGTCTTCTTCGCCCTCGAGTCGGTCCTGTAACTCGTTGACGTAGCCTTTGTACTCGTCGAGTTGCTCTCGGAGGTGCTCGGCCTCGAGTTCCAGTCGCTCGTGCTCGCGGATGAACTGCTTTGACACTTCGACGGTCGGCGGAAACGAGACGTCTTCGTCCTCGCTCGTGCGGACCTCGAGGTCGGCTTCGGGAACGACTTCGACCTGGCCGTCGTGTTCGACGAGTTGGTCAACGTAATCCCGGAAGACCGCAGACAGCGAGATATCGCGCTCGGCGGCGATTGCCTGCAGCGCCTCGAAGGCGTCCTCGTTGACCCGAAACGAGATCGTCTTGTTCTTGTTCCCCATCGATGTCCCTAGTCGTCGTTCACGACACTTAACCATTTGTCAGACGGCGGTCGATAAAGGGGACCGGGTCCGCTGGCAGCCGCGTTCAGACCGGTGCTTCCGCGTCGTCTTTTTCGACGGTCTCGAGGCTCTCGAGGGCCTGGATCACGTCGTTACGGTAGTTGACGACGGGCGAGTCGTACTGTTCGCGGGCCATCTGGGCGTACTCGTTCGTCGGTGCGGTCGACGCGCTTTCGGGTGCTTCCTGCTCGCTTTCCCACGTTTCGAACGCCTCGATACGGTCGAGCGTGCGCTCGGCGGTTTCGACGACCCAGCGGTCGCGCGTCTCGTCGTCGACAACCGAGATCGATTCGGGTCGCAGGGAGACATTAATCGTTCCGTCGTCGGTCTCGTAGGTGCGGGGTTTCCCGACGATGGAGACGTACGCCGGCGGTTCGGTCTCCCGCAGGACAGACGCGGCCTCGGGCTGGTACTGCCCAGCGTAGACGAAGAACGTCCCGGTCGGGTCGACGACCCGGCCACGCCAGTACTCGCTTTCCTCGCCGACGTCTTCTGTCTCGGTCAGGGTGCCGGCGACGAACACGCGGTTCGCACGGTCGCCAGTCGGGAGCAGCGCGTAGTTTGGCGCGCGCTCGTCGTCGCTCTCTTTGAAGGCGTACGTCGAGTCGTTGAATTCGGATGCGAAGACGCGGCGGGCGACTTCGCGGGTGAGTTCTTCTCCACTCATATTACATCGACCTCGCTTTGATCAGCAGTTCCTCGGGATCAGCTGGCCCGCCGAGTTCCTCGACATCGTCGGCCAGAACGTACCGGCCGAACGTCGGTCCCTCGATGCGGTAGTAGGTGCCGACGATGTCCTCTCTGATCTCGTCGGCGACGATGGTCGTATCCAGCGCGTCCATCGCCATATCCTTCGCTTCCTCGAGACTGAGCCCGGTCAACTCCTCGGTAGCGTCCTTGTCGAAGATGACTTCGTGGGCGTCGAGGCCATCGTCGACGACGGCCTTGATCCGGAGGTCGAACTCGCCTTCGACTTCCCCGTGTTCGTTACAGCGACCGTTCTGGAGGACGCGGGTGCAGTCCTCTTCCGGGCAACGCTTGATCAGGCCGCTGCCACTTTGCATGTCGACCAGTGCGCCCTCGACCTCGCTGGTGTCGTTGCCGACCTCGAGATCTTCGTCGAGTTCTTCGATCACCGTCGTCGAGTTGAGTTTGACCGAGTACCGGCCCTGGTACTCGTCGGTGACGACGTTGCGAAGTTCGTAGACGCTGCCTTCCTCGAGTGCAGGAAGATCGGATTTGGCCCACTTAGTGAACTTGATCGTCCCCGTTGGGTCGCCCAGCAGGCCGACCTGTGCGACCGAATCACTGCGCGGATCCCAGAGTTCGATGACCTTCGCGGTGAGGTCGATCCACTCCTCGGGTTCGTCGACGTCCTCGATGTTTGCCGCCTCGCTGTCGCCGCCCGAGATGTCCTCGCGTTCGAGGCCGGCCTCCTCGAGATAGTGATTCGTCACGCTCCGGCGTGCCTCGTCCATCGGGACTTTGTACTCGTCGACGAGCGTCGTCAGGCGCTCCTCGACGTCCTCAACATCTACGTCTATATGGTCGGAAAACTGCGCGTGTATATCGTCCGCGTGCTGTCGTACGTCGCTCATAGTGTCTCGCCTCCTCTTTGGTTTCACTGGGAGGCATACCGCTGTTCGCTCCCGATAGTATTTAAACTACCGCCACCGGAGCGAAAGTGAACAGGGACGAAAGAAACCGCCAGCAGGCGTCAAGGGGCATCTCGAGATAGTGGTCACCACCCGTCGAGACACCGATTCGTCCTACTGCTCCGTGACCGCGAGTGCGGCCTCGAGCGCGTCGCCGATCGTCTCCCTGCCGGCGTCGTCGACGGCGACCAGTGGCGGGCGAACCTCGTCGGACGGGATGACATCACGTTCAGCTAGTGCGGTCTTGGTCGCCGGGGCAAAATCGTGAGTCGTACACGCATCGAACAGCGGTGCGATCGCGTCCCGCTGGAGTTCTCGCCCGCGCTCGTCGTCGGCGCGTTCGAACGCCTCCCGCAGTACCTCGGGGACGACGTTCGACAGGGCGTTGATCCCGCCATCAGCCCCCATCCGCAATGCGGGTACCAGCAACGCGTCGTACCCCTGTAGACACAGAAACTCGTCGGGCGTCCCCGCGAGCACTGAGAGGAAATATCCGAGGTCGCCACTCGAGTCTTTGATCCCGACAGCCCCATCGCGTTCTGCGACGGCGGCGACGGTCTCGGGTTCGATGCGCTGGCCCGTACACTGCGGAATGTTGTAGAGCAAGACTGGAAGTGGCGCCTCGTCGATGACAGCCTCGAAGAACCGCCGATTGCCTTCGGGTGCGTTCGCGGTCGTGAAGTAGGGAGCGACGACTGCGGCGGCGTCGGCTCCCGCGTCGGCGGCGCGGTCGATCGCTGCGACCGTCTCACCGACGCTCGTTGCGCCGGCACCTGCGATGACCGGCACGTCAGCGTGGTCGACGGTCGTTTCGACGACGCGGCGCTGCTCGTCGGCTGTCAAACTCGGATACTCGCCGGTCGTTCCGCAGGGAAAGACAGCGTCGATACCGCCGGCCTGCAGGTGCTCGAGCACGTCGATGAGTGCCGCTTTGTCGATCGATCCGCCATCGAATGGAGTCACCATCGGACAAGTGATACCCCGAAGTGCGTCGCGGAGATCCATGTCAGTGCTCAACGTGCGATCACGCCAAAATCGTTGTTATCGGTCGCCCGCGACAGATAGCCGTGAGTGACCGCTCCGTCGATCCGTCCGACAGTATATGTGTCCGGCAGTCGAACGGACGCGTATGGCGGATCGGCGTCGGCTCGAGCGATTCGTCCGCTCGACGCTGCAGGGCGCAGGCGAGCAGTTCGAGGAGCTTCGCAGATCGACCGACGAGCAACTCGAGGAGGCCCGAGAGGCCTACGAGGTGGCGAAAAACGCCCGCCAGTTGCCGACCGACGATGCGGGGCGGGCGAAGATCGTCTGTCGGCGCTATGCCGAACAGCGGGCAGCGAAGCTCGACGAGGAGTACCGACCGGCCTGTTACGAGGCGGGCCACCCCGACTGCGAGGGGTGTGCCGAGGACGTCCGCAACGGCCGGATCGAAACCTGGTAAGATGGACCACCCCGTCGTCGCCTGCGCGCTGGCCGGCGGGATCGGCAGTCGACTGTATCCGGCAAGTCGAAGCGACCGACCCAAACAGTTGCTCTCGCTTGCTGGCGAGCGGTCGCTGCTCGCACGGACGATGGATCGAACGGCGTTCGCCGACGAGCGCTACGTGCTGACCCGCGAAGCCTTCGCCGACGCGGTCCACGATCACGTACCCGAGGCGGGTGTGCTTGTCGAACCGGCCGGGAAGGACACCGGCCCGGCGCTGGTTTACGCCGCCTGGCGGCTCCGCGAACGGTTCGATACGGAACCTGTCCTGGTCTGTTTGCCGAGTGACCACTACGTCGCCGACGATGTGGCGTTCGCGGCGCGCCTCGAACGTGCTGCCGACATCGCCGCCGAGACTGATGGTCTGGTGGCGGTCGGCGTCGAACCGACGCGGCCGTCGCCGGGCTATGGCTATATCGTTCCCGCCGGCGGGCTCGAGGCGAACGGCGACGACGAATCCAACGGCGACTACGCGGCCGTCGCACAGTTCACCGAGAAACCTAACCGCGACGCCGCACGGAACCTCGTCGAGGCCGGCGCATACTGGAACGCTGGCGTCTTCGCCTGGACACCCAGTGCACTATTGGCCGCGGCGCGTGACTCTCCGCTCGCGCCGCTTGTCGACGCGCTCGAAGCAGGTGATCCGGACCGCGGTTTCGACGCCGTCACCCCCATCAGCGTGGATTACGCGATCATGGAACGCGCGGTGAACGTCTTCGTCACCCCGTTGGCGGCCGGTTGGGACGACCTCGGGACGTGGGATGCAGTTGGCCGCGTCCTCGAGACGGACGGCGAGCCAGCGAACGATGCCGTGGCAGGAGACGTTCTCGCGATCGACGCCACGGGAAACGTCGTCGCCGCGCCCGAGAAACACGTTTCATTGCTCGCAGTCGACGACCTGATCGTGGCGGTGGTCGACGATCGACTGCTTGTCGCCCCACGGGAGGCGTCCCAGCGGGTGCGTGAGGTGGTCGATCGACTCCGCGAGCGCGATATCTTCTAAGAAATCGGCGGAAAACGCGTTCGTAGTTATCCGACTGGTTCTGCCTCGGCGTCGCCGTTTGGCGGCCACAGCGCCCAGACGAGGACCGCGAGGACGAGTGCACCGCTGAGTGCAACCGTCCCCCCGACGGACAGCTTGATGCCGAACCACGAGAGCACCGTTCGCAACTCGACGATCAGTGGCGTCAGGAACGCCATGATGACGAGGAGTCCTCCCTTCGAGATACGCATACTAGGGCATCACCCCACGAAGCGACTCGAGGACGAGGCTCGGGTCGGCCACGACGCCGGGCTTCCAGGGATCGATGCCGGGACCGAACAGGCCGCCGGCGTCGATGATGCTCGCAAGCGGGAGCGAGTACGCGATGATCACGAGGACAACGGCGATCGAGGTCCAGAGCTTGAGGTTATCGATGATAGCCGGCGAGTCCTCGGGGCCCGAGAGCGTGCCGGCGTAGGTGTTGTCCGGGATCGCGTCGCTGCTGGAACCACCGATGGTGGTCAGGACCATGTTCGTGATGAACAGGTACACCGAGAGGGTCAGCAACGCCGCGCCCAGAGCGACCTGTGCGTCGATCTCAGCGACGGTCCCGACCGCGGGTTCGAAGTTGAAGCCCTGGTACTGCGGCTCGGCGGTGCGGCGGGGCATCCCGAACAGCCCAGCGCGGTGCATCGCGTTCGACATGAGGGTCATGCCGATGAACCACAGCACGACCTGGACCAGGCCGAGCGAGCGGTTCCAGATCTCCTTGCCGGTCAGCTGCGGCATGAACCAATAGGACGCTGCCATGAAGGTCAGCGCGACGGCGGTGCCGACGGTGAGGTGGAAGTGCCCGACGACCCACCAGGAGTTGTGGACGAGGTAGTTGATGTTCAGGCCAGCGTTGATCATGCCGGAGAAGCCGCCCGCGGCGAACATCAGTCCTGCAAGCGCCATCCCGGTAAACGCCGGGTCGCGCCATGGAAGCGCCTTGAGCCAGCTGAGGTAGCCCTCACCGCCACGCTGGCGTGCACCGTGTTCCATGCTGGCGACGACGGTAAACGCCGTCAGCAGGCTCGGCAGCAGGAGGAACATCGTGTTCGTCATCGCAATGAACTTGAACCCTTCCGCGATGCCGGGGTCCAGATACTGGTGGTGGATCCCGACCGGCGTCGACAGGATCAGGAACAGCACGAAGACGACGCGTGCGAGCGGGTCACTGAACAGCTTTCCACCGGCGAGCTTCGGCAGCATGACATACCACAGCATGTACGCCGGCATCAGCCAGAAGTACACGACGGGGTGGCCGAAGAACCAGAACAGCGTCCGGGTGAGCAGCGGATTCACGGAGTCGATGATCCCAAGCGACCACGGGAGCAGGAACGCGAGGATCGAGATGGCGACACCGATTGAGCTGAGATACCAGAACAGCATCGTCGTCAACGCCATGAACGTCGGTAGCGGGATCCGTTCGTCGGGGTTTTCCTTCTTCCATGCCCACCACGTCCGGAACCAATCGAGGCCGGCGAGCCAGGAGCCGACGACGAACAGGACTAGACCCACGTAAAACGCCGGATGTGCCTGGAACGGCGAATAGAACGTGTAGAGGACGTCGGCGTTCATCGGGATCTGCTCGACGACGCCGCCGAGGATCGAGATGCCGACCAGTAGTGTTCCAAGCATCATCATGGCGTACCAGCCCCAGGTAAAGCGGATGTCTTCGACACCGCGATCGAGGCTGGTCGTTACTGCCCAGGTGAAGATGCCCACGAGGAAGAAAATCGTGAACGTAAGCACCAGCAAGACGCCGTGGGCCGTCAGGACGGTGTAGTAGTCCGGCGGGTTGATAAACCGCAAGACGTTCGTTCGGTGCAGTCCCTGAATAAGCCCAAGCGTCCCGCCGATCGTCAGCGCGAGGAAGGAACTCCAGAGGATGGATCTGATAACGCGTGCTTCGTCCGGGAACTGGTCGACGTAGGCGTTACGCATCGCCATCACCTCCCTCGGTCGCGTTGGTGACCGTGAGCGTGTCGCCGTCCTCGTGGCCGTCGACGGTCACCGTCCAGTCGTGGTCGCCCGTGCCAAGGTCGGTCGTGTCGACCGCGAACTCGACGGTTTCGCTGCCGTGTGCGGGCACCGTCACGTCTTGTTCGATCGTCTGGTCGTCGATTTCGAGCGTGGCTGTCGGCTCGAGGTCGTAGTTCATGCCGTTGCTTACGGTTGCGTTGATGGTCGTCTGATTGCCGACCTGGGCCTCGTCGGGGGCGTCGGTCGACAGCTCAGTTAGATCGAACTCGTCTTCGGGGACAACGTTGATTTTGCCTTCCATCGTGTGGTGATATTGGCCGCAGTACTCGTTACAGAGAACACCGTACTCGCCGGTTTCGTTGAACTCGGCGGTCATCTGTGAGACTTGCCCGGGGACGACCATCGTGTTCACGTTTGTTCCGACGACAGTGTAGCTGTGTGTCACGTCCCGACTCGTCACGTAAAACGTTACTTTGCTGTTTGCCGGCACCGTGATTTCGCCTGGCGTGTACGACCACGCCTGTGCGACGATACTTGCCTCGTATTCGTTGCCACCGACGTGTGTGACGCCAGGGTCACTGAACCGCTCGTCGTCGTTGATTTTGTCCGGGTCGATGGTGCCGCCATCGTCGTCGATCATCGCGATGCCGGGCCCGACCGCGCCGTACGTGATCGTCGCGATGAAGCCGACGATCAGCACCATCGCCACGGCCAGCCAGGCTTTTTCGTACGTGTGAATATTCATGCGAGCCCCACCACCGTCAAGAGTACACCGATGACGGTCGGCCCGTTACCCAGGAACTCAACGAAGTACATGAATATCCACAATGCCACTAGTATGAGAAAGTAGATCCCGACCAGGATCGCCGTTCCGATCGGGTCGTACTCGTCGTGACCGAGCTCACGAACCTGCTCGGTCTCATCAGTGGGATGCTTCCCATCCACCCCTTTTTCGATAGCCGAACTCATACGAAGTGGTTGGGAAAGGGGATGACTTACTGCCAGCCCTCATTCCCGGCCACTGGGAACGGGTTAGGGAATTAAGCTACCGACCGTCAAAGGAGTGCGTATGAGCCTCGAGACACTCCAACCCCGGCACGCAGCAGCTGTCGGGTTGCTTGCGTTGATCCCGCTTATCGTCTATGGAATCACGGCACATGTGACGCATTCGGCACTTGCCGGTGGCGTCAGCGCGCTCAACACGTGCCTCATCTACGGCTCGCTGTACCTTGCTATGTCGCCGGTCGAGACGTCCCACGGCCACCACAGTGACGGCAGCGGCACTCTCGGCTAACTCTCCGCACAGATGACGCCTGTTTCATTCGTATCGGCCCTGCTCTCGACCGCCGTTACTCCGGAGTACGGCGCACGCTCACTGATCGCACCGCTGATGGGTGCATCGGTGCCGTCGGGCCCCGGCCTCGAGCGTGTCAACCTGCTCGTCCTCTTTATCGTCGGCTTACTGGCCGGCGCACACTGTCTGGGCATGTGTGGGCCACTCGTGACGGCCTACGCCGACCGGATCGGGGCGGCAAGCGGCAAGCGCCGTGACGATACGCTTACTGGCTACGAGGTGCGCCAGCACGCGCTGTTCAACCTCGGTCGGACGGCCAGCTACGCCGCGGTCGGTGGGCTGTTCGGCCTGCTCGGTGCGATTACGATCGCCTCGAGCGAGGCCGTCGCCGCGATCGGCGACAACGTCAGGGGCGTCACCGGTATCCTCGTCGGGATCGCGATCGTCGCGAGCGGCCTGTACTACTTGCGGGGGCGAACCGCCGTCCCCGGCCACGGACTGCCGATTATCGGGACTGCCTTTCGGCGACTCTCGGAGCTGCTCTCGAGTCGGATCGACCACTACGCGACCTCGCCGAGGATCGTGGCACTCGGCGCGGTCCACGGCCTCATGCCGTGTCCGATCATCTATCCGGCGTACCTGTACGCGTTCGCGCTCGGGTCGCCGATACAGGGGACGCTCTCGCTTGCCGTCCTCGGGCTGGGGACGATCCCGACGCTGTTTGCCTACGGGACCGTCCTGAACAAGATCGGTGCTGATACGCGCGTGCGACTCCACCGTGGGCTCGGAGCCGCATTCGTCGTGCTCGGCTACATCCCGCTCTCACACGGCCTGATGCTGTACGGCATCCACCTGCCACACCTCCCGCTGCCGTACATCCCCCTGTTCTAACGATGGGTGAGAATCCACGACGGTCCGCGCAGTCGCCCGCGACGACACCCCCAGTCGACACTGGACCCGCCAGTCAGACCGACACCGAGACTTGCGACCTCTGTGACCTGCCGACCCCGCCGACGCCGATCACTGAACCCGACGTGGACGGCGCGTTTTGCTGCCAGGGCTGTCTCGAGGTCGCTCGGACGCTCGAGCGAACCGACGGCCCCGACGAGGCGGAGCTGCAGTCCCGAATGGACGGCGACGACGGCCCCAACCTCGACGACCTCGACGGCGAAGACGCCTTCCTCGCAGTCGATGGCATGCACTGCTCGACGTGTGAGGCGTTCCTCGAGACGACGGCTGAACGCGAGTCAGGCGTCCGTGGCGTGACGGCCAGTTACGCGACGGATACCATCCGGATCGTCTACGATCCCGACGAGCTTGCGGCCGACGAGCTGCCCGATATCGTCTCCGGCTACGGCTACACCGCCGCCGACCGAGCGAATGCCGACAACGCAGACGCCGACGATCGGCTCGGTGCGCTCCTGTTCGGGGCCTTTTTCGGCATGATGGTCATGACGTGGTACATCCTGTTTCTATACCCGACTTACTTCGGCTTCGAGCCGATCGCCGACTTCGGCGGCTACGACGGCACGTTTCTGACGGCAAACATCTGGGTGTTTACGTCGTTCGTCCTCTTTTATACCGGCTATCCGACCCTCCGCGGGGCGTACGTCAGCCTCCGGGCAGGTCGGCCGAACATGGATCTGCTCGTTGCGCTCGCCGCACTCGGCTCGTATAGCTACAGCGCGATTGCGACCGTTCTGGGACAGACCCACGTCTACTTCGACGTGACCGTCGCAATCATCATCGTCGTCACCGCGGGCACCCACTACGAGCAGGCGGTCAAACGCCGCGCGACCGGCTTACTCTCCGAACTGACCGAACAGCAGGTCGACGAGGCCCGCCGCGAGAGCGGCGAGACGGTCCCCCTCGAGGATGTCGGCCCCGGCGACCGCCTGCTCGTCCGTCCGGGCGAGCGGATCCCCCTCGACGGTAACGTTTCGGAGGGCTCGGCTGCCGTCGACGAGTCGCTCGTCACCGGCGAGTCGCTGCCCGTCGGCAAGGAACCGGGCGATCCAGTTCGGGGCGGAACCGTCGTCACCGACGCCCCACTCGTCGTCACGGTCGGCGACGAGGCCGAAAGCACGCTCGACCGACTCGTCTCCCTGCTCTGGTCGATCCAGAGCGCCCGACCGGGCGTCCAGCGACTCGCCGACAAGCTCGCGACGGTGTTCGTCCCGCTTGTCGTCACCCTCGCCGTCGGGACGGCGGCCGTCTTGCTCGCGACCGGCTCGAGCGTCTCGACGGCGCTGTTGATCGGGCTGACGGTCGTGATCGTCTCCTGTCCCTGTGCGCTCGGGCTCGCGACGCCGCTTGCGATCGCTGCGGGAATTCAGGCCGCCGCCGAGCGAGGGATCGTCGTCGCCGCGGAGACGATCTTCGAGGACGCCAGAGACGTCGACGTCGTCGTCCTTGACAAGACGGGGACGCTCACGACCGGGACGATGGCCGTCGAAGACGTTCACGCCGTCGATGACGTCGCTACCGACGAACTGCTCCCGCGGGCCGGCACTGTCGAGGCGCTCTCCGAGCATCCGATCGCGGCTGCCATCGCGGACGCGGCACCCGAATCCGCGACCGAGGACCCAACGACTGCCGTCGACGAGTTCGAACGGGCCGACCGCGGCGTCAGCGGACTCGTTGACGGCGATCGCGTCGTCGTCGGCCATCCCGATTTCCTCCGTGAGCACGGACTCACCGTTCCTGACACGCTCGAGTCCCGAATCGACGAGACCCGCGACGCAGGCGACGTACCCGTCGTCGTCGGCTGGGACGGCCACGCTCGCGGTATCATCGTCGTCGGTGACTCCCCTCGAGAGGCGCTCGGAGAGACGCTCGAGACGCTCTCGGCGGGCCGTGAAGTCGTCGTTCTGACAGGCGACGAGGGCGCGGCGGCCGATCGGTTCCGCGCGCTCGAGGGCGTCGACGAGGTCTTCGCCGGCGTCCCGCCGGAGGCGAAAGCCGAGACCGTCGACCGACTGCGGAGTCGGGGAACGGTCGCGATGGTCGGCGACGGGAGCAACGACGCGCCTGCGCTGGCGACCGCGGACGTCGGAATCGCGATGGGCAGTGGGACGAAACTCGCGACCGACGCGGCCGACGCGGTGATCGTCGGTGACGATCTCGATGCCGTCTCTGAGACGTTCGATATCGCGACGAGCACTCACCGGCGAATCCGACAGAACCTCGGCTGGGCCTTTGCTTACAACGCAGTCGCGATCCCGCTGGCAGTGCTTGGCCTGCTGAACCCGCTGTTCGCTGCCGTCGCGATGGCTGCCAGTAGCGCGCTGGTCGTCCTCAACTCCTCGCGGTCGATGTAGCGACGTGAGCCGCTCCGTTTGGCTGTCGGTTACACTTCTGTATCCTCGTCAGTTGTGACGACCCGCTCGAGTTCCCGGCGCTCGCCATTTTCGTAGACGTAGGTCGTCTCGTCGTCTTCGTCGCGCGTCCGTCGGTGGCTGCCGTCACAGAAGGGAAACGAGTCCGACAGGCCACATTGACAGACCGCAACGTCGCCTTTCTCGTCGTCGATGTCCTCGGGCTTGAGTTTGCGTGGGCCCGTCGCCTCGAGTTCGACAAGTCGTGTCATGACATCGTTTCGGACCGCCGGCGACAAAACGCTTCGTTCGAGCCGTGCGTGCGGTGTTCCTGACCGCGCGTCGTGGGTTGTTGTCATACATACCCCGCTCCGGGAACGACAAAGTTCTTGGTAGGGCTCTCGAATGTGGGGTACGCACAGCAATGTCGTTCCATGCCGTGACACTGCCGACTGCGGTCGCACTCGCGATCGTCAAAACGCTCGTCCTCATCGTCGGCGGCGTGATCACGTTCTTCGCCTCCAAGGCCTACCGGCGAACTCGACAGCCGGCGCTTGGCTATCTCGCGCTCGGATTCGGACTCGTTACGCTCGGGTTCGTCCTCGCCGGCATGCTGTATGAACTACTCGCCGTCCCGCTGATGACGGGCATCCTCTTCGAGAGTCTGCTGGTTCTGACCGGCTTTCTCGTGATCGCGCACTCGCTATACGTCACTTGAGATACCCAAATGCTTTGGGAGTATTCGTATGCATGATGAGGTAGTACATCGTCGTACGGCAGGGAGACAGGGCACTGAACCATGGCGCTCCGCCCTGCCGTCGTACCCCCCTTCTTCCCCCACTTTCTCCCGACATGACGGCACTGATACTACTGGACAGTAGTCAATACGACGCCGGTCGCGAATTTGCGACCGTCACCTGCGGGGACGGCTGCATACATGCGACCGGCGTCACGTCGTTCTGTCCGGCAGTATGAACGAGCGAACACGGGGGTGCCATAGCTGGTCGCGACCCTGCCGCAACCACCCAGACGTAAGTAGACAGCATCACGAGTGATAGGTATGAGCGGCGATCCCACCCACGTAAGAACGACGTGGAGACGCGTTTCGAGTCGTCTGTATCGACCCTTCTCGACGAGTGATCGGCTATGAATGACACCGACGACCCGGAGCTGGCCGTCGGCGCCGACGCGTTCACAGACCAGGGTGCCGATCTCGAGGTGGCGGTCGTCGGCGCGGGTGCCATCGGTGCGACCGCGGCCTACGACCTCGCACGCGAAGGTGTGGACGTGACGCTGTACGACCGTGACAGCGTCGCAAGCGGCGCGACCGGCCGGGCTGCAGGGATCTGCTACGACGCCTTCGCGGATGGACTCGACGCCGAACTCGCTGGCGAGGCAATCGAACGCTTCCGTACACTCGGAGGCGATGATACGTTCCCGTTCGTTGAATGTCCGTACGTCTGGCTCGCCCGCGAAGGCGATGCCGACCGGGCCGATGCGATCCGTGATCAGGTCCAGCGCATGCAGGACAACGGCGTCGTCGCCCTCGAGATGGACGCCGACGCGCTCGCCGAGCGGTTCCCGGCCCTGCGAACGGACGACATCGCAGTCGCGGGGATCGCCGGTGCAGCGGGCTACGTCGATCCGGCCGCGTACACTGCCTGTCTCGCGGCTGCAGCTACCGGTGCTGGAGCGACTCTCGAGACCGACACGCCGGTCGACGTTCGAACCGATCCAGCGCGCGTAATCCATCCGGATGGGACAGTCCACGAAGTCGACGCAGTGGTCGTTGCAGCAGGTGCACGCACGAAGGCGCTGCTCGCGGACGCGGGCGTTCCGCTCGCCGTCAAGCCCTATCGGGTGCAGGCGCTGGTCGCAGACGGCGACCTCGCAGAGCCGATGTGTTACGACGCAACCGGCGACTTCTACCTGCGGCCTCACACCGCTGGCGTCCTCGCGGGAGACGGCACTGAAAATCGTGAAGCTGACCCTGACAGCTACGACCGCGACGCGGATCCGGACTTCGCTACCGACCTCCGAGAACGGGTTGTCCACCGCGTTCCAGGTCTCGGGGATGGTGACGTAGAGCAGGCGTGGGCCGGCCTCTGTACGGCGACGCCGGATCGCGATCCACTCGTCGGCGCGGTCCGTGATGGGGTGTACGTCGCGACCGGCTTCCAGGGACACGGGTTCATGCGTGCGCCGGCGATCGGACAGCGACTCGCAGCAGAAATCTGTGGTAGCTCGGGGATCGACGCCTTCGACCCGACGCGGTTCGACGGCGACGAGGCGTTCGACGTCGTCGATGGGATGTCACTCGAGTCGAACTGAGACGCTCGATGCGCACTCTTTGAAGGCCAATTGTCGGGATTCGGCAGTCGTCGACGGAAGCGGCTGCTTTCTACGACCGACGTTGAACCACTGCGATCTTATAGTTTCTCATACTGCCGGACAGACCGACATCGTATTGACTGCTGTCCGACAGTATCACTCGTTGTCGACAGTAACTGGATCCGCGTTCGACTCCGACTCGTCATCGGACGCGTCGAGTGCTGTCTCTGCGTCGATTTCCGTTGGGTCTCCGATCGCCGACGCCTTCGGAATTTCGACGCTCAGCGTCCCGGTTTCGGAGAGGTGCGCCGTTCCGGCGTCCGGATCGACGACTGCGTCGGCCGGTAACTCGGCGTCGCCGGACAGCGACATGCCCCGGCCGGGAAACTGCATCTCGTAGCCCTCGTGAAACTGCCGGAACCGGTCGATCTGGATCCTGACGGTGCCGTCGAGATAGCGAACCTGTATGTCGTCCGATTCGGCACCCGGCGCGTCGAAGACGACGCGATAGGCAGTGTCGTTTTCGAGAATATCGACGGGGAGGGATCGGTGGTTCTGCACGCGACCGCTCGCGCGGCCGACCTGTCGGTAGAGCGCGTTGCCAACCGATTTACCGAGGTCTTTAAACCTCACAGGGTGTCACCTCGAGCGGTGCGTGCGGCGTGGGCGGCGGTTGCGGAGACCGAGAGAAGGGCCTGACAGTACATGGCAGACATGACCGTGTGAACGGTTATGATTGCCCCGTAGATATCCCTTTTGCTCCGGACAAAAGAAACGTCTGACATGTGGCTAGTTCACTTACAATTCGACCCGCTCGAGACAATCAGTGCCACCACAGACCGGACACGAAAGCTCCGAGAGATCGAAGTCGTCGGGCACGTCGTAGGTGTAGTGGATCTCGAACAGGTCGAGAAAACAATCCTCGTTGGTACAGACGACTTCTTCCGTCGGTGGCATATGAGGGACTAGCGCCACGAGGGCTATCAACGCAGGGGTTTCGGCGAGCACCCGAAGCCGGCCGTTTGCGTGTTCGTGGCCGCTGCTGGTCTCGCGCGTGTAGTCACCGTTTTACCACTCGAGGCGCTACCGGGAGCCATGACTGACCCCGAGGCGCTGTCGGTGACGATCGTCGACGGCTACGTCGACGAGCCCGCCCATTTCGGGGTGCCGCCGTACATCTCGACGTATCCCCGATATACGGCTGGGGCGCTCGTCGACGCGGGGGTTCCCCGCGACCAGATCACGTACCACACGATCGACGGGCTTCGCGACGATACCGATCGCTGGCGGGACGTCGACGAGGCCGACCTCATGATCTATCTGGGTGGCATGACCGTCCCCGGTAAGTACGTCGGCGGCACGCCGGCCGAGCCCGACGAGGTCCGCAAGCTCGCCTGGACAGCAAACGGCACGAGTCTGATGGGTGGCCCTGTCAAGTTCGGCGTCGGCGACGAAAACGCCGGCGCGACCGAGACCGAACGGCAAGACCTGGATTTCGATTTCGTCGCCAAAGGCGACGTCGAGGCTGCTGTCTACGACCTCGTCGAAAACGGTCTCGAGGGCTTCAACAACCGCATGCGCGACGTCGACGAGGTCTCGCGGTGGGCCCAGGAGGGTGCGTTCGTCGTCGACCAACACCCCAACCACCCGGACCACCTCATCGCCGAACTCGAGACCTCCCGTGGCTGTGCCTACCGATGTTCGTTCTGTACCGAACCCCTCTATGGCAACCCCTCGTTTCGGCCGCCACCGACGGTCGTCGGCGAGGTCGACGCGCTTTCCGATTACGGCGTGAAACACTTCCGGATCGGCCGACAGGCCGACATCCTCGCCTACGGCGGCGACGGCGAAGCGCCAAACCCCGACGCCCTCCGGCAACTCTACAGCGGGATCCGCGAAGTCGCCCCCGACCTCGAGACGCTGCATCTGGACAACATGAACCCCATCACGATCGTCGAGTGGCCCGAACAGAGCCGCGAGGGGATCCGGATCATCGCCGAGCACAACACGCCCGGCGACACGGCCGCGTTCGGCCTCGAGTCAGCCGATCCGGTCGTTCAGGAGGAGAACAACCTGAACGTCAGCGCCGAGGAGTGTTTCGAAGCAGTCCGGATCGTCAACGAGGAGGGTGGCTGGCGGCCCGGCGAGGAGCCGGCGGACGCGCCGACGTTCGGGGACGACGCACCGCGGCGACTCCCCAAACTGTTGCCGGGAATCAATCTCTTGCATGGGCTCAAAGGCGAGCGCGAGGAGACCTACGATCGAAACATGGCGTTCCTCCGGCGAGTCTACGACGAGGGCTACATGCTCCGGCGGATCAACATCCGGCAGGTGATGGCCTTCGACGGCACCGACATGTCCGATACCGGGGCCGAGATCGCTAACGACCACAAGAAGCTGTTCAAACGCTACAAGAAGCAGGTTCGCGAAGAGATCGACAACCCGATGCTCGAGCGCGTCGCTCCTCCCGGCACCGTTCTGCCGAACGTCCACCTCGAGTATCACCAGGACGGGACGACCTTCGGCCGCCAACTCGGCACCTATCCGTTACTCGTCGGGGTGCCGGGTGAGCGCGACCTCGGCCGGACGATCGACGTCGCGGTCGTCGATCACGGCTACCGCTCGGTGACCGGCGTCCCGTACCCGCTCGATCTCAACGCGGCATCGATGGACGAACTCACCGCCATCCCCGGCATCGGCTCCAGCACCGCCGGCGACATCGTCGTCGATCGCCCCTACGAGTCGGTCGCCGACGCCGGCCTCGAGACAACGGTCGATCTCTCCAAGTTCGTCACGACCCGACCGCTCGAGCGTGTGAACTGATCTCGATCGCCCAAAACGGGCGCTTTTCCCGTCAATCGGCAGTTCTGTGTCGGTAGTTCTATTATGGATGGGAATCAGAGGTGAAATAGAGGGTCTACCTGTGGAGATATCTGAAAAACTGTTGTGTCTGTTCAGTACGGACGTGTCGGAAGAGGAGGATCGCTACGTCATCGAGGTACCGCGCCAGGAAGTCGAGACCGGCGACATCGACCCCGGCGAGGTCTATCGCGTCGCGCTCATCTCGCGTGAAGACGAGCCGAGCGGCGACGAGGGGACGACGACCACGACGCCCCAGAGTGCGCCGTCGGAGCCACAGCCACCGGTCGACGTCGGCGAAACGCGCTACGTCGAGATCGAAGACATCGGCAAACAGGGCGACGGCATCGCCCGCGTCGAACGCGGCTACGTCATCATCGTTCCCGGGGCCGACGTCGGCGAACGCGTCAAGATCGAGGTCACCGAGGTCAAGTCGAACTTCGCTGTCGGCGAGATCATCGAAGACACGTTCTAACAACGACCTTTTTACTGGGGGCATCGGTTGGCGTCATAGACGCCAGTCTCAACCCCAACAAAAAATCTCGATCAAAAACACCGGAAGAGCAGCGCTCTTCGGAGACTCCGCTCACTTCGTTCTGATTGATCGACCTGCTTCAGACTCGTTTCAGTCCTCGAGCGGCGTTCCATCCATCCGTTTTGCCCCTTCCGAGTCGTGGACGACGACCTCGCCGGAATCAGGATCGGCGGGCCGGTAGGTATCTCGGACGGCGATCGCCTCCTCGAGTTCCCGCACTGCGCGTTCTTTGAGCGCCTGTGCCAACTCCTCGGCATCGTCGCGGGAGATGTCGCGGCCGAGACCCTCGCACTCGTGGGCGCGGACGATACCTTCTTCGTCGACGGCTTCGCCCATCGGCTGGCTCGTTCCGGCCAGTGCTACGCTGAAGGGGTAGGTCCGACAGATCAGTGGACGGTCCTCATGGGCGACGCAGGTCCCCATCCCGTCGGCTTCCTCGTAGAAAACGCAGTCGCCACAGCCGTCGGTCTGGAGCGCCCACTCGAAGGTCTCGCCTTCGAGCGTCCCGTCCTCGGACTCGGCAAGGCCGTAGGGCATCGGACGGGCAACGTCGCGCCAGTCGCGTTCTTCGTCGCCGGTCGCGGCTGCTTGCTGGAGGTCGCGCACTTCGTCGGGAAACACCGTCGCGGTGTGGTCGTCTTCACCATCGGCCGTACAGCAGGCCCCACAGCGGGTACACTCGAAGCCGATCGACTCGATCGCGTCCGCGAGATCGGCGACTGCGAGCTGGCGAGCGGCGTCGAGTTCGGCCTCGAGCGATTGCACATCCGACGGGAGGTCGCCGACAGGGAAAAGTCAGTCGTCCGCGAGCGACGCTGCCGGCTGGCCGTCCCACGCGACGTGGCTCTCGACGGCGAGTTTCTCGAGGTGGGCGGCGACCGTCGCCCGTGCGAGGTCACGCACGCCTGTGAGGTCCTTGTCGTATGCCGTCTCGAGGACTTCCGCGACCGTGTCGGCACCCATCGCGGCTGCCTCCCGGATCCGCTGCTCGCGCTCGGTCCGGTGGGTGAGCAGGCGCTCGAGGGTCGCTCGTGGGGCGTGGATTTCGGGGCCGTGGCCGGGATACAATGCCGGTGGATCGATCGCACGGAGCCGACGCAGCGTCGTCATGTATGCGCGCATATCCCCCTCCGGCGCGCCGACGACGACGCTGCCCTCGCGGACGGCACAGTCGCCACAGCAGATCGGTCCGCCGTGGCCGGCCTCGAGCGCGACGTGATCGGGGGCGTGTCCCGGCGTGTCGAGGATGCGGACGCGCTCGTCGCCGAGGGGGATCGTCGTGCCGGGCGTAAACGTGCGGTCGGGATCGCAGCCGGTCGTGTCACGGAACCGATCAACGCGGCCGTAGCGAGCCCACACCGTCGCGTCGGTTGCGGCCGCGTACGGCTCGACGGCACCGACGTGGTCGGGATGGGTGTGCGTGACGAGAACGTGGTCGACGGTGTAGTCCTCGAGCAGCCGATCGAGGTCGTCGGTTTTCGCTGCCGGGTCGACGAGTATCGCTGGCTTGCCGCCGGCCCCGCCGTATCGCGTCTCGGTTGCGCTGACGAGATAGGCGTTGGTCTCCCCACCCGGCGCACGTGTCGCGACTGGGATCGGACACCGCGTGACGTGCATACCTCGCCAGTGGGACCGGGTCAAAAAGGATGTATCGACGCCGGCTGGCTCCCTCGAACAGGCCGTCTCGATCCGCGAACGCGCGTTCCGAGCCGGTCAGCGCTTGAGGAAGTAGACTTGCTTGCGTGCGTCGCGGAAGCTGTACCGCGAGCCGATGAGGCCGACGTCCTCGAGTCGGTTGAGTGCGTAGCGAACGGTGCGATCGGGCAGTAGCGATTCCTCAGCGAGTTGGCCCTGCGAGAGCGGCGAGTCGGTCTCTAACACTTTCGCGACGAGCTTCGCACTCGGTGGCAGGTCACGGAGTCGGTCGCGGTATTCCTCCTCCGAGAGGAGTTCCTCGGCAGCGGTGGCACGGTCTTCGGCTGTACTCATGCTCATACTCGAGCCAGCGGCGTGGTTGGTGGTAAAGCTTCCCTATATGTGGATACGGATACTGAAGTTTGTATAATGCGTATGAATGATGTATTAACACGTTTATATAGTTCGGGTTTCGGCAACGATGGTCACGCAAGATAGCAGTACAGAGCCTGGTTCGTCGGCGGGACTCCAGTATCGTTTTATCCCAGCACGACAGTAGATTCGCCCAGTGTGAAAGGACAGGAGTGGTACCAAGCCGACGACGTCGCCGAGGAATATGACGATAAGCGATTCTCCCGGGGCGGCCAGCTGATCGACCGTCGGGAGAAAGAAGCCGTCCTCGAGGCGATCATGCCAGTCGAGGATCGGAAGGTCCTCGAAATCGCCTGTGGTACTGGGCGGTTTACGGTCATGCTCGCCCACCAGGGAGCCGACGTCGTGGGACTGGACATCTCGGCGGCGATGTTACAGCAGGGACGACGAAAAGCGCAGAACACCGAACTCGCGGGTACGCTCGAGTTCCTCCGAGGAGATGCGGGCCGACTGCCGTTTCCGGACGATCACTTCGATACCGTCATCGCGATGCGGTTTTTCCACCTTGCGGACGATCCGGAGGCGTTCTTAGAGGAGATGCGTCGCGTCTCTCGCGATCAGATCGTCTTCGACACGTTCAACCGCTTTTCGGCCCGCAGTATCTACAACTGGGCGCTGCCGATGGGGTCGCGCCTGTACTCGAAAAGCGAAATCGCAGTGCTGCTCGCGAAGACGGGTCTCACGCTCGTCGACGTCGAGGACGATTTCCTCCTCCCATACGGGCTGTATCGGTCGATCCCTAACAGTCTCGCCTCGCCACTTCGGATGCTCGACGAGGCAATCGGTGAATTGCCGACCACCGACCACGCCGCGTCCGTCTCGTACTGGAACGCGCGCGTTCGCTGACCCGACTGGAATCCAACCTATTTACTATTGGGGCCTCTTATTGGCAGGTATGGAGCTCTCGGTGGTGGTCTCGACGCTCAACGACCGAGAGCGATTGGTATCGTGTCTTGACGCGCTCGCCGAGCGAACGCCGGCCGAAACCGAGCGCATCGTCGTCAACGGCCCCTCCTCGGACGGAACGACTGGCGTGGTCCGTGACCGCAACGACATCGATGTCCTCGTCGAAATCTCCGAGCGAACTCCGAACGTCTCCCGCAACGCCGGCCTCGAACTCGCGACGGGCGACGTCGTCGCCTTTCTCGACGGCGAGTACGCGATCGATCACAGCTGGTATCCAGCCATCGACGAGTCGATGGCCGACGGGACCGACGTCGTCACCGGCCCCGTAACCGGCCGCCCCATCGACGACGCCGAGCCGTCGTCACACGCCGTCGATGGCCGGACCGTCACGCACTTTCACGGAGATAACGTCGCGTTCGACCGTTCCGTCCTCGAGGCGCTGGACGGCTTCGACGAGTATCTCACACAGGCAGGTGAGCGCGACTGTGCGCATCGGGTCGCGAGCCTCGACTTCGAGGTGTCGTGGAACGCGGCGATGGCCGCTCGCTGTGAGGTCGGAACTGCCGGCGGTGGATCGATCGACTCGAGGCGATCCTCGTCGGAACTCCGTTCCGATGGTGGCCGCACCGATCCCGACTGGGGCACAGCCTATCGATCGCTGTCGTACCGGTTGGCGAAAAACTATGGCCTGCGACCGAACGTCCTCGCTCGAACCGCCGGTAGCGCGCTGCGAGAAGGGGCTGCCGGCGTGTGCCGACTGGCGGCCGGCGAGGCGACACCGACGGGCTGGCTCTCTGATGGGACTGATGTCGTCAGGAACGTCACACGCGGCCTGTGGGATGGCGCTCGAGCCCGATACCGTGATCGCTCTCGGCGGCGCAATCCACACGGACTCTCACAACGACACGACCGGGCAGTGCAGGTCTACGACTGGCGCTGACTGAGACGGGCTGCTGTCCCGATCTCCGGCGTACCCGCAGGACGGGACGGGTCGCGGACCCGCCGGCATCCACCGACAGGAGTCCATATGACGGCCCCAAAGCGACACTCGAGCGAAGTCACCCCTCGTCGGCGTCGATATATAGAGGTCGGTCTCTGCGCGTCCTTGCTGTACTCCGAGACGCCAATGAGACCGATTCGTTAGTACAGCTGGCTAACACGATGTGCTTGACTGTTTTCTGAAAGGTTTCGCTCCCGCCGAAGCTCAAACGGCCGTTTGAGCTTGGGGGTGTGTTTATTTCTCTCCCGATTAGTCACTACTCTATGGAGAGACGACAGTTCCTTGCGGCCTCGAGTATCGGCCTGACGGCAACGATGGCGGGATGTGTGGGGCAGTCGCTCGGGAGCGATGGAGCGACACCCGACGATGCCGGATCGAATACGGGAGTCTCGGGCAGCGACGGAGAAATCACGGTCAGTGCCGACGGCGACGTTGAGGCGGAACCGGATCAGGCAGTGATCAGTGTCGGCGTCGAAGCGAACGGCCAGAGCGCTGATGCCGTGTCCAACGACCTGGCGGCCGGAGCGGACAGTCTTCGCACGGCGTTCGACGACCTCGGAATTCCCGAGGAGAACGTCGACGAAGGCCAGTACCGGGTGTATCCGGCACGCGGACGAGACGCCGACGGTTTCGAAGGATCACACTCCTTCGAGGTGGTCGTCACCGATGTCGATCGCGTCGGCGAGATCATCGATACGGTGGTCGACGCCGGTGCGGACAACGTGGGCGGCGTCCGCTTTACGTTGCGTCCGGAGACCCGGGAGGAATACAGAGCGAACGCGATCGATGCCGCACTGGCGAACGCCGACGCGGAAGCGTCCCATATCGCTACCAATCGCAACGTCTCCCTCGAGGGAACGACGACGGTCAAGACCGGTGACGTGGACGTCCGGGCATACTATGCCGAATCGGAAGCCAGCGACGCTGCGGCAAGCGGCGGGGCACCACCGACCGAAATCGACGCGGAACCGGTCACCGTCAGCGCCAGCGTGACGGTCACGTACGCGTTTACGGCTCAGTGACGGCGACGGCCCGCTCGTCGTGTACGGTTCGCCCGGTTCGAGCCCAGTGCTGGTCAGGGTGAGTGAGTTAGGTGCCACTGAAACGGGCTGCTGTCCCGATCTCCGGCGTACCCGCAGGACGGGCCGCGGACCAGCCGGTATGCTGTCAGGAGTCCGTATGAAACGAGCGACACGCCGATCGTATAGCTGTCTGCGGTCGGATATGTACCGCTTCGGGCACCCCTCGTTCTGGCCGTGTGTCTGCCAGGAGAGCCGCCGGTGGGCAAACAGGCGGTCACGTAAGCGGCTCTCGGTGGTCGTCACCGATCGACCAGGTCGAGTCTACATCCGTCGTGGCCGACAGTATGAGCGGTGTCGAAACGACGCGATAACGGACTAGTGGTTCGTCAAGCCTGACTTTGCGAGTCGAACCGATCGGGGTTATTTGGTTCGACTCGCACGTCGACGCGTGACGGAGAAAACGGCAGCCGATCAGTCGTCGGCAGGAACCGCTCGCGAGTCAGCTCGCCCGGAAGCCATGGCGAGCACGTCGTCGAAGAAGTCGAGGGTGTCTTCGGGGCCGGGGTTGGCCTCGGGGTGATACTGGCGGGTGATGACGTCGTACTCGACGCCGTCGATTCCCTCGGATGTGTCGTCGTTGACGTTTATCTGGGTGACCTCGAGGTGCTCGCCGGGGTCGGCGACCGTGTAGCCGTGGTTCTGGGTGGTCATGACGACCTGATTGGACTCGAGATCGAGCACCGGCTGGTTGACGCCGCGGTGGCCGAAGTCCATCTTTTCGGTGGTGCCGCCGAGTGCCTCGGCGACGATCTGCTGGCCGAGACAGATGCCGGCGACGGGCGTATCCTCGACGAATTCCTCGACGAGTTCGATCGCGCCCTCGAAGTTGACCGGGTCACCGGGACCGTTCGAGATAAAGAGGATGTCCGGGTCGACGGCTGCGACGTCCTCGGTGGCCGCGTCGTGGGGGAACACGTGGACGGTCGCGTCGCGCTCGAGCAGCGAGTCGACGATCGAGCCCTTCGCACCGCAGTCGATCAGCGCCACGTCAGCGCCGTCGTTGTCGTCGCCGTGGACGACGGGCTCGTCGACGCTGACCTGTGCGCCGATCTCGGTATGGTCGCTCATGGCCTTGCACTGTTCGAGTTCGGCCAGTGCGTCTTCCTCGGTGACGTCCTCGCCGACGGCGATGCCGCATTTCATCGCGCCGCCGTCGCGGATGTCGGTGACGACCTCGCGCGTGTCGAGGTGGTCGACCGCCGGGACACCCTCACTTTCGAGCCACTCGGCGACGTCCTCGGTGAGTTCCTTCGCGAGCACCGCACGCGGGTGGACACGGTCGGACTCGAAGCGTTCTTCGCGGACGCCGTAGTTACCGATCAGCGGGTACGAGAAGGTCAGGACCTGTTCCTCGTAGGATGGGTCGGTCAAACTCTCCTCGTAGCCGGTGTATGCTGTCGTGAAAACGAGTTCACCGCGAGCCGTACCTGACGCGCGACCACGTCCCTCGAGTACGTGGCCGCCTTCCAGTGCGACGTAGGCTTCCGTCATTACGATCTACGTATCGGATGGACGTTCATAAGTGTTGTCTTCGAAGCTGAGTTACGATTTTCGTAATCGGTAAGTGCACGTCGAGTATAGGTACGCATCTCTATGGACGACCTGGACCGACAGATCCTCGATATCCTCCGGCGTGACGCCAGAACGCCGTATACGGAGATCGCCGACGAGGTCGAAACGAGCGAGGGGACCGTGCGCAACCGTGTCGAACGAATGATGGACGACGACGTCATCGAGCGCTTTACCATCTCGACGCGAACGGGAAACGTCCAGGCGATGCTCGAGATCAGCGTCGCGGTCGACGTCGACACCAAGGGTGTTTCCGAGCGGATGGCCGAGTGGGACGAGGTCGACTTCGTCTGGATGGTCTCGGGCGAGCAAGACATCGTCCTCGTCGTCGACGCTGCGGACACACGCGGGGTCAACGATCTCATTACGAAAGCCCGCGATCAGGACGAGGTTGTCAGCACGAAGACACGACTCATTCTGGACGAAGAACTCGGCTGAACCGAGGTCTGGGGTCGTCTCGAGCGACCTGAGATTCAGATTGTATCGGTATTCTCAGTGAGTTGGAAAACATCGGTCCCTTTTTCGAGTTGGGTTTATATTCACACATAATGACCACCGGGGACAGGGCTGACAACCAACCCGAGCCGACAGCGCCCGCCGATCGCCGGACACGATCGGAGCATGGCTGCTCGACGACGCTCGAAGAGTACGAAACGATATTCCACGCCGTCGAGGACGCCGTTTTTCTCCTCGATGTCGATCGAACGGTCGGCGGTCGTACGTACCGGTATCGGCGTGTCAATCCCGCATACGAGACGATTACCGGCCTGACCGACACGGAGCTCAGCGGACGGACACCGGCCGAGGTGTTCGACGCGGAAACCGCGGCTGCGATCACGGACCGATACGACGCGTGCGTCGAGCAGGCGGCGACGATCGACTACGAAACGACGCTGTCGTTTCCCGCTGGCGAACGCACGCTCGAGACGAAACTGACGCCGACAGTCGTCAACGAGACGGTCGATCAACTCGTCGGAATCGTTCGTGACGTCACCGAGGAAAAGCGAAAGGAGTGTGAACTCGAGCGCAATCGGGCACTCCTCGAGAAAACGGAGCAACTCGCCGCCGTCGGTGGGTGGGAACTCGATCTGCGGTCGGACGAGCTCCGGTGGACCGACGGGACGCGGGAGATCTTCGAGGTCGGTGCCGACTACGAGCCGACGCTGTCCGAGGCAGTCGCGTTCTATCATCCCGACGACCGGGGGCGGATCCGCTCGTTCGTCGAGACGTGTCGGGACGGCGGCGAGCCGTACGACGTAGTACTGCGAATCATCACCGCTGCGGGGAACGAACGATGGGCCCATACCGTCGGCGAGCCGGTCGTCGACGATGGTGAGGTCGTCGCGTTACGCGGCGCGGTCAGAGACGTGACGGCGCGACGGGAACGCGAACAGGAACTACAGCTCTTTCAGAAGGCGGTCGAACAGGCGGGCCATGGCATCGTGATCACGGATCGCGACGGAACGATCGAGTACGTCAACCCGGCCTACGAACGAGACAGCGGGTACACCCGTACGGAGGCCGTCGGGCGAAACCCGCGGCTGGTCAAATCGGGCAAACACGATCAAGCGTTCTACGAGCGGCTCTGGGAGACGATCTGCTCGGGAGCGGTCTGGGAACACGAACTCATCAACCGGCGGAAATCAGGCGAGCTGTACCACGTCGAACAGACGATTGCACCGATTACCGACGACGACGAGATCACGCATTTCGTCGCGATCGAGTCCGATATCACCGAACAGCGACTGCGCGGACAGCGACTCAGCGTGCTCAATCGGGTCCTGCGACACAACATCCGAAACGGGATGAACGTGATCGAGGGGAACGCAATGCGACTTCGGACCCCCTCTGACGACGACCAGCGAGACGAGGCCCTGACCGCGATCGAAGAACAGGCCGCCGAATTGCTCAAAATCAGTGACAACGCCGCGGCCGTGCGAGACCTGTTTCGGCGTGACCGCCATCCCGACGCTACCTGTGATGTCGGGGCGATGCTCTCGCGGCTGGCGACCAACTTCGACGAACAGTATCCCGACGCCGACATCACCGTGACCGCACCCGAGACCATCGCGGCACAGGCCGACGACCGACTCGAGACGGCGATTCGGAAGGCAGTCGCCAACGCCGTTACCCATACCGATCGCGCAGTGCCCGAGATCACCGTCAGCGCGACCCCGGTCGACAGACCCGACACGGGCGACTGGGTCGACATCACTGTCGCCGATAACGGACCGGGGATCCCGCCACAGGAACGGCCGATGGTCGAACACGAAACCGAGACGCAACTCGTCCACGGGACCGGCCTCGAGCTGTGGCACATCTACTGGGTAGCGAAGAGCTTCGGCGGCGAGATGCGGATCACCGACAACGAGCCACGGGGCAGTGTCGTTACGCTCCGTGTCCCGGCAGCCACGACGTAGCTCATACTACCGGACAACAGTCAGTGAATACTCGATCGCGTCTCGACGGCTGTCGCCGTCGGCGACAGCGTCTCGGGTGTAATCGAGGTATGAACCGTTTTGTCCGGCAGTATCAGCTTGACGGAGTCGTGCTCGCGGCGATGGCCCGATAACAACACCGTCACCTAGTGACGGGACTGTCCGCAAACACACACATAGGAGACGTGCAAATGATGGAGTCAATGACAGAGTCCCCGCTCATTCCGGAGACGGCAGACATCGGTCGAACTGCACTGCTCGTTACGAATCTCGAGGAGCTGATCGACTTCTATCGAGACGTCGTCGGCCTCACGGTGCTTACACGACGTGACACGGCAGCCACACTCGGTGTCGACGGGACGTCGTTGCTCGTTTTGAACCACGTCGAGGACGTCTCGCCTCGCGGACGGGACCAGGCAGGGCTGTTCCACACCGCGTTCAAGCTTCCCTCACGCGCTGCGTTGGGGGCTGCACTCGAGCGGATTCGCGAGCGCTGGCACGTCGATGGCGCATCAGACCACTACGTGAGCGAAGCACTGTATCTGACCGATCCCGAGGGCAACGGCGTCGAAATCTACACGGATCGGCCCCAAGCAGAGTGGCCACGCGCAGCCGACGGCACGGTCGAAATCGGAACCGTTCCGCTCGACCTCGACGACGTCGCTGCCGAGTCTAACGGGATCGTGACCGCTCCACCCGGAACGACGGTCGGACACCTCCATCTGGAGGCGACCTCGCTCGCAGCGGCACGCGAGTTCTACGTCGAGACGCTGGGACTGACCGTCCAGACCGAGAGCCCGTCGGCGCTGTTCCTGGCGGCCGGCGACTACCACCACCATCTCGGGGTGAACACGTGGAACGGCCGGTCACAGCCCGCGGGCGGCCGTGGACTGGCGTGGTTCGAGGTCGTCGTCTCGGACGACGAGACGCTCACGATGGTCCGCCAGCGGCTCGAGGACGCCAATGTCACGGTCACTGACTGGGACGAGGGGATCGAAATCAGCGACCCGGACGGGGTCACGATCCGAATCCGTGCGGTGTAGCAGCCGGTCCGACTGTCAGTTGTTGTATCTCACGGCGTCACTGTCCGGCAGCCGCGGGAACGCCAGCATTGACAGCCAACTGGCAGGGTCGACTGGCGTCAGTTCTCATCCGGTGGGCTTCCGACACCGGGCGTCGGCCCCGTGTGCGTGTCGAGTTCCCCTTTGCGGCGATGGATTTTCCGATATCCCCGTCGTAGAAGCCGATCGAATCCCGTCCGGCAAACGCGTGCCTGGACCCGTCCGTCACGGATCGCAGCAACGACTGTCTCGGGCGTGAGCCGGTCAGCCTCGATAACCGTGTATGCCCGGCCCACCTCGAACGGGTAGTGGGCATCGCTCCCGCCGACCAGCGGCAACCCACGTTCGTCCGCTAGCTCCTCGACGAGCGGCCGCGAACGGGGATGTTTCCCGTTGACCTCGATCGCATCGAACGGGATTCCCTCGAGTTCTCGGACGGAACTGTTCCGAAACGGGTGCGCGACGATCGCGGCGCAGCCGCAGTCGTGTGCCAGTGCGACTGCGTCCGCCGGGGAGAGCGCCCCCGGCTTCGTCTCCGCGGGCGGGTCAGGACCGACGACGAGGACGTGGCCGCGGTCGGTCGTGATTTCGATCCCCGGGATGAGTTCGACGGGTTCAGTCGGCGTCAATGGCGTGTAGTAATCGTGATTCGTTGTCGCGACCCCGTCGAGGCCGCGCCGGTCAGCCATTCCGGTGAGTAGACGGACGCCCAGCGGGTCGAACCGATCGCCGAGCCCCCGATAGCCATGAAAGAATCGCGTGTGTGCGTGCAAATCGACGGTATACACGGGAACGCATACGCCAGCGAGGCCCTTTTGCCCTCGGCTGGCGTGTTCCAGATCATGTGTCCGGAGGGGACAGCCGGCGGTCGCGTCGATGACCGCGTGCTCATCCTCAATCCTGTCAGCGGCAGTCAATCCCATGTCGACACTGTGGTCGAACTGGGGACCGAGCATGGCTTCGACGTCCGAAAAACCGAGAAACGCGGCGACGCGAAACGGTTAGCCCGCGACGCTGCACCCGATGCAGACCTTATCGCGGCAGGCGGCGGCGATGGCACGGTGAACAAAGTGGTCAACGGGATCGCCGCCGCGAACGAACTCGAGACGACGACAGTCGCCGTGATTCCCGCAGGGACGGGCAATAACTTCGCGACGAACATCGGAATTCGAGGACTCGAGCACGCGTTTTCAGTGATCGAAACGGGACGACGGCGATGGATCGATCTCGGCACTGCGAACGACCGGATCTTCGTCAACTCCTGTGTCGGCGGCATCACCGCCGAAGCAAGCAGCAAGACGGGGCCAGAGAGCAAGGCGAACCTGGGCGTGCTCGCATACGTCAAAAGCATGCTCGCGACGATGGGATCGTTCGACGCGCTTCCGCTCCGGGTGGAGACGGCTCCCGTACCGAACGGGAACCGAACACAGGCCTGGGATGGGCGGGCCATGTTCGTCCTCATCGGAAACTGTCGGCGGTTCACCGGCGCTCGAACGGCACAGGCCAACGTCGAGGATGGTCTGCTCGAGGTGACGATCGTCGAGGACGCCGCGGCGATGAACCTGCTCGGCGATGCGGCCCTCCAGCGGCTACTGGGACGCGATAGCAACTACGTCGTTCGCCGGCGCGCCCCATCGCTCATGATCGAGAGCAGTCGGGACGCGATCGAATACAGCCTCGACGGTGAGATGCTCGAGACCCACGCACTCCGTCTCGAGACGGTCCCGCGGACGCTGCAGGTCGCAGTCGGCGACGGCTATCAACCCGATCCAGATGACGGGCTGTTCTAGCCGTCACTGTCGGCAGCACACGCTCGATCGCACGACTGACAGACGATCCGTCAGAAACCGATCATCGTTCGGAGGATCGTGCACGTAGTCGATACGCCTCACGTGTCGATGCGAACCGGCTGCGATGAGCGATACTGGTTTTACGAGTCGGTGTAATTGTGGTTCTATGAGCACGCCACAGGAAGACTTCCAACACGAGAACGCCGGGCAAGACGTGATCGCCGTCGACGCCGACGACACCGAACTCGAACTCGTCAACCGACTGGACGCCCACACGGGCGACGGGATCCGCCATCGGGCGTTCACCTCGCTGGTCTTCGACGGCGAGGGAAACATCTTGCTCGCCCAGCGAGCTCCGGAGAAACGTCTCTGGGGGACCTACTGGGACGGCACCGTCGCCTCCCACCCTGTCGCGGGCCAGAGCCAGGAGGAAGCGACCCGACAGCGACTCGAGGAAGAACTCGGAATCACGCCCGACCAGTACGACGACCTGCGGCTGACCGACCGCTTCGAGTACAAACGCTACTTCGAGAACGAGGGCGTCGAACACGAGGTCTGTGCCGTCTTGCAGCTCACGTTGTCGGATCGCAGCCTCGAACCCGACGAGGACGAGGTCGCTGGGCTGATGTGGGTTCCCTACGAGCGGCTCCACTCCCATCCCGAGTGGTACCGCCAGCTTCGACTCTGTCCGTGGTTCGAGATCGCGATGCGACGTGACGTCCGGTAGAGCAGGATAGTTCGGGTTTGCAGTCGGCCGACTCGAGACGAGCCAGTCACGACACGATCTCGCAGCAACTATGGCACACCGTAACAAGGTTTATTACCTTCCTGTTCGTAGCGTTGCCTGAGGACCGACGAAACAGGTCCCGTGTGACGAAATGAGCTCCTCACCACCGGAAACCGAGACGTACGAAGTCACGCTCTCCAGAGACGAGCAATGGGTCGCCCATCACGCCCTCTCGAACCGCCTCGATGCCGCACTCGATGCCGACGAAACCCCACCCGAATGGACACTCGAGGTACTCGAGACGATCGAAGCCGACAGCGACACGGAGCGACTCACCGACTCGCAAGCCGACCGGCTCTATGAGACGCTGGCGACGTACGTCGACCGTGAGGAGACGCCAGCAAGGGATATCAGCGACGCCACGTCCGTGCTCGCACGGCTCGAGGACGTTCGCAACGCCTGACCTGCCGGTCACCGGTCAGTTCTTTTCAGTCGATCGTACAGCGCCAGCGAGCCGTCGCCGTCTCAGGGCCGAGTCGTCGCCCAGACCGCCGTAATCGCAAGTAGAATTGCTGGTGCAAGCGGCAGAATCAGCAACGCGAACCGGTACCCGTCTCCACCGGGCGGGACCAGATAGATGGCGACTGGAGCGATGACGAACGCGAAGACGATGACGCCGACGAGGAGCCAGCCGCGCCAGTCGAACTCCCGGTCGACCGTATCGGGGTGGGTCGGCTCGAGATTCCCGTCCCCGCCGGCCGGCTCCTCGGTCCCCTCTTCACCGTTTGCGTTGAACGCCGCTGGATCGTGGACGTAGCCGCCGTCGTCGCTCGAGCTCACGACCGGACGTATCGAGCGCGTCGTGAAAGCCCTCACGGTTCCGGCACCCGGCCGCGGCCGACCGTGATCGGCTACAGTTCGCTGTCGGGTCGGACGACGACCTTGCCGAACCCTTCTCGGTTCTCGATGATTTCGTGGGCGCGGGCGGTTTCACTCATCGGCAGCACTTCGCGGATCGCGGGCTCGAAGGTGCCGTCCCAGACGAGTTCCAGCACGTCGTCGACCTGATCCGGTGTGGCCATCGTCGAGCCGATGATCTCGAGCTGGTTCCAGAAGATGCGCGGAATGTCCGTCTCGGGGTTGCCACCGCCGGTGCCACCGCAAGTGACGAGTCGGCCGCCCTTGGTCAGGCTCTTCAGCGAGTCCTGCCAGGTGGGCGCGCCGACGTGTTCGACGACGACGTCGACCCCGCGGCCGCCGGTCTCCGAGAGCACCCAGTCGGCGAAGTTCTCCTCTTCGTAGTTACAGACGTAGTCCGCGCCGTGTTCTTCGGCGTACTCGAGCTTTTCCTCGGTGCTGCCGGTCGCGTACACCTCCGCGCCCGCGTAATCGGCGATCTGGAGGGCGGCGTGGCCGACCCCGCCGCTTGCGCCAAGCACGAGTACCGATTCGCCAGCTTCGAGATCCGCACGCTCGATGAGCATCCGCCAGGCAGTCTGGAAGACCAGTGAGGCCGAGCCGGCGATCTCCCAATCGACGTGCTCGGGGACGGGGATCAGGTTGTCCTCGGGAACCGCGGCGTACTCGGAGTGCACGCCGGTGACGTGCTCGCCGATGATGTGGAAGCGTGGATCGAGCGTCGGGTCGTCCATCCGCAGGTCACCGACGCCGGCGGAGACCGCGACGTGGTCGCCTTCCTCGAAGCGGGTGACGTCCTCGCCGACTTCTTCGACGACGCCGGCCCCGTCACTGCCCGGGATGTGGGGCATCTCGAGGTCGATCCCCGGCATGCCGCGGCGGGTCCAGATGTCCAGATGGTTGAGCGCGGCCGCTTTGATGTCGACCAGTACCTCGTCCCGATCGATCTCGGGGTCGGGGTACTCGCCGTACTCGATGACGTCTCTGTCGCCGTGTTCCGTGATCTTGACGGCTTGCATAGTGCTTCCAACGAACAGGCTATATAAAATCGTGATGGAAGGGGCAAGCACGTCGAATCGGGGTACGTCAATTGACGAAATCTCGGAGGATGCGATTGAACTGACCCGATCGCCGACTGATAGGGATTAGCAGAGCAATCCATAGTTTTGCATCAGTGCTCTACAGAGACTGACAGATATGCGGTGATGAATACAAGGCGCGTATCGGCCACGACACTGATTTCTCAATCGAAGACCGAAGTATAGACATGCCTGATGACCAGTTCCAGTACGAGTCGATTGGTGTGATCCGGACGCCCTTCGAATCGCCGGACGGAATGCCGATCCAACCGGCTGGAGCGGATGACGCAGTGGGGACTGTCGAGGTTGACGAGTCATACGCGGATGGTTTGCAGGACCTGGACGGGTTTACTCACTGTATCTTGCTGTATCATTTTCACGCATCTGCTGACACCGCTTCCTTGCAGGTTGAACCGTTTCTTGATGACGAAAAAAGAGGAGTCTTTGCCACGCGGGCACCACAGCGTCCGAATCAGATTGGACTCTCTGTTGTCGAAATCGATTCCGTCACAGATCACGAAGTGACTGTGAGGGGAATCGATGTCGTTGATCAGACGCCGTTGCTGGATATCAAACCGTTCGTTCCTGACTTCGATGTTCCGAATGATGCAGACACAGGCTGGCTCAACGCATCGAAGTCAACAATCCAATCAAAGCAAGCCGATGAACGGTTTCTTTGATAGGTTTGTCCTCTACGTCTTGCACACCGATTTCAACGTATCCAGGATCTGCCACGCTGAAACGTATGAGGGTCTATGCTAACCCCTATGAGACGGACTCCTGTCAGTCAGCGCCGGCGGGCCCGCGACCCGGTCTGCAGGTGCAGGTGCACCGGGACGTCGTGACCGCAGACCGTATGACGGATGTGATCGACTGGGGACCGCTTTTGCCGCCAGAGCCCCAACCGCGACCCATGAGTGATTCGACGGACGAGTCCGATGCGGTCGGCACAGCCGTCGTCACGGTCTCGTCGGACTCCTCGCTCGAAGAGGACGATGCAGGTGAAGCGATCGTGGCAGCCTTCGAGATGGCGGGCCACGAGATCGTAACGCGGGAACTGATCCAGCGGGGCCACGACAACGTTCAGTCGAAAGTGTCGCGGCTCGTCGATCGCGACGATGCGGACATCGTCGTCACAACCGGCGGCACGGGTGTCGAACCGCGGGATGCGACCCTCGAGGCGGTTCGGCCGTTGCTCGACAAGGACCTCCCGGCGTTTCTCGATCTCTTTCACGCCATCTCTTACGACGAGTTGGGGACCGGCATCGTCTCGAGCCGCGCTTTGGGCGGTATCTCCGATGGGGTCCCGATCTTTTGTCTTCCCAATGACCGTGAGGCCATACGGATCGCTTGTGAGTCGATTATCGTCCCCGAGGCACAGCGACTTGCAACGCTCGCGAGCAGTGGGACCGACACCGACGAGGAGTGACCGTTGCCAACGGCGGGTGATGCGATCATAGCCGCTGCCCGTCGGTGTGCACTTGGCTGCGAGAGTTGTGCGAGAGGGGTGTGTCACTCCGTTCAGTTGCTACTATAGGGTCGAGGCACTACGGGGAGAACATGGAAAAACAGGCGCTTCGCGAACGCGTGTGGGACGACCTCGAAGAAAGCGGTGTCGCCCGCTTTCCGTTTCCGCCCCACGGCCGGATTCCGAACGTCGCCGGAGCGAGCGAAGCCGCCGACCGGCTGGCCGCACAACCGGAGTGGGAGTCAGCGACGACGATCAAAGCAAATCCCGACGCGCCGCAACTGCCCGTCCGACGGCGGGCGCTACGTGAGGGCAAGACGGTCTACATGGCGGTTCCCCGCCTTCGCGACGAGAAGTGTTTCCTGAAACTCGATCCCGACGACCTCGAGGATTACGACGCGGCGACGACTGTCTCGGGCTCGTCGACACACGGCGAGCAAATCGGGCCGGACGAGATCGACCACGTTGACCTGATCGTCTCCGGTAGCGTGGCGGTCACGGAAGACGGCGGTCGCATCGGCAAGGGTGAGGGATACAGCGACCTCGAGTACGCCGTCCTCCGGGAACTCGGACTGGTCGACGAGGAAACGCCTGTCGCGACGACGGTCCACGACCGGCAGGTCATCGACGAGGCCGTCGCGCTCGCGGCTCACGACGTCACGATGGACCTCGTCGTCACGCCCGAGCGGGTGGTGCGACCTGAGGGAAGCGACCAGCCGGCCGGGCTCGACTGGGACCTGCTCAATGACGAGCGGCGCGACGAAATTCCGGTGCTACGGCGACTCGAGGACGACACTCGATAACTGTCGACTCGTACGCTCGTCTCAGTATCACTGTCGGTCAGCAGGACGGACGATCGGCATCGACTTGTCTCTCCTCGAGTTCATCACAGAACCGCAGGGTGTGACGCGAGCCGGTGTGGGGATGGGCCCGCGTCAGCAAGAATCGATTGGCAGTGGTGGGGAAGGGTGCTGTGGTGGGGTTGCTGGAAGTCGCGGGAACAGGTGGTGGGTGCCATCGGTGGGGTCTGCCCGTCGACCTCCACACACGGCTACCGGCGACTCGCACTTGAACGGGGGTGATGGTATACGGATCTTACGCCGAGTTCCGCCGAATTCAAATCGGATTTATACTGCCGATATCGCTCTCGAGAACGTTTATACGCGGTAAATAGTGAATAGTGCCACGCGTCGTGTGGACTGACGCGCTCGCACGACTGTCGCGGGTGCGCCGGACGGTGACAGCAGACCGTCTCAGTCGGTCAGTTCGTCGGCAACGACGCTCGCGTCCATCAGTTGCGGATCGATCGCGAGGTCGAGCTGTCCCTTGACGAACTCGGGGACCGTGTCGCGAGCGTAGACGACGGTTCGAACCTCGTCGTTCAGATCACAGACGATCGGGATCGTCGTCGCTTGATCGACATCGGTCAGGACGTACAGCTTGGCCGCGACGATGCCTGCCTCCTCGAGTTGGGGCCGGGTAATGACGCCGTCGACACGAGTCACATCCACGCCGGCGGCCTCGAGTGCCGCGCCGATCTCGTCGTCGTCGGGGCCGGCGACGATCGCAGTCGTGCTCATTCGTACTCGATAGTCGCGGGCGGTTTGTGGGTCACGTCGTAGACGACGCGGGCGACGTTGTCGTTCTGGCCCGTGATCCGGGACTGGATCCGTTGGAGGGTGTCCCAGTCGATCTCCTGGGCGCGGGCGGTCATGCCATCACGGGACTCGACCGAGCGCACGGAGACGACCCAGCCGTGGACGCGGTTGTCGCCTTTGACACCCGTCGCTTTGCCGATAACGGCTGCGAGCGCCTGCCACGGCTCGTACTCCTCGAGTTCCTCTTCGACGACGTGACAGGCGTGGCGGGCGACCTCGAGTTTCTCCTCGGTGACTTCGCCAATCACGCGCACGGCGAGACCGGGACCGGGGAACGGCATCCGCTCGGCGACGATTTCGTCGAGTCCGAGGTGGCGGGCGACCTCACGGACCTCGTCTTTGTAGAGGTCGCGGACGGGTTCGACGATGCCCTCGAAGTCGACGACATCGGGGAGGCCACCGACGTTGTGGTGGGACTTGATCCCGCCCTCGCTCTCGATGCGGTCGGGGTAGATCGTCCCCTGGACGAGATAGTCGGCGTCGGCGTCTTTGGCTTCGCGCTCGAACTCGCGGATGAACTGCTCGCCGATGATCTCGCGTTTCTCCTCGGGGTCGGTGACGCCCGCGAGGGCCTCGAGGAACCGGTCTTTCGCGTCGACGATCCGCAGCGACTCCATGTAGTCGAACGTCTCGCGGATCTGCTCTGTCTCGCCTTTCCGCATCAGGCCGGTGTCGACGTAGACTGGGGTGAGTTGGTCGCCGATGGACTCGTAGGCCAGCGCGGCGGCGACCGAGGAGTCGACACCACCCGAGAGGGCGATGACGGCGTTCGCGTCGCCGATTTCGTCTTCGATCTCTGCAACTGCGTCCGGAACGAACGTCTCAGTGTCTACCATCAGTGGGTTACCTCGGTTTCGGTGTCAGTATCTGCGTCTGCATCGTCGCTCTCGCTCTCAGTGGACTGCTCGAGGACGGCCTCGACCAGCCCGACGAAGGGCGGGCTCGGCTGTCCGGGTCGGGACGTGTACTCGGGGTGGAACTGCGTCCCGAGGAAGAACGGGTGGTCCTCGTGCTCTAAGATCTCCATTCGGTTGCCCGCCGTGCCCGAGAACGTCAGCGGTTCGTCTTCGAACTGATCGAAGTACTCTGGATTGACCTCGTAGCGGTGGCGGTGGCGCTCGGTACAGGACGTGTCCTCGTAGAGGTCGTAGGCCAGCGTCTCGGGTTCGATCACGGTCGTGTGCTCGCCCAGTCGCATCGTCCCGCCCATGTCTTCGACCTCGTACTGTTCGGGCAGGATGTCGATGACCGGATGTGGCGTATCCTCGACCATCTCTGCGGAGTGGGCATCCTTGAGGCCCAGGACGTGCCGGGCGTACTCGACGACGGCCATTTGGAAACCAAGACAGAGTCCCAGGAACGGCACGTCGTTCTCGCGGGCGTAGCGAACGGCTTCGATTTTGCCCTCGGAGCCGCGCATCCCGAAGCCACCGGGGACGATGACACCGTCGACGTCCTCGAGTTGGCCGTCGTGACCGTCGGCCATCTCGTCGGCCGATACCCAGTGAACGTTCACGTCGGCACCGAGTTCGAAGCCGGCGTGTTTCAGTGACTCGTGGATCGACATGTACGCGTCCTCTAAGTCGTACTTGCCGACCAGCGCGATGTCGACCTCGTCGTTCTTGTCGGTCGTGACGATCTCACGCCACCCGTTTGCGCGCTCGCCCTCGGGCAGTGCCTCGTCGGCGAGTCCGAAGTGTTCCAGAACGTACTGATCGAGCCCTTCCTCCTCGACCATCAGCGGGACGTGATAGACGTCCTCGACGTCCGGGTTCGAGAACACCGCTTCGGTCGGGATGTCACAGAACAGGGCGATCTTCTCTTTGGTCTCGGGGTCGAGTCGGTCCTCACAGCGGCCGACGATGATGTCGGGCTGGAGACCGATCGAACGGACCTCCTTGACCGAGTGCTGGGTCGGTTTGGTCTTTTGCTCGCCGTTTTTCGAGTACGGAACGAGGGTAACGTGCGTAAAGAGGACGTTCTCCTCGGGTTCCTCGTGGGCGAACTGGCGCAGCGCCTCGAGGTAGGGCATCCCCTCGATGTCGCCGACCGTGCCACCGACTTCGATGATACAGACGTCGGTGCCTTCGGCGGCCTCACGGATGCGCCGCTTGATGTCGTCGGTGATGTGGGGAATGATCTGGACCGTTTTCCCGAGATAGTCGCCGGCACGTTCTTTCTCGATGACGTGCTGGTAGGTCTTCCCGGTGGTGATGTTGTGGTCCGAGGTCATGTCGATGTCGAGGAACCGTTCGTAGTTCCCCAGATCGAGGTCGACCTCGCCCCCATCCTCTAGGACGTAGACTTCCCCGTGCTGATAGGGATTCATCGTTCCCGCGTCGACGTTCAGGTACGGGTCGATCTTCACTGCGGTGACGTCGAACCCGGCGTTTTTGAGGAGTCGGCCGGTGCTCGCGGCCGTAATCCCCTTTCCGAGTCCCGACATGACGCCGCCGGTGACGAAGATGAACTTGTTCCCCAGCGAGGGGTCATAATGAGTGTCCGATTCCGTCGGCATACCGAGTGTGAGCGCGACCGCTTGAAAACGATTTCGGGAGCGAACCGCCACCGACAGAGGTTATCATCCCTCGTCAGCGGTGAACTTACACGACGCGCGCTTCATGATCCGCGACGACTCCTGCCAGCCAGCGCCACGTGGGTCTTCGCGGTCGTCGCTGCTTATGGTTGCTCGTCCTGAATTTCGACGATCTCAGCGTTCGCGATCGTCTCCATGTCGCCCGGAGTCCGAATCTGAATCGTGTGGCCGGGCAGAGCTGACTCGTCTTCCTCGAGCGAGTCGTCCGGGACCGAGACGGCGGTGACGCCGTCGATCGTGAGAGCGCGGCGCTGAATCGGATCGCCTTCGTACTCGACCGTGTCCCACGTCTCGATGTCGAGGTCGTCCATGTCCGTTCCGAAGTAGTCCTCTGCGTTCGGGTTGACCGTGTCTTCGGTCTGCGATTCGCCGGTCGTCCGGTTGTCGTCGAACTGGACCTCTTCGTGTTTGTACTGGCGAAGTTGTGCGAGCATATCCGAAGCTAGATCTATTCCCGCGGTTAACGCTTCTCGGGGCAGGTGCCGGGCGGGAACTCGCGTGGGTGCGTCTGCGCACAGGATCTCGAGAGATGGGTAGAAGTACACCCCGTTCGTTGGGCCGCTATGACCGATCTCCGAGTCATCGTTGACGGCCGCGAACTCGAGGCGAACTGGACCGACGACGCACCCGAAACGAAGGCTGCACTCGCGGACACACTGCCCGTCGCGGGCGAGGCCACGCGCTGGGGTGACGAACTCTATTTCGATGTCCCGATTGACGTGTCGGCGGAAAACGCTCGCGAGGTCGTTCCCGAGGGTGCGATCGCATACTGGCCGACCGGGAACGTCCTCTGTCTGTTCTGGGGGCCGACGCTCGCCAGCGAGGACGACGAGCCACGGGCTGCCTCGCCTGTAAACGTCGTCGCACGGGTCACCGAGACCGAACCGCTTACAGAGATCGAGGGTGGGGCACAGGTTCGACTCGAGCAGACTATCGAGTGAGCGCCCGACTTACGTGCAAAACAGAGGGTGGCGACCAGTCGACTACTTGCCCCAGAAGGGGTCCCGGCTGCGCTGCTTGTCGAGATACATGTTCAGCGCCTCGAGTTCGTCGCCGGGAATCTCGCTGGCGAGTTCCTGTTCTAAGATCTTCGCGTGTTTCTCTGGAATTTCGATCCAGAGTTCGTCGCCCTCCTCGATCTGGCGGCCGACGGTCGGGCCGTCGATGGCGACCGAGACACGGTTACCCGCGCGGGCCTCGTCGACGTCTTCGCCCTGTTCCTGAATCCCCTTGACCTGGCCGACGCGGTTGGGTTCGTTGCCCTCGAACTTGACGACGTTTGCGTTATTCTGGATCGTCCCCGCATTGACCTCGACGCCGACGACTGCAGGGTCGTTCTGGCGGAAGGTATGGTCGAGCAGAATCCGGAACCGAGAGGGGCGTGTGATGTTCTCGAGGATGGTGTCCTGTTGGGCCTTCTCGATTCCTTCGACGTACTCCTCGTACTCCTCGATGAGCTGGTAGATGACTTCGTCGGTGAAGATCGTCACGTCCTCGATCTCCGCGCGTTGCTCGGCGTCGTCGAGGACATCGACGTTGAACCCGAGAATGGCCTTCTGTTTGCCGTCTTCGGCCGTCGAGGCGACCGAGACATCCCGCGGGGCGACGTCTCCGACCTCCGCGCGGACGATCGGAACCTCCGCCTCGTCTAAGGCGTCGGCCATCGCCTCGAGGCTGCCGAGCGTGTCGGCTTTGACGACGACGCCCTCCTCGGCGGTGTCGACGGCGATATCGGCGAGTTCGGCCTGCACTTCTTCGATGACCTCGTCGATGTCGCGGTCACGGACGACGCGGACCGGCGCGCCGGCCATCGCGTTTGCGAGTTCCGGTGCGGCGATCTTGATCCCCGAGGCAGCCGAGACCTCCTCGACTTTCTCGAAGCGGCTCTCGGTACGGATCTCCGCGAGGGGACGGGGCTGAAGCAACGCGCGCACGTCGGTGACGATCGGTTCGTTCATCCCACCGACGACGATCTGGTCGTCCGCGCGGATCGTGCCGTCATAGAGGACCGTGTCGATCGTCGTCCCGAAGCCTTTCTCCTCTTTGACCTCGAGGACGGTGCCAACACCGGGGCCGGTGACGTCGATCTCCATTTCTTCTTTCATGTAGCGCTGGGACAGTCCCATCATGACCGTCAGGAGGTCGGGGACCCCCTCGCCGGTCATCGCCGAGACGGGGACGACGCCGACGTTGCGCTGGAAGTTCTGGACGCGCCAGTACAGATCGGCGGAGAAGCCCTCGTCCGAGAGGTTGCCGATGATCTCGTAGAGGCTCTCGTCTAAGCGCTCGCGGACGCGATCGGACTGAGACTCGTAGGTGTCGTTGATCGGCGAATCTTCCTTCGCGTTCCAGCCGGGGACGGTGTCGATCTTGTTCGCCGCGACGATAAACGGTGTCTGCGAGCGTTTGAGGATGTCTAAGGCCTCGAGCGTCTGGGGCTGGAAACCGTCGTTGACGTCGACGACGAGGATGGCGATGTCGGCCAACGCGCCCCCACGGGATCGAAGCGTGGTAAAGGAGTGGTGACCCGGCGTGTCGATAAAGAGGAGGCCAGGGAGATCGAAGTCGTCCGGATTGACGAGATCGCCCGCGATCGTGGAGATAATATCCAGCGGCACGGCGGTCGCGCCGATATGCTGGGTGATCGCGCCTGCTTCGCCCTCGATGACCGCGGAGCCGCGGATCTTATCGAGGAGACTTGTCTTGCCGTGATCGACGTGTCCGAGGACGGCGACGATCGGCGTTCTGAGGGATGTGGGGTCGCGTGTATCCGTGTCCGACATGATGAACCACCCGAGAAGGTCTTACCTAAATCGTCCGTATCGCCGTAGTTAAACCCATCGTCATCGCGGTTCCGGCGGTCGTTGCCGCTGCTATTGGGCTATCGATCGGTCGCTGGCCGATCTCGGCGGTTCGATCCGGTTCCACTCGAGTCCCTTGCTCACGGGAGCGCTGTCCGCTGGCGACACGCCTGGAGACGGCCTGTTTCATGCCGTCTCCATGGTTTTAATACCGATTAGTAAGTACGGGTATGCATGAGCGATATACTCGCTGAAAACCTCTCGGGGAAATCCGTCATGGGTACCGACGGCACCGAGCTCGGACTGCTCTACAACATTACGATGGATCTCAAATCAGGGAAGCTGAACGATCTCGTCATCGAGCCAGACGAAGAGGTCTCTCGGCGCGCCGTCGACTTCGACCTCGACGACGCCGGTCACTTCCTCGTTCCCGTCAACCGCGTCCAAGCGGTGAAAGACTACATCGTCGTCCAGCGCTAACGGTATGTACGTTCTCGACTCCTCGGCTTTTATTCACGACTTCCACACGACAGAACAGACTGCGACGATCCCGCTCGTCCGCGAGGAACTCAAAGACGAGAGCGCCTATCGCTACGACGCGATGGAAGGCTCCGGAATGCACATTCACATTCCCAACGACGATACCACCGAGAAGGTCCAGCGGGCGGCCCGCGAGTCCGGTGATCTCGATGTCCTGTCGGAAACCGACGTTCGGCTCATCGCGGCGAGTTTCGAACTCGACGGCGTCCTCGTGACCGACGACTACGCGATGCAAAACGTCGCGGAGAAACTCAACGTCGACGTCGAAGTGATTGCCCGCGAAGGGATCGACGAACAGCGCCACTGGACGTTCCAGTGTCAGGGCTGTGGCCGCGAGTTCGACGAAGAGAAAGACCGCTGTCCGATCTGCGGGTCGGAACTGGCCCGAAAGAACCCCTCATAGGCGTCCTCAAGTCGGTCGTCTTCAGCCGACCAGAAAGTAGAGGTTCGTAAAGACGACCGCGTTGTAGATGCCATGGACCAGCGCCGGCATCACGAGATTGTTCGTTCGCTCGTAGATCACGCCGAGCACGATCGAGAGCCCGAAGATGGTGCCAAGACTGGCAATCACCGCGCCCAGTCCGGCAGTGCTGTATGCGAGGACGTGGACGGCGGCGAAGATGACGCTGGCTACGACGACGGCACCGGCACGCGAGAACGTCTCGTACAGCGCCTTCTGGATCACGTTCCGATAGAGTAGTTCCTCGAACGGGCCAATGATCAGGATCGCAAGCGGGATCAACACCAGCAGCATCTCTGGCTCCTTCTCGGCACTCTGGGTCGTCGCGTGGTCTGCACTCTCGACGCCGATCAGCTCCATGAGGATCGAAATCCCATAGAGGACGCCAAAGAGCACGACGATCCCCCCGATGATCCAGGCGAGATCCCGCAGCGTCGGCCGCCGGAGATCGAGAAACGACAGATCTCGATCCATGAATTTGAGAACGGCACCGACTACGAGTACCGTTCCCAACGCCATGCCGAGCTGGCCGACGACCTGATTGACCAGGGTACTCTGGATCTCTGAAAACGAATCGACAAACGGCAACACCGGAAGCACGAGGATGGGCGTCGTCAGGTAGGGCGCAAAGAGACCGGCAAAGCCGACCCCGGTGAACACGACCACCTGTTGTGCCCGCCGTTTCAGTCCGCTCACGCCAATTCCGAAGAAGTCCGCGACGCCGATGCCGGTGGTCAACCCAGCAGTTACGAAGGCAACGAAGACGATCGGTATCGACGACGAGACTGCCGGGATAGATACTGTGCCCATCGTCCCCTGATTCAGGGCGTAGCCGGCGAGCACGACAACGGCGACACCCGAAATGGCAGCGATCGAGCCACCGATCGTCCGATCGATACCGCCGTGTCGACGAATCAGAAAGGCGAGGACGGCAGCGGCGGCGAACCCGACGCCCGCCCAGACGACCGGGTCGTCGACACCACGCCGAACGGGAACGAGCATGGCGACCATCGTGATCCCCGCGAGGGCGGTCCCGAGGCCGGGAATCACGCTGGAGGAGATTGGGCCGGCGTCATCGGCCCGTGCGGTTTCGGTCATACCTCAGTGTTCGTGCGAGGACTCATAGGCTCACCGCAACCGGATGACAGCTGGTGAGCGCATGCTGCGTTCGATTATCGTTCGACTCGTAGTTCGGTCTTGTCGGCGACCGCCTCGGCCTCTTCGAACTCCCCACCACCGAGCAATCCGCGCGTCGCCTTCTTTGCCCACTCGACGGCCGGCTGCTCGAAGGTGTTGACGCCGTAGAGTTCGCCCGCGAGCACGCAGGCGGCTTCCAGTCCGTAGAGCAAGCCGCCGAGTTCGTACTCGTCGACGCGCTCGAGTTCGATGCGGACGTTCGGCCGGCCGGCAGCCGCGAGGCTCGCTTCCGTGGCTTCGAACTCGGCCTCGAGCAACTCGCCAAGCGTCGCATCACCCAGATACGACAGCTCCGCAACGTCTGTATCCGGAATCTGTCGGTCGGTTTCCTCCTGTGTCGTGACGAACGTGACGAGTTTATCGCGCGGGCCCGCGCGATAGAGTTGTAGCTGTGAGTGCTGATCGGTGACGCCAAGCGCTCGAACCGGCGTCTGTCCGAGGTCGTCCTTGCCGAGGCTCTCGGCCCACAGCTGGGCGAACCACTCGGCAGAAGTCTCGAGCGACTCCGCATACGGCATCATCGCGTTCACGCCCGCGCCGCGTTCGTCTAACGCGTACGCGGTCGCGCCGTAGGCGTAGGCCGGGCACTCGAACAACGATCCCGAGAGGGTCTCGGCCTCGGCGGCCGCACCCTCGAGCAGTGCCTCGAGATCGTGGCCACAGACGGCCGCGGCGACCATACCGACGGCAGAAAGCGCCGAGAACCGTCCCGGCACACCGTCGGGAACCTTCAGTGCGGGAAGATCGTGACGGTCTGCCAGATCACGAAGCGGTCCGGAATCGCCGGTCGTAACGATCGTCCGCTCGGTCCAGTCGACACCAGCCGATTCGAAGGCCTCGCGCACGACCAAGAAATTCGCGAGCGTCTCTGCCGTCGTCCCCGACCGCGAGACCACGTTGATCGCCGCGTTGTCGAGAGACACGCGCTCGAGATGGCTCGTGATCCACTCGGGGTCGACGTTGTCCAGGAAGACCGTCTCGGTGTCCGACTCGAGTGCGTTCGTGATCGTTGCCGCTCCGAGTGAGCTCCCGCCGATGCCGACGGTGAACAAGACCTCGGCGTCAGCGATCGGCTCGACCGCAGTCCGAATCTCGTCGGGGTCGGTTCGCTGGGGGAGATTCAGCGCTTCGTAGCCGTGCTCTTGATTTTCCATTCCGCGCTCGATGCGCTCGTGGGCGGCTGCGACGTGATCGTCCAGTCGCTCGAGTGATTCTCTCGAGACGCCCGGTGCTGCGACTGTTGCAAGTGCGTTCCCGATATCGACGTTCATATTTCTGCACGCGCTCGCCTGGGGTAAAGACGTTCCGTGACGGAATCTGTCGAAACTGAAATCAATAGTCATGTTAGCCACTTGGCACGGTCCTCAGCCATCGATAGTAGACTCCAATCGTCAGAACGCCTGCCCTTGCTCGATACAGACCGGACGAATTATCGAATTACTGGCAACTAGAACTGAATATTGTCCATTCCTTCTGTATGGTATTCTCTCTCTTTGAAGTCTCGGTTCGTAGGCCTTAAGTAGTGGTCAGCGATTGTGATTATATACGAAGAAGCAGGCGGCGTGGATGACACGCGCCGTCGGCTCGGACGGTTCAGGTTCGAAGGGGTTATGTACCCCTGATGGCCTACAAATACGTCCGAAGGAAATGAGGATTCCACCCCTGCGGTCCGCCGTACAGATGGGATCTGATGTTAGCCTTGGTAGTTCGGTGACGCCCGATCGGTCGTTTGATCTGCGTCAGCGAACGTGTGGACCCATGTGTGAGTGTATTTACATTCACCGCCAACTCCCCCAGCTTCGCTGGGGAAGAGCATTACATTCCGGTTGATCCTGCCGGAGGTCATTGCTATTGGAGTCCGATTTAGCCATGCTAGTTGTACGAGTTGAGACTCGTAGCAGATAGCTCAGTAACACGTGGCCAAACTACCCTATGGATCCGGACAACCTCGGGAAACTGAGGCTAATCCGGAATACGACTCTCAGCCTGGAAGTGGCGAGAGTCAGAAACGCTCCGGCGCCATAGGATGTGGCTGCGGCCGATTAGGTAGACGGTGGGGTAACGGCCCACCGTGCCCATAATCGGTACGGGTTGTGAGAGCAAGAGCCCGGAGACGGTATCTGAGACAAGATACCGGGCCCTACGGGGCGCAGCAGGCGCGAAACCTTTACACTGCACGAAAGTGCGATAAGGGGACTCCAGGTGCGAGGGCATATAGTCCTCGCTTTTGTGTACCGTAAGGAGGTACACGAATAAGTGCTGGGCAAGACCGGTGCCAGCCGCCGCGGTAATACCGGCAGCACGAGTGATGACCGCTCTTATTGGGCCTAAAGCGTCCGTAGCTGGCCACGCAAGTCTATCGGGAAATCCGCGCGCTCAACGCGCGGGCGTCCGGTGGAGACTGTGTGGCTTGGGACCGGAAGATCCAGAGGGTACGTCCGGGGTAGGAGTGAAATCCCGTAATCCTGGACGGACCACCGGTGGCGAAAGCGCTCTGGAAAGACGGATCCGACGGTGAGGGACGAAAGCTCGGGTCACGAACCGGATTAGATACCCGGGTAGTCCGAGCTGTAAACGATGTCTGCTAGGTGTGCCACAGGCTACGAGCCTGTGGTGTGCCGTAGGGAAGCCGTGAAGCAGACCGCCTGGGAAGTACGTCCGCAAGGATGAAACTTAAAGGAATTGGCGGGGGAGCACTACAACCGGAGGAGCCTGCGGTTTAATTGGACTCAACGCCGGACATCTCACCAGCATCGACAATGTGCAGTGAACGTCAGGTTGATGACCTTACTGGAGCCATTGAGAGGAGGTGCATGGCCGCCGTCAGCTCGTACCGTGAGGCGTCCTGTTAAGTCAGGCAACGAGCGAGACCCGCACTCCTAATTGCCAGCAACACCCTTGTGGTGGTTGGGTACATTAGGAGGACTGCCAGTGCCAAACTGGAGGAAGGAACGGGCAACGGTAGGTCAGTATGCCCCGAATGTGCTGGGCGACACGCGGGCTACAATGGCCACGACAGTGGGATGCAACCCCGAAAGGGGACGCTAATCTCCGAAACGTGGTCGTAGTTCGGATTGAGGGCTGAAACTCGCCCTCATGAAGCTGGATTCGGTAGTAATCGCGCCTCAGAAGGGCGCGGTGAATACGTCCCTGCTCCTTGCACACACCGCCCGTCAAAGCACCCGAGTGGGGTCCGGATGAGGCCTCGATTCCGAGGTCGAATCTGGGCTCCGCAAGGGGGCTTAAGTCGTAACAAGGTAGCCGTAGGGGAATCTGCGGCTGGATCACCTCCACAGACCGGGACCAGGCCATCGCGCCTGGCCCACCTTAGCGGTTTTCCGCACGTTCGATCGACCACCGAGTGGCCGATCGGGCACCTTAGAACTACCAAGGCTAACGCAATCTCTGTCCGCCCGTTTGGGTGGACGTGGGCCCATAGCTCAGTGGGAGAGTGCCTCCTTTGCAAGGAGGATGCCCAGGGTTCGAATCCCTGTGGGTCCATGCTTCGTACTGCTCATCGAATCGTGCCCCTTAAGTGGGGGACGGCTTGATGAGGGAGTACGACCGAACCGATGCACCAGCCCGCGTAAGTGTGGCTGGGAAGGGTTAATGCAGGCCAGCTGTCTACTGGCGTGCAGATGAGACCGTGTGTACGTGTAGTCCAGGCGTCCACTGGACCCGTTCCCGGGTCACGATGTTGCGACTCTGTCGCAACGCCGATCCGATGAACGTGGCTACTGTGCCAGCTGGTGGATCGCTCGGCTTGAGAGCTGAAGAAGGACGTGCCAAGCTGCGATAAGCCTGAGGGAGCCGCACGGAGGCGAAGAACTCAGGATTTCCGAATGGGAATCCCCACCGCAATTGCTTCGCGCAATGGGGAACGTCGAGAATTGAAACATCTTAGTATCGACAGGAAAAGAAAGCAAACGCGATGTCGTTAGTAATGGCGAATGAACGCGATACAGTCCAAACCGAAGCCGTCAGGCAATGTGGTGTTCGGACTGACGATCACTTCCCGAACGTCGACACGAAGTCTCTTGGAACAGAGCACGAAACAGGGTGACAGTCCCGTATTGTCGACAAGTACGGAACGAGTCAGCTCCAGAGTATCGGGGGTTGGATATCCCTCGTGAAGATCGCGGGCATCGACCGCGAAGACTAAACACTCCTCAAGACCGATAGCGAACAAGTAGCGTGAGCGAACGCTGAAAAGCACCCCACGAAGGGAGGTGCAATAGGGCGTGAAATCAGTTGGCGATGGAGCGACAGGGCACACAAGGTCCCGGACATAATGAATCAGGTGCGAACCTGTAGTAAGCAGTTTGGGAAGCCGGTGTTCTGTCGTACGTTTTGAAAAACGAACCAGGGAGTGTGCCTGTTTGACGAGTCTAACTCGATTATCGAGGAAGGCGAAGGGAAACCGACATGGCCGCAGCACTATGTGCGAGGGCCGCCGTGTTCAAGCGCGGGGAGTCAAACGGGCACGACCCGAAACCGGACGATCTAGGCGTGGACAAGGTGAAGCGTGCCGAAAGGCACGTGGAGGCCTGTTAGAGTTGGTGTCCTACAATACCCTCTCGTGATCTACGTCTAGGGGTGAAAGGCCCATCGAGTCCGGAAACAGCTGGTTCCAACCGAAAGATGTCGAAGCATCACCTCTGCCGAGATAGTTTGTGGGGTAGAGCGACGGATTGGGGGACCGCACTCCGAGAGGAGTGCGCCCCCCTGTCCAACTCCGAACCTACGAACGTCGTTTGACGCAGGGAGTCCGGTGCACGGGGTAAGCCTGTGTACCGTGAGGGAGACAACCCAGAGCTGGGTTAAGGTCCCCAAGTGTGGATTAAGTGCGATCGAAGGTGGTCTCAAGCCCTAGACAGCCGGGAGGTGAGCTTAGAAGCAGCTACCCTCTAAGAAAAGCGTAACAGCTTACCGGCCGAGGTTTGAGGCGCCCAAAATGATCGGGGCTCAAATCCACCACCGAGACCTAGCGGCGTGTGTCACAACACGATCCCGTAGGTTGGCGTTCTGTTCGGGTGGAAGCACGGAAGAGATTTCGTGTGGACCGTTCAGTAACGAAAATCCTGGTCATAGTAGCAGCGTTAGTCGGGTTAGAACCCCGACGGCCGAACGAGTAAGGGTTCCTCAGCAATGCTGATCAGCTGAGGGTTAGCCGGTCCTAAGTCAGCCCGTAAGTCGAAGCTGACAACAGGGAAATAGGTTAACATTCCTATGCCAGTGTGCACTCAAAGCCAACGCTTTGGGGCCGCCTGAGCCGGGCTTTCGCCCGGTCGAACTGTCGAAGTTCGTGGAAGCCGTAATGGCACGAAGCGACCGAATGGCAGGATAGCGCAAGTCAGGTCAACCTAGAGCCCGTGAAAAGGCGAGCACACTGTCCGTACCGAGATCCGACACAGGTACTCGTGGCGGCGAAAGCCAAGGTCTGTCGGGAGCAACCGACGTTAGGGAATTCGGCAAGTTAGTCCCGTACGTTCGCAATAAGGGATGCCTGCCCCGCAATGGGGCAGGTCGCAGTGACTCGGGCGCTCCGACTGTCTAGTAACAACATAGGTGACCGCAAATCCGTAAGGACTCGTACGGTCACTGAATCCTGCCCAGTGCAGGTATCTGAACACCCCGTACAAGGGGACGAAGGACCTGTTAACGGCGGGGGTAACTATGACCCTCTTAAGGTAGCGTAGTACCTTGCCGCTTCAGTAGCGGCTTGCATGAATGGATCAACGAGAGCGCCACTGTCCCAACGTTGGGCCCGGTGAACTGTACGTTCCAGTGCGGAGTCTGGAGACCCCCAAGGGGAAGCGAAGACCCTATAGAGCTTTACTGCAGGCTGTCACTGAGACGTGGTCGCCATTGTGCAGCATAGGTAGGAGGCATTACACAGGTACCCGCGCTAGCGGGCCACCGAGCCAGCATTGAAATACTACCCGATGGTGACTGCGACTCTCACTCCTGGCGGAGGACACTGGTAGCCGGGCAGTTTGACTGGGGCGGTACGCGCCTGAAAAGATATCGGGCGCGCCCCAAGATTTCCTCACCCGTGTCAGAGACGCGGGGAAGAGCGCAAGAGCATACGGAAGTCTGACAGTGTCCGGCACAACGACGGACGCTGACGCGAAAGCGTGGTCTAGCGAACCAATTAGGCTGCTTGATGCGGCCAATTGCTGACAGAAAAGCTACCTTAGGGATAACAGAGTCGTCACCCGCAAGAGCACATATCGACCGGGTGGCTTGCTACCTCGATGTCGGTTCCCTCCATCCTGCCCGTGCAGAAGCGGGCAAGGGTGAGGTTGTTCGCCTATTAAAGGAGGTCGTGAGCTGGGTTTAGACCGTCGTGAGACAGGTCGGCTGCTATCTATTGGGGGTGTTACGGTATCTGACGGGAACGTTCGTATAGTACGAGAGGAACTACGAATGGGTGCCACTCGTGTACCGGCTGTTCGAAAGAGCACGTGCCGGGCAGCGACGCACCACGGGGTAAGAGCTGAACGCATCTAAGCTCGAAACCCACCTGAAAAAGAGATACCACCGAGGCCACTCGTAGAAGACGAGATCGATAGACTCGGGATGTACGCACCAAGGCAACGAGGTGTTGAGTCCGCGAGCACTAATCGGCCAAGCCACACACTCATAACTACAATCGCATTGGATCCGTGACGCGCGAACGGGTCCGGACGCAAACTGGACTACACGTATACAACGGTCTTGGACACACCACCGATATTGGAATGACGGCGGTTCGATTCCGCTGGTCGGCGTTACGGCGGCCACAGCGGCGGGGCTCCTCCCGTACCCATCCCGAACACGGAAGATAAGCCCGCCTGCGTTACGGTGAGTACTGGAGTGGGCGACCCTCTGGGAAACTCGTTTCGCCGCCTCCACTCATATCGACCAATACGGTCATCATCCACCGATCGTGGTCTGACGGCGGTTCGATTCCGCCGATCGGCATTACAGCGGCCATAGCGGCGAGGTTCCTCCCGTACCCATCCCGAACACGGAAGATAAGCTCGCCTGCGTTACGGTGAGTACTGGAGTGGGCGACCCTCTGGGAAACTCGTTTCGCCGCTTTCATTCATATTGTTTCCACACAGCTACTGCTGTGTGGTGCTCACTTCACTCTCGAGGCTGGATCGGTACTCATCGTTGGTCCCATCTGTCTCGAAGTTTCCTCCACGCAAGTCTGCACAGTAGCTGTATCAACTAATCATTGTATTGGACGATCCGTTCACTTTATGTGGTTTTCAGTGACGTGTCTCCGCGTTCAGTATGGACAACTACAGTTTGACCTATATGCTTGATCAGGGGGTGAGAACTCGCAGGGGCCGCTCATACGGACTACTGCTAGTCATTTCCGGTGAGCCCGCCACCGCTCTGCGGGTACACCGGGACATCGGTACAGCAGATCGTATCAGTCGTTGAGATACTGTTGTTCCCATTCCCGACGCTCCTCGATTGCTTGCCGTCCGCGATCACTGATCTCGTAGTAATTGGTCCGCCGATCGAGCTGTCCTTTCTCGACGAGTTCCTTGTTGACGAGGGTGTCAAGATTCGGATACAACCGTCCGTGGTTGATGTCACTGTTGTAATACGTCTCGACCTCATCCTTCACGTCTTGACCGGACGGCTGATCAGCCCCTGCGATCACGTACAGCAGGTCTCGTTGAAACCCTGTTAGATCGTCCATCGTATCCTCGAGTGAACGAACGGGAACCCGACTATTTGTTATCGATTTCGTATCAACCGTTCCGCACACGTTTCGCAGGGCTAACTATGGCAATCGTATTCATCACGCTGGTTTCATGCAGTAACAACGAGTTAAAGCCAGTTACGTGCTTATACGGACTATTCAGTAGACGACACAGACACGTTGAAGTCACTATCTGAATTAATGAACTATCTATTCGAGTCATAAAGTACCACTCACCAACAGTCTGTGGTACTCGGTGGATGGCAATACAGCAGCTCTGACCGTCGTGAACACGCTCGCCAGCGACTCCTGGTCGCTAGACGCTGAAGAAAAATAATCGACTGTGAAAACCCGTTACCGAACGTGAAAAGCCGTGTTACAGGCGGGTGACGTTGGTGGCGCGGGGGCCCTTGGGGGCCTGTTCGATATCGAATTCGATGTCTGTGCCTTCTTCGAGGTCCGGACCGCCAACGTCTTCCATGTGGAAGAAAACGTCATCGTCCGCGTCGTCCGTCGAAATGAAACCGTAGCCGCCTGTGTCGTTGAAGAAATCAACGTTTCCTTTCGCCATTGCAATCCAAGAGAAGCCCCTGATACGTATAACAGTTGTGTTATAGAATATATATCGAAGCAAAAATAATAACATCTCGTATCCAATGATCGCAGGATGAATGGCGAAGAAAAAGATGGATTCGACTGTTCTAAATTCCTAATAGGATCGCGATTCGAGAAACAGACGTGTTGGCTGCCTGAGGTGGCTCACAACCCGTCGTACTGCTGGAACAGCTTCTTCGTTTGGAGACGGAAACAAGCGACTGCAGGCCAGTTCTGTCGGTTTTATCGGAGTGCGAATCTGGTGATCGTCCAGAAACAGTCTCAAGTCAGTCGCGATGAGCCGATTGAGCTTGGGTTTGCTGCCGGATCGAGGCGGGAGCAGGTCCGTTATAGCGGTGGCATCGCTGCTGGCGCTCTCGAATGTGTAACGCGATTTACCCTACCTATGGTGGGGCTGTGAACTCGCGTTGCGTTTCGTTTAGAACAGCACCGCTTAGGGCAGTCCACTGGATACTATCAGTATGACCCATACACGGACGCAGAGAGCGCCGACAGTCGCGCAAGTGGGCTTGATCGGGCTCTTCGTCACGGCGCTCGTGACCGCGCAGGTAACCGCGTCGAAGGTACTGGCGTTCGAACTCCCTCTGTCGCTCCCAGTAACGGGTGCTCAACTCGCGTTACCCGGGGCAGCACTTGCGTACGCACTCACATTCCTTGCAAGCGACTGCTATACCGAATTGTACGGTCGGCGTGCAGGCCAGATCGTCGTCAACGTGGGATTCGTGCTGAATTTCGTCGTTCTCGGACTCGTCTGGTCGACGATCGCTGCGCCAGCGGCCGACCCGAGTACTGCTGGACAGTTCGCGACGGTCCTCGGTGCGTCGACGAACATCGTCCTCGGCAGTCTGCTCGCGTATATCGTGAGCCAGAACTGGGACGTGATAGTCTTCCACCGAATTCGGGAGTACACGGGCTCTGAAAAACTCTGGCTTCGCAACATCGTCTCGACGGCGAGCAGCCAGGCGATCGATACCGTCATTTTCGTCTCGGTCGCGTTCGCTATCGCACCGGCGATCCTGGGCGTTGGTGCCGTACTTCCGACCGATGTCGTGCTCTCGCTGATGGTGGGTCAGTACCTCCTGAAATTCGTGATCGCCCTCCTCGATACGCCGATCGTCTACGCGATCGTCTCGGTCGTGCGCTCGCGCGAGGGAGTCGGCGCCACCGACACGCGTTCCGTCTGATACTGCCGGACAGAACGACGTGACGCCGGTCGCATGTATGTGGCCGTCCCCGCAGGTGACGGCCGCAAATTCGCGACCGGCGTCGTATTGACTGCTGTCCAGTAGTATGAGTCGCTGGTGATCGTGAGCGAAAGCGCAAACCGAACGGGGAGCGTTTAGTAGCTCCCTCGAGAGTCATACCCATGGACGAACGCGTACGCGAACACGCCGCGGTACTGGTCGACTGGAGCGCTCGCGTCGAAGCGGGCGACAACGTCGTCCTGTCGGTCGGTCCGGACGCCCACGAGTTGGCAGTCGCCGTCGCCAAAGCGCTGGGGGAACGCGGGGCGAACTTGCTTGCGACCTACAGTTCGGGCGAGATTACGCGAGCGTATCTCCGCGCTCACGACGGCGACTTCGACGCGAATCCGACTCACGAACGCGCATTACTCGAGAACGCCGATGTCTACCTCTCGCTTGGCGGTGGACGGAACACGAGCGCGACGGCCGACGTTCCCGGCGAGCAGCGTCGGGCGTACAACAATGCCCGACGTGAGATTCGCGAGACGCGACTGGATACTCGCTGGGTGTCGACGGTCCATCCGACGCGGTCGCTGGCTCAGCAGGCGAACATGGCCTACGAGGAGTACCGAGACTTCGCCTACGATGCGATCCTTCGGGATTGGGAGTCACTCGCCGAGGAGATGGCCCAACTCAAGGACCTCCTTGATGACGGCAGCGAGGTGCGCCTCGTCTCGGACGGAACCGATCTGACCATGCAAATCGACGGCCGCACGGCGGTCAACAGCGCCGCTTCGGTTGCGTACGACTCGCATAACCTGCCAAGCGGCGAGGTCTTTACCGCACCCGCTGGGACCGAGGGGACAGTAACCTTCGACGTGCCGATGACGCTGCGGGGCGAGTCCGTCCAAACTGTCCGCCTCGAGTTCGCGGACGGCGAGGTCGTCGACTACGATGCCGACCAGGGCGAAGCAGTGATCGGCGACATCCTCGAGACGGACGAGGGTGCGTGCAGACTCGGCGAGCTCGGGATCGGGATGAACCGCGGGATCGATCGGTATACGGACAACATCCTCTTCGACGAGAAGATGGGCGACACCGTTCACCTCGCGCTCGGCCGGGCCTACGATGCCTGTCTCCCCGATGGCGAGTCCGGCAACGACTCGGCGGTCCACGTCGACCTGATCACCGACGTCAGCGAAGAGTCCCGGATCGAGATCGACGGCACGGTCGTCCAGCGCAACGGGACGTTCCGATTCGAGCCAGGGTTCGACGGCTGAGTGGTCAGTTTCGCGTGGTGAGTGGCGTGCTCTCGATGTACGAGTGGCCGTATTACTGTCGGACGATACGGAGATACCGACTGCACGCAAGACCCGACCGACCCCTCACGGGCTGGTATCCGACAGTATTAGCTGCTTACGAGAGAGCGGCTGTTCGCTGTCGAACGGAAATACCATCATACCAATATCGAGACAGCCCCTCACACTGAGTCCCGCCCTGCCGGTGGCGGAGAATAATCGGCTGACTCTGTCATCGATCTGTGGTTGTGGCTTTTGCCCTGCCGGGCGGACGCCTGCCGACGACACCTCAGTGATCGGCGTCTCGCTCCCGGTGTGGGCGGATGCCCGTCTCGACAGTGGTCGGCGGTTTCGTCACGTTCTCGAGGCTCGAGGCTCAACTGAGACTATGCGCGATCACCTCCGGGCCGGCGTCGCGATCTTCAACGACGGCTACTACGACGCCGCCCACGACGCCTGGGAGGATCACTGGCTCGACCTCGAGGCGGGCAGCGATGACGAACGCCTGCTGCACGGTCTCATACAGTACAGCGGCGCGGTGTACCACGCCCGCGAGCGAAACTGGGCAGGTGCCGTCGGCCTCGCTGAGAGTGCTCGGGAGTACCTCGCGGGGTTGCCGGCCGGGTATCGCGGACTATACCTCGATCCCGTTCGATCGTTCCTCGAGGGGCTTGCGGCCGATCCGGAACGGATCGAACGACGACCGCCGGTCGTGCTCGAACACGAGGGGACGACGCCGACGCTATCGGACCTCGACATCGGGCCGACGGCGATCGCGGCGGTCGTCCTCGCCGAGGAGTTCGGGTACGAGTCGGAGCCGATCGCGCAGGCACGAGCGTACGCGCGGCGGGATCTCGAGGCAGGTGACGACGCCAGCCAGTTCATTACATTGCTGTTCGATTTCGTTCGCGAAGACGAGCATCGGGGGATCGTTTTCCAGCGGCTCAAAGAACACGTCGGCCGACGACAGGCGCGCGAGAAAGACGTTGAAGGGTTATTCTAATCGAACGACGGAGGCAGGTGCGAGCGTCGGCTCCGTTCAGGCGTCGGGTTCGAGGACCCGTTCCTCGCCATCGTAGTAAGCGGAGTTGTCCTGTGGGTCGTAGTCGAGAACCTCGCGAGCGCGATCGATCGAGTAGTATTTGCGGTCGTTATCCGAAATGCCGTAGACGATCTCGTAGTCGTAGTCGGCCTGAATACAGCGGTCGAACAGGTGTGCACAGTCTCGGTAGGAGAGCCACATCGCCTGTCCACGTTCGTAATCGATCGGTGGGTGGCCCTCGGTGAGATTACCGATGCGAACGCAGACGACTGAGAGGTCGTGTTCGTCGTGGTAGTAGCGTCCGAGGGTTTCGCCGGCGGCTTTCGAGACGCCATAGAGGTTGCTCGGCCGCGGGAGTTCGGTGCCGTCGAGGAGATACTCGTCGTGGGCACGGTACATCTCGGGCGTGCGCTCGTCGGTCTCGTAGTTGCCGACGGCGTGGTTCGACGAGGCGAAGGCGACCGTTTCGACGCCGGCGTCGACGGCGGCCTCGAAGACCGTCTGGGTGCCGTCGATGTTGTTGGTCAGGACGCTGTTCCACGGCGCTTCCGGCCGCGGGTCGCCTGCGAGGTGGATCACGACGTCGATGCCCTCCATCGCCTCGCGGACGGCCTCGTCGTCGGTGATATCTGCGACGACGAACTCGCCCGGCTGGTCGCCGGTCGGCGGATCGCGATCGAGCAACCGCCACTCGTAGTCGTCTGCGAGGCCGCCGAGGATGGCCGTTCCGACCCGCCCCGCAGCCCCCGTGAGCAGGACTGACTGTGCCATTCGTTCGGTGTGAGGGGCAGCGTCGATAAGTACCATGCGGTTCGACCCCAGCGCGGTCGAGAGTGTCATACGCCCCTTTCGGGGCCTGGACTGGACACCACGGCATCGATCGGACAGCACCACTCGCATCGCAACCCCCTTCCCGACCGCACGCGAGGGCCCGTACATGTCCACAGACACGACACCCACGGACGCCGAAGCCGCCTGCTTCGAGGCCGGCATCAAGTTCGGCTCGCTGTACCACCAGTTCGCCGGCACGCCGGTCTCGCCGGATAGCGCCGCGAGTCTCGAGTCGGCAATGGAAGAATCGATCGAAAACCAGCCCCACTGCACCGCGGTGACCGTCGACGTGTTGGTCGACGAACTCGAGGCTGAACTCGCCGACGCGACGGCCGATTACACCGAACTCACCGGCCGCTTTCTCGAGGTCGAAATCGTCGTCGACTACGAGGGCTGTGAGGTCGTTACCCGCATGGAAATGGAAGACGGCTATCCACTGATGCGCCTCGAGTCGATCCGCGACGCACAGTCCGACTGACACTCGCTTCAGATGCTCGAGCGATCGACGGTCTCGGGCGCTTCGAATCCCGTCGCCAACTCGAGCAGTTGGACCAGGATCCGACCGGTCGCACCCCAGACGGTGTAGCCGTCGACGTGAAAATAGTGGATGACGATGTCGCCGTAGTAGGGGTGAGATCGACGTTCGTACTCGTAGTTGGCGGGATCGAGCAGCCCCGACAGCGGGAGGACGACGATCTCGGCGACCTCGTTGTCGTCGCGGACGTACTCGCGGTCCGGGACGTGGGCGACAAAGGGCGTGACGGCGTATTCGGTGACCGTCCGGATGTCGTCGAGTTGGCCGACGAGTTCGGCCTCGCTGGGGTCGAGGCCGATTTCCTCGTTCGCTTCCCGGAGTGCGGTCTCGAGGATCGTTTCGTCTTCCGGTTCGGCTCCGCCACCGGGAAAACTCATCTGGCCGGGGTGCTCGCCGAGGTGGTCGGCCCGTCGGGTAAACAGCAGGTGGTCCTCGCCGTCGCGGTCGACGATCGGCGCGAGGACGGCTGCGTCGTACTCCTGGTCGTCGATCTCGGTGGCCTCGTATGCCGCGACCGGCTCGAGGCTGAGTCGGGTCGTCATTCCTCGAGTGCGTCCTCCAGTCGCCGCCGTTCGTCCGTGAGATCGACCGGGGCCCACGATTCGATATCGTAGCTGACATCGAGGTGGGTTCGGAGTCGGTCGCCGTCGCCCTCCGTGACAGCCTCGGCGACAGCGTCACCGAACCGCTGGCGGGCCGCCTCGCCGAGGTGTTCGCGATCGGGGTGTCGTTGGTCGACGTCGAGAATGTGTGGCACGTCTTCTGCGTGCTCCGGAACGACGGGAAACGCCGTCGGACCAGGAACCAGCAGCGCCTCGCAGTCCGCGGTCGTCTCCCCACCGTCCTCGCTGGCGGGTTCGTATCGAACGAGCGCGAACGACTCGAGGGCCTCGTCGATCGCCGTCTCGAGGGCGTTCTCGTCGACGGCCTGCCCGTCGGCGCGGAATGCGGCCTCGGCGAGCGCCCGCTCGAGTTCCGTGCGGGTCAACCCGCCGAAAAGATCGACCACGCCGGCCAGTTCGTCGGCGGTCGCGTCCATACGCGGCCTAACGGCGGGTGTCGGGATTAGTCTTGTGAGCGACATCCACGTGTTGGTCTCGCCACGGTTGGGCCGCCGCGAGCACCTCCGCTGGCTCGAACGGCGCGTCGGTCCACCGTGGCAGGCGCGTGTCGGGACTTGGCGGTGCGATCGACTCGGCGTAGCGTGTCACCTGCTCCCGTTCGCTTGCGGGATCGTACTCGAGGCCATTGAATGCCGCATCGGCACGATACTGCTCGACCAGTGCCGTTCCGACGGCCCGATAGCGCTCGGGCAGTGTCTCATAGTCGGGAACGACGCCGTTAGCTTCGAGCACACACAGGAGCGTGGCGGCGACCTCGCGACTCATTCGCTCGAGGCCGGCCTCGCCGTCGACCACGCGGTGGTCGTGTTCGTGACGGCCGAGGTCGACCTGTGCAGTCCCGTCGAAGCCGGCGAGGTCGTAAGCGTCGCCGAGCGTGCCGACCTCGAGCCCCCATGTACGCGGCGTGTGGAGTCGGCGAGCAAGATCGGCAGTCGCGGCGAACTCGCCAGCCAGTGCGTACCGGAACGCCCCGAGGTAGTCGATGATCGGGGAATCGTGGGCGTCCGCGAGCGCCCGGAGCAGCGGTTCATAAAACAGGCGAAACAGCCGACCGTAGAGCTGGCCGTCTTCGACGCGGGCGTAGTAGCCTTTTGCAAAGTCGAAGTCCATCGTCAGCGGCGCGAGCAGCCGGCGGACGTGCTCGCCCTCGTAGCTGCGGGCGTCGGCGTCGTGGACGACGACAGCGTCGGCAGCCGCGGCGGCCGGCCCGAGTGCGAGCCAGACGTCCCGCCCTTTCCCCCAGTCGCCAGCCAAGCCCCCCTCAGCGAGTAACGTATCGACGTCGGGGGCGTTACACCAGAGGACCTCGGTTGGCAACTCGAAGGCCCCAAGCCACTCTCGAAACGGCCCGATCTGTGCTTGCTCGGCGCGGACGGGAACGAAGACCGCCGCCGGGCCGGGCTCGAGTCCCTCGAGTTCCTCGAGGACGCGTTCGGCGGCAGGGCTCTCGTACTCGCGGGCGGTCATCGGGACGACGACGGCCGTCTCGGCGACCGCGCCAGCCGCATCACGGGCGAGGTTACTGCCCATGCCGTCATCCTCACCGAACTCGTGGAGCGTCGCGATTCGCTCCTGACGGTACTCCATCGATGGGTTGTTCGCGCGGATCGATAAAACGGCCACGGCTCCGGCCAAATAGCCTGTCGAAGGCAGGCCGGTGAACACACGACTCGACCCGGCCTCCGTCGGCCGACTCGCGCTCGGAAAAAGCACTGGTCTTTTTCTACCCCACCTGCTTACAGACCGAATATGAAATCAGTCCGGAAGGCACTTCGTGACGGCGACCTCGACAAAGACACCTACGATCGACTCGTCTGTGGTGAGTGCGAGAAGCCATTAAAGACCGAGAACGACCCGGACGAGATCAAGACGGTCCGTATCTGCCCTGACTGTGAGGCCGAGTGGAAAGAGATCCGCTAGCGATCGGCCGCACCCGTCTTTGAGGACCTAGCGTTCGCCAGCCAGTGCCGAAAAGAGTCGTTCTTCGAACTCCTCGTGGCTGATCCCGTCGGAAGGCCCGATCCCGTGCATGTGATCGATCGAGAGCTGGCCGCCGCCCATCCGCGCGTGCCCGCCTGCACTGGCCATGGGAATGTCACTGATCGCGTGGCGCAACGTCTCGCCCATGTGGACCCGATCGTCACGCGACCGGCCGGAGAGGTGTAGCGTCCCGTCGTGTTCGCCGTAAACGACGACAGCCGTGACACCCTCGAGGTGCATGAGTTCGTCCGCGGCCTGTGGGATCGCGTCGACGTTGCTGATCTCGCCGACGTCGCAGACCGCGAAGGGACCTTCGACCCGCTTTTCGGTGATCGCCGTCGCCTTGACCTGTAACACGTCGTCGCTGACCTGCGGGTTGGCGATCCGATCGAGGAGGTCCTCGTCGATCGCCGGGAACAGGGCCGCAGCGGCGTCGAACTCCGCCCGCGAGCAGCCGTTCGTCAGGTGATTGGTATCGGATTGAATCCCATAGAGCAGCCCCGTTGCAAGCTCCGATGACACCTCGAGATCGCTCGAGTCGTCCGCCGCATCCATCGTCGCCCCAATGTCAATGAGATATTCGACGAGGATCGTCGACGCCGCCCCGTATGCTGTCCGAACGTCGGTGAACTTCGTGCCGGTCCCGTTCCCGGGGTGGTGATCGACGACCGCGACCGGTTCGATGGACTGGGCGCCGCTAAAGCCCCGCGGCGTGTTGTGATCGACTAGAACCACCGCGTCCGACGCGAGCTGGGAACTGGCCTCGATGGACTCGAGATCGAGCCCGAGAACGGTCCGGAACGCGCGATTTTCTTGATGGCGGATCTCGCCTGCGTACTGTAAGGTCGTGTCCGTGTCGACCGATTCGGCGATCCGGTCGACGCCCATCGCACACGACATGGCATCGGGATCGGGGTTGGGATGCATCAGGACGGTTACTTCGTCGTAGTCGGCCAGCATGCGCTGGAAGCGAACGCCAGGGGGTCGTCGAAACCAGCGAACGACCCACCAGAGAGCGAGGACGAGCGCGACTGCGATGAGAACGAGCAGCGACAGCACGAGCGGCTCGAGCGAGCGGACCGAGTCGCCGACCGACTGGGATACCAGCAGCGTCTCCCCGACGAACGTGGTGGCTGTCGGGTCGGTCCCAACGCTCATATCGCCATGTCAAATCGAACCATCAAGAGTGTTCCCCCGATTTCCCTGCATTCGGTGGCTACCGACCGCTGGGGGTGTCGGTCCGATAGCGTTCGATCGCATCACGATACCCCTCGCGGAAGGTGGGATAGGTAAACTCGTAGCCGAGCGCACGCAGTTTCTCGTTCGAACAGCGCTTGCTCGTCAGAATGCGTCGTCGGCCCGCCTCGGAGAGGTCGTCGTCGGCCAGCCGCTCGGCTTTCGTCCGCTTTGGCGGCTGCGCGACGCCACATTCGTCGGCCAGCCAGTCCGCGAACGCCCACTTCTCGGCGGGCTCGTCGTCGACGACCTGGACGACCTCGCCGCGGGCACGGCCCTCACAGAGCAGGTAGCGGACCGCGCCGGCAGCGTCGTCCCGGTGGACCATGTTCAGATATCCTGCCGTCACCGGCCCCTCGAGATAGCGTTCCAGCCGATATCGGCCGGGACCGTAGAGTCCGGCAAAGCGGGCGACGGTTCCCTCGAACCCGTACTCGGTGGGTAGCTCGAGGGCGAGCCGTTCGGCCTCGGCGAGTACCTCGGTTTTGTCGGTCGCGGGCTCGAGTGGCGTCGTCTCGTCGACCCAGTCGCCGTCGTGGTCGCCGTGGACGCCCGTCGAGGAGGTGTAGACGAGCCGGTCGGGTACCTGTTCGCGCTCGCCGAATGCTTCGATCGCCGTCCGCAACCCCTCGACGTACACCTCGCGGGCAGCGTCTGCCCCCCGGCCGCCGCTGCTCGCGGCGAAGACGATCGCATCGATGTCCGGGACGGCCGCGAGCGACTCGCGGTCGGTGACGTCGGCCTGGACGGCGTCGAAGCCAGCGTCTTCGATCCGTGCTACGCCCTCGTCCGACCGGCGGACGCCGATCGGTTCGTGGTCTCGCGCCGCGAGCTGTCGGCCCAGTTCGAGGCCGACGTGCCCACAGCCGAGAATCGCAACGCGCATACACGTCCTCGTCGCCGGGTCGGCATAGGTTCACCGCTCGCGGCCGGAAACAACGATTATTCGATGGTAACCTCGAGCGTGTGCGGGCGCCACGCGTTCTCGGCGTAGCCGCCTTCGTTCCACGGGTAGTCGTCGCCGTCTTCATCCGAGTCAGCGATCCGTGCGGGCTGGCGGCGGCCGCGTTCGTCAGTCGCGCGCGAGGCGAGCGTGTACGTGCTGGGTTCGGGCTCCCAGCGGTACCGAAACAGCCGCCACGCACAGTCGTAGTCCGGCCCGAAACAGTCCGCGTCCTGCCAGCTGTCGCCGCCATCGGTCGAAACCTCGATCTCCGTTACCGCATCGTCGCCGGCCCAGGCGACGCCGACGATCTCGACTGTGCCGTCCGCGCCCGGGGTGACGGTCGCGCCGTCGTCTGGGTAGCCGATCAGGGACTTGACGTTCTCGTCGAAGGTGTAGGGATGGTCGATCTCGTTGGCCTCGAGCTGGGCCCAGGTGTCGACCGTCGAGACCGTCGCGTTCGAGTCGGGTTCGACGCCCTCGGGATGGATGCGGTAGGACGACTGCTGCCACTGGGTAAAGTCCTCGCCGTCGCGGTCAGCCCACTCCGGGCCGTGGACCATCGTCTCCGTGACGTGCAACTCGGTGAGCCACTTGACGCTGTTGACACCGTACCAGCCGGGGACGAGCAACCGAACCGGATAGCCGTGTTCGGGCGGCAACGGCTCGCCGTTTACCTCGTAGGCGAGGATGCAGTCCTCGAGAACCTTGGCCATCGGGATCGAGCGGGCGAACCGATCGTTCTCGCCCTCGACTTCGGGGTGGTCGCCGCCGACCGCGGTGAGCCACATCCCGTCGTCGGTCGTCGCGCCGTGGTCGGCCAGAACCGACGTCAGCGGCACACCGGTCCAGATCGCGGTGCTGACGGCCCCGTACTCCCACTGGACGCTGCCCGTTTCGGGGTCGAAGTAGCCACGGCCGTTGCCCGCACACTCCATCGTGTGTGCGACCGCGACGGTCGGATACTCGTTGCGGAGATCGTCCATCCCCAGCGTGCCCTCCCGAGCAACCGCGCCGGCGAGGTCGACCTCCCAGTCGGCGGCCTCGGGATCGAGCGTCTCGTTGCGGTGACAGACGTAGTGGTCTTCGATCGGCGTGAGCCAGTTCGCGTACGTTTCCCGGTCGGCAGCACCGACGACCCGATACCGGTCCTCGAGATCCGTGACGGCTTCGGTGCCGGGTTTGCGCTCGAGAATCGCGTCGGTTTCCCGTTGCCGATTCTCGCTGCGCTCCGAGTTCGACATACGGGCCACACGTCACCGAGTGCGATAAATGCCGGGGCGTGGTAACACTCGTCGAGATAGTTGTTGGCGTGCTCTGCTGGAAACCCAGCCGCGCCTACGGCGCACCGTCCGCGATCACGTACTGGACGTGGACGAACTCCGCGAACGACATCGGTGCTCGCCCTTCGATCTTCTGTTGGATCTCCTTTGCCTCGAGGTCGAGGTGGATATAGCTCTCGAGGGCTTCGATGTCGAGCACCGCCGTCGACATCCCCAACAGGAGATGCTCGAGCGCCATCGTCACGATCGTCTCCGGGTCCGGTTCGTCCTCGGCGAGCGCCTGGATCTCGGCGGCCTCCTCGAGTGTGAGATCAGGTGAGTCGCCGGCGACGAGCGCCTCGAGCGTGTCTTCGTCGAGATCGGTGTCGGCCGCGACAGCCGCGGGGCCGCGCTGGTCGACGATCGTTGCGAGGTCGTCCTCGTACTCGGCCCGCAACGCGGCGGGCGAGTTGGAAACGGTCATCCGTTGTTCGTAGAACATATCCGAACGGACGGGGATACGGCAGAAAGGTATTGTGACCTCGGCCAAAGGCTGCGCCGATCCGCTAACCGGGTGTACGATTTCCGCTTCGGGGCTGGCGACGGAATATCAAATCACCGGAACGTTAAACATGTTACTCGAATACGGATATAATATGAAAGTCGCTCTGCTCGGAATCGGTCAGGCTGGCGGAAAGGTCACCGAGCGGCTCGTCCGGTTCGACGCGGACATGGGTTTTGGAGCCGTTCAGGGTGCGCTGGCCGTCAACTCCGCCGAACCGGACCTCCAGTCGCTCGAGTACGTCGACACGCAACTGATCGGTGCCGACCGCGTCAACGGCCACGGCGTCGGTGGCGACAACGAACTCGGCACCGAAGTCATGCAGTCGGACATCCAGCAGGTACTGGGCTCACTCGACGGCCGAGTCACCTCGAGCGCCGAGGCGATCTTCGTGGTCGCCGGTCTCGGCGGTGGCACCGGCAGCGGTGGTGCGCCCGTACTCGTCCACCACCTCAAGCGGGTCTACGACGTCCCCGTCTACGCACTCGGCATCCTGCCGGGACGCAACGAGGGCGCGCTCTACCAGGCCAACGCCGGTCGGTCGCTGAAAACGCTGCTTCGGGAAGCCGACGCGACGTTGCTGATCGACAACGACGCTTGGCACGAACAGGGCGAGAGTGTCGAAGAGGCCTTCGAGACGATCAACGACCGGATCGCCCGGCGGGTCGGGCTGTTGTTCGCCTCCGGCGAGGCCGTCGAAGGGGTTGGTGAAAGTGTCGTTGACTCGAGCGAAGTCATCAACACGCTGCGCGCGGGCGGCGTCGCGGCACTCGGTTACGCGAGCGAAGTCGCAAGCGAGGACAGCGCCGAGAACATCAGAACGGCGATGAGCGTCTCCCGGCAGGCGCTGTTGACGGGAACGAGCTTGCCCGACGCGACGACCGCGGAGGCGGCGCTGCTCGTTATCGCGGGCCAGCCCGACACGATTCCGCGCAAGGGCGTCGAGCGGGCGCGGCGCTGGCTCGAGGACGAAACCGGCAGCATGCAGGTCCGTGGCGGGGACTTTCCGCTAGAGAGTGATCGCCTCGGCGCGTTGGTCTTGCTCGGCGGGACGGAACGGTCCGACCGGATTGAGGCGTTCATGGATCGTGCCCGCGAGGCAAAGCAGGCTCAGGAAGCGGAATCGACCGACCACGCGGACGCGTTCGCCGACGACCGGCTCGAGGATCTCTTCTGATACTGACTGCTGTCTAGTAGTATGACCGGGACGGCGCTCTCGACCACGAGCCGAGCGGAGCCGATCGACGTCCTCGTAACCGGTTTTATTTATAAGCTGTTCACGAACTGTGGTATGGCCCAACATGGGGGAACGACGCCCCTGCTAACGGTTTTCAGGGGGTATGCGACCGGTACATTTAAATTATAGGCGACAGTACTGTCTGTCACCAGAACGCCACCGGGGCGCGTATCGCTCGACGATCGATGACAGGAAATCTTATTCACCGAGGTTTCGCAGATCGTGAGCAGTCGCTCCGAACAGTGGAACAGACACAGCGAGCCCCTCGCCGAACCGTCGGCGGACAGCTCGCTCGATCGTTCGACTGGGCACCCGGTGCGGGTATGGCACAGAGGTTTAACTAACATGGTAGACGAATCGAAAAACATCGAACTGACAGAGGACGACCTAGAAAACAAATCGAAAGGACAGCTCATCAAAATGGCCGGTCAACTGCGAGACCGGCGAAACGACTTGAATCAGATGGCGTCCGAGCGCGCATCCAAGCGCGACGACCTGAACGCGAAAACCCGCGAAAAGGTCGACAAAGCTCAAGAGCACCGCGAGAAACGCGACGAGCTCAATGAGCAGGTCCAGGAACACAAGGAAAGCCGCAACGAGCTCAACGCCGAAGCCAACGAGCTGTTCGACAAGGTCGAGCAGCTCAAGTCGGACATGGAACTCGACGAGGGTAAGGATCTCGAGGAGCTCGAAGAAGAGATCGAGCAACTCGAGTTCAAACAGCAGACCGAGGTCCTCTCGAGTGAAGACGAGAAAGAGCTGATCGAGAAGATCGAGAACAAGCGCGAGGAGTACGAAGAGCGCAAGCAGAAACTCGACCAGAACGAGGATCTCGAGGAACTCGTCGAGGAAGCCGAGGAAGTCCGATCAGAAGCCTCCCAGCACCACCAGAAGGTGACGGAGCTTGCGGACAAGGCCCAGGAACATCACAACCAGATGATCGAGGCCTATCGCGAGGCCGACGACATCCGTGACGAGGCCGACGAGATGCACGAGAAGTTCGTCGAGGCCCAGGAGGCTGCCGACCGCCACCACGAGGACTTCGTCCGCGTCCAGAAGCGCCTGCGCGAACTGGACAAGAAAGAGGAAGAAGAGCGCAAGTCCGAGCGCGACAAGAAGAAAGAGGAGGCCAAAGAAGAGGCCGAGGAAATCTATCAGAAGTTCAAGGAAGGCGAGACTCTCGACACCGAGGACCTGATGAAGCTCCAGAAGACTGGGCTGCTCTAGGTCGATCCCGTCTACCGCGATCTCTTCCCGATTTTCGGTGTTTGCATGCGGGCACGTCGCTGTTTTCTGCGCCGTCGTGTCGATAGCCGCTGCTGGATGCACGTCCGGCTTCCGTGCCGATCTCCAGTTTCACGTTCTCATACGGTCTGCTGTCACTGTGTACCGGTGCAACCGCGACCGTCCTGCGGTTGCACCGGCACTGACTGACAGCAGACCGTATCACGCAATAGCCGTCCTCGAGATCGACGACGATCTCTCCGCCGACGAGTTGTAGTAGTCACGACACGGACGATACGCGGGGTGTAGCGTGGGCTTACGGCGGGATAAGCGACGACCGACAGCCCGAATCGCGGCGGTTTCGTGCTCGAGTTGGGGCAACGGTCGCGGACGTGTCATGTCGGTAGGGAGTCGACACTCGAAGCACGGTATTCGATGCATACTACCGGCCGGTCAGGCCTCGTTCAGTGGCGACCGCGGCGAGGTGCAGTATTTGATCTATAACAATGGAACGGGACCCACAGCCATCGCTATGGAACGACACAGGGACGACACGGGCGTGGTCGTGCCGGGGATCGACGCGCCAAGTACCGTCGCGTGTCTCCGCTCGCTCCGACCGCGCGGCGTCCGCACGATCGTCGGCTCGGAGTCGCGGTCGACGCCGGCGGCTACATCGGTCTATCGCGATGAGTTCGTTGGATTGCCGGACCCGGAAGCGGATCTCGCTGCATATGGCGACGCTTTGCTCTCGCTGGCCGAACGGCCGGACGTCGAGACGATCATCCCAGTCCGCGAGGAGGACATCTACGTGCTTGCCGAGCGTAAGGAGGCATTTGCGGATGTAATCGCGACGCCGTGGCCGGATTTCGAGACGCTTCGACGCGTCCAGGACCGTGTCGAACTCTTCGCAGCCGCGGATTCGGCCGGGGTCGACGCTCCGGAGACCGCATTGCTCGATCAGTGGGACGACTGGAACCAGGAGACGATAGTCAAGCCACGGTACACTGTCGCATCTCCGACCTATCTCGGGGCACGGTTCGGCGACGCGGAGATCGGCTCGACGGAGTACCAGCGACCGGGCACACAGCCGGACCAAGAGGCCGAACTCGAGCGCCGTGGCCACGTTCCGCTCGTCCAGGAACGGATCCCAGACTCGCGGGAGTTCGGCTTTTTCGCACTCTACGAGCACGGCGACCCGGTCGCGACCTTCCAGCACTGCCAGCGCCGCGGCTGGAAGTACTGTGGCGGCCCCAGTGCCTACCGCGAGTCGGTCCACATTCCCGAACTCGAGGCCGCCGGGCGCGCGTTGCTCGACGAACTCGAGTGGCACGGGCTCGCGATGGTGGAGTTCCTGCGCGATCCCGACGACGGCGAGTTCAAGCTGATGGAGATCAATCCGCGGTTCTGGTCGTCGCTGCCGTTTTCGGTCCGCGTCGGCGCGGATTTCCCCTCCTACTACTGGCAGCTGGCGACCGGCGAGCCGATCACGTCGGAGCCGACCTACGATGTCGGGGTGGGCGGCCATCTCCTGCGGGGGGAACTCAGCTATCTCCACAGCGTCGCGACCGAGGAGTACCCCCTCGTCGAGCGGCCGTCGCTCGGTGGGGCTGTCCGCGAGGTCGCGACGTCGCTGGCCTCTCACCCGCGATTCGATTACGCGGTCCTCGACGATCCGGTGCCGTTCTTCCAGGACGGCGTCAACCTCGTGCGAGCGTGGCTCGGCGAGCGGTCCGGCAGCGGCGTGCCGGATCAAACCGAGACCAGTCTCGAGTCCGAGTTAACCGATGACGGCGTCGAGCCGACGGAGACGAAGCCAGGCACGGACGAGGAGTCGACGCGATCGGCCCAGACCGACGGCGGCCAGCCGTCGGACTCGTAGCCGATCCCACTGATCGGATTAGGGTACCTGCGCTCTGCTAACCGCCAACCCTTAACGGGAACCGCACCCAGCTATCGGTATATGACTCGAGGTGACCTCCGTGGTCAGTAGTGGGCGTATCGATCGACTCGTGGTCGTCGTCGGTGGCGGCCTCGCGTTCGCGAGTCTCGGCGTCGCCCTGTTTATAGTTCTCCCGGAGACGCTGACGGACCTGCTGGGCGTGATACTCGCGCTCGTGGCCGCGCTCGTCGGCGTTCGGCTTGCGGGCAACGCTGCCACCTCGCTGTTTCCGGCCTATGACGTCGCTGAGGTCGCTGTCGAAGGACCGATCAGCCGGGACGGCGGTGGCGGCCCGCTGCCGACGACGCCAGGGGCGACGCCGGCTGACGACATCGTCGAGCAGATTGACCGCGCGGACGACGACGACAACGTCCAGGCGCTGTTGTTGAAGCTGAACACGCCCGGTGGCGAGGTCGTCCCGAGCGACGACATCCGACTCGCAGCCCAGCGCTTCGACGGGCCGACGATCGCTTATGCGACCGACGTCTGTGCCAGCGGCGGCTACTGGATCGCCAGCGGCTGTGACGAACTCTGGGCTCGCGAGGGCTCGATCGTCGGCTCGATCGGCGTCATCGGCTCGCGAGTCAATGCAAGCGATCTCGCCGAGAAGGTCGGCCTCTCCTACGAACGGTTTGCCGCCGGCGAGTACAAAGACGCCGGCACGGCGCTCAAGGAAATGGACGACAACGAACGCGAGTACCTGCAGGGACTGATCGACGACTACTACGACACGTTTGTCGAGCGAGTCAGCGACGGCCGCGACTTAGAGCCGGATTTCGTCCGCGACACCGAGGCCCGGATCTACCTCGGCGAAGAGGCCTCCGACATGGATCTCGTCGATCAGCTCGGCACCCGCCGGGAGATCGAGACGGAATTGGCCGATCGACTCGACACTGACGAGGTGACCGTCGAGGAGTTCGAGCCCCAGCGACCGCTGATGGCTCGCGTCGGCACGGGTGCCCAGCGCGTCGCGTACGCCTTCGGCGCTGGGATCGCCGGCCTCGGCGACGGCCGTGGGTTCCGGCTGCGCAGCTAACCGCGCCGAGGCGCGCTCGAGGCGGCTGCCATGGGACGCCCTCACAACAGTCCGGCTCGAACGAGTAAGTGGTTTTATCGTTGCACGGAATGCATCGCCTACCGTGACAACGCTGGTCGTCTGCCTCGACCGGACCGACGATGTGGGCCGCAAAACGGGGCTTCGCTCGCCCGTCGTCGGCTGGGAGGCAGTCCGCGCGCTCGTGACCGACGTCGGCCTTGCGGATCCGGAGGATTCGGGTGTCAACACGCTTCTCGAGTCCTTGCGGGTCGCCCAGAACTTGCGCGACGAAAACGAGGAGGTCGTCGTCGCAGTCGTCTCGGGGGATCACGAGTCGATGGTGTCGGCGGATCGGGCGGTCGCCGCACAACTCGACGACCTCATCGCCGACTACGATCCAGAGTCGGCGGTCGTGGTGACCGATAGCGCCGAGGACGAACGGCTGATCCCGATCGTCGAGAGCCGCATCCGGGTCGACTCAGTCGATCGGGTCGTCGTCCGGCAGGCCCGGGACATCGAATCGACGTACTACCTGCTCAAACAGTTCCTCGCCGACGAGGAACTCCGCCAGACCGTCCTCGTCCCGATCGGGTTGACCATGCTCGTCTTTCCGTTGCTTGCGACTACCGTTGGCCCCGCGAAGGGAGCGGCCGCGATTACGACCGTTATCGGCCTCTTCTTGCTCTACAAGGGGTTCAACATCGACGAACTCCTGACCCGCTTTGCCCACCAGACACGGGAATCGCTGTACTCCGGGCAGGTGTCCGTCGTCACCTACGTCGTCGCGGCCGGATTGACCTTCGTCGGCCTGTTTGTCGGCGTGCTCGGCGTCTCGGATCTCGGTGATACGCCCGGTGTGGTGCTTCCGGCGACGCGATTCGCCTTCGATAGCATCCCTTGGCTTGCGATGGCCGCACTGACCGCAAGCGCCGGTCGGCTGCTCGACGAAGTGATCGGCGATGATCCGGTCCGACGGTCCTTCCTCAACCTGCCGTTTATCGTCGTCGCCGTCGGGCTAGTTATCCGTGGCTTCTCCGCGTACTTCCTCGAGCAACAGGGTGAGATCGAGCCGTTCGTCGTCTCGGCGTACGAATTCGGTATCTTCTCCAACGAGCGGTTCGTGATGATCGCCGGCGAGCGACTCGCACTGTTCGTCGTCTCGGCGATCGTCGTTAGCCTCGCCGGCGCGCGGGTGGCATCGTCGTTGAGCGACGCGACCGACGACCGGGCCGATGCCGATGGCGGGGCCGATACGACGTCCAGTCCTGCTGCCGAGCCGTTCGCGGGACAGGTGGATCCCGAACGCACTGATGGCGGTGCGGAGACGACTGCCGATCCCGACTCGTCCCGCGATCGGGAGCGAGATCGGTAATCCAGGCTGGACTCGGTATCCCTTTACCCGTCCTCGACCACCACTGACCATGAGCGACGCAGACGGTACGTGGGTGAGTCTCTTTTCGGGTGGCAAGGACTCCGCGTGGGCGCTGTACCGGGCCGTAGAGCGGGGCTTGCCGGTCGAACGGCTCGTCACCGTCCACCCCGCAGGCGACTCGTATATGTATCACGTCCCTGCGACGGAGCTGGCCGCGCTGGCAGCCGAGAGCATCGGCATCGAACTCGTCGACGTCGAACCCGACGATTTCGGGGCCGACGCAGCGACCGACTCGAGTGCACAGGGCGACGACGAACTCGAGCCACTCGAGGCCGCCCTCGAGGAACTCGACCGCGAGCTATCCGGTGGCATCGCCGGTGTTACGGCCGGGGCCGTCGAGAGCGAGTACCAGACGAACCGCATTCAAGGGATGTGCGACCGACTTGGCTGTGAGCTGTTCGCCCCGCTGTGGCAGGAAGACCCCCACGAGTTAGCCGACGCGATGCTCGAGGCGGGCTTCGAAATCACGATCATTCAGGTCGCAGCCCACGGCCTTGACGAGTCGTGGCTGGGCCGAACGCTCGATCGGGAGGCACTCGCTGAACTCGAGACTCTCAACGAGGAGTACGGCGTTCACATTCTGGGCGAAGGTGGCGAATTCGAGACGTTGGTTGTGGATGGGCCGCACATGGATCGGCGGATCGACCTCGAGTACGAGACTGAGTGGGACGGAACCCGCGGACGATTGCGGATCACGGACGCTAAGCTGGTCTAAGAGACTGGCGACCGCGAGTGAACAGCGTGAACGAGCGGTCTTTTTGATACAGATTTTTGTGACGAGTGGTCACCGCAGGTGACCCGAGGCGGAAAACGATGGTTCTGAGACGTTAGTTGTGGATGGGCCGCACATGGATCGACGGATCGACCTCGAGTACGAGACCGAGTGGGATGGGACCCGCAGACGATTGCGGATCACAGACGCACAGTTGGAGTCGCGGAGCGGAGTCGAGCCCCGTTAGGTACCGATTCGGTAGCGGTTCTCGAACGGGACACGTTCGTGCCAGGCGAGCAGCACGTGGAGCGCGATCGCAACGGCGAGCAGCCCGAAATTCCAGACCGGCGAATTGTAATAGATCACGTCGATGATCACCGGTTTCGCGTACAGCGGCCAGAACGGCTCGAGCGGAGCGGCGATGTCGGGAGCAGAGAGGAGGTCCGCGAAGATGTGACTGGTTCCACCGAGGACCAACCCAGCGGTCGCGAAGACCAAGACGGTCTCGTCCGAGATGGCGGTGCTTCGAATCAGGCGGTTCGCGTTGAACCAGTCGGTGAGCCACTTCGCGGCACCTGCGCCGACGAGGACGCCGACCAGTGACACGAACAGCAGGGTGTGAGTGATGCCGTGGTGGGTGATCGGGAGGACGTGCCGAAGGACGAGATCGGTGTCCGGGAGCATCGCAGTCGCTAGCGCGAAGCCAGTAAATCCCAGTGCACCCCGTTGGCCCCAGATGAGCCATGCTGGCGCGGCAAACAGCAGCGCCATTCCGAAGTGGCCAGTGACATCGACCATGTGAGTGGGCGATTATCGGAGCCGCCGGACGAGCCGGAGGAACACTGACACTGCTGTCCCGAGGCCGGGGATACGAGACGAGAGCGCGGCTGCACCTAGTAACAGGAGGCCGCTCTTTGGCCGTCCACGCCGAAACGCCAGCGCGCTGTCGATCAGTGTCGAAACGATACTCAGCTTGTTCGCCGTCCGCGAGTTGACGTTCGTCATCGTTCTGTTCGCCGGGATTGGCACTTCACGGCTAAGTACGACACCGCTGCAACAGCAGGCTCACAGGACCTCGCTCTCGCACTGCTGTACCCCCTCGAGCAAAAAACCGCCCGCTTGTTCCGTTCGCTCACGGGCGTGTCTGCCCGTTTACGGCACTAATCGTGTTTGAGCGACCGCTGACCAGTGAACGCCATCGCGGCATCGACCTTTTTCTCGTCGGGTTCGTTCGCTCTACTCACTCACCACTCCTTGAAAAATCTCGACCAAAAAGGCGCTCGCTTCGCTCACGGACGTTGTGTCCGTTCGCATTCCGCGGTTCTCGCTCACGATGTTCGCTCCGAACCGCGCATCGCTCGCGGTCCTAATCGTGCTTGAACGACCGCTGACCAGTGAACGCCATCGCCATGCCGTGTTCGTCCGCGGCCTCGATCACGTCCTCGTCGTTGACCGACCCGCCGGGCTGGACGACCGCCTCGATGCCCGCCTTCGCGGCCTCCTCGATCCCGTCCGGGAACGGGAAGAACGCGTCCGAGGCCATGACCGCGCCCTCGGCGTCTTTGCCTTCGGCGTGCTCGTCGGCTTTCATCGCGGCGAGCCGAACCGCGTCGACGCGGGAGACCTGTCCCATGCCGACGCCGACCGTCTCGGTACCGTCCGCGAAGAGGATACCGTTCGATTTCACGTGCTTGAGGGTCTGCCACGCGAAGACCATCGACTCGAGTTCGTCCTCCGTCGGTTCGCGCTCAGTGACGACCTCGAGATCGTCGACCGAAATCGACTGCAGATCGCGTTCCTGGACCAGTCGGCCGCCGACGAGGTCCTTTTCGGTGAAGCGCTCGGTCTGCTCGCCGAGTTCGCCGACATCGAGGACACGGAGGTTCTCCTTCTCACAGAGCGTCTCGAGTGCGTCGTCGGTGTAGCTAGGTGCGACGACGACTTCTTTGAACGAGTCGATGATCTGTTCGGCCGTTGCGGCGTCACACTCTCGGTTGAGCGCGACGATACCACCGAAGGCGCTCATCGGGTCCGTCGAGAGGGCCTTCTCGTAGGCTTCGGCCAGCGAGTCGGCGGTCGCACAGCCCGCGGGGTTGGTGTGCTTGATCACCGCCGCTGCGGGCTCGTCGAACTCCTTGATGAGATTGAGCGCGCCGTCTGCGTCGTTGTAGTTGTTGTAGGACAGGCCCTTCGCGCCCTCGTTCAACTGGTCAGCGTGGACGACGCTCGCCTCGTCGCAGGTGTAGTCGGCGTAGACGGCGGCGTCCTGGTGGGGATTCTCGCCGTAGCGGAGCGTGTCCGCGCGGTCGTCGGAGACGACGCGACGGCTCGGCAAACCGTCGTGCTCGGCGTCCTCGACGCCGGCCACGTCGGCGTCGACCGTGACCTCACCGGCGTCCAGATCGATGTCGACGGCTCCCTCGGCGACCCACTTCACGGCCCGCGGGTACGCGCGGAACTCGCCCTCGTAGAGGACGCGCTCTTTCAGGTCGTCTTCGTCGTCGCCCTCGTAGACCGGGATCGGCTCCTGAGTGACGATCGGTCCCATGTCGACTTCGTCCTCGACGACCGCGCCGTCCTCGTCGGTCGCGTCGGTGACGACGTGGACCGTACAGCCGGTCACCGACACGCCGGCCTCGAGCGCGTCGCCCCAGGCGTCCATGCCGGGGAACGACGGCAGCAAGGCGGGGTGGACGTTCAGCGTCGTCGGTGCCTCGTCGAGGAACGTGTCCGACAGGATTCGCATGTAGCCGTCCAGACAGACGAGATCGAACTCGTACTCGCTCAGCGCCTCAAGTACGGCTTCCTCGTGCTCGCGGCGGCTCATGTCCTCGGCGAGTGGGACGACTTCGGTTGGAATGCCGCGCTCTGCGGCGGCCTCGAGTACCGGTGCGTCCTCGGTGTTCGTCAGAATTACGGCGAACTCGGCTCCGCCCGGCTTTCGGTCGGCGATGTTCAACAGGTTGCGCCCTCGGTTGCCGGCCATCCCGGCGATTCGCGTCATGGTCGAACCCGCGCCCGCGAGCGGCAAAGTGGTTGCGGTCTCGAGCGCCTGTGTATCCACATTCGTGTATTATTTTGGCTGTATACCGTTCCCGATCGGGAGAGGTATACACGCACGTGGGATCGAGCAGCCGCAGGTTTCGATACGCTTTTGCAACGGGCTGGACGAACGGCCACTATGACCGAGACCGACGCCCTGTATGCCGTTTCGCCGCTGGACGGCCGATACGGCGGCCGGACCGCACCGTTGTCGCCGTACGCGAGCGAGGCTGCGTTGATGCGCGCCCGCGTTCGCGTCGAAGTCGAGTACCTGATCGCGCTGGCTGATCTCGAGGCAACGCCGCTCGAACTCGATCTCGAGGACCGCGAGCACCTCCGCGGGCTCTACAACCACTTCGCCGAGGAAGACGCTCGCCTGATCAAGAAACTCGAGACGGAGGGCCACGCCGGCTTCGAGGCGACCAACCACGACGTCAAGGCCGTCGAGTACTTCGTCCGACACCGGCTGCCAGAGGACAGCGACGCCTCGGCCTGGATTCACTTCGGGCTGACCAGCGAGGACGTGAACAACCTCGCCCACCGACTGCTCGTTCGTGACGCCGTCGACGAGGTGTTGCTTCCCGAACTGTACGACGTGCGCGAGACCCTCGCCGAGATGGCTCGTGAGTACCGTGACCTGCCGATGCTGGCGCGCACCCACGGCCAGCCCGCGACGCCGACGACCTTCGGCAAGGAAATGGCCGTCTACGCCTCGCGGCTGGGCCGCGCGACGGGCCGGATCCGGCAGGCGACCGACGAACTCAGCGGCAAACTCGGCGGCGCATCGGGCACCTACGCGGCCCACGTCGCCGCTTACCCCGATGTCGACTGGCCGGCGTTCGCGCGGGACTTCGTCACGGATCTGGGCCTCGAGTTTGAGGGACTTACGACGCAAGTCAACCCCTGTGACGACCTCGCGGCCGTCTTCGACGCGTTCCGCGGGGCCAACGACGTCCTGCTCGACCTCGATCTGGACATGTGGCTCTACGTCTCCGATCGCTACCTCGGACAGGAGGCCGTCGAGGGCGAGACGGGCTCGTCGACGATGCCCCACAAGGTCAATCCGATCGACTTCGAGAACAGCGAGGGCAACCTCTCGAAGGCCAACTCCGATCTCACCTTCCTCGCGGACTACGTCACCACCTCTCGGCTTCAGCGTGACCTCTCCGATTCGACCGTCAAGCGCAACATCGGCGGTGCCTTCGCCCACTGTCTGATCGGCTACGGCAAGACCGCCGCCGGCCTCTCGAAGGTCGTCCCGAACGAACACGTGATGCGCGACGAGCTCGAGTCGACCCCCGAGATCATCGGCGAGGCTGTCCAGACCATCCTTCGACGCGAGGGACAGGCCGACGCCTACGAGCGCGTCAAGGCCGTCACCCGCGGGAAGGACGTCACCATCGAAGACTTCCGCGAGATGTTCGACGACCTCGATGTCGACGAGGACGTCCGCGAGGAACTCCACGCACTGACGCCGTCGGGCTACACCGGTGTCGCCAGCGAACTCGTCGACGACCTCGAGTAATCGCGAGCGTGTTTTCCTACGTTTCCGATCACTGATCGCGGCCCCTGACCCAGCCTCGGTTCCGGAATCCGGTTCCGGGACCGTGACAGTATTGAGCACCCTTATTCGAGGGAGTGTATGGACTATCTTCTCTGGGTGATCGTCGCGCTCGTCGCCTACGGGTTGATGGCACCGCTGACGAGCGTTGTCACGTCAGATGTCCCGCCCGCAGTCGCGCTCTTTCTCTCGACGACGATCTTTCTCTGCCTGACAGCGGTCGTCCTCGTCGTCACGGGGACCGGCACCCCTTCGGACGTCACCAGTCCGTCGGCGCAGATCGTCTACGTTGCCGGCCTGTTTCTCTCCGCGGGCATCCTCGCGTACTATCAGGCGCTCGAGCGCGGCCCGGTCAGCGTCGTCGTGCCGATCTACGGACTGTTCATCGTCGGGAGTTCGATCATCGGGATCGCTTTTCTCGGCGAAGAACTGACCGCGACCCGCGCGGCCGGCATCGTCGTCGCGGCGGCTGCGATCTATCTCGCCGCGGGGGGTGAGGCGTGATGCGACGATACGTCTGGCTGTCGCTGTTTGCCTTCCTGTCCTACAGCCTGGTCGCGCCGTTGCTCTCGATCGCGATGCTCGAGTTACCAAGCACGCTGGCGGTCTTCCTCTCAAACTCGGTAATGTTTCTCACGGTCGGACTCGTGATCCGCTATCGTGGGCTGTCGGTCCGGCCGTACCTCTGGCATCCGCGCACTCCCTACATCCTCGCGATGGGCGTCCTACTGACGATCGGCCTGTTGACCTACTACCGGGCGCTCGCGCTTGGACCAGTGAGCATCGTCGTGCCGATATACGGGCTGTTCATTGTCGTCAGTTCGCTGGTCGGTATTGTCGCTTTCGACGAGACCGTTACTGCTCGCAAAATAGCCGCCATTGCGCTGAGCGTGCTGGCAATCGCGCTGATGTCCCTGTGATCCTCGTCGCGGTCAGCCCAATCACTCCGTCGTATCGATGCCAGCGGCGTCGTTAATCGGGCACTTCTGGGTCGTTCCGGTCACTAGCAAGATCGCGCCGACGACGAGTGCGATGACCGCGGTCACGATGCCGACGGCCCAGTACCCCATCAGCGCGGCGATGCCAGCAAGCACAGCGATTACGCCAATGACGATCCGTCCGGTACGATCGATCCCGCCGACGTTCTTTTGCATGGCGTTCACCCACACTAAATTGGATTCCCGTTGACAAAATCGTTCGGTGTACCACGTGAGCGGTACGTCTCGGTGAGAAACCAGTCACAACTGACTACTGAAAGGGCTTCCTCCTAATGCCAGTTACGCGAGCAACGCCGTGAGCGCCTCCTCGAGCGCCCGCGCCGCCTCGCGGACGGCCGCAACCCGCACGTACTCCCGTGGCGCGTGGGCGACCGCGCCCTCGCCGTCGGCGAGGACGCCGGGACCGAAGACGACCGTCGGGGCGTCCGCCGCGAAATACGAGGCCTCCGTCGCAGCGGTGAACGGGCGTATCTCGCCGCCGGCCGCGTCCGCGAGCGTTTCCGCCACGTCCGCGTCGGGACCGGTGTCCCAGGCCTCGAGAAACGGCGTCGGCCGGTCGGTAAAGCGAAACTCGAGGTCCACGTCGTCGGGAATCGCACGCCGAAGATGGGCTGTCAGCGCCTCGTGGAACTCGTCGGCGGTTTCGGGCGGGACGCTCCGCCGGTCGACCGTTAGCGCGCAGTCGGCCGGCACCTGATTGGTCGCCTCGCCACCCTCGACGACGGTCGGGGTCAGCGTGGCTGCGCCGAGTTGCGGGTGGGTCGGCGGGGCGTCGTCGCGCTCGTCGAAGGTGCGGATCGCCGCGAGCGTCTCCTCGAGTGCCGCAACCGCGTTGATCCCGGTGTCGGGTTCGGCGGCGTGGGCGTTGGCCCCCGAAAGGTGAACCGTTCCCTGGAACCGGCCTTTCGCAGCCGTACAGACGTCGAGGTCGGTCGGCTCGCCGACGATCACGGCGTCGGCGTCCCGCGTAGGGGACTCGTCGCCCGAGACCAGCGCGTAGGCTCCCGTCGAGAGCACCTCCTCGTCGGGGGTGATTGCGAGCGTGACGCGGCCATCCGTCGGCTCGACGGCGAAAAAGGCGGACAGCAGGGCCGCAAGCGGCCCCTTTGCGTCACAGGAGCCGCGGCCGCGGATCACGTCTCCCCCGTCCGCTTCGGCACCGTCCGCGTCGCGCTCGAACGGCACGTGGGGTGACACCGTGTCGATGTGGGTGTTCAAGACGACGTGCGTCTCGGCCTCGGCTCTCGGCTGTCCGCGACTCGCTAGCACGTTCCCGGCATCGTCGACGCGGGGGTCGACGCCGTGGGCCTCGAGCGTCTCACAGAGATACTCGCGCATCGGCCCGACGTCCTCGTGAGAGGCGTGCTGGACAGCGGTCTCGAGAAACGCGACCGGGTCGAACCTCTCGCCGCTGGTAGGATCGTCACCCGTCACGACTCGACCGGCGACTCGAGGGTCACCTCGCCATCGAACTCGTGTTCGACTGGCCCGGCGAGCGTCGGCCGACCGCGCTCGTTGAAGCTCACCTGCAGGTCACCGCCCGGCGGGTGGACGTCGACTGGGTCGGCATCGGTGAGGCCGAGTCGGCGCGCAACGACGGCGATGGCGACCGCACCGGTGCCACAGGAGTCGGTCTCGCCCTCGACGCCGCGCTCGTAGGTGCGCTGATCGAAGCCACCCTCGCCGTCGGGGCTGGCGATGGTGACGTTCGTCCCCTCCGGGAAGACGTCGGCGTGGCGTACCGGCGGCGCGACCGCCTCGAGGTCGACATCGTCGACGTCGTCGACGAAACTCACGGCGTGGGGAACGCCGGTGTTGACGACCGAGACCTCGAGTCCTTCGATCTCCGCTTCGAGGACCGGCTCGTCGGCCTCGACGGGCACTTCGTCGGGAGCGAACGTGAGGTCGGTCATCTCGACGACGACGTTCTCGCCGTCGCGGTCGGCCCGCAGCGTGCCCGCCTGGGTGTCGATCATCACGCTGTCAGTCCCGGTCCGCTCCATCGCCCACTCGGCGGCACAGCGCGCGCCGTTGCCACACATTGCGGCCGTCTTGCCGTCGGGCTGGAACAGCGTCATGACGACGCGTGGTGGATTGAACCCCTCCTCGAGCGCGAGAAAGAGGATCCCGTCGGCACCGACGCCATCGGTTCGGTCGCACTCGCGTTTGGCGAGCGCGCCCCGATTGGGAACGTGTTCGTTCGCGTGGATGATCAAAAAGTCGTTGCCGGTGCCGTGGTACTTCTGGAATGGAACAGTCATCGTGCTATCGTACTCGTTCGTCGTCGGTGTCGCTCGCCGCTGGGTGGTCGTCGGTCTTTCGATCCGTCGCCGAGCCATTGTGTGCCTCACGTTCCGGACGCGTCACGTCGTCGACCGTCTCGCGACGGCGAGCGAGCCGTGTGTCGCCGTCCTCGAGGACGATCGACGCGGGCCGGGGTCGGGAGTTGTACTGGTTCGCCATCTCGTAGCCGTAAGCCCCCGCGTTGCCGATCGCGAGGACGTCGCCGCGTTCGGTTGCCGGGAGTTCGCGGTCCGCACAGAAAACGTCGCCGCTCTCGCAGATCGGGCCGGCGACGGTCTGCGGGACGATCTCGCGCTCGTCGGCGTCCAAATCGGCCGTCAGGTTCCGGATCGGATGATACGCGTCGTACATCGCCGGTCGAATCAGCGTCGTCATCCCCGCGTCGACGCCGACGACGGTCGTGTCGCGGGCCGCCTTGACGGTATTCACGTCGGTCAGTAACACGCCCGCGTCCGCGACGAAGTAGCGGCCGGGTTCGATCGCCAGCCGCGCGTCGACCTCGCCGAGTGCCTCCCGCGTCGCCTCCGCGACCGACGCGAGGTCCAGCGGTTCCTCGTCCTTACGGTAGGGAACGCCGAAGCCGCCACCGACATCAACGAACTCGAGATCGGTGACTGTCTCACTCACCTCTCGAGCGAGATCTCCCATCCGCGCGACGAACTCTCGGTGAGCGTCGAGTTGGTCGCTCGAGACGCCGGAGCCGACATGTGAGTGGATGCCGACGACGTCAAACCCCCGGTCAGCAGCGTCGGTCAAGACGTCGACCGCACGCTCTGCGGGGACGCCGAACTTCGCGGCTGCGCCGGTCTGTACCTTCTCGTGGTGGCCGGCACCGATGCCGGGATTCACTCGCAGACAGAGCCGACCGTCGTACCCACGGTCGGCGAGCCGGTCGATCGTGTCCTCGGAACCGGCAGTGACCGTCAGTTCGGGGTGGTCGGCCCACGTATCGACGATCCAGTCGAGGTCCTGGGCTGGCGGGTTGACCGCCGTGTAGTGAACCTCGGAATCGGACGCACCCGCCTCGAGCGCTCGCTGGACCTCGCCGGCGGAGGCACACTCGAGGCCAGCCCCTTCCTCGTGCAGCGCCGCGAGTACGTCACCAAGCGCGTTCGCTTTCACCGCATACAGGATGTCGGCGTCGGGAAACGCGGCTGCGAGCCGCCGGTAGTTCTGGCGGACACGCTCGAGGTCGAGAACGTACAGTGGCGAGCCGTACTCGTCTGCGAGCGTCTGTAGTTCGGCCGCGTCCCACGCGGAGAGGCGGCGGACGGACGGTGAATCCGCAGCGTCAGTCATTGTCATGTCTAAGTCACCGTGAGGATTCAAGGGTTTGGGTTCTCACTCGCCGTTCGCACTCCGTGAGCAATTAGCGGGACTGCAAACACTATGAAAGGGGCTTTTGTGGCATTCTCACTCTGTCCGCCACTGAAATCGACCGGTTACGGCCGTATCCGCCAAAAGCCGCGCTCGGAGGAAACCGTTTATTCGCGAAGCGCGTCTTCGCGTTCGGTCGCCTCGAGCGTCTCGGTCTCCAGATCGGTCGCGACGACGGCCGGCTTGTACGCGCCGCCGTCGAAGAGGTCGTGGTCGCTGACCGAGGACTCGACGAAGCGGGTGAACGCGCGTCGGTCGGCGGGGAGTTCCCCGTATAGTACCTCTTCCTCGACGAGGTCGTAGACCGGGATGCGCGGGGTCAATAGCGTGTTCTCGCCGACGACGCTGTTCTCGCCGACGACGAACCCGCTGGTGACGCGACAGCCAGCGCCGAGCGAGACGTTGTCCTCGACGATGACCGGTGCGTCTTCGACCGGCTCGAGCACGCCGCCGATGAGGGTGTTCGCGCCGAGTTTGACGTTGTCGCCGATCTGGGCACAGGAGCCGACGGTGTCACAGGAGTCGACGAGGGTCCCGTCGCCGACGCGCGCGCCGATATTGACGAACGCGGGGCTCATCAGAATGCAGTCGGAGCCGATGTTCGCGCCGCGGCGGACGACGGTGCCGTCGGGTGTGTTGCGGCTGCCGCGGTCGCCGTACTCGCTCGAGTCCGCGAGCGGCAGGACGTCGTTGTACGTCACACCGCCGTACTCGCGGGGCTCGGTCGCGCGCAGGCCGAAGTTGAGCAGGATGCCCTGCTTGACCCACTCGTTTGCCTCCCACTCGCCGCCCGATTTCTCGGCAGCGCGGATCTCGCCGGCCTCGAGCGCGTCGAGGAAGGCATCCAGCGTCGCGTATGCGTCTTCGCCGGCGGTCTCGGCGCTGATCTCGTCGTTCTGCTTGCGCTCCCACAGCTCGTCGATCTCGGTTTCGAGTGCGCTCATTCGCTGATCACGTCCGCAAAGTCGTAGCTGCCTGCCTTCTGTCCAGCGATCCAGACCGCCGCGTCGACCGCGCCAGCGGCGAAGACGCCACGATCCTCGGCGCGGTGGGTCAGCCGAACCTCCTCGTGGTTGCCCGCGAGAATGATCTCGTGTTCGCCGGTGATGTCGCCCGCTCGGAGCGCATGGACACCGATCTCGCCGCCTTCACGCGGCGCATCGCCCTCGCGGCCGTGCGTACGCTCGGTGAACTCGCCGTTGGCCTCGATCTCCTCGAGCAGGCGGTTTGCAGTGCCACTCGGGGCGTCGCGCTTGCCGTTGTGGTGGGCCTCGACGAGTTCGACGTCGTAGCCGGGCAGGTTCTGGACTGCCTCGCCGACGACGTTGACCAGCGCCTGCACGCCGCGAGCGAAGTTCGGCGCGTGGAGAACGGGAACGTCCTCGCTTGCAGCCTCGAGCGCCTCGAGGCCGTCCTCGTCGAAACCGGTCGTGCCGGTGACGTAGGCGACGCCCGCATCGGCACAGACCTCAGCGTACTCGACGGCCGATTCGGGGCCAGTGAAATCAATGACGACGGTGGGCTCGCGGTCGGCGACCAGCGAGTCGAACTCGGCTGCGGGTTCGATGTCGACGCCGTCGACGGTCTCATCGTCCGGGTCGCGGTTAACGGCGAACACGATCTCGCAGTCCTCGTGTCCAGTCGCGGCGGCGAGTACTTCTCGACCCATCCGGCCTGTTGCACCGGTGATGCCGAGCCGAACCGTCATCGATCACCCTCCGCCGCGTCGGCAACCGCAGCCGAGTCGCGCTCTAAGTCAGCGAGGACGGCCTCGAGGTCGTCGCGGTATTCGTCGGCCAGCCGGGTCAGCGGCGATCGCATGCGCGCGGGGCCGTAGCCGCGGATCTGCATGGCTTCCTTGACCGGGATCGGGTTGGTCTCGACGAAGAGTTCGCGGAACAGCGGGCCGAGTTCGTGGTGGAGCTGCTGGGCGCGTTCGTAGTCGCCGTCGAGTGCCGCGCCGACCATCGCGCAGGTCCGTTCGGGTTCGATGTTCGCCGCGACGCTGATCGTTCCGGTGCCGCCGACGGAGATCGTCGGCAGGGTGAGTGCGTCATCGCCCGAGAGAACCGCGAAGTCCTCGTCGGTCGTGCGCTCAGCGATCTCGCCAATCTGGCCCAGATCGCCGCTGGCGGCCTTGAAACCCGCGATGTTCTCGTGGCTCGCGAGTTCGACGGCGGTGTCGGGGTCGATGTTGCGGCCCGTCCGCGAGGGGACGTTGTAGACGATCTGTGGGAGATCGACCGCGTCCGCGATCGTCCGGTAGTGTTCGATCAGTCCGCGTTGCTCTGGCTTGTTATAGTACGGCGAAATAAGCAGGAGGCCATCTGCGCCCGCCTCGGCGGCGCGTTCGGAGAGCTCGAGTGCCTCGCGGGTGTTGTTCGAGCCGGTGCCCGCGATGACGGGGACGTCGTCGACGGCCTCGATGACCGCCTCGACGACGCGGACGTGTTCGTCGTGGGTCAGCGTCGCCGATTCGCCGGTCGAGCCGACGGGGACGAGGCCGTCGACGCCCGCGGCCTCGAGCCGTTGTGCGTCTTGCTGCAGCGTTTCGTAGTCGATCCGTTCGTCTTCGTCGAAGGGCGTACACATTGCGGGGAAGACGCCCGAAAGGTCGATAGGTGAACTCATGGGTTTGTGTTGTCGTTGGGTCGTGTCTCGGTCCCCAATCGGTAGGGTGTATCGGTTCCGATCGGTGGATGGTCAGCAATCGGTCGTGCGCGATCGAATCGTACCCGGGACGGGGATGCCACGCCCGCCGCGAGCACACTCACGCACGTTTACGTTTAGAACGAGGGGGGACGCCGCTCACGACGGGGCTGACGGTCGGCTGAGCGACGTGGCGCATATCCGTTCCGTTGGGCTACTCTGCCTTATTTTTTCTGTCTTTGCTCGACAGGCGATTGAACCGTGTTAAGAAGTGACGCCCCTTCTTCACGTAATTTATCCCGTCTCACGACGTACTGGTTCCTATGACGGACTTTGGATTGAAAGTGCGAATGGCGATCGTCGGATCGGTCCTGTTTGCCTTCTACATGCTCGTCGGGGCCTTCGGCCTGGCGATGTTCGGGTTCGGCGCGTGGCCACTGGTCGCACTCGGCCTGCTCGTCTTGCCGGCCATCCAGTACAAGATCGGGACGTGGTCGGCGACCAGACGGGCCCAAGAGATGCCCGAAGATGGTCAGTACCAGGACATCCATCGGATGACCGAGTCGCTGTCCCAGGACATGGGCATCGACAAGCCGAAGCTGATGGTCATGGAGATGGGCGTCCCCAACGCCTTCGCGACTGGCCGGAAGGGCAACGGCGTCGTCGTCGTCTCGACGGAACTCATCCGGCTGCTCCAGCGTGACGAACTCGAGGGCGTCATCGCCCACGAACTCGCACACATCAAGAACCGCGACGTCATCACGATGGTTCTCGGCCAGTCGATCGGGATGATGGTCGGCTGGGTCGCCTACATGGTCTACATAATGGGCGGCGAGCGCAACATCGGCAGCATCATCGTCGGGATGGTTATCTCGAACATCGCCCAGATGCTCGTGATGGTCTTCGTGCTGGCCATCTCGCGCTACCGCGAGTACGTCGCCGACGACGACGCTCGCCAGTACATCGGCAGCGGCGACCCGCTGGCTCGTGCCTTAGAGAAGATCTCGAAAGGGTCGCAGGGTCGCGAATCCCAGCTCGACGACAGCGTGAGCGCGCTGTGTATCTTCAACGCCGATCGCTCGCTTCTCCAGAAGGTGTTCGCGACGCACCCGCCAACCGAAAAGCGCATCGAGAAACTCCGGCGCTGACCGGATAGCCGTCTCCGGCCGCGAGCGACCGACGCGATTTTTTACGCTCGCACGCGATATGTCGATACGTGACGGAAATTCATCCCGGTCAGCGCGTCGCCGTGCTCGTCGACGCCCAGAACCTCTATCATACTGCACAGAGCCTTCATAGCCGCAATATCGATTATTCTGCACTGCTCGAGAAAGCCGTTCAGGACCGCCAGCTCACGCGCGCGATCGCCTATGTTATCCGCGCAGAAGCCCCCGAGGAGGAGAGTTTCTTCGAGGCGTTGATCGACATCGGCTTCGAACCGAAGATCAAGGACATCAAGACGTTCGCCGACGGCACCAAAAAGGCCGACTGGGACGTCGGCATGAGCCTCGACGCGGTGACGCTGGCCAACCACGTCGACACGGTCGTCCTCTGTACGGGCGACGGCGACTTCTCGCGGCTGTGTTCGCACCTGCGCCACGAGGGCGTCCGCGTCGAAGTGATGGCCTTCGAATCCTCGACGGCCGAGGAACTCATCGACGCGGCCGATTCGTTCCTCGATCTCGAAGAGCGTCACGAGACCTTCTTGCTCTAACGCGTCTGCCCCGCTCGAGCCGGGAGAGAAAACCGGGCGACTCGAAGGCGATCTAGTTCGGGTATCGGCGCTGCCAGAGCCCGATCAGCAGCGCATACGCCGTGACGAACAACGTCGCACCGGTCACGAGATACGTGAGCGGACCGGTGACGAGTGTGGCAGGGCCGACCAGCGTCAGGGTCCCGATGATGAGCAGGGTGGCCCCGAGGCCGATTTGCGTGACGTCCATGTCCTGCCGATAGTACTAGATCCAATGACTATAATATTCACTCTCTCACGCTGTCCGGCCCTCATCGATCGAGTCGGCCGATTTCCTCCACAAGCCGGATTCCGGCCAGCACGCACGACTGACGACCGTCTCCCTCCCCAGTGCCACCGACGCCGGTAGGTCGAAGGGCTTTCGATCCGGCAGGCCAAACCCCGGGCAATGAGCGAGCCAGCAGACGGGAGTGCGGGCCTCCCCCAACTTCGGACCATCGCTGACTACCAGTTCGGTGCGGGTGCGGGCGCGGCGCTGTTCCCGCCTGACGAATCGCTGACGATCAAACGCACTACCTCGGGCCGGCCACAGCAGGTTCACGCTGACTCGGGACGGATCGTCTCCTTTGGCACCGATGGCCGGTTTACGCTCGGGCTCGAGGGCGGTCGACGGCTCGAGGCCGCCCTCTCCCATCCCGCCTACCGCGTCGTCGTCGACGACGAGAGCGAGCCGTTCGTCCGCGACGAGAAGAACGTCTTCGCGAAGTTCGTCTGTGAGGTCGGCGACGAGATCCGGCCGGGCGACGAAGTGCTCGTCGTCCACGAGCGCGACGAGTTGCTCGCGGTCGGGACGGCACAACTCGATGCCGGGGCGATCCGGGACTTCGAGACGGGGATGGCAGTGAACGTGCGCGAAGGCGCGCCTGCGGAGCAGTAAGAGGACTACAGCTGACAGTCCCGCCCGATCTCCTGTTCGTATCGCGATTTGACGTCCTCGAACAGCGTCTCGCCGATCGCCGTCCGAAGTCGCGGGGCGGCCGTCGCGAAAAACTCGTCCAGCTTCTCGTACTGCGAGAAAGCGTCGTTCTCGGCGGTGGCGTCGTACCGATCGTCGTGCTCGTATTTGAGCGCTTGCAGACAGTTGTCGATCAGATCCATGTCTTTGACGAACTGCGCGGTCGGCGTCTCGCGAGCCTCGTACGCCTCCCAGAGCGACTGCACGTCTCGGTCGTCGTCGAACGGCGCGAGCAACTCACGGATCGCCGCCCGCTCTCGGACCGCCTTCTCCTCGGTGGACACCCGCTGGTGTGCGTCGTCAGCGCGGGTCGGGATATCTCCTGTGCGTGCTTCCGCGAGGTCGTGGACCAGCGCCATCGCGACCGCCCGATCGCGGTCGATATCAGCCTCAGCTTGATCGGTATACAGCAGACACAGCGTCGCCACGCCCCACGTGTGGGCCGCCACCGACTCCGGCGCATCGATTCCGCGGAGGACCCAGCCGGTCCGCGACTCGTCTTTCAGCTCGAGCGCCTCGAGCAGAGCGTCGAATTCGTCGGCCATGGCCAAATGGCACGCACTAGCGCCGGTTGAACCCGTCGGTCATCGGCTCCGTTTCGAGCCCGACGGATCGGTTCGGCGACCCGAGCAGCGATCCTCGAACGACAAAGTAAAAGGTCGCTCACGGCGACGTGGCGAGTATGTTTGGAGGAGGCGGCGGCGGACTCAATCCGCGCAAGATGGAGCAGATGATGCAACAGATGGGTATCGACGTCGAGGATATCGACGCCGAAGAGGTCATTATCCGCACTGCGGAGCACGACCTCGTCTTCAACGACGCCGAAGTCACCAAGATGGACGCCCGCGGGCAGGAGACCTACCAGGTTATCGGCTCGCCCGAGAAAGTCGAGGCCGGCTCGGCCGGCGGCGCTGGGGCTGACGACGACGCTGGCGCGTCGATCCCCGACGACGACGTCGAACTCGTCGCCATGCGAGCTGACGTCAGCGAGGACGAGGCCCGCGAGGCCCTCGAAGCGACCGACGGCGACCTCGCCGCGGCGGTCGAATCCCTCGAGTGACCCGCGTGAGCGGTAACGGCGACACGGCCGACGGAGACGCCGAGCGCGACCGCGTGCCGGTCTTGCTCGTCCGTGGCGACCGCGAGTTCCTCGTCGAACCCGGCGACGAGATGGGGACCGACCTCGGCGTGCTCGAGGTACCCGAGGACGTCCAGTCGGGCGACATCGTCGAGACGCATCTGGGCGACGAGTTTCAGGTGCGCCGACTGCGCGGCCCGGATCTCTTCCATCACTTCGAACGGACCGGCGCGCCGATGGTCCCCCGTGACATCGGACTGGTGATCGGCGAGACGGGCATCGCCGGCGGTGACCGGGTGCTCGACGCCGGCACCGGCACGGGCGTGCTCGCGGCGATGATGGCCCGCGCTGGCGCATCGGTGGTGACCTACGAGCAAGACGCTGACTTCGCTGACGTTGCCCGCGAGAACATGTCGCTGGGCGGCGTTTCCGACGTTGTCGACGTTCGAACCGGTGATGTGACCGAGCAGATCGAGTCCCTCGAGCCCTCGTCGTTCGACGTCATGACGCTCGATACGGGCGATGCAGCGACGATGGTCGCGCACGCACCCGACCTGCTGGTCGACGGCGGTTTCGTCGCGGTCTACAGTCCGTTCATCGAGTCCACCCGTGAGGTCGTCGAGGCGGCCCACGAGGTCGGGCTCTCTGACGTGACCACGCGTGAGACGATCCAGCGTGAGATGCAGTTCGACGATCGTGGCTCGCGGCCGTCGACCGCACCTGTCGGTCACACCGGCTATCTGACGATCGCGCGCAACGAATAACGCGGCCTCTCGCGGCTTCTCTTTGCTCGAGCGACGGTACAATCGGATCTTTTCTAGCGGGTGCTGTCTCGAGTTAAGACGCTCTCGAGCGGTGGCCGGGAGCGGGCTCCGAGTAACGCGCGGAGCCCGCGACTCGAGGAAGGGCAGGCGTTTTACAGTAGTTCACCGCGAGCGACCATCGGGAGCGAACGGGCCGACGACTGACCCATCGGGGAAGGAGGAGTGCTTTTGATCAACCCTAAGCGGGAGCGAAGCTCCCGCGAGGTCCGAGAGAGCTTCGCTCTCTCGAGATTTTACCGAGGGACGTCACGCTGTGCGGCGAAGCCGCTAGCGTGACAGACCGCAGCGTAAAAGGTTGTTAGTTGTCGTCCTCGCGCCACTTGTGCTCGCATTCGGTACAGATGAAGAATCGGGTTTCGGACTCGTCGGCGGCCCGGATCTGTTGCATGTACCAGTGGGCCCGGTCGTTGCCACACTCGGGACAGCGCGCGTCGGTTTCGGGCAGCGAGGTCTCGCCGGAGGACTCGATGATCTCACTGGCTTCCTGATCGTCGGTAACGGTGTACTGGGCGGCGTCGCCTTTCGGCTTCGTAAAGCCACAGCTGCCACACTCCCAGATGCCGTCGTCGGCTTTCATCATCGAACCGCATTCGTCGCAGAATTCCATCGTTGTCCGGGCTACGAGCGTCGAGTGACTTAAGACACGCGTTTAGGGCTGCTGATCGCGCTCGGCTCCATGCCCGTCGCGGGGCAGTCAGCCTTCTCCTTCCGATTGATACGGCTCGCCGACAGCCTCGCGCGGAAGGACGTTGTGGAGCTCCGACTCGAGGTCCGCGGCCGACTCGAAGCGGTCGCTGCCGCTGCGTTCAATGAGTGCACCCAGGTTTCGTTCGCCATCGGCCAGGAGAAGCGTGGTATCCCCGAGTTCGGCGGCAGCCTGGTCGGTCGTGATCGGGTACTCGAGGGCCGCGAAGGCGGCTTCGATGCGGCTGAGTTTGACTTCGGACATGGGTGCAGAGACGTGTCCCGGTAACATGTACTTCTGCGACGGTTGCCCGTACTGTCATCGGAACTGCGCTGATTCGTCGAAACTGTAATCGGGTGGGGGCACACAGTTAGGATCCATGCGGAGTGTCGTCGAGCGGGTTATCGCGCCGTTTGCTGTGGATCGACGGGTCCTCGCGCTGGCGGGTGCCCGAATGGCAGACGGGATCGGCAACTCGTTTCTGATCATCGTCATCCCGCTGTACGTGACCAGCGGCGTCGTCGGCGGGACGGCGTTCGGTCTCGAGGAGTCGATGATCATCGGGCTGATCCTTTCGCTGTTTGGCTTTCTCAACAGCAGCTTTCAGCCGGTAACCGGGCGGCTCTCGGATCGGCTCGGCCGGCGCAAGCCCTTTATTTTGGCCGGACTTGCCGGCCTTGCGCTGACGAACATCGCCTACGTGGTCGCGGAGACGTACGTCTCCCTGCTGGTCATCCGCGGGCTGCAGGGGGTCAGCGTCGCCTTCATCATTCCGGCGTCGGTCGCGCTCGTCAACGAACTCGCCTCGAGCGGCGATCGCGGCGGGAACATGGGCGTCTACAACACCTTCCGGTTGGTTGGCTTTGGAGCCGGCCCCGCGGTCGCCGGTGCTGTCGTCAACCTCGGCCCCTACGCGCTCCCCCGTGGGGTGGTTGTCAACGGCTTCGACGCCGCCTTCTACATCGCCACGATCACGGCGACGATCAGCTACGTGCTGGTGACGGTGCTCGTCTCCGATCCCGCGTCGACGGTGGCGAACGCCGGTGCGGACCTCTCGATTCCGGTCCGCGATCGGACGGGACCGAACCTCCTCGATCCCATCTTCACGCTCGGCCTCGCGTCGTTTTTCATGGCGACGGGGATCGCACTCTTTGCGACCATCCAGCCACAGGTCAACGCCCGGCTCGAGCAGGGTGCGACCTGGTTCGGTCTGCAGTTCGCGGCGTTTATCCTCGCGCAGGTCGCCCTCCAGACGCCGATCGGGCGGGCCTGTGATCGGTACGGCCGCCGGCCGTTCATCGTCACTGGAATGGTGTTGTTGATCCCGACGACGCTCGTCCAGGGGTTCATTCTCTCCTCGGTGTTGATGTTCGTCGCGCGGCTGTTCCAGGGCGTCGCCGCCGCGATGGTGTTCGCGCCGTCGCTGGCGCTGGCGGGCGATCTCGCCGGGAAAGGGGAGTCGGGCTCGAAGCTGTCAGTGCTCACGATGGCCTTTGGCTACGGGATCGCCGCCGGGCCGTTCTCGTCGGGCGCGTTGGTTGGGTATGGCTTTCAGGTCCCGTTCGTCTTCGGTGCCGTTCTCGCCGTGTTCGGCGCAATTTTGGTTTATACGCAGGTCGAGGAGACGCTCGAGACGACGGCCTCCGTCCCGGTCTTCGGAGACGATTGAGACGGCCTAACAGCAGTCGGGCTGACCGGACGCGACGGGACGCAACGCAAAAGTAGCGGTTCCCCATACGGTTCGACGATGACGCTCTCGGAGGAGGCCACAGACCGGTTGGCGGACGTCGTGGAGCTACAGCCGACGAAAAATGCCGAACTCCAGGATCGGTGGGACATGGACAGCGGCAGCGAGGTTCACCAGTATCTCGAGAACGAACTCGGCGACTACTACTTCCGTGACGACAACAGCCTGATCCGGGCGACTGCCGAGGCAGCCGACCTGGTCGACGTCGAACCGGGCATCGAGAGCGATCCCGATGCCGACGGGGCCCCCTCCAAAATCCGCGTTCCCGAGCTGCAGGCCCGGATCGTCGCGGTGCTGGCCGCCCCCGACGAGCGATCCGAGAGCGTCGTCTCGGTGCTTCACAAGCTCCAGGAGGAGTACGACGTCGACCCCGACGCCGAGGACGTCCGCTCGGGGCTCCAGAGTCTGCGCCGGAAGGGCGTCGTCGAGGTCGAGTACCGCACCGTACCCACGTTCCGGCTGGCCGTCGAACGCGACGACCTCGAGGTTGCCGTCTCCGACTAACCCGTTCCTGCCGTTGTGACTGTCGGTGTGCTACAGTCCCGGCCGTCGCCGCCGGCGACGCTCGCTGAGAAGCCGCTGTACCAGTTTTCCGGGGCCACCCTCGATCGGCCAGCCGCGGGTCCGCCAGGTCGGCGGCTCGGGTTCGTAGTGCGAACAGGACCCGGCACACTCGGCGGCCGTCTGACAGCGATCCATGGCAGCACAGTGGGGCAGCGCCTGTCGGTCGTCTCGAGCGTGCAACTGGAAGTGCCGGCAGTCGGGACGCATGGTGTCGACAAAGGAGCGCCAGCCGCGCTCGTAGGCGCGTTCGGCGATCGCAAGTCGTGTGTCGACTTTCGTCTCGGGGTCGACGTACTCGAATCGGGCTGCCGACGCGTCGCGAGCGCCGCCGTCGGGTCGCTCGAGGATCCGCGTCCCCGGCTCGTCGACCGCCAGCGTTCGGGGATACCAGGCGATGTCGGCGGTCAGCGCGTCGGGCTCGAGCGCGAGGATTCCGGCCTCGACCGGCAGATCCTCGAAGAGCGCGGGCTCGACGGTGTCTCCTGTCGCCCGGGTTGCGACCCAGACCTCGTCGGCCAGCCCCATGGCGACGTCGTACTCGAGTTGCGCGCCGAGCGCGCGGGCGGCGCTGGCGTCGAGGTCCGGTTTGTTTTCGATCGCGACGATTCGCTCGAGCCAGTCGGGATAGGCCCACTTGCGGCGGATTTCGATACGGTTGCCGTTCTTTCGCGTCTCGAGGATCCCGCGGTCGTCGGCGCGGTGGATCGCCTCGCGGACGTATCGCCACGGGTAGTCGGGGTGTGGGAGGGCGTCGCGATAGTAGGCCCACTCGCCGGGGGCGTTGTGGACGATGTGAAGCAGATCGCCGTCGAGGCGGTCGGGACCGAACTGGGCACGGCGGCGGAGGGCAGCGGGGTCACACTCGAGCACGATGGTGTCCCAGCGGCGGCGCTTCGTGCCGAGTTGGCGAGCGACGATGATCGCGGTGTCGTCGCTGGTCGCGGCTGCTGGTGGCCACGCCAGTTCGGCCCACCGACAGGTTCGTAACTCGAATCCGAATTCGTGTCCAGAGTCGCGCTGCACTGTCCGCGATAGGCTCACGACCGGCATGTGTGCTACGGTACGTTCGTTTCGGCTTCGACGCGTTGCTGTTGGGATCGGGTCACTAACGAAACCGGAAGCGGCGTTTGAACGCCGTTGATTCGGCCTCAGAACGAGGTGGGTGTCGAGGTCGACCGCGACGTGCCGGTCGTGGTGGCTGTCGCGAACGCATGACCGAACATGCGGAAGATCGCGACGTTCGCATAGAACCCAACGAACGGCACGAGTAACGCACCGACGACGGTAAATATCAGAGCAGAGTTGACGATCATGAGCACGAAGGCCACGGCCATCGGAAAGAGCGCCGCCAACAGATAGTCGGTGCTCAGCAGAACGGGCTTGATCGCGCTCATGTCGAACGCTGCGCTGATCGACCCTTCGCGGGCGTAGTTGGTCAGCCCCGCGGGAACGATGTAGTAGATAATCAACAGCAGTGGAATGCTTGCAAAGACCGTCATGAACCCGATACCGGCGATCAGCCCACCACCATCACCGCCGAGCCCCAAGCCAACGCCGATCAAGCCGAATACAACCACCGAATAGATGATCGTTGGCACGATCGCATACGCCAGTCCAATGACCGTCCCGGCCAGGCCCTTTACGAAGAGGTCGCCCCACTCGGTGAACTCCGGTGGGTTCTCGTCGCCGGCAACCGTCTTCTCGAGCACGCGGATCCAGTACCCGGTCAAGAGAATCGCAGGAAACAGCAACGCTGAGAGGAACGCGAGTCCGCCACCGATCAGTATCCGTCCGACCCAGTCGCCCCGAACCGGATATGAGAGTCCATCTTCTAACATGTCTCGTTCACAACCAGTGAATTCGTTGACGATACGAAACACTTTCGATGAGAGGAGAGTACGGAGCAGTAGTATGTTTCCTGCTGGTCATACTGCCGGACAGAACGACGCGACGCCGGTCGCATGTATGCGGCAGTCACCTGCGGGGACGGCCGCAAATTCGCGACCGGCTTCGTCTTGACTGCTGTCCAGTAGTGTCAGTGAAGTGTCTAATCAGCAGCGCCACTATCGGTGGTCCAGTAAGGGTGCAACCGCGGACGACAGCGACGAACAGGACCTCGACTCGTCCGATGTCGGCATCGCGGTATGAGCCGTCGCCGACCTACTCTTCCTCGTCCTCGCGTTCGTCCAAGAACTCGTGGGCGTCCTCTAAGATTTCTCGAGGGCCGTCCTGCGTGACGGTGTTGATCGCCTGTTCGTAGTCGCGCCACTGGAGGTCGCGGTGTTCGTTCGAGAGTTCCGCGCTGGCCTCGAACGATTTCGCAATAAAGAGGTGAACGGTCTTGTGGATCGTCTTGCCGTTCGCCTCGAAGACGTAGTCGTAGTCCTTGCGAAAGCCGTCGAGTAGTCGGAACTGTTCGATACCTGCCTCTTCCTTTACTTCGCGGATCGCCGTCTGCTGTAGTTCTTCATCTCCTTCGACACCGCCCTTGGGAAACTCCCAATCGCCTGGGCGGCTCTTGAGTAGAAGATACTCGCGCCGGCCCCGCGTATCGCGGAAGAGGATCGCGCCTGCGCTCGTAGCTTCGACTGCCATTAAGTTGGCTAACAGGTGCGACGTTAAGAGAATATCGGACTGTTCGTCCAGCGTATACTGATTGCGGCCCCGATTTTCACGCCATCACCGGCCGATCGACCGCAGTCGTTCACCGCACGTGACCTGTCTCGACGCGTCTCAGCAACTTTTTACGCACCCACCGTCGACATATGCGACAGCACCAGCCATGACCTTCGTCACCCGCCTGACGCTCCAAAGCGGCGACCGCGCCGCGCTCGATGGTATCGTCGAAGACATCAAAACAACCGCCGAGCGAAAGGGAGCGGCACTGAAAGGTCCTCACTCTCACCCGCCGGAACGACTCTCGGTCCCACAGTGCTGTCGACTGCACGCTGACGACGACCGGCAGTTTTCCTCGTGGGACTACACCGTCTTCACCCGCGAACTCGAGATTCACGGCCACGATAATCTCGCACGTAATATCGCCTCACAGAACTTCCCCGATTCGGTCCACATCGAGGCCGAAGTCGAGCAGATCCACGGCGCTGGCCGCGGGAACTGAGGGCTTTTCTCCGTCGCGTCGAGCCGAGATCGCCGTCAGAGCTTTTTATCCGTCTCTCGGAGGGAGTAGCATGACCGCGGACGACCTCGTAACCCTCCGACGAGACCTCCACCAGAAACCCGAACCTGCCTGGCGCGAATTCTACACGACTGCACGGATCGTCGACGAACTCGAGTCGCGACTCGGCGACGATCTCGACCAGCTTTACGTCGGGCCCGAGGCGATCGCGGGCGACCACCGGCTAGCAGTCCCCGACGACGCGGAACTGGCCCGCTGGTACGAGCAGGCCCAAGAGACGGACGTCGATGACGCCACGCTTGAGCGGCTTGCTGGCGGCTACACCGGTGCGGTCGCCGTCATCGAACGCGGCGAGGGGCCGACCGTCGGCCTGCGCGTCGACATCGACGGGCTCCCGCGACCCGAATCCGACGAGTTGAGCCACACTCCTGCTGCTGCGGGCTTTCGCTCTGAACATGAGGGTGCGATGCACGCCTGCGGCCACGACGCCCACGCGACCATCGGGGTCGGCGTCCTCGAGCGCATCGCAGAGAGCGACTTTGCAGGAACACTCAAAGTGTTCTTCCAGCCCGCCGAGGAGGTCGTCGGCGGCGGCAAGTCGATGGCCGAAAGCGAGCACATCCGAGATGTCGACTCCCTGCTCGCGACCCACATCGGGCTCGACCATCCGACCGGCGAGATCGTCGCCGGGATCGACGGCTTTCTGGCGGTCTCGCACCTCGAGGCCGAGTTCACGGGCGAATCGGCCCACGCCGGCGGCCACCCCGAACAGGGACGCAACGCCGTGCAGGCGATGGCGACGGCCGTCCAGAATCTCTACGGGATTCCCCGGCACAACGACGGCAAAACGCGGGTCAACGCGGGTGTCGTCGAGGGCGGCAGCGCTGCTAACGTCATCCCCGACGTGGCGCGGATCGTCGCCGAAGTGCGCGGCGAGACGACAGAACTGATGGAGTACATGAAACATCGAGCCGAGCAGGTGCTCCGGAGTGCCGCCGAGATGCACGACTGTGAGGTGTCGGTCGAGACCGGCGCGGAGGCACCTAGCGCGAGAAGTGACGGCGACCTCGTTTCGACCGTCGCCGACGTGGCCGGCGAGACGGCGGGCGTCGAACGGGTCAAAGAGCGCGACGAACTCGGTGGCAGCGAGGACGCGACGTACCTGATGCGGGCGGTCCAGGAACGCGGCGGCAGCGCCTGTTACGTTGGCGTCGGCACCGACCACCCCGGCGGCCATCACACGGCGACGTTCGACGTCGACGAAGCGAGCATCGGCCACGGGGTCGACGTGCTGGCCGGGACGATCGAGCGGCTGGGTCAGCGGTCGGACTAATATAGAAAGTCCGAACAGTCATCATCGTCGAACCGAACCACGTGACACGATGGTCGGGCGATCAGCAGACTGCGACGATTTCGTCGACGCGCACTGGCGGGGCCATCATCGACTGCTCGAGGTGGACCAATCGTGGAGATAACCCGCGTGCGGGCCGCGCTCTGGGCGCGCATGGCGGTCTCGGTGGTGCTGCTTGCGCTCGCGCTGGGGCTCCTCGTTGCCATCGAAGTCGTGTTGATCGGTCTCGCGTCCGGACTGGCGATAATCGTTCCCTATGGCGTTTTCACGATCACACTCGGGAGTTCGTCGCTCGCCGTCGTCCCTACTGCAATCATCTACGGTGGGCTGGCGTTCGCGGCGGGCTGTGCCGTTCGCGTGATGCGGCGGGGGCCCACTCCCTCGGAGACGGCAGTCAAAGTCGTCGCCGTGACGTATTTGCTGGTGATGCTGTCGTCGCTGGTCGCGACCGGATACCTGCTCGTCTCGGTCCTTAGGTATTCGACCAGAGCGGCGATACTCGTCTGTGGAGTCCTCGTCGCTGCCGTCTTCGTCGGCTGGCTCCTCTACGCGGCGGTCGACTGGTCGAACGCGGACGAGACGGAGCGTTCCAGCGATTGGACGAGTGATACCGCGGCGACCGACGAGACCGTCGAGATCACGACCGAAATGCGCCGGCTGCTCGAGGCGGTCGGCGAACTGACGGACCGACCGGTATACGGCTATCTCGGCGTCACACTCGCAGGAATCGTCGTCCTTGGCTTCGTCTTCGTTGCCGCGACGATCGTTCCGGCGGTCTATCACCTTCCGGGACTGGCGGCGGTCGGCAGCCTCTGTATCGTCGGGCTGCACGTCGGTACCACGGTTCGATCTGAATACACTGGCGAGAGCGCAGTCCTTCGCGACCTCGAGCACGGCGAGCGACTCGAGTCGCGAGCCACGGCGGACGACCACGGTCTGGCGCCGCTCCAAGCGACGGTCGGCCGGCTTGCGGCCCAGGCCGACGTTCCCCCACCCGCGGTTCGCATCGATCCGAGTGCCACCCAGCGGGCCATCACGGTCGGCTACCGACCCGCGACGTCGACGATCGTGGTCTCCCGGGGACTCCTCGAGTCCCTCGACGACCGCGAACTCGAAGCGGTGCTCGCACACGAACTCGCACACGTCGTAAACCGAGATGCGGCCGTCATGACGTTTCTCGCCCTTCCCGCAGCGAGCGCGACCGCGGCGGTCGATCGCCACGTCGCGAACCCGGTCCTCGCGATTCCCGCAGCCGTTACGTACGCGGTAAGCCGGTGGTGTGTCGCCCTCGTCTCGAGCTATCGAGAGTACGTCGCCGACGATGGTGCCGTCGCGATCACTGGTGATCCGGCCGCCCTCGCGAGTGCTCTCGAGACGCTCGACGCCGACCTCGAACGGCGGCCTGCGACGGATCTGCGCGATCACCGTTCCACAATGGCGTTCTCGATCGTCCCGCCGCCATGGGAGAAGCATCGCTTTTTCGACCGGGCCCGGTGGATCATCGCTCGAGGAATCTTTGGGACACACCCCGACACCGAAACGCGGATCGATCGGCTCAGAACTGCCGTCGAAAGGCGCGATTGAATGGGTTGGCTCCGCGACCCCGGTCGACGGGTCACGACCGACCGCCGATCAGGCGTCCATCACGACCTCGAGGTCGAACGGCGCGTCGGCGGGTGCCATGTCGGGCTCGAGGTAGCCGACCGCGAAGGCAGTGTAGACGCTGCCGGCTTCTGGTGCCACGTCGAAGGTCGCGACCACGTCACCGTCGTTGGTCTCGGTCGCCGGTCGGACCTCGAGGGTGTAGTCGCCGCCTGGCACTTCAGTCGTCGCTGCGTCGCCGAATGCCGCGCCCTCGAACAGTACCGTCTCGCCGTCACCGACCGTGACGTCGACCGCGGGCGCGTCCGGCGAGGCGTGAACGAGACGCACCCGTGCGTTGTCACCCGGGTCGCTGACGTCGTCTTCGAGCACTGCCGGTGCAAAGGGCTGGTTCGTCTCGCTTAGTTCTCCTAGTGCCGCGATGGTGAACGCTCCGTCCGTGATCTCGAGGTCGTCCTCGAACACGACCGTGTCGGGATCTCCTGCGGCCGTGATCATTACCGTGTAGGTGCCCGGCGCGAGCTCGAGGTAGTCGCTGACGGCCCGGTAGGGAACGTCCTCGAGGACCATGTCGCCGTCGACGTACACATCGACGTTCGGCGCGTCCGGCGAGAGGTGAGCGACACGGACGTTTGCCATTGCCTCGTCGCTTCCGCCGTCGTCCATCCCGTCGTCACTCATGTCATCTCCAGACCCGCTCCCGCCCATCTCGCCGTCGTCATCACTCCCACCCATACAGCCGGCGAGCGCGATTCCGCCTGTAGTTCCAATCAGGGTCAGTGCGCGTCGGCGTGTGTGGCTTTCTGCCATATATCCGGGTACTTGATGGGTAGGAAAGACGAAAATCCCTAACAACGTAGGGGTATTTCCACACGAATTTATAACTCACCGACCAGTAATACCGAATTACTCGGATGTAGCCGTCTCGAGTGAACGATGGCCGGGAGGACGGCTCGAGCAACGCGAGAGCCGGCTGACTCGGGGGAGGGCAGGCGGTTACCCAGGTACCGACCGCGAGCGAACCCGACGGGTGAGCGAGCGGGCCGACGACCGACCCGTAGGGGAGGGAGGAGTGCTTTTGATCGACATTTGGCCGAGGGCCGGCTTGCCGGCCCGCAGCGCAAAAGGTCGGTTCTAGTACTTGGGTTCCGCCCCAGTCGTCTCGTAGACCTGTTCCATGAGGTCGTCGCGGCGTTGCTGCCAGTGCTCGAGTGCGGCGGGATGGTGGGGATACCCCTCGTAGAGCTCGAGCAGGTCGTCGGCCCGGCGTTTGGTCTGGAAGAGCGTCCAGATCGTCCCCCAGTGGCCGCGGCTGTTGAGCAGTCCCTCCGCGGCGAGTTTCGGGCCGACGCTCGTACTGCCCGAGTACAGCGCCTCCGCGAGTTTCTCGCCGGGCATCGCGGCGAGCAGGCCCATCAGGTCGTCGACGTCGACGGCCGTCGAGAGGATGTTGTAGACGTCCAGCGCGGCGTAGCGTGCGCCGAAGTGGTCCATGACGCGCTCGTTGTACTCCCAGAGGGCCTTCTCGCTGACGTCGCCGGTCTCGAGCGCCTCGATCGCGGCCTCACCGGCGTACTTGCCGCCGTAGGCGGCACCGGCGATGCCGCCGCCGGTCGTGGGGTTGACGTGGCCGGCGGCGTCGCCGATGGCCATGTAACCTGGATGGACCGCCGAATCGTAGGGCCGCCGCGTCGGGAGGGCTGCGCCGAGTTTGTCCTCGACCTCGGCATCCCGGAACTCGGGGCGGGTCTCGAGGTCGCGTTTGAGGTCGTCGACGAGTTTCATCGGCTCTTCGGTCATCTGGAAGCCAAGCCCGGCGTTGATCTCCGTCTCGGTGCGCGGGAAGTACCAGAGGTAGCCCGCGGCGCGTTCGGTCGGCTTGAAGACGAGTGCGTCGTCCCACTCGACGGGGTCGTCGACGTGGACGATCTCGCGGTAGGCAGAACAGAAGTGCGTATAGTTAACGTTGGTGTCGAACGAGGAAGTCGAGAAGTCGACGTGATCCTGGAGGACGGACAGCGAGCCCGCGGCGTCGATGACGATGTCGGCCTCGTAAGTGAGCGGGTCGCCCTTACGGATCGCTTCGACGCCGGTGACACGGCCGTCGTCATCCTGAAGGACGTTTTGTACGACGGTGTCGTAGTGGAACTCGACGCCGACGTCGTCGGCCCCGTCGATGATCCGCCGGCCGTACTCCCAGCGGTCGATGACGGCCAGCTCGCCCGGAATCGGAATCTCGAGGACGGTATCCTCCTGGGGGATTTCGAAGCGGCCGTGGTCGACGCCCGTATTCGTGAAGGCGGGCTCGAGTTTCGACTTCGGGATCGCCTCCGGGAAGCTGTCGGCTCCCTTCAGCGCGTCGCCACAGGCGATGTGGCCCGCTTCGGATTCGGGCTTTCGCTCGAGGATGATGACGTCGTACCCTTCCCGTGCGATGGTCGCTGCGGCGTAGCACCCTGCGGTTCCGGCGCCGACGACGACCACGTCCGGCGACTGCGTCTTCGGCGTCGTGGCGGCCGACTGCTCCTGCGTGCTCATATCAACACTGTGGATGCCGCGGTAAGAAAACGTTTTATCAAGCGGTTAGCTGCGATTTGTGGCCGATCCGGTGGCGAGCCCGCGCGGTGGAATCGGCCGGTTTGATCCCCTGCAATGAAATAAAGAGTTTTAGTGAGGTCCGCCGTACCGGACCGTATGACTGAGTATACGGTCGAGTTCGTCGGGACGGGTGAGACGATCACCTGTACCGACACGGAGACGATCCTCAGCCGGTGTCTCGAGGAGGGGATCGCCCAGGAGTACTCCTGCCGGGTGGGGATGTGTCTGGCGTGTTCTGCCGAAATCGTCGAAGGTGAGGTCACCCAGCCCGCAGCCCGTGGCCTGACCGAAGAAGAGGCCGAACGCTACGCGCTGACCTGCATGGCACGGCCGCAGTCGGATCTGAAACTCGATCGTGGCAAGTACCCGCCGAGTATCGAGGGCGACCTCGAGGCCAGCGGTGAACGTGACAGCGCAGTCGCCGACGACTGATACGCATTCTGTCACTCATTTCCGGCGCACCCACAACCCGTCATGCGGGTGCGCCGGTACATAGTGACAGCAGACCGTATGATACTGGGGAGCTGTTTTAGAAACCGAGCGCGAAACACACGCTGAAACTGGGACTCGACTCGGCGACGCGGTGTGGTTCGAGGAACGGGACCGTGATTACTCGACGAAGTCGATGTCGTCGCCGCCCGCGGGTTCGGGCTGGACGGCGGCCTCGCCGTCCGGCCGACCGTAGATCTGTGGCGACTCGACGCCCGTGACGACGATCATCGTCCGCATACTGCCCTCGAGACTCTCGTCGATCGAGGTGCCCCAGATGATGCGGGCGTCGGGGTCGATCCGGTCGTAGATCTCCTCGACGACGCCTTCGGCTTCCTCGATGGCCATGTCGTTGCCACCGGTGACGTTGACGAGCGCGGAGCTCGCACCGGAGATGTCGACGTCCAAAAGCGGCGAGCGCAGCGCGGTCTTGACCGAGTCCTCGGCTTTGGCCTCGGAGTCGGCTTCGCCCAGCCCGATCATAGCGACGCCGCCACGTTCCATGACGGTGCGCACGTCGGCGAAGTCCAGGTTGACGAGGCCGGGTTTCGTGATGAGTTCCGTGATGCCCTTGACCGAGCGCATCAGGACCTCGTCGGAGACCTTGAACGCCTGGCGGACGGGCAGTTTGCCCACTGAATCGAGCAGGCGGTCGTTGGGGACGACGATGACGGTGTCGGAGACGTCGCGCAGGCGCTCGAGGCCGGCCTCCGCGTTGGTTCGACGGACCTCTCCCTCGGCGGTAAATGGCGTTGTGACGATCGAAATCGTGAGTGCGCCAGCCTCGCGGGCAGCTTTGGCAACGACGGGCGCAGAGCCAGTGCCGGTGCCACCACCGAGGCCGGCCGTGACGAAGACCATATCGGAGCCGTCGATGGCGTCGTAGATGTCCTGCTGACTCTCGAGGGCGGCTTCCTCGCCGACCTGGGGCAGGGAGCCAGCCCCGCGGCCGCCGGTTTTCTCCTCGCCCATCAGGATCTTCGTGTCGGCGTCGATCTCGACGAGGTGCTGGACGTCCGTGTTGGCGGCGACGAGTTTCGCCCCGTGGATCCCCTCCTCGTGCATGCGGTTGATCGTGTTCCCACCGGCACCGCCACAGCCGACGACGGTGATGTCAGTCTGGAGGTCCTGCAAAACGTCTTCCAGTTCGTCGTCGGTCATCGTCCCGGTCTGTCGGCCGTCCGACGACCCGCCGCCGGACTGCCCCTCTTGGGGCTCCTCGTCGGGGACCGTGGCCGCCCCGTCTTCGGCCTCGTCGATCGCGTCGTCGATGAGAGAGTCCATTCTTGCCCGTGTCTAAACGATGGAGCATAATTACCTTTCCCCTACACGTCAGACTACCGTCTGACGCGGTAGAACTCGATTACGAGTACTACTGCGTGAACGTCGAATCCGCCGGCAGTGACCGAGTAATACTGTTTTACTGTCGGCTATCGATCCGATCAGATTCGAAACCGATGCGTTCGTTCGGTGCGAACTCTCTCGGGACTGACCGTTTCTCCGTCGACGGTCACGGGCTCGCCGTCGGCGAGTGCACCGAACTTCGGGCCTTCGGGAACGCCGGCTTCGCGTGCCAGTTCGGGATCGAAGGCCGTCTCCTCGGCGATGACCGCGTCTGCTTCGATCCACACGGTATCGTATTTTTCCGCGAGGACATCGGCCAGCCCCTCGATAATCGCGTCTCTAGCTCCGACCGAGTCATCATCGCCGTCGTCTCCGGGAATCGCCACCCGCGAGCCGACGCGAGTCCCGCCGTTTTCGGTAGCGAAGGCAACGGTGTTCGCTTCGACGATCGCACGGACGCGATCGGGATCGATCCCTTGCGCAGCGCTGATGAGATCGGCCGGCAGGTCGACGACAGTGACTGACGCAGCGGACCGGTCGCCAAAGCGAATCCCGTCGTCGATGGCCCCCAACTCGGTCTCGACCGCGTCGACGAGTGCAAGCGGCCGGTCGTCGACCTCGCGGAGCCACGTCTCGCTGACGAGCCGGCAGTCCAGTTCCCCGAGCGTCTCCTCGAGCACCGGCCACTCGCCATCGAGCAGCGCGATCTCGGCCCCGCTGGCGTCGAACGCGCGCTCGAGGGCGTCCCGGTGGGCCGTCGGATGGCCCATCGCCTCGAGCGCCCAGTCGGCCGCAACGTGGCCGACCGCCCACGCGGTCTCGCGGGCGACCCGTCCGAACCGGGGGGCGTAGTGGTTGCCGCCGAAGCCGACGAGCTGTCTGTCACGATGTGGCGCAACGTTTCGTAACTCGAGGACGGCGCGGGCGACAGCGTCGGCACCAGCGGGATCGTCCCATTGCTCGTCGTCGCTGCCCAGTTCCGCAAAGAGCGACGGACAGCCGACCTCGGAGGGGCCGTGATGGGTACACTCCATGCCCACGTCGTATTCGGCGGGAGCATACTCCTCGAAGGCCGCGAGCAACTCGGCCAGGGCGTTCGGCGCGGCGTCGGCCAGCGCGTCGGGCTCGCCGCCGAACTCGGCCGGGCCGAAGTTGCCCGTGAAGTGGCCGGTCAGCAGCGGCCCGGTATCCCCCGAGTGTCGCGAGGCGAAGACGAGCAGGTCGGGGTCGCAGTCGAAGGCGTCGGCAGGCCGCTCGAGGTCGATGTGCAACCCATCGAACGACCGCAGGACGGCACCGTCGGTCCGGTAGTAGGTGCCGCCGCCGTCGGCCGCCGGACGGCTGTCGTCGGTTCGCTGGGTCCAGTCGGCGCGCTCGCGGAGTCGATCACAGATGTGCTCCGAGGCGCGGTCAGCGTGGCTTTCGACGATCGCGAGCGTGGTCATATCCGTGCTCGTGAGTTGTCGGCGTTAACGTCGCCGGTTTCCATCTGGAGATGACGGCGGCCCGTAACTTTTCATGTGTGTGGATACCATACACTGAATGTGGACTAGTTGACCAATGAGCAATGACGCGTCGGATCCAACTGTCACGTCCGGGGGGCAGTCGCTCGAGTTCGACCTCGAAATCAGCGAGTTGAGCGCACTCGTCAGCGGTTGTGCCATCGCGCTGTTCGATGCCGACGGCTGCGTTACCGCGTGGAACACGGGGGCACGCCGGCTTACCGGCTACGACGCGGAGACGATCGTCGGCGACCACTACCGGACGCTCTTTCCGGCCGACGCCCGCGATGCCGGTCGCCCGGACCGGTTGCTCGAGCGAACACGAGCCGAGGGAACCATCGAAGCCGACGGCTGGCGGCTCGGAGACGGCGACAGTCGGCTGTGGGTCTGTGAGTCCGTCGCCACTGTCCATGCGGACGGCGGCGTCGGCGTTCCCGTCGAGTCCGCAGCCGACTTAGACGGGTATCTCTGGGTCGTCCGCGACCGGACTGACGACCACGAGCGCGAACGCGAGCTCTGCGAGGAGAAGGCGTTCACCGAAAGCGTCCTCGAAGCACAGCCGGATCTCCTCTATGCCTACGACACCGAGGGAGCGCTGATCCAGTGGAACGACCAATTCGAGCGCGTGACCGGCTACGACCCGGCGACGACCGGTGACATCGATCCGCTGACGTTCATCGCACGCGAAGACCGCGATCACCTCGAGAAGGCAATCGAACGCATCCTCGAGGACGGCGAACGCATCACCGCCGAGGGCCAGGTTCTCACGGCCGACGACGACCGACTCCCCTACGAGTTCAACAGCGCCAGGATCGTCAACGACGGCGACGTGCTCGGCTTTACCGGCATCGGTCGCGACATCTCAGCGCGCAAAACCCGCGAGCGCGAACTCGAGCGCCTCGAGCGGCTCAATGCGGCGGTTCGGGCGATCGATGATACGATGGTCACGGCGAACTCCCGCGACGAGATCGAAGCCGCGATCGTCGAAACGTTCGCCGCCGACGACGCCTACCAATTCGGTGTCATCGGTCGGGCTCGAGGTGTCGCGACCGGAGAGGGGTACTCGTGGGAGCCGACTGCCTGGGCCGGAATCGACGCGACCGCCGCTGCTGTGTGCTCGTCGTTCGTCGCGCCACCGACCGCCGCCGGCGGCGAGTCGGCACTCGAAACGCGAGCTGTACAGCGGTATCGATCCCTCCGCGAAAGCCCGATCGAGCAGTGGCGACGCCACGCTCGCGAGCACGACTACGGCTCGATTGCCGTCGTCCCCATTTCCGCGAGCAGCACGCCACTCGGGGCACTCGTGATCGGCACGGACGAGCCGTCGGCGTTTGTCGATCGCGAGCAGCAAGTGCTCCAGGAGTTCGGTGGGACGGTCGGACACGCCATCAACGCGATGGCGGTCCGCCGGCTGCTCTATCAGGACACCGTCGTCGAACTCGAATTCGAATCGACCGACCGGGGCGATGCCTGTATTCGGCTCTCCGACGACCTCGGCTGCAAGCTGTCGGTCGACCACGCCTTGCCGCTGAGCGACGAGGTATTTATTTACTATCTGACCGCGTCCGGCGTCGATCCCGATCGCGTTTGCGACCGCGCCCGCGACGACGAGGCGATTACGGACTTCCGGCTCATCGACGCCAGTGACGACGAGAGCTACTGTGAGTGTGTCGTTCGCAACGCGACGATCGCCGAAACGTTCGCCGGTTACGGCGCGCGGCTCCAGTCGAAAACCGTCCGTGACGGCGTCGCGAAACTAACGGTTCAGGTCAGTTCCGATGTAGCACTTCAGGAATTCGTCGACACGATTACGTCGGCCTATCCCGACAGCCGACTCCGTTCGAAACGAACCGTCGAGCGCCCGGTCGAGACGCGCGGCGACTTTCGGCGCACCGTCGAGTCGCTGCTGACCGACAAACAGCGCATCGCGCTCGAGGCGGCGTATCACGGCGGCTACTTCGAGTGGCCGACCCGACACAGCAACGCGAGTGAGATCGCCGACCGACTCGGGATCGCTCGCCAGACCTTCCACCAGCACCTGAGAGTCGCACAGGCGAAACTGCTGTCGGCGTATTTCGGTGATGCAGATTGAGACCGGCTGCTGTCCCGATGTTTCGGTGGGACCGTCGGACGGTCGCGATCCCACCGGAACCCACTGACAGGTGTCCGTACGAGACTGTCGGTTTTCTTGGAGCAGATGTAACGGTTTACGGTTACGTCCGCACACAGGTTCAACCGGTATCTGACTCCCACTTGCCGATACCAGAGCATGCTGGTACACCCCTTTCCCCCGCTGGCTGTCTTTCTCCGGCAATGACTTCGCTCCCGTCCACCGAACAGACAACCGCGTTGGATGTTCTCACGGAGCCACGACGGCGCTATCTCCTCGCGATACTGCTCGAGCACGAGGCCCCGTCCGAAACGGACCCTCAGTCGGCGTCGGAGGGAGTCTCGATCGGCGCGCTGGCAACTGCGGTCGCGGGGCTAGAACAGGACGCGGACGTCGCGGTCGTCACCGACGAGCAGTCCGGTCGCGTTCGCCTCACGCTGGTCCACGCCCATGTCCCGCGACTGGTCGACGCCGGACTAGTGGCCACATATACCGACGGCAACGCGATGACGGTCGCTCTCAGCGCTCATCCGATCCTCGAAGCCGAGTGGGTCCGGTCGATTCTCACCGATCCGACCGGCGAGGCGTTCCCCGCCGACGAGGCGACGCTGAATCGAACGCTCGAGGCGCTTCGCAGCCCGCGTCGTCGAACCGTCTGTGCCGCCCTCGCAAAGCGGCGCGGGGCCGTCCCCGTTTCCGATCTCGCCGCGACGGTCGCCGCGCGAGAGGCCGACGACGAGCCGGGGCCGGTCGCCGTCACAGAGTCAGCGTGTACCGCCGTCGAAACGTCACTCGTCCACGAGCATCTGCCGGCACTGTCGGCGGCAGGCCTCGTCGAGTACGACGCGGCGGCGCGAACGGTCTCGCTTGCGCTCGACGCACCGCTGTGGCAGGCCGACTGGGTGACCGAGGGGCCGCTCGCAGCCGTTGCCGAGTTCGTACGCCGCCGCGCCGAGCAGGGCGGCGCGGCTACTGTACCGCACGATTCGGATCGACCGACGGCTGATGCGACGCCAGCGGACGAGCCGACCGCAGAGGTCGCGCCAACGGAGACAGCGCCCGCACCGACGACGGGATCGTCGGCGACGACCGACGATCGGCTGCTCTGGACGCTGGCACGACCGCCTGCTGGCCGATCGTCGTCGCGATCGGATCGGGCCCCGAATACCCCATCGATCACGGAACGAGAAGAGCGATAAAGCCGACGTAAGCGCCGACGAGGACCACGCCGTCGAGTCGCGTAAGCTGTTGCCGATAGCCCATCATTCCGACCAGCAGGGCGGTGAACGCGACCATGATCGGAAGTTCGAACCGAAGTGTCGCGGGTGCGATTTCGATCGGAGTGATGAGGGCCACGATGCCAAGCACCGCGAGGATGTTGTAGATGTTCGATCCGACGACGTTCCCGACGGCAAAGGACGCGTGGCCACGGATCGCGCCCACGACCGAGGCCGCAAGCTCCGGCAGCGATGTCCCGAGTGCGAGTACTGTTAACCCGATAACCAGATCAGAAACACCAAGCGCCGATAGCAACCCCGTCCCGCCGGCGACGAGCCACCGCGAGCCGACCACGAGCACGAGTAGCCCACCGACGACGAGCGCCCCGTCTCGGACTGACACTCCCGACGCGTCGGCGTCGGGCTCGTCGACCATCGGGGCGGACTCCGCGTTGGCATAGTGGAGGATCGTCGCCGTAAACCCCGCGAGGACCACCAGCAAGAGGATGCCCTCGAGCCGACCGAGCTGGCCGTTCGCGCCGAGTGCGACCAGCAACAGCGCTGCAAGCACCATCACGGGGACGTGCTGGCGGACCACCTGATCGCTGATCTGCAACGGCTTGATGAGCGTAGTGATACCGAGCACCAGCCCGATGTTCGCGATGTTCGAGCCGACGATCGTGCCGAGGCCGATGTCGCTCGAGACGTTCAGCGCGCCGACCGCCGAGACGAACAGTTCGGGTGCGGTCGTCGCGAAGGCGACCACCGTCACGCCGACGGTCGCCGCACGGAGCCCGATGCCGAGTGCTAGCCGTCCTGCCCCCGCGACCAGCAACTCGGCACCGCCATACAGCGCGATGATCCCGCCCACGAGCAAGAGGAGATCGAGGGGGGTTCCAGGGAGCATAGCGGCGGCTACTCGTGACGGGGCTAAAAGCCACGCGAAACGGCCACCGGTCGCGAACACGGCTCGCGTGCGCCATTGGGTGCGCGCATGATAAGTCGCACATGAGCGATACCGGCAACACCGCCGGAAAGCCAGACCGATTATAGTCCCACCACTCCGACTGACAGACCGAGAATGGCTATGGACGTGTACGGCTTGCTCGGCAATCCGGTCGGCCACTCGCTGTCGCCGCCGATGCACGAGGCCGCCTACGACGAACTCGGGCTCGAGGCCCGCTACGTAACCTTCGAGCCCGACGAAGACGATATCGACGACGCGATCGCCGGGGCCGATGCGCTCGGGATCGCCGGACTGAACGTGACGATCCCGTTCAAACAGGACGCCCTCGAGATCGTCGCGCCCGAGGACCTGGCCGCTCGAATCGGCGCGGTCAACACGATCGACTTCTCGGGCTCGGGACCACCGACGGGCTACAACACCGACGCCGTCGGCGCGCTGCGCGCGTTACGCGACCACGACGTCACGATTCAGGACGCGCGGGCGGTCGTCGTCGGTGCCGGCGGTGCCGGCCGGGCGATCGCGTTCGGACTCGCCGACGCTGGTGCGACCGTCGCCATCGCCAACCGAACTGAGTCGAAAGCCCACGACCTCGCTGAGGAAGTGCCCCGCGCGACCGGCCACGGGTTGGCGGAGCTCGAGCAACTGGTCGCCGACGCCGACGTGCTGGTCAACGCCACGAGCGTGGGGATGGAATCGGACACGACGCCGGTTCCCGCCGACGCGCTCCACGAGGATCTGGCCGTCCTCGATGCGGTCTACAGCCCGCTCGAGACGCGACTGCTGCGCGATGCGGCCGACGCCGGCGCGACGACCGTCGACGGTGCGTGGATGTTACTCTATCAGGGCGTCGAGGCGTTCGAGATCTGGACCGGTCGGGATGCACCTGTCGACGTGATGAACGACGCACTTCGCTCGCGGCTGTAGGCTGACGGCGGGTACGACGGGAACCTTGACAGTATCAGGCGAATTTAAGTGCCGGAACCGACTATATCGAGATAATGGCACTCCTCCAGAAGCTGAAGTCCCTGTTGGGGTTCGGCGGGTCGGACTCGGAGCGCAGGCGCTCTCGAGAGGTCGGGGTAACGGTCGAACGGGACGGGACGGCGGACGAGCAACGCGAGACGACCGCCGGCGCGACTCGAGATCGGACGGAGGACGTGCGTGCCGAACCGCCACAGTCGGAGACCGCGGATACGGCGGACGAAGCGCCCGCGCAGACGGCCGACGCGGAGGCTGCTGCTGAACCGGACGCGACTGATTCCGAGACGGTCGGTGATGTCGAGACGACCGACGGTACTGACGCCGACCTCGAGGCTGACGCCGAACCAGCGGTCGATGCCGAATCCGGGCAGGAACCGGAACCAGAGCCGGAGCCGGAACCGGAACCGGACATCGAGACGGAACCACGAGTGGAACCCGAACCGGCGGTGGATGCTGAAGCTGAGCCGGAACCGGTCACCGAGATCAAGGGCATCGGACCAGCCTATGCCGACCGCCTCGCCGGTGCGGGCGTCGAAACCGTCGCCGAACTCGCCGTATCAGACGCCGCCGAACTCGCTGGCCAGACCGACATTTCCGAGAAACGCATTCAGGGCTGGATCGACCGCGCCGAAGTCCGATAACGAAGCGGCCAGACACCCGTCGACTCCCATCTCACGTCAGCGTTTCGCTGGACCCGCCGTTCACCGCTATTTTCCGCGCTGTTGCCCACAATAGCCCCGAAATCGCAAGATGATTACCTGCCGACTGCATCCCGCTCGACATGAGCGATCCGCGCGTCGTGACGACGCTCGACTCGTTTCGCGCCGCCGCATGTCGCCGCGGTGGGGCGGCTGCGGACCACGCCGCGTCGCAAGTGCCAAGCGACCGCCGCATCCCCGTCGAAGTCCGCGTGACCGTCAGCGATCCGTTTCTCGCCTATCGTCGCGCCCGTGACGGCGACGGCGGCGCGTTCCTCGAGACGACCGGTGGCCAGCCCGGCTGGGGCTACTTCGGCGTCGATCCCGTCGAGCGGCTCACGGTCGGCTCCGACGCCGTTTTACGAGCACCGAACGATCGATCGCCGACGCTGGCCGCACTCGAGGGCCTGCTCGCGGACGATCACCTTGCTCGCGGAGAGTGTGACGTTCCCTACCCCTGCGGAGCCATCGGCTGGCTCTCCTACGACGTCGCCCGCGAACTCGAGTCCCTGCCCGAGTCGGCTGTCGATGATCGAGGATTACCTCGGCTCGAGGTCGCGGTCTACGACCGCCTTGCCGCCTGGGAAGCGCCGACAGCGGGCGAGGTGACGCTGCGGATCACGGCCTGCCCGCGGGTCGGCGGCGACGTGACCGACCCCGAGGACGCCGCCCTCAAGGCGGCCTACGAACGTGGCCGCGAGCGCGCGCTCGACCTCGCCGACGCCGTTCGCGAGGACGACCCGGAGATCGGTGAACCGCCGGTCTCGCGGTCCGACGCGACCTTCGAGAGCGACTGTGGTCGGGAGGCCTTTGCCGATCGCGTGCGGCAGGTCAAGAAGTACGTCCACGACGGCGATACGTTTCAAGCAAACATCTCCCAGCGGCTGGTCGCACCCGCCGCGGTCCACCCTGTTGCCGCCTACGATGCCCTGCGACGGGTCAATCCGGCACCCTACTCCTGTCTGCTTGAGTTCCGGGCAGCCGAGCTGGTGAGCGCAAGTCCCGAACTCCTTCTCGAGCGCGACGACGAGTTCGTTCGGACGGAACCCATCGCGGGAACCCGACCGCGTGGTGAGACACCAGCCGAAGACACTGCTCTCGAGACCGACTTGCTCACCGACGAGAAAGAACGCGCCGAACACGCGATGTTGGTCGACTTAGAGCGCAACGACCTCGGAAAGGTCTGTGCGTATGGCTCCGTCGACATCGCGGAGTACCGCCGGATCGACCGCTACTCGGAGGTAATGCACCTCGTATCGGACGTCACAGGGCGATTGCGCCCGGACGCGTCCCTCTCCGACGCCATCGCAGCGGTCTTCCCCGGCGGGACGATCACCGGCGCACCGAAACCGCGGACGATGGCGATCATCGACGAACTCGAGGCGACCCGGCGCGGCCCCTACACGGGTAGCGTCGGCATCTTCGGCTTCGACGGCCGAGCCACCCTGAATATCGTTATCCGGACGCTGGTCCACCACGCCGACGAGTACCACCTGCGAGTCGGCGCGGGGATCGTCCACGACTCCGATCCGACCAGCGAGTACGACGAGACACTCGCCAAGGCCCGCGCGCTCATTACGGCGGTCGACGAGGCGCTCGGTGAGCGAGCCGACCTGGGGCTCGAGGCGGAAACCGACATCCCTCACGAGCCGACCGACGGCGGTGATCGCAGTGACTAACTCCCGTATCCTTGTTGTCGATAACTACGATTCGTTCGCGTACAACCTCGTCCAATACGTGGGTGAGGTAGCCGACGAGGTCGTCCGGCGCAACGACGAGATCGACCTCGCGGGCGTGCGCGACCTCGAGCCCACCGGCATCGTCGTCTCACCGGGGCCGGGCACTCCACAGGAGGCCGGGATCTCGATCCCGCTGTTCGCCGAGACCGAGTACCCCATCCTCGGGGTCTGTCTCGGCCATCAGGCGCTGTGTGCCGCCGAAGGCGCGCCAGTCGTTCACGCTCCCGAGGTCGTCCACGGGAAGCCGTCGATGATCAGTCACGACGGCGAGGGACTCTTCGCGGGACTGCCGTCGACGTTTCGGGTCGGGCGCTACCACTCGCTCGCGGTCGAGCGCGCGGAGCTGCCGGCCACGCTCGAGGAAACCGCTCAGACGGCTGACGAGCGCGGCGTCCTGATGGCGGTTCGCCACCGCGAGAAGCCCCATCTCGGCGTGCAGTTTCACCCGGAAAGCATCCTCACACGATCACAGCCGGACGCGACGACCGGTTCGGAGACGGGTGCTGGCGAAGAAATTTCGCTCGCGCTCGGCAAACGACTGATCGAAAACTTCTGTCGGTTCGCCGCGAGGGCCGACCGGAACACGGAGGCGAACGATGGATAAAGAACTGCGCTACCACGTCGACGGTGACCTCGTTCCTGCCAGCGAGGCTACCGTCAGCGTCGACGATCGGGGGTTTCGCTACGGCGATGCCGCCTTCGAGACGCTACGGGCCTACGGCGGGACGATCTTCGCGTGGGACGCGCATCTCGAGCGCCTCGAGCGTACCTGCGAGGCCCTGTCGCTCGAGCACGGGCTGACGGCGGCAGACCTCCGTGGGCGAATCGACGGGACGCTCGCGGCGAACGACCTCGCGGACGCCTACGTCCGCCTCTCGATCACGCGCGGCGTCCAGCCTGGGAAACTCACGCCTCAGCCCGACGTCGAGCCGACGATCGTGGTCTACGCCAACCCGTTGCCCCGCGGCGGGGTCGCGGGTGAATCCATCTGGGACGAACCGGCGACGGTCGAGACGGTCGCGACTCGTCGCGTCCCCGACGAGGCGATTCCGGCTGCAGCCAAGACTCACAACTACCTGAACGGAATCCTCGCGCGCGCAGAACTCGAGGCCGACGCGGACGAAGCGCTCATGTGCGATCTCGAGGGCCACATCGCGGAAGGGGCAACGAGCAACCTTTGGTTCGTCCGTGACGGCGAGCTCTACACGCCGACGACCGACGGATCGGTGTTGCCGGGGATCACCCGGCAAATCGTGCTCGAGCTCGCTCGGGACGCTGGCATCGCAGTCCACGAGGGCTCGTACGAGCCGGCCGACGTTCACGGTGCTGCCGAGGCGTTTCTGACCAATCGGACCTGGGAACTGCGCCCGATCGCGACGCTCGACGGCCACGAGATCGGTGGCGGTCCAGTCACGGAACGGCTCTCGCGGCGCTACGACGAGCGGGTCGAACGGACGTGTTACCAGTAGTCGAGTCCCAGTCCATGCTCCGGGAAGTCGCTCACGTTGGCTTGACGAGCACCCGTGTCGACTCGTTCGATTCGTCAGGTGTCTCGACTAGTTCCCGCTTCGTCCCTGCAAGCTCGAGGACGAATTCACTCCCGAACGCGCTCGCGGGTGTCTGGAATCCGTCTGGGACGGAGTTTTGATCCTCGAGCATCCGTTCGGCGGCTACCACCGCTGCTTCAGCGGTCAGCGCGTAGGGGTTGGGCGTTCGCAGGCGGGCCCGCGTCCGTCGGCTGGTCTCCGCGTCGGTGACCTCGCCCCAGACGACCGCGCTATCGGCCGCCAGTTGTGCTCCGTCCGGCCCGTCGAGACGGGTGTCGATGACCCGCTTCAGCAGGCGCTTGACCGGCCCGCGCTCGAGCAGCCACCCCAGCGAATCGGCAGCCGCCAGTCCTCTCGTCGCCCACGACGGTGCGGCGGCGTAGACCTCGACCGACTCGATGCCGGTGCTGTGGGCTGCGGTGACGACGTCGCCCCACGGGATCGTGACGGCGTGTTCGGGGCCGTCGCCGAAGTCGATCGCGCGCGTTCGGAACGCGGCCGGCACCTGAATGAGTCGGCCGTTCCGGCGGACGACACCGCCGCTGCCGAGGTGTTCGACGAGCGTTCGGGCGGTGCCCCGCGAGAGCCCGCCGTCGCTTTTGATCCCCAGTCGAAGCGTGTCGGCAGCGGGGAGTTGGTCGGCGAGGAAGGCCGCCAGACAGTCCGACGGCACGACGTCGAAGCCGACGCCGGGCAGGAGCGTGACCTCCGTCTCGCGGGCCGCGTCGTCGCGCTGGCGGAGAGACTCGAAGACCGGAAACTCGCCGGTGATGTCGAGATAATCCGTGCCCGTCTCGAGACAGGCCGTGACGAGTGGCTCGGCGGTGTCGACGAACGGCCCTGCACAGTTGACCACGGCGTCGAAGCGCTCGAGATGGGACGCGGGGTCGTCCGACTCGAGGTCGATGACCCGGCCTTCGACACCGAGAGCGTCGGCTTGGCGTGCAACTGCGCGGCCGTCACGGCCAGCGACGACGGGCGAGCCCCCCTGTGCAACCGCCTCGCGTGCGATCAGCCGCCCCGTATAGCCGTAGGCGCCGTAGATGAGAAGGGCGTCCATAGGCCGCGTTCGTCGGAGAAGGATTTAAAGTTCAGTCAGACACGTGCTTGCACGATGGCGTAACGTTCAGGCCCGCAGATCAGTAACGGATGCAGTGATGGACACAGGACGAATCACGGCGCTGTCGGATGTCCCCGCCGACTCGACGGTCTGCTTTCGTGTGGCCGACGGATCGGATGAGATCCAGGAAGCGATTCTCGTCAGGAACGAGGGGGTGGCGACCGACGGCGGCGATACGACCGCCGCTGTCGAGGACGCGGTCTCCTGCTGGTTGAACTACTGCCAGCATCTTACGCACATCAAACTCGACAAGGGGTCAGGCGCGCCAATGCGAGACGGCGAACTCATCTGTGCAAATCACGGCGCGTACTTCGAGGCCGACTCCGGTTGCTGTACGTTCGGTCCCTGTGAAGGTGCCTATCTCACCGGTCTCGAGGTGACCGTCGAGGATGGCGACGTCTACCTGACTGACGACGACTACGCGTTCGTCGGTCTCGGCCCGGTCGAGACTGACGACTGTGATCGCGCCTCGAGTTCGAACGTCGAGTTCTAGATGGTGGCTGGCGCGACCAGGTCCCGCTCCTGATCGTACTCGAGCAGGCCAGCGTCGACCAGCCGCGGCAGGTGGTCGTGGTAGAGGGACAGATAGACCTCTTTGACGCGTTCGGCCGAAATGTTTCGCACGGTGTGGCCCGTTTCGCGGGCCGCGACCTCTTCGGCTGCGTCGGGCAGCGTCACCTCCTCACCGTAGCTGCGCATGACCGACAGCAGCAGCCGGCGGCGCCGGTCGGCAAGCAGGGAGAACACGTCGTCGAGCGTTTCGGCCGCCGGATCCGGCTCGTCGGTCTCGTCAAGCCAGTCGAGTACCGTCCGCACGATCTCGACGCAGTCACGCTCCGAATGAGATCTGGAAGTCATGTGTGGTCCGTCGTCCTCGAGCAGCCGCGACTGGGACGGATCGGCGGACGCCTCATACGGACTCCTGTCAGTCGGTTCCGGCGCACCCGCAGGACGGATGGCGGGTGCGCCGGGACATCGGTACGGCAGACCGTATCAGCGGGCCGTGACGCCGCCACGCGCTCGAGAGTTCGTGTCGGGTTCTCGCTTGCCCGATAAATATTAGTATCGGATCTACTTGGCAATGGCCATAGAATAGTGACAGTTGATCGTTAATGAGCGTCTGGTTCGGCTACTCGATCGTGAACGTCGGCTCGTCGATGGACTCGCTTTTGCACTCGGGACACCGCGAGGGGAGGTTCAGCAGGTCGTCGTAGTCGTCGAACCCGCAGTCTCGACACGTCGGCGGTGCGACGAGTAGCTGCTCGTCAGTGCCGTCGACCGACCGGGAGACGTGTTCGACGTGGCGGACAACCGCGTGTGGCGTCAGATCGAGCTGGGTGGCCAGCTCGCTTGGCGTCGCCGGCTCGGCACGCAGCGCATCGGCGAGCTTCTGTCGCGTCGTTTCGTCGGCCTCGCGCATACGTCCCCTCAGGCGGTGTGTGATTTTATACTGTCGGACAGCAGTCACGGCGCAGGTCGTTCGTCTCCGTCGTGGATACCACGCTCTCGCTCTCTTACTGCTTCGGGGTTTCGAGCGTGTTAGACCCTATCACTCGAGAAAGGGCAAGTGACTTGGACCCCGCAGGTGAACACCGGCCTATGAAGGCAGTCGTCCTTGCAGGCGGGTACGCGACGCGAATGTGGCCGATTACCAAACACCGGCCCAAGATGTTCCTCCCGATCGGCGAGTCGACCGTCATCGACCGCATCTTCGCGGAACTCGAGGCCGACGAGCGGATCGACGAGGTCTACGTCAGCACCAACGAGCGGTTCGCGCCGGATTTCGAGGCCCACCTCGCCGACAGCGAGTTCGACAAGCCCCGGCTCTCGGTCGAGGAGACGACCGAGGAAGACGACAAGTTCGGCGTCGTCGGTGCGCTCGCTCAGTTGATCGACCGCGAGAACGTCGACGACGACCTGCTGATCATCGCCGGCGACAACCTGATCAGCTTCGACGTGTCGGACTTCCTCGATTACTTCCAGTCTCATGACGCCTCCACGCTCGCCGCCTACGATGTCGGTTCCCGCGAGAAAGCCAAATCCTACGGCCTCGTCGAACTCGAGGGCGACCGTGTCGTCGACTTCCAAGAGAAACCCGACGACCCAAAGAGCACGCTCGTCTCGATCGCCTGCTATGCGTTCCCGCAGGAATCGCTCGACTTGCTCCCGACCTACCTCGAGGACGGCAACAACCCTGACGAGCCCGGCTGGTTCGTCCAGTGGCTCCAGAACCGCGAGGCCACCTACGCCTACACCTTCGAGGGCGCGTGGTTCGACATCGGTACCCCCGAGAGCTACCTCGACGCCGTCGCCTGGCACCTCGATGGCGACTCGCTGGTCGCCGACTCGGCGACGCTGGAAGACGCCACGATCGGCGAGAACGTCCACGTGATGGAGGATGTGACCCTCGAGGGCACCGACCTCGAGCACACCGTCATCTTCCCGGATGCGACGGTCACGAACGGCGACATCCGCCGCTCGATCATCGACGAGGGGACCCGAATCGAAGATCTCGACCTCGCCGGGGCGCTGATCGGGGCCCACACGACGATCACGAACGGCTCCGAGTAGGTCCGGCTCACGCCCCACTCGCCCGGAACCGTCGATACACCTATAGGTCTACCGTGTGACAGCAGTGGACAACGCGAATGCATCGCGACGATGCGGTTCGGATGGCGCTCGAGCCGTACGCCGATGGCGTTCCACACGCGGAACTCGCACGGGACTTTCTCGAGCATCGACGCTGGACTGGCGACGAGCCGCTGTTGCTCGTCGCGGAGGCTGCCGCGTCGTCGACCGGTCAAGGGTTCGTCGACGGGATCAAACCAACCGTCGAGCGATTTCGAGACGCGTTCGTCGCGACCGATCGGGTCACATCGTTTTCGGCGCTGGCTGCCATCGACCGCGAGGACGACGACCTCGTGGCGGCGCTGGGTGCCCAGCGCAAGCGAAGCGTCCTCATCGAGATTGCACGCGTCCTCGCTGATCGGCCGGAGCCCGACGACCTCGCCGCGCTCGAGGCGTGGGCCGCGACGGCCGACCACTACCGGTACGACGAGGACCCGATCGGGTCGATTTCGGGGGTTGGCCCCGCGACGTTCCAGTACCTGCGCCAGCTCGCCGGGGTCGGTACGCCGCGGCCGGACCCGACCGCCGAACGGCTGCTCGAGGCCGTCGTCGACGACCCGTCGGACGATCGCCTCCTGCGAGTGGCTCGCGTTCGTCTCAGGGTATCGCCCGCTCGAACTCGACCGGATCGCGTGGTGGATCGCCACCGACCCGGACGATCGTGAGGCGAGGCTCGAGGCTGCGTGCCCGTAATCGGACCCCCCGTCAACTCCCGTGCTTGCAGCCTCGGTTCACCACACCGGACGGCTTTAGCGGATTCCAATCGATAGCCCACGTATGAGACGTGCTAGCGACGTGTCTCGAGTGACTAGTTCGAAGCTGTCGGCGACGGCCATGGGTGATCGGCCGTGATCGACGATCGGGACCGTCTCGCATCGACCGACGCCCACGATGTCGCACTCGACTGCATCGAGGCCGGAATCGAAGCAGGCCACCCGCGAACGGTCGTCCGCGACGCCGTCGCGCTCGAGGGAGAGACCCTCCGCGTCGGCGACGCGACCTACGATCTCCGCGAGTACGACGAGCTCGTCGTCCTCGGTGGCGGTAACGCCGCTGCCCACGTCGCCGCGGCGCTCGAGGAGATCCTCGGCGACCGGATCGACGGCGGCGTGGTCGTCACGGACGACCCGGTCGAGACGGCACGGGTCGAGGTTCGCGAGGGCGACCATCCCGTCCCGAGCGAGCGCGGAGTCGCGGGGACGCGCGACTTGCTCGACACAGCGGACGCGACCGGCGAGGACACGCTCGTGCTGGCGGCGATCACCGGTGGCGGGAGCGCACTCATGCCAGCCCCCGCCGGTGAGATCTCGCTTGCGGATCTGCAAGCGACCACCGACGCGCTGCTCGCGAGCGGGGCCGACATCGACGAGATCAACGCCGTCCGCAAGCATCTCTCGGCGCTGAAAGGCGGGCGGCTGGCCCGCCGCGTTTCCCCTGCGACGGTCGTTGCGGTACTTTTGAGCGACGTCGTGGGAAACGACCCGAGCGTCATCGCGAGTGGCCCGCTGGCTCCCGACGAGTCGACGTATTCGGACGCGCTCGCGGTCCTCGAGCGCTACGACATCGACGCGCCCACGGCCGTCGTCGACCGATTCGAACGCGGCACAGCCGGTGCGATTGCCGAAACGCCGGCTAGCGATGACTCTGTGTTCGAGCGCGTTTCGACACAGATCGTCGCCGACGGAATGACGGCGCTCGAGGCAGCTCGCGAGACGGCGGCCGACCGTGGCTACGAGCCGCTCGTCCTTTCCTCGCGGATTCGCGGGGAGGCCCGCGAGGCGGCGACGGTTCATATGGGGATTGCCGAAGAGGTTCGCGCCACGGGGACCCCCGTTTCACCGCCGGCTGTGCTCCTCTCGGGCGGCGAGACGACGGTGACGATCCGCGGCGACGGGACGGGTGGTCCGAATCAGGAGTTCGCGATGAGCGCAGCGCTCGCGCTTGCAAACGAGAGGGAGACTGAGAACAGCGACGGAGTGGGCAGCGACATCACGGTCGCCGCGGTCGACACTGACGGGATCGACGGCGTGACCGACGCTGCCGGTGCGCTCGTCGACGGGACGACCGTCAAAGAGCCCGACAGCGCACGCGACGCACTCGCCGAAAACGATGTCTTCCCGTCTCTCGAGTCGCGACACGCGCTGGTTCGAACGGGACCCACGGGAACGAACCTGAACGATCTGCGGGTACTGGTCGTCGAATAGCGCTAAATCTCCGCGTTCGGCGCAAGCGCGTCGATCACGCGACAGGCGTTTTTCGAGAACGCTCGCCGTAACAGGTCTTCGGAGACATCGAGGGTAAGGATCTCCATGACCGCGACGTTGGGGTGACAGGCGGGCGCACCGCTGCCGAAGAAGACGCGATCCGGATGCTCGAGCAGTGCACGCTCGAGGTATTCGCGATAGCGGACGAAACTCGTCTCGAGGTAGCAGTCGTCGTACTCCGCCAAGAGGTCGATCATATCGCTCATCAGCGAGCGATCCAGCGGATAGCCGCCGAAGTGGCCGACGATGACGGGAAACGACCGCTCGAGAAGGGTTTCGGCGAGGGTTTCGGGCGGTGCATCGACACCGCCGCGAACGATCACGGGGAGATCGACGTCCTCGAGAGCCGTGAGAACGTCGTCGTCGGGGTAGCCGTCGACGGTCGGATCGAGGACGAAGCCGTGGAAGCGGTCGTCGTACGCGTATTTCTCGATATCGCCTGGAGTGGTATGGTGGTCATCGCGGCGGCTGACGGCGTTGCGGAGCCGTCCGGTCGTCTTCTGTCCTGGCGTCTGGGTGCCGTTGATCCGGGCGAACGAGACGAATGGCCGGTCGACGCTGCGTCTGGCGACGCCGTTGTTCGGCGCGACGTAGCTCGTCTCCGGTGTCGACGGCGGGAAGACGACCGCTTTCGTGATTCCGGCCTGGTGCATCTCCCGCTCGAGCCGATCCGCCGTAATCGTGTGTCCCTGTGAGGCTCCCCCGCCATCGGTTGACGGCAATCGTGTCGAGAGGTCCACCACCCGAAACCCGTGTTCCAACTCCAGCATTCCCACCCGGGTGTTCCGAGTCGACCTATATTGTGCTACCGGCCGGTGTCGGCCGGTCGTGTGGCTCGGAGGCACGTACAATCGCAAGACGGAGCGGTGATTCGAGGGAAAGATTTATATAGAAGTGCTGACGACATGGTTAGTGAGGATCAACGATGGCACAACAGCGACGCATGGGCGGACAGCCTATGTTCATTCTGAGCGAGGACAGTCAGCGAACGCAGGGCCGCGACGCCCAATCGTCGAACATCATGGCCGGCAAGGCCGTCGCCGAGTCGGTACGTACCACACTCGGGCCCCGCGGCATGGACAAGATGCTCGTCGACTCCGGCGGGGACGTCGTCATCACGAACGATGGCGCGACCATTTTGAACGAGATGGATATCGAACACCCCGCGGCCCAGATGATCGTCGAAGTCGCCGACTCTCAGGAAGAGGAAGTCGGTGACGGGACGACGACCGCGGCCGTCATCGCCGGCAACCTGCTCGGCGAGGCCGAGGACTTAATCGAGCAAGACGTCCACGCGACGACCATCGTCGAGGGCTATCACGAGGCCGCCGAGATCGCCCTCGAGGCGATCGCCGAAGAGGTCGGCGAGGCCGACGTCGACGACGAGGTACTCCAGCAGGTCGCCGAGTCGAGCATGACCGGCAAGGGTACCGGTGGGCTCACCGCCGCCTCCTTAGCCGAGACGGTCGTCGAGGCGATCAGCCACGTCGATACTGGCGAGGGCGTCCAGCGGGAGAACGTCACCGTCCACACCCAGATCGGCGCCTCCTCGAACGCGACCGAACTCGTCCCCGGGATCATCGTCGACGAGGAACCCGCCCACGACGGCATGCCGAGTACGGTCGAGGACGCGTCGATCGCCATCCTGGACGTCGAACTCGACGTCCGAACCGGCGACGTCGACGCCGAGTACGCCATCGACTCGATCGACCAGCTCAACGCGGCCATCGATGCCGAGGAAGGCGAACTCGAGGGCTACGCCGAGACCATCGCCGACAGCGGGGCCGACGTCGTCTTCACGACAGAGGACGTCAACGACCGCGTCGCCACCGCACTTGCCAACGAGGGACTCCTCGTCTTCGAGGGGCTGGGCGACAGCGACGCCCGGCAGGTCGCCTCCGCAACCGGCGCACGCCGCGTCGGCGCACTCGACGACCTCGAGGAATCGGACTTCGGCTCCGCCGACCGGATCCACACCGAGACCTTCGCCGGCGACGACCTCGCGTTCGTCGAGGGCGGCGCGGCCGCGGAGACGGTGACCGTCTTCGTCCGCGGCGGCACCGAACACGTCGTCGACGAACTCGAGCGCGCCATCGGTGACGCACTCGACGTCGTCGCGACCGCACTCGAGTCAGGCGAGGTCGTCCCCGGTGCGGGCGCGACCGAGATCGCGATCGCGGACAAGATCCGCCAGGAAGCTGCCGGCATCGAGGGCCGCAAACAGCTCGCCGTGACGGCCTTCGCCGACGCGCTCGACGTCGTCCCACGGACGCTGGCCGCCAACACCGGCCGCGACCCCATCGACGCGCTCGTGGATCTCCGTGCCGCCCACGAGTCCGAGGGCCGAGCCGGCCTGATCACCGACGGTGACGAGGTCACGATCGCCGATCCCTTCGAGTACGGCGTCGTCGACCCCGCTGACGTCAAACGCGAAGCCGTCGAGAGCGCCACCGAAGCCGCGACGATGATCGTCCGCATCGACGACGTCATCGCCGCCGAGTAACGTCGCTGTCACGACTCTCGGTTTATTTTTCGTCGCTGATTGACCGTCCTCAGTGGCTTCTATTGATCGGCCAACAGTGTTAAGTGCTAATAATTAACACTCATATATATTATGTCCGAGACCGCACCACGCGACTCCCTGACGTCGGTCGACGAGACGAGTGGGCGAACGGTCTACTACGACGAGGACCGTGGCACCTACCACACGTGGTGTGACGGCAACTCGTACGAGCCGGTGAGTACGGCACTGCTCCTGACGGTCTCGTCGGTGTTCGAGGTCGATCCGGACGATCTCGAGACGCTCTCGGACTACATCGAACCCGATGCGCTCAACGCGCTGTTCAGCCACTGGCGGCGCAACGGGGCGCGGGCCGATGGCGGGTCAGTCTCGTTTCCCTTCGCAGAGTGTACCGTCACGGTCCATGCCAACGGGGAGCTGGTGATCAAACCGGCACACCGGTACGCTGCTCCGAACGGTACCTGACGGGACAGTAATCGCGACGGGTCAGCGATTCGCGCACGTCAGCCATTGTCAGCTGTCGTCGTTCCGAACGGGCTCGAGGACGACTCGATCACCGGGCTCGAGGCCGGAGGCCTCGTCACCACGACCCTGATTGACGTCGAGTTCCACGTAGCCGTGGCTGCCGACGGTCGCCAGTCGCTCGCCGGCTGGGACGGCCGCGAACGTCTCGCCGACCGGGACGGGCTCGTCGTTGGCCCGGACCCGCTTCAGGTCGTCGAGAATCGACCCCGGCACGTTCGTGATGACGTTTCCGAAGTCGTCGACCACCAGCACCTCGCCCACTGCTCGCTCGTCCTCGAGCGTCGGGCTCGGCAACTCGAGGTCGACAGCGGGTGTCGTCGGCTCGAGCCACGCGAGGGACTCGAGACTCGTGACGCCGGCGTCGTGGACCGCGGCGGCAGCCGGCGCGAAGACATCCCGCCCGTGGAACGTGTTGCTTCGGCTCCGTGGCGAATGCGGTCCGCGTGTGTCGGACCCGGATCGAGTTGGTGTCGTCGGCTCGACGGGGCCGAGGCCATCCTCGTCGATTACATGGGTCTCGAGTCGATCCGTATCGCCCGCGAGTCGCCGCGCTGCGGGAAGCAAGACGCCGTTATCGGGACCCACGAGGGTATGTTCCCCGGCGCGGACGACCAGCGCGTCGCGGTCGGTCCCGACGCCAGGGTCGATGACGACGAGATGGGTCGCTGGCGGAAAATAGGGTAACACCTCTCGGAGCCAGAAGGAAGCCGTGCGAACGTCCTGTCGGGGGAACTCGTGGGCGACGTCGACCAGTCTGGCGTCCGTTCGCTGCACGATCACTCCCTTCATCGCCGCCGGATACGGCGTGCCGAAGTCCGAGGAAAGCGTGATCATAGTCGCCGCTACGACTCGACACCTCAAATCAGTCGTCGTTCGCGTTCGAGTCCGAGCCGCTGACCATCTGGATGCGCTCGATGCCGTTCATCTCCTCGATGACCTCGGTGACGGCTTCGGGGACGAGCGACTCCCAGTCGCCGTCGGTGATCATCCGCTCGCGGACCTCCGAGCCCTCGAGTACTTCCCGGTTGAACATCGGCGACTGGCGGATCTCGATCCCGGCTTCCCGAAAGAGTTGGATGACCAGCGGGTTGTTCGAGTAGGCGACGTCGAAGTCCGGACTCATGCTCTGGACGTGGCTGACCCACACTGAATTGCGCTCTAAGTCTTCGATCGGGACGGCGTAGGTCACGAGGTCGTAGTCGACCAGCGACTTCGTGATCATCATGATCCGCTCGCCTGCGGTGAACGGATTCCGGACGGTGTGGGAATCGTCGGCGCTCCCGATCCCGAGGACGAGTTCGTCGACGTCGTCGGCGATCCGTTCGACCATACTCAGATGCCCGTTGTGGAAGGGCTGGAAGCGACCGATGTAGAACCCCCGAGTCATGCCGGATACTGCTCTATCAGCACGCTTAAGCGTGGCGAGTTGCCCGTGAATTCCGATCTGTGAGAGAGATCTTCGCACGTCCGGCCCCTCCTGTCACGACATGGTCGGCTGCGGACCAGTCCCACAACGATATATTCGTGGCAGGTTATATTTGTACGAAAGTCTCCCCTGACTTCGAGCGTTTCGCCCTGTCGACCGCTGTGTCCGCCGGTATCCGCAACTGACACCATCCTCCGCATGGAGAAAGTATATCAGTCCCAATCCCTTCGACACAGGTACTGAACAGAGTTCTATGAGTAACGATACGAACGTTGACGACCCTCCCGAAGACGCCCCTGAGACTGTTCCCGAGGACGAACAGTCCGAGCGTCAGGGAGAGCGGTCGCCGCTCGAGGGCGACGGCGACCGTCGTACCGACGTCGACGATCCAACTGACGGGTTCGAGCAGGCGTCCGACGAGGACGACGAGATCGAGACCGTCGAAGACCTCGGCAGCACGGTCGAGGTCGATCCCGGCGTCGAGGTCGACGAGGAGATCGCCGAGGAAGACCTCCTCGGCGGTCTCAAGATCGACTCGACGGAGGACATCGAAGTCCCCGATCGACTCGTCGATCAGGTCATTGGTCAGGACGAGGCACGAGATATCATTATCAAGGCGGCAAAACAGCGCCGGCACGTCATGATGATCGGCTCGCCGGGGACCGGCAAGTCGATGCTGGCGAAGGCGATGAGCCAACTGCTGCCGAAAGAGGACCTCCAGGACGTTTTGGTCTATCACAACCCCGACGACGGGAACGAGCCGAAGGTCCGCACCGTCCCCGCCGGGAAGGGCGAACAGATCATCGACGCCCACAAGGAGGAAGCCCGCAAGCGCAACCAGATGCGATCGATCCTGATGTGGATCATCATCGCGGTCGTCATCGCCTATGCGATCTTAAGCAGCGCCAGCCCGCTGCTTGGCATCCTCGCAGCAGGGATCATCTGGCTGATCTTCCGGTACACGTCCCGCGGGACCGACGCGATGGTCCCCAACATGATCGTCAACAATGGCGATCAGCGCGTCGCTCCCTTCGAGGACGCGACCGGTGCCCACGCCGGTGCGCTGCTGGGCGACGTCCGCCACGACCCCTTCCAGTCCGGTGGCATGGAAACGCCGAGCCACGACCGCGTCGAACCCGGTGCGATCCACAAATCGAACAAGGGCGTGCTGTTCGTCGACGAGATCAACACGCTCGACATCCGCACCCAGCAGAAGCTGATGACGGCCATCCAGGAAGGCGAGTTCGCCATCACGGGCCAGTCCGAGCGCTCCTCGGGCGCGATGGTCCAGACCGAACCCGTCCCCTGTGACTTCATCATGGTCGCTGCGGGGAACCTCGACGCGATGGAGAACATGCACCCTGCGCTCCGCAACCGGATCAAAGGGTACGGCTACGAGGTCTACATGGACGACACTATCGAGGACACCCCCGAGATGCGGCGCAAGTACGCCCGCTTCATCGCCCAGGAGGTCGAACGCGACGGCCGCCTGCCCCACTTCACCGACGACGCCGTCGAGGAACTCATCCTCGAGGCCAAGCGCCGCTCGGGCCGGAAGAATCACCTGACGCTGCACTTCCGCAGCCTCGGTGGGCTGGTCCGCGTCGCTGGCGACATCGCCCGCGCCGAGGACCGTGAGCACACCACTCGCGAGGACGTCCTGCAGGCCAAGCAGCGCTCCCGGTCGATCGAGCAACAGCTCGCCGACGACTACATCGAGCGCCGCAAGGACTACGAACTGCAGGTCACCGAAAACGGCGTCGAGGGCCGTGTCAACGGCCTCGCCGTCATGGGCGAGGACTCGGGTATCATGCTCCCGGTCATGGCCGAAATCGCGCCCGCCCAGGGTGGCGGCCAGGTGATCGCCACCGGCAAACTGCAGGAGATGGCCGAGGAGTCGGTCCAGAACGTCTCCGCGATCATCAAGAAGTTCTCCGACGTCGACCTCTCGGAGAAGGACATCCACATCCAGTTCGTCCAGGCCGGCCAGCAGGGTGTCGACGGTGACTCTGCCTCCATCACGGTGGCAACCGCCGTCATCAGCGCGCTCGAGAACATCCCGGTCGATCAGTCGATCGCGATGACTGGCTCGCTGTCGGTCCGTGGCGACGTGCTCCCGGTCGGTGGGGTCACCCACAAGATCGAGGCCGCCGCGAAAGCCGGCTGTGACACGGTCATCATTCCGAAGGCCAACGAGCAGGACGTGATGATCGAAGATGAGTACGAGGAGATGGTCGATATCGTCCCCTGTTCGAACATCAGCGAAGTCTTAGACGTCGCCCTGATGGGCGAACCCAAGAAGGACTCGCTGGTCGACCGCCTCAAGTCGATCACCGACGCCGCGTTCGACCAGGGTGCCGTCGGCTCCGCCAGCGGCTCGAACCCGAGCCCGCAGTAAATGCCGCAGTGGGCGACGTTCCTCGGGCTGACGGGCGTCGTCCTCGTCTTGCTACTCGTTTTATCGCATCTGACGCAAGCCGCGTTTCACGCCGATGACATCGACGCCAGCGGCGGCGACGATCGATTCGACGCGGTGGCCCACGATACCGACTGGCCCGATCGAACCCCCGACGAATCGCTATCGTCTCATGCGCCCGCGAGCGTGCCGGAATCGATCGATGGCGACCGCCCTGCCGACGACGAGCGAGCCCCGACTCGCGTTGACGGCCGACCGCGCGACTCGAGTGGGGCAGGAAAGACGGCCACGTCGGCCGACCTCCGGCCCGCCGCCGATCGTGCGGTCGATCCGTCGTCGCTGTCGACGGGGGCGCTCCTCGCGAACGTCGCCTTCTCACAGGGACTGTTCGCGCTGCTGTTGCTCGGGGCGGCGGTCTACACGGCGATCCCGGCGTCGGCGCTTGGTATCGAGTTCTCGGTCGCGTACCTCGAAACGGGGCTCGTGATTGGAGTGGCCGCCGGAATCGCCATCTACGTCGTGAACGAACTCGCCGCGGCGACGGCGACCCACTTCGGCTTCGACCACGACGAGACGCTCCGGGACCTGCTCGCTCCCGATTCGGTCGGCGGCTGGCTCGTGTTGTTGCTGGGTGTGTTGCCGATCATCGCCGTCTTCGAGGAGTTTCTCTTCCGCGCGGCGTTGATCGGCGTCCCTGCCGCTGCCGGTTTCGGCCTCTCGCCGTGGCTGCTTGCGGTTGGTTCCTCGGTTGCGTTCGCCCTCGGCCACGGCATGCAGGGCTCGGTCGGCATCGTCGTCACTGGTCTCCTCGGGTTCGTCCTCGCGGCCGTCTTCATCGTCACCGGGAGCCTGCTGGTCGTCGTCGTCGCTCACTATCTGATCAACGCCCTCGAGTTCGTCGTCCACGAGGGACTCGGTCTCGAGTGGGCCGAGACCCTCGAACACTAAGGCCGGCGAACGGGTGGATAGAGTATGGACGTGACCGCCGGGTCGACGGCCCGCTCTCGAGCGATCAGTGCCCTGATTCTCGGGTATTTCGTCGTGCTGATCTATGCGACGATCGCAAACGATCCGCTGGCGGCCGCCGTCGCCGAAGTCGGCTTCGGCATCATCGCGATCGCCGTCGGGGTGATGTTGTACGACGGAGCGACGGACTGGCGATCGGCACAAACCGTGGCTGCGGGCTGTCTCGTCGCCGGTGGAATCCTCGCGTTCGGGAGTGTTCTCACGGGACTGGCTGCCATCGATCTGCTCTCGTCGGTCCTCGTGGTGCTCGGTGTCGGCAGCTACGTCTACGCCGTCTGGACCGCGACCTGACCGATTTAGGACAGCGCTCGAGAACACGACCTGCTACTCGAGCCACTTGCGATGACAGTTCTCGATGGCCATCGGAAGCACGATACCGAGAACGCAACGCTGTCAAAACTGCTCGAGTCCCGTCTGTTCGGCCTCGGCGAGCGCGTCTTCGCAGGTCGACCACGACTCGCGGGCGAACGGGGGAAGCTCGCCGTGTGCGTCGACGTACGATGTGAGGAACTCGCGGGTGGTCGAGTCACCCGGGTAGCCGCTGCCGACCGGCCCGTACTCGTCGGCCAGCGCAGCGACGTGGGCGTCGCGTTCGACCTTGGCGATGATACTGGCCGCGCCGACCAGTGGCGAATCGTCGTCGGCACCGTGGCGGGCGTCGACGGTGAGCCGTTCAATCGAGCAGGTCTCGCTGACCCGGCGGGCGAACCGATCGGCGTCGGTATCACAGGCGTCGCAGAGTCCCGAAATCGCGTCGCTCGAGTCATCGTTGCACTCGCAATCTGCGACGGCGTCTTCGATCGCGTTCGCGTGGGCTGTGACCGCCAGCGAGTTCATGTCCGTTTGGGGGTCGTCGATCCGCGCCGGCGTGATCTCGGCGACGCCGATCTCGATTCGGTCGTCATCCCGCAGGATTGCCGCCAGTTCCTCGCGGCGCTCGGGCGTGAGCCGTTTCGAGTCTCTGATGCCGTCGGGGAGGCCGTCCGGGTCCTCGAGATACACGGCCGCGGCGAACATCGATCCCAGCGCGGGGCCTTTGCCGGCTTCGTCGACGCCGAATGGCATACCACGAGGGTCGACTGCGGATACGAAAGTCGTTGTGACTCGTCGATCAGTCGGCCGTCTCCGCGAGTTCGTCGTCGCGATCCGCCCGTGGCTCGCTTCTGAAGTATTCCTCGAGCTCGAACGGCTCGTGTTCCCCTTCGACGCCGGTGACGTCGAGCGCGGTCACTTTGGCGTCGGTCTCGAGCAAGCCTGCCAGACTCGGCTCGGTACGGCCGTTGTCGCTGCTGATCAGCTCTTTGACGTAGAGGCCACCTTCGCCGTGGAGGCGGACCTCGGCCTCAGTCGGCTCGTGGAGGTCGCCGTCGATTTCGTAGACCGTCCGTTCGCGGGTCAGCCCCGCCCGCCGGTGGTCGACCCGCTCGGGGGTGTACTGGTCGACGGTCGTCCCCTCGAGTTCCGCGAGTGCGGCGTCGAACGCGGCTTCCTCGACTGGCTCCCCAAACACGACGTCGGCTCGGTAGTGCTTGCTCGCGTCGTGTTCCTTGACGCGCTCGACCATCTCGTAGGTCGCCAGCCGCAGCCCCTCGACCTCGACTGCGCCCTCGGCGGCGTCGTTGATCTCGCGCTCGAGTGTCGCCGGATCGGGATCGCGGTTGTGGGGTCGTTTCACCTCGAGAACGAACGGCCGGCCCTCCTCGAGCATGCGGGCGTCGACGTCTTCGCGGCCCGCGCCGTGAAAGGTGCCCTCGTCGCCGTCCATCGCCTCGACGACGTGCGGGCGGACGACCTGTTCGACGCTGGTATCGTACATGTACCCAGAGCCGCCGCAGTACTCGCAGTCTACTTCGCCGTCGTCGCCCAACTGAACGCCGCTGCCGCCACACTCCCGGCAGGGCCACTCCGTCTGGGGGATGTCACGCTCGAGTTTCCGGTAGCGGCCGTAGACGAACGCGGGATTGATCTGGACGTCGACCGCGTGGCTCGTGACGGTGCCCGATTCGAGCGTTTCGAACGGATCGAACCCCTGGAGGTCGACGACGGCGAGCACGTCCGGCCGGTCGAAATCGACGTCGGTATCGGTCAGCGCGCCGACGCGTCGGCCGACTTCGCGGTTCATCTCGCGCTTCATCGACTCGCCGACGTCGGGCTCGAGGCCGGCGTCTTCTCGAAGCAGGCGTTCGTTCTCTTCGACCAGCGGCGGGACGCGGGTGCCGACCTGGTAGGTCGCGAAGTCGACGTCTGCGAGTTCGTCGACGATCGTCTCGGCGATGGCGTCGAAGGTGCCACAGTAGCCCTCGCAGACCCAGCAGTCCGCGGGGTCAGTTGGCTCGAAGTCCTCGTCGTCGGCCAGTGCGACCGTCGTGCGCAGCGCCCCGCCACGCTCGGCGTTGGTCAGCCCGAAACTCCGGTCGGCGAAGGGCCGACCGAGACAGGAATCGCAGATGGTGCCCGTCGAAAGCAACGCGCGGGCGTTGTCCGTGATCATGTCTCGGGAGTGGGGCGGCGCGGGTAACACGTTTTCCCTTCGAAGCGACGGCGTGAGACTCGCTTGCAGCGGGAATCACCCGTCTGGCCTCGTTTGGGGGTCGAGCTCGTGCTTGCTCGTGCAAGCCACAGTCCGGAGGTTCAAATGGGTCGGGTCCTAGCCACCAGTCATGAACGATTTCCGACCGGATCGTCGGTCCTTTCTCGCCGCTGCGGGTGCCGGACTCGTCGGTGCGATCGCCGGCTGTGCCGAGCCCCGCGCCGATCAGTCGATCAAGGGTGACTCCTCGGCTACCATCGACCGGGGCGACCTCGCTGACGGCTCGGCGTTTACGGACATCTACGACGCGGTCATCGACTCGGTCACGCAGGTGCGCGTCTTCGGCGTCACGAACCCGAACACTGGTGCCAAGGGTCGCGGGCAGGGATCGGGCTTTCTCTACGACGACCGCCACGTCGTCACCAACGACCACGTCATCGCCAACGGCGAGGCGGCGGATCTCCAGTACACGAACGGTGACTGGACGAGCACCACGCTCGCCGGTCGCGACGCACATAGCGATCTGGCCGTCCTCGAGGTTGACCACGTTCCAGAGACCGTGGCGCCGCTTTCGATGGCCGACCAGCGCCCCGTCGTCGGTCAGCAGGTCGCAGCCATCGGGAACCCCTACGGGCTCTCGGGGTCGATGTCGGCGGGGATCGTCAGCGGCGTCAATCGGACGCTTACGCTTCCCGAACGTCGGTTCTCGTTTCCTAACGTCATCCAGACCGACGCCCCTGTCAATCCCGGAAACAGCGGTGGTCCGCTCGTCGACCTCGACGGGGAGGTCATCGGGGTCGTCAACGCCGCCAGTGGCGACAACATCGGCTTCGCCATCTCTGCGGCGCTGACCAACCGTGTCGTCCCGGCACTCATCGAAACCGGCGAGTACGAACACTCGTATATGGGAATCGGCCTGCGAACTGTCGACCGCCTCGTCGCCGAGGAGAACGACCTTTCGACGGCGGCCGGTGTCATGGTCACCGCCGTCATCGACGGCTCGGCCGCCGATGGCGTCCTTCGGCCGGCCACCCGGACCGCCGAGCGACGTGGCGCACAACTCCCAGTCGGGGGAGACGTCATCCGCGAACTCGACGGCACGCCGATTCCCGACCGACACGCCCTTTCGACGTATCTCGCACTCGAGACCAGCCCCGGCGACACGATCGAGGTTCGACTCCTGCGCAACGGACGGTGGCGTACCCGGGACCTAACGCTCGGTGCCCGACCGCAGATATAGACCGTTAGCAGCCTGAAGATCGTGCGTACGCCGCGTTCGGCCGATCGCACAGAACCGGACTGCGCCCGGCCGAAACGAGGTATTACTGTGACTGTCCCGTCCTCGTTTCGAGATATAGGATAATCATACACATCAAGGTCCGTCACGTTCTTTCTCGAGCGGTAGAGAGTTCTGAAACCGAATGCTACCAACGAGGGGGCCCCAGTAAAGACTTGATAACAATGTGCACACATGTGGCGATCACAGCTGGTGTGAGTCTTCACCAGATGTTGCATGACCGACGCCGATACCACCCTCCCTGACAGCACGGAACCGACGTTCGAACTCGACCACATCGTGGTGGAAAACGATGACGGGCCAAACGAGTGTGCGATCTTCCCGCCAGAGGCCGAGGAGACGGAGCTGCTGACCGCCTGGATCTCGGCGCACGAAGGCGCGTACGTCGACCTCGAGTCGATGCACTAGTGCCATGCACCTGAGTCACTCCGTCACCGCTGCCGGGTTCTGGCTTGGCACCCTGCTGCCGGTCGTCTACATCCCCGTTATCCTGTCCGGGATCGACTCGATGGGACGCCTCTCGCTACTCGTTGCACTGCTAGCGTTTCACGCACTTGCGCTGGTTGTCGGCCACGACTATACGGGATCGCGGTCGCAGTGACGGCTAGTCGAGCGAGGGCGACCAGACCTGTACGCGTGGCGTCCCACACTGATCACAGACGACCGCTTGCTTGTCCTTGTACGTGTCCCGCTCGAGTTCGCCGTCGGCGCAGTCTGGACAGGAGCGGCCCGCGAGCGTCGCGAGCAACTGCTGCGTACCACCGGACTGCGGCGGCTCTGATTTCGCCATGTAATCACTGCATACCGGAGAGAAGGGAAACAGTTGGCCATGCCTATGCAGCCTCGCGCGTGACTCGAGTCGAAGCAGCTATGGCCGCGTCCGGTGAAAGCCCGGAAAATGTGGCCATGGGGACACCTCGCCGTCGCCTATCTGCTCTGTACCGTCGTCACGCACCGCCGATTCGGTCGACCGCCGCGTGCCTGGCCGGCGATCGCGCTCGCCGTCGGCTCGCAGACGCCGGATCTGATCGACAAACCACTCGCGTGGAACGTCGGCGTCCTGCCCGGCGGCCGGACGCTGGCCCACTCGCTTTTCGTCGTCGCCTGCCTCGTCCCGGCCGTCCTGATCGCTGCGGAGCGACTCGAGGGCCGTGCGGTCGGCGTCGGCTTTCTGATCGGCTACGGTTCGCACCTGCTGGCTGATATCCCGCCGGCGGTTCTCTCGGGAGAGTTCGCACACGCCGCGTATCTCCTCTGGCCGGTGCTCGAGCAACCCCCCGAGGACCCCGTCGCCGGCATCCTCGACGCGATCCTCCACTACTACGCGCTGGGCCCCTACGAGTGGGTGCAGTTCGGGCTCTTTGCGGTCGCCGCCCTGGTCTGGTATCGCGACGGAATGCCCGGGCTCGGACTGGTCGCGGCTCCGCTCGAGCGCCGACTCGGGATCGGGTCCTGACCGTCGGTGGCCATCCGATTGCCTGCCAAATCGTGGAGGCTATCCCATCGGCCGGCAACGCTCTGCTATGCGCCAGTTCGTACTCATTGGTCACGACGTGCCGACGACGCCCGACTTCTCGCTCGACGATCTCGCGGGCGGAGCCGGCCGCCTCGACGCACTCTGTCGGTCGATCACCGCCGCGTTCGTCACGTCTCACGGCATCCGCGAGGACGTCCGCGTCCACCTGATCGCCCAGGACGAACTCACCATCACTTTCGACGGCAGCGAACTGCAGCGGCTCAACCCCGACGAGCGGAGTACCGCCGCGTTGGTTCGCAAGGCCCTCGAGCACCGCGACGAGGCCATCGGGGCACTGCCCGCAGAGCCCAGTCCGGGCGTCGAACTCTACCGACGTGGGTTCGCGGACACGCTCGAGGAGATCGCCGACGGCGGTCCGATCGTCCAGCTCCACGAGGACGGCGAGGCAGTCGTCGACGTGGGCGCGGAGCGGCTTGCGGACGCGGTGTTCGTGCTCTCGGATCATCGTGATTTCACGGACGCAGAAGTGGACGTGCTCGAGGAGTCTGCCGACCAGCGGCTTCGACTCGGACCGCAGTTGCTACACGCCGATCAGGCGATCACCGTCGCACACCACTATCTGGATACGGACGGCTACGAGCGGTTCTGAGCAGGGGTACTCGCAGTGTCACGGGCTCTGGTGCCGATTTGATCAGTGTATTCGGAAGCGTTAAAAGAGCGGACGTGTTGCGTTCGAATGCGGGCCGGTGGGGTAGCTTGGTATCCTTCGGCCTTCGGGTGGCCGTAACCGCAGTTCGAATCTGCGCCGGCCCACTTTTCCCGCATCGCAAAACCGTGAGCGACAGCGAGCGGTCTGCGATGCGGGGGAATGGAATCTGTGCCGGCCCTTTCTCCCGCTAATCAACGACGAGCGGCGTGGTTCCAATAGGTGGTCACGGTCAGCGCCAGCCGTTGGCAACTGGATCGATCGGCCGGCTAATTACATGACCCGATCCGGTCGAATCCGCAAGATCACGCGCTCGGATTCGATCGGGTTCGGGTACTCGTCGGCGTCCATGTATCGCTGGGCGAGTTTATCGATGTGTGCTCGAGCGCCGTCGGTCGTAAGTTCCTCGACCTCACCGATCACCGAGAGGTGGCGGTAGGGGTCGTCTGGATCGGTCATACTGACGCCGACGCCGGGGGTGCGCGCCGCGTTCCGTGCTTTTTGTCGATGCCGTTCGGTATTGACGAGCAGGCGGTTGTCGTCCGCGTCGTAGTCGATCCACACCGGCGTGACGTGTGGCAGTCCCTCGTCGGTCAGGGTCGCGACGTGGGCGAACGTTTGCTTCTCGAATAAATCGTGGAAGTCGTTGGGGATCGAGGCCATGAGTACCACGTCGTCCACCTCCTGTGATCTTGTGTGTGATGCCTACACTTTCCATGCGCTGACGATCACCCCAGACGGTCTGCTGTCCCGAGTTCCCGGTGCACCTGCAGGACGGGTGGCGGGTGCGCCGGAACCCACTGACAGGAGTCCGTATCAGTCGACCTGAATCCCGCGCCTGGCCGAGAGCGCGGGATAGCGACCACGCAAGTGACGGCTGACGGCTTATGCTCTCCGCAAGTGTCTCCACGCCTGTATGACTGATCGACAGTCGTCGACTCGCAGACGAGTACTGACACTCACAGGAGCCGCTGCCTCGACCGCTCTCGTTGCTGGCTGTGGTGGTCCGAGTGGCAATGGTGGTAATGGCGGTAATGGCGGTACCGAGGAAGAGAACGAGACCGGCATGAACGAGACGAACGAGACCGATATGAACGAGACGAACGAGACCGATATGAACGAGACGAACGAGACCGATATGAACGAGACCAACGACACCGAAAACGAAAGCGAATAGCCGTCCTCTCTTGGGGGCCGAACGGACCTCTCGAGTCCACACACCGTGCCGGCTGTGTTGGAGTCGAACCCTGTGGCCCCTCTCCACTGGGCCAGTACCCCCAGTCACGTGGGCCAGGCCGTAACCGTTACCGGCTCCGACTCCGTCTCTCGGACAATGACCGACGGACTCGAGTCGGACGTCGAGCGACTGGACGGCATCGCCGAGCGACGGGACGAACTGGCTGCCCGTGTGCGGGCCCACGCCGGTGAGATCGCGCGGGAGCTCGCCGTATTACAGGGTGGCGACTACGGGCAGGAAACGTTCGATACCGACGGCGGTAGCTGGACGATCAAGTACGAGGCCGGTGACGTCCAGTATTTGCGATTCGATCCCACCTCGGGGTCGGAGACGTACGTCGTCTCGAGCAAGCAGCCACCCGAACCCGAGGCCTTAGAGACGGCGATGGCCGACTACGGGGCGTTCGTCGCGGCGTACAATGAGTACGTTCGTTCGCTCGACGGGCTGTTCGCGGACGTGCCCGAGGAGTTTCCCGAGATCGAGTCGACGGCGGAACTGGTCGCCGAACGGGACCGGATCGTCGAGCGCGTCCGTGAGGTCGGCGACGCGATGGCGGCTCAACTCCATCGGTACGACGGCGAGTACGGCACCTACGCGACGACGATTTCGGGCACCCGCTGGGAACTGAAGTGGGACGGCGACGTTGCCTCGTATCTACGTATCGGCGGCTCCAACGGTACCTACCTCCTCTCACAGTACGGGCCGCCAGCAGCTACTGAAGTTCGCCGGCTTGCTGCCGACGTCCCGGCGTTCGTCGCCGCGTTCAACGACCACGTCGACGACCTCGAGGCGGATCTCGCGCAGGTCAGTTTCGGCGGCGACTAGTGTACTGTCAGCCGTGAGTTGAAAGGCTCATATTGTCGTGGATAGTAGGTTGGTGGCAATGACCCAGTCGACGTATCCAATCGAGTTGACCGAAGAAGAGCGAGATACACTGAACAGCATTACATCGCACGGCGTCCACCGGGCGCAGAAGATTACTCGCGCACGTATCCTCCTCCAAGCCGACGACGGTAAGAGTGACTCGGCGATCGCCGAGTCACTCGGCTGTAGCCCGAGTACTCCGTGGCGAACACGGAAGAAGTTCCACGAACGTGACCGGCTCGAAGCCATCGAACGCAAGGATCCTGACCGCACCTACGAACGCAAACTCGACGGTGAGGACGAAGCTCACCTTATCGCCCTCGCGACCAGCGAACCGCCCGAAGGCTACTCCCAGTGGTCGCTCCGGCTTCTTGCCGACGAACTCGTTGTCCTCGAGGAGATCGACCACGAGTCGATCTCCCACGAGACCATTCGTCAAGTCCTCAAAAAAACGAACTCCAGCCTCACCGATCCAAACAGTGGGTGATTCCGCCGGGTCAAGACTCCGAGTTCGTCTATCACATGGAGGACATCCTCTCGCTCTACCGCGAACCATACGATCCAGACCGACCTCTCGTCTGTTTCGACGAGCACCCGACACAGTTGATCAAGCACGTCAAGCAACCGCGCCCGGCAGAGCCGGGCACGGTTGCCCGTGAGGATTACCACTACGAGCGCAACGGCACCAAGAACCTGTTTCTGGCCTCCGAACCGCTCGCCGGCTGGCGAGCGGTAAGGGTCAAAGACCGACGAACCACCGAAGACTGGGTGCATTTCATCCAGCATCTCGTGGATCAGCACTACCCGGATGCGGACTGCATCCGGGTGGTGCTGGACAATCTCAACACGCACAACCCAGCTGCCTTCTACGAATATTTCGAACCGGCTGAAGCACGTCGGTTACTCGACAAGCTCGAATTCCACTTCACGCCAGTCCATGGCAGTTGGCTCAACATGGCGGAAATCGAGTTCAATACGCTGCAACAGCAGTGTCTCGACCGACGTATTCCCGATGCGGCGACACTCCGTCAGGAGGTCGCCGCATGGAAAAAGGAACGAAACAGCGGTGAAACGGATATTGACTGGCGATTTACGACCGACGATGCTCGCATCAAATTGAAACGCCTATATCCTTCAATTGACGCCTGACAGAGCACTAGACGTCACCAGCGTCAGCAACCACGAGCGAACCGCAGTGGTGGCATGACTGTCTCGAGCCTCGAAGCGGTTTCGGAGCGATATACAGGGGACCCAAGCGCTCTATACCGGAACTAGTAGCCGTTTTGTACCATCTGAGCGTAGAAATCGGTGGCGACGACGGTCGCCAGGACTACCATGGATGGCTCTGCTGACGGAATCGATGAGGGTACTGCCCACGAGTATGCGGCTGCCACCGACGCGGTCGACGCCGAAGAGTTGGCACTGTTCGATGCCATCGTCGTTCGATACGAATCCGGAAGCGATCGCTGTACGCTCGTTCCTCACGAGGGATCTACAACGGAGAAACTGAACGCCTGGCTGACCGCAGACCTCGAGCTGGTCGTCGACCTCGACGATGCTCGGTGATGGCGAGACCGAGCGCTGCACGGTTTCTCACCAGTTGCTGTGAGTCTGACGCCGTCGCAGAAATGGGACCCCGCCCCTCACGGAGCGAACGGCCGCTGCCGTGAGCGAGTGGGGTAGTTCAGACGTCGACGTACTGATCGACCCACTTCTGACGGCGCTGGAGTGCACGTCTGCCTTTCGGCGTCAGCGCGTAGTAGTTCGTTCGCCGGTCGAGTTCACCTTTTTCGACGAGTTCTTTCTCGACGAGCGTGTCGAGATTGGGATACAGCCGACCGTGTGTGACCGGCTGATCGATGTAGTCGTTGATGTCGTCGAGAATCTCTTGACCCGACGGCCGATCTTTGCCTGCGATCACGTACAGCAAGTCACGTTGGAAGCCAGTTAGCTGATCCATGGATCACCCTCTGAGTGACGACGTTCACCGCTCTGTGGTTTTGTTATAGAGCGGGTACGGACAGAATGCGTCCCATAGGATCGCTGTCTGCCGAGCGTGGCCGGTGATAGCAGCCACGTATCGACATCGCATGTGCACACAGTCATGACGCGGCGCTTTTGACGATCACTACCGTATCGGCCGCTATGCCAACCGATCAACTGGCCTGGAAAACACGTGAGCGCCGGGTAGCCTACTCCTGTCCGGGGTTCGACGTGGTTAACGAGTCCGTTCAACTTCCCGATGGCACCGAAACCGAGTTCGATTATCTCTCCGAGTCGCCGAGCGTCTGCGTCCTGCCGTTTACGCCCGACGGCGACGTCGTCTGTATCGAGGAGTGGCGACAGGCCGTCTCGCGAATCAGTCGCGGGCTCCCCGTCGGCGGCATCGAACCCGACGACGACGACCTCGAGGCCGCAGCCCATCGCGAACTCGCCGAGGAAACCGGCTACGAGGCCGACCGCCTCGAGCCGCTGGTGTCGGTCGAACCCGCGAACGGAATCGCGGATACGCGCTTGCACTTTTTCGTCGCCGACGGCTGCCGGCCAACTGCCGAACAGCAACTCGATCACAACGAGAGCATTCGTCCGACCGAGCTGTCGTTTGCGGACCTGACCGACGCGGTCGCAGCCGGTGAGATCGACGACGGCCGGACGGTACTCGCGGTCTCCTACTACCGACTGGTCGAGCCAGCGTGTGGCCCCGCCGAAAAATAGTGATCGGTACTGCAACGCGCCAATCAACCGGTGCGATCCGGTGATCTGCTGAGACCGTTACTCCGTTTCGTTTGTCGCGTTGCCAGTCCCCTCGTCGGTTTCGTTGGTCACGTTATCGGTCTCGTTGCTCGTTTCGTTGGTTGTGTCGCCGGTTTCGTTGGTTACGTTGCCAGTCTCGTTACCGGTTTCATTCGCCCCGCCGTCGGCTGGCTGCTGCAGGGCTTCCTCGAGACCCTGCGTTTCGCCGATAGTGAGAGTGTTGACGGTGCTATTTTCGACCGTCATCGATCCGGCTGAGACGGACGAAATCGTCTCGCCCGTCGCCGTCTCGTTACTATCCGCGGCGGTCTCGTTTTCGGCCGTCTCGGTGTCTCCCTGCTGGGTCTCGATGGTGCCGACGGTCATCGCTTCGACTGTGATCTCGTCGACGTCGAACTGCTCGATGGTGAGCGACTCGATCTGCTGGATGCTTTCGTTGCTATCGGTTGCGGTGTCGTTCGTCTGGTTTCCGCCGTCACCGTCGCCGCCGAACAGGCCGCCGACGGTGTCGGCGATGCCGGAGAGGATACCCCCGTCGTTACCGCCACCGTCACTATCACTGTCACCGTCTTCGACGATCAGGTCCTCGATCGTCAGTTGGTCGACGTTCATCGACTCGATCGTCATGTCCTGTACCGCGACCGTGCTGGCGTCCTCGTCGACGACCTGCTGAAGACCCGTTTCTGACTCGTTCTCGCCGTCGGTTTCGTTGGCGTCCGTTTCGTTCTCGCCGTCGGTCTCGGTGACGGCCATACTCTCGTTAGCGCCGTCGAGTTCGTCGAGCGAGACGTTCTCGAGTACCAGCGATTCGAAGGCGACGTTCGAGATCGTCACCTCGGAGGGGTCGTCGTCCGCGGTTTCATTATTTGCAGTCTCGTTATCTGCGGTCTCGTTGTCCGCGGTCTGGTTCCCGTCGGTCTCGTTGAGTTGCTGTTCGAGCTGGTCGGTGTCTCCTTGGACATCGAGTTGCTCGACCGTGAGTTCCTCGATCGTCGCGTTCTCGATCGTGACGTTGTCGAGTTCCAGTGTACCGACCTGGACGTTTTGCAGCGTTGCGCTCGTCTCGCTCATGTCTCCGGCGTCGTCGTTCGTGGCCGTGGTCGCGCCACCGACGAGGGCGGGACCCCCCGCGAGCGTGACCAGCAGCGCGACGAACACAACACCGAGTATCTGCGGTCGTGAATCCATACGGGTGGATCGACGGCCGTTTCCGAGCTAAAATGAGCCGACCGTTACGAGATTGTTTCACCGAAAACACCCATTATGGCTGCTCGAGGTCTCTGCTCCGGGCATCCGGACAAATACCTCACCGCTGCGGTGCCCGAGTGGGTTCCAAGCAGCTGCTTACCCGCGATCCCGCGTCAAAACCTTTGGTTGCCCCTCGAAACACAAGCGTCGCCTCGCGTCGCCGACAACCGATCACGGCCGTAGTAGTTACTCGAGTCGGAGTTCGCGCGTCTCGACGGCGTCGCAAGCCGGACAGACGAACTGGTACTGGACCCGTTCGCCCGACGTGGTCACGCGCCAGCCGCCGTCGGTGTCGAGATAGCCACACGACGGACAGCGGAGTTCCGATTCGTCGAACTTTTCGCGGAGTCGCTCGAACGGCGAACGATATGCCGACATATGATATCATATGACACGACTCTATATAACACTCTAGGCTCGCTGGCGGTTCACTGTCCCGTCTGCCGATCACAACGATTCTTAGGTGTCACGACCTAGTATGGCGTATGGACGATGTCGATGCGGATCGCGGCGGTGGTCTCGGTGACGCTGCCGGAGCGGTGCGTGCACTCGAGCACGTGGTCGATCCGGTAGTGGCAGTCGCCGATGGGACGATTACGTACGCGAACGCGGCCGCTCGCGACGCCTTCGAAATCGGTGACGCCGACCGCGACGCGGCGACCGCACTCGGGGCGCGCTGGAACCGGCTTGCGACGGCAATCGACGAGACGACGGTCGGGACCGCTCGCCGGATCGACCTCAGCGGAGACGACGGCGGTGCGCGTATCCACCGCGGTACCGACGGGGCGACGATCACGTTCGATCGCGGCAGTGCCGGCTCTGACAGCGACGACGAGTTGGACGGTTCGTCGGCGGGAACGAGCGACCGACTGGTGAAAGATCGTGCACTCGAGGAGGCCCCCGTCGGAATCACCATCTCCGATCCCGATCTCGATGACAACCCGCTGGTCTACGTCAACGACGCCTACGAGGAGATGACTGGCTACGAGTACGACGAGGTCGTCGGCCGGAACTGCCGGTTTTTGCAGGGTGAGGAGTCCGACGAGGACGCGATCGCCGAGATGGCGGCGGCGATCGACGAGGATCGACCGGTTACCGTCGAAATCAAAAACTACCGGAAGGACGGGACCGAGTTCTGGAACGAGGTAACGATCGCGCCAGTTCGCGACGAGGACGATCGTGTGACCCACTACGTCGGCTTCCAGAACAACATCACTGCGCGCAAGGAGGCCGAACTCGCACTCGAGCGCCGAACCGAAGAGCTCGAGTACATCCTGGATCGCGTCGAGGGACTGATTCAGGACGTCACCGACGTCGTCGCCGGCTCGACCGACCGCTCGGAACTCGAGGCCGAAGTCTGTGAGCGGATCGCCGCCGAGGACGCCTACAGCGGGGCCTGGATCGGCGAGCGGAACCCGGCGACTGACACGATCAACGTTCGCTCGAGCGTGGGGGCCAGTCCCGACCGCGATCGGCTTGGGACGGACACCGAGCATCCAGCCGTGGAGACGCTCGCGACCGGCGAGCCCGCAGTTGACACCGCCGATGGAACGACGGTCGCTGCGTTCCCGCTGTCGTACAACGATATCGAGTACGGCGTGTTGACCATCCGAACGGAGCGGACACGCGCCGTCGACGACCGCGAAACTGTCATCCTCTCCGCACTCGCTCGCGCGGTCGCCAGCGGGGTCAACGCCCGCGAGACCAGTCGCGTGCTCACGACCGACGCCGTCGTCGCCGTCGAACTCGAGGTGACCGATCGGGCGCTTGCACCCGTCGCCCTCTCGGCCGACGCCGAGTGCCAACTCGAGTATCGCCGCTCGGTCCACAACACCGGCGACGAGACGGCGTCGCTGTTTACCGCCACCGGCGCGAGCGCGGACGAGCTCACTGCGGCCGCCGCCGACCTCCCCGACGTCGACTGTCGCGTCGTCGTCGAACGCGACGAGGAGGTGCTGATCGAACTGCGCGGCGCGGACGACCTCGTCGGCTGGCTCTCCGAGCGCGGCGTTCGCACCCAGGCGATCGACAGCGAGGCCGGGCGCGCGCGCCTCACCCTCGAGATCCCCCGCTCGGCGAACGTCCGTGCGGTCGTCGAAGCCGTCGAGGACCGCTATACGGGAACCGATATCGTCTCGTTCCAGCAACGCGAGCGCGAGGGCGAAACCCGCGAGGAGTTCGCCGCCGGACTCGAGGAGGCGCTGACCGACCGCCAGTTCGGCGCGTTACAGCGGGCGTATCTCGGCGGCTACTTCGAGTGGCCGCGGCCGACGACCGGCGAGGAACTCGCCCAGTCGATGGGCGTCTCACGGCCGACGTTCCACGAGCATCTGCGGACGGCCGAGGCGAAACTATGTCGGGCGTTCTTCGGCGACGCATAGCAGGATTCGAGACTGTCTCGGCTCGAAACCGGTAGTCGGGGCTTAGCACCGAGCACGGCCGTGGATGGTCGCCAGCGTTTATGTGCCCTGTCGTGTGGGTAGTAAACATGCTCGAGTTCGCAACGCCGCTGCAGACTGGTGGTGGGTTCCTCTACTGGGCGCTCGTCTTCTTCGTCCTCGCGATCATCGCCGCCGCGGTCGGCGCGCGTGGCGTTGCCGGGATCTCGATGGAGATCGCACGGATCTTCGTGTTGATCTTCATCATTCTCGCGGTGGTCGCGCTCCTGCTGTGACTGCAGGGCACTCGGTCGTGCTACCGTCTTGGCGTGATCAGTGCTGGTTACGTGGCTACGGCAGTCGCCAGCAGCGGCGAGCGCACCGACAGAATCCGGTCCAGCGTCATCCGACGATCATGGTGGCCTCGAGAATCTGCTTTCGTTAACTGATACTGGTTACATTTGGTTGAGAACGCCTAACACGCTGGGCGTCGTAGATAACGGTGAGCACTTACCATGACTGAACTCGGCGGATTTCAAGACAGGGTTGCCCGCATCGATCTCTCGGAGGGGGACGTTGCCTACGAGTCGATCGACGACGAGGACGCAAAGAAGTATATCGGTGCGCGGGGGCTCGGGGTAAAGTACGTCTTCGATCAGGGACCGGACGTCGATCCGCTCGGCCCCGACAACCTGCTCGCGTTCATGAACGGGCCGCTGTCGGGGACGCAGGTAACGATGAGCGGCCGGATCGCCGTCTGTACCAAGTCGCCGCTGACCGGCACCGTCACCGACAGCCACCACGGCGGCTGGTCGGGTGCCCGGCTCAAATGGTCCGGCTTCGACGGGCTCCTCTTCGAGGGGCAGGCCGACGACCCGGTCTACGCCGTCGTCGAGGACGGTGAAGTCGAACTGCGAGACGCCTCTCACCTCTGGGGGACCGGCGTCCACGAAACCCGCGATACGATCGAAGAGGAAGTCGACGGCTCCTACGGCAAGAACCTCTCGATCATGGCGATCGGCCCTGGCGGGGAGAACGAGATCAAGTACGCCTGTATCATCAACGAGGACGACCGCGCCTCGGGACGGGGCGGGACGGGCTGTGTCATGGGGTCGAAGAACCTCAAGGCCGTCGTCGTCAAGTCCTCGACGAAGATGCCCCAGCCGGCAGATCCGGAAACTTTCCGGGAGGGCCACCAGCAGGCCATGCAGGCTATCCAGGAGTCGGAGGTTACTGCGCCCAACGAGGGCGGCCTCTCGATGTACGGGACGAACGTCCTGATGAACATCGGCGAAGAGATGGACGGCCTCCCGACGAAAAACGGGAAGTACACCTCGACCAAGGCCATGCGCGAGGCCGAAGGTGTCGACATCGACGCCGAGCGCGTCTCCGGGGAGAACGTCCGCGAGAACATCCTCGTCGACGAGCCGACCTGTCACTCCTGTCCGGTCGCCTGCAAGAAGGAAGTCGAAGTCCAGACGATGCACAAAGGCGAGGAAATGAACGTCCGGACCGAATCCTACGAGTACGAGTCGGCCTACGCGCTCGGCCCGAACTCCGGGCACACCGACCGCGATGCCGTCGCAGTGATGATCGAACGCTGTAACGACATGGGCGTCGACACCATCGAGACGGGCAACATGATGGCGATGGCCATGGAGATGTCCGAAGAGGGCAAACTCGAGGAAGGCGACCTCGAGTGGGGCGACACCGAGACGATGATCGACATGATCGACCGGATCGCCCACCGCGAGGACGACCTCGCGGAGCTGCTGGCCGAAGGGCCACGCCGGGTCGCCGACCGCAAGGAGGCCCACGACAACTCGCTGGCAGTCAAAGGCCAGACCATCGCGGCCTACGACCCGCGCTGTATGAAGGGCATGGGAATCGGCTACGCCACCTCGAACCGCGGGGCCTGCCACCTGCGGGGCTACACCCCCGCTGCAGAGATTCTGGGTATCCCCGAGAAGGTCGACCCCTACGAGTACGAGGGCAAGGGCGAACTCACCGCCCAGTTCCAGGATCTGCACGCCATCAGCGACTCCTTCGACATCTGCAAGTTCAACGCCTTCGCCGAAGGCATCGAAGAGTACGTCACCCAGTACAACGGGATGACCGGCCGCGACGTCACCGAAGACGAACTCCTCGAGGCCGGCGAACGGGTCTACAACCTCGAACGGTACTACAACAACCTCGTCGGCTTCGACGGCAGCGACGACTCGCTGCCCGCACGCTTCCTCGAGGACGGCATCCGCGGGCAGGGCGCAAGCGACGGCGAGTACTGCGAACTCGACGAGATGAAAGACGAGTACTACGACTACCGTGGCTGGGTCGACGGTGTCGTCCCCGACGAGAAACTCGCAGAACTCGAGATCGATATCGGCCCCGGGACGGGTGTCAGCAGCGAGAGCGGCACGGCGGTCTCGAGCGACGACTGAGACGGTCTGCTGTCACTGTGTCCCGGCGTACCCGCGACCCGCCGTGCGGATGCGCCGGCACCCACTGACAGTCGTCCGTATGACTGCTATTGTCGTCAGTCTCTCAGTACCCAATCGAAAGTACAACCAGCAGAAGCCGCTTCGGGCCGCTCGACTGTGTCCGCTACGGTATGAGACGGATCATGTCCGCGACAGCCGACTCCGTAGCGACGATCAGTCGTCGGCGACGGCGTAGGAGGCAGCCGAGTCGGCTTCGTCCTGCTTCGTCAGCTCGACCTCGACGCCCCCATCGGCGACGGAGACCAACACGTCGTCGAAGTTCTTCCGGTACTCGGTCGCGTGCTTGCCCGAGGTGTTGATCCGGACCTGCTCTGCGACCAAGTCGGCCTCGGTCAGCATCTCGACTTTCCGGTAGGCTGTCGACATCGGAATGTCACATTCCTCGGAGAGTTCCGTCGCCGTCAGCGCGGTTTCGGCCGTCGCCTCGAGAATGGCCCGGCAAGCGTCGTCGTCGAGCGCCGCGAGCACGGCCTGCGGGTCGATGGACTCGTCACGTTGCCAGCTTCGTCGGGCGTCGGGATTCGTAGCGGACATCTGTTACATCCTGTAGTAGCAACCAGTCCCCCTCCAAATGAGTCCCAATAAATACAGGGGGCTTTATATGCGGTGTCGAAATTCTCTCCCGACGGTGTCATTGAGGGGCTTGCGGGCGCAGGCTTTAGGATGCCTGCGTCCCACCAGTGCGTCATGGCATCGGGGATTCGCGCGGAGGTAAGGATCGACGACCCGGCCAACTGTGTCGTCGCACAAGCCTCAGCCAAAACGAGCGGTCGGGTCCACTCGGTCTCGAAGAGTACCAACCCGTCGACTCCCGAGCGCGTGACCGTCGAATTCATGCTCGAGGCGGAGACGGAACCCGACGCGGTCGATATCGACGCTGACCTCTCGGCGATCTTTTCGTATGGCTCGAGCACCGTCTATCGATTCGAACGCGACCTCGACCACGGCTGTCCCTGTGCGTGTATCGAGCGGTTCGACTGTCCGCCCGTCGATGTCCGCGCACATGGTGCGGCGCTATACCTGACCTTTCACGCGCCGGATATGGCGCACCTCCAGACGGTTATCGGTGCGTTGCGCGACCGCTATACGACACTCGACGTGCAGCGGCTCCTCCAGTCACAGCAAGAGCACACCGAGCAAAACCTCGTCTTCGTCGATCGGAACACGCTTACTGATCGTCAGGCGGAGGTTCTCGAGACGGCCCACCGAATGGGCTACTTCGAACACCCGAAGCGGGCTAACGCTGGCGAGGTCGCCGACGAGCTCGGGATCACCGGAACGACGCTGACCGAACACCTTGCCGCAGCCCAGACCAAGCTCCTGAACGCGATCCTCGATCACGAGTAGCGTCCCTCGCGGTCGAGTTCTACTCGAGCCTCAAGAACGTGTCGGGTCCTACAGCGAACCGGCAGCGAACCGCAATGATATATATACCGGACGTGCAGCTATAGCGTACACAACACAAGCGAGGGTGCTACCCGACCCGCTCCGCCATGAGTAGATACGAATTCACGTGCCCCGAATGTGGGCAGGAGATCGAAGTCAACGAATCGATGCGCGAAGCCACGCTGACACACGGCTGTCCGGTCTGTGCAGCGTCGGTGACGCCGTCCGACTTCGTGGCGGGGCAACCGACCGAGAACTGAGAACGCGACGTCCCCTCGAGAGTCCGGTCCGTTCTGCGCCGACGGCCGCTCCCGTTCTATGTCTGGCGATCGATTTTGGTCCAGCGGCCGTTTAACGTGGCCGGCTCGAGGCGATAGAGTTCGATACGGAGATCCTCTTTCCCATCGGCCCAGAGCTCGAACAGCGGCCGCTTTGCCTCGCCGTACTGGGCGATTTCCTCGGGCGTGAGTTCCGACGGCTCGATGCTCTCGAGGCTGCCCGTCGCGATGATGCTGCGGTAGGACGACTCCCTCTCATCGTAGACGACGAGTCGTGCTTCTGGCGAGGACTCGAGGAACTGTCGCTTTTCGCTCTCTGGCGTCGACACGAGCCGCATATAGAATTCCCGGTTGTCGTCGTCGTAGCCGTACGAGATCGGAATCGCATAAGGCTCGTCCGTGCGCGCAAGCGACAGCACTCCCGTCTCGTGCCGACTGAGGAAGTCGTCGATCTCCGCGTCGGTCATCTCGTTCTCCTGTTCGATGGCCATCGTCTCAGTAGCTTGCCAAAGGTGAAACACTATCTTTATAGTTGCCATCCACCGCGAGACGCACTGCTGGCGCTGTCACGTAGTTGATGGCTCTGCAGAAGTTATAGACACGGCTGCCTCACACGTCCTCGTCAGGTCCTGTCACGTCGGTCCCGATGACGACCGGCTCACGGATCTCGAGGGCCGTCTCGAACTCGGCCTCACGGTCCGTTCGCCGACCGATCCGCAACAGCTGTTCTTCGTGTGCGCGACGGATCGCCGACAGCTCGCGGCCGGTCACGTCGAGCTCCACGCCGAGTTCGTCCCAGTGGCCGCTGTCGACGAGGAACACCTCGAGATCGTCGCCCGCATGGAGTCGTTCGTACTCTCGACGGTATCGCTCGAGAGCCGATCCGAGTACCGCTTGCGCACGCTCGATCAGGTCTGGCAGTCTGGTCGCCGGCACGCTCGCCTTGGCTGCGGTGAGCAGGAGCACCTGCCCCTCGATCGGTTCGCCTGCCATCTATCCACCTGCACGCATCGCCTTCTGGGCGAACCGCTCGACGAGCGGCCCGAGCGTGTCGTCATTGCCCTCGAAGACGACCGTCACCTCGGTCAGTTGCAACGACGGCCCGACACCGACTGTCTCCGAGGTGAACGTCGCCGTCCAGTCGTCGCCCTCGACGGTGTCAGCAGCGACCTGTTCGCCGCCTAAGTTCGTCAGATACCGGATCACGAGCCGTTCGGAGATGCCGCGAAAGGAGCGCTCGAGGCGTGCTACCATACCTCTGGTTCGACTGCCGGACGGATATACTGTCGGGCATCGGCCAGTCGATCTAGCCGGCACTGCTCTTGGCTAGCGGTCAGCCGACCGCGCGAAACAGGATCACTGCGCCGATCCCACCAGACAGCGACAGCAAGATGTTTTTCGTGCGCCACATGACTGCCACCACGACGGCGGCCCCACCCCACTCGGCCGGCCCGCCGGCCGCAAGTTCAGGCCCGAGGATCGCGATCACGATCGCGCCCGGCAGGACCGAAAGTCCTGCCTCGAGTCGCTCGCTGACCTCGATCCGGCGCAGCAGCCAGAAGCCACCGACTTTCGTCAGCGCGGTCACAAGCGTCATCGCGAGGATAACGCCGACGACGAGCGGGTCGAGCGCGAGCGCACCCTCACTCGTCATATCGGATCACCTCGACGGTTGCGGCTGCGAGCCCACCGAGTAGGATGTACCACTGACCCGGAACGACGTTCGCAGCGACGATAGCGGTCACGAGCGCGACGAGCCACGGGACGAGCGTCGAGCGTCCCTTCCAGAGGTCGACGGCGAGCGCGACGAAGACCGCCGCGAGGACGAAGTCGATCCCGTACTGGGCTGGATCGCCGATCACGCCGCCGGCGGTCGCCCCGACGACGGTCGCGCCGACCCAGCAACACCAGATCGCGATCCCGGTCCCCAGGAGGAACGCCCCCCGGTTGCTGCCGGATTTGAGCTCGCGCATGGTCAGCGCCCAGTTTTCGTCGGCCATCACCAGCAGGCTCCCGTAGCTCTGCCGTGGTGTGAGTCGCTCGAGCCACGGGCTCAGCGCTGCACCCATCAACGAGTAGCGCAGGTTGATCGCGAGCGTCGTGATGACGATCGTCGCGACCGGCAGCGGTTCCGCCCAGAGTTCCACGGCGACGATCTGGGCGGCCCCCGCGATGACGGTCGCACTCATTAGCGTCGCCTCAGCGACGCTCAGCCCCGCTTGGCGGGCGAGCATCCCGAACGCGATCCCGTATCCACCGACGCCGAGCGCGACCGGGAGACACGTGAGAAAGCCGGTGCGGATCCCTTCCCGATCGAACGTGAGTGGCTCGCGCTCGACTGCTGTCGCCTGTGGGTCACCGACCGGCCCGTCCGATGATTCTCTGATGTGTCCGCTATGGTCGCGATCAGCATCGCTCCCGTCGAGTTTCGTCACGGTTGCTGTGAGTTGAACGATGCCTAAAGCGTTCTCGAAACCGCCGTCGACTCACCGTTTTTCGGGCGACTCGAACACTCCCTGAGGGGTCGTTCAGACACCGGCAAAGAGCAGTGCCAGCGCAACGGTTCCTACACGAAGCCGTACAACGGGCTACTGATAACGACGAGGACGAGCGCGACAAGGGCGGCAACGACGCCGAGAAAGAGACACACCTGCTTGCGCATCGTTCGATCGTCGTTACGGTCGATAAGCCAGTCGAGGCCCAGTTCGAGTAGTAACTCGGCGGCTTCATCGAGCATGCACGATACTATTGTTTAGTTGATGCTATATGTCGGGGATCCCATTCGCTCGGGGTAGTGGCGGTATCGCTGCCCCGACGCTAGCCGCCGGCGACCGGTGGAAACACCGACACGATGTCACCCGCTTCGAGCGTGGTCTCGGCCCCAGCCATATGGACCACGTTGCGGCCGTTTTTCAGCACGCTCAGCTGTGGCCGGATCTGTCCCTCCTCGAGTAACTGCCCCTCGAGGCCGTCGTACTCGCCCTCGAGGGTGGTGAGCACGTCACCGACGGTCGTCTCGTCTCCGACCGTTCGTGTTTGCTCTTTCTCCCCGACGGCTTCCCGGAACGTGGCGAAAAACCGGAGATCGATGTCCATACAGGAGGATCGTGGTCTGACGACATAAGTCCGGGCGTCGGTCAGTGCCCGCTCAGGCAGCCGTGGCCGCCGGCGACGTCGTGTACGCGACCGACTCGACGCCGGCAGTTGCGAGCGCGTCGTCGATCGCGCTCGCGCCGCGTTCGGCTGCCTCGCGTTCGTCGTCGGCCTCGGTGGTGACCGTCACTGAGAACTCGAGGGAAACCGTGTACGGATCGAACGGCGCTGTCGGGTGTTCGTAGACGTCGGCGTCGGTAACGTCCCAATCGGTAATCGCACCCTCGGTCGCGAGGGTCTCGAGGGTGTCGGCAAGTGTCGACGTCGCGTCGTCACAGGCGGTCGTATCGGATCCACCATGCAACGTCACGAGCGTCGTCCCTGTTCGGGACACAGCGAACTCCATACCCTCTCTAGGGAGGCCTGGAATTTCAACGCTTGGAATAGATTCACACAGTTGTGTGGCGCAACCGATCGAGTGGGCACTACTCGATCCAGAACGGAACGCCATGCTCTGAGAGGATCGATCGCATTCGGTCGACGCCACCCTGTATGTCCCACCCATCCTGTGTGTAGTGTTTGTACGGATGGCGAAGCCACGAGTGTTCGCGATGGGCGAACACCTCGACGGTTCCCTCGCCCGTCCGAAACAGCGTGACATGTAGTTGCCACCTCGCAAGCGGTGACTCGCGGCGGACCCAGCTCCCTGCCGAGAGTCGGCCGTCGTCGTGAACTTTCAGCGACGCGATCGGTTCCGACTCGAACGCCAGCTCCGCGAGCATCGACCGCACCGCATCCAGAGTCCGCTTGACGGTGCCAACGTACTCCGATGGATGTTGTCTGCAGATGGCGTAGCCTCCGAGGGGCTCTTTGAGCCGGTGGAGTGCCGGCAGGAGCCGACGGCGGACGCGAGTCGTCAGATCGATCGCGTCGGTTCCATCCGGTGTCGGTCGGTCAGTCGTCGCCACACGTCTCACTCTCGAGTCCGACTACAAAGGTATTACTATCAGATAGGTTTTGTTTCTGTGATGCTTACCGGGTAAACAGAAGGCACAGGCATATGGAGCCGAAAATATGGCTATATAGAAATAGAATTAAAAATGATATATTCTGCAGGCAGTCGGCCGATCAGTGACGCCGCTTGTTACAGATCCCGGAGCCGAATGCCGTCTGCCACTAATCGGGCGTTCCGCTCCCGATCGAGGTGGTCCGCGAGGTCGTCGTGTTCGTGGAGCTGTGCGATCACGTCGGCGTACAGCGTCCGCCACGCGATCGCGTAAATCGGCGACTGCCCCCACGCCCGCAGCTCCGGCACCAGTTCGTCGTAGGTCTCGTATCGCGTCTCGAAGCGGTCGACCGCCTCGAGCACGCGGCCGGCAGCCTCGCGCTCGTCGTCGGCGTCCTCGAGCGCCTGATTGAGCCGGGTTTCCCAGCCTGCGACGGCCTTTTGCATGTCCGCTGCCGCGCTCTCGTCGTCGTCGGGCAGTCGCTCGAGGATCGGTTCCGGAACGCCAAGCGTAATTTCTTGCATACGACGTGTTATGAGGCCGCGTGGCAAGAAAACCTTCGCCCACTCGAGGAGGCGGTGTTCAGATAAGGATGAAGGATGAGGCGGTTCGTTTTCTGAGTGATCTATGCCCGAAAACGACCGCCTCAACGGTTATTTAGACGAGATCAACTTAGAGTTTGTTGAACGAGAAGCGACACCGCGATTGCTAATGAAGCTCAGTATTCAGCTGCATCTCGCTGGACTCTCGCTTTCGAATACTGTCTCTATTCTTGAGATATTCGGTGTCGAACGCGCTCGATCCACCGTTCACAATTGGGTTCACAAGGCCGATCTACAGCCCGAATCTGGTCGGTGTCCGGATCACGTTGCGGTTGACGAAACTGTGATCCGACTGAACGATGAACAGTATTGGCTGTACGCCGCAGTCGATCCCGAGACAAACGAATTACTCCATACCAAGCTTGAACCGACAACAACGAAGGTTCTCGCTCATTCATTTCTCACGGAACTCTCCGAGAAACACGATGTCTCCGACGCCGTGTTTCTCGTCGATGGATCGCACTCGTTACAAGATGCATGTCAGCGTCACGGCCTCGATTTCAGATACGAAAAACATGGAAATCGGAATGCTGTTGAACGTGTCTTTCGAGAGATAAAACGACGAACCCTCTGTTTCTCAAACTGCTTCAGCAATGCCGACGCAGAAACTGCCGACGACTGGCTCCGATCGTTCAGCTTCGCATGGAATCAGCTTATCTGAACACTACCCTCGAGGAACGCCGACAGGAACAGTCACTCGGAGTCGGGCCACACCGCTAGCATGATCTCGTCGACGAGTTCGCCGTCGAGACAGTACTGCCCTTCGTGTTCGCCGTCTCGCTGCCAGCCGTGTTCGTCTAAGAACGCGAGTGTGTCGTCGTTGGTCGCGGGCACGTTCTGGTAGAGCTTCTGATAGCCGGCATTGCTGGCCCACTCGAGGCCGTACTCGAGCAGCGACGAACCGATGCCCTGGCGTTGATACTGTGGATCGACCCCGACAGTGAGTTCGGCCGTGTGCCGCAGTGCTGGGAGTGCCGGCGCGTCGATGTGGAGCCAGCCGACGACATCGCCATCCGTCGCCGAGGGCTCGGTACGTTCTTCGGACGACTCGGTCTCGTCGTCTTCCGGCTCCGGCATAAGAATCGCCACGAAGACGATCCGCGACCGCGCCTCGTTGGCCCGGACGAGCGCCGACTCGCGATCGAGTTCCATCGCGACGTTTTCGGCGACGACGTACGTCTCGTCCTCGGCGACCGTCCGCATCGTCTCGACGACCCCGGCCCGATCTTCCTCGCGTGCCGGTCGGATGACGATGGCCCCCTCATCACACTCGAGGTCGACCGTCGTCGCCGAGAGCGCGATCCGAAACTTTCCATCGACATCAGTCAGGTATCCCTCGGCCTGTAGTGTCTCGAGACACGTCTGCAGCTCGTCCTCTGTGGGTGGCACTGACTCGGTGTACGCCCTCGATCGAGCCGGTTTCGAGTCCGAGTGACCGCCGTCGACTTTGATCGACCGCGCTAGCTCGGCCGGTGTAACGGCCCCGTTTCGCTCGACGTACTCGTAGATGCGCCGCTGGAGTTCGTTTTCGAACGAGCCGGTGGGGTACACGCTCATAGCAACGACCGCGCGAACCGACGGTATTAGTATGCGATTCGTATCAGCGCCGGTCTGCCCGTCGCCGTAACGAAGTACGTCATTGTACTCGAGGCCCAACCGTTTCGAACGGTATCGACGCCTGTCACGTCCGGAAATCACTCGCTAGCGGTCCGTCCCAGTCGCTGCTGGGGCCGACATGGCCGGGTTCAGTCGCGATTTAATATCGCGATATACTATTTATTTTACCAGTGTCGGGTGGCTCACACCACTCACTCGGGAACACGCCCGTCGACACGGAATCTGGGATTCGAGACGGCTACTATCGACTGCGAACCGGGAACGACACGCGTTCGAATCGGCCACTGCGTGGTTCGAACGAACGTGCCGATCGTCCGCCGCAGGACGTGACCGCTCTCTCGATCGGCTCACAGGAGGTGTTCGGAGTCTCTCACGGACCGCCCTCGATCCGCGTGGCTCGAGCCTCGATCGAACCAATCCCACCGGCCGCCGGTCGGGTGAACGGCCGTGGATAGGCAGTGTCCGCTCGAGGGTGGTTCACGATCCGGTCGCGGATGATCGTCAACCGTTCGCGCGCGGCCATCTCAGCCGGTCCGGCTATCACCTCGGTCGTCAGTGGTTCGTGTTCGTCAACAGTCGCCGGACGTGGTCGGTGCCTGCACGCTGTGTCTCGGTCTCGAGAGCTCGTGTGTGATCGTCATAGCAGTAGTCGCTGTGGCGCAGCCGATCCGGGGTGTATGCATGTTCCGTCCAACAGCGGGCGTTCCGAGAACCGTGGTCATTGCCTCGCCGTTCTGCGACCGCCGCAGCCGAGCGGTGGGCCGTTCGTGATGCCGGTCGGCTCTCGCTTTGGTCCGTCACCGAGTTCGTGCTATCGCACTCGGATGGCGGGTCGGGCAAGTGCTGGTGAGCAACACAGACTGAAATCCCACTTCCTCCAGTAATGGTAAATTGTATGTTGATATATCGAATCGGTACGTCCGACTGGATCGGACCGATCGCGCCACCGCAGCGGATCGTCGGCGTTGACCGGACCTCGAGCAGGTGATCGAGTTCGGCGTTCTCGAGGCGATCGACCGGACGATCTTCAAGCGGCGTCAGCGCGTGAGTTAGCGTCGGCTCATACATCTAGGGACTGAGAGCACGGGTTGCCCGTTGTCTCAGCTAGCAATTGGACCTTCACTTGAACGGATTACTAGTCACTCGTGATACTTTGAAATAATTCCATTTTCGGCGGCAGGTTTACACCGCCTGCGACCGTTCCTGGCTGTAGTATGGGGCACCTATGACTGATATCGGTGTTCAGCTCTTGCGAATCGACGAGTGTAGCCGATCAGCAGCCGTTCACCTCGGGGAGTCGGACACCGCTGGCCCTTGCGGACGGCGCGTGAAGACGTACGGACGAATCTCGGGGATGGTACCCCACGTCTATCCGCAGTCACGACAAACGACAGAGCAGACAGAGAAACATGAACCGGCCTAGTTCGCGCGCGAACGGAGGACGGCAGCACGGGCAGCGCCGAGCCAGATTGCCAGCGCAGTTGCGAAGGAAACACACTAACCGATGAACGAGTCAGACACGTTTCGGGCGGAGCCAGCACAGCTCCTGTTGGTCGAAGACAACCCCGGCGATATCCGCCTGACCGAGGAGGCCTTCGAACAGGGGCGGATCGAAAACGACCTGCACGTCGTTTCCGACGGCAGTGAGGCACTTTCGTTTCTCTCACGGGAAGGGGAGTACGCCGACGCACCGCGTCCGGATCTCATTTTGCTAGACCTCAATCTTCCGGGGAAAGGCGGCGAGGATATCCTCGAGGAACTCAAAGACGATCCGGAATTCCGGTCGATCCCGGTGATCGTCTTGACGAGTTCGGACGCCGAAGAAGACATCGCCAGATCCTACCAACTTCATGCCAACGCCTATCTGACGAAGCCGGTCGATCCCGATGCGTTCATCGAGACGATCCGCGCCTTCGAGCAGTTCTGGTTCTCGGTCGTTCGGTTACCACCGGAGGAAGAAAACGTATGAGCGAGACGAATACCCAAACTACTGAGGAGTCGAACACGGAGTCAGACGAGACGCTGCAGGTCCTCCTGATCGAGGACAATCCCGGTGACGCTCGTCTCATTCAGGAAATGCTCCACGGGGCCGAAGAACTCACGAAGCGGATTAATCCCACCGAGATGTCAGGGCAGGAGCCCCAAATTTCACACGAGATGCGCCTCGAAGAGGCCCTCGAGACGCTCGCGTCCGAACATGTCGACATCGTTCTTCTCGATCTCAATCTCCCCGATAGCGAGGGGTTGTCCACGCTCGAGACGGTCCACGAGGCGTCGGAGACGCCGATCGTCGTCCTGACCGGCCTGCGAGATCAGCAGGTCGGCGTGAAGGCGATCCAGCGCGGAGCCCAGGACTTCCTCGTCAAAGACGAGGTGACGAGCGAACTGCTGATTCGGACGATCCATCACGCGATCGAGCGGGCCCGCCAACAGCGAGAACGCCGTCAGCAGCGCGAACAGCTCGAGGCGCTCAACCGTCTGAACCGAATCGGCCACGACATTACCCACGCGGTGATCACGACCGAGACGCGCGCGGAACTCGAACAACAGGTCTGTGACCGACTCGCCGAGTCCGACGCCTACCGGTTCGCGTGGATCGGTGAGATCAATCCGGGCAGCGACCGCGTCTCCCCGAAGGCGGCGGCCGGCGTCGAAGACGGCTACCTCGACGAGATCGAAGTCAGCGTTGACGAAGACAAAAAGAGCGGACAGGGACCAGCGGGCACGGCGATCCGGACCGGACAGGTTCAGGTGATGAACGACGTTCGAACAGACCAGAAATTCGAGCCGTGGCGAAAGCAGGCACGGGCCCGTGGCTATTTCTCGTCGGCGGCGGTCCCGATCGCTTACGAAGATCTCGTCTATGGCGTCTTGTGTATCTACTCCTCGTCATCACGTGCGTTCAGGGAACCCGAAACGGCTGTTCTCGTACGGATCGGCGACGTCATCGCGCACGCAATTACCGCCATCGAGCGCCGGGATGCCTTAGTCAGCGACGCCGTCATCGAACTCGAGTTCCGCGTCGAGGAACTGGCCGAACCCCTGATCGATCTCTCGAGCTCGGAAGCGTGTACGATCACGATCGAGCAGTTGGTCGGCGGTGACGAGACGCTTCTGGCGTATGGCTCGGCTCAGGATGTCTCCCAGGACGCGTTCACCGAGGCCATCGACCGAACCGACGGCATCAGCGACGTTCGAATCCTCTCGGCCAAACGTGACGAATTCGAGTTCGAACTCGTCGCACCGACGGCCATCTCCCTGTTCGAGACGATCGCAACCCACGGCGGTCGCGTCGCCTTGGCGACGATCGACGACGGGGAGTTCCGCTTCGTCGTCGAACTCCCACGCGGTCGGGACACCCGCCAGATGATCGAACTCATCCGCGCCCAACGCGACGACGTTACCTATCTCGCTCAGCGGACGACCGAACGAAGCGAGCGTGGCGATACTGGCACGATGTCCGTCCTCGAGGACGACCTCACAGACAAACAACAGGCTGCACTCGAGACGGCCTACTTCGGCGGCTACTTCGACTGGCCGCGGGAGAGCACCGGAGAGGAGATCGCCGATCGATTGGGCATCGCACCGGCGACGTTCAACCAGCACCTCCGGACAGCCGAACGGAAGTTCTTCGACTCGGTGTTCGGCGGGTAGTGGTCAGCGTCGCGGTCGCTGCCGTCACTCGAGCGCACTTTAAAAACTGGTAGTCTGTTTATGCCGCACCGCGAGGTTCGGTCGCGGGCGGGGTCACGTCCTCGACCGGCCGGGACGCCATCGCGACGGAGACCATCGAGAAGCCGGTCACGAGGAGGCTCACGCCCACGAGCAGACCGATCGCCCAGGTTGCCGTGGTCGGGAAGCCGGCCCAGAGGAGGCCAGCGAGGACCATCGAGATAACGCCGCTGACGCCGATCGAGAGCCGTCCCGGGGCCGACCCCATCCACAGCGCCATCCCCAGTTCGACGATGCCGTCGACGAAGAGGTATGCCACGAGCGCCACCGTCAAGGTGACGAGCGCGACGGCGGGCGCTGCGAGGACGGCCAGCCCGGCGAGTACCGAGACGACCGCGAGCGCGACCTGCCAGAACGAGCCACGCCACCCACGTGCCGTGAACGCGTGGACGCCGTGGACGATCCCGCCGACGACGAGAAGTGCGCCGAGTGCGATCGATACCGAGAGTCCGGTGACGACCGGGGCGGCAATGGCGAGGATGCCGATCAACCCGACGATCCCGCCCGCAATCGCGAGCGGGCGCCAGTCGTTCTCGAGGGAGGTACCCTCGGCGTACGTGGTGTCTGCTGTTTCACTGCTCATTATATTCACCACTACCAGATACGCCATGTGTGTATATAACACAATTCTGCGGTTTGACAGTAGCTCACGGGCACGGACCAGTCCGAAACCGGGACGAACGGCGGCAGCAGGTTGCCTCGTGAGAATCGAGGTCGGTGATTGCCGAACCACGACGCCTATGCCGACGGGCCGTGATATCCCGAGCCGTGACAGACGATTACGACGAGTATCGCACGTGTGACCTCTGTAGCGAGCGAGTGCCGGCAGCCGTCTATCACGAGCACCTGCTCAAGTCGTGTCCCGGCCGCTGATACGGCCTGCTGTCACTGTTTCTCGGCGCACCGGCACCCTGGCATGCGGGTGCGCTGGCACTGACTGACAGTGACCAGTATGATACAGGTTCAGAGACAAATCGCGCTCGAGTCGGTTACTGCTCTTCGACGTGGCGAATCTCGCAGGCGATCCCGCGCGTGCTCTCGGCCATCTCGCGGCCGAACATCTCGGCGCGGCCGACGGCGAAGGCCTTCGGCCCCTCGACGATCACCTCGTCACCGACGCGGATCTCCTCGTCGGCGTCGACGACCCCCGGCGCGAGCACGCTGCCGTGGGGGACGAAGCCGTCGATCTCGACGCGCTTGGCCGGCGCATCGCTTGCGAGCCAGCGCTTGGCTCCTTCGAGTGTAAACGACAGCGTCCCGTACTGGGGTACCATCGTCGCGAGCTGGGTGTCCTCGCTGTCTCGAACCTGAATCTTCGGGTACCGACTCGTGGTCTGGATGTCCGCGAAGAGGTCGTCGCCGGCGCCGTCACCGAGCAGGTAGTCCGCGATGGCGCGGACGGTGTTGTGTTCGCGCTCGCGCTTGGAGTATTTCAGCTCGCCCGACAGCGCCTCGGACAGGTTCGCAAGCGACTCGTCGTCGGTCGGGTGCTCGGCGACGGTGTAGGTGATATCGAGATCGAGTCGCTTCTCGACGCGTTCGACGATATCGCGATACCCCTCGTCGGGGACGTGGGCGATGATCTCGGGGTACTCGTTGCGCTCGAGATACCGCTGGAGGACGTCGGCCACGAATTCCTTCTCGTCTTCTGACCAGCGACCCGTAACGACGGTGTCGTAGTGCTGGGCGGGGTAGGTCGTCTCGAGTTCCTGTGGAACGACGCCGATGGGGCTGGTCATCGAGACGAGGTGGCCGCGCCACTGGATGACGTCGTGGAACTGGCGGTGGCTCTGGGACTCGCTGTAGGGCTTGGTGGCCGAACAGGGGACGAGCACGAGCGGATTCTGGAAGCGGTTGCGATACCGCGTCGTCACCCGGTCGGCGAAGCGCTGGATCTCCACCCGTCGGAGCGTGTCCTCGGTCGCCGCGTTGATCTGGGCGTCCCGGAGGATGGGCGTGCGTTCCTCGAGATACCCCCACTGCGAGTCGAGTTCGCGCATGGCGGCGGTCAGCCACTGGTCGTGGCGGGCCTGGCCCTCGATGTAGTCGCGGAGTCGGCCATCGCGGATCCGCCGCCGGACGATCGCCAGTTCCGACGCGAGGGCGTTCCGGTTGTGTTCGGCACAGTCCTCGCGGGTGAACTCCTCGCGGGGCTGTTGGCAGGCCGGGCAGGAACAGGGGAGTTCGTCGAGATCCTCGAGGAAGTACGCCTCGTCGGTCGTGAGATACCGACCTTCGGTGCCTTTGACGACCGCAGCAGTTGCATCGAAGAGATCGACGCCGGCGTAGGCCAACAGGGCGACGTTTCGGGGCGTCGCGACGCCCGAAAACAGCAGGGCAGTATCTGCCGGGATCGCCTCGCGAACGTCGACGACGGCCTCGACCAGCGCCGCGCCGTGGCCCATCACCGACTGGACTTCGGAGAGGGCATAGGCATCCGTGCCGTGATCGTCGACGTGCTCGCTCGAGACGACGGCGACGCTCGGGTAGTCGACGTCAGGATAGTCGACGGCGAATGATTCCTGGACTTCCGGGGCGGTTCCGCCGGGAAATGCTCGGTGGGGAAGGACGGTCAGTGTCGACTCGTCGCCCTCGGGGACCTCGCGGGACTGGCTCCAGAGCGAGCCTGCATCCTCGAGGACGTCGTCGACGAGTGCAGGCGTCGATCGTGGCGAGGAGAGGCGGAGTTCGCCCACGCGCGCGGCCCCATCGCGCTCGTGCACTTCGAAATAGTCGGTCATACTGGATATGACCGTGGCGGGCGAAAGAGGTTGTCGATCGCACGTGAGGACTCGCGCCGGCGAGCCATCGTTTGTCGTGATCTGTATTCTGTGAATTACTGATAGTAAGAACCAGAATATAGCTCGAGATATTTGAGAAAATTAACCTTTATCACCATTCATATTGATATCTATATATATGCTACCAGTATTGAAATCGATAGCAAATCTGCGATCGACGGACGGCTTCAGGGCGTTTCTGGCCGTGTTTATGATCGCAATCGTTGGCGTCGCGACGATCGGATTGCCGGTCGCCTTCGGCGGCGCGACGACGACTGTCGAGGCAGCAGAGCCCTCTCCGGAATTTAAATCGTACGACTCGGTCGCACAGGTCGATTCACAGTCTGAACCGGCCGACGACATCTATCTCGGCGACAACGGGAGTGCCGTCCTTCATTACGAGGACGACTCCGGTGACCTCAACAAGATCGACATGGGCATGGACGTTAGCGAAGGCCTGGTTCACGTGCTCGTCGTCGACGACATCGAGGACCCAGACGAAGAGTTAGAGTCGGCGAACTTCTCGGCAGTCCTCGACCAGCAGGGGCTCTCCGGAAGCGGGTCGATGGTCATGCAGCAACCGGATGACCTCGAGCAGCTCGACGTCGACGTCACCGGAGAGGTCACCGAGGACGCTAACGAGTTCGACGCAGAGATGTCCGGGACGTTCACCAGTGAGAGCGCGAGCACTGAGTCGGTCAGTACAAACGGTGAGATCTCCGCAACTGCGGACCGGTTCGAGACGAGCGGCGAGGTGTCCGCCGAGACCGAGACGGACGACATGGCCGCTGAGACGGACAGATACTTCGATGCCACCCTGAAAGAGACGAGCAACGGCTACACGATCGACGTTACCCAAGAACAGCTCGTCTCCGAGTGGTCGGCCAGTCAGTGGGAGACACGAGAACAGGCCAAAAAGACCCTTCAGGGTCAGTATGGAACGGTCGCCATGAGTCTAGGCGGAACCAGCGACATCGAAGTTACGAACTACGACTTCCAAAACGAATCGGCCGGTCAGTCGCAGCTTACGCTCGAGTACACCGTTACGTACACCGGCATCGACAGCGGGCTCGAAGAGCAGCTAACCGAACAGCTGACGGCAGATCAATCGTCTGATCTGACCCGCTCGGAAGCAGAGACTATCGCGACCAGCGTCACTGCCGTCGACCTCGAGAAAATCTCGTTCATGATGGACGAGAGCGAGGGGTCGACAACTGCCGAATGGGACGTCGCGATCGCAAACTACGACGAACTGACGTTCGCGATGTTCGATCTGATGGAAGCAAGCGATACGAGCGGTCAGCTTCCGGAAGACCAACTCGAGAAGGCACGGACAGCCATCGAGGCCCAGCAGGCGGCGGACCTCGAGTCGACGATCACCTGGGACGGCTCGGTGGAACAAACGTCGTCCGGTGAGGCGTCGTTCGACGCAACAGTCACGGGCGATACGAAAAACTGGGACGCCTACATCGACGAGCTCGAGTCCCGCGACATCGAGCCGCCAAACGACGTGACGTTCGACCTGACGGCCGAAACAGATGGTGACAAACTCTCGATGGACGGCGAGTTCGAACTCGAGACAAAAGAGCTGGCCGGACAGACGATCAACCGATGGGCAGAGTCGATCAAGAACAGTCAGTCCTCGCCGACGATGTCCTCGGAGACGGAGGAGTTCGTTTCGGCACTGGAGGATTCCAAGCTCGAGGTCGCCCGCATCGACGCCGGCATCAAAGAGGGAACGGTGCGCGTCGAAGCCGGAGCGCGGTTCGAAAACATGAGCGCGATCACTGACACGGTCAGCGACAGCATGTCGATCAGCGGGGTCGCAACTGAACAGACCAACGAGACGACGTCGATGTACGTCTACGTCGACGATATGGACGGCATCGACACTGCGTCGGCGACGAAGTCGGATATCGAACATCTCAGCGTGGTCGGGCCAGAGACGACTGTCCACGAAGCCGGCGAGTGGGATGAGGAGTTTCCCGAGGTGGATACGGATTCGATGAGCGAGTACCTCGAGCAAAGCAACGGGGAATCCGGTAGCAAGACCACCGACTCCGATGACATGCCTGGCTTCGGGATCGGGGCTGGACTCACGGCGCTTGCAGCACTGCTGACGACGCTCGTGCTCCGACGACGGCCGTAGCGCGACTCATTCATACGGTTTCCTGTCACTGGGAACCGGCCCACCCGCACGACGGTCGCGGTCCCACCGGCCCTGACTGACAGCGGATCGTATCAGGACGTTTCTTTTCGTCGCTTGATACTGCAGTAGCCACCGCTTTTCCTACATCAACGGACCGTGAAGCTGCGACCGAAACGGCCTTGACGTCTTCGAACAGGGCCAGCAGTCTCTTGGTATCGTTCGGGAATCGGACCACACAGACTTTGATATCTCCGATCCAATGCGTCGTATGGACGTTTCGACATCTGCTATTGATACTGATAGATCGATATCCCGTCGAACAGTGCTAAGTGGCATCGGAGCCGTCGGTCTCGCAAGCATTGCTGGCTGCTCTGGAACCGGCGGCAATGGGTCGGGATCGGAATCCGTTCCCGACCCGATCACTATCGACGATGAAAAGGTGTGTGATAATTGTAGCATGAAAATCGGGAATTATAAAGGACCTGCCGGCCAGTCTCATTACGAGGATCCGACAGCAGTTGAGGAGCTTGACGAAGACCGCCCGGCACAGTTCTGTAGTTCACTCTGCACCTACACGTTCGCGTTCAAACACGAGTCCAAACCCCAGGTCAGCTACCTGACGGACTATTCGACCGTCGATTACGAGGTCGACGAGAGCACCACCCAAACAACCATTTCCCGCCATCTCGAGGCCGACGCGTTCGGTGACGTGACGGAACTCACGATGGTTGCAGGCAGTGATGTCATCGGGGCGATGGGTGATTCCATCGTTCCGTTTAGTGACGCCGATCAGGCCGACGAGTTCCAAGCCGAATACGGCGGTGACATCTACGAGCACGACGAAATCACGCAGGAACTGGTCAGTTCGATGATGTCGGGAGGGATGTGAGCGCGACCACGATCACGATCGATCGCGTTCGATACGGTACCCGATCGAAAACACCGTTCTGTTTTCGATAGTAGCCATTGAACGTCGATGCACACTAGATCGCACAGTCACCTGTACTCGAAATGAGGCTATTTTCGCGTGTACTACGCTCCGGGAACGCTGGTAGGCTTTGACGGCCGACTAGCGGTTCATGACCCACGTCGCGGTGCCCAGCGACGCGGCTGTCCAGACGAGAAGACTCACCAGACTCGCGATCGGTGATGCGGCTGCCGGGCCGGTCCCTGACGCGACGATGATCGAACTCTCGAAGACGAGGCCCCGGTAAGCACTCAGCGGGCTGAGCGCAAGCGCATGCACGAGGCTGCCGTCGCCGATCGACCCGGCCGAAAACCCGTAGACGAGCGCCAGATCGAACCCGACGAGCAAGACGACGAGCGCGACGACCGACAGCGCGATGGCGCTGCGTGTGCCACTGACTACTGCCGAGATCGCGATCGCGATGGCGAGAACCGTCAGCGCAAACAGGATCGTCAGGACGACGAACCGACCGAACAGGATCGGCGAGTCGACACCGGAGTGTGAGGCATAGAGGGTCCGCCCCTCGTCTTCGGCGACGACGACCGTCATCGCGGTGATGACCAGCGGGGCAACGATCGCAGTCAGCAGGCCGATCGCTCGCCCGACGTAGACGCCGGCGACGATCTCGCGACTCGAGACGGGATACGTCTTCAGGACGTCGAGTTCGCCACGCTCTGCGTCGCCGAGAATCGCGCGATAGCCAAAGGCGATCGCGACGACTGGGACGAGCAACTCGAGTGGGGTGAGCAGGTCGACCAGCGTCGGGACGTACCCGCCGCGGACGCTTCCGCTGATCCAGCTGATTCCAAGAACGACGGCAGCAAAGGCGAGCCCGAGGATGAAAAACGTCCGCGTCCGTACGATCGTTCGGAGTTCCCGCCCGATGATCGTCTCGAGGATGTGTCTCGAGCCGGGCGCGGTCGACTGCGAGCGATTGTGCCGTCCGGTGGGCCGGTCACTGGGATCACTTGGCGCGTTCACGTCACCGCTCATGCGTGATCACCCACGACCTGCACGGTATCGCGGTGGCCACCCACGGCGTGCTCGTATATTTGTCGCAGGGTGTCCCCACCGACTCGAGTCCGAACGTCGGCGATCGGCCCCTGTTCGGCGACGCGGCCGTCGGCGAGTATCAACAGGTCGTCGGCGATCTGCTCGACGAGTTCCAGATCGTGAGAACTCAACAGGACTGCGATCCCGTCGTCGGCGAGGTCGGCAGCGACGTCGAAGACGTGCAGTCCCATACTCGGGTCGAGTCCGCTGCCCGGCTCGTCTAAGATAACGATCGGCGGATTGCCGATCGTCGCCTGTGCGATGCCGAGCAACCGGGTCATTCCACCGGAGAGTGCCTCGACCGGTCGATCAGCTGCGTCCTCGAGACCGACTCGCTCGAGTTTGGCCATCGCATCAGTCTCGTCACCGCCGACGAGTGACGCGTAAAATTGCAGCGTCTCGAGTGCGGTAAAGCCGGGTCGGAACGCAGGATGCTGGGGGAGATAGCCGATCTCCCGTGCGGTGTCGGGGCCGTTGTACGTAACCGCTCCTGCCGTCGGCTCGTGAAGGCCGACAAGGTCACGAATCAGCGTCGACTTGCCGGCACCGTTCGGGCCGATCAGAGCCGTTACTCGGCCGCGTTCGATGGTCACAGAGACGTCTCGGAGCACGGAGACCGTCCCGTAGTCGTGGTCGATACCGGTCGCCTCGAGAAGTGGTGTCGTATCAGTCATTGCTCGTCGTCCGCGTCAGTTCGTAGCAGGTCCAAGCCTCGTCTTCCCACTCGGTCTGTGCGAGCAGGTCGGGGTTGTTCGGTTCACAGGTCGGTGCCCGGTCGACGACGCTTCCGGTTCGCATCCCGGGGACGGAGCCTTCGAGCCCGGCGAGGGCCTTGAGTGCGGGGGCCCGGGCGAGCGTCGGCGTGCCGTCGGTTCGGTGTAATCGGCTGTCGAGGGGATCAGTCGGCGAGTACGACAGGTCGGATTGGTCGCCGCTGGCGATGCCAGCGGCACCCTGCCAGTAGTTGCCATTGCCGCCATGGCTCCAGATACGGAGCGGACCGGACATCGCGGTGGCGTGGACGTCATTGCCGACGAAGTCGTTGTCGAAGACGCGATTCGTCGGTAACATGGCGCTTGCCTCCGCGCCCACGTCGTTCCCCGCGATGACGTTGTGTTCGTAGATCGACGACGTCGAGCCGACGTGGACTCCGAGATCGTTTCCTTCGACGACGTTATTCGCGACGTAGTTCGCGCTCCCGCCCGGACTGAGGCCGTATTCTGTGTCACGAACCGTGTTTCCGACGACGGCGTTTCGTTCCGGCCCAGTCATGATGACGATACCATTGCTTTGCTGTCCGCTGACGGTGTTGTCAGCGATGAGGCTGTCTCCCGTATACATCAGATGGATGCCGAGGTAGTTGCCCTCGAGCGTGTTCGAGCGGACGATCGTCTCCGAGGAGCGATAGAGGTAGATCCCGTTTCGTCCACCCGTGAACGTCGAGTCTTCGATGACACTCGGGGACTGGAACAACAGGACACTGGCGAGGCCTTTTGTCGGATCGTCCGGAGCCGACACCGTCACGTTCCGGATGACGGCGTCCTCGCTTTCGTAGACGATCACGCCACTGGCGGGCGTGTCGATGCTGACGTTTTCGACGCGGAGGTCGTCGGCGTTGTACGCCGAGATCCCGGCGTCGGTCCCGGCGTAGTACTGCAGGAAGGAGGCGTCCCACGCCCCCTCGTCGATGTCGACGGGGAGGTCGCCGCCCTCGCGCGTCACGTTGCCGACACCGGTGATGTCGATCCCGTCGACTGCGACCGCCTCGCTGGTGACCGTGATGACCGAGCCGTTCCCGTCACCGCGAACCGTGACGTTTCCCTCGCCGGCGAGCGTGATCGGCTGATCGATTTCGAGTTTCTCGTCGTACGTTCCTGCAGGAACGACGACCGTCGTGTTCGCCGGGGCCTGATCGATCGCGTCCTGAACGGTGGCTGTGTCCTCGCCGACGACCACGGAGGTCGGCCGATCGAGAAGCGCGGACGTGTTTTCGACCCGCGCGTCTGCCGTTTGTCGGTGGTCAGTGACGCGGTCGCGAGCGACTTCCGCGTCGTCACGCTCGAACGATTGCTCGAGGGTCGATTCCCAGGAGTGAACGGTGCCGCCGTACTCGTTGGTAAACGCCTGTGCATCCTCGCGGTCGGTAAAGGGGATGACGGTGTCGCCGGCAGGGGTTTGTGCGTCACTCCCGATGACGAACCATGCCGTCTCCGCGTCGGTCCATCCGGGAGCGCCGTCGGTGACTGGATAGCCGTTGTCGTTTAATTCGACCCCGGTGCCACTGTAGTCTGAGACGTACACCGTCATCGGATAGCCAAACCGCTGTTCGTGTTCGGGTTGGCGCTGCTGATCGACGAACGTTTCGACGCCGTAGTAGCCGACGACGTACTGATACTGTGAGTAAAAGACCTGCGCACGTGGGAGGTCGACTTCCTCCCCGAGTGAGTACTCGGACTCGAGGGTGAGGCCAACGGTAACCGTGTCATCGAACGCGGCAGGGTCAGGCGAGGTCGACCCGACCTCGACGACGAACAGTCCGACAGCACCGAGCGCAACGACGAAGAAAACGGCCAGAAAGACGGTGCTAATAGAGCGGTCGATCACGGAGGGGAGTTTGAGCCCACCAGAGATATATGGTATGGTATATTTCTCGAACCCTCGTTCGTCGTGACTGTCCGTCGCTACACCGACTCGAGGTACGTCGCCGTCGCGGACGTCTGCCCACGATTGAACGAGAGGATCTTGATTCTGATCACGTCCGTCGTCTCACAGCTATCCGGGACGTCCTCGACGAAGACGACGAATCCCTCGATTTTGCCGACGGCCCGTCGCTCGCCGGAGTGATGATCGGTAAACTCCCGGATCGCGACCGTCTCGACGTCGCCGATGTCGACCGGCGGCTCGCGCTGTTGGGCCTCCCGGTGGCGTTTTCGAGACCGCCGCTCGTCCGCGGAGCCACCGCGGATGCGGTTGAACAGCCACGAGCCAACCAGGAGAGCGACGAACGAGCCAACGGCGAGCGTTGCGGGGCCGGGACCGAGCATACCCCAATCGGTCGGCGCCTCGATATTCGGTGTTCCGATCCAGGACGCTGAGTGTGGTTACGCCGCAGTGAGATCGACCAGTGCCACGTCGTCGGGGACGCGCTCGAGGACGTCTGCAGGCCAGCCCTCGTGCGCGAGCGTGATGTCGGCGTCCGGATTCACCTCGACGAGGCGGGCGACACCGTCGGCTGCAGCCGCGAGGGCGGCCCGATCCGTCCGATCGGGCACTTCGGCAGTGAGCGGGTAGCTCTTCGAGAGTGCTCGCGGGAACGGGCCAAAGGGCGGCTCGACCCGCCAGGAGTCATCGTACTCGTCGCTCCGCGGTGCGCTACCCTCGGTAAGCAACAGGGAGTCCGGCACTGACAGCCGCTCGAGGCGCTTGTGGTGGCGCACGACTTCGGGACGGCGAGCGCTCTCGTGGGAGGTATAGAAAAATGAGCCCTTCGAGACGGGGTCCGACCGCTCGAGTTGCGCGGCGTGATCGAGCAGGGTCCGATAGCCGTCGAGCATCGTCGGGTGGGCGCGAGCGCGCTGTTCGACGAGTTCCATGAGGTTGCCGGCGCGGATCGCCTGCTTGATTCGGCGGATCTCGGCGAAGGTGACGTGGAGGTTGTGGGCGGCTAGCTCTGACTCGCGTTCGTCGTCTGGAAGCGCGCGGAGCTCGTCGGGCGAGTGGTCGGTACAGATGGCACACGAACAGGGGAAGTAGTCGATGTCCTCGAGCGCTCGCGTGCCCCGAACTGTCAGATAGCGGTCGTCGCGAGCGTAGAGTGCGTAGGCCGCCGAATCGAACAGGTCACAGCCCATCGCGACCGCGAGCGCGAACATCATTGGGTGGCCGGCCCCGAAGAGGTGGACGGGTGCGTCGGCCCCGAGCCCGCGTTTGGCGGCGGCGACGACGTCGACCACGTCGTCGTAGCGGTAGTCGTTCATCAGCGGGACGACCGCACCGACCGGGAAGACGTCGAGGTCGGTGTCCTCGGCGTGGCGGCCCGCTCGCTCGCGGAGGTCGGGATACGTCGAGCCCTGCACGGGCGCGCTGACGAGCATCTCGCCCGTGTCGACGTCTTCGGCGATCTCGAGTCGGTCCTGTGTCGTCTCGAGTTCGCGCTCGGCCTGCTCACGGGAAACGTCCGGCGGCGTCGGAATGTCGACCGGCGTCGCGATGTCGGAGCCGATCTCGTGTTGGAACTCGAGGATCTCCTCGGTCGTGACCGAAATCTCACCGTATTCGGAGAGCTGGAACGAGCCGGAATCGGTCATGATCGCGCCAGGGAAATCCAGCATGTCGTGGAGCCCCTCCGCGAGGGCGCGTTCCCGAAGGTCGTCGTCGCCGTTGATGATATAGGAGTTCGTAATGAGGATCTCGGCACCGAACTCGTCGGCGAGTCGGCGGGGACTGAGCGTGTCCAGATTGGGATTGATCACCGGCAATAGCGCCGGGGTTTCGACGGTGACGTCCGCACGGGGAACGGAGAGTTCACCGATGCGGCCGCCGGCGTCGAGATCCCGAACTTCGAAGCACTCGCGCATTGCCTGCCAGTTGGACCGTCGGACGTAAGACGTGATGGTTTTCGACCCGCTGGACTCGAGTCCCATCAGGGAGACAGATCGCAGCCAGAACGTCGGCACGCGGGGAGACGAAGGCGCTTTACGCGCTGGCCCGCTTGCGTCTCCTAATGAGTAAACCCACGCCCGACGTCTACGAGCAGGGCAAGGGCATGGACGCCCACAACAAGGTCATGCGCGAGATCCGATCGCGCAAGGAGGCCAGTTACGATCCCCACGAGCCCACTCGCGTCTGGCTCGACGAGGACAACACCCCTGACGGCGTCAAAACCAGTCTGACGATCATTCTCAACACCGGCGGCTGCCGATGGGCCCGCGCCGGCGGCTGTACGATGTGTGGCTACGTCGCCGAAAGCGTCGACGGCGGCAGCGTCTCCCACGAAGCGCTGATGGACCAGATCGACGTCTGTCTCGAGCACGAAGCCGAAAATGGAGACGAGCCCGCCGAGCTCATCAAGATCTACACCTCCGGCTCGTTCTTAGACGAGCGCGAGGTCGGCGCGGAGAGCCGCCGAGCGATCGCCGACACCTTCGCCGACCGCGACCGCATGGTCGTTGAATCGCTCCCTGATTTCGCCGACCGCGAGAAGATCGCCGACTTCACCCAGCACGGGCTCGACACCGACGTCGCGATCGGCCTCGAGACGGCCACCGACCGGGTGCGCCACGATTGTGTGAACAAGTACTTCGACTTCGCGGATTTCGAGGACGCCTGTGCGGAGGCCGCGGCCGCCGACGATGCGGCGGGCGACGACGCCGAGGCCGGGATCAAGGCCTATCTGCTGATGAAGCCGCCGTTCCTCACCGAGTCCGAAGCCGTCGCGGACATGATCTCGTCGATCGAGCGCTGTGCCGATGTCGACGGCTGTCATACCGTCTCGATGAACCCGTGTAACGTCCAGCGCTACACGATGGTCGACGAACTCTACTTCAACGACGGCTACCGGCCGCCGTGGCTCTGGTCGGTCGCACACGTGCTCGAGCAAACGGCCGACGTCGACGCCATCGTCGTCTCGGACCCGGTCGGCCACGGCTCCGATCGGGGGCCACACAACTGCGGGGAGTGTGACGATCTCGTCCAGAAAGCGATCAAGGACTTCGACCTGCGGCAGGACCCGTCGGTCTTCGAGCAGGTGTCCTGTGAGTGTGAACTGACCTGGGAGACGGTCCTCGAGCGCGAGCGGAGCTTCAACCAGCCGCTGACCCGATAGCGGCACACGGCAGCCGACGGCCTCACGTACTTGATGCGCGGCCGAGAACGGGCAGCCATGGCACTCCCGTCGCTGTGGAACTACGTCGACGAGCTCGAACCCACACTGGTGATTCTCGTCGGATTCGTCCTGTTCGTCTTCCCCGAGCCCGCGACCTCCGCGTTCGGTGCCGGGCTCATACTGCTCGGCGCGAGCTGGTGGTTCTACGAGTGGGGCCGCTAGCGTCGCTGCGAACCGGCTCGCCAGTGGTCGCTCGGTAACAGACAAAAAAGCGCTGTTACAGCGGTCGCTGTTGCGTTACGCCGACTCGAATCCGCGAAGGACGCCCTGTCCGTCGGTCGAGCCGACATCGGGCAGGGTCACACGTTCGGGATGAGGCATCAACACCGCGACGGAGTCGCGCTCGCCGAGGATGCCGGCGATGTCGTGTTTCGAGCCGTTCGGGTTCGCCTCCGGGCCCGTCTCGCCGTTTTCGTCGCAGTATCGGAAGAGCACGCGATCATCGTCCTCGAGTTCGGCCAGCCGATCGTCGGCGATCTCGTAGCGCCCCTCGCCGTGGGCGATCGGGACTTCGATGACCTCGCCCTCGTCGTAGGCGGCTGTCCAGGGCGTATCGTCGCGCTCGACGCGCAGGTAGACGTGTTCACACTGGAAGCGGGCGCTCTCGTTGGTCGTAAACGCGCCCTCGGTGAGGTCGGACTCGCAGCCGATCTGGGCACCGTTGCAGACGCCGAGGACGGGCACGCCGTCGGCCGCAGCCTCGCGGACCTCGGCCATGATCGGGGAGCGAGCCGCCATCGCTCCGCCGCGGAGGTAGTCGCCGTAGGAGAACCCGCCGGGAAGCACGATCCCCGTCGTCTCCTCAGGGAGGCCATCCTCGTGCCAGACGATTTCGGCGTCGATATCGAGATGCTCGAGGGCGCGTTCGGCGTCGCGGTCGCAGTTCGAGCCGCCGAAGCGGATGATCGAAACCGTCACAGTCGACACCCCGCGGTGTTGCGACCGACGGTTTCGATCAGTGTGATTGCGACGGTCATTTACCGTTCGGCGACCTCCACGTCGTAGTCGTGGATGGTCGGGTTCGCCAGCAGCCGTTCGGCCATCTCGTCGGCACGCTCGCGCGCGTCGTCCGCGGAGTCGGCCTCGAGGTCGACTTCGAAGCGATCGGCCGAGCGCAGCGCCTCGAGTTCGAAGCCGAGCCGTTCTAAGGCCCGCTTCGTCGTCTCGGCCTCGGGATCCAGCACGCCACGCTTGAGTCGAACCGTCACCGTCGCGGTGTAGGCGGTCATTACCTGATACCCCGTAACCGTGCTCAAAAACGCTTTCGCCTTGACTCCGTAATGCACGTTCGTGGATACTGATGGCCACGCTGCCGGCCGGGTCGCATGTGGCTGCCGGACTTGAGCCACACTGCAATGTGGTGGATTCTCACGCGCCTCCACGGAAAGCAGGACTTTTAGCCGCTCGTAGACTGTGATCCGTCGTGATGAATCGCTATTCGCTCGAGCGGAGGTGGCAGCGTTGACGACCGACGTAACCGAAATCACGGTAATCGGAGACGACGATACCGGACTTATCGCCCGCGTGACAAGCCTCCTGTTCGAGCGCGGGATCAATATCGAGGATCTCGACCAGGCGGTTCGTGACGGCGTCTTCCGGATGTATCTGGCCGTCGACACGTCGGAGATGGTCTGTACCGAAGACACGCTTCGGGCGGACCTCCACGATCTCGGGGACGACCTCGGCCTCGACGTACAGGTCCGGTTCCCCGCCGACCGCGAGCACCAGCAGATCGCCGTCCTCGTGACGAAAGAGAGTCACGGTCTCGAGGCGCTGTTCGAGGCCTGGGCTAACGACGAACTCGGCGCGGACATCGGCGTGGTCATCGGCAACCACGACGATCTCCAGCCGCTGGCCGAGCACTACGACGTGCCGTTCCACGATATTGGTGACGAGGGTGGCCAGCAAAACGAGGACGAGCTCCTCGCGCTCCTCGAGGAGTACAACGTCGATCTGATCGTCCTCGCGCGGTACATGCGCATTCTCAGCCCCAACGTGGTCTTTCGCTACGAGGATCGCATCATCAACATCCACCCGTCCCTGCTGCCGGCGTTCCCCGGCGCGGAGGCCTATCGGCAGGCGATCGAGGAAGGCGTTCGAGTTGCCGGTGTCACCGCCCACTACGTCACGACTGACTTAGATCAGGGGCCGATCATCACCCAGCGCGCGTTCGATGTCCCTGACGACGCCGACTTAGACGAGATGAAACGCCGTGGCCAGCCACTGGAAGCTGACGCCCTGCTCGAGGCCGTCCAGCTTCACTTAAACGGCGACGTGTCGGTCCACCGCGGCCGAACCTCGGTTCGGGAGAACGGCGACGAGTACCAGCTCGGCCTCCCCGACGAACTCGAGGAGTTCACGCCTGACCGGCCGATCGACGGCATCGGCAATGCGGTCGCTGAAGACCACTGATTGCTGTACCACGTTTTGTTGTTCGGTTTGCTGCTATGGCGCAGTGACAGCAACCAGTCTCAGTCTGACTCCGGTGATTCCCAGCCCTCGAGACACTCGTCGCTACAGAAGTGACGATGCACGACGGTCCCGTCTTCGACGGTCGTCACGACGCGCCGTTCGGACGACGGCTCCACCGACCACCCACACTGTCGACATTGGGGTAGCTCCTTGTCGAGCGAGTCGATCATCGGCTGACAGATGGGGTGACCCCCACTTGAACGACCCTATCTTATCGAACACTCGGTCGTAACTCGAGGAGTGTGGAAGAGTGGGCAGCAGCCTTATCGCCGTCAGTGTCGAACTGTGGGTTGGTATGGCACAACAAGAAGTTCAACAGGAGCTCTCCGTCGACCAGTACACGCTCGGCCTCGTCGGACCGGATCAGGAGTGGGCCGGCACCGTCGCCGACGGCGGCACGATCGAGACGTACACGCCGCCGGGCTGCTGGGGGCCGATGATCACTCCCGAGTTCCACGGGGGCCACGAAGTCACTCGTCCGGTTCGCGTCGAGGGCGCATCGGTGGGTGACGCCGTCGCGATCCACATCCGGGACATGACGGTCACGAGCATGGCCACGAGTACGGGGTCGATGGCCGAACGCGAAGATGCCTTCGGCGACGACCCGTTCGTCGACCACCGCTGTCCCGAGTGTGGCACCGAGTGGCCCGAGTCGATCGTCGAGGGTACCGGTGAGGACGCGATCAAGTGCGCCGAGTGTGGCGCGAACGCCTCCTCCTTTGGCTTCGAGTACGGCTACACTGTCGCCTTCGACGACGACCACACCGTCGGAATCACCCTCGACGAGGACGGCGCACACGACCTCGCCGACAACGCCGCCGAGGTGATGGACATCCCCGAGAACTCCCGCCAGCACCCCATCCTGTTATACGAACCTGGCGAGATGCCCGGCACGCTGGGACGGCTGCGCCCCTTTATCGGAAACATCGGCACGACCCCGCCGGTCACGCTGCCCGACTCACACAACGCGGGTGACTTCGGCCAGTTCCTCATCGGTGCCGACCACGACTACGGCCTCGAGAGCGAAGCCGACCTCGAGGCACGCACCGACGGTCACATGGACATCCCGCAGGTGCGGCCGGGCGCGACGCTCATCTGTCCCGTCAAGGTCGACGGCGCGGGGATCTACGTCGGCGACCTCCACGCCAACCAGGGCGACGGCGAACTCTCCCTGCACACGACCGACGTCAGCGGCACCGTGCGGATGGATGTGGAGGTCATCGGAGGCCTCGACCTCGACGGCCCGATACTCCTGCCGCCCGAGGAGGACCTGCCCTTCATCAGCAGACCCTACAGCGACGAGGAACGCGAGGCGGGCCGCCATCTCGGCGCAGAACACGGCGTCGATATCGAGGAGGACATGGGTCCGATCCAGGTGATCGGCTCCGGTGCGACGGTCAACGACGCCACGCAGAACGCCTTCGACCGCGCCACTGACCTGCTCGACATGAGCGAGGGCGAGGTCCGCTCGCGGTGTACGTTCACCGGCGGCGTCCAGATCGGCCGCCTTCCCGGCGTCGTGCAACTTGACATGCTCGCGCCGATGGGCGTCCTCGAGGAACGCGGCATCGATCATCTGGTGCGCGAGCAGTACGACCTCTGATACGGACTGCTGTACCGATGTACCGGTGCAACCGCAAGACAGTCGCGGTTGCGCCGGAAATGACGTACAGGAGTCCGTATAAGCCGGCTCACCCGTCGATCGAGCCGCCTTGCACGGCCGGCATCAGCGTCAGTTCGGCGTCGTTCGACACTGGTGCCTCGAGCGGCGCACGTTCGCCGTTGACCGTCACTCGAACGCTCGAGCGAACCTCGTCGCCGTCGTAGAGATACGGAGTCGCGCGCGGATATGCGGCGGTGAACTCGGCCAGCGCATCCGAAACGGTCGTCCCCGTAAACTCGAGGGTGACCGTCTTCTCGCCGGTCGCGCTTCGGAGCGGCCCGTACACTGTGATGTCCATAGCCGATGTTGGACTCGAGCGATCAAATACCGTCGCCACGAAGCGCGGGGCGAACACCCGGACTCGAGGACGGCATCCACCGCCACTGTACTCGCGCCTGCCACTGCGTGGCGCAGCCACTTGGTTCACATTAGCATACGTACGCTGGACGATGACCAAGTTCGACCGATACCTCTGGGCGATCGGTCATATTCAACGCCGGCGGCTGCTCCTCGAGCTACTGGAAACGCCCGCGATCCACACGAGCGAGCTGAATATGAGCGAGGGAGAAACGAAGCTCCTGCTCGCGGAGGTGAAACACGCCCATCTGCCGAAGTTAGCGGATCACGACGTCATCGACTGGAATCCGGAACGCAACCGAGTAAAACGAGGGTCGAAGTTCGAGGAAGTCAAGCCGCTGCTCGAACTGTTAGATGCAAATCGAGAGCGGCTTCCCGACGGCTGGATGTGATACGGTCTGCTGTACGCCATTCTCGCTGCACCCGCAGGACAGTCGCAGTTGCACCGGGACATCGGTACAGCAGACCGTATAAGTCCCCGCGAGCGCCGCGTTCGCCAACGGGCGTCCGGAACAGAATCCGATCGTCAGAGACGCTGGACCGCCCCGATCGCACTCGAGAGCGGCGGCGCGTCGAAGAACTCCTGGCCGGTGTAGGCGTTGGCCCCCGCACAGTACATGTCGCGGGCGGTCTCGAGGACCTCCTCTGCGAGCGGCTCGGGTGCTTCCTCACACAGCGATTTCCAGTCGGCGATATCTTCCTGCTTGGCCTCGGTCTTGGCTGCGTCGACGGCCTCGACCCAGTCGGGCTGGGTGCGCTTGTGGTACTGGCGCAGGACTTCCTTCGAGAGCTGGGTGCCCTCGTAGCTAAAACGGTTCTCGTCGAAGGTGCCGACGACGTCGGCGACGCGAATCTCGCCCTGATAATAGCAACACTCGATCTTGCCGTCCTCGTGGACGAGTCCCGCCGACTCGGCCTGCTCGGTGATGATTCGGTTGACCTCGCGGGCGACCGCCTCGAGGTCGTCGATGGCGGCGACGCCGGCGATTGCGTCGGCTTCCGCGCGGTCGAGATAGCGGTCGCTTTCCTCGTATTTCGTAGAGAACTCGACGATCGGCTCGTCTAAGTCGACGGCCTCGTCGGGCCACTCGTCGAACGCGAGATCGTGATCGGCGGGATCGGTCCGACGGCGCAGACTCGAGCCGACGGGAACCCGGTTGCGGAAGACGATCTCGAGCGGAACGAGGTAGTTCTCGCCGGCTGCCTCGTGGTAGTGGTCGTAGTCGTACTCGCGACCCTCGTGGGGCAGGTCGGGGACCTGCGTGAGATCGATCGCCATCTCCCAGGGCGGATGGGACGCCTCCTCGAGCGGGATGACGTCGCCGTTCTCGACGACGCCACGGTAGTGGGTCGGGACGCCCTCGGACTCGAGCAGCTCGAAGTTGAACGCGCCCATCGTACAGAGGGTCGCGCCCTTCTCGGGAATCTGGTCGGGCATTTTCCCCCAGTCAAACACCGAGTAGTCGTCGGTGAAGACGAACGAGCCCTGGCCGAGTTCCTCGGCGGTCGCTTTCTCCTCGATGCGGAACTCTTTGACGCTCGTCATACGAGACACCCCAGCACGTGTCCGTCGCCGCAGTTCATACCCCAGTTGGGGTGGCCGGACCGTAAGAAGGTTTCAGTATCGTGCCGACCACCGCCGGTGCCACAGCCGAAAAATCGAGACGTGCGTTCCGGGAACAGGGCGAATACCGGATCCATCATCCTTTTCTCGCTGTGCAGGCATTGCTATTCCGATGGAGCGACCGGTGACCGAGGCCGACCTCTCGTTCGAACACGTCCCCGAGACCGACCAGTCATTCGAGAACGCGCTGGCGAAGGCGCGCGACGGCGATCGACTCACGGTCGACGACGCGATCGAACTGCTCACCACGGGAACCGACGGCGAGGGGCTCGACCGGCGGCGCAAGGAACGCGTCCTTGAGGCGGCCGACCGCCGGCGTGCCGAGGTCGTCGGCGAGGAGGTCACCTTCATCGCAAACCTGAACAACAACGTGACGACGGCCTGTAACGTGGGCTGTCTGTTCTGTAACTTCAAAGACGCCGCTCACACGTTCGAACGCGAGACCGAGACCGAGACCGCGGGCTTTACGAAAACGCCAGCGGAGTCACGCGAGATCGTCGCCGATGCGGTCGACCGGGGGATCTACGAAGTTACCTCGGTGTCGGGACTACACCCCGCGTTCGCGCTCGACAAGGAACACCGGGAGATCCTCGAGGCCCATCCGAACCCGAAGGACATCAACTACAAGCCACCCGACGTCTACGAGACCAGCCCCGGCACCTACACGGACCAAATTTCGGCGATGAGCGTCGACGGCGTTCACGTTCACTCGATGACCCCCGAGGAGGCGTATCACGCCCGCCGGGGCACCGATTGGGACTACGAAGCAGTCTACCGGCGGCTGAAAGACGCGGGACTCGATACAGTTCCCGGCACTGCCGCTGAAATCCTCGTCGAGGAGGTCCGCGAGGTGATTTGCCCCGGGAAGATCAGCACTGACGGCTGGCTCGAGGCCATGGAAGCCGCCGCCAGCGTCGGGTTCGACATGACGGCGACGATCATGTACGGCCACGTCGAGAACGAGGCCCACCGCGCGATGCACCTGAAACGCGTTCGGGACCTGCAGGACCGGACCGGCGCGATCACGGAGTTCGTCCCACTCTCCTTTATCCATCAGAACACGCCGCTGTTCGAACACGACGTGGTCGCCGGCGGCGCGAGCACCGACGAGGACGAATTGATGATCGCCGTCTCGAGGCTCTTTCTTGACAACATCGAGCACATCCAGTCCTCGTGGGTCAAGTACGGCGACGAACACGGGCTGAAGCTGCTCAACTGTGGTGCCGACGACTACATGGGAACGATCCTCTCCGAAGAGATCACCAAGCGCGCCGGCGGCGGCTACGGTGAATTCCGCTCGTTCGCGGACTACGTCGAGATGATCTCCTCGATCGGCCGGGTTCCCGTCGAGCGCTCGACCGACTACGGGACGCGACGGGTCATCGACCCCGACGACCCGCCTTTCGGTCCGCAACTCGGGCCGAACGCGGACGGAACGCCGTTGCTGACGCGAGAAGAGCGAGAGGCGCGAGCGGTCCCTGCTGACGACTGATACGGGCTGTGTCCCGAGTGACCCGCTCACAGTTCTCTCCGACAGTATTGCGGCTGGAAAAGCGTGATTTTCACGCCTCTTCGTCCGATTGTGAGCGGATGGGTCTTCCATCGAGCGAGACCCACCTCATGTAGTCGAACCCCGCCCTCGAGCGCCGCCGAGTCCGTCGTCTTGGGGGAAGCCGGACAGCGGTCAGCCGTTTGCCATCACTCGTGGTCAGCCGGGTCCTCGCTCGATCGGTTCGAGGTCGGTCCTGCGTCGTCGGCGTTGCCGTGTTCCGAAACGCCGTCAGCGAAGCGATCGATATCGGCGAGCACGTCCTCGAACGGCACCGCTCCCAGGTCTTGAATCGTCGCCGGATCGAGCGCAGGCGCGTCAAGGATCTCCTGCGGAGTCAACCACGACCACTCACAGCCCTCGTTCGCCTCGTTCGTTGCGTTGAGCTCTCGCTCGAGGAACGCCTTGCTAAACGGGGGAAGTAGCGGCGGATCTTCGCTCCCTTCGAACGTATCCTCGTAGGCCGGGATGTCGCCGGGCTCGAGGTCGCCGACGACGATTCGCATGGCCATTCCCAGCACGTGGTGTGGACCACAGCACACGTCGTAGAGCCCCGGCTCGGTGAACTCGTAGAGCCAGGCACCATCGACGTTGAGCACCGGTGACGAGAACGGCGGAACCCCGTCGGGGACTCGCTGTTGGAATCCCTGTGCAGGGTGGTATGCCGTAATCGTGTGGTCGGGTGAGTCGGCGGTGAACTGCACGACATCGCCAGTGCTGACGTGAATCCCAGTCGGGTTAAAGTGGAAGAACGGCGGGCGATCCGGGTTCTCCGGGTTGGCCGGTTCGTTCGTGCGGAGCTCGACCTCGTGGTCCGGTTGACGGTTGCCGGGAACGGTCTTGGCGTCGGGTGTCGCCAGGCCGTAATACGGGTCGATCCCCGCGGTAGTCGGCTCTGTCCCATCAGTCGGTGCTGCGTCGGACTCGTTGCGATTTTGGGCAGTTGCGAGCCCGCTTCCCAGCGAAAGAATGGCCCCCGCGCCCAGCGTTTTCAACAGCGGCCGCCGCCGAGCGTCGACCAATTCGGCTTCCGATTCGGTGAGCGATTCCTCGGTCCGCTCCGTGTCGGATGGTGTCATCGTTTCACTCCTCCAGTTACGTCTGGCTGCATCGAATCGGTCGACCGGCGGCAGAATAGATGGCAAGGATCGTTGCAGCCTAACCAGAGCATTCGACTACTGGATCGCTCTCGTCACTGGTCCGGGGCGGATTCACCGCTAGCGATACGGTAACAGCCAATGTACTTCGAGAACACCGTAAAAACAATCTCTTACGCGTGTGGGCCGCTGGCGACCGAGACGACGGATAGCTGCAGTCTCGAGTGGAATCAGCGCTTCAACCGGTTCTTATGGTGCCGTTTGATACTGTCGGACAGCAGTCAATACGACGTCGGTCGCGGATTCGCGGCCGTCTCAACCGGTGACGGCCGCAGCAGAGCGATCGAACGCCGACTGATTGCATCAGCATACTGCCGGACAACAATCTGTGGATACTCGATCGCGTCTCGCGTGTGATCAGTGTGTAAATTATTTTGTTCAGTACTATCATGTTGCGAGAAGTGGCGGTACTCGACCGGATCAGCGCGGACCGCTTTCGAAACGTTTGCGGGTGTGCCTTACAGCGACTGTCCGTCGCTCGAGTCGTCGAGTGACCCGACGTGAGGCTGTGTTACATTTTCCAACACCGTTTGAACGGCGGTCTATGGTCGCTGTTATCATACAATATGCAAACTAATTAGAAATAGAATATATTATATAATGTAATTTGAAAAGTATTCTTTGTTGTGATATGACTCCAACACTTGCGTCCCTGCGAAACCTGCTGGGGACCGTCACGAAGTCGTACGTGACGGTCGTCGTCGTTGCCCTCCTCGTCAGTGCCAGTCTGGCACCGATCGTCTGGGGGTCGACGAGCAATCCCGACGGAACAGTTGCCGTAATCGAAGTCGATTCGACACTCACCGAATCGTCCGCCGAGCGAATCACGGACGACCTACGAGAAGCACGACAGAACGACTCGATCAATGCGGTCGTATTGGATGTCGATAGCCCTGGTGGTGGTGTCAGCGCGAGCGAGGGGTTGTACCTCGCTGTCGAACGCACCGCTGAAGAGATGCCCGTCGTTACGAGCGTCGACTCGACGGCCGCCTCGGGCGGATATTACATGATTGCGCCGAGCGACGAAATCTACGTCAAGCCGGGCTCGATCGTCGGTAGCATCGGCGTTCGGGCGACGTACTTCGACGTGCCGCCGGCCGACGAGCAGATCACGACCGGTCCTGACAAGAACACCGGCGGCACCGAAGCCGAGTACAAGACACAGGTAGAGATGATGCGTCAAGCGTTCGTCGGCACCGTCGTCGAGCATCGCGGCGACGAGTTGACCCTTTCGGAGACGGAACTGGCGTACGCAAAGGTCTACACCGGCATCGAGAGCGTCGAGAACGGGCTCGCAGATGAGATCGGAGACACCGAGGTCGCAACCGGGACGGCCGCGGATATGGCCGGCCTCAAGGACTATGATGTCGTCGAAATGGAGAGTGAACCGCGCTCCGGTATTTCGCTGATCATCGGTGGTGAAAGCGGCGACCGCCCGGAGGCGTCCGCCGTTCACCCACAGACCTTCGGCCGGTACGGCGCCGTCAATACACCCACGTTCCTCGCGCTGTGGGGGTCGGTCGACAACGAACGGGTCATCGCCGCGACCGAACTCGAGCGCCCCGTGGCCAACGAGACTGGAGGTGGTCGCCCGTGAGCGTCCGCTCTCGGCTCGTCGTCTTCGCTACCGTCGTGTTCGTCACCGTCGCCAGCGTGGGTGCGGCCGGACTCGTCACCAATCAGGGGATGACAGCACAACCAACGGTTGATCAACAACAGTTCCAGCCGAGCGCGATCGACGCGCCGACAGTCGACCGCAGCGGGACGATCTCCTACGATGACGACGGCGAGTCAAAGACCATCGTGATCGACGTCGCCCACTCGAACGACGTCGCCGAGGAAGACCTCGAGCCAGTCGTTTCTGCGCTAACGGCGAACGGTCACTCCGTGCAGTATCTCGAAGCGTCGGACGAGTTCGACCGTGATCCTGCTGCACGATTGAACGAGACGCTCCGTGGCGCCGACGCGCTGATCGTCGTCGAACCCGGGACGCGATACACCGCCGAAGAAGCGGCTGGCGTGAGCGCGTTCGCCGATGCCGGCGGCCGCGTCCTGTTCGCTGCCGGCCCCGACTCGGGCGGCCTCGGTGGGCTGCTCGGGTTGCTCGGCGGCACCCAGCCGACGGGCGACGAGTTCGCTGCCGTCACCTCGCCTGTGGGAATCGCCTACGACACCGGCTACCTCTACAATATGGAGGAGTATGCGAACAATTTCCAGTCGATCTACGCGACCCCGTCGACCGACTCCGCGCTGACCGACGGCGTCGACCGCGTCGTCTTCGACGGCCCGACACCGGTCGTCACAGACGGGCAGACCCTCCTCACGACGCTCGAGGGAACGGAACACTCCGAAACCCGAGAGACAGGAGCGTACGGTGTCCTTGCACGGAGCGGGAACGTGATCGCAGTCGGTGATCCCGGCTTCATGTCCAGTACGAACTACAACCGTGCCGACAACGATGTCCTGATCGGCAACATCCTCAAGTTCCTCGTGACCGGTGAGAAGGTGTCCGGTGTTCCCGAGGAGACGAGTGCTGAGCGTGACACTGGCGTGAAGGCGAAATCCAGTCCACCGCGAATGCCGAGCACGTAGCCGAGACCACTCTACCGCCGCTTTTTTGCTGGCTCGATCGCTGCCGGTCCGTGCTATCACTATCATCTCAGATCATACGCATATGAGAGTCGGTGGTTCCCACAGCGGAAACGGCGCAGTCGAGAGTACAGCAACCCGTATCAGTGGTGGCGACCGACGAATCGGTATGACAAGCGACGAGTCGTACGTGCGACGGGCGATCGACCTCGCCGAATCGGCAGTCGAGAGCGGCAACACACCCTTTGGCTCCCTGCTCGTTATCGAAGACGAAATCGTCAGAACGGCCGAGAACACGACGCTGACCGACGACGACATCGCCGCCCACCCGGAGTTCAAATTGGCCAGATGGGCCGCGACGGAACTCGAGCCGGCCGAGCGCGCGTCGTGTACGATGTACACCAGCACTGAACCGTGTCCGATGTGTGCGAGTGCGATCGTCTATGCGGGGCTCGACCAGATCGTCTACAGCGTCTCCGTCGACTCGCTCGCAGCAGTCCGAGACGAAGACGTGATCGAAATTCCCTGCGAAGAAGTCGTCGACCGGGCCGACGGACCGACGACAGTCGACGGGCCGCTTCTCGAGGACGAGGGGCTTGCAGTCCACGAGGACTTCTTCTAATCCGCGAGCGTCGTCGTCCGATCGTGAAGCACCGCCCGATAGCGCTTGCCCGCCGGATCGTCGGCCGTCAGCGCAGCCCGGATCGTCGACGAGATCCACGCCCGGTCGTCGCCGTCCGCACCGTCGGCGGCGGTGCCATCGAACCCGTCCGGTCGAAGGTCGGCTGGCAGAAATCGCTCGTAGACCGGCAGTCGCTCGCCGAGTGGCACGCCCGTGTCCTCGGCGATCGCCTCGAGTTCGCGCAGCGCCGGCCACGCGTACTCGGGATTGATGTGATCGTCGGTGACCGGCGAGACACCGCCCAGATCGTCGACGCCACAGTCGATCAGGTCGCTCGCGGGGGCGAGGTTCGGCGGCACCTGAACCGAGATTTCCTCGGGGAGCGCGGCGCGGGCCATCGCTGTCACGCGACGCATCGTCGCAAGGTCGGGCGAACCGCCGGCCCAGCGCTCGTTGTCCACGACGGGCTGGACGATCACTTCCTGAACGTGATCGTAGCGGTCGTGTAACTCACGGATTGCGAGCAGGCTCTCGGCACGATGCCGCCACGTCTCGCCGATCCCGACGAGAATCCCGGTCGTGAACGCGACGTCGAGTTCGCCCGCGTTTTGGATGGTCCGCAGGCGCTGTCCGGGTTCCTTCCGGCGCGGGCCGGCATGAGCATCGACTTCGGCGGTCGTCTCGAGCATCACACCCATGCTGGCGTTGACGTCAGCGACGGTTTCCATCTGTTCGCGCGTCTGATCGCCCGGATTGGCATGTGGGAGCAGTCCTTCGTCGAGGGCGACCTCACAGGCCGCACGCAGATACTCGTGAATCGAGTCGTAGCCCCACTCCGCGAGCTGGGCGTGAATCTCGGTGTAGCGATCGTCGGGATCGTCGCCGAACGTAAATAGCGCCTCCGTACAGCCCGCATCCGCGCCACGCCGGCAGATCTCGCGGACCTCCTCGAGCGAGAGCAGTGAGGCCTGTCCCGGCGGGTCGAAGTAGGTGCAGTACGTGCAGGTGTAGCGACAGGCCGTCGTCAGCGGCACGAAGACGTTCCGTGCGAATGTCAGTTCCGACGGCGCGTCGACGTCGGTTGGGCTGATCGCAAGCAGGTCCTCGACGGCTCGATCGTCGACGGCAAGCTCGACGCCGTACTCGTTCGCCCCGGGGAACATTACCTCTCCCTGTCGTCGCTTGGCGTATAAGGGCTTGGCTTCGCGGTGTTCGGGCCGGCGGGTGTCACGTCTCCGTCAGTGACTCCTCGGGACGAACGACGCCGACCCGACCGTCGTGTCGGTCGAGTTCGAAGCCGAACGCCCGGAGGCGGGCGAGCGCACGATCGCGCTCGCGCCCGTGGACGAGCACTTCGACGAGGTCGTCGGGTTCGTCGATGTCCGTTCCCAGCCGAAACGAGTCGATCGTCTCGAGGCTGGCCCCGACCTCGTGGGCGATCTCGCAGTGGTCGTGATAGGAGGTGCCGTGATAGTCGACGACGAACGCGGGATCACGAACGACGAGCGCGTTCGTGCCGCCGGCCCGACCTGGCGCGATCGCGACGTCGGCCTCGGCAGTCAGGAGGCGCTCGAGTGCAGCGGGCGTCGCCAGCGCGAGATCGGCCATGACGACCGCGACGGCGTCTCCGGTCGTCGCGTCGCCGTCCGGCAATCGCGCGTTGACCGCGTCCGTCAGCGGTCTGTCGTCGACCGTGACCGACACTGCTGTGGCGACGCCGTCCGGGAGCTCGAGGCCGGGCGCGGCGAGATCAAGCGGCGCGGTCGCGACGACCGTCGGCTCGTGGCCCGCTTCGACGATCGCCTCTACGACGTCCGCGAGCATGGCGCGGGCAAAGCCCAGTCGCTCGGGCGGGGACAGCACGGACTCGAGGCGAGTCTTCGGCGTCTCGGCGGCGAACGGGACCACGACGCGCATCTGAATGGGGTGCCGTAGTCCGGGCGCGCTCAAAAGCACGTCGGAGCCGGCATCGATTCCGGTCGACCGATCGTATAGGTCGGTTCGATTCTCGTGCCCCCTGACACGAGTGCGGTCGCTCAAACCGTCGGCTGAAACGGAAACCGCGGTCTAGAATAGCGGTTCGAGTTCGTCCTCGTCGTCCTCGACGAGTTCCTCTAAGTTCTCTTCGCTCTCCTGTTGGATGTCGTCAATGTTGTCCTGGGCTTCGATTGCGACCTGCTGGAGACGCTTGATTCGGGGGACGTTCGTCACACCCGAGAGCAAGATCGCTGCGGCGACTTCGGGTTCCTCCCGGGGGAAGTCGCCACCGCGAACTTCCATGCTGCCGGTTTCCTCCTCGAGCCACTTGCGCCCGCGTTCGATGCCTTTCCGGTTGAGGTACTCCGAGGGGCCGGCGAGCACGAGCAGTGCGCGCTCGGTGCCTTCGATCTCACACGGGAGCGTGAGCCGGCCGAGTGCGGCCTTGCGGACGAGACTCGTGATGCGGTTCGTGGTGTTGGCGGCGTCCAGTCCGTCGTCGCCGTCACCATCGCCGGTAAACCGTGAGAGGAGTCCACCGCCAGTGTTGAGTTCAACCTCCTCGCTCGCGTAGCCGACGGTCGAGACGCCGCCACCGGAGAGCGTATTGATGATCTCCGAGGAGTCGACGATGCTTTCTGCGACCTCTTGTCCTTCTCCGACCTCACCGGCACCGAAGAGGATCCCAAAGCGGCGGACGATCTCCTCGTTGATCTGGTCGTAGCCGCCTTCCATGGACTCGCCGGTCTGTCGCCACGAGTCGTTGTCGAAGACGAGCAGGTTGTCGACCTCGCGGACGAACGTCTGGAACGAGCGAGCCGCGTTGAGCGTGTAGATACCACCCTCGTCCGTGCCCGGCAGGACGCCGAGTCCGTAGACGGGGATCGTGTAGATCCGTTTCAGGTGTTTGGCGAGGACCGGCGCGCCACCGGAACCAGTGCCGCCGCCCATACCGGCGACGATCAGGAACGCGTCGACCTCGTGGGTCGGGATCTGGTCGATGGCGTTCTGTACCTCGTCGATGTCCTCCTCGGCGACTTCCGCGCCGAGCTCGTTGTCAGCACCCACGCCGTGGCCCTTTACACGGGCCTGGCCGATGAGTACGCGATTCTCCTGTGGAATATTGTCGAGACCGATGAGGTCCGCTTTCGCGGAGTTGACGGCAATCGCCGCGCGGACGATTCCGCTGTTCGTCCGATCGTCGTACTCGAGGAATCGATCGACGATCTTGCCACCGGCCTGTCCGAATCCGACCATCGCCAGCTTCATTGTTTGTCAGGGGGCTCCGTTGGATTGGTACCAGTGCAATGGAGGATATAAACCTTGTGCTAAGCTGAATTTCTCGAGTGGAGTACTCTCACGTAACTAGAACGAACGAGCCGTGACATCTCCGAAAATCCTGGCCGAAACGCCACCGTTGCTGTCTGTGCTTTGATAAGCCGATCGACTTCGGAAAACTGTCTCTGATACGGACCCTTGTCAGACGGTCTGCCGTGCCGAGTTTCCGGTGGGACCGCCGGGCGTCTGAATCTAGTCGGCGAATACTCGAGCCCGCTTCCGGCTCGCCGCCGTCAGGCGGTGTCGGCCGGTTTCGACAGTCGTGTCGCGCCATCAAGGCCAAGATACGCACTGAGCGTCGTCAACTCCGCTGGATCTCGGCCGAAGGCGGCCACGTCGTTGTCGGCGACGGTGTTGTCGAAGGCGAGCGATCGGGCCTGGTCCGGGCCGAAGGGGACGAACGGCAGCGGGCCAGCCGCCGAGAGCCCGACTTTGGCCAGTCCCATCGGGATCGGGACGATCGTGACGTCTTTGCCCTCGGCTTCGTAGGCCAGTTCCGTCACGTCTGCGAGCGTCAGGACCTCCGGGCCGCCGATCTCGTAGGTTTCACCGACGTGGGTGTCGTCTTCGAGGGCGTCAGCCAGTATCGGGACGAGATCGCCGACCCAGATGGGCTGGAACCGCGTCTTCCCACCGCCCGGCAACCCCGTCACGTGCGGCGTCGTCAGTGTCTTCGTGAAGTCGACGAACTCGCCGCCGTCGCCGAAGACGACCGACGGGCGGACGATCGTCCACTCGAGACTCGAGTCCCGGACGACCCGCTCTGCGTTTCCCTTGGCGCGGATGTAGGCGGTGTCGCCGTTCGGATCGGCACCGAGCGCGCTCATCTGGAGGAAACGGTCGGTGTCCCCGTCTTCGGCGGCGCGAACGAGGTTTTCGGTGCCGCCGAGATGGACCTCCTCGTGGCTCGTCCCGCGGGGTGGCTCGAACAGCGGCGACAGCGAGACGAGGTTGACGACGGCGTCGTGGTCCGCGACGGTCGTGGCGATCGAGTCGTAGGCGCTGACGTCGCCGATCGCCGTCTCGACGTCGGCCGGAAGTCCGCCTCCGTCCGGCGATCGAGACAGTGCCGTTACCTCGTGGCCGCGCTCGGCCAGTTCCGCACACAGGTTCGTGCCGATAAAGCCGGTGCCGCCGGCGACGAGGATCTTCATACGTAGAATATGATCCTGCTCCGATAAATAGGTGAACGGCTACGTATGCAGCCAGCGGCGAATCGGATCGACTCGCCGACCCACACCGCCAGCCGGGATGGGCAGTCTTATTTTCGGGTTCATCAAACAAGGCTGACATGCCGCCGGACACACGGGAGACGACGGAGCGATATTTCAGGCAGGCCGTCGAGCGCCACTGGGACCCGTACGCGATCGACCTGACGGCCGACCGAGAGACGCTCACCGACCTCAGCCGGAGCGCGTTTACCCAGTTGCGCGCGACGCTCGCCATGTTCGGCGCGGGCGAGGAAAGCGTCACCGAGGATCTGGTGCCGGTCGCCGCGGTCGTCGACGACGACAGCGATCAGCGATTCGTCGCGAGCCACCTCTACGACGAGGCCAAACACGCCGCCTTCTTCGAGCGCTACTGGGCCGACGTTGTCAGGCCCGCCGCGGAGGCACGCGGCCTCGAGCCGACCGCGCCGACGGCCGACCGGTGGTTCACCGACTCCTACGAGGAAATCTTCAATCGGACCGAAACGGCAATGAATCGCCTGCTCGAGGCAGATACGCCCGAAAACCGGGCTCGAGCGTTCTGTCACTACCATCTGACGGTCGAGGGCGTCTTCGGCCAGACCGGTTTTCACGCCGTCGAGTCGACGTTCGGCCCGGAAACGGATGGGCCGTCGCTTCCCGGGCTGGTCGAGGGATTCAGCGGTATCCGACGAGACGAGGGTCGCCACGTCGGCTACGGGATGGGTCGACTTGGGGCCCTCCTCGAGCGCGGCGCGGTCGAGCGCTCGCTCGTCGAGGAGACGGTCATGGGCCTCGCCGACCTGGTCGACGCCGTCGTCGAGCGAATGGGCTGGCGTCGGCTTCCTGGGCCCGACAGCGACGACCTCGTGGCGTTCGTCGCCCAGCAGCGTCGGAACCGACTGCAGCAACTGCCTGGCGGAAACGCCGTCGACCCGGAGGCCGGGAACTGACGATGCGAGCTATCGAAGTCCACGAATATGGCGACAGCGACGTGCTGACGGTCACCGACCGGGACGTACCTGCGCCAAACGCGAATGAAGTCGCTATCGACGTCGCCGCCGCCGGCGTCAACTTCGCCGACATCGAGCAACGCCGTGGGGCCTATCCGGACAGTCCATCGCCGCCGTTCGTCCCGGGGCTGGCCGTCGCCGGCACCGTCACGGCCGCGCCGGCGACGAGCGACTTCGCGGTCGGCGACCGCGTCGCTGCGCTGCCGTCGACCGGTGGCTACGCGGCGGTCGCGACGGCACCCGTCGACCGCACGTTTCGGCTCCCAGACGCGATCGCGTGGGCCGACTCGACGGCCCTGCCGGTCCAGGGGTTGACCGCCCACAACGTCCTCCACGAGTGGGGCGAGTTGTCGGCCGGCGACCGGGTTCTGATCCACGCTGGAGCCGGCGGCGTCGGCTCGCTCGCCGTCCAGTTGGCCGCCGCGGCCGGGGCGACGGTCTTTGCGACTGCGAGCACCGCGGCGAAACGCGAGTTGGCTCGCGACCTCGGGGCCGACCACGCTATCGACTACACGGACATCGACGTCGCGGACGCCGTCCGCGAACGGACGGACGGCCGTGGCGTTGACCTCGTCATCGATGGAGTCGGCGGCGATGCCTTCGCTGCCAGCGTGGACGCGCTCGCACCGGTCGGTCGCATCGTCTCGTTCGGGATGGCGAGTGGATCGGTGCCGACCGTGGCGACCCCGCGACTGTTCTTCGCGAATCAATCTGTTCGCGGCTACCACCTCGAGCACGCCCTCGAACACGTTCCCGAGCGCGTCCTCGGTGCGGTGCCGTCGCTGATCGATCACGTCGCGACCGGCCACGTTGACGTCGTCGTCGACCGGACGCTGCCGCTGGCGGACGCCGAACAAGCACACGACGCGCTTGCTAACCGCGAGACGGTTGGAACAGTCGTCCTCGAACCCTAACGGGGTGCCGACGAGAATCGGGACGGTTTTGGCAGCGCTCGGGGAACGACAGCACATGACGGTTACGGAGAACGTATCAGTTCGTGTCGAAGAGATCGTTGCGGACCGATTGCGCGTCGATTCGGACGTGTTCGACGACGGAACGCCGTTCGACGGCGAGGCGCTCGACGCCGATTCGCTCGATCTGGTCGAGATCGCGGAGGCTATCGAGGCGGAGGTGGACGTCCACGTCCCCGACGAGGACTTAGAGGACCTCGAGACGGTCGGCGACCTGACGGCGTACGTCGCCGAGCGCGCCTGAGATGGGCCGCGACGTGGTCGTGACCGGCCTCGGACTGGTGACGCCGCTCGGCGAGAGCGTCGAGCGGACCTGGACGGGGCTGCTCGAGGGTGCAAGCGGTGCGGGGCGGATAACGCACTTCGATCCCGAGGAGGCGGGCCTGCGGGCCTCGACCGCCTGTGAAGTGGAGACGAAGCCGGCAGCTATCGCGCCCGATGACCGCGTCGACGACCGGACGATGGGCCGGTACGCCCAGTTCGCCGTCGCCGCCACCGCCGAGGCGCTCGACGACACCGGATTCGACGCCGCCAGCCCCGACTGGAACGCCGAACGGGTGGGAACCAGCATCGGCTCGGGACTGGCCGGCCTGGCCGAAATCGAAGCTGCGGCAGGCGCGCGCCCCTCGCCGTCGTTTCTCGTGAGCGCGCTGACGAACCTCGCAGCCGGGCACGTCAGCATGACGATCGGTGCGAAGGGGCCGAATCGCGCGCCAGGCACGGCGTGTTCGGCGGGCACGCACGCCATCGCAGCCGCGGCCGACGACATCCGGCGCGGCCGGGCCGACATCGTCGTCGCCGGCGGCACCGACGCCGCGATCTCGCCGCTCGGTGTCGGCAGCTTCGACGCGATGCGAGCGCTCAGCACCGCTGACGACCCTGCGACAGCGAGTCGCCCCTTCGACAGCGACCGGGACGGACTCGTTCTCTCGGAGGGCTGTGGCATCGTTGTTCTCGAGGCACGCGACCATGCCCGCAAGCGTGGCGCGACGCCATACGCCGCGATCACCGGAGCCGGCCGGACCGCCGACGCCCACCACCCTACGCGGCCGGCCGAAGCGGGTGACGGGCTTCGGCGCTGTCTCGAGCAGGCGCTTTTGGACGCTAACAGGAAGCCGGCCACCGTCGATCACGTCAACGCTCACGCGACGAGTACGCCCGTCGGCGACGCCCGTGAGGCCGACGCGCTCGCGACGGTGTTCGGCGAGGTTGAATCCGGCGTCCCGCCGACGACGAGTATCAAGGGCCACCTCGGACACGCGCTCGGCGCGGCTGGCGCGATCGAGGCCGTCGTCGTCGCACGGACTATCGCCGAGGGAACGATCCCGCCGACGGCAAACTACGAGACGCCCGATCCGGACTGTGACCTGCCGGTCGTCACCGAGCCACGCGAGACGGCCGTCGACGTCGCCGTGAGTACGTCGGCCGGCTTCGGTGGCACGAACGGGGTACTCGTGTTCGAACGTCCATGACGATGGCCGACGATGCACCCACTCTCGGCTCCGATCCCGTCGTTTTCCACGGCGTCGACGTCGTCTCTATCACTCGTATCGCCGACCTGCTCGCGGAGTTCGATGACTCGTTCCGTGACCGCGTGTTCACGCCTGCTGAACAGACCTATTGTGAGGCACAGGCCGATCCATCACAGCATTACGCCGCCCGATGGGCGGCCAAGGAAGCGTTCCTGAAGACGCTCGCTGGCACGTCTCCCGGCGTGCCCACCGCTGCCATCGAAATCGACCGCCGGGTCGACGGCCCGCATCTCTCGCTGGCACCCGCCGCGGCCGACGCACTCGCCGCGACGCTCGAGGAACGCGGCAGTTCGCTTGCGACGGCCGATATCGATGTCAGCCTGAGCCACGATCAGACCGCGGGCTACGCCGTTGGCTCGGTCACCGTCGTGGGGACGACGACTCGACACCACTAAGCGAGTGGTCTGACTCACACCACTGATATGACCACTGCCGAGTCCCTCACGACGCTCGACGGGACGGCGTTTCTCTTCCCCGGCCAGGGGAGCCAGACCGTCGGGATGGGACGGGCGTTCTACGACGACTGGCCCGAGACCCGCGCGGTATTCGACCGCCTCGACGCCGCCCTCGAGATCGATCTTCCGGAACTGTGCTTCGACGGGACCGCCGAGGCGATCCAGCGCCCGAGCAACACCCAGCCACTGTTGTTGGCGACGGGAATCGCGGTCTACGAGGGCGTGACGGCTCGCTTCGACGTCGAGCCGGCGGCCGTCGCCGGTCACAGCCTTGGGCACTTCACCGCGCTGGCGGCCGCCGGCGCGATCGATCCCGCAACCACAGCAGACCTCACCCACCGGCGAGGAGTGTGCATGGAACGAGCGGCAGCCGCCGACGGCCCGGGGACGATGGTCGCGGTGTTGCTGGCCGACCCGGAGGAGGTCGCCGAGGTCTGTGCCATCCGCGAGGACGTCGGCGTCGCCCTCTACAACGCGCCGAAACAGACCGTCATCAGCGGCACAGCCGAGGGCGTGGCGGCGGTCCGGGAACGGCTCGAGGAACGGACGACCGCCCGGTTTCGCGAACTCGACGTCGGCGCGGCGTTCCACTCGCCGGTGATGGCGTCGGCCGTCGACTGCGTCGAAACGGCGATGGCCGATGTGACGCTGCGCGAGGCCCAACTGCCCGTCGTTTCGGACGTGACCGGCGAGTACTATACCGATCCGGCCGTCGCACGGCGAGATCTGACGGCACAGATCACGTCGCCGGTCGACTGGGTGGCCGTCATCGAAACACTTCGCGAGCGTGGCATCGAGCGGTTCGTCGCGTTCCCGCCGGCCGGAGTACTGTCGGGACTCGTCGAGCGTATTGCACCTGAGGCCGAGTGCTGGGCGCTCGAGACGCCCGCGGACGCGCGTGAGATGTCCGCATGATTGACTTCGAGGGCGAGGTCGCGGTCGTCACCGGCGGGACACGCGGCATCGGCCGTGCGGTAGCGACGCGACTGGCCGAGTTGGGGGCGACCGTCGTCGCCACCTATCACGAGGACGACGCGGCTGCAGACGAGACGACGGCGGCGCTAGCGTCGTTCCCTGCTGAGACAGCAGTCGAGCGATTCGACGTCGCCGACTACGACGCGGTGGCGGCGACGTTCGAGACCATCGCCGAGCGGTATGGCTCCCCGACAGTACTGGTGAACAACGCTGGAACGGTGGCCGATGGCCTGCTGGTTCGGATGACACCCGAGCAGTGGCAGCGGGTCGTCGACGTCAACCTCACGGGCACGTTCTACTGTACGCGAGAAGCGGCCAGACGAATGCTACGACGTGACGACCGGGGCGGCCGAATCGTCAACGTCGCGAGCGTCGCCGCTCAGCACGGTGGGGTCGGGCAGGCCAACTACGCCGCGAGCAAAGCCGGCGTGCTCGGCTTTACGCGTGCGGCGGCCCGCGAACTCGGCGGAAAGGACATCCGCGTCAATGCCGTCAAACCCGGCTACACCGATACCGACCTGCTCGCGGAGACGCGTGGCCACGAGTCGGCTGTCGAGACGAACACCGCGAGCGGCCGCACCGCGACGCCCGAGGAAGTCGCTGACGTTATCGCGTTCCTGGCCAGCGACGCTGCCTCGTACGTCAACGGCGAAGTCGTGCGCGTCGACGACGGCCTCGTGCTGTGATCGGCAGCCGTCGACGCACCCGAGCGCGCCTCTCGACAGATTGTAGTATCCCTCACGACGAGGTGCGACCATGCTTGTCACGCTCGAGGGATTAGACGGTAGCGGCAAGACGACGGTCTGGGAGGCCTTACACGAGCGCTATCCCGACGCCGTGTTCACGCGGGAGCCGACGAACTCCTGGTACGGCGACGCCGTCTACCGATCGATCGAGGACGACGACGCCGATCCACTGGCGGAACTGTTTCTCTATACCGCCGACCACGCCGACCACCTCTCGCGGGTGATCGAGCCTGCCCTCGAGCGTGGCGACCTCGTGATCTCCGATCGCTATTCTGACTCGCGCTTTGCCTACCAGGGTGCGACTCTCGAGGCGGCCGACGGCCACGGCCTCGCGGACCCTCTGGAGTACGTCGTCGACGTCCATCGGCCGTTCTCGATCGAGCCCGACCTGACGATCTACCTCGATCTCGACCCCGAAACCGCCGCGGTCCGTGCAGGGACGACGAACAAGTTCGAACGCGCCGAGTACCTCGCGTCGGTGCGGGACAACTACGAACGCCTCCTCGAGCGCGATCCCGACCGCTTCGTCCGCGTCGATGCGACGCAGTCGCCCGAGGCGGTCCGCGAGGCGGTGACCGATGCGCTCGCCGAGGCCGTCGACGACGCTCACTGAGGGAGCGCGACGCCGTTCGCGATCGGGCCCCGGGCAAAGGCTTTAGTCGTGCCACAGCGTACCACACTGGCGATGGTCCACGCGTTCATTATGGTGAAGACCGCTGCCGGGAAATCCGAGGGCCTGCTCGCCGAGATCGACGAGCTCGAGACGGTCTCCGATGCCCACATCGTGGCGGGCAACTACGACATCATCGCCGAGATCGACGCCCAAGAGGTCTACGACGTGCTCCAGACGGCCTCCTCGCGGATGCAGCGACTCGGCGGCGTCACCGATACGAAGACCTACATCGCGATGGGCTGATCGCTCGCTCACAGAGGTCACTGCTACCGTCGTCGTGTCGGGTTCGGCGCGTGTTTTTCGTGCTGCAGCCGCTGCCACAGGCAGCCACGGTCCGTGCTAGTCGGGGGCAAACTTATTCACAGGGGCGAGCGTACCCCTGTCTATGCAGTTCGTCATTATCGGGGCTGGACGGGTCGGGCTGCGGACGGCACGTGTCCTGCGAGACGAAGGCCACGAGATCATGCTGGTCGAACGCGACGAACAGCGGATCAAACGCGCCCAGAATCAGGACTTTCCCGTCATCGAGGGCGACGGCTCCCGCGAACCCATCCTCGAGGAGGCCGGCGTCGAAGACGCCGACGCCGTCGGCGCGCTGACCAGCGACCTCAACGTCAACTTCACCGCCTGCATGGTCGGGAACCACCACGGTTGTCGAACCGTCATGCGGATCGACGAGGCCTACCGCGAGGGGATCTACCGCAAGTACGCCGATCAGGTCGACGAGATTATCCACCCCGAGCGACTGGGCGCGATCGGTGCGAAAAACGCCCTGCTGGGCGGGACGATCCGGGCTATCGCCGACATCGCTCCGAGCCTGCAGGTCGTCGAACTCACGGTCACCGACGCGGCACCCGTCAACGGGTACACGCTCAGCGAACTGCACCTGCCCGCCGACGCGACCGTCCTCGCGTTCGGCAAGAACAACAGTCCCCTCGAGATCCCGACCGAAGACAGCTCGCTCGAGGTCGGCGACCGGCTCGTCGTTCTCGCGGACTTCGACGTCTTGAGTGAGGTCCGGCAGCTGCTGGTCGGCGAAACGCCGATGGAGGCGGCCGCGAACGCCGGCTCGGGCTCGAGTTCGATCTCGACGGACCGTGACGCGGACAGCGACACTGGAGGGATGAACTAATGGTCACTGCATTCGTCATGATCAAGGCGAACACGGGCGAGGCGGATCGGCTCAAAGACAGCATCGAATCCATCGCAGGCGTGCAATCGGCGCACATCGTTGCCGGCGATGTCGACCTCATCGCGAAAGCACGGGTCGAGACGCCGGCCGAAGTCAAAGAAATCGCGGCGACGCACATCCAGGCCATCGAAGGAATCGAGGATACGCAGACGTACATCGCGATGGACTAAGAACGAAATTTTACTCTGCGGTCTACGACGGCGACGGCAGCTTCGCTGCCGCACACCGTCGCGTCTCTCGGTAAATTCTTCAAAAGAGTGCTCACGCTCTTTTGGATTTCGCGAGATCTTTGATCCCGCTCAGTGTCGATCAAACGCACTCCTCCCTCCCCGTTGGGTCGGTTGTCGGCCCGCTCGCTCACCCTTTTGGGTTCGCTCGCGGTCGGTAACGGGGTGAACGCCTGCCCTTCCCCGGGTCGCGCGACTCTCGCGTCTGCTCGAGTCACGCTCTCGGCCACAGCCCCCGCAGGGAGCCATTTGACAGTGCTCACACCGTATTTTGTGTGCTTTTCGTCCCCTGATGACCGCCCTGGATCTGTTTCACACCGATTCTGCGATGGGTTGCCATGGTGCTGGGAAGACACCGATCAATGTCAGGGCGATCGGTGCAAACCAGTATGCAACGATAAACCGGGGGCTGAGGTCGTCGTGTATCCATAGATACGTTGCAAAAAGAATGAACGGAAGCGTGAGAACGGCCCAGACTGCGACGATTCGCTGGGTCTCACCCATCATAGTCGGTTCCAAAACATTGGAAATCAAATATATTCGGGATTCCACCCACCACGCATTCTCTAGCCCAATTTATGTTGTCCCGGTTATGGTTCGGGTCGCTCTCACCATGGGGTACGGAAGTAATCATATGGCTGGCGTATCTATCACTCGAGCAACCACTCGACTCACAATGAGCCGAAACCGCTACAAAGCGAGCATCGGGACCACGATGGTCCTTCTGGGGCTCGCTCAGGCTGGGTGGGGCGTCATGGGTAACGACCAACTCTTCGCCGCCTTGGGCCTCGGCTATGCTGCTATCGGTCTCGGCTACCTCTGGACCGAGGTCTGCACCGCCGAGTAGTCCAACGGAATGATCCGAAATCGGTCGTTCACGCCGATAGCTCGTCACATCGGCATGCCGCCGCTGCTCCCCTCCTCGTCGGCTGCCTGCTGACCCCGCTGTTGGGCGTTCTCGAGCAGCGTCGCCGCCGGCCCGCGGTAGTCGTAGCCGGGGATGATTCCCTGTGCGTAGGTGCCCTCGACGAACTCGATCAGGGCTTTGGCGTCTTCGACGCCCTCGCTTGCGTCCCAGGCGGTGTACTCGAGGTGAACCCGGACCTCTCCGGCGTCGCGCTCGAGCGTTGGCTCGTCGTAGGTGTTCGTGTGGGCGACGCCGAAGACGTCCTGTAAGCGGCGCTCGAGCGTTTCGAACCAGCCGTCTTCGACGACGTCCGCGACAGTTTCGTCGGCGACCGCGGCGTCGAGCGTCGGGAGGGCGACGGTAACGCGGAAGCGACCGTCGCGCTTACCCTCGGCGTCCTCGGCCGTGACGGTCGTCTCGAAGACGGTAGTCGTGAGGTCGTAGCCGTCGTCGGTGCGATCGAACGCGTCGTGAGAGTCGAGTGCGCGGTCGACGGGGGCCGGAAGATCGGTCATCGGTCATCCAGAGGGGCGTGACGAAAAAGGGTGTTTTGGAGTAGCTGACTCGCCGCTTCGGCGGCGACCGAACGATGGCCGTTTGGCGGTCGATACTGGATCGTTTCACCGAGAAACATCGCGTTGTGGCCGAAACGGACCCCGGATACTTCCCGGCACTCCGGCATCGCTCGACGGCATGACTCTCGATCGGAAAACTGCGGACCGTCGTCGATTCGCTCGCCTCCTCGGGACGGATGGCGACCGCGGCTCTGGCTTGCCCGTTATCGGGACCGATACCGACAGCGAGGCAGCCGACGAAGACGACGACCGTGACAGCGCCACTGACGCCACGTCCGACCGCCGCACTCGCTCGTGACTCCTTACGCCTGTTCGATAGCCTGATCGAGGTCGGCGATCACGTCGTCGACGTCCTCGATGCCGACCGAGAGGCGCACGAGGTCGTCGGTGACGCCGCCGGCCAACTTCTCTTCCTTGGTGAGTTGCTGGTGAGTCGTACTCGCGGGGTGGATGATCAGCGTCTTCGCGTCGCCGACGTTCGCCAGCAGGCTCGTCAGGTCGACCTCGTTACAGACCGTCTCGGCGGCGTCGTAGCCACCTTCGAGCCCGAAGGTGATCATGCCGCCGTAGCCGCCCTCGAGATACTTCGCGGCGTTCTCGTGGGTCTCGTGGCTCTTGAGGCCAGGGTAGTTGACCCATGCCACGTCGGAGTGGTCCTCGAGGTACTCCGCGACGGCCATCGCGTTCTCGCAGTGTTTCTCCATGCGCAGGGGCAGCGACTCGAGTTTCTGGAGGGTGACCCAGGCGTCGAACGGCGACTGCTGGTTGCCCAGGTCTCGCAGGCCGCGGGTCCGAGCGGCGAACGCGAAGGCCGCGTCGCCGAACGTCTCGCGGAAGTTGACGCCGTGATAGGCCGGGTTCGGCTCGGTGAGTTCGGGGAAGTCGCCGTCCTCCCAGGGGAACGAGCCGCCGTCGACGAGAATCCCGCCGACGGTCGAGCCTGCACCGTGGATCCACTTTGTCGTCGAGTTCCAGACGAGGTCCGCGCCGTGCTCGAGCGGTCGGCACAGATACGGCGTCGCGAACGTGTTGTCGACGAACAGCGGGACGTTGTGCTCGTGGGCGATGTCGGCGATTCGCTCGATGTCCGGGGTGACGAGCGCGGGGTTGCCGATCGTCTCGAGGTGGACAAAGGCGGTGTCGTCGTCGATGGCCTCGGCGTAGGCCTCGTAGTCGAGCGTGTCGACGAACTTCGTCTCGACGCCGCGTTTCGAGACGGTGTGGGTGAGGTAGGTGTAGGTCCCGCCGTAGAGCGACGACGAGGAGACGATGTTGTCGCCGACGTCCGCGAGAATGAACGTCGCGAGGTCGAACGCAGCCATCCCGGAGGCGGTCGCGAGCGCGCCGACGCCGCCTTCCAGCGTCGCGATGCGTTCCTCGAGCATCGCGTTCGTCGGGTTCATGATCCGCGAGTAGATGTTGCCCAGTTCCTCGAGGCCGAACAGCGCGGCGGCGTGGTCGGTATCCTCGAACTCGTAGGACGTGGTCTGGTACAGTGGCGGCGCGCGGGCACCCGTCGTCGGGTCCGGTTCCTGACCGGCATGGATGCTGTTCGTTGCGAAGCGATGGCCGTCCGAATCGGAATCGTCACTCATACCTGAGTCGTTGCAGCCACTCCACGTAAAACCCCTCGCGTTTCCCTTGACGCCGGAATACGACCGAGATGCGGGCAGATATTACCGAGTACCGCATGGTACTCATACGGTCTGCTGTCCCGATGTCCCAGTGGGACCGCAGTGTGGGTCGCGAGTGCACCGGCACTGGCTGACAGGAGTCCGTATCAGACCTCGAGCACGGTGACGATACGAAGGCTCTCGAGGAGGAGCCAGCAGACGAACGCGCCATAGAGCCCCAACAGCAGCCACGCCTCGCGCGTCGAGAGGCGCATTTCGGTGCGGGAAATCGCGAAGAAGACGATCGTTGCGAGCACCAGAAAGGCCATCATCGGGACGATGTGGGCGAAATTGACCGTTAGCGAGCCCGCGACGAGGACGCCGACCGGGACGGCGACCAGCAGGTCGAAGGTGTTGCTCCCGAGGACGTTCGCCAGCGTCACCGTCGGCCGATCCGCTTGGGCGGCTGCGATGCTGACGAACGTATCGGGCAGGCTCGAGCCGGCGGCGACGACGGTCATCCCCCAGAGGAACGAGGGGGTTCCGAACGCGTCGCCGAGACCGACCGCCGACCGAACGAGGGCCTCGACGCCGACGACGATCGCCACCAGCCCGACGCCGAACTGAACCCAGGTCGGGAACATGTCGACCGACGTGTCCGTCGTTGCGCCCTCGTCGGCGGCATCGAGGTACTGAGTGAAGATGTAGAGGCCGTACAGCGCGACGGGAAACAGCGCAAGCGGCCGCGAGACGTCGCCTCGAACGAGCCCGTCGCCGCCGGCAACCGGGTTGTAGATGACCGCCAGCGAGAACGTCAACAGTAGCGACGCGACCGCGAGCATGTAGAACAGCGATTCCTTATAAACTAGCTCGCGCGACGTGTCGATGCCGCCGCCGACCACCACGGCGAGGCCGGGAATCGCCAGCAAATTGAACACCGCCGAGCCGACGATCGACCCCACGCCGAGTTCGAACTCGCCGTGAATCAGTGTCGCGAGCAACACGCTCACCAGTTCGGGCATGCTCGAGCCGACGGCGGCGATAACAGCTCCCTGCACGACCGCCGGCAGCCCATACGCGGCTGCGAGGTCGTTGGCTGCCTCCTCGAGTCTGGCGCTGCCGTACCAGAGCACGCCCGTTCCGACGGCAGCGAGGGCGAGCAACCCCGCGATTTCGATCATGACTGGGTCGCTTGTCGGCGACTGACCGTCGATCCGTGCCGAAACAGTTGGTTGCGCTCGCCTCGTCGGGCGGTTGGCTCCTGCGTCGCCGGTTCCTCGGTGGCTTCCGCTTCCATGTCTCGCCCTTATCGCGCAGACGTGTAAAGATAGCAGAACCTCGCGGCGATGGCGTTACGATCGCTACACTGCGGGGTGCTCGTGCGGCCGTCGACTCGAGTGGGGGTTGTAATAAACGAGGGAGCGCTCTATATCGCTCGTGAGCACTCCGTGAGCGGTGGTACTGCTACTAGCAACGCTCATACGCACGGCACCCGGCACTTGGTTCACGACGGTACGTGCGACGGACCCCCGTCCGAACCGCTGCCGAGCGACATCGACCACCCATGTCCGAATCAACGTCACGGTCACCGAGCGACGACACGGAATCGGTCTACAACGACTACATACTGGCTGTCCGAATCCTCGAGGTCACGCCGCCGGACGCCGAGACACCGCAGTACCGGTTCGAGGCACCCCAGCATACGCCGATCACGTTCGAGGAGCCGGAGATGGCGACGCTCTACGCCGATATCTACTTCGACACGAACGGCTTTCAGGAGGCGGGGACCGGCGACCGGGGCGTTCCGCCGGAGGTCATTCAGGCGGGCCGGGATACGCTCGCGGCGTACTTCCTCACGATGCCCGGCACGGACATAAACTGGGTGGCATCGTTTTACGGGAAAACACCCCCGAAGATCGAGCGCTACGTCGCGTCCGTCCGCCAGCGCGCCCAGGAGATCCGTGCGAACGCCGCTGAACAGGGGCTCGAGTAGCCGATAGCTACCCCTCACACTGGGAGCAGTCGAGGCTCTCTTTTTGGACCGAATCCTCACTCGAGTAGTCGAATCGTCGTCGGTGTCTATTCGACGCTGCGTAGATCGGTCGGAAGTCGAACGGAGAGCTACATAGGGTTCCGTACGCTTCGTTTAGGGATTGATGAATAAATATTAAAAATATAAAATTCCTATAATACGCTGGTCCGTTACGGAACTGATGGTCGATTTAACTCGACGCAACCTGATGGAAGTCTCAGTCGCCGCAGCGCTCGGCGCGAGCGTCACTGGCGTCGCGAGCGCCGCCGACCCTGACGATCCCGACACACCGTTGGCACCGCACGTCGACGGAGAATTAAAGCGGTTCTCCTCGACCGCGCTCGGCGCGGAAGTCACCGGGCCGTTCGTGTTCGATGAAGGATCGCTGCTCTACAGCCTCCAGCACCCGAGCCGCGACAATCCCGCGCCGTACGACGAGGCCGGCATCGGCTACTTCAGCGGCTTCCAGTTCGAGTTCGACGGCAGCAACGACGACTTCGACGAGCTGTCGACGCCCCAGACGAACGCGGAACAGCAGACGGTCCGCGGCGCTGACGGCGAGTTCACGTTCCTCGCACGGGCTCACGAGGCGATCAACGGGGGGACCGAAGAACTCGGCGTCGTCCAGACGCCCGATGGCGAAAATATCACGACCGACGCGTTCGCCGGCACGCAGTACGGCGACGCCGCGTACAACCCTGACTGTAACCAGTTCGTCCCCACGACTGCGGACAGCACCGAGGGCTATCTCTTTACGAACTGGGAGAACAGCCCCGGCAACGTCTCCCGGATCCCGATCAGCCGGACCGACGACGGCGAGTGGGAGGCTGACCTCGAGAACGCCATCAACATCGCGAACACCGAGCCGATGCGCGAACTTGGTGGGACGCGCATCAACTGTTACGGTGATCTGAGTCCGTGGACGACGATGCTCTCCTCCGAAGAGAACTACGCACACCCACGCGTTTCGCTGGCCGCGACGGTCGGCGACATCGTCGAGGCAGGGACGGGCAAGGGACGCCGCGGCGCCCACGAGTTCTGGAACCGACCGAACCCCTCGGCGATCCAGGGCGCCGTCGACGACTACTACGGCGACGAAGCCTGGGGCATTCAGGGCTACTGGGCGATGACTGGCGTCGAGTTCCTCGCGTACTATCTCGGCGCGGACCCCGTCGACCAGGGTGCCGACGGGAACACGACCGAGCCGATCGGTGACGTCTATCCAAATCCCTACCGCTACGGCTATCACGTCGACATCCGCAAGCCGGCAGCCGACACGCCACAGCCCGTGAAGTACTACGTGATGGGGCGGGCCGCCTGGGAAGCACCGGACATCCAGTCCGACAAAAAGACCGTCTACGGCTGCTCTGACGGCGACAGCAAGGGGATCTACAAGTTCGTCGCCGACGAGCCGATCGACAGCCACGACGATCCCATGGATGTCGCCGGCACGCTCTACGCCCCCAAAGTGACCAACGAGGAAGCCGCTCGTGAACTGCCGCCGGCAGCAATCGACCTCGAACTCGAGTGGCTCGAGCTGGGCCGTGCCACCAACCGCGAGGTCGAAGCGTGGATCGCCGAGTACGACGGGATTACCCAGACCGATTACCTCGAGACCCACGCCGAAACCGACTGGGAGACGGACCTCGAAACCGCACTCGAGGAAGCAGACAAGGCGGTCATCGAACACGGCAACCAGGACTACATCACCGACGAGGAGATCATCCGCTGGGCCAACCAGTACGAGGCAACCGGTCCAGACGGCGTCGATCCGGAACTCCGGCGCGTGCCGTTCCTCGAGACGCGCGCGGCCGCCAAGGAAATCGGCGCGACCATCGAGTTCAACAAAGCCGAGGGCGTCGACAGCGTCGACGGAGCCGGGCCGGGCGATTACGTCTACTTCGCCATCTCCGAACTCAACGACGACCTCTCCGCCGAGGAGGGTTACGAAGGCGTCGGCGACGTCCAGCTCGAGCGAGTCGACGGCGGCGTCGTCTACCGGGCGGAACTCGAGGCGGATTTCAACGTCTCGGAGCTCGAGCCGGTCATCGTCGGGCCGGACGCGAGCGACCCAGCAGCCGTCGCGGACGACGCGCTCATCAATGTCGACAACGTGCTCGTGATAGACGACGGCCGCGTGCTCTGCTGTGAGGACGCCGACCAGTTCGGCCGCTCGTACAGCAACGATTGTCTCTACGTGTACGAACCGCCGGAAAACGACTTCCCCGGCCGTCCGGCCGAACAGCCCGGCCGTCACGCCGAGCATCCGGGCCGTGGTCGCGGACGAGGCAAGGACGACAACGACGACTGACGGAGGGCTGCCTATCTGGCGAGCGCTGTCGATATCGATTCGATGACGAACTGATTTTTTGACGTGCCCTTCGAACGCATGTCGTTCAGACGAGCGTAGGGCGACAGCAATTCTAAGAGGGTTACGACGCGCTCACTCGAGCAGCGACTCGCCGGTCATCTCGGGTGGCTGGTCGAGGTCGATCGCCTCGAGCATCGTCGGCGCGATATCGGCGAGCGTGCCGCCCTCGCGGACGGTTCGACCGCCGTCGGTGCCGTCGGGAGCGAGATAGACCAACGGCACCTCGTTGTACGTGTGTGCCGTGTGGGGGTCTGCTTCGGTTCCCATGTCGTCGGCGTTGCCGTGGTCTGCAGTGATGAGGACGTGTGCGCCGGCGGCCTCGAGCTGGTCGACGAGTCGCCCGAGCTGGTCGTCGACGGCTTCGACGGCCTCGATCGCGGCTTCGTAGTCGCCGGTGTGACCGACCATGTCCGGGTTGGCGTAGTTTAACACGAGGACATCCGGATCGTCAGCGTCGATGGTCTCGATCGCAGTGTCGGTCACCTCGGGCGCGCTCATTTCGGGTTGCTGATCGTAGGTCGGCACGTCGGGGCTCTCGACGATCTTTCGGATCTCGCCGTCGAACTCGACCTCGCGGCCACCATTGAGGAAGTAGGTCACGTGGGCGTACTTCTCGGATTCGGCGATCCGCAACTGCGTCTTCCCGGCGTCAGCCAGCACCTCGCCGAGCACCTGTTCGGGCTGGTTCGGCGGATACGCCACGGGGAGGTCGAAGGTCTTGTCGTACTGAGTCATCATCACGACCTCGGCATCCGGCGGGCTGGTTGCGCACTCGTCAGCCCAGTCGTCGGATCGAATGTCCGCGAGCATCCGCGTGAGCTGTCGTGCACGATCGGAGCGGAAGTTGAACCAGACGACTGCGTCGCCATCTTGTAGCGCAGGCTGTCCTTCGATCACCGTCGGCTCGACGAACTCGTCGGTCTCGCCGCGGTCGTACGATTCTTCGACCGCGTCGACGGCTGACTCGGCGGTCCACTCCGCTTCGCGGTTGGCGATGGCGTCGTACGCTCGTTTGGTCCGCTCCCAGTTCTGATCGCGGTCCATCGCGTAGTACCGGCCCGAGACCGTCGCTACGTCGCCGGTGCCGTGCTCGGCGATCACGTCCTCGAGCGTGCCGAGATAGTCCCGGCCGCCGGTCGGCGAGGTGTCGCGACCGTCGGTGATCGCGTGAGTGACGGCCTCGACGTCGCGGTCGGCCGCCAGCTCGATCAGCGCGTGGAGGTGCTCCTGATCGGAGTGGACGCCCCCGTCACTGACGAGGCCGAGGAAGTGAACGCGGCCGTCGTTGTCGCGCGCTCGGTCGAACGCCTCGTTGATCGCGTCGTTCTCCCGGAACGAACCGTCCGTGATGGAGTCCGAGATGCGAGTGTACTCCTGATAGACGACGCGGCCAGCACCGATGTTCAGGTGGCCGACTTCGCTGTTGCCCATCTGTCCCTCGGGGAGGCCGACGCGTCGACCGGCGACCTCGAGCCGGCCGTACGCGCCCGATTCTGCCAGGCGGTCGAAGACCGGCGTTTCGGCCGCGTCGACCGCGTCCCTGCCGCCGTCACCGAGTCCCCAGCCGTCGAGGACGATCAGCGCAGCTTCCATACCAGATCGGAAACTAGCATATCCTAACTACCTGTCGTTGTCGTCGTCAACAATGGCCTGCTGCCGGCACTGCTCACCACCAGCGTATCAGTAATTGGTTAGTTCTGTGGACCGACTCGAGCGGCCGAGCCCAGGTCGACTGCATCGCGTCGCCGAGCCGACTCGAGTCAACCAGTGGCGCGGTCAGTCGTCGTGACGGTGATCGAACGTCGTCCCGCAGTCGCCACAGACGGTCGCGTTGCCGGGCGTGCTCCGCTGTGCGAAGACGGCACCGCACTCGTCACAGATCATAAAGAGACGGTGTTCCGGCGGGACGCCGGCTTCGAAGTCGGCCCGGATCCAGGCGTCGGGGTTCCCCTCTTCGTAGATGGTGACCCCAGACCCGTTCTGTCGCCAGTTGATCGCACGCTCGTCGGAGGTAACGGTCGCCGATTCTCGCTCGGACATCCAGATATTACCAGCCTCGAGCCGTCCATACATACGTTTTCTGATAGTAATTTACACGAACCCGAGTCAACATCGTCGTCGTTCACGACCACTGGCTTTTTGCGGGTCGGGCGGGAGCCCCCTGTCATGACGCTCGATCCGGTCCACTTCGACGGTATCGCGCGGCTCGCGAGGCGGATCGACCACGGGACCGACGAGCGCGACCGTCGCGCCTTCGCCGAGACCGTCTGGGAGCAGTTCCTCGATCCCTTGCTCGACGACGGCCGGCGGGTCCTCGAGCCGGTCGACGAGCAGGCGCGGCGGGTGGTCGACTGCGAGGCGGTTGCGTTGCGCGACCGCGAGTTTCCGACCGAGCACGGCCTCGACGCGGGGACGATCAACCCGACGACGTTCAAAAACGGGCTCGTCATCGACATCGCGCAGGCGGCGATGAGCGCGACGCCGAGCGATCTCGACCTCCACCGGTCGCGGACGACCGTGATGACGGTCCACTCGAACGACGAGACGATGTCCGTCGACGAGACCTGGGGGAAGTTCGACGAGGGCTACAGCCGGAGTCGCGCGGTCAAGATCCCACCGCTGCCCCGCTTTGCCGAGGGCGTCGTCCACGCGCTGGCGCTGTATCTCGCCGAGAGCACCCACGCTCGCGATCACGCCGCCGACGTTTCTGATCTCCTCGTCCTCGACGGCCCGCTGTACCCGCGGGGCCTGCTGCGCTGGGCCGACCAGCATCCCGATCTGGCCGACTTCCTGCTCGACGATCCCCGACCCACGACGGTCCTCGAGAACTACGTCCGGCTGGTCGAGGAGTTCGTCGACCGGGACGTGCCGCTCGTCGGCTTCGTCAAAAACCCCGCGACGCGCGTCGTCACGCGGACGCTGAAATCGAACCGGGAGATCGACGTCAGCATCCCATGGAGCAACGATTCGGCGCTGTTTACCCGGCTGCTCGAGCGCGGCGAGTACGTCGACGACGTCGACGGCGAGCGCTGGGAACGGGATACCTCGTCGCTATCGTACACGAACTGGTTCCTGTCGCGCGGTGGCGTCGATCACCCGCTCTCGGCCGAGGGCGACGCGCTCGGCGTCGATCGACGCCTCGAGCGCTCGGCCTACGAGGTCACCTTCTTCGTCGTCTACGATCCGCGCGACGACCTGCTGTATCGGATCGAGGCCCCGTACGCGTTCACGAAGGATTCAGAGACGCGCGATCGACTGACGATGCAACTGTTACAGGATATCGCCATCGCCCACGGGCCGCCGACGATCGTGGAGAAGGCCGACGAACTCGCTCGAATCAGCAACGCGGAGAAGGCCTCGCTTCGTGAGACGCTCGAGACGCAGTTCGACACGGTTCAGGACCGGACGTACGACGATCACCGCTGGGACGACCAGCCGTACTGATCGATCCCCTATTCACCGTCGTTTTTCTCCACCTCGAGAGCGACGTTCTCGGGGTCGACGCCGATCCGGGCGAACTGCGTCCGGATGTGTTCTCTGGCACCCTCGAGGGCTTGGTCGCGGGTGTCGAAGCCCCGCGGCATCGGTGACTCGAAGGCGAGGTTGACCTCGCGGCCGTCGACGAGTTGGGTCGTGCCACCGCTGTCGACCTCGTAGAACTCGTCACAAACCCAGACGTACGCGGCGTCTTCGTCCGGTGCGCCGCGGAACGAGGGGGCTCGTTCTCCCCGTTCGTACAGTGTGCCGGTGAGTTCCGTTCCGCCGGCACGACCGCGTACCTGAAGCATAGATGATGATACGTCTCGCGGACGCAAAAGTACAGCGCTCACGAGCACGAGACGACGCATTCGATCGAGAGGTGACGTTCAACGGTCTGCCGTCCCTGTGTCCTGGCGCACCTGCAACCCGTCGCGGATGCGCCCGGATCCACTGACAGGAGTCCGTATCAGTCGATACGAGACGGGACGACTGATCGACGTTGACGACACGTGTCTCGTTCGGGTCGTGGAACGATTCCGCTGACCTGTGACGACTCGTGTGGGCGAGACATCTGCCGAACTGCCTTTCGGTGTGCAGTGACGTTCAGTGGCTCCGTCGTCGCGCGCGATCGTAACAAGATCGTAAACGACTCCGAGCCGGTGAAAACCGCTCATACCCGATGCTAATAGCTTAGTAACAACGGTGCTACTGCCGTTCACTGTCCAGTAATTCTGACTGGTCTCGAACGACGATAGTAGATATTTCTAAAAGTAATTTCTACTATCTGCCGTTCGCAGGCGGTTCAGCGGATTACCCGGCGGATTCGGCGGTAACAACTCATTCACAACCAAATCATTTTGGAACTGGTCTTATGCCCATTGCATGAGTTACTACGGATAATGAGTTTGGACGGTCACATCGGCGACGACGCCCCCGGACCGCTCACCGACGTTCCGGCGGAGTGTTACGAAGTCCTTCGCAGTCCGCACCGACTTCGCGTTCTCGAGGTTCTCGGGCACCGAGAGACGCGACTTCCGCCGGCGGAACTGACGACGGCACTGGTCGACCGAATGGACTCGGATTCTGCGACCGGGCAGACGCGACACGAGGTGCGGCTCAGCCTCGTCCACAACCATCTACCACGACTCGAGGACGCTGGCATCGTCGACTGGAGCGACGCCGGCGTCGCACTCGTCGACGAACCGCCGGTATGTCCTACGGACCTCTCGATCTTTCTCGAGACCTGTAAAGACGAAAACGCCGAAGAACTGCTCGAAACACTCGTCGATCCCGTCCGAATGCGTATCCTTTCGGTGCTCGAAGACGGCGACCGTCCACTCTCGCTCGAGGAACTCGCGACGCAACTCAGCGCACGCGCTGTCGAACCGTTTTGCGACGCCGACCGTGCGGCGGTCGCACTGCACCACTCCCACCTTCCTGCGATGGCCGACGTCGGCGTCATCAGCTACGATCACGACTCGAAGCTGATCACGCGGGGCGACGAGAGCGTCTCGCTCGTCCAGTAGTCGCCACCAGCGTCCGAGTCGGCCGGTTCTTTATTGCTGCATTCGTCTATCCTATCGGTCGTTTCAGCGGATTTCGACGGCGGAAACGGCAAGAGCCATGCCGGTGATCGCTATACCACGATACGACCATGACGGAGCCACGCGGGGACGACGATCGCGACGTTAGCAAAGCCGCCGCCGTGGTCGTCACCGCCATCCTGCTCGCGCTGTCGCTGGCCGGCGTTGCAGGGACGGCCGTCGCGATCGACCAGGTCGCGATCCTCTCGCCCGATCGGACGACAGTCGAGGCGACGCCCGGCGAGACGATCGCGGTCGACATCACGCTCCAGAGCCAGGGCGGCCACGGTGGCGAGGGCGTCACGAACGTGTCGGTAGTCGCCCAGTACCATCCCGACTACCTCGCGGTAACCGATGTCGAACAGGGTCCGTGGCTCGAGGGCAACGAGACCGAGGTCAACACGAGGACGGTGATCGCCAACGAGCAGGGGACGACGGTCATCGAACAGCGCCGCGAGCCGGCAGCCAGCGGCACGACCGGACGGGGCACGATTGCGACGCTGACCGTGCAGGTCGCCGCTGACGCGCCGGCCGGGACGACGACGATTTCGTTCAGCGAAAGCGACGTGGCACTCACCGGCGACTACCCACCTGCTGTTTTCGACGAGCCAGTGACCGTTTCGATCGATGGCGGTGACAACCCACTTGCGTCGTTCGATCACACCGACCCTGACGAGTTAGACCTCGAGCTCACAGCATCGGCGGCGAACGACTCGAGCGGCGACGGAATGGCAGGCAGCGGCGGTTGGCTGTCGATTCCCAGTTGTATTGCTGGGCTCGCGCTAGTGGCCGTGTCAGTCATCGCGGGGGCGCTGTGGGTCAGTCGTGAGCGCCGGGGCTGAGAGACAGTCCGTCCGACTGGAGGGAAACGCGTTTTAGTGATGGCCCGGATGAAACCTATATGACTGATCTGGGAGACTTCGGCGATTTCGACGCCGACGCCGACGCTGGCGAGGGATCGACGGCCGGTACAACCGACTCGTCGACGGCCTCGGTAGGACCCGACGAGTCGGCGACGACGAGTTCGACGACCGACGGCGCGAGCGACGACTTCGAGTCGACGCCGGTCGAGCCCAGCGGCGATGACGTCGGCATCGGCGCGCTCTGTGTCTCCCAGGGACTGCGCGTCGCCGAAGACGGCGACGACACGACGCTACAGGCCTACATCACCCGCGACAACCGCTCGTCGATTCGGATCGGGAGCTACCTGCTCGCGCCCTACCCCGACGGCGAGACGCTGTTCTGTCGGATTACGGGACTCGAGTACGCCCAGCAGTACCACGCCGACGACGCAACGGAGATCCACGCCCGGCGGGCGATGCGGTCCGACGGGATCGACGAATCGGACTACAAGTTCGTCGCGACCCTCGAGCCGGTTGCCGTCCTCTACGACGATGACGGCGACCTCAAACGGCGGATGACCGACCGCGTGCCGAAACCCCAGACCGTGATCCGGCAGGCCGACGACACCGAAGCGATCAAGACTGGGCTGAAGATGCCCGACGACGGCGTTTTTCTGGGCCATCTCTCCGTCGGCGGCGAGAAAGTATGGACGGCGGCCACCCCGCCGACGATCGATTACCGGCTGAAAGACGATTACGACGCAGGCGATCCGCTGGTGTTCCGACACACGCTCGTCGCTGGCGGGACGGGATCGGGCAAGACCCACGGCGCGAAGAACATCCTGCGGCAGTATCTCGCCGCCGAGCGCACGTATCCGATGGCCGACGGGCGCACGGTTCAGCCCGCGGTCGTCCAGTTCGACCCACAGGACGAGTACGCCCAGATGCACGACGACAATCCCGAACTGGATGACGATTTCGCGCGTCGGCTCGAGCGCGAAGGGATCGCCTACGGCGGCCACGACGATACGACGGCGTTCATCCCGAAAGTGGGGTCGGCGTCGTACGCCGCCGGCCATCACCGCGCGAAGCAAGTCGAGTTCACGATCCCGTTTTCGATGGTTCACGACAACCCGTGGCTGGTCGCGGGCAGCGGCTTGAACGACAACCAGTACGGCGCGCTCACGAGTGTCCTGTTGCCACGGTTCCGACAGCAGTACGGCACCGATGGTACATACGAGGAGTTCACCACGTTCCTCGACGACCCGGCGCTGCGCGAGGAACTCGACGAGTCCGGCCGCGTTCACGAAGCAACGTTCGACGCCGTGCGCCGGCGCGTCCTCGGATTCGGCCATGTCTTTGATCAGGACGCACGCCCGATCACCGACCTCGTCCACGAGTTCGTCCGTCCCGGCGGGCTGACCGTGGTGCCGACCTACCATATCAACGATACGCGCGCGACTGAAACCGTCGTGCTCGCGGTCTCGTCGCTGTTGATCGACCAGAAGCTCTCGAACGATCCGAGCTACGACCGGATCAAGGAGACTCCCCTCGTGGTGGGCATGGACGAGGCCCACAATTTCCTGACCGACGCCGACAGCGTCCAGGCTGGAAAGGTCATCCGGAAGTTCACCGAAGCCGCCAAACAGGGCCGCAAGGAGCGACTCGGCCTCTTCTTGATCACACAGGATCCACAGGACATCCACGACGCCGTCTTCAAGCAGATCAACACCACCATCGTCCTGAATCTCGGCGACGAGGACGCCATCAAGAGTGTGAATATTCCGAGCAACCTCGAGTCGAAGGTCCCCTACATGGAGAAAGGCCAGATGGTCGTCTACTCGCCCGACAATTCGGAGCCGGTCGAACTGATCGGGCTGCCGAAGTGTCTGACTCGGCACGGGCGGGACTGACCCGGCTACGGCGGATTGAGGCGAGCGGCAGTGCTGGCGTGCTCTACGCGTTCTCGGTGTCACAGTCAGTCGCTGCCGTGACGTGCCGTCAGCTCGCGGTCGATCTGTCTCGAGTAGCTGCCGAAAAAGAAACGGGCACAATCGTCAGGAACGGCCACGGTGGGCCGCGACGTCGTCGCGACCGTACTCGGAGGCCGCCCGCGTCGTCAGGGGGTGCTCGCGTGCGTTATCCCTGTCCGACCATCGACTCTTCTTCGTCCCACTCCTGTTCCTGCAGTTCGTATTTCTGAACCTTGCCCGTCGCCGTCTTCGGGAGCGATTTGACGAACTCGACGCGGTGGACGACCTTGTAACCGGCGAGTCGATCGCGCGTGAACTCCGTCAGTTCCTCCTCGGTGACTGGTGGGTTCTGTGGGTCGTCGTTCGACGGGACGACGAACGCTTTCGGCGTCTCGCCCCACTTCTCGCTGGGCGAGGGGATCACGGCCACGTCGCCGACCGCTTCGTGGTCGAACAGCGTGTCCTCGAGTTCGATGCTCGAGATGTTCTCCCCGCCGGAGATGATGATGTCCTTTTCGCGGTCCTGGATCGCGAGCATGCCTTTCTCGTTGACGACGGCGAGGTCACCGGTGTGGAACCAGCCCTCGCGCTTGTCGTTGAACGCTTCGTCGGTCGCTTCGGGCTTCTCCCAGTAGCCTTCCATGACCTGGTTGCCGCGGACGAGAATCTCGCCGATGGACTCGTCGTCCCACGGGACCTCGTTGCCGTCGTCGTCGACGACTTCGAGCTCGGTGGCCAGCGGGGCGATGCCCTGGCGCTTTTTGAGGCCGAAGCGCTCCTCGCTGTCCTCGTCGATCAGGCGACGGGTCGCGGAGGTGCCGATCAGCGGGCCGGTCTCGGTCGCCCCGTAGAGCTGGCGGAAGTGCCAGCCGAACGTCTCTTCGACGGTTCGGATGACGCTTTCCGGCGGCGCAGCACCGGCGGCGGTGACGCGCATCGGGTTGTCGCCCTCGGTGGAGACGTCGTTTTCTTCGTAGTACTCGTCGAGCATGCTGAGCACCGTCGGCGCACAGCAGAGGAACGAGACGTCCTCGTCGTTGATCTGCTGGAAGATCTCTTCGGCGTTGACGCCGCGGGTACAGACGTGTTTCGCGCCGATGCCCGTGATGGCGTAGATGTGGCCCCAGCCGTTGACGTGGAACATCGGGAGCGTCCAGAGATAGACGTCGTCGTCGGTGATCTCGTGGTGGATCGTCACGAGCTGGGCGTGCAGCGACTCGGTGCGGTGGGTCCGCATGACTCCTTTCGGGTCGCCGGTCGTGCCTGACGTGTAGTTGATCGTGATGACGTCGTCTTCGCTCATCTCGGGGCGCTCGTAGTCGGGCTCGACGTCCGCGATGAGGTCGTCGAAGTCCTCCCAGTCGCCCTCGACTTCGTCGGCGTCGTTCGTGATGAAGATCTCCGTCGGGACCTCGTCACGGATGGCTTCGATCTTGTCGGCGTACTCGTAGTCGGCGATGATCGCTTTCGTGCCGGAGTCGTTGAGCAGGTACTCGTAGTCTTCGGGGGTCAGCCGGTAGTTCAGCGGCGTGTGAACGGCACCGAGTTGCATGATCCCGTAGGCGGACTCGAGCTGGTAGTGCGTGTTCGGGTCGAGAACGGCCACGCGATCGCCCTTCTCGATGCCGCGGTCCTGCAGGACCGTCGAGAGGCGGTCGGCTCGGTCGCCGAACTCCTCGTACGTGAACCGCTCACCCGTCGTCGCGACGATCGCTTCTTCGTCGCCGTAGTACTTGCGCGCTCGGTCGAGGAAATCGGTCACCAACAGTGGGACTTCCATATACCCGGTCATCGAACATTGATTATAATATTCTTTATGGAGTCATCCCGTGTTTCAGTACAGCAGTTTGATGCGTACCAATTACTGTAATTTTTGTCTGACATCTTGTTCCTGTTCCCGACACGTCGTCTCGAGATCGATCGAAACACGCAGCGGTCGTCTGTGACTGTCTCGGTCGTGCTACGCCGATGCGAGCAACGTTGCCTCGAAAAACGTCCGAACCGCCCTCGCGATGTCGTCGGCCGCGCCGAGGAAGAAGTGATCGGCCGACAGGGCGGTAGTTTCGTCGCCACGACCTCGCGCGCGCTCGACGATCGGCTCCCAGTCGGCGGTCGTATCTCGGGTGCCATACAGGACGTGGACAGGGGTCTCGAGTGAATCGACGGTCTCGAGCGCGTCGAGATCGTCGGCCAGTCGCGTCGTCGGGGCGAGGGCGGCGACCGCGTCGGGCTCGACCTCGGCTGCCGCGAGCAGTGCCAGCGTCGCGCCGAAGCTGTAGCCGAAGACGCCGATCGGACCGCCGTACGCATTGCGCGCCCATCGGCTGGCGTTGTGTACGTCTTCCAGTTCGCCGTAGCCGTCGTCCCACGGGCCGTAATCGAAGCGCAAACAGGCAATGCCGGCGTCACGTAGGGTATCGCTAACGGCGACGAGGCGCTGATCACTCCGCGTGCCACCGTCTTGGGGATGTGGCGGACAGGCGACGACGATCGCACGTGGCTCGCCGTCCGGTTCCTCGAGTGTCCCCCGAACGTCGCGGCTGCCGGGAAGCACTACGTTCGTCATGGATGGGCCATCACGACGCTCGGTAATCAACCCGGCGCGCCGGGACAGCCGGGTCGACATGGAATATTCCCGAAGTGACATTTTTAAGGGTCAAGAGCGATACGTTGCGAGTATGGGCATCCTCTCTCGGGCTTCCTACGTCATCCGGTCGAAACTCAACTCGGTACTCAACCGGGCCGAGGACCCGACCGAAACGCTGGACTACTCCTACGAACAGATGCGCGACCAGCTCCAGCAGGTCAAACGCGGCATCGCCGATCTCACTACGCAAAAAAAGCGCCTCGAGATGCAGAAACGCCGACTCGAGGACAACGTCGAGAAACACAACCAACAGGCACGCACAGCGGTCCAGCAGGACCGGGAGGATCTGGCACGACGCGCCCTCGAAAAGAAGAAGACGAAGATGAACCAGATCGAGGACTTAGAGCGCCAGATCTCGGACCTGCAGGGCCAGCAAGACCGGCTGGTCGAACAGAAAGACGAACTCCAGCGCCGCATCGAGGAGTTCCGCACGAAAAAGGAGACGATGAAAGCCCGCCACGAGGCCGCGAAAGCCAGCACGACGGTCTCGGAGGCGATGACGTCCACCGGCGAGGAGTTCGAGGACGTCGGCCGCGCCATCGAACGCGCGGAAGAACAGACCGAGGACATGGAGGCCCGCGCCGCCGCCCTCGACGAACTCCATGAGTCCGGCGCGTTCGAGGACGTCATGTCCGACAAGGACACGATCGACCGCGAACTCGAGCAGCTGTCGACCGACAGCGGCGTCGACGCCGAACTCGAGACGCTCAAATCCGAGGTCGGTGAGGGAGAATCCGAGCCGGCGGCCGATGCTGCGAGCGAGGTCGACGAGAAAGAACTCGCCGACCTCGAGAGTGAGGATCAGGAAGACGTCGAGGCCGAACTCGCGGAGTTACAGGACGACGAGGGTGCCTGAGAGGGATACAGGCATCCCAATAACCCACAGCAAAATTAACTCTTTATGTAGTAACATATTCTGGGTTAGTCTACCAGTTATTGACACAGCTATCGTCCGGGAGCCCGGTTCTCTCGCTGGGATTTGGGGTAACGGTTACCATTGTCCATGAAGAAGGGATACACATGAGTGACGAGTCACCATTCGAATCGATCTCCCTGACAAATCAGGCGGTCCTGCTTACTGTCGCCGAGCTCGCCCGCCAAGACGAAACGCCGATCCAGACACACGACCTTCGGAAACGCTGTCAGGAGCAACTCGCCGATGTCGACACGGAAGTCATCGGCACGATCTCAGAAGCCGACATCATCCGCTCGCTGTACCAACTCGAGGACGAGGACCTCGTCGCTGAGGTCAACCCGCCGGAGACGTCGCCGACGGGCAAGGGGCGGCCGGCGTACACGCTTGCCGTCCCCGAAACGGCGGTCTACGAGGGTGTCGCCGATGAACTGCACGAGGTCATCCTTGAGTGACACCCGTACCCGCCCGGAAGGTGACTGACGTATCGCCGTCACGACGGGGTCCCGAGAACGGCGATGTCGTAGCTTGCGACGGCCGACGGTGACTCGAGAACGATCACCTGAAACTCCCAGCTGAGACCAGCGTTGAGGTCCCCGGTACTGGCGAGGTATCGGCCGAGCATGGTGCCAGCGTCGTCGTAGACCCGTGTCCGTACTTCCACGGTCTGAATCCGGTTTGATCCCGTGTTTTCGACGGTCCCCTGGATGGTCGAGCCGAGGTAGCCGCTCTCGACGACGAACTCGTGGTCACGGAGCGAGAGCGGGTCGAGCGGCGTCACCGAGTTGCTGGGTTGTTGCTGGGAGAGTGCTGCCGCCGCAGACAGCTGCGTTGCCGACCGGTTGGAGACGTTGCTGGCGTTGATCCCACTGACGGTTCCTTCCTCGTAGGTCGGCTGTCCGCCGAGACTACTGCTGCCGAGACAGCCGGCGGCTGCGGCTGCGATACCCGTTCCCAGTGTCGCAAGGACGCGTCGTCGACTCGTCGACTGCCGTCGGCTCATCGCCGTCGAGCGGTCGTCTGCGAGGTGACTCCATCACGGTACATGTGTCGGGTCAACACCGCGGATCCATTTCAGTGTCGGCCTTGAAACCGCTGTCCTCGTCCGCCGGCGGCCGTCTCGGTCGTCCCTGTTTCGGCACGACTCGCTCGAGCGCTGTACCCGTTCGTCAGCGCCGGCGTGTGGCGGTGTGCAACGCAGCCCCTTATTGTCGGGTCGGTGGAACGTGTCGCTATGGAATCCGCCGAGACCGACGAAACGCTCGAGTCTTACGGGGCCGACATCGGTACCCACGAGGGGCTGTTGACGCGGGTCCGTGAGTGGGTTCTGGTCGATGGAAACCGGTTATCCGTCGCCGCCATCATCTTGCTCGTCGTCTTCGCGGTGGTCGCCGCGTTGTACGAACTCGGCGTCATTACCTTCGTCAACCCGGGTGCCGTGACGAGCGTGGCAAGCGGTCTGATCGCGGGGACGTTCTCGCTCGTGACGCTCGTGGTCTCGGTCAACCAGCTCATCCTCTCTCAGGAGTTCAGCGCGGCCGGCAGGGCCCGCGACCGGCTCGAGGACGTCATCGAGTTCCGTCAGACCCTCGCGGACGACGCGGCCATCCCTGCGAGCCCGGCAGTGCCGACGCGAGTCCTCGGAGTGATCCTCGAATCGATCCATCGCGACGCCACCGCGCTCGCCGATGCGGTCGGGGATCACGACGACGGGCCCTCGGAGATAGTCATTCGATACACGAACAGCGTTCGAGAGCGGACAGAGCGGATCGACGACCGTATCGGGCAGTCCGGTTCCGACGCGTTCACCGCCGTGTCGGCGGCGATCACGTACGACGAGTCCTGGCACCTGTACGTCGGTACCCACCTGCGCGGCGAGTACGCCGACTCGCTGTCGCCGGCTGCTGTCGAGCGACTCGACGAACTGATCGACTCGCTCAAGCTGTTTCACGTGGCCCGCGAGCAGTTCAAGACGACGTACCTGCAGCAGGAACTCACGCGCTTCTCGCAACTCACGGTCTACTGTGGCGTGCCATCGATCCTGTCGGCGATCCTCATCGGGTTGTTGTATGCTGACTTCACTGGGCCGAGCGTCAGCGCCGCCGTGCTCCCGGCCGTCGTGAGCGTGCTGTTTCTCGTCGTCCTCTCGCCGCTCGCGCTGCTTGCCTCCTACATCCTGCGAACCGCGACTATCACGCGCCGAACCGCGTCGGTCGGCCCAATGGTCCCCCAGAAAGATCCCGAAGCGGGCCCGTTCGACGTGAGCGCCGGGGACGATCGGTGACCGCGTCCACACCTGCTCGAGCGTGACATCGTGGCTGTTCGCAGAACGAACACGTCGTTCGAGCGACGCCGGAACCCACCCTCCCGATTCCGGATCGACTCATTCGTATGGCCGCGGCCACTATCGACGGCTGTGATCGTCATCTGCGGGCCGTCGGGTGCCGGGAAAACCACCATCGCGACCCGCGTCCGTGACCGACTCACGGAGCGGGACGTTCCGGTTCGACTCTCCCACTCTGATGACTTCTCGAGTCGCACCTACGAACAACTGGCCGAGCAGGCCGGTTCGGCCCCTGCGGCCGGCGTTACGCTCGTCGACGGGACGTTCTACCGTCGGAAATGGCAGACGCAGTTTCGCGCCCTCGGCGACGTGCGGTTCGTCCACGTGACCGCGAGCCTCGAGACCTGTCTCGAGCGTAATCGGGCCCGGGCGGATTCGATCGCGGAACAGGGCGTCCACGTCGTCTACCGGGAGTTCGAGGCCCCCGACGCCGATCTCGTGATCGATACCGATCGGTGTGAGCCCGCCGCCGCTGCCGAGCGAATACTGACTGCGATCGAGACGTGGGACGAGCACAACGCGGTGCCATCGGTCGATGACACTCTCTGCTAATGAATCCCGAGAGCGATTGCCGCCGTCGAGACAGTCAGACGACGGGTACGACGCCGGGAATGGCTCTCGTCAGGCAGTGAATACGGGGACGTCGAGCGAGCCGATGACCCGGTTGGTGATCGAGCCCAAAAGCGGTTTGTCCGGATCCGAGCGCCCGCGTTTCCCCATGACAACGAGGTCGATATCGTGTTCGTCGACGTACTCGGTGATGGCCTCGACAGGCGTGTTCGCCTTGACAGCCGTGACACAGGAGACGCCGGCGTCGTCGGCAAGGTCTTCGATCTCGGTGACGAACGTCTGCCCTTTCTTCTCGAGTCGGCGTCGTGTCTGCTTGATATCGCTTGGCACCGCGACGTAGTCGGCATCACCCATATCCATCGCGTACAGGACGTGCAGGGTCGCGTCGTTTCGCTGTGCGAACTTGATAGCCTGTGCAGCCCCATTGCGGGCGGCCTTGCTGCCGTCGGTCGGCACGAGGATATCGTCGAAGTCGTGTGGTTCGTCCATACGTGCCATACAACGCTCAAATGGGTAATCCTTATCGATACAGGAGAGACACCGATACGGTCTGCTACCGCTGTGTCCCGGCGCACCCGCGATCCGTCGTCACTCGTGACTCGCCAGCACCGGTTGTCTCAATCGAACCCGTGACCGGCTATCCGGGGTCACGAAACCGGCGCGTGATCCGGTGGCGGGCGTGTTCGGACGGATTGACCGAGTCCCTCCAGAAGCAGGTCGATCGCGTGTTCGTGTTCGTGCTTCGGGCGATGGATGTGCGTTGGGCGAACCGGTTGCGTCTCGTAGGCAGTAAACGCACCCGCGGGCATGTCGCCGTCCCGCTCGAAATGTACCCGCAATTCGAACAGTAATGCGTGGACATGGATGAGTTCTTGGGCGTTCACGCAGCAATCCACACGAGCGATTTCCTTAATATTCTCTGTCATTTCTCCCGAGTATCACGCTGATCGTGACTGTATGATGGGCACACTCACGATGTGAGTCACCGTGTGTCTCGCTCCGATCGCAGCCGTTGTCTAGTCGAGATACTTGCCGGCCAGCAGGTCGATGCGCTCGAGCGTGTCGTCGGGAATCGCCTCCGGTGGCGTGTTGATCGCGCCCTCGAGCGCGTTCCAGGCCTCGCTTTCGAAGTCGTCTGGCATCGTTCGGATCGCGTGTTCGACGACCGCATTGATCGAATCCCGGTTCGCCACGGCGTTTTGGCGGACCTCCTCGAGGGAGACCTCGCTATCCGATTTCCAGACGTCGTAGTCGGTGACGCCGGCGACGGTGGCGTAGCTCAGTTCTGCTTCGCGGGCGAGTTTGGCCTCGGGGATGGCGGTCATGCCGATGATGTCCCAGCCCTGCTCGCGGTAGAACTCGCTTTCGGCCTTCGTCGAGAACTGTGGGCCTTCGATGCAGACGTAGGTGCCGTCTGGTGCAACTTTGGTGTCGGCATCGGTCGCCTCGCGGGCCGATTCGGCCAGATGGGCGGCCAGTGCCGGACAGTAGGGCTCGGCAAAGCCCATGTGGACGACCATCCCGTCGCCGAAGAACGTCGGCGAGCGGTGTTTGGTTCGGTCGAAGATCTGATCGGGGACGACCAGCGTCCGTGGCGGCAGGTCCTCGCGGAGGCTCCCGACCGCGTTCGTCGAGATCACTCGGTCGACGCCGACCGATTTGAGCGCGTAGATGTTCGCCCGATAGGACGCGTCGGTCGGCGGATGCTGATGGGCCTCGCCGTGACGCGGCAGAAACGCGACCTCCCGGCCGGCGAGCTCGCCGATCGTGACCGCGTCGCTTGGCTCGCCGTAGGGCGTCGAGACGTGCTCACGACGGACGTTCTCGAGTGGCAGTGCCTCGTAGATGCCGCTTCCACCGATGACGCCGATTGTCATACGGAGACGTGGGCGGACGACCCTCCTAATACTGCCGGACGAACCGATTTACACATTGATCGAGCGTTCGGCTGCTCAACAGTTCCGTTCGATCACCGTTCGCAGCCGCCGCTCGATGTCCCCCTCCTCGCCGGGCATGAGCGACAGTCGCTCGTACTGCTCGTCGAGGTCGAACTGCTCCGCCAGCAAGCCGCCACGACGGTCGACCTCGAGCAGCAGGTCGAACCCGTCGCCTTCGGGAAGCGTGACGACCTCGAGTTCGTCGAGTTCGCCCGCGAACGGCCCCGATCGGGGGACGAACTCGAGTTCCTGGACGAAGCGATGGTCGGCGAACAGCGACTCCGTGGCCTCGCACTTGGCCGATCGGAGCGTAAAGCCGAGCGACTCGAGAGCGTCGAACAGCGCCTGCCGGAGCGGATCGGGCTCGATCTCGACAGGGTCGCGATCGTCGGGATCGACCGCCCAGTCGATGTCGAGCCCGGTGTCGAGCCAGACCTTCGTTTTCCCCAGTGTGACGGGCGTGTGGTACGGGACGTCGACCGAGACGGTAAAACTCCGTTCCTCGTCAGGCTCGATCGTAAACGGGTCCGCGAGACGAAACGTGTCGATCTTCGCCGTCCCCGTGCTGTCGTCGGTCTCGTAGCGCGTCTCGAGCGCGAAGTAGATCCCGTCGACCTCCTGGCTGTCGTTACCGCCGGTGACGTCGACGCGTGCGTCGACGGACTCGCCGGCCGTGAGCGTCGTTGGGAGAACCGTATCGACCGTCGCCGAACCGATGCCGAGACTCGTGAGGACTCGTTTCATACGTCGGAAACAGTCACAGCCAGCCCATAAATACGTGTCCCGTTGACACTCTCGAGTACTGATCGTTGCTTGCGATATCGGACAGCCGTACTGTCGATCTCCGCGAGCGAGCGCGCACTGGCTGGTAGTCGCCGGTATCGCGCCCGGCAGAAGCGGCTCCTGTGGGAGGGCTTTGAGACCTACTCGCCGACGAGCGCCCACTCCTCGGTACCGACCGACTCGAGCACCTCGCGTCGTTCCATCTCGGCGAGGACTTCGGGGAGCCGGTCGGGCTGGGCGATTTCCATCTCGATGCGGTCGATTCCGTGGTACGCCGCGAGGAAGTGACGGAGCTCCTCGTTCGTGAACGTCTCCTGGTCGGCCTTTTCCATGGCGCTCGAGGTCAGGTCGATCATGTCCTCGATGAAGTTCCACGGGTAGACGACCCAGGTCCACTCCTCGAGTCGTTCGCCGACGTAGTCAGGCTGGAACTCGCTGGTGCCAAGCAGTTGCAGCGTCGCGGTGCGGACCTCGCTGGCCTCGCGGTCCATGACGTACTCGTGGGCGTGGCTGATCGAGCCGCCGGTGTCGGCGATGTCGTCGATGATGAGCACGTCCTTCCCTTCGACGCTGCCTTCCGGCATCGGATACCGGACAGTCGGCTCGTCGGCTTTCGCGGCGGTGCCGACGTAGTGTTCCATCTTTAGGCTCGTCAGGTCGTCCAAGCCGAGGAAGTCACAGAGACACCGACCCGCGAACCAGCCACCGCGGGCCAGCGCGACGACGACGTCCGGTTCGAATTCGTCGTCGCGGACATCGTCAGCCACGTCTCGGCACAGGCCGTAAATGTACTCCCAGTTGGTTATGGTACAGTCGAAATCGTCCGGTAGATCGGACATCTGATGGCCACCTATCGGGTGTCTCGAGCGCGGTCCCCTTAAGTTGGCTGAAACGGCCGTCGATCACCAGCCGCGTTTGACCGCGTCGTTTACGGCCGTAGACAGTTATTTATAACTGGATAATACAACCTAGTTATCAATGGCGCAGACACAGCGACAGGCCGCCCGTGAAGGAACGATCACGCCCGCAATGGAACGTGTCGCCGAGCGAGAGAACCGAAAGCCGAAGTTTGTCCGCGAACAGGTCGCCGCAGGACAGGCCGTCATCCCGGCCAACCGCAACCACGACACGCTCGATCCGGTGATCATCGGCCGCGAGTTCGCGACGAAGGTCAACGCTAACATCGGCAACAGCGAGACGACCAGTGACCTCGAGACGGAACTCGAGAAGCTCCACACCGCGGTCCACTACGGCGCGGATACGGTGATGGACCTCGGAACAGGCAGCGATTTAGACGAGATCCGTGAGGCCCACGTCGACCACTCGCCGGTGCCGCTCGGGACGGTGCCGCTGTACGAGGCGGTCAAGCAAGCCGGCAGCCCCAAGGACATCACGAAAGATCTGCTGCTCGAACTCATTGAAAAGCAAGCCGAGCAGGGCGTCGACTACATGACGATCCACGCGGGGATTCTGGCCGAACATCTGCCGCTGACCGACGGCCGGAAGACGGGCATCGTCTCGCGGGGCGGCTCGATCATGGCGTCGTGGATGGAAGCACATGGCGAACAGAACCCCCTGTATCAGGTGTTTCCGGAGATCTGCGAGATCTTCGCCGAACACGACGTGACGTTCAGCCTGGGGGACAGCCTCCGGCCGGGCTGTCTGGCCGACGCCTGTGACGACGCCCAGTACGCCGAACTCGACACGCTGGGTGAACTCACACGCGTCGGCTGGGACCACGGCGTCCAGGTGATGGTCGAGGGCCCGGGCCACGTCCCGATGCACAAGATCGCGGAGAACGTCGAGCGCCAGCAGGAGGTCTGTGACGGTGCGCCTTTCTACGTCCTCGGTCCGCTGGTGACTGACATCGCGCCGGGCTACGACCACATCACCAGCGCCATCGGGGCCGCGATGGCAGCGCAAGCGGGTGCCGCAATGTTGTGCTACGTGACCCCGAAAGAACACCTCGGTCTCCCCGAGAAAGACGACGTTCGCGATGGCCTCGCGGCCTACCGGATCGCCGCCCACGCCGCCGATGTCGGCACCGAACGCCCTGGCGCACGCGACTGGGACGACGCCCTCTCGGAAGCCCGCTACGCGTTCGACTGGCGCGAGCAGTTCGACCTCGCGCTCGATCCCGACCGTGCCCGATCCTTCCACGACCAGACACTGCCTGGTGACAACTACAAGGAGGCCCGCTTCTGCTCGATGTGCGGTGCGGAGTTCTGCTCGATGCGGATCGACCAGGATGCGCGCGAAAGCGGGGACATGGACTCACTCGAGGAAGAAGACGAGGGAACCGACCTCGAGACCTCGCCGGCAGCCGAGGTCAACCGGCCGCCGGTCGGTACCCACGCGTCGGGCGATCTGCCGCCGATGGCGGACGACGAAGGTGTCGATCGACTCGAGGAAGTCGGAGACGACTGAGTCGGACCCGCCGGTGACCGGCGGGACCTTCGTATGTCAAAATCGAATACAGTCACAGAGAATCGACCTCGTCTTTATCCGATATACTGTGGACGGTCCGACAACGATGGCTCCTCGACGGCGGACCGTACTTGCGGCAGTATCGACGGCGACAGCGTCGGCAGCGGCCGGCTGTACGGACTTGTTCACTGAGCAGACGAGCGACGAAACCGACGGCTCGACCCCCTCCGACGTCGCGACGGCACTGGTCAGCGACCTCGCGAACGAGAAGTTCGATCGGGCCAGCGAGCGATTCGTCGAACAGGAACGCGACAGACGCGGCGATCCCGCCCGCCTCGAGCGCCTCTGGATGGGATACGGCACGGTCGGCGGCTCGTTCGACGAGGTCGTCGATACGAGCACAATGACGAGAAACGGCTTCACGGCGGTCGACCTGACGCTGGCGTTCGCCCGCGGCGACCACACCTGTCGTGTCATCGTCAATGGGCAGTCGCGGCCCGTCGATTGCGGGATCGTCGACGAGTACGAGCGACCGTCGTACGTCGATCCGGACGCGATCGTTACACGCGAGGTGAGCCTTTCGGTCGCGGACTGTTCGCTGCCGGGGACCGTCGCGACACCCAACGGAAGCACGGGAGACGGCGTCCCCGGCGTCGTCCTCGTCCACGACGTCGGGCCCGGGACGAAAAACACCGATCGCGGCGGCACCAGGACGTTTACCGATATAGGAGCGGGGACTCGCCACGAAGGGCGTCGCGACGCTTCGCTACGACAAGCGCATCCCGGCCTGCGAGGTCCAACCGGGCTCGTACACCCTCGACCATGTTACCGTCGACGACGCGCTGGTCGCCGTCGAGCGACTCCGGGCCGTCGAGGGCGTCGACGCCGATCGGATCGTCGTCGTCGGGCACGGTCTCGGCGGCCGCGCGACACCGCGGATCGCCGCTCGAGACGGGAACCTCGCCGGCATCGCCGGCCTGGCCGCGCCGGCACGTCCGTACCACGAACTGACGCTCGCGCAACTGGAACACAAGGTAGCGGTCGGCAGCCAGACGTGGGACGATCTGGCGACGATCGCCGACCAGTGGGCTGACGAAATCGAGCGGATTCGAGCGGACGAGTACGACGCGAGCGAGAAGCTACTCGGGAAACCCGGCGCGTTCTGGGACAGTCTCGCAGCGTACGATCACCTCGAAACCGGGGCGGGGATCGACGTTCCGACGTACTTCTTGCAGGGCACGCGCGACTTTCAGGTCACCGCGGCCGACGACCTCGAGCGCTGGCAGACCGAACTCGAAGGCCGATCCGAGACGACGTTCGAGACGTATGACGGTCTCAACCACCTGTTCATGCCGGGTGAAGGGCCGTCGGTGGAGTTCGCCTACGCCGTTCGGAACAACGTCGCCGAGCGGGTCGTCGCCGATCTCGCGACCTGGGTGGCCAACCGGTAGCCGGCGGTTCACACGGTAGTCCGGATGAACGACCGAGGATTGATACGGCGGTCGCCCAATCCACGTCACATGGAGACGACTCGAGTCGTGCAGGTCGACGCGTTTACTGACGAACCGCTGACCGGGAATCCCGCGGGCGTCGTGCCGGACGCAGACGGTCTCTCGGCAGAGCAGATGCAGGCGATCGCCGCGGAAATTGCTGTCAGCGAGACCGCATTTCTCCGCTCGAGTCAGACCGCCGACTATCGAATCAGATACTTTACCCCGACGCAGGAGGTCGATCTCTGCGGGCACGCGACGATCGGGACGTTCGCACACCTTCGTGACGAAGGACTCGACCCTGGAACGACAACCCTCGAGACGAACGTCGGCGTCCTCGAGATCGAGGTCGAGCCCGACGGCACGGTCTGGATGAGCCAAGACGAGCCGACGATCCGCGAGGTCGACGTCGGCTACGACCGCGTCGCCGACGCGCTGGGCGTCGACCGGGCCGCCCTCGAGGGGGCGAGCGCCGACCTCCCGATGGCGGTGGCCTCGACTGGCCTTCCCTTCCTGATCGTCCCGATCACGTACCTCTCTGACGTCGGCAGCGCCGAGCCGGATATGGCTGCAATCGAGGCGGTGACCGACGCGGTCGACGCGACCGGAATCTATCTCTTCACGTTCGACGCACTCGAGCGCGAGTCGACGCTGCACGGCCGAATGTTCGCGCCGGGCGCTGGCGTGTCGGAAGATCCCGTCACCGGCACCGCAAGCGGGGCCGCCAGCGCGTATCTCGACCGGTTCGGCGCGTTCGACGACGATCTGCCCGAGGAACTCCGTCTCGAGCAGGGCCACTACGTCGACCGGCCGGGCACGGTTCGCGTTCGCCTCGACGACGGAGTGCAGGTCGGCGGCCGCGGAGTGACTGTCCTCGATGGATCGCTCGTCGTCCCCGACGACGACGAGGACGACATTCTCGAGGCCTGAGCCCCAACCCGAACGGACGATCAGCCGGTGGTCGCGTTCTCAGAGCCGATGAGAATCCCGACTGTGATCACACCGGTTCGAACCCGGTGTTCCGGCCGTGCTCGCTCGATGGCTGACCATCCGCGTGCGCCAGCATCAACGATCGATATCGATGACTGTCAGTTAAATTGTACACTCACGATAGCTATCTAGTTTTTCACTGCATGTCACAGAAACGACTGCGTTGACTCCACTCGACGGCCAGAAGAAGTAGATCCTCATTCACGTTCGAGTTCCGACTGCGAGCGGCTGTTCGCAACCTTCTTTATGCGGACCACTGTCACTCTCAATAGAGATGGCTGTACTCTGGCTGGACGAGATCGGTGCCGGCGACCTCGAGAAGGTCGGCGGTAAAGGTGCCTCCCTGGGCGAGCTTACGGGTGCGGGGCTACCCGTCCCACCGGGATTCGTCGTAACCGCCGGGACATATCGTTCGTTTATCGAAGAAGCCGAGATCGACGAGGAACTGTTCGCAGCCGTCGACGTCGACGTCGATGACTCGGCCGCGCTGGCTGACGCTGCAGACCGCGCACAGGAACTCATCCTCGAGACGCCGTTCCCCGACGAGCTTCGCGAGGAGATCCTCGAGAGCTACCGCGAGGTCGGCAACGGCGAGGCGTTCGTCGCCGTCCGCTCGTCGGCGACGGCCGAAGACCTGCCCGACGCGTCCTTTGCCGGCCAACAGGAGACGTTCCTCAACGTCACCGAAGACGAACTCCTAAAACGCGTTCGCGAGTGTTGGGCCTCGCTGTTCACCCAGCGGGCGATCTACTATCGGCAGGAGCAGGGCTTCGACCACTCCGTCGTCAACATCGCGGTCGTCGTCCAGCAGATGGTCGACGCCGAGAAGTCGGGTGTGATGTTCACGAGCCACCCCTCGACCGGCGATCCGACGATGATCATCGAGGCCGCGTGGGGACTCGGCGAAGCCGTCGTCTCCGGTGCCGTCTCGCCGGACAACTACGTCATCGATCGCTCGGACCGGTCGATGGATGTCACCGTCGCCGAAAAGAAGGTGATGCACGAGAAAGACGAGGAATCCGGCCAAACCGTCGAGCGTGAGGTCCCCGAGGACAAGCGAACGGCACGGGTCCTCGACGCCGACGAAATCGAGGAACTCATGGATCTCGGCGAGCGCGTCGAGGACCACTACGGCGAGCCACAGGACGTCGAGTGGGCGATCGTGGAGGGAGAGGTCTACATGCTCCAGTCGCGACCGATCACCACGATCGACGAGGCCGACACCGACGCCGCGGCAACCGCCGACGCCTCGAAAGGCGTGACTGACGGTAGCGGTAGCGTCCAGGCCGCCGACGCTAGCGACACTGACGCTGCTGAGGCGAGTGGCTCCGGCGACGTACTCGTCGACGGACTCGGCTCGAGTCCCGGCACCGTCAGCGGTCCCGCCCGGATCGTCACCAAGCTCGACGACCTCGCGAAGGTCGGCGAGGGCGACGTGATCGTCACCGAAATGACGATGCCCGATATGGTGCCCGCGATGAAACGCGCCTCGGGGATCATCACCGACGAGGGTGGGATGACCAGCCACGCTGCCATCGTCTCGCGTGAACTGGGTGTCCCCGCAATCGTCGGGACGACCAACGCGACGACGACGTTAGAGGACGGGCAGGTCGTCACGCTCGACGGCGACAAGGGTGCCGTCCTCGAGGGCTCGACGGTCGAGCCCGACGAGGAGACCGAGCCGGTCGAGGAGGTCCGCCCACAGTCGCCGGTCAAGCCGATGACCGCGACGGAGGTCAAGGTAAACGTCTCGATTCCCGAAGCCGCCGAGCGCGCGGCCGCGACGGGTGCTGACGGCGTCGGCCTACTGCGGACCGAGCACATGATCCTCTCGCTGAACCAGACCCCGGAGAAGTTCATCGAGGAAAACGGGACGGACGCCTACATCACGGAGCTCGTCGAGGGTATCCGCGGCGTCGCCGACGAGTTCTATCCGCGCCCCGTCCGCGTGCGCACCCTCGACGCACCCACTGACGAGTTCCGTCAGCTCGAGGGCGGCGACAACGAGCCAGAAGAACACAACCCGATGCTCGGCTATCGGGGTATCCGCCGCTCGCTCGACCGCACTGACGTCTTCGGCCACGAACTCGAGGCGTTCCGTCGGCTCTACGACCTGGGCTACGACAACGTCGAGATCATGTTCCCGCTGGTCAACGACGCCGAGGACGTCTATCAGGCCAAAGCGTGCATGAAAGAAGCCGGCATCGACCCCGAGAAGCGCCGCTGGGGTGCCATGATCGAGACACCTGCCTCCGCGCTGTCTGTCGAGGAGATGGCCGAGGCGGGGATCGACTTCGCCTCCTTCGGCACGAACGATCTGACCCAGTACACGCTCGCGGTCGACCGGAACAACGAGAACGTCGCTGACCGCTTCGACGAACTCCACCCCGCCGTGTTGCGCCTGATCGGCAACGTCATCGAGACCTGCCGCGAACACGACGTCGACACGAGTATCTGCGGGCAGGCCGGCTCCAAACCCGAGATGGTCCAGTACCTCGTCAACGAAGGCATCAGCTCGATCTCCGCGAACATCGACGCCGTCCGCGACGTCCAACACGAGGTCAAACGCGTCGAACAGAAACTGCTGCTCGATTCGGTCCGCTAACGGTCTCCGGCGCCGATTTTCGACCGTTGCTGATGTGATCGCTCGAGCCCAGCCCCGCCTCGCCCGAGGAGCGAGGCCGGGGGAAAGGCCCATCACGTCGGCCGCCCTCCGTGCAGCCATGAGCGACCGCTCGGACGAGGTCACCGAAAGCCGGCGGGAGACCGCCACCGACGACCTCCTCGAGGAGACGGATCGGCTGCTCTCTGAGTCGGATATCGACACCGGTGACGGGTCGTCCGAGTCCGTCGGTACATCGCCGAGCGAATCGAGCGACGACACTGGCCTGGATTTGCTCACCGGGTTCGATCGCGAGCTGGACGCCGAACACGAACCCACTGGCCCCACCGACACCGCGTCGGACACCGGCTCGTCAGGCTCGTGGCTCTCGCCGCTGACGGCACGGCTCTCACTTGGACGGTACTTTTCGCCGAAGGCGTACGTCGCACTCGTGGCACTGCTCGGTGTCGGGTTACTGGCCGGTGCAACCGTGCTGCCGGTCGCCGGGCGCTTGATCGGCACGTTCCTCACCGCCTTTTTCATCGGGCTAGTCGCGTCGAAGCGGCGCTATCTCGAGATGATGGCCGCTGGCGTCTCCGTTGGTGCGATTGCAGCAGTCCTCAACAATATGATCCTCTCCGTGGCCGGCTCCGGCCAGACGCTCGTCGCCATCGGCGCGACTGTGGGAGTCCTCGCCGCGGTCGGCGGCTATTACTTCGGTCGCGACCTGCGTGACGGACTGGGCCGCGATCTCGAGTGATCAGGGCCAGAAACCGGTCCTGCGCGTCACTCGCTACTGTACCCGTTCGTGGTCAATTCCCAGCCGTGTTCGGTCCGGCGAACCACGCCGTTGTCGGCCATCACCTCGAGTAGTTCGGCGATGACTTCGCGTGGCGCGCCGAGGTCCTCACTGAGCTCGCCGACGGATTTCGGCTCCGAGCGGACGCTCGCGAGCAGATCGGCGTAGATCCGACTTTCCGAACCGGCCCCGACGGCCTCGGAGATGTGATCGAGCACGTCCGAGAGGCGTCCCTGCACCCAGCGCTGGGCCAGCGAGAGTTCGTTTTCGAGTTGTTCTAACTCCTCGAGGACGGCCAGCAAGTCGTCGAGATCGTCCGTTTCGTCCCAGGTGACGTCGAGCGAGAGGTGTCGGCAAGCCGTAATATCGAAGCTGTTATTGGCCGGATAGGCGCTCTTGCTCGCGAATCCGTACGGAGAGACAGTTACCTCGAGTCTGACGTTACGAGCGATGTGAAAGTATTTTCGTCGCTGGTCGTCGACGCGGCTCTCGACGAGACCAGCGTCCTCGAGTTTGCGCAGGTGTTCGATGACCGCCTTGGGACTCACGCCGAGGTAATCCGATATTTCGGTGACGTAGCACGGCTTGCGGGCGAGCAACCGAAGGATTCGTCTTCGGTTTTCGTTCCCGAGTAAATCCAACAGCGCGGCGGAGTCCATTACGAGAGCGTTAGTGACTGCCGCTGAAAAGCGTGTCTGCTCGGCAGACGATCGATGACGCGGTGGTATGGAAAACGGTGTCGTTGATCATACTGCCGGACAATACGGTTCAGACCTCGACCGCACCCAAGACGCTGTCGCCGACGGCGACAGCCGTCGAGACGCGATCGAGTATTCACTGACTGTTGTCCGGTAGTATCACTTGTCGGGGCCGGCACCCTGTGCAGGTCCTCGATCAGTGGCTGTACCAGCGTTCGAGGTATCTGCGGACTCGCCACCTTTCGAGTTGTCGGCGGATTCGCCATCCGTCGAGTTGTCAGTGGCTACGCCATCGTTTGAGGTGTCAGCGGATTCGCCACCCGTTTCGTTACTACTCGAGGGGGCGGCTGGCGTCGATTCTGACGGCTGCGTCTCGGCGGGCCGTTCTGACTGCTGGTCGGCCGAACCTGCCTCTGACGGGCGATTCTCCGGGCCGTTTGCCGGCGATTGCCCGGTGTCAGGGCCGCGCTCGCTCGGCGGTCCCGTGGCGACGTCGGCCGGACCCGTGCCAGCCATGCCGCGGGCGACGGCCGCAACGCTGGGACCGGCCTGCGTCGAGACGTTCTGCCGACTTGCAGTCACGTTCTGCCGGAGTGTCGTGAGCCGCTCTTCGGCGACGCCGACCGCCTCGGCGCGGCGTTCGGTCCGTTCGATCGACCGCTCGAGGGCGGCGAGTTGGACCGTCAGTCGTGACAGCTGCGACTGATAGACACCCTGCGAGAGTTGCTCGCGGTTCGCTTTCAGTTGTTCGCGTTCGGCTTCGAGGGCGGCGGCCTTTTCCTCGAGTTCGGTCGTGCGATCACTGACGAGTGTTGCCTTGTGTTCGGTGTCGGCACGCTCGTAGGCCGTCTCGAACAGCTCGGACTCGACCCCGTTGCTCGCGTCGGCTGCGCTGGCTTGCATGAGCGTGCCGACGGACGCGTTCGTTCCGGTCGATTGGGGCTTCTCGGCGTCGGTCGCAGCAAGTGTACTCGAGACGCTGCCCGCAGCCGGCACGAATACGAGCCCGGTGATCGTGAGGGCCATCAGGAGGGCGACAGACCGCGTGGTTCTCATCGGTCGTGTTATCGGTCCGAATATCCTAAAAAGACTGACCTTCGTTCGAATCGTTTACTCGCATCGTTCGACCGTTAAGAGCCGTTTTGAGCGTTCACAACGGACTGTGGTTCCGTAATCGTCGCTATTCGGACGACGGCTATATCCAATCGTTGTCACGATTCGTGACTGACGGGGCACACCGTTGAATCACGAGTATGAAATCACTCACGTGCGACCGTCGGTTGCGTGTGGCCGCCGACCGGAAACCCCGCTGATAGCGCGTCGTTGTAAACGTGTCCGAAAACAGTTATGCCGTTCCGTACCTTGGTACTAACTAGCATGTTCGAGGTGTTCTCTCGAGGCTACTATCTCGGGCGGCTCTACGTGACCCCGACCGACGGGCACCGCGCACTCATGCACAGCGAGCAACACGAACGGATCAACGAGGCGGTGTACGCAACCGGCGACGGCCTCGAGCGACTCGATACCCCGCTGGTGATGAAACTCGAGACGAGCCATTTCCCGGTTCACGGGGCCGACGACGTTCCGACAAATACGCTCGCACTCCCGGAACCGATGCTCGAGGACACCGACGTTCGGAACCCACCCTCGCTCCGAGAGGTGTTTCTGGCCCGCCGGGAACGTGCTCGCCAGTTGCTTTCGTTCGTCGGCGGCTGGGAGGCCGACGACGCGACGCCGTTCGACGACTCGCCGTCGCCTGCCGGAACCTAAAAGTAGTCTCGATTCCCGGTTTCGCCCGCATGCTCGACGAGTTGCTCGGCCGCGCGTCGCTCAAGCAGCGCATCGACGAGCTCGAGGCGGAAACCGAGCGGTTGCGAAAGCGCTACGAGGCCGAGGCCGAACGCCGGGCCGACGCTGCCACCGCCCGACAGGAGGTCGAAGAGCGTAACAATCGGCTCGAGGATCACATCGCCCAACTCGAAGGCGAACTCGAGCGGGTCGACGATGGCGAACCCGGACTCGACGCCCGCCGCTGTGAACAGCTTCGCGGTGCCCGTCTCGAGGAGGTCCTCGATCGGCTGGGCTCGGTTCGAACGGGTCCCGAGGGAGCGCTGACCGTTAGCGTCGACGACGAGGTACCTGATGCCGTTCGCGACGACCTCGAGCCGGTCCTCGGCGAGCGACTCGCACTCGTCGCCGACGCCGCGCCGTGTCTTTGCTGTGTCGACGACGCCGGACTGCTCGCAGTAACACTCGAGCCGCCGATCGTTCCCGACGTCGATACCGCGTGGAGCGACCGATTCGAACTCGAGCGCGAGTGGTTCCTGCCGACCGGCCGCCACGCGGTCGCGCTGGTCCGGACCGATCTGTTCGCCTGTGGCGTCTACGACGGCGACGAACGGATCGACTACCGTGGCTTCGAAAGCGATGTCAAAGGCAGCCACTCGAAGGGTGGCTTCTCGCAGGCACGCTTCGAGCGGCTCCGCGACGGGCAGATCGACGACCATCTCGAGCGCTGTCGCGAGGCGCTGTCGGCGTACGAAGCCGGCGGCGACCGTGCCGAGACGCCGCTCGTGCTCGTGGGTCAGCGCGGTATCGTCGACGCACTCGTCGACGAATCGAGACTCGAGCCGACCGCGACGGCTGCCGTCGACGCGACCGGCGACCCGAAACCGGCGCTTGCTGATGCCGTCCGTTCGTTCTGGACGACCGATATACGAGTTCTGTAACCCCGTCAACAGGTCGTCAGTAGCCGCTGCCGTCGGCAAAACAACGACCGCATTTCGTCACGCTCGTATCGGCAACCGCCCGCTCGATGGAGATCAACCGGAGGTGGTCGTGAGCGACGTGGGCGGTCGCACCACAGGTCGTCTGGAAGTCAGAGCGGCCGACTTCGTGTCTGTGTATCTTGTTCGTCGTTTCGTTCAGGACGCCATCCATGGCAGGCTTCATCATACCATAGTCAATAAGCGCACCGATCGTTGATCCCGTGGTAGAAGATCGTTAGTGGCTATGGAGATCGGCCGCGTCCGCTGTATGTCCGTGAAATAGTTGTGACACCGACAACTGTTACGGCAGGGTCCGACGGGAGCCGTAGTAGTAACAGCTACGATGGTATCTGCCATTTCTCAGCGGGTCCGGTATTTCAAGTACTCGCTCGTCTATCTCATAGTATGCGCGTCGCAATTCTCGCCCACGAAAAATTCCCTGAGAACGCCAAAACTGCACTCGGTATCCTCCGCTATGCCGACCACGATGTCGTTTCGATCCTCGATCGGGCGACCGATGGCCAGCGCGTCTCCGATTTCGTTTCTGACGTGCAGGATGCACCGATCGTCTCCGAGATGGCGGCCGTAGAGCCCGATGCCGTCGACGCCTTAGTGATCGGCATCGCGCCGATCGGCGGCGGTTTCGACGAGAGTTGGCGCGACGACGTTCGAACAGCATTGGAGTACGGCTGTGACGTGATTTCGGGACTGCACTACTTCCTCGAAGACGACGAGGAATTCGCTCGGCTGGCAGCCGAAAACGACTGTGACATCTGGGACGTTCGGAACCCGCCCGAACACCTCACAGTCGCCGAGGGCGTGGCCGACGAGGTCGACGCCGACGTAATTCTCACCGTCGGCACTGACTGCTCGACCGGGAAGATGACGACGACGATGGAACTCGCCCGTGATGCCCGCGCGGCCGGCCACGACGCCGCCGTGATCCCGACTGGCCAGACGGGCATCATGATCGAGGGCTGGGGGAACCCGATCGATCGCGTCATCAGCGACTTCACCGCGGGTGCGGTCGAAGAGATGATCACAGAGAAAGGCGACGAGCACGACTACCTGTTCGTCGAGGGCCAGGGCAGCATCGTCCATCCGGCGTACTCGGCGGTCACGCTCGGCATCCTCCACGGGTCGATGGCCGACAAACTCGTGCTCTGTCACAACGCCGGCCAGGAGGCGATCCACGGCTACGAGTCGTTCGCGCTACCGTCGATTCCGACGTACGTCGATCTCTACGAGAACGTCGCCGCCCCGGTCGCGGACAGCGAAATCGTCGCCGGCGCGCTGAACACGTCCGCCCTCGAGGACGACGAGGCGGCCCGCGACGCCGTCGACGCGTACGCCGATCGGCTCGATGCGCCCGCGACCGACGTGATCCGCTTTGGAACCGACGCCCTCCTCGACGAACTCCTATGAGCCTCGAGACCGCGTTCGAACGGCGCTCGCTGCCACTCGAGTACCCGTTCGGCATCGCTCGCGGCACGACGACCGAATCCGAGGCCGTGTTCGTCCGAATCGAGGACGACGAGGGCCGGGTCGGTATCGGTGCTGGCACACCGTCGGCACACTACGGCGAAACCCTCGAGACCGTCACCGCCGTCTTACCTGACCTGTTGTCGGTCGTCGAAGACGTCGGTGATCCTCACCAACTCGAGCGGATCGAACGCCGTATGCGCGAGACGGTCCGCAAGAATCCGGCCGCTCGGACCGCGGTCAGCATCGCGCTTCACGATCTCGTCGCAAAGAGACTCGAGGTACCGCTCTACCGCTACTGGGGACTCGACCCCGACCGGACCCTCGAGACCTCCTACACCATCGGACTCGACGACACGGAGACGATGCGCGAGAAGACAGAGACGGCCATCGAGCGCGGGTACACCACGCTGAAAGTCAAGCTGGGGACCGACCGCGACCTCGAGATCGTCGAGACGATTCGGTCGGTCGCGCCGGATGTCCGGCTGTTCGTCGACGCGAACGAGGCCTGGACGCCTCGCGAGGCCGTCGCCAAGATCGAACGGTTAGCGGACTACGACCTGGCGTTCGTCGAACAGCCCGTTCCTGCCGAGGACTCGGAGGGGCTTCGGTTCGTCTCCGAACGGTCGGCGCTGCCGATCGCCGCCGACGAATCCTGTGTCACGCTCGCGGACATCCCACAGATCGCGGACCGCTGTGACATCGCGAACCTGAAGCTGATGAAATGTGGCGGCCTGCTGGAAGCCACGCGGATGATCCACGCCGCCCGCGCCCACGGCCTCGAGGTGATGTGTGGCTGTATGACCGAGTCGAACGCCTCGATCGCGGCGGCCTGTCACCTCGCCCCGCTGCTCGACTACGCCGATCTCGACGGCTCGCTGCTGTTGGCCGACGATCCCGCAGACGGCGTCCCGATGCCCAACGGCCGGATCGATCTCGCCGGTCTCGAACGCCCCGGGACCGGTGCCGTCCTCGAGTCCGTGTTCGACTGACCGGTCCGCGTCGAGGCCGGCCGAGTACCACGCACAGTGACTGTCAGCCCGACCGGTAACGGGGTTTCATACCGGTCGTCGGTGTGGAACCGGCCGGTATGGACGACAATGATGACGATCTATCCGTCTCCCGTCGGACACTATTGCACGCGTCGGCCGGGACGGCTTCGCTTTCGGCCGTCGGAAGCGCGCGAGCCGACGACGGCGGCGGTGATGGGAACGGGGAGGGCGTTCCATGGCTCGACCAGAACTGTCCGGAGGCGACCGTCGAGCCCGGAATGGAGCCGTGCGAGGGAGGGAGTGCAGAGGGCTGTGCGGACGACCATCCGGCGACGATCGAGCTTCGATCGGCGGTCGAGGAATCCCTCGAGGCGGGGTTTTCCGACGTCGACGCGCTGATCGACGCAGGGTTCAAGCCGTACTTCGACGCGCTCGAGGTCGGGGACGACAGCTGGTCACACTGGCTCCATCCGGAGTTCATCGGCGACGACGGGCTCGTGGACCCCGAACGGCCTGAATCGGTTCTCGTCGACAACGAGTCGTGGCGGTCGATGGGCGTCATGTTCATCGCGACGCGCGGCGGAGAGCCGGTCGAGCCGCCGGCAGTGTACGGAGCGGACGATACCGAGGAACAGTGTTCGCCCTGGCATACCCACACCGGCCTTCCCGGCCGGTTCGCGTGGTGGTACTACCAGCAGGTGTACGGCCACGCGGCTGACGACCTCGAGTTTCCCTGTCGAACCCCCTGTATGCTCCACGTCTGGACCGTCGATCATCCCGAGACCGTCTACGCACACGACGCACCACCACAGGAGAACCGCGAGCTATCGCCCGCCAGCGATCCCAGTTTCGAGACCGACGCGGCCCCCGGCGAGGACGAACTCGGGTGGGACGTGCTGCCGAACGATCTCGTTCCCGACCAGCGTCCCGAGGAGCGCATTCCGGTCGATCTGTAGCGATTCCGGATCGTGATCGGTCGCCGCTCAGTCGGCGATCGCTTCGCTCGCGTCCGACTCTACCGTCGCCGCTTTGATCCAGAGATCACCGAACAGGTCGTCCTGCTCGAGGGTCACCCGACCCCGATGGGCCAAAAAGAGTAATGCGAGATACGTCATCACGCGCGAGCCGCCGACCGCGTCGATTTCGGCGTACAGCACTTCGTCGCGACCCCGCTCGTAGTGGGCCTCGAGTTCGGCCTCGACGTCGTCGATAACCGCCTCGATGTCTTCCTCGTGGGTCGTGTGAGTGACGTCGTCGCTGGTCGGCTCGTCGTCGACCCGGAAGTCGTCGCCCGAGTGGTAGTTTAATTCCTGGACGCCGCGATCGTACCCTTTCGGCGAATCGCTCGTGTCGTAACTGCGGGATTCTTTCCACCAGGTATCGCGTTCGGCGGTACGAAGTTCGCGCACGAGTTCGTCAAGCGTCTCCGGCTTCCCGCGAGCGTGCTTGCGCTCGAGGCGGCGTTCCATCTCGTCCTCGAGACTCTCGACGGGGTCGAACCCCGGCGGGTGGCTCTGGTCGGTTCCCTTGGCGTCCATCGGCCCGTCGTCGGCGAAGGGCGCTTCCCACGGCGGAAGCTCTTCTTCGTCGGGCTCGTCGGTCGCGAACAGTTCGTCGCTTTTCATCCGCAGGAGGACGCTCGCATAGAACAGCGCTCGTCCCGACGTCCGCAGGTCGACTTCGTCGATCGCCTCGAGGAACTTGTCGGTGACGCGGACGACGTCGATGTCCCACGGGTCGATCTCGCCGTCTTCCGCGAGCTGGACGAGCAGTTCGACCGGCTCGACCGTTTCTTCATCCTCGTCCGTCTCTCCAGTCTCGGCGTCGGTGAACTTGAGGACCGCGTCGTCCGCCTCGTCCGCGCCGTCCGCGTCGGATCGCGGCGACTCGCCGGGGCGGTCGCGCCCCTCGTGGCCCGTGATGTTCAGCGGAATGTCGTCGTCAGTCATCGGCCGGCACCTCGCCGCTGCTCAGGTCGATGCCGGTCACCGCGCTGACGTTGTCCTGTTGCATCGTCACGCCGATCGCCCGCTCGGAGCGGTCGAGCATCGCAGAGCGATGGGAGACGACGACGAACTGGGCCTTCTCGGAGAGTTCGTCGACCATCTCGCCGATCCGCTCGGCGTTGACGGCGTCGAGGAAGGCGTCGACCTCGTCTAAGGCGTAGAACGGGGCTGGGTTGTGTCGCTGGATCGCGAAGATGAACGCCAGCGCCGTCAGCGACTTCTCGCCGCCGGACATGGCGTCCAACCGTTGAATCGGCTTGTCGCCGGGCTGCGCTTTCATCGTCAGGCCGCCGTCGAACGGGTCGTCCTCGTTCTCGAGGTGCAACGTCCCCGTCCCCTCCGAGAGCTTCTCGAAGATCTCCGTGAAGTGGGCGGCAATCGCGTCGTAGGCGTCCATGAACGTCTGTTTCTTCTGGGTTTCGTACTGCTCGATCCGATCGCGAATGCCCTCTGCCTCTTCGACTAACGTCGCCTTGCCGTCCTCGAGGTCCTCGAGATCGCTGCGAACCTCGTCGTACTCGTCGATCGCGAGCATGTTGACCGGTTCCATCGCCTCCATGTCCGCGCTCAGCAGGTCGATCATCTCGAGGACTGTGTCGTGATCCGGGACGGTCTCGGGGTCGTAGTCGCCGACTTCGGATTCTAAGGATTCGATCTCCCACTCGAGGTCGCTCGCGCGTTCGCGGGCATCCTCGAGTTTGCTCTCGACGGCGTTGACCCGGTCTTGTTGCTGGTCGCGGTTCGTCCGGGCCGTCGATAACTCCTCTTTGAGGTCGCTGCGCTCGGCTTTCAGCTCCGTGAGCTCGTCCTCGAGTTCCGCGACGGCCTCGCGTTTCTCGTCGAGTTCGTCGCGTTTCCCGTCGATTTTCGCCTCATACTCCTCGATCCGATCTTCGTGCTCGGCTTTGCGATTCTGTGCGGTCTCGATGTCGTCGTGGAGGTCCTCGATGGCGTCCTCGGCGTACTCCTTCTCGAGGGAGAGTTCGTTGAGATCGCCGTCGATGTCCTGGATTCGGGTCTCGCGCTCGTCGATCTCGGCCTCGAGTGCGTCGATCTGGTCGGTCAACTCGGGAATCTTCGAATCGGCGAGTTCGGTCTCGAGGTCGTCGATCTCAGCCTCGAGATCCTCGACTGTTGCCGTCTTCGCCTCGATCTCGTCGGCGATCTCGTTCATCCGCTCGTCGACGGATTCGCGCTCCGCGCGGAGCTCCTCGAGGTCGGCCTCGAGGGCCTCGATCTCCGTCTCGATGCGGTCGCGTTTCTCGTCGAGCCCCTCGAGTTCGGCTTCGATCGAGCGGACCTCGTCGGCCGCGTCGCTCTTGCGGTCGCGAGCGTCGTCGAGCCGCCCTTCGACGCCACGAACCTCCTCGCGAAGCGAGTCGCGTTCCTCCTGCAGGTCGGTGATCTGTTTGGCGACGCGCTCGAGTTGGCCCTCGCCACCGCCGGTAAACGAGTACCGAGAGCCACCACCGGAGCCGCCAGTCATCGCGCCGCTCTTTTCGACCAGGTCGCCGTCGAGCGTGACCATCCGGTAGTCGCCCATGTACGAGCGGGCGGTCTCGATGTCTTCGACGACCAGCGTATCGCCGAGCACGTAGGAGAAGACGCCCGCGTATTCGCTGTCGAAATCGACGAGGTTGTACGCGAAGTCGACGACCCCGGGATCACTCGGCGCGTTCGGGAGCCGGCGCTGGCTCATATCAGTCAGCGGCAGGAAGGTTGCCCGACCCGCGTTGCGCGACTTGAGGTGTTCGATACACTGCTGGCCGATGACGTCGTCGTCGACGACCACGTTCGCCAGCCGACCGCCGGCAGCGGTTTCGCAGGCGGTCGCGTACTCGCCGGGAACCGTCCCCAACTGGGCGACCGCGCCGTGGACGCCGTCGATCCCCGAATTGAGGATCGTCGTCACCGCGCGGCCAAAGGAGGAGTCGCCGCTCTGGCCGGCGTTGGCCTCGAGTTCGGCGTACTCCTGTTGTTTTGCCTGTAGGTTGTCGTCGAGATCGTCGAGATCGGACTGGAGCCGGCGCTTCTCGGCTTTCAGATCGTCGACGACCTCGGCGATGTTTTGGCGGTTCCGTTCGGCTTTCTCGAGTTCCCGTTCGAGGTCGCCTCGCTCGCTTTCGATCTCGGGAATTGACTCGCGTTTGGCCTCGATCGCGTCCTCTTTCTCGCTGATGGCGTTCGAGCGCCGCCGGGCCTCGTCGAGCAAGCGATCCTGTTCGCGTTGCAGATCGTTTTTCTCGGTCTTAGCCGCCTCCAGGTCGTCCTTGCGCTCGGCGAGGTCGGCCTTGAGTTCGTCGAACTCGGTGTCGACGGCCTCGATCTCGGCCTCGAGATCGTCGCGTTCGCTCTCTCGCTCCTGGATCTCGCTTTTTATCGAGGCTTTCTCGAGTTTGTGCTCGCGGATCTCGGTCTCGAGGTCATCGATCGTCTCCTGCTTGCGATCGATCTGGACGAATGCGTCGCGGCGCGTCGATTCGGCGTCCTCGATCGCTTCCTCGCTGGCTTCGATCTTGTCCTCGAGCCGCGAGATGTCACCTTTGATCTCCTCGATCTCGCTTTTGATCCGGAGCTGTTCGTCCTCGCCCTTGCGCTCGATTTCGGCATTGAGGTCCTCTAGGTCTTCCGCTAAGCGGACGACTTTGCCTTCGCGTTCGTCGAGCTCCCGTTGGAGTTCGCGGAGTTCGTCCGCGAGGTCGTCGGCCTCGGCTTCGACCGACGCGAGTTCGTCCCGTTTCTCCTCGAGTTCGCTGGCTTTCTTGTAGCCCTCGTACTCCTCTTTCTCGCGACGGAGCCGGCGGTAGCGCATCGCTTCCCGGCGTTCGTCTGCGAGCTGGTCGAGGCGGTCGCGTTTCTCCTCGATGCGGAGTTCGGCCTCGTCGATCCGTTCCTGGACCGTCTCGAGTTCGCCGAAGGCGTCTTCCTTTTTCGCGTCGAACTCCGCGACGCCCGCGATTTCGTCGATGATCTCCCGGCGGGCGTGGGGCGTCATGTTGATGATCTCGGTGACGTCGCCCTGCATGACGACGTTGTACCCCTCCGGAGTGATGCCGGCCTGGGCCAGCAGATCCTGGATGTCCGAGAGGTTGACCGAGCGGTCGTTGAGATAGTAGTAAGAGTAGTAGTTGTCCTCGGTCTCTTTGACGCGCCGGCGGATGCGGATCTCGTCGACGTCGCCGACGTCCTCGCTGCCCGCGGCGTTGACGACCTGCGAGCGCTCCAAGGTGCCGTCGGCGTTGTCGAGAATTACTTCGACGGTGGCCTCGCGGGGGCCACTGGACGTATCGCCGTCCTCGTGACCGGGGTTGTAGATGAGGTCGGTCAGCTTCTCGGCGCGGATCCCACGGGTCCGGGCGAGTCCGAGCGCAAAGAGGACGGCGTCGATGATGTTCGACTTACCGGAGCCGTTCGGGCCCGTCACCACCGTAAAATCCTCGTAAAACGGGATCTTGGTCTTCCTCCCGAAACTCTTGAAATCGTCGAGGATGATCGCCTTGATATACATTCTCGTTGCGCGGCCTCCGTGTCGTCGAATGCCGTCGGTCGTGGGTGCTCGTCACGGCGCTGTCCCCCCGTCCCACGGCGTCGGCTGCAGTTATGCTACGATAATGTCGTCGCTACCTGAGTCTTCCGTTTCGTCACTGCTCGTCTCCGCGTCTCCATCGGCGTCGGCCGCCGCTTCGGCGACGTCGTCGGGTTCGGCTTCGGGGGTCTCGTCCTCATCGGCTGGCTCCGCCCGTCGCTCGGGGACGCGCGTCGGCGTGTCGGCATCGAGTTCGGCCTCGAGAACGCGGATCCGCTCTTTGGCCTCGATCAGTTCTTCCGTTAGACCTGTTACCGTCGACTCGAGTTCCGCAACCGTCGATTCGAGTTGCTCGACACGGTTGTTCGACATATCTGCTAGGGGGCCGTCCGGCCACATAAACGTACGTCAGACGACTATAATCTAGCTTACAGATCGTCCGTGGAGACGTGGAGGAGACACGCGCTATCGTCGGCTCGGGCCCCTGCGAGCTGCGTCGACGGTGCGACGGCTGCAGACGGGACGGGCGTCGAGCCCAAACGACCTATTGTTTGATGGTGGCATAACACATACCCTCTCGTGACAATGTCCGAGCACACGAGCCCCAGTCTCGAGGACATCGACGAGATCGTCCACGAACCGAGCCAGGCGTTCGTCGAGTCGACCAACGTCGCCGACTTCATGGCGACGTACGGGATCGACGACTACGAGGAACTGATCGGCCGGACGACGACCGAACTCGAGGGAGAACCCGAAAGCGGCGTCGACTGGTTCTGGGACGAACTGGTCGACTACCTGGGAATCGAGTTTGACGAGGACTACGACGAGGTACGAGACGACAGCGAGGGGCCACAGTTCACCGACTGGTATCCCGGCGGCGAACTCAACGTCGCCCACAACGTCGTGGACCGCCACGCCGGCGTCGACGAGGAACGGCGAAACACCGTCGCGACGATCTGGGAAGGCGAGGACGGCGAGGTCAGAGAGATCACGTACCACGAACTCCATCGACAGGCGAATCAGGTCGCGAACGCGCTCGAGGCGCGTGGCATCGGGACCGGCGACACCGTTGGCCTCTACATGCCGATGGTCCCCGAGGTCGTCTCGATTCTCTATGGCTGTTTCAAGATCGGCGCGATCGCGGTCCCGATCTTCTCGGGCTTTGGCGTCGATGCGGCCGCGACACGAATCGCGGATTCCGAGTGCTCCGTGCTGTTTACCGGTGATGGCTTCTACCGCCGCGGCGACCCCGTCTTCCTCAAGTCCGCCGCCGACGAGGCGATCGCGGAAGCCGGCCACGTCGAGTCGACGATCGTGTTCGATCGACTCGGCTCGAGCGAGGCGCGTAACGAACACGAAATCCCGTGGACCGACGACCGCGACGAGTGGTGGACCGACGCCGTCGAGACCCAGGACGACGACTACGAGACGAAATCGCTCCCGAGCGATCAGGAGTCGATGCTGCTCTATTCGTCGGGGACGACCGGGAAGCCAAAGGGGATCGTCCACACCCACGCGGGCGTACAGGTCCAGTGTCCCAAGGAGGTCTACTTCGGGATGGATCTCAAACCCGCCGACCGGTTCTTCTGGGTGTCCGATATCGGCTGGATGATGGGTCCGTGGACGCTGATCGGCACCCACACCTTCGGCGGCACCGTCTTTATGTACGAGGGCGCGCCGGACTACCCGGATCCCGATCGGTTCTGGGCGATGATCGACCGTCACAACCTCACGCAGTTCGGTATCTCGCCGACCGCGATCCGGGCGCTACGCAAGCACGGTGACGAGTGGCTCGAGGGGCACGATCTCTCCTCGCTCCGAATCCTCGGCTCGACGGGCGAGCCGTGGGACCCCGAATCCTGGCAGTGGTTCTACGAACACGTCGGCGGCGGCGAGTGCCCGATCATCAACATCTCCGGGGGCACCGAGATCTGTGGCTGTTTCCTGATGCCGATGCCGAGCGAACCGTTGAAACCCTGTACGCTCGGTGGTCCGGGGCTGGGGATGGACATCGATATCGTCGACAGCGCTAGCAACTCCGTCAAAGAAGACAACGAACGCGGCTACCTCGTCGCGCGTGACTCCTGTCCCTCGATGACGAAATCGCTGTGGTCAGGCGACGAACGCTATCTCGAGGAGTACTGGTCGACGTTCGAAGACATGTGGGATCACGGCGACTGGGCCCAGAAGGACGACGACGGCTTCTGGTTCCTCCACGGCCGCGCCGACGACGCACTGAACGTGGCCGGGCGGAAGGTCGGCCCCGCCGAAGTCGAGGGGGCACTCATCGACCACGAGGCCGTCAACCAGGCAGCCGCCATCGGCGCACCCGACGAGACGACCGGCACCGCTGTGGTCACCTACGTCGTCCTCGAGGACGAATACGAGGAAACCGACGACCTCCGCGACGAACTGCGCGCACAGGTCGGCGAGGAGCTGGGCAAGCCATTCCGCCCGCGCGAGGTACTGTTCGTCGACGAGTTCCCCAAAACGCAGTCGGGCAAGATCATCCGCCGGGCCATCCAAGCGACCTATACCGACGAAGACCTGGGTGACATGAGTAGCATCGAGAACCCCGAAGCGCTCGAGGAACTCGAGGCGGCGAGATAGGCGACTCCGTCCCGTTACGTTTTACCTCCGTGGGGCCGAATCGATGTCCAATGACTGCCCAGACCGTCCAGCAGGGCGACCTCGTGACCGTCATCGGACTCGAGGTCCACGTTCAGCTGGAGACCGACACGAAGATCTTCTGTGCCTGTTCGACCGACCAGACCGACGAGCCAAACGAAAACGTCTGCCCGGTCTGTCTCGGCCTACCGGGGGCACTGCCAGTGTTGAACGAGGCCGCTGTCGAGGCCGCCGTCAAGATCGGCAAGGCGATCGACGCCGACATCCCCGAAGAGACCCGCTTCCACCGGAAGAACTACTACTACCCCGACCTGCCCAAGAACTTCCAGATCACCCAGTACGACGAGCCGATCTGTGCTGACGGCGAACTCGAGGTCTCTGTCGAGGGCCAGCGACGGACGATCGCGATCGAGCGCGCCCACCTAGAGGAGGACCCGGGCAGTCTGCAGCACGTCGGCGGCGGTGGCGGCATCGATTCGGCCGAGTACACCTTAGTCGACTACAACCGCGCGGGCACGCCGCTGATGGAAATCGTCACGGCACCTGACTTCCGCAGTCCAAGCGAGGTGCGAGCGTTCCTCGCCGAACTCGAGGAAGTGCTTGAGTACCTGGGCGTCTTCGACGCCGAGCGCGACGGCAGCCTGCGAATCGACGCCAACCTCTCGATCATCCCCGAGGAGGAGATCGACGGCGACGGCATCGACGAGATCGGCGAGGAGGCGCTGGCCGCGGCGAACCGCACGGAGGTCAAGAACATCTCGAGTCACAAGGGCGCAGAGAAGGCCTTAGCCTACGAGGAGACGCGCCAGAAAAACGCCATCCAGCGCGGGCGTGCAGTCGAACAGGAGACCCGCCACTGGGACGAATCCCGCGGGATCACCGTCTCGATGCGCTCGAAAGAAGAGGAGAAAGACTACCGCTACTTCGAGGAGGCAGACCTGCCGCCGCTTCGCGTCTCCGGCTGGAAAGACGAGATTGCCATCCCGGAACTGCCCTCGGCCCGCCGCGAGCGGTTCCAGGCGGAGTACGGCCTGAACGAGGAGGCCGCCTCGAAGCTCACCTCGACGAAACAGGTCGCGGACTTCTACGAGGACATCGCCGGCGAGTTCGATCCCGACCTCGCCGCCACGTGGGTCGCGGACAACCTGCTGGGCGAACTCAACTACCGCGACATCGAGATCACCGAAATCGAGGGCCGACTCGAGGAAGTGACCCGGCTGGTCGAACTCGTCGCCGAGGACGAGATCACGGCGAAAAACGCCCGCGAAACGGTGCTGCGGTCGATGCTCGACGATGGCCGCACGCCGGACGAGGTCGTCGCCGAGGAAGGCTTAGGCAAGACCGGCGAAGACGAGGTCCAGCAGGCCGTCGTCGAGGCGATCGACGAGAATCCAGACGCCGTCGACGACTACGAGTCGGGCGACGACGGCGCGATCAACTTCCTCGTCGGCCAGGTCATGCAAAAGACCGGCGGCAGTGCCGACCCGGGCGACGTCAACCAGCTCCTGCGAGCCGAACTCGAGGGCTGACCTCGCGTCCGTCGGCGACCGATATACCGGTCGAGAATCGCAGCGGGCCGCAAACGGTGTTAGACGCCGGATGGACTGAAATCCGGATAGACGAGGAGGACGATCCCTGGGAGCAGTATCAGTAGTGCATTATAGGGGACTGCAAGCGGACCATCGACCATCGTCGAGAGGCCAACGAGCGTGAGTGGAATCCCGATAATCGTCGTGGCGTGGCGCTCTCTCGCTGACACCAGTTCGTGATGGGGCTGGTCCGGATTCTCGAGGAGCTTTAGGACTGCACGGCCGACGAAGACAACGACGATACTTGCTGAAAGAACGTTCAGCAGCCCAGCAAACAGACCCATACGACTAGCGAGAGTATCGCCGGTGGTAAACTATACTGCCGAACGACACGATCCCTGTGTCGATCGGACGTGACCGTCGTCGCCGTCGGCGACGAGTCGGGGGACACGTTCGTGCGACGGGATACAGACGAAACGGAACGAGTCCGTGTGACCCGCTCTACAATCCGTCTTGCATCGCCTCGAGATCCGCCCTGGCGTGCCCACAGCACACCTGCGCGTCGTGGCGGCGCTCGAGGTCTCTGACCGTTCGCAGGCTCTCGTACCAGTCGCGTTTGCTCCAGAGCAGTCCGCCGCCCATCGGGTGGCCCTGCTCGTAGTTTTCGCGGGTGTAGGCCTGATCGCCCGCGAGGATCACCGTGCCGGCGTCGTCGAGCTCGAGTTGCACGCCGAGGAGGCCCGGCGTATGGCCGGGCAAGTGAATGAGCTCGAGGCTGTCGACGAGCTGCCGGCGGTCGCGGTGGACGATCTCCCAGTTCAGATCGCGGTCGAAGTCGCCGGCGAGGTAGGCCACGTCGCCTGCATCGGTCTTGGCGCTGTAGTAGGCGTACTTGAGTTCTTCTTCGTGAACGACGATCGGCGTGTCCGTACCCTCGAACGCGTAGAGGCCGCCGCCGTGGTCGAGGTGCAGATGGCTCTGGATCACCATGTCGATGTCGTCGATCCCGTAGCCGGCGTCGGCCAGATCGTCTTCGAGCGGGCGGAGGCCGGTGTGTTCGAAGGCCGCATAGAGGTCGGCGGGCCAGTGGCCGTCTGCGGCGTCGGGATGTGATCCAGTGTCCCAGAGGATCGTCGCCTCGGGGTGGTCGATGACGACGTTGTAGACTGGTGCGTCCTCCATGACCGTCTCGGGATTTGGCTCGGCAGCCGTTCCGAGGACGGCCCCCTCGATGATGTTGTTGACGTCGGCGGTGATCGTCCCGCGATCGATCGGCGTGAGTGTCGCGTCGACCATGATCGCAACAGGGTCGGTCGACGGCTTATGTCTGTTGGCGATCGTCACCGGTCTCGCGGCGCGTTCCCCGCCGGCCGCATCGGTCCCCCGCTTGTGACTGGCTGGACGTGCTGTCCACCGTCGAACCGGCCGACAGTGATCGACTCGAGTGAATCCTGCTTCGTCCGTTCGAACGGGCGGCCACGGCGGTGGACGTCGCTCGAGGGGCGTCACGTCGAATGCGTCGGGGTCGAACCCCTCTGCCGTGCCGGCGATGCCGAAGACGGCCAGGCTCCCGCCGGCCTGCATGATCCGCCGTCGGGAGACGTCGCGCGTGAAATCGTGCGTTATATCATCATTGTCATTGTCTGGCATACAGGCGACGGACACCAGGAGGCAGTATAGTATAGCGACTTTCGACTGCCAGCAGTCTGCCAATTTCAGTTCCTTGAACCGCCCGTATTCCTGGGGAACCGTTCCTACGCACCGAGGGTCGATCACCTCTGACGGTCACTTATTACTGTTAGGTCGACTATTTTAATCATCAGCGACTGATATCCGCCTATGCACTCGACTCCGCGGATCGTCGTCGCCGGTGGCGGACTCGCCGGCCTCGTCGCCGCCCGCCACCTCGCTGGCGGCGGCGTCGACGTCACGTTACTCGAGCGCCACGACACGGTCGGCGGCCGCGTCCGCACCGTCGAGCGCGACGGCTATCGATTCGATCGCGGCTTTCAGGTGTTGTTTACGGCCTATCCCGCAGTGCAGCGGGAACTCGATCTCGAGGCGCTCGATCTACGGCGATTCGCGCCGGGTGCCACCATCGCGGGTCCCGACGGCCGATCGACGCTCGCGGACCCGCTTCGCGAGCCCGAGACGATTCCGGCGACGCTGTCCAATCCAGCCGTCTCTGTCGGTGACGCGCTCCGGATCGCCCGACTCTGGTGGGAACTTCGCCGAACCGATCCGGAGACGATACTCGAGGGAGGTACTGACGAGACGATCCGGACATACCTCGATGAACGTGGGTTCTCGGATCGATTCATCGAGGAGTTCGTCGCCCCGTTTTACGGCGGGATCACGCTCGATCGCTCGCTGTCGACCTCGAGTCGCATCTTCGAGTACACGTTTCGAACCCTCGCGGCGGGTGGAATCGCCGTTCCCGCGGCGGGAATGGGCGCGATCCCGGCCCAACTCGCCGATCGCGTCCGCGAGGTCGGTGCCACTCTCGAGACGGGCGTCAGGGTCGAGTCGATCACAACGAGCGGGGGCGACTCGAGCGGGACTGCCACAGTTGAGACCGGTGCCGAATCGATCGAGGCCGACGCGGTCGTCGTTGCGACCGACCCGCCGACCGCCGGCGAACTGACCGGCGTCGACGCGATCCCGACCGACGCACGCAGCTGTGTAACTCAGTATTACACGCTGCCGGCTGATATCGACCTCGAGACCGACCGGCGGCTGCTGTTGAACGCGACCGAAACGGGGCCGAACCACGTCGTTCCGCATAGCGCGGTCGCGCCGACGTATGCCCCCGACGGGACGACGCTCATTAGCGCGACGTATCTCGGCGGTGAGGGCCATCGGCCCTCGAGGCGGAGCGGCGCGAGCCGCGGGGCGGCGGAACCCGACGGTGAACGATCCGATCTGACGCGACAAACGCTCGAGGCGTGGTATCCCGACCAGCGGTTCGACGGACTCGACGCCATCCACACTGAGCGGGTGCCGTTCGCCCAGTTTACGCAGCCACCGGGCTTTCGCGAGCGGCTGCCCGACGTTCGCGACCCGGCGGGGCCAGTCTATCTGGCGGGCGATTACACGCGGTGGTCGTCCATTCAGGGTGCGATGGAAAGCGGCCGGCAGGCTGCGAAGGCCGTCATCGACGATCTCTCGCGGTCCCGCCACCGTTGACGGCTCGATCACCAATCGTTAAGTCGCTGGTCGCCGACGTTCCGGGCTGCTTTCTCGCATGAAACTACTCGTACTCGGCGATCTCCACCTCGGTGAGGACGGCTACGCCGCTCGTCCGAATCCGTCGTGGGAGCGGTTCGACGCCGTCCTCACCGTCGGCGATGTCGCTCACTCCCGCGTGACTGTTGTCGATGGAACGCTCCGTCAGGAGAAACTAGTCGGACTCGAGGAAGCGACGACGTTCTTCGAGCACCTAGGCGAACTCGACGTCCCAGTTCTAACGGTCCCCGGCAACCACGACCACGAGCGACACGAGGAGTGTATCGATGGCGCGACAGGGGTACGGAACCTGCATCGAGCGACGGTCGATCTCGGGGCGTACCACGCGTTCGGCTTCGGGAGTGAACTGCTCGACGACGGTCCGGAAGTGCGATACGATCCCGAGCAAGTGGCCGGGATCGACGATCCTGACGCATGGCTTGCGCGAACGCTCGACCGTGCCGCAGGCGACGAGACGGAAGCTGCCGCCGCGTTGCGCGGCCGACTCGAGGAGTTCGACACGCAGTTCGCTACCTACACCGATCAGTACGAGACCCTGACGTCGCTGACGACGGACAGCGAGGCCAGTGCCGGGACCATCGTACTCACACACGTCCCGCCGTTCAACACGACGCTCGATCGGGTCGCCGAGTCCGTTTCTCGGATCGGCGGCCGTCACTGGGGGTCGATCGCGCTAACGAACCTGCTGACCGAACACGACATCTCGTTCGTCGCGTGTGGACACATCCACGAGGCCGACGGCGTCGACACAGTCGCCGGCACGCCCTGTCTCAACGCCGGCTATCGGAGTGCCTACGATGTGACACTCGAGAACGGCGACGTCTCGATCACCGACGCCGAACCACCGATCGAGTGAGCGGGCGGAGCGCTGCAGCCGACGTACTCACATCGCCAGCGATGCTGACTCGGGTGACGTCACAGCAGTTTCCGAAGGGTTCCGAGCGGCGGAAACCACAGCGTCTCGCCGCTCGAGTCGTCGCGCACGGCTGGATAGAACCTCTCGGGATTCCGGACGAGCGGCGTCTGGAAGTCGTGGCCGGCCATGCTGTTGACGGTCGCGCCGGCAGCGAGCCGGGTAAACGCCGGGAGGACGAGTACGTCCGCGCCCTCGTAGGCAGCGGGGCCGTAGAGGACACACGGCCGTTTGCGCCCCTCGATCGACAGCGCGGGGTGGTCGTGGCCGACGATGTACTGGTCGGCTGGCGTCTCCGGTCGCTCGTGGCCGTGACAGACCACCGTCCCGCCGTCGGCCAGTTCGTATTCGAGTGCTGTCTCACCGTCGAAGACCGTCTCGAGCATCGTATCGTGGTTGCCCGGCGTGACGAGTAATTCGGCTCCGGCCGCGTCGACGGTTGCGGTCAGTCGGTCGAGGTCGCGCTCGACGCCACGCGGGAGCCGCGAAAAGGAGTGCAACAAATCGCCCGCAACGACCACCGTGGTTGGATCGGTCGCTGCGAGCACCTGCTCGAGCCGATCGCAGACAGCAGCGCCATCGTCGATCGGGGCGTCGACGCTCGAGGAGGCTGCTTTCCCGAGATGCACGTCAGCCAGCACGAGTGTTTCGGCAGCGGGAACGAAGACGGCGCGATCGTGGACGGCAAACGCGACGTCGATCTCGACGCCGCTGTCAGTCATCGCCTGTTTCGGATCGCGGTGTGCTGGCCCCATCACGACCGCCCGTGGGCTGGAGGTCATCCCCGAGCGCGGCCGCGAGGTCGTATTCCGTCCCCGTCAGAATGTAGAGGACATCCTCGAGCGGCTCGAGCACTTCGGGGAGGATGCGGATGACGAGGTACGTAATGCCGAGCAAGGCGACGACCGACAGCGACTGGGCGATGAAATTGTGGGCGACGAGATAGGAGGTCCGGCTGGCGGGTTCACCCATATACTCCGTGACGATGTAGATCAGGAAATCCTGCTGGAACCAGCCCCACGGAGACGCCAGCCCGACGAAGACGTTTCGGAGGAGGTTCAAAAACCAGATGACGCCGATCGCGAGCGCGAATGCGGTTGCCTTTCGTTTGAGCGGCGCTTTGACCGCGCCGATCAGCCCGCCGAAAATGGCCATGCTCCCGATACCGGTACAGGCCGTGATGATGTAGATGGTCCGGCCAGTTACGGTCTCGTCTGGGTCGAACCCGAAGCGACTCTGATAGCCGTTCGCACCCTCTTCGATCCCGGGGCTGTAGCCGAGCAGTTCCATCCCGAAGTGGGTCTGTGCAGCGGTCGTCTCGATCAGCCACGTTTTGACGACCGGAATCGTCTCGACCGGCAGGTAGATCAGGCCCATGAGCGCGACGGCTTTCGAGAGCAAGAGCAGCGATTCTCGGCCCGTCGCAAGTAGATAGCCGGCGTAGACACACAGCGGCAGCGCCGCAAGCGCAAGCAGCGTCTCGATCGGGCTCTTGACCTCGAGGTAGTAGTGGGGAACCATCGTCAGCCAGAAGACGCCGAAGACGACCCAGGCACCTGCTGCGAGATAGCGTGCGGGATCGACGGCATCGCGCCACTCGAGGACCATCGCCACGACGAACGCGCCGATTGCGGTCCAGGCGAGGACGTCTCCGAGCGGAACCGAACCGATGGTCGTCGCTGTCGTCGCGGGTAGGGCCGGCATGTTCACATCAATCCGACGGACTCTCCAGCTATCAACTTGACGCCTCAGCACGACCGGACGACCGCGGTCCTTTTTGCCGCGCACCAAAACATAGCTGTATGGTCGACGTCCTCGACAACAAGCGGGCCGCGACGCGGTTCCGGATTCTCGTCCAGATCGCCGAGCGCCAGCCCGCGGTCAGTCAGGGAGAAATCGCCGAGGAAGTCGGCGTGACGAGTCAAGCTGTCAGCGAATACATCCGCGAACTCGTCGACGAGGGATTCGTCGAAAAGGAGGGGCGCTCGCGCTATCGCGTCACCCGTGAAGGGGTCGACTGGCTCTTCCGTGCGGCCGACGACGTCCGCCGGTTCGCCGACCACGTTACCGGCGACGTCCTCGGTGCGATGAGCGAGGACGCCTACATCGCCACCGACGACATCGAGGAGAACGAGACGGTCTCGTTGACAGTCGAGGACGGTCATCTCTACGCCACGCCCGGCAGTGAGGGCCCCGCGACCGGAATCGCGACCAGCGACGCCGCGGCCGGTACCGACGTCGGCGTCACCAGCTTCGAGGGCGTCATGGAACTTGAGCCGGGTACCGTCACCGTGTTGCAGGTCCCGTCGATCCGTACCGGAGGGAGTCGAGCCATCGACGACGAAACCGTCATTGACGCCTGTGACGATGCCGACCTCGTGGTCGCCACCGGCGTCGAAGCCATCGTCGCCTGCCGAGCGGCCGGCACCGAACCCGCGGTCACGTTCGCCGTCGGTGACGTCGCGGCCGACGCTGCAAGCCACGGTCTCGCCGTCACCGTCGTCGCCACGACTGACGCTGTCGGCCGCGTTACCGACGCACTCCGGGACGCCGACGTGTCCTACGAAGTTCTCGAAGGGTGATCGATCCGGCGACGGTCTCACGGCTCAGCACGTACAGAAGAGATCGAAATCGAGTCGTTAGCCGATATAGCGTAGATCGTCGTCAGTCGGCACGTCCATGCTCTGTTGTTGTTCCATCTCCTGGATCTTGCCGATGACGTCTTCCATCTCGTCGGCCCGCTCGTCTAGAGATTCATAATCGAGGTCGAAGCCGAGCACGTCCGCGAGCACCTCGAGCACCGATCGGGCGCTTTTCGGATCGACGAGGTAGCCGCTCGTCTCGCCCATCAGGCAGGCCGCATCGAAGCCGCGGCGCTCACCAAGCCCCAGCAAGAGCCCGGAGACGCCGACGATCCCGCCGGCGGGTTCGTCATCGCGGAACTCGACGCCGGCGTCCTCGAGGCCCTCGAGCAGCGACTCGTCGCTGACGGCCCCGACGACGGCGTACTCGTCGATGAGTTCGCCGGTCGGGACGCCGCCAAGTGCGTACACCTCCGTCGCGCCGAACTCCGCGGCGATGTCGAGGAAGGCGTCGGTCAGCGTGTAGTGGCCGGCGTTGCTCTGGGCCTGATGATCGCCAGTCAAGAGGAGGAGATCCCTGCCGTCGGGAACGTCGACAGCGTAGACCTCAGCACAGGTCAGTTCCGAGACGCCGTTCTCGATGCTCACCTGCGGCGGGAACTCGCGGGAGTAGACCCGTCGGACGAGCGTGCTCTCGCCTTCGAGTTCCTCGAGCAAGTGTTCGACGGCGAGGGTGCCGACGTGTCCGACCCCCGGCAACCCCTCGACAAGGACGGGGTCGTCCAGTTCGACCTCGGCGACTACGTCGATCTCGAGTTCGTCCATACCGTATCAGCGATTGCGACGTTTAAGAGCGCGTCGGTACTCGCCGTGAGGGTCGTTGGGGTCGAAGGGTGCCGGTGCGCTGTTTTCGGCGTCGGCACCGCAGTCGGGACAGACCTCAGAAAGGGTATACACCGGGCGGTCGTGGGCCGTCTGCCACGCCGAACACACCCGGATATCCGATTTCATTACTCGTCGTCGGTGCGTCGCTCGCGGTGGTACTCGCCGCTGCCGTCATGGCCTTCGATTGCGGCGATCGCGCGGTCGGCGCTATCCTCGAGTTGGGATTCGGCGGTCTTGTAGTTGGGTGCCTGCACCTCGATGCGGTACTCGGGTGCGCCGACGTAGCTCACTTCGAGGTCGACTTCCTCGGGCACTTCGCCGTTGCCTTCAGCCGCCTCGAGGGCCTCACGGATGCCGTCGACACCGCTTGGCGACGGGTTCTCCAAGTCGACGTAGCCGGTGACGTTGACGTAGGGTACCGAGACGTTCTCGCGGGCCGTCTCGACGACCGCGTCGATCTCACCGTCGTCGAGGCCGGTGTTCTCGAGAGCTTCCTCGCCGTGGATCGCGGCCTGCTTGAAGCCGTCGTAGAGGCTTCCGTGGGCCCCGATCAGTTCGTTGGCGATCGCGGTGTAGTCCTCGTCGTCGATCTCGTCGCCGAAGGCCAGTTCCATCCAGTTGTCGGCCTTCTGCTCGTTTTTCCACTCCTGAATCTTGTCGGAGCGCTGGTGGTCGTTGACGTCTTTCAGCGAGAGGTCGATCTGCTGGGAACTCTCGTCGACGTCTAGGACCTTACAGACGACGATCTGGCCCTCGCGGACGTGGTCGCGGACGTTTTTGATCCAGCCGCTTGCGACCTCGGAGATATGGATCAGTCCACGTTTGTCCTCGTACTCCTCGAGATCGACGAAGACGCCGAAGTCTTCGATTTCGTCGATCTTGCCGACGACGAGTTCGCCGGGATCGGGCCAGCCGCTGTACTTCATCGTGACTCGACTGTGTCGATGATCTCGTGTTCGATCTCGGCTTTGCCGCCGGTCGGTCGCGCAAGCGTCGTGCCACAGACGGCACAGGCGACCTCCGAGGAGGCTTTGCCGAAGACGGTCTGTTCGTTCTCACAGTCACTGCATCGAACGCTGTAGAAATTTCCTGCCATTGAAATCACTCCTGGAACTCGAGTCGGCCAGCGCGCCATCCCTCGCGGAGGTGGGCCTTGCCGCATTCACTGCACCGATACTTGAGGTCGGTCTTCTTGGTTGGCTTCTCGCCACCGGGCACCTTCGAGAAGCGACCGGAGTTCCCGATCGAGGCGCTGTTGCGCCGGGTACGGCGAGCGTCCCATTTCATACCGCTCGAGCGGCCCGTCCGGGACTTTTCGACTTCGTGTTCGTGGTGTTCGTTGCAGTGCGGACAGTACGTATTGAATCGGCGTGGCATCTGCATGGTTATCTTACTTGCTGTGGCCTATGGCAGCGCTGTTTAAAAACCGTTTGATAGCGGCCGGGCCACCGCCCACGGCCGACGACGGGCTGCCGGTCGTGCTCGCGTTTGACTTGCAGACGGGGCCGCCATCTCCATTGCCTGCGTCTGCGAGGCGACAGCAGCCTCCGAAGCGTTTAATCCGCTCTCCTGTGAAGCAGCACCCATGAAGCAGCTCATCATCCACGGCGATCCCGGTATTCGAAACGGGGCCATCATCCGATACGAGGGGTCGGAAGTGGTCTGTTTCGGGATCAACAGAAACGGCGAGTACCACGGCCCCGACCGGGTCCAGCTGTGGTGTACCGTCGGCGAGGAAGACGAGTACGAGGATTACGAGAAACGAAACTACATGCCACACTTCCTCGACGTCGACCACGTCGAGGCCGAGGACGTCGAGGTTGTCCGGCCGAAGGCCGATCTCGCGCTCTGACCGGCGTCGGTGTAACCCCGTCTGGGACTCCGCCAAGTCAGTTCCAGCGCATCCGCATGACGGGTCGCGGGCCCGGTACACAGTGGTAGCAGACCGTATGATTCCTGTTCGACCGGTCCGTTCCTGTTTCGCTCCATCGATGGGTTCGCCCATATGTAATTTAATTGTTGTTTTCGCGCGGCGATCGGAAGATGGAAATCCAAGCCGTCGACAGTGACCCGTACGCTCGAGGCCGAACACGACGATGAGTAACTCCCTGTCAGAGGCCGTCCGGATGCGGGTTCGCGCGTTGTGGTCGACGACGCGGTTCGGGCAGTTCGTCGGCGTCGGTGCCGTCGGGGCGACTGTCGACAACGTGGTCCTCGTGTTGCTCGTCGAGGCGACGGTTCTCGGTCCGGTCGTTGCGAAGATACTCTCTTGGGAACTCGGCATCGCAGTGATCTTCGCGATCAACGAACGGTGGACGTTCGCGGACTACGGGAAGCGTGGGCTCCGGCCGTTAGGGAAGCGGTTCCTTCGCTCGAACGTGGTCCGATTCGGTGGGTTTCTCGTGACGCTGGCGGTGCTTGCTCTCCTCGTTCGTCGGTTCGATGTCTGGTACGTGGCGGCGAACGTAGTCGGAATCGGCGTCGGCTTCTTCGTCAACTACACCTGTGAGAGTCTCTACACATGGCAAGTCCATCAAGAGTAGCGGTAGAAACCCGCATACGGCAGCCGAATCACAACCCTTAATTAGTCGACTCCGGTATGAACATGTAGCGGGATGGGATAGCCAGGAGATTCCGGCGGGCTCATAACCCGCAGATCGGTAGTTCAAATCTACCTCCCGCTACTTTTCACGGATTCAACGGCGAACGATGAGTATGACGACGTGTGAGCCTCGAATCCATGAAGATACGACGAGGGAGCGAAGCGACCGAAGTCGACATGGTTCAAATTTACCTCCCGCGACTTCTCAGCTCGAGGATTCGATTGCTGTCGAGTAGCAGCTACGTCGTGTCGGAAAGCCGTGTGTCATACGGACTCCTGTCAGTCGGTGCCGGCGCACCCACATGACGGGTTGCGGGTTCGCCGGGACACAGTGACAGCAGACCGTCTCAGTCGACGATTTCGATAACTGTGTGGTCGGCGAGTCCACAAGTAACAGCATCCGAGCGGGTAATCTCCGCCGCAAGCGTGTACGTGCCAGGGTCGACCGGCTGCCACTCGTTCTCACTGAACTGAAGTCGCTGGTGCCACTGCCGTGTGAAGCGTTTGACTTCGCGTCGAGCGAACGAAAACGCGGCGGGCCGATCCGGCACTGCCCGCGGTACCTGCGACGCCTCACGGAAACCGTCGACGGTCCAGTACCAGTAGTTCGGCGAGTCCGTCCGAATCCGGATCGGGATCGGGAGCCGGTTGCGGAACGTGATCGTGACGCCGACCCGCTCGCCGGGTTCGTATCGGTACTTGTCGGTCGCCACGCTGACCTCGATCGCCCAGTGGCGAAGCGTCGGCGGTATGACCGCATGACTGAACGCTTCCCAGTCGATCGTCCGCGTGCGTGTGCGCTCATCGGCCGCGCGCTCGCGATCACGTGTGCGGGTGTCTCGAGTCATCTTATTCGTCAATCGAGTGCGTCCCAGATCGGGTGGCGCCGGTATCGTCTGCGAACCGGTCGTCGAACCGGTGGCAGGCGATCGGATGGGGGGCCGGTCCCGGTTCCAGTGCCGGTTCGGTCGTCTCACAGGGCGTCTCGAACGCCGACGCGAGCAGTTCCCGTGCGCTCGAGAGGTCGCCAGCCGCGACAGTCTCGAGCGCATCCGCGAGCGCGGCGTCGGCGTCCGGATCGGAGAGCTGTCGGGGGATGTCGGAGGCATCTCGGAGCGCAGCCGGACCGGTGCGGTCGTCAACTCGCGGGAGCAGCGCCGCGAGTCCGGCGTCGGCGTCAGCGTCGCGTAGTCGGGTTCGCAGCGCCATCACGGCGCGGAACTCGTCGTCGTCGAGGTCGGACGTTGCGGGCGGGAGTACCCGCGGACAGCGCGTGTGGAACGGACAGCCCGACGGGCAGTCAGTCGGTGAAGGAGCGGCTCCCTCGAGGACGATCCGGTCGCCGTCCCAGCGGGGATCGGGTTCGGGAACCGCAGAGAGCAATGCTTCGGTGTAGGGATGAGACGGATCGGCGAAGACCTCGGCGGTCGATCCCGTTTCGACGAACCGGCCCAGATACATCACAGCCACCCGGTCGGCGAGGTGCTCGACGACCGAGATATCGTGGGTGATCAGCAGATAGGAGAGTCCGAACCGGTCTTGTAAGTCGGCAATCAGGTTGAGAATTTCGGCCTGAACCGAAACGTCGAGCGCGGACACCAGCTCGTCGCAGACGAGCACCTCGGGCTCGACGGCGAGCGCGCGGGCGACGCCGATCCGCTGGCGCTGCCCGCTGGAGAACTCGTGGGGGTACCGGGTCGCGTGGTCGGCCTGCAGTCCGACCGTCTCGAGCAACTCTCGAACCCGTTCGTCACGGCGCGCCGGCGGTACCACATCGTGAACGTCGAGCGCTTCGCCGACGATCTCGGCGACGGACAACTGCGGATTCAGACTCGAGAGGGGGTCCTGAAAGACGTACTGGATCTCGCTTCGCAGGGCTCGCAGCTCGGCTCGAGAGCACGCGGTGAGATCGGTCCCGCGGTAGCTGACCGAACCGGCGGCGGGCTCGAGCAGTCCGACGAGCGTCCGGCCGAGCGTGGTCTTGCCACACCCGCTTTCGCCGACGAGGCCGACCGTCTCGCCGGCACGAAGTTCGAGGTCGACACCGTCGACCGCCCGAACCGTCTCGCCGCGCCCGAGGAGCCGATCGAGGATGCCATCGGCAGTAGTGTAGTGTGTCGCGAGCCCCTCAGCGCATAATAGCGGCTCGTCGTCATCGGCCCTCATCGCGGCTCACCGTGCCGCTTTCGTTCGCGACAGCTGTTGTCCGCCTCGTCTCGCACCTGCACCTCGTAGTCCAAGCCACCCTCGAGGTCGTCGGTGTACTCGAGGCAGGCGGCGACGTGGGCGTCGGGATTACCGTCGGCTGGCCGACCCGATGCCGGTTCGACAAGCGACGGGTGGCGGTTGGCACAGCAGTCCTCAGCGTACGGACAGCGCGGGTGGAACCGACAGCCCGTCGGCGGGGCCACGAGATCGGGGGCCGTCCCCGGAATCGTGGGCAGACGGTCGCGGTCGTCGCCGAGTCGTGGCGTCGCGGCCAACAGCCCGACGGTGTAGGGGTGTTTGGGATCGTAGTACAGTTCGTCGACTGGCGCACGCTCGACGATCTCGCCGGCGTACTGGACCAGCACCCGGTCGCAGAGTTCGGCGACGACGCCGAGGTCGTGAGTGACCAACTGGACCGCCGTCTCTGACTCCGCTGTGAGGTCCGCGAGCAACTCGAGGATTCCGGCCTGTACCGTCACGTCGAGTCCGGTCGTCGGCTCGTCGCAGATGAGCACCGCGGGATCGCAGGAAAGCGCCATCGCGATGACGGCTCGCTGTTGCATCCCGCCGGAGAACTCGTGGGGATAGTCCGAATATCGTGTGGCCGGCTTCGGGATGCCAACGCGCTCGAGAAGCGCGATCGTCCGGTCGCGGGCCTCGCGGTCGGTGACGTCCTCGTGGGCGCGGATCGTCTCGGCGATCTGTTCGCCGACGGTGTAGACGGGGTTGAGTGCCGCGCCGGCGTCCTGAAAGACCATCGTGATCTCGTCGCCCCGGATCGCCCGGAGGTCGTCGGCCGATAACTCGAGGATGTCGCGTCCACGAAACCGAATTTCACCACCTGCGATCTCGCCTGTCCCGTCGAGCAGGCGGAGCAACGCGCGGCTGACGGCGCTTTTCCCGGCACCGCTCTCGCCGACCAGCCCGACCGTCTCGCCGGCGCGGATCTCGTAGCTGATGCCGTCGGCCGCCCGAATCATGCCGTCGTCGGTGTAGAACTGGACGACCAGGTCTTCCACCTCGAGCAGCGCCATCAGCGTATCCGCCTCCGATCGTCGCCGCCGTCCCGGTCGGGCTCGAGCGCGTCGTTGATCCCGTCGCCGACGAGGTTGATCGCCAGCACGAACAGGAAGATCGCGAGCCCGGGGAAGACGGTGATGTGCCAGTCCCCGCGCAGCAGCGAGCTGCGGCCCTGTGCGAGCATCGCCCCCCACTCGGCGCTGCCGGGCTCTAAGCCCAGGCCGAGAAAGCCAAGCGCCGCCGCAGTGAGGACGACCGTCCCGACGTTGAGCGTTGCCTGGACAATGACGGGGGCGATGGTGTTCGGCACGACGTGTCGGCGGATGATCGTTCGGTCGGGGACGCCGAGCACCCGCGCGGCCGTGACGTACTCGCGTTCGCGGATCGAGAGCACTTCGCCGCGCAACAGCCGGGCGTAGCCGATCCAGCCGGTGACGGCGAGTGCCACCACCACCGTCCAGTAGCCGCTCCCGAGGATCGGCACCGGCTCGAGGATCGGGACGATCGCGATCGCGAGCACCAGCAACGGGAAGGCATACAGCACGTCGACGACTCGCATGATCGCCTCGTCGATCCAGCCGCCGAAATACCCCGCGATCGCGCCGAGTGGAACGCCGACACAGAGCGCCAGCGCCACGGCAACGAGCCCGATGCTGAGCGTGTATCGGCCACCGACGAGCACCCGCGAGAACTGATCGCGGCCCGCCCAGTCGGTCCCGAAGGGATGGGCCAGCGAGGGCGGCGCGTTCGCCGGCCCGACGAACGTCGCAGACGGGTCGGAGGGTGCCAGTGAGAACGGCTGGAGCGTGATCGTTACCTCGGTCGTCGAGATCGCGATCGGCCGGGCGAAGACCGCAAGGACCGCCATGCCGACGATCACTGTCAGTCCGGCCATCGCCGACCGGTTTCTGCGGAATTGTCGCCACGCGTTCTCGAGGCGGCGTCCTGGCTGAAGGAGAGTCGACGCACCCATCGTTTCTGTCTCCGCGGTTGTCGTCGGGCCGGCACTGGACCCCGTCGGCGTCGCGCCGTCGGTGTCGTAGTCTCCGTTCGCGTCGTTGTCCGATCGGTTGTCATCGTCGTCGAAGCCGACGATTCGAATTCGGCCACGTTCGGGGGTATGTCGGTCGTTCATCGTCAGTATCGAATGCGTGGATCGAGGATCGCGTAGACGATATCGACGAGTAAGTTCGCGAGGACGATCGTGACACCGATGAGCAGGACGATCGCCTGAATGAGAGGGTAGTCACGCCGGAGAATCGACCGCACCAGCAGCCGTCCCATCCCCGGCCAGGAGAAGATCCCCTCGACGACGACGGCACCGTCGACCAGGAACGCAAGCTGGAGGCCGGCGACGGTGACGACCGGCAGCAAGGCGTTTCGCAAGACGTGTTTCAGGATCACCGTTCGTTCCGGGAGCCCCTTCGCGCGCGCGGTCGCGACGTACGGTGCATCGAGCTCCCGTCGCATCGACGATCGGAGCAAGCGCATGACGAGCGCAGTCGCGGCCGTCCCCAGCGTGATCGTCGGTAACACGAGGAACTTCGCCGTCGCAACGCTTGCGAGCGGTGCGTCCGGCGGGATGACCCGAAACCAGCCGAGCCGGACGCTGAAGACGAACGAGAGGATCAGGCCGAGCCAGAAGTTCGGCGTCGCAATGCCAGCCAGCGCAGCGATCCGTCCGAGTTCGTCAGCCGGTTCGCCAGCCTTGACGGCAGTGACAATCCCCGCCGGGATTCCGATCGCGAGTGCGAGTAGCCACGCCGCCCCGCCGAGTGCCAGCGTCGCCGGGAGTCGGCTGCCGATCGTCGTCGTCACGTCGCGACCGGTGACCGGCGACTCGCCGAACTCGAGAGTGGCAACATCACGCACCCACAACAGGTACTGGTTCCATACCGGCTGATCGAGGTGATACTCGGTCCGGATCGCCACCTCGGTCGCGGGGCTGACGTCTCGAAAGCCCACGAGCGCATCGACTGTATCGCCCGGCAACAGGTGGACGAACGAGAACGTCAGTGCGGTGACGCCGACTAAGACCGGCACTGTGATCGCCAGCCGTCGACCCACATATCGACCGAGCGACATCGACATCAGTGCTGATGGACGTACTCGTCTGCGATCGCTTCCTGAAACGATTCAGCCGCGTACTCCTCGAGAAGCGGCGATATCGGTGTGTACGCCAACTGACCGACACCGTGATAGATGCTCGTACGGATGCGCTCGCGCGGAACCAACATGTTACACCCGCGGCGAACCGATGGCTCGGAAAACGGTGGCAGATAGCAGGGGTACAGAATCATATCAAACCCGCCACTGACACGCCGGCCGACGTCATAGTTGTCGTTTGCCTCGAAATCGCCGAGACTCGCCGGCGACAGGTTGTAACTGAAGTGGAGATCGCCGCGCTCGAGCGCCGCCTGCCGGGACGACTGTTCGGTGATGATCTCGAGGGTGACGGTTTCGATCGGCGCGGTCGCGGGAACCGTCTCGTCGCCCGCGAACCAGTGGTCGTCGAACCGGCGCAGTCGCCAGTAGTCGTCTGGTTCGTGCTCGGCGAACCGATACGGGCCGGTCCCGATCGCCTCCGTCTGGAGGTCGTGCTCGCCGTCGATCGCGGCCATCGGAACGATAGAGACGTTGAACAGCGCCGTCTCGAACGGGCCGTACTCCCGCCAGCACTCGATCTCGATCGTGTGATCGTCGATGACCGTACTGCTCTCGTACCAGTCGTAGACGTCGCTTTCTCGGGTCGTGCCTTCGTAACGTTCGAACGAGCCCTTGACGTGGTCGGCGGTGAGTTCCTCGCCGTTGTGGAACTGGACGCCCTCGCGGAGAGCGAACCGATACGTCGTCGCGTCGAGTTGCTCCCAGTCGGTCGCGAGCATCGGCTGGACCTCACCATCAAAGTCGACACCGACGAGTTGCTCGTAGACGAGTGCCGTCGCCTGACTCGAGACGGTGCCGTTCGTTTTGACGGGATCGTAGTTCGTGACGTCGCTTTCCAGGTCGCCGACGAACTCCGTTCCGTTCTCGAGATCGGTGTAGACGCCGGCCCAAGGGGCGTACACCGCGTAGTACGACCCCGGCTGGAGCGGATACGTCCGCCAATCGTCGACAACATCGCCGTCCCAGACGTGCGTTGCCTCGCGAAACCGAACGAACGACACCGGCGAGTCCGCGACCAGCCCTGTTTGTAGGGCCCGATAAATCTCGACACGTTCGTCGGGCTCGGTCTCGGTGAGCCCGGCGTCGATATACTCGTCGACGGTTTCGTTCGTGTAGTGGCCGACGTTGAGCCCGTTTGGCGTGTGGTTCTCCGAGTGAAAGAGCATGGTGACGTAGTTGCTGGGGTCCCAGCCGCCGGTCCAGCTCGCAACGAAAATGGCGTTTTCCTCCGTATCGGCCGCAGCGAGCATCGACTCGAGATGCGTCCCGAACTCTCGTGATTCGATGTCGACATCGAAAAAGCCGGTTCCGTTGAGTTCGTCCTGCAGGAGCTGTGCGAGCCGGGATCGTTCTTCGCCCTGTGCGATAGCGATCGTCGTCTCGAACGGCGGCTCGATGTCCGCCGTCGCGAACCCCGATTCGATCAGTTCCTCGGCCGGGCCGTCGGCCGTGACGCTGTGGAAGCTGAGACATCCCGCCAGTCCTGTAACCCCCACACTCCCCGTACGCGCAAGAAATGAACGCCGTCGTAGCCGACTGCGTTCATCCGGGCCGACACGATTCCCTGCCATGTTCGTGAGATTCAAATCCTGCTACCATATTCCTTGTGCTGGGCCGACATGGACCGATTCGGCCGCTAGCGGCGAGTCAAGACGCTATCGACCGGTCGAACGACACGGTCTACAGGCTGTCGAGGCGAATGCCACGGGGCTTGACCCGAGGCGGTTCACAGCCACCAATCAAAGCTCTCGTCTGCGTGCGATCCAGCGGCGACTGCTGGATCTATAGTAACAACTGAAACGGTTTACACACCGATCGCACAGCCGTCGTGCGGTCGGGTGTGCAGTGACTTTCAGTGGCTACTATAGCGTCACCGCTCGCCTACTGATCGCCTTCCTCGTCGACGATGACGACCTCGCCGTCGACGACGTCGACGTTGATCAGCGTCTTGACGTCGTAGCCGGCGTCGTCGACCTTGTTTTCGCCGCCGACCTTCTTGATGACGGCGACCGTGTCGATGACCTCCGCACCGATGTCGTCCAGTGCGGTGAGTACCGCCGCGAGCGTCCCGCCCGTCGAGAGCACGTCGTCGATGACGAGCACGCGCTCGCCCTCGCGGACGTCGTTGATGTACATCTCGTTTTCCGAGTAGCCGGTTTGCTGGGAGATCGCGACTTCGTCTTCGAGGCCGTACTCGCGCTTCCGGATCACGGTCAGCGGAATGTCGGTCATCAGGGAGACGGCCGTCGAGATGTGAATGCCCATCGCCGCGGGCGTGACGATCCGATCGACGTCCTCGAGCTCGGCCTTGCGGATGATCCGGATGACGATCTCACGCAGCAGGCCGGGCTCGAGTTTGGGGAGCCCGTCGCTGATCGGATGGACGAAGTAGTGATAGCCGTTTTTCTCGATAATCGGAGCCTCGAGGAGGGACTGCTTGAGTTGATCCATGTCGTCGGTCGGACGGTCGGAGAGTAAAAGTTGACGATCCGGCCGAGTGAGCCGCCGAGCGGCGCGATGTGTTTGCTGCCCACACGATCGTATTGCCGGACTGGTCGAGGGTGTTCACCGCCAGTCGTCACTCGGTGTAGCTGAGCTCCGGCGGCTGATCGCCGTGGCCGAGGCGCATGTTCCGCTCGTAGTAGATGTGTGCGACCGCCGTGAGCGTGAACGTGCCTGCGACGACGGACAGCCAGGTCAGATTCGAGAGATGACTCAGTGGATAGATCTCCAGCCAGAGCGACGCGGCCAGTGCACAGCTGATCGCCCCCATCGAGAGGTACAGTTCCCGCCATGCGAACTCCCGGTCGGGGACGATCTCGAGGTAGACGCTGATGTCTCGCGTTCGGTCGGTCGACTCGATGAGGCCCCGATTGGAGTCGAAGCGGAGAATGCCGCTCGAGTCCATCTTCGGGAGATGGGTCTGCTGGAGCGTCGTGTAGACCCGCTTTCGCTGCTCGGGCGTGACTCCCTCAAGGGTCGTATCGTACTCCCAGGCAGCGACCTGCTAGGCGAGGTCGCCGAGCTCGACCGGGCGGTCGTCCTGCTTGAGATACTGCACGACGTAGCGCCGTCGCTGGTTCCGTAAGACTTCGAAGATCTCGCCTTTCGAGAGCGGGTCGTCGGGCGCGTCGTGGTCGTCACCGTCGGCCGTCGAACCGTCGTCGGTCCGTAGCTGTTGTGCCACTTCAGTCACCTCGCGTTGCCAAACCGACCCGGTCTAGTGCTCCCCTTTGATCAGATCGAATACTCATTAGTTCGAACGAATGAATCCCACCCATATAATTGTCTTGACGAGCCTGTGACGAGATCAGCCGCCTGTCGACCCGACTCCGAGTACTGCTGCGATCGAGTCGGCGATCTCGCCGCCCAGTCCGATCTTCGTCCCCTCGTAGCGAGCGGCGTCGTCTGCGTGGACGAGCAGGGCACGTGTCGTCTCTTTCCCCATCACGCTCGCGTCGTTGGCGACGACAAAGGCGAGCCCGGCTCGCTCCAAGGTCTCTCTAGCCTGTTCGACCATCGCCCCCTCGTCACCGGAGGTTTCGGTCTTGAAGCCGATGATCGGCAGCTCGGGATACTCGGCGCGGATCTCGTCGATGAGTTTCGGCGTCGGCTCGAGCTCGAGCGTGAGATCCTGCCCCGAACGCAACTTCTCGTCGCTCGCCTCGACGGTGTAATCGCTGATGGCGGCCACTGAGACGAGCGCGTCGGCATCCGCGCAGGCCTCGCGGGTAGCCGCGAGCATCTCCGCGGCGCTTTCGACCTGTCGAACCGCGGCGTAGGGCACGTCGGGACCGTCGTGGACGAGCGTCACGTCCGCACCACGGACGTAGCAGGCCTTCGCGACGGCGCGGCCCATCTTCCCCGACGAGCGGTTCGTGATGACGCGGACGGGATCGATCGACTCGCTGGTCGCCCCGCTGGTCACGACGACGTGCTCGCCCGCGAGCGGGCGGTCGCCGGCCGCACGAGCTACATCAGAGATGATTGCCTCCTCACTGGCGATCTTGGCCTTCCCTTCCTCGATGCGCGGGTCGACGAAGTCGACGCCCCACTCGGCGACGGTGTCGATGGCCTCGAGCACGCCGGGGTGGTCGTACATCGGTTCGTGCATCGCAGGGGCGATCACGACCGGCGTATCGGCACCGAGTGCGGTCGTCGCACACGTCGTCACGGGCGTGTCGTCGACGGCACCGGCGATCTTGCCGACGGTGTTTGCCGTCGCCGGCGCGATGAGAAAGACGTCGGCCCAGCCGTCGTACCCACAGAGGTCGACGTGTTCGACGCTGCCCGTGATCTCCGTGACCACGTCGTTGTCGGTGGCGAACTCGACGGCCCAGGGGTGGATGATCCCCTGGGCACTGCCGGTCATCACCCCGCGAACTGTGGCACCCTGGCGTCGCAACTCGTGGGCCAGTTCGACCGTCTTGACGGCCGCGATCGACCCCGTCACTCCGAGCGCGACGTTGACTCCCTCGAGCATTCGTCTGATACTCTCTCTCGGGGTGTGTTAAGCGTAGCGAGGCGTCGCCGACACGTATTCTACTCCTCGGCCACGAGGTCGACCCGATCGGCGAGCCACTCGAGGGCCGCATCGACGGTTGCGGGATCGGTGCCGGTCACCTTCAGCCGATTTCGTCGCTCCGTCGCCGGATAGCTGCCGATCGTCACGTCGAAGTGCTCGCGAACGCCGTCGATGGCCTCGGCCATCGTCCCCTCCGGCTGGGGCGTGTACGCGATCCGCGAGATCGTCTCGCCATCGAACTCCGCGGCGACCTGCTCGAACAACGCCCGCATTTCCGCGGGCACGCCCGGGAACGCGTAGACGGTCTCGAGCACACAGCCGGGGCACAGCCCCTCTGGATTGCGTAGCGGACGGCTCCCCGCGGGCAGCGCTGCCCACGCGTCGACGTCGAAGTCGAGTTCTTCAGCCGTAACCGTTTCAGGGTCGAGATCTCGGTACGCCGCAACGGTCTCGATGACGTCCTGCCGGACGGCCTCGTCGACGACCAGCTCGCGGTCGAACGCGTCCGCGAGCGCGTCGGCGGTAACGTCGTCGTGGGTGCCGCCGAGGCCACCGGTCACGATCACAGCGTCGACGTCGGTCGTCCACTCCCGGATCGTCGCCGCGATGCGGTCGCGATCGTCCGGGATCGTCAGAATTCGGTCGACGGTCGCGCCGCTGTCGGTCAACCGGGTCGCGAGCCACTGCGCGTTCGTGTTCGCGATGTCCCCGGCGAGTACTTCGTCGCCGACGGTGAGGATGGCGACTTCCATCGATCGAGTCGACGCACGCATTCAGCAAAAGGATACGGTCGCGTCGCGTGGCTGATACGGTCTGCTGCCACGATTTCCGGCGCACCCACATGACGGTCGCGGGTGCGCCGGAACTGACTGACAGCAGTCCGTATGACTTAGTCGTCCTCGACACTCGGGTGCATCGTTGGCACCTCGTCTAACGGTTCCGCGAAAGCCTCGAGCATGCGCGCTCTCGCGGTCTCGTCGCGCTCGTGTCGTTCCGCGTCGTCGATCTCTTCACAGCCCGGCGGCACCTCGCGGCCCCGGCCGGTGAAGTAACCTTCGGGGGCGACCCAGTCGTGATAGAAGTTCGCGTCCGAGTCGTGGATCACGGCGAGCCCGACTTTCGCGCCGTGGCCGGCGGCGACGATCGCCTGATGGGGTTCGTCCGCGAGTCGGCCTGCGGCGTAGACGCCGTCGACGGCCGTCCGACCGGCGTCGTCGGTGTCGACGAAGTGTTTGCTCCCGCGCTGGATGCGGCCGACATCGAGTGGGACGAGATACTCGCTGTCCGACCACGAGGCCGCGATCACACGCCGTGTTTCGATCGGGTCGCCGCCTTCGGTCTCGAGGACGAAGCCCGCCTCGAGATCCGTCTCATCAATCGGTTCAGCACGCGTCACGCGCCCGAGTTCGAATCCGGCACCTGCGTTTTGGGCCTGCTCGCGGGTGAGTTGCAGGTACCGACGGGCATCGACGCCGTTCGGGAAGCCGGGGTAGTTCTCGAGGCTGGCGTTGCGCGCGAGGATCGATTCGCCCCCGTCAATGACGAGGGTGTCGAGTCCCGCGCGGGCGGTGAAGATCGACGCGGCGAGGCCGGCGGTGCCGCCGCCGACGATACAGACGTCTCGCATGGCTCGCGCTTGTCGAGGCCGCGTATAGAAGATTATCATGCTAGCCGGCGCTCGTTACGTGATGCACACGGCTATGCCGATCCGCACGTGACCGTTGGAAGAGGAGAAATCACTTATGGTTACACGAAGGCAATAACGAACCTGGTATCGGTTACATTTAAACCCCCGATCGTGGTGGTTGGTAGTATGGCCCAATCAACGGACAGCACGCCTCGTCCGTTTCAGGCGCGAAAGCGGGCGGTGATCAAGACGCTGGGCTATCGGCTCCTGATGGTCGCGGTCACCGTCGTCGTCGCCTGGGTCGTCCTCGGGGACGTACGGACTGCCATCGATATTGGCCTCGTGGCTAACGTGGTCAAGACCGGGACGTACTACGCGTACGAACGGCTCTGGGAGCACATCGCGTGGGGGCGTCTCGCGTGACCGAACCTCGAGCCCGGTGAAGCGACCGTGATCACGTAGTGTGTGCGGCCCGTGTACGGAACTCGTCGTCGGAGCGATGGAGGTAGCCCTTGGCGAGTTGCGCTTCGGCTTGCCGGAGGCGATAGGAAACCGTCGACTGGGGTACGTCGAGAACGGTCGCGAGTTCGCTGATGGTGATCTCCCGTGGCGTCTCGTAGTAGCCGTGTTCGATGGCTGCCCGGAGCGTGGCTCGCTGTTCGTGAGGCATCGAGACGGTCGCCAGCGAGTCGTAGTTCAACTGCTCGGCATCGCCGAGTCGACCGATCGTAAATCGGATCCCGTCACCGAGATGCGTTTGGACTTTTTCCGAGAACACGTCGACGTTCTCGTCCGACGGCATGAGCAGCCGCCACTCGTGACAGTTCCCGCGTCGCTGTGACTGACAGACGAGACCGAGATCGAGATGTCTGGCCGCGAGGGCTGCCACGGAGTTACAGGTGTGGAGTCGTTTCAGAAACGAGTAGAAGACGACTGTCGTCGAGGACCGCTCGAGAACCTCGTGTTGTCGAACCGCATCGCAGTCCGTCGTCGTCATCTCCTCGGTCGGCGTCTCCGCCTCGAGTCTGAGGCGCTCGATCCGATCGAGTGCCGCTGTGGGTCCCACGAACCGCTCGATACACCACAGCCGATCCCGGCGGACACAACTGGCGATCGAATCCGAGGACAGCGTTGGATACTCCATGAACGTATCCATCACGGGATCGACCCCATCCTGATACTCGAGTTCGAAAGTCAGCTCGCGCATGTGGTAATACACCACACGCGTCGTTATATATGTATTATTTATTTTAATACGGTGTCCGTCCTCTCGGTAACGCTCGAGGCGGACTGAAAAATCGTTCCGATGGTCGCCCGAACTTCCGATCCGAGACGAGTGGTCGAACGGTGGTGACGTACCCGATCGGTTACAGCCGCGTCTCGGGAGGGTTGCGGTTGGTCTGTGCCAATTCAGGATCTATGCGGACCGGGGACTTGCGGTGGTCTGTACGATGATCGAACGACGCACGGTCCTTCGGACGGCTGGCACGGTGGCGCTCGGAACGACACTTGCGGGCTGTTCCGGTGGCGAAGACGGTGATCAGAACGGAACGGATGGCGCGAACGGACAAAACGGCGTCACCGACGTCGATGTCGGCCCGGAGGGACGCCTTCGATTCGAGCCCGAAGAAATCGAGATCGCGACCGGAGAGACGGTCAGGTGGACTGCGTTGAGTGAAGGACACAACGTTACGAGCCATCCGGATGCCTCCCCGAAGTGCGAAAACCCCGACGATGCAGAGCCGTTTACGTCCTACGAAGGGGACGATCACTTCGCCATCATGGCCGTCGACGAAACCTTCGAACACGAGTTTACCGTTCCCGGCGAGTACGTCTACGTCTGCACACCCCACGCCGGACAGGGGATGGTCGGAACGGTGACCGTCTCCGAATAGGGTTGGTGTGGACCAGCCAATGTTTGATACTGTCTACCGTGGACAACACACAGCATGTCTCGTCAGCAATCGAGCGAGGGGAACGGGTCAGCGGACGGTTCGCGACGCGATCGGTTCGTCGAACGACGGCGATTTCTGATGGCGACCGGGGCGCTGGCCGGCGTCGGCGTGCTCGCCGGCTGTGCAGAGAGTGGCGACACCAACGGATCGGACGGCGGGGATGGAGGCCCATCACTCGAGGAGCGCTATCCAGGCCTGCGCATCCTCTCGCCGGAGCCGGAGAACGCGGAGGCAGCCGCCAGATCGACGTACACGGATTACATCACGCCACGCGAGGAACACTACATCCGGAATCACTACCCGACGCCCGACATCCAGGAGTCGGACTGGTCGGTCTCACTGACCGGCCTCGTCGACGACGAGGTCGACCTGTCGATGGAGGAGATCAAACACTCCTTTAGCACTGATTCGGTCACTCACACGATGCAGTGTGCCGGCAACGGCCGGTCGTACTTCGACCCGAAGGTAGGAGGCAACCAGTGGACGTTCGGCGCGGTCGGCAACACCGTCTGGACGGGGACGCCGGTTTCGGAGATCCTCGAGTACTACGGAGCCGAGACCGGCGAAGGGTACTTCCTCACGGTGATGGGTGGCGAACATCCGGAGGGGGAAGACGTCTTTACCCGGTCGATCCCGATGGAGAAGGTGCTGGATGACACGTTGCTGGCGTACAACATGAACGGGTCGCCGGTCTCGCCCGATCACGGGTTCCCGGTTCGGCTGCTCGTGCCCGGCTGGTTCGGCTGTAACAACGTCAAGTGGGTCAACCGGATGCACGTCATGGAAACGATGGTCATCGGCGACGAGTGGGAAGAAGAGGGGGCCCCCGAAGACGGACAGCGGACCTACACCCACTGGCAGCAGTACTCCTACCGGATTGTCCCCGAAGAAGACGACGGCGCGGAACACTACGAAGACATCCCGGTCTATGACACGCGCGAGCAGATGGAACAGACCGACGCGATCAACAACGCCTACATGTACGACCAGGTCGAGAAATCGCTCATCGGCTATCCGGGCGAGGGACAGACCGTCTCACCGTCACCCGCCGGCACCATCGAGGTCATCGGCGTCGCGTGGGCCGGCGACGACGGCCTCGACATGGTCGAGGTCTCGACCGATGGCGGCGACTCGTGGGGTGAAGCCGAGTTCTTCGGCCCGGTCGACGGTAGCTCGGGCTGGCGGCAGTTCCGTTACGTCTGGGAAGACCCGTCGACGGGCGACCACACGCTCGCCTCGCGGGCGACCGACGACCGGGGCTACACACAGCCAGCGACGATCTCCGATCCGGACGCCCAGCTCCGCAGTATCGCGGACGACCAGTATCCGTGGAACCAGAGCGGCTACGGCAACAACGCCTACATGCCCCACGCCGTCGACTGCACCGTCGAGGAGTCATGATCGAACCCGGTCACATCGCTATCGTCCATCTGACCGGTCGCCTCGTCGGCGGCCCGGAGGCAGGAGAGGTGTTCGAGACGACCGACGTCGACGTCGCCCTCGAGGAGGGGATCTACCACGACACTCGTGATTTCAAGCCCCTCGAGTTCCGCGTCGGCGAGGGACACGTCCTCCCGGGGCTCGACGAGGCCGTCGAGGGGATGGCTGAGGGCGAGACGAAAACGGTCGTCCTCGAGCCCGAATCGGCCTACGGGACCGTCGACGAGGATGCCATCGTCACGGTTCCCCGCGAGGAAATCGAGGCCCGTAGCGAGACGGACGCCGAGGTGGGCGAACTCGTCGAGAGCGAGACCGGCGAGATCGGCTGGATCGTCGACGTGGCTGACGAGACCGTAACGGTCGACTTCAATCACGAACTCGCCGGTGAACGTGTCGAATTCGAGATCAGTGTCTTGGAGAGTCATGCTGCCGAGACGGGGCACGGTGTCGATCCCGTCGACGGCGTCGGGACGTCCTGATCAGCGCCGGCAGTCGGACGGCCGGTGACAGCGAGAGCGCGACGCGGTCTGCTGTCACGAGGTGTCGGCGTGACCGTAGGACGGCTCGGGATCGCGGTGCCACTCACTGACAGCTGTCCGTCTCCTCGGTGCGGTTGGCGTTGCCTTGGTGCCTGCCATCCGTTTACCGTCCGCCGGGTGACTGTGCACAAGACGGTCCCCGTTTCAACTCGTTTCGCGTCGAAAGCGACGCATAACTTTGAATAGTGTTATCGATCCGCAGGCTATGCTTGCCGTCGCTGCGTTCATACTCGCCCTCGCGGTCGGGCCGTTCCTCGGACTTCGAGCGTACGCTCGGCGCGTCGAGGCGATGGATGCACCGACCGAAGACCGTTTACATCGTCTCAATCGCATTCAGCAGGCGGCGGGGTTCGGACTGCCGGCCCTCGCGCTGCTTGGCGTATACGCGTTTGGGTTGATGGACCGAACGACGGCTCGTGTCGCGGCAGCAGGGCCCCACCTGTTCGGGATCGCGCTCCTCGAGTTCGCGGCGATCGTACTGATCTCGTTCGGCATCGTCGCCGTCCCGCTCGTGTCGATGGCACTCGCCACGTATCCGACGGTCCGCTCGCTCCGGGCAACGACGATGTCGGCATGGCGACGCGTCAGCCGAGTGGCCGTCGCCCTGATGGTCGCGATCGGCACGGCAGTGCTCGGAATCGGCGGATTCATCGCGCTCGTCTCGACCGGTAGCGTGTCGCGTCTCGTCCTCGTCGCCGCGCTCGGCGTCCTCGTTTTCGTCGGCTTCGGTCTCTCGCCGTACCTGCTCGTCCTTACGCGGACGCACGACCCGCTCGAGGGACAGCGTCGCGAACGCGTCGAGCGCCTCTGTGACGCGGCAGGCCACAGTCCCCGCGGGGTCTACCTGCTCGAGGGCGAGTCGACCAAGACTGCGAACGCGCTCGTCGCTGGCACGCTCCCCGGACTGCAGTACGTCTTTCTGACGGACTATCTCCTCGATGAGTGCGACGACGACGAACTCCGAGCGATCCTCGCTCACGAGTTCGGCCACGTCGCGGGCCGTCACCTCTGGCAGCGCGGCATACTCACCGTTGCCGTCTTTGGCGCCTGGGCGCTCGTCGCCCAGCACGTCGGGTTCGGCTGGTTGGCGGTGACGTTCGGCTTCGTCGGCTACTTTGTTCCGCTTCTTGGAGTCTACGTGCTGTATCGCGTCTTCTTGCTGGGCGGACTCGCACGCTGGCAGGAGTTCCGTGCAGACGCCTACGCGGCGAGTACCGCCGGTCGCGAGGCGATGGTCGATGCCCTCGAGACGCTTGCCGACGCGAACGACGTTCGCCTCGAGGCGGGATTGTTCTACAGCCTCGCGACCCAGCATCCCCCAATCGAGGCCCGCATCGACGCGCTCCGGGAGAATGACACGGGATCGCGATCGGCCTCGAGCGACTGATACGGTCTGCTGTACCGATGTACCGGTGGGACCGCAGTGCGGGTCGCGGTTGCACCGGAACTGACTGAACAGTCACCCGTATGAGGCTGCGGATAGCACGGGCCTGGCACGATCGCACGGGAGGTGTTGAGTAGTTACGGACTACTGTCTGCCGGCCTGTACAGCGACTGGTTCTACAGCAATCCTTACGTTTGAATACCCCCTAACATGGGTGTGGACAGGATTCTCCTCAGTACGCTCGCCCACCGGTCACCCGAGGAGGTGTTCCCGCACGTGCGCTCGTTCGCCGACTATCCGCGGTACACGGACCACCTGAAAGAGGTCCGGATCAACGGCGACGGCGACGTCGGCTCGGTCTACGACCTCACGCTGACGTGGTGGAAGCTCAGCTACACTGCCCGCTCGAAGGTGATCGACATTACGCCGCCGCATTCGCTCGAGTGGCGGCTGGTCAACGACATCGACGCCCGTGGCGAGTGGCGCGTCGAACCGGAACCGGAGTCGGCACCGGCGGACGCTCCGACGGCGAGTCGGATCTACTTCGATGCCATCTATAACCCCCATTCGGCGAACACGAACGCGATCTCGCTGCCGCGGTTCGTCTCGTTAGACTGGGTCATCGACAAGGTCGAGCCCAAACTGCTCGCGGAGGCGGAAACCGTCGTCGAGCGACTTGTCACCGACATCGAGGGCCAGCGGCGTGACGTCGAGTTGACGGTCCACGAGATGCCCTGACCCTCCTTCAGTGACTGTTGCCGACGGCTAGCCCGGCCGGTCGGTTCACGAGTCGAGTGCAGGGCCAACCGACTTACTGGCGGGACCCGATAGCGAGACCATGAGCCGGAGCCACGCCGTTTCGCGTCCGCGATCGTCGCGGGTGAGCCGCCGGTGCGCGTGATCGTCGTCGGTGCGGGGCAGGTCGGTTCGAACATCGCCGCCAGCCTCGAGCACGACCACCACGTCGTCGTCATCGACACGGATCCGAGCCGGATCGAGGCGATCACGTACTCCCACGACGTGTTGACCGTCCGGGGCGACGGCACCGCCATCGAGACGCTCGAGGAAGCCGGCATCGAGAACGCGGATCTGGTCATCGCAAGCACCGACATCGACGAGACGAACATCGTCATCTGCGGGGCGGCGAAGGCCGTCGGCGATCCGTTCACGATCGCTCGCGTCAAGCAGACGGGGCTGTTGCGGACCTGGGAGCGATCCGAGGGGGCGTTCGGCGTCGATTTCATGGTCGGAACGAACCTCCAGACCGCCCAGTCGATCGTCCGGATCGCTGGACTGCCCGGCGCACACGACGTCGAGACCTTCTCGGATGGCCTCGTTCGGATGGCCGAGTTCGAGGTGATGGCGGACAGTCCCATCGCCGGCGAGACGGTATCTGATGCCGCCCGCTACGAGTCGTTGACGTTTGCCGCCCTCTTGCGTGACGACGACGTCATCGTTCCGGCCGGTGAGACGATCATCAAACCCGGCGACGCCGTCGTCGTCATTGGCTCCGTGGAGAGCGTCCGTGCGTTTGCCGATTTCGTGACTCCACCCCCCTCGCTCGAGGACGTCCGCGAGATCGTCATCGTCGGCGGCGGTGAGATCGCCGCACAGACCGCCCGACTCTTCGAAGCCGAGGGGATCGACACGCGACTCATCGAGCAAGACCCTGCACGGGCGCGGGAACTGGCAGAGAATCTGCCGAGAACGATGGTCTTGCAAAGCGACGCGACCGACATCGACTTTCTCGTCCGCGAACACGTCGACGAGTCCGACCTCGTCGTCGCTGCCCTCGATAGCGACGAAAAGAACCTGCTGGTCTCGCTGCTCGCAAAGCGGGTCGGCGTCGAGCGAACCATCGGCGTCGTCGATGCCGGCGAATACGTCGACCTCTTCGAGACGGTCGGGCTCGACGTCGGCGTCAACCCGCGTCTCGTCACCGCCGAGGAGATCACCCGCTTTACCCGCGCCCGACGAACCGAAAACGTCGCGATGCTCGAGTCAGACCGCGCCGAAGTCCTCGAGATCGAGGTCGGCCGCGACAGCGTACTCTTCGAGACGCAGATCGAGGAGGCGATGGCCGACCTCCCGGATGGAATCGTCATCGGGGCGATCACCCGCGACGAGGAACTGATCACGCCACGGGGTGAGACTGTTGTCGAGGGCGACGATCACGTGGTCGTCTTCGTCGATACCGAGGTGATCGACGAAGCGACCGCCGCGCTATAGGTCGGTGTCGGCGACTCGCTTGCCGACCGCGAGGCCGTTTCGGAGCGCGGCGTGGATGCGTCCCTCGCCGGCGACCCAGTCGCCGAGACAGTACAGGCCGTCGCGTTCGGCCCGCTCGAGTGGCTCGCGGGACACCCCGCCCTCCGGAAGCGCGTACCGCCAGCCCTGGTGGTCCGTCCAGTCCGGGTCGCGCAGGCGCTCGTCGCCGACGAGGTCGGCGGTCAGCGCCGCGAGTTCTTCGAGAGTCTCGGCCGGTGGCTCGTCGTAGTGGTCGACCGACCACTCGTGGGTAGCCTGGACGACCAGTAGCGACTCGCCATCGGGGATGTGGCCGGGTTTGCACTCCTCGCGACCGACCCAGCCCACCGCGTGTGCTTTGTCCGCGTTCACGAGCGCGTAGTAGGGACGCTCGAGTTCGAACGGGTAGTGGAAGATCCCGGTCCAGACCGTTCGGTAGGGAACACCGTCGACGGCCGAGAGGAGGGCATCGCGGGCGTCGCTCTCCCAATCGGCCGTCCGCAGCAGATCGGCGGTCTGGGGGGCTGGCGGATTGAGGAGCAGGACGTCGAAGGGGCCCCAACGGGTTCCAGCGGTGTCCTCGAGTTCCCACGTCTCGTCCGCGGTCCGGCTAATCGTCTCGACGCGCGTCTTGCGGTGGACGGTCGCGTCGGTGCGTGCAAAGAGCCGCTTTGCGATCTGGGTCAATCCCTGGCGGTAGGTCCACTTGTGCTCGTCGCGGCCATCGCCCGGCGACACCTCGCCCGTGTGGTCGAACGTCCACACCGGCTCGGTCACGTCGACCAGCCCCTCGGTGTCGAGCGTCTCTGTCAGCAACTCGACAATTCGCTCGTCGTCGGATTTGACGTAGTTCGCGCCGTAGTCGTAGACGATCTCGTCGCGGCGTCTGGTCGCGGCCCGGCCACAGAGCCCGCCCGATTTCTCGAATACTGTCACGGTCACGTCGTCGCGCGTTTCCTCAAGGGCGTACGTCGCGGCTGCTGCGCCGACACCAGCCCCGACGATCCCGATGCGTGTCATGGGCGTAGTTTTGATCCGGCCCTACAGTAGACTGTTGGCTGACACTGTTAGGGTGAAGTAGCGGACCGTCACCGAAGCAAGTTGCTCAGCCACCGGTATGGCCGTGGGAGCCGAAGATATCGTTTTTGCTGGGCCTGTATCCAGCCGATCGTCGTCAGACACCCTGCAGCAAGCGGCGCGATCGACGTGGTGCCGGGAAGCAGGACACTGCTCCCAAGGATCGCCACTGCCGTCGTGAACCCGGCAAGCGCATACAGACGCGTGTATGCAACGTCGGTTCCGTTCTGCCATGCACGACCGAACAGGGCCGCGCCGACACCGAACAGGGCCGTGAGAAACACCGTGTGCAGCCAGTAGCCGACGTTCGGGACGATGCCAGTAAAGGCGAGCGAGACGGGTGGCGTGTCCGTAACGGTCCAGTACAGCGAGTGTGTCGGGGTGGTGATCGCGAGCGTGATGTCGATCCCAGCGAGCAGGGCAACGACGCGATAGACCAGTTGGCGGCGATCGAGAAGCGGTGTGCTACTCGCCGTACTGGCAAACAGCAGCCAGCCCAGTCCGGCCAGGACGGCGCCCAGCGTCGCGATGCTGAAGAAAAACCCCTTCACGATCGGCCGTGGATCGAGGGCCTGTGCGGCGAACAGTCCGTTCCAGACCGCGACGCCCATGAGAAACAGGATATACGACAGGCCGTTATCACGATCGCGGTACGCGATACCGGTCGCTAGATACGGATAGGTCGTGAGCACGATGAGGCCGGCCCCCGCGATGAGCAATACGGACAGCAACTGGCCGGGATCCATACAGACAGTCTCGATTCAAATAACTTGTATATTCTGACGTTCAGCTGAGATGATGTGAGCCAGTACCGAATGCGACAACGACGGGTATCGCTGCTCCTGCATGCGTATCGATCGAACGGCTTTTGCAACGCCGGCAGGTAGGAGCAAGCAATGGACGTACTGATCGTCGGCGCAGGGTCGATGGGAACGTGGTTCGGCGACGCCGTCGACGCCGAGGTCGCGTTCGCCGATATCGACGGCGACGCCGCGGCGGCTGCGGCGGACGCCGTCGGCGGTGCTGTCGCCGATCTCGAGGGAGAGACGACCTACGATGTCGTCTGTCTCGCGGTGCCGATGACCCACGTGGCCGAGGTGATCGCCGCCCAGGCCACGCGGGCCAAGCGAGCGATCGTCGACGTCTCGGGCGTGATGGAACCCGCGCTCGAAGCGATGGAACGCCACGCGCCAGCTGTCGAACGGGCCAGCCTCCACCCGTTGTTTGCACCCGAACGGGCACCCGGCTCGATCGCCGTCGTTCGCGATCGATCGGGGCCGATGACCGACGAGGTACTCGCGACGCTCGAGGCCCGTGGCAACGACTTACTCGAGACGACGGCTGCGGAGCACGACGAGGCGATGGAGACCGTGCAAGCGGCGACCCACGCTGCGGTTCTCTCCTTTGCCCTCGCGGCGGAGTCGGTCCCCGAGGGGTTCGAGACGCCGATCTACGAGACGATGGAACGACTCGCCACACAGGTGACGGCGGGGACGCCGCGAGTCTACGCCGATATTCAGGCGACCTTCGACGGTGCCGACGCCGTCGCCGACGCTGCGGCCGAGATCGCTGCTGCCGATGCTGACGACCTCGAGGCGCTGTACCAAGCGGCGGCTGCGAACTGGCACGATGGACACGACGAGCGGCACAACACTGAGGGGAAGACGACATGAGTGACCACCGCGAGGTCGTGCGCTCGAACGCGAAGTATCTACGTAACGTCCGACCGATCGACCCCGACGAGATCGCCGACTACATCGAGGGAGCGCCGCATCCGGCGGTCGTCAAACAGCTCCTTCGCGAGGAAGCTCCCGACCTCGGCTTGCTCGAGCAAGACGATGGGACGTTCGTCCCTGTCGACGACGACTCGGTTCGACCTTCTCGAGGGCCAGTTGAGCGGTTCCCGGCCGACTACGAACGCCGGCTCGAGGACCTGCTGGCCGACCGCTATGGGCCAAACTGGTACGAAGGGGCGTCTGGCGATCTGCTCCGGTCGACAATCCGGCGATTCAAAGCCGACTACCTCGACGGCCGCTCGGTCGAGTACGACGACGACGTGGCGGCAGGCTACGCGATCTATCACCTGCCGGGCTACTACGCCGCCGTCCAGTACGCGCTCGACGACCTCGCGGATCGTGGGCTGCTGGGCCGAAAGCTTCGCGTTCTCGACGTTGGCGCTGGCGTCGGCGGCCCCGCACTCGGGCTCTGTGACTTCCTCCCCGACGACGCGCTGGTCGACTACCACGCGATCGAACCCAGCGCGGTCGCGGACGTCCTCGAGGATCTGCTCGCCGAAACCGGGCGAAACGTCCACACGACGATTCACCGGACCACCGCGGAAGCGTTCGACCCGAGCGACGCCGCCAGCGACGGATTCGATCCGACTGCCCCCGACGACGGGTTCGATCTCGTCCTCGCCTGTAACGTATTGAGCGAACTCGACGAGCCCGCTGCAGTGACACGGTCGTTCCTCGAGACGCTCGCACCCGACGGGACGTTGCTCGCGATGGCTCCTGCGGACAAAAACACCAGCGTGGGGCTGCGCGAGGTCGAACGCGACCTCGAGGGTCAGCGGCTATGGGACCGAGATGCGGTCGACCTCGGGAGCACTGGGGACACGGACGATGGCACAGACGTAGCCGACCACTGCCTCGGCGAGGTGACCGTCTACGGCCCTACCGTCCGGCTCTGGTCCGGCGACACGCCCTCGGATCGCGGCTGGTCGTTCGACGTGCGGCCGGATCTCGCCGTGCCGGGATTCCAGCGCCGTCTCGACGAGGCCACGCCAGCCGACGAGGATGCACACGCACCCGGCGAGTTCGTCAACGTCGACGTCCAGTTTTCCTATTCCATGCTGCGCCTGGACGGCCGTCGGCGGATCGATATGGCCCTCGAGACCAGCAAGTGGGCGAAGATGGCCGAGATGGAACGCCACGTTACCAACCGGATCGACCTCGTCGCGGCGAAGCTCAGCCGATCGCTGAGCGAGGCCGACGACGGCGGCTACGGCGGTCGGTCGAACCCCATCTTCAAGATCAGCGACGGCAGCGAGGAGATCGACCACTACGCCGTCGTGACCAACGAAACGTCGCTCAACCGGCCGCTGCTCGAGGCCGACTACGGCGAGGTCTGTTCGTTCGAGCGGATCCTCGCGCTCTGGAACGACGACGAGGAAGCCTACAATCTGGTCGTCGACGAGGAGACGATTGTCGACCGACTCGCCTGATACGGTCTGCTGTACCGAGTGACCGGTGGGACTGCGACCGTCCTGCGGTCCTACTGGCACTGACGTACAGGAGTCCGTATAACTCAAGTGCCGGAAGCGGTGACCTTTTCGCATCGCTGCCCGACGGCACTGACATGAGCGACGACCTCGAGATCCTGCTGACCAACGACGACGGGATCGACAGCACCGGTATCCGGGCGCTGTACGACGCCCTTTCCGAACACGCAAACGTGACTGTCGTCGCGCCCGCCGGCGACCAGAGCGCGTGCGGGCGGTCGATCTCACACGAAGTCGAGGTCGACGACCACGAACTCGGCTACGCCGTCCACGGGACGCCAGCCGACTGCGTCGTCGCCGGCCTCGCGGAACTCGGCCCGTTTCCCGACCTCGTCGTCGCGGGCTGTAACAAGGGCGCGAACCTTGGCGAGTACGTCCTCGGGCGCTCGGGGACGATCAGCGCGGCCGTCGAAGCCGCCTTCTTCGACGTGCCCGCGATCGCGACCTCGCTGTACGTCCCCGTCGACGACACCCCGTTCGAGGACGTCGAGATCACGGCCGACGACTACGCCGAAGCGACCCGCGTCACGTCCTATCTCGCCGAGCGTGCGCTCGAGGCCGGCGTCTTCGAGCACGCCGCCTACCTCAACGTCAACGTCCCGCTGCCCGACGGCGAGCCCGCGCCACTCGAGATCACCCGTCCCTCGAAGCGCTACGAGATGGACGCCGAACGCGACGGCACACACGTCACGCTTCACGACCGCGTCTGGGACGACATGACGCCAGACGCGCTCCCCGACCCGCCGGGAACCGACCGCCGGGCCGTCGTCGAGGGGAAAGTAAGTGTCTCGCCGCTGACCGCGCCCCACTCGACGAACCACCACGAGGCTCTCGATGCGCTCGCCGACGACTACGACGGCTCCCGACTCGAGTGAGCCGCCGTTCGTGATGTCGGCGGACCTGTCGGCTGTCGAATGTGATAACCGACTTGCGGGTCGCAAGGCGGCCGCTATTTGATACCCGCACCGTCACGATAGCTACGACATCTCCGACGGACACTACCCATGCCATTCATAAAACATAAAATCAAGGTAGGTGGGCGTACAAGTTGTGACAGACCCAATGGACGGTGATCAATAGATGGTATTCGACGCACTCCGGGCCCGTCTCTCGTCTCTCTGGCGCAGTTCGACCGACGAGTCCACATCGGACGAGTCCGGGACGACACCGGACGCAGACGCAGACTCGAGTCCGGCAGCCGACGACGAAACGTTGAGTTATGCCGAGCAAATCGAATACGGCGTCGACGAACACGACCTCCCGGACGAAGACAAGGTTCTCCGACTGCTCGTCAAACGCGGCGGCCGCGTCGATCAATCCACCATTCTAGACGAAACTGACTGGTCACAGGATCATCTCGAGGACGTCATCGATCGTATGGAAGCCGACGACCAGATCAGCGCCATCACTGTCGGTCGCAAGCGCGTGATCTGTCGCCGCGGCTTCGAGCCCAAAGGGTACCGGTCCCATCTCAACGAGTAAGTCGCTGTCTCTCCACCCTGTTGCGATCACCCATCTGGTAGTACGCAGCATCACGTTCGCAGTTATCCCGACCGCCAGTGTCGGACGAGCCGATCCGACATGGAGCTGACCGTCGAGAACACGCAGGTCGTCGTCAACTACGACGGACCTGAGTACGCCTTCGAGGTCGTCGGCGATACCGAACTCGAGTTCGCCGAGACGAGAGGGTATATGGTCTACCGTGACTGACCGGCCGAGCGCAGCCACGGCTGGTGACTTGCAGTGGTTCTTGCTGCTGTGCCAAGATCGCACGACAGTATGTCTGGTGTGCAGTTCCGTCTACACACCGCGAACGGTCAGCAGGCGGATCGACATTTCGCGTCCGTCAGCGCGTGACGGCAGCCGGTTGTGTAATTGAAACAGCCTTATGATGCCTATAGTGATCCCCCAAACAGTAGAATCGCCGCCTAATGAAATCTCGCAGACCAGTGTCTGACGGACGGCATAGTAAGCAGCACACCTCGAGCAGACTGCTAACCCGGAATCGTCCGGACAGCGTTCTAGTTCCGACAGCAGTGGCTGGTATCCAGACCACGGACACGACCGGCTGGCCGCCAGTTGATCGGCTCCGACCAGCATCGATAGTCGACAAGCCGGCAGGCGTGTAACCCACCGACACTGGATTCTAAATCTAAAATCACTGATAATGCGCCGCAATGCCCAACAACACCGAACGGAGACCCGATCGATTCAGCGTAGCGTCCAGATCTTGCTCACCGTCTGTGGCATCGTGTTCCTGCTGGCTGGTATGGTACTTGCCGCAAGCGGTGCCTCCGTTAGCAGCGCCGTCGGATCGGTCAGCGACAGAATCGACGATGCCCGACAGCCGACTGACAGCGGAGGTGATACGGCCGACAGCGACTCGATAGGCGATGGCGGTGGGACCGACACCGACGGGGCCGGCGGGACGAGTAACGAAACGAAAGAAACGGACGGTACCGACAGCACAGACACCCAGACCGGCGGGACCGACAACACGGACGACAGCACAGATTCCCAGGCTGATGGATCTGACGACACAGACTCCCAAACCGATGGCTCTGATAACACGGACACCCAAACGGATGGATCCGACAATACAGACACCGAGAACGGCGGCGATGAGACCAATACGGACGAATCGCACGTGCTGACGGCGGTCATCGAATCGCAGACCGGCACTCCGATCGATAACGCCACCGTTACCGTCGATCCCGGATCCGGCTCGAACGTCTCGAAATCGGTCGACGGGACCGGCGAGGCGGAATTCGTACTCGAGGACGGCGAGTACGCAGTTACTGCGAACGCGGATGGATACAACCCCGCGGAAACCACCGTTCAGGTCGATGGTGCAAATAAGACGATCACGCTGACGCTCGAGCAACAGACCCAAGCCGACAGTGACACCGACGACAGCGGTGGGAAGCACACGCTGGCGGTGACTGTCAAGGACGAGAACGGCACTGCAGTCGAGAATGCGACCGTCGAGGTCGCAGAGGTCATCCTCCTCGGCTCGAGCAAGGTAAAGGGGAAAGCGGTCGACGACGATGGTGTGGCGACGTTCGAACTCGAGGACGGCGAGTACACGGTCTCCGCAGACGCGGACGGATACACGTTCACGGAGCAGACTGTAACGATCGATGGCGGAGACGAGTCGATCACGCTGACACTCGCGTCGAAAGACGGCTAACCACAGCGCACCGCCAGCCGTGGTATATTGGCGGTCGTTCGTGTGAAGACGTGGTTCTCGTTTTGTCGGCGGCAGTACGGCCTCGACCTCGCCCGAATACTGCTCTACGAGACGGCGGGCTGTACGCATCTCCGTTCGAGACGTCGCTGATCGACCGCTCGAGTACGTCGGATGGGCCGTGTCTCGAACACCGATCATCGCTATCGGTCTCGATACACCGGACTGCTGTTGGTTCATACGGACTACTGTCAGTCATTGCCGGCGTATCCGCAGGACGGGGCGCGGATACGCCGGTAAATCGGTACAGCAGACCGTATCAGCCCCGATCGGTAGCGAAGACCGAGCGCCGGACGCTGGTTCTTCCCCAGTTGGAGACGACCCCCACGTCGGTCGAGACGACCGGCAGGGTACCTGCGGTGGCGTCAGCGAAACGCGTCATAGCCTGACGAACTGTACCGTCAGCGACACCGATGGACCTCCTCGGTGGCCTCGAGCGGGCTATCGGAGACGAGGCCGATCCAACAGTCACGAGTCGACAACCGGCCCTCCGTCGACCCGGTCTCTCCACGAACTGTCTCGCCGAGTGCTGGGTCAGGCAACGGGCCGAGCTGTTCAGGGGGAAGGGGTACCGAGAGAAGAGCCTGTCCGATCGCCGTTCGAGAGTAGGCAATCGGTCATGGTGATCCTGCTCTGCCGCTCGAGCGGTGCGACTCGCTACACTGAAGCGCGTCCGAACTCGCCGCTTCTCTCCACCGCTGTAGCCACTGACGGTACGAGGGGACACGATGCGCGGCTTCGAGACGGAAACCGGCGGCGTCGAACTGACCGCGAAAAAACGTTAGCCGTGAGACGGGCCGATCATTCGACCGTCACGCTTTTCGCGAGATTGCGTGGTTTATCGATCGGCCGCCCGAGTTGCTTCGCAGCGTGGTAGGACAGCAACTGCAACTGGACGTTCGCGAGCAGCCCCGCCCAGACGGGGTGGGTCTCAGGGACCGACAGGTGTGCGTCAGCGACGTCGACGAGAGGGTGGTCGTCGGGTCCGACAGCGACGATCGGCGCACCGCGGGACCGGGCCTCGATCGCGTTCGTCTTCGTCTTCTCGTCGTCACCGCTCGTGTAGACCGCAAACAGCGGCGTCTCCTCGGTCACCAGCGCGAGCGGGCCGTGTTTGAGTTCGCCGGCGGCGAACCCTTCCGCGTGCTCGTAGGTAATCTCCTTGAACTTCAGCGCACCCTCGAGCGCGACGGAGTGACCGGGCCCGCTGCCGATGAAGAAGAACGACTCGCTGTCGAGGGTGTCTCGAGCGAGCGTCTCGGCGTGGGTCGACTTGAGGACAGTCTCGACGTGCTGTGGCAAGTCTGCGAGTGTCTCGAGCATCGCCGCTCGGTCGTCGGCGGGGGTCGCGTCAGGAACGTCACCGGCGATGCGCTGGGAGAGGAGCGCGAGCGTGACCGCCTGCGAGGAGTAGGTCTTCGTCGCGGCGACGCCGACTTCTGGGCCGGCACGGATGTAGACCGCATCGTCGGCTTCGCGGGCGACCGTCGAGCCGACGACGTTGGTGACGGCGAGGGTCCGCGCGCCGCGGTCGGCCGCGGTCCGGACCGCATCGAGGGTATCGGCGGTCTCGCCGCTTTGCGTGACTGCGACGGTGAGCGTGGTTTCGTCGACCGGCGCGGTCGTCGCCTCGTACTCGCTGGCCCGGAGCACGTCGGCCTGAATCCCGGCCTCGCGGATCAGCTGGCTGCCGTACATCGCCGCGTGATACGACGTCCCGCAGGCGACGAACTGGACGGACTCGATCCCGTCGAACGAGCCCGGCGGGAGGGCCTCGAAGGAGACATCACCGTCCTCGACCCGGCCTTCGATCGTATTGGCGAGGGAGGTCGGCTGATTGTGGATCTCCTTGAGCATGTAGTGGTCGTACTCGCCTTTTCCCGCATCTTCCGGGTCCCAGTCGACGGTGTCGACCGATCGCTCGACCGGGTCGCCGGCGAGGTCGGTGATCTCGTAGGAATCGGGCTCGAGGACCACCAGATCGCCATCCTCGAGGTAAATCACCTCGTCGGTGTGATCGAGGAACGCCGGGACGTCGCTGGCGAGGTACCACTCCTCGTCGTCGAGCCCGAGGACGAGCGGCGACCCCTTCCGTGCGGCGTAGACCGCCTCTTCGCCGTCGACGATCGCGGCGATCGCGTAGCTCCCCTCGAGCGTGTCGACGGCCTGGCGAACGGCCTGTTCGGTGTCACCGGTCGCGTCTCGATACTCGTCGATGAGGTGTGGGATGACCTCGGTGTCGGTGTCGCTGTCGAACTCGTGGCCCTTCTCCTGGAGATTCGCCCGGAGCTCGTCGTAGTTGTCGATGACGCCGTTGTGGACCACCGCGACGTCGCCTGCCGTGTCCGTGTGCGGGTGGGCGTTCTCGTCGGTCGGTGGGCCGTGGGTACTCCAGCGAGTGTGGCCGATCCCCATGTTTCCGTGTGGCTGCGTACTCAACGTCGATTTGAGGTCGGAGACCTCTCCCGAGCACTTGTGCACCTTGACGCCGGAGCCGTTCTGGACGGCGATCCCCGCCGAGTCGTAGCCCCGGTACTCGAGGTTCTCGAGCCCCGAGAGGAGCGTCTCCGCCGCGCTCCCGTGACCGATCCGCGCGATAATCCCGCACATCAGCCGATCACCTCCGGCTGTACGGCCGGCGACCACGCTGCATCGGTTACGTCGGATGCGGCGGGGCAATCGACGGTTGTGACGGACGTATCGAGTCGGCTCGAGACCACTGCGGTGAGTGCAGTACTGTTCCGTGTCATTGGTATCGTCGAACCCGTCCGCGCTCTGCTGTCGGACCGGGCCTCACTTCCATCACGGACAACAGCGGCCATTACTATACCACGAATAAGACGATACCACGAACGCGACGCGAGCTATCGACTGTGTAATCCGTGTTCGGTTTCGCAATGTTCACGTCTCGCTTCGTTCCCTGTCCCAGTAGCACACGACGTTCACGAGACCTCATCCAAACCGAGGGCACAACTGATCCTATCCAATGAAGCACGACAGTGGCGTCCGCCCGATACGTAGCCACAGCGTCAGAACGAAGCTGCTGGACGGCTCGTCGGTCGGTTTACGAACGGAGTAAACGCGCTCTGGTCGATGGAAGTCGAAACACGGCCGACAGAATCGGTCGCCATCATCGCACGATGGCTCGGAGACGTCGACCGCGTTTCAGTTGGTGCAATTGTGGATGTCAACGGAGCCGATGGGTGCTTACGGAAGCGGATTTTCGGCGTCGTCCGACTGCAGTTCGTCGTCGGCCGGTCGGTCGGCGAAGACGATGATGTTTTCCCGACCAACAGATCGCTTTTCGATCGTGCCGTCGGCGTGCATCTGTGAGCAGATGCGGCTCACTTTCGACTTCGACCAGCCGGTCTCGTCCGCGATCCGGTGTTGGCGAATGCGACCGTGATTCGCGACCAGCAGCCGGACGACTTTTCCTTCGTCACTCAGGAGTCTCGGTGGCGTCTCGGGCGACAGATACGATTCGTACGCCCGAGGACCGTCAGCGTGTGCGTGAGCTGCGTCCGCTGTATTTCCTGCCGTATTCGCGACGAGCGGGAGCGGGAGCGACGAGATTTCGAGTTCGCGTTCCGACAACACGTTCGCCGTGCGAATCCCGATGAGCACACTGATGAGCACGAACAGAACCGCGACCAGGGCTACATCCCCGAATGATGTCGTGCGAAGCAGTTGCAACGGGCCACCAGATCGACCACCGATCCAGAGACTACCTGTCTGCAAGGGACTCGCGTGGACGCCCTGGTGGGGTGAAGTCAGACCCATATCGATCGAGACGGTGCTATGAATCGATGCGAGCGGGGCTCTGACTCCGAGCGGGGAATGTGACACCATGATTGACGCGGTTCTGCTGCGGCCGGTGTGACCGAGTCACGGTGGACGTGACCTCGCCGACCGCACTGGAGATCCAGTTCCCGTGACCTTCATTATGAATCCGTATAGGAGCGTTTAACAACGATTTAAGCGCTCATCCCGGCGTGTAGCCGTCGACCGAGGTACTGCTGCTGGCAGCGCCGGTCGCCGCTCCGTTTCACTGCGCGAGACACTTGCACCCGTTTACCCGCGGTATAGTAATCCCCCGACACCGACTTGCCGAGTTTGTAGCACGGCCCGCTGGTTGCGGGCCCGACAGTTCCGGACAGTCACCGTCGCACTCGGTCGTGTGACGGCCCAGCCATAACGCACCACCCATGACCACGATAATCAGCGATACGGAGACGCAATCGGACGAGCGAGTGAGCGGCCAGTACGAGGCCGAATCGAGCGGTGAGGAGACCAGCCTCGAGCACACCACAGAGCGATCGACGCGCGAAGCGACGATCTGCGTCGTCGGACTGGGCTACGTCGGGCTGCCGCTTGCAGTCGGGTTCGCGCAGTCGGACTACCGCGTCATCGGATACGACGTCGACGACGTGACGGTCGACCGACTTCAGGACGGGATCGATACGACCGGTGACCTCACTGACGATGCGATTCAGGACGGTGAGATCTCTTATACGACCGACGCGACTGCGATCTCCGAGGCCGACTACGTCATCATCGCCGTGCCGACGCCGATCGACGACGACGAGCGGCCGGATCTCGGCTACGTCGAAAGCGCGGCGACCACGGTTGGGTCGAAGCTGACCCCCGAGACGACGGTCGTCCTCGAGTCGACAGTCTATCCGGGCACGACGCGCGACGTGCTCGTGCCGGCGCTCGAGGACGCGTCCGGTCTGACGGCGGGCGAAGGCTTTTTCGTCGGCTACTCGCCGGAACGCGCCACGCCGGGCGACGAGGAACACGGGCTCGCGGACGTGACCAAAGTCGTCAGCGCACAGAACGAGACGGTGCTCGAGGACGTGGCGACGCTGTACGAGTCGGTCGTCGATGCGGGCGTCCATCGCGCCCCCTCGATCGAGGTCGCCGAGGCATGCAAGGTCGTCGAGAACGCCCAGCGCGATCTCAACATCGCGTTCGTCAACGAGCTCTCGATGGCGCTCGACCACATGGATGTCGACGGGCAGGCCGTCCTCGATGCCGCGGGCACGAAGTGGAATTTCCACGACTACCGACCGGGGCTGGTCGGCGGCCACTGTATTCCGGTCGATCCGTACTTCTTCGCGTACCGGTCGGCCCAGGAAGGGTTCGAGCCGGAGCTCATGCAGACGGGCCGGCAGGTCAACGAGTCGGTGCCCGACCACGTCGCCGAACTGACGATCAAGGCTCTCAACCAGTGTCACAAGACGCTTCGCGAGAGCCGCGTGCTGGTGTTGGGGCTTTCGTACAAACCGGGTGTCGGGGACATTCGTAGCTCGAAGATCAACAACGTCATCGACGAGCTTCGGGAGTACGACATCGATATCGAGGGATTCGACCCGTTCGCTGACGACGACGCGGCCCGCGACGCGTTCGGGATCGACGTGCAGGATCGGCTCTCGTTCGAGGGCTTCGACGCGGTCTTGCTCGCGACGCCGCACGCGGAGTTCGAGCACCTTGACCTCCCGGCGGTGGCGAGCCAACTTGCGGACGAGCCCGCGCTGATCGACGTAACCGGCACGATAGACGAGAACGCGGCCGTCGATGCGGGATTCGTTTATCGGAGGTTGTGAGGGGATGAGAGACCAGCAGTACGGATTCGAGATGGCCGTCGCCCGGGTGGGAAGCCGAGCACCCTCGAATGTGGGTCCGATCTCAAGCCGACAGCCCACTGCGGAGGTGGAGCGCCGATGCGCGTGATGATCACGATCCAGCATCCCGGACACGTCCATTTCTTCCGGCACCCGATCGCGGAACTGGAGGCACGTGGGCACGAGGTCCACGTCTTCGCTCGCGAGAGTGACGTCGCCGTTCAGCTCCTCAAGGCGTACGACATCGACCACGAGGTGCTCGCCGGCGAATCCGACTCGCTGGTCTCGCTGGCGGCGGTGCAGGCGACGTACGAACTGCGACTCCTCCGGCGAGCACGGCGGATCGATCCGGACGTGATCACGGCGATCGGCGGCGTCGCCGCCGCCCACGTCGCGTCGGTGACGAGCGCGAAGAGCCTCGTCTTCTACGACACCGAGCACGCGAGTCTCATCACGACGCTCAGCTACCCGTTCGCGGACACGATCGCCACGCCGGCGTGTTATCGCGACGAGATCGGCCCGAAACAGGTGACGTATCCGGGCTATCACGAACTCGCCTACCTCCATCCGGATCGGTTCGAGCCCGATCCGACCGTTCTCGAGGAAGTCGGACTGGACCCCGAGACGTCCTTCGCCGTCGTTCGACTCAGTAGCTGGGACGCCTCCCACGACGTCGGCCACGGCGGATTCGACGATCCCCGAGCAGTCATCGATCGGCTCGAGGACGCGGGCCTACACGTCCTGCTGACCGCCGAGGGGGAGCCGCCGTCCGATCTCGCGTCGTACCAGTTCGAGACCTCGCCGGATCGGATGCACGACCTGCTCGCCTACGCCGACGTCGTTCTGAGCGAAGGTGCGACGACCGCGGCGGAAGCCGCTGTGCTCGGCACGCCGGCGGTCTACGTGAACCCGCTCTCGCTCGGCTACACGGCGGAACTCGAGGAGGAGTACGGCCTGCTGTTCGAATATACCGGCGATGAAAGACACACACGCGGGCTCGAGCAGACCGTCTCAGTCGTCCAAGAACCTGCCGAAACGTGGGAGCGTCGTCGTGAGCGCCTGCTCGCGGATCGGATCGACGTGACGGAGCTCGTCGTTCGGCAGGTCGAAACGCTCGCGCAGGCGCGCACGTCAGATCGAGCGACCCCTGTGGCGAATCCGGATCATCCATGAAGGTACTCCAACTGGTCACGTCGTCACGACCGTTTTTCGACCAGCAAGTCTCGGCCCTCGAAGCGCGCGGTATCGACTGTACGGTTCTCGAGGTTCCCGGCGAACACAGCGGTGATTCGGGTCGGTCGCCGGCGGATTACGCACGATACTACTCGAACGTGCTTTCGGCGGTCCGGTCGTCGTCGTACGACTTGGTGCACGCGAACTACGGGCTCGTCGCACCGTTTGCACTCGCCCAGCCGACCCGCCCGGTGGTACTGACCCTGTGGGGGACGGATCTCATGAGCGACCGGACGTGGCTGCGATCGTGCAGTCGGTACGGTGCTCGCCGGGCGGACGCCGCGGTCGTGCCGAGTCAGGTCATGTCACGCGACCTCGAGACCGATCATGAACTGATCCCGTTCGGCGTCGACACCGACCTGTTTCGGCCGATAGCGCGGGCGGACGCCCGCGAGTACCTCGGCTGGGAAACTGAGCAGCCGATCGCACTCTTCCCGTACGACCGGACCCGTTCGGTGAAGGACTACCCGCGCGCTCGCCGACTCGTCGAGCGAGCCGATGTCGACCTCGAGCTGCGTACGGTTTCCGGCGTCGATCACGACGAGATACCCTACTACATGAACGCGAGCGATGTCCTCCTGGTCACGTCGAAACGCGAGAGCGGGCCGATGGTCGTCAAAGAAGCCGCCGCGTGTAACCTGCCGGTCGTCTCGACTGACGTCGGCTTCGTCCGCGAGACGATCCGTGGCTTGACGAACTGCACCGTCAGCGATAACGACGGTGCCCTCCTCGGTGGTCTCGAGCGAGCAATCGAAGACGGCGGCCGATCCGACGGCCGCGAGTCGATCGACGGACTCTCCGTCGACTCGCTCGGTGAGCGTCTCTACGGACTGTATCGTCGCGTACTCGAGCGAGACGATGGGACGAGCTATCCAACGGGGGTCAGTCATGAAGTATAGCTCACTGTCGGAACTGCGACCGCTGCGACTCGATACCGTCGCGGCGATCGGTGGGCTCCTGCTCGCGCTGGCGTTGTTCCCGCTGCGATTTCTCACGTCACAGATCTACATCAATACCGTGCCGGTCATCCTTGGCACCGCGTGTGTGCTGTATATCGTCTCCCTGTATCAGCGCGACGACGCGCGGGCAGTTCCGACGCTTCCCTCGTCAGTGTCGATGGCGCTTCCGAGCGTCGTCTTCGTCGGGCTGTCGGGCCTCGTCGTGTTACCGGTCCTACAGGGGGAGCGAACGCTCGCGTTCTTCGGACTGGCGAGTGTCGTCGGCACGCTCGTTATCGGCCAGATCGTCTTCGCGAACGATCGCGATCTCCATCCCGGCCTGCTGTTGCTCCAGATCGTCTGCTTCGCGTTCGTCTTCCGATTCGCCGCGCTCTATACGACGCCAGGATACATCGGGATCGACATCTGGACCCACCGCGAACTCGTCGACGCGATCCTCACGGAGCAGTCGCTGAGCGCCATCTCCGATAACAAACACTACGGCTCGCCGTTCTACCACCTGCTGGTGGCCGCCTCGTCGTTGCTGTACGACGTCCCGATCCGCGCCGCGTTGTACCTCTCCGTCGGCCTCGTGATGCCCCTGTCGGTCCTGCTCGTCTACGCGACGACGAACCTGCTCGTCACGACGCGGTGGGCGGTGCTGGCGACGGCGCTCTACGCGTTCGGCAATCACGTCGCGCGATGGGGGATTCATATCATCCCCACGAGTCTGGGGCTGGTCTTCTTCCTCGCGATGCTGTATGCGCTGATCCGCGTGATGCGGATCGAGTACACGATCCGGGACTTCGCGCTGTTGCTCCTGTTGAGCGTTGCCGTCATCCTCACGCATCAGGTGTCGACGTTCATCATGCTCGTGTTGTTACTCGCGGCGTTTATCGCGCAACTCGTGTTCGTGATCGGCCCGTTCGGGCTCACGCGACTCGACACGAGCGTCTTCCGGACGAAAAAGCCGGTCAACCTCGTCGGGCTCGTCGTCTTCAATCTCGGGCTGACGATCTTCGTGTGGTCGCTGACGCCGTACAACCAGGACTCGTTTCTGGGGACGGTCTTGAGCTACTTCACGCAGACGCTCGAGGACAGCGCCGGCTTCCTCAACACCGCAAGTGAGTCCGAGACGGCGCAAGCGGGGGCCGAAGCCACGCCGACACTAATGGAACAGGTGGTTCCCTACGTGGACAATCTCGGCTTCCTGCTGTTGCTCGGTGCCACGTTCGCCGGCTGTCTGTACGTCGTCCACCGGCGACGTGCCGAACAGTCGGTGTTCACGCTCCTGCTGGCGGCGGCGTTCATGCTGGTGTTCATCCTCGGGTTCCCGATGTTCGGCATCCGGACGTTCATTCCGACGCGCTGGTTCGCGTTCCTCTATGCGCCGATGGCTATCCTCGGTGCGATCGGGCTGCGGACGCTACGTGGGAGCTTGACCCCCTCGCTCGTCGTCGTCGTATTACTGGTGGGCATGCTCGTGTATCCGGGTGCGATGGTCCTCGCCGTCGAGAGTAATGTCGAGAATCCGGTCTTCTCGGACCAGCACGAGCGCCTCGCGTACGACGAAACGGAACTCGCCGCAGCCGAGTCGATCGCCGAACTGACCGGCTCGCCCGACGGCGATGAGATCCGCCCCGACCAGCAACTCCACACCGATCACCCCTATCAGACGCTGTTCAGTCGAACCGGCGCGTATCCGTCGACGACGACCGCGACGGTACCCGACGGCGGCGTCGCAGCCCACGACTACACGGTCTATCGGTCGGCACAATCGACCGAGGCGACGTACGTCACGGATACGGACGGAACTGCGCGGATCGAAGACCTCTCCCCGACACAGCTCTGTCGGCCGGATCAGGCCACGGTCTACACGAACGGAGACGTGACAATGTGTACGCCCTCTCCGGCAGGCCGCTAATCGTCGACGGAACCGGCCGGTCGCTCTTTCGAGCCATTATCAATTGACCCGACAAGCGGTGCCCATCTCGAGCGTTACTGGGACAGTCGATTGTGCCCGTTTCTGCCCGCCTCTCTGTCATCTCGAACCGATTAGGCAGACAATTGTCGTGGGTCTCCAACAGGCCGATCACGGCGCTCTCTCGAGCGTCAGACGACCACGATACTGCCGTGGTCGCCATGGTCGAGACGATGGTTGATACGCGCTTGAGGAGCCAGCAGTGGCGGTAACGTGGTTCCGCGTTGGTGGCCAATGGGCTCGAAGCGATTGTCCGTGTCTTCTCGATTGCCTTGCTGCAGAACGATCGTGAGAGCGTTGCAGCGTCGTCGCCGTTCTTCAAAAGTGGGGCGCTGCATCGTCAGTTCGACGGCGGTCGCTCGCCGGTCACTGGCGGCTTCGGGTGCGCAGGAACCGCCAGATGTCAGCAGCGGGTGGTGCGCCGTCGGACAGCCAGAGCGCTACGACAGCGAGGCCCAGCAGTGACTGGACCACAATCTGTGGTGTGACTCCGCCAGCGAGCAGGTGGTACACGTACCGAGCGAGGTACAAGATCAGGTGATCGAGAAATCCACCGTAATCGGTCGCCGGCGGTGATGCGATTGGCCAGAGCACGATCCGGCTATCAACCGTTCCATCTCTGAACAAGTGGCTGAGCATGTCGCCGATCGGATGCGACAGATAGGCAAGCGAAAAGGCACCGGCAAGTGCTCGATTTCCCCATCGAGCCGCTACTGCGTACGCGACGAGACAGACGGCCGGCGCAACGAAGATCGAATGCCCGATCGAGTAGCCACTCTCCGCGAACCCGAACGTCCACCCGAGCGGTTTATCGACGAGATCCGGGAACTGCGACCCGACGGCGACGGCGATCGTTTCGCGAGCCGAGGGTGACGTTCGAAAGCCGACGTTCCTCGTCACCGAGTACAGGGCGTACGCGAACGCGAGGTGCTCCCACGGCCACATCTATTCCACCTCGATCGGGAGCCGAACGACGCGATAGGCGTTGTCGGCCGTCGGCTCCGCTGGTGGGTCGCCCTCGTAGAGCAACACTATCAGCCGCAGATCGCTTCCCCGCATCGTCGGCGTGATCTCGAGGGGCTGCCGTGTCGATTCGCCGTCGGAAACCGTCGCCGTCGTCCTGTCTAACTCGGTCGATTCGTGGACGACCACGGAGTCTCCCTCGGCGCTCACCCGCTGGAGCAGGACGGCGGTCGTGTAGCGCTGTGTTTCGTGTTCCTGATTCGTGATCGTCACCGTCAATTCCTGTGACTCTCCCGCGGCATAGGTCGAGTCGTACATCGTATCGATATCACCGGTGACGTTCTTCGTCTCGACCGACAGTTCCGTGAACCCGTCGTGTTGGGGTGGGCTCGCGAGGGCGAAGCCACCGGTTGCGAGCAACATGATCAGTCCGGCTGCGATTGCAACGTTGTACGGTCGATGGTTGACCCGATCGTACGGACTCGGTCGGCCCTGCGTGAAGAACGGTGAAATCGATGCGACCGACGGAACGAATCGGCGATCGGCCGGACAGCGGTAGCGTGAGCCGATTGCAAGGAGTGCGAGAATAACGGTGAGCATCGAGAGCCCAATGAGGACCGGTTCTAGCGTCACTCCCCCCGGGGTTATGGCGGCGAAAAGGGTAATCGCGGGAACGAGCGCAACGCTAAAAACGACTGACAGGACCATCCGTTCGATCGCCTTGAGTCCACCACTGACCAGCAACGGACTACCAAGCCCCGTTTTTTCGGTGTCGAACGACTGATAGTCGTCGTTCGGCTTGTCAGGAAAGAGGGCCGAGACGAGCGCATACCCGGGAAGAACCAGAACGAGCGGAATCGCCAGCACGGTTCGTCCAACACCAGTTATCCCTGAAATGATCCCGAACGTGAGAGCGCCAGTGACCGCGATGACGGCCGCCAAATCGAAAAACCACCAGTTGGTGTCGCTCATTTCGTCGTCTCTAGGGGCCAGTGGCGGTTTATTATCGCCCGAATAAGCCCCACACTTACGGGTTGGTCTGACGGCTGTCTGACGGTGAAGTATAACGATCTCGACACAGAATTCGCTCGAGTCATCTTCTTCTGCTATTGAGTGTCGTGAGAGCATGAACGATCCAAAATTCGAATTGAGTGTCCGAAATCAGCGTAGAGTATCTTCTCGAAATAAACGACGAATTCGTTCCGAGATTTTTGACTCTCAAGTACTCTGAACCAGTATTTGGCAGTATTAAAATAGCACAAAAAGAAGGAGGATCCTATGAAATTACTTGAAACAAGTGATTCTCGAATACACGATTTCTATCCTTTATTACCTACCTCTGGATAGGGGATACTGGTGCAATGAAAGCGAAATATATCAGCTCCAATGATATAGACGACCAGGGTGCTACCGACGATAGTCAGGACACGGACACTGAAGCTGATCGTCTCTCCGAGGAGCCTCCATTTTCGAAAGACGAAATCTTTCATCTCCTGCAAAACGAACGCCGCCGGATGGTCCTTCGGTATCTCCGGGATACTGACAGCCCCGTACGCATGCGCGATGTCGCAGAGCAGGTCGCAGCGTGGGAACACGACACCACCGTCGAAGAGCTCACGTCTACACAGCGCCAGCGGGTCTACATCCCACTGTATCAGTCACATCTCTCGAAACTCGATGAAGCAGGTCTCATCGAGTACCAGCAGAACCGCGGTATCGTCGAGCGAAAGCCGCTTGCCGACCAGGTCGACCAGTATCTACAGCTCGACTCGGCCGACGACTCGACCGACGAGCAACGCGCTGAGAGCCCCGAGTGGGAAGATTACTACATCGGTGCAACGGTTGTTTCCTATGCGGTCCTCATCGGTGCGGTGATGGAGCTGCCGGTTGTCTCGTTCCTCTCTGGGATCGGCCTGAGCGCGCTCATTCTGTCGATCTTTACGGTGCTCACGATCAGCCGGCTTGTCAATTAACAATGAGTAGTAAACGTCTCTGAACAACGATACATAGGTTTGCTGTCAGTCAGCGCCTAGGACCGCGACCGTCCTGTGGGTGCGCCGGTACCTAGTGACAGTGGCCTATATCAGGAGAGACGACGCGTCCCCGTTATGAAATCAGGACGGAAACTGAGATGAGCGCGATAACGACACACAGCAACCCAAGAGAGATCGCTACAAGTACGGCCGATGAGCGGAGCCGATTCTCGTTCGTGCGAGCCATGGATCGCTCGATCACCCCCTGTGTCTCATCGAACTCGATTGCTCCAGCCGCGTCGAGTGCTGGCAGGCGGTCCTGATGGAGTCGCTCGTGGACGGTTGCCCAGGTTTCGATCGGGAGCCGGGCCGGCTCGGTCAGTTCATCGGTGACTTCGTCGACGGTGACGGGCGTGTTCATCTCGTCGAGGACAGCCACGAGCGCAGTATCGGATTCTGGAATGAACTCCCGTGCTCGTGTCTCGTCCGTATCGGTCGTCGAAAAATCACTCTCCGGTGAGTAGACCAGCGTAAACCCAGAAGTCGTCTCCGAATCCCCCGACCGTTCGTCGGTGTCCCCCCCAGACGAAGAGCGCAGCCAAGACGGCGTCAGACGCATATTCCACGCTAAAATACCTTGGTATATAAGGTTTCTCACGGTTTATCGATAATGAACAGAATAAATCGCGGCGAGAGCGGGTTTCACGAGTGATAATAGTTGCAAAACGCTCTCGAGACACCTATAACCTCCCGTATATATGTGGGATCCGTTATGCGACCACGGGGTCCGATGGGCGAAGCCACGGAAGGAGCTGCTCCGGTAACCCCGACCAGCATCCGAGCCACCCACGGAGGTCAGTGAGTCTGAGTTTGTGTCTGGCCGGCAGACTATGGACGTGCTCGAGGTCGCCTAATAGCCGCTGATCGAAATCGTGTCGCTCGAAGAGAGTCTCCCGATCCGGCCACGGCGGTTCGAACGACGCGAGAAATGGCGTCTTCCGACGGACGAATCCCTCGACCTCGTTGAATAGCCGCGCATCGTACGGTCGGTCGGGTGGTCTGTGTCGCAGGATGTCGTCGTCGACGTGCTCGCACGCACGGAGAAACGTTTCCGTCGTTCGGTGTTCCGGTGGTGTCCGGAGGTGCCAGTCGATCAGCTCGCGATCCGTCGCCAGAAACGATGTCACGAAGTGATCGGAAAGGTGGTTGTGAAACGGCATCGACGGCTGGTTCGCGATGCCACAGCAGGTGAGCGCGTTCTGTACCGTGTCTGCGCGGTCCCGTCGCGCCGCGAACTCGTCGGCGACTGCCTCTCTGACGAACGTGTCTGGATCGACGTCGAAAGACATCTGTGCGGCGAGTTCGAGGCTGGCCTCGTGGCTGTAGCCGAACTTCTCGAGGAGGGATTCGACAGGATCCGGATCGGACTCGAGTCGGCCGGTCGGAACGCGTTTGCCGAGTACGTCGACGGTCTCCGAGGCGGTGAAATGGCCACGGAAGAACGTGTCACAGAGGAGGCCATGAAACATCGTGTCGACCTCGATTTCATCCGTGTAGCCGGCGTGGTGGATGTGCAAGGACTCCTTGATCCCCTGTGAGTAGCGGATTTTCGACTCGTCGGGCCGAAGGTATCGCTCGTCCGGTGGGAAAGCGGTGTGGCTCGCACCGTACTGGGCGGCGAGCGCTCGCGCACCACGGACCTCCTGAGCGTCCAGCGAGCCGACCGTGTAACTCCGGTCGACATCGTCGACCTGCGAGAGGACGATCCGCGAGTCGTAGCCGGCCGAGAGGAGGACGCCCGTTCGCCCCGGCAGCGACGACCGCCGTCGGAACGCCCGGTCGAGGCGGTCGGCGAGCTCGTCGACGGGATCGAACTCTCGGGGTGACAGCGGCTCGTAGACGAACCGTCCCAGCGAATCGACCGACGCGGGCGTGAGCCGGCTGTCGAGCGGGAGCCGAGCGAGTTCAGTAACGGCCGTCTTCTCGCCGAGTATCACACCCAGATGCAGGAACTCGAGGACGCCGTCCCGGTCGAGCGTCGGGTCCGTGATCGTGCGGCCGACCGCAGCGGCGTCCGTGCCGAAGACGCGAGTGCCTGGTTCGTCGGTATAGAAACACTCTCGAGAACGGACCGGATCCGTGGCGACGAACGCGTCGCCGCTCACCTCGGCGTCGATCACGGCCAGATACGAGCCGTTGAGCTCTCGCAGCGCCTCGATGCCGATCGTCTCGTAGCGTTTGAGGAGCCAGCGCGCGGCGTTCGACTCGTCATTGGGAACGTACGCCTCACCCCAGACGAGACAACAGCCCTCGTCGCCAGTGTACGTGGCGCTCCAGCCGGGGACGCCGAGATCAGCGTCCCTGATGCCGACTGTAAGAGTCGATCCGGCGAGGATCTCGTCGAATTCGTCGCTGGATCTGAACCGCTCGAACGTGTCGATACCACCCATTACACCGAAGAGTTCCCTATTCATCGTCGAAGACCACCTGAGACGGCGTACGACCGTATGGAAGAGCCGAGCTCCGCCCGATCTTCGCTCGCGTACGCCTCCGTGGACCACCGTCGAACGGCCGCTCAATTACTATGCGATCGTTAAGCGCTCAGACGGTGGGGATGGGCCGGGTCAGACGGCTACCGATTCGACCTATTGAATCCATAATAATGGGATCACTGTCGGTAGCTTCGGCGCACTAATGTCACGGAAACGTACGACGCGACGTCGGTTCCTCGCACTCTCGGGTGCAGCCGGACTCACCGGCATGGCCGGCTGTGCAGAGCAACTCGAGTCGGCAGCCAACCAGGTCGCCGGTCAGTCGTCGAACGAGACGCCGAGTGATGCGAGCGGCTCCACGCCGGGGCTCACCGACGGCGTTCCGCCGCTCGAGACCGAGTTCGACAGTCGAGAGCGGTATCGACAGCCGGGCGACTCGCTCGACGACTTCAGCGATCTCGACGCCTGGACCATCGTTCAGGGATCGGGCGGGGCAGACGAGGACGTCGTGTTCGACGGCGAGCAGAGCTTCAGACTCCGGTCGAACGGCAGCAGGAACGTCATCGCCGAGCGAAGCCTCGAGGGTGAGGATCTGACGGAAACGGACCTGTCGTTCGCGGTGCGGACGACGACGCCCGACAGCATCACGGTCAACCTACGAGTGGTCGACCAGTTCGGGAGCTCGAAAGTCTACTCGCTGCGGCAGATCCGGTACCGCGCGCCCGATGTCGGCTGGTTCCGCGCGAGTCCCGGCGTCTTCCAGCAAAGCGAGTACGAACCCGCACTCGACCACCTCGATCGGCTCGAGATTCAAGTGCTCCACTCAATGCCGGAGGCGGAGATCTGGATCGACGATCTGCGGACCCATCCGACGCCCGATCAGGGGTACGTCATGCTGAGCTGGGACGACGGGACGCTCGACTACTACGAGACAGCCGCGCCGCTCCACGACGAGTACGGATTCCCGGCAGTTCAGGCGGCGATACCGCGGTGGGCCGAACAGGGTCGAGACGGGATCATGTCGATTTCGGAACTGCTGGACCGACAGGAGGCTGGCGATCAGATCGTCGTCCACGGGACGCACGAGCCGATTCACGAACTCGACGACGAAGCCACGATCAATGAACGGCTTCGACGGGACAAACAGTGGTTCATCGACAACGGGTTCGAAGGCGCGAACTACATCGTCCATCCACACAACAGCTTCGACAAGACGAGCCTCGAGCAGGCGACCGCCTACCACTACTGTGGCGGCTTCAACCAGGCCGGCAACGTCAACACGACGAGCGTCTACGGTTTCGATCCGCTGGCGTTACCGCGGACGATCGGCCACGACCTCGAGATATCGAAACGGTGTGTCGACCTCGCCGCCCAGCACAACCAGTGTACGATCCTCAACTTCCACACCTTCGAAGCCCATAATACGATGCCAAAGGCCGATTACGAAGCGCTGCTCGAGTACATCGACAGCGCCGATGTCGAGGTCATCACCTTCGACGACCTCTGGGAGTTGCGGACGAGCAACCGCTGATTTCGGCGCGGCCTGCGCGCACAACTAGTTCTCGAGGCGACCGCCGCCCGTTCACCGACGACCGCCACGTATAATTTTGACGCCGACTCAGTCAGCAGCCCGTTGAGAGCGTGAGCCGGTCGGTGTCAGTCGCTCCCTCGGCATCGACGACGCGGAGCACCACCGGGTGATCCCCGTTTTCGCTGACCGTCACCTCGATCGTCTCGCCGGTTCGGTCGAACGTGCCGTCGTCACCGACTTTCCACTCGTAGCGGACGAGTTCGCCGTCGGGATCGCGCGACTGGGACGCGTCGAGCGTCACCGTCTGGCCTGGCTCGAGCGTTGTTTCGGCCGCGTCCGTCGGCACCGTCTCAATTCGTGCGACCGGTGGCTCAGTGTCGGATGTCTCGTCGCCGTCGTCAGCGGATAGTTGGGCTTCTGTTAGACTCTCGAAAAGTCGCTCGACGATCGCCCTGTGCCACTGGACGCGAGTCTCGAGTTCGACGTCGGCCGAGAGCGTCTCCGCGAGGAACGTGTTGGCGTTCAGATCGCGGGCGGCCTTGTGGACGAGCAGCCCGTTCGGCTCGGTATCGGGCGAGGAAAACGGTCCGGGCTGGAACGCGAGGTCGGGATCGTCCACGTAGTTTCTAGTGACGTGCTCGGCGGCGTCAGCGGCAGCGGGTTCGGCACTCTCGCTTTTCGAGTGGAAGATCGCCTGTCCGACGCCGTCCGTGGGATCGCCCGCGTAGATGTCCGTCGACTCGTGGAGATCGATCAGAACGTCGGGGTCGTGCTCCCTGACGACGTCCCAGATCGCGCGTGCGAGTTCCGTCTGCGGTGTCTCCCCCTCGGGGAACTGTCGGTTGAGGTTGGTCCCCTCCTCGTCGGTTCTGGTTCCGCGCTCGATCGCGACGGCGTTCGCCTCGGGAATCACGACGAGCGTGCCGGCGTCGATCGTCCAGTCGGCGATCTGACCTGCGGCCGTGTAGCCTGCCACCTCGTTTCCGTGGATCCCACCGACGACGACCGCCGTCGGTCCCTCGGCGTCCGCAGTGGTCACGGAGACGGTCGTTTCCTCGTCCGTTCCTTCGCGAATCGGGAACGACGTTCGCGTGACTGTTCTCCCGTCGGTGTCGGCCGTGTCGCCGACCACGCTGGCGACGCCAGTGCTCGTGAGTGTGCATCCGGCTGCGACAGCCAAAACGGTCCGCCGTGAGAGCGTATCGCGTTGCATTCGTCCGCCCCGTCGGGGTCGGGCGGTTTTACTACAAGTGTGATAACGATAGAAACGGGATACTTTCGCTTCTGCAACGGTCTGCGTCGATCGAACGCTCGCGCTCAGGCGCTGGCGACCGATCCCAACGGACCGACGTGGCCCCCGACTTACCGAGTGAGCGCGCGCCAACCGACCGTCGCGATGACGAGCGAAACGACGAGCGCCGCGACGACCGGACGTGGTCGCCGCCGGATGCCAGCGCCGGCGACCCAGCAGACACCGGGACACGTCCGCGGCGACACCGACGCTGTTCGCAGGTGCCACAGCCCCTGCAGGAAGCGTCCCTCCGCGAAGTACTGCTTTGCGAGGATGAGTGCGTGGCTCGAGCGGATCTCGTAGCCCCGCTCCTCGAAGTGCTCGACGTCGGGCTCGTACGCCGAGAGATACTGCTCGCTGGCGGCCGCGATGACGTCTGCCGGCGGACTCCCGGTCTCCTCGCGGACGACGAGTTCCTCGTCGACGTAGGCGAGCTTTCCGTGCTCGAGGACACGCAGGCAGAACTCGGGGTCCTGAAACCGGTCGAGGTCCTCGTCGAAGCCGCCGGCGTCCCTGGCGATGGCGGTCCGAACGAGCAGCGTCGAGCCGGCACCCGGCTGGACGTTGTCAGCGAGGATCTCGCCGACCAGTTCGTTGTTTCCTTCCCGCGTCGGGTCGTCGTCTAAGCGTGCGAGCACGGACGCGGCGGCCGACCGGAGCCGTCCGTCCGTTCCGGACAGCTCGTAGCCCGTATCACAGTAGACGCCGACCCAGTCGCTCGAGCGATCCTCGAGGGCCGCGAGCTGGCGGTCGAGTTTTTCGGGATGCCATTCGTCGTCGGAGTCGAGGAACGCGACGTACTCTCCGCATGCGTGCTCGAGGCCCGTGTTCCGGGCGACGTTCGCACCCTGATTGGTCTCGTGGATGACCGGTCGAACCCGCGGATCATCGTAGGCGGCCAGCACCGACTCGGTGTTGTCGGTCGAGCCGTCGTCGACGACGACTACCTCGAGATCGTCGATCGTCTGGGCGAGCGCGCTATCGATCGCGCGTAGAAGCGTCTTCGCTCTGTTGTACGTCGGAATGATGACGCTGACGCGAGTCATTTCTCAGGGCTTCCAGTCTGGCCCGGATTATTATCGCGTGGATAAACGGCGTCACCGCCAGTAGGAGGTGAGTAGTCCGGCCGGTCGGCAATATGACGGACTCGTGTCCAACAAGAATTGGTCGTCGACAGCCCTCCTAATGCCTGTATAAGGAAAAGCGAACAGTTCGTCCACGCGGTCAATGACGGACCGAAACCGACGATCGTTCATGACTACGGCTGCGGCGGTCGGCACACTCGGGTTCGCGGGCTGTCTCTCGCAGGTACGTGAGTGGCGCGGGACGGACGGCAAACCGACGGCCACCCAGTCGGGCGACGGAACTTCCCAGTCGGGAGCTGGTGACAGCTTGGACCTCCCGGGAGACCCGATCGATCGCTTCGAGGACCTCGATCAGTGGACCGCGATGATCGGCGGCGGCGATCTCGAGGCCACGACGACTGATCCGTACGCCGGATCGCAATCGGCACATCTCACGGCGTCCGAGAACACTGAGTATGCGGCCATCTATAGGACGATTCCGGACGGACTGGATTTGACCGGGAAGAGCCTCTCGCTGGCCGTCAACTTCACCGGCCGCGAGCAGCTGCACCTCACGCTCGAGCTGTTCGCGCCGAACTCGCGCAACGTACACGCCATGCAACGCACGCTCACCGGCCCGGCCGATCGGTGGGTGCGCGTCGATTTCGGTACCGACCGGATCGAGACCCAGCCCGATCTCTCGGACGTACGCGAGGTTCGACTGATCGCCCGCCGTCGCGGTGACCTGAGCGGGCCGATCGACTGTCGGGTCGACGACCTTCGAGCAGCCGATCGGCCCGGCACGGGCCAGGTCATGCTCCTGTTCGACGGGACGCTCGAGAGCCACTACACGAACGCCTTCGACCGGATGCAGGAGTACGGGTTCGCGGGTGTCGAAGCGGTCATCCCCGAGGCTGTCGGCGAGGGCGGCCGGCTCACGCTCGACAAGCTCACCGAACTGGACGGCGCAGGCTGGGACCTCGCAGCCCGGCCGCGAACCGGCTCGAAGTTCCTCCACGAGTTCACCCCCGAGCAACAGGAGGGGATGATCCGGCGGACGAAAGCGTATCTCGAGAATCGTGGCTTCGAAGACGGCGCGAAGCACTTCGTCACGCCGCGGAACGTCCTCGGGTCGACGGCGAACGACCTCGTCCGCGAGTATCACGAGCAGGCGTTCCGGTTCGGCGGCGGCCCGAACGGGCTCCCGCTGACGGACCCCCACAATGTCGGTTTCTTCGCCGGCGATGCCGGCGACGAGACGAAAACGTACGTCGATTACGCTGCCACGTACGGACAACTCGCAGTCCTGCACTTCGAATACATCGGCGAGGACGGCATGAGCGAACAGGCGTTCGACGGTCTGCTCGAGTATATCGACGCGCAGAACGTCGACGTCGTCACCGCCACCGACCTCCTGGGTGACCGCTGATGTACCGGGGCTCGAGCGTCGGCGTCGTGATACCCGCCTACAACGAGGAAGGGTTCGTCGGCGACGTTATCCGCGAGATGCCCGCGTACATCGATCGGATCTACGTGATCGACGACCGGTCGACGGACGGCACCTGGGGTGAAATCCTCGAGGCCGCGCGGGCGGACGCAAGCGAGCACGGAAGCTACGATGGCACGACCGTCCAGCAACTCGTGGCCGACGGCGGCGCGACCGCGCTGGCGAATCGGGCGACGGTTCGCGACACGATCGGTCGGGTCGTCCCGATCGAGCACCGGGAGAACCGCGGTGCCGGCGGTGCGATCAAGACCGGCTATCTCGCCGCGCTCGCGGACGGCGTGGACGCAACGGCCACCGTCGACGCGGACGGGCAGATGGACCTCTCCCAGCTGCCACGGCTCCTCGATCCGATCGTCGAGGGCCGCGCCGACTACGCGAAGGGCAACCGGCTCCTGTCGCGGGAGTACCGGGCCGCGATGCCGCGGTTTCGGTTCATCGGCAACGCGATGCTGACGTTCCTGACGAAGATTGCCTCGGGCTACTGGAAGACGATGGATCCCCAGAACGGGTACACGGCGATCTCCCACGACGCGCTCGCGGCGATCGACGTCGAAAACCTCTACGAGTACTACGGCTACTGCAACGACCTGCTGGTGAAACTGAACGTCCACGGGATGCGTGTCGCCGACGTGGCGATGCCGGCGGTCTACGGCGAGGAGGAGTCGAGCATCGCGTACGCGGAGTATATCCCAAAGGTCTCGGTGATGTTGCTTCGCGACTTCCTGTGGCGGCTGAAAACCAAGTACCTCGCGGTGGATTTCCACCCGCTCGCCCTGTTTTACCTCTTCGGTGCGGCGACGGCTGCGATCGGCGTCCTCGGAACCGGCGTGGCGGTGTTTTCGGCGCTTCCGAGTCCCGGCACACCGGCCGTCCAGGGCGCGACGAGTCTACTGTTGCTCGTCGCCGGTATCGCGTTCCTCCTGCTGGCGATGGTGTTCGACATGGCCGAAAGCGAATCGCTCGAGCGGCAGGTGCGATAGCGCCGTGCGAGCGCAAATTCGCCCGCAGGGTCGTTCGGGTTGGGACTACGATTTCGTTATTCAGAGTCGGGTTTGAAACTGGGACGGGCGGAACCGGTAACGGCTGATGCTTACTGAACTCCACACTTGATCGATGGTCAAGGTGGATATTCAATGAGCCATGTATGATTGCAGCTTGTACATCTGATCCGGACCTTCCTCCCCGGTTCAAGTAGTGTACTGGGATTTTCTGTTCCGCAGTTTGGACAATTTTCACTCTCCATAGAGATGTGGCATCTGCTACCGGTAAAGTTCATCGTGCCACACATATAGGGTGTGAAAAAGCGGGTCACAGCAGTAACTGATTACTCCTTCCCCTGAACGTACCGCGAGTCGCGAGTTTCACAACATATTCTAAATAAAGAAGTCGTACTATTATTTACTGGCAAGTTTCCTTGGTTTCGGCGTCAGTTCAGTCTCCGTGAGGGATGGCTCGTCCGGCCTGAAGACCGACCACTCCTGTTTCTTCGGTCATCCGCGTACGAGAAGGGGCCAGCGGCGCGTACCGGTTCTGTCACGGAGTGACGGTCTGTATTCCGGATCCCAATATTCCCAGCGTGAGCCCCGAGACGAGCAGGGAGAGTCCGGCGACGAACAGCAAACTATGGAGCCAGTTGCGCTCCCCTCGCTCCCTCCCGCCGGCCGCGAGCCGACTACCGATCGCGTCCGCCTTCGCGCCGAGCGGATCGGGGAACATCGACAGCACCTCGAAGGGTTCGGCGGGATCCAGTGCGCCGACGAGCAGCGCGAACGTGACGAAGATCACGAATCCGACGGGCGGGACGGCTGCGAGTGCGAGCCACGGGTTCGTGAGAGCGGTCGAGAGGGCGACGATCGGCACGGCTGCGAGGACGGTCGTCAGTATCGACCGTCCGAGTCGCGCGTCCGAAAGGGGATCGAAGCCGACCAGTCGAGCGCTCCAGCAGTGGAAGACGAACATCGACCCGTATCCAGTGCTGGTTGCGATGGCGGCACCGTGCATCCCGAAGCGAGGGATGAGCGCGACGTTGAGCACGAGGTTAATCACGGCCGCAGCGCCAGTAGCCGCGACTGGATATCGGAGCATGCCCTTCCCCTGTGAAATCGCCAGCACCGGACGCGCGAGCGCGAAGCCGAGCGATCCGGGAAGCAGCAGTAGCAGGGGCGTGATCGCCGGCATGGCCCCTTGGCCGAAGTAAATCGGGACGGCGATGTCTGCCAACGCCGCGAGTCCGACCGCCATGACGGCCGTCAGCAGGAACGTGTACCGCGTCGTCTTGGACGCGAGCTCCGAGATCTCTCGGAGCCGATTTTGCGACCACAGTTCCGACGTCGAGTGGACGAACACCGTCTGAAGGGCCATCGGGATGAACCAGAGGAACTCGGCGAGCGTAAGCGCCGCCTTGTAGTTCCCGACCGCGGCGCTCTCCCGGAAGTGCTGGAGCATCACGATGTCGATATGATAGAGCGACATCAGCAGGAAGACCAGCGCGATGCTCATCGAGTTGAACGTGAGCATCTGTTTCCGAGGGAACCGCTTCGTCGGCCGACTGAACAGACACGACAGCGACACCCGACGATGCACGAGCGCCAGTCCGATCACGGCGACGAGCGCACTCGCGACCAGATGCCCCGCAAGCGCGCCGATCACACCGGCGCCGAGGTACACCAGCGGCACGGCAACGACGACGAACCCGACCTTGTCGAGGATCTTCAGCGGCTCCGAGTACCGCTCGAGGCCGAATCCCATGAGCGTCTTCCGCGCGTAATCGCGAAACTGCGCCGTCACGACGAGTGCGGCGAGGACGTAGAAATAACCCGTCAGCTCGGACCCGAACGCACGACCGACGAGTCCGAACCGTGTCGCAAGCACCAGCAGGAGGGCCCCGAGGACGGAGAGCACGATCGCCAGCCGGAGATAAAAGCCGACGACGTGTTCGCTCCAGTTCGCCGCGGCCCGATCCTCCGCGAGGAACTTTCGGACGCCGTCAGTGATCCCGGAGCTGACGAAGATCATGTAGATCGCGAAGACGGACAGCAAAAACGCGTATTCGCCGAACGCCGATGCGCCGAGAAGCCGGTACAAAAGCGGCGTCGAGAGCGCAGTGACGACGAGCACGACGACTTTCGCACTGACGACCGAGAAGACGCCACTCGCAATACTCCGATTCACGGTTTCACCCTGAAACAATCGACAGCCGCCATCGACGACGATCGCTCACGATACGACGTACTCACTGTGGCAAGACAGTGGCGACTGGGTGGCGTTATTATACGGGGGTTAAACGGGTCGAGACGCGGCTACGCGTACGTGTTCTCCCAGGTCGTGACGTCGCTCGCTCCGAGGTCACGGATTCCGTCGACCAGCCGGTTCTTCTTGAACGCCGGGCTCGTCGACGAGTCGTAGAGGCAGACTGCCTCCTCGCCGCCCAACGACTCGAGTACCGAGTCGCGAACGAGTGCGTTGGACCCGAGGTCGATGAACGGATGCTGACTGGCGCGTAGTTCGCTCTGGTAGACCGTCAAATCCGCACCTGTGTTGACGAGGGCGTTCCGGTCCGTCCCGTCTCGGCCCTGCTGTGTGACATCGACGTAGCTGAAGCGACAGTTATCCCGCTCACACCGAATCCCGTCGCGGAAGCCGCCACCGTCGCCTGCCCGTCCCGAGATCGACAGCTGCTCGGCGAGTATCTGCTCGGTCCGATCGCTCTCTCGAATCCAGAGCGGATAGCCGCCGGCGGTTTCGTGGGTGATATCCGTCTCGACGATCGTCGTCTCGCCGCACTCGGGCGAGAGGACGATTCCGTGGTTGATGTCCGACCCCCGGAGTTCCAGGCGAGTGTTGTCGATCCGGGCACTTTCGCAGGTGTTCATGACCGAAATCGCGTGACTCGTTGGCATCGGCGAGGTGATCTCGATAGCGGCCCCGTAGATTTCGATGTCCTGCCCGTCTTCGATCCGGATCCCACGCTGAGCTCTGTCCTCCGGCCGCGTCGCATCGACTTCGACGGTCGGCCACCGGATTTCACTCTCCTGGCCACCGACGCGCACGTTCGCGCCGTTGCTGTTTCGGAACCAGCCACCGTGGACGATGATCGTCCCCTCGCCGCCCGCCGCGTAGAGGCCGTTGTTCGGAAAGCCGCCGAGCCAGCAGTGTCTGAACTCGAGCGTCCCCACGTTCTGGTTCGCTTCGATACCGATCGGGCCGCGCCAGCGGTTGCCGGCGCTGGGCGTGTTATCGACCCACGCACCGCCGTCCGGCGCTCGGAACCGTTCGACGATCCCGTAGCCGTCGGGATCGGTGACGTTGAACATGCCCGGCCCCCACGTCCCGCTGTCGTGGAAGCCGTCGATCGTCACGTCGCGGACCTCAAGTCGGTCGGCGTAGGCTTCGATCGTCCGGATCCCCGTGTCGGGTGCCGACTGATCGACGTCGAAGCCCTCGAAGCGGAGATGGCTCCCGGGACTGTACGAGACACCGAGACGGAACAGCCGATACTGCGGCCCGTCGAACTCGTGGAAGTCCGCCGGAATCAGCGTCGCGTTCTCGCCGACGACGCCGAAGTTGTCGAAGCCCGTGAATCGAAACTGCTCGTCCATGAAGTACTCCCCCTCGGGAAAGACGAGCAGCGTGTCGTCACTGCGAAGGTCCTCAAGTACGGGCGTAATCGATTCGGTACCGGTATCGTCCGCGCCGGCCTCGGTCACGTCCACGACGGTCGCGTACTCGTCGTAGTAGTGGTCGTACGGATCCGACGCGGCGGCGGTCGACGTCAAGCCGAGTCCGGCGGCACACGCCGCCACGGTTCCTTGCAAGAACCCCCTCCTCGACCGTGACCTCGAGCCGTCGAGCGATGGTCGACCGGCCTCCCCCTCGGTCGAGTGAGAATCACGAGAAGCGTCACGATTCAAGCGCTGCAGATCACTTCCATCCGACATTGAAATACAAGTCGTTGTGAGTAATGATGGGGTCCAGTAGCTATGGATTCGGATAGCAAGTTTTTAAGTTCGAGAGCCGATCGTCGCGCTCGAGTCAGCCGAAGTGATTCGATTTCCGAAACGGTTGCGCGTGTTACAACTCGCCGATCCAGCGGCGAGAACGAGAGAATTCTCACGGTTCAAACTGCGCGTTTACCACCCCGTTAATCGCTGCTCTCGTGACGGACCATCGTGACGTTCGGCACCTGATTATTAGTCTCATTATCGACATTCCTCGGGCATCCGATCGCGCTCGAGCGTGGTGGCGATCAGTTCGGAGACGGCGTGGCGAAGTCGCTGGGAAACCGCGGAATCCGAGATGCCGAGTCGATCGGCGAGGTCGTCCTGTGTGGCTCCGCGTGGCACGTCGAAGTAGCCAGCGAAGTAGGCCATCGTGAGGATCTCGTGCTGTCGTTCTGTCAGGAAATACGTCCGCTCGTCGGACGCTGATGAGTCGTACAGTCGGTTTACGCGAAACGAGACGCCGTGATCGCGACAGTGTGCCCGAAACGCCGACAATGCGTCGCGGTCGGGGACGTGGACCCGTGTGACCCACCCACCGTCGCCGCTCGTGATCGTGAAGGCGAACACCCCGGTCTCGACACAGCGATCGGGAACGATCTCGAGGGGCGTCTCGACGACGACACGGTAGATCGTCCGGTTCTCGAAGACGGCGACGCGTGTCGGGTTCGAAACGGTCGGGTCGGCCTCCATCACCGCCTCGAGTGCTGTATCCGCGTTGCTGAACGCCGAGACGAACTGTTGGCGTTGCTCGTCGAACGTCGTCCCGTACTCGTATCTGAGCGTCACGCCAGGACAGCGTTTCATCGTCGGGACCAGCGGAAGATCGTCGTGTCTGAGGTGGATTTCTGCAATAAATCCCATTGAGATATCGGTGTCGTACTCCGTCGTCGGGAGCGGCCGCCCATACTTATACCGCGGGTAAGCGGGTTGCAGCGACTCGAATCGGGCCTGTGAGGGCGGTCAGTTCATGTAGCCCAGATCGGCCAACCGATCGGTGACCGCTTCGTCCGTCGCCGGTCGGTGGCCGTCATCGTGCGTGTCGTACTCGGGATAGGACGTCGGTTCGATCGGGTCGACGACGGGAACGACGCTGCCGTCCATGCGGTCACTGTACGGAACGCCCATCGCGGCCATGACCGTCGGTGCGACGTCGAAGAGGTGGGCCCGTTCGAGCGCGGTTGTCTCGTCGATTCCCTCGCCCGCGGCCACGAAGACCCCGTCGAGTTTGTGATTCCAGGGTTCGGCCGGGCTGAAGTAGTCGCCGTCGCCCAGCTGCTCGGAGAGCATGTGATCGAAGCCAGCGGGGATCGTGACGATGTCGACCGTCTCCTCGAGTTCGTCACCGTGGAAGTACTGCTCGCGTGGTGCGACCGTCTCGAAGAACGGCTCGCCGTCGGGCGTCTCGATCGCCTGAAGTGCCCGGATGAGGTTCTCGCGGAGTTCCTCGTACTCTTCTGGTGGAATGACACCGTTGGGTTCTCGCCCCTCGAGATTGATTCGAACGCCGAGTTCGGTCCGTGCACGGACGTAGGCCTCCGATTCGGCGAAGTCGACCTGCTCGTTGGCCGTCCGGGAGATCCCGCTCGGTGCATACTCGATGGCGATCTCGGCCAGTCCGACCCGCTCGAGAGCAGTCCTGATGCGACGGGCGGTGATGCCGAATCGGGCGGCAACCGACGCTGCGCGTGCAGCGACGCCCGGTTCCCAGGTGTCATACTCTTCGCCCTCGCGGAGTCGTCTCCGCATCGGCGTCCACGACGGCATCCCCTTGCCGCCGGTCGTCGTCTCGAGATAGCCCATGTCGCGGAGGTACTCGTTGACCCGGAACTCGTACCCGTCGTACTGTCCCATCCCGTGATCGCTCACGAGGAAGACGCGATCGGGGTCACAGTCATCAAGGATCTTTCCGATCTGTTCGTCGGTCGCCTCGTAGACGCGGTCGACGTGTCGTTGCTTGCCGCTGAACTCGTGGAAGACGGTATCGGTCTTCTGGAACTGAACGAAGCCGAAATCCGGCTCGAACTCGCCGACGAGATAGCGAAACGCCTGGCCGCGCATCCGAACGAGGTTCTGATACTCGTCGATCTTCGCACTATCGGACAGCGAGTCGTCGTCTCGCGTGTAGCTCGGGTAGACGCGATACTCCCCGATCGCGTCGCGGACCTCGTCTAAGAGTCCGACGGGGTGACATGGCGGGTCCTCGGGCCCGAGGAAGCCGGGGATCACCGCCCCGTCGAACTCGTCGGGCGGGTGCGTGACCGGTGCGTTGACGACGACGCTCGAGCGGTCGTGGTGATCCAGTAGCGTCCACAGCGAGTGCTCGTGGACGTCGTCGTTGCTCGCTACGTGCCAGTCGTAGCCGTCGTAACCGACGAAGCCGACCACGCCGTGTTTTCCGGGGTTAGCACCGGTATAAATCGACGGCCACGCGCTCGGCGTCCACGGTGGAATCTGTGACTCGAGCGGCGCGGCGACCCCCTCCGAACAGAGCCGCTCGATGGTCGGAATTCGGTTTGCTTCGAACAACCGTTCGAAAACCGGCAGACACCCCGCATCGATCCCGATGAGCAGCGTGTCCAGCCCGTTCGATTCGTTCGTACCCCCAGTCGATGCCGTGTCGTCACGGCGAAACGTCCGAGTCATCCTTTTAGTTGTCTACTCAGTGTGTCCGTTCGACCGCAGCCGACAGCCCATGGCAGCGGTGTCGTTCGTTGCACCACGTCTCTACGCCAACCGATGGTGACGGGATACTTCATTATCGATGCGTTAAACCCGCCATAACGCCCGAATTCCGCCGATCGGATGGTGTCTCGGGCCCGGTCACGCGCGAATGCCCGATATCGTTTCGATCACGTTCTCGAGGACCCCAACGGCATCTGCCTCCAGTTGCTCGGCCCGAAACTCGTCTCGGGCTTCGGCCGTGAGACGGATGACCGGCTCGGTGCCGCTCGGACGCAGGAGGAACCAGCCGTCGTCGACGTCGACGTAGACGCCGTCGAGCGTCTCAACATCGTCATAACGCTCGCGGACGCGCTCGCGGACCAGATTCATTACGGCGTCTTTGTTCTCGATCTTGACCGACGCACGGCGGATGGGGTACGTCTCGATATCCATGACGAGATCGGACAGCGGCCCGCGGTCGGCGACCAGTTCGACGAGTTTGCACGCTGCGAGCGGCCCGTCCGGACAGAGCGTCTCGTCCGGCCAGATCCACGCTCCGCTGGGCTCGCCGCCGAAGACGACATCCGACCGCGTGGCGCGGTCGGCCACGAAGCCGTCACCGACCCGCGTTCGGCTCACCGACGCGCCGACAGCCTCGAGCGCGTCATCGACGGCCATGCTCGTATCGATCGGCGCGGCGATCACGTCGCCATCGGTCGCGGTCTCACGCGCGAACAGGGCGAGGAGGGCGTCTTTCGGCACGAAGGAACCGGTCTCGTCGACTGCCAGCATCCGATCGGCGTCGCCGTCGTGGGCGATCCCCACCGCCGCGTCGGTCGCCTCGACGAGCGCCGAGAGGTCGCCGAGCGTCTCTCGCGTCGGCTCGCTCGGCCGGCCGGGAAAGCGTCCGTCTCGCTGTCCGTTCAGCGTCACGACGTCACAGCCAAGCTCCGAGAGCACGCGCGCGGTGATCGCGCCGGTGCCGTTCCCGACGTCGACGGCGACGCTCGGCGGCTCGTCGATCGAGACGGCCTCGCGCAACGCCGCCGCATGGCGGTCGGTCGCATCCGGGAGCGGCTCGCGCGAGCCGTGTCCGTCCCACGGACGGAGGTCGTACTCGTCGCCTTCGACGCGAGCGGCAATCGCGTCGAGTTGCTCGGGATCGAAGGCCTTGCCCGAGGCCGACCAGAGTTTGAGCCCGTTATCCGGCGCGGGATTGTGCGAGGCCGTGACGACAATGCCTGCATCCGCGTTCGTTCGCGGGACCGCTCTGGCGATCGTCGGTGTTGGTGCGACGCCGGCCTCGAGCACGTCCGCACCGCACTCTCGCAGTCCGGCGGTCACTGCATCGGTCAGGACCGCGCCACTCTCTCGCGCGTCTCGCCCGACGACGACGCAATCGTAGCCGTCGGATGCGACGGCGCGCCCGATCGAGAGCGCGAGTTCGGCCGTTACTTCTTCGCCGACAGTGCCGCGGATACCGCTCGTTCCGAACATAGCATGGGCTCTCGAGGACGCAGGGATTACTATGGAGTTGTTAGGACGAGGTAGCGGGTATTCAGGGGCTGCTTCTGTGTGGGGCTGTGTTCTACTGGCGGATATCACAGCGGTAGCTCACACCAATAACTCTCTGGGTGAAAAGTATAAGAAATACCATAATAGTCCCGGGCAGATTCGAACTGCCGTCATGGGCTCCAAAGGCCCATATGATTGGCCACTACACCACGGGACTTGCCGTCACTTCGGGGTAGTCGATAGAGTGGCTTATGAGTTATTGTTTACTTCGAGGCGAAGATGGCGAGAGTGCGTCGAGCCCAACATCTATCTAGAGTGAAAGTAATCCGAACAGCTTCGAGCGACGCGCTCGAGTACGCTCATAGAGAACCCGATTCGGCACCGGAAAAGCTGCTCGCGACGGTGTTGACTTACAGGTAGCCTTCCTCGGCCAGTCGCTCGATGCCTTCCTCGAGTCGCTCTTCGCTCGCCGCATACGAGATGCGCGCGTAGCCGGGCGTGCCGAACGCGCTGCCGGGCACGGTCGCGACGTGGGCGTCTTCGATCGCGCCTTCACACCAGGCCTGATCGTCGTCGTCGACGGGCAGCATCATGTAGAACGCGCCCTCGGGGACGGCGACGTCGACGTCGTGTTCGTCGAGCAGATCGATGACGAGGTCGCGGCGTTCTTCGAAGGCTGCGACCATCTCGTCGACGGCGTCCTCGGTCTCGAGCGCTTCGAGGCCGGCGTGCTGGACGAAGTTCACGGCGGAAGAGACGGAGTGGCTGTGGAGTTTGCCGGCCTGGTCGATCAGATCCTCGGGACCGGCGAAGTAGCCGAGCCGCCAGCCGGTCATCGAGTAGGCCTTCGAGAAGCCGTTGACCGTGATGGTGCGGTCGGCCATGCCCTCGAGCGTGCCGAGGCTGGTCGGTTCGACGCCGTAGGTGATCTCCTTGTAGATCTCGTCGGAGATGACGGTGATATCGTGTTCGACGGCGAGGTCGCGGACACCCTCGAGCGCGGCGTCGGAGTAGACCGCACCGGTGGGGTTCGACGGGGAGTTGACGACGAGTAGTTCGGTGTCGTCGGAGACCGCGGCCTCGAGGTCGTCGAGGGCTGGCTCGAGCTGGAAATCGGAGTCGGAGAGGTCGACGCGGGTCAGCTCGCCGCCGGCCATCTTGACCATCGCCTCGTAGGAGACCCACGCGGGGTCGAGCAGGACGACTTCGTCGCCCTCCTGAATCAGGGCTTGGACGATCTCGTAGAGGGCCTGCTTCGCGCCGGGCGTGACGATGATCTCGTCTGCGGTGTGCTCTAAGCCGTCGTCAGCGAGTTTGTCGGCGATCGCCTCGCGGAGTTCGAGGATGCCGGCGGAGGTCGTGTAGCCGGTGTGACCGGCGTCCATCGCGTCCTTGCCGGCCTCGACGATGTTCTCGGGCGTGGGGAAGTCGGGTTCGCCGACGGAGAGGTCGACGACGTCTGCGCCCTCGGCCTCGAGTTCGGTGGCGAGCGCGGAGATCGCAAGCGTTGCGGACGGTTCGACTCGGGTTACACGGTCGGTGAATTCCATCGTCATTGTTGGGAATCGGCTGCGGGACTGGGGGCTGGGAGTTCGTCGACGAGGTCGAGCGCGCCGTCGACGGCTTTCGCCGCGTTTTCGACGCGTTCGCGCGCTTCGGCGGCGGACATACCGGGGCCGGTCACGCCGAGGGTCACCGGCGTATCGCGCTCGAGACTCACGTCGGAGAGCCGCTGCGCGGTGGCGTCGGTGATCACCTGATCGTGGTCGGTATCGCCGGTGATGACGGTGCCGATCACGGCGACGGCGTCGATCTCGTCGCGACGTGCGAGGCGGTCGGCAGCCAGCGGCGCGTCGTAGACGCCCGGCACGTGGACCGTCTCGTATACGTCTGCACCCGCGGCCGTTGCGGCCTCGAGTGCGTCCTGCTCCATCTGCTCGGTGATCGGCCGGTTGAACTCCGCGACCACCAGTCCGAGCGTGGTCATAGGCGAGCGGTAGGGAGGATGGGTAAAAGAGGTACCGTTCTGCGGTGGCCGCGTGCTATCGATTGCCGACCGGGTCAGGGCTCGACGGCACCCGATTCTCGTGCTCGAGCCGGATGGGTATCGCTACGATGCGTCGGTACTGCGAAGCGTCACGTCGCCGTTGGTCGTCTCGAGACGGAGACGACGCGTCCCATCACCCAGCGTCATCTCGAGCGAACTGTCGCTCGAGGCGGTCGAATCGCCGAAGCCCTCGACCGAGATGTCGCCGTTCGTCGTCTCGATGCTGACGGTCGCACCGAGCGACGCGGATGCCCGGATCGTAATTTTGCCGTTGGTACTCTCCGCGCTCAGGTTGCCGCCGTCGTCCGCAAGCGCGATGTCGATATCCCCGTTCGTCGTACTTGCGTCCACGTCGCCGCTGACGCCAGTAACGTGAATCTCGCCGTTGGTGGTTTCGGCGCTCAGTCCTCCGTCGACACCATCGACGTCGACCCGGCCGTTCGTCGTTCCGGCGACGAGTTCGCCGGTCACGTTCCGGGTCTCGACGTCACCATTGGTCGTCTTCGCTCGCGCGAGGCGAACCTCCGGGGGGACTGTCACCTCGAGGTCGAGTTTCGGACTGGGGCCAAACAGAAACGGCAGCTGCTCGTGGTTCGTCTCGAGCGTCAGTTGGCCGTCACTCCGGCTGGATTCGAGGGTCACCGACTCGAGGGCGTCTTCGGTCGGTGCCGCTTTGCGGGCCCGAACCTCGATCGCGTCGCCCTGGTCGCCGTCGACGGTGATCGAACCGTTGACCGTCTCGAGTGAGAGCGAACTGAGGTCGGTGATTTCGTAGGTTTCCGTCACGGTCTCGGTTGCGCTCCTGCCGGTCGCGAGACAGCCGGCGAGCGCACCAAGCACACCGAGGCTCCCCCCAGCGAGCACCTGACGTCGCGAACTATCACGTCGCATACCAGTAACTGTGTATTGCTACCGACATATGTAGGCGCCGTCAGTTTCCGACGTGGATGGTCGCCGCGAAGATTTTTATAGGAAGCCGGCAGCCTGGCTCTCGGTCGCTGCTGGTGTGTCTCGAGTCGCCCCGTTCGATCGGACACTACACGAGACGCACGTGGATGAGATCCCTCCCTCACCTCGAGCATGCCGTTTGGGAATTCTTAAGCGCGGGCGACGACAACCGCGGCGTAATGACGACGCTACGGACGCCGGGACCAACGATCGGCGTAGTCGGAGGGGGACAGCTCGGGCGGATGCTCGCCGAGGCGGCCGCGCCGCTGGGTGTCGAGGTGGTCGTGCTCGATCCGACGCCGGACTGTCCGGCGGCGCTCGTGGCCCGCGATCAGATCGTTGCTGACTTCGACGACGAAGCGGGGATCCGCGACCTCGCCGAGCGCGCCGATGTCCTCACGTTCGAAATCGAACTCGCCGACCAGAACGTCATGGACCGCATCAGCGAGGAGACGGGGACGGCGGTTCACCCGAAGCCGTCGACGCTCGAGACGATCCACGACAAACTCGTCCAGAAACGCGAGCTCGAGGCCGCCGGCGTTCCGGTCCCGCCGTTCCGTGAGGTCGACGATGCCGACGATGTCCGTGCAGCGATCGACGACTACGGCGCACCGGTGATGCTCAAAGCACGGACCGGCGGCTACGACGGGCGTGGCAACGTCCCCGTCGAATCCAAGGCCGATGCCGAGGACGCCCTCGAGTCGGTCGCCGGTCCCGCGATGGTCGAGTCCTTCGTCGACTTCGAGCGCGAGGTGTCGGTCATTGCGGTCAAGGGTGACGACGAGGTCGCCACTTTCCCGCTGGGCGAGAACGTCCACGAAGACGAGATCCTCCGGGAGACGATCGTCCCGGCACGCTCGAGCGAAGCCGTTACCGAGCGCGCATATGACGTTGCGCGGGACGTGCTCGAAGTAATGGACGGGCGTGGCGTCTACGGGATCGAACTCTTCGAAACGACTGACGGCGAGATACTGCTCAACGAGATCGCGCCGCGCCCGCACAACTCGGGCCACTGGACGATCGAGGGAACCCAGACCTCGCAGTTCGAACAGCACGTCCGGGCCGTACTGGGTTGGCCGCTCGGCGCTACAGAATTGCGTTCACCGACCGTGATGACGAATCTGCTCGGCGACGTCGAGGAAGAGGGGCCAGCAGAGTTAGGGGATATCGACGAAATCCTCGAGACGCCCAATGCGAACCTCCACTGGTACGGCAAACGGCAGGCTCGACCGCTGCGCAAGATGGGCCACGTGACGCTGTCGGCGCACGACGAGGACGCGTCCATCGACGAGCTGCTCGAGACCGCGCGCGACCTCGAGGACGCCGTGACGTTCCAGTCGTAGTCGCTCGACTGCGATCGATTCGATCTCGGTCTCGTTTACCACTGTTTCAAGTCACTCGCCCGACCAGCATCGCCTATGAGCGACAGCGTTAGCGACTTGATCGACCGCCTGCACGACGAAGCCGACCAGGACCGCCCGGCTGCGGAAACCCCCGATGTGGGGATCGTGATGGGCAGTGACTCCGACCTCGAGACGATGATGACCGGCGGCCGCCGCCGCGGTGCCTACGACGCCTTCGTCGACGAACTCGGCTTCGCCGAGCAGACCGACTACGAGAACGCGCCCGATGAACGGTTCACGTTCGAGACCTACGTCACTTCGGCCCACCGGACGCCCGACTTAATGACGGCTTACGCCGAGGCGGCCGAGGATCGCGGTCTCGAGGTCCTGATCGCCGGCGCGGGCGGCAAGTCCGCGGACCTCCCGAATATGACCGCCTCGATCGCGTATCCGCTGCCGGTCATCGGCGTCCCGGTCCAGGAAAAATCCGTCGACAGCGTCATCGGGATGCCGACCGGCGCGCCGCTGGTCGCCGTCGACGCCGGCAAATCGTTCAACGCCGCGCTATCGGCCGCTCAGATCCTCGCTCGCCAGCACGACGACGTTCGCGACCGATTGGTCGACTACCACGAGGGACTACGCGAAGGCGTCGGGGCTGTGTCCCGTGCGCTCCACGACGAGGGGACACCGGCGTTCCGGGAGCGCGAGCAGTAACGAGCGCGGTTCCGTTCGCGATAGACATGATAACATTCTGACCCCAGTTGCAGAACACCTGTCAAAACACTTATATTTTCGGCTGGATGAAGAAGGCCCCGCTCGAGTGCCCAACGTTACTGATTCGACGGCGAGTAATATTTTTTTACCGGTCCGACACCTCTCCAGGTACCTATATATAGGATCATGTGACTATTCACATGGGAGTTATTCACGCTGAAATCCCGTTGTGGCCCGTGTTTCCCCGAAAAACGAAGGATCAACCCTTATGTGCGTGCGGTTTGAAGCCCCGAACGTTACCGAGATGAATGATTGGATCGCCATCGGGGCACTGGCGCTCGTCGGGGTACTGATACCGCTCGGGATGATGACGGTATCGTATCTCCTGCGGCCCACGGTTCCCGAAACGAGTAAACGTGCCACCTACGAGAGTGGCGAGATTCCGACCGGCGGAACGCGCATCCGGTTCAATATTCAGTACTACATGGTTGCGCTGCTGTTCGTCGTCTTCGATATCGAGACCGTCCTCCTGTTCCCGTGGGCGGTCGCCTATCAGGATGCGCTCGCGGCGGATATTCCGCTCGTCCGCGCGCTCGGACCGATGCTGGCCTTCGTCGCCATCCTGCTCGTCGGACTCGCGTGGGCGTGGCGCACAGGCGCGGTACAGTGGGCACGGACACCTCGCCAACTGGACGCTGATAGACCATGAGTAGCGAACAACCACGCCAACAGATCTACGACAGCACCGCACCGTCGACGGACACCCGCGACTCGCGCATCGGGGAGGGTGCCGACGACCGCTTCAACTCTAAGCTTCGCGAGGCCTTCGGATCGACCCCGTTCATCCTCACGAAGTTCGACAAGTTCATGAACTGGGTGCGGGGCAACTCGATGTTCATGCTGCAGTTCGGGATCGCGTGTTGCAGCATCGAGATGATGCACACGTACGCGATCAAACACGACTTGGACCGCTTCGGGGCCGGCGTTCCGCGTGCCTCGCCCCGCCAGGCCGACGTGATGATCGTCCCCGGGACGATCGTCTCCAAGTTCGGCCCCCGGATGAAGCGGGTCTACGACCAGATGCCCGAACCGAAGTTCGTCGTCGGCATGGGCTCGTGTACGATCTCCGGCGGCCCCTTCCAGGAAGGCTACAACGTCGTCAAGGGTGCCGAAGAGATCATCCCCATCGACATCCACGTCCCCGGCTGCCCGCCGCGGCCGGAAGCGCTCGTCTACGGCATCGCTAAACTCCAAGAGCGGATCCGCAACGGCGAGTCGACGCCAGTCGTGGTCAAGCCGTACGAACTCGAGGAGTTCGGCGACCTGCCGAAAGACGAACTCGTCCAGAAGCTCGCGGACGACATCGACGAAGACGATCTCGTGATGCGCTATAACTGGGCTGATTCACCATGAGCACGGGACTCGAACGACAGCCGCCAGTCGAGGTCACCGAGGACGAACTCGAGGCGATCGTCGGTGATCGCGCGCTCGCACGCGACGATCATCTGAACGCGCCTGGATTCGTCATCCGGCCGGACGACGTTCAGGACGTTCTCAGAGACCTCCGGGACGAGGCCGGCTTCGACCACCTCGCCAATCTGACCGCACAGGAGTATCCGGACCGGTACGAATCGATCTACCACCTCCGGAAGTACGCCGATCCGACCCAGGAAGTGTCGGTCGTCGTGCCGACCACGACCGACGAGCCGGTCAGCCAGACTGCCGAACCGGTCTTCCGCACCGCCGACTGGCACGAGCGAGAGGCGTTCGACCTCGTCGGCATCGACTACGACGGCCACCCTGATCCGCGACGGATTCTGCTGCCCGAAACGTGGCAGGGTCATCCGCTCTCGCGGGGCTACGATCAGGAGAAACCCCAGCTGGTGACGCTGACGGAACACGCCAATCCGATCCAGCCCGACCACCACGACGACGAGTCGGACACGATGTTCCTCAACATCGGGCCACACCACCCGGCGACCCACGGCGTGCTCCACATCGAGACGGTGTTAGACGGTGAGACGGTCGTCGACGTCGATCCCGACATCGGCTACCTGCACCGCTGTGAGGAGCAGATCTGCCAGCAGGGCACCTATCGCCACCAGATCATGCCGTATCCGGACCGCTGGGACTACGTCTCGGCCGGCCTCCTGAACGAGTGGGCCTACGCACGCGTCGCCGAAGATCTTGCAGACATCGACGTGCCCGACTACGCGCAGGTCATCCGGACGATGGGTGCCGAACTCTGCCGGATCGCCTCGCACATGCTCGCGCTGGCGACGTTCGCACTGGACGTCTACGGCGACTTCACCGCCATCTTCCAGTATGGGATGCGTGACCGAGAGGTCGTACAGGACATTCTCGAGGACCTGACCGGCCAGCGGCTCATGTTCAACTACTTCCGGCTCGGCGGGGTCGCCTGGGATCTGCCCGAACCCCGCGAGGAGTTCATCGAGAAGACGCGTGACTTCCTCGATGGCCTCCCTGCGAAGGTCGACGAGTACCACGACCTGCTGACCGCAAACGAGATCTTCCAGATCCGGACCCACGACACCGGGGTCTTAGAGCCCGAGGTCGCCAAACAGTACGGCTGTACCGGCCCCGTCGCTCGCGGCTCCGGCATCGACTACGACCTCCGTCGAGACGACCCCTACGGCTACTACGAGAACTTGGAGTGGGACGTCGTCACCGAAGACGGCTGTGACAACTACAGCCGTGTCCTCGTGCGCATGCAGGAGGTCGAGGAGTCCGCGAAGATTATCGAGCAATGTCTCGACTTGCTCGAGGACTGGCCCGAGGACGAACGGACCGTCCAGAGCAACGTTCCGCGGACGCTGAAGCCGGATGCGGACACCGAGATCTACCGCGCCGTCGAGGGTGCGAAAGGCGAACTCGGGATCTACATCCGCGCGGACGGCACGGACAAGCCGGGTCGGTTCAAGATCCGCAGCCCGTGTTTCCACAACCTCTCGGCGCTGCCCGAGATGGCAGAAGGGGAGTACATCCCCGACATGGTCGCCTCGCTTGGCAGTCTCGACATCGTGCTCGGGGAGGTGGACCGCTAGTATGACCGGTACAACTGTCGCCGCGACCGACGCGGCGTCGGGGCTGCCGGCGGTCCCGCTGCAGGATACGGTCTTGCTCCCCGAGCGAATCGGTGAACTGACCGGCCTCGACGGGTTCGGTCTCGGCGGGGAACTCCTCGCGACGTTCCTTGCGGCCTTCCTCATCGGGAACCTGATGCTCGCGATGACTGGAGTCGCAGGGCCGTGGGCGAAACGAAAGATCACTGCCGCCTTCACCGACCGGATCGCGGTCAACCGGCTCGGGCCGGCAGGGCTGTTCATTATCGTCGCCGACTCGGTTCGACTCCTCTCGAAGGAGCTTATTATTCCCGAAAACGCCGATCGACCGGCCTACGATCTCGCGCCGATCGTCGTTGCGGCGTCGGCGCTGCTTGGGTTTGCCGTCATCCCGATGGGAAGCGGCCTCCACCTCGCGGACCCCGAAGTCGGACTTGCATACGTCTTTGCCGTCTCCGGGATCGCCAGCCTCGGGCTGGTGATGGCCGGCTACGCGTCGGCGAACAAGTACTCGCTGCTCGGCGGGCTCCGTGCGGTGGCACAGAACATCGCCTACGAGATCCCGCTGGTCATCACCGGGATGTCAGTCGTGATCTTCGCCGGCACGCTACAGATGGGCGAGATCGTCGCGGCCCAACACGAGACGCTGGTGGAGATCGCGGGGATCTCGATTCCGACGTGGTACGCGTTCGTCAACCCCTTCGCGTTCGTCCTCTTTCTGGTGGCGAACTTCGCGGAGGTCGGGCGCAACCCCTTCGATACGCCGGAGGCACCGACCGAGATCGTTGCGGGGTATCAGACCGAGTACTCCTCGGTTCACTTCGTGTTGATCTACCTCGGTGAGTTCCTCCACATCTTCCTCGGCGGGGCGATCATCGCGACGATCTTCCTCGGCGGGCCTGCAGGCCCCGTCCTGCCGGGCATCGTCTGGTTTATCATCAAGATCTGGGCGGTGTTCTTCGCGACGCAGTGGCTGCGCTCGGCGGTGCCACGCGTCCGGATCGATCAACTGATCGAGATCGGCTGGAAGGGACTGCTCGTCCTTTCGTTCGCTAATCTCGTTCTGACTGCGGTAATCGTGGGGCTGATAGCATGATCGGGATACTCAAATCGATGGCAACGACGATGAAACACGCACTGGATGGCTCTACGTTCACGGTGGAGTATCCGGAGACCGCACCGGACGTCTCGCCGCGGTTCCGCGGCGTCCACAAGTTCAGTCAGGAGCGGTGTATCTGGTGTCGCCAGTGTGAAAACGTCTGCCCGAACGACACGATTCAGATCGTCACGAACGATCAACGACAGGGCGAACAGTATAACCTCCACATCGGCCAGTGTATCTACTGCCGGCTTTGCGAGGAGGTCTGCCCCGTCGATGCCATCCTGCTGACGGAGAACTTCGAGTTCACCGCGGACACGAAACACGATTTCGTCTACAACAAAGAGCAGTTGAAAGCGGTACCGTGGTACAAAGACATCGACCCACTTGCCGCCCGCGAACCCGATCGGGACGCGTGGGTCGGTGAAGGTGAAGGGGAGGTCGATTACCAATAACGGGTCCGCCCGTCCCGCAAACGGGCAGTAACTACCAATACATGAACTACGAGCTGATCGCGTTCGCGCTGTTTGCGTTACTCACGCTTGCCAGCGCGGTGGGTGTCGTGCTCATGCAGGACCCGTGGCATTCGGCGCTCCTGCTGGGCGTGGCGCTGCTCAGCGTGGCAATCCATTACGTGATGCTGGCGGCGGAGTTCGTCGCCATGATGCAGGTCCTCGTCTACGTCGGCGGGGTCCTCGTCCTCATCACGTTCGCCGTCATGCTGACCCAGCGCGACGAATCCGACACGGACGAGGTGGTACAGGCATGACGACCGGCCCGAAACTCAGACTCGGCAAGACGCTGGTCCCGGGACTGCTCGCCGTCGGGCTATTCGGCGTGATGGCGCTGATTACGCTGAATACGGCCTTCGAGCCGATGACGACGGCCGCAGGGGCCGGCTTCCCCAACGATATCTCGATCACGGCCGAACTCGGCTACGCGCTGTTCGGCTTCGACGAACTCCAGCAGATCGGCGGCACCGAACCGTTCCTCGCCGCCGTCTTGCTCGTCGCCGTCGCACTCGACGCCGCACTCGACGCCTCCCTCGTCCTCGCGAAACGCGAGGAGGAAGGCGAACCCGTCGCGGCACTTGCAAGCGCCGGCGAGGACTCGAGCACGACTGGTGGTCCGGCGCCGGCCGTCACTGACGGTGGGACCGACGGCTCGAGTGCCGACACGACCGGGCAGTCCGCAGACGCTGGAGGTGACGGTCGATGACCGTCGACGTGCAGTATTACGTGCTGCTGTCGATGGCAGTGTTCTGTATCGGGCTCTTCGGAGTGTTGACGCGTCGTAACGCACTGTTGTTCCTGATGTCCGTCGAACTCATGCTGAACGCGGCCAATATCAATCTGATCGCGTTCTCGTTCTATCACGGCAACCTCACTGGGCAGCTGTTCGCGCTGTTTACGATGGCGCTGGCTGCTGCCGAGGTGGCCGTCGGACTCGGGATCATCCTGGTGTTGTACCGTAACTTCCGTGACATCGACGTCACGGTTCCGACGACGATGAGGTGGTAAGATGGCAGCAACAGCAACAGGACCGTTCGGATTCGCACCGGCGATCGCAGTGCTCCCGCTCGTGGCCTTCGTCGTCACGCTGCTCGTTGGGAAGCATCTGCCGAAGAAAGGCGCGCTTCCGGGTATCATCGCGACGGCGGGCTCGCTACTGATCTCGCTCGTGATGTTCGCGGCAGTCGGCGGCGGGAACACATATCACACGACACTGTATGAGTGGACGGCCGGCGCGGCCGCAAGCGAGACCGGCGCTGACGGGATCGCCTTCACGTTCGGCGTGTTGATCGACCCGCTTTCTGCACTGATGCTGGTGATCGTCTCGCTGGTCGCCTTGCTCGTCCACGTCTTCAGTCTCGGCTACATGAACGCCGAAGGTGAGACCGGGCTCCCGCGGTACTACGCCGAACTCGGCCTCTTTACCTTCAGCATGCTCGCCTTTGTCTTCGCGGACAACCTGCTGATGGCGTTCATGTTCTTCGAACTCGTCGGGCTGTGTTCGTACCTGCTGATCGGGTTCTGGTTCCGCACGGAATCGGCCCCCTCGGCCGCGAAGAAGGCGTTCCTGGTCACTCGCTTCGGTGACTACTTCTTCCTGATCGGGGTCGTCGCCATCGCCGCGACGTTCGGCACGGTCGGCTTCGCTGGCGAAGGATCGTTCGTCACCGCCGCCGAGACGGCCATTGACGACGGCGCGACGCTGTTCGGCTTCGACGCCCAGACGTGGGTGACGATCACCGGACTGCTCGTGCTCGGTGGGGTGCTCGGCAAGTCCGCGCAGTTCCCATTCCATACCTGGCTGCCCGACGCGATGGAGGGTCCGACCACCGTCTCCGCGCTTATTCACGCGGCAACGATGGTCGCGGCCGGTGTCTACCTGGTCGCGCGGATGTTTGGCTACTACGCGCTCAGTCCGACCGCGCTTTCGATCATCGCCTTCGTCGGCGGCTTCACTGCCCTGTTCGCGGCGACGATGGGCGTCGTCAAAGACGACGTCAAACAGGTGCTGGCGTACTCAACGATCAGCCAGTACGGCTACATGATGCTTGGACTGGGCGTCGGCGGCTACGTCGCCGGGGTCTTCCACCTGCTGAACCACGCCTTCTTCAAGGCACTCCTGTTCCTCGGTGCCGGGGCAGTCATCGTCCTCATGCACCACGAACAGGACATGTGGAAGATGGGCGGCCTCAAAGACAAAGCCCCCGTCACCTACTACACGTTCCTCGCCGGCGCGCTCGCGCTCGCGGGGATCGTCCCCTTCTCCGGCTTCTGGTCGAAAGACGAGGTGCTGTTCGACGCGCTCGTCATCGGCTTGGAGCAGCCAGTTATCCTCGCGGCCTACGCGATGGGACTGCTGGCGGTGTTCTTCACCGGCTTCTACACGTTCCGGATGGTCTTCCTGACCTTCCACGGCGAGCCCCGCTCGGAGACTGCCGAAGACCCACACCCGGTCGGCTGGGCCATCAAGGCCCCGCTGATCGTGCTGGGGGTCCTCGCGACGGTCACCGGCCTCGCGAACATGGCACCCGTCGCGGAGCTGCTCCACATCGACATCACTTACCTCGAGTTCTGGCTCGACGGCGAGTATGGCTCCGTCGAGGGACTCACCTACCATCACTACCACGAGATGGTGGCCTTCGAGGAAGGCGTCATCGGCGGCTCTGAGACGACGACGATGCTGTTGAGCGCGGGTCTGTCGCTCGGGCTCGCACTCGCGGGTGCGTTTACCGCACACACGCTGTACAACGTGCCCGAACCGACCCGCCACATGCAGAAACTCGGCGGCGCGTACAGCCTCCTGCGCAGCAACTACTACCAGGACGAGTACCAGGTCTGGCTCGCGCAAGGCTTCACACTGCCGCTGGCTCGAGCCGCCGACCGGTTCGACCAGACGGTCATCGACGGGCTCGTCAACGGTACGTCGACGGTGAGCCTGTTCAGCAGTAACTGGGTGAAACGCATCCAGACAGGTATCGTGACTAACTACGCGGCGTTGTTGGTGGCCGGGTTTATCGGCTTACTGCTGATTCTCGGCGCTCTCGGAGGGTGGTTCGTATGATGATCGAAATACTGATCGCGGTTGCATTGGTCGGCGCGCTGGTGACGTTCGTCGCGCCGAATCGTATCGCTGGCAAGCTCGCCTTCGCCATCAGCCTCGTGCCGGCGGCCCTATCGGTGTGGCTGTTCGCAGCCTTCGATGGCAGCGGAAACGCCTTGCTCGACGGCGAACTGGCGTTCGAATCACAGGCGGCGTGGCTCGAGATCGGCGACTACTCGATCTCGTGGTTCGTCGGCCTCGACGGGATCAGCCTGCCGCTAGTCGTCCTGACGACGATCCTCTGTACGCTGGCGATCGTCAGCTCGTGGACGCCGATCGACGAGCGCCAGTCCCAGTTCTACGGGCTCATCCTCTTTATTGAGGCGAACCTGATCGGCGTCTTCTCGGCGCTTGACTTCTTCCTGTGGTTCGTCTTCTGGGAGGCGGTCCTGATCCCGATGTACCTGCTGATCGGGATCTGGGGTGGCCCGCGTCGCAAGTACGCCGCGATCAAGTTCTTCGTCTACACGAACGTGGCGTCGCTGGTGATGTTCGGGTCGTTCATCTCGCTCGTCTTCGGACTCGGTGACTCGGTCACCTCCTTCGCGCTGCCCGAGATCGCGACCGCGATGCTCGCCGGCGGCCCCGAGGGCTTCTTCGGCCTGAGCGGGACGACGCTCGCGTCGCTCGCGTTCATCGGCATGTTCCTCGGCTTTGCGGTGAAGGTGCCAGTAGTGCCGTTCCACACGTGGCTGCCCGACGCTCACGTCGAGGCTCCCACGCCAGCGTCGATTCTGCTGGCCGGCGTTCTGCTGAAGATGGGGACCTACGCCCTGCTTCGGTTCAACTTCACGATGTTCCCCGAGCAGGTCGAAGCCTACGCGGTGCCGATCGCAGCGATCGCCGTCATCAGCGTCATCTACGGCGCGATGTTGGCACTCGCCCAGACCGACCTCAAACGGATCGTCGCGTATTCGTCCGTCTCGTCGATGGGCTACGTCATTCTCGGACTGGTCGCGTACACCCAGTTCGGTGTCGGCGGCGCGACCTTCCAGATGGTTTCCCACGGCCTGATCTCCGGACTGATGTTCATGTCGGTCGGCGTCATCTACAACGCCACCCACACCCGGATGGTCACCGACATGTCCGGGATGGCAGACCGAATGCCGATCGCCGTCGGCGTGTTGATCGCCGGCGCGTTCGGCTACATGGGACTGCCATTGATGAGCGGCTTCGCTGCCGAGTATTTCATCTTCTTCGGCTCGTTCGGCTCCGAGTTGCTCGCATACTCGGCGCTGTTTACCTCGCTGGCGATGTTCGGCATCGTCATCGTTGCGGGCTATCTGCTGTTCGCGCTCCAGCGGACGGTGTTCGGACCGTATCGACTCGAGACCGACTACGAGGTCGGCCGCGCCCCCGTCCACGACGTCGCGTCGATGATCGTCCTGCTGGGACTCATCATCACCCTTGGCGTGGCCCCTGACCTGATCTTCACCATGATAACCGACGCAATCGATCCGATCATCCAGGGAGGTGGGCTCTGATGGCACTCTTTCAGCTTCCCGAGTGGGCGGCGCTCGCCCCGGCACTGATCCTGGCAGGGACGGCGCTCGTCCTGTTCCTGTTCGATAGCATCAACCCGCGTTCGACGAACCGCGCGTTGCTTGCTGGCACCGCCGTCGCCGGCTCGCTGGCCTCGCTCGCCGTCGCCGTCTGGTTTACCGCTGCCGGCGTCGGTGCGACCGGGATCGAGAACTACGGCGTCATCGACGTGATGAACGGCCAGTTCATCGTCGACCGGCTGGCGCTGTACTTCATGATCATCATCTCGACCGTCACCGCCCTCGTCGCGGTGGCGAGCTACGACTACCTGCGCGATCACACCTATCAGGCCGAGTACTACTCGCTGGTCATCCTCGCGGCGACCGGGATGTCGATGATCGCGGCTTCGAACAGCCTCGTGACGATCTTCATCGCACTCGAGCTGACGAGCCTGCCGTCGTACGCGCTGGTTGCGATCCTGAAAGACAACCGCGGCAGCGTCGAAGCGGGGCTGAAGTACTTCCTGATCGGCGCACTGTCGTCGGCGATCTTCGTCTACGGCATCTCGCTGGTCTACGGCGCGACCGGCTCGCTGCAACTCGAGGACATCGCGACGAACCTCAGTACGGCAGGCGAGATGGGCGGCCTCCTCGGACTCGGCATCCTGATGCTGATCGGCGGGGTCGCGTTCAAGACCGCGAGCGTCCCGTTCCACTTCTGGGCCCCGGAGGCCTACGAGGGTGCGCCGGCACCGATCTCGGCGTTCCTGTCTTCGGCCTCGAAGGCCGCCGGTTTCGTGCTCGCGATCCGCGTGTTCACGACGGCGTTCCCGCTCGAGGCGACGACCGCCGTCATCGGCGTCGACTGGACGGTGGTGTTCGTCATCCTCGCAATCGTCACGATGACGCTCGGGAACTTCGCGGCGGCGACCCAGGAGAACGTCAAACGAATGCTCGCGTATTCCTCGATCGGACACGCCGGCTACGTGCTGATCGGGCTGGCAGCCCTCTCGACCGAGGCCGGTGACCTCGTCATGGGTGCGGCGATGATGCACCTGCTGGTCTACGGCTTCATGAACACGGGCGCGTTCCTGTTCGTCGCGCTGGCCGAGTACTGGGGCGTCGGTCCCACGTTCGAGGACTACAACGGCCTCTCGAAACAGGCACCCTTCGCCTCGGCGGCGATGGCCGTGTTCATGTTCAGCCTCGCCGGCGTGCCGCCGTTTGGCGGCTTCTGGAGCAAGTACCTGCTCTACACCGAGACGGTCAACGCGGCCGCGGACAACACGATCTTGCTCGTCCTCGCCGCCGCGCTCGTGGTCAACAGCGCGCTCTCGCTGTACTACTACTCGCGGCTGGTCAAGGCGCTCTGGATCGAGGAGCCGCTTCTCGACCGGGATCGTCTCGCCCAGCCGACCGGGCTCTACGCGGCGATCATCGCTGCCGCTGTGATGACCGTCGTCATCCTGCCGGCGTTCGACCCGATCGCCACTGCCGCACTCGAGGCGGCAGCGGCGGTCGTGGGCTAACGTGACCCGGTAGCTTTTACCCCTCGGGGTCGCAAGCCGCGATAAATGGTTTTCCGGCTCGTGCTCGGTTGCGGGACCGTCTGTCGGAAGGTGACCGAACAGGTCGCCGAGCGCGACGGCCGCGTGCTCGTCATCACCGACGACGAAAGCGCTGTCGAGACGTTGCGCGACGAGAGCGTGCCCGCTCGGCACGCGGATCCGACCGATCCCGACACCATCGCGAGTGTCGATCAACCGGATGTGATCTTCGTCGCAGGCAACCGGACCGATGGGAATCGGACTGTACTCGAGATCGCGCGTGACCAGTTCCCCGCCGTCTCGATCGTGGCCTATCTGGGCGGAAACGCGACGGCTGCGGACTGCGATCGGTTCACAGCGCTGGCGGATCACGTCATCGACCCGGTGGACGCGATGGCCGACCGCGCCCTCGAGGGGACGGCGAGTCAGTCGGCCGAAGCGGCGATCGAACTGCGCGAGCAGCTCACGGGGATCGACGGTCGGCTGGCAGTCATGATGCACGACAACCCGGATCCGGACGCGATCGCGAGCGGGGTCGCACTCGTCGACGTCGCCGAGTCCGTCGGCGTCGACGCCGAGGCCTGCTACTTCGGCGAAATCTCGCATCAGGAAAACCGGGCGATGGTCAACTTACTCGATCTGGACCTGCGAAACCTGGCCGCTGACGAGCCGTTGACGGACTATTCGGCGTTCGCGCTAGTCGATCACTCCCGGCCCGGCGTCAACGACCAGTTGCCGGCGGACCTCCACGTCGATATCGTGATCGACCACCATCCACCCCGCGGGCCGGTCCCCGGCGAGTTCGTCGACCTCCGGCAGGGGGCGGGGGCGACCAGTACCGTCCTCACGGAGTATCTCGAGCATTTCGATCTCGCGTTCGAGCCGGCGACGGCGACGGCGCTGTTGTACGGCATTCGCGTCGATACGAACGACTTCACGCGGGAAGTCTCGCCGGCCGACTTCCGGGCCGCGTCGGTGCTCTCACCCCACGTCGACACCTCGATCTTACAGCAGATCGAACAGCCGTCGCTCGAGGGTGAGACTCTCGAGACGATCGCGCGGGCGATCAAAAACCGGATCGAGCGGGAATCGGTCGCCATTGCCAGCGTCAACCGGGTCAGCAACCGGGACGCGTTACCACAGGCCGCAGATCAGTTGCTGGCAATGGAGGGTATCGAGACGACGCTGGTCTTCGGATTCGACGAGGAAATGGTGTATCTCTCGGCCCGCTCGCGAGCGGCGGACGTCGATCTCGGCGAGACGCTTCGGGACGCGTTCGATCGGATCGGCAGCGCCGGCGGCCACGCCGACATGGCCGGCGCACAACTCGAGATCGGCATTCTAGGCAGTGCCGACGACGAAGAAGAGGTCGAATCGATCGTCAGCATCGTCGAAGAGGTGATTATCAACCGCTTTTTCGAGGCGCTCGAGACGCGGCCGGGGGTCCCGGTCGGGGCCTACACGCAAACCAGCGAGTGGCTATTCACCCAGCGCAGTGGGTCGGAAGACGGCGAGTCGGCGTGACTGCCCGACTCAAGTCGACAGCTGTCGAGCCGCTCGTGGTCGGTGCACAACGTCTTTCGTCGTTGTTTTCATACGATAAATCACATGGCGAAAACACGTCAGTGGCTTACCGACACGATCGCGGGTGTCTCGACGCTCACCGGCCTCAGCGGATTCGTTCTCGCTGCGAACGGAGAACTCCAGTTCACTACCGTCTTTGCGGTCCATGCGACTGCTCTCGGCCTGTACGCGGCCGTCACCTATCTCGCCAGTAACGCTCCCCTCTCCGTCGAAACGCTTGTCTCGATCGCGCCGGTCCTCGGAGCCACTACCGTGGTCTTCCCACCTCGAGCCAGGCTGGGAGTCGTTTCACTGCTGCTCACTGCCGGTGGTATCGCGCTTTCGCTTGTCAGGACAGAGACGGGATCTGCAAACGGCATCGTCGAGTGACCTTCTCTTCACGGTAAACGGCGTAATTCTCTCGCTGTCTAAAGATAGAAGACAGTGCTTTTGCGCACGGCACCCATATAATCAGCTATGGAAGTCGTGTCGGACCGGACTAAGCCCCGGGTCAAAGACTACATGACACGCGACGTGGCGACGGTGTCGCCGGATGAAACTGTCGGCGAGGTCGCACAGCGGATCGCCGAGAGCGACGAGCACAGCGGCTTCCCCGTCTGCGAGCGCCGCCGCGTCGAGGGGTTTATCAGCGCCCGCGATCTGCTACTCGCGGACGACGATGATCCGATCTTCAAGATTATGGCAACGGAGTTGCTAGTCGCCCACCCCGATATGAAGGTCAACGATGCCGCACGGGTTATCCTCCGGTCGGGTATCCAGAAACTCCCCGTCGTCGACGACGCCGGCAACCTCGTGGGAATTATCTCGAACGCCGATGTCATTCGCAGCCAGATCGAACGCGCGACCCCCGAGAAGGTCGGCAAACTGACGCGGACTCTCGAGCAGATCCACGAAATCGAACTGACCGAGGAACGCCGAACCGTCTCCCTTTCGGAACTGACACCCACGCAGGGTCGGGTGTACGCAGACGAGCTCGAGGGGCGGCGCTACGAACTCGAACACGGGCTGGCAGAGCCGCTGGTGGTCATCGACAACGGCGGGACGCTACTGCTGGCGGACGGCCACCACCGCGTGCTCGCGGCCGATCGGCTCGGAATCGACGAAATGGACGCCTACGTCATCGTTATCGACCACGAGATCGACCTCGGGATGGCACGCACGGCGGAAAAAGAGGAGTTAGAGAAGATCGACGACATCGACGTCGTCGACTACGCGCGACATCCGTTAGTCCAGACGACGAAGCGACTCCAGTCCGACGACGGTGACGACGGCAAAGACGCATAGACCCACCATCGATTATACGACCGCCGACAGCCGTTCGTGTTGGGTGCGTCGACAGTCGTGATCGGCAACTGCTGGTGAGCGTTTTCCGTGTCCGTGCGGTAACTCGCTCGATGACTCGCTCACGCACTTTCGATCGAGCCCTCGTTGCCGGTGCCAGCGGGGAGACCGGACAGGAACTCCTGTCGGTCCTGCGGCCGACCGACCTCTCGGTGCGCGCGACCACGCGGTCGTACGCGAACGTCGACATGCTCGAGCGACACGGGGCCGACGACGTGCACGTCGCCGATTTCTTCGAGTCGGCCGACGCCGTCGCAGCGGTCGACGACTGCGATATCGTCTACTGTGCGCTCGGAACGCCGCCGGGGATTCGCCACACGATCGGCGCCAAACTGGTCGATCGAACCGGCGTGATCAATCTCATCACTGCCGCTGTCGGCGCCGGCGTCTCCTACTTCGTCCTCGAGAGCGCGATCGGCGTCGGGAACTCGAAAGCGGGGCTGGCGCTGCCAGCGCGGCTCTTGATTCGGGGTTCGCTGTTGGCCAAGCGGGACGCCGAAACGGCGCTACGCCGGTCGGGCCTGGAGTACACGATCGTCCGTCCCGGCAGGCTCACGAACGACCCACCGAGCGGTGCGGTCGTGGTCAACGAGGGCGGTGGTTCCTTCTCGGGGTCAATTCCACGGGCCGACGTCGCGCAGGTGATGGCGGCGTCGCCGTTCACGCCAGACACGCGGAATCGAACTCTCGAGGTCGCCAGCCGCGATGGCATGACGAACGAATCATCCAATCCCGTCAATATCGACTGGGCCAATGACCGCATCACGGCCGGACGCGAACACCGCCGTCTCTAACCGTCGATCACCGGGTAGGCTCCGGCCGTGTAAACCGCTCGATCGTCCGCACTGGCATCGGCCGTAGCGGGCAGCAAGCCAAACGAGATACGTGCTCCAACGCCTGGCCGTCACCAGCAGAAGGGTCATAGCCGCACCGAGAGTGTTTCTGTCAATGCGATTACGTACACAGCCGTCCGTCGTCCCCGTCACTCCCTCCGGGAGCGGACCGTTCGCCGGCGTCACCGCGCGGAGACCGCCGTCATCGCTCTCGAGCAACGGAGGTGTTCGATGACGAAACCGAACCCGGACGACTTCGATTCGACCGCCCCCAACGAGCGCAACGTCGCCACCGCCGCAGCGACCGACCGTGAGGAGTTCCTCTCGCTGCTGCCCCACTACTATCGCGGCGAGATGTCGCAGTCGGGGAACCTCCTCTCGCGGCTCGACCTCACGACCGACTGGGCCATCGTCGTCGTGACGGCGGTGCTCGCGCTAGCCTTCCAGAGCAGTGGCGACGTCTCGGCGTATCTACTGTTGATCGGTATCGTCGGCGTCTCGCTGTTCCTCTTGTTCGACGTCCGGCGGTACCGAATCTACGACGCCAGCCGCGCCCGAGTCCGCCTCCTCGAGGAGAACCTGTTTGCTAATGCCCTCGATCCGAGTGACGTCCCGCTCGAGGCGTGGCGGGCCGAACTCGGCGAGGATCTGCGAACCCCGACGTTCAAGGTGTCCTACTGGGAGGCGATCTCGCGTCGGTTGCGCCGGATCTACTACCACCTCTACCTGCTTCTGGGGGTCGCGTGGCTCTTTCGCATTACGCTGTACACGCCGAAGGAGTCGTGGAGCCAGACTGCCTCTGTCTCCGGCGTTCCGGGAGCAGTCGTCGCGGCCGCCGTGGCTGCGTTCTTCCTCACGGTGACCGTATTCACGCTCTGGCCACGTCAGCGGAAAGCGAAAGGGGAAGTCCACGGGGAAAAGCCCGGGCGGTGGAAGCAGTGAGGGCAGCGAGACGAGTGACCGTCGCTACGCGTCGCGCTCGATGACGAACTCCGTGAACTCCTCGAGCTTTCGCGTCGTCTCGGCGTCGAAGTCCACCTCGTCGATCGCCGCCCGCGCCTCGGCGGCCCGCTCGAGGGCACACTCGCGGGCGTACTCGATGCTCCCCGTCTCCTCGAGGATCGCGAGGGCCTCGTTGATTTCGTCGTCGGTGTTGTCGTCGGCCTCGAGAATCGTCTGGAGCCGCTGGGCGCGCTCCGGCTCGCTTTCCGCCAGCGCGTGGATGACAAGCAGCGTCTGTTTGCCCTCGCGGATGTCGTTGCCGAACTCCTTGCCGAACTCGCCAGACCGACCCAGCGAGTGTTCGACGTCCAAGATGTCGTCGCCGATCTGGAAGGCGACGGCAGTCAGTTCCGCGTACGTGGCGACGGCTTCCTCAACCTCGTCGGGTTGGTCGGTGATGATTGCGGCCAGCCGGGCGACGATCCGCGCGAGACAGCCGGTCTTGCACGCACACATCTCGAGGTACTCGTCGGTGCTGACCTGGACCTCGCGTTCGTTGTGCCAGCAGATGTCCATCCCTTGCCCGAGATGGGTCCGGTTGAGTTCGGCCACCAGCATCTCGTAGGCGGCCAGCCGCCGGTCACCCGGTAGGTCGGCCGGGTTCCGTGCGATGACTTTCAGCGGGAGGAAGTACATCGCATTGCCGACGTTGAGCGCGATGTCGTGTCCGTAGACGTGATGCAGTGCTGGTTCACCACGCCGCATCGTCGCCTCGTCCTCGACGTCGTCGACGATGATCGTCCCGTTGTGCAGGAGTTCGGGAATACAGGCATAGGGGAGGTACTCGGCCGGATCCTCACCGAATCCCTCGATGAAGACCAGAAAGAGGATCGCACGCCACCGTTTCCCACCGCGATCGAGGAGATCCCACAGCGGCGTCGCCAGCGCACACTCGATGCTGGTGGGATCGTACTCGTAGGTCGGTGGGCCGAAGAACGTCTCGAGATAGTCCGCGTCGATCTCGCGTGGGATCAGGTCGGCGATCGCCTCGTCGATAGCCGGCCGCCAGTCGGCAAGCGTCTCCCGCATACGAGTTTCGAGCAGGAGCGGCGTAAAAAAGGTTCGTAGTTAGACCTGTTAGTAATAGAGAACAACTGGTGGGCTGTTCTTTCCGCGCCGGCGTTTACTATCGGCCTGCGAGCGTGGCGAGGGCGAACGGTACAGTTACCCGGCCCTCGGTCCACGATACGGGCATGACCGCCTGGATCGGCTCGATCTTCGAGAGTGACATCGGTTGGAACCACCTCGAGTCCCTCGTCGACGTCGGCAATCGCATGGCCGGCAGCGAGGGCGAACGCGAGGCTGCCGAACTGACCCGGGACGCGCTAGCCGACGCCGGCGCGCGGGACGCCCGCCTCGAGCCCTTCGAGATACAGGGCTGGACCCGTGGCGACAGCGCGATCACGGCTGGCGACACGACACAGGACTGTATCGCGCTGCCGCGCAGTCCCGACGACCGCGTCACCGGGCCGCTGGTCGACCTCGGCTACGGCCTTCCCGCGGATTTCGAGGCGACCGATATCGAGGGCGCGATCGTCATGGTCCGCAGCGACGTGCCAGACTACTACGACCGGTACCTCCACCGCCGCGAAAAGTACTATCACGCCGTCGAGAACGGTGCTGTCGGTTTCGTCTACCGCAACCACGTCGAGGGCTGTCTGCCGCCGACCGGCAGCGTGGGAACCGACGCGGACCCGATCGGCGAGATTCCGGCCGTCGGCGTCTCGAGCGAGGTCGGCGCACGACTGGCACGCCGGTTCGACGGCGAATCGATCACGCTCGCCGTCGAGGCAGATATTCACCCCACAGAAAGCCAGAACGTCCATGCTGAGCTCGGCCCCGACACCGACGAGCGCGTCCTCGTGACGAGCCACGTCGACGCCCACGACATCGCCGAGGGTGCGATGGACAACGGCGCCGGCACCGCGATGGTCGTCGAACTCGCGAACGCGCTGGCCGCCCGCGAGGACGACCTCGAGACCCGCGTCGAGTTCGTCGCCTTCGGCGCCGAAGAGGTCGGTCTGGTCGGCTCGAGCCGGTACGTCGAGGACGCCGACGCCGACACGATCAAGACGGTGGTCAACAACGACGGCGTCGTCAACGACCGAACGCTCGAACTCGTCACGCACGGCTTCGACGCGCTCGCGGACACCGCAGACGAGATCGCCGAGCGATACGATCATCCGATCGGGACGGTGCCAACGCTTGGCCCCCACAGCGATCACTGGCCGTTCGTCGTGGCGGGTATCCCTGGCTGTTACGTCAGATCGGTTTCCGAGGGCTCGGGCCGGGGTTGGGGACACACGTTCGCCGATACGATCGAGAAACTCGAGCCACGAAACCTGCGCGAACAAGCGATCCTCCTGACCGCGTACGTCGTCGCGCTCGCTCGCGAGGACGTGACCGTCGCTCACCGCGAGCCCAACGCCATCGCAGCCGACCTCGAAGCACAGGACCTCGCCGAAGGAATGAAGGTGACTGGCGACTGGCCCTACGACGAGTGAAGTCGTGGGCGTTCGCGCTGCTACCGCTGTAACACGTCGCCATCCTCGAACATACCGGGCGGATCGACCGCCGGCACGCGGTCGGCGACCGACAACCGTACCCTTTTCATTGGGCCGTGTGAACTGACGACCATGGATGCCGCGTGGAGCGCCGGCGAAGAGCCCGTCGTCGGCGTCGTCGATGGCTCAGCGGCCGACACTGACGCCATCGAAATCGATACTCGCCTCGAGTCGGCCGCCGCCGACGTGACGATCGTCAGCGACGGCCTCGAGACCGTTCTCGCGGCGGAGCCGTCGGTGCTGGTCGCGGCCGGCGAAGCACCGCTGACAGCGCTCGCGCGGGCTGACGTCGACGCACCCGTGCTTCCGGTCGGTTCCGTGTCTGGCATCGAGTCGGTCGATCTGAATCGCCTCCCCGACGCCCTCGAAGCCACCCTCGATGGAGACGCCGTCCGTCGCCCACGGCCGGTCCTGAGCGTCGCCCTCGAGTCGAATGACGGTGTCGTCCGCGACCGCGCGCTGTTCGACGTGACACTCGTCACGGACGAGCCGGCGCGGATCTCCGAATACGGCGTCCACAGCCGCGGCCAGCCCATCGCGACGTTTCGCGCCGACGGCGTCGTCGCGGCGACGCCCGCCGGCAGCCACGGCTACGCCAGCACCGTCGACGCTCCACAGGTTTCGGCGGCGATCGACGCGATCGCAGTCGCTCCGATCGGACCGTTCGTCACCCAGACCCGCCAGTGGGTCCTTCCCGACGACGACCTCGCGTTTACTGTCGAGCGAAACGAAAACGACGTCTGTCTCGTCGCCGACGACCGATTGGTCGGTATGGTGTCGATGGACGCTCGAGTCACCGTCTCCGTCACCGACACGCTTCCGACGCTGGTCGTGCCGGAGGCGTGACTCGACGCGGATCACACGAGCGCGCGGCGGCGGACGGCTTAGCTATTATAGGGCTCCTCGTCTCGGTGAGCGTCTGGATTCTCCTGCTCGAGGGCGTCGTCTTCCCGATCGTCTGACTTGTGTTCGATGTCCTGCTGTCGCTGTGTCTCGTCCTGTCGCTCGCGCGCTTCCTGTTCTTCCTCTGTCAGTTCGTCTTCGGCGCGCGCCTCTTTGGGGTCGGTCTTCTCGTGCTCGAGCTGGACATCCCGTCCGTGTTCTTCTTTGCCGATGTTCTCACGCTCGTCGGTGTTGTCGGACATCGTGATCCCGGACGTGGATACCGGCGGTTTATGAAAAGGCATTGGGCTTGCCAAGGTCGGTGCGCGATCGATGGTGGCCCACCACGTCGCCGATCAGCTGATTACCACGGCTCGCCGGACGCGAGGTCGATCTCGCTGTCGCCTTTCTCGGACGGGCAGATGTCTGCCAGCACGCAGTCGCCACAGTCGGGGTTCCGTGCCGTACAGACCGCTCGCCCGTGATCGATACAGAGATGGGTGAACTGCTGCCAGTACCCCTCGGGAACGATTCCCATCAGCACCTCCTCGATCCGCTCGGGGCGTTCCTCCTCGGTCAGTCCAAGCCGCTGTGAGAGTCGCTGGACGTGCGTGTCGACGACGATTCCCTCGACGACGTCGTGGCCGTGCTGGAGGACGACGTTGGCCGTCTTCCGCCCGACACCCGACAGCTCGGTCAGCTCGTCCATCGTATCCGGCACCTCGCCGTCGTGGTCCTCGAGGATCGTCTCGCAGGCGCTGCGGATGTACTTCGCCTTGTTGTTGTAGTAGGTGATCGAATTCAGGTCTTCGGCGAGTTCGTCCTGCTCCGCGTTTGCGTAGTCTTCGGGGCCGTCGTACTTCTCGAAGAGGTGTTTCGTCTCCGTGTTGACCCGCTCGTCGGTACACTGTGCCGAGAGAATCACCGCGATCAGCAACTCGAGACGATTCGAGTACCGCAACGAAATCGTCGAATCGGGGTATTCGGCCTCGAGCCGGTCGACGACCGTCTCGGCCTGTGCCTGCCGTGTCTCGCGTGGGGTGCCCATAGGGGTGTGGTGGCAGCCGGCTCGTTTCAGCGTTCGGGTTCGATTCCGGCCGACACAGCAGGGCCGACCGGTGGCCGAATGCCGTGAGCTTTAAGCGGCCCTCAGCCACCTATCTTGGTATGAAAGCCACGGCCATGGCCCACCCCATTCAGGGGTTAGTCAAGTATCACGGGATGCGCGACGACATCAAGCGATTCCCGTATCACGACAGTATCAGCCTCTGTACGGCCCCAAGCCACACGCGGACGACTGTCGAGTTCTCGATGGACTACGACGAGGACACGTTCGTCGTCGACGGCGAGGAACTCGACGGGCGCGCGTACGAACGCGTCGAGGCCGTCGTCGAAAAGGCTCGCTCGAAATCCGACGCCGCTCACACCGTCTATCCGGTCCGCCTCGAGAGCGAGAACAGCTTCCCCTCGAACGTCGGGCTGGGCTCCTCTTCGTCTGGCTTTGCAGCCGCCGCGATGGCACTGGCCGAAGCGGCCGACCTCGATGCTTCGCGACAGGAGATATCGACGATCGCCCGCGTCGGCTCGGCGTCGTCCGCTCGAGCGGTCACCGGCGCGTTCTCCCAGCTCTACACCGGACTCAACGACGAGGATTGTTACTCCGAGCGGATTCCGTCCGATCTTCACGAAAATCTCAAAATCGTTGTCGGGCTCGTCCCCTACCACAAAGAGACCGAGGACGCGCACCGAGAGGCCGCCGACAGCCACATGTTCCAGGCGCGCAACGCCCACATCCACGGCCAGATCGCCGAGATGCGCGATGCGCTTCGGGACAACGACTTCGAACGGACGTTCGAACTCGCTGAACAGGACTCGCTGTCGCTTGCGGCGACCACGATGACTGGTCCTTCGGGCTGGGTTTACTGGCAGCCAGCGACCCTCGCGATCTTCAACACGGTTCGTGAACTCCGCGAGGAAGAGGACATCCCCGTCTACTTCTCGACTGACACCGGTGCCAGCGTCTACGTCAACACCACCGAGGAGTACGCCGAGGAAGTCGAGGAAGCGGTCGCCGACTGTGGCGTCTCGACGACCATCTGGGATGTCGGTGGTCCTGCGAAGCTGCTCGACGAGGATCAGCACCTCTTCTAACCAACCTTTTGCGCTGCGCTCCCTCGCGTTGCTCGGTCGCTCGGCAAAAGGTTGATCAAAAGCACTCCTCCCTCCGTTCCGAACGCGTAGCGTTCTCCACGTCAGTCGTCGGCCCGCTCGCTCACCCTTCGGGTTCGCCCGCGATCGGTGTCGGTGAATCGCCTGCCGTTCCCGGCCATCGATTTTGGACGGTGCTGTTCAAGTCACCCGCTTCTTTCAAGAACACTTACCCCCTCGATCACGTCCAGCGGTCCAGTCCCGTCTGGGTGACGCTTTCCTCGATCCGCTCGAAGCCACGTGCGACTTCGTCTTCGTCGACTTCCCACTCGTCGGTGACGTACTCGCGGGCCGCCGAGAGATCCGGCTCGAGCGCCGTCTCGAACTCGTAGTCGTCGGTCACGTTGGGGTCGCGGAACAACTGTCTCACACGGTCGCCGTGTTCGATGTGGTCGCCGCGGGCCTCGAGGACGCTCCAGAGGTCGCCGTGGTCGGCGATTTCGGAGAGCGCCGTCTTGGGGCCGATCCCGGAGACGCCCTCGTTGAAGTCCGTTCCGATGAGAATCGCTGCGTCGATCAACTGCTCGAGCGTGAGATCGTGGTGATCGAGGGTGGCCTCGAGATCCATCAGTTCGGGATCGCCTTTGCTCGTGAGCTGGCGCAGCGTCAGCGGCGCACCGAAAAGCAGGGCGTCGTAATCCTCTGAGCCGACGTAATCGGCGTCGCCGCGTTTGACCATGTGGGCGGCCTGTGCTTCTCCCTCCGCGGGTGCCTCGACGATGGGCACGTCGAGCAATCGAAGGAGTTCGCGGCTCGTCTCCTGGATCGTCGGCGTCAGCCGCTGGGTCCGGGACTCGAGTTGCGCGATGGCGACCGCGTCGCCTTCTTCGCGGGCGGTCTCGAGTTGTTCCTCGTAGCTGCGGCGTTGCTCGCGGCGGGATTCGATCTCGTCGTCTTTGAGCTCGGAGGGGCCGCCGTCGAAGACCATGACCGGCGTCACGTCGTTCTCGAAGAATTTGGGCAGGCCCTGGACGATACCGACGAGGTTGGCGACTTCGGTTCCGTCGCCGGTCGTGTACGTCGAGCTATCGGTCCACTTGACCGTCGTCGTCAGATATCGGTAGAGCCAGTTGTGTGCGTCGACGGCGACGACGCCTTCGATGTCGGCGAAGGGAATCTCCTCGATGACGGCGATATCCCGGAGTGCAGCGTTTCCCATTGCAGGATACTTGGGACGACTGGGATTTCAATCGTTGGCTTCCATCCCCACTTCCACGATGAGCAGAGACGGCACGCAGCGACACACTGTCAGTCGCTACTGTGGAGACGTGGACAGCAGCCATCGCAGTTATTGCTGCAACCCACGATTTGGCGGATGAAACGGCCAATAATACTCCACAGGCCACCGTTTTAGCCCGTTTAGCTTCTAGTACTGAGTGTGAGCCACCCAATGTCACAGCACTCCGATCGCAACCCGTTCAACAGTTCCCTGTTCGTGACCGGCGTCGCGATGGTCCTCGCGAGTCTCGCCGCAGCAGTATGGCTGTTCAGACTCGGTGATATCGTCACCGCGCTCGGGCTTGGACTACTCGTCGCTGCCGGGCTGTTGCTGGCAGGGATCGGGCTGTCGCCCGAGGCGACGGCCCACTGATCACCCTCGATATCACCGAACCCATTTTCGCTCCTATGTCGGATACACATATTTCCGTCGAGCACCTCGAGGCGAGCGCTCGTGACCGATTGCTGCGTCTCCGAGCACCGTCGACCGGGTGTACGCAGTCGGTACGGACTCCTGTCAGTGGGTGCCGGCACAGCCGCGACCTGCCCTGCGGGCCCACTGGTCACTCGTGACAGCAGACCGTATGCGTCGTGCCAGTACCATCGACGAAGCAACGTGGATGCTCATATTGTCGCTCGTCGTAGTGACGATTCTCATAAGCGTCGGAGTGGTACAGTTGTCGACCGACGGTGACTCCGGGGCGTTTTTCCGGAATCTGGGGATCAGTCTCTTTCTCGTCCTGTTCAGTGTCGGCTACTACCGAAAGTGGCGTCGAGCGTAGGCGACCGGCCTACGCGTAGGACTCTCCGTCTTCGACAGGACCGCTGAACGCGGAATACAAGACGACGAAGTACGACGCGACCAGCGGCAACAGAACGGCTGCGCCGATGGTCGTGAGATTCAGCGACAGCGGCGACACGATCGCATCCGCGACCGTGAGCCCAGTCGCCGGGTCGATCAGCGGGAACAGCAGCGTCGCCGCGAGTGCGACGAGTCCGTACACCTGCCCCGCGACGGCCACGAAGGCCAGGTAGTAGCGACCGGCCCACCCGGCGACCACGTGAACACCGGCGAGTAGCACCGTCAGCCCAAGCAGGCCAAGCGTCGGTACCGAGAGCAACGCGACGTGTGGTGACGACCGACTGCCAACGACCAGCGTCGCGACCGCCAACAGGAGGTAGACGACCTGCGCGAGATGGCCGAGTGACCGCGTCTCGAGCCGGACGTCGCCCCGGGTTTTCAGTCCGAGGAAGGCAGCACCGTCGACGATCGTCAGTGCGACGACGGCCAGACCAGCCAGCAAGCTAGCGATTGAGGCGACGCCCTCGACGCCGAACAGCCAGTTGCCGACGAAGACACCGAGGAAGAACGGTGACGCGATACTCCCGCCAATGAACGCGCGGCCCCACCAGCGCTGCCAGTCCTCGTCGTGGCGCTGTTCGTACATCTCGGGGGCGAGCCCGCGCACGATGAGCGCACCGAGGATCGCGAACATCAGCAGGTAGTGGCGACTGAACAGCGTCGCGTACACCGACGGGAAGACGGCAAACAGCATGCCCCCGAAGACGACCAGCCACACCTCGTTGCCGTCCCAGAACGGGCCGATCGCGGTCAGCAACTGCTCACGCTCGCCGTCGGTCGTTCGCGTGGCAAACAGCGCGCCGACGCCGAAGTCGAATCCGTCGAGAAACAGGAAGGTCCCGAAGACGGCGAACACCAGCCCGAACCAGAGTTCCTCGAGCGGCAGGCCAAAGAGTGGGCCATTAGCGAGGGCGGGCGTCGCCACGATCGATACGTCAGTCATCGCTCGGAACGACCTCCTCGGGGATGTTCGTCTCACGCTTCGGCGTGGGTGGGCGGGTCGGCGCCTCCGTCCGGATAAGTCGGACCACGACGTACCAGTAGAGGACGAGCAACGCCGTATACACCCCGACGAAGCCGACGAGTGTAGCGAGCGCTTCCGAGCCGCTCAGTGACGACGAAACGCCCGCATGCGTCTTCATCACGCCCTGTATGACCCAGGGCTGACGGCCCACCTCGGTGACGATCCAGCCCAGTTCGACGGTGAAGATGCCCAGTACCGACGATCCCATGAACGCTTTCGCTAGCAGATCGTCGTCGAACAGGGTGCCCTGGTACCATCGATAGCCGCCCCAGAACGCCAGCAGGATGAACCACGTTCCGAGCCCGACCATCGCCCGGAACGCCCAGAAGACGATGGCGACTGGCGGACTTTCGGAATCGATATCGCTCAACCCGGTTATGGTCGCCCCGGGATCATTGCCGCTTGCAAGCAACGATGCGACGAACGGAATTTCGATGACGAACAGGTCGTCAGCGTGGGGATCGGTAATATCGCTCAGGCTCGTCGGAACTGCCAGTATCTTCAGTCCAACTCCAGAGTCGGTCTCGTACTGTGCTTCCATCGCGGCGAACTTCTGTGGTTGCGTGTCCGCGACGTGGCGGCCGTAGGCGTCGCCGTGGATCGCCTGAAACGGGGCGGTGACGAGCAAGACGGCGAGGCCGATTTTCATCGTCGTGCGCCAGAATTCGGTGTCGCGGTTCGTCCAGACGAAGTAGGCGGCCACACCGGTCAGAAACAGCGCAACCGACAGAACCGCCGCGTTCTGCATGTGGACGAACATCCACGGGAAGCGCGGATTGGCGTAGGCTGCGATCGGGTCCACAAGCGTGACGACCGGCTGGCCGTTTTTCGTTGCCATCTCGTAGCCACGGGGCGTCTGCATCCAGGAGTTAGCGACCAGGATCCAGACCGCCGAGAGCCACGTCCCGAGCCCGACGAGCACGCTCGAGAGCATGTAGAGGCGGTCGCTAACGCGGTCGCGCCCGAAGACGAAGATGCCGAGGAACGTCGCCTCGAGCATGAACGCCATCATCCCCTCGAGGGCAAGCGGGCCGCCGAAGAGTTCGCCGGCGGCCGTCGAGAACGCCGCGAAGTTCGTCCCAAATTCGAACTCGAGGACGATTCCGGTGACGGTGCCGACGACGAACGAAATGGCGAAGATCTTCGTCCAGAAGGTGCGGAGCTGTTCGTATACCTGTTCTCCCGTCCGTATCTCCTTCCACGTGAAGTAGATGAGGAAGGGCGCGAGCCCCATGCTCATCACTGGGAAGATGATGTGGACTATCGTCGTCACCGCAAACTGAAGTCTGCTGGCGATGACTGGATCGATCATAGTACAATTTGATGATGTCGGGTTCGGTGGCGGTCACCTGGCAAGGGTGTCGCCGGGGGTTGCAGTCGGTGGTTGTGAATCTGTAGGCCGTGGGTCCGTGCGCACGTTACTGATCGCGGGTGACGAACCACCAGTCGTAGTAGTTCAGGTCGTCGTCATCGGCGGCCTCGGCTTTGCGCGCTGTGGCGTCCGCTTCGGTGCCCGGCGGCGACAGGAGGACTTGATCGTCGAACTTCTCGTTGTTCGGCCAGTCTGCGGGAGCAGCGACGCCGTCGTCGTCGCTTTTCTGGAGGGCACGCAGCGAGCGGAGGACTTCGTCGATATTACGGCCGATCTCCATCGGATAGGTCAAGCGCAGTCGGACCGTCCCCTCGGGATCGATGACGAAGACGGTGCGGACGGTTGCCGTCCCCGCACCGGGGTGGAGCATGCCGAGTTGCTGAGCGACTGTCCCCTGATCGTCGGCGATGATCGGGAACTGAATGTCGACGTCGAGGTTCTCGGCGATCCACTCGGTCCACTTGATGTGCGAGTGAACGCGATCGACCGACAGCCCGAGCAGTTCGGCGTTAAGATCCTCGAACTCCTCGCGGCGCTGCTCGAAGGCGACGAACTCGGAGGTACAGACCGGCGTAAAGTCACCGGGATGGCTGAACAGGACGAGCCACTGGCCCTCGTAGTCGTCGGGCAGCGATCGCTTGCCCATGCTCGTCTCGACGGTCAGCGCGGGGAACATATCGCCAATGCCAGGTACGTCAGTCGTCGATTCGTCCGTGTGTGTGGGCGATTCGGTCATTCTTCATCCGCACCTTAGGATTAAGAGTATTAAAATCGATTTCTACCAACTATATTTTCTTTTTCGAGAAACATACTACTGCATACGAGGCATATTTTCCGCTAGTTCGATCGCAACGAGGGTCAGGCGGCGCTAAAACGGCGTGTCGTCGGTCGGAATTACAAAAAGCGTGATTGTGCCGTCACACGGCCTGTGAGTGGCGTGTGCGTATGCCCCGACTCGGGTCGGTCGGTTATGACGTCATCGCTCCCGTCGATCCGACTCCTTGAGCGAGGTGCTCCCGAGTGCGCGGGCGGCTGCAAGAAGCCGTCCAAGTGCGCGCCGGACGTCGGCGTCGAACAGCGCCTTGGTGAGCCCGATCAGGCCGACCGGTTCGGGGTCTTCCTGCGTGAGGCCCTCGATCGAGGCATCGACGACGCTGGTGAACTGCGGATCGCCCATCGTCTCGACGAGCGCGATCATGTTGCCCGCGTTCCGCCCGAGTTCGTACATGTCGACGTCAGCGTCCTCGTGGGCGTCCGCAAAGCCAGCCGCGGCCATCCGGAGATCGCGGATGACGTTCCGGTTGTCCTGGGCAACGTCCCGCAGTTCCGGGGTCAGATCCATCGCCAGCTCGTGGGTCGCATCGAGCAAGTCGAGCATCTCCGCGAGCGTGTCGGTGTTGTCGCCGAGTTTCTCGAGGAGGATGATCGTCTCCTCGCTCTCTAAGGCGAGTCGGACCCGTTCGATGATCTCGCGGTTCTCGCGAATCGCAACCTGCAGTTCCGGAACGAGGTCGTCGGACAGCTCTTTCGAGACCGCGAGGATGTCCAGCAGTTCGATGAGCGTGTCCGATTCCTCGCCGACTTTCTGTAAGAGGACCAGCGTCTCCTCGCGCTCGAAAGCCATCCGGAGTTCACGGATGGGCTCGCGGTTCTCGCGGACGGTCTCGCGGAGCTCCGGTGTCAGATCCGCGGCAAGTTCCTCCGCGACCGTGAGCAACTGGAGCAGTTCCGCGAGCTCCGCTTCGTTTTCCTCGATCGCGCGGGCCAGTTCGGTTTCGTCGCTGAGCGTGCCGTCGGCGTCGAGGGATCCTTCGTTGCTCGCCATCGTTATGGGAGTGGGTCGTAGCCGCGCAGCCAGGTATCCCAGTAGAAACTGGGCAGGATATTGACGTCCATGATCCAGTTCATTCGACTCTCGACGGGGGCGGAGATGCTGTTCTCGTAGTCGAACTCGGCGACCATCGCCTTGCCCTTCTTCGTCAGCAGCGGACAGGCAGCGTAGCCTTTGTATTTCGCGGTCTGGCGTTTGTCCGCCATGTGTGCGGTGAGGTTGTCGAGGACGACGTGGGCCTGTTTGCGCGCCGCAGCGGCCGTCTTGGCGTTCGGTGTACTACAGCCGTCACCGAGTGCGAAGACATCCTCGTACTCGACGTGCTGGAGAGTGTGTTCGTCGACGGCGACGTATTCGCCGTCGTTTTCCGTGTCAGCCTCAGTCAGCGGCGAGTTCTCGGTGAGCGCCGGCTGGCCGTACTGTGGCGGGACGGGCGCGTAGAGGTCGTACTCCTGGGTCTCTCCCTCTTCGGAGTGGATCACCTGCGCCTCGTGGTCGATCTCGTCGACCGTGAAGTTCAGTTTGGCTTCGATGTCGCGGTCGGCCCAGATCTCCTCGAGTTTCTCGCGGTACGGCGAGACGCCGAAGACGGCGTCGCTGCCCTTGGTCATGACGACGTCGACGTCGTCGCGGATGCCCTGTCGCCGGAAGTAGTCCTCCGCGAGCATCGTCATCTTCAGCGGCGCGCCGCCGCACTTGATCGACGTGTCGGGGACCGAGACGACGAACGTGCCGCCGTCGAAGTCCTTGAGCGCGTCTCGCAACTGCATGGCGGCCTCGAAGTGATAGAACGGGTAGACCGAATCGGTCTCTTCCCAGCCCTCGAGCATGCCGGGCGTCGTCTCGGGTGCAAGCCGGTGACCCAGCGCGACGACGAGGTAGTCGTACGACAGCTCGCCGTCCTCGAGTGCGACGGTCTTCGTGTCGGGATCGACGCCTGTCACCCCAGAGTGTACGAACTCGATGCCGTCCTGGAGGAGTCCGCGGACGTCCCGGAACTGGTCCTCGGGCTCCATATACTCGAACGGAAGCAGGTAGAACGAAGGCTGATACGCGTGTTCTGTACTCTTGTCCACGATGCTGATCTCCGCGTCGGATCGATCCAATCGACGGCGGAGCATGTTGGCGGTCATCGTGCCGCCGACGCCAGCACCAAGCACGACTATATGGTCCATAGACACCTAGCCTTTAGACGTACACTACCTGAATCCTGAGGTTCCTGAAATAATAGTTGGGAACATTCCCTCATACTGAAAGTTGCAGAAAAAATTGCTGGGTGTTGCCAGTCACGCGCCGGCCGACCTCAGACGACCGGACTGCGTGGCGTACATCGGCGTGCCGTCTCGAGCGATCCGTCGTGAGACACTCGGTGAACAACCCGTAATTATTGCTCGGTTTCGGTCAGCACCGCCGATGACGCACCGAAAACTGACTGAAAGCCGTCAACACGCTTGCAGACGGGCGAAACACGACGATGAGGCAGCAATCGCTCACTGTGAACACCACGACACCAGGTCTGGCCACCGCTAGGAAGCGCAGAGGGTGCGGTCATGGCCGTTAGTTACAATCCTCTCTGGAATCGAAGGCCGTTCTCTGCGCCGAGCGATAGTACCGACGACAACAGTGGATCGGTCGCAGGACAATCATACGTTCAGGCGTGCCACCGTCAGTGGCGGCGCTCGAGCATGGCGGCCGACGGATGGAGAGCAGGACAGGGGTTACCGGTCGCTCGAGTCACAGGTTTCGATCGGGACATCGACGAGATTCCCCCACTCGGACCAGGAGCCATCGTAGTTTGCGACGTTCGGATAGCCGAGCAGTTCCGAGAGCGCAAACCAGACCAGTGCCGAGCGCTCGCCGACGTTACAGTAGACGAGAATTTCGTCTTCTTCAGTGATCTCGGCATCGGCAAACGGCCGCTCGAGGACCTGCTGGTGCTCGAATCGGCCACATTCTCGGACAACGCTCTCCCACTCGATGTTCACCGTTCGAGGAATGTGTCCGCTTGCACGCGCGGGTGCATCCGCCTCGCCACAGTACTCCTCGGGCGACCGGACGTCGATGATAGAGACGTCCTCCGAAAGCGCGCTCTGGACGTCCTGACGGTACGCGCGGATGTGATCGTTCGGCGGCTGTGTCTCGTACTCGACGGGGGTGACGGTCGGAGTCGTCTCCGACATCGGGTAGTTGTTCTCGCTCCAGTAGTATTTGCCCCCGTTTAGTAGCCGGACGTCCCGGTGACGGTAGTATTTGAGCGTCCAGTAGACGAACGCCGCGAACTCGTTGTAGCCGTCGCTGTAGATGACGACCGTGCTGTCGGACGTGATACCGCGTTCGCCGAGGATCTTCTCGAGCCGATCGGCGCTGGGAATCGTCCGCGTGCCAGCATCGAAGAAGTCGGCTCGTGGGTCGAGTTCGACGGCACCCGGGACGTGGCCCTCGTCGTATCCGGTCGACACCTCGACCAGCCGGAGGTCGGGATCGTCCGCTTTGAACGCCTCGAGCCGTTGGTGGGCACTGTCCGGCTCAACGAGGACCTGCTCGGGATAGCCAATGCGGTCGTTTCCGATCGACCGATGGCTGATACTGTAGCAGGTCTGTCGCCCGTCGTGAAGCGCCGGTGCGGCCTCGATCAGCTGATTGTCCTCGAGCTGCGTGAGTCCATATCGTGCTGTCCGCGAACAGAGAAGCGTCTCCTCCGTGATCTGTTTGAGCGTCATCGACCCCTCCCGTGACAGTGTCTTATAAATGAATTTCGAGCTCGGCGGAAGATCCATCAGCGCCTCCTCGATGTCTGAGGTTTGCATTGTCCCTACAATATCAGTAGCGGCTTGCGCGTAAAGACGCTATTGGTATATTTGTCTCCAGTGTCAGCTTTGGGGCCTGCACCGGTTGTGGACCCCGAGTTTCGGGCAAAGTTGCGGAAATTATGTGGGGTACCTCTGCGCTTCGCATACATCCCCGTTATTTGAGGGAAATTATTCTCCCCGCTCAAACCGTTTTACGTGGGCTCTATATACAATACAGTGACGATGGTCGAGACAATCACTGCTGACGCGTTGCGAGATATGATCGACGCCGATGAGGACTTCGTCCTCTTCGATACCAGATCGCCCGAGAGTTTCGAAGACTGGCATATTGCCGGTGCCGAGAACGTCGAGTACTCCGGGAGTGACGACGAACTCGTCGGCGAGTTCGACGAAGACGCCCTCGACGCGGACGATACCGTCGTAACGATCTGTGCGACGGGTCGCTCCGCGAACTGTTTCGCGAACTATCTCGAGGAAGAGGGGTACGTCGAGGAGGTCAAGACCGTCGAGAACGGCATGGAGGCCTGGAGTATGGTCTACGACGTCGTGCCGGTCGCCACGGAAAACGACGATCTCGTCGTCGTCCAACTGCAGCGGCGTTCGAAGGGCTGTCTTGGCTACCTCGTCGGTTCGAAACGCGCCGGCGAAGCCGCGCTCGTCGACGTCACCCGCGCCACCGACGAGTTCCTCGAGGCCGCAAGCGAACGCGGACTCGAAGTAACTCACGTCCTCGACACCCACATCCACGCCGACCACATTTCGCGTGGCCGACAGCTCGCCGACAAGCTCGGCGTGCCGTACCACCTCGGCGCACCCGCCGAAACCCGGGACCCGCAGTTCGAGTTCGATCCCATCGAGCCCAACGACGTCGTCGAGCTCGGCGACGTCGAGATCAAGGCCGTTCACACGCCGGGCCACACGACGGGAATGACCTCCTACCTCGTCGACAACGAGGCGCTGCTGACCGGTGACACGCTGTTCGTCGAATCCATCGGCCGGACCGAACTCCAGTTCGCGGACAAGGACGCCCGCGACGGCGCTCGCGTCCAGTACGAGACGCTTCACAACGTCATCATGACCGAGCCCAACGATGTCAAGATCCTGCCGGGGCACTTCTCGGTCACCAACGACGGCGAGTACATCGACGTGACGCCCGGCCAGCCGATGTTCTCGACCGTCGGCTACCTCTGGGAGAACAACGAGATCCTCCGCATGGAGGAAGACGACTTCGTCGAACACATGTTCGACAACCTGCCATCGAAGCCGCCGAACTACGAGCAGGTCATCGCGACCAACGCCGGCGAGTACGAACCCGAAGACGAAGACGAAGAGACCGAACTCGAGCTCGGTCCGAACCGCTGTGCCGCCACGTCGGATAGCGCCGTCGCCGACGACTGAGAACGCATCCCTGTCCCATAATGTTTGGAATCGAATCCCTCTCCGGAAACGCGCAAGCAGTTGCCCTCGTCGGTGTCGTCTTACTCGAGGCGATGATCCTCTACGTCGGGTACGGCGGCCTCGAGCAGGTCTTCGGTGGATACGTCGTGGACCTGCTGCGAGGCGAGTAGCGAGCGCACTGCCAGTGCTCGACGTGGTGGTTTGATGATCGGCCTCGAGGCAGCGGGCCGTCGTCTATAGCGGTATCACCGTGTTTCGTGTGAGCACGAGCGTATCACCATCGCTTGCCGAGTAATTGACCGGCATGCCGCCGGCTCTCAACGTCTTCGCTGATCGGACAGCTACACTGGACACCGCTCGCGCAGTCGTTCGACGACACGGCTGATTCGGGATGCCACTGACCGAAGGCACTGTCGTCCTCTGTGTGCACGCTGTGCGAGTGCAAACCGGATCGCGTCATACGTGTTACCCAGCAGGTTCCCGAAGTAGATCGCATGGACGAACGCGAGAACGTCTGCAGCCGTTTCCCGACCATACGTCTCTCGCAACGCGTTCCGTGCATCTCGACCCGGGTTCTCGTCCGTTTCCGCATACTGCTGGGCGAATCGCAACGCGGGCTGTTCGGCATCGTCGACAGCCGCACCGACGTCGTTCTCGAGGATCTGTGTGATCGTCTCCTGATCCATGCCGGTCTCGTGTGCGAGATTGGTGTGGTATCGGGTACAGTACTGACACTCGTTGACGGCCGTGACCGCTAACATGATCTTCTCTTCGAGCTGGTCGCTGACCCTGTCGGCGCGTTTGGCACGAACGAGTCGTGGGATGTTATGAATAAAGCGACCAATACCAATCGGGAGCGATCGGATCGTGAATGTCTTCTTCTGGAACTCGGCAGCAGCGTCCCCTGTGTCTCTCATTTCGCAGTACGGTTTTCAGGCCGCTCGGAAGTCGATTGCGATCGTCCGGCGCAGTAGGCTGAATCAAAGCTAGACCGTGATCGCTCCGCGCTCGACACCTGCCAACGGGTTCAGTCTTGCCTCTCTCAGGCAACATCAGCTAACGATCTCACTATCGATTTGCAGCCGTGCGCTCGCCCGGACGATACTGCATACCGGTAACCGCTGCTCACCGAGTTCGTCTGGCTACCGCTGATTCTCACTCGTCGCGTAAGTCGCAGTCTGGCGGCGCCTTGCCACGCCGTGCGTCGAGGAATGCCGTCTCGTCGTCGGAGAGCTCACGGTCACGAAACTCCTCGAGCCCGGCCTGATAGCGCTCGCGGTCGGTCCACCCAGTGTCGTCGTCCGGCGTCGGATACTCGAGGATCAGTTCGGCGATACCCGTCGTCTCGCCGGTGTAGGCAAAGCCGGCCCGATAGAGCGCCTCGTAGGCGAAGGGGTTGTTGACGGCGATCCGGAGCCGTTCGTAGCCGCGCTCGAGGGCCCGATCGCGGACCTCTCGGCAGAGGGTGGGACCGATGCCCTCGCCGCGCCGGTCGCGGTCGACGGTCACGTAACGTAGCCACAGCGTACCCTCGTCGGTGCGATCCTCGTTGAACGAGACCGCAGCGACGATTTCGCCGTCGTCGGCTCGCGCCACCGCCTTCCCGGTGTTCGTCATGACGAACTTACCGGCGTAGCTGAACCGTTCGTAATCGAGTCGAAGTTTGGGGCCATTGGGCGGCCAGCCGAGCAGTTCGTACTCCACAGGCTCTGTTGGAACGCAGCCTACTACAATCCACTGCGTCTGCAATCGACGAAAGTGTACTACCGGGTGAAAACATGAATACGCGGATCGGGATTTGAACAGGTCTTGAGCGTCTGCTCACTCCGTTCGCAGAACATGGATATCATTCAAAACAGCTCGACGATTGCTACGCTCGCGAACTTGCTCGTGACAGAAATGCGCGGACCGGGATTTGAACCACGTCGTCGGGTTACACCCGACGCCTACCGACAGCCCGCTACGCGGCCTGTCGCCCGGGCCATGACCGCGGCTCAAACTGTCACATCGTGCGATGGCGCGCAGTCCACACCACGACCAACAAAAACCCAATCGCACGACACAAATGGAACCCCAACTAGAACCAATCGAACCTGACACCGCAGTTGAAATGTATCTAACTGACCGCAAGAACGAGCTAGCCAAACAGACGCTCCGGTCACACAAAGGTCGCCTCAAGCCCTTCCGGATTTGGTGTGAAGATAACGGCATTAATGACTTAAACGACTTATCCGCAAGAGACACTCGTCGCTACAAAATCTGGCAGTCGGAGTCTATCAACAACGTCACGCTCAAATCCTACATGGATACCCTTCGAGTGTTTTTGCGTTGGTCAGCGGACATTGATGCCGTACACCCAGACCTTCCGGAAAAGGTGCAGTCTCCATCGCTGAGACGGGGAGAGAATGAGAAGACGACTCACATTGACTCAGAGACTGCACAAGATATCCTTGACTATCTACGGAAATACGAATATGCAACGCTCTCGCACGTTGTCTGGGAAATCCTATGGCACACAGGGATGCGACGTGGGGCCGCACGGTCGCTGGACGTATCTGACTATCAATCCGAAGACCGGTATCTGGATGTATGCCACCGGCCCGAGACAGACACTCCGTTGAAGAACAAATATGAAGGAGAACGCCCTGTAGCAATCTCTGAAGCAGTATCTACTGTCATTGACGACTGGGTGGATAATCAGCGACCAGATGTGACTGATGATTATGGGCGACAACCGCTACTTGCAACAGATTTTGGAAGGGTTCACGGGCAAACCATCCAGAAATACATCTATATGTGGTCAATCCCGTGTGCCATCGGACAGGACTGTCCACACGGGCGTGACCCGGATGATTGTGATGCCACGGTCAATCGCAACGCCGCACACATGTGCCCATCATCTATCGCCCCACATGACATCCGTCGGTCGGCAATCACACATGCATTGCGCGAGGATGCACCTGTGACAGCAGTCAGTGACCGTTCTAACGTATCTCCAGATGTACTGGATAAGCACTATGACCAAATGACAGCAGAAGAAAAGATGGACAAAAGACGGGGCTACTTCGACAATATCTGAAGGCTCACTGGAACACTCAGAGTTTCACTCGAGGATTGACCCACACACCTCATTCAGACCGCCCGAGCTAATTCATGGGGAGGGTCCATAGAGAAGGGTCGTAGGAATCTGTCACACCTTTTAACATAGTTGTTCAGTGATTGTGCCCACAGGGATGTACTAAACACCCTCAGACATTTGCACTTGTCAATAATAGTATAGATATGAAGAACTATCCAGACAATATCGATGCAAAAAGTGAGGTTTTCATCCGAGCGGTGTACGACCTTGGTGGGGAAGCAACAACGACAGAAATCTATGAAGAGACTGGCATCCCAAAAAACTCCCGAGACTACCGATTCCAAAAATTGGAAGATATGGGTCTAATCACGGTCGGTAAAGCAGACACCGGGTATGGTAGAAGAAAAGCGCCGAAGGTCGCAACACTAACTGATGAAGGTATTTCGGAAGTTGAATCCCACCCTGTCAGTGATGATGCCCATGATATGTACTTCGACCACAAGCGCGACGAAGTACTGGACGACCTCGTTGACCGTGTCGAACGACTAGAAAATATTGTTGACGTTCTGAAAGTGCGAGTCAAGACAATTGAGAACTGGCGTGAAAAGCTGTCAGATACCTTCTCAGTATAACCTATTTTTCGGCTTTGTTCGAGCTAGACTGAGACCCTTCCAATAAGGGGTCTCTGCGTCTTAATCTGTATGTCAAACGCTGACCGCTACGACATGATGTTGCGAATCCTTGCCCGACGTGGATATATCACAGCGGGTGATGTCCCATCCCCAGACTACGATGCAGTTCTCGATGAGATGTGCGAGTTAGATTGGTTAGAAAAACGTGGAGACCACTACGTTGCAGGAGACCTAGCAATCGAATTCGGATGGGGAGAAGGAGAAGAGTAGTTGGTTATACTGTCAAATCAATCTGTGCAGCCCGGATGAACTGTTGCGTGGATTTTCCACACGCATCAGATTCACAGGTGATATGTATCCAATCGTCACCATCCGGTGTCACAGATACTGTGGTACGGCCACAGACAGGACAGGTGATGTCGTCATCGTACATCAGAAATCACCTGTGTTGAACACACCAACAAAGATTAGACGGGCTGAGTCCCACGAGAGGGTGTTGTTAAGAACCAACTGGACGAGACACCGAGAGAGGGTTGACGCATCATCATGGTACACACGGTCTGATTCAGCTACCAGCGGTGTCAGTACGTCCACTTCTCGGGAGAGGTATACGATATCGTCAGTACGCTCCGGTGCAAGCCCACAGAGGTCTGTTAAGGCGTTTTCGAACCAGAGGAGTTCTACGGCTTTATCATTGCAGGGTTTTGGCTGCATATATCAGATTATGTATGTTTCCCACATTAGTGTTACTTCGATTAGGTTTTCAGCGGGAGGTGGTGAAGTAATGAAGTAAGTGTCCACAGTTACGGTGTGTTTTCGGCTTGTTTACACTTCAAAAACGCAAGACGGAACGGCTTGTTTACACTTTTTACACCAAAATGAAGGTAGGGGAGTATGTGTATAGACAAATCACGAAGAGAAGAAAGAAGTCTCTCGTATAACCCCTACCCTAGATTTAGTGTAAAAAGTGTAAAGTCAAAATCTAAATTACAATCATAGATGCTCTCCCTTGTGAACTCGTCACTTTAGAAATATGTGATGAGTGTAAAATGGGTGTAAAACAGGTGTGAAATCTTTACACTTACACCAGTACTTCACTACTTCAGAGCGGGTGGTTATTCAAGAGGAAGTTAATTACCAATCTAAAAAGAGGACTATCCTGTTAGTGAGCGAGAATCATTCGGTCAAAGCCATCAACCTGTTCTTCCAGAGCGTATGTATCGATGGCCACACACCGATTCATCCCTGTCGTGTTCTTTGACACGTCGATGACGTAGGAGTTGTTCTCGTCTGCCATGTCGCCCATACGTGATTTGTAGTCCTTCGGGGTGTTCAACAAGTCATACCCAGTCAGACCGTGTTCACGGACGTACTTTGATACTGCGTGGTGGGCACGTTCCATTTTGATGCGGAGTTCCTCGTTTGGGTCCCCCTCGTGGACGATGGCGATATCTTGCCCCCAGACGAGCGCTCCGTCTTGGATGGCGTTACCTAGAAGACCCATAAACTCGTCCACGTGGGACATCCGGTTGTCTTCTCCCATCGACCGAGCGATGTATAGGATAGCAGCGTCAATGTCTTCGTTCGTAACGTGGCTGAGGTCGGCTCCCATCGTGTTCCCGAAGTGCTGGAACAGGACCATCCCAAACTTAACCATTTGCAAACCTTGCTGTTCAAGGTCCCCGACTCCGCCGATTCCTGCATCGCTAAGCAGGTTGTGAATATGGGACTTCGCCTCATTCCAGACTCCCTTGGCTTCGTCCTCATCCATCTGCATCACATACTGGTGGACGGCCTTAGCGTGGTTTTGGAGGTCAAGACCTTCGCAGTAGTGAACACCTGAACCATCCTCGTAAGAGTCACCAACCATTTCCGCGAACGCTCGGTCACAGGCGGGGTTATTGGTGGTTGTCTTTCGGAACTGGGTTCGAATCGTCCGTCGCTCTTCGGCGGCTCCCTGAATTGACTGCTCGCCCGAGATGAGGATAGGAGCAGTCATACGGTACGTGGTTACGGTCTGGTCGGCGTTCCCCCGACTCTCGTCGGCTCCCCGGGTCGTCCGTCGGAGCAGGTCTTGGAACGCATCCTGTTTGTATTGGGATAGTTCAGAGGGCTTGTATTCGTCGTACCAGACGGGGATATTCGTCGTACTGCTCAGGAGCTTAATCTGGGCGAATTTAGTTGCCTTCGGGGAGTGTGGGCTCCCGTCTAATCCCATCATCTTGTGGAGAATTTCGAGACTCCCGGACTTGCCTGCACCTGTATCACCATCGACGCCTAGCATCGGCATCTGCCCTGTCCACTCCCGAATCCAGTGAGTGACGAGAGTTGAGTAGTACCAGCCGATGACAGGATACCATCGCTCAGTATCCCGCACCTGTGGAAGCCACTCGCAGATGCGGGCAACTTCCTCTTCATCGAACTCACCGTCATCTCTGAGAGCCCACTTCTCTTCGACCTGCGCACCGGAGTCGATGTAGCGATGCGTAGGGTTATCCAGTTCCCAGTCTTCTCCGAATACGCCGTTCGGTGTGACTAGTTCGCCATCATGGATTCCAATCTTCCGAGTACCTACACGTTCAGGTGCGTCTGTCTGCAAAATTTGTAATCTCAGTGCGTTCAAGTCCTGTGTTTTACCGTCAAACGTTGTCGTACGCCCTGTACAGACTGTGTCCTTGAATTTTCGAACGTCGTTAAACACACTAGGTGTGAATGCCACGTCGTACGGTTGTTCGGCAGCAGAGGCAGGGACAACTGTAGCGTCGATTAGCATTTCATCGTTGTCCGGGTCGTCCAAGTATGCGTTCACATCCACTGTGAACGTCGTGATTGGGTTCCAGTATTGGTCCCCGTTTTTGTCGTTCTCCCACGTCCCGTATCCACCATCCTTCTCTCTGATGGGCGAGTAGAGGTGACCTTCTTCAGGTTCTTCTGGGGGTTCGTACACCTCGGAACAGTTGGCAATGGCGTTCGAGATGGTGCGTTCGCCGTAGGTCTTGTCACCTCGGTCTTCATCCCATTTGTCCCGGATGAGGCCCGACCGTCGGAACAGGTCGTCCATTCGGGAAGCGTCCTTCCCCGTCCAGAAGGCGAGGTGGTTGCATAGTGCCATATCCGCCTCGGACTGGCTTTCGTAGCCGCTGAAGTTACCGTTCCAGAGAGCGTCGAAGTCCTGCCCGTTCTTGGCGTTCTTCGCCTTCTCGATGATATCATCATCTTCAAGGTCAACGGGTTGCGCATCTGTCTCAGTGGTCTTCGATTCAGATGTGGGTTCTGGGTCGTCTTCCGCAATGTGTTCGTTATAGACCTGCTTGATGCGGTCGTTAGCAGGCTTCACGTCCATTCCCGTACCATCCACATGGTCGAACGTGACGGTGAAGAATCGACCTTCTTCGTACATTTCAATGTGACCTTCTTCTCCGTCAATCCCGGACCGGGTCTTGTCACCGGGCAGGAAGCCGATAGCGTACCCGTGGAAACCTGTACCAGATGGGCTGTATTCCCATGGAATGTCGTTCAGGTCGTTGATGATGTCCTGCGCCCACGCAGCGGTTTCGCCCGTTTCGGGGTCGTGGCAGTCGTCAAGGTCAATACCGACGATTACGTCATCAGCATCGAAGACGAACCCGATACCGTCTGTGTTCCCACTGTTTTTGTGGTAGTCACGTGCAGTTTCATAGTCTCTCCACGTGTCGGGGTCAGTGCTGGATGCGTACTGGTGGTCGTTCCAGTCGCTATATGGTTTGATAGGCGTCTTCGTCGTGTCACCGTCACGCTCCTCGAATTTCCAGCAAATCCAGTTCTGTCGCTGTTTGAGCGTTTGAATGAAGTCAGTCTGTGTGTCTCCAGAGGTTGCGTCTGCACTCATGCAGCATCACGAGTGTCACCTCCATTGATGCCGACAAGGTTAGCGTACGTTACCACTATTGATGCAGGGTTTTTGGCTAGCATCGTATCAAGGATTTTAGTGTATTACCCTATATATTTTCCTACGATTGATAATACTTCAAAACGTCAATACATTAATAGGGTCTCGGTTCGTAGAACCGAGTATCCAACAGGTTTCCTCGCAGGGTTTCCCTGTTGGGGGGCGCACGAGGTTTATCGTGCGTCTTCGTTCAACACATCATAGCGATGCATCTCTGTCGTTCTTTGGTACTGTGTTTGAATACCACTCACTCTGGAAAATCTCTTGAACAAGAATGAAATCGAAGACGACGAAAACCGAGTGCGTATTGAATCAGCAATCGCACACGGACAGATGCAGTATCGCTTGGATGTTGGGTTGTCTGTTCTGTGCTATATTATGTGCGACTCCCTTTCAGAGTGGGTCACCGCACGATTGTATCAACACAGATAACCCGTATAAGCGGGGTCTCAGTTTACTGGGCTAAGCTCATACTTTTGCCCACACTCGCTGCACTTGATTTCTCCTTGGTCACCAATATCTATCCGGGTCGTCACAATCTGGCCGCCGCAATCACAGGTCGTGAACAGCGAACGATTCCGGCTAGAATCTAGTTGGTCTGTATCCGGCATCGATATCCCAATCACAGTGGCGTACCAAAAAACTATCGTACATCTGATATTTGTATGTACGCACTGGTGTACGTATCTATGTACGTACGCAAGTTCGGCTATGCAAAAGCGGTCTGAATGAGGTGTGGAGGGAGAGTACGTATCGTGAGCTTACGTTGCATTATCCTAACATCTATCCTACTTCGACGCTATCCCGATACTATGGAAATCGATTTTGAGAATGAGGGCGGGTGCGTAGATATGGCAACGGGGACTGATGCACGGACGAAGCTGGAAATATTCCGCACACACCCGGGGCAAATCCGCCTCGCACTCGAATCGCAGTCAGGTCACGGCGAGATGTCATTGGGCGTCGGTCTGACCGCTGACGAAGCGCACACTGTTGGTGAACATCTCATTGAGTTAGCAGAAGAACTGGAAGAAGAGAGTGAAGAGGAGGAGTAGTCTCAGGCGAGTCCTGCGTCGTGCATCAGTTCAGCGGCTAGGTCGTCTGGTTCACGCCCCAAGTAGTTCTTCCTGAACGTCTCGGCGTCGGACCATCCTCCCCAGCGTCGCACAAGGTCAAGTGCCACCGGGGAGGCGAACAGTTTGTAGTACGTGGAAGTTGCCCAGCTTCGTCTGAGGTCGTGACAGCTCACCTCTCGCCAGTCATCGTCCCCGGTATCATCGGCAATCGCTTCGCACGCTTCGTCAACCCACCGACTGAGCGTCTTGGTCGTCACGTTCACAACAGGTTCGTCTGCACGACCGCCGCGCGCCCCCTGTGCGGATGATAGTGCGTATATTAGTGTCTTCAACCGCTCGCTGATTGGACACTCTCGGTAGCCAGTCTTCGACTCCCAGATACGCAGCTTGTACGCTTCCTCATCGGAATCAAGTTCCCGCACGTCCTGCTTCGCAACACGTGTGACTTCATCGGAGCGAAGCCCAGAGAGCATCAGGCGGATGGCCACGTCCCGCTCAAGGTTGTCCGCGTAGTGTCCCTTGAGGAGGTCTTGTTCAGACTCGGAGAGCCAGCAGCGGAACTCGTCCGCCTTTTCCATCGGTTCAATTTGCATCAGGCATCACCTTCGAAACCGTTGAGGAGCCAGTCAATCGGCTTGTACACGAGTTCTATCACCCAAGCGATGGCTGCTATCGGGAGGATGAGGAACAGGACTGCAAGTACGAACGTCCCTTTGAGGAACAGTAGAATTACCCGGTCGGACGCACGGCTCCAGTACCCACGTTCGTCGGCAGGCTCAGTAGATTGATTCGCTTGTACCCAGTTCTCTATGGCCTCTATCGGAGTATCCCCACTTCCAACTGGGGAACCAACATCCTCAGTCATAGCGAGCCAATCGTCGAATCCGGAATCGGTCTCATAGACTCGGAGAGTCATCTTGTCTGAGGGGCGGAGTGTCAGTCTAGGAGGGCTGTCTTTGGTCATGTCGTATCTACCAGAGATAACGGAAAATGGGACTATAAGTGGGCTCTCGGCGGCGCTCTGGGTGGGGTAAATGCGTTCAAGGGTGAAAAAACGGGCTTGAGTTCGCCCCCGGAGTCAGAAAATATGTTATTATCGGACGCTCGCCACAACTCGGGCTACTCACACGGACGACCGACTGCCCCCCGGTACACGGTGAACAGAATTGTCGTCAGAACGATGGATACTCCGTAGGAGAACGGTGCTACGACCAACTCGGCCAGCACGAATTGGGTGAGGACAACTGCGGCGAGAACCCCGAACCATTCGGGTTGCTGGAAATCGTACCGGAGTGTTCGAAGGTTCATTGGGAATCACCGTCTTCGACGTGCCCGATGTGGATGATTGATACCGAGTATGGCACCCGCCGCGTGTTGCGGATGTGCTTCATTAGTTGTCGTTCCTGTCCCCCTGTCATCGGGAATCACCTTCTACAACTTTGACGACGACTCGGAGCGTTCGGCCACAGCCCACGTCGTCCAGATGGTGGTCCTCACCACACACGAAATTCTCAGGGTTACCTCGGATTCCGAGGTCGGTGAAGTAACCACACTCTGGACAGAGTGCGCCATAATCGTATCCGCCTACGGCTGTCGGAATCATCGTGAATCACCATCAACTGTATCATGCCAACCGTTGAGGGCACGCATAGTCTTAGCCGACCCTTTGGAGTTCTGAATAAGTTCGATGATTTCGGGAGTGAGCGGGAAAGACTGTTCTTCCGCGTGTTCTTCCAGCAACTTTGCGTACTCTACAGCCCGCGCATCATCTTCGACATCACGAAGCACGTCCACGATAGTCATCGCATCATATTCGTCCACGAGGAACTTCTTACCCATATATCAGAAAACGTATAGAAGCTGCATTAGTCTTTCCACAAATAAAATCAGTAATCTAAGAAAATGAAGTGATGCGTCCCGTCTGCCAATATTTCGCGGGCGACATTACCCATTTCTTCTGCTGCGAGTAGAACACGTCGGGCAGTATGATACGACACATCATCGTCTGTGATGTCGCTAATCGTCACTTCCCAGTTGTCTTCAAGGTGTAATCGTAGGTTATTCCACGCCATGTCACGTTGCGTTACTGACATTGTATTTACATATATGCAGATAGACCCTATTAGTGTACCCCCCACACCAAATGTAAGGGTAGACCGATAGACGGTGTGCGGTTATGAACCGAAATAAGTCTCCAGAGTGTGTTCCAAGCGTATCAGTCGTAGAACAAGCTCAGTATCTCTAGTAGGTTAGCTATTGCATCTTCCCGGGTCCGACCAGAACTGGCAAGTCCCGTAGTCCGGTCAATAGCGGTGACACGCTTATCATCGTGCTTAATCGTGACTTCACGGTCGGGACCTACCCAATATGTATGGTTGTCTACGTCGTCAGCGGTCATGATTCATCACGACTGAAGAACAAATCATCGTTATCAGGGTCTGGGTCTGGCGTTTCTTCGACGATTCGGTCGTTCACTAATCGCTTCATCCAATCAACATGGTCATAATAAAATGCAAGTGCTTCGTGGACACGGGCCAGAGGAACATCAAGTTCATCAGCAACCTCGGCGGGCTCCAGCCCATCACGAGCGTGCGCCCGATATACATCGATGACAGTAACGTCATACTCATCTATGCGCGGATTTTCGTCGTGTGATACGATGGTCATACTCGCATCAACGATACGGGACATCAAAAGAGCGCCGCGCAGTTAGAGCCGCCGCCGAAGAAATAGTATTAACCAGTCGTCTGGTCCATTAATCCCGTGAGAATGTTGGGGGATGTTGTGTTCGTCGTTGTAGTCAGCCGGTGTTCCAAGCCACGACCCAGTGGCGACTCGAGCTAGGATGCGACTGACCACGAGGTAGAGCAGACCGATACCTGCCCAAGCTTCCCAACTCATGATGATTCGGATTCGAACTCGTCTTCGTTCACGAACGGAAGGAGATAATCGAAGAACGATTCGACACCGGTCGCCAACTGCTTATCGCACGGATAGTCGTGGGGTAGCGATTCAGGGTCAACGTGGGCTGACCAGAGAACACACCCGGAGTTGTGGGTCGCTTCGATGTGGCCGTCGTCGCTGATGGTGATAACGACGCTCATTCGTTCTCACCATTTCTGAGTTTGCAGGCTTTTAGTTGCAGTTCATCGACGTTCTTTCTGCTAACAAGATTACTGACTAAGCACCCATAATCGCAATAGAACTCATAAGATTCGCTCTTTCCGAAGTCGCTGAACAAATCTTCGCAGTACTCTCCAATATTCTCGTTAGACTTGATTTGTTGTACTTTGTATGACCTTTCGGTCACCAATCGGATGTTCGCCTTATCTCCGCAGATTCTACATTCGCTCATTCGTCATCACCGCCCAGTCGGGCTCGGATTTTCTTCATTACTGATTCACGTTCGACTTCCACAGTCTCAACGCCACACTCCGGGCAGTAGTTCAGCCACTCCGCGCGGCTTCGCCCATGTTCTCCGGGGCACCCTTTACCTGACCATGTTCGGATGATATGGCGGTCATATCTTACAGATACCCAATTACTGACAAACCAGATGATAGCCAACCCGATGATGATATAGCCGATTATATCTGGTAATCCAGTTGATGCCGCATCCGCCGATGCGTGTAGTAACACGTCTAACATACCCTATTATCATAATCTATACCACTTAAGCAGGTTCTCGGACTACCGTCTTGACTGCCCAAGGACTCCAATGACGACCGCAGCGGCACCAATCACCCCCGGCACGAGCCACGGTAGGACAACCGCCACGGTCTCGACAAGTATCTGTTGCTGTTCATAGAGGGAGTCGTCCGGTTCAAGTGCGGCAGGCGAGGTGACAAGCGCGGAGAAGATTGCGAGGAAAACCAAGGCAGTAATTGTTCCTGTGACGAGTTTGCCGATGAACCCGATGATTTCGTCACTACTCATACGTAACCAGATGTAGTTAGATATTATGAACATTATCCTACTGAATGGTACTGGGTCGTAAAAATAGAAAGCACTATGACTACGAATTTCGTCGTTATGACCAACTACTCACGATGGCTGATGATGATGACTTAGAAGTCCCTCTACCAGATGACCTTCCAAAAGAGGGACCAGACCTTGACGAAATCGTCTCAGACGGTTCAATAAACACGAACCAAATCTACAACGGTGATTGTCTAGAGCTGCTCAAATCGCTACCTGACAAATCGGTGCAGACGATTGTTACGTCGCCACCGTACAACATCGGGAAAAGCTATGAAACGAAATCACCTATTGATGAATATCTAGATGAGCACCGTAAGGTCATCGAAGAGTGCTACCGTGTTCTAACCGATGATGGTTCCATCTTCTGGCAAACCGCTGTGACCACACGGGACGGGCATCATTATCCACTTGATGTGAAGTTCTTCCCCATCTTTGAGGAACTAGGCTTTGTTCCACGGAATCGAATTATCTGGCCGAAGAGCCACGGACTGCATGGTAGGATTCGGTTCTCGTGTCGGCACGAGACGATGCTATGGTTCACTAAGACCGAAGACCACTACTTCGACGTAGACCCTGCTCGCATCCCGCAAAAGTGGCCGAACAAAAAGTCGTACCAAGGCGATAACAAGGGTGAAGTCACGTCCAACCCGGATGGAAAGAACCCCGGCGACGTGTGGGACATCGGTCACGTCAAATGGAATCATGAGGAGCAGACGCTGCATGAAGCGCAGTTCCCTGAAGAGCTTGTTGAGCGTGCGGTCCTAACCACGTCTCGTGAAGGTGACCTTGTGCTTGACCCGTACGCAGGGAGTGCGACGGTCCCAGTAGTTGCTCAAGATAACGACCGAGAGTACCTCGGTGCTGAGAAAGAGTATCGTTACTGGAAAATTGCTCAACTGCGTCTGGCAGGCGTGCCGGACAAGAACGGAAACTACGCCAATCTCAAGCAGCTTCGTGAAGCAGGGCGTGAGAATTCATCTGACTACGGGTACCATAGACGGCCAGTTGAAGAACCTGAGACTGACGAAAATCAGGCTACACTGACGGATATCAACAACGACGACGATTAGTCGTCGTAGTCAGCAATAGCGTTTTGTTCTTCTGGCAGATACTTTTCGCGGAATGATATTTCCTTTTGGGATTCAAGAGTTCGAGACCTTGGTGCCTCGTACTCATTGAATATCACGTTTTCACCTTCTTCTGGTGGTTCAATTCCGTAAATCAGGGTGGGTATCCCGTTATCCACTTCTTCGCCACAGTTTGGACATGTGAACGTGTTATTGAGTGCAGATGGTGCAGCGCGTCGTGTTGCCTGCTGGTAGTGAGACACACTCTGAGACGTGGGCATATCCTGTTTCACTACGATGATAATACCGGCTTCAATATCTGAACCCGTCTCTAACTCGATTTGTCCTTCGTAGAGCCGTTGTAGACGATTACAGTCGGCGTCCAAATACGCAAAGTTCCCGAACTGAATTTCACCAGCTACAGGACCTTTTGTGATGTCAATATCTTTGCCAGTATCATATCCCGAATTAGCTATGTTGACTTCTTTCTGCCACCCACGTTCAGTGAACTCGTCTCTTAATACGCTATTTGTGCCAACTGGGTCGAAAATAAGTTCATTCTCCCGCCCACTCTGGAACGTATAGTTGACTTGATAATCGACGGTACTGAGTACCTCTTCTATTTCATCTAAATGAGATTTAAGTTCCTGTTCAAATACCGCTTCGCCATCATTGAACGACATCTTTTCAAACCGCATAACGTATCACTTGGGCATATATGGCCACATGACATGAGTCTACCGGGTGACACTATTGAGGATATATTTCGGATGAAGCCAAAAAATACGGATTTAATCGATATCAATACGCAAATTCACACCATCTATACGCTTCACATTTGCTTATCCACATCTGACCGACCGACTTGACCGACCGACCGACCGACCGACGCCAGTCTCTCCCAATCGCAGGGGCGCGCGCATGAGTGTGCAGTTTTTCGATAGACAGCGTGGAGATATGAGTTCCAGAAATCAGTCGGACGATTCGACCCGTGACCGGGCACGCTGAATCATATCCCCGACAGTGCTTTTCGGCGTCCCCGTTGCTTCCGAAATGTCGGAATATGACTGGCCATTCTCATTCATTTGCAGGTACTCATCCTCACGAATCCGAAGTGCGAGTTCATCCGTGTCCACGTCCGACTGACCGACCGACTCATCACCTTCTCCGTCATCATCTTCCTCAAGATTGCGAATCAGGCGTAGCATGTCGCCATATCCTGCGTCACGTAAGGCGTACGCAGCGTCAAGAACCTCTTCTTCAGTGCCCCAGTCCCAGTTCCCGTTATCGTTGGTATCCAGCGTCATATTGGGCAGACCGATGCCCTGAACGTCGCACTTCTTGTCTTCTTTCTTTCCTTCTTCGTTGGTAAGTCGCTCGTAAACGACCATATGCTTCTGGGCTTGTTCCTTCGTATCACCCTTTTTGAAGCCGAAATACGCCAGTTCAGGGTTGTTCATCGTTGGGTGGATGTCTCCGGGGCGGTGACCGATGCCGATGATAGACAGTCTAAACGGTTCTTTCCGCATCTTGCGGACAAGCGGGCGCATGTAGGTCTCCACGTAGTGGCGGTCAGCGGGGTAGCCGCTCATCAGCGATGACAGCTCATCAGCAATCAACAGCTTCCGCTCATTCGGGTGTTCCAGACAATAGTGAATGATGTCGGGATACTCGTGGACGTAGACTACGCCATCGTTTGCCTCAGCCAGCGACTCCACGTTGGTGAGAATTGTTCCTCCGACTCGGAACTCCCACAATTCGCTCAGACGAACGGCTGTGTACGTCTTACCACTCCCTGTGTCTCCGAACAATAGAAGCATCAGAGATGGCTCTTCAATGAGGTCTGCGAGTATCTCATAGTCGAGGAAGTCCATCCCTGAGTCGGACGTGGCCGCCAGCCCGAGTGCGTGCTGAATGATTGGAAGATTGCCGTCCTGAACGGCTTTTGATAGCGTTTCCCCGACCTCGCGACGGACGATAGTCACGTACTGCTTGCTGTTATAATACCAGTACGCAGGTTCACCTGTTTCGTGGTGTGGGGCTTGATGTGGCGTATAATTCTCTCTGTATGTTTCCAGATAGTCGATTGTACCTCCACTCAGAAGACCGGCGTCACGGAGCGCAGGAAGCTCTTCATTTTGCAGAGCGTTCCGCAGTTGCTTGATGTCTAAGCTGTCATAATCACTCATCATCATCACCCTCGGATTCAGATTCATCCGAGTTGTCATCGTCGCCATCGCCCACATCTGGCGTTGTATCTACCGTATTTGATTCATCGTCATGGTCAATAGTGTCCATCACGTCAGCCATCAAGTCGTTCGTGGACGACTGGCCGAAGTGCGTTTCGTCCATCCGCTCCATCGCCACAGATTGGGCTTCCTGTTGGTATTTCTGCCGTAGCGCGGGCTGGGCGCTTTTGATTTCCCGTGCCTCGTCAATTTCGGTGGAGAGGATGTGGTAGTTCGTAAACGCCGCAGTGTAGTTCTTCGCAACTTCCACAGCATCCAGAACTTCATGCCACGTGGCAACCGCCGTGTGCGTGGCTGCATCGTAGTGATGGGCTAGATACGCACGCTCCTGTGTCCCTGCGATGGGCTTCTTCTGTAGACGGTCTGCCCCCTTCACAGCCATACCGTCAAACCACTCCTTTGCCCCAGTAACAACGTCAATCTCACCCTGTTCACGGTTGTCCAGTGTTAGCATCTTTGGCTGTCTGGTAATGGGAATAAGACGTAGGATGCGACCTGCTACGTAGTAGTACCCGGGTAAACCGATGGCAGCTACTAAGACTGCAAGCTGGGCTTCAGTCGCCATGCTTGCGATACGAACGCCAATTGACTCCGTCAGAATCTCAATGATGAGGACGAAGATAAACACCACGAGTATCGAACGTGGGTTGTAGACGTGTCGTAGGATTCGGACCTTCCAGCCTTCTTCGTCACCTTTTTTGCGGTACTTACGACCACTCAATAGGCTACGAAGTTCTGTTTTTGCGAAGAACTGGCGACGCTTGTATCGGTAAAGCACAGAGAGGAATACCATCCCGACCGCCGTGCCACCACTAACCCAGTGGTCGCTCCATTTTGCCCCTCGCGAGAAGGTGAACGGAGACGCTGTCGGGCTTTCTAAGAGGATACCAGTTTCCGCAGAAACGACAGAGAATGCTACCTCATCTAACCGTTGATTTTGGGTAGTATACGTGATTGTGGTCGGTTCGGGCCCGATGTCGTAAGAATCCCAGTGAAATGTCCCGTTATTAAATTCCGTCACCTGCACTTCGTCCGACCGTGACCCAGACAGTGTGATTTCGACAGAATCATCAGACCAGTCTATATCGTGGATTTGGACGTGTGACACCTGCCTTTCGATTTGACTTGTATCTATTTCCTCATCTTCATCTTCATCATCAGAGGTCTCCGTAGTAGCATTATCAGACGTATCTACGTCGTCATCTACGGTTGAATTATCTGCAACGGCTACGCCTGCAAATCCAGATGTAACCACTAAAAACACTATCAACAGGGGTGCAAGCTTCATGAACCACCACCCGGGAGAGCACCCGTGACTGCGTCCGTAATCACCCCTTCAATCCACGTTACGACATAATCGACGATGCTGGCGATGACAGATAGGATGTCGTAAATCACCAAATCAACTGGATAAATGCCCGTAATATGTAGCAGCAGAACAATGATGGCTGCATACACGATGGGTTTCACAGGGATGTTTTTTGCCATCAAAAGCGGAATCATGTGTCATCACCTTCATGATTTAGACCAACGAATAGACCTACCAGTATGATTCCAATGAGTACGACTCTATCACCGACTCCGAGTCCTAACGACCCTAAATACTCCCGGACTACATCTGCAAATAGGATGTAGCCAACCGTACTCAAAAATATCAGCACGATTGACGAATCGTCTTTTACTAATGACTTCATACATCATATAAATATAATATCCCCTATAAGTAGGACCTCAGGTGGTCAGTATTGGCGACCACGTTGGTCGTCCTGTTTGTACCCGAGAATAGCGACACCAGCGATAAGGATTACAGCTACGAGAGCTAGCCGTGTTGTTGACTCACTGAAGGGGAAACCGCTGCCAGCATCAGGTTCTGCATCAGGGTAGATATACGTGATATTCTTGGTGATTTTCGTATAGTTATCTTCCCAATCTTGCACGTCTTGCTTGAAGTCTTCTGCCGACCGCGTAGCGAAGGTCGTATCCTGAAGTGTCGTCTGGTTCACGGTTGTGTTATCGTCGATGTCACGCATCGCATCTATGACGAAAGTCTTGTTCAGCATTGTCTGCTGACTTGTACTGGCATCAATGACCCAGACGGTACCATTCAAATCGGAGACGTTGTATTCAATTCCCGTATCAATGGTTCCGTTGTACTGGTCGAACGTACCCGGGGTTGCGTAAAGACCACCGTCAATGGTGTCAGAAACGCCGTTGTCCTGTGTGAACGAGACCGTAAAGCCAGTGTCAATGTCCACAGCCATCCCACGGTCTTGTGCGGCAAGAAGGAGGTAAGCATAGTGGCCAGTTGACTGGTAGTCCGTGGCGTGATTCCGCATCCGGTATGCGGGTGACATAAATTCTTCAGCGGAAACTTCACCCGGCTCGTACTGCTCGAACGAATCAGCGAATGCCCCTACGTTGTCAATAGCTACCCGACGATTATCGTCAATGATGTCTAGCGTCCACTTGACGCGCTTAGCATCCATCGAATGCACAGTAGAACCATTAACAGACTCTGGACCCCGGACGTTTAGCTGACTAAGCTCAGTGTAGTGACTATCATAACTCGAACCTGTACTCCAGTTTTCAATAGTGGAGTAATCCCCATCGTAGTAAGTGTAGATGTAGTCGTTCTTGGGTTCATTATTGTGATAGTACGTATCAATAGATGCAACCTGCGTGACGTTGATGTCTGTCCCGTTGTATAGGGTAAACGTTCGGTCAGCGAAAGTCAGGTCATTATTAGGCGTCATGATTACGTCTGACGGAGACATCCCGTCCGTCCCGTTCGCAGTAGTCCACATTACTCGGGTCATTTCTGCCTGCGCGGTCTGTTCATGTGCGACTGATGCCTGCCAACCAGATGCCATATCGTTGACTGCGTTGTACGCTTCAGCTTTCGCTGCACCCACGTCCCCGCCGTTATCATTGTACGCTTGGATGAATTTCACAATACCTTCTTCAGTCTGCATCCCAGTCGTCAGGTTAGCGATGCTGGCTTTTTCCACCGTATAACGAGCGTATCGGTCGTGCATCGATTCTGATTGCACGTGCATCGAAAGCCAGATTTCTTCAACGGTCGCACCGTCAATCTGCCCATAATCACGCATACAGACTTCCTTGCCCGTTACAGGGCTAATTTCACAGTTGCTATCAGCAGATGCTGATGCTGTGCCGACCCCGGATATGGGGGTGACACCTGAGACTAGGATTAGTCCGGTAAGCAGTACGGCAACGATTTGGTTATTGTATCTCATAATATAATAATGGAATTAAGCTTGTCAATTATCTATTCGTCACCTCCGCCGAGAGCAACTGCTGCTGCAATGGAAACGAGTAGTACGATGACAGCAACGCTGGTACTTGACCCGGGCAGCGGCGTACCGCCAGTCCCACTATCATCTGCGGAATCTACAGTGACAGTTGCAGACGAACCGTTGACGACGATATCACCAGATTCGCTGTACCCATCGGCAGTGACTGTGTACGTGTAGTCCCCATCTGGAAGTGATGTGACTGCCGTACCATTGGCGTCAGTCGTGATGGTTGCCACGACCGTACCGTTGCCGTCAGTTATCTCAATGGTCGCATTCGAAACCGTAGTATCACCGTCGAAGACATCGAACGTCACATCGTAAGTGACGTTGGTAACCGTGATGGTGACCGTATCAGTGCTGGATGCACCATGTTCGTCAGTGACCGTCAGCGTGGCCGAGTACGTGCCAGTATTGGCGTAGCTGTGCGTTATAGTTGGTTCGCCAGATACGTTCGTACCGTCACCGAAATCCCAGTCATAGGTGAGATTATCTCCATCAGCGTCAGTTGATGCTGATGCGTCGAGCGTCACGTTGGCACCAACTGCGACAGTCTGGTTAGCACCGGCATCTGCCACGGGCGGTTGATTGGCCGTCGGGTCAGATGTCAGGTATGGGTCATACGTTGTCGTTCCAGACCCACTAATCATCGATTCGATTTCAGTCGTGTTTGTCGTTCCCCAGTAGTTGTTGGTCGCATCCAATGACGACGCAGAATCGTCCGTGCTGACACCAGTGGAGAACGAATTGTTCACGGCAGTGCCTGATATTCCGGTTCCGACGTACACGTCGAACATCCCTACATTGGCGAATTGGAATCCATCAACAGTCACACCAGTCGCATTAATCCCGATACCAAGGTCACCGGGTGCAGTTGCAGACGTGGATTGGGTTCCGTCAATAGTCGCACCCGGGGCACCTACGACAGACACGTTGGGCGTATTAACCACACCGACTGCCAGCAGCCCCATCATTCCATATGAGTCATCCACTGCACGGTACGTACCTTCCTTGACGTAGATTGTATCCCCGTCTGTGGCATTCTCGAGGGCAGCCTGAATCGTCGTATAGTCACCTGTGCCGTCATCATCAACAACGATGTCTGCGGTAGATTCGTCTACCGCTGCTGCAGTCCCTGCAAAACCCGCAAATACGGACATTAGGACTGCCAGCGCGAGGGTAATCGAAGTCAGCTTGGTTGTATTTCCTTTCATAGTAATCACCAAGATTATTCGCTAGCAATGATGAGGCCAGACCCGACGTGGGCAGTCATGTAGATGACCTGTCCGATTGTGTAATCCGTCACGAGCGAGGCGATGTCTGGAGACAGTGCAAACGCAAGCAGACCCACGACAACGATACCGATTGCCGATTTTTCTCCGTCGCTCATCTTTTCCACATCTTCACGTGATGTTTCGTTAGTGGCAACACCGATAATTAGCCCCAGTGCGGGGAGAATCATCGCAATACTAACTTCTGTAGCCTGTCCAGCAGTGTATACGACAGTTGCGAAGTCATATCCGAAGAACTGGATTACTGCGGCAGTAGACATTACTGCCGAACCCATAAACAGGGCGAGGATGGCAATAATATCCACCGTATCGATACTTCTGAAGTCACGATTCAACGTGTCTTTTGTTAGGTAATCAGACATTACAATCTAACTGACAATATTAACCCCCATAAGTGGGTTCTCACTAATGATTGTCATACAGGTTCACAAAAATCGGCGGAAAATAGAGGCTTAGTATATAAAAGACTCAAAATAAGCCGTATAGAAGGCAATTCTACAAAGAAGTCTACCTGAAAGGATGAATCACCTATGGGCTTAGGCGAACTGGCGAAGGTGCGTCTGTCCGAGGCTGATTAGAGCATCTTCAGGGTCTTCTCCAAGTGACTCTGCAACTTCTTGGAGCGCTTCTTCAAACTGGGGCGTTGTCATCCAGACAGTTCCCATGCGGTCACGACGCACAATAGAGATTGCACCTTCGTCCCGTAGGACTTGCAAGTGTCCTTGATGTTCTTCCTGCGTCATCGGCGTTTCCAGCAATCGCCATTCCGTTCCGGGTGCGGGGATAACCCCGTAGAGGTCGGCTATATGCGACCGCAAGTAGTTCTTGTTCACGCTCATTCGGAATCACCATCATCCCACGGCGGATTATCCGGGTCAATTGCCCAGTCTGGTTCGTCCGTGGATTCCATACAACCGACGTAGCGGGACGTGACTGGCGTGTCGTTGCGACCGTCGACGACACGACCTCCAGTTGCCCCGCAGAACAAGCACTCGTAGGCGTCCACATGATGCGCCCAGTGAGTCTCATAGCCAAGCTCATCTTCGGTTTCACACCACGAATTGTGGCCACAGTGGATGCATTCTACGTCGGCAAGTTCTCCTGCCCAGACACCTTCAGGAAGTTCTGAGAGGCGGTGGAGAACGGTCTGTGGAAGGTCAGTCATCGAAAATCACGGGCGTCAACCCACATGTCCGACGACAGCCACGCATCGGTGTCGTCAATCCCGATAATCAGTTTTAGTTCGTCACGGTCACGAAAGCCCCACGCTTCGACTGATTGCGACATTAGCAATCACGGGGGACCACCCCCTCCATCGCATCTAATGACCGCACTGTGCTGGTACCGATGAAGCACCCATCACCATCCAACAAGTCGAAGTGAACATAGCCGTCTTTGACGCCCCAAACCTGTGCAAGCCGTGCATCTGAGTACAAGATATACAACCCTGACGACACGTCCTGTATGCGGACGTAATCGCCTGATTTCAGTTCGGGAAGCGAATCGCCAGTCTGTGCGGCGTACTGTTCCGCTTTCCAGTCTGTTAGTTCTTGGAGTTCAGTTCCAGTTCGATACTTCGGTTCTGCATCTGCCTTTGATTGAGGCATATGATATATTATTGTCAGTTAGTACAAAGGTGTATCCCCGTCGTGGGAGGACTAGTCTGAACCTGCGTTGTTCCCGTGATAGTCTGGCACATCGATGTAGCCCCTGTCAGCGTCGCCACGTCGTACAGCTAGATTGTGTGATAGGATTTTGAGGTCTTTATCTATTGATTTAATCAGCGTTTGTTCACCCGGGTAAGGTGCCGCATCAGTATCATCAGCATCGTTGATATTGTCCAAATAATCCTTGAGTTCAGTTCGGATATCTTCAACCCAAGCAGTGTCTGCTTTAGCACGTCGTTGCCGCGCATTAGATTCTGCCAGAGCGGTTTCGCCATCATCGGGTAGCATACATATCAACCGGGGGATTCGCGCGTAATAAACACCATGTCGGATTTTTAACTCGTTGAGTACCACATGAGCTTATATTTCATCTGAACATAGGATATCCCGCCAATCGCACGACGACCCGGACCCCCATTATACTCCATAATGGAATCACACCGCAGGTCTATCATCAGGGATGCTGACCGCACCGCTGTATGGTGATTAAGCAACGCTCCTGATGATAATGAACAGAAATGCGCGGACCGGGATTTGAACCCGGGCCATGAGCTTGGAAGGCTCAGGTCCTACCACTAGACCATCCGCGCGCATTCCCCGGTTTTCGTTCCACGTTTAAGGCTCTTCCTTTTCCGGTCCGTCGCCCGCCCGCGATTGCTACCGTCGTCTGCGGACTATCGATCAAAAACGGCGTCTCTATTCGGCATCTGAACACGACTACGGCATCGACCCCGCACCAGCCACCGTTGCATAACAGTTCCCGCTCGAGATTTCCCACTCGAGCACCGAGAGGTCGCTCTCGGCCAGATCCGTTTCGAACTCGTCGGGCGCGTAGATGTGATAGAAGCGATCGACCGTCTCGCCACCGGGCAGGGTCCACTCGACCGTCGTGTCGAAACCTGCGGTCTCGTCGAACCGGTCGTGAGCGGTCGACCACGCACTGACGAGCGCACGGCCGTCGGAGGACAGCACCCGCGCGAGCTCGTCGAGACTGTCCCGGCGAGTGCGCCGGGTCGGCAGGTGATGCAGCGTCGCGACGTAGACCGCGACATCGACGATGTCGTCACCCAACGGCAGCGAGGCCGCGTCTCCCTGGACCAGTGCGACGTCGAAGTCGCGCTCGAGCGCGCGCTCGCGACCCGTCTCGAGTAACCCGCGGCTGACGTCGAGACCGATGACCGACTCGAAATCGGCCGCGAGCAGTTCGGCATGGCGGCAGTTCCCACAGCCGAGATCGAGGCCGACGCTGGGGGTTCCGCGCTCGGTCGCGTACGTCTCGACGAACGTCTCGACTTCGGGCCACGCATACTCCCGCGTGGATGCGAAGTGAGCTGCGATTCGGTCGTAGGTGTCGCGTACGTCTGCGCGACGGGCGCTTTCGTCGCCATCCTGTCGACGGGTTCGCTCACCATCCCGGTTCTGATCCCCGGCCATCGTCGGTTCTCGTCGGGGAACCCGCAAAAAGCGTTCGCAACCTTGCCGAGGAGACCACCGTAGTGTGTCAATCGCGGATCGATACGGTTGGTCACTGAGAATGCGAGTCCGTGACGGGGCTCGAGTAATTCGAGGGGTTTATCTATTCCCGACGGAAACTGTGAATTGCATACGAGGGCTCGTAGATCAGGGGTAGATCACTCCCTTGGCATGGGAGAGGCCCCGGGTTCAAATCCCGGCGAGTCCACTACAATTTCTCCGCCGTAACCAGGGTTCGACACCACAAGGGATGGACCCTGAAACAGTATAGTTCGTCACAGACGCGCTGAATCTCTCATCATTCCACGGATTCGAGCAGCCCCCTGTCTCGCTCGAGACGAGCGCCACGCTTCCAAGGGCGATCGGTGGGGAGCAGTTCATCGTGAGTATCGTCGCTGCAAGTGTCATCAGCCGTTTCGCTCGTGGCACCCGATGCGACACACGGATCGCCATGCTGCATCACTACTCGCTGGGCGAGACCGTAGCCGATCGGCGATTGTGACAACATCTCCGTAACCACGGACTATTAACGGGTCCATCCAGTATGTGTGGATATGGCTAACGTACGTGTCGCCGGAACAGGGGTGACGCCGTTCGGAGCTAGTCCCGAGCGGACCGGACGGGATCTCTTCGCCGAAGCGAGCATCGAGGCCTTCGAGGACAGCGATGTGCCTCGAGACGACGTCGAAGCCGTCTTCTACGGCAACTTCATGGGTGAGCTCGCAGAACACCAGGGCCATCAGGGGCCGCTAATGGCCGAAGCCGCGGGTGTACAGGCACCCGCGACGCGATTCGAGTCTGCATGTGCCTCGAGCGGCGCCGCGGTCCGTGAGGCGGTCACACGGATCCGTACCGGCGAGAACGATGTGCTCCTCGTCGGCGGCGCAGAGCGGATGACGAATCTCGGCACCGCGGGTGCGACGGAGGCACTTGCGATCGCCGCGGACGATCTCTGGGAGGTGCGTGCCGGGATGACCTTCCCCGGCGCGTACGCGCTGATGGCGCAAGCCTACTTCGACGCGTTCGGCGGTGATCGCGAGGATCTCGCGGCTATCGCGGTCAAGAACCACGAAAACGCACTCCCAAACGAGAACGCCCAGTACCAGCGCGCGATCGAGGTCGGCGACGTCCTCGAGGCCCCGCCGGTCTCGGAGCCGCTCGGCCTCTACGACGCCTGTCCGATCTCCGACGGCGCGTCCGCGCTCGTACTGACCAGCGAGGACTACGCCGAGGAACACGATCTCGAGACACCGGTCGCGATCACGGGCACTGGCCAAGGCGGCGATCGAATGGCGCTGCACGACCGCGAGCACCTCGCGCGCTCGCCAGCCGCCCGCGAGGCCGGCGCGGAGGCCTACGCTGACGCCGGCATCGATGCCAGTGATGTAGACATCGCAGAAGTCCACGACTGCTTTACGATCGCCGAAGTGCTGGCGCTCGAGGCGCTCGATCTCGAGCCGATCGGCGAGGGAATCTCGGCGGCCCGCGACGGGCGAACGACCGCCGACGGCGAGTTGCCGGTCAACCTCTCGGGCGGGCTGAAAGCCAAAGGGCACCCGGTCGGTGCGACCGGGGCGTCCCAGATCGCCGAGATCACGATGCTGCTGGCCGGCACCCATCCGAACAGCGACTACGTCGCGGACGCGACGACCGGCGTCGCCCACAACGCGGGTGGCACGGTCGCGAGTGCGTTGGTTCACGTCCTGGAGGTGGTCGCGTGAGCCGAGCGATCGCGATGACGCCAGCGCACGCGCTGGAGGTGGTCGCATGAACGATCCCGACGATGTCGCGGATGCTGGCTTTGACGAGTGGCTCGACGCCGCCGAAACCGGCGACGCCTACTGTCTCGAGTGTGCCAACGGCCACGGCTCACTGCCCCCACGGCGGGTCTGTCCCGATTGTGGGTCGACCGACCTCGAGGAGGTCGCCCTGCCAGACACCGGCGAGATCGAGACGTTCACCATCACGCACGTTCCGACGCCGGCGTTCGAGAAGGATGCCCCCTATGCAACGGCAATTGCGAACTTCGGTCCCGTTCGGATTACGGGCCAGGTCGTCGGCGTCGATCCCGCCGCCGTCGACACTGGACTCGAAGTCGCACTCGAGATTACGATCTCGGAGACGACCGGCGAGCGCATGATCGGATTCCGGCCGGTGTAGAGCCAACACGTCGTTTCTGACTGCTGGATACGGGTGCCGGTGGGTATTTCACCGGCGGGAAACCAACGCCGCTATGAACGTCAGGGCAGCTGTCAGGCAGAGCTTCGTCGCGGGACTGATCCTGATCGCGCCGCTCGTGGTGACGCTGTACGTGCTGCGATTCCTCGTCAACTGGACGTTACAGTTCGTCAACCCGCTCGTCCACGGGGCCGGGCTGGCCCAGTATACGGCCAACGTAGAAATCGTCGCCCAGCTTCTGGCTGTCACCATCATCGTCACGACGGTCGTCGTCCTCGGGTTTCTCGCCCAACTGAGCGCCGGCAGGCACCTGTTTGGGAACGTCGGCCGACTCGTCAACGTGGTGCCGCTGGTCAGTACGATCTACGGGAGCGTCCGTCAGGTCGCCAATGCGCTCGTCGAGCGGCGGACGGCCTACGAGAGCGTCGTTCTCGTCGAATATCCTCGCGAGGGCGTCTACATGATCGGCTTCGTCACGGGTGAAAGCCCCCCGGCAGTCACAGACGTGGCAGGACGGAACGTCTACAACGTCTTCATCCCGAACAGTCCGAACCCGACCGCCGGCCGACTGGTCTTACTGCCCGAGACACAGGTTCACGAAACCGACATGAGCGTTCGCCGTGGCATGCGCCTCGTGGTCACGACCGGGATGGGCGACGAACGAGAACCAGCGTCGCTGCCACCCCTTGCGAACGTCCCGCAGTAACCTACTCGTCGGTGTCGACAGCCAGCAGTTCCGCACGCAGATACTCGACGAACTTGTCGGGATGTTCGGCGTGGGGTAACTGCGTCGCGTAGTCGATGACGACCAGCTCGAGCGCGGCCGCCTCCGCGAGGTCGCGACCGTCCCGAAGCGGGACGAGGCCCGCATCGCGGCCCCAGACGAGCGTGGTCGGCGTCTCGAGGGCGGCCAGTTCCGTCGCGAGATCGAAGTCGGGATCGAGAGTGCCCGCAGCGAACGAGGCAGGAGCGTAGCGTGCGCCGGGCTGGTGGGCGCTGTCCCAGGCGTACTGGACCTCCTCGGGGTCGATCCGGTCAGCGTCGTAGTAGCCGTCACGGTTGTAGAAGTAGCGGATCGACGGTTTGCTCGCCAGGAGGTTATAGAGCGTCGTGCCGACGATCGGGGTCCGAAGCAGGGTGCGGACCCAGGGCCGCTCGGTCGCCGTCTCATCGGTCGGACAGATCAACACCAGCCGCTCGAAGTCGGTCTCGGCGGCGGCGTCGGCCGCGAACGATCCGGTCAGCGACGAGGCGACGACGATCGGTGTGTCGGTGACGTCGGCCGCGAAGTCGCGGACGAACTCGGCGTAAAGCGACGACGAGTAGACCAGCGGTGGCCGTTCTGAGCGACCGAAGCCGGGGAGGTCGACGGCGAAGACGTGGTAGTCTTCGGCCAGTTGCTCGACGATCGGTTCGAATTCGTGGCTGCTCGCACCCGCGTAGATCCCATGCAGTAAGAGCATGTCCGGATCGGTCGGATCGCCGGCGACGGTGTAGGTCGCCTCGATCCCCCGCCAGCGATAGGTGCGTTCGATGCCGACAAGCGGGTTTGCGAGGTCGCCGGCGCGCCGTGTTAGCAGGCGATTACCGAGGACGGCCCCACCGATAGTTCCGAGGGCTGCACCGAGGACTGTTCGGACTTTCATACGGACGTGTAGGAAGGCAACGGTCTTAGGCCTCGGGTTCGGGGACCAGTCTGCTGCAAAATCCGGTCCGGCCCTGACCGTCACCGGGCGTGGCCGAATCCCTGTGGGCGCTCGGCTCGAGCGTGAGACTACGCCTGGTCCGTGTCGTCCGCATCGGCAGCCATGTTCTCGACACAGGCCTCGACGGGTGCGAGCACGTCGGTCGCGATCGTGTAGGGATCGGTCTCGCCCTGCCGGACGGCTTCGGCGAGGTCGTCGATCCCGCCGCTGTCGGCGAGTTCGTCCTCGAGCAGCGCGTGGACGTCCTCGCGCAGCAGCGTTCGGATCTCCTCGGCGTAGCGCTGGCGGACCTTCTCGGCGTGGGCGCCGGACTCGACGAGGTAGGACCGGTGGTTCGCGAGTTCGTCGATGAAGGTATCGACGCCGGTTCCCTTCGTGGCGATCGTCTCGACGATCGGCGAGGTCCAGCTTTTATCTTCGCCCTCGGCACTGTCCTCGTCGGCATCTCCCCAGCCCGCACCATCGCCGTCCATCGCGTCGACGCCGTGGTGGCCACCGCCGCCGGCGAGGCCGCTTTCCTCGCCGAGGTGAACCATCTCACGTAGTTCCTGGACGGTTCGATCCGCGCCCTCACGGTCGGCTTTGTTGACGACGAAGACGTCGGCGATCTCTAAGATCCCTGCTTTTAGCGTCTGAATGTCGTCGCCCGAGCCCGGCGGGACGAGCACGGCGACGGTGTCGGCAGTCCGGACGATGTCGATCTCGTTTTGCCCGGCACCGACGGTCTCGATGATGATCTTGTCCTTGCCGAAGGCGTCCATCGCTTTGACGGCGTCAGCGGTCGCCGTCGAGAGCCCGCCGAGGGTGCCGCGGGCGCTCATCGACCGGACGAAGACATCCATGTCGCCGACGGTCGAGGCCATCCGGATGCGATCCCCGAGGACGGCCCCGCCGGTAAACGGCGAGGAGGGGTCGATCGCGATGACCCCGACCGTCTCGCCGCGCTCGCGGTAGGCCTCGGCGAGCTTGTCGACGAGCGTCGACTTACCTGCTCCCGGCGAGCCGGTAATACCGATCACGTCGGCGTTGCCCGTATGCGCGTAGAGTTCCGAGACGAGGTCTCGGTAGCCCGGCGAGCGGTTCTCGATCTTCGAGATGACCCGGGCGAGCGCGCGGTGTTCGCCGGCCAGCAGCGCCTCGAGTAACGATTCGTCGGCTTCGTCCATGGTCATCGCTGCGGCGCGTTTTCGCGGACGAACTCGATGGTTTCCTCGATCGAGGTCCCGGGACCGAAAATCGCCGCGACGCCGTCGTCTTTGAGTCCCTCGCGGTCTTCGTCGGGGATGACCCCGCCGGCGAGCACGAGCGTGTCGTCTTTGGCACCGTACTCTTCGAGGCCGTCCATGATATTCGGGACGAGCGTGTCGTGGGCTCCCGAGAGAATGGAGATGCCGAGGACGTCGACGTCCTCTTGCACGGCGGCCTGCACGATCTGGTCGGGCGATTTGTGCAGTCCGGAATAGATGACTTCGAAGCCAGCGTCACGGAACGCGCGTGCAATGACGTGTGCCCCGCGGTCGTGACCGTCGAGGCCGACTTTGGCGACGAGACACCGAATCGACTCCGCTTCCTGTTCGCTGCTCATACCACCCTCTTTCCGAGCCGACTGTTTGACTTTAACGGAAAATTGTTTCCATCGGCTGGTGCAGCGACGGAATTCTGACTCGAGCGCGATTCGGGGTTGACGGGTTGTTGACGGGCTGACTGTCATGTCTCCCAAAACTGGACCGAACCAAAGGCTAAAGAGCGAAACGACCGAACATTCCAGTAATGACTATCGTTCGTCTGCTGCGGAGGGATCTATCGTGGGCGTCGAAATAAAGGAAACCAGGGTGACCGACGCCGAGTTCGAGGAGATGAAAGGATTCGTCTTCGAATATCTCGCAGCCAGCGTCGAGAAAGAAGACGAAGGCGGACGGATGCGTTGGTACCCGTGGCACTCCGCCGAGTACCGCCACAACCACATCCTCAACGTGGTCGAGCTCGCGACGGAAATCGCCCAGAAAGAAGGCGCAGACGTCGACGTCACCCGCGTCGCCGCCCTCTTTCACGACGTCGCCAAACTCGAGACCGACCAGGAACTCCACGCCGAGGCCGGCGCTCGCGTCGCCCGCGAGTACCTCGAGTCCCACGGCGAGTATCCCGACTCGTTCATCCAGCAGGTGTGTCGCGCGATCGAACACCACTCCTATCAGGGCGATCTGACCGACCTCACACTCGAGACGCAGTGTCTCATCGAGGCCGACCTCCTCGATAAGGTCGGCGCGAACGGGACCGCCCTCATGCTGTTGCGGATGGGATACGAGGCCCGCACGCACATGGACAGCGACGAGATGGTCGAACGGGTCTTAGAGCGTGGCTACGACGCCGCTTCGCGCGTCCAGAGCGAGACCGCAGAGAGCATCGCCCATCAGCGCCTGAAACGCGTCAAGTGGTTCAGCGAGTGGCTCCAAGACGAGATCGCGGCGCTGGGCGAGTAACTGATCCGTCGAAGAGAGTGACTACTCGAGGCGAGGTTTTTCGAGACGGAAACATCCACAGCAGCGACTGGTGTCACGGTAGATAGGAGCGCGAGTTCGTTATTCAGAATCATGCCTGAAACTGAATCGGGCAGTTCAGTCACTACATGTGCGAACTGAACCTTCCCGAAGACACTTATAGTAAAAATTATTTGAAAAGTATATGAGACGGCGATCCCTTCTTTGTTCGGTAAGTGCGGCGGCAGCTAGCATCGCCGGTTGTTCTGCTATAGTATCCGTTAGAACTTTCTACTCAGACAGTGTTGCTAAACACAGTGGATCATCTCGACGAGATCTCTGTCGAGGAATTGCAAGATGCCCTTGACAACGTGGAGGGGAAAAAGCCGACAGAACGGCTCTTAGCAGCAATAGCATACAAGAACGGCGTCACGCAGACTGAACTAGCCGAGTGGTACGACGTTCAGCGACGGACAATCTATAGCTGGCTCACGCGACTCGACACCGACGAGTCGCTTGAGCAAGCCGTTACTGATGCTCATCGCTCTGGGAGAAAACGGAAGCTCTCAGAAAAAGAGCAAAAAGAATTCGAAGAAGCTGTCCACGAATCACCAGAGAATGTTGGGGTTGATGCGCCGGCGTGGACGCCGGCGCTCGTCCAGCAGTATCTTGACGAGACGTACGATGTCGAGTACTCAATCCCGAGCTGTCGGCGGTTGCTCAAAGAAGCGGGATTGAGCTATCAAAAGCCTCGCCGTACAGCCGCTGAGTCTGATGCTGATGAGCAAGAAACGTTCCGTGAGGAGCTCAAAAAAAGCGGCGGGAAATGGACGCCACAGTAGTCTGCATCGATCAAACCAAGAAATCCGTCCAAGTCGAGCCGCGTGCCGCGTGGTTTCCCCGCGGTACGCGGCCGTCCGTCGAGTTATCTGGACAACGTGACTGGACGTGTCTGCTAGGCGCGATCACCGAGGACGGTGATCGCTTTTTCTCTCGATTTGAAGAGTATGTTACCGCCGATCATGCAAAACATTTCATTCTCGCATTATGCAAAGAGTTCGAAGATGATCTAATTATTGTCCTGGATGGAGCACCATATTTTCGGGCGTCGGCCGTCACGGACCTAGCGGCCCGTGACGACCTCGCCTTCGTGACGTTGCCGGCGTACTCACCAGAGCTAAATCCTGTCGAAGAGTGCTGGAGACAACTACAAGCGGCACTCAGCAACCGTTTCTTTGGCTCACTCGACGATCTCACAACAGCAATTGACACTGCTATTGATCGAATTTCTGTACCAAATATGAGTAATTACTTCTAATGGTTACTATAGTTCTGATAATAAGGATGCACCCTCTGATAGCGAAAATGGAATATTAGGTGAACCTATTTGGGAGCATAGTGTCCCTGGTCAGAGCCTGATTCTATCAGATAACACGGTCTTCGGGCAAGAGGTTTCTCCGTCAGCAGATCAGCAGGAAGATCTATCGGATTTAGATATTAGTGGTGGTGTTTTTTCTCTTGATACAGAGACAGGAGAACATCAATGGACATACGGATCATCTAATTCTATGTCTCGAATTGCCCCACGAGCGGTGACTGATGCTGTTTATGTCACCAAATCAAGTGATGATGCCAGTTCTTGGACATCAGCTGTCGAATTCAATGGGACAGAACGCTGGTCCGGCATTGATGGATCTCTCACATATATCACTGATAATACCGCCTATCTTATAGAGGGATATTCACGAGGGGATCCAATAGTAAGGGCAATTGATACTTCCGATGGGAGTGAGATATGGAACGCTCCGGGGTCATCCATTGAACCTGAGACGGCCGCCACAAATACACCAGATACCGTTTATGTTGCTGGCGATCAACTCGTCGCACTTGATACCGCTGAGGGAAGTGTGCGGTGGCGCTATGAGCATGGGGATGCTGAAAGTGATATCCATGTAGTCTCTAACGGTACAGCATATGTCACCCTTGACCGCGAAGTGGTTGTTGCTGCTTCTGGTGGCGAAGAACTCTGGCGTGTTGAGTCATTATCTTGGCCAAATATTCATGCTCCTACAGATAGCGCGGTACTCGTTACAGATCAGAACCACACTCGTGCACTGGATGCCGTTACAGGAGAGCAACAATGGGTTCAACCGCTAGGTGGAGTCCAGGTCTTCAATAATAGTGATAGGGTGTATGTTAGTAAGAATGGGACATTTGGGAACCAATCTACCGTGTCCGCACTTGCAGTAGATGATGGAAGCGAGATATGGAGTATAGAAGTCGGTACTGAGGTGCCACGCGTTAAAGTGGACTTGGATATAATTGGGGAGGAAAATACTACAAATGAACATTCTATATTTATCCAAGTCGACGAACGAAAACTCAAAAAAGTGGATTCGGATGGAGATGTAGTTCAAACATGGGTTTCTGAGGAAGAGATATATGATTTTCTCGTTGATGACTTTCTTATCGTTTCAACGGACTCTGGCATTCATGCGCTAGATTCCTATTGAGTACTCACGCTGTACCGAACGCGAGCTTCGCGAGCGTCACCGTTAGACGATCCCGAGTCCCATCGCGAGAAAGAGCAGGCCGAAGCCAACGAGAACGACGGCACTGCCCGCAGCGACGACGGGTGCGAAGGCGTCGACACGGCGGCCCGCCGCGACCAGCGCCGCCGGATAGGCGACGATCCAGCACGCAATGCCGGCGAAAAAACCGACCAGCAGCGCCGGCGATCCCGTCTGGACGACCAGCGACCCCGCGAGCGCGCTCCCGACCGCCGGGGCGTGTGCAAGAACGTCGAGCGTCCCGGGCTCGAGCAAGCCGACGCCGACGGTGAGCCAGAAGCTGATCTGGTAGGGGTTGGTCAGCGAGAGCGCGAAGGTCTTGCGAAAGCCCGAGGCCGCGGTTTCGGCGGCGTCGGTAAACGACGTGGCGGCTCTGGCCTCGTCGATCGCGCCGACGGCGAAGTACAACATGAGACAGCCGCCGGCGACGTACAGCGCGGGGCGAAGCCCCGACAGGCGGTCGATGACGGCGACGACGCCGGCCAGCGTGAGCACGAAGAAAATCGCGTCCGCGAGCATGGCCCCGAGGCCGGCCCGGAAGCCGGCCGTCCAGCCGCGGACGACGCTCTCCTCGGCGATAATGGCGTTCATCGGCCCCGGTGGGGCTGCCAGCGCGAGTCCGAAGAGGATGCCAGCCAGTGCTGTAACGATGAGGGAGGTCACGCGTCTCGGTCGGCAGTGGGAGATACAGCGTCAAAAGCGCAGCGAACGCCGCGACCGGGTCGACAGTCCACTCGTGCGCGCTGGCTCGAGACCGATTCGACTCACAAACCAGTGACGGCTTAGTTGCTCGCGCCTCTATCAAGAGACATGAAGTACCGTCGGTTCCGATCGCGTCCGCTCCGGGTGGTGAGAACGCCATGAGACGCAGGGAAATCGTGGCTGGGCTCGGCAGTGTCGGCGCTCTGGCCGGTGCAGGTGGGCTGCTCCTCGGGGGCGTTCCCTCGTTCGGAGCCGACAGCGGACCGGGCAACGGCGACGATGGGTCGTACACCGTCGAAACGATCGACGCGCGCGGCAGCGAGGCCGGCACGCTTCCCGTTCCCACTGGCGACGTCATGGTCCTCGAGTTCTTCGTCACCGGCTGTGGCAACTGTCAGACCCAAATGCCAAAGATCGCAGAGGCGTACTCTCAGCTCGCCACAGACCATGGCGACGAGGTGACGTTTCTAGGGATTACCTTCCAATCCCCCGACAACAAGCCGCCGGCCGAACTCCGGGACTGGTGGCGCGCCCACGGCGGCAACTGGCCCGTCGGCTACGACCCGATGGGTGATATCGCTGCCAGCTACGGCTACTCCAGCTATCCGACGACTATCGTTACCGACGCGGACGGTGAGAAACACTGGGGGAAACTCGGCATCACGGAGCCGGACGTGATCGTCGATCACGTCGAATCCGTCCTCGAGACGAGCAGCGACGAGACGACGAATTCGTCTGTCAACGCCAATACTACCGAGCCGACAGCCGACTGAACGCCTGTCGGTTACCCGTCGCAGTGATCCGTTCCGAGTTAGCCCATCTTTCCCGCGAACTGGTGCAAGCCGCTATCGTTCTCCTGGCCCGTTCCCGAGCCCAGTGAGGAGGTCGGTGATCGACGCCGTCCACGACGACTGGTCGACACCGAACGCAGTGAGTCCGGTTTCGTCACCCAGACAGAGCCGGCCGCTCGCGGCGACGATCGACGACCGTTCGCCGACTGCGTCCGCCGTATCTTCCCACCATCGTGAGCCATCGGCAGTCGAGAGCGCGTGCAGCCGTCCATCGGCAGTTCCCAGACAGACGGTCTCACCGAGAACGACTGGTCCGGTCACCACTTGGCCGAGCGGTTCTCGCCAGCGTTCGCACCCAGTTGCCGCATCGACTGCGTAGGTACTGCCGTCCTCGCTGGCGATATAGGCCGTCCCGTCTGCGACCGCCGGCGATGCCGAGAGTGGGCCGCCAGTATCGAAACGGAACTGCCGTTCGCCGTCGGCGGTAGCCAGCGCACACAGCGTGTCGCCACCGCTCACGTAGACCCTTCCGTCCGCGACCGCCGGCGGGCCACGGATCGTCCCCTCGAGTTCGATACCTGCCTCCCAGCGCTGGTCCCCATCGACGGTCGCGAACGCGACGACGCGCTCATTACAGGTAACGTAGACGACACCGTCGGCGACGGCGAGCCCGGCGATTCGACCGTCGACACTCTCCGTCCAGACCGACTGGCCGGTCTCGGCGTCGATCGCGGTGAGTGCGTCGCCGCCCACGTAGACCGTCCCGTCGGCGACGATCGGCGGCGTTCGGACCGGATCGTCCAGCGCGTGTCGCCAGACGCGGTCGCCAGTGTCGGCCTCGAGCGCCGAGACCGCGGTGTCACCAGCAACGGTGACGATGTCGTCGACGACTGCAGGCGTCGTTTCGGTCGCGGTGTCCGGCTCAACGCGCCAGCGTTCGCTGCCGTCTTCGAGCGCCAGTGCGGCCACGCCGCTCCCGTCGGCGACGAAAACGGTCTCGCCGACCAGCGCCGGTGGGGACTCGATGTTGCCGGCCGTCTCGACGCGCCACTGGGCCGTCGGTCGGGTCCCGAGTTCGTCGCCCGCGACAACGGCGTTCGTCCTCGCCGGCCCCGCACCCGCCATCGGCCAGTCGCGATCGGCGTCGGCTTCGCTGTCGCGGACGTATTCGAGTCGCTCCGTTGCGGTCGTCGCCGCGCCAGCTACCCCAGGAACTGGATCGGCAGTGAGTGGCCGAACGGCCGGGAGCGCGTCGACGGCATCGACGGCGGCCAGGACTCGGAGGATGCTGGTCCGAACGCGGCCGTCGGGATCGGTGAGCCGAGGACGCAAGTCGGCTGTGAGCCGGTTGGTATCGTCCTCGAGCGCCGCCGTGAGTTCGGCGACGTCGGCCAGCGTAGCCCCAACCGTGGCTCGGACGTCGGCGTCGGCATCCGACAGCGCCCCGCGCAGGTCGTCGGTTACCGCGTCAAACCCGTCGGGATCGGCGTCGGCCATCGACGCCAGCGTTCGTCCGGCGGTGACACGCACGATCGAACTCTCGACGTCGAGGCCGGCCGCGATCTTCGAGATTCCCGTCTGGCGCAACTGCTCTGACCTTTCTGCGAGGACCGACAGCGAAAGGATGGCCAGTCCGGCGGCCCATGGCTCGTCGTCGAGTCGCCGCCCCATTTCGGAGAGCTGCGTGTCGAGTTCGTCAGTGTCGTTCGACGTCGTGGCACCGCTGATGAGCGAGAGAGCGGCATGTACCCGGTCGTCGGTCCGCTCGATCGCGTCATCCAGCGCAGCGCCGCTGTCCCGGCCCGTTGCTGCGAGGATTCCGAGCGCGAGCGCTGCGTATCCGCGGACGGCGTCGTCGTCGGTCGCGAGCAACGCGACGAGCCGATCGCGCGCGGCTGCCGCGTCGTCGGGGACGGCGGCCGCCAGCCGGGCGATTTCGCCGGCGATCGCTCGCCGGTCCGTCTCGGCTGCCTCGAGTTCATCACACAGCAATGCAGTGACCGACTGTCCGTCGGTCTCCGCGATAGCCGTCGCCAGCGCGCGCTCGAGCCCGCGTCGTTCGCGACCGTCCGCCGCTCGCAGCCGCTCGGAAAGCGGCGTCGCCGCGGCGATCAACTCGGGGTTCATCCGGGCGACATCTGCAAGCGCCGACGCGACGGCCGCCGCGCGTTCGTCGCCGGTCGACAGGACCGCCGTAAGCGCCTCGAGCGGCGTCGGTTCGGTTTCGACGTCGGCTTCGAGCAGTGTCTCGAGCGTGTCCAGCGCCGCAGCACGGACCGCCGGCGTCGGCTCGACGAGCAGGTCACAGACCGCACCGATGGCGGCCTCGGTCTCGACACCGCTCTCGAGGCCGACGACGGACAGCGCCTCGCAGGCGGTGACGCGACGCCGCTGCGCGTCGGCGTCGGTTTCCGCGACGGCGAGTGCGACCGTCGGCCGGCAGTCTTCGTCCGAATCGTCGGCGACCGCCGCGAGCGTCCGGCGGGCCGTCTCGCGGACGCTCTGGTCGTCGTCGTCGAGCGCGTCGAACAGCCCCGACAGCGCCGGTCGGGCCGCGTCGGGAGACATCGTCGCGATCCGCTCGAGTGCCAGTGCCGCGGTGTGGCGGACGTCAGCGTCGTCGTCCGATAATCGCTCGCCGAGCGCATCGACGGCCACGCGAGCCTCCTGGGGTGTTTCGGCGGCGACCGTGACTAGATCGCGGGCCGCCCCGAGCCGGACCGACGCGCGTTCGTGGTCGAGCCGTCGACACAGCGAGCGAACCGCCGGATGGAGATCGCCGGTCCACGACGTGGCGATCGCGGCCAGCCTGCTGGCAGCATAGCCGCGGATCCATTCGTCGTCGTCCTCGAGTCCCTCGAGCAGCTGCGAGACGTCGCCGTCGTCGCCGGCATCTTCGCGAGCGATCGCACCCAGCGCCGCGGCCGCGCGGTCGCGGACCGGCTCGTGTGAATCGACGAGGCGCTCGGCGAGTGCCGGCGCGATCGGGCGGACGGCGGCCGCGTCGGTCGTCGCGACGGCGGCGATCGCACGGACGGCCTCGAGTCGGATATCGTCGGCTTCGATTTCGAGGGCGCTGGCGAGGTCGGCGACGACGGGCGCAACGGCCGCGGGAGCCACGTCGGCCACGGCAGCGATGGTCGTCACGGCGTGGTCCCGAATCGGCGGGTCGTCGCGAGTCACGCGGCGGGCGAGGGGCTCGACGGCAGGGGCGACCGCGTCGGGCTGGGCTGTGGCGACCGTCGACAGCGTCGCGACCGCGTCGACCCGGACGGCCTCGAGGTCATCGTCGAGCCGATCGACGAGCGCGTCGACGGCCGGCACGACCGCGTCGGGGTCGTACGCGGCGACATCTCGAAGCGCGCCGACGGTTTCCGTGCTGACGGCGGCCTCGTCGTTGAGGCTCGCAGCCAGTGCGTCAACGATCTCGCTGACCGGTTCGGGACGGGCCGTCGCAATAGACGCGATCGCCGCCGCGGAATCGGCGCGGACGGACTCGCGCTCGTCGGTTAACCCGGCTGTGAGACCGTCGACAGACGATGCAACCGCCGTCGGCCGCTCGGTCGCGATCGCACGCAGCGCCCGTGTCGCGTGCTCCCGGACGGGTGGCTCGTCCTCGAGGCGGGCGATGAGGCTATCACGACCCTCGAGGACGGCGTCGGACTCGTGCTCGGCGACGGCCGCGAGGATCGCCGTTACGTTTTCCCGGACCGGGCTGGCGTCGTCGTCGATCGCCGCCTCGATGTCGTCGGTGATCGGGATGACGGCTTCGGGATCGGCCGCGGCGAGCGCGGCGAGCGCGTCCGTCACATGGACCCGGACGCGTCGCTCGTCATCGGTGACGGCAACTGCGAGTTCGGTCGCCGCGTCGACGATGGCCGCCGGGTCGTCGACCGCGATCGAAGCGAGCGCGTCGGCGATGTCCGTTCGAACCGCGGGCGAACCGTCGAGCCACTCGAGCAGCGCCGGCACGGAGTCCCGCATCGCTGCCGGATAATCTGACGCAACGGCCGACAGCGCCGCGGCTGCGTGGGCTCTGATCGACGGTTCGTCCTCGAGACAGTCGGTCAGCGACGCCACTGCCGATCGCACGTCCGCCGGCCGATCGGACGCCTCCTCGGCCAGCGTACCGGCTGCGTACTCCCGAACGTCCGGATCGTCCGCCGTCAGAAACGTCTCGAGTTGGTCGATACCGAGGGTGACTTCGAGCCCCTCGTCGGTCGTGATCTCGTTGTGGCGTGACATAGTCCGTCTCGTGACACGTGCGATCGCGAACGACGCGATCTGGTCGAGAACGATACGTATACACACACGCAGTTAATGGTACGCCCGGCACAGTCAGATCGACACGACGGTCGGCTGTGCCGTCTCGTCAGTCGACAGTGACTGTCTGGCAGTTCGACCGGCGGGTTGTGACAGCACTCGTGATGATCCCAGAGACGAGTCGGCGCTCCCGGCCCATCAGGTGCAGGCCGATCGCCCAACATCGCCCGCGACGATAGCTCTCGCCGAGGCGTTTTCAGACGGGATCGACCATGGGACGACAGCAGTCGACAACGGGGTGTTGAGACGGATGGACGATGGAACGAGCGACGGGGCTGCCGGGCCGACGCGGCGTGATCTGCTCGCCACGCTCGGCGCGGCAAGCCCGGCAGCAATAGCGGGCTGTTCGGCAGCGTTCGAAACGGAATCGCAGTCGACGCTCCGCATCGGAACGCTCCGCCCGCCGATCACGCTCGATCCGATCACCGCGCACTCGATCGGCTCTGAACAGGCGATTGGACGCGTGTTCGACGGCCTCTACGAGTACAGCGAGGGAACCGACATCGTGCCCGCGATCGCCGCTGGCGACCCACAGGTCGAATCCGACGGTGACGGCCGGACGGTCGTCGTCGAACTCGAGGAGAACGCGCGATTCCAGAACGGCCGCGCGGTGGTCGCCGACGACGTGGTCTACTCGTTTACCGCGCCGCTCGAAGAGGATGCGCCGACGGCGTGGCGGGTCAGCCCGTTCGAGTCGGTCACGGCCGTCGACGAGCGCACGGTTCGCTTCTCGCTCGCAGCCCCGTATCCGGCGCTCGAGGACGCGCTCACCCTCCCGATCGTCCCCTGGCAGGAGCGAGAAGCCGACCGAGAAGCGTTCGCCACCGACCCGGTCGGCGCTGGCCCGTTCGAGGTGGCGTCGTTCAGCGAGGAAAAGAAGACGACGCTGCGCCGCTGGGACGACTACTGGGGCGAGCCGACACCCGCGATCGATCGGCTCACGCTGGCGTACGTCGAGTTCCCGATAACACAACTGACGAGCCTCCGGACGAATCACAACCAGGCGATCGAACCGGTGTCGCCGCTGACCGTCGACCACGTCGAGGAGGTGACGAACGCGTCGGTGAAACGCCGGCAGGGCTACACCTGGTTTTACTTCGGGTTCAATCTGAACCAGGGGCCCACGACCGACCGGCGGGTGCGAGAGGCGATCAGCTACTGCATCGACCTCGAGCAAGCCGTCGCCGAGTTCGTCGAGCCGATGGGACAGCGCCAGTACGGCCCGCTGCCGCCGCAGGTCGCTCGCGACTGGAACATGCCGACCGACGAGTGGAAAGCACTCGCGAATCCGAAAGACACCGACCGGGCCACCCAGCTGTTCAGCGAGACAGCCGTGGTACCAGAGCAGCTTCGCATCTTGACGTCGATGGACCCGAAACACAAAGAGCTCGGCGAGGCGCTGGCCGGCGGCCTGCGGGACGCCGGTCGCGGCGCGCTCGTCATCTCGAAGCCCGAATCCGCCTTCCTCGAGACGTACGTCTCCGGCTCCGAACGCGATTACTCGGTGTTCGTCGGCGAGGTCAGCGGCACGCCCGATCCGGATTCGCACCTCTATCCGACGTTCCACGAAAACATGGCCGGCCTGACGAACGGGACCTTTTATCGCGAAGACGCAGTCATGGAGCGACTCGCGTCGGCGCGCCACACGCGAAAGCGTGAGCAACGACGACGCCGTTATGAGGCTGCGATCACACGGTTGCTCGAGGATCGGGTCTGTCTACCGATCTGCTCGTTCGAGAATAGTTTTGCCGTGGCCGCGGACGTCGAGCAGTTCCGTGTCCATCCGATCGCACAGGTTAATCCGAGACTCGCGGCGGGAGAGACCGTCGTGACGATGGGAGGTGACGCATGAGCGAGAACGATGGCGGCGGCTTCGGTGTCCCAACGGCCATCGCGCTGGGCGTCGGCGGCATCGTCGGCGGGGGCATCTACGCGGCGATCGGCATCGTCATCGCCGCCGCGGGGATCTTGACGTGGTTCGCCTACAGTCTCGCGACGGTCGTCGTCCTCTGCTGTGCGTATTCGTATATCAAGTTGAACAAGGCGACGGATATCAACGGTGGATCGGTGTCGTACATCGAGAGCCTGACTGGCCGATCGACGATCGCCGGCGTGGTCGGCTGGACGCTCGTTGTCGGATACGTTGGGACGATGGCAATGTACGCCTACGCGTTCGGGATGTATGGCCAGATGCTCATTGGCTACGAATACGTCTGGGGGTTGCCGATCCGCCAGTTCATCTCGGTCGGTATCGTCGCCGTCTTCATCGGACTGAACCTGCTTGGGGCAGGCTCGTCCGTGGCAGTCGAACGCTACCTCGTCTTCGTTCAGGCCGGAATCATCGCTGCCTTCGGCCTGATCGGCCTGTGGTTCGGCGCGGCGAACTATCAACTACGGCCTGGCTTCACGGAACTCGGGTTCAATCCGATCATCGCCGCCTCGGTCGGCTTCGTCTCGTTCGAGGGCTGGCAGCTGCTGTTCTACGATCAAGAACAGTTCGACGATCCGGACGAGACGCTCGCGAAGGGCGTGTTCATCTCGATCCCGATCGCGGCGGCCATCTACATCCTCGTCGGGTTCGTGATCACGACGCTGTTGCCCGAGGAAGTGATCGCCGCCCAGCCCGAGCCAGCGCTGCTCTACGGCGCGCTCGCGATCTCGAAATGGGCCGCGCTCGCGATCGGGGTCGCCGGCCTCGTCTCGACGGCGAGCGCCATCAACTCGACGATGTTCAGCGAGGCGCTGTTCGCGAAGAACCTGATCAGCGACGACATCCTCCCCGATGAGATGGGCGACACGGACGTCGACGCCGCTCCGGCACGGACCGTGATCGTCATCGGTACCCTGACAGCCGCGTTCACCGCCTTCGGGAGCCTCGAGGCCGTCGTGGAGTTCGCCTCGCTGGCGTTCATCGTCGTCTTCGGCACGATGTGCGCGCTCGCGCTGACGGTTCGCGACGCGGATGAGGTCGACGTCAATCCCGTCCCGCCGCTGGTCGGGGTCGTCGGCTCGGCCGCGTTCTTCGTCATGCTGACGTGGTATCTCTACTCACAGCTCCCTGCCGTCTTCTGGCTGGTCGTCGTCATCGCGGCGGTGGTCTTCACGGTCGAAGCACTGTATTTCAAACGCCAGCAACTCTCCGAAGGCGTTCGACAGGTGGAAAAACGAGTCTGACCTACGCCTTTGCCTGCCAGGTCCGGACGCGATCGGCGCTGACGCCGTCGACGTCCTCGGCGACCGCGTCGGGGTCTGCCGCGGTCAGATCATCGAGATCTTCGATCCCTGCGTCGGCGAGTTTCTCGACGGTTTTAGCACCGATTCCCTCGATCGCCTCGAGATCCGAGCCCGACTCGCTCTCGCGGGCCTGGAACTCCTGGTAGTTACAGATCGGACAGCCGAGTTCCCAGGGCTCGTCGCCGCTGTGAACGACGAGCTCGGGCAGGTCGTGTTCGTCGCAGTACTCGTCGGTGACTTCGATATCGCCACGCCGAGGCAGCGGCAGCGAGTACTCACAGTCGGGATAGCGCGTACAGCCGACGAGCCGGGAGCCGCTCTGGAGCGTTTTGATCGCCAGTTCGCCGCCTTCGTCTCGCGACGACTCCGTCGTCGCGCTGTCCTCACCGCATTCCGGACAATCGCCGATAATCGGGCCTTCACCGGCGTCTTCGGCCTTACAGAGCGGACAGCCGTGGACGAACGTCTGTCGTCCCGCGAGCATCTTGACGTGGTGAAGTTCGTGTTCGTCACAGGTCTCCTCCATGATCAGCGGCTTGCCCGTCGAGGGCAGCGGCAGCGTAAACTCACAGTCGGGATAGCCGTCACAACCGACGAAATACGAGCCGTGGCGGCTCCGGCGCACGAGCAGGTCCTCGCCACACTCGGGACACGGTCCCAGTCGCTTGTCGTCTTTCAGAGACTTGCGAAGCTGGTCGCCGATCTCGTCGCGTGACTCCGCGAGATTGGCGAAGATTTCCTCGAGCATCTCCCGCGATTCGTCGGTGACGTCATCGAGGGTCGCCTCGCCGCTCGCGATGGCGTCCATGTCTGCCTCGAGTTGGGCGGTCATCTCCTCACTGACGACGCGGTCGGCGTAGTCCTCGGCAGCCTCGACGACGGCCATCGCGAGCCGCGTTGGGCGCGGTGGATCGCTCTCGACGTAGCCACGGTCGTACAGTTTCTCTAAGATGTCGTGACGGGTCGATTTCGTCCCGATCCCCAGGTCCTCCATGGTCTCGATGAGCCGCGACTGGCCGTATCGACGCGGCGGCTGGGTCTCCTTAGCCTCGAGTTCGACGTCCGAAAGCGACAGTTCCTCGCCCTCGTCGACGTCGGGGACGTAGTTCTCGCTCGTGCTGAAGTAGGGGTAGACGTCGTGGTAGCCGGGCTCGACGAGGTGCTTGCCGTTTGCTTTGAGCCGGTAGTTGTCGACCTCGGCGACGACCTTGAGGTGTTCCCAGACCGCGGCCTCGGCAACGGTCGCAAAGAACCGGCGGACGACGAGTTCGAAGATCTCCCACTCGTCGTCGGAGATGTCGCCACGGGATGGAATCTCGCCGGTCGGATGGATCGGCGGGTGGTCGGTCGTCTCCTCGTCACCCTCTGTCGGGGTGATTTCGTCGGCCTCGAGCAGCGATTCGGCCGACTCGCCTAACGTGTTGTGGCCGACGAAGTCGTCGAGCAGTTCCTCGGGATCGAGATCGTCGGGGTAAACGGTGTTGTCGGTCCGCGGATAGGTGATGTAGCCGGCAGTGTAGAGGTCCTCGGCGATCGACATCGCCCGTTTGGCCGAGTAGCCGAGCGAACTGGCCGCGCGGATGAACTGGGTCGTGTTGAACGGTGTCGGCGGCGTGTCGGTCCGCGTTCGCCGGTTGACGTCGACCACCGTCGCGGCGTCGCGCTCGGCGAGCGTTTCGTAGACCTCGTCGGCGACGGCTTCCTCCCAGACGCGTTCGGCCTCGTTGTCGTCCTCGTCGCGGTAGAAGTACTGGGCTTCGAAGCTCGTCTCGTCTTTTTGGAGGTCAGCGAAGAGCTCCCAGTAGTCCTCCGGATCGAAGGCCTCGATCTCGCGCTCGCGGTCGACGATCAGCTTGAGCGTCGGCGACTGCACCCGGCCGACCGAGATGAAGTCCTCGCCGAGTTGGCCTGCCGACAGGGAGAGAAACCGCGTGAGTGCGGCCCCCCAGATCAGGTCGATGATCTGACGGGCCTCGCCGGCAGCCGCCAGATCGAAGTCGAGGTCGTCGGGTTCGTCGAACGCCCCCTGGACCTCGTTTTCCGTGATCGAGGAGAACCGAACTCGGCGAATGGGGACGTCCTCGTCGACGTTTCGGACGATGTCGTAGGCTTCCTTGCCAATCAGCTCCCCTTCGCGGTCGTAGTCCGTCGCGATCGTCACGCGTTCAGCGCGACGGGCCAACAGCCGTAGCGTCGCCACGATGTTCTCTTTCGTCGGTGTCTTCTCGACGCTCGCGTCGATCAACTCGACGGGCTCGACGTCGCGCCAGTCGGAGTACTCCGGCGGGAAGTCCACGCCGACGACGTGGCCCGACAGCCCCACGCAGCGCTTGCCGCCCCACTCGTAGACGTTGACCCCGTTCTCGCGACTCGAGTCGTAGGTGCCCCCACTCAGGATGTCGGCGATCCGGCGGGCTGCGTTGTCCTTCTCGGTGATTATCAGTTCCACCGCGGATCACCTCCGGGTCCTCGAGCGCCCGGCCGCCGTCGTCGCGGACGAGTATCGGTCATCGTCGCTCGGTACGATTGAGCGTTTGATAACGCTTTCGCCAAAACCGGGCGACAGCGCGGGTGTGCGTGCGCTACGCGTCGCGCGAGCGCGTGCGTCGACGATCACGAATGGGTGCGCTGCCGAGGGCCCCTCGACAGCAGTAGCTCGTCCCGACAGCGCCTGCTTGTTGTATGGTACCGACCATCTTATTTCCGCTCAGAGCGTACGCTCTCCTGCGTGTAAACGCGGAGAAATATATCATGGAGAAAAACGTAGGCGGATTCGATCGTACCTGGCGGCTCGTCGGCGGCGCACTCCTGGCGATTATCGGTGTGGCTGCGCTGGTTGGTGTCGTTTCGATCGGCACCATCGTGCCGGCCCTGCTGGTCGTCCTCGGCGTCGTGTTTTTCGCTACCGGCGTCCTTCAGAAATGCGTCCTCAATCGGCTGGTTGGACTCGACACCTACCGCGGTGAGGAGGCGGAGACCGACCGGATGGACGAGGTGTCCGCGGACCGGCCGAGCTAACCGGCCGGCTCGAGGGTCGATCGGTCGAAATCGATCGACAACAATTCTTTTGTGTGTGGTTCTCACACTAATTCGTCTTTCAAGCAATAGCTACGACAGTTTTATTACCACTAGATCATACCACCTAGTTGTATGGGCAAATTCGAGCAGTTCAGTCAAGTTGGTGAAGCGGACGTCACGCGTGCGATCGGACAGGAGTGGACCGAGGAGTTCATGGACTTCTCGGACTCGGACGTTATCATCGTCGGCGGCGGCCCCTCGGGGCTGACCGCGGCGAAAGAACTCTCCGAGCGCGGTGTCCAGACGATGGTCGTCGAGAAGAACAACTACCTCGGCGGCGGCTTCTGGCTCGGTGGCTTCCTGATGAACAAGGTGACGGTCCGCGATCCCGCCCAACAGATCCTCGAGGACCTCGAGGTGGATTACAAGCAGGCACAGGACAGCGAAGGGCTGTACGTCGCGAACGGACCCGAGGCCTGTTCGGGCCTGATCAAGGCTGCCTGCGACGCGGGCGCGAAGATGCAGAACATGACCGAGTTCACGGACATCGTCATCCGCGAGGACCACAAGGTCTCGGGGATCGTCATGAACTGGACGCCGGTCCACGCCCTGCCCCGCGAGATCACCTGCGTCGATCCGATCGCCGTCGAGGCCGACTTGGTCATCGACGCGACCGGCCACGACGCGATGGCGGTCACGAAGCTCGACGAGCGCGGCGTCCTCGATGCACCCGGTATTCAGGACGCCCGCGACCGCGGTCAGGTCATGGATCAGACCGAAGACGACACCTACGGCGCACCCGGCCACGACTCGCCCGGCCACGACTCGATGTGGGTCGGCAAAAGCGAGGACGCCGTCGTCGAACACACCGGCCTCGTCCACGAAGGCCTCATCGCGACCGGGATGGCAACCGCAACGACCTACGGCCTCCCGCGGATGGGGCCGACCTTCGGTGCCATGCTCGTCTCGGGCAAGCGTGCCGCCCAGGTCGCCTTAGACGAACTCGAGGTCGACGCCGACCCCGTCGAACTGACCTCGCGAGCCGCACCGGCCGACGACTAACCACGCTTTCCCCATCCGATGGTCGAACAAATCATCTGCTATCGCGCCCCGACAACCGTCGCCACTGTCGATGCAATCGCCGACTGGCTGGACACGCGGATCGACGCCGACGTGAGCGTGCGCGATCGCTTCCTCGATGTCCACCGCACCGAGGACCTCGCCGAGCGCTTCGCCGAGGCGCGGGTCCCCTCACCCTACGACCGCGAGACGGGCAACACGATGCTCGGGACGATCCGCTACGAGGAACGCGCCCTCGAGCATCCCGAACGGGAAGGCGGGGTCCTCTACGACGGGGTCCAGATCCAGCGGGCGCTCAACGCCACGCTCCCCGCCGCAGAACGGGGCCTCGAGACGCTACACGTCCCGCTCCTCGATCGGGCCATCGGGACGTGGGGCGACCACGACGGCCGCTGGCACAAGCGCGTGACCGTCCTCGGCCAGCCGGCGCTGGTGTCGGTGCCCGGGCTCTACGAGGCCCCCGCAAAGCCCGAGGAATATTACAAGGAAAAGCAGCGCCACGCCCTGCTGTCGGGTGATACGCCACCGCGGGAAGTTCTCGAGAATCAAGTCGAGGGCGACTTCCTGGTTGAGGACGACCCGCGGACGACCGACGCACTGTGTGGGTACGTTCTGGCGGCGTACCACTACCTCGAGACCGGCGAGGCGTTTTGCGACCGGGAGGGCTGTCGCCTGTTCGACGCCCACTACCACGAGGACCTGATCGACGCCCAGTTGCGCGAGCCCGCCTTCTGTAGCGAGCACGCGCGACTGTACGCGGACTGAGCAGTCTCGAGGACGGTTCCGGGACCGGTGCGTATTTTCGTCGCAGCCGCGTTCGAACCTGTATAATGAGCGAGAAATTCACCGTCGAGATTCCGGTCCAGTATCGCGATCTCGACCCGCAAGGACACGTCAACAACGCCGTCTACGCGAGCTACCTCGAGACCGCCCGTGTCGACTATCTGGAGGAGGTGCTCGAGGTTGCAGCGGAAGACATCTCGTTCGTCGTCGCAACCCTCGAGATCGAATACAAGCGCCCGATCACGAAGGGTGACGATCCCACAGTCGCGCTCTGGATATCCCAGCTCGGCGAGTCCAGTTGCACTATGGAATACGAGATCCGCGTCGATGGGACGGTCGCCGCGACCGCCGACACGACGATGGTCCACATCGATCCCAACACGGGACGGCCGTCGCCACTCCCTGACGAGGTTCGAGCGCGAATGGAGCCGTTCGAAAACGTCGATCCATCGGCGTAACGCTCTCAGGCCGGTCGCCCGAGCCGGCCACCAGTCAGTCGAACGACGCCGAAGACGTGCGTTTCGTCTGCGACGGCGGCCGCCCGCTCGCGGAGTCGGGTATGTGCGGCGTCGATCTTTTGCTCGAGCCGTCGGTGTGGCTCGTCCTCGTAGCGAAGCTGTGTCGTTGGGGGTGTCGAAAGGACGACGATCGCCCGAAAGACGGCGTTGACCGGCGGGGCATACCACTCGCTGCTCGGTGCAGCGTTGGCGAGCACGACGGTCCCATCGGGACCGACCAGGTAACACCAGTCGTCGACCGCACTGGCTGGCTCCGCGAGCATCCCCACGACGAACGTCGCGAGCACGGCGTCGATCTCGTCCGGTGCGTCTGCCGCGAGCGGTGGTTGCGTCGCGTCGCCCTGTAAGACGTGGACGTTGTCATAGTCCGCAGTCGCTGCTTGTGCCCGCTCGAGGACGGGTCGGGTGAAATCGATCCCGATCACGGTCCCCTCGGAGCCGACCCGTTCGCGGAGATCGGGGAGGTTGGCTCCCGTGCCACAGCCCATTTCGACGACGGTATCGCCGGGCTCGAGCTGACAGGCGGCGGCTGCTCGTCGGCGGAGCTGTGCAATTCCGGGCGTTCGCCGCGCGATCAGATCGTAGAGTCGTGCCCAGCGGCCGTAGAACGCCTGTGATTCCGTCGCCATCGTGGAGCGTCAGACCAGCGATCGAATCGCGTCCGCGACCGACTCCGCGTCGGTGCCGAGGACGTAGATCAGCGGCTCGATTCCCATCCCGCCGGTCTGGTAGAGCACCGTCGCCGCTGGCTCGTCTTCGATCGCCGCGCCCACGCTCGAGGCGATGTCGTCGGATTCGTCGAACTCGGCTGCGACGTGGCCCTGTGCGGCCAGTTCGTCGATCAGTTCCGGATCGTAGGTGATGTTGATGCCCGCCGACACGTCCGCGCCGTGGCGACGTGCGGCCAGCAACACGTTCGCGACGTGTTCTGAGACGCCGAATTCGGGATCTGCGGGGACGGTCGCCCGCCCTTTCACGTCGAAGATCCGACCCGGCACGCCCGCGACGTCGTCGACGTCGTCGGCGTCGGGCGTACAGGCGACGAGGTTTGCGCCGACTGCGGGGATGAGCGCGGTAAAGCCACTCGCCGTCTCGAGGATGCGCAGCCCGCGCCGGAGCGACGAGAGCACTCGCTCGCTGGTTCGCAGGTCGCTTTCGGGATCGTGGACGCGGAAGCTCGCGCCGTGGTCGGCCAGTTCCGGAACGGCCTCCTCGTGAAGTTGGGCAAGGAGGTCGCCGCCAGCCTCGAGGTCGCGGATCAACACCTCGAGCTCGATCAGGGCCTGGACTGGGGAGATCTCTTCGGCGGCCAGCCCCGTTCCGAGTTGTTCGACGAGGTTTTGGACGCGGTCGTCGGTGGCGATGCGATCGTTGACGGTCACGTCGCCGTGGGCGTACTTCGAGACGGCGCTCTGGCTGATCCCGAGGACGTCGGCGACCTCGCTCTGGGTGAAGCCCCGATCACGCAGGTCGCCGGCCAGCAGCGACCGGACGGTCGGGAGAAACTCGTCCACGACGATTTCTTCGACGAATTGCATTCGTTGCTCGAGAGTACGGGCGGCTGACGTGAGAAGTTGTTGGTCCGCTAGGGCGCGAGTCCGACTGGGCTCAGACAGGTGGCACGAGTATCGCCGCGAACTCGTAGTCGAAGACGTGATTGAGCATTGCGTAGGTAACGACGCCGAGAACGAGACTCAGGATCCATGCGCCGGCGGCGATCCGGCCGATTCTGGCGTGGGACGTCTGTCTGAGCTCGGCTGGCGTATGGCTCAGCCCGAGGACCAGCGCGTAGAGGACGACCGGCACCGAGACGATCGAGAGGATGATGTGGATCGCCAGCATGACGAGGTAGGCGTAGTAGACGTTCTGGGGGCCGACGAACTCCTTCGTGCCGCCGCCGCCGACCTTGAGCAGATAGACGACCAGGAACCCGAGGATCAACACGAAGCCAGTGACCATCGCCAAGCGATGTTTCTCGACCTCGCCGGCGCGGATCCAGTACCAACCCAGCGTCAGCACTACCGTCGCGGTCGTGTTGATTCCCGCGATGATATGGGAGAGCAGATTCACCTGCGCGTTCGTCAGGTCGGGATAGATCGGCACGTCGAGTAGGAACGTTCCGAGCACCAGCGTGTAGCCGACGATCGTCAGGAGGATCGTGACGCCCATCGGCTGCTCCCGGAGGCGTCGTCTCGCATCAGCGGTTGCCATTATCGGACGTTGGGAGCACCGCCGTATCATGCTTGCTGTTCGCTGCGAGCCCAGCCTGGATCGACGGTGCTGTGGCTCTCGAGTCTCGAGTCGCCGCCGCGGACGCCGTCGTCACCGACGAATCACGTTTTCGGAGTCACCACCCCAGAACGTCAGTAATCGACAGTATCGTCGGGTCAATCTGCGGGTTCGGTCGATTCATCGAGCGCCACCGTTCCATCGTGGCCGACAGTGACGTGGTAGCCACAGAACGGAAACGAGACCGTTCCGGCCGGTCTGGTTGCGCCGCTCGCCCGCTCGGCAAAGAGCGCGTCGAGCGCTTCCGGATCGACGACTGCATGAAGCGATTCGTACCGCGGCGGTGTGAGTTCGACTGACGCTATCCCTTCCGCGTCGGCGACCGTCTCGATCACTGCCCGACTCGGCGACTTCGCTGGCTGTTCGTTACTGCTATCGCCACCCTCCACCATGGTATTTGGCCCTTTCAAACCCGGTTGAATAAAAACTGTCATTTGCGATTTCGATCGCGTCACTCGGCTCAGAATCGAGGAGCAGAGTCACATGGCCGTCGTCTTCGTGGCGATCCGACTATAGGGGAATGGCCACGAGAGCCGGCGGCTGATACTACTGGACAGCAGTCAGTACGACGCTGGTCGCGAATTTGCGGCCGTCCCCGCAGGTGAGGCCGCATACATGCGACCGGCGTCACGTCGTTCTGTCCTGCAGTGTGATTATTCGATATTGATCGCCGGTTTGCCCGGCCGCGCTTTCGCTGCCAGCTCGTCGTCTTCGGCCGCCCGACGGACGGTGGCGGTCGCTCCGAACTCGTCGGTGACGAGCCAGGTCGCCTGTTCGAGGACCTCGAGTTCGCGGGCAGGTCCGAGCAACTGGCCGGACTCCGCGCCGTCCTCGCGGCCGACCAGTTGCCCGACGAACGCACCGACGGTCTCGCGGTCGGCGGTAACGTCGTCGGCCGCAAGCACCTGCTCGATGATGGCGTCAGTATCGCCGGTGTCGGCAGCCGCCTCGTCGACCAGTTCGGCGGCCCGGTATTTCCACTCGCGAGCGCAGACCAGTTCGATGCGCTCGGGCTCGTCGATCGCGGCGACGTCGACGATGTCCCGGACGTCCTCGAGGGTGCGTTCGACGAGTTGTCGCTCGAGCTGGTAGGCCGATCGATCGCCCGCGGGCTCGGGCCAGTCGGCTTCGACGACTAGCCCGTCACCCCGGAGTTTGTTCCAGAGTTCTTCTCCAAGGTGGGGGGCCATCGGGGCGATCAGCGCGGCCAGCGTCAACAGGCCGCGTCGGTAGACCTCGTCGTGTGGCTGGTCGTACGCGCGGTAGCGCCGAAGCAGGCGTGCGAGTTCCTGGATCTCGGTGGCGGCGCGGTGGAACCGGAACCGCTCGTACTCCTCGGTCACGGCGGCGATCGTCCGGTCGATCTCCCGGTCGACGTACTCGTCGTGGTCGCGACGTTCGACGCGGGTGTCGCCCTCCTCGACGAAGTCGGTCGCCATCCCGTAGAGCGTCTGCTGGAGGTCGTAGGCCCCGCGGACGTTGTTGGCGGTCCACTCGAAGTCCTGTTCGGGGTGGGCCGCCGAGAGGACGAACAGCCGCGTCGTCTCCGCGCCGTACTCCTCGGGCGCGACGACGTTGCCCTTCGAACTGGACATCTTCTCGCCGTCGTACAGCACCGTCCCCTGACTTCGGAGTTCCTCGATCGGCTCGCGGTGCTCGAGCAAGCCCAGATCGGCCAGCGCCTTAGTGAAAAAGCGCGTATAGAGCAGATGGAGGATGGCGTGTTCCTCGCCGCCGACGTAGACGTCGACGGGGAGCCACTCGTTTGCGATGTCGGCGTCGAACGGTGCATCCGCCAGCTCGGGCGAGAGGAATCGCAGGAAGTACCACGAGGAGTCGACGAAAGTGTCCATCGTGTCCGTCTCATGCTCGGCCGGGCCGCCGCAGTCGGGACACGTCGTCTCTTTCCACTCCTCGGCGGCGTCCAGTGGGTTCCCCGTGGTCCGGACGAACTCGGGGAGTTCGACCGGCAACTCTTCTTCGGGCACGAGGACCGGCCCACAGTCGTCGCAGTGGACGACCGGGATCGGCGTCCCCCAGTAGCGCTGGCGGGAGATCAGCCAGTCGCGCAGCCGGTAGGTGACGTCCTCGGCGAGCGCGTCGTGGTCTTCGACGAGTCGCTCGCGGGCCTCCTCGCTGTTGAGGCCGTCGTACTCGCCGCTGTTCTCGAGGGTGCCCTCACCGGTGTAGGGACCCGGTTCGTCGCCGTCGCTACCGTCGCCCTCGGGGACGACCACGCGCTCGATCGGCAGGTCGTGCTCGAGCGCGAACGCGTGGTCGCGCTCGTTGTGGCCGGGGACGCCCATCACGGCCCCGGTGCCGACGTCCTCTAACACGTAGCCAGCGACGTAGACGGGGAGGTCGTCGCCGGTCAGCGGATGGGTCGCGGTCGCGTCGGTTTCGATGCCCGAAAAGCCGACTTCGTCGGGAGCCTGCTCGCGGACGGTCTCGACGTAGTCGGCTACGTCGTCGTCCGCCTCGGCCAGCGTCCGCGCTAGATCGTGGCCCGGCGAGACCGCGAGGGAGGTCGCACCGTAGATCGTCTCCGGGCGGGTGCTGAAGACATCGACGGGCTCGGTGTCGCTACCGTCGGCATCGTGGGACACATCGAACGTGATCCGTGTCCCCTCCTGGCGGCCGATCCAGTTGCGCTGGATCTCGCGGACGCCGTCGGGCCAGCCCTCGAGGTCGTCGAGGCCCTCGTACAGTTCTTCGGCGTAGTCGGTGATCGAGAAAAACCACTGATCGAGTTCCCGGCGGCCGACGGGGGTCTCACAGCGCCAGCAGACGCGAGTGCCGTCGCGCTCTTCGACCTGTGCGTCGGCGAGTACCGTCTCACAGTCGGGACACCAGTTGACCGTCGCGGCCTCGTAATCGACGAGCCCGTCTTCGTAGAACTGCTCGAACAGCCACTGGTTCCACCGGTAGTAGTCGGGCTCACAGGTGGTGATCTCCCGGGACCAGTCGTAGCCAAAGCCCATCGTCTCGAGTTCCTCGCGCATGCGTCGGATACAGGCCTGGGTCCAGGACTCGGGGTCTGTCTTGCGCTCGAACGCAGCGTTCTCGGCGGGAAGGCCGAATGCGTCCCATCCCATCGGGTGGAGGACATCGTCGCCCTGCATCCGCCGGTAGCGCGCGTAGGCGTCCGTGATCGCGTAATTGCGGACGTGCCCCATGTGGAGCGTCCCCGACGTGTAGGGAAACATCCCGAGGACGTAGGTCGGATCCTCGGCGTCATCGTCGAGCGCGTAGACGTCGTCGCGCTCCCAGACGTACTGCCAAAACTCCTGTACCTGCGCGTGATCGTAATGACTCGTCATTATCGGGAGATCCGTTGACTTCCACTCGGTGGGCCGGCTATATCATTGTTCGGCCACATGTGACGGTAGTGTTCAGATAAGCTGATTCCATGCGAAGCTGAACGATCTGAGCCAGTCGTCGGCAGTTTCTGCTTCGGCATTGCTAAAGCAGTTTGAGAAACAGAAGGTTCGTCGTTTTATCTCTCGAAAGACACGTTCAACAGCATTCCGATTCCCATGTTTCTCGTATCTGAAATCGAAGCCGTGACGCTGACATGCATCTTGTAACGAATGCGATCCATCAACGAGAAACACGGCGTCGGAGACGTCGTGTTTCTCGGAGAGTTCCGTAAGAAACGAATGAGCAAGAACCTTCGTTGTTGTCGGCTCAAGCTTTGTATGGAGCAATTCGCTTGTCTTGGGATCGACTGCGGCGTACAGCCAATACTGCTCATTATTCAGTTGGATCACAGTCTCGTCAACCGCAACGTGATCCGGACACCGATCAGATTCGGGCTGTAGATCGGCCTTGTGAACCCAATTGTGAACGGTGGACCGAGCGCGTTCGACACCGAATATCTCAAGAATAGAGACAGTATTCGAAAGCGAGAGTCCCGCGAGATGCAGCTGAATACTGAGCTTCATCAGCAATCGCGGTGTCGCTTCTCGTTCAACAAACTCTAAGTTGATCTCGTCTAAACAACCATTGAGGCGGTCGTTTTCGGGCATAGATCACTCAGAAAACGAACCGCCTCATCCTTCATCCTTATCTGAACACCGCCCATGTGACGGTCGCCTCGAGCGTCACGGGCGTCACGGGCGGCGCCGGTCCCGTGCTACGCGTCGGCCGAATCCGGCCGGACGTCTTTCACCGATGGTATCATAGGGCATGACATGGCCTCGACTGCACTCGTCACCGGCTGCTCGTCCGGTATCGGCTACGAAACGGCCCACGCGCTGCTGGCCGACGGCTGGCACGTCTACGCAACCGCGCGCGACCGCGACCGGGACGGCCTCGAGAATCTGGCCGATCGCGGTGCCGAACTCGCGGCACTTGACCTGACCGAACCCGCGGACATCGAGCGTGTCGTCGCTCGCGTCCGCGACGAAGCCGGCGGCGTCGACTGCCTGATCAACAACGCGGGCTATGGCCAGTTCGGGCCGGTCGAAGACGTATCGACGGACCGACTCGAGCGCCAGTTCGCCGTCCACTGCTTCGGCCCGCATCGGTTAATACGGGCAGTGTTGCCGGACATGCGCGAACGTGGTCGTGGCCGGATCGTCAACGTCACCAGCGCTGCGGATCGGCTCGCGCTGGCCGGGATCGGCGGCTACACCGCCTCGAAGTGGGCGCTCGCGAGTCTGAGCGACGCGCTCCGCCAGGAACTGGTCGGCTCGGACGTCGAGGTCGTGGTCGTCCAGCCCGGACTCGTCGCGACGCCGTTTTACGATCGCGCCCTGAGTGAACTCGATGCGGCGGCCGCGGCCGCACGATCGCCGGCCCAGGTCGACGGTGACGCGACGGCTGCAGTCGCAGACGACGACGTGACCGTCGTCAGACCGACGCAGTACACCGACCTCTATCGCGTCCTCCAGCAGGTTCGCGCCGTCGAGGGCGGCGGTCGTCTCATCAACGACCCCGACGACGTCGCCGAGACGATTCTAACGGCCGCGACGGTGCCCGATCCCGATACCCACTACCGCGTCGGTCCACTTCCCCTGCTCGGCTCGCTGTACGGTACGCTTGTGCCGGCGACACTTCGAGACCAGCTCACAAAACTCGGCATTCGACTAGCTGCGAGCGAACCAGTCTTAGACGTACTCGAGCGACGGACCCCCGAGACGGGGGCGGAGCCGTATCCACGGCGGTGACGGTGACTCACGTTTGTGCGGCCGTTCCGCTGGGGACCTCGCGGCCGCCGGTGTAGGCGATGTACGCCGACAGCCCTGCGGCGACCAGGCCCGAGAGGACGTTACTCCAGATCAGCGCGGTGGACGCGGCCTCGAGGCCGCTCATGGCGAACTCGCCGCCGAGGGCCCACTGGGAGACGAAGATCCACAGCGCCAGCAGGGCGACGAGCGACATCACGCCAGTACTGGTGGCGTAGCCGTTAGCGAGCCGGTAGTAGTTGTAGCCGGCCAGCAGGAAGATCCCGCCGCCGACCAGCAGGTTGTTCCACAGCATGGACGCCGCCGGTCCGTAGACGAACGGCGAGACGGCGATCCACAGCCCGATCAGAGAGACGAATCCGCTCAGCCATTTCTCACCGTCCGAGCCACGCTGCCGGGCAGTCGATTCACCGGTCGTCGGGTCGTTGGTCGTGGACTCGCTCATAGTCGGCGCTACCGCAAGCGTGCGGAAAAAACGTGTCGACCGTTCTAGTCAGGCCGTGAGACTCCGGTTCGGTAACCGTGTCATCCGTGCCCGCTCAATGAGTGATGAGGGCCTTCCAAACAGGTGTTATAACTCGTCAATCAGTGGCTGGTGGCGATCAGGATGATCGGATAAGCAGGTTTTACCTCGGGCTGGCTCGATCGCGAAATCAAATACGGCCCACTCGGAACCCAGAGACGGCTGGACCGCGGTGTAAACGGCCCTCGAGACGTGGATTCCAATAGACACTTCTACTGCTTCTCTGTCCCATTATGCATGGGTGCTTCGGACCTGTATGATCCGGACCGAATCTCTCCGCTCGCATGGCGACTGCTCAGAGTTGCAGCCGGATACGACCAACGAGCAGTCGAACGGGAGGTGGACGAACTCATGCAGGCACATATCTCGATGCTCGAGAGTGGGAACCGGTCGTTGTCACACGCACGGCGAACGACGCTGCTGGAACTCTACAGCGCCGAGCTCACTGACGAGCAGGTACAGGCGATCGCCGATCACTTCTAAGTGAGACGTTCACAACGGGAATCACCTATAGTGATACATTCACGAAGAGTAAGCCTTAATAACGATAATGATAATCGCCGTCTGTATCAATGATACACGGACTGTTGGGTGGTTCACACAGGCGAATAGTACAATTTCTCCTTGCAGGGATCGGGATGGCGGCGATCGCAGCCGCACCCACTCCGACGGGGCTCTCGGTCGCGGGCCAGTACGCGATCGCGACGATGTTCTTCGCCGGCTTCCTCTGGGTGACCGGGACGCTTCCACTTGCGGTCACCGCACTGACGATTCCAGTTTTACTGACTGGCACCGGCATCTACACCTCCATGGACGCCGCACTCGCGGGGTTCGCGGACCACATCGTCTTCCTGTTCCTCGCTGGCTTTATGCTCGCGAACGGAATTCAAAAGTACGATATCGATCGACGGATCGCGCTATATACCATCGCCAAGATGGGCAGTTCGCCGCGACGGCTGGTCCTCGCGATCATGATCGTGACTGCCGTCCTGTCGATGTGGGTCTCGAACACGGCAACGGCCGCGATGATGACGCCGATCGCGGTCGGGATTCTTACTCAGGTGCTCGACCGGGACGACCTCGCGTCGTCACAGGAGTCGGCGGCCGATGCCGACGTGGCCGACGCCGACGCAGTCCCCGACGGCGGCGCCGTCGGCTCGACGGCTGACTTCACGAACATCCAGATCTCGATGCTGCTGGGGACCGCCTACGCCGCGAGCGTCGGTGGTGTCGGAACGATCATCGGCACGCCGCCGAACGCGATCCTCGTCGGTCAGCTCAACGCTATTCTGGACTACGAGATCGGGTTCGCCGAGTGGTTCCTCGTCGGCTTCCCGGTCGTCGTCGTGACACTCCCGCTGATCTGGTTCCTCCTGACGTACGTGCTCTATCCACCGGAGATCCCGCAGGTCGATCAGGCGCGCTCGATCGCCCGGGAACAGCTCGAGGCCGAAGGCGAACTCGACCCGCGTGGCAAGCGCGTGGCGATGATCTTCGCGGCGACGGCGGGTCTCTGGATGCTCGGCGGGCTCGGCAATCTCTTCGAGCCGTTCCTCTCGGATACCTGGATGACGACCCTGTTCGGCGGCGAGGAGGGCATGACGGTCTTCGGTACCGAAGGACATCAGGGCCTGCTCTACTACGTGATGGTCGGCGTCGCCGCGGTGCCGGCGCTCGTCCTGGCCGACACGATGGAGTGGGACGAACTGGTCGACATCGACTGGGGAACGCTGTTGCTGTTCGGCGGCGGGATCTCGCTTGCGAACGCGCTGGCGGACACGGGCGCGACGGAGTGGATCGCCGAGACGGTGTTCGGCGGACTCGTCGGTGCACCGATCGTCCTCGTCATCGGTGCGGTCGTCCTGCTGGTTATCTTCCTGACTGAAATGACGTCGAACTCCGCGACGACCAGCATCATCGTTCCCATCCTGATCAGTCTGGGCAGCGTCTTCTCGGCCACGCTCGGGCTGACCGACTTCTCGACTGCACTCTTCCTGTCGGTCTCCGGTGCGATCGCCGCAAGCTTCGCGTTCGCGCTCCCGGTTGCGACACCGCCGAACGCCATCGTGTTCGGCAGCGGTTACATCAAACAGCGTCACATGCTCCGGACAGGACTCATCCTGAACGCGATCATGACCGTCATCCTGACGGGGCTCATCTGGCTGCTGTTCACCTTCGTCTGGCCACGCCTGCTGTGGTAAACGACGACTGAGCTTCGTACACAGTCGTTTCTGCTGACTCGTGGTGGTTTCGAGCCGCTACCGTCGTTTCGGTGTCTCCTCGACGGACACCTGTCGGCCTCGGTCGGCGCTCACTTCGGTTGTCGTTGTGGAAACCCAGCGGGCAGTATGCCAGTCGATCGCCTCGAGGGACAACAGCGCGCTCGTCCGGACCACGAGAGTTCGACCGGACTAGCGGACGCTCGACACCTGTCAGGGATAGCGACAGCGGATCGGAACAGTCGGCCAAAGCGATCGCTCCGAACAGCTATTATATCGAAATACGTACGGTAACATGTATGAACCGTCGAACAATCCTCACAGCGACAGGAGGGATGTCGACGTTGTTCGTAACGGGCTGTCTGGGTGGGAGCGGTCCGGTTGGCGAAGAGACCACCGACGTGTCGATGGAGGATGAGCAGTTCGATCCACGGAACGTCCACGCTGACACGGATGCGACGATCACGTGGACCAACGAGGGCGAGACGCGCCATACGGTCACGGCAGCCTCGGACAACTGGGAGAAAGACAGCGAGGTCCCCGACGGCGCAGAGACGACCCACACGTTTGGAGAAAGTGGGGTGTACGACGTGTATTGCAGCATCCACGGCGACGCCGAGCTTTCGGGGATGAGTATGAAGGTGAGCATCGGTGACGCCACCATCGAGAATCCACTCGGCGATGGCAGCGACGCTGATGGGGGTGGCTACTACTGATACTGCCGGACAGAACGACGTATTGACTGCTGTCCAGTAGTATGAGAGCGGGTCCCGCCTGTCTCGAGTGGCTCCGTGACGCAGTCATCGCTTTTGCCCTGCGCTTCATTCACGTGCCGAGTGACGACGGTAGTGACTCGAGAGCGTACAGGCGAGCGAATCTGTCTGAAATGCACCGCAGGAGTGTCGGTGCCCGACCGCTTAGAACGCGAGTGCGTCCACGAGGACCGCAACCAAGACAGCCCCGAGGAACGCGTTCGAGGCGTGGAACGAGCGAAACGCCGCGGCCTCGGTCTGTTCGAAGTGCAGGCGAACGGCGGCCCAGAGGAAAACGCCCCCAAAGAGGACGACGGTCCCGGCGTACAGCATGCCGAGGTTGGTGATCCAGGTCAGCGCGATCGCGCTCGCGAGCGTTGCGGCGATGTAGTAGAGGATGTGCTTTCTGGTGACGGTCTCGCCGCGGACGACCGGCATCATCGGGAAGCCACCGCGGGCGTAGTCGTCCTTGTAAGCCAGCGCGAGATTATAGAAGTGTGCCGGCGTCCAGAGGAAGATCAGTCCCGCGAGTGCGAGTCCCGGCATGCCGATCTCGTTGGTGACCGCAGCCCAGCCGATGAGCGCGGGCAGCGCTCCTGCAGCACCGCCGATAACCGTGTTCTGGACCGTGTTCGGCTTGAGCATGAGCGTGTAGACGACGCTGTAAAACAGGATCGCGGCGAGTCCAAGCGCCGCGGCCAGCCGGTTGATCGTCAGGAACGCGGCCAGCGACGCGGCTGTCAGCGCAAAGCCGAACACGAGTGCCTTCCAGACCGGGATCAGATCGACCGCGAGCGGCCGTTCTGCCGTCCGCGACATCTGCTGGTCGACGTCGCGCTCGAGGACGTGGTTGAAGGTGCCACTCGCGCCGATCGCCAAGACGCCGCCACCGAGCGTCGCGAGGACGGTCGGCAGTTCAAGGTCGGGGCCAGCAGCTAGCGCCATGCCGGCGGCGGCGACCAGACAGAGCAGCCACATCAGTCGCGGTTTCGTCATGCGGAAGTACGCGATCGCAGTGAGCCGGGCGCGGGCCAACCGGCTCGAGGGGAGTGTGCGTTCGGTTGCAGTCGGGACATCCTCCTCGAGTTCCTCGAGCGGCGTCGGCGAGTCGATCGCGTCGTCGTCGCTGCCGGTCGCGAGCTCTAAATCCCAGGCGAGCGCGAGGACGACCGCCGAGAAGATCACGAGTCCGAGTGCGAGGTGGAGCCCGGGAACGATCGCCGCGGGACCGACCGTCGCGGTGAGGGCACCGACGCCGACTTGGACGGCGTAGAGGAGGCCACCGACCACGAGTATCGATCGGACACGGCTCGAGACGTCCCCGAGGACCGCAGCGATCGCCGTCGCACCGACGAGCAGGCCGACCACGGCGGCCGTCAGCCGGTGGGCCCAGGCGATCGCGAGTTCGGTCTGGCTCAGCGGGTCGACCGGCGCGTGACAGGTCGGCCACGTCGAACACGACGCGGTCGCGTTCGTCAGCGAGGTCGTCGCGCCGACGATCAATAACAAGTACACGCCCAGAGCGGTCACTGAGAGCAGTGCTGAAAAGCGTCGCCGCGTACTGATCGGACGGGGGAACGACTCTGTTGCCACGGCTATTCTCGTCTACACCCTTTGACTCCGTATATTTATGGCTCCCGCTTTTGCCGCTTTCATCCGATCGCCTCGTATCCGACCTAGTTTTTTCTGCTCTGTTGAATAGATGCTGAGTCACGGTTACAGCGGCTCACACAGCGGTTCTATATTGATGAGGGCGAACATCAGGACAATTTCACGGAACTGGCGATACCAGCCCAGCGCTCGCACGGCGTCGCCGAGCGAGCGCTTCGTTGTTGAGTACGAGGTTTCGGCCATCCAGCGCTGAGAGTATCCTTTTGCCCGAATGAGCGCGTTGTTCATGACTGCATTCGGTGATGAGCCGCGGTAGTGAACAAGGTACTCAACGTCAAGTGCGGAGATTTCGTACTCAGTGTGCCAGTCTTGGAACGCGTTGTCGGCAACCACGGACTGCAGGTCGTCCGCGTTTCGGCGGACGACCTGCGGTCCGGTCTTCGTATCGTGCTTCCACCGTGCTGTGATATGGACATCGAGAACAGCGAGCGACTCTATATCAGTTAATGTCGTCACTTTCAGCGTCTGCACGGTATTTCCTGACCGCTGGCGGAAGTACGATGAAGAACGGCGGCGGTCAAAGAACGTGCTGTCGAGAGCAGCGTGGCCAGACTGCGGGTGTTGCTGCGCTGAAACGCGCAGCAACGCCCGCCACACCCACATTTTCAGCCGGTCAAACGACTTATAGATCGTGCTGTAGTCGGGGAGGTCCTCTCGATCGAGACCGAGTACGTCACGAACCTCGGTCATGTACTTCAACCGATTCGGCGTTTCACGGTAGCTGTGGCCTTCTTCGAGCCGAAAACAGTGTAGGACGACATGGACCCAGCGGGCGAACCCGCCGCTGGCGGGCTCGCCCGCGTGCTTCCCCAACGCTTGTTTGGCTAGGTCACGACACTGCTCAATGAAGTCGAGGAGATCGATTTCCATAGGACAGAATCGAATTCCTCGGCTTCATCCTTCTAAGCCAGTGATATCGGCTGATTAGATCGCTGTTCAACAGAGCAGTTTTTTCCGCCTTCAATTGACCACCTCGTGTTCCAACCCGCGATACGACCGCCATAGCCGCCGTCCGACCGCTACAACTACATTCCCATGTCCGCGGCCGCGTCCGGGATCGGGAGGTCGTGCGGCGAGACGCCCAGCAGTTCGCCGACGTGGTCGAGTGCCATATCGAATCCGTAGTAGCGCTCGAGTTCGTCGCCATCGGCGGCTGGCCGCACTTTCAACATCGCGTACCCCTCGCGGTTCTGTGCGACCGCTGCTGTGGTGCCCGTTTCGTGCTCGAACGTCAGCAGTCGTTCGGTCTCGGTTTCCTCGTAAGTGGCCGTGATGCCGTTCGCGTCGGCCGTCCGGTCGTCAGTCATGACTGATACTCGCGAGGCAACCACCGGGAATCTGTCGGTTCCAGTGTTCCATTACACACCGGGACCACACAGCATCCTCAGCGTCTGCTTCACACGGCCGCGGCGGGCGCACATCGACACCGATTTTTCGGTCGCCTTCGAGGCTCGCCTCGTGAGCCGTTCTGAATCCACCACGCCTCCCCGTCCGCTCGCGGCGTTTCAACTCACACGAGCGGTCACGTTGCAGTGGCTCGCCGTCTCTGCGGTCGGGTTTTTCGGCTTCGCGTACGGGTTCGGGCACGTGCTCGCCTGGATTCGCGGCACCTCGCTCGAGCCGATCGTGATCGCGCCATCCTCACCGCCGACAGTGCTCGGCTGGCTGGCCATCTCCATCGGTCTGCTCGTCTGTGTGGTCGTTCCTCACGAACTGCTCCACGGCGTGTTCCTCACGCGCTACGGCCAGCGCCCCGACTACGGGATCGGCGTCTCCCATTTCGTGCTCCCCTATGCGTACGCCGGGACCAGCGGCGCGCGCTACACCCGCAATCAGTTGCTCGTCGCCCTGCTCGCCCCGTTCGTGGTGCTGACGACTGCCGGCGTCGCCGTAATGGTCGTCGTCCCCACGCCGCTGGTGATCGTGCCGCTGGCGGCGAACGCGGCTGGCTCGATCGGCGATCTCTGGATGGCCGCCGTTCTCTATCAGTATCCTGCCGACGTTCGCGTGGGCGATCCACCCGGTGACGTTCGCGGCTTCGGTATCTACGGTGTGCACGGCCGATCGCTCAGCCGACGGCCTGGCATGCCACTGCTCGCCCGGTTTCTAAGCGGCGGCGTCGGTACCCTCGCCATGTTCGGACTCTACGCCTTGGGTGCCGTGCTGTTCTCGCTCGCCATCGGCACCGGTGATGTCGTCCTCGGTGATCCAGAGTCGGGTTGGCTGTTGTTTCGCCACTATCGGCTGCCAGACGGCACCGCACTCCTCGAGGTCGGCGACCGTGCTCTGCTCGGCGTCGCCATCCTCGGCGGGTTCGCGTGGACGATCATCGCGACTGTCCACTGCCAGCTCACGGCGGAGTAAGAAACCGTAACGCTCGAGCGCGTCCCATACCGACTGCCACCCAATGAGCAAGTGGCTTCGAAGCGGTCGCCGCCGAGACATCTGTTTTCTGCTCGCCGCGGCCGACGACGGCGAACTGCGCGGTCAGCAACTGAAATCGCGCCTCGAGTCGCATTACGACGATCGGCTCGAGCCCAAATCGTTCTACGGCTCGCTGTCGGCACTGGTCGATGCGGGGTTCGTCGAGAAGCGAACGGAGGGACTTCACGATGTCTATGCGCTGACTGACGCTGGAGAACGACGGACACAAGAGCACGCCGAGTGGGTTCGGGCGTGTTTCGAAGACTAACGGTCGAGTCTGGCTTGCGAGCGATACTCAGTCGCTACTGCTCGAGCAGCTGGTCGCCGATCGTGTTCCGGAGCACTTCGCTGGTGCCCTCGTAGATCTCGTTGAGTTTGGCGTCGCGGTAGAACCGCTGGGCGGCGAAGTCCTTGGTGTAGCCGTAGCCGCCGTGGATCTGGATGCCCTCGTTTGCGACTTCGCGGCTCACTTCGGAGGCGTAGAGTTTGGCCTGCGAGGCGTCCTTGATGTAGTTCTCGCCGCGGATCTTCTTGTCGGCGGCCTTGTGCATGAGCAGCTTCGCGGCCTGGATCTTCGTGTCCATGTCCGCGAGCTTGTGTTTGATCGACTGGAACTCGCCGATCGGCTGGCCGAACTGCTCGCGCTCGGTGGCGTAGTCCCGTGCTTCCTCGAAGGCCGCGCGGGCGATGCCGACGCCGCGAGCGGCGATCGTGATCCGGCCGCCGTTCAAGGTCTTCAGCGCGTGGACGAAGCCCTCGCCCTCGTCGCCGAGCCGTCGGTCTGCGGGAATGCGGAGATCGTCGAACCGGAGTTCGGCGGTCGGACAGCCCTTGTCGCCGAGTTTCTCCTCGGTGCCTTCGACGATGAAGCCGTCGTCCTCTTCGGGCCGAACGATAAAGGACGAAATACCTTTGTTGCCCGCGTCGGGATCGGTCTTCGCGAACACGGTGACCGTGTCGGCCACCGAACCGTTCGAGATCCAGAGCTTGCCGCCGTTGATCACGTACTCGTCGCCGTCTTTCTCGGCGGTCGTGTCCATGGCGGGGACGTCGCTGCCCGCACCCGCTTCCGAGAGCGCGAACGCACCGATGTCGTCGCCGGCTGCAAGCGGCGTCAGGTACTCCTCTTTCTGGGACTCGTCGCCGAACTCGTAGAGCATGTTCCCCGCCAGCGAGGTGTGAGCGGCGACGATCGTCCCGAGTCCACCCGAGCCACGCGAGATCTCCTCGAGGCCGATCGCATAGGAGTGGTAGTCGAGGCCGGCACCGCCGTACTCCTCGGGGAAGGGCATCCCCATCAGCCCCAACTTGGCCATCTCGTCGATGAGGTCGGACGGGAACTCGTCGTCGTGGTCGATCTCGTCGGCGACGGGGACGATTTCTTGGTCAACGAACTCCGATACCATATCCCGAATCTGCTGCTGTTCGGGAGAGAGTGTAAAGTCCATGCATGGCGGTTCGTGTTCTCGGCCCTTTATTGTTCGCTATTTCGTCTATCGTATCGTCCAGACTGTACTCTGGTTAATAGTGTTAGCCTCGAGCGCGAAATGGCTCAACAACGGTTTCCAGGCCAGCGGACAGGTGACGCGATAGCTCAGTCGCGGTCGGGCGCGGCCGCATCAGGGACCTTCCCGTCGACGAGGGACTGGTCGGCGTACTCCTCGCGGATGTCTTTCTTGGAGAACTTTCCCGTCGCCGTCTTCGGTACTTGTTTGATAAATTCGATCTCGTCGGGCAGCCACCACTTGGGGTATTCGTCGGCGAGCATATCGTCGATTTCGTCGGGCAGCGACTCGCGGTCGGCATCCTCGCCGGGGACGACGAACGCGACCGGTCGCTCCTGCCAGCGCTCGTGGGGGACGCCGACGACCGCCGCCTCGGAGACGTCGTCGTGGGCCATGATCGCGTTCTCGAGTTCGACCGACGAGATCCATTCACCGCCGGATTTGATCACGTCTTTCTCGCGGTCGACGAGTTCCATGTAGCCGTCCTCGTCGACGGTAACGACATCACCGGTCTTGAGCCAGCCGTCCTCGAACTCCGTCTCGTTGGCTTCGGGACGTTTGAAATACTCCGTCGTCACCCACGGTCCGCGAATCCACAGTTCGCCGAACTCCTCGCCGTTCCAGGCGACCTCCTCGCCGTCGTCGCCGACTACTGTGAACTCGAGGCCGGGAACAACCAGCCCCTGTTTGCTGCGCTTGTCGACCTTGGTATCGTATGCTGCGTCTTGCAGGTCCGCTTTGAGGTGCGAGACCGACCCGATCGGGGCCGTTTCGGTCATTCCCCAGGCGTGGAGTACTTCGACATCCCGGTCGTCGAACCACTCGATCATCGATTTCGGTGCCGCTGAGCCGCCGACGATGACGGTCTCGAGACTCGAGAGGTCGACCTCGGTTTCCGAACAATAGTCCATCAGGCCGAGCCAGACGGTTGGGACGCCGGCGCTGATCGTTACCCCCTCGTCTTCGATGAGGGCCGCGAGGTCTTCGGGTTCCGGTGAGGGGCCAGGAAAGACCTGTTTGGCACCGCCTGCGGTTGCGGTAAACGGCATTCCCCAGGCGTTGACGTGGAACATCGGGACGACGGGCATGACGACGTCGTCGTCGGCCATCGGAATCCCCTGTGGGGTCTGGGAGGCCATCGTGTGGCTCCAGAGCATCTGCTGAGTGTATTCGACGCCTTTCGGGTTGCCGGTCGTCCCCGACGTGTAACACATCCCTGCAGGCTGATCTTCGTCGACGTCGGGCCAGTCGTAGTCGGACTCGTGGTCTCCGATGAACGACTCGTAGGGCGTCGCCTCGAGATCATCTACTTCCTGACTGCCCATGACGACGAAGTCGACGCCGTCGAACTCGTCGTCGGCGTCGGCGACCGCGCCCGCGAGTTTGGGGGCGAGCGAAGGGTCGACGAAAATGAGCTGATCGTCGGCGTTGTCGACGATGTACTGGATGTGCGCGTCGGGGAGCAACGGGTTGATCGTGTGGAGCTGGGCCCCCATCGACGGGACGGCGAAGTACGTCTCGAAGTGTCGTGAGTGGTTCCAGCAGAACGTGCCGACCCGGTCGCCGGTCTCGATGCCGGACGCCTCGAGTGCGTTCGCGAGTTGGCACGTTCGATCGTCGTACTCGCTGTAGGTGTATCGCTGCAGCCCGTCGTGGTTGCGGGAAACGATCTCCGTGTCGGGATACAGGTTGGTTGCACGCCACAAAAACGGTCGCAGTGTTTGGCTTGTTCCCCCTGGCATCGGTGTCTGTGCCATATGTTCATATACCGCATTACTCTTTTTATAGCATATATTTCATGTCTGTCTGCAGCCCAGTCATCGTGGCGTCGGTCACGAACGGCGCTCTAATCGCGGTCGTCGGCGGTAATCAGGTGGCGAGACGGCAGTGATCCAACACAGCCGGCGAGAGGCGGGCTAACACCCCGGATTCGTCCCTGGCAACGTTCGATCGGAAGATCACGCCGCGACCGCGGTGTTTTTCCCGGATGGTCACCAAACTAACTTGAGTAGATGACCACGGGCCAGCCCGAACCACCCACCGATGCCGACCTCGAGTGGTGTTACGATGCGGTTCATGGCGTTTCGCGAACCTTTTCGATCACGATCGATCGGCTCGAGGAGCCGATGGCGAGACATATCTGTCTCGGATATCTCTTATGCAGAATTGCGGATACGATCGAGGACGCAGGACACATCCCGCCGGAGACACAGACGGACCTGCTCTCGACGTACGACGAGTTGCTCGATCCGGACGCCGAGCAGTCGGTCGCATCGTTCATGGACGACGTCGAGCCCTGGGTCCCCGAGGAACGAACCGACGACTGGGAGGTCGTCGCCGAGACGCCGCGGGTGCTGCGGACGTTCGAGTCGCTCGACGAGAATCCTCGCGAGATCATGCGCGAGCCGGTTCGGGAACTCGTCGACGGGATGGCGATGTTCACCAGCCGCTATGCGAACGAGGGCGGCCTGCGACTCCAGACGATCGAAGAACTCGAGGAGTACTGCTGGTACGCCGCCGGCACCGTCGGCACCCTGATCACTGGCCTGGTCGCCCGCGGCACCTCACAGGATCGCGCCGAGGAGATGCGGGAAAACGCCCGCTCGTTTGCGCTGCTCTTACAGCTGGTCAACATCGCGAAAGACGTCGACGATGACTATCACGAGGAGAACAACGTGTATCTCCCCGCCGAATGGCTCGCGGCGGAGGACGTCGACGTCGAGGCCGTCACCGACGAAGCCCACCAGGGTGGCGTCACGAACGTCATCAAGCGCGTGACAGGCCGCGCCGAACGCTACCTCGACGACGCCCAGCGCTATCTCGAGATCGTTCCCGAGCACCACGGCAACCGGCTCTCGGCGTGGGCGATCCCCTATCTGTTGGCGGTCGGCACGCTCCGGGAACTGCGCGAACGTCCCGAGGATGTCGTCCGCGAGGGTGACGTCAAGGTCTCTCGCGCCGAGGTGTACGAACTGCTTCAGCAGTTCGAGGACGGCGTCTCCCGCTCGCGGCTCGACGAGCTTCGCGCGGAGATGTCCGAACAGCCGCTCCACCAGTAATCGGTACGTGCGTTCTCGAGGGCCGACGGACTCCCTACTGACCGTCGAGCGCGAGCTGTCGTCCCAGTAATGCCAGCGGATAGCCGAATGCGGCGACGCTGGCAACCCACTGCAAGAACAGCAGCCCGAACAGAGCGACCTCATACCCGGACACCGGATGCGGAGACGTGGCTGCGATCGCAGCGATGGGCGTGAGCGCAGCGACCGCGACGAGCACGATCGGCGTCCGCCCACGGGCGAACGCGTGACCGATCGGGAGACAGAGCGCGGTCGCCAGCCCGAGGAAGAACGGAGACGCGTACACGGGTGGTCCGACGAGCAGTAGAGTGAGGCCTGCGGTGGTGATCGCTGCGAGTACCGACAGTCCGGCCAGCCCGCAGGTTCCAACTCGGTCGCCGAGCCGACGCGCCGCGATTCCCAGCAGCGCGTACCCGACGCCGAGTGAGGCCAGCGCGACGGCATTTGGCGCGAGGCCAGCGCCGGCCGAAACTGCGCCGCCGACGAGGAAGCCGCCGGCACCGATGCTTCCCACGGCTGCGATCAACCGCTCGAGCGTCGCGGCGTCGAAGCGAGCGAAGCCCCGTTCGGTACGCCCGATCGCGACTCCGACGAGCGCGATCGACACTGCAGGGACGAGCCCGCCGCGGACCCCGTGTTCGAGCGCTGTCGGACCGATCTCGAGCCCGATCGTGGCGTAGCCCCGCGCGGTATCGAAGACGCCGCCGCTGCCGTACGTAACGTACGTCTGGTCGTCGAAGTCGCGGTCCCATTCGTCCCCGTTCTCGTTCGTCCACGTCGCCGCATCGCCATCGACCGTGGCAGCAGGAACGGTGTTCGTGATTGCGGTCCCCTCGGGTGTGTGTATCGTCAACCGATCGGCCACGAGCTGGTAGCGTGTGGGCGACGTTCCCGTCGCGAAGTACTCGATGATCCATGTGTCGCCAACGCCGCGTCTAGCGACATCGTCGACCGTGTAGTTCACGACCACGGTGTCGCCCTCGAGCGTCGCCTCGACGGCCTTGACATCGCCGTCGGCGACGTGGTATCGCGCCCAGGCGTCGTCGACTGCAGCCTCGAGCGTGGTCGCGTTGGTCCGATATCGGTCGGCGGCCGAGGCGGTGACGGGAACGCGGGCGTGCCACCGCGAATCGCCGGTCTCGTCGACATATACGTCGAGCGTTCCGTGGCCAGTCGCACCGTCGATCTGAGCAGTGTTTGCGACACCGGGGCCACAGACCCCACAGAGCTGCGATGGTGGGGGCGCGCCGGCGACGGCGGGAACGCCGGCCAAGCCAACGCCGACACAACAGAGGGCGAGGACGAGATGGGCGGTTCGCATTATCTCGAATTGTTCACATCAATCACAAATAACGTTTCCGTGCGAAGCTGTTTTCGTCCCGCGATTAGCCGTTCGACAGCCGAGGACAAGTTTCAAGACGAGACAGTGTGAGCTATGGATGACTGGTGAACCGCGTGAGCAAGAACGATGTCGTCTCTGACTCGAGTGAGGGGGGAACCGAGAATGAGGCCGGCGGACCCCGTGTCGTCGATAGCGGAATCACCGTTGCTGTCGGGGCTGCCAACGAGGATGAGGACGCGACTGCTGTCGAACTCGGATTCGACGAAGACGAACTCCGTGACGCAGCCGAGTCCGGAACAGAAACCACCACCGGACCTGGACCTGCGTCGGAGCCTGAAGCCGGATTCGAGCCCGCGGAACGCGAGGCGCTTGTAGACGCCGGGATCGATCCCAATGTAGTCTTCGAGCGGGAGTGTTCGTACCGTCGACTGCGTGACGACGGCGTCCCTGAACCGATCGCGGACGCCCTCCGGAGACGGTTGTCGCTGCCGTGGTCGTTCGAGACCGACGGCGACCTCGATCGGCGCTCGACGGCGGTTCGCGGACTCGGCGAGGCCGAACGCGAGTGGATCGAAGTCAGCGGGGACGAGAACTGGCAATCGTTCGACTACGACCATACGGAGCCGGTTTCGGTCGGTCGGGAGCAACCCACGGAGCGACCGTACCCGAAGCCAACGCCGGTAACGGCGGTCACGGGTGTCGGTCCTGCCGACGCCGATACGCTGGCCGAGGCCGGTATCCGGTCGGCAGAGCGGCTGGCAACGATCGACGCGATGACCGTCGCCGATCTCTTGGAACTCAACGTGTTGCACGTCCGGATGTGGCGATACAACGCCCGAGAACTCCTCAACTGATCATGCGGGTGCACGGTGTTTACGCCGAGCCCAAACTGGCTACCGACTATCTCCGCTGCAGTTCTTAACTACGCTCGTACTCAATACTCGATGGGGCGGATCATCAGAGATTTATAGCGGCCTGTTGGACCGTCTAACAGATGATTCCGATCGACGACTCTCCGATCGTTCGCGACGGCAAGTCACTGATTCTGGCGATGGACCACGGACTCGAGCACGGTCCAGTCGACTTCGAGGATGTTCCGGAGAAACTCGATCCGTCGACGGTCTTCGAAACGGCGACCCACGATGCCGTCACCGCGATGGCGGTCCAGAAGGGGATCGCGGAGGGCTACTACCCAAGCTACGAGGACGACGTCAACCTCCTGCTGAAGCTCAACGGCACGTCGAACCTCTGGATGGGCGAGCCCGACTCGGCGGTCAACTGCTCGGTCGACTACGCCGCTGAGCTGGGTGCCGACGCGCTCGGCTTTACCGTCTACGGCGGCTCGAACCACGAGATCGAGATGGTCGAGGAGTTCCGCGACGCTCAGGAGAAGGGTCGCGAGTACGACCTCCCGATGGTCATGTGGTCGTACCCGCGCGGACAGGGCCTGAAAAACGACACCAAGCCCTCGACGATCTCCTACGCGACCCGGCTGGCGCTCGAGCTGGGTGCCGACATCGCGAAGGTCAAATACCCAGGTAGCAAGGACGCGATGGCCCACGCCGTCCAGTGTGCCGGCGACATGAAAGTCGTCATGTCCGGCGGCTCCAAAACGTCGGACTACGAGTTCCTCTCGACTGTCGAGGCCGTCATCGACGCCGGTGCGAAAGGCCTTGCCGTCGGCCGCAACGTCTGGCAGCGTGAGGACCCCACCCGGCTGCTCGATGCGCTCGAGCAGGTCATCTACGAGGAGAAAACCGCCGATGCCGCACTCGAGGCGACCGAATAGGAATGACGGTTTCGGACCCAGTCGTCGAGCAGATCGTCTCGACGATCGGTCGCTCGGCGACCGAGATCCGGCAGGGATTGATCGGCCGGCGTGGCACGGTCGACGAAGAAAACCCAAGCGGCGAAGCCCAGGCCGAAGCTGACATCTGGGCCGACGAGTTGCTCGGCGATCGGCTGGCCGAACTCGAGGGTGTCGGCCAGTACGCCAGCGAGGAACGGGCCGATGTCGTCGACTGTGGCGGCGATCCAGACGAGTCTGGCGCGTACGCCGTCGCAGTCGATCCGCTTGATGGCTCCTCGAACCTCAAGTCGAACAACACGATGGGGACGATCTTCGGCGTCTACGACGCTGCGGTGCCGGCTCGCGGTGACACGCTCGTGGCCGCCGGCTTCGTCCTCTATGGGCCGATCACGACGATGGTGATCGCAACCGACGAGACCGTCGCCGAGTACGAACTGTCCGGCGGCGAGCGCACGCTCGTCGACCGCGATCTCACGCTGCCCGACGAACCGGTCGTCTACGGTTTCGGCGGCCGCGTCCCCGACTGGCCAGACGACTTCCGCGCGTACGCCCGCGAGATCGAATCCGAACTCAAACTCCGGTATGGCGGTGCGCTCATCGGCGACGTCAACCAGGTGCTCACGTACGGGGGCACCTTCGGCTACCCCGCCCTCGAATCCCGGCCCGAGGGCAAACTGCGGCTCCAGTTCGAGGGGAACCCGATCGGCTACGTCGTCGAGCAAGCCGGCGGGCGCTCCTCGAACGGCACGCAGTCGCTGCTGTCGATCGACCCCGACGGCCTCCACGATCGGACGCCGGTCCACGTCGGCAATACCGAGCTGATCGACCGGCTCGAGGACGCACTCGCGTAGGCCACGACGTCGTTTTTCACCGTTTTCCGGTCCAGCGTGGGGTAACAGAAACGTAGAGGCCGATGCCGACCAGCAGGAGTCCATAAAACGTCCAGCGTGGCCAGCCGGTCTCGAGGAACACCAGCGTCAGCACCAGGACCCACAACGAAATGACGAGGACGTCACCGAGCAGTCGAAGAGTGGCGCTCGCGACGGCGCTGAACGTGTGTCGAGTACGGTTGCGTCGTGAACTGCGGGAGGGTTCGTCACTCATGTGGGTGCGAGGGCGGCCAGTGATCAGAAGTGGTAGCCATGTTGTTCAGTCAGTCGATAGGCTCCGACGCCCCAGACGTAGCTCTGGCCGGGCCACCACGTCCGGGCGTTGTTAAAGCCCGCGATGAGCACGTCGTCGTCATCGCTCTCGGGGTCGCGATGATAGCTCACGGAGCCGCTGTCGCCGTCCGTGAGGTCCATCTCGCCGCCCCAACGAATCTGTCCGCGGCGACAGAACTCGTCGGTAAAGCAGGTCACCGCGTCGATACCCTGGATTTTGCCGGTCGTGTGTCCGGTCAATGCACCGACTTTCTCGAGTTCTGCGCCCTGGGCGACGAGCGTAGCGAGCCCGAACCTGGTGAACTGGCCGCGAACGCGAGGTCGTGACGGTTCATCGATGCGGCTCGCGGGCTCGAGGTCGCCGGTGGGTTCGATCGCCGCGATGTCTTCGACGGGGTGGTAGTGGGCGACGGTCCCCACTTCGATCGTGTCACTGTCCTCGCGTGGCAGCAGGAGGGTTCCGTCGGTTGCCTTGTGATCGTCGAGGAACGCGTGTTCGGCCGTCACGAAGAAGCGTCGCTCCCCATCGGGGTGATACAGCGCCGGACCGAGCGTCGCCATACTCGAGGGGGTTTCGCAGGCGACACCGCTGGCGATCCGTTCGTTCGCGAGCGCGTCGGCGAGGTGAGGGTCACGGTGTTCCGGGCCGTTCTGAATCTCGTCGACATCGACGATCGTCTCCGAATTGAGGTCGATACTCCCTGTGACTTCTTCGACGATTTCAGGGATCGAGTGACCGTCGCTCGAGAGACCAACGGAGACGGTAGCAGTTCCACTTTCGAGGGAACCGGGGACGACTGCGCTACCGAGGTAGCCCGTAAAGCCGAGTCGGGCCAGCCGCTCGTTTACTTCGACGGCTTCCCGGACAGCGGCGTACCACTCGGCAGGGACCGCTCGCGTTCGTTCCTGGATAGACCATGGATCGGCAGGGTCGTCCCTGACGAGGGCGGTGACGATCGGCACCTCGCCGTCGTCAGCCGCGAGGAAATCGTCGACGCCGAGCCAAGTGGCCATCCCGACGGCGTAGCCACCGCTGGCGAGCGTTCGAAGGAACGCGCGGCGATCCATGCCCTGCTCGAGCCGTCCTCGAAGCGACGCGAGTCGGTGGACTGATTGTTCGGTCTCTGTCTCCGGCATGTCGAACTCCTGCCGTTGCTATGGCCCCCGTTTCGCCACTGTCTCCCGCCGCGAAACGGCGTCGGTAACCGTCGAAAGGAACGTCGAAATCGACAAAAGGGGTTCTGCCTGCAGGTGCCGCTGCGCGGCAGCGCCGGTCGGTAGCACCCCGTTTCGAACTGTTAGCCGTGATTACTGACAGCCGCCCGCGCGCTACGCCTGTCATAACAATACCCCGCGTGCTTGAATCGGTGCCTGCTCCCAGTGGGACGACTCCGGTTCGATTCCGGCGGGGAGGCTATGAGTTCCGAGCGCGCGTCACTGTGCCGCCATCTGCCGGGAGACGTCACGCCCGGCGATCTCGAGCGCTTGCTCTGGGTGGTCGTCGCGCTTGCCCTGATCGCGGACGTCGTGACGACGTTCGTCGGCCTCAATCTGGGGCTGTCCGAGTCGAATCCGGCCGCACGTGGTGCGATCGAGGACCATGGACTGGCTGGTATGCTTGCTCTGAAGGCGTTTGCGATCAGCGTCGGCCTCGTCTGTCGGCCGCTTCTCGAGCAAGCGTATCGTCCGATCGTCCCGGCCGGACTCGCGGGACCGTGGCTGGTAGCTGCGGCCCTGAACACCTATATGATTTCGGCCATGGTGTAAGACCGTATCAGTTGTTAGTATAAGCGTGCTCGATCCCTCACGATCGATCGTTTCGCACAATCCCTATTTCGCTCGAGTCGCTAGCGATGCCAATGCCAACGTCATCGACACACGACGACTCGCAGCCGCCGCCCGAGGAACAAAAGAGAGTCCTCTTCTGTCCCAACTGTGATCACCGGAGCCCGATCACCGGTGACTGGGATGTTACGACGACCAGCGAGGAGCGATTGCTGGTCTGTGCTGGTTGTGGGACTGTCGTCGACCGGCGATCACGTCGCTGGTCTGACCCGCTGGGGGCGACGTAGAGAGCACCGACGCATTCACACCGAGTCAGTCGCGTTTGGCCGCTACTAGTACTCCGTCACGCGTCGACGTGCGAGTCGAACCAGATAACCGTGATCGGTTCGACCCGCAAAGTCAGGCTTGACGAACCACTAACCCTTACAGTGTTCGTGCCTGTCGACCGACCGATCTCTCGGTCACCCACACCCCTCGTTCAGAGTGAAACCGCCTCGAGCAACTGGGGGTCGCTGTTTCCGTCGGCGATTCATACGGACTCCTCCCAGTCAGTGCCGGTGCATTCGCATGACGAGTCGTGGGTGGCCGATATGCCGTGGTAGCAGACCGTATCAGTCGCGACAGCTCACGCAAAAGAATCGAGGTCGAGATCCCGGTTCGTCGCCGACGGGCCGGTTTCGTGAAGCTGGTCGTACGTCGGGAGTTGCTCGAGCGACGAATCGCGGCGAACGGCCTTGACGATGTGTTTCGGATCGGTGACGAGCCGATGGAGGAGATAACTCCCCTGTGACCGACCGCCACCGGTCTTTTCGGACTCGATGACGCCCAGAAACGCCTGTTCTTTCAGTTGGCGATAGAGCCCGTTTTCGGTGATCGGATCGTTGGCAACCAGGTCACAGATCCCGACGTAGCGCTCGTAGATCTCCCGTGTCTTGTACGTCTCTCGCCCGCCCGTAATGATGCGGCTCGCGAGCGCGTAGAGGGCGAGTTTCGCGTGGACGGTCGCCCCGCTGGTAAGCTCCTCGATCCGGTTGATCTCGGCGACCTCCTGTGCTTGCTGGATGTGAGCCTCCGAGACGGTCTCGCTGCCGGTCCGCCGTGCGAGTTCGCCGGCCTCCTTGAGGATCTCGATCGCCTTTCGGGCGTCGCCGTGTTTCTTGGCTGCAAGCGCCGCACAGAGTTCGATTGTCCCCGCTTCCAAGACATCGGGCTGGAACGCGTCCTCGCGGTTGCGCATGATCTCGCGGAGTTGCGAGGCGTCATAGGGATGGAAGAACAGTTCGCGGTGGCCGAAGCTACTGTCGATCCGTTCGTCGAGCGTTTCCCGGTACTGGACTTTGTTACTGATCCCGATGACACCGATGTAGGTGTCGGTCTTCTGTGCCTCTCGAGCACGAGAGAGTTGCATCAAGATATTGCTGTTGTCGAGTTTGTCGATCTCGTCTAAAATAACGATGACCGCGTCGAAACAGTCCTCGAGAATCCCCCAGATGTGCTGGTAGTACTCCATCGTCCCGACGCCTCGAAGCGGGATATTCTGTTGATAGCCGGTCTGCTCTTTCAAACTGAGCGCCAACTGGCGCGTGGCGCGGGTTTCGGTGTTCGCTTCCGAACAGTCGACGTAGAGAACGGCACAGTCGATTTCGTTGCCTCGAGCGGCATCCTTGGCGCGAGTCGCGACGTGTCGTGAGATGAGACTCTTACCGGTCCCGGTCTTTCCGTAGATCATCACGTTGTTCGGTGGATCACCGCGCGTGATCGCGCCGACCTCAGCCGCGACGGATTGGATCTCGTCGTCACGTCCGACGATGCGATCTTCGTCCGGGACGTGACCGACGTGGAGGAGTTCCTTCCGATTAAAGATAGGATCGTGAGATCGGAAAAGTGGGTCCCCACTGGTCTGCTCAGCCATAGTTTCGTTCTGGAAGACGGTATGTATAAATCTATGGAAGGTAGTTCAGACTGATAAACGCAAGGTAGCGTTTCTGAAGCCGGCGTTTATCGATTTCCAGAGCGAGCAACTCGTCGACCGAATGCAGACTGAACACTGACGCTCCCCGACACGGCACTCACGTACGTTCCCGCGGCAACTCTCGATCGACCATCCCGCTGGAGACGTCACTACAGGTCGTCTCGTTCCAACCCACCCACCCCTCGTTCAGACTGAAACTGATGTATCCGTAGTGAGTTCGCCTCGACGATCAGAACTCGCGATGGGTCTGCCGACCGGAACTCGAGGCCGAGTGCCGACGAATACGGTCGCTAACTGCCGAACGGGGGCAGTAACTGTGCGTTGAGGTCGACCCCTGTGCCGCGATTGGCTCCAGTCTCACGAGAAGAGGCCACAATACAATGTGTTAAATTCCCATAGCTATAGTTTCGAGTATACTACTATCTATATACTAGTATTGAATGTTATGTTATAGGCAATAATTGGACAGTCCATGGCGGATCTCGAAGCGAGAGAAATATCTCCGATAAAGAGGGTAATTCGCCCGAATACAGCCGAGCTGATTACAGTGCCAATCCGCATTCGATACCGTTTTCACTCTGAACAGGGGGTGGGGGTCCTCTCAGCTTCCGTGTCCGACCGATCCAGCATCGATCGAATTGACGCCTAACTCAGCGTGACCGTCGACTGTCACAACAGGAATTGTAGTTCACTCTGAACGGGGGTGTGAACAACCGACATGCCGGAGTTGGCGTGATACATGCCGAACTCGACCGCTATCACCGGCTCGATTCGCCTTTCACTCTGAGAGAGGGGGGTCCGTCACCGAGCACACTCGTCCTCGTTGTCTGCTAACCGAATCACTCTCACAGCAGTAGCTATCCGAATAGCCGCTAAAAGCCGACTTAGTCGGCCCAAATAGTTAGATAACTGAAGTGGTCGACCGCACGTGTCGGCGGTGTCGTTCTTCTAATATTTAATTCTCTTTCAATTCCTTATATTGTCTTTTATGCACTATGAGGTGCATTCGTCACGTTTATTTTGATTACCTCGGAACCTACTGGCAATGTCAGACGAAGCCAACCCGTTCGAAAGTCTGCAAGCGCAGATCGACGAGGCTGCACAGTACCTCGACATCGGCGACGACGTGATCGAGCGACTCAAACACCCCGAGCGCGTTCTCGAGACGAACCTGACGATCGAGCGTGACGACGGCGAACTCGAGCGCTTCAAGGCGTTCCGTTCGCAGTTCAACGGCGACCGTGGCCCGTACAAGGGCGGTATCCGCTATCACCCGGGCGTCTCCCGCGACGAGGTCAAAGCGCTGTCCGGCTGGATGACCTACAAGACGTCGATCGTCGACATCCCGCTCGGCGGCGGCAAAGGTGGCATCATCATCGACCCCGACGAGTACTCCGAAGCGGAACTCGAGCGACTCACCCGTGCGTTCGCGAAGGAACTGACGCCGATGATCGGCGAGGACCGCGACGTCCCCGCGCCTGACGTGAACACGGGCCAGCGGGAGATGAACTGGATCAAAGACACCTACGAGACTATCGAGAACACGACCGAGCCCGGCGTCATCACGGGGAAGGCGCTCGACTCGGGCGGCAGCGAGGGTCGCGTCGAAGCAACCGGTCGCTCGACGGTCATCGCCGCACGCGAAGCCTTCGACTACCTCGACAAGGACCTCGAGGGCGCGACCGTGGCCGTGCAGGGCTACGGGAACGCAGGCTGGATCGCGGCCAAGCTGATCGACGAGATGGGCGCAACCGTCGTTGCCGCCAGCGACTCGAGCGGTGGCATCTACAACCCCGACGGCTTCGACCCCGTCGCGGCGAAAGACCACAAAAACGAGACCGGCAGCGTCGTCGGCTTCGCGGGAAGCGAAGAGGAGATCACCAACGAGGACGTGCTCACGCTCGACGTCGACCTGCTGATTCCCGCCGCACTCGAGAACGCAGTCGACGCCGACCTCGCCGAAGAGGTCAAAGCAGACGTCATCTCGGAGGCCGCAAACGGGCCGCTCACGCCCGCTGCTGACGAAGTGCTCGAGGACAAGGACGTCTTCGTCATCCCGGACATTCTCGCGAACGCGGGCGGTGTCACCGTCTCGTACTTCGAGTGGGTCCAGAACCGCCAGCGCTTCGCCTGGTCCGAAGAGCGCGTCAACGAGGAACTCGAGGAGGTCATCGTCGATGCCTTCGACGCACTGGTCGAGACCTACGAGGAACACGACCTCGACAACCCACGGACCGCCACGTACGTCGTCGCGATCCAGCGCGTCGCCGACGCCTTCGAAGAAGCCGGCAGCTGGCCCTGAATTCGGGAACCGATTCGCTGCAGGTTCGACTGACGTTCTTTTTTCGGCGTGACTGACTGTCTCCGTTCCAATAAACACTTAGCAGCTGCTATGGAAGGTAACACAAGATGAACCGACGAACCGTTCTCGCAGGCTTGGGTGCGACCGGCCTCGCGGGGCTGTCTGGCTGTCTGGGATTGGTCGGGCTGGCCGAACACGAGTCGTCACCCGCGGGCGTCGAGGCCGCTGCTCGCGAGGAGACGGGCTACGAACAGACCGGTATCGAACCGCTCTCGGTCGAGCGAGAGGTCGGACCGACGAACGAGACCGTCACCGTCACCAACTACATGACCTCCCACGAGAAGGCAGTGGACATGAGACAGCTAGGTAGGCAACGTGGTGCCGTCTTCAACGTTCTGACGACTCCGCAGGTCTCGATTCTCGGTCGTGAACTCAATCCCATCGAGGAGATGTCGACACAGGAACTCGTCGACCTCGTCAGACAGAATTACGACGGGATCGCGAACATCAAGCACACGGACGACACCGACGTCACGGTCCTCGGCCAGTCGACGACTCAGTCACGGTTTACCGCTGATGCGGAGTTCGACGGGCGCGACCTCCCTGTAAACGTCCACATCACCGAAGCCGTCGAGGCCGACACGGACCTGCTCGTGACCATCGGCGTCTACCCCGAGTACGTACAGCGACTCGAGGAATCGAACGTTAGGTCCCTCACGGAGGCAGTGACGACCGATGTCGACGAGGACGCCTCGAGCGCCGGCTCCGATTCCAGCACTAGCAACAACGAGAGCACCGCCGATTCCACGAGCATCGACGGAATCGATAACGAGACAAGCATCGACGGAATCGACAACGAGAGTCTCGAAAACAAAAGCAACGACCTCCTCGGCTAATCCCGCCGTTCTCCTCTCCTATCGCCAGCCGTCGTCGTCCTCGTTTCCATCGTCCCAGCCGTTCGAGTCACCCCAGCCGGTGTCATCGGCCGGGTCACTCGAGTCGGTGTCGTCTCGGGACTCGTCGCGTTCCCACGGATCGGCGGTGTCGTTCTGTCCGCGACCGTCTCCGCCAGGGCCATCGCTGTCCGTGTCCCAGCCACTGCCGGGCCCATCTCGGTCGGGCCCGCCGTCTCGAACTGCCGCTCGCTGGTCGGGGATCAGATCGAGGTCCGCGTCCGTGTCACCAAGCACCAACAGCGCGTAGTCGCGGAGGTAGGTGACGATCGGGACTTGAATCAGCAGGACACCAAGGAGGATCACCGGGAGGCCGAGCAGGAGTACGACGATACCGAGAACTGGGATGATCAGAAGGATCAGAAACGGGATCAGTAGAATGACAAAGAGGATGCCGGTGACGAAGGTAAGCACCAGCTGCAACACCCAGACGAGCAGGAGATAGACGGCGTATTCGGTCCAGTGTCCTCGCAGCGTCGGCCAGAACCGCTTCCAGGCGGCGACGACGCCGAGATCGTGCTCGAGCATCGTCGGCGCGACGAAGACGGTGGTGAGCCGATCGATGACGGCGAAGGCGATTCCGACCGGAATCGCAAGCAGAACCAGTGCACCGATCAACCCCAGCGAGATGGCCCCCGGCGTCGAGAAGACGATCGCGAGGACGGGAAGGCCCAAGAGGACGAGGCCGATCAACCCGAGTGCGACACGAAACCCGAAGAGTCGGGCCCCGTGGCCGACGTTGCGTTTCGTGTAGCGACGGATGTGGACTTCACCCGAGCGTAGCGACTCGAGGAGGGTAAACTCGAACAGCGAGCCCACGAAGAGAAAGGCGAGGCCGATGACGAGGATGACCAATACGACTGCGATCACCACCGGTAACACCTCTCCAACGTCGACGCTTGCCCCAGGGTCAGGCCCTGGCCCCGGTGTCGGCTCGCCGCCGAAGCCACCACCGCCGCCGAACGACATCGGCGAGCTGACGCCGGCACCGCCGACGAAGAAGACGACGAGTGCCAGTTTGAGCCACATCCAGGGACGGACCGGCGTCAGGAACTCGCGGGTCACGTCGATCGCATCACTCAGGTCGTCGATCGCGAACATAGTCATCGATTATCGTTTCTCGAGTGATAATATTGTTGTTCTGTTACTAGCACTACAGTCGTCGGCTCGATCCGCGTTATCTCGAGCGGGACCCGTCACGAACCACGAGTATCGATGGCGTGTGACTACAAGACGGCAGACACGTTCCGACGGTAACAGGTCGAGACGCATTTAACGCCCACGGCCCTGAGTGGGTGGTATGGATATCCGCCGGCTCGCGCGAGGAACCGTCGAGTGGAGCCGCATCGAACGCGTCGCCCGGACGCTGGCGGACCGCTACGACCGCGAGACGGTCCGCGTGGAGTTCCTCGAGGCCGACAACTGGCTCTCGACGCCGTGCGTGATCGACGACGAGTGGTTCGTCAAGATCGTCTCCCGACAGAACGCGCTGGTCCATGCGGTGTTGACGACCGGCCGGAACGTCGGCGCGTTCTCCTCGGGCACCGAGGGGTTTTTCGACCGGTTCGACACGCCCCGTGAGATGGTCGAACACGAGTACGAGGCGACCCAGCGGATGCGCGAGATCGGTGTCAACGCGCCACGGCCGATCGACGCCTTCGAGGTCAACGGACTCGGCGTGCTCGTCCTCGAGTACCTCCCCGACTTCGAGTCGCTCGATGACGTCTCCGACGCCGTGGTCGCTCGGCGAGCCCCGGAACTATTCGCGATGCTCGCGACCGTTCACGACCACGGACTCGCTCACGGCGACCTGCGCGCGGAAAACATCCTGCTCTGTGACGACGAGTTCTACTTTATCGACGCGACGAGCGTCCACGAGGACCGCGTCGAGGAGACGACGGCCTACGATCTGGCCTGTGCGCTGGCGGTCCTCGAGCCGCGGATCGGACCGCGCGAGGCCGTCAACGCCGCGGCGACGGCTTACGATCCGTCGACGCTACTCTCGGCCCGGGAGTTTATCGATTTCGTCCGATTGCGCCCCGACCACGAGTTCGACTCGACGACGCTGCGGAGCGAACTCGAGAAGGTGGCTGATCTCGGCAGGGGGTGAGCGACCGTCGGTCGGCTGCCAGCGTCGGGTCCGGACAGCACTAATTGCTTGCTACACGCCACTGCAGGCACCACGGGTTTTCGCCGCGTGACACTACCGCAGCGTATGTGTGCACCGTTCACCGATGACGACGTCGGCAAGCGGGTCGAAACCGCGGATGGCGAGCCGCTGGGTACCGTCCGGATGACGGAACCGGAGACGGCCTACGTGGGCGCGACCGACGGGGCGACGAGTGCCATCCAGGCAATCCTCGAGTCGGAATCAGACGACACTGACGTCGTCCCGCTGGACGAAGCCGCCGTAAGCGAGGTCACCGCCGATGTGATCCGGCTCGAGGTCGATCGCTCGTCGCTGGACGCGTCTAAAACGGACCCTGTCATCGAGCGCGACGAGGGCACCGAACGGCGAGACGATAGCGACGAACAGCGGACGCTGGGGCCACAGCCGGGCGCGCCCGGCGAGCCGGCCGAGAGCGAGGAGGGGCGGACGGGACAGGGCCTCGAGCCATCGACGGAGGAGATGACGGAGGCAGGTGAGGAACGACATCCGGATATGGAGGACGCACCGCCGGAGGGAGATCGAACCGTGACGACGGAACGCGGGGAGAAAGAGGATCGATAGTGAGCATTTCGCGCCACCCTCGATATATGTGAACTACCATCAAGATTTTCAGCGCGCCCGCCCTTACCTCTCGTATGAGCCAGCAAGCCACCGAACAGGTACACGGCCACTACATCGGCGGTGAATGGGCCGATGGCGATGGCGTCACCTTCGAGAGCGAGAATCCCGCCACCGGTGAGACGCTGGCGACGTTCCGGCGCGGGACCGAGGCCGACGTCGACGCGGCGCTTGAGGCCGCCGAATCAGCCTTCCCGGCGTGGCGTGACAAGTCGTATATCGACCGCGCGGAGCACCTCTGGGACATCTACCACGAGTTGCGCGATCGCCACGAGGAACTCGGGGAGATCGTCTCGAAGGAGTGTGGCAAGGAGATCTCGGAGGGGAAAGCCGACGTAACCGAGGCCTGGCACATGGTCGAGTGGGCAGCCGGCAACGCACGCCACCCCCACGGCGACGTCGTTCCGTCGGAGGTCGCGGGCAAAGACTCCTACATGCGGCGCAAACCGCGTGGCGTCGTCGGCTGTATCACGCCGTGGAACTTCCCGGTCGCGATCCCCTTCTGGCATATGGCTATCGCCTTGGTCGAAGGGAACACGGTCGTCTGGAAACCCGCCGAACAGACGCCGTGGTGTGGCCAGATTATCGCCGAGATGTTCGAAGACGCCGGTATCCCGGACGGCGTGTTCAACATGGTCCAAGGATTCGGCGACGCCGGCGCAGCCATCACCGACGACGAGCGCGTCGACACCGTCCTCTTTACCGGGTCGGCCGAGGTCGGCCACGAAATCGCCGATAAAGTCGGCGGCGAACCCGGGAAGCTCGCGGCCTGTGAGATGGGTGGCAAGAACGGGATCGTGATTACAGCGGAGGCCGACATGGATACCGCAGTCCACGCGGCGATCATGTCCTCGTTCAAGACGACCGGCCAGCGCTGTGTCTCGAGCGAGCGCCTGATCGTCCACGAAGACGTCTACGACGAGTTCAAAGCCCGGTTTGTCGACGTCGCCGAGAACATCGCGGTCGGCGATCCGCTCGCGGAGGATACCTTCATGGGACCGGCGATCGAGGCCGATCACGTCGAGAAGATCCGGAGCTATAACGACCTCGCACGCGAGGAGGGTGCAAACGTTCTCGTCGACCGGTTCGAACTCGCGGACAGCGAGATCCCCGACGGTCACGAGGGCGGCCACTGGGTCGGCCCGTTCGTCTACGAGATCGACTACGAGCCCGATCTGCGCTGTCTGAACGAGGAGTGTTTCGGCCCCCACGTCGCCATCCTCGAGTACTCGGGCGACATCGAACGCGCGGTCGAGATGCACAACGCCACCCCCTACGGACTGGCGGGCGCGATAATCTCGGAGGACTACCGCCAGCTCAACTACTTCCGAGATCACGCCGAGGTCGGACTCGCCTACGCGAACTTGCCGTGTATCGGCGCGGAGGTCCAACTGCCCTTCGGCGGCGTCAAGAAGTCCGGGAACGGGTATCCGAGCGCGCGCGAGGCCATCGAAGCCGTCACCGAGCGCACCGCGTGGACGATGAACAACGCCGAGGAGATCGAAATGGCACAGGGGCTGTCGGCCGATATCGAGACCTCCGAAGACTGACGACGGCAAGTAACACTCGAGGCGAGACCGCCGGCCTCACGCCGCCGGAATCTATCTGTCGCCGGTTTGCTGTGCAGTAGCAAGTGGACAGAGGAGTATGTCGCGTCGTCCTCCCTGTTAGCGCCACGATAGCAGCCCCCGTCCTATCAACGGATCGGTCCCCTCTCAGTTCCCACCGGCAAACGAACCGCTTATCCGACGATTCATGGAAGGGGCCAGTACATGAAGGCAGTCGTTCTCGCTGCAGGCCAGGGTACGCGCATGCGACCGCTCTCCGAATCGATTCCGAAGCCGATGCTGCCGGTCGCAGACCGGCCGCTTGCGGCCCACACCGTCGACGCGGCGATCGACGCTGGCGCAACCGAAGTCGTGCTGGTGATCGGCTACGAGGCTGAGACGGTCCGGGAGTACTTCGGTCCCGAATACCGTGGCGTGCCGATCTCGTATGCGATCCAGGAAGAGCAGGCCGGGACCGCCGACGCCGTCAATGCCGCCCGCGACAACCTCGAGGGTCCGTTCGCCGTCCTCAACGGCGACAACCTCTACGATCCGGCCGCGATCGACCGGCTGTTCGACGCCTGTCCGGCCGTCTGTGCGATCGAGGTCGCCGACCCGAGCAACTACGGCGTTCTCAGCACCGAACCCGGACGGGACGGCTCCGTGACGGGGATCGTCGAGAAACCCGCCGATCCGCCGACGAACCTCGCCAACGCGGGGGCCTACGCATTCCCTGCTGAAGCCCGCGAGTGGCTCGAGGTGCCCGAAAGCGAACGTGGCGAACGCGAGATCACCGACGTCGTCGCGCAGGTAATCGACGAGTACGACGTCACGCCCGTCACGCTCGAGCGGTGGCTCGACGTCGGCCGCCCCTGGGAACTGCTCGAGGCAAACGAATGGAAACTGGCCGACCTCGAGCGGCGCGTCGATGGCGACGTCAGCGAGGATGCCACGCTCGAGGGGGCAGTCGTCGTCGAGGAGGGTGCGACGGTCGAGCCCGGCGTCGTGATCGAGGGCCCGGCGCTGATCCGCGAGGGAGCGGAGGTCGGACCGAACGCCTACGTCCGTGGCGCGACGCTCATCGAAGCCGACGCCGAAGTCGGCCACGCCGTCGAGGTCAAAAACAGCGTCATCTCACAGGGAACGTCGGTTAGTCACCTCTCGTACGTCGGTGACAGCGTCCTCGGTCGGAACGTCAACTTCGGCGCAGGGACGAACGTCGCGAACCTGCGCCACGACGACGGTGACATCCGGTTTACGGTCAAGGACGAGCGCGTCTCGACCGACCGGCGGAAGTTCGGCGTCGTCGCCGGCGACGGAGCCAAAACCGGGATCAACACGAGTCTCACGCCTGGCCTGAAGCTCACGAGCGGCGCGACGACCATGCCCGGCGAAACCGTCGAACGGGACCGATAACCACAGCCACTCGAGATCGAGTCTGTCCGCTGAATTCGACTCTCGGTGGAGTCGATCTCCGCTACGGCGACTTTCCGTTTTAGATGAACACGTTCTCGTTGCGCTTCGTGAGCGGACGAAGCGGCGGAAGGTGGGATGTGGGGGCGAAAGGTGGGACGCGGAAGACGAGGAGACGGGTGTGCGCTCGGTCCCGGGAACCGAGCGCATGCGACGGGCCGGAGCGACGCGCATGCCGGTTTCGACGTGAAAAGCGTCTGTCCCGGCGTCCGTACCGAAGGCGTGCCTCATCAAAAAGTCAGCGGTCGAGCCGTCACTCGCTGCCGGCCGTACTCGACGTTGCTGCCGGCCTACAGCCGGCGGTCTCGGAGCGCTGGGAACTCCGCACGGACGTCTGCGACCGTATCCGGCTCGACGGTGGCCGTCACCAGCGTTGGCCCGTCGCCGCTCGAGGCCAGCGTGACGCCCCACGGGTCGTAGACGGTCGAACGACCCAGCAACGTGGCATCCTCGAACGCGCCGGACCCGTTGATGGTCGCGACGTAACACTGGTTTTCGATCGCGCGCGCTCGCGAGAGCGTCTGCCAGTGTTCAATGCGGGGGTAGGGCCACGCACTCGGAACGAGAACGAGCTCGACGCCGTCGTCGACTAATTGCCGGTAGAGTTCCGGGAATCGGAGGTCGTAACAGGTCGTCACGCCGACGGTCACGCTGCCGATCGTCGCCGTCTCGAGTCGCTCGCCGGGGACGAGCAGTTCGGATTCCGCGGACTCGTAGCCGAAGAGGTGGTGTTTCCGGTAGACGAGTTGGCGAGTGCCATCGGCGTCGAACAGCACCGCGGTGTTCGCCAGTCCCTCGTCGGCTGGCGTCTCGACGGCATCGGTTGCCGCCAGGTCTTCGACGATGGTCCCCGCGAGGACGGCGATCCCGTGGTCGGCTGCCGCGTTCTGCAGCCGGGAAAACGTCTCGCCGGCGATCGGTTCGGCGTGGCGCGTATAGAGGTCAAATGCGAAGTAGCCCACGTTGAACAGTTCCGGCAGGGCGACCAGATCCACACCGCGGGCAGCGGCCTCTTCGACCGCCTCGAGTGCACGATCGACGTTCGCCTCGACGTGGCCGGCCTCGATCTCGAGCTGTGCGAGCCCGATCGAGAGAGCGTCGTCGGCTTCCTCGCTGGCAGCGTTGGGAGGTATCATTGTCACTCTCTGTGTTTCCGCGTACCGTTACCGTGTCGTCTGCAGATCTCGCTCGAGTGCACGCCGCAGGTTCTCGAGTTCCGAATCGAGGTTGCGCTTGAAGAACTTCTCGACGCCCGGGAGTTTGCCATCGACGACGAAGTGATTCTCGAGCCGGGACCCGGCGTCGGTTTCAACGATCGTGTGTTCGCCAGTGACGCGCATCACTTTCGATTTGCCGACGAATTTGACGTACTCCGGCGGTCGTCGCGTGACGTCTTCGGTATCGACCCTGACAGTTTTACGAATGAGGGGAATTGGCAGGGACACCTGCCAGGTGACGCGTCGTCCCTCTCGATCCTCGACCGTGTACGTCTCGACGACGCTGATAGATCGCGCTCGGTTCGCCGGATCGGCGATGAACTCCCAGACGCGTTCGGGCGACGCCGCCACGTCGAACGACCGATCGACACGGACAGTCATGCCCGTACGTGTGGGGTAGACGGATAAAAATCCGTGGACCGGCGAGCGACCGGCCTCCCGATGGTGGCAGCCGACATCGATGGCGGTCCGCGAGCAGCGGCGAGGAGATCAGCTGATGGTAACTCGCCAGGTCGTCGAGCGGGCGCGGCCCCATTTCTCGATGTCGACTTCGTCTGTTTTCTCCGCGAGATGTGGCAGCCGAGCGCCTACTTGCTTCGACGAGAGTCCGATCGCGTCCGCGATGTTTTTGGCCCGGAAGTATTGCTCGCCACGGGCGGCGCTCTCGCGGAGGTACGAGATAATTCGCCGCTCTTCGTCGGAGTAGTCGTTCATCGTCCGTACACAACATTACGCGTTCGTCGGTCTTAACTCTTAACGGCAGGAGGGGCAGGTGCCGTCGGTCGACGCTCGGTCCCACGCTCGACCTCTCGATCGCTTATACTGCCGGACAGCAGTCAGTGCGATGTCGATCGCGAAAACCGGCCGTCTCCGATGGCGACGGCCGCGTCCGAGCGATCGATCTTCAAATCGTTCTGTCCAGCAGTATTAGGAGAGGTGGATGCCGACGACTGCCAGCGAGCTAAAGATCACGGCTCCTGCGAAGCCCCACGCCGCGGTCACGTCCGGTGCACCAACGAGCATGACCAGTGCGCCGATCACTGCGAGTGCACCCAGTGCGAGCCCCAGTCCGATACCCTTGTCCGTCTCGGTTTGCGTAGCCATGCTCGGGCGTTGTGTGTGGGGTCTCTTAACTTCACTCATTACTGGGCGGTTCCGGGGCCGCTTTCACTGACGACGCCGAACGGCTTTGCTGGTCGTCGGCCGATCGGCCGACGACCGGATCACTTGATCGTCGTGTGTTCGGACTCCTCGTTGAGCGCGAGGTTCGCTGCGATTTCGGCGTTTCGCATCGCGTACTGGGCGGTCTGCTGGAGACTGACGAGGACTTCACGGACCCGAAGCAGATCTTTGTTTTCCATCTCGGGCAGTTCGGTGAGTATCTCCTGTTCCCGGTCGGAGATCTCGTGGAACAGCGCCCGGACCTCGTTGGACTTGGTGTAATCGCGCTCGACGGCCGCCTCGACGGCTCGAGACGTGATCTCGTCGACCATCTCGTTCAGTTCGCGAATCTCACGCATCACCGAACTATCGACGTTCAACGTGTGGCCTTCGGTCTCCATGACGATATCGCCGATATCTTCGGCGTTGTCGGCGGTCAACTCGAGGTTCTTCGCGATCGAGCGGTAGCCGATCAGCGGGAAGCCACTGTTTAGGCCGACCGCCCGCGCGAGGTTGGGGTTCTGGTAGGCCGTAAAGATCAGGCGCAACAGGAGGACGAAGATCTTGTTCGCCTGTCGCTCCCGGTTCAGGGCGCGCTGGGCCAGATCGGGATTGCCGTGAGCCAGTGCCTTGATCGACTCGCCGCGCATCGTCTGGCCCGTTCGCTCGAGGCGCTCCAAGAGGTTGTCGAGCGTGAAGTCTTCGGGGTCGACCGAACAGCGGATCGAGATGCTTTCGGGGGTCTCCTCGATGACGCCGAGTCCCATGAGCTGGGTTTCGGCCTGATAGACCGCGTTGATGTGATCCGACTCGAGCGCGCCGTCTTCGCGCTCGATCCGTATGATACGCCGTCCGAGGACGTACTGGGCGACGATCGCACGCTCGACGGCGGCGGCGTCTAAGTCGTCGGTGTGAATGATAGCTTCCGTCTCCTCCGTGCTCGCGGACTCGGGCATCACGGTCAGGGTGCCCTTGCCGCTGGTCCGCAACGACACCTCGTCGCCCTTCTCGACGTCGTGTTCGGACGCCCACTCCGCGGGAAGGGTCATTGCGAGTGTCGACGGGCCGAGTCGTTGCACTTTCCGCGTTTCCATACCAGGTCGTAGGCTTGAGACGACCTTAATCTTGACTATATAGTCATTATCTCGAGTGCAATCGTTATATCGTTGTGACTGATGGCCGTTACGAAGCGCCCCTTAAATTATTCACACAGTAACCCTACACAACAGCCAGTGAGCAACACAATGCATCAGGATACGGGCAGCATTCGCGTGGTGAACCGCCCGGTCCGCACCTGTTGCCAACCCCGGAGGTCGTCGTCGAGTTCCTCGTCGTCGGTGTCGACGTGAAGCGAGTCGATCCCGTCGAGTTTCTCGTCCGAGGCGACGACGGCGATCTCGTCTGCCTGACGGATCACCGGCGGTGAGATCTGGTGGTTCCCGCGACCGAAAAGAAAGCCCTGTCCACCGATCGGCGAGACGACGATCGTCACCGGATCTTTGAGAGTCTCGAGTATATCCGTTTCTGCGGCGTCGCGGGCGAGTACTGTCCCCTCGCGCCCGTCGGAGCCGCGTTCGGAGGCAGTTCCGTCCGATTCGGTATCGGCTGTGGCCCGCCAGACGTCGACACCCAGCGGCGAGGGATCGATACCGAGTTCCGCCTCGATCGCACCGACGGTGCTCCCGGGGCCGAAGACGTAGGTCCGACCGGGCTCGACCTCGCGGGCGAACCCCGTTGCCAGCGAATCGACGCTCCCGCTCGAGACCTGCTTGCTCGATTGTAGGTCCGGCGCGACGGGGACTGGCACGATCGCCTGCAGTTCCGTCCTGACCTCTCCTTTGCGATAGGCGGCCTCGTCGATGTCGTTGACTTCGCGAGCCTCGACGCGGTCGAACTCGGCGGCGATACGACCGGCATCGGCCGGCGTCACGCCGAAGACCGACGAGTAAACCTTGACGCCGGCCGGGACGCCGAGCATCGGCGTCTCGGCGGCTCGAGACCCGTTCGTCGCTCGGGAGCCGGTCGAGACTCCCTCGGTGGCATCCGCGTCCTCGAGCACGGTGGCGACGTCGACTGCGGTGCCGTCACCGCCGACGAACAGGATCAACTCGACATCGTGCTCGAGCAACGCGCGGACTGCCCTGCGGGTATCGGTTGCCGTCGTCTCAGCGGTTGCGGGATCGCCGGGTCTGGCCGGGTCGTCCCCACGGGCTGTGGCCGGGTCGTAGACGACTGTCGGCTCGTAGCCAGCGTCCCGGGCCGCCCGTTCGCCCATCACGCCGGCGGCGGTGTAGACGGTAACCTCGGGTGCACGCCGGTGCAGCGACCGTAACGCTTCGCGCGCCCGCTCCGGCGCTCGTGGCTCGGCACCGCGACGGCGTGCCTCCTCGAGTTTCCCGTCGGTCCCCTTCAGCCCGACCCGACCACCCATCCCGGCGATCGGGTTGACGACGACGCCGATGGACTCCATACCCGACCGTCGCACGCCAGCCGGAAAGCGATATCGTGTCGCCGACCGAAGATATCGTCGCCGTCACGGCCCAGCACGCGGACGGCGACGGGCCGAGCGACGCGCACGATTTCTGAAGGATTAAGAGGGATGCGGACCGATCGCCGATCATGAACGCACTGACCGACGCCGCTGTTCTCGCGACGGAAACGGAGCTCCCGATGAACCTGGTTGGCTGGGGCGCACTCGCGCTTGGCCTGTTCGTCGTCGTCGTCTGGACGCTCTATCTGTACCGCTGACGGCACCATCTTACGGTGATTCGACCCGCTCGCGCAGCCACGCGGCCGCGTCAGCGACGGTCGTTTCGTCAGTGCCTTTGAGTTCGATCCGGACCGAGTCGCCCGGGTAGCTCCCGACGGCGACGTCAAAGCGGTCCCGCAGTTCGGCGATGCGATCGAGCAGTGCGCTTTCGGGTTCGTCGGCGACGACCGCCTCGCGGTAGGTCGGCGTCCCCGAAAACTCCGTGGCGATCGTCTCGAACATCGCCTTCATTTCGGCAGGGACGCCGGGAAGCACGTAGACATCCTCGAGTGCAGCACCAGGGGCGACGCCCACGTCGTTGTGAAGCGCCCGCGCACCGGCCGGCAACGTGGCCGTCCCTGCCACGAGGTCGTCACGGCTGTAGCCGTCCGCCTCGAGCCAGGCGAGGGCCTCGTCGTGTTCCTCGAGGTCACGCCCGAGCGCGGCCGCGACGCTCTCCATCGTGAGGTCGTCGTGGGTCGGCCCGAGCCCACCCGTGACGATGACGGCGTCGTACTCGGCGCGGTACTCGTTGACGACGCGAGCAATGTCGCCGACCCGATCCGGAACCGTCGTGACGCGCTCGACATCGACGCCGCGATCGTCGAGTTGCTCGCAGAGCCACGTGGCGTTCGTATCCGTTGTTCGTCCAGCGAGTAGTTCGTCTCCGACCGTCACAACCGCGACGTTCATACCGGAGCGTTTGTACCCGTCGTTCAAATGCGTCTCGCCCCGATGTATCAAACCATCTGTACTATCGTTTGGTGAGGACTTTCGATGAAATGGTAGTAACCACAAGATTCAATTTTGATAATTGGTAACGAAGGGAGTATGTCTCGGAGCCAGATAAAACAAACCGAGGGGGATTCGGCTACAGTGCTCTCCGCACTGGGGAGTAAATACAGCGTCGAGATACTCTGTGCAGCAGACACGCCGAAATCAGCACAAGCCCTCAGCGAAGATATCGAAATTCCGATCGCGACCTGCTATCGTCGGATCGAAGAACTTGTCAATGCAGGATTATTGACGTGTGAAGGGCGGCGACTGTCCGACGAAGGAAGACGAACGAACATCTACCGTCGAACGTTAGACGAGATCGAGATCGACTTCTCGAGACACCCGAATTTTCACAGAAACGACGGACAGAGGCAAAAAACAGGCTTCAAGACCAGCTCGAGAGCTGATACTACTGGGTAGCAGTCAATACGATGCCGGTCGCAAATTCACGGCTGTCCGACAGGTGACGGCCGCACACATGCGACCGGCTTCACGTCGTTCTGTCCGGCAGTATGAGACGGTCACCTGCCGATCAGCGACCACGCGAGCACGTTCCCGGGTCACCACCGACGACGACTGCCCGCGCGAAACTGGATTTTCGGTAGTCCACCGTCAGTGTCGACGCTGACCGACCACGTCGTTTCCTGGCGGCACACGACGGCCACGCCCGGGAGTGGATCGGCTTCGATCGACCATCCTTAAGTATTCTCGAAAGAATACCGAAGTATGACCACTCCCGCTAAGACGCGCGACTCCGGACCGGCCACAACGACGGATGACAGTGTCGTCGGACACCGTCGCGTCCTCCATGTCGGCCGTGACCGGCCGATCAGAATCAGCACTGGCCACCGAATTCGACACCACGACGGCAAGTGTTCGCGGCCGCATGGCCACAACTACGAAATCTCGGTCACCGTCGCAGGACACTTAACCGAAGAGGGGTGGATCGCCGACAAAGGTGATATTACCGAGGTGATCGACGAGTGGGATCATATGTTCCTGCTCGAGGCCGGCGATCCCCTTATCGAGGCCTTCGAAGCGGCTGGCGACGACGACGCGGTCGTCGTCCTCGAACATCCACCGACGGCCGAGGTGATGAGCGTCGTTCTCGAGCGGAAACTCGCGGCAGCCTTACCCGAGACGGTGACTGACGTCGCGGTACAGGTCAACGAGACGAACGAACTCTGTGGGGGGAGCACGCTCTGAGATGCCGGTTTCCGATTCCGTCGACCGTGAATCCGGTCGTGAGACCGACGCCGAACCCAGTGGCGACGAGTCAGCCGACGGCTTGCCGATCAATGAACTGTTCTACTCGCTGCAGGGTGAGGGAACCCTCGCTGGCGTCCCGTCGGTGTTCGTCCGCACGAGCGGCTGTAACCTGCGGTGTTGGTTCTGCGATTCCTATCACACCTCCTGGGAGCCGACTCACGCCTGGATGGGGCTCGAGGAGATCGTCGCCGAGATCGAGGCCTACGACGCCGACCACGTCGTCCTCACCGGCGGCGAACCACTGCTCCACGAGGACAGCGTCGCCTTGCTCGAGGCTCTTGACGACCGGGGCTATCACACTACCGTCGAGACCAACGGGACGATCTACCGGGACGCGCCGATCGATCTCGTCTCCGTGAGTCCAAAACTCGCAAGCAGCACGCCGACGCCCGAGCGCGATCCTTCGGGGGAGGGTGAGTGGGCCGAGCGCCACGAAGCCGATCGGATCGACCTCGACGCGCTCGCCCGGCTCGTCGCTGACTACGACTTTCAGCTCAAATTCGTCGTGACCGACGCCGACGACATGCCGGAGATTCTCGAGGTGCTCGCGGACCTGCGAGCGGCCGCCGACGTCCCGATCCGCGACGACGACGTGCTCCTGATGCCCGAAGGGGCAACCCGCGAGCGACTCGCCGACACGCGCAGCCGGGTCGCCGACCTGGCGATGGAGTACGGCTTCCGGTACACGCCGCGGCTGCACGTCGACCTCTGGAACGACGCGCCCGAAACATAATTCCAATATCTGACTCGAGTCCACGATGACTGAGACACCCAGCGACTCCACGACCGACGAATCGACCACTGACCGCGCCGTCGTCCTCCTCTCTGGCGGGATGGACAGCGCCACCGCCGCTTACGAGGCTCGCGAACGGGGCTACGAGATTTACGCGTTGCACACGTCCTACGGCCAGCGCACCGAGGATCGCGAACTCGAGTGTGCCCGTCGACTCGCCGACGAGCTCGATGCGGCCGACTTCCTGCGAATCGAGACCGGCCACCTCGCGGCGATCGGCGCCTCGAGCCTGACCGACGACGAGATGGCCGTCGCGGACGCCGACTTGGAGAGCGACGAGATCCCCTCGTCGTACGTCCCCTTCCGGAACGCGAACCTGTTGGCGATGGCGGTCTCCTACGCGGAGGCCAACGACTGTGAGGCGGTGTTCATGGGTGCCCACAGCGAGGACTTTTCGGGGTACCCCGACTGCCGACCTGCGTTCTTCGAGGCCTTCGAGCAGGTGGTCGACGTCGGTACGAAACCCGAGACCGAGATCGCGATCGAAGTGCCGTTCGTCGAGCACTCGAAGACCGACATCGCCGCACGCGGCGTCGAACTCGAGGTTCCCTACGAACACACCTGGAGTTGCTATCGCGAGAACGAACCCGCCTGTGGAACCTGCGACGCCTGTGCGTTCCGGCTCCAGGCGTTCCAAAATATTGGCGTTCGCGACCCGATCGAGCACGCCGAACGACCGTCGTACGTCGACGAGTAGCGATCGCGTTGTGATACTACTGGACAGCAGTCAATACGAAGCCGGTCGCGAATTTGCGGCCGGCTTCACATCGTTCTGTCCGGCAGTATGAAAATCGGTACCGCGTCCGGTACCGAGTGCCCCCAAATGGCCACGCGAAACGGTGCTCAGATCCTCGTTCGTGCTTTTCTCTCTCTGTTCCCCGAGGACGCGTGGCCCGATTATCGGTGCTTGACACGCGAGACAGCCTGTCGATCACCGGACTTGCTATCGCCCAGTGACAGGGATGACTCCGCGTTGCGGTATCATAAGTAGCGTGCTTGTGAGTGTCACGCATTAATATCTCGGCCCGAGGGTGCCACGCGTTAGACTGGCGATACAAACCGGCCGACCGCTTACCCGTCGCCTTCGTATTCCCGAAGCACCGTCGACACGGTATTCGACACGTTTTCGAGCGCGACGGCGTTCGTCTTCCGGAGCTCTCCCTCCTGGCGGGCCGCCTCGAGGTGGCGAAGCGCCGCACGAAGGTGTTCGCCGGTCTCGGTATTGGTCGTGTCGGTCATGGTGTATCGAGGGAGCGGTCGTAACCGACTCGAGCGGTTAAACTCGTCGGTGGTGGTGGTCACTCGAGCGCGTCTCGAACCGCTGCCTTGCGTTCGGCGAACGTCGCGTCGTCGAGCACAGGCGTGACTGACTCGCGGTCGATCGCGACGTCCTTGGCTAAGTCGATCCAGGCCCGACAGCCCCGGTAGCTACTGCGTTCCTCGATCAGTTGGGGCGACTCGAGTTCTGATACCCGGAGCAACAGCACCCGCAGTTCATCGTCCAGATCGTACTTGTCGCGCAGACCGTCCGGCGTGTAGACGTAGTGGCGAGCCAGCGCTGCGAGCTCGTCGCTCGAGACGGTGTACTCCTCGCGGACGTCGGCGATCGCGCGGATCGGCACGCCGGCGTCTGGTTTGGCGCTCGCCCGGTGGTAGTAGCCCTCGAACTCCGACTGGTAGCGGGCCGGATTCTGGTGGCTGTAGGCCGGATAGAGGGCGAACGATTCGTCGATCTCGCCGGGATCGAGCGTCGGGTGGCGCACGAGGACGGTCTGTGCGCCGTCGATCATGGCGTTGACGACGCCAGCGCGCTCTTTCAGCGCCGGCATCGAGTCGCTCGTGGATTCGATGGAACTCATTCGTTCTGGCCGATGCAAACGAGGGACAAGTATCCTGCCGATTGGCACTGACTGTCGACGAGCCCGCCCCGTCTCCTCTCTCGAGAACCGTTGGATGCACCGACGGATTCAAGTCGAGTTGTACTAACGCAAGTACAATGATGCTAGTGAGAACTACCGCACTCGCGCGGACACAGGCTGCAACTGCAGGGACGGCCGCCCTCGTCCCGGTGTGGAGCCGATGAAGGGGTTCGTCCTCGGCGGCGTCAGTTCCGGCGTCGGGAAGACGGTCGCGACGCTGTCGATCATCCAGGCGCTCGAGAACGCCGGCCACGCGGTCCAGCCGGCCAAAGCGGGCCCGGATTTCATCGATCCGAGCCACCACGAGGCGATTGCAGGACGGCCCTCCCGGACGCTCGATCTGTGGCTCGAGGGGGCAGACGGCCTCCGCCGAAATTATCAGCGTGGCGAGGGCGACATCTGCGTCGTCGAGGGCGTCATGGGCCTGTACGATGGCGACGGCTCGAGCACCGCCATGGTTGCCGAAGCCCTCGATCTCCCCGTGGTTCTCGTCGTCGACGCCAAAGCGGGCATGGAAAGCGTCGCGGCGACCGCCCTCGGCTTCCGCGAGTACGCCGACGCGATCGGCCGTGACATCGATGTCGCCGGCGTCGTCGCCCAGCGCGCCCACGGCGGCCGCCACGAGCAGGGGATTCGCGACGCCTTGCCCGACTCCCTCGAGTATTTCGGTCGGATTCCCCCATCGAGTGACCTCGAGATTCCCGACCGGCATCTCGGACTCGAGATGGGCGACGAGGCCGCGCTGCCACGTGAGGCACTCGCTGACGCCGCAGAATCGCTGCGAGCCGACCGGCTGGCGGCCGTCGCGAGCGAGCCACCCGCGCCCGAGACGGGGGAATCCGAGACGGCAGCGCCGGTCGACGCCACGATCGCCGTCGCCAGCGACGCGGCCTTCTGTTTCCGGTATCCGGCCACGATCGAGCGGTTCCGCGAGCGGGCCGACCTGGTCACGTTCTCGCCGGTCGCAGGCGACCGCGTCCCCGACTGCGACGCGGTCTACCTGCCCGGTGGCTACCCCGAACTGCACGCTGCCGACCTCGAGGCAGCCGGGACGCTGGCTGACCTGGGCGACCGCGCCGCCGAGGGACTGCCAGTGCTCGGCGAGTGCGGCGGCCTGATGGCCATGACTCAATCGCTGACGACGGCCGAAGGTGAGACGAGCACGATGGCCGGTATCTTGCCCGCGGACGTGACCATGTGCGATCGCTATCAGGCCCTCGATCACGTCGAACTCGAAGCCACGGCGGGAACGCTGACGGCAGCCGCCGGTGAGACGATCCGGGGCCACGAGTTCCACTACTCGAGTGCCGACGTCGACAGCGACGCGCGGTTCGCGTTCGAGACGGTTCGCGGCGACGGCATCGACGGCGACCACGACGGCCTGACCGAGTACGACGCGCTCGGCACGTACGTCCACGTTCATCCCGAAAGCGGAGCGTTCGACCGGTTCCTCGAGCGCGTCGATCGATGACGACGTAGCGCTCGCGCAACCATTCACGGATTTTGAAACGAGGTCGAATAGTTAACACGTGGGAGCGCATATCATATGTCATGGCTGAAACAGTCCAGCGCCTCGAGCCCCTCGCGCGCAAGCCGCTGACCGATCGCACCTGTCTCGTCACCGGCTCCTCGCGCGGGATCGGCCGCGAGATCGCGTTCGAACTCGCTCGCTGTGGTGCCGACGTGGCAGTCAACTACCGCTCCTCGGATGACCTTGCCCGAGAAGTGAGCGAGGCGATCGAGGAAAACGGTGAGACGGCGGTCCCCGTCCAGGCCGACGTTTCCGATCCCGAACAGGTCGAGCGGATGGCCGACGAAGTCCACGAGGAACTCGGCGAGATCGACGTCCTCGTCAACAACGCGGGCATCACCGTCGATCGGACGTTCGAGAACATGACCTACGAGGACTGGCGGACGGTCATCGACGTCAACCTCAATGGGACGTTCAACTGCACGAAGGCGTTCTACGAGGACATCAAGACGTCCGATCACGGACGATTGATCAACATCTCGAGCGTCGTCGGCCAGCAGGGCAACTACGGCCAGGCCAACTACGCGACCTCGAAAGGCGGTCTCTTTGCGTTTACCCGGACGCTGGCGTTAGAACTCGCCGCGCACGATTCGACGGCCAACTGCGTCGCACCCGGCTTTACGGAGACCGATATGCTCGAGAAAGTCCCAGAACGCGTCCAAGAAAAGATCCGCGAAGACATTCCGCTCGATCGGTTCGCCGAACCCGAAGACATCGTCGGCATGGTTCGCTTCCTCGCCGGCGATCAGGCGCAGTACATGACCGGGCAGGTGCTCGGAATCAACGGCGGCATGGAGTGGTAATCGCGCGGCGGTCGCGTTCGCTTGGGTCGCTGGAACTGACTCGAGTCTCGTTTTGCGAGTTCGCGACGACGGTGTCTCTGGCGACCGTTCTCGTGAGACTGACTGTCAGCTCGCCTTTAACAACGGGAATTGTGGTAGTTCAATCACAGCTGAGCAACCGCAGTTGGTCTACTACAAACAAAATTGTTTTAGTGTCGGACTCACTTCCCACGGATGATGCCACCCATCGCGCTTCCACACGACGCGAAGGCCGGACCCACCAAGCCGGAGGTCCGCGCCGTCGTCGGCTCGAAGCTCGCGCTCGAGCCCGACGACCACTTCGCGGAAGTCGGCTCCTGTACCGGAGCCATCACGATCGAAGCCGCACAGCGAGCCGGGCGGGTGACCGCTATCGAGCGCAAACCCGAGCGACTCGAGACGACGGAGCAGAACATCGCCGCCAACGAGGACGCGATTCGAGCGGATATCGACCTGCGCAACGCGGAAGCGCCCGAGGGACTACCCGACGACGCCGACGCGCTCTTTCTGGGCGGCAGCCGCAACTTCGAAGCGGTGCTCGACCACGCCGTCGACACCGAGGTCGACCGCGTGGTCATGAACGTCTCGCGGCTCGAGGTCGCCGGGAGAGCGACCGAGGCCTTCCGCGAGCGTGATTTGCTCGAGGAGGTCGTCCAGTTCCAGGTGAGCCACGGCTACGAACTCGCCGGCGCGACGAGCTTTAATTCGGACAACCCGGTCTACATGCTGGTCGGGAGCGCAACCCCGGACGAGAAAAGCGACGAGGTGAGCCGATGACGCTGTACGGCGTCGGACTCGGCCCCGGCGAAGCCGACCTCGTCACGGTTCACGGGAAAGAAGTCCTCGAGTCGGCCGACGTGGTCTACTCGCCGGGCCGCCTGTCGCGGACGGTTGCCCTGAACCACGTCGACGAGTCGAAGATCGGGGATCTGGACTTCCCGATGACGAAAGACGAGGAGAAACTGCGCCGGGCATGGAAGGAGGCTGCAGCGGAGATCGCCCCGAACGCACGCGACGGCGACGTCGCGTTCGTGACGCTCGGCGATCCGAACGTCTACTCGACCTTTGGTCACCTGCGCCGGACGATCGACGCGTTCCACCCCGACGTGGACCTCGAGATCGTCCCCGGCGTCAGCGCCGTCACCGCGTTCGCGACCGCGATGGGAGTCGAAATCGAAGCCGGCGCGGGGCTCTCGCTGCGAGAGGCCGCCGCCGGTTCGAGCCCGACGGGTCCGGATCGGATGATCCTGTTCAAAGTCACCGACGCGCCCGCGACCCACGAGGGACTCGTCGAGGCCGGCTACGACGTGACCTACGGCCGCCGGCTGTTTATGGAACAGGGCGAGACCATGATCACCGACGACCCTGAGGAAATCGACGAACGCGACTACTACACACTCGCCTACGCCGAAAAGGAGGATCTCGAGGTCGAACAGGCGACCGCTGCCTTCGAGACCGAGGCGAGCGACGCCGGCGGCCGGTCTGCGACAGCCGCGGAGGAAACCGATGACTGACGACACACCCAACGACCCACAGGACGCGATCGACTCACAGAGCGACCGCCGCCGTGAGGAGCTGGACGACCGGATCTTCGAGCACAGCGCCGGCGACGACCAGGAGGGCGTCCCCTTCGTCGGGGCCGGCCCCGGCAACCCGCGACTGCTGACCGTCGCGGGCAAGGAACTGCTCGAGGAAGCCGACCTCGTCGTCCACGCCGGCTCGCTGGTCAACAGCGAACTTCTCGACGAGTACTGTGCCCACGCCGAGCTGGTGAACTCGGTCGGGAAAGACCTCGAGGAACTCATCCCGCTGATGCGGGACGCCTACGAGGACGGCGACAACGTCGTTCGGCTCCACAGCGGCGATCCCGCGATCTACGGGGCCGCACTCGAGCAGATGGACGCGCTCGAACACGAGGGCGTACCGACCTACTTCGTGCCGGGCGTCACGTCGGCCTTCGCGGCCAGCGCGACGCTGCGAACCCAACTGACGCTCAACGAGGTCTCGAATCACGTCGCCTTCACCCGGCCACAGGGCAAGACCCTGACCGAGGAGGAAGACCACATCTCCGAGTTCGTGGAGATGGGCGACGTGACGACCTGCATCTATCTGGGGACCCACGCGGTTCGCGACACGATGGATCGGTTGCTCGAGGACGACCACGACCCCGAAACGCCAGTCGCGGTGATCTACCACGCCTCCTGGCCGGACGAGGACGTGATTATCGGCGATATTGGAACGATCGCCGACAAGGTCGAGGAGGCGGGCTATCGCGCCTCTGCACTGGTCGTCATCGGCGACGCCGTGACCGGCGCGGGCTACGAGCGATCCTTCCTCTACGGTGACTGGGCGAATCGCGGTGCAGACTCGAGCGAGACGACCGAATCGGAAACACAGGCAGGAGACGACTAACCTATGAGTACGGACAACGCTGACGACGCGACCGACGATGCTGGATCGGATTCCGGCGGCCACTGTTCGACGCCGGATTCAGACGGCGAAGTCGCCGAGGAGATCGCGATCATCTCCTTCGGCCGGAAGATGGACACCGCCGAGGAGATCAAAGCCGAGATCGGCGATCGCTACGAGACGATCGACATCATCGAGTACCACGGCGACGTCTTCGAGGAGCACTGGGGCGAGTACGACTGTTTTATTGGTCTGATGGCCTCGGGCATCGCGATGCGCAAGACGGCCCACCTGTTAGACGATAAGTGGGAGGACCCTGCGATCTGTGTCGTCGACGAGGAACTGACGTGGGCCATCCCGATCACGGGTGGCCACCACGGCGCGAATCAGGTCGCACAGGATCTCGCGACGATGGGTGCCGTCCCGGCCATGACCACCGCGAGTGAGGCCGCCGGCAAGCAGGGCGTCGAGTCGAAGGCGAAGGCGATGGACGCCCACGTCGTCAACGGCGACTCGACGGTCAAGACGAACCTCGCCGTTCTCGACGACAACCTCGGCCCCGTGGCCCGACTCGAGGGCCCGAAGGCCGTCCTCGTCGGCGACGACGTCACCGTCCTCAAACGCAACAAGGACGACGGCGTCGTCATCGGCACCGGCAGCGTCTCCGGCGCGAGCAAGGAGTCGTTCCTCGCCGCGTGGGAGCAAGCCCTCGAACAGACCGACTACGACTTCGACGACGTCGAGTTCGTCGGCACCGCGACCCGGAAAGAAGACGAGGAGGGGCTGCTCGCAGCGGCCCAGGAACTCGATCTCGGCGTGGTTGCTTTCGACAAGGAGACGCTACTCGACCACGAGGGGCCGACCCCCTCGAAATCGAAGGAGTTGATCGGCTGGCCCGGCGTCTCGGAGGCCTCTGCGATTGCGGGTGGTGCTGAACAGGAACTCGTCCTCGAGAAAATCGGCTACGAAAACGAGGTTACGGTGGCGATCGGCCGATGAGTTCCGATGCTGACTCCACACCCGCCGATGGCACCCCCGACGACCACGGGACCCTCTCCGTCGTCGGCATCGGCCCCGGGCTGCCCGAGCATATGACTCTCCGGGCCAAGGAAGTCATCGAATCGGCGGACGTGGTCATCGCCTCGAGCCTCTATCAGGAGTTCCTGCGCGACGACGGGACGCTCCCGCCGGAAGAGGCGGTCGACGACGACGGCATTGCGACCCGCGAGGACGGATTCGAGCAGGAGATCGTCCGGTCGACGATGGGACGACAGATCGAACTCGCTCGCGCGGCGTTCGACCACGTCCGAGAAGGAAAGGACGTGGCCCACGTCTCCGGCGGCGACCCGTCCGTCTACGGCAAGTCCGACCTCATCTTCAAGATGGCAGAGGAGGACGACGCGACGGACGTGCCGATCGAAATCGTCCCCGGGCTGACGGCGGCACTCGGCGGCTCGGCAAACGTCGGCGCGCCGCTGTGTAACGACTTCTGTACGATCTCGCTGTCGGACAAGTGGCGCGGCTGGGACGAGATCGAGGAGAAACTGCGGGCAGCAGCTATCTCGGACTTTGTGATCGTCCTCTACAACTGCTGGCGCAACTACGAGAAGGCTGTCGAGATCGTCCGCGAGGAGCGGACCGACGACGCCTACGTGGCGATCGTCAACGACGCCGGCCGGGAAGACGCCGGCCGCAACGGCGAGAGCCACTTCATTACGACTCTCGGCGAGGCCGCCGACCACGACGACAAGGTCTCCGGGATGGGCACCTCGCTGATCATCGGCAACCACGAGACCGAAACCTGGCGCAACGACGACCGAACGTACCTCGTCACCCCGCGCGGCGGGCGTGACGTCGACGATTTCTAATCACCCATGAGCACGGACACCAACGCGGACGCTGACGACGAATCGACTTCCAAGTGTGGCGCATCGAGTAGCAGCACCGACGACTCGAGTTCTAAATGCGGCGGCTCCTCGAGTTCCTCCTCGTCCTCGAGCAAGTGCGGCGCTTCCAGTTCCGACGACGACTCCAACGAGCAGGAAGTCGGCGCGACGGTCGACGACTTCGACGCCGAACCCGGCCAGCTGATCGCCGTCGGCCTCGGCCCCGGTCACCCGGAGGGGATGACCGAGCGCGCGAAAGAGGCCTTACTCGAGGCCGAGCACATCGTCGGCTACACGACCTACATCGAGCTAATTCCCGACGAGATCACTGAACAGGCCGACGACATCTACGACACGCCGATGTGCGGCGAAGTCTCCCGCACCGAGGAGTCGATCGACCGCGCGCTCGCGGGCAACGACGTGGCGATCGTCGGCAGCGGCGACCCCAACGTCTACGCGCTCGCGGGGCTGGCACTCGAGATCCTCGAGTCGAAGGGCGCAACGGCCTCGATGGTCGACTTCGAGGTCGTGCCCGGCGTCCCGGCGGCCCAGTCCTGTGCGGCCCGGCTGGGTGCCCCCCTCGTCAACGACACCGTCTCGGTCTCGCTGTCGGACCACCTCGTCCCGATGCCCGAGATCGAGTCGCGGCTGCACTCGGTCGCCAGCGAGAACTTCACGATCACGATCTACAACCCCTGGAGCCGCAAGCGCCGGGAGAACTTCGAGAAGGCCTGCGAGATCCTGCTGACTCACCGCGACGAAGACACGCCGGTCGGTATCGTCCACGGCGCTGGCCGCGAGGACGAGCAGGTGATGATCACCGAACTCGGCGAACTCGAGGACCTGGGTGAAAGCGAGATCATCGACATGACGACGACGATCGTCGTCGGTACCGAGGACACCTACGTCTGGGACGACCGGATGGTCACGCCGCGTGGCTACGAGACGAAATACGACTACTGACATGCCGCGATACGAAGTCACCATCGAGAAAGACGCTTGTGACGGCATCTTCGCCTGCCTGACCCGCGACCCGCGGTTCGTCGAAGGCGACGACGGCCTCGCGACGGTCGATCCGGACGCCGATCCGGTCTACGACTGCGAAGGCGAGGTCACCGATACTGCCGAACGGGTCGTCGCGACGTTCGACGACGACCGCATCGAGGAAGCCCAGCAGGCCGCTGCTGCCTGCCCGACGGACGCGATCATCGTCGAGGAGGTGGGCGAATGAGCGACGCCGACCCGACGGCTGACGGCGACGCCTTAGAGATCGCGATTCCGTCGGATCCCCTCGCGGGCCACCCAGCGACGGCGTACTTCTGGGGCCACGTCGCCGGCAGCGGTGACGTGACCGACGACCGTATCGAAGTCGTCACCAACGACGAGGAGTCTGCGCAAGTGCTCGCCGCGATTGCGGGCGGGAACCTCGAGCACGAGACGACGACCCGCGAGTACGCCCACGACACCTCGATCACGCGCACCGAAGACGAGTACACGCTGTCGATCGGCGAGAGTGACGATGAAGCGGGACTGCTGGGTCGCAACAGCGCTCTCAGCCTGCCGGTCGACGGCCGCGGAAACTACCGCTTCGGCGCGTTCTCGAGTCACGATCGAGAGCTCCTTCGGGGCCTGCTCGAGGGCTGTGGCACGATCTGCTTCAAGTCCTCGAGTGGCACCGTCGGCATCTCCTTCGTCCACGACGACGAAGCGTTGCTCGAGTTCGTCCAGAAACTGATCGCGGCGTGTCCGGTCGACGCCCCCACGGGCGACCTTTCGGCGACCTCGTCGGGTGGCTACTGGTTCGGCGTCGACGACGACGCGGTGCCCGAGTTCGGCACCTGGCTCTACGAGCACTGCGAGGAAACTGGACTGTTCGCGCCGAGTCGCCACCGCAAACTCGAGCGGAGCATCGAGCAAGCGTCGGCGTACGACGGCGACCAGCCGTAGTCTACTGAGATCGATGAGCGCACCTGACGACTCCACGCCCGCGTCGATAGCCGGCTTCGACGACGAGGCCGTCCTCCTGATCGGCCACGGCTCCCGCCGCGAGAAGTCGAACGAACAGGTCCGCGAACTGGCTGCCGACCTCGAGTCACGGCTCGGGATTCCGGTCGACGCCGCGTTTCTCGAACTCGCGGAGCCGTCGATCGACGAGGCCTTCGCCGGGCTCGCACCCGTCGCCGATCGGGTGACGGTCGTCCACTGTTCGCTCTTTGCCGCGAGCCACGTGAAAAACGACGTGCCGCTGGCGATCGAGGGGGCACGTGCCGAACACGATATAGCGATCAACAACGGCGCGCATCTGGGAGTCCATCCCGCGATTTTAGATCTGCTGGACGATCGCGCCGCCACCGTCGAACGCGAACTGGGCGTCGACCGCACCGAGGACGACGTCGCTGTCGTCCTCTGTGGGCGGGGCTCGAGCGATCCCGACGCCAACGGCGACGTGCACAAACTCGCCCGCTTGCTGTTCGAGGGGCGGGACTTCGACCGCGTGGAGGCCACTTTCATCGGCATCACGGAGCCGACGCTCGAGGACACCCTTCACGGGCTCTCGAAACACCGGCCCGACGCGGTCGTCGTCCTGCCGTACATGCTCGGCGACGGCGTCCTCACCCAGCGGGTGCGCGACTGGACCGCGGAGTTCGACGATGACTACCCCTACGTCGACGCACTGGCCGGCGACCCGCTCGGGACGGACTCGCGCCTCTTGGACGTTTTCGCCGATCGCTGGCAGGAGGCCCGATCGGGCAGCGTCGAGATGTCCTGTGACACGTGCAAGTACAAGGTCGACCTCGAGGGCTACGAGGAAGACGTCGGCGGCGCACGCGCCATGTTGCGTGCGCTGGCCCACCAGGAGGCCCACGCCGACCGCGAGGATATCGACGACGAACCTCACAGTCACGACGCACCCGAGAAACACGTCGCGGTCTGTACCAACCAGACCTGCGCGAAGATGGGCTCGCCGGCAGTCCTCGAGCGCCTCCGTCAGGAGGTACGCGACTCCGAACATTGCGACGCCCGCATCACGCGGTCGTCCTGTCTGGGACGGTGTGGCGACGGGCCGATGGTCGCGGTCTACCCCGACGGGATCTGGTACGGCGGCGTCGAATCCGGCGACGCCGAACGGATCGTCGCCGACCACCTCGACCGGGATCGCATCGTCAGCGACCTCGTCGATCAGACGCTGTAGCAAAGCTGCACCGACTAACGAGACGATACACGATTCCAACACTACTATTCAACCATGAGCTGCCACGAAATCGAAGCACTACGACTCGGACTGATGAACGTCCTCGGCGTCGGGGACGACAGCGCCCGCGAGCACGCGGAGAAAGAACTCGAGGGCCACCTCGAGGGCCCGATTCAGGGCCTCGTGGAGGCCGACAGCCTCACCGAACTGCAGCGCCACCTCGACGCGGCGCTGGTCGACTTAGAGGAGGAGGTCGCCACGATGGACAGCGCCGACCCGGAATACGATTACACGCGAGGGCGACTGCTGGCGGTTCGTGACGCCGAGCGAGCGGTCGGGCGGCTGGCCACGCAGGGCGAGAGCATCGTCGAGGGGCTCGGCGATGCCCACGACACCCTCCACGAGACGTTCCCGGTCGAGGAGTGAACGATGGCTGAACCTGCACCCGACCACGACAGCGGGATCGATTTCCGACGGGTACCGCTCGGCGAGATCGAGCCGGCGCGGAGCCGGCACATGTGGACCCGATCCGCGGTCGGCGTCGCCGAGTCGGGCGACCTTGCCGTCACCGGCGAGTGGGACGGCACCGTCACTGCCCGCGACATCGATTCACTCAAGACCCGCTGGACAGTCGACCATCCCGACCACGCGGTCGGCATCGCGTCGCTCGAGAACGACGAGACGATCGTCGTCACCGGCCGCGGCGACACCGGAACGATCGCGGCCTACGACGCCGAGACAGGCGAGCAGCGCTGGCGCTACGACACCGTCGACGACGTCGGCGAGGCGGTCAAAGACACCGTCTTCTATCTGCCCTACGTCGTCGCGCTCGAGACTGGCACGGACGCCGACGGAAACGAGCGGCTCTATGCTGCTGCGCGACGCTACGAGCGCGACGGTGAGACGCGACAGTGGCACAGCACGGTCTACGCGTTCGACACCGACGGCGAGATCTGCTGGACCTACGAGACCGACGCCTCACCGATCGCGCTCGATCTCGACGCCGACGGCGAGCGCCTCGCGGTGGGCTACAACCGCTGTATGGGCGATCACGACACTGGGCTCGTCGTCCTCGAGGCCGAGTCGGGTGAGCTCGCGTGGACCTGGGACCCCGGCACCGGTGGCGACCGCCGCGTCGGTGATGTCTCCTTCGACGGCGAGGCGATCGCGGTCTCGAGCCACGGTGACAAACGCGGCTATCTGCTCGGCCCCGGCGGTGCCGAACGGTGGCACGTCGACCTCGCTGTCGAGACCGAGATCGACGGCGAAACGCTGTATGCCTATCCGAACCACGCCTACGCGAACGACGGGCGGGTGGCGTTCGTGACGGGCAACACCTACGCGGCGGAGAGTCGCGAAACGGAGAGCCGCCATCCGAACGAACACCGGGTTGCCACGTTCGACGCCGACGGCGACCTCGTGTGGGACGACACGGTTCGCGGGTTCGTCCACGGGCTGGCTACCGACGGCGATCGGCTCGTTACGCCCTGTGCCCAGAACTTCCGGGTTCGCGATCCCGACACCCACGCCGTCCGCTGGTTCGACCTCGAGTCCGGCGCGGACGGCTGTGAGCGCATCGATGGAATCGCCACGGCGGCTGCCGTCGCCGACGACACCGTCGCTGCGATCGAGGAACCCGTCGCGTATCACGACGAGGGCGAGACGCGCGGCAGGTACGCGCTCCGTGTCGGCTCGCACTCACTCGAGTAGTCTCGACCGAGGTTTCGAGAGCGATGTTTCTGCCACGCTGTGCCGACTAGTCGCATACGCAAGGCCAACCGCCACAACGCTTAGGGCCCTCTGCTTTTCTGTATAATGACCGATGAGTTCGCACATAACGGACTCGAGGAATGCTCGTATTCAGAGCGGGGCGAGCATTCCTCGAGCCGTCCTGACGGTGCCGTGCATGCAGCAGGGCCGCCACGCCGAGTATTGACTGATGGCGGACAGGCGGAGATGGAAAAATCAGAAGACGAAACGGCCGACAGTGATGCCGAGGGAGAAGCTGAAGAAGCACCCGAAAGCGAAGACACCGAGGGCGAAGGCGAGGAAGAGAGAGAAGAGCCGGAAGTAGAGCAATCGCAAGCAGAAGAGGAGACAGAGGAAGAGGCAGAGGAAGCGGAAGCAGAAGCGGAGGCAGAGGAAGAAGCAGAGGAAGCGGAAGCAGAAGCGGAGGCAGAGGAAGAAGTAGAGGAAGACGAATACCACGTCGAAGACGCCGACGACGTCTATCAGGACGAGGAGGTTGCGGGCGTCCTCCATCTCGACCTCGACGGCCTGTTCCTCGATTTGCTCGGCCTCGAGGTGAACCTGAATCCGGTCACGCTCGACGTCTCGGCGCGCCCGGGTGAGAACAACCTGTTCGGGAACCTCCTCGCAGCGGTCTCGGGGCTCTTCGACGGGTCGAGTGCCATGCTCGAGAAGGCGGAGTCGCTACTGAGCAAGCCAGGTGAACTCCTCGACGCTCTGTTCGGGGATGGTGCGGACGGTGAGACGGAAGGCGAGGACGCAGAATCGGGCGAGGGTGACGACTCCCCCGGCCGCATCTCGAGAGCGATCGGCTGGCTCAAAGAGAAGGTGGCCGCGCTCGTGCCCAGTTTCCCCACCGAGGAGGTCGTGGCCGCGATCGTCAGCGAAGTGATCGAACAGCTAGTCGAACGACTCGAGCCCGAACGACCCGAAGAGACCAGCGAACAGAGGGAGCCGTCACAGGCGGAGGCAACAGCATGAGCGATAGCACACTGACCCAGCGGATCGATACCGAGAAGATTAGCGACAACGTCGACGTCGACGAACTGGTCGAAGGAACCCAGTGGGAGGACGAAATCGACGGGGACAAGCCGCTCGGCGAAGCGCTGGGCGGGCAGATCGGCGCGATCCTCGGGCGAGCGATCGGCGAATCCCTCGGACGGACGATCGGGGACATGGTCGTTGACGAACTACTCAGTTCCGGCGAAGAGGAAGCCGAAGCGGACATGGCTGAGGAACCCGCTGAGGAAGGCGGGGAAATCGATGAGGAGGACGAAACCGGTGAAGAGTCCGCCGAGGAAGGCGACGAAGAAACCGAGGCCGAGGAAGCAGACGAAAGCGACGGCGATAAATCCGAGGACGACACCGAGGCAGAAGGTGACTCCGAGTCGGACACGGAGGGCGATGAATCGGCAGACGAAGAATCGGATCAATCGACCGAAGCCGAAGAGTAACACCGTGACCCGGGAAAATCACGCGCTCCACGGACCCGATCGAGGTGGTTATCATGAGTGAGGCATCCGGACTGAAGGGAATGGTAGCCGATGAGGTCAGCAACCAACTCGATGTCGCCGACATGCTCGGTGATGGGAGTATCGAGGACAGCATCGACGGCGGCGAGGTCGGCGCAGCGGTCGGTCGCCAGTTCGGCGAGCAGTTCGGACGTAATGTCGGCGAGTCGGTGGGTCGGAACGTCCACGAGACGATCGCTTCGGGCGTCGACGAAGGAAAGGAACTCGGCGAGATCCAGACAGACCTCTCGACAGCGATTCGAGACGCCCTCCGGGATTCGTTCTCGGAGATCGAGGGCCGCGATTCGCTCGAGTCGGTGGCCAAAGGCGTCACCGACGGAAGCAGCGTCGAGGGGCTCCTGGACGGCATCGGCAGCGACGAGACCGAGGAGCAGACTCAACAGGACGAGGAACCGGCTGACGAAGCAAAAGAACAGGAAGACGACGGTGCAGAGAGCGACGAAACGGGCGCCAAAGAGGCAGTCAAAGACGCTGCGGGCAAAGCAGGAGGGTCAGCCGAGGAAGCTGCGGGCAAAGCAGGGGAGTCAGTCAAAGACGCTGCGGGCAAAGCGAAAGAGACAGTCGAAGGAGTTGCCGGCGAATCCGAGGAGGCAGCCGACGAAGCCGAAGCGCCCGCCGATGGCGGGGACGAGTCGTCCATGGAGGACCTCGAGGACCTTCGGAAGGACACGCTCGAGGACTTCCTCGGCGTGATGTCCTACGACGACCTGCAGTCGGTCGCGAAAGACGTCGGCGTGAAAGCGAACCTCAGCCGTGAGGAGATGACCGACGAGATCATCAAGGCGGTGACGGAGGATGAGCCGGATTCAGACTCGAGGGAGGAAGCCGAAACGGAAGCGGAAGCCGAGTGATCGACTGACATGCACCGCCCTAGCTTCGAACGGGAGACGAGCGGCACGACCGGCGGGCGGTGATATCGGAGGGCCACCCATGAGCGATTCGCAACTACACGACCGTGTGCACGAGGTACTGACCGAGGCCAACACGTCGAGTGGCTCGCTCGTCGCCGGCGATGGCGACGACGAGGCGGCCGAGACGGACCTGCTCGAGACCGCGACCGAGGCGAGCGACCTACTCGAGTCGGCCGACCCCGACGAGTTGCTTGCCGCAGTCGGCTTGGACACGCTCGCGGACGGAACCGAACCGGAGTCGATTCCCGAGGCCATCGCCCGGGGTGAGCAAGAGAACGTGGCGGCCCTCCAGCGGCTGCTCCACCTCGCGAAACTGGCCGACCGGGCCGACGATGGGAGTCTCGAGGGGGCCGTCGGCGACCTTCGGAAGACGATCGGCGAGCGGGCCGAATCCGCCGCCGCGGCCGGCGCAGGGAATCAATCGGACGCTGAGTCGACGGCGGACGAGGGCAAAGGAGAGACGGCCGAGCGTGATGACACTGCGGTCTCGGCGGGCGACGACGTGGCCGCATCCGAGGACGAAGCCGAAGACGAGTCGACCGGTGACCTCGGGGACCGCCTCCGGTCGTCGATGCAGTCCTCGTTTGAGGAGTTCGGCGACAACGTCGCTCAGCTGAAAAAGCGGCTCGAGGCGGCGAGTGATGGTACTGCCAGAAGCGAAACAGCGAACGGGGACGACGAGAGCGACAAGGCTGCGGCCGACACAGAAACAGGCGAGGACGATGAGGACGAGGGGCTCCTCGGGTCGGGGCTCGGTGGCGACAGAGACCGCGGAACGGCGTCGGGTGGCCCGAGTCGCCACTCGACGATGGCACCGCCGCCGTCCCAGCGGGCGGACATGCGCGGGCTCGTGCGCCACTCGACGATGCCGAACAAACACGGGTAGCGCGGATTCGAACGCGGACGGATCGAGGACAGGCGGTCTCCCGCGGAGCCCTTATTTCTTCCCTCGTGGACGGCCTGCGTATGACGAGACAGATCAGCGAGACCTAGGTTCGCAACTGGCTGGACGAGAGCCATCCGAGACGTGACCCGTTACTCGGAGGAAGACACCGAGTTCAACTTCCAGGTCGAACTCTCGCCGCTCCCGGACCACGTCATCAAGGAGACCGGGTTCGGCCCGATTCGGATCGTCGGCCACAACGGGTTCGACACCGAGCGAGCCAGAGCGCTGCTTCGCGGCGATCGGCGACGCGGCGAGTTGCTCGAGTACGTCGAGCCGATGCTGGCGGCGACGCCAGCGTTCTATACGTTTCTCGATGAAGACGGCACGTCCTGCCAGTTGCGGACGGCCGAGACGGTCCAGGTTGAGTATCGGATCTATCCCGACGGTGCGTGCCAGCAGGCGCTGATGGACGGGATTATGACGATCGCGACGAGCATGCGGTACGTCCAGAACGCCGTCGTGGCGGTCGCACAGGCCGAGTGAGCCAACCGAACGCCGGGAGAGTTAACAGCGGTGGAGCGCGGCTCGCGGAAACGTTACTCCGACCTCGTCTCCGACGGCGGGCGGGTCATCCGTGTACGCATCGACGGTGATCTCGTCGAACGACACCGTCACCCGATTAGTCGCGTCCTCGCGGACGACTCGCTCGACGATCGCCGAGACGTCACTGTCGGACTCGCCAATCATGACCGCTTCGGGCCGAATCGCCACGTGTCCAGCGGCCGGACTGCCGTCGATCGAGCCTGCAAGCGACGGTGCAGCCGACAGCGGAATCGCGTTCGCTCCGGTGAAGTTCGCCACGGCGGGCGAGGCGGGCCGCTCGAAGACGTCTTCGACGGTTCCGTTCTGAATGATACGCCCGTCTTGCATCACGACGATTCGGTCCGCGAGGGCGCGCGCCGTCGTGCGGTTGTGCGTCACGTATACGGCGGTGACGTCTGTGAGGGCGTCAGCCAGGTCGTCCCGAAGCGTCTGCCGGGTCGGGACATCGAGCGCCGCCAGCGGCTCATCGAGCAACATTACGTCGGGCTGAACGGCGAGTGCCCGGGCGAGTGCCACTCGCTGTTTCTCCCCACCGGAGAGCGTCGGCGGATAGCGGTCGGTGAGGTCGCCAACGCCGAGTTCGGCTAGCAGCTCGTCGACGTCCCGCATCTCGTCGTGATACCGATCGCCGTATTCGACGTTCGCGCGGACGGACATGTGGGGAAACAGGGCGTAGTCCTGAAAGACGAATCCGAAGCCGCGTTGCTCCGGCGGGCGGTCGCTGAGCCGCCGTCCGTCGAGGGTCACGGTTCCGCCGTGGTCGTGAAAGCCGGCAACGGCCTCGAGCAGCAGCGTCTTGCCGCTTCCGCTCGGTCCGAGGATGACGAGGCTCTCGCCACGTTCGACGTCGAACTCGGCATCGATAGTAAACTCCTCGGCACCCTGCGCGGTGAACGTCGCTCGGACGTCTGCGTACAGCCCCATCAGGGCATCCCTCCCTTGATCGTATCACTGTCAGTGAGATACCGGACGACGAGGAAGACGAACGCCGACACCGCGAGCAACAGGAATGCGACTGCCCCGCTCTCGTCGAGCCCGCCCCCGAGGTACGTGTTGTAGACGAAGACCGGGGCGTGCTGGGCCCGAACCACGCTGCCCTCGACCGGATAGAAGAACGAGACGCTGTAGGCGACGACGGCGACGGCACCGAACTCGGAGACGGCTCGAGCCCACGCGAGGACGCCCCCGGTAATCATGCCTCGGATAGCGAGCGGGCCAGTCACCCGGCGGAACGTCTCTAAGCGGTTCGCGCCGTGAATACGAGAGGCGTACGTCAGCCGGTCGTCGATCGTCTCGAACGCCTCGCGGGTCGTGTTGACGGCGTAGGGTGCGGCGACAAACGTCATCGCCAGCACCATTCCGACCATCGTTCCCAGCACCGATAGCTGTGGGAACGCCCCATCTTGTCCGAAGCCAAAGAGGATGATAATACCCGCAACCGAGTGAGGAACGACCAGCGGAAGGTCGACGAGACTCTCGACGAACTGCTGGCCGGCGAACCCCTCCGCGAGCAGATGTGCGAGCGGGACGCCAAGAAGGAGGCTGAGCACGGCCGCTAGCAGTGGGCCGTACACGCCGAGATAGAGCACACGATGGACGGTGGGATCGAGCGCCTTCTCGAGGACGAGCGAAGGGGACTGTCGTGCGACGAACAGGAACAGCGGTAGTCCCAGCGCGACCATGAGGAGGCTCCCGACGGTCGCGGTCATGACGGTAAACGGTGAGCCATCGAGCGCGTAAGCGGTGACGGCTGTGCTGCCGATCATGAAGTACGCGTACCAGGTTGGCCTGTCGAGTATGAACGCGGTCGCAAACGCCAGCAGTTGGATGGCGATGAACGCTGTCACCAGCGACGCTTGTCCGACGGTTCCGTCCCCGAATCGCGTTTCAGTTTTTATTGCCATGATCGCTGCGTATCGGTTGGTAACTGCCTGCTGGTTCCGTCACGAATCCCACCGGGGAGCCGTTATAGCTCCAGCGGTCCAAGGTTGGACTTCGCGCTTGCGACTTCCATCACGCGGTCGGGAACTGCATCCTCAGTGCTCTGTGGCACGACGATGGGTTCGACCGGCGTCAGCCCCTGGTCCTCGAGGATCTGGCGGCCCGGATCAGTTCCGAAATATTCGACCCACTGTGCGCCGAGTTCGGGCGACTGCGCGACACTCGGGACAGTCATTCCGTAAGCGATGGGCGCACCGGTGTACGTCCCCGACTCGGTTTCGACCTCCGCTTTCGCGTAGTGGTCCGCGTACTCGCTGTTGGCCTTCGAGAGGTCGACCTCCGGCTGAAGGTCGATAAACGGTTTCTCGGCGGTACTGGAGATCGACTGGTAGTAAAACACGTAGTCCAGTTCGCCCGACTCGAGTTGGCCCTCGAGGTTCGTCTCAGTCCCAGTTGGAACCACCGAGTTGTCGCGGAGTGCCTGATAGGTAGCTTCGTCGTAAAGGCGCTCGCCGTTGAACTCCTCTTTCCCGAGTTGTTGGGTCATCACCGCACGGTAGCCACCGGGGTCGACTGCCGGATCCGAGTGGCCGATCGTAATGTCGTCACGGCTGAGCACCTCCCACCAGTTGTCCTTCGAGATTTCGTCCGCACCCGGTGAGTCGTCCCGGTACTGGATCGACATCGAGTTCGTGGTGAAGACGACGTACCAGTCTCCGTAGTCGGGAACCACGTCGTCGCGGATGAGCCGGAAGTCGGAGACGCCGAGTACGTCAGCGTTCCGTCCCTGCTGGGTGATCTTGTTTTTGGAGTCGACCGACCCCTTCGCCTCGCGCGTGACGTCGGCATCGTATTCGTCCTCGAACTGCGGTTGCGCCTCGCTGAACGGTGGCGCGAGCGATCCCGCGTGGAAGATCATCATCGAGTTCCCGCTTTCACCGCTGTTTCCTACCCCGGTACAGCCGGCCAACCCGAGCGCCACAGCGGTTCCGCTCCCCGCCAAAAACGCTCGCCGCGTGCGTTGTTCTGACATCGATACATCGCCGTTGCATCGGTACGGGTATAATCGTTTCCCCGGTCGTTCGTGCGCAGCGGAACCAGACCGACCGAATCCGGGTGCAACGTACGAAGTGAACGCGAACCGGAAATTTCGTCCTGTTCAGGCGCGCGATCGACTGTCCGATGCAAACCGATTTCTCGTCCGATCACGAACAGCGACCCGAGTGGCTCCGGCGTTGATTCGACTGGAGCTATCGCGTGATCTACGGATGACCATCGAAAAGGAGTTCGACCCCTACTTGCGGATCGATGACGCGGCCGTCGACCGAAGCGACGTCGAGATGTTGCGCGCGATCGACGACTGTGGCTCGTTATCGGGTGCGGCCGACGCCCTCGGGCGCTCCTATCCCCACCTGCAACAGCGGGTTGTCGCGCTCGAGGAGGCGATCGGCCCGCTGGTCGAGCGCACCCGTGGGGGTGCCGACGGTGGCGGGAGTTCCCTGACGGAGACGGCGCGAGAGCTGCTAGCACGGTTCGATCGGCTGGTCGCAGCCTACGAGGGCGTTGCGCGCGTTGACGAAACAGTGCTGTCGGGACCGGTCGTCGACCGCGACGGCGAACTCGCGACCGTCGAGACGCCCGTCGGCGACGTGCTGGCGGTCGTGCCAACCGACGCTGCGAGCGCAGCCGTGACGATCCGTTCCGACGCGGTCAGCCTGCACACGCCGAGTGACGTGCCACGGGCCGAGGGAACCAGCGTCCGAAACCGGTTTTCCGGGGCCGTCGCGTGGCTCGATACTGGTGATGCCGTCGCGCGCGTTGGAATCGACCTCGAGGCCGAGCATGACTCGAGCGGTGATGGAGACGAACCGCCCGAACTCGTGGCGCTCGTTACCCGCCAAAGCGTCGAGACGCTGGGCCTCGAGCCCGGCCGGTCGATCGTCGCCTCGGTGAAGGCGACGGCAGCGCGTGGGATCGAACGGGACGATCGGTACGGGGAGTCACAGCCATAACCAACCTCGGCCGTCGACACGACTGCGAGAGAGCCACAGGCCTTTCTCGTGGCGGCACCTATCACTATGTATGTACGACTCGATCCTGGTCGCGACCGACGGCAGCGAGACGGCGACGACCGCGGTCGACCACGCGGTCGAACTCGCAGCGCGGTTCGACGCGTCGCTATACGGCATCGCCGTCGCTGACGACCGGACCGACTACGATACGGGGATCGTCGATCCCGACGAGGCAATGCAACACCTTCGAGAGCGTGCTGCAGGCTGGCTCGAGACGGTCGAATCGAAGGCAGCCGACGCCGGCGTGGCCGTCGAGACGACGGTACGGACCGGCGTCCCCCACGAGGAGATCCTCGCGTGCGCGGACGAGAACGATATCGACGTGATCGTCGTCGGTGCTCGGGGTCGCTCATCGCTCAAGGGTGCCCTGCTCGGCAGCACCATCGACAGGGTCGTCAGGGTCGCCGACCGGACGGTCCTGGTCGTCGGGGACGATGCCGACGACAACCGGACGGGATGAGTACCGCCGGAGGGCGAACATTTACGTCCGCTGTCGTATGACATACCCCTATGTCATTGCTCGTTCCCTTCGACGGGTCGGAGTTGGCCATGAACGCACTCGAGCGCGCCGCCACGTTCGGCGAGCTGCTCGACGAGGAAGTCGTTGCGCTGACGGTCATTCCTGACGACGAGGACTACGCACGGGATCGGGGCTGGATCACGCAAGGGGAACCGTTCGAGCCGGAGACGATCGCCGCGGGCATGGAGACCCGCGCCAAAGAGGTCGCGCCGGAAGCGACCGTCCGATCCGAGCGGGTAAGTTCGGACGAGCCAACTGCGACGTCGACGACCAACGTCGTCCGCGAGATCCGACGGGTCGCCGGCGACCTCGAGGCGTCGGTCGTCTTCATCGGTTCCGAGAACGCGGGCTCGGTCATCGCACCCCAGTCGAGCGTCGGCAGCCCGGTCGCAAACGACCAGCGGTACGACGTCTACGTCGTTCGCGAACCCGGTGAGGAAGCCGATTCCGCGGACTTCTCGGATGTCGATTCCACGCAGGACGCACTCTAATCGCGGCCCGTACCGGCACTCGAGCGACACCATTCTTGCTGTTAGACGACGTGGTCGATAGACGGCAACCCAGCCACTAGACGACGGGCGTTTCACTGTCCGCGAGTCCAGAGGAACGTTTATTCCGCTGACCGACCACGTTTCGAACGATACATGGTCGAACGAAATGGGCGGGGCCAAGAGACGACACCATCGTCAGGCGCCACCCACAGTCCACTCGACGCGTTCGTCGAGCAGGCGAACGTCTCGGATCCGGCGATTCACGAGCGCTTCGAGACGAACTGGCCGGATTGCTGGACGCATGCGGCGGACCTCCTCTCGTGGGACGACCCCTACGATACCGTCCTCGATGACGACGACGCCCCCTTCTACCGATGGTTCTCGGACGGACAATTAAATGCCGCCTACAACTGTCTTGATCGCCATCTCGAGTCGGGTCGGAAAAATCACGCCGCGATCCGCTGGGAGGGCAAACAGGGCGAGCGCCGGACCTACACCTATCAGGATCTCTACGTCGAAGTCAACGAGTTCGCGGCGGCGCTGCGCGACCTGGGCGTCGAAGAGGACGACGTCGTGACGATCTATCTGCCGATGATTCCCGAACTGCCGATCGCGATGCTGGCGTGTGCCCGGATCGGCGCTCCCCACAGCGTCGTCTTCGCCGGGCTCTCTGCGGACGCGCTCGCGACGCGGATGGACGCCGCAAACAGCGAGTTTCTGGTCACCTGCGACGGTTACTACCGACGTGGCGACGCCTTCAACCAGAAGAGCAAAGCGGACAACGCTCGCATCGGCCTCGAGCAGGACATCCGGACGGTCGTCGTCGACCGACTCGGCGACGATATGCCACACATCTTAGGCGACGACGAGTGGGACTACCACGAGTTGTGTGCCGAGTTCGCGGGCGAGACGGTCGAGCCAGTCTCACGTGATGCCGAAGACATGCTGTTCCTGATGTATACCTCGGGGACGACCGGCGAGCCGAAAGGCGTCGTCCACTCGACCGGCGGCTATCTCGCCCACGTCGCGTGGACGAGCCATGCGGTCCTCGATATCAAACCGGAGGACACCTACTGGTGTGCGGCGGATATCGGCTGGATCACGGGTCACTCCTATATCGTCTATGGCCCGCTTGCGCTTGGGACGACGACGGTCATGTACGAAGGGACGCCCGACTACCCCGACCGGGACCGGCTCTGGGAGATCGTCGATCGCAACGCCGTCGATGTCTTCTACACTGCACCGACGGCGATTCGCGCGTTCATGAAATGGGGGTCTGACTATCCGAATCGACACGATCTTTCCTCACTCCGGCTGCTTGGCACCGTCGGCGAGCCGATCAGTCCTCGTCCCTGGAACTGGTATCGCGAACAGATCGGCGGTGGCGACTGTCCGGTCGTCGATACGTGGTGGCAGACCGAAACCGGCGCCGTGACGGTTTCGACGCTACCGGGCGTCGACGAAATGAAGCCCGGCTCGGCCGGCCCACCGCTGCCGGGCATCGATGCTCGCGTGATCGACTCCCACGGCGACGAAGTTGAACCCGGCGAGGCCGGCTATCTCACCCTCGCTCGCCCGTGGCCGGGGATGGCCCGGACGCTGTACGACGGCGACGAGCGATTCGTCACCGAGTACTGGCGGCGCTTTTCGGACCCTGATGCCGACGAGTGGCGCTACTTCAGCGGTGACACGGCCCGGATCGACGAGGACGGCTACATCACCGTCCTCGGCCGGGTCGACGACGTCATCAACGTCTCCGGTCACCGCCTTGGGACGATGGAGATCGAGGGCGCAATCGCCGACGTCGATGGCGTCGCCGAAGCTGCCGTCGTCGGCCGCTCGAACGAAACCGGCGACACCGAGATCTACGCGTACGTTAGCACCGAACGCGAACGCGAACCCGACGAAACCGTCCGCACCGCCATCCTCGAGAGCATCGAGTCGGCGATCGGACCGATCGCCCGCCCTGCAGAAGTGATTTTCACGCCGGAACTGCCAAAAACCCGCTCGGGCAAGATCATGCGCCGCCTGCTCGAAGACGTCGCCAACGGTGAGGAACTCGGGGATACGAGCGCGCTCCGGAATCCCGAGATCGTCGGTGAGATTCAGGCCGAAGTCGGGGACGGCGGTCACGCCGGCCAGTGACGTTTCGCAAACTCAGATAGTCCGAAATCAGTTCGGGTTGTAGCTTCCGACTGATCCTGATTACTCCTCACGAACACCGGGAAGAGGCGATACAATTATGTTCGCGAAACCAAAAGCAGCGAACCATGAGCCTCGAGCAGGGGATGGGGGCGGTGCTCAGGCGCCAGGAGTACGAGTCGCTTCTCGACGCTGCCGAGACCTACCGCGAGGCGCTGGTGATTCGCCTCTGTGCCGACGTCGGCCTCGGGCCGGCGGAACTCACGCGGCTCACGATCGACGACATCGAGCAGGTTCGGATCGACCCACCACGGTACCTCGTCCGGGTTCCGGCTGAGGATGGTGGGCGGGATCGAACCGCGTATCTGCCGACTCGCGTCGAGCGCGAACTCCGGCGGTACGCCCGAAGCAACGGGCTCTCGACCGACGATCGGATTTTCTCGGTGACGCCTCGCCGACTCCAGATGTTGGTCTCCGACGTCGCCGAGCGGGCAAGCGAGCTGTTTAACGACCCCGGCCTCGCCGACCTCTCCACGAGCGATCTCCGGCAGTACTTCGCCCACACCGCCTTGGTCGAACACGACGTCAACCCCCGCGTCGTCAAGACTGCCGGCGGCTGGCGCAGTTTCGAAGCCCTCGAGTCGTATCTTCCCGAGCCGACCGATACCGAAATCGTCGAGGCCTTCGACGCCGTCGAGCGGCCCTCGGGCCCCGGTCACGACCCTGCCAGCGGCCAGTCAGGGCCGATTGTGGGTGACGACAGCGTTATCCGCCTCTTGCTGGCGGCGAGCGATCGGTACGCGTTGCTCCGGCTCGATTCGGACGGCTACGTCGAACGCTGGAATCGCAGCGCGGCAGCCATGTTCGGCTATCGAGCCGGCGAGATCGTCGGCACACACGTCTCGACGTTCTACCCCGACGACGCCGTCGAGGACGGCGCACCCGAACGGGCACTGTCGACGGCCATCGAAGAATCGGGCACCGAGACCGAGGGGTGGCGCGTCCACAAGGACGGATCCCAGTTTCGCGCGACCGAGGTTATCTCGCCGCTGCGGGACGATCAGGGCCGCCATCGTGGATTCGCCGTCTTCGTCCGCGATGTCACGGTCGCCCACGAGGAACTGGCGACCGCCCGCGAAAAGCGGGACGAACTCGAGCGGCTGTACGCGGTCGCCCGCCGTCATCGTGACGTTACGCACGCGTTACTAGATTCAACAGATCACGAGGAGATCGAAACGTCGACGTGTGCCGCCCTTACCGACGGCACAGCCTACGAGTTCGCGTGGATCGATCGCGCGACGATGTCGAATCACCGCCGTGAGTGGCGTGCCTCCAGCGGGATCGAACCCGACGCGGTCGAGCGCGTTCTCCCCGAAGAATGGGACAACGAGCCGACCGCCGAGTTCGAGCACGCGGATTCGGAGACGGGACCCCACGCTGGGGATCGAACGGTCCTCGTCGCAACCGACGTGACGGCATCGCTCGAGGACGACACGTTCGAGGGGGCCGTCGCGCGCGTGCCGCTTGCCTACGGCGATACCGTCTACGGACTGCTCTCGGTCGCGACCGAGCGCCCGGGGGCGTTCGACGACGACGAGCGGGCCTGGCTCTCGACGGTCGGCCGGCAGGTCGGCTACGCGATCGCCGCCATCCGCCGGCGAAACCTCCTGTTGTCCGACCGCGTGACGGAACTCGAGGTCGCCTGTTGCGACGAGCACTCGTTTTTCGTCGACGCATCACACCAGCTCGATTGTCGTTTCGAACTCGACTCGCTGGTTCCGATCGACGAGTCGACTCAACTCTACTACGTCCGTCTCGAGGAGGCGTCACCGGCCGACGTCTTCGAACGTGCCGAGGACGACCCCGGTATCGAGGACTGTCGACTGGTCGAGACCGACGAGGACGGCTGGCGCGTCGAGTTCGTCATCGACGGCTCCTGTCCGATCGTCACGCTGACGGAGTACGGCGTCACCGTTCGCGAGGCGGTTTTCGAGGACGGCACGGGGACGATCACCGGCGACTGTGCAGTCGACGCGGACATTCGGACCATCGTCGACGGCCTTCGATCCGCGTTCCCGAACTCCGAACTGGTCGGGAAACGCGAGACCGAGCGAACCGTCCAGACCGCCCGCGAGTTCCGAGAAGGGCTCGAAGATCGCCTGACGGATCGCCAAGAGGCAGCGCTTCGGGCGGCGTATTTCGGCGGCTACTACGACTGGCCCCGGGAGAGCACGGCCGAGGAGGTCGCGGACGCGATGGGTGTCTCCTCACCGACGCTGCACAATCACTTGCGAAAGGGCCAACACGAGTTGCTTCGGACGTTCCTCGACGATCCGGACGGGTAGGTGTCGGTCACCGGATACTGTCGGCAGTTCGGGACCGCGCGACTGGAGACGAGAGTATGACGAGTCGGCGCTTACTGATCGATCCGTGACTAAGTCTCTAGATGCAGGGACCGATCTCGCACCAGCAGCGTTCGATCGAGCGACCACTGGCACGGACAGGACCGCGTCTCGACGGTGATCGACTCGTCGAGCCACCGATTTCCTCCGTTTTTCGTCCGCGACAGCTGCATATCAGGCCCTAATATAGTCAATATACCCTATGTCTCCCCGGGTGTCCCGGGCTGATTTTGCACAACTAGAGGCCGCCTTTACTATGGTAGTCGATAATTGAGTGGATGTACCATGTCACAGGACAATGCCGATCTCGAGGCACGACTCGCGGAGCAAGATACGTTCGAGCCTCCCGAGTCGTTCGTCGAGCAGGCAAACATCACTGACCCTGGAATCTATGAGGAGTTCGAGGAGAACTGGCCCGGCTGCTGGGAGCGTGCGGCCGACCTCCTCTCGTGGGATGACGAGTACGACGCTGTCCTCGACGACAGCGACGCGCCGTTCTACGAGTGGTTTACCAACGGCGAGATCAACGCCTCGTACAACTGTCTCGACCGGCACGTAGAGGACGGTGCCGGCGACAACGTCGCGATCGAGTGGGAAGGCGAACTCGGTGAGACGCGCACCTACACCTACGAGGAACTGCTGGACGAAGTCGAAGACACCGCCGCGATGCTGCGCGACCTCGGCGTCGGCGAGGACGACATCGTCACGCTGTACATGCCGATGATTCCGGAGCTGCCGATCGCGATGCTGGCGTGTGCCCGGATCGGCGCACCTCACAGCGTCGTCTTCGCCGGCTTCTCGGCTGACGCGCTCGCGACGCGAATGAACTCGGCAGACAGCGAGTATCTCATCACCTGTGACGGCTACTACCGCCGCGGGGACGCACTCGACCACATCTCGAAGACCAACGAGGGCCTCGAGGGCGTCGAGCACGAGGTCTCCGACGTCGTGGTCGTCGACCGACTGGGCGACGATCTCGACCACGAGCTCGCGGACAACCAGCACGACTACGACGACCTCGTCGCCGAGTACGAGGGATCGACGGTCGAGCCGGTTCCCCGCGATTCCGAGGACATGCTGTTCCTGATGTACACCTCGGGCACGACCGGCCAGCCGAAGGGTGTCAAACACACCACCGGCGGCTATCTCGCCTATAGTGCCTGGACGAGCCACGCCGTCCTCGACATCGAGGCCGACGACACCTACTGGTGTTCGGCCGACATCGGCTGGATCACGGGTCACTCCTACATCGTCTACGGGCCGCTCGCGCTGGGTACCACCAGCGTCATGTACGAGGGCACGCCGGACTACCCCGACAAAGACCGCATGTGGGAGATCGTCGAGAAGAACGACGTCGACATCTTCTACACCGCGCCGACCGCGATCCGCGCGTTCATGAAGTGGGGCACGGAGTACCCCGAACAGCACGACCTCTCGAGCCTGCGGCTGCTCGGGACCGTCGGGGAGCCGATCAACCCGCGTGCGTGGAAGTGGTACTACAAGCACATCGGCGGCGAGGAGTGTCCGATCGTCGACACCTGGTGGCAGACCGAAACCGGTGGCATGATGATCACGACGCTGCCGGGCGTCGGCGAGATGAAACCCGGTTCCGCCGGGCCGCCGCTGCCGGGCATCGACGCACAGGTCGTCGACGCCAACGGCGAGGAAGTCGACGCCGGAAAGGCCGGCTACGTCACGGTCAACAACCCGTGGCCCGGCATGCTCCGGACGCTGTACAACAACGACGAGCGATTCATCGAGGAGTACTGGCAGGAGTACTCCGATCCGGACGCCGACGAGTGGGTCTACTTCCCCGAAGACGGCGCGAAGATCGACGACGATGACTACATCACCATCCTCGGCCGGGTCGACGACGTGATCAACGTCTCCGGACACCGACTCGGCACGATGGAGATCGAGTCGGCCGTCGTCGGCGTCGAAGGCGTCGCCGAAGCCGCCGTCGTCGGCGGCGACCACGAGGTCAAAGGCGAGGCCGTCTACGTCTACGCCATCCCCGAAGACGGCTACGAGGGCGACGAGGAACTCGAGGAGCGTGCCGCCGAGGCCATCCTCGACTCCATCGGCCCGATCGCCAAGCCCGAAGAGATCGCCTTCACGCACGAACTGCCCAAGACGCGCTCGGGCAAGATCATGCGCCGCCTGCTCGAGGACATCGCGAGCGGCAACGAGCTCGGGAACACCTCGACGCTGCGTAACCCCGATGTCGTCGACGACATCGCGGAGCAGGTTTCAACCGACTAACCACCCATATCTTTTTAAGGTAACAAACAAGTCAATAACACGATTCGTCATAATATGCCAGATAATAACAGCCACAATTCGACCGACAAACAGATCGAAACGGACGGTGGGGTGGCCGGACAGCCCGGCCAGGCCCACCGAGACACCGACTACCTCAGTGCGGAAATCAACCTGCTGAACCCCAGTACGCCGTTCATGCGTGATCACCTGCGTGTGATCTGGACCGGCTTTATGGCCTGGTTGGTCCTCGTGTTCGGCCCTGTGCTCGCGACGATCGTGGCACCGGACGTGATGACCTCGGAGATGCCGGTCATCGAGTTCCCGCTGCACTACTTCCTGGTGGCCTTCTGTGCCCCATCCGGTGCGCTTGTCCTCTCGGCGTGGTACGCCCGCAAGCGCGATCAGTTGGACGCGAAGTACGGAATCGACCACTCGGAGCCGACGGGAACGGCCGGCAGCGCCGAAGACGCCACGGCTACTGACGGAGGTGTCGACCAATGACGGGCGCAGGAATCCTCCTGCAGTCTGACCTGCTGCCGCAGGGAATGGACGTCTCGTTCAAGCTCGCGCCGGCTATCCTCGTTCTGGGGATGCTTGCGATCTTCCTCCTGATCGGCTTCGTGTTCCGCGTGGCCGACACGGAAGACATGTGGGTCGCGGGTCGTTCGATCGGGAACATCGAGAACGGGATGGCGATCGGCGCCAACTGGATGTCGGCCGCGTCCTACCTCGGGATGGCAGCGCTGATCGCCCTCTCGGGCTTTTACGGACTGGCCTTCGTCGTCGGCTGGACGACGGGATACTTCATCCTGCTCATCTTCATGGCCGCACAGATGCGCCGGTTCGGAAAGTACACCGCACCGGACTTCGTCGGCGACCGATTCAACTCTGACACTGCACGTGGCATCGCAGCAGTCACGGCGTTCCTGATCGCCTTCGTCTACGCGATCGGTCAGGCCCGCGGGATGGCCCTTGTCGGCCTGTACATCTTCGGCGACATCGGCTTCGCCGGGCTCAGCGGCTACCAGGCGATGGTCATCGTCATGATGGCCATTACGGTCCTCTACCTCACCCTCTCGGGCATGATGGGTGCGACCAAGAACATGGCCGTCCAGTACGTCATCCTCATCGGTGCCTTCCTGGCCGGCATGTACGTGGTCGGCTGGACGCAGGGCTACTCGACGGTGCTCCCGCAGATCGAATACGGGATGCTGATCAGTGAACTCGGCTCCGAGTTCAGCGAACCGTTCGCAACCGCCAGCCCGTACCTCTGGATCGCGACGTGTTTCTCGCTGGTCGTCGGGACCTGCGGGCTCCCTCACGTCCTGGTTCGCTTCTACACGGTTGAAAACGAACGAACTGCCCGCTGGTCGACCGTGACCGGGCTGTTCTTCATCCTCCTGCTGTACCTCGGTGCGCCGGCGTACACGGCGTTCGGTGTGCGGATGTTCGACGTGAACCCCAACACCGCCACGACGTACGCCGCAGAGGGCGGCATGTCCGCAGCAACTGCCGACGTTCTCGTCGTGGTCGCCGCCCAGTTCGCGAACCTCCCACAGTGGTTCGTCGGCTTCGTGGCTGCCGGCGGGATCGCCGCCGCGATCGCAACGACTGCCGGGCTGTTCATTACTGGCTCCTCGGCGGTCTCCCACGACATCTACGTCAACCTCATCAACGAAGACGCGACGCAGCGCCAGCAGATTCTCGTCGGTCGGCTGGGCATCGTTGCCCTGGGCGTCCTGACCACGCTGGCTGCACTCGACCCCGCGGCACCGATCGGCGCACTGGTGTCCTACGCGTTCTCGCTGGCCGGCTCGGTGCTGTTCCCGATGTTCTTCCTCGGTCTCTGGTGGGAGAACACGAACCGTCAGGGCGCACTCGCCGGGATGCTCACTGGCCTGACCATTTGGTTCATCCCGATGATCAACGAGGTCTTGCCCACGTACATCAGCAACGGTGAGCCATACGTCGCCGCACTCGCACAGTGGCTGCCGGCAATCGGCTCGGCACTCGTCGGCGTTCCAGTCGTGTTCGCCGTCACCATCATCGTCTCCGTGATGACCGATGAACCGTCGCTCAAGACCAAGAAGATGGTCCGACAGTGTCACAGCCCCGAACCGATGGGCCAGCAGCAGTCTGCAGAAGACGTCGTGACCGACGGCGGCGAACCCCTCGACGACTAAGACAATGTACGAGAAAATACTCGTTCCGACAGACGGCAGCGAAACGTCCGAGGCAGCGGTTGAGCACGCAGTCGACATCGCAGCGAAATACGGGGCCGAAGTACACGCCCTGTACGTGGTCGACACCGACTCGATGAGTCTCAGCCTCGGCCCTGAACAACTCGATCGCATCGAACAGGGTCACTTCGGCGAGATGACCGAGGTCAAAGACCGTGCCGACAGCGCCACCGGCTTCGTCGCCGACCGCGCGAAAGAGCACGGCCTCGAGACCGTCGAGCACGTCTCGGCGGGGAAACCCCACTCGCTGATCGAGGACTACGTCGAGCACAACGATATCGATCTCGTCGTCATGGGAACGCACGGCCGTTCCGGTATCAAGCGCGCACTGCTCGGCAGCGTTGCTGAACGAACGCTCCGTACCGTGACGGAACCGGTGCTGGTCGTCGACAGCCGCGACTCGGCATAGACGCAGCGTTTTTCCTGGTTTTATTCGAACGCAATACACCTATAGTAACAACTGATACGATCTGCTACCACTGGTTATCGGCGCACCCGCATGACGGGTCGCGAGTGCGCCGGAACCACTGGGAGGTGTCCGTATGAAACAAGTTACACACCGATCACATCGTCCGCGGTTCTCGCTCCGAACTGCGCTCTTATTGTGCGATCGGGTGTGATACGGTCTGCTGTACCGATGTACCGGTTGGACCGCAGGGCGGGTGGCGGTCCCACCGGCACTGACTGGCAGGAGTCCGTATGAATTGATTTTCAGTGGCTACTGTGGCAGACCGGAAAACCGTATTTAGCGGAACTGGCCGCTGGCAAAACTCCGTTTGGTGTCGCTCCCGACTGCAACCAGCGGCGGTCACTACTTTTGTTTTTCTTTCGCGACTTCGACACTCCAGATGAGGCCGAAGTACGCGGCGATCCCCGCGGCCATGAACATATAGCGGGCCCAGTCCGGCCCATCGAGGAGACGAACGATGAGATCAACCCCTGTCACCCAGAGGACCGCAAACACGAGATCAGTCAACATGCCCCACCGCTCCTCGCGGGCAGTCTGGAGCCACTCTCGAACGCCTGTCATCGACCCATCACCCGGCTCGTAATGTCGTCCATTGTGAGACCGTTTCGCAGGGCCCCCGAAAAAGCCTATCGACGTCTCACGACCCTGCCGGCTACTGGTCGTAGAACTCGTCGACTTCGGCCGCCGGAAACGCCGGCGTTGCAGCGGAAACGTACTCGAGCGTTCGATCGCCGGTGTTCTCGAGACCGTGTTCGGTGTTCGCCGGAATGTGTACGAGATCGCCGGCCGCGACGGCCCGTTCCTCATCGCCGACGGTCATGACGCCGGTTCCCGAAAGGATGACGTAGACCTGTTCCGGGTCGTGTTCGTGGGTCACTTGGCATGCTCCCGGTTCGACATCGACCCAGGTAATCGTCAGCTCGGTCTCCGAAACCTCGTGCTGTGAGTGGAGGATGTGTGAGACCAGGCCATCGTCTCGAGTGAGTGCCGGTGCATCAGATTTGTTCACTACTCTCATGAAAACACAAAGTCATGTGTGGAATATAATTCTTTGGAGAACCGACATCATCGTCACGCGTCCCAGTAGTCGGTCTCGTCGTCGATGTGGTAGTATCCCTCGAGCGTCCGTTCTCCGCGGCCGCCCGGCGGCGAGCCGACGAAGACGCCGAACTTGTCCATCTCGGGGTAGACGGTGACGTCCGGCTCGTTCATCGTCGACATCGCGAGATACAGAAGGGGCTCTTCGCTGTCGTTGACGACTCGATGGCCACCGCGTTCGTTCGCTGGGAGCGTCACGTAGTCGCCGGCTGTCAGCTCTACGAGGCCCGTTTCGGCCTTGAGTTTGCCCTCGCCCGCCAGCACGTAGAGTGCCTCCTCGTTGGCCGTGTGGTAGTGATAGGGCCACGAGCGCATCCCCGGCGGGAGTTCATAGAGGCTACAGCCGAGGTCCGAGGCGTCGACGGCGCTCGAGAGTTCTTTCCGGCGGAACGTCGTCTCGTCGGGGTCGTACGTCTTCCAGTCGACGGTCGCTTCGTTCGTCTTCTCCATACCACGACCAGTTGTATCCTCAGCCACATATTGGTGCGGGCCGGGTTTCGCCCCAGCATCAGGGACAGCCGATCGACGACGCGATCTCGAGCAACGGCGTGTCGTCGGTGAGACTCGAGACCTCGTAGTTCAGGTCGTCACAGGTCCAGAATACGCTTTGAATCCCGCCGTCACGACGGTAGGCCGTGTGGCCATCGATCTCGATCGCCTCGAGTACGTCGGGGTTGAACCGCTGGACCTCCCGGACGGCCACGTAGAGTTCGCGTGCGACGACGTTCGGATCGTTGTACCACAACGTCGTCGTCGTCCCGAACCGCTCGGCTTTCTCGACGACGGTGACTCGATCGAGGGTGTACGACGCTGGCACGTCCGGCTCCGGCAGGTCGTACGGAGTGAGTTCTGTGGCAGCCGCTCGTGACTCGAAGACACCCTTTGGCTTGGACCCATCGGGGACGACAGTCGCGTCTTTCGGTGGCTCGTACGTGAACGTTCCCGGCTCGAGCCCTTTGTCGATCACGAGATCCTCGTACGTGACGGTCAGCCTGTGGCGGACCTCGCCGTCGATACTGACCGTGTTTCGCTCCTTGATCGGATACCGGTACTCGTCGTCGATCCAGACCTCCCGGGAGACGTCCATTGCGTCGGGATCGCCGGTCACCCGGAGTGGGACGACGAACGTCGTCTCCCCGACGACGAGATCGATCGTCGGACCGATGTCCTCGACCGGCGGTGCCGTCTCGACGACGTGTGCCGCGCGGCCGTCGACGGTCTCGACGCCGTCATAACCCAGCCGGGACTCTTCGAGGAGGCTCTCGAGGACGAGTCGCGTCCGATCGGTGTCGACTTTGTTCGGATGGTACTGTTTGTCAACGACGTCCTCGGATGGATCGTACTCCCACGTCGTGGCCCGGTTGGTCACGGTCACAGCGCCGTCCGGGACGTCGGGATCGCTCGACTCGAGGACGTCGATGCGCTGTTTGGCCGGCGGTTGATGTGCAATGTGCGCGACTCGTTCGACGGTCTCGTCAGGCGTTTCGACCGTCATGGTCCGACGGGCCTGCAGGTCGGTCATGTGGCGGCGCGTCTCGATGGCGTCGCGGACGAGGTCCTCGCTCGAGGGAGGATCGTTGCGACTCGGATAGCTCACACAGCCGGCGAGTGCGGCCGTGACTCCTGCAGCGAGAAGCCGCCGACGATTCATACGCGGGAGATTACCATCTCTAATGATAAGTGTGTGGGTTCGATCGGTCGACGATGATCGCGACCCCCGGTGTTTTGTGCGCGGCTCGCACACGTTCAGTCATGAACGTCGATGCCGATCTCGCCGCACTTCGCGAGTTTCTCGCAGCCAACGGGCTGGATGGCTACCTGATCGACGACGACGCCTCGGACGCCGACCAGCGGTACGTCTCGGGGTTTACTGCACCGGATCCCTACCAGACGCTCGTCACGGACGATGGGGTCCACTTGCTCGTCTCCGGACTCGAGTACGGCCGCGCGAGCGCCGAGGCGAACGCGGACTCGGTCACTCGACGGGCCGCCTACGACTACCAGCAACTGGTGGCCGAACACGGCCGGTACGAGGGACAGATCAGGACGATCGCGGCCTTTCTCGCGGACCACGACGTTGACGCGGTCGCCGTGCCACGGACGTTTCCGACCGGAACTGCCGACGGGCTCCGTGAGCGCGGCCTCGCAGTAACGGTCGAGCCCGACGGGCTCGTAACGGACATCCGCGCGACGAAAACCGACTGGGAGCTCGAGCAGATCCGGGCGAGCCAGCGGGCCAACGAGGCCGCGATGGCCCGCGCCGAGGCGTTGCTCGCTACTGCCGAAATCGAGGACGGGACCCTCGTCCACGACGGCGATCCACTCACCAGCGAACGCGTCACGGAGGAGATCGAGATCACGCTGTTGCGCCACGGCTGTGCGCTAGACGACACGATCGTCGCCTGCGGGGCCGACGCCGCGGATCCCCACGACCGGGGCAGCGGGCCGCTCGCAGCCGACGAACTGATCGTGATCGACATCTTCCCACGGGACAAGGAGACGGGCTATCACGCCGACATGACCCGGACGTTCGTTCGCGGCGATCCGGGCACGGAAGCCCGTCGGCGCTACGAGGTGACCAGTGAGGCTTACGAGGCCGCCCTCGAGGCCGTCGAAGCTGGCGTCACCGGTGCGGACGTCCACGCCGCGGCCTGCGACGTGATCGAAGACGCGGGCTACGCGACGCTACGGAGCGATCCGAACACGGAGACGGGCTTCATCCACAGCACCGGCCACGGCGTCGGCCTCGACGTTCACGAACAGCCCAGCGTCTCACCGGCCGGGGGCGAACTGCAGCCGGGTCACGTGATCTCGATCGAGCCCGGCCTCTACGATCCCGCCGTCGGCGGCGTCCGCATCGAGGATCTCGTCGTCGTCACCGAAGACGGCTACGAGAACCTGACCGAGTATCGCGTGGGGCTCGAGCCGACGGCCGGCGATCCACGGTAGATGGGATCAACGAACCCTGATTCCGGAACGGTTCTAATCGTCTCCGATCGACGGCGACCGTTCCAGAGCTACTATCCGGCATCAGTCATCACTGCCAGTACGATCGAATGACACTGGCGAACATCGCCCGATACGACGAGCGACGAGCCCCATCTCTCGGCCAGCGGGCAGTCGTCGTCGGCGGGAGCGTGGCGGGGCTCTGTGCGGCGCGAGTCCTCTGCGATTCGTTTGCTGAGGTCGTGGTACTCGAACGCGATACGTTCCCCAGCACGCCGGCGGCTCGCGAGGGGGCGCCACAGACGAGCCAGCCACACGCGATGCTCGAAGCCGGGCGGACGACGCTCGAGGACCTCTTTCCAGGATTCGAGAACGCGGTTCAGTCCGCCGGTGGGCTGAAGCTCGATATGACCCATGATTTCGTGTGGTACGACCAGGGAGGGGCCGTCACGGAGGCGGCTGCCGAACTGCCCGCCCTCTATGCGAGCCGGCCTCTCTTCGAACACGTCATCCGCGAGCAAGTCCGGGAGTTCAGCGAGGTACAGTTACGCGGGGGGTGTCACGTTCTTGGCTACGAGCACGACGCCGAGACGGAGCGGGTGACTGGGGTGCGGTTCCGCGACGAGGACGAACAAGAGACAACACTCGATGCAACGCTCGTGGTCGACGCGACTGGCCGGCAGAGTCGAACCCCGACGTGGCTCGAGACGCACGGGTATCCGGTTCCCGAGGTCGACGAGGTCGAGGTCGACGTCACCTACAGTACCGTCCGTATCGAGCGGCCGCCGAACGTTCGGGGTGGCGTGCTCGTCGCACCGGAGCCCCAGCGGCCACGCGGCGCGGCGATGCTTCCCATCGAGAACGACCAGTGGGAGGTACTGCTTCAGGGGCTCCACGGCGAACACGCTCCGGCCGACCGCGGGACGTTCCTCGAGTGGGCCGAGTCGTTACCGCGGGACGAAATCGGCCGTCGACTACGCGAACAGGAGTGGGTATCGGAGAGTACGCGCTATCCGTTTCCCGCGAGCGTTCGGCGACACTACAGCTCTCTCGACCGGTTCCCGAAGAGGTTGATCGTCACTGGCGATGCGATCGCCAGCTTCAATCCCATCTACGGACAGGGGATGTCGGTCGCAGCGCTGGACGCGCTCGCGTTGCATCACGAACTCGAAGCCGGGCTCGAGGGTCTTGGGCCGCGATTCTTCCGCCGGACGGACGAAATCATCGACGAGGCGTGGAAGATCGCCGTCGGAAAGGATTTCGTGTTCGATGAGACAACGGGACCGAAGCCGTTCGGGACCGATCTGTTCAATAAGTACGTCGCTCGCCTCTTCCGGCGCGCCCACGACGACGGCAACCTAACCGAGGCGTTCTTCCGCGTGTTCCGACTGGAGCGGTCGGCGAGCAGCCTCCTCCATCCGAGCGTTGTCTGGCGCGTGTTCCGCCCGCGATTCGGATCGGCGACGAACTCGTCCGAGAACGGATCCACATCGTATTTGATGGGGTACTGACACCGGAACCTATCCGTCGACAGATCGTCGATTCGACACCGGCCGACGGGATTCGTATGCCGTTGACGCACCTCGTATTCGCGTTTAGAACCGAATCTCGTGTGACGGGTCGCGACGCTTGACGAACTCAGCGATAGCCGCCGTCGTCCGCGCCGCGAGCATCGTCGATCCGGTCGAACTGCTCGTCGCTCAACTCGAGGTCGACCGCGCCGACGTTCTCCGCGAGTTGGTCTGGCGTGCGTGCGCCGACGATCGGCACGCAGGTAAAGCGGTCCTGTGCCATCAGCCATCGCAGTGAGACCTGTGCGGGCGTGGCATCGAGTTCGTCCGCGACGGATTCGACGGCCTCGAGGACCTCCCAGGCCGTCGCGCTCGTATAGCGATCCTCGAACAGATCGGTGAGACTGCCCCGCGAGCCGTCCGGCGCGACGACGGTGCCGTCCGCCTCGCGCTCGTATTTTCCGGTCAAAAACCCGCCGGCCAGCGGCGAGTACGGACAGACCGCGATGTCCTGGTCCGCACAGACGTCGAGGTAGTCGCCGACGTCGTCCGTCTTGGCAGCGTTGAACATCGGCTGAGTCACGTCGAATCGCTCGAGCCCCTCCACGTCGCTCGTCCACAGGGCCTTGGTGAGCTTCCAGGCGGCCATGCTCGAGGCTCCCAGATAGTTGACTTTCCCCTCGCGGACGAGTTCCGTGAGCGTCCGGAGCGTCTCTCGGATCGGCGTGTTTTCGTCCCAGCGGTGGATATAGTACAGATCGAGATAGTCGGTGCCCAATCGCTCTAACGTGCCCTCGATCTGGGCGCGGATGTGCTTGCGTCCGAGTCCGGAGTCGTTCGGTCCGGGTTCGCCCCAGCCATCGAAGGGGAAGTAGACCTTCGAGGCGATGACGAAGTCCTCGCGGTCGTGGTCTGCGAGCCACTCGCCGATCCACTCCTCGCTGGTGCCGTCGGGGTCGCCGTAGACGTTGGCCGTGTCGATGAAGTTGATTCCCTGGTCCCAAGCGGCGTCGAGAAGCTCGTGGGCTTCTTCACGTTCCGTTTCGACGATGCCGCCGGTCTCGCGACCGAAGCGCCAGGTGCCAAAACAGAGTTTCGAGACGGTCGTGCCCGTGTTTCCGAGTGTGGTGTACTCCATAGCTGGGGTTCGGCGGCGACCGTCAAAACGGGTTTGGAAGCGGTGATCGCGCGTCGGTAGGTCCGTCCGCAGACGCTCGAAGCAGTGTTTCCGAAGCTACAAACCGCTCGACGGACACCTATCGATGATGAATCACTGGTGGCGTCGGATCGCTCTCTCACTGGTCGCCGTTTTCGCCCTCGTGTTTGTCTATGCTCGTCTCTATCAGATGGGAATGGCGGCCTTCGAAGGGGAGACCAGAACGTACTCTGAGGCGCTTCGGATCGTGATCGAGGTGCTGACGACCGCCGGCTTCGGCGGTGATGCGGACAAGTGGCGGAGTCTCCCGACGAACCTGATGGTGATCGCAATGAACCTCACCGGCGTCCTGCTCGTCTTCCTTGCACTCCCGCTGATCGTCGTCCCACTGTTCCAGCAGGCGCTCGAAGACCGGCCGCCAGAGTCCACTAGCCTCACCGATCACGTCGTCATCTGTTCGTACACGCCGCGATCGGACGTGCTCGCCGAGGAACTCGAGGCGGCAAACGTGCCCTACGTCTTCATCGACGACGATCCCGAACTCGTCGTCGAACTCGACCGCGACGGTACCAACGCCATCTACGGCGAACTCGATCAGGCGGAGACGCTTCGCGCGGCAAACGCCACCGATGCCCGCGCGCTCGTCACCGACATCGACGACGAGACCAACGCGATGGTGATCCTCACGGCTCGGGAGTTCTCGAACGAGTTGACGATCGTCAGCGTCGTCGAGGACGCGACTGTCGCAAGCTATCACCGCTATGCCGGGGCTGACGAAATCGTTCGTCCACGGCGCGTGCTCGGCCAGAGCCTCGCGACGAAGGCGACAACGGCGGTCTCGGCCGAACTTCGGGACACGATCGAGCTCAGCGAGGACTTTACCGTGACCGAACTGCTCGTCCAGGAACACAGCGACCTCGTCGGCCAGACGGTCCCCGAGTCGGGGATCAGAGATCGCATGGGGATTACCGTCATCGGCGCGTGGTTTAACGGCGAGTTCGTCCCCGTTCCCGGCCCCGAAAACGTGATCGACGGCAACACGATCCTGCTCGTTGCGGGCCGTCGTGACGATCTCACAGAGCTGAAATCGCGAACGGTGTCGTCCCTCCAGCGCCGCCCGGAGCGCGTGGTGGTCGGCGGCTACGGCGTCGTCGGTCAAACGGCGGTGGAAACGCTGGCATCTGACGGTGTCACCACGTTCACTATCGACACCGTCAATACGGAAGGCGTCGATATCGTCGGCAGCGTCACCGATGAATCAGTCCTCGAGACCGCGGGCGTCACCGATGGGCGATCTGTCGTGCTGACCCTCGACGACGATGCAGCCTCGATCTATGCCACGCTGGTCATCAAACAGATCGCACCCAGCGTCGAGATAATCGTCCGCGCGAACGAAACGGAGAACATTCCGAAGTTCTACCGGGCCGGGGCGGAGTACGTCCTCTCGCTGTCGACGGTGACCGGCCGGATGCTCGCATCTGTGCTGATCGAAGATGAAGAGGTCCTCACGCCGGAGACCCAGTTCGAACTCGTCCGGACAGCCGCGCCGGCGCTCGTCGGTCGAAGCCTCGGAGACGTCGATCTGCGGGCGCGGACGGGATGTACCGTCGTCGCGGCCGAACGCGGCGATGAATTGCTGACCGATCTCGGGCCGTCGTTCGTCGTCCGCGAAGACGATACGCTGATCGTCGCGGGCAGCGACGAGGCGATCAACCAGTTCGTTACGGTCGCAACCTAGCTGTACTTCCGTGGTTTAACGCCACAGTTTACGGTGAGCGACCAGATTCTACAGGTTGAACTGATTGAGAAAAAGAACGGCGGGATCAGTGGTGAATGGAAGCGGCACCCAGAGCTGCGGTCGCGCATACGCGTGTACTATGTGACAGAGTTCTGTCGGTATAGAGAAACCAAGAGAGCGCTGCCGCTCCAGCGGCAGGCGCTCTCGTCGAGGGAGTAGCTACCACGGAGAGTAGCTCTGAAGCATATACTCCGCTAACTCCTCTGCTCGGTCTCGATCACACCCCTTGTCTTCCATCAGCCCTTGAATCGCTGATTCTCGAACGATCTGGCCGATCACGTCCTCGAATGAGGAGAAGTCCGAGTGATTCGCACCGGTCTCAAGCCGTCGCCGTACTACGAATGCATGGGCTAACATCACCACCGCGAGGTGGTGATGAACGCCCTTCCAGGTTCGCCCTTGGTACTCGTCAGCACCGAGGTTTTGCTTGATATCTCTGTGGAACTGCTCTACGCACCAGCGGAGTTGTGCCCAGGACACTAACTCTTCCAGAGATGCCTCGTCAACACCCCAGCATATCCATGCTCTGAGTGCCCTGTTTTCTTCGTCTTCGTCATCGTTCTTCTCGTTCTTCAAGAGCAACCAGCCTGTTTCATCACTCACCCACCCTGTATCCCGGCGTTTCACCTCTCGAACTCGTGTTCGATAGAATTCACTGGAGAGGGATTCTTTGGTCCCTTCATTCCACGTAATTTCAGTCCAAGCGTCGTCGCCGAGTGTCTCGGCGACTTCCGCTGGTGTCTCTGACGTTACGTCTTCAGGATGAGCAGCGTGCTTCCGATTGGGATGTGCGTCTGGATGAATAAGGTCGGTGTCCTCAGGAACGGTCCGGAACTCCGTCGGCGACACTTCTAGGACATATGGCTCAGAAATCGCCCGGAGTTTCCGTCTGAAACTCCGGGCTTCGCCGAAGAATCTGTCGGCAACGACACAGCCATGATTGATCTCGGTTGAGACTGCCTGTTCGACGAGTTCCAGGGCTAATTCAGGCTTCGATTGGTGTTCAGTGTCGGCAGGGACAGCTGTATTTTTCCGCCGCTGGGCGTAGCGTTCTCGTTCTTGCTGGCTCTCGTAGTCTGCATCATCACCGTCAGTCCATTTTTCGGACAGGAACAACCGCATCCCCAGTGGCCAGGTAAGTTGGTCAGCATTCTGCCGCTCGCCAGGTCTGGCGAGCGTGCAGTTGACCGTCACCTGGCAGTTGTCAAGTTTTCCAGTCACGCCACACCACTGACGAGCGACACCGACACTGTCCTGTCCCGTCTTCGGGATGCCCATACCATCGACGATCAGTGCAGCTTCGTGCCCCTGGATCGCTTCGGGAACGCGTTCCCGAAGCTCAGCCTCGACGCGTTCGTGTTCCCATGGACTCTCACGGACAAACCGTTCGAGCCGTTCCTGATCGATGTGCATTTTCTCGGCGATGTCAGTGATGGTGTTGGGACTTCCGGGGCGCAGCAGGCCCCGGAAGTACCGGCCTGCGTTCAGCCATGTCCGTTCGTTTTTCGGCCATGTTGATCCATCTACCCGAGTCGTGAATGCTGAACGGTAGCTACTGAGAAACTGTAGTCCTTCGGCCTGACTGCGTGTCACATTGTTCGTCATACCTCTGCTGAGGCGTTCCCTGGCCGAAAATCAACTGCCGAAGCTAAACCTCGGAAGTACAGCTAGAACGACGGCAACACCTCAGTCTCGTAGAACTCGAGCGCCGTCTCTTGCTCCGGACCGATCTGGTGGTAGTACACGTGGTCGTAGCCAGCATCGATCGCCTGCTCGATACTGTCGATATGGGCCTGCGGGTCCGGTTCGGTCGTTGTCCCGCTTTCGGCGATGTCCTCTCGCTCGACCAGCTGCGCTGCCTGCTCGAAGTGGGCCGGCGTTGACAGCTCTTGGCCCAGCTCGCCCGGGAGCGATCCGTTGGGCCACTGCTCGTGGATGGTGTCGATCGCCTCGTCTTCGCTATCGGCATAGCAGCCGTGTAGCTGGGTGTATTTCGGTCCCTCGCCGCCCGCATCTTCGTAGGCCTCGACCGGCTCCGATTTTGGGCCGGAACACCAGAGCCCGTCCGTGCTGTCGGCGACCCACTGGGCCGTCTGTGGCCCGAACGCGCTCCCGATCACCGTCGGCTGGTCGTCGGGGACTGTATAGAGGCGCGCGTTCTCGACCGTGTAGTGAGTGCCGTGATGGCTCGTCGTCTCGCCGGTCCAGAGGTTGCGCATGACGTCCATCGCTTCGTCGAGTTTCGCGAGGCGGACGTCGTGCTCGGGCCAGCGCTCGCCGGTGACGTGTTCGTTCAGGTTCTCCCCGGTGCCGACGCCGAACGTAAAGCGGTCACCGAGCATCTCGTCGACAGTGGCGACGGCGTGGGCGACGTTGACCGGATGAATGCGGGTCGTCGGACAGGTGACGCCCACCCCGACCTCGATCTCGTCGGTCGCCGTCGCGATCGCGCCGAGCGTCGACCAGACGAACGGCGACTCCCCCTGTGCGGAGACCCACGGGTGGAAGTGATCCGAGATCGAGACGAAATCGAAGCCGGCGTCCTCGGCGCGGCGGGCGATGTCGACCAGTTCCGTCGGGCCGAACTCCTCGCTCGAGAGGGTGTATCCGAGCTGGGGCATTCTCGAGGCAGTACCACAGTCCGGCCGGTAACGGTTGAGCCTGCGACGGCAAGAGCGCGGTTCGTACTCGCGTCGCTCGAGCCGAACCCCGGGGCCGGCCGAATCGAACCCCTTACCCGCGATGCGTGGGAACCGACCCCTATGGAAGCCGTAGTCGAAGCAACGGATCTCGAGAAGACCTACGGCGAGACCGTCGCCCTGTCGCAGGCCTCGCTGTCGGTCGCACGCGGCGAGGTCTTTGCACTGATCGGGCCGAACGGGGCCGGGAAGACGACGCTCGTCCGCGCGCTGACGGGGACGACCGAACCCGACGGCGGCAGTGCACGAATTCTCGGCGCAGAGCCGGCGGCCGTCGATCGCGACCGACTCGGCGTGTTGCCACAGGAGTTCTCGCCACCGGGCCGGCTCAGCGCTCGCGAACTGCTCGCGTACTACGCCGGCCTCTACGACGACGCGCGCGATCCCGAGGACGTCCTCGCGGACGTCGGCCTCGTCGACGCCGGCGACACCTGGTACGAGGACCTCTCGGGCGGCCAACAGCGCCGGGCCTGCGTCGGATCTGCGCTGGTCAACGACCCCGATCTGCTCTTTCTCGACGAGCCAACGACCGGCATCGACCCCGCCGGCCGCCGCACCGTCTGGCGACTGATCGAAGACCTCGCCGACGCCGGGACGACCGTCGTCCTCACGACGCACGACATGGCCGAGGCCGAACGACTCGCCGATCGTGTCGGTCTGCTCGCCGACGGCTCGCTCGTCGCACAGGGCACACCAACTGACCTCGTCCAGGACCACGGCGGCTCGAGCCGGCTCACCGTCGAAACGGCAGCCGATCCCGATGCCTTCGACGACCTCGCGTATCCGGTCGACCGACCGGAACGCGGTCGGGGCCGAACGCCGGACGGCGCGGTCGTCGTACGCGACATCGATCCCGCCGCGATCGGGACGGTCGTCGACTACCTCGAGACGCACGACATCGCCTACACCGAGCTCTCGTGGGCCGAACCGGATCTCGAGGACGTCTATCTCGCGCTGGCCGACGCGACCGAGCGGGAGCGAACGGATCGCCTCGAGAGCGAAAGCGGAGACGCAGACCTCGCACAGGCGGGTGAAACGGCATGAGCCGAATGGGACGCGTCGGTGCCGAGACGAGCGCCGGCTGGCGGTCGTTCGTTCGCCGACGGACGGCCGTGTTCTTCACGTTCTTCTTCCCGGTCATCCTGATCGTTATCTTCGGCGCGCTGATCCGGACCGATCCGACGGGCGAGGGGCTGTTCACGGAACCGGCGGCTTACTACGTGCCAGGCTATCTCGCCGTCGTCGTCCTCTTTACGCCGCTGTCGCGGATGGGCAGCGAGGTCGCACGCCACCGCGAGGGGAGCCGCTTCGAAAAACTCGCGACGACGCCGCTGACCCGCGCTGAGTGGCTGCTCGCCCAGACTGCGGTCAACGCCGCGATCATCGGGCTGGCGAGCCTGCTCATCCTCGGACTGGTGGTCCTGCTGACGGGTGCCCAGATCGCGTTCTCGCCGTTTTTGATTCCGTACATCCTGATCGGCGTGATCTGTTTCTGTGGTGTCGGCGCGATGCTCGGCAGCTACACCGACTCTCAAGACGGCGCAGTCGCCGCCAGCAACGCGATCGGGCTGCCACTGCTCTTCCTCTCGGAGACGTTCATCTCGCTGTCGCAACTGCCCGGCTGGTTCGGTCCGCTCGTCAACCTCTCGCCGCTGACCTACTTCGCACGCGGCGTGCGGTCCGCGACGTACGCGGGCGCAGAGGTGCCCGCGGTCGCCGGCGTCGACCCGGCACTCGCGAACCTCGGAATCCTCACCGCGCTCGCCGTCGTCGCCTTCGCGCTCGGTGCGCGATCGATCCCACGGACGGACTAGCCGCCGGCCGCGAGAACGAACCGATTTAGGCTCCGCACGCCAAGCCCCGGCAACCAGCATGCGCCCAGCCCACCCCATCGAGCAGGCCGTCGGTATGGAACACTACGTCTCTGAAACTGACGGCGTCGGCGGCCGCCTTCGCGAGGACGACGAACATTTCCGGGTGCGCGAACTCGAGCGCTTCGACACCGAACCCGTCGACGCCTCAATGGACGCCTACCCGCATCTCGTCTTCCGGGCGACGCTGCAGGGCTGGGATACCAACGACTTCGCGTCGCGACTCTCTGACGCGCTCGGGGTTTCCCGTGAACGCGTCAACTGGGCCGGAACGAAAGACAAGTACGCCGTGACGACACAGCTGTTCTCGGTCTACGGGGCTGACCCCGAAGACGTCCCCGAGATCGACGGCGCGGACATCGAAGTGCTGGGCCGTGCGGGACGGAACCTCGAGTTCGGCGACCTCGCGGGCAACGCCTTCGAACTCGTCGTCAGCGACCCCGACCGCCCCGACAACGCCGTGGCGATCACCGACGAACTGCACGAATTCGGTGGGCTCGAGGGTCAAGAAAACGACGACGCGACTTCGATCGGCGTCCCGAATTTCTTCGGTCAGCAGCGCTTTGGCAGCCGCCGGCCGGTTACCCACGAGGTCGGCCTCGCGATCGCCCGTGGCGACTGGGAAGGTGCGGTGATGGCCTATCTCGGGAACCCGACGGACGCAGAACCGGAGTCGACCCAGGAAGCCAGAGCCTTCGTCGAGGAAACGCGCGACTGGCAGGAAGCACTCGAGCGCGTTCCCAACCGCCTCCGATACGAACGCTCGATGATCCACGCGCTCGCAGAACACGACGGCGAGCCCGGTCCCGACGAGTTCCGAGCCGCTCTCGAGCGCGTGCCCTCGAACCTCCAGCGGCTGTTCGTCCACGCAGCCCAGTCATACGCGTTCAACCTGATGCTCTCCAAGCGGCTCGAGCGCGGCCTGCCGTTCGATCGCCCTATCGACGGTGACGTTGTCTGCTTTTCTGACACCGACGCGCCCGAGGGCCTCGAGTTGCCCGACCCCGACCGGCTCCAGCGCGTCGACGAGCGCCGCGTCGACTCGGTGACGCGCCACTGCGAGCGCGGCCGCGCGTTCGTCACCGCGCCGCTGGTCGGCACCGAGACGGAGTTGGCCGACGGCGAACAGGGTGAGATCGAACGCGCTGTCCTCGACGAATTGGACCTCGAGCCGGCGGACTTCGACCTCCCCGGTGAGTTCCACTCGACCGGCACCCGGCGGGCGATCCTCCTGCGGACGGACCTGTCGCTCGAGACCGACCTGCTGACCCTCTCGTTTGCGCTCCCGAAGGGGTCGTACGCGACGGTCGTCTCCCGGGAGTACTTGAAAGTCGATCCGGTCCACCTCGGCTAACGCTGTTGTACCCGGCAGCGACACATCTCGAGACGGTCGCCGAAGCGTTTAGACGGTGGCACGAGTAGGCTCGCACATGATCGGCACGGACGAGACCCGCGAGATCGTCGATTGGCAGAAGACGACCGTAGACGGGCAACCGGTGTACGAAATCGAGTACAGCGAGCCGGTTCCGGAGCCGACGGGGCGATCGAAGCCGCTCTTTGGCGCGAGCAGCGGCGGGACGGTACCGGCCGGCGAGCAGTCGTTTCTGCTGCCGGACGGCGAGCGAATTCCCGCGACGGAGGCAGCCTGCGAGGCCGACGGGACCACGCTACGCGTCCGCCACGAGCCGTCGACGCTGGCTCGTCTCCGGCGATACCTGCCATGGTAAGATCGACTGTCGTCGAGCGCGTATAGGGCCGCTGACAGCCTTTTGCTCGTTCGTGTCCAACGGACACCCATGCGTAGCAAACGCGTCCAACAGGAGATCGACGACCTCGTCGCGCAGGGCTGGCGAATCGAAGAGGAGACGCCCGACCGCGTCGTGATGGTCGACCGTGAATTCGGCTCGGTCGGCTCGCACATCGTCGTCGCGCTGCTGACGTTCTGGTTCTCTTTGGGGGTTGGAAACGTCGTCTGGGCCGCGTACAACTACGTTTCGAACTCACGGCGTCGTGTGCTCTGGGAGGACGGCGACGCCTGTCCGTCCTGTGGGGCCGCTGTGTCGGCGACCGACGACTACTGCCAATCCTGTGGTGAGGCCCTCGAGAGCAGCCCCGACCCGACCAGCACGATCTCCTGTCCCGACTGTGAGGCAGTCGTCACCGACGGCTCGCGGTACTGCCCGGCCTGCGGGGCGAAACTTGCGGATACGGACGATATGGCCTCGTAGCGGACGCCGCACCGACGAACCAAACTGATAGGTACGTCGACCGCTAGACGGTGTATACGGCAATGGAGCTGGATTCTGCCCCCCACATTCTCCTGACGAACGACGACGGGATCGACGCACCCGGGATCCGGGCGCTGTACGACGCCCTCCAGGCGGTCGGCACGGTCACCGTCGTCGCGCCCGACCGGAACCGTAGTGCCGTCGGTCGCTCGCTCTCGTATGGCCGGACGCGCTCGTCGCCCGACGATCTTTCGCTGGATCTGGAAGCGGATTCCTTTACCTCACCGGTGCCCCACACCGACCACGAACTCGGCTACGCGGTCGACGGCACCCCCTGTGATTGTGCCATCGTCGGCGTCAACGCCTTAGATCCCGAACCCGACATCGTCGTCTCGGGCTGCAACTCGGGGGCGAACCTGGGTGCCTACGTCCTTTCCCGGTCGGGGACGGTCAGCGCCGCGATGGAGGCGGCTTTTCTCGAGACGCCGTCGATCGCCGTCTCGATGGATACGCTCGGCTACGACGGGGAGCTCGAGCCGGCGGCCTTCGACCGGGCGGCCGAAATCACCGCCACGATCGTCGGCGGTGCGCCCGGAACCGGCCTGTTCGACCGCGTCGACTACCTGAACGTCAACGTTCCCCGGCCGGATCGCGAGCCGAACGGCTATGCGATTACGCGACCGACTCAAATCTACGAGATGGATGCGACAGTCGAGGACGGCGGCTTCCAGCTCACGAACAAACTCTGGCAACAAATGGCAAACCGGGACATCCCCGATCCCGAGGACACCGACCGCCACGCCGTGCTCGCCGATCAGATTTCGATCTCGCCGCTTCGCATCCCCTACGAGGTCGTTGATACCGAGGCCGTTCGGACCATCATAGAGCACCTGTTCTAGCACCACGGTAGCCGGCCGAAAAAACACGGCTGTTTTACACGGGGAGTGTCAAGACGCCATTATGGAGTGTCGCCACTGTGCATCGCCGCTCGAGAAACCTGGCGACTACTGTCTGGTCTGCCGGGACGCCAACACCGAGGCGATCGTCCTCGAGGCGGCACGCGACAGAGCGACCATCACGATGCTCGCGGGTGAGGACGAGCCGCGCGAGCGCGACGGGTCGGCAGATCTCGACGAGCAAGTCCTCGGCGAGACGACGATCACGACGACGCCGGAAGACGGCGAGAACGAGCCGATCGAACTCCGAAACTTCGCTGGACTGATCGGCGACGAGATCCGTCGGAAGCGCCCCGAGGAAGTCTACGCCGGCGGCACGCGGACGGTAATTCGTGCCGTGCGCGAGGACCTCCACCATCCGTTCTACCGCGTCGACGACGACGATCCAGTGCAGGCCGTCCTCGAGCGCCGCGGCAATCGCGCACTCGACGTCGTCGAGACGCCGCCGGCCGAGAAGATCGGCGGCAGCCACACGACGCTTATCGGCGGCCGGACGGGTATGGAGGCGATCCACGCCGTCGCGGGCCACCCCCACGTCAAGAAGGTCATTCCGGGCCCCATCGACGCCGGCGGCAAGGGCTCTCAGTCGGGTATGCGCGCGAAGGTCACTCGCGCCGACGACGGCGGCAACGTTCGAATGTTGCTTCGGGACGGCTCGAGCGTCCAAGAAAACCGCGTCGTGACGACCGCTCGAGATCGTGAGATGGGCGAGCGAATTCGGGCGGATTTGAACGACGTGCTCGCTGAAGCGGAGTTTCAGTAGCGCTAACAATGGGCGTGCGGCTGGTCGCCGTCGGTGAGCCGGCCGCTCGAGCGCCGCCGATCGCGGCGGTAGCTAGTCGTCAACCGGTTCGACTGGTTGATCATCCGGCTGCTCGTCAACCGGCTCCGCCGGGGAGTCTTCTGTCTGTTCGTCTCCGGATGAGTCGGGCGATTCCGGTTCCTCGGAGGGGACAGGTTCCTCCGGTGGCTCTGATTCTTCGGGAGTGGCTGGCTCTTCCGGTGGTCCTGGTTCCTGGGGACTGTCTGGCTCTTCCGGTGGTTCTGGTTCCTCGGGCGAGTCAGACTCTTCCGGTTGCTCGTCGGGAGTGCTGTCGGGCGATTCGCCAGCCGTTTCGGGTTCAGTCACCGTGAACTGGATCGACGCAGCGTCATCGTCGGTGCGCACGGTTGCGGTTCGGTCGCCGACATCCGTCTGGGTCGTCGCATGCGTCAGCGTGACTGATCCCGTCTCGTCGGCAGCGAGTGACACAGGTTGGGTGTCGACGCCCTGTTGCTGGTCGATATCCAGGTACACGTCAGTCTCGCCAGCTTCGGTGCCGACGTTCGTCACTTCGGCGGTCACCTCGAGTATGGCTCCGACTTCGACCGGATCGGTCGAATTCACAGTTGTCACTTCGAACGTCGCTGGCTCGGCTGGTTCCTCGACGGTCACCTGCGCCGTCGCCTCGTCGTCCTCGCTGCGAACGGTGACCGCGAGTTCGCCGACGTCCTCGGGTCGAGTCTGATACGACAGCGTCACCGTTTCGAGCGCACCTTCCTCGAGATTGACCTGCGCGGTGTCGACGACCTGCTCGTCGACCGCGAGCGCGAGTTCCTGAGAACCAGTGGCGTCTCCGACGTTTTCGACCTCGACCGTCACTTCAAGTGTCTCACCGGCCACTACGGGCTCTGTCGTCTCGAGGATGGCGACCGAAAACGCGGGCGCCGGATCTCGATACTCACCGGCTGGCTCCGTCTCGGCCCGGAGCGTCTCGTCGTAGAGGTAGTGCTCGAGGTCGGTCTCCCAGACGAGTCGCTCGTCGTCGGTTTCGGGCGTCCACTCGACGGTGAACGTGTGGGTTCCGGGTTCGAGTGCGGGCGGTTCGTCCCCAGTTGTTCCCGCGACGAACGCGCCGCCAAAGAGTTCGAGATCGTTCGGGTTCTCGTAGCCGAACGTGACTGTGTAGCTGTCGTCTTCCGCGGGCGTGACGTCCTCGAGTGCGATCGTCGGCCGCTCGGGCCGGCGTTCGTCGATGCAGTCGTTTGGGTTGCTTTCGCGGCGCTCATCCGATTCGAACCAATTGACGAAGACGGTCCCGATAGTCGAGCCGAAGCCGTCGTCTCTGAGTCCGACGACGACCTCGTCGTCGGTCCGCTCGAGGACCCCCTCGTTATCGCTGATCTGGAGCCGAATCGTCCCGGAAAACGGGGCATCGATCGCGTCGCCGATCGTGATCCCCGGATGGGCGTTGCCGACGCCCGCCGGGTCGACGAAGAGCGTCTCGACAGTCAGGTCGTCGCCGTCTTCGAACGTTCCGGAGACGGTTGCCTGCGTGCAGTCGACGAACTCGATCTCGATGTCCCTGTCGTCGGTGCCGTAGACGAGGACCGTCCGTTCGTCCGAGGCAACGGCGCTCTCGACACGAACCGGGAACTCCTGGTCGTTTTCCACGAGTGCCGTTTCGAACGCCATCGTGACCCTCTCGCGGGCACCCGGTTCGAGCCGTCTCGACGTGCTATCCACGACGGTTGGATCGTGACCGACAACGAACTCGAGATCCTGCGTCACGGTGACCTCGCTCGCGTTCTCGACTTCGGCGGTCACCTCGAGTACGTCGCCAGCGTCGACGGGATCGTTCGTCCTGGTGATCGTCACGGTTACATCGACATCGTCTGTGCCGATCACCTCGACGTCGCGGACGGCCGCGTCGTCGTCGCTTTCGACCCGTACGGGAAACGTCTGAGTTCGCCGGACGAGCGCCGTTTCGAATTCGAGACCGACCGTCTCGGTCTCGCCGCCGGCGACCGTCACCGACTGGGAATCGACGAGTTCGGGATCGTGACCGACGATCAGTTCGATTTCCTGGGTCGTCTCCGACTCGGCAGTGTTCTCGAGTGTTGCGGTCACCTCGAGGACATCGCCGGTCGTGACCGGATCGTTCGTCTCGATGTTCGTCACTGCCAGCGGCGGCTCGTCGACGTAGACGAAGACAGGAACCTCGTCCGAATCACTCTCGGTTTCGATCCGGGCCGGGAACTCTTGAGCATTCCTGATGACTGCGGTCTCGTACCCCATCGTGACCGTCTCGGATTCGCCAGACTCGAGCGAGACCACTGCCGTATCGACCACCGTCGGATCGTGACCGACGATCAACTGCACCTCTCGCGTAAGTCCCGTGGTGTGGCTGTTCTCGAACTCGGCGGTCACCTCGAGAAACTCGCCCGTCTGGACCGGTGCATTGGTCTCTACGATCGTCACGTCCAGTCCGATATCCTCGGTGCCGATCACCTCGACCGTCCGTTCATCGGCGCTGTCTTCGGTTTCGACCCGCGCGGGGAACGTCTGGGTTCGCCTGACGACTGCCGTTTCGAACTCAAGACCGATCGTTTCGGACTCGCCCCCGCCGACGGTCACCGACTGGCTGTCGACGAGTTCGGGATCGTGGCCGACGATCAGATCGACGTCCTGTGTTATTTCGGTGTCGGTCGTGTTCTCGACCGTCACCGTGACCTCGAGCACCTCGCCGGCGTCGACGGGATCGTTCGTCTCGAGGATCGACACGGCCAGGTCTGCATCGGTTTCGCCGACGTCGGCGATCACCCACGGCCGTTCGGACGTGATCGTTCCGTTCTCACTGATCACCCAGGCGATGATCGGACACCCATGGCAGCCGCTCTCGAGCGTGAGCGTCGCGGTGTCTTCGCTCCCGCTCACCGCTGTCTCATCGAGGACGACGTCCGCGTGGCCGAGCCACCAGACGACGCGGTCGAGCGCGCCGTCGGGGTGTGCGACATCCAGCTCGAGCTCGATCGATTCGTCGGTGGTCACCGCGAGTGACTCGTCGGCCGGCCGCTTGCCCTCGATGGTCGGCGCGGCGGTCCCGGTTTCCGCCACGGTGATCGTCCACGTCGCTCGGCGGGGCTCGTCGTCGCCGACGGCAGCAGCGACCTCGTAGGTGCCTGCCGAGTCGAACGTCGTCTGCCAGTAGTCGGCTCCCCGATGGCCGTAGTACGTGCTAAACCAGGGTCCCATCGACCAACCGACATACTCGCCATCGACGAACCACTGTGTTCGTCCACCGTACTCCCCGAGCGCGTCGGATTCGACCTCGAAGAGCACCGCCGTCCCTGGCTGTACCGTCAGCTCCGGGTCCGGTGATTGCTGTGCGGTGTCCAATTCCTCGACGGCGAGGACGTCGACGGTGCGTTCGGCCGTATCGTCGTCGGTCTCAAACCGGACCGTGACTGTCTCGTCCTGGCTGACTGGATAGGTGCGATAACTGAAGTAGTCGATCGTCTCCGTTTCACCGGGACCAACCGTCGTTTCAACGGTCGATCGCTGTTCGTCTTCGTAAAAACTCTCGATTGTTGCCCGCACTGCCGTCGTGCCTGTATTTTCGACTGCCACGCTCACCTCGAGCAGCGATCCACCCTCGACGGGCGCGTTCGTCTCGACGATTCGAATCTCGGTGACGCCGTCGTCCTGAACGGCACGCCTCCGCCTCGCGACCTCTCGTTCGATCGCTTCCACACTCCCCGTAAGCGTCGCCGCCAGACCGCCCCCGGCGGCGAGATAGCGTCGTCGCCGCATGGGTACGCTGTCCACGACCGAACGCATAATACGTTGTCACCGTTTGCTTGATCGTCATTCTTCATCGGTAACTAGACGCTGAAACAGGTGGATAGGTGCCGCCAGCGAATCTCGAAGAGCTGTGTCATGCACAGTATCGGTAAGCGCGAATACTGTCAGTACCCGATGGAAGTGTCAGTTACTGCTGGTTGTCCGAGCCTTAACGGGATGGCTGTAATTAGATATAATTAGCCATGCTCGAGCGACCGGACGCTGTCCTCACACTCATCCCGCTGGTGGCGGTCAGTGGCCTCGCCGTTCGCACAGTACTTGCGGTACCGGGTATCGGATCGGGACTGTTCACCACGCCGCTTGCGGTCGCCGGCTATCTCGCTGCACTCGCGGTTGTCTTCCTGGAACTGCTGGCGTGGCCAGTCGCCGAGCGGCTCAGTGGGTCGTGATCGGAGCCGATCGCATCCACGAACCGACGCGACTCAACAGGTTTAAGAATCCGCTGGCGATAGAGAGCACTACTATGGCCAAGAAAGGACAGGTCGGTAGCGCTGGCCGCTTCGGTGCCCGCTACGGCCGCGTCGCACGACGTCGCGTCAGCGAGATCGAAGACGACATGCAGAACGCCGAAGTCGACGGCGACGACGTCACCCGCGTCGGCACTGGCATCTGGAAGAACGAAGAGACCGGCGAAGTCTTCACCGGCGGTGCCTACCGCCCGGAGACCCCCGCCGGCCGCACCGTCCAGCGCTCCATCCGCGCTGCGCTCGCCGAGGACGACGAATAACACCCTCTTCAGGTCCAGTATGAGTTACAAATGCTCTCGCTGTAAACGCGACGTCCAGCTCGACGAGTACGGCGGCGTCCGCTGTCCCTACTGCGGCCACCGCGTGCTCCTGAAAGAACGCAGCCGCGACGTCAAGGAAGTCGACGTCCAGTAACGCGTCAGCGTGTCTTCTCACGACGCGACCCTCGAGTTCGACTACGAGAGCGCCGCGCGTGCCGAACTCGTCGTCGACAGCGTCGCCCGCGAGATCGGCGAAATCGACGACGATCGCTCGCGGACGACCATCGAACGGGACGGCCCTCGCGTTTACATCGAGATCGACGCCGACGACGTGATCGCTCTGCGGGCCGCACTCAATACCTGGTTCTCGCTGATCGACGTCGCCGAGCGGACTGCCGACGCCGGTGTGGGCATCCTCGAGTCCGACCAGTAGGGACGGCCCGTTGGAGACCTGTGCCGGCAGGCCGCGCGGTCTTTATCCTCGCTTTCGAACCACCCATATGACGGAACAGCCTGCGACATGGCTCGGCCTCGACGCCGACGCCAAGCCCCTCGTGGTCGCCGGTTTCGCGCTCGGAGTGGGGATCGGCGGGTTCTTCGACGGGATCGTGTTCCACCAGCTCCTCCAGTTCCATCACATGCTATCGTCCCATCCGGATGCGAGCGTCGCGACGAACCTGCGATTGAACGTGGTAGCTGACGGGCTCTTTCACCTCGGCACGTACACCTTCACGATCATCGGGCTCGTCCTGTTCTCGCGTGCGTGGCGATTTCGACCGGTGCCGAAATCCGGCCGGACGCTGTTCGGCGCGGTGATCATGGGTTGGGGCGTGTTCAACCTCGTCGAGGGAGTCGTGAACCATCACCTGCTCGAGATTCACCACGTCTGGCCCGCCGGCCCCGGCCCGATCGTCCTTTGGGATGTCGCCTTCCTGCTCTGGGGAACGGTGTTCCTCGTCGGTGGCTACCTCACGATCCGAACCGATAGCGCTGCGACGCCGGCGGGCGGAACGGACGCGGTTGCGACGGACGGCAGCGGATCGGAATGAGTCCGGTCGGGAGTCGAAAGCCGGTCGGATGCCGACCCGGACGAACCACAAAGCTTGGCTTTATCAGTCCGGAGGGCGACGGTCGAGGTATGCAAGGAAACCTGCCGCCGGAAGCACAGGAGAAAATCGAACAGCTACAGGACCTGCAGGAGACGGCACAGCAAGTGGCTGTCCAGAAGCAGGAAGCTGAAACCGGTCTCACCGAGGCCCAGAACGCCCTCGACGAACTCGAGAACATCGACGAGGAGACGACCATGTACCGCAGCGTCGGCGAGCTGCTCGTCGAGACCGACTACGACCAGGCAGAAGAAGACCTCGAGGAGAAGGTCGACTCGCTCGAACTCCGCGTCGAGACCCTCGAGAAGCAAGAAGAGCGCGTCCAGGACCAGTTCGAGGGCCTGCAGGACGAGCTCGAAGAACTGCTCGGTGGCGGCATGGGCGGCGGTCCGAGCCCGGCAGGCGGTCCCGGCGCTGGCGGCGCATAAATGCCGACTGACGAGCCGACGGCCGACGACGTCGTCCAGACGGCGTCGGACGCTGCGGAAGGCTACGTCTTCTCGCAGTACAAACAGTCGGCCGTTCGCGATCTCGACGTCACCGTGACGTTCGAAGACGGCGTCCTCAAGGTCGACGTCTACCTCAACGTGCCCGAGGGCGACGCCGAGGCCGACCCCGAACAGGTTGCCGACGATGCCGCGCTCGCGGCTCGGCAAGCGGTCGACGAACTGTTCGAGGCATAACGGACGCGATCTCGCGTTCCGAACAGCTTCTTTCGGTCTCTTTGAGAGTGACTAGCCGGTGCTACGCCGGTGATCGACGTGTGAGCGGCGTGGCTGTGTTCCGGTGAACGCCGGTACGAAGCGACGAACCGGTGAGTACCACGAATCACTCGAACGGATGTGCCGACGACCGCTACACCCGATACCCCGGTGCCAGCAACTCGATCGGATGTGGCACGTCGCGCTCGAGCAGTCCCTCGAGTTGATCGCCACACGAGGTGCCCGACGCGACGACCGTTTTTGTGCCGTCGATTTGCTCGGCGAGCCGCTGACCAACGTCGACACTCAACTCGTAGTACTCGTGTTTGTAGCCGAAGGAGCCGGCCATCCCACAACACTCGGCGCTCGTCGTCTCGGGCGCGTAGCCACACCGCTCGAGGACGGCGACCGTCGGTGCCTCGAGATCGAGCGTGCGCTGCTGGCAGTGGGAGTGATAGGCAATCGGCTCTGCGCCATCGCCGGTCGACAGCGCCGACGGGTCGGCCCCGTTCTCGAGCAGTCCGTAGACGTACTCACAGATCTCGTAGCTCCTGTCGCGTAAGCGCTCGAACGATCGTTCAGGCAGTAGCCGTTCGTACTCGCGGTGCATGGCCGCCAGATCGGAGGGCTCGACGACGACGACATCCCGGCCGGCGTCGAGGTCCTCCGCTAGCGAAGCAAAGAGCCGGCTTGCCTGCCGGTCTGCGGTCGCGACCATCCCCTGGGAAAGCGCCGCGCGTCCGCTCTCGGGCAAGTCCGGGACTTGCACCGGGATGCCCAACGCCTCGAGTGTTCGGACCGCGGCTTTCCCGCGGTCGACGTCGACGTAGTTCGTGTAGACGTCGGGATAGAGGACGACCTCGCGGTCGATATCTGCTTGATTGGCTCGAGACGCCCGTCGACTCGAGGCGGCTTCCCCACCTCGCTTCTCGAACCAGTCGACGAGCGATTCGCGCTGGAACGCGGGCAGGTCACGGCGGCGGTCGATTCCGAGGGTGCGCTCGAGCAGCCCGCGGACGGAGTCGGCGTCTGCGAGCCAGTTCGAAACGGGTGCCGTAGCGCTGGCGGCTTTCGCGACCGTGCCGATGTTGCCGAAGAAGCGCTTGCCGAGGTCGAGGCCACCCTCCTCCATATCCGGCGTGAGGCCGTCGACGAGGAAGTCGGTGGCTGCCGGCTCCTCGCTGCGGTTGATCCGGTCCCGGACGACGGTGTTGATCCACGGGATATCGATCTTGACCGGACAGGCGTCGACACAGCGCGAGCAGCCGGTACAGAGGTCGTTGAACTCGGCGGCCGACTCCTGGCCATGGACGCCGGTCTCCCAGCCGGTTGCGATCCCGCCCGAGTAAGTCTCGCCACCGAAGCCGTGGCCGCCGACGGACTGGAAGTTCGCACACGAGTTCGAGCAGGCCCCACACCGAATACAGTACAGCGTTTCTCGGAGTTGGTCGTCCTCGCGCATGTCCATCCGGCCGTTGTCCAGCAAGACGAGGTGGAAGTCCCGGTCTGCCTTCCCTGCGTCGCCGGCCGTAATCGGCTCCTCGGGGTCGTCGAAGTCCAGCGTCGGCGAGTCGGTCGGCGGCGAGAGCATCGTCACGTACTGTGCGATCGACTGGCCCGTCGCGCTCTTGGCGATGAGATCGACGAACGGCTCGAGGTCTACAAGCGTCGGGATCAGCTTTTCGACGCCCGCGATCGCGACGTGGGTGTCGGGCGTGACCGCACACTTGCGCGCGTTGCCCTCGTTCGTGACGAGGGTGATCGTCCCGCTGTCGGCGACGACGAAGTTTGCGCCGGTGATCCCCACATCGGCCTCCTGAATGTGGTCGGCGAGATAGTCGCGGGCGAACCGTGTCAACTCTTCGGCGGTCTCGAACGGCTCGTCGGGATCGAACCGCTCGTTGAACAGTTCGGCGATCTCCGACCGCTCGAGGTGCATCGCCGGGCCGACGATATGCGAGGGCGTGTCGTCGGCAACTTGGAGGACCCACTCGCCGAGGTCGGTCTCGGTAACCTCGATTCCCGCGGCCGCGAGCGCGTCGTTGAGGTCGATCTCCTCGGTCGTCATGGACTTCGATTTGACGACCGACGGCGTGTCCCCGTCGCCGGCGATCCCGTGTTCCTCGGTCTGGGCGTCGACGACATCGGCGACGTACGCGTTCGCGTCCGCTGCATCGTCGGCAACGTAGACAGTGCCGCCGTTGGCCTCGACCGCGTCCCTGACGGTGTCGATCAAATCGGGAAGCTGATCGATAGCATCTTCCTTGATCGCCCGCGCTTCGGTTCGCAGCGCTTCGAGGTTGTCAGCCGCAGCGTACGCGTCACCCCGTTGGTCGTCGAACGAACTGGCTTTCGCGTGGACGGCATCGCCTTCGGTCTCGAGCAGGTGACGGATGTGGTCGGCCTGCTGCGATCGGGTTCGCTGGGCCATCTTAGCGGTCCTCCAGGACGATCACGTCGACGTCACCGGGGCCGTGGACGCCGTGGACGAGATCGCCCATATCGGCGGTCGCGCTCCGGCCGGTCGCGAAGACGACGCTGTCCCGCCCCCGCTCGAACGTCGATTCGAGACGGTCGAATCCGGCACTCAGATCCGGGACCACATCGCTTTCTGCGACGACCGCGACGTGGCGATCCGAATAGAGACTGATCGGTTCCACGCCATCGACCGTCGACTCGACGGCGACGGTACCATACTCCGCGATCGCGAAGCCGACCGGCGTCACGCCCGTCGGGGCGGCCTCGAGGTCGGCACTCGTCGGCTCTGTCGTTACCGATTCGGGGAGCGTGACGCCTTCGAACGGCAGCGGCGCGCCGACGGCTGGCTCCTCGACGATCGTTTCGATCCGCTTGCTCGCATCGGCGGCCAGAACGCGCTCGAACCCCACCTCGAGTCCCTCGAGTGCGCGTTCGAAGCGGCCGACAGTGTCGACTGTCATCAGTACTCATATCCAAGCGGACGCTGAAGACACTGACGGTCGATTGGGCCGCTGGCCGCGACTGACATAGCCGTGTGATAGAGTCCAACGAGTCGTCTATTGATATTTGACGTTGTATTCACGCTCGAGCTATCGGGTACTATTGTGTGAGCTACTTCCGGTCGTTCGGCGAACGTGCCGTGTGGTTTCGATGAACGATACAGAACTCGGCACCCACGAGTGGTGGGAGTCGTATAAAGAGACCGTCAACAACGATCCGGAGATGAAGGTACGTGGACACAACAAATTTTCCGAGAATTTCTACGTCGGAATCGGTGACGAGCGCGTCCTTCTCGAGATGGACGGCGGCGAGATCGCCCAACTCGTGCCGAATCCGACGATGAACAACCAGTGGTCGTTCGGCGTCGAGGGCGACCGCGAAGCCTGGGAGGAGTTCGTCCAGGAGACACCACCCGCGTTCAACCACGAAATCATCGCGTCGCACTATCGGACCGCGGTTCGCAACGAGGACGGCCACCTCCAGTTGACCGGTAACAACAAGAAGATCTTCCAGCATCTCCGCGCGTTCCAGCGAACGCTCGATCTGATGCGGGTCGCACACAACGACGGAGGGAGCTAACATGTCGACGACCTACCAGCCAGGTGATGTCGAACCGATCAGTGGGTCGTACGTCCACACGGAGGTCGAGGGCGTCAACCATCGGATCTATTTCGAGGAGAACGGTCCTGAGGACGGCATTCCGCTCCTCTGTCAGCATACGGCCGGCAACAACTGTCAGGAATGGCGCCATCTCCTGACTGACGAGCAAATCACCGAGGAGTTCCGCGTCATCGCCCACGACCTGCCCTATCACGGAAAGTCGGTGCCGCCGACGACCCAGAAGTGGTGGACCGACGATTACACGATGACCGCCGAGAAGTTTACCGAGACGCTCGTCAACCTTGCCGACGCCCTCGAACTCGAGGACCCTATCTATATGGGCTCGAGCATGGGCGGCAACATCGCGCTCGAGTTAGCCGACTGGTATCCCGAGCGATTCCGAGCGCTGATCGGCCTCGAATGTGGTGCGCATAGCCCGGGGTTCTACATCGACTGGCTCGACCATCCTGAGGTGAACACGACCGAAGTCAATGCCTACTCGTGTTGGGGGCTGATGGCACCTCAGAGTCCCGAACAGACCTGCCGCGAGACGATGTACCTCTACGAACAGGGTGCAACGGGAGTATTCAAGGGCGATCTCTACTACTACTCCGTCGATCACGACTACCGCGACAAGCTCGATCAGGTCAACGCCGATGAGTGTCCCCTCTATATCGCCAACGGCGAGTACGACTACCTGACCACGCCAGAGGACGGCCGCCAGACTGCCGAGGGAGTTGGTGAGGGAGCAACAGCGATCGAACTCGCCGAAATCGGTCACTTCCCGATGAGCGAGCATCCGGAATTGTTCAACGCCTACATTCGGGAGATCCTCGCCGATATCACCGGTGACCGAGACGAGGAACTGCCAGACGTCCTCGAGCCGGACGATGTCGGAATCGAACTCCACCAACGGGGTCCCGCGCGCGAGAAACCGGCCGAATAGTCGCTGGATCGTCGCCGAGTCGTCGCGGGTTGCCGGTTGAGCGACTCTCGGCCGAGTCCCGACACGATTTCGCTCGGTTTTCATCCGGTTTCAGGTTTCGCTCGTCGACCATCGTGTTCCGCTTGTGGACCGTCGGCAAGACACAAGACCTATATGGTGTGTGGCTAGTTCTCATCCGACGCCAACCTACTATGTCGGAAGCACCGTCCGAACCCGCCCGATGTGCCGCAAAAGAGACGAACGATGGTACTGTTCGTATCTTCGACACAACAAACGATGCGGCCTGGATCGAATCCGATACGACACTCTCGCTCGCTTGGCAGACCTGATGCGCTCTTACTGACCGTTCAAAGACGATCGGATCGCGATACGAACGCAGTTTTCGTCCGAGATGTATTCCACAGCGCGAGAGTAGCCGCGAGATTACTGGGATTCGCAGATCGACAGGAAGTTCTCGAAGATTTCGTCACCTTCCTCGGTGTGAGCGACTTCCGGGTGCCACTGGACGCCATAGATATCCCGATCGGTGTCGCTCATTGCCTCGACGTCACAGACGTCGCTTTTCGCCGTCAGTTCGAACCCATCGGGCAGTTCTGTGACCTCGTCGGCGTGGCTCGCCCAGACACGGGTTTCGGGATGCAGCGATCCGGTCAGGGGATCGTTTTCGTCGACGATGTCGACCGACACGTCGGCATAGCCGCCGTACTCGCCGCTCCCGACCTGCCCGCCGAGTTCCTCGGCGATTAGTTGCATCCCCAGACAGATGCCAAGCACCGGCATGTCCGCCTCGAGATACTCGGTCGACTTTCCGATCCGATCCATGTCGGGACCACCGGAGAGGACGACGCCGTCGGCATCGACCTCTTCTGGAGGCGTGTCGTTGTCGATCAGTTCCGTGTCGACGCCGAGGTCGCGAAGCGCCCGGCGCTCGAGGTGGGTGAACTGTCCGTGATTGTCCACCACGACGATTTTCGTCATTGGGTGTCCGTAGCGGGTCACCCGGTAAAAACGGTCCGAAACGTGCGCTTTCGATGACTCCTCCCACTCGGCATAGCTATTTGTTGATCCGTTCCGTTACGTCTACAGGAATCATGGTGGCTGTTAACGAGTTACAAGAGATGTACGAGAACATGGTAACGGCGCGCCAGTACGAGGAACGACTCCAGAAGGAGTACATGGCGGGCAAACAGCCCGCGTTCGACATCTCCGCCGGGCCAATCCCGGGAGAGTTGCACCTCGCCGCAGGTCATGAAGCCTCCGGCGCGGGGGTCTGCCAACATCTCCGAGATGACGATACGGTCACGGCACCGCACCGGCCACACCACATCGCTATTGCGAAGGGCGTCGACTTGAAGCGGATGACCGCCGAGATCTTCGGTCGCGAAAGCGGGCTGAGTGGCGGAAAGGGAGGGCATATGCACCTGTTCGATCCCGACGTCAAGTTCGCGTGTAGCGGCATCATCGCCGAAGGCTGTCCGCCGGCGGTCGGTGCCGGTTTAGCCGCAAAGCAACGGAACACCGACAGCGTCGCGGTCGCGTTCCTCGGCGAGGGCGCGATCGATCAGGGCGCGTTCTTGGAGTCGCTCAACCTCGCAAGCGTCCAGAATCTCCCCGTCGTCTTCGTCGTCGAGGACAACGACTGGGCCATCAGTATGCCTAAAGCGCGCGTCACCGACGTCGAGAACGGTGCCCAGCGCGCCGACGGGTTCGGCCTTCACGGCGCCCGCGTGGACGCTGACGACGCCGTCGCCGTCTACGACGCCGCCAGAGAAGCCGTCGGACGCGCTCGCGACGGAAACGGGCCGACGCTGCTCGAGGTACAGGTGCATCGGCGCATGGGTCACTTCATGGGCGATCCCGAAGCGTATCGCCCCGACGAGGACAAAGACGCCGCCGAGCAACGGGATTCGATCGAGCGACTTGAGGCGGGCCTTCGGGCCCACGGCGTCGACGACGAGACGATCGACGATCTGCGCTCGCGAGCTCACGACCGCGTCGAGGAGGCGATCGAGTGGGCGAAAGACCAGCCCGAACCAGATCCGGACGACGCCTACGAGGACGTGTTCGTGAATCCACCCTCGGGCGTGACAGACAGCGAGCCGTCGGCTGCGGACACGGGAGGTGACGACTGATGGCACAACAAGAGGAAGACGACGCGAGCGGACAGCAGGCAGACCGGTCGTTGACGATGAGCCGAGCGATGGTCGAGGCGATCGCCCACGAGATGCGCGAGGACGACGAGGTCTTCTACATGGGCGAAGACGTCGCGGACTACGGCGGTATCTTCGACAGCACCGAGGGGCTGTTGGATGAATTCGGCCGCGACCGCATCATGGACGTGCCGATCAGCGAGACCGCATACCTCGGCGCCGCCGTCGGTGCAGCTCAGGAGGGGATGCGCCCAATTGCCGAGCTGATGTTCGTCGACTTCTTCGGCGTCGCGATGGATCAGATCTACAACCAGATGGCCAAAAACACCTACATGAGCGGCGGCTCGGTGAACGTCCCGATGGTGCTTACCGCCGCCGTAGGTGGGACGTACAACGACGCCGCCCAGCACTCCCAGACCCTCTACGGGACGTTCGCACATCTCCCGGGGATGAAAGTCGTCGTGCCCTCGACCGCCTACGACGCGAAGGGGTTGATGCACAACGCCATCCGCGACGACGACCCGGTCGTCTACATGTTCCACAAGCGGCTGATGGGGATCGGCTGGCTGCCGGCACCGGACGGCCCGAAGACCGGGGTTCCCGAGGACGACTACACGATTCCATTCGGCAATGCTGACGTCAAACGCGAGGGCGCGGACGTAACCGTCGTCACCCTCGGATTGCACGTCCACCGCGCGCTCGAGGCCGCTGCAGACCTCGCCGACGACGGAATCGATGTCGAGGTCGTCGACCTCCGGACGCTCGTGCCCCTCGACACCGAGACCATCCGCGACTCCGTCGCCAAGACCGGTCATCTGGTCGTCGTCGACGAGGACTACCGCTCGTACGGCGTCACCGGCGAGATCATCGCGAGCGTGGCCGAGGCCGGACTCGACGATCTCGAGGCCGTCGAGCGGGTCGCCCTTCCGGACGTGCCGATCCCGTACGCGCGACCGATGGAAGACGAGGTCGTTCCGGGGACGGACGATATCGCGACTGCCGTTCGTGCCGTTCGAGGGGACGAATGAGCGGGACCGATGACCGCATCGCCGTCGAGACGGCCGATCACTGGCCCGACGACGCGGACGAGGACGTCGGTGTCGTCGTCAACTGGTTCGCAGCCGAGGGCAGTCGTGTCGAGGAGGGTAACGCGATCTGTGAGTTTCAGGTCGAGAAGGTAAGCGCCGACGTGCCGGCACCGGTGACCGGCACGCTCGAGGAGGTTGCGATCGGGGAAGACGAGGAGTTCGAGCAGGGCGAGCAGCTCGCCTGGATTCGGCCGGCATAGCCGTTGCGCGTCCGACCGAGTGTGGGTGCTGGTCCGCCCCCACTTAAAGTCGCAATCTGTCGAGGCGGAGGCTTTTCCGTGCCTACTACAACTCCGGCGTAGATCCAGATGGACCGTCCGAGTGTGGACGCAGGCGATATCCGGTGGGGGTGGACCTGTCCGCGGTGCGAGACGGACGCGTCGGTGACGCGCGATCCCGATTCCGATACGTTTCGCTGGGAATGTGACGACAAGCACTGCGATGCCGTCGGCTTCGGATTCACTTCGCGGCGCAGAGCGCGACTCGCCCTCAGGGAGTATCGTGATCGGTATCAGAACGTCTACCGCTAGCGGACTAGACCCGCAGAGAACGACGATGCTCGAGTCGGTGTTCCGGTACGCTTATGCGATCGTCACCGGATAGCGTTGATATGGCAGTCGATCGCAGTGAATTCGAGCATCCGGCGTGGCTGGCCGCAGCAGGAACGGGTATCGGATACGTGTTGATCCTCGCAGTGCTGACGCTGGCTATGTTCATCGTGCCGTGGCTCGTTTTCGCCGCACTGTAACGACGGCCCCGGTCTCCATTTCTGACGGCAGCCCTGTCGACGAGAGCGGTGACTCGAGCGAACCAAAAGCGAAGAGAAAGATCGCCGTCGACCTCGAGAGCGTATTCAGGCGAAGGTTTTCGAGACGTCCTCGGTGTCCTCGGATTCGGCTTGCACCTTGTCCCAGGCGCTACGGAAGTCTTCCATCCGGATCTCGGTGCGGTCGTCGCGGATGGCGAACATACCGGCTTCGGTACAGACGGCCTTGATGTCGGCACCGGAGGCTTCCTCGGCCTCTTCGGCCAGTTCGGCGAAGTCGACATCGTCGGCGACGTTCATCCCGCGCGTGTGGATCTCGAAGATGATCTCGCGGCCCTCCTGGTTGGGCTTTGGCACTTCGATGAGGCGGTCGAACCGGCCGGGACGGAGGATGGCCCGGTCGAGCATATCGAAGCGGTTGGTGGCAGCGATGATGCGGATCTCGCCACGTTCCTCGAAGCCGTCCATCTCGGAGAGGAGTTGCATCATCGTCCGCTGGACCTCGGCGTCGCCGGAGGTCTTGGACTCCGTCCGTTTGGCGGCGATGGCGTCGATCTCGTCGATGAAGATAACGGCGGGCTCGTGCTCGCGGGCGACGTCGAAGAGGTCGCGGACGAGCTTTGCACCCTCGCCGATGAATTTGTGGACCAGTTCCGAGCCAGCCATCTTGATGAAGGTAGCGTCGGTCTGGTTGGCCACGGCTTTGGCGAGCATCGTCTTCCCGGTCCCCGGCGGTCCGTAGAGCAAGACGCCGCTCGGCGGGTCGATCCCGACATCGTCGAACATCTCGGGCTTCTCGAGGGGCATCTCGACGGTCTCGCGGACCTCTTGCATCTGCTCTTCGAGTCCGCCGATGTCCTCGTAGCTGACGTCCGGGCTCTCGGTGACTTCCATCACGCGAGCGCGCACGTCGGTCTCGCTCGAGAGCGGCTTGACGATAGACAGCGAGTTATTGACCGCTACCCGTGCGTCAGGCTCGAGATCGGCGCGCATCTCGTCGGTAACTTCGGTCAGCGCCTCCTGGTTGTTCCCGTGTTGTTTGATGATGACGCCTTCGTCCGTGATCTCCTGGACGGTGGCGACGAACAGCGGGGACTGCTTGAGTTTCTTGTTCTCGTGTGTGAGCCGCTCGAGTTTCTGCTGGTACTTGTTGTTCTCGGCGTTGGCGTCGAGGAGCTTGTCACGCATCTCCTCGTTTTGCGCCTCGAGGATCTCCAGCCGTTCCTCGAGCGCCTGGATTTTCTCCTGTTGGGACGCCTCGTCCTCATCATATGGGAGGTCGACGTCGTCCACAGTGTCGCTCATCACCCGTCCTTTGGGTGTTGGTTCTTAAGAGGCTTCGGGTAGGTTCACTCAACTGCGTTGTATTACTGATAAGCATTATGTGGAATAGAAAATATTATTACCCCGTATTCGGAATGGTGGAGTAAGATGAGTGCTTCAGAGCCCCTCCAACAGGAGACCAGCGAGCGGGGAACGTGGGACGACGTTCGCGAGCTCCCGCCGAGCGCGAAACTCGTCGCGAAAGTTCTCGAATATAACGATACGATGACCCAACAGCAGATCGCCGACGAGACGCTGCTGCCGTCCCGGACGGTTCGGTACGCGCTCAACCGACTCGACGAGAAGAACGTCGTCGATTCGCGCTTTTCGTTCTCGGACGCCCGCAAGCGTCTCTACAGTCTCGACATCGACGCCTGATCGGCCTCTCGAGTTCGTCGCTGTTGCTCGTTGACGGAGATCACCGACGTTTCTCTTGGTACCGCTTCGCGCGTCGAACGCGTCTTCTCCGCCGCTTGTCGCACGAACATGTTAATAGTGGGCAGTGTCTTGTCTCCGAAAACGATCGACCGATGACCGCGACTGCCACGAGACTCGTTCGACCGGGTCGTAGCGATGAGTGAGGGTTCCCTCGATCCGCATTGTCCGGAGTGTGGGGAACCCGTCGGGCAGACGGCGACGTACTGCATGCACTGCTGGGCGGATCTCCCCACGGAATCGACGACCGCCGACCATGCGACCGAGCGTCGGTCCGCTGCCGATACGGATGCCGACTCGTTTGCTACTCGCGGAGAGACTGATGCGTTCGCTGATGACGACTCGGAGCGACTGCTGGATCCGGACGGACTCATTGACAACGCGCTTACTGCTCTTGTCGGCATCGCTGGTGGACTCGTCGTCGGCGTCGTCGAAACCCTCGTGTTGTTGATCGTCACCGAGAGCGGCTGGGTCCTTTTTCTCGGTCCCGTCGTGTGGCTCGGTGCGACCGGCTATCTCGTCCGCTGTCGGACCGTCCAGGAGGCGATCGCGAAGACCTGCTACGCCGTCTCTCTCGTCTTGGTGTCAGTTCCCCTAATCGCGTTCGGGCCCGGCGTCACTGTCGACGGCGGGTCCGGGGGACCCGTTGGTGCCTTCTTTGGATTGTTGCTTCTCGTTGCGATTCCCGCAGGTATCGCCGCCGCAATCGGCTGGATCGCCTCGCGGTTCGTGCCGGCCGAGACCCGCGACGAGACGTCTCACTCCGGCTGACGGTCCAGCTTTACTTTCACTCCACTCACGGAATCCCTTTAGTGCAGGCTCGCCAACCACTGGCCAATGACGCGGGTTATTCATACGGGCGATACCCATATCGGGTACCAGCAGTACAACTCGCCCGAGCGACGACAGGACTTCCTCGAGGCGTTTCGCTCGGTCGTCGAGGACGCCGTCGCCGACGACGTCGACGCGGTGGTCCATGCCGGCGACCTCTTTCACGACCGCCGGCCGAGTCTGGTCGACCTCCAGGGAACGATCGACGTGCTCCGGACGCTGTCCGACGCCGACATTCCCTTTCTCGCCGTCGTCGGCAACCACGAGTCGAAACGCGACGCCCAGTGGCTCGATCTCTTTGCGGATCTCGGGCTGGCAACCCGACTCGGTGCCGACCCGGTCGTCGTCGGCGACGCTGCCTTCTACGGTCTTGACTTCGTTCCCCGCTCGCGCCGGGACGACCTCGAGTACGCGTTCGATCCAGTCCCCGAGAGGGCCGACCATGCCACGCTGGTGAGCCACGGCCTCTTCGAACCCTTCGCCCACGCAGACTGGGACACCGAGACCGTCCTCGAGCAGTCGACGGTCGACTTCGACGCCGTCCTGCTTGGGGATAACCACAAACCCGACACTGCGGAGGTGCGTGACACGTGGGTCACCTACTGTGGCTCGACCGAACGGGCAAGCGCCAGCGAACGCGAAGATCGTGGCTACAACATCGTCGACTTCGACGAGTCGGTCGCGATCAGCCGCCGCGGGCTCACCGATACTCGCGCGTTCGTCTTCGTCGACGTCGACCTCGAGGATGGCGAGGGGATCGATCGCGTCCAGGAGCGGGTCCGTCAACACGACCTCGACGATGCCGTCGTCATCGTCACGATCGAGGGCGAGGGCTGCCCGATCACGCCCGCGGCGATCGAAGAACTCGCGATCGACCGCGGGGCGCTCGTCGCTCGTGTCAACGACCGCCGCGACCTCCCCGACGAAGACGACGAGGTGTCGGTCAGCTTCGCCAATCCGGACGACGCCGTCCGCGAGCGCGTCCGCGAACTGGGGCTCAGCAATGCCGCCCTCGAGATCGACGAGACCGTCCGGAACGGCGACCTCGCCGACTCGAACGTCCGCGAGACCGTCGAGCGACGGGTTCGCGAGTTGCTCGATGAGGACCGAGCAGCCTTCGAGCCCGCGCCGGACCGCGAGCCGGGCGACGAGGACGTGACGACGGTCGCCGACCACCTTGCCGACGAATCCGACTCCCCAGTCGATTCGGCAGCCACCAGCGCTGCCGATGCGGGCGACCGCACCGAGGTGGCAGCCGACCCAGCCGAGCAAACGACCGATGAGACCGGTGAAACCGAAGATCCTGCTGACGCTGACACCGCCTCCCTGGGTGATTTCGCATGAGGGTCGACCGCGTCCGCCTGCTAAACTTCAAGTGCTACGGCGACGCCGACCTCTCCCTCGAGCGCGGCGTCACCGTCGTCCACGGCGTCAACGGCAGTGGGAAATCGACCCTGCTCGAGGCCGTCTTCTTCGCACTCTACGGCTCGAAAGCCCTCGATGATCGCACGTTAGACGACGTCATCACGACCGGCGAAGACGAAAGCGAGGTCGAACTGTGGTTTACCCACGACGGCCGCGAGTACCACGTCGAGCGCCGCCTCAAACTGCGCGGTGACCGTGCGACGACCGCGAAATGCGTCCTCGAGACGCCGACCGAGACGATCGAGGGGGCCCGCGACGTCCGCCGCGAGGTGACCGAGCTTCTGCGAATGGACGCCGAGGCGTTCGTCAACTGCGCGTACGTCCGCCAGGGGGAGGTCAACAAGCTCATCCATGCCTCGCCGAGCGACCGCCAGGACATGATCGACGACCTCCTCCAATTGGGGGCACTCGAGGACTACCGCGAACGCGCCAGCGATGCGCGACTCGGCGTCAAAACGGTCCTCAATGGACAACGCGAGGTGCTCGAGGACCTACAGGAACAGATCGAGGAAAAGGAAGCACAGGACCTCCACGACCAACTCAACGAACTCGAGTCCCGCCGCGCCGAAATCAGCGACAAGATCGATCACTACGAAACGCAGCGCGAGCAGGCCCAGAAGACCCTCGAGACAGCCGAAGACGTCCTCGACCGTCACGAGGAAACCCGCGCGGAAATCGAGACGCTCGAGGACGAAATCGACGACCTCCGATCGAAAATCGAGGCCACCGAACGGGAGCGCGAGGACGCGAGCGACGAGATCAGCGAGCGCAGGACGCGACGCGAGGAACTCGCCGACGAGCGCACAGCACTGCTCGCGGAGGTCGCCCTCGAGACGGCCGATCCCGACGATACAGCCATTCAGACCCGAATCGAGGAACTCGAGGCCCGCGACGAGGAGCTCCGCGACGATCTCGAGGACGTCCGGGTGACGATCACGGAGGGGACAAACGAGATCGAGCGACTGCGCGAGGAAGCCGACGACCGCGAGGCGCAGGCCGAGACCGCGCGAGAAGAAGCCGACGCGCTCACGGATCGGATCGACGCCGACGAGGAGGCAATCGTCGAGCGCGAAGCGAAACTCGAGGTGCTTGAGGCGGAGATCGCAGATGCACGGGCGCTGTTCGAAGATGCGTCCGTCGACTTCGGCGCGGCCGAATCACATCTCGAGTCCCTCGAAGCCGATCGCGAGGAGATCACTGCAGCGATCACCGACATCACGGCGGACATCCGGACTGCAGAGAACGCGATCGAGGAGGGTGAACGGCTGCTCGAGGAGGGCAAATGCCCGGAGTGTGGCCAGCCTGTCGAGCACTCGCCACACGTTGACGTGCTGGACGAACGTCGGGAAGAGCGTGATGACTTGACGGCCGAACGTGAAGAACTCGAGGCTGAACGCGACGAGCTAGACGCCCGAATCGACCGCGCAGAGACGTTGTGCGAGGCCGAACGGAAAGTCGACCGACTCGAGGACAACCGCGAGAACATCGAACAGTTACTCGCCGAGAAACGCGAGACCATCGCGGACCGACGCGAGCAACGCGAGCAGCTGCGAGCGGACGCCGACGAGTACGAGGCCGAGGCCGACGCGAAGCGGTCCGCTGCCGACGAACGCGAGGACGACGTGGCCGACGCACGGGCCGCCCTCGGCGAGATCAACTCCGAGCGCGGGGAGCTCAAAGCGACGCTGCAGAGCCTCGAGCGGATCGCCGAGATCGCCGACGAACGGGCTACTCTCGAACGCGAGATCGACACGCTTCGCGAGCGCATCGCGGACTGGGAGGAGATGAACGACGAGCGCCGCGAGACCCTCTCAGCAAAACGCGAGCGTAAGCGCGATCTCGAGTCCGAATTCGACGACGAGCGGGTCGAAACCGCCCGCGAGGACAAGCGAAACGCCGAGCAGTACATCGAGCAGGTCGAGGAGAAACTCGACGACCTCGAGTCCGAACGCGACGAGGTCCAGGGGGCGATTGGCGGCGTCGAAGAGAAACTCGCCGACCTCAAGCGGCTCCGTCAGCGCTTCGAGCGCGTCGACGCACAATGTGCGCACCTCGAGTCGCTGTACGGAGAAGCCGAGACGCTCCAGACGACCTACGGCGAGTTGCGGGCCGAGCTGCGCCAGCGCAACGTCGAGACCTTGGAACGGCTGCTCAACGAGACGTTCGATCTGGTCTATCAGAACGACTCCTATGCGGCGATCGACCTCGATGGCGAGTACCGGCTGACGGTCTACCAGAAAGACGGTGAAGCCCTGGAGCCCGAACAGCTCTCGGGTGGTGAGCGGGCACTGTTCAATCTCAGCCTGCGGTGTGCGATCTACCGGCTGCTGGCCGAAGGGGTCGAGGGAACCGCGCCGATGCCGCCGCTCATTCTCGACGAGCCGACGGTGTTCCTCGATTCGGGCCACGTCACGCAACTCGTCTCGCTGGTCGAGTCGATGCGCGACCTCGGCGTCGAGCAGATCGTCGTCGTCAGCCACGACGAGGAACTCGTCGGGGCGGCCGATTCGCTTGTCCGCGTCGAGAAGGACGCGACGTCGAACCGCTCGCGACTCGAGTGCGGCGAGCCGCCGGAGGCGGAACTACTCGCGTCGGACTGACGGCGCTCGGGTCTCGGTCGGCTCCTCGCGTCAGTTGGCGTCGTCGGTCTCGCCCGTCGATGCAACCGTCGGCCGAATCGACTCGAGGGCGATCTCACAGGTGTCCGTAACCTGATAGCCGCGTTCGCCGGCGATCTCGGTCTCCTCGAGTAGTCCGGCAGCCGCAAGGACTGTCAGTCGGCCATGCAGATCGCTCTCACAGAACTCGTAGGCATCGAGCAGCGTACGGACCCCGAGCGGTCCGCGGTCGGCGAGTTCGATCAACAGCCCGAGCGCTTCCTCGTCGTGAACGGCTGTGAGTAACGTTACCACTGGATCGCCGACGCTGCGGGCTGCCGTCTCGAGAGGAGATTCTCCGTCGACGGGCTCTAAGCGGTCGTTCTGGACGTAGCACTCGTTGCCGGTTTCGGGATCACGAACGAGACTCGCGCTGTCGGAGTGTTTGAGAAGCAGGTATCGTTTGCCGGTGTCGTCCTCTACGGTATTCATTTGCGATCGGATCGGGTCGGTGACTATGCTTGGGTACCATCTCCCGAAGTCGTTTCGGTTGCATCGTCTGCGGACCGATCCTCGTCACCGGGATTGCTGTCTGCTGGCTCGTCGTCGCTGTCGGCGCGAAACGTACGGTAGCGTCGCCCAGCAAGCCCGAACAGGACGATTCCGGATCCGACCAAGGTACCGCCGCGGGTTACGTCGCCTTCGAACACTAGCAGTAAGGCGCCGAGCGAGACGACGAAAAGGGCGGCGTTGATGACCAACACCAGCGCCCAGAACGCCTGCAGGACGTCGCTTGGAACGTCCGTCTCGTCCGTGGAAACGCTCGGCACGTCGATCCCACTTGTCGCTTCGTCCGGATCGTCCTCGGTCGTCACCTGCGGGATCGTCAGCCCGTCGCTGTCGGGATCGTAGAGCTCCTCCTCGGGGTCCCACTCCTCGGGCTCGTTCTCGGTCCGGTCGAATACCACATCGAAGTCGATGATAAGCGGGCGGAAAAGCGTTCGCTTCGCGATCTGTTTCGGCGAATCGGTCGCAATTGCGTCCCGGCGCATGCCGGTCGCAGTTGCGCTGGAAGCCGGTACCGCAGCCGGCCTCAGGCCAGATCCTCGAGCGTGAGCGTCCGGGAGGTTTCTACCCACGCGAGGGGGTTCTCCGCGTCGTAGAAGACGACGCCGTCGTCGGTCTCGTAGGATTCGATCGTCGCGGTCCCGTCAGGAATGCTACTCGGCTCGCTCCGATCTGCCGCGTCGTCGTTTAGATGGGAAGACATATTCCAGTATCCGATTATATGCTATGTGTTACCACGTTAAATGTCTTCTTGCTTCTGCAAGGCTTGTGTGTAGTTGTGCATCTCGTCGGCTGTGACGGAGTCGGAAGTCTCGAGTCCGGTGTCATACGGACTGCTGTCAGTCATTTCCGGCGCACCCGCGACCCGTCCTGCGGGTGCCCGGAACATCGTGACAGCAGACCGTATCAAAGACGGTCTCGGCGAGCGGTGAATCTGGGGGTTTTTAGCCGCCGCCTGCCAACCCCAGTACCATGACTGAGGCGGGCCAGACCGGACTCACGGATTTCGGCGGCGAGTCCGACAACAGTGACGACCGGCCGGCAGAAGAGGCTGTGGCCGTCGCCGGCAACGGCGGGACAGACGCCACGGAGGTGATCGACGTCCTCGAGGAGACTCTCCCCGAACCTGAGGGTGATCTCGAACTCGCGGTGATGCAGGTCGATTACACCATCGCCGGCTACGGTGACGAGGAACGACCGATCATGCACGTCTTCGGGCGCACGCCCGACGGCGAGTTAGAGCACGTTCAGGTGGTCGGCTTCAAGCCGTATTTCTACGCACCGACGGACACGCTCGAGCGGCCACCGGAAGAACAGTACGACCGGCTGACGGGGAGTCGGGAGTACGATCACGACGGCGAGCCCTACGAAAGTATCCGCGGCGAGGAACTCACCAAGATTTTCGGCCAGACGCCACGGGACGTCGGGCAAGTACGTGACGACTTCGACCACTACGAGGCCGACATTCTCTTTCCCAACCGGTTTCTAATCGACAAGGACGTTCGCAGCGGGATCCGGGTGCCTGAACAGCGCGCTGACGACGACTCGCTGGTCGTCCCCCACGACGAGGTCGAGGCTGCAGATGTCGACGCCGACCCGCGCATCAACACCTTCGACATCGAGGTCGACGACCGCTCGGGCTTTCCCGAGGACGGTGAAGAACCGATCGTTTGTCTCACCAGCCACGACTCCTATCGCGACGAGTACGTCATGTGGCTCTACGAGGCACCCATCGGCGACGGGCCGATTCCCGGCGAAATAGACGACTACGAGCCGATCGAGGGCGCGATCGATCACGAGGTCCGGAGCTTCGCGGAAGAAGAAGCGATGCTCGAGGCCTTCATCGAGTATATCGACGCAACCGATCCCGACATCCTGACCGGGTGGAACTTCGAGGACTTCGACGCGCCCTATTTCCTCGACCGTCTCGAGGAACTCGCCGGCCCGCACCATGAGTACGACCTCTCGATCGACCGCCTCTCACGGGTCGACGAGGTCTGGCGCAGCAACTGGGGCGGCCCCGACATCAAGGGGCGGATCGTCTTCGACCTGCTCTATGGCTACCAGCGGATGGTCTTCTCCGAACTCGACTCCTACCGGCTCGACGCAGTCGGCGAAGTCGAACTCGGCGTCGGCAAAGAGCGCTACGCCGGCGACATCGGGGACCTCTGGGAGGACGACCCGACCCGACTGCTCGAGTACAACCTCCGGGACGTGGAACTCTGTGTGGAACTCGACCGCCAGCAGGAGATCATTCCCTTCTGGGACGAGGTGCGCTCGTTCGTCGGCTGTAAACTCGAGGACGCTCCGACCCCTGGTGACGCGGTCGACATGTACGTCCTCCACGAGGCCCACGGTCGTTTCGCGTTGCCCTCGAAGGGACAACAGGAGGCTGGCGATGAGTACGAGGGCGGCGCGGTGTTCGAGCCGATCACGGGCGTCAAGGAGAACGTCACCGTGCTCGACCTCAAGTCGCTGTATCCGATGTGTATGACGACAATCAACGCCTCGCCGGAGACGAAAGTCGACCCCGACGAGTACGACGGCGAGACCTATGTCGCGCCCACGGGCACACACTTCCGGAAGGAACCGGACGGCGTGAACCGTGAAATGATCACGGAACTGCTCGACGAGCGCGAGGAAAAGAAGGCGCTCCGGAACGAACACGAACCCGGGTCGCCCGAGTACGAGCAGTACGACCGGCAGCAAGGAGCTGTCAAGGTTATCATGAACTCGTTGTACGGTGTGTCGGGATGGGATAAATTCCGCCTCTATGACAAAGAGGCAGCAGCCGCAATTACTGCGACTGGCCGCGATGTCATCGAGTTTACGGACGAAGCGGCAAACGAACTGGACTATCAAGTTACGTATGGGGACACCGACTCGGTCATGCTCGAGTTAGGTCCCGACGTTCCCAAAGAAGACGCGCTCGAGCAATCCTTCGAGATCGAGGAGTACATCAACGGCCGCTACGACGACTTCGCGCGTGAGGATCTGAACGCCGAGGAACATCGGTTCCAGATCGAGTTCGAAAAGCTCTACCGACGATTCTTCCAGGCGGGCAAGAAGAAACGCTACGCGGGCCACATCACCTGGAAAGAGGGTAAAGACGTCAATGATATCGACATCGTCGGCTTCGAGTACCAGCGCTCCGATATCGCCCCGATCACCAAGGAAGTCCAACATCGCGTCATCGAGATGATCGTCCGCGAGGGCGACATCGAGGGCGCAAAGGAGTACGTCAACGGCGTCATCGAGGACGTCCTTGAGGGTGAGGTCTCGCTGGAGGAGATCGCAATCCCTGGCGGGATCGGGAAGCGACTCGACAACTACGACACCGACACGGCACAGGTTCGGGGCGCGAAGTACGCCAACCTTCTGTTGGACACGAACTTCCAGCGCGGGAGCAAACCCAAGCGACTCTACCTCAAGCGCGTCGATCCCTCCTTTTTCGAGCGCCTTGAGGACGAGAAGGGGTTCGACGCTCGCACCGATCCCCTCTACGGCGCGTTCAAGCGCGATCCGGACGTGATCTGCTTCGAGTACGACGACCAGATCCCCGAGGAGTTCGAAGTCGACTACGATACGATGCTCGAGAAGACGCTCCAGGGCCCGATCGAGCGCATTCTCGAAGCGCTGGACGTCTCTTGGGAGGAAGTCAAAAGCGGCCAGGAACAGAAAGGGCTGGATTCGTTCATGTGAGACGGCCAGTTATCCCATACTGGTGAGCGTGGAGGCGGGCCCGCGATCACTGCAAAGAGAAATCCCCATTCGGAGATGGTAAACGATCGCCGGTATCGATTCGGGCTCCCAGAACTGGCTGGTATTCATCTCCTGTGGACCTGCTACTCGCCCCATGATGATCGGTTCATATACCGGGAGTTCACGGACTATCGAAACAGTGATTTTCGAATAAGGAACTTATTTTGCTAATACGAGATTGTATCCAATTGGATACGAAAACGTTATGGGTCAGACGACCCACCCTTTAGACGACAGAATACTATGGCACGTCTCGAACTACGCAACCTGCACGCGGAAGTAGCGGAGGGCGACGAGAAAATTCTCGAGGGCGTCGATCTCGAAGTCGAGTCCGGCGAGATCCACGCCCTGATGGGGCCGAACGGGTCCGGGAAATCGACGACCGCGAAGGTCATCGCCGGCCACCCGGCCTACGAGGTCACCGACGGTGAAGTCCTGTTGCACCTCGAGGACGAGGAGTTCGGCGCGGACATCGAGATCGACGAGGACCAGCGTACCTGGGACCTGCTCGACCTCGAGCCCAACGAGCGCGCCGCGCTCGGTATCTTCCTCGGCTTCCAGTATCCTGCCGAGATCGAGGGCGTCACGATGACGAACTTCCTCCGGACGGCGCTCAACGCCAAGATCGAAGAGCGCGAGGAGCTCTTCGAGGACGAGGAGGGCGACGACGAAGAAGAGGACGAGGGCTTCGAGACCTCGCCGATGGAAGGCCCCGCCGACGAGGGCGAAGTCGGCGTCGCCGAGTTCCAGGAGATCCTCCAGGAGAAGATGGCCCAACTGGACATGGACGAGAAGTTCGCCCAGCGCTATCTCAACGCCGGCTTCTCCGGCGGGGAGAAAAAACAGAACGAGGTCCTGCAGGCCGCCATTCTCGAGCCATCGGTCGCCGTACTCGACGAGATCGACTCCGGGCTCGACATCGACCGGCTACAGGACGTTTCCGCCGGCATCAACGCACTGCGCGACGAGCAGGGCACCGGCGTCCTCCAGATCACCCACTACCAGCGAATCCTCGACTACGTCGAGCCCGATCACGTCCACGTGATGCTCGACGGCCAGATCGCCAAAAGCGGCGGACCCGAACTCGCCGAGAAGCTCGAGGACAAGGGGTACGACTGGGTCCGAGAGGACGTCTACGGCACCGCGTAACCGGATTCAGCTAGAACAAGCGTAATACCCCTACAGCCGTAACCACAATAACGATCAACCAATGAGTTCCGATCAAGACCACCTACAAGAGACAGATACCGAGGCCCGGTTCGAGTTCAAGAAAGAACAGAACGCCGCGGTCAAATCCGACAAGGGCCTGACCGAGGAGGTCATCCGTATGATCTCCGAGGACAAGGATGAGCCCGACTGGATGCTCGAGCGCCGCCTGCGCGCGCTCAAGCAGTACCAGAACATGCCGATGCCGTCCGGCTGGCCCGGCATGCCCGATCTCTCCGAACTCGACGTCGAAGAGATCGTCCCCTACATCCGCCCGGACGTCGACAAGCGCGAAGGCGTCGACGACTGGACGGAGCTACCCGACGAGATCAAAGACACCTTCGACAAGCTGGGCATTCCGGAAGCCGAGAAGAACGCCCTCTCGGGCGTCGGTGCTCAGTACGAATCGGAGGTCGTCTACCAGAACATGCAAGAACAGTGGGAGGAGAAGGGTGTCATCTTCATGAACATGGACCGCGCGGTCCAGGAACACCCCGAGCTCGTCAAAGAGCACTTCATGACCTCCTGTGTGCCGCCGAGCGACAACAAGTTCGCTGCGCTGCACGGCGCCGTCTGGTCCGGCGGCTCGTTCGTCTACGTCCCCGAGGGCGTCACCGTCGAGATGCCCGTCCAGGCGTACTTCCGCATGAATTCCGAAGGGATGGGCCAGTTCGAGCACACGCTCATCATCGCCGAGGAAGGCTCCGAGGTCCACTACATCGAGGGCTGTTCCGCACCCAAGTACGGCACGCACAACCTCCACTCCGGCGGCGTCGAGGTCTTCGTCGGTGAGGACGCTCACGTCCAGTACTCGACCGTGCAAAACTGGTCGAAGAACACCTTCAACCTCAACACCAAGCGCGCCATCGTCGAAGAAAACGGGACGATGGAGTGGATCTCGGGCAGCATGGGCTCGAAAGCGACCATGCTCTACCCGTGTTCGATCCTCAAGGGTCGCGGCGCGACCGACACCCACATCACCATCGCCTTCGCCGGCGAGGGTCAGGACATCGACACTGGCGCGAAGGTCTACCACAACGCGCCCGACACGAGTTCGACCATCGAGTCCAAGTCGATCTCCAAAGACGGCGGCCGCACCAACTACCGCGGTCTCGTCCACATCGCCGACGGTGCCGAGAACTCGAGCACCGCCGTCGAGTGTGACGCGCTGATGTTCGACAACGAGTCGACCAGCGACACCATGCCGTACATGGAGATCGAGGAATCGAAAGTCGACGTCGCCCACGAGGCGACCGTCGGCAAGATCGGCGACGAGGACATCTTCTACCTCCAGTCGCGTGGACTGGACGACGACGACGCCAAGAAGATGATCGTCGCCGGCTTCATCGAGCCGATCACGGAGGAACTGCCGATCGAGTACGCGGTCGAACTTAACCGCCTCATCGAACTCGAGATGGAGGGGAGCCTCGGATAATATGAGCGCAGGAACACAGGTACACGCCAATCTCACGGAGGAACAGGTACGCGAAATCAGCGGGGACTTAGACGAGCCCGAGTGGCTCTTGGAGACCCGTCTCGAGGCCCTCGAGGCCCTCGACGAGCTCGAGATGCCCGATGTCATCCGAACGCCGGGCCGGGACTGGACGAACCTCCACGAACTCGACTTCGAGTCGCTCGTGGATCCGCTGAACGCGGCCGAGGACAAGGATCAGGTCGGTCCCGAGGACGCCGAAGTCCTCCCGTGGGCCGAGGCAGTCCAGGACCACGAGGACCTCCTGAAAGAGCACTTCGGCTCCATTGTCGACCCTCAGGAGAACTATCTGACGGCGCTGTCGACCGCCCTCTTCAGCACCGGGACGGTCATCTACGTTCCTGAGGGCGTCGATGCCGAGGACGTCACCGTCCGCACCGAGCAGAACTCCCGCTCGCTGTTCAACTACACGCTCGTCGTCACCGAGGAGTCGTCCTCGGTCACGATCTTAGAGCGCCAATCCACCGGCCAGGAGGCTGACGAACAGTACTACAGCGGCGTCGTCGAGGTCGCTGCCGGCGAGAACAGTTACGTCCAGTACGGCAGCCTCCAGAACCTCTCGGAGGAAGCCTACAACTTCACCGTCAAACGCGGCGTCGCCGACACCTACGCCACGATCGACTGGATCGAGGGCAACCTCGGGACGCAGCTGACCAAGACGGAGGTCTCGACGACGCTCAGCGGTGACTCCTCGGAGACGCAGATCGTCGGTGCCTTCTACGGCCACAACGACCAGCACTTCGACCTCGACGCGAAGGTCTGGCACCGCGCCGAGCACACGACCGCAGACCTCGTGACCCGCGGCGTCACCGACGACGTCGCCCGCTCGGTCTACGAGGGCGTCCAGGACGTCGGACAGGATGCCTGGGACACCAGCTCCTACCAGCGCGAGAACACGCTGATGCTCTCCGACGAGTCCGAGGCCGACGCCTCCCCGAAACTGATCATCAACAACCACGACACCGAGGCCAGCCACTCCGCGACGGTCGGCCAGATCGACCAGGAGGACCTGTTCTACATGACCTCCCGCGGTGTCGATCCACGCGCTGCCCGCAACATGCTCGTCGAGGGCTTCTTCGTGCCCGTTCTCGAGGAGATCGACGTCGACGAACTCCGAGAGGACCTCGAGGAACTGATTGGCACTCGTCTTCGCGAGCGAGCGTAAGCGAGCGAGTGAACGGCTCGTGGGATCTCTGATCCCACGGTGGCTCCGTCAGCGAGACTGATCGCTGTCGGTTCACTGGCGTTTTTCGCGATATGGCCGCCCGTGCTCCGAGACGACTAAGTAACAGCGGCCCGCTTGTCGAGACATGAGTCTGGGACAGCGTGTCTCGAGCGACCACCAGTTGACCCGACTGCTACAGATCGGGGTCGTGCTGGAGGAAGTCGTCGAGTCACGCGCCGCCCACCACATCGACTCGCTTCCCCCGGAGGAGCGGGCGGACTTCGACGAGGAGGTGGAGAAGTTGCTCGCCGAAGCGGCTGCGGAGTCGGCCGCCCATCGCGAGCGACTCGAGGCGCTGATCGACGATCTCGAGGCTGAAACGGTCGAATACGACGAGATCAATGCACTGGTCGACGCCCAGTACGGGCCGCCAGAGGACACGGACGGCGTCCTCTACGATCAGTTGGCCAACGAGGAGACGGCTTACAAGTTTTACGACGACCTGATAACAGCGATCGAAGCCTCCGATACCGAGTTCGCAGTCGATCGCGATCGGGTGCTCGAGACGCTTTCGGAGATCCGCGAGGAGGAAAAGGAGGGCGTCGAGGAAGTAACCGAAATTATGGAGCACAGAGCATGAGCAAGCGACTGGAACCCGCGGCGGACTCCACCGAACCCACGCCGTCCGACGCCTGTATCGGAACCCGGGTGCGGTTACACCGGCGTATCACGGCCGTGGCAGCCACCGTCACTGACGGAGGGATGGCATGAACACTGCAGATCAATATCTCAAAGCGATCTATCTGGCTCAACGAATCGAAGACGGCCCCGCATCGACCGGCACGCTCGCGGACCTGCTCGACGTCAGCCCCGCCAGCGTCAACGAGATGATCGGGAAGCTTCAGGACCGCGAACTCGTCGAACACGAGAAGTACAAGGGTGCGAGCCTGACCGACGAGGGCCTCGAGCGAGCCCACAACGCCCTTCAGACCTACTGCATCATCGAGCGCTTCCTCGCGAACGTTCTCGAGGTCGAGGAGTTTCGCGACGAAGCCCGCGCCCTAGAGAGCGTCATCGACGACACCGTCGCAGAGCGGCTGGATACGATCATCGACCGGCCCGAGCAGTGTCCCGACTGTTTCGATCCCGAGGCAGATCACTGTGAGCTGCTCGAAGTCGGCGGCCGTGCGGAGTGATCCGGCCGGCCCGAATCCCCCTCGTTTTTAGCTGCAGTCGGACGGTGACCCTCCGAAGCGCACGTACCGTCGGCCGACGATCGCCGCAGCGACAAGGGCGGCGACGACAGTAGCGCCGAGACCGATCGGGAACCGCCACGCGTCGCCCGACCAGTCGGCCTCGAACACGTCGGCGTAGTAGGTCGCGACCTCCTCGCCATAGAGTGCGACGAGCACCTCGCGATTGTTCTCGAGCGAGTTTTCGTTCCAGTTGGCACTGCCGACGATCGCCACCTCTCGGTCGATCACGATGCCCTTCGCGTGGATCTTCTCGAAACGATCGGTGTCCGCGACGAGTTTTACCTCAAGCGGGAGGTCATCACTGGCAGCGAGGCGCTCGAGGTCGGCGGCGAGCCGTTCGTTTTCGTCGGCGTTGTACCACGTCGAGCCCAGCAGGATGCGAACGTCGACGCCACGGCGAGCCGCCGCGAGCGTCGACTCGAGCAGCGAGACATCGGTGGCGATGCTCGGTTGGACGACGAGGAGTTCGTCGTCGGCCCCGTCGATCAGTTTCTGGAGTCGAGGCTCGGCGTTGTCCGGTGCGACCAGTAGTTCGGCGGATTCGACGGGCACCGTTTCGGGCTCGTGCGTCGTCGGGAACTCGGCGTCAGCTGAGGCGACGGTCGGGTTCTCGTCGTCGACGAACGAGGCGTTCGCCCGATAGGCCGCGCCGTCAGTCGTATCCCAGCCCTCGAAATCGGCCCGGAAGACGCCCGCAAGATCGGTCGCGAGGGCTTCGTCCTCGAGGCGGACCCCCCAGCCGCGGCTGCTTTCGCCACCGACGCCCGCAGGTTTCCAGTTTTCCGTCGTCACCAGTACGTGGTCGTCGACGACGGCGTATTTGGGGTGGTGATAGCGGTAGCGCGCGCCCTCACCGCCGATAGCCCGCACCTCGACGCCGCCGGTCTCGAGCGTCTCGATGACGTCTGCGGTCGGGGCCGGCGTTCCACCGACGGGACTGGCCTCGAGGAGGACCTCGACCTCGACACCGCGGTCGGCCGCGTCGACGAGGTCGGCGGCGACTTCCTCGGAGGTGACGGTGTAGCCGGCGAGGAACAGTCGCTCGTCGGCGGCTCGGATCGTCTCCCGTGGGACGGCTGGGCCATCGGGAAGGACGAACGCCGTCGCCTCGTCGACCGCGGCGCTCGAGACGGGGAGACAGGTCGCGTCTCGTGGCCACCACTGGCCGTCGGTGGCGCGGGTATCCGAGGTCGCCGTTCGATACCACCGCTCGGCCGTCGGCGCGCGGTCGTACGACACCGTATCGATCGTCGCCGTCGCGTTCCGAAGGCGGAGGCGATCGCCGCCGTTGGCGAGCTGGAGGGCTCCCTCGAGTGCGAAGACGGGGGCGTCGGTCAGCGTCTCGGTGACGTTCGGCGCCGTGCTCAGGGCGACGCGCCCGGAAACCGTTTCGTTCGGGAGCGATGCCGTCGTGTGGCCGTCCGTAAGCGTCAGGTTCGCGAGCCGGGTGTCGGGCGGCGTCTCGAGGACGACGAACTCGCCGACGTCGTCGGCGGCTGCCGGGTTCGGGAAGAGCCCGACGATTCGTGGGCTCGGCGGTGGCGCAGTGGTTGGTCCGCCTGTGGACGCTCGAACGGGACAGGCGCAGGCGGCCGCGCTGTCGCTGTCCACGCCCGACGGTGCGCGAGCGGCATGTTGGTCGCTCACCACCGTTCCGGTGACGAACGCGAACCCGGCCAGTATCGTCGCGCTGGCGATCAGCCAACAGCCGAGCACGGCGACGAGGGTGGCTTGCCGAGAGGTCATCGCCCGGTTTGGGCGCGGCTCCGTATTTAAACTCTCGAAGCGGAGGCTCCCAAGCGCTGCCGTCGATCGCGGGCTGGAAAAAGCGGGTGTCTCTCGGTGTCAGGCGGCAGGCTCGAGGTCGACGCGCTCGGCTTCGGCCTGCACCAAGTAGGCGCGGTCGTCGTCGTAGTCGGCGACGACCTCGAGAGCGTCCTGGGTGCCGATCTGGCGGAGCGCCCATGCGGCGCTGGCCCGGACGCGGTCGGCCTCGTCGGTCTCGAGGACGTCCGCGAGCGGTTCGATGGCGCGGGTGTCGCCGATCAGGCCGAGCGCACGGGCAGCCCAGCTACGAACGTCGGCCTCGTCGGCGACGAGTTGCTGGGCGATCGGCTCGAGGGCGTCTTCGGTGCCGATTTCGCCGAGGGCGCGGAACGCGGGCTGCTGGAGGTTCGGGTTGGAGTCGACGTAATCGAGCAGCGTGTCGACGACTTCCTCGTCGTCGACGCCGATTTTGCCGAGGACGGCCATGGCGGCCTGGTCGCGACGGTTTGCCTTCTGGAGCATCGGGTCGATGGCCTCCTCGGGTCCCATCCGTTCTAAGGCCTCCATGCAGTGTTCCTCCATGAAATCGGAGTCGAAAGTGTCCAGTGCAAGGAGGATCATGTCGACGTTACCGCGTTTCTCGTGGATTTTGAGCGCGTGCCACTCCGGCGGGTAGTCTTTGACGTGTTCAAGCACGTCGTAGTAGCCCTCTCGACGGAGCTGTTCGCGGACCTCGAGGTCTGCCCACTCGGTTGCGTCGTCGATATCGCTCTGAAGGTCGTCGGTCGCCTCGAGCAGGCCGGCGATCGTCTCCGCGTCGTCGTCGGCATCGAGGGCCGCAGCCTCGACGGCGTCGACGGCGTCGTCGAGGGTCGCGTCGAGTTGGGCCGACACGTCGTCGCCCTCGTCGACCAGCGTGACCGAACTGTCGAGCAGGCCGTTGAATTCGTCGAGGAAGTCCTCGATCGCCTCGATCAGTTCGGCGTTGCCTTCCTCGGTCCAGCGGGTGCTCGTGATCGTACCGCTGGCACTGTTGATCTCACCCACGACGTCTTCGCCGTAGGGACCGCGCTGGTCCTCGAGGTCGGACTCGAGACCCGAGAGATCACTCTCGATCTCGTCGTACTTCTCTTGGAGCTCTTCTTCGGGGGCAGGTTCCTCGTCTTCGCCCTCGTCCTCGTCGGTCTCGGGCGGTTCCGGAATCTCGACGTCTTCGAGGTCCTCGCGGAACGAGTCGAGGTCAGCCTCGACGACGTCGAGGTCGGCTTCGGTCTCGGCCGCCTCGAGGTCTGCATCGAGGTCCTCGAGATCGTCGGCAAGCGTCGTGAGTCGCTCGTCGATGGCCTCGAGATCGACCGATTCTTCCTCGTCCGGTTCGGCTTCGGCGGCCGCGTCGTCACCGTTTGCCTCGTCCTCGCTCATCGTACCACCCGGGGACGACGCCGACGCGTGACAGTGTGCATACCGTACGGTCGTGTCAGCACGGTCCTAAGCGTTTCCATGCACGTCGACATCCGTCTCCGACGATCGCTCCGTTTCGCCCCAGTAGAACCAGGGGCTGAGCGTCATGTATGCCAGCCCGAGTGTGAGGAGCGCGTATGGAAACGTCTTTCCGGCGAACGTCGGCACGAGGATCGCGAGCGCGTGGACGACCCCCATGATGCCGGCGTCTCGAGCCAGCAGATCGGGATACTGGATCCGTGAAACCATCAGATAACAGAACGCGGCGGTGATAGCCAGGACGAGCTCGGGCTGGGTTTCGCCGGTGAGGATCGCTGCGCCGAGGATCGTCGCGGCCAGCGTCGTCTGGACGCCTTCGGTGTGGCTGCCAGCGACGTCGTAGGCGGTGTACATCCCGAGACGGGTGACGGCCATCGCGACGAACAGCGCACAGACGCCGGTCACGACCAGGAGCTGGGCAGTGATCGCGTCGAACGCGATCTCGAAGCCATCTGAGATGACAGTAAAGGAGAGGACGGCAGGGGCGACGGCAAAGGAGGCGACGTCGGCGAGCGAGTCGAGATACGGGCCAGCGTCGGTGCCGCCGTAGCGGCGTGCGAGGATGCCGTCGAGGCCGTCCGCGATCGCCGCAAGGAGGATCAACCGGGCGGCCAGTTCGATGTCGACGGCCGCGACGACGACTGCGACGAACCCCAGCGCGGCGTTGGCGATCGTCACCGCGTCGGCGACGCCCAGTCGGCCGACGAACCGGGGGAGCATATGGCCCGATTCGGCGGGGAGGGGCCTTACGTGTTTTCGTTTCCACGGGTCCCTTTTCGAGAACTGAACCGGGGCGGTTATACGGCAACTGTCCTAACAAAGGCATATGCACCGGCGTGTCTACCTCGCTGCTCTCGGGACCGCCGTATCGGCTAGTCTGGCAGGGTGTTCGTCAGCGGTCAGCGGCGTCGCGGGCGACCCTTGTTCCGGCGAGGACTGTCACATCGGCATGAACCGCACGCAGTTCCTCCCCGACGTGTACGAAATCTCCGTCGGCGACACCGTCGTCTGGAAAAATACGAGCGAAGCCGACCACACCATCACCGCCTACGACAACGGGATCCCGGACGGCGCTGACTTTTTCGCCACCGGTGGCTTCGAGGATCAGGAATCGGCACGCCACGCCTGGCAGGGCCAACGCGGCGGTCGTCTCGGCACGCGCGAGACGTTCGAACACACCTTCGAGGTTCCGGGTACCTACGAGTACTTCTGTATCCCACACGAACGCGCGGAGATGAACGGGAAGATCGTCGTTTCCGAGTGACGACTGCGAGCCAAGCCAGTTCGTATCGACGCTCTCACGGTCCGTTACGCTCGAGCCGTCAGCTCCCGGCTCGAGAGATAGCGCAAAAAGTGTCAGCAATCGAATAGCGACCGTCTCAGTCGTCTGCAGCGACGTCGTCTTCGTCGACGTCGACGGCGGTCGCTTCTTCTTCGGCGACTTCCTCGGGGTGGGCCTCGAGGGTGGTCTTCTGGATCTCGACGCGGCGCAGCGGGTAGATCGTCTTGGCCTCGCCGTAGATGGCAGAGGAGAGACGACCTTCGACGACGCTGTCGATGAGCTCCTCGAAGGAGCGCTCTTCGGCGGCGTCTTCGATCATCTGGACCATCTGCTCGCGGATGGCTTTTTCCTGGCTTGCGTCGGCCTTTTTCGTCGTGAAGGCGACGGGCTGGATCTGGACGCGGTAGTCGTCCGTCGTGAGGACGGTGACGTAGGCCTCGATCTTGGAGGCACCGCGACGGACCAGCGAGCGCAGGTAGTCACGGGTCAGGGAGTGTTCCTTGAACTCCGTGTACGCCGAGTCGCTGCCGACGTCGGTGATCTTGAAGGTCAGCTTCGTGTTGTTCTCGCTGGCGTTGTTGTTGAGGTCGCCGAGCGTCGTTTCGATCGTTCGTCCGTAGACTTTCTCCGGTTCGTCAGCGGGGGTTTCGCCGAGTTCCTGGCGGTCGAACTGCTCGGGTGCCAGGACGGTGTACCACCGCTTCTCCTGTTTCGCACGTGAAACTGATCGTTCACTCATTGTGTATCGTGTGTTGAGTCGCTATCGCGGTCGGACACAGGTCCCGTGTCCGTCGGTTCTGCGTGCTGTTCGGTTCGTGCCTGTGAAACGACGTCGATCGCGACCTCGAGGTTGACGACGTAGTCGTCGACCGTCGACTGCAGGCCGCTGGTCGTCTCGCGTTCGATGTGCGTGACGACCGTTGCGGTCTCACCGTCGCGGTCGACGGTTGTTTCCATCTCGTCGGTGTTGTCCGGGCGAAGCGCCCGTGCGACGAGTGTCGCGTCGTCGTGGTCCGTCCGAATCGTCGCGTGTCGGCTCATAGCAGGTCCCTCACTGCCGCGATGATCGTCGCGTCGTCCACGTCGGGGTCGAATCGCAGGGAGCCACGCCGATGGCCGCCGTCGTATTCGACGTCGGCCTCGGGTGCTTGCTCCGCGAGTTCGCGGGCGACTGCCTCGACGGTCGCGCCGAGGTGGTCGGCCTCGCGGGTCGCAATGGCCGCTTCACTGTCGCCGTCATCGGATTCTGTCCGATTGCTCGAGGGACCTCGTCCCTCGGTGACGGCGAGGACGGCTGGCTCCGGTGACCGGTAGGCCACCGCGAGCCGTGCGACTGCTTCGACAGGGCCGTCATCGATGCCGACGACGAACAGCCCGTCGTAGCGACCGGTCGAGGCCGCTTCGAGCGCTGCGTGTGCGCGGCGTCCGTACTCGCGCCAGACTGCCAGCGCCCGCTCGCGGACGTCGTGACCCATCGCGAGCGCGACGCCGGTTCCGGGTTCCGTACTGGCTGTGGCCTCGAGCACGTCGGCGAAGCCGCCGAGCGTCTCGAATGGGCTCTCGGGCGTCGCGTACGGCCGCAACGCCCGACCGATCGTCGTCGCGGCGGCGTCGGCTGCCCCGTCGGCACCGACGACGTCGAGTGCGACCAGCGAGCCGATCGTCCGGTGGTCATCCGCGTCGATATCGGCGGGACCACCGTCGACGACGTCTGCGAGCGCCTCGCGGGTCGCGTCTTGGTCGCCCGACCACGGTGCGTGTACTCGAGTCGAGTGGGCGAGCCCATCGACCGGGTCGGCGGTCGGGATCGCTACGCCGGGCCGGCGCTCGAGCAGCCCCTGCTCGCGTGCGGCTGTTTCGATCCATTCGCTTTCGCCCGCGCCGGGTTCGCCGCCGCTTGCGACGATGCCGGCGAGTGCGACGACCGGGTCCGGCGTCGCACCGAGTTCACGGACGAGATCGACTGCCTCGAGCGTCGCTGGCCGATCAGACGCCGCGAGCGGGATGACGCTATCGGTGTCGGCGGCCGCGTCAACGGTGCCGACGACGACGGTCACGTCGTCTTCGCCCGTCGATGTATGAGCCCGTTCGGATCGCGCCCCGACCGTGCGTTCGACGGTCACCTGAAACGGCGTCTCGCTGTCCGCGAGCGCGCTCGCGACGAGCCCGCTTGCGGCGAGTGCGTCGCCGTCGGCGCGGGCGATCAGCCGAACGAAGCCGGCGCTCTCGAGCGCGTTCGTGGCGGACGCCGGCTCGGCGGATCGACCCTCGGTGGACATGCGGTGTTATTCGTTCTCGAGGAGTTCGACTGCGACCTCGTAGGAGTACGTGAAGTCGGGCTCGAGTTCGTCGCCGCGGTAGTAGTCGACCAGACGACGGACCTTCGCTTCGGTGTTCTGCAGGGCGCGCTTGTTCTGGTGGTCCTGCTGGTTCTCCTGGACGTGCTCGCGCAGGCGCACGGCACGCTCCATCAGGTTTCGGAGGTCCTCAGGGATGTCAGACGTGGCGTCGTTTTCCTCGAGGATCTCGGTGACTTTCTTCCCGGTCGCCAGCTTGACGTCCGGAACGGGCGTGCCGGTGACGCCTTCGTCACGCAGCTTCATCCCGATCTGGCTGGGATCGTAGCCCTGCTCTGCCAGTTCGACGACCCGAGATTCGATGTCTTCTGGGTCGACGTCGCTCCACTCCGGCGGTTCGTCTGCCGACGGCTTGTCCGAACCGGACGAGCCGCGACGGCGGGTGTGCATTCGTGCCATTGTTTGAGGATAGGAATCGCACTGACCGCTCGTGTTCGCTGTCGAGCGTGCACGCGCCTCGAGCGGCGTCGTGGCCGCCGACAGCAGCCGGCTCTCGCCGTGCACTTCCGCAATCCCAAGCCACCCGGAAAAGGGGGTGACACAGTCGGATTTGCGGCCGTGCGTTTCCCACTCTCGCTACTGGCGTCGAGGACTAAAGGGTTTCTACACGACGCCGACGTGGCCAGCCACGGTGTGATCGCGGCGGTGGGTCACCTAGAGCACGACCGCGAAGACCAGCAAAGCGAGCGCGAGCATGACGGCGGCGTGTTTCGCGCCCGCTCTGAGGTCGCCGGTACTCAACTGACCGGCGATCAGTCCCGAGAGCAGCCCCTGGACGAGCGTCGCGTGATAGAACAGCGTCGCGTAGGGCTGAACCGTCGGTAGTCGCTGCCGCCGGTCGTCTGCAGGTACTCGAGGAATCGCTTTCGGTTTCTGAGTTCGGCCAGCAGCTCCTGCTGGCTCCAGCCGCGCTCGTCACGGATCTCCGAGAGGAGTTTGCTCCCCTCGTCTCGGAACTGGTCGGTCTGTCCCTCCCACGTGTAGGCCATCGAGTAGTCGAGTTCGCCGGTTCGCTGGTCGACGCCCTCGATTTCGGCGATGACCTTGTTCCGGCGAACGCGCTGGCCGTCGACGCGGGTCTGTGTCTGCACCGAGAGCACGTCGAGACTCTGGACCATCGCCCGCGGGACGTTGATCGGGTCGTTCTCGAGGCGGTTGATCGCCGTCTGGACCGAGTCGGCGTGCATCGTCGAGTACGTCGTGTGACCGGTGTTCATCGCCTGAAAGAGCGTCATCGCCTCCTCGCCGCGGACCTCGCCGACGAGGATGTATTCGGGCCGGTGGCGGAGTGCAGAGCGCAACAGATCGTACATCGTCACGTCCCGGCCCTCGTGAACGCGTTCGCGCGTGATTGCGGAGAGCCAGTTGTCGTGTGAGAGCTGGAGTTCGCGCGTGTCTTCGATCGTCAACACCTTCGACCGCGGGGGGATGAACATCGAGATGGCGTTCATGCTCGTCGTCTTTCCCGATGCGGTGCCGCCCACGAACAGCAGGCTCTTGTTGTGCTCGATCGCGAGCCAGAGATACGCCAGTTGCTCGACGCTGAAGGTGCCGTACTCGAGCAAGTCGATCGGCGTGAAGGGGTCGTCTGCGTACTTCCGGATGGTAAACGCAGAGCCCCGCGGGGTCACTTCCTCGCCCAGCGCGAGCTCGGCCCGGGAGCCGTCGGGAAGGGTCGTGTTGACGACCGGATCCCCGATGGAGATGTGTTGTCCCGAGTGCTGGGCCAGTTTGATGACGAACTGATCGAGCGTCGATCGCCCGAAGCTGACGTCCGTCTCGATGTCGGTGTACTCGTCGTGATAGACGAACAGCGGCAGGTCGTAGCCGTCACACGAGATGTCTTCGACGTGGGGATCGTGCATGATCGGCTCGAGCGGCCCGTAGCCTCGAAACTCGCGGTAGATGTGGTAAAACAGTCGGTAGAACGTCGCCGTCTCGATGTCGGTCCCGTAGCGCTCGAGATACTCGCGGATCGTCTCCCGTAACACCGCCTCGGCGTCGTGACGCTCGTTGTCGTCTTCCCGGTATAACAGCGGATCGCGAACGTCCTCGAGCAGCGTCTCGAGCAGGACCGTCTCGTCCTCGCGAAGCGACGGCTCGACGGTCCGGTACCGGTGTTCGTCTGCCTCGTGGTCGTAACCGATCGAGACGAACGAAAACGGTGCGTCGACCCAGTAACGGTCGACCTCCTCGAGCCCGTCGGGATCGTCGAGCGTGACCAGCGGGCCGTGGACTGCCGGTTCGTAGTCGCCGACGTCGACCGTCGATCCCCGGAGCGTTTCGACGAGTCGTCGCACCGTGCGGCGAGCGGCATCGATCGTCGACTCGCGGCGCTCGTCGGCATCCTCGTCCGAGTTAGTCAGTGAGCCGGCACTGACACCGCTCTCGAGGCCGTTCGATGTGTTGCTCGAGTCGTCGGATGTAGGGCGATCCATCGATAGCTGAACTCGTGACACGTCCGGACGCGACGCTCATAAATGAGACGGCCGACCGCGGACAGTCTATCCGGAACCCCCGGTCGCTGGTGTCACTCGAGATGGTCTCCGTGCGTTACGTTCATACTGCGCGAGACCGAAGGAACACGCACGGAATGAGGCGCGAGCACTTCACGTTAGATGTCACCAATATCGACTGGGCCGAAGCCGACGGCGAGCCCAAAAAGCCCTCGGTATCGATCGACTTCACCGGCCCGGAACCGATGCTTCGCGAGCGCCTGACTGGTCCCGACGGCGACGTTCTCGAGGCACGCGAAACGGACGCAGCCCTCCGGCTGCAGGGACCGCTCGAGGACGACACTGCGGGGGTAGTGAGCGTGACCAACCGCATCACCGGCGAGTTCATCCTCGAACTCAACGAAGACGCCGGCGACGTCTTGCAGTTCATCCGCGCTGCACGGCGCTACGGTGAGACAGCCGGCGACGAGGGCCAGTATCGTGTCGAGATCACGCTCGATGGCGAGCCATTCGTCAGCTACGACAAGCGAACGTTTCTGGTCTACGACGACGAGGGCAGTCTGCTTCGCCAACACAGCCTGATCCCGAGCGGCGTCGAACTCTGATCGCCAGCGGGTTCGCCCGCTGTTCTCCCGCGTAATACGTTATTTCCGCCGTCTGGAAGCGAACCGGCAAATATAAGTGATTTAGGCACGCCTAAAGAGAATGTGCGCCGGCAGCTGCCGGAGGGTCGATACATGGCCAACGGAGAACTGCTTACAACGGCGGTCGAGAACCGATCCAACGAGTCGACGACGAGCGAGACGGTTCTCGAACTCGACGGCATCGCGAAACGCTACGGAAACCAGGACGTCATCGGTGACCTCTCGATTACCGTCCGTGACGGTGAAATCCTGACCCTGCTCGGCCCATCTGGTTGCGGCAAGACCACGACGCTTCGGTTGATCGCCGGCCTCGAGGAACCTAACGCCGGTCGAATTCGATTGGAAGGTGAGACCGTCTCGGGCGACGGCCGGTTCGTCCCGCCGGAAGACCGCGACATCGGCGTCGTCTTTCAGGACTTCGCGCTGTTTCCACACCTGACCGCCCGCGAAAACGTCGCCTTCGGCTTGCAGGATCGACCCGAGAGCGAGCGTGCAAGCCGCGTCGACGAACTGCTCGAACTCGTCGGCCTCGAGACCCACGGCGACCACTATCCCGGCGAACTCTCCGGCGGCCAGCAACAGCGCATCGCGCTCGCGCGCTCGCTGGCTCCCGAACCCGAGATGCTGTTGCTCGACGAACCCTTCTCGAGTCTGGACGTCGATCTGCGCGTCGAGATGCGCGAAGAGGTCCGCCGAATCATCAAGCAGACGGGCGTCACCGCGATCTCCGTCACGCACGATCAGGAAGAGGCCCTGTCTATTTCCGACCGCGTTGCCGTGATGAACGACGGCGACATCGAACAGATCGACACTCCCCAGCAAGTCTTCCAGCAGCCCGAATCGCGGTTCGTCGCCGGCTTTCTGGGCCACGCTAGTTTCCTCCCCGGAGAGGTCCACGGCGACAGCGTCGCCACCGCACTCGGTCGTGTCCTCCGCGATGACGTTCACGGGCTAGCCCACCAATACGACGGCTCTACCGTCGACCTTCTCGTTCGACCTGACGACGTCACGGCCTACCCAGCAGACGGGTCGGAAGCCGATGGCCGTGTCGTCTATCGGCGCTATCTCGGCCCGACCGTCCTCTATCGCGTCGAACTCGCCGGTGGCGAAACGATCGAGTGTATGCACAACCACTCCGACCATATCGACTTAGACGAGCGCGTTGCCGTCCGCGTCACTGCCGACCACGAACTCGCGTGGTTCCCCGCGGATCACCGCGAAGCAGTCGACGCGAACGTGGACGGAACTCCCACGAGCGCCGACTGACTCCGGTCACTGAGCGGTCGGGGTCGGTTTTGCGACACGTGGCCACACAACGCTTAAATCGAAACCCTTCCTAAAAGCGCGTATGCATAAGGACGAACTCCTCGAGCTCCACGAAGAACTCGTCGTCATCATGGAGTACTTCTCCGAGCGCGAGGAGGTCGATGAAACGCTGTTCGACCCCTACCGCCAGCTCGACGTCGACCCCTCGCACGTCCACAAGTCGAAAAGCGAACACAAACACGCGGTCTTCGTCCTCGGCAACGCGCTCGCGAGCGCGATGAGCGAAGACGAGTTTTCGAGCGCCGGCCGAATCGGCAAGCGGATGAAAGAACTCGCCGAAGACGCGGAATCCAAGATCTAGTGACTGTCTAGGCGAAACGTATTTGGTGCGGTTCCCGCTTGTTGACGTATGGATCCGCGCACGCAAGAGCGCGTCGAGGAGTGGGACTCCCGCCCGTTTAACGGGGGGTTCGACGGTCTCTCCGATCTCGCCCACGCTGATTTCTCCGGTGCTGTATCGGCGGCTGGCACGTGGCTGTGTATGCTCAACGGCCGCGTCGTTGGCGTCATCGACGGCGATATCGAGGACTTCGAAACCGCCTCGGGAACGTGTTACGAAGCCCCACATCCGTCGCTGCCCTTACTCTGTGCGATGGAAGAACAGGGCGGCGAGACACGGGCGAAGTACTATACGAACGAGACGCCGCTTCGAGAAGTCGACGATACGCTCCAGAGCGGGTCGTTTACCGGGTACATCGAACTGAGCGAGAACGTTCTCAGCGGCGACTACTACGCCGTCTATTATGGCGGTCGTCGCATGGCCGCGGCGTACATCGGGAACGCCGAGCGGCTGCTCACCGGCGAGGAGGCGTTCGACCGAGCGGCCGATGAGGTCGGCATCTACGAGGTTATCGACGTCGACATCGACGTCGTCGACGTGCCGGGAACGGCCGATACGGACCCCGACGCGGCGTCGGAGACAGACTCAGAAACTGAGTCCGCATCCGCCGACACCACGGTCGGTGCCGGCGCGCCCGACACGACGACCGATGACGATTCCGCGTCCGATCCGATGGGATCGTCGATCGAACCGATCGACGTCTCGAGCACCAGCGCAGTCGACTCCACGCCTGCGGCCGGGGCCGAGTCGAACGATGCCACCAGCGACGACGACTCGATGCTGCCATCGGACATCGAAGTCACAGACGACCCGTCGGGCATCACGGCGACCGACAGCGGCGAAACCGAGACTGAACCACCGTCGGCCGGGATCACCGAGTCAGTCCCGTCCAGTGACGACGACTCGGCGTCCACTGCCGCGCCGTCTGCTGTCGACGAGCCACGCCAGACGTCGGAGCAAGACACCGCGACGGAGCCCGAATCGACCGGGATCACCGAATCGGCCTCGTCCAGTGACGACGGCTCGGCGTCCGCTTCTACGTCGTCTGCTGTCGACGAGACACGCCGGACTCCGGATCAAGACGCCACGACGGAACCTGGCTCGACCGGACAGAACGAGGCCGCTGCGGACTCGACAGAACCGACCGAACCCGAGTTTGAGTCGACGCCGGAAGCGCCGGCCGGCGACGAGTCGCCAAAGTCGTCGTCAGCGGCAGACGCCGCGTCCGCTCCGAATCCCGAACTCGCCGACATCGAAGCGGCAGCCGAGGAACTCGACCGCAACGACATCACCTGGGTCGATGACGATGACGATGACGAGCCATCGACCGGTGCGGCCAGTGACGATCCTGCCACTGGGGACGAAGGACTCGAGGAGGAGTTCGAACGCGAAGCGGCGTGGCGCGAAACGCGACGCATCCCCTCGATCGATCCGGACAACAGCGAGTCGAGTGCCGACTCGAGTTCGGGTGGCCGCGAACTGCGGATGGACCAGCCGTCAGCGACAGCCGACGCGAACGCGGCTGACTCGTCTTCTCCCACTGCTCGATCTGACGCCCAATCTACGGAACGGACCGCGACGACCACGACGTCGACCACAGGCGCAGGCACGTCCAGGCCACGGACGGACCACGACCGGACGCAGGCTCAGGACACCACACAGAAAGACGCCACTGCCGCGACCAACGCCCAGAGCGACCGAGTTGCGACACTCACCGAGAAAGTCGAGACGCTGCAGGAACAGCGTGCGTCACTCGCGACGAAAGCCGAGGAACTCGAGGCCGAACGCGATCGGCTGCGCGCGGAAAACGACGACCTCTCTGCGACAGTCGACCGGCTCCAGTCCCGGATCGACGATCTCGAGACGGAACTCGAACAGGCCCGCACGCGCGATGCCGGCGGCGCGGATGCCGGCGGCGCGAATGCCGGTATCAGTGCCAGCACACAGCTGTCACCGCAGCAGGCACTCTCGCAGACGAACCTCTTCGTCAGGTACGCCTCGAAAAGCCGGCCGACCCTCGAGACGGCTCACGACGGCGACGCCGACCGGAGCGAAGTCGCCTCGAACCTGCGACTGGAACACCACACCGGGTTCGACTCGAACGATGCTGCCGTCGATGGCCAGCTCTACGACAAGTTCCTCGAGACGACGATGGAGTATCGGTTCGTCGACTGGCTCACCGAGATGCTCCTGTACGAGATCCGCGACACCGGGAACGCAGACGGACTGGGCGATCTCTACGATGCGATCCCGCGAATCGATCGGGCCGAACTCGGCGCAACCATCTCGCTTGCAGACGACGACACCGAAGACGTCCCCGAGGAGTTGACGTTCGACATCGTCGCGTTCGACAAGATGGGCAACCCGTTACTGCTGGTCACGCTCAACGACGCGCGCGAGCCCGCGACGAAAGACCTGCTCGCAGAACTCGAGGAAGCAGCCTCCGCCGTCAAGGCGAACTATCCGGATCTGGCGGCCGCGATCGCCGTCACCTCGAGTTACTTCGAGCCCGGCGCGCTCGAGGTGGCCGAACAGGCGACGAGTAGCGGCTTCCTCAGCCGCAGCTCGAAGCTGAGTTACGTCAACCTCTCGCGAAAATCCGGCTACCACCTCTGTCTCGTCGAGTCGCGCTCGGAAGGGTTCCACATGAACGTGCCCGAACTGTAGCTGGGCGCGATCGCTTTTGTTCCGTCGTTGTGATCGCTATTAGCAGTCGCTCCGACGAGTGTCACTTATACGGTCTGCTGTACCGGTACATGACTGACAGGAGTCCGTATTAGACATGACTCGCTGCTCGAGCGGCCACGTCTGGCCGAAACGCGATGGAAAAATGTACTCCGTTCGTGTCGCACTGGCGTCGGTCGCGGGGACGGGCGACGACGTCCGACGTGGACGAGAGACTAGCCTTCGATCTCTGCGACGTCTTCGATCTTCATGCCGTCGAGCTTGTCGACGATGTCGTCGAGCTTGTCGTCGAGTTCGTCGACGAACTCGGCGGTGCGCTCGGTCTTGATCGCACCCTGGCTCGAGGGCTCGATGAGGTTCTCCTCCTCGAGGACGCGAAGCGAGTAGCGGACCTTGTGGTGGGGGTAGCCCGTCTCGTTCGACATCTTGACGATCCCGATGGGTTCGTTCTCGATGACCATCTTCAGGACCTGCAGATGTCGTTCCAACATATCGACTTCCTTCTCAAGTCGGTCTATCATGGCATTTGTTAACTTGTCTTTGGGCCTTTTAAAAGTTACTCTCGAGAAGTGAAACGACCCTTGTCAACTGAATGCTGGTTCCTGTCAGTAGTTAACGCTTCCGGTGTCCCCGGATTCCTGTTACGGGACGTGTCTCTCAGGTTGGTTTATATGATAGGACGAGACGGGACACCGATCGCGTCTCGCGTTTGTCAGCTGAAACGACATAGATAGGACGCCGACAGCCGGATGGCGGTCTCGCTGTCTCTGCCGGCTGAACGTTGGCGGTACAGCGTCGATAGGGACCATCAGTCGGTCGAGGGTCACGGTGTGGACTTCCGTGTCGGCACCCGTATACCGTAATCTGTTTATCGGCCCGGCAAGAACCCGTCGCTGTTATGACCGTCACTATCGTCGGGTCGCAACTCGGCGACGAAGGCAAGGGTGGCGTCGTCGACCTCTACGGCGACGCTGCCGACGTCGTTGCCCGCTATCAAGGCGGCGACAACGCTGGCCATACCGTCGTTTACGACGGTGAGAAGTACAAACTGTCGCTCGTGCCGTCGGGGGCCGTCCGAGGAAAGGTCGGCGTCCTCGGGAACGGCTGTGTCGTCAATCCCGAGACGCTGTTCGACGAGATCGACACGCTCCGCGACCGCGGCCTCGAGCCGGATGTCCGCGTCGCCGAGCGCGCACACGTCATCCTCCCCTATCACCGTGCGCTCGACGGCATCGAAGAGGAAGAAAAGGACGACCTCGCCGCTGGCACGACCAAACGCGGCATCGGCCCGACCTACGAGGACAAAGCGGGCCGCCGCGGCGTCCGTATCGGCGACCTGCTCGATCCCGATGTGCTCCGCGAGCGCCTCGAGTACGTCGTTCCCCAGAAGAAGGCCCTCGCCGAGGAAGTCTTCGAGAAGGAGACCGGCGAGGAGTTCGACATCGACCACCTCTACGAGACCTACCGCGAGTACGGCAAGCGACTCGAGGAGGAAGACATGACCGTCGACTGCGGGACGTTCCTCCAGGAACGGATCGACGCCGGCGACAACGTCATGCTCGAGGGTGCACAGGGAACGTCGCTCGACATCGACCACGGCGTCTACCCCTACGTCACCTCCTCGAATCCGAGTTCGGGTGGCGCGACCGTCGGCACCGGCCTCGGCCCGACCGTCATCGGACAGGGAGACGTCATTGGCATCGTCAAAGCCTATCTCTCGCGGGTCGGCACGGGGCCGCTCCCGACCGAACTCGGCGGCGTCGAGGACCAGACGCCCGACTACGACGCTGACGAGGGTGCTGGCGAGGACGAAGAGGCACTCGCAACTCAGATCCGCGACGAGGGTGGCGAGTACGGGACTGTCACCGGCCGTCCACGTCGTGTCGGGTGGCTCGACATGCCCATGCTGCGCCACGCGACCCGCGCGAACGGCTTTACGGGGCTGGCGATCAACCACGTCGACGTGCTCGCCGGTCTCGACGAAGTGAAAGTCGGCCACAGCTACGAATTCAACGGCGAAGAAATCTTCACCATGCCACCGACGACCGAGCAGTGGGGCCGCTGTGAGGCCACGTTCAAGTCCTTCGACGGCTGGCCGGAGGTCGACTGGGCCGAAGTCGCCGCCGAGGGCTACGAGGCGATCCCCGAGAACGCACGAACCTACCTCGAGTACATCAGCGACGAACTCGACACGCCGATCTACGCAGTCGGCGTCGGCCCCGGCCGCGAGGAGACCGTCGTCGTCGAGAACCCCTACGAGTAGTCATCGCACTCACACGGCGCGTGTGATGCGGTCGGGACGTTCCCGAAACCTTTTGCTGCAGGCGACGAGCCTACGTAGTATGAAGGAGTCGTTGCTGGACATTCTCTGCTGTCCGCTCGATAAATACGATCTGGAACTCGAGAACGCCGAGTACGACGGCGACGAGGTCGTCGGCGGCGAACTCGTCTGCACGGAATGTGGCGAGTCTTACCCGATCGAGGACGGGATTCCGAACCTGCTGCCGCCGGATATGCGCGACGAAACGCCGGCCTGACGGACACAAACCGTGTCACCAGCCGAGGTTACCGTCCACGTCAACCGCGGGTCCACAAACACACTCGAGCCGGCCAGCACCGCGCTCGAGACCGACGGCTCGTTTCGCCTCTCGCTGACGGGCCACGAGTCACCCGCGCACGTCCACTGTCGGCTCGACGGCGACCTCGAGCGGATCGCGTCGCTCGGCGGCACGAACTACTACGTCGAACCGGATAGTGTCACGGCCGTCCCGATCGCCATCGACACCGATGCGATCGATCGACCCGTCGACGGTCGCCTCGAGATCCTGACGGGCTATGGCTCCGAGTCGGTCGCGATCGACGTCACGGTCGTCCCCGGTCCGCCGGACGTCGACGTCGACGAATCGCTCGCCGAACCGACCCGCACGGAACCCGAACCGACGCCACTCGAGCAGGTCGTCGATCGGATGACGAACGGCAGCGGGCTCGATTCGGGGACGCTCGCAGTGCTGGCGCTGGGCGTGGTCGCGCTCGCGATTGCGACGCTGACGACGGCGTCGATCGCGAGTCCGGTCGCAACGGCCGGCCTGGGGATCGTCGTCGCCGGAGTCGCCGTGGCGCTGTTTCTGTTACTCCAGTAGAATCGTAGAACTCGCGAGCGGGCTACTCGTCGACCTGCGTCGCCTCGAGACCGTCCTCGCCGATTCGCTTGGCCCGGAGGTACCGCGCCCGATAGCGATTCGCACCGTCGTAGACGTCGGCCTCGCGGATCTCATCAGTACGGCCTTCGGCGACGGCGTCGATCAGCTCCTCGAGCTGGTTGAGTTCGCTGGTCGTGAGCTCGAGTTCGTAGGTGTGTTCGTCCTCGGACTCGAGGACGGCCCACTTGCGGGCGGCTGCGACGACGAGCGAGCAGGGTTCCCGACAGGGGAACGGCCCATCGCCGCCGTCGACGTCTAACTCGTCGTCTTCGTCGTACTCCCACTCACGTCGCCGAAGACACTGCGAGTCGACACAGCAGGCCTCGGCCATCCAGTCGACGGCCTCGCGCGGGAGTTCATCGATCACGTCGTAGATGCCGGTCTGGCGCTCGGCGGTTTCGGTCCAGTGGTCGACGTCTAGGTTGCCGCGCAGTTCGCGGTGCCAGTTGGCGATCGTCGCGGGATAGAGAAAGCCGACCGTCTCGACGAGGTCCGCACCCGAGAGCCCGGTAAATGCCCAGCCGGAGACGAGCGTGGGCGCGGTTTTCAGCGGCCGGTAGCGGCCGTCATCGTCGTAGGTCGCGATCTCGCGGGCGTCGCGCGGGTCGTCGTAGACCTCGAGATCGGCGAGATCGCTGTCGGCGTCGTCGACGTGCCACAGGTCGTAGACGCGCTCACCGTCGGGCTCGTCGATGTCGACGAAGCGGGCTGTGATCGACAGCTGACCCCATTGCCGGTCGATGCCATCGCGGAGCGCGTCGTACCGTTCCGGGACGGCGAGACTCTCAGTCGGTTTCCCGTGGGCGTCCGGAATCGGTGCATGCTCACACCACCGGAGGAACGCACGCCGGCCAGTGCCCTCTCCGCTGACGCTCTCCTGCCAGTAGCGCCAGTTGGTCACGTACTCCTCGCAGGTCTCGAGGGCCTCTCGAAGCGCGTCCTCGTCGAGGTCGTGCCACTCGTCGTCGGGCGTCTCGAGGGCGTAGCCGCCGTCAGTTTCGTCGATCCGGAACCCGTCGACGGCGACGCCAGCGGGTGCGCGGTCGAGCAGCGTCTCGAGGTCGGCAGTCGCGAGCGTCACGTGTCAGTCACCCGCGCCCGTTCCCGCGCTCGGTTCGTGGTCGGCGTCGGCGACCGATCCGGAAAGGTTGCGGACCGTCTCGCGAGCGTCACCGATGTCGGCCCCGGCGTCGGCCGCGCGCTCGAGGACGACGTCAGCCATGAGGTCCTCGGTGCCGACGGCACCGGTGTACCAGATCCGGTGGCCGTCGACCTCGGCGGGCACGTCCCAGCCCAGCCGGTAGTCCTCGGTCAGCCCCATGTCTTCGGGAATGTCCTCTTGGGTGTGGTAGCCGTCGGCGATAAACAGCGGGACGACGACGACATCGTCGCTCTCGAAGTAGTCCGTGACGTCGTCGACCTCCGGTTCTTCGTCCATGAACAGCGCCTTGACCTCGTCGAAGCGGTCGCGCTCGCGGATGCGCTCGCTGTGGTACTCGATGGCCTTCGCGGAGTTTTCGTTGCGCTCGGTCCCGTGGCCGACTACCGACAGGCCGACCCCCTCACCCACGTCCGGGTCCTCCATTGCGGTCTCGGCCCGCTGGACGATCACGTCCGTCATCGCGTCGTGGGTTCCGACCGGCCCGCAGTAGTGAATGGTCTTGCCGACGTCGTCGGCCTCGAGCGTGGCCTGCGAGGCGCTGGTGCCGTCGGAATCCCACTTCCCGGGGTCCCAGTCATCGAGGCGCAGTTCCCGCGGGATCACCTGCTCGGTGAAATACCCCTCGCTGATAAAGAGGGGAACGACGAACACCTCGTCTGCCTCGAGCGTGCGGATCACCTCGCGGAAGTGGGGTTCTTCCTTCCAGAACGCCTCGCGGACCTCGTCGAATGCGCCCGTCTCGCGGATCGTATCCGCGTGGGCGTAGGTCGGATCCGAAGCGTCCGGATTCAGATGCGATCCGTGTGCCGCGATGACCAGCGCTTGCATGGGCGGCGCTTAGGATAGTACCGGTATAGGGTCTTCGCTGCCGGCCCTCGTCGCCGGGTCCGGCAACTCGGCACGCTCGAGCCCGGAGAGCGCTACGTCTATTTGCGCCCAGTGTCAACTCGCGTGCGTGCAACTGGTGGGCTACGAACCGAGCGGGCGGGGCTCGGCGCTGCTGGTCAGCGACGGCAACGGCGCGGTCGATCATCGCCCGCTCGAGCCCGGTGACGACCTCGCGTACACGCTCGGCGAGCGCCACTGTGCCGGGACGATCGACGAGACCGGCACGCACGTCGCCTGCGACCGGCCGTCAGCCCCCTACTGCGAATATCACACGAGTACGTGGGTCTGTGCCCGCTGTACGGGTACCTGTCTGAAAGACGAGATGGACTGTTACGAGGACCACGCCGTCTACATCGCCGCGTTCGCCCCTGCCACGTTCAAGGTCGGCGTCACCAAGCTGTGGCGTCTCGAGACCCGACTGCGCGAACAGGGAGCCGACCGCGCGGCCCACGTCCACACCGTCTCGAACGGTCGCATTGCCCGCGAGCTCGAGGCCGAAATCGCGCAGCGGCTGGTCGACCGCGTCCGAACCGGTCCCAAAGTGGCTGCACTCGCCGCCGACCTCGACGAAGACGCCTGGGAGGCCGTCCTCACCGAGTTCGACGTCATCGAGCGGTTCGACTTCGACTATGGGCTCGACCTCGAGACGCGTCCGGTCCGTGAGACGCTCGCCTCGGGGACCGTCGTCGGCGTCAAAGGCCGGCTGCTAGTCCTCGAAAACGGCGGGACGACCTACGCCGTGGACATGCGCGATCTCGTCGGTTACGACCTCGAGAACGGTGCCACGGGTCGTGACCTGCAGTCGTCGCTGGGATTGTTCGGATAGTCTCGTTCACAGCTGGTAGCTCTACCCCTCTCCCGTCGACACCCGGCATCGCAGGCATTCGAGACATGGCAATCCTTTTCCCCGCCGCAGCAGAATCCGATGGTATGACGGACGAAAACGACTCCCCCGACGAAAACGCAGGCGACGACAGCGAGGAAAAGTCCTTCCGCGAGCGGGTCGAAGAGATCCGCGAGAAACGCGCCGAAGAGGGCGAAGGCGAGGGCGAGGCCCCCGAAAGCCCGTTCGGCGGCGGTGGCGGTCCCGGCGGCATGGGCGGCGGCAACCCCTTTGCCCAGATGATGGGTGGCATGATGGGTGGCGGCCCCGGCGCTGGTCCCGGTGGTCCCGGTGGTCGTGGTGGACAAGACGAGAGCAACGAGGAACTCGTCCGCGAAGTCCGGCAGCTTCGTGACGAAATGCGCGATCAGACCCGCGCTCTTAAGCGCATCGCCGACGCGCTCGAAGACCAGTAACGGTTTTAGGCCCGTTTTCGCCGATCGTTCGTTCCGCCGGTCACTGCCTGACCAAGAGCCGGTCCCGTTCGTCGTACCGAAAGCCGGCGTCTTCGAACGCCGCTCGAGCCGCGGGGACGTTCACCTCGCCGTCGGTCCCCAGAAACGGCGTTTCGGGGTCCTGCCCGTTCCATGTGAGGCTATCAGGAGTCCACTGCTCGACGACTGGTGTTGCGGTGGGTCTTGCATGCCCGTAAAACACGTTCTCGACCAGCCACTCCTTGTCGATCAACTGTGCGATGACCCGTCTGAACCGGGGGTACCCGAACGGTGCCTTCCGCGTGTTGAACCCAAGGAAGTAAACCGTCCACGACGGCGACTCGAGCAACTGCTGTCCACCACCTTCGTCGACGCTCCCGACGTGATTCGTATCGAGGGCTGTGCTCGTAATATCGGCAGTGTCGTTTTCGACCGCCTGAATCGCCGTTTCCGAGTTCGGTGAGATATCGATCGAAAACGTATCGACCGTCGGCGCCGGCCGCTTGACGCCGGGCCGGAGCGTAAAGTGGTCGTCGAACCGCTCGAGGGTGAGCCGGTTGCCCTCGGTTCGATTCGCGAACTGATAGGGGCCGCTCCCAACCGGTTTAATGTTGTTCGTGGTGACCGCCGTCGTGGTGCCCTGCGAGAGCGTACTGCCGCCCAGTCTCATCGGACTCTCTGACCGCTCACGCCAGATGTGTGCAGGCAGTATCGGGACGAGGAGGGCGCGTTCGCCGACCGCTTGCCCCGCATCGACCGTCAGCTCGAGGCGATTTCGGCTCCGAACATCGATCGCCTCGACGGCGTCGATCTGGCCGCGAAAGCGAGGTGTAGGAGTGACTCGGTCGTCATCGTTGCCGGACATGTCCGCGAGGAACTGGTAGGTAAACTCGACGTCGGCGGCGGTCACCGGCTCGCCGTCGTGAAACACACAGTCGCTTCGGAGGCGAACGTCGAGCGTCGCTCCGCGCCACTCCCACGACTCCGCGAGCCACGGCTGGATCTCCCCGGTTGCGTCGTCGGTCGCCAGTGAGTCGTAGAGTAACTGGGTAATCGTTCCGCGACCGCGATAGTCGGCCGCGAGCGGATTGAGGTTTGTCGTCGGTCGACTATCCGTGTGGACGGCGCGCAGCGTCTCACCGTCTGTCACGGGCTCGAGCCCGAGATAGCCGCTGCGGGTCGCGGGATGACCGTCGGCCCAGCCCGTAAATCGATCCGTTCTGACGACACGGTGTTCTTCGGGCACACAGATCGGAACGAACGGCTGTTTGGTTGCGATCGTCTCGAGTGCATTCGTGACGGCGTCACGCCGTTTTGCCCCGTCGGCGTGGCGTTGCTTCTCGAGGAGATCATCGACGGCTAGATTGGCGTATCCGAAGGGATTCTGCCAGCCGGATTCGTCGACATACTTCGAGTGCAACGCCTCGTAGAGAAAGTCGGGGTCGGTCCCGCCCGGATGACGGCCGATACAGATGTCGAACTCGTGATCGTACAACACCGCTCGGTTAAAGTCGATGCCCGAGCGGACGTCGAACGAGACGTCGACCCCGACCGTTGTGAGGGCCTGCTCGAGTTCGTTCGTGATTCGGATGCTTCCTCTGTCGCTGTCGGCAGGGAGGGTGGTAATCGTCAGCGAGAGCTGTCCGATGTTGCGCTGCGTAAAGAGATCACGAAGTCGACCGGCACAGCCGCTGATCGAGGCCGTCAGACCGGCCGTCGCTGCCAGCGCGGCTCGGCGACTGAGACGCGTGCCGTCACGGGCAGTATGGTCTGGTTCTTGAGCGGTCTGCCCCTCGTTCATGTTGTTGGTTCGGCATGATTCGTCACCACGATATAACAGTATTATGCTCGTAGGGTCGGATGCCGATTGAGACCGAGACGTTTGCTACAGGTCGTACCGATACACCTGACCGGGAACGTCGATGTCACTCCTGTTTCTGGGGCCAGGGGAGCCGATCGACGAGTTGCTCCGATAGCTCTGCGACCGACCAGCGGCCGACAAGGCGATCTGAAAGGACGACACAAGCCGCCGCGAGCATCGTGCCTGCAACGACGTCGATCCCCCAGTGGATTCCGAGATACATCGTCGAAATCGCAACGCTTGCCGCCAGTACGACCGCGATGGGGAACCACTTCGGAAACTCCGACCGCGTCTTCCATGCGAACGCTGCAACGGTCGCTGACAGCGAGGTGTGAAGCGATGGAAACACGTTGGTATTCGTGTTGATCTCGCGCGTGAGATATTGGTATTGTGGGTTGGTGTCGTACAGCATCCGCTCCATGAGTTCGGCGGGCATCAGGTTCCGTGGACCGTACGCGATCACGAGGATATAGAGGACCAGACCGATCGCGTAGTTGAGCGCGTAGGCCGTCAACAGCCGCCGAAAGATCCGGGTATCGGAGAGCGTAAAGTACGCGATGACCGGGAATATCAGCAAAAACGTGTAGCCGTAGACGTAAATAGTCGAGAAATATGCCGTCGTCTCCGGCGTCTGGATCGACTGGAAGATCAGGATGAACTCCCCCTCGAGTTCGTAAAACGCCCCGGACAGACGGAACCCGATCTGTCGCGACAGCTCCGGTGCGGTCTGTCTGGCGATGCGGTTTATCAGTAACACGCCGATCAACACGGCAATCACCGGGCCAGCGGTTCTGAGGCGACTTCGCCACTCCGACCGCGTCCGAGCGAGGCGCTCTCGGCCGATAAAAACGACGACCGACACCGGCACCAAGATCGAGATGACGAGAGCGAGCTGCGTCAACACCTCGTCGAGCATCGCTTCTAGTAGCCCCCAAGCAAGCGACCGTTATCATCATACCGGAAGCCGGCGGTCTCGAACGCCGCTTTCGCCGCTTCCACGTTGAGGCGGCCGCTCGAGCCCAGGAACGGCGTCACGGGGTCCTCGCCGTCCCACGCGAGGCGTTCGGGGACCCACTCGTCCAGTACTGGTGTCGCGGTGGGTGTCGCGTGTCCATAGAAGATGTCGTCGACGATCGCTTGCTTGGGGATCAACTGTGTGACAGCGTGACGGAAATGAGTGTTGCTGAAGGGGGCATTGCGGACGTTGAATCCGATGTGGTAGAAGGTTCGCGAAGGATGGCTCAACGTTTCGATATCCGACATGTCGGGAATCTCATCTAGCACATCGGCGTCGAGCATCGAGGCCGTTACGTCCGCGTTGCCGTCACCGATTCGCCTGACTGCCGACGCACTGCTGGGATCGATCTCGAAGCGGAGTTCGTCGACAGGCGGGCCGGGCAGTTCGACGTCCTCTCGGAGCGTGAAGTGATCGTCGAAGCGTGTGAGAACGAGCTGATCCTCTTCGGTCCGGCTTTCGAACTGGAACGGTCCACTGCCGATCGGCGGAACGTGATCGCCCGTCGCGGCGATCCACCGTCCCTGTGGTGCGGTGAACTCGCCGTCGGCCGCCCGCTCGTCGACCAGCTCACGCCAGAACCGCTTCGGGAGGATCGGCACGGTAAGCGCCCGTTTGGCGACCGGTCGACTCGCGTTCATCGAGAACGTCAGTTCGTACTCGCTGTCGACGGTGACGCGGTCGACCGCGCTGACGTGGCTCTGATACCGCGGTGCCGGCGAGGGGGTTGGCGCTCGTCCAAGCGACGTATCCTCGAGGAACCGGTAGGTGAAGGCGACGTCTTCTGCGGTCAGTCGTCTGTCTTCGTCGGAGAGTTGTTCGTCCTCGCTGGCCAGCCGTTCGTCAGCATGGAACCGACACCCTTCGCGAAGGGTGACCGTCGCAGTCAGGACCGGCCCTTGCTCGCTGTCGGCTGGCTCGACGTTCGTCCACGTGATGTCCTCGGCGAGCCATTGCTGTACCTCGCCCTCGTGGACGGTTGCCACCGAATCGAAGAGCAGCGGGATTATCGTGTCCCGCTCTCGCATCGTTGCCGACAGTGGATTGAGGTTACTCGTCGGACGGGAATCCGTTTTGAGCGCGAGTAACTCGTCGACGCCGTCGGCTGGCTCGGGCTCGAGATAGCCGTGGCGGGTCGTGAGGTCTGCCTCGCTCCAGCCGTCGAAGCGGTCTGTGCTGGCGACGCGATACTCGTCGGGCAGACAGATCGGGTCGAAGGGTTTGGACTTCGCTAGTGCCGTCAGAACCGACTGAACGAGCCGTTTCCGTTGCTCTCCCTCGGCTCGCCGTTGGTCCTCGAGTAGCGTGTCGAAGACCATGTTGGTAAACCCGAACGGGTTCTGCCAACCGGCTTCGGCTGCGAACGACGAGTGAAGCATCTCGTAGAGAAAATCGGGGTCGTATCCGGCGGGGTGGTGACCGACGTAGAGATCGAAATCGCGCTCGATCAGCACCGCTTTCAGCAACTCCGACGGCGACCGCATGTCGATCGAGACATCGATCCCGACCTGCTGGAGGTTCGCTTCGAGCCGCCGGGCGATCTGGACGCTCTGTCTGTCTGCGTCCGCCGGTATCGTAGCGATTGACAGCGACAACTGCCCACTGACGGCTTTCCCGACCACGTTGCGCACGTGGCCGACACAGCCGCTTGTGGCGAGTGTAGCCCCCGCTGCACCGGCAGCCAGAAACGAACGACGGCCAACGCCGGTCTTAGAGGGAGTGGGGTCCCAATTCATCTCGTTGTGTAACACCTCCTCTCATTTGATATATAACAATACTGCGTACTCTAAACCAATACGTGTCACACTAAAGAATCTTTTCAATCGGGGGTTCATTCTATTCGAGCCACTTATTGTGAGATGTTAACAAACTCTACTCGTGGTGACTCTCGAGAACTCCGTCTCGTGCCAGACAGATTCCTGTCAGTCAGTTCCGGTACATCCGCCACCGATCCTGCAGGTGCGCCAGTACATCGGGACAGCAGCCCGTCTCAGTCTCGAGCGCAACATCAATAGGCACACCCACGAAACGGAAGATATGGACATCGCTGCCGAACGGATCGAGCGCCTTCACGAACTCGCTCGAGCGGCGGCAGCGGACGACGACGAGTTAGCACGCTCCTACGTCCGCCTCGCGCGGCGGGTCGCGGAGCGAAATCGCCTTCCGCTTCCGCGGACGTTTCGCCGGTTTACGTGCGACGAGTGTGATGCGTATCTCCGGCCGGGGGACAACGCTCGCGTCAGGTTGCAAGACGGCCACGTCGTTATTACCTGCGAGTGCGGTGCCCATGCGAGATATCCCTACGACTGACTGCGGATTGTCGGTAATCGATCTCGTGACTGCATCGCATATTCGTCGGCCGTGCCGCATCGAGAAGATTGAAACCGCTCCGCTCTCTTATACAGGGATATGGACAATCAGGAACGCAAGCGCCGTGTACACGATCTCGACGTCACCGTCTGGGTCGGAAAAAGCGGTGTCGATGCCGTCGTCGACGAACTCGACGATCAGTTGACCGACAGAGAGCTCGTGAAAGTCAAATTCCTGCGGGCCGCCCGGGCTGGGAGTTCGACCGACGAGAAAGCGGCCGACCTCGCGGAGCGTGTCAACGCGGACCTCGTCGACACGCGCGGACACACTGCGGTGTTGCATCGATGAGCGTCGGTTCCGCGGTCCCGCTTCAGAGTGGGGACGCGGATCTCGGCCTGATCGGCGAGGCGCTCGAGGGGGCTGGGCTTTCCGCGGCACAGGCCGGGTTAGCCGAGGGTGCGATCAAATTCGTCGCCGCACTCGCCGTGATTTGGGTGCTCGGTCGGCTGGTGGTCGTCCCGTTGATCGAGCGGGCCCTCGATAGGCGTGACCTCGACGAGCACGCCAAGAACCCGCTGTTGTTGCTCACGCGCTTTGGTGTCGGGTTCCTCGCGCTCGCAATCGCGTTTAGCTTCGCCGGCTTCGGCAACCTCCTCGTTTCGATGGCCGGCATCGCGGCGGCCGGCGCGCTCGCGATCGGGCTGGCGATGCAGAACGTGATCTCGAACTTCGTGTCCGGCGTCTTCATCTATACGGACAAGCCGTTCCGCATCGGCGACTGGATCGAGTGGGACGACGGGACGTATTCGGGCGTCGTCGAGGATATTAGCCTTCGCGTGACCCGGGTGCGCACGTTCGACAACGAACTGCTGACGGTCCCCAATTCGGCGCTCACCGAAAGCGTTCTCAAAAATCCTGTCGAGGCCGACAAGCTCCGGCTAAAATTCGTCTTCGGGATCGGCTACGACGACGACATCGAGCAGGCAACCGATATCATCGTCAAGGAAGCCGAACGCCATCCCGACATCATGGACGACCCTGCCCCGTCGGTCCGACTGACCGAACTCGGCTCGTCTGACGTCGGCCTCCAGTCACGGTTCTGGATCACGGACCCGTCCCGTGCCGACTTCGTCCGCATTCGCGGCGAGTACGTTACCGCCGTCAAACAGCGTTTTGACGAAGAAGGGATCGACATCCCCTATCCCGTCCGTACGCTCGAGGGCGGCCTCGAGTTCGAAAGCGCCAGCGGCCAGAGCGTCGTGCAACCGGCCGAATAACGCTGTCCGACCGCTCCTTTTTGAAACAGTACGGGTCTCTCGAGTCTCAAATCCGATGGCCGGGAGCGCAGGCCGTTACCGATAGAACCGCGAGCGAGGCCGCAGGCCGAGCGAGCGGGCTGACGACTGATGTGAGTGTAACGAACGGAAGGAGGAATGCTTTTGATCGACCCTAAGCGGGAGCGAAGCTCCCGCGAGGTCCGAGAGAGCTCCGCTCTCTCGAGATTTTACCGAGCGACGCGACGGCGTGCGGCAGCAACGCTGCCGTCGCCGTCGCTGAGTGCAGTGTAAAAGGTCGTTGTGTATGAATGGCGGAAGACCGCACTTGCCCGGCGTTCCGGCCGGGGGAATCTCGGTTGCCTTCTCCACCCCGCGACCCGTCGAGCGACAGGTGTTCGGCGGTCCACTGCTCGCTTCCGCGCCTGATGGGCTGTCGCCGACTAACTACGATGGGACGTCCCTGCGGACGGCCATCGCAGACCGCTGTCCCCGACGGACGAGGCTTCCATGTTGGCTCCCGAGGCCCCGGTCGGTCTGACCGGACGCCTGCGGCGTTCGGTCCCCGCTAAAGACCATAGCGCGGGTAGTGAGCAGGGCCTAACTGCCCGACCTATCCGTCTATCCGTAGACGGGCGGACCTTAAGGGCCTTTCGCCTCCACGATCGACAGACGGCGCGGGGTCAGTCGCCCATCTTTCGGAGCGCGTGGAGTCCCGCGCTCGGGAAGAAGACGGTCCCGCCGACGACCGGCGCGATCGGATCGCCGCTGCCACTCGTCGCCTCGGACCCGTATCGCCACAGGAGCGTCCCGTCGGCGGCGTCGTACGCTTCCATCGTGTTCAGCCCGCTCACGTAGACGGCGCCGTCGGCGACCACCGGCGGATGGTTCCCACGGATCCCGGTCGTCCAGCGTTCCGACTCGGTCTCGGCGTCGAGAGCGGTCAGTTGCCACGAACTCACGACGTACAGCGATCCGTCGGCGACCGCCGGCGACGTGACGGATTCCCTCCCCGACCACTGCCCGCCGCTTTCGACCGGTTGTCGCCATCGCTCCGTGCCGTCCGGATCGAACGCCGCGACGGTGCCGTCGGCGACGGGGACGTACAGTGCGTCGTCGACGATCGTCGGCGATCCGGTGACCGTCTCCCCGAGGTCCCGAGACCACTGCTGTCCGCCGTCGGCCGCCGACAGCGCGACGATGTCGACCCCGCCCTGGTAGACCGTCCCGTCGGCGACTGTCGGCGGTGTCGGCCAGTATAGCCGGCCATCGGTGAGCGGGGCGCTCCAGCGTTCGCGGCCCGTCTCGAGGTCGATCGCGACGAGCGTCGGCGGATCGGCGTACGTCGTGTTGATCGCGTACACCGTCCCGTCGGCGACCGTGATTTCGTCGGAGAAGTCCCGATCGAGTCGCCAGCGTTCAGTCCCCGAGTCGGCCTCGAGGGCGACGACCGACGCGCCGATGCCGTGGACGACGGCGCCGTCGACGACGGTGGTCGAACCGAACGAGTTCGTCCCGGGGTAGGTCCAGTCCCACTCGACGTCTCCCGTCGCGCCATCGAGGGCGTAGACGACCGTCTCCGCGTCGTCCTCTCCGACGGATCGCCCCTCCGCGACGTAGACCGTTCCGTCGACGACCGCGGGAGATCCGATATCATAGGCCGGCCCGAGTTCCCCCTCGCGGAACGTCCAGACGGCCTCGATGTCGTCGGTCGGCCCCTCGTCGGCCGTCGCACCGACGTGGCCTGGGCCGTACTGGTCCATTCGGTACGGTTCGGCGTCGGCCAGTCGCTTCCGAAGCGCCGCCGTTTCGTCGGTCGATTTCGAGCCGGTTTCCTCGGATCCCGGTTCTCCGTCGTCGTCGGACTCGAGGACGCCGAGACAGCCAGCCAACCCGGTCGCGAGCGCCACACCGGTAGCGGAAAGCAGTGTCCGACGACCGGAGCCGTCGGCCCTTGTCCCTCTCGTGAACGTCATCGTTCGTGTCACTACACCGATGAAATATATAGGTGAGTGATATCAATCAGCCAACCCTCGGGTTCGTTTGGTGACTGTCGACGGTTCATGAGAAATCTATCTAGTAGTGATATTTGTTATTCTACCTACTCTGCGAACGAACAGAGGGAAAAGGCCCATTAGCGCCACGATATATCGGTCTGGTATGGGACTCGGCAGCACTGCAAAGAAGATTCAGACTCTCTCGGATCGGGCCGAGGCGATGTACAAACAGGTCCAGAAACTCCAGCAGCGAATTACGGGACTCGAGGAGAAGGCAGAGGAAACCCACGAGACGGTCGCACGCATGGACCACCAGCTCACCGAACAGCGCGCGCTCTTGCTCGCGCTCGCGGAAGAGCAGGGACTCGACGGCGAGGAAATCCTCGCAGAGGCGGCGATCGACGACGCCGAACTCGAGGCCGACACCGATCCCGCCGACTCGGCGGCGAACGCGGATGCAGCGTCCGACGCAGACTCCGGCGACGCGACTGCCGAATAGGGACACAACGGGAGCAGCTCGTCTCATATTGCCGGACAGAACGACGTGACGATCGGTCGCGCTGCTGTGGCCGTCACCGGTGGAGACGGCCACGAATTCGCGACCGACGTCGTATTGACTGCTGTCTGACAGTATCAGGCAATCAGCCGTCGGTGCTCGACTTTCAGACATCGATCCTGGACGACGGTTCGACCGTCGGCTGTCGCCCGAGCTGCGGCGTCGTCATCGCGAATGCCCGATTGGGTCCAGATCGCGTTCACGTCGTCGCGCTCGAGCGCGGCATCGACGACGTCGCTGACCTCCTCACTGGGGCGGAACACACAGACGACGTCGATCGTCTCCACGACGTCTGCGAGGCTGTCGGCGGCCTCGCGGCCGAAGATCTCGTCCGCGAACGGATTGACCGGAACGATATCGTAACCGTGCTCGAGCATGTACTTCGGCACGTTGTGGGCTGCCTTCCCGGGCGTGCTCGAGCAGCCGACGACGGCGATCGTGTCGTGTGCGAGTACGGCCTCGAGTTCGTCGGTGGAGTCGACTGACATACCACAGCGTAGGGACGCGACCGTGAAACGTCTCGGGGTTGCAGCGACGAGGGGACCACGGCCGCTTGCTCACACCGGCACCGCTAGATGTCGACCGCGAACTCGAATTCGTGAGCAGTCGCCGCGAACTCCCCGAGAAGGGTCGCCGCCGCGTCGAGATCGTTGAGATCGAGTACCTCGACGGGCGTGTGCATGTAGCGGTTAGGAACGCCGAGGTTGAGCGACGGAATTCCGCCACGTGCGGTGTAGAAGGCGTCGGCGTCCGTCCCGGTCCGGCTCCCTGCGGCCTGTAACTGCACCTCGATGGCGGCGTCGGACGCGACCTCACGGGCAGCCTCGACGACCCGCGGATGGTTCGCGCTGCCGCGTGTGATAACCGGCCCGTCGCCCAGTTCGATCCCGTTTTTCTCACCCGAGGGTGTGCCCGGCGCATCCGTCGCGTGGGTGACGTCCGTCGCGATGACGACATCGGGCTCGAGGTCGAACCCGACCATTTTCGCACCCTGCAGGCCGAGCTCTTCTTGCACCGTCGAGACGGCGTAGACCGTCGCGTCGGGGTCCGAGCCAGCGGCACGGCGAAGCCCTTCGGCCGCAGCCCACACCCCAATGCGGTTGTCCAGTCCCCGCGCTGTGATACGGTCGTTTTCCAAGTCGTTGATCGTCTGCTCGACGGTGATCGGGTCACCACGCTCGACCAACTCCGCGGCCTCGTCCGCATCGCTCACACCGATGTCGATGTGCTGTTCGTCGATGTCGTCGAGCGATTCGTCTTCCTGATCGCGCATGTGAATGGCTGTCTGGCCGATCACACCGGGAACCGGCCCGTCATCGGTGTGAATACGGACGTGCTGGCCCTTCGAAACCGTCCGATCGGCGCCACCGATCGCCGTCATGCGAATCGCGCCGTTGTCCTCGATATCCCGAACCATATAGCCGATTTCGTCGCCGTGGCCGGCGAGTGCGACGGTCGGTTCGCCGCCCTCGAGGACGGCAACGGCGTTTCCGTACGCGTCAGTCCGTACCTCGTCGGCGAACTCCTCGACGTACTCGATCCAGTGGCGCTGGCCGGCCGCCTCGAAGCCGGACGGCGTCGCAGTGGTGAGCAACGTCTCGAGGAACGCTCGTCGTGGTTGATCCATACGGCGCCCTTCGTGGCCCCTGCGTGTGAAAATACCGGTCACTCAGCGGGGTTAGGAGTAACGACTGGTGAAGTATAGAGACATACGACTCCTTTCATGGGTGCCGGTGGGCCCGCCACCCGTCCTGCGGGTGCGCCGGGACGTCGGGACAGCAGACCGTATCAGTGAGGCTGCGCGCCTTATGGCGAGAGACCAGCCGTCCGAATCGTTGGGTCGTCGCCGTCGGCCGACTCCTCGAGTTCGATGACGGCATCGAACAGCTGTTTGAGCGTGTTCATCATTTGGTCGTCGTGTGACGTCGAGTCGATTACGTAGAGGCCCAGTGCGTCGGCACTTTGAATGCGGCCCGTGAATACGTGGAGGAATCGAAACACGGTCTGAAGATCTGAGTACATCAGTAGCGTCGAAACGGAGTGCATGAGCACGCGGTTCTCGGTGTGCTCTCGCGTCTCGTAGAACTCCTGAAGGAATTCGGAGAGTTTGATTCCGATTCCGGTCATGTCGACCGGCGACGAAGCGTATTTGATCCGCGGATCGTCGTCGATAGTCCCGATCCCGCGCTGTTTCGTCACGCAGTCGACAACGCCGACATCGGGTTCGACGCCGTCGTCGACGCGGCTGTCGAAACTCTCGAGGACCTTGTCGGCGCTGTCTTTCGTGGTAACGATGATAGACCCATTACCGCGGTTCGCACCGCTTGCAAGGATGTCGAAGGCGATCCGCCGTTTGCCTGTCAGTGGCGGGCCTGCGACGAGCACGTTCGTCCCCGGATCGAGATCAACGTCCGGAAGGCCATCTGCAAGATCATACATACGGGATACTCACATCCATCGCCGTGGCGACGAGCTGGGACCACAGCCCACCTAGTAGCCAGCGTGTTATGTGGAAATATGCGAAGCGGCTTATAGAACTTTTGATTAGAAGCCTCACCCATCGATCACGGGTCCGAATGGATTCCCCGATCGACCGCTCCCGCGCCTGCTGTGTCCTATATCGAGAACGAAAGCTCGAGGGCGACGCGTCCGACGATAAACGCCAGTGCAGCGAGAAACATCCCGTATTTGAGATGTGATTGGCCGGCGGTCGGGTTCTCGAAGCTCTCGTAGGCGGCGACTAGCATGATGGCATCAGCAGGTGCGACGACGAGCAAATATGCGACGCCGAACTCCGCGCGCAGATACGGAATCGGACTGGCGACGACGGCCGCTACGAGCAACACGGCTGCAGTGGCGAGTGCGCGCCGTTCTCCGATCGCGATCGGAAGGGTGTGCAGTCCCTCCTCGCGATCCCCTTCGATATCCTCGACGTCTTTGATGATCTCCCGGGTCAGCGTTGCGATCGCCGCGAGCACGAACAACACGATTGCCGGGCCGACCTCGCCGCCGTCGATCGCGGCAGCACCAAAGAGAAACGTGCTGCCGACCAGATAGGCGACGAGTGCGTTGCCCAATCCGGGCAGTCCCTTGAAAAACTCGGTGTACGCGACCAACGCGAGGAGATTGACGGTCGCGATCCCGATCGCCAATCGCGGCAGTGTCAGTGCGAGGACGATCGCGCCGGCAAAGAGAGCGACGCTAAAGGCCAGCGCACCGCGTGGGCTCACTGCCCCGCGGGGGATCGCCCTGTCGGGCTGGTTGATCCGATCGATTTCCCGATCGAAGTAGTCGTTGATCGCGTTTCCCGCACCGACTGCAAGCCCCGTCGCCGCGACCGCAGTGACGACCGCCATCGGCTCCTCGGACACGCCGCCGGCGACGAACGATCCGATGAACGTCAACACGCTCGCTGCGATGACGTTTACCGGCCGCGTCAACTCGAGCAACCCACGACCCGTCTCGCCGACTGTCATACACGAGGATGGTCATGGACACTGGTTAAACGGTGCGATCCACCGCGCGGCGGCAGCGCCGACTCTGGCTGCCTCTCTAGAACAGACCGCTATTCGATCGTCATACTACCGGACAGCAGTCAGTGCGATGTCGATCGCGAAAGCCGTCCGTCTCCGATGGCGATGGACGCGTCCGAACGATCGATCTTCAAATAGTTCTGTCCGGTCATATCAGTAGAACTGAATGCCGATCCGCTCCGGGAACAGCGTCTCAGCGCCACTCCTCGAGATCACAGAGCAGTTCCCCCTCGACGGCGAGCCATTTGCTCACCCGCTCGTCGCCGCTTGCGTCCGCGGGGACAGCGGTCCAGACGTCCTCCTCGTCGGCCAGCAACTCGAGTGGCGTCGTGTCGGACTGCACTTCGCCTGGTATCGGGGCCTCGGCTTCCGTCATGATCTATGCCGCTCTTGGAATCTCGTCCCAAAGATCCCCGTCGGTGATTGTCATTGGCTGAAAATCACCGATAGTACGTGTGTCTCTCCCTGTCGGAACCAGTGAAAATCGAGTGACTTATACGCACCCATCGGAAACAAATCGGTGAGGGCGCTTAGCTCAGTCTGGACAGAGTACTTGGCTTCGGACCAAGCTGTCGCGGGTTCAAATCCTGCAGCGCCCATTCGTTTTCCGAACGATCCACAGTTATCGGACGACAATTCCTCAGAAAGGATGTTCAATGTGGACTGCGAAGAGCCGTCAGTCTTCGGACGAAATCTGTGTCGGCGCATCCGGTGCAGGCGCCGGCGGTTCGTGGGTCCCGAACTCCGGATGCGTCTCTTCCATCCACACATACACGATTGTGCCGGAGGCGAACATCAGGACGGCGGTCATGTAGAAGGCGGCCTCGAGGTTCACGAACTCCATCGAGAGGCCGATCAGGATCGCACCGACGCCGTAGCCGGCGTCGCGCCACATCCGATAGACGCCCATGCCGGCCGACCGCCACGTTGGGTGGGCCGCGTCGCTCGGGACCGTCATCAGGTTCGGGTACAGCAGCGCCATGCCAAGCCCGGAAACGGCGGCCAGGACCGCCCAGGGGAGGTAGCTATCGACGAACACCATTCCGAGGACCCCCGCTCCGGCGAGGAACATCCCCGCAACGACCGGTGGGCGGCGACCGATACGGTCGGCGAGGCCGCCGGTCCCGATCTGGAGAAAGTACATCGCGCTGTGGACGCCGACGACGACGCCGACGGCCTCGATCGCGAGGTTCTGGTTCGTGAGATAGAGCGGGACGGCGATCCAGAACAGCGTATCGACGAAATTCTCGATGTGGCCGGCCTGCGCCGCCGCGAACAGCGTCTTGTCACCGTAGGTCGCACGCTTCAGGACCTCCTCGAACGGGAGGTTCGCGTCGTGGTGGTCCTCGTCACCCTCGAGGTGTGCGAGCTGGACCGTCTCTGTGATGAGAAACACCGCGATCAGGAATGCGAGCACCACGACGGCGGCCATGAAGTAGAACGGCTCCGGGCGGAGACTCGTCTGACCGGCGATAACGCCAGTGAGCCACGCACCGACGGCAACGCCGGTGTAGCCGAAGGCCTCGTCGATGCCGACGGCGAGGCCGCGCTGGTCGGGGCTGGCGAGGTCGATCTTGGCGTTGATCGCCATGCTCCAGGTCAGCGCCTGGTTGATCCCCAGTAAGACGTTCCCGGCGGTGATCCACCACCAGTTGGGGGCGAAGATGAGGATCACCGGGATCGGCAGCGCGGTGAGCCAGCCGGCGACGAGCACCGGCTTGCGCCCGTACTCCTCGCCCCACTTGCCGGCGTAGAGGTTGAGCAGCGCCTTGACGAAGCCAAAGGAGACGACGAACGAGCCGATGACGAAAAACGACTCGACGCCGAGGACGTCCTCGCCCAGGACGGGGACAACGGTACGCTCCGACCCGATCGTCAACCCGGTCGCGAACACCAGCAGAACGTGTAGCGAGAACTGTCCGAGGTGTTCTCGGATACCTTGGGTCGGCTCGGTGGTCTCACTCATGGATTCTGCGGCCACACAACAGGTGTCGTCGAACGCGCTCGGAGTAGGTCCTGTTCGTTCGCAGTCGTCGGTTCCTCTCGCTCGAGTTCGCGTCGGTCATTCGTGCTCACTCGTACGGACTAGCATCGAATATAGACACTGCCGGTCATGACCGGCACTGTTACCTGGCTGCCGACCGAAGACCGCGGTATGAGCCTGTACGAGGCCTCGTTCCGGGTCAAACACGAGTGTCCTTACCGAGAGATTTCGGAACGCCACCCAGATCTCACGATCCGCGAGTGGTACCTGAGCGACTGTCAGGTCCTGGAGATCACGTCCCCGGAGACCCCGACGGACGACCTTCTCGCAGAGATCGACGCGCTGGGATCGATTCTCCACCGGTCGGTCGACGACACCGGACTGCACGTCGTCACGCAGGCGTGTCTCTGTTCGCTCGAGGAGTCGATCATCGACCGGTTCGAGGCGAACAACTGTCTGTATCAGCCGCCGACGGTTCACCGGCAGGGCTGGGAACACTACACGGTGATCGCGTTCAACGAGGCCGACGTACGGGCCCTCATCCAGGACCTCGAGGCTGACCGGGACATCGACGTGCTCTCGAAGACGGCGATCACGGAACAGGCAATCCCTCACAGCATGCTGGCTCCGGTCGACCGACTTTTCGAGGACCTGACCGAGCGACAGCTGGCGGCGATCCGACTGGCCCTCGAGAGCGGCTACTACGAGCAACCGCGACAGACGTCGCTGCGTGAGTTGGCCGAGCGGACGGCCGTCGCCCGGTCGACGTACGAGGAACACCTCCGGAAGGCGGAGAACAAGCTGCTGACGAACGCTGGCGAGTTCCTGCGGCTGGTGACCGCGACGGCTGTGGGCGATCCACTGCAGGTCGACCAGTCGGAGCCGCCCGAGCAGTGCGCCGACTGATACTGCCGGACAGAACGACGTGACGCCGGTCGCGTGTATGCGGCCGTCCCCGCAGGTGAGGTCCGCAAATTCGCGACCGGCGTCGTATTGACTGCTGTCCAGTAATATGAGACGGACTCCTGTCAGTGGGTGCCGGCCAGCCGCGACCCGCACTGCGGTCGGGCCGGGACATCGGGACAGCAGACCGTGTGACGGCTGCCAATTAACCCGACTCGAGGCCGATCACGCACGGCTCACGTCGACCGGACGCCGGCCTCACGGTCGGAGGCGGTACCGACTGCTGGCAGGGTAAACGAAAACGTCGCGCCCTCGCCGGGTTCGGAGTCGACCCAGATCTCGCCGCCGTGGCGTTCGATGATCCGCTCACAGAGCGCGAGCCCGATGCCCGTGCCGCTGTGGGTTTCGCGGCTGTGGAGCCGCTGGAACACCTCGAAGACCCGCTCCTGTTCGTCGGAGTCGATGCCGATCCCGTTGTCGGCGATGGAGATCGTCCATGTCGTTCCATCTTGCTCGGCCGATACGTGTACGCGAGGGGCGTCTTCGCCGCTGTACTTGATCGCGTTCGACAGCAGGTTCTGGAACACCTGGCGCAACTGCCCGTCGTCGCCCTCGACGCGAGGGAGGTCTTCGGCCGTGATCTCGGCACCGTGTTCGTCGATTTTCATCCGCAGGTTCTTGCGCACGTCCTCGAGCACGGTCTCGAGGTCGACCGGCTCGAACGGGTCGCCCCGCGTCTCGACTCGGGAGTACTGGAGCAGGCCGTCGATCATCTCGCGCATCCGCTCGGCCCCGTCGACGGCGAACGCGAGGAACTCCTGGCCGTCCTCGTCGAGGTCGTCGCCGTATCGGCTTTCGATCAGCTGCAGGTAACTCGAGACCATCCGCAGCGGTTCCTGCAGGTCGTGGGAGGCTGCGTAGGCGAACTGCTCTAAGCGCTCGTTTGACTCCTCGAGATCGGCGACGAGGTCCTCGAGCTCAGTCCGGTACTGCTGGCGCTCGATCGCTTCGGCGAGGACGTTCGCGACGCTCTGGATGAACGTGATGTCTTCGTCGGTGAACTGTTGCGGGTCGGTGTCGTGCGTGGCGAGGATCCCCCACGGGTCGTCGACCGAGCCGATGATGGTGCTGATGCCGCTGCGAACGTCGTGATTCGTTAGCAATGCGGGGCCGCTGAACCGCTCGTCCGTCTCGAGGTCTTCGACGACGATCGGCCGATCCTGCTCGAGGGTGTAAGCGGCCTGGGAGTTGGCTTCGACGGCCGCTACCGTCGCCGTTCCGACGAGTCCGTCGTCCCAGCCGACGCCCTGGCGGAGCAAGAGGTCCTCGCCGACGTCGTCGAGATCGAGCACTTTGGCGTAGTCGGTGTCGAGGACGGTCGCTATCTGTCGGCTCGCGTCGTGCATGAGTTCGTCAAGGTCGTCCGTCTCGAGGGCGAGCTGGCCGAGATCCGCGACGACCTGTTGCTGGTGGGCCCGCTGTTCGAGTTCGCGTTCGCGCGCCATGCGCTCGGAGACGTCGCGTCCGATGCCCGTAAGCACCGGCTCGCCGTCGAGGGTTTCGACTCTCGAGGCGGCGAACTCGTAGGGAATCCGCTCGCCACTGCTGGTGCGCAACGTCGCCTCGATTTGGACGCTCCCCGTTTCGAAGCCCTCGGCGATCGCGGCCGTGACGCGGTCGTGATCGTCCTCGTCGATGGCGTCTACAGCAGTCAGCGACGCGAGCTCCGATTCCGAGTAGCCCGTCACCTCACGGAGGCTCTCGTTCCACCGGCGGACCGTGCCGTCGGGGTCCAGCACGTAGAAGATGTCGTCGATGGCGTCGAGCACGCGGTCGGTGTAGGCCCGATAGTGCTCGAGGCGCTGGTTCGACGCTGCGAGCTTCTTGTTGGCCTCCTCGAGTCGGGTGACCGTCTCCTCGAGTTCCGTCTGCGTGGCTTCCAGCACCTGGTTGCGCTCCTCGAGTTCGCGCGTGCGGGTTTCGGCCTTTGCATCGTGGATGCCGGCGGCGAAGCCGGCGACAGTGGCGAGTGCCGTCAGAATGAGGATCGTCGACAACTCGCTGACTGCCTCGCCGGGTTGGAGGCTGTAGACGACGATGACGACGGCCATCACTGCGAAGCCGCTGAGACACCAGCCTGCGATCGTCGTGTAGAACACGGGGTCGATGTCGAACGTGGTCAACCGATAGCCTCCAGAGAGAAGGACGGCCCCGGGGCCGGCGATGAGCAACGCGGTGATGAGCACGTTGCCAAGCGGCGTCCCCCCTGTAAGCTCGGCGAGTGCCAGCCCTGTTGCGAGCCCGACATAGAGTATGCCAAGGACGACGACGAGACGCCGTCCACCGACGACCGAGAGCGTACGGTTCCAGGAACCCACTGTCCCTATTCGGGCGACGATGACTATTAGAATTGTGCCGTCTGGTATGACAGTTCAAATGGTTCTGCCCAGCAGTATCAGTCGTCGTTCCGGACGCAGAACGGCCCGAATCCGATGATCGACTAGTCGTCGTCGGTGACGCTCCGGGTCGCCGGCTGTGGCCGGGTCGGCTGTGGATCCGGTTGGGCCGTCTCGTCGTCGTGGACGTACTCCCGAGCGACGACGTAACTGCCATACAGGACGAGCAACAGGAACAGCGAGAACGGAAGCGCCATGGTCACCGAGAGCGACTCGATGGCGCTGAACTCCTCGAGTCGGAGCGACATCATGCCGAAGACTGCCAGTAGGCCGCCCCACCACGCGCGGTTTCGCGGGTTCGGGTTCTCGTCGCCGAGCGTGATCGCCGAGATCATAAAGACCGCCGAGTCGAGCGACGTGATGATGTAGCCGGCGATAATGAAGGCGAACAGCACCGCAAGCACCGTGCCAAACGGCGTGATCTGCAGCGCTTTCGCGATCGCTGCGGGGTTACCCGCCGACGCCATCGCCTCGGCGACCGGTCCCTGATAGCCCGGCGCGAGCACCCAGCCACCGATGAGCCCGTGCTGGATCCAGGTGAAGACCGTCGGGACCACGACGAGCACGGCGAACATCTCCCGGATGGTCCGCCCCTTCGAGACGCGGGCGACGAAGCTTCCGACGAAGATGCTCCAGGCGGCCCACCAGGCCCACCAGAAGCCGGTCCAGTTGGCCGCCCAGTTACCGTCAGCGTTTGGCGCCGTGTATAGCGTCAGGCGGAACATCTCGCTGAGCCAGACGCCCGTCGCGTCCAGACTCAACTCGAGCATGTAGAGGCTCGGCCCGACGACGGCGAGCACGGCCATCGCGACGCCGATGAGGACCACCGTCGCGCGGGCCGCGTTGCGGATGCCCTTCCGCAGCCCGAGCCAGACGTCGCCGAGGAAGACGATCCCGATGAGCGCGAACACGACGTAGGTCAGGATCGTCGCGTCGAGCCCGAACACTCGGCCGAGGATCGCCGACATCGTCTGTGCGCTAAAGCCGAGCGTGGTCGAAATGCCGCCGATCGTGGCGATCAGCGCCGCCAGATCGACCAACCAGTAGAGGCCGGGGATCCGATCCTCGTCGACGACGCCGGCGAGCATCGAGCTGATCTTGTAGTCACCGACGCCGTCGGTGTAGACGACGATCCCGAAGGCGATCGCGACGGGGAGATACCACATCGCCAGTCCCGGGAACACCTCGTGGATGAACATGAAGGCCAGCGCCATCGCCTCGACGGATGCCCCCTGGACGGGGGCCGGCTCCGGCGGCGGGTGCTGGACGATCGAGATCGGCTCCGCGACGCCCCAGATGAGCACTGAGGCACCGAATCCGACGGTAAATACCATCGCCAACCACGAGAAGAGATCAAATTCCGGCTCGGCATCGGGTCCGCCGATACGGAGCCGCCCATATTGCGAGGCCGTGAAGGCGATCACGGCCGCGAGCAAGACGAACCCCAGCAAGATGAACCACCAGCCGAAGTAGGTAAGGATCCATCCTTTCGCGCCAGTGAGTGCGCTACTCAGCAGCGACGGCCGCGCCAGTCCGAGCCCACCGAGTGCGAGCATCACGGCCATCGTCACGACGAAGAGGACGCGTTCGGCCCGTGTGGCATCCTCGAGCCCGAAGACCGTCCCCACGTTCATCGTTCGACCCTGCCGATACCGCTGCCGTCTTCACGACAATCGAGCGACTGCGTGACGTTGCTACTCACAGGTCTGTGAGTCACCATCAGATGTGTCTCGGATTCCACCACTAGCCACTCAAGTGCTCTTTGTCTCGAGCGCCGCTACAGTGATGATACCACACGCAGTGGATGGTTTGCGTTCGGAACCCGTCTAACCCGCGCTTTGTCGTTCGATCGGTGTGCAGTGCCTGTCAGTGGCTACGACAGTCTTCGCGTCGGCCTGCCGGAGCGGTGGCCCGAATCGGATTGCCGTCGGACCCGAAGTTAAGACACTGGCGTTCCTACCCGGACGCGTGTGTACGCTCACGCTCGCTTGGCAGGTCTTTGATGACGCGCCGGTCACGGTTGCGGCCAACCGTGACGAAATGGTCGACCGGAAGTCGCTTCCGCCTGCCGTCTACAACGACCAACCGCTGGTCATCGCGCCACAGGATGCCGAAGCAGGCGGCACGTGGATCGGCTACAACGAGTTCGGCGTCTTCGTCGGCCTCACGAACAAGTGGACCGACGCCGATCTGGCCGGCGAGCGCTCGCGTGGCCTGCTCGTCGCGGACATCCTCGAGGCCCGCTCCGCTGCCGATGCGAAAGCGATTGTCGAAGCGGCGACCGACGCCGACGAGTACAGCGGCTTCTATCTCGTCGCCGCCGACGCGACGGACGCGTTCTGTTACCAGTGGGACGGCACGCTCTCGCTGACCGCGTTCGAGCCGGGCATCCACGTCGTCGTCAACGTCGCCGTCGACGACGACATCGACATTCCCGAGCGTCGGGCCGAGATCGGCCGCGAGCAGGCCGACGACGCGAACGCGCTTCGCGAGGTGCTGACGGCTCAACCAGACGAGACGGCGATGGACTGGCTCGAGCGAGCGAGCGACGTCCTCGGCGACCACGAGTACGGTGCCTGCGTCCACGAGAACGGATACGGGACCCAGTCGTCGTCACTGCTCGCGCTCGGCCCCGACATAGAATACCACGCCTTCGCGCCGGGACCGCCCTGTCGAACGAGCTATGATGAGGTCGACCTCGCGATCGGCAACGGACCTGAGAGCGACGGCACCGTGGTCGAATCGACAGTCGACGACGAAAGGCACATTTAAGCGGCTCGCCCACGCTTGGGTGTAGTATGGACGCACTCCTGCCTGTAGCGACGCGCACGGCGAGGTGGTCTCCGTGAGCGTTTCCACGGCCGAAGCCGAACTCACCGAGGACGAGCGTGCCGGTCTCGAACTCGTCCGCGAGTCCGGCGGCATCCACCAGAGCGACTTCTGGAAGGAACTGGATGTCTCCTCGCGCAAGGGCAGCCGGATCGTCGAATCGCTTGTCGAAAAGGACCTTGTCGATCGCGAGGAGACCGTCTACGACGGTCACAACACCTACTACATCTCGCCGACAGCACGCGACCTCGATTTCAGACTGCTGATGGCCGGCGACATGCTCTCGCCGTTTATCGGCGAGGAGGAGGTCGATCCCAACAGCGACGCCTTCTCGCAGTGGATCATGAACCTCGCATACGAGGAGTAGTCGGCGCGATCCGCCGCTCGAGACCGAAAACCCGTTTTCAGCCCCGTCGAGTCACGGTGCCCGACTGTTCGGGGCGAACTACTCCGCGTTTCTCGCACCCCGAACCTGCGCAACGTGGGTGAACGTCACCAACCCGAGGCCCCCGACGACGTTCCCCGCGGTAGCGACGGCGACCGTCTCGAACAGCGCGCCGTAGCCGATCGTGGCATCGAAGAGGAAGCCGAAGAAGACGTGGACCGCAGTGACGATGACGTGATCGAAAGGACCGAGCGCGAGCAGAAAGCCGACGATGTAGGCCAGCGTGATGCGGCTTCGGACGCTGTTGACGGCCGCGAGGAGGTACGACAGGAGGCTCACGAGTGCGCCCCCGACGATAGCACTCGCGAACATCCCTCTGATCGGTCGATGAACGATCCCCTCGGCAGTCTGCGCCAACGCATGCGCCGATCCCGACGGAAGGACGCCGTCGACGGCGAAGACGAACGCGAAGAGGAATCCACCGATGAGATTGAAAACGAGGGTCACAGTCCACAGGCGGCCGAGCGATTGGAGCATCCACGAGCCGTCCTGATCGACCGCCTTGGCGGCCGGAGCAACGAAGTTCTCGTTGAAGAGCTCCGTTCGACCGACGACCAGGAACACGACGCCGACGCCGAAGGCGAGCGCACCCGCGATATGTGCGATGTCTCCGAATCGCGGTTGAACCAGTCCATCGACGACTCCCAGTGCAGCGATACCGAAAACGATCGTAAACCCCGCGATGAAGCTGGTCGACGCGAGTTCGAGCGTCGATTGCTCGAGTCGCCGCTCACCTTCGGCGACGGCGCGATCGAATATGTCCGTGGGATCCGGAGCGACGGGCACACGTACTGTATCGATCACTGACAGATAAGAAGCACACCTGAATACGCCGCCACCCGAGCGACGAAGACGAACGGCCGCGACTGCCCGTTGCGCGTCGCGTTCAGGCGAGCGCGCTCGCGGCCCGAATCAACAGTTCCTCGCCGAACGCCGGTCCGACGAGCTGGAGGCCGACGGGGAGCCCATCTGTTTCGCCTGCCGGGACCGAGATCGCGGGCAGGTCCGCGAGGTTGACCGGTGTAGTGTTGGCGTCGGCGAGGTACATCTTTAGCGGATCGTCGAGACTCTCGCCGAGTTCGAACGGCGGCACCGGCATCGTCGGGCTGGCGAGCACGTCAGCTTCGGTAAGCGCCTCGTCGAAGTCCTGTTTGACCCACGCGCGAGCGTCCTGGGCCTTCTTGTAGTACTTGTCGTGGTAGCCCGCCGAGAGCGCGTAGGTACCCAGCAGGATGCGGCGCTTGACTTCGTCACCGAACCCTTCCTCGCGGGCCTTCGCGAACGTCTCGTTCCAGTTGCCGTCGTAGCCACCCGAGTGACCGTAGCGGACGCCGTCGAACCGCGCGAGGTTCGACGAGGCTTCCGACATCGCGATCACGTAGTAGGCCTCGACGGCGTGTTCGACCGACGGGAGGCTAACTTCGTGGTACGACGCGCCCTTGTCCTCGAGATCAGCAATGGCGTCCCAGAACGTCTCGACGACGCCCTCGTCGGCCCCCTCGAGTAACTCGGTGGGAACGCCGATCTGGAGCCCGTCGACGTCGCCGGTCGCAGCGTCGGCGTAGTTCGCGTCGTCGCCCTCGCTGCGCGTGGTCGCGTCGCGTTCGTCGCTGCCGGCGATCACGTCGAGCAACGCGGCGGCGTCTTCGACGGTTTCGCCGAAGGGGCCGATCTGCTCTAAGCTGTTACCGTAGGCGACGAGTCCGTACCGCGAGACCAGCCCGTAGGTGGGCTTGATGCCGACGACGCCACAGAACGCGGCCGGACAGCGAACCGAGCCACCGGTGTCGGACCCGAGCGCGAGGTCGGCCTCGCCGGCGGCGACGGCGGCCGCCGAGCCACCGGAGGAGCCACCAGGGACGTGGCCGGGTGCAGCGGGGTTGTCCGTCTCCCCGAAGTAGGAGGTCTCGGTGGTCGTCCCCATCCCGAACTCGTCCATGTTGGCCTTCCCGACGATGGTCGCGCCGGCCTCTTTGAGCCGGGCGACGACCGTCGCGTCGTAGGGCGGGACGTACTCGGCGAGCATCTTCGAGCCGCAGGTCGTTCGAACGCCCTCGGTGGAGATATTGTCCTTGATTGCGACCGTTTTGCCGGCCAGCGGGCCGTCGTCGGCACCCTCGATCCGCTCCTCGGTGATGAAAATATTCTCCGACATGATTACGAGACGTTCGGCCCCTTGAAGTAGCCGTCCTCTGTTTCCGGCGCGTTCCGGAGTGCCTCCTCGCTGTCGAGCGAGGCTCGTTCTTCGTCCGGCCGCATCACGTTCGCGAGATCGGCCTCGCGGTCGACCTCCGGCACCTCGTCTAACGTCTCGAAGTACTCGAGGATGTCCGCGAACTGTCCGGCGAACCGGTCGACCTCGTCGTCGGCGAGGTCGACGCGGGCCAGCTCCGCGACGTGGCGGACCTCCTCGGGACTGACGGCGTCGTCGCTCATACGTGTTCGCACCGGCTTCCGGAGAGTAAGGGTTTCGATACCGGTGTCTCGCGGCGACGCTGTGAGTCGGCTGGCGAGCGTTCGACACGCGGCGAGTCAGTGTGATCGACACGGTCGGCGACGGGCGGGCCCCTCTCATTCCTGCAGTCGCCGGCCGACACCAGGAAAGAAACACTGTGTTTACTGCGACAGCATTTCGATGAAATAGGTTATTACTCGCAAAACTATTCGATTAATAGGTATATACTCAAGCATGTTGTCCGGGGACGGAGCATATGGGCTGCGATAACTGCGAATCCGACGCGGTTGCATACACACTCACGACCCACGTCGAATCCGCCAGCGAGGAGTCCATCGACCTCGACTTCTGCTCGAGCGAGTGCCTTCGCGTCTGGACGTGACGCTGCCGCGATCAGTCGACCGACTCGAGAACAGGCCCCAACTCCTATGTCGAATCGGGAGACAGGACAATTGGAATGAGATCGAACCGGGGATCGACCGTTCCGGAGGACGTGCTTGCGTCCGTTCTTCCGTCAGCTGTCGACGCGACATCGTCACGGCGAACGGTCAACGGGACCGAGTCGCACGTCATCGCTGCTGGCGACGAGGCCGCGCCGCTCGTCGTTTTACTCCACGGCTTTCCCGAGTACTGGTATGGCTGGCGAGGCGTGGTCGCCCCGCTCGTCGAGGCCGGCTATCGGGTCCTCGTTCCCGATCAGCGCGGCTACAACCGCAGCGAGAAGCCTGACGGTGTTCGGGCATACCGAACGAGCGTACTGTCACAGGATATCGTCGACCTGATCGCGACTGAAGGCCGCGACACTGCACACATCGTCGGCCACGACTGGGGTGGCATCGTCGCCTGGGACCTGGCGTGTCGGTTCCCCGCGGTCGTCGATCGGCTCGCTATCGTCAATGCGCCCCATCCGACCGCCTACCGGCGACAACTACTTTCGAACCCCGAGCAACTGCGTCGGAGCTGGTATGCCATCTGTTTTCAGCCCCCATGGATTCCCGAACTCGCCTGTCGGTTCGACGACTATCGCCTCCTCGAGCGAGCGCTCCGGGGGACCGCCGCGCCGGGAACGTTCACCGACGCCGAACTGGCCCGTTACCGGCGGGCCTGGAGCCGGGATGGGGCGGTCTCCGGGATGCTACACTGGTACCGGGCGGCGCTGCGGTATCCACCTCAGCTCCCGACCGACCGGGTTGATGCACCGACACTCGTCGTCTGGGGCGAGGACGACGCGGCGCTCGTCCCCTCGCTGGCGGTCGATAGCGCGGAGTTCTGTACGACGAGTCGCCTCGAGATCCTGCCGTCGACAAGTCACTGGGTGCCCCACGAAGCGCCCGGCCGACTGTGCGATCTCCTGCTTGGGCATCTCGACGCAGAATACAGTAGCCACTGAACGTCAGTGTACACCTGATCGCACGGCAGCGTTGCGATCAGTATGTAAATCGTTTCAGTGGCTACTATACTCGTCACGCGGTTCCGGCTTCCACGTCGGCCGTTACACGGGTAGTCGCTCCCGTTCACAACCAATCGTCCACAGCTTGAGAAGGAACGAACATATTCGTATCCACGGGGCCGAGAGACGAACGGAATCCGCTCGTATGGCCCACGCAACACTCACGATTACGATGCCCGAGGAGATCTGGATTCAGCAGCTATCGACAGCCTATCCCGAGTCGACATTTCGGGTGCTCGCGGCTGTTCCCGGGCCCGAGTCCGGGTTTGCGCTCGTCCGGATCACCGGGCAGACAGTCACGGCGGTGATCGAAGCGATGGCCGACCATTCACAGCTCACCGAACTCACGATCATACAGCAAGCGGACAGCGAAGCGACGGTTCACTTCGAGACGACGGCACCGTTGCTGTTGGCATCCTCGCAGGAGGCGGGTGTGCCGATCGAACTCCCAGTGGAAATCGTCGACGGCGAGGCGACTGTCGAGGTCACCGGCTCCCGCGAACGGCTGGCAGACCTCGCCGAACAGCTCGAGCGCTTCGGGTTCCAGTATCGGATCGAGAACGTCAGCGAGCGACTTCACGAGAGCCAGCTCCTCTCGGAGCGCCAACTCGAAGTTGTGGTCGCCGCCGTCGAAGCGGGCTACTACGACACCCCACGGCGCTGTTCACTGACTGAACTCGCGGCCCGCCTGGACATCGCCAAATCGACGTGCAGTGAGACGCTTCATCGGGCTGAAGAGGCGATCATCAAGCGATTCGTCGCGGAGCTACCAGGTGTCGCCGAATACGCCGACCTCGAGGATCGGCCCACGGGTACGTAATAGATAGATACGCTCGAGCGGACGCGTTGGTCCACTGTTGGGAGGGTTGACTTATATAGGCGAACATAGTCGGGTAGATTCTCACGCGCTGGAAATCGGCTCTATATTTCATCCAAGTCGGGTTATGAGCGAGGGATGAGGAACCACAAATGAACGATTTGAAGTGCATGCCGTCGAGTACTCTCGGCATGACACCAGTGTCATATTCAGAGGTGTTCTGATCTGATGAGTACGGACGACGAATCATTCCATCCACTCGGAAATGAGTGGGAAGGCGAACTCGAGTCGATGCTCGACGATACCGAGTACGATAGCCAACTCGGTATGGACATGGCTCGTGACGCGATGCGAGTCACCAACGGCGAACTTTCCGAGGCCGAATTCCACGAGAAATATCACGACGACGTGATGGAGGAGTTCGGTGAGGACGAGCGCCCGACGAAGGAGGCCTACGAAGCGGCCCAGGAAGAGACCAAGGGCACGGTCTCCCGAATGCTCGACAAGTTCGACGGTGACGGCGAACAGACCCGTCGCGAAACGATGAAGAAGATGGGTGTCGGCGCGGCAGCCGTCGGCGTCGGTGCGTGGGGCACCGTCGATGACGGTCCCGAGGCCAGCGTCGCCGAAGGCGGCCACGGTGGCGGCCACGGTAGTAGTACTGAGACCCACGAGAAACCCGATACCCAGTGGGGCATGACGATCGACCTGGAACGCTGTGACGGCTGTCTGACCTGCATGCAGGCCTGCAAGCAGGAGAACGACCTCGACGCCGGCGTCAACTGGATGTACGTCATGGCCTGGGAGGACCGCAATCATACTTCTCCCGAGGGTGGGCAAGGACTGGTCGACTCCGGTACCTACACCGACTTCAACATGGGGAGCGACTTCAACATGCTCGTGCGACCGTGCCAGCACTGCACGGACGCCCCCTGTGAGAAGGTGTGCCCGACGACCGCCCGTCACACCCGTGACAAGGACGGTATCGTGTTGACCGACTACGACGTCTGTATCGGCTGTCGCTACTGTCAGGTCGCCTGCCCGTACGGCGTCAACTACTTCCAGTGGGACGAACCCGAGGTTGCCTACGACGACATCGACGGCCTCGAGAGCCCCGAAGACCCCGACCAGATCACGCACGCCGAGTACGAACACGGCACGCGGTGGGTCGACAGTCGTGCTCCGCGTGGCGTCATGAGCAAGTGTACGTTCTGTCCGACCATGCAGGACGGCAAACAGGGCGAGGAGAAGGTCGGGACGACCGCCTGTGAATCGGCCTGTCCGCCGAACGCGATCCAGTTCGGTGACGTCAACGACGAGAAGAGCGACTCGTACCAGCACCGCGAGCACCCGGTCAAGAGCCGGGCTATCGCCCACCTGAGCGGCGACCACGTCAGTAGCGGTCGGTACGTTCCCGATCCGGAGACGGTCAACAGCACGCTCAGCGATGGTGGCGATCTCCAGTCTGCAATCGAGGCCCTCGACGCCGCCGGCGAGGACGATACCTTCGACGTCGAGGTGCTGTCGATGATGAAAGCAATCGACATCATCAGCGAACGGCTCGAACCCGAGGGCAACGCGAACACCACTCTGCTCCAAAGCCAACAGACTCTTCTCGAGTCCCTCGACGCCATCGAAGAGTACGTCGACCTCGAGAGCGACGAGGCCCTCGAGACGCTGCGCCTCGCCGACGGCAGCGAGCAGGAAGCTCGGTTCACGCTCCAGCAGTACGTGGGCGAGTCGAGCGCGTTCAACCTGCTCGACGACATCGGGACGAACCCGAACGTCACGTACCTCGGTGCGGAGCCCGGCACCAACGCCTATCAGGTCGACGGGCCGACGAAGTACGAAGACGTCGGTCTCCTCGACAAGCGACAGGAGAAACTCGATGAAGAGACCGTCGGTCGCATCGACGGGGTGTCGCTATGAGCACGAAGGAGCCAACCGAAGCGGACATCCTTCGTCCGATCAACACGCTGACCAAGAAGTACTTCATCCTGTACGGCATCGCGGCCCTGGCTCTCGTGGCCTTCCTCGTGGGCTGGGCCTACCAGCTTCAGAAGGGACTGGTCGTCACCGGGCTCGGTGACTGGGGTTCCGGTGGTGGCTCGACCTGGGGACTGTACATCGGCGCGTTCATCTGGTGGGTCGGTGTCGCACACGGCGGTATCATCCTCTCGGCTGCTGTCCGACTGCTCGGGATGGATCGGTACATGCCGATCGCCCGAATCGCGGAGCTGACGACCATCGGTGGCCTCTCGGCCGCCGGCTTCTACATTCTGGTCCACATGGGCCGACCGGACCGGATGGTCACGAGCGTCATCGGTCACTACCACATCACGGTCAACAACTCGCCGCTGGTGTGGGACGTGACGGTCATTACGGCCTACTTCGTGCTGTCGGCGACCTACCTCGCGCTCACGCTCCGATACGACGTCAACCGACTGCGCGACCAGCTCCCTGACCGATTCGAACCGATCTACAAGATCATGACGATCGGTTACACCAAAGAAGAAGACAAGGTCATCGATCGGATGGTCTGGTGGCTCGCAGCCGCAGTCATCATCATGGCCCCACTCTTGCTCCACGGTGGCGTCATCCCGTGGCTGTTCGCACTGCTCCCGGCGATGCCAGCCTGGACCGGCGGCATTCAGGGCCCGATGTTCCTGAGCATCGCACTGATGTCGGCGATCGGCGGTGTGACCATCATCTCGTATGCGTTCCGACGCGCCTACGACTGGGACCACATCATCACTGACGACATCTTCCGCGGGCTGCTCCTGTGGCTCGGATTCTTCACCCTGCTGTTCCTCTGGTTCCAGCTCCAGTTCGTTCTCAACGGTGTCTTCCTCGGACCAAATGCGAAGGCAATCTCGGCTGAAGCGAAGCTTGCTCACCCGCTCTATCAGATTGCGATGTTCCTGATCTTCAGTACGCTCGTGTACATCTTCCTGCAGGTGATCCGTCCATCGCTGTTCAGCAAGAAGCGAGCGCTCCTCGCCAGCGGGGTCATCCTCACGGGGACGCTGACCGAGAAGGTCCTGTTCGTCGTCGAAGGATTCAAGCACCCGGTGTTCGACATCTACGCCAACACGCCCGGGACCTACTTCCCGAGCCTGATCGAGTGGGCGTCGCTCGCTGGGACGGCTGGACTGGTGGCACTTTTATTCCTCAACGTCTCGAAGCTCGTCCCAGTGGTCGAGCTCCACGCGGTCGAACACATGCGTGGCGACCACGCACACGGTGACGAGGCGACCGAACCGGAGGTGGAAGCATGAGTCCAGCACTGACAACATTCGCGTCGGAACTCCTGTATCACGGCTACGACGGCACCGGCGGTTTCACCGGCTTCCCCAATGAGGGGACCTGGGTCATCTTCGCGATCATCCTGGTCCCGGTCTACATCATGCTCGCAGCATGGTTCCTCGGGAAGCCCCGCGACACGTCGTCCGGACTGCTCGGCGTCGGCTATCTCGTCGGTCTGACGACCTCGATGTGGGTCGGGATGTTCATCCTGACCGTCCTGATCGGCGTCGTCTTCTACGGCGGCCCACCGGAGCCGATCAGCAGCGTCGGCCCGCCGTAACTGACAGCTGACAGCCGTCTCACATTCGAACGATCGCGTTCATTTTTCGCAGCCACGCAGTCGAACTCGCCAGTCCCAACTCCGGTTTTGTCGCGCTTGACACTCGAACCATCACACGTATCCCGTTCCGGGCCCTTCCTACGGCTAGCATACCGACACTATGACCATCACAGCACACGAGCTCGAAATCAAACTCGAGCAGGTCGAGGATCCGGACATTGGCGAGGATATCGTCTCACTTGGACTGGTCAACGACGTCACGATCGACGACGAGACCGCTCGCATCTCGCTTGCGTTCAATGCGCCGTATGCACCCTCCGAGATGGAGATCGGCAACCAGATCCGTGATGTCATCGAAGACGCCGGCCTCGAGGCCGACCTGCGAGCACACGTCGGCGAGGAACACGGCTTCGACGACGAAGTCCTGCCACGCGTCCGCAACGTCATCGCCGTCTCCTCCGGGAAAGGTGGGGTCGGCAAGACGACAGTCGCAGCCAACCTCGCGGCCGGGCTCGAGAAACGCGGGGCGATGGTCGGCCTCCTCGACGCCGACATTCACGGGCCGAACATTCCCCAGATCCTCCCGGCCGAGAGCGACCCCGGCGTCACACCCAACGAGGAAATCGTGCCACCGCGCTCTGACGGCGTCCGTATCATCAGCATGGGCATGATGATGGAGGACGAGGACGACCCCGCGATCCTCCGCGGCCCGATGGTCAACAAGTTCATGATGAAGTTCCTCGAGGGCGTCGAGTGGGGCCGACTCGACTATCTGATCGTCGACCTGCCGCCGGGGACCGGCGACGCGACGCTGAACCTGCTGCAGTCGATGCCCGTCACTGGTGCCGTCGTCGTCACGACGCCACAGGAAATGGCACTCGACGACACCCGCAAAGGAATCCAGATGTTCAACAAACACGACACCCCTGTCCTGGGCGTCGTCGAGAACATGAGTTCCTTCATTTGTCCGTCCTGTGGCGACCAGCACGGTCTGTTCGGCACCGGCGGTGCTGACACCATCGTCGACAAGTACGACATCCCACTGCTGGGTCGGATTCCGATCCATCCCGACTTCGGGGCCGACGGCAGCAAAGGTGCCCTGGTCAAAAACGACGACAGCGAGGTCCAGAGCCACCTCGAGGACGTCGTCGGCGAGGTCGCCGATCGAGTGGGCGAGACCAACCGCCGGACGGTCTCCGAAAACATTACGCAAGAACCCGCGAACAAGCTGCCGACCGAAACGGAAGACTGAGCGCCTTCGCCACACCGGCGTCCGACTCTCTCGTTTCTCCCCCTCCCCTGTCGTTATAACTCCATCCGTCGAACAGGGTCGATATGCGCGACGAATACACCGACGCGATCGCCGACCTCGAGCCAGCCGACGGTGAGATCGAAAGTACGGAACTGGTCGTCAGTGACGACGTGCTCGTGAAAGCGTTCGCACTCGGACCGGGTGCGACACTCGACGCTCACGACCACGGCGAGAGTACGAACGTCTTCCACGTGCTCGAGGGGACGGTGACAGTCATCCAGGGCGATGAGCGCAAGGAAATCGATGCGCCCGGAGTGGTCCATCACGAGCGCGGCGTCGTCCACGGCGCGAGAAACGACACCGACGAGACGGTAGTCTTTACGGCGAGTCTCTGCCCGCTGCCGTCCTGATCTGGACTACTGTCAGTCATTTCCGATACAACCGCAACCGAACTGCGGTTGCACCGGTACATCGTGACAGCAGACCGTATGAGACGAATCGCGTCCTTACTCGGGAGCCGTCTCCCCGTCCACGAGTAGCGACGCGACGTACTTGGTGACGTGATCGTCCATCCGGCGCTTGTAGCCGGCCTGCCGGGCGAGTCGGTCGAGTTCGCGAGCGACGAGGCTGCCGTACTGGACGGCCTTTTTGTCCCTGTTGGCGACCTCGGCGGGCAGATAGCGGGCCGCCACGCGTCGGAAGCCACGCTTTCGTTCGTCCTCGTCGGCCAGCAACGCGTCCGGCAGACGAAGCGCCGCCGCGACGACGGCGTCGTGCAGCAGCGGCGCGGCCGGCTCGAGTCCCGTCGCCTCGATCGTCAGCACGTCTCGCGGCAGTTGCTTGGGGAGGCTCCTGATCCCCTCGCGGACGGCTCCGCGGGTCGTCTCGGCTGCGACCCGGTGGTCGAGTCGGACGACCTTCTCGTAGCCGCCGAACAGTTCGTCGGCTCCCTGCCCGACCGCGAGTGCGTCGAATCCGTCGGCGGCGACGCGTTCGCCCACCAGATACAGCGGCAGGGCGATCTGGATGTCCATCGCGTTCGTCCGCCCGGTCGCTCGTGCGACCTCGGGGACGGCCCGCTCGAGGTCGGCGGGCTCGAGGTCGACGACCGTGAGCTCGCGGCCCATCGCGTCGGCGGCCGTCCGCGCGGCTGCGACGTCGTGGCTGTCGGGGAAGCCGACGACGTACAGCGGCGCGTCGAGCAGTTCGGCGACCAGCGCCGAATCGACCCCGCCGGAGAAGGCGACGGCGATGTCTCGATCGTCCTCTCGAACGGTCTCGCTGGCCGTCCGAACGGCGCGCTCGAGGGCGTCGATGGCGGCCTCGTGGTTCGGTTCGGGGGTCGGATCGGGCAGCGACCAGCATGACTCCGGCTCGGGGAGCGACTCGCCGACGGGTGCGGCCGCGCCGGCCGGGAAAAGCGTCGGCTCCTCGAGTGCGCTCGGCTCAAACGCCCAGGTCGGGTTTGGACTCGCAGCGGGATCGGTTTCGACGAACAGGGGCACCCGTCCGAGGACGTCGCGAACGAGGCGGCCATCGATCTCGCCGGCGAAGCCGGTCGTTCCCGGAAGCGGATCGGCGTCTGCGAGTGCATTGCGAACGGTCACTGGATCGGCACCGCGAATCGTTGGTTCGGTCATCGGAGGAGGTTCAAAACGCGGCCGACTCGTCTCGTGACGCCGCCGGCGAACTGCTGGACGCTGATTCGCCAGGGCGTGCGCTTTCCTTCAACTGTCGTCCGCCCGTCCGCGATCGCCGCGAGGATCGCCTCGGCGGAACGTTCCTCGGCATCGACGCGCGTGACCGCTTGCCCGACCATCTCGCTGATGTGGGCGTCGCTGCCGGCCGTCATCGGCAGTCCCCGTGATCGGGCGTAGCGTTCTGCCTGTCGGTTCGCTCGACCGGTAAACAGCCGCGAGTTGTAGACCTCGATCGCGTCGCCGGCCGCGAGTTGCTCGCGGGAAATACGGGCCATCACGCCGTGGCGGGCCTCCTGAAATGGATGTGGAATGATCGCCAGGCCACCTTGCTCGTGGATCGCCTCGAGTGTCGACTCGAAGGACAAGCCGGCTGGTACCGCCTCCTCGAGGCCAAGTCCCAGTATATGGCCGGCTTGGCTCGAGATTTCCATCCCCGGAATGCCGACGAGGCCGTAGTCTGGCGCGCGCTCTGCGGCCTCGAGACTCGCGTCGATCTCGTCGTGATCGGTCACCGCGATCGCGTCGAGACCGATCGCCTCGGCCTGCTCCAAGATGAGTTCGACTGGATCCCGGCCGTCGTACGACAGCGCCGAGTGCGTGTGGAGTTCGACCGACAGCACGAACGTACGTTTAGACGGCCTGATCAAAAGCGCCTCGATTAGCCGTGCGACTCGAGTCGCGATCACGGTCACATGGTGGGACGAAAAACGAGTGGTCTCGAAGCCGAGTGAAAGCGGAAAGCGAGCGTTCGATCAGTCGAGGCCAGAGTGAGTATGCAGGATCGAACGCGACGTCGGGTTACTCCGCTGTCGCGTGGTGGATGTCGACTGTCACTTCGTTCTCGAGGTTATCGAGGATGGGCGAACTCGCGTGAGCGGCTTCCTGTACTTCCTCGAGTTCGGCTGTCGATGCGGGCGACTCGACGTGTGCGGTACACTCGATGTGATCGAAGCCAGGGCGGACGTCGTCGGCGAGCCCAAGGAGGCCGCGCATATCGGCCCGGCCCTCGAACTCGAGGCGAATCTCGGAGATCTCGATATCCCGCTTTGCGCCGTGGGCGGCGTAGGTAATCGTCAGACAGGTCCCAAGCGAGGACAACAACTGCTCGAGTGCGTTCGGTGCGTCACGGTGGCCGAACAACGCACCTTCCATGGTGAACTCGGGCGAGTCGACGAGCGTACCTCCTTTTTCGATCTCACTGACGGTGGTTTCACACGTCGTATCGCCAGTCCACTCCGTTTCCGCGAAAAACCGGAAGTCGGCGTTTTCTGGGTCGTCCTCGGCAGCGGCGGTGAGCTGTTCGAACTTCTCCATATCGATTCCGTTCTTCAGAGTCATGCAGATACTATCCAATACCAGGTAGCGCTGGCCCGGTTGTAAACCCGGCGGAAATAGACATTATTTCCGAATGGGATGAGATAACTATACCCGACGTGCAGCTAGTTCTAAGATATGCTGTTGAGCATATTGATCTCGAAAACAGACGTAATACGGCCATTACTGTTCGTTTAAGGGAGTTCGATAACAAGTACCGACTGCGGCCCCACCCAGGAACGCAAAATAGTCGGTGTTAAGTAGATATGAATATTGCTAGTTCTTCCTAGTCCGACACGATATATTGTGACTACTTCGAAAGGGTTATGGGAGCCCACAGGGAACGTAGTATTGCACAATTCACTCATGACTAGCGTAAACGGACTCGACGTCGACGAACTCGAGTCACTCATCGAAGGGGTCTCCGCAGAGCCAGAGCAAGCGTCGTTCACGTTCCGTGCCGAGACGGAGTGGACGGGTGGCTTCGCCAGCGAAACACGCATTAGCGACTTCGAACAGAACGAGGAGACGATCGAGTCGCCGGAGTTCACCGTGACCGGTGACGAGCCAGCGGCCTTGCTCGGCGAACGGGACGGCCCGAACGCGGTCGAACACCTCCTGGCTGCCATCGGCTCGTGTCTCAGCGTGACCTATGCAGGCCACGCCGCGGCGAAGGGCATCGAGATCGACGACATGCACTTCGAATTCGAGGGCGACATCGACCTGCGGGGCTTCCTCGGGTTGAGTGACGACGTTCGGGCGGGGTACGAAGAGATTCGTGCCACGACCCACATCGACGCCGACGCGTCGGACGAGGAACTCGAAGCGTTACACGAGGAAGTCCTCGAGACGTCGCCGCTGTACGACAACGTGACGAACCAGGTGTCCCTCGAGTTCGATCTCGACTTCGAATAAGGCCATCGCGGCGCGTCGGCATCGGATAGCAGCAAGCTCCTGCTTCGTTTTCCTGGCGTCGATCGCTCGACGGGAACCAGCCGCTCGAGAGCGGAATCGATATTCACGAACGTGCACATGGAAACCCATTTACCGACCGACTTTCACCACCTAGATGAATGAGTCTTGCCGATTCGGATCGCGAACTCGTCGTTTCCGAGCTGGACCGGGAGCCGACGCAGGCGGAGGCGGCGCTGTTCGAGAACCTCTGGAGCGAGCACTGTGCGTACCGCTCCTCGCGGCCGCTGCTGTCGGCGTTCGACAGCGAGGGTGACCAGGTCGTCATCGGACCGGGCGACGACGCGGCAGTCGTTGCACTCCCCGACAGCGGCGACGGAGACGGGACCAGTGACACGTACATCACGATGGGGATCGAGAGTCACAACCATCCCTCCTACGTCGACCCGTTCGACGGCGCGGCGACCGGCGTCGGCGGCATCGTCCGGGACACGCTCTCGATGGGCGCGTACCCGATCGCGCTCGCGGACTCGCTGTACTTCGGCGAGTTCGACGACGATCACTCGAAGTACCTCTTCGAAGGCGTCGTCGAGGGGATCAGCCACTACGGAAACTGTATCGGCGTCCCCACGGTCGCCGGCAGCGTCGACTTCCATCCCAAATACGAGGGGAATCCGTTAGTCAACGTCGCCTGCGTCGGCCTGACCAACGAGGAGCGACTCGTCACCGCCGAGGCCCAGGAGCCGGGCAACAAACTCGTCCTCGTGGGCAACGCCACCGGCCGTGACGGACTCGGTGGCGCGAGCTTCGCCAGCGAAGACCTCGCCGAAGACGCCGAAACCGAAGACCGCCCCGCAGTGCAGGTCGGCGACCCATATGCCGAGAAGCTGCTCATCGAGGCCAACGAGGCGCTCGTCGACGAGGACCTGATCGAATCGGCCCGCGACCTCGGTGCCGCCGGCCTCGGCGGTGCCTCGAGCGAGATGGTCGCCAAAGCCGATCTGGGCGCACAGATCGACCTCGAGCGCGTCCACCAGCGCGAGCCGAACATGAACGCCATGGAGATCCTGCTCGCCGAGTCCCAGGAGCGGATGTGCTACGAGGTCGAACCCGACAACGTCGACCGCGTCCGCGAGATCGTCGAGCGGTTCGATCTCGGTTGTTCAGTCATCGGCGAGGTCACCGACGGCAACTACGTCTGTACGTTCGAGGGCGAGACGGTCGTCGACGTCGACGCCTACTTCCTCGGTGAGGGCGCACCGATGAACGACCTCCCGACCGAAGAACCCGAGCAACCCGAAACCGACCTCCCGGATGCCGATCTCGCGGACGCGTTCGACGCTGTCGTCGCGAGTCCGAACACGGCCTCGAAGCGGTGGGTCTACCGCCAGTACGACCACGAGGTCGGCGTCCGCACGAGTGTCGGGCCGGGCGACGACGCGGCCATCGTCGCCGTCCGCGAAGCCGAACAGGGACTGGCGATCTCCTCGGGTGCGGCACCTAACTGGACCAACGTCGCGCCTTACGAGGGAGCCCGCGCGGTCGCGCTCGAGAACGCGACGAACATCGCGGCCAAGGGTGCAACGCCGCTTGCCGCGGTCGACTGTCTCAACGGCGGGAACCCGGAGAAAGACGACGTGTACGGCGGCTTCACCGGTATCGTCGACGGCCTCGCCGAGATGTGTGAGACGCTGTCGACGCCGGTCGTCGGCGGGAACGTCTCGCTGTACAACGACTCCGTCGCGGGGCCGATTCCGCCAACGCCGACGCTGGCGATGGTCGGTGCCAAAGACGGCTACGACGCGCCGCCGCTGTCGGTCGAAACCGACGGCGAGCTCGTGCTCGTCGGTGACCTCGGACTCGAGGCCGACGACGCTCGGCTGGGCGGCTCCGAGTATCTCGCACAGTTCGACGGCAGCGACCGGTTCCCCGAACTGCCCGACGAACCGGCTGCCGTCGTCGAAACGCTGGCGGCGGTCGCAAACGACGAGTCGACACTTGCCGTCCACGACATCAGCCATGGCGGCCTCGCAGTCGCACTCGCCGAGATGGTCACCGACGACGCCGGGCTCGAGGTGTCGCTTCCGGGCGAGGACCCCGCAGGCGAACTCTTCCACGAACAGGCCGGTCGCGCGCTAATCCAGACCGAGTCGGTCGAGGCGGTCCGCGAGGCGTTCGACGGCGTCGCACCGGTCGTCGAACTCGGCTCCGCAACCGACGACGGTCGACTCACGATCGACGTCGGCGACCGGACGATCGAGACCGACGCGAACGAGATCGCCGAGCGACGCGCGACGATCGAACGCGAACTCGAGTAACGGCCGGATCGACGGCTCTTTTTCACGAGTTGCGATGATGACGGCGATCGAGCCCGACTTCGACACCGTCGAACTGGGATTCGACGACTCCCTCGTCAAACCAGTCTCGCAGGGCGAACTGACCAGCGTTATCGGGCAACTCCACATTCGGGCGAGTTACGGGGAGCAACTGCGGGAGCTGTTCAGACTCGCGTCGAAGAAGGCGCTGCTCGACGAGCGAACGACCGAGGCCGAACGCCAGTCCAGTCAGGAGTACGCCGAACTCACGGACCGGCTGGCCGTCCTCCGTGCCCGGGTCAACGAGACGGTGACTGAACTGCTGGAACAGGGCGGCTACCGGCAGTCCTGTCAAGATATGGCGCGTGGGTCCGCAGTTCAGGAGTGAGGCCGGGGACAGACTCGTGGCTGCGTCGTTGATTACTCGAGCCGTCGCTCGAGGGTCGTGATATCTCGGATTTCGATTCGCGTACCGCCGTTCTCACCGTTGGTGACGGTACACGTCCAGCCGTGAGCTTCCGCGATGGCGCGGACGAGCGCGAGCCCGAGCCCGTCGATCGCGGTCTCGTCGTCGGCGGTCGGATCGAGGACACGGTCGTGTGCGTTCGGCGGGATCTCAGCGGCATCGTCGAGCAGGAAGAAGCCGCGTGAGCCCTCGTCGTCGAAGCCGACCAGTCCGATCTGGATCGTCACGCCGTCGTCGGCCCGCGCGGCGGCGCTGTCGAAGGCCGTCTCGAGGAGGTGGACGAACCGGTCGGGATCAGCTCGGAGCGTGGCCGTCGCGTCGACGACGAGTGCGTCCTCGTTGATCCCGGAGTCGCTGACAGCATCGGCGATCGCCGATTCGAGACGGAGGCGGCTCCGGGTGCCGACGGCGGTGGCGTTACGGGCGAATTCGCGGACGTCGTCGACGAGGCATTCGGCCCGGTCGAGCGTGGTCTCGACGGTATTTTCTGCCAGCGGAAACTCCCAGTCGTCGATTTCGTCGTCCTCGAGTGCGTCGGCGACGGCCTCGAGTTGACGTTGCAGATCGCTCGAGAGGATATCTGCGACGGCTTCGAGGCGTTCGGTCTGACGCTCGAGTTCCGCGGTACGGTCCTTGAGCACTCGTTCCCGGTCGGCCCGGTCGAGGGCGGCACGCGTGTTCTCGACGAGCGTCGAGATGAGATCGACATCGGACTCGTCGAAGCGGTGGGGATCGAACGAGCCGGTCATGAGCACGCCGTGGGTGCCGATGGGCGCGATGATTTCCGAGCGAAGCGGCGTCTCGGGGTCGTAGAGGTCGTCGGTCTCCGAGAGATCGTCGAATAGTTCGACGTCGCCACCCTCGAAGACGTCCCAGACGAGGCCCTCGCCCGGATTGAACCGCGGGAGGCCGCCGAACTCGTCGTGGGCACCGGCAGTGCCGGCGACCGGCTCGAGATAGCCGTGTTCCTGATCGAGCAGCCAGACGCCGCTGATGGGCAAATCGAGCAGGTCGCTCCCCGAGTGGACGGCGATCGCACAGATTTCTTCTGGATCGTCGGACGCGAGAAGCCACCGGGTAACCTCGTGAAGCGACGTGACGACGCGATCGTACTCGTGTTGATCGGTGATATCTCGGATGATGGCGGCGACAGTCGCCGCGTGGTCCTCGATAGGGACGAACCGGAACTCGCCCATCCGGTCGTCGCCATCGGGCCCACTGTAGGGCAACTCGAGTTGGCGACGCTCGGCGGTCCCGATATCGATGTCGGTGATCGCCCGGCCGATCTCGACGGCGTGGTCGTCGTCGATCCCCGCCAACTCGGTCAGTGTCTCGACGTGTTCGCCGACGAGTTGCGATCGGTCCGCGCCGATGATCGATTCGGTTGCTCCATTGACAGTAACGATCTCGCGGTTGCGATCGAGCGTGACGACGGCATCACGGATCGCCTCGACGACCGCGGCGTGTTGAGCCAGCGTCGTCTCCTGGGCCTTGCGCTCGCTGACATCGCGCATATAGACCGAGAGCCCGGTCTCGGAGGGATAGGCGCGGGCTTCGAACCACGTCTCGAGGTGGGTGTGATAGATCTCGAAGGAGACTGGTACCTGCTCGTCCATCGCACGGTGGAACCCGTCGGGGAACTGCGTCTCGACGGTCTGGGGGAACTCGTCCCACATGACCCGACCGATCAGCTCCTCGCGAGAGCGTTTCAGCAGCGTCTCGGCCCGCTCGTTGAGATACGTGAACCGAAAGCCGGTATCGAGCGCGAAGAACGCATCGGTGACGCGATCGACGATCGGAACGGATCGCGTCGTCACGACGCTGCACCTCCGCAGGCCGATCGGTTCGTCTCTCTTGCGCGCTCGAGGCGCACACCACTCACAGTCGCTCCCATCATCGACGGACAGTCAGCCCATTGTTTGTGAAACCCCTATTTTAGTGCCGCGGCCGAGCGACGGCATAAGTTATGATCACATGCTCCTATTCCATAAGAAACGGCTGACACAGGCGCTCAATACGGCGATCAGGAATCGTCGCGGCCACGATCGGCTTCGGCGGTTACGTTCGCTGAGGCCCATATAAAAGACAGGCGAACGGCACATCGTGGTCGTCAATCAGGAGGGATGATACTAGTAACCGCTGGCCGTCACTGCATACCCGATCGCACGACGGGGGCGCGGTTCAGAGTACATCGTGAGCGATCCCCACGGACCCTGCGATCGGTGTGGAAATCGTTTCAGTTGTAACTATAGGCAGCATGGATTCTGCCTTCAACGATATTACTGGCGTGAGAACGACATGCTAGCGACCATGCGCAACGTCTTCCTCGAGGCGGTCGGTACCGCGCGGCCGAGGTGGCTACCGGTACGGTGCCTGTCGCGCTGTCTATACAGACCGTATCAGGCGTGGTCCGCGACGAACGCCTCGATCCGATTCAGTGCTTTCCGGAGGTCTTCGAGGCCGGTCGCATAGGAGACACGCAGGTGGCCCTCGCCGACGTCGCCGAAGACGTCGCCGGGAACGACCGCGACACCCTGTTCGCGCAGGACTCCCTCGGCGAACTCCTCGGCGGTAAAGCCCTCGGGAACCTCGGGGAAGCAGTAGAACGCACCCTTGGCCTCGAAGACGTCCATTCCGATCTCACGAAAGCGTGAGAGGACGAACCGCCGTCGGCGGTCGTATTCCTCGACCATCTCCGCGACGTCGTTGTCACAGGTGTCGAGCGCCTCGAGCGCGGCGTACTGGGCCGTCGTCGGGGCCGACAGCATCGTGTACTGGTGGATCTTGTTCATCGCGCCGATGGCGTCGGCGGGCCCGAGCGCGTAGCCAAGCCGGAGGCCCGTCATCGCGTGGGCTTTCGAGAAGCCGTTGAAGACAATGGTGCGCTCGCGCATCCCCTCGAGACTCGCGATCGAGGTGTGCTCGCCGTCGTAGGTGAGTTCGGCGTAGATCTCGTCGGAGAAGACCGTCAGGTCGTTCTCGCGGGCGAACTCGGCGATCGGCTTGAGATCCTCTTCGGTCATGATCGCCCCCGTCGGGTTGTTGGGATAACAGAGGACGAGCACGTCGGCGTCGGCCGCGCCGGCCTCCTCGAGGCCCTCGACGGTGAGTCGAAAGTCGTCTTCCTCCCTGGTCGGGACCGACAGCACCTCGCCGCCGGCGAAGATCACGCCGGGCTCGTAGGAGATGTACGCCGGCTGGGCGATCGCGACCGTGTCACCGGGGTTGACGAACGCCCGGAAGGCCAGATCGACGGCCTCGCTCGCGCCGGCGGTGACGATGATCTCCTCGTCGGGATCGTAGCCCAGCTCGAACCGGTCGGCGACGTAGTCGGCGATCGCCTCGCGGAGTTCGCGTTTCCCTCGATTCGCGGTATAGGACGTTTTGCCCTGCTCTAAGGAGGTGATCGCGGCATCGCGGGCCGCCCACGGCGTCGCGAAGTCGGGCTCGCCGACGCCAAGCGAGATGACATCGTCGCGTTCCTCGGCGATTTCGAAAAACCGGCGGATGCCCGACGGTGGAACCGCTTGCACCCGGTCTGATAGTTCGAACGTCATGGTTAGGGGGAGAACGAGAGGCGTTCGTCGTCCTCACCGTTGCCGAGTTCGATCCCGTTTTCCTTGTAGGAGGTCATCACGTAGTGGGTGACCGTCTGGGTGATCTCGGGGACGGGCGCGACTTTCTCGCTGATGAACTGCGAGACCTCACGGATGGAGTCGCCCTCGACTTCCATATCGAAGTCGTAGTCGCCACTGACCAGCCGCAACGCCGTGACCTGCGGGAACCGTGCGAGGCGCTCTGCGATGTCGTCGTAGCCCGTCTCGCGGTCGAGACGAACGTTCAACTCGACCTCGGCGCGGACGCGCTCGTCCTCGAGCCGATCCCAGTCGACGACAGCCTGGTAGCCACGTACCAGACCTGCTGCCTCGAGTTCCTCGATGGCTGCCTCGACCTCGTCTTCCTCGAGGTCGGTCATTCGCGCGATATCGGCCGCGGAGTATCGCGCGTTCTCACGAAGCAACTCGAGCACCTCGCGTTCGCTCATATCCCTTCGAAGCGCGAGCGCGAGTAAAGGTCTAACGTTCTTGTCGCGTTCCTCGCACCGACGACAGGCTCTGTTCCCGCGTCACTGCTCGCTTGGCTGAGACGAACGTTGGACAGTACTCGTAGCCGAGGATGTCAGCGGTAATTCTTGAACAGCAACGCCCGCACGTCGTCTTTCGTCTGGACCTGTTCGGTCGAGCCGTCGGGGAGGTCGACGGCGTACCGGTAGTCCGCCGAACTCGACTCCTGCCACTTGTCGTCATGGGTCTCGAGCAGGCTCATCATCTCGTCTAACATGTCGTCGTCGTCGGCTGATCCGCCCTCGCTGCTGCTGTCATCGTCACTGCCCGAATCAGCGTCTCCGTCCGTGTCAGACTCAGTATCGTCGGACGTGCCCGACTCAGCGTCCGATTCGTCGTCCTCATCGCTCGACTCCGGATCGTCCCCTGCGGATTCGTCGTCGTCCGGCTCCGGTTCGGTCTCATCGGACTCGAGATCGTCCGGGTGATCGTCGACCGCCGCCGTTTCCGTCTCGCCTTCGATGTAGGAAACCTCCTCGAGTTCGTGGGGATCGTCGTCGCCGTCGATCGCGGCGCCGACGGAGGCTGCGACGTCGTCGGTCGCCGAGGAATCGAACTCGGCGGCGTCGAATTCGATCTCGCCGTCGAGATTGTCGATCAGGTACTGGACGGCGTCCCGTTCGCGGACGAAGCCGTACTTGCCGACGACGGATTCGGAGATCTCCTCGCGGAGGTGCTGGATGAACGCGTACTGCTCGTCGGTGACCTCGAGCGTCTTCATACCCCGTCGATGATCCTGAAGGTACAAATATGTAAGTCGTCGCAACCCGTGGTTCTCTGGGGTTCGGTGTCGGGAGATCGATCTCGAGACGGTTGATTCGTTGCCAGGGCCCAGAATGGTCGAGCACTGGATTCAAGTGCTGCGAGTTGACATATCCGGCTGACTATGGACGATGTGCTCGAAGTCGTCGATCTCGTCGCCGATTCGGAGCTCGAAGGCGTATTCGTCTGGCTGCTTCGGTTGATCGGGGTGGTCGCGGTGGTGGCCGGCCTCGGGCTCTGGCTGCTGACCGATATGGGGATACTCGTCTTGCCGCTCGCCCTGATCGTCGGCGGGATCGCCTTGCTCGTCGTTCCCAGCGTCCTCCTCTCGATCGCCGAACTGTTCGGCTAGCGGAACCGTCGGCCACTGCTGTGATTTGCGGCTGGGAGGTGGAGAAGGCCGATCAGGAACTAGACGGAACCTCTTTTCGCCCCGTCAGCGTGTCGGGGTCGAGGCTGAAAAAGTGGAACGTGACCTCCCTTCGCGGCCGTTCGAAGATGTCGACGCGCGGGATCTGAATCGCCCACATCCCCTGTACCGCACTGGATTCGTACTGCTTCTCCTCGATATCGTCGAGTGTGCCCGTCGCGATGACGCTCTCCCACCGGCTGTCGGTTTTGCTGTAGACGACGAACGAGACGGGTTGATCGATGAAGTCACTCTTTCGGCTGTCTTGAGGTGTCGACAGCTGATAGTACAACAGACCCTCGTCCGCGTTGTAGCCGTACGACACCGGTATCGAAACCGGCGGCTCGTCTGACTCGGCGGCAAACGAGAGAACCCCCGTCCCACCGCGGCCGAGGAAATCGGCAATCTCGTCGTCGCTCATCTGGAGCCAGCGCAGCCCTTGCATATCCCGGTTGTCGATCCGCATGGCAAAAATACGCTGTCACGATGACCCAGACAGTCAACACAGCCGATATGCGAGCCGCAAGCTACACGAAACGAGCGGGACGATTAAGAACAAACGAGCCGAACGATCGGGTATGGTCCTGACGGAATCCGAACCTGAACTCGAGGCCGGCGACGCTGCACCCGACTTCGAACTCGAAGGCGTCGACGGCGAGACGCACACGCTCGAGTCGTTTGCCGACAAGAAGGCACTGTTAGTCGTCTTTACGTGCAACCACTGCCCGTACGCGCAGGCGAAGTTCGACCTGTTGAACGAACTGGCCGACGAGTACGACGACGTCGCGGTCGTCGGAATCAACCCCAACGACGCCGAGGAGTACCCCGACGACTCCATGGAGGCGATGCGCGAACGCGTCGAAGCGGGGACGATCCAGTACGACGCCTACCTCCGTGACGAGAGCCAGGACGTCGCCCGCGCGTACGGTGCGGTCTGTACGCCCGATCCGTTCCTCTTTGCACGCGCGGCGCAACGCGCTGCGGACGATCAAGCGGCGGAACCGCGAGACGATGCCGGCTTCGAACTGGTCTATCACGGCCGCCTCGACGACGCGCTGAACCCTGACGATGAACCGACCCGGTTCCACATCCGCGAGGCGATCGACGCCGTGCTGGCCGACGAGGCGGTCGACCTCGAGTGGCAGCCGTCCCAGGGCTGTTCGATCAAGTGGAAAGACGAGTAGGACGAGCTGACTGTCCCGGCGGGCAACCGGTCGGCAGGTCGATTTTGGTGGTGGCCGTGGGAACCCGAGTCGTGAGCCATCAGCCACGCGAAAACCAACTCCGCGAGACGCTCGAGGGCGGCGACGTCGCGCTCGGCGTCCTCGAGAGCACGTACAGCCCGACGATCGTCGAACTCTACGCAGCACTTGGCGTCGACTTCGTCTGGATCGACCTCGAGCACGGCGGCCCGAGCCCGTGGGACGCCGAACGACTCGAGGGACTGCTCCGGGCCGTCGACGGCACGGAGACGGAACTGCTGGTACGCGTCCCCGACACCGATCCGGCGCTCGTCCGCAAGGCGCTCGACGCCGGCGTTCGGAACGTGTTCCTTCCACGCGTCGGCAGCGCCGCCGAACTCGAGCGGGCGGTCCGTGCGGGTCGGTTCGAGTACGACGGCGATCCCGGCCGGCGCGGGCTCGCGAACCCTCGTGCGAGCCGCTGGGGGCTCGCCGACGACTACGTGACGACCGAAGACGAGTCGGTCGTCGTCGGCGTGACAGTCGAGACTCAATCAGCGCTCGACGACCTCGAGGACATCCTCGAAGTACCGGAACTCGGATTCGTCTTCATCGGGCCGCTCGACCTCTCAGTCTCGCTCGGCCATCCAGGCGAGTTCGACCACCCCGATGTCGAGGACGCAGTCGAGAGGATCCGCACGGCGGCAATCGAGGCGGACGTCCCGGTGGGCGGGCTCGGATTCGGAATGGACGACGTCAACGAGAAAGCACAGCAGGGGTATCAATTGCTGAACATCGGCACGACGACGGGCGCGTTGCAGTCGGCAGTGACGGGGTGGTTAGACGACTACGACGCTGCGTGACCGCTCGAGGAGTCGGTCACGACGCCTGATCGAGCCGACTACCGACGGACGGCCCGCCGATACTGAACCGGCCACTGTTGTGCGACGTCGTCCGGATCGCGCTCGAGGTCCCCAGCAGCACGGAGCCCGAAGTACGGATCGCGCAGGAACTCCCGTCCGACGAGCACGATGTCGGCGCGGCCGTTGCGAACCAGCGCGTCGGCCTGTTGGGGTTCGGTGATGCCGCCGACCGCGCCGACGGCGACGTCGGTCCCCCTGCGGACGCGTTCGGCCAGTGGCACCTGGAAGTTTGGACCGCCAGGAGCCTCCTGTTCAGGGTGGAGTCCGCCCGAGCTAACGTCGATCAGATCGACGCCGAGGCGGGCAAGATCGTCGGCTAGCCGCATGGACTGTTCGATATTCCATGATTCGCGGACCTCGAGCCAGTCGGTGCCGGAAATGCGGACGAAAAGCGGCTTCTCGGCCGGCCAGACATCACGGACTGCGGTGACGACTTCGCGGAGTAGTCGGGTGCGGTTCTCGAAGCTGCCGCCGTAGTTGTCCGTCCGGCGGTTCGTGACCGGCGAGAGGAACTCGTGGAGCAGATAGCCGTGGGCTGCATGAACCTCGGCAATCTCGAATCCAGCCGCAAGCGAGCGTTCGGCCGCGGCGCGGTAGGCGTCGATCACGCCCTGAATGTCGTCCGCGTCGGCCTTGCACAGTGCCGGCCGGTCGCCGTCGAACGGTGGATAGGCAGCCGGCGACGGGGAGAGCACTTCCCACCCCCCTTCGTCGGGCTGTTTCGGCACGTTACCTTCCCACGGCCGCGTCTTGCTCGCCTTGTGACCTGCGTGGGCGAGTTGGATTCCCGGTACGGCACCCTGATCGCGAATGAACGCCGTGATCGGCTCGAGCGCTGCCGCGTGCTCGTCGCTCCAGATCCCGAGGTCGTGGGGAGTGATACGACCGCGTGGTTCAACGGCAGTCGCCTCGGTCATGACGATGCCAGCACCACCGACGGCACGGCTCCCGAGATGAACCTGGTGCCAGTCGGTCGCCAGTCCGTCGGGCTCACAGGAGTACTGGCACATCGGAGAGACGGCGATGCGATTCGGTATCTCCGTTTCGCGCAGCGATAACGTGGAGAGCAAGTCGGCCATCGGAGAGAGATAGCCACGGCGGAGAGAAAACAGCCGTGATGGGGGAGGAGATTGCCGGCTCGAACCTATTCGTTCTCGCTACCACAGCACGTTATCCCGCTCGCGCTCTCAGCACTGGTATGAGCACACGGACAGCACTGCTCGAGCGCTTCGATACCGACCGGCCCGTCGTCGGGATGGTCCACCTCCGGGCACTCCCCGGCGCGCCGGGGTTCGGCGGCGATCGCGACGCCGTCCGTGCTCGCGCACTCGAGGACGCACGCCGACTTGCAGATGGCGGAGTCGACGGAATCATCCTCGAGAACTTCGGCGATGCACCGTTCTATCCGGATGACGTGCCGAAACACGTCGTCGCCGAAATGACGGCACTCGCGACGGACCTGACCGACGCCGTCAATGTCCCCGTCGGCATCAACGTGCTTCGCAACGACGCCGAGGCAGCGCTGTCGATCGCCGCGGCCGTCAACGCCGCGTTCGTCCGCGTCAACGTCCACATCGGGACCGCCGCGACGGATCAGGGTGTCCTCGAGGGCCGCGCCCACGAGACGCTTCGGCTTCGTGATCGGCTCGCAACCGACGTCGCGATCCTCGCGGATGTCCACGTCAAACACGCGACACCGGTCGGCGAGCAGACGATCGACCGAGCGGCACTCGAGACGGTCGAACGCGGTCGGGCGGACGGCGTAATCGTCTCCGGACCGGGAACGAGCGTCGAAACACCGCTCGCGGACGTCGAGTCCGTCGCCGACGCGCTCGCAGCGCACGGCCACGATCGAGTGCCGGTGTTCGTCGGCAGCGGGGTGACGACTGAGACCGTCGACGACTGTCTCGAAGCGGGTGCAAACGGCGTTATCGTCGGCACTGCGCTCAAGGAAGGTGGGGAGACGACCGCACCGGTCGCCAGCGAACGCGTCGCGGACCTCGTGGCGACCGCCCGAGCGGCAGGCTCGGGCTCTCCCCGTGATTAGAGACCCAGCATGAGTGGGCCGATCAAAACGCCCATCAGATGCACGCGCCGTGCTCGCAGCCGAACTGGCACCAGCCCGATCGCGGCCGCAGCGAGGAAGATCGCGATGCCGAGCAGCCCGGTAAACAGAAACGAGAGCACGAGCAACAGCGCGAGCACGACGGTCGACACCTGCCAGTAGGGGAGCCGCCCGGCGACCTCGAGGTAGGCGTCCCCGACGACGAGGACGAGTACGAAGCCAGCGAACCCCGCGAGGACGACGGCGGCAAGCAAGATCGGTATCTCGAGTGGCACGCCAATGCTGTCGACGGCGACTAACACACCGGTTCGAGGCTGGCCGATGGCGACCAGCGCGAAAAGCGCGAAAACCGTGTTGGCCGTGTCGACGCCGCTAGTCGCGACGATGTATCCCCGGTCGCTGGCACCGTCCGGGACGACGACCAGCACCGCGACCGCAGCGATCGCCGCCGTGATACCAGGCAGATAGCCGACTGCAGCACCCGCGAGCGTACCGGCGACCGCCGTCCCTCCGACGAGTCCGCGTGACATCGTGATCTCGGGGCCGTCCTGGGGGGAATCCCACTCCCGCGAATCGCGTCGATCAACATCGGTGCGCCGAAGAGGCCGGCAAACAGCGGTGCGAGGGTGCCGCCGGCCTCGAGCGGCGCTGCCGGCGAGAGATCCAGGGTGAGTGCGCCGAGTCCGGTGGCCAGCCCGAACGAGAGCAGGCCGCCCAGGCGGCTCCGCCAGGTCGGCTCCGAGGCGAGCAACGCGACCACGATCGTTGCGAGGAGCAGCGATAGCCGGGCTCGTAGCGTCGGATAGACGACTGTAACGACGCGAGTCACAGGGACAGCAAGCGGCACCGCGGCGACGACGGCGAGGACGCTGCCGAGCGCGGAGAGCCTGATCGCTTCGGAGCCACGGCCCTCGAGGACGAGTCGGTGGCCCGGCAGTGCGGTGACGGCCATCTCCGCGTCGGGGACGCCGAGTGCCATCGCCGGCACGGCGTTCAGGAAGGTGTGGACGACGCCGGCAGCGAGCATCGCACAGCCGACGAACAGCGGTGGGCCGGGGACCGACGGTGCGCCAGTACGAGTGCGAAGTTGTTGGCGTGCAGTCCCGGGACGAGCCCGCTACAGGCACCACACAGCGAGCCGGCGAGGACCCACACGAGCAACTGGAGCGTCAGTGCGGGCTCGGCGGCGACTTCGACCGGGGCAGCCATCGGCGGCTCTGGCCGCGCCTTCACTTATATGCTCTCGGTTCGCCCGGTAGCGCGCGAGCCGTTGGCGCCGCTTCACTGCAGCGTTGCCACTCCTCGATGAGTCCAATAAAAAATCGGTGTTTGCAACTCGTCGAAACCGGTTCGACGGTGACGTTATCCGAAGAGTTCGCCGAGGCCCTCGCCGCTGGCCTCTTCGTCCTCGTCGTCCTCGTCTTCGTCCGTCGTGTCCGGCACGTCGCTGGCCTCGTCGGCCTCGTCGCCTTCGTCGTCGCCACCTTCCGCAGCTGCGGCGCCGCCTGCGGCGGCTCCGCCAGCGGGGACGGCAGCGGCTTCCTCGACGGCCTCGTCGATGTCGACGTCCTCGAGCGCGGCGACAAGCGCCTTGACACGGGACTCTTCGACGTCGACGCCGGAAGCGTCGAGCACGTCCGTGAGGTTGTCTTCGTTGATCTCTTCGCCCGATTCGTTCAGGATGAGTGCAGCGTATACGTATTCCATTGGTGTATCCTCCGTGAGTCGTTATCCGAACATTTCGCCGAGACCGGCCGCGCCGTCGCCGTCGTCTTCGTCGTCGTCATCGTCGGCGTCGGCCTCGTCGGTCTCAGTCTCGTCTTCGGTCTGGTCGTCTGCCGATTCGTCCTCGTCGTCGGCTGCCGCCGGAGCGGCCGCCTCGACGCCTTGAAGCTCCTCAGGGAGTGCCTCCTCGTCGTCGATCTGGGTCGCGAGCGCACGCAGCTGTGCGTCGGCCTTGCTGACGAGGTCGGGCATGAGGGCTTCGTCCTCGATTGCAGCCTGCAGGCCGAGGCTCTTGGCCTCGCCCGTGGCTTTGGCGATGAGCGTCGGTGCGGTCGCCGCGGTCGGGAAGCTCGCGTTGATCGAGAGGTTCTGGGCGCGAGCGGCGGCCGTCGACACGTCGCTCCGGTAGGCCTCGATGTCGATGTCGAGGTCTGCGGGGTCGAACAGGACGCCGTCAGCGATGACGGCGCGCAGGTCAAGTCCGACTTCCTTGGGCTCGATGCCCAACTCGTTGAGGACGTTCGACAGATCCGCAGAGACTTCCTCGCCGGCCTCTAAGACCGTCGAGTCCTCCATGACCTGGATCGAACCCTCTTCGATGCGTGCGTTCGCACCGATGCTCTGGAGTTCGCCGACGAACGGCCCCGGGTCGACACCGGTGTCCCCTTCGGGGATGACGATGTCGTTCGGAGCGACCTCGCCCTCGTTGATCGGAGCGGGCGTCTTCGACGCCTCGAGCTCCTTGTACAGCGAGAACGGGTTCTCGTTCGTGCCGATGATGCCGACCTGTCCCTCGATGTGCTCGACGAGGTCGCCGAGGTCGGCGTCCTCGAGCGCACGCGTCTGCAGGGTGTTGCGGCTGACGCGCAACTCGGCGGTGCCGTGCAGGTCGCGGCGCATGTCCTGAAGCTGCTTCGAAGGAATGCCGGCGATGCCGACGATGCCGACGCTCTCGTACTCACTGATGATCTCGGCGAGCTCGTCGACTTCCTCTTTCTTCCACTGGGGAAGGTTCTCGGTTTTGCGTTCAGCCTGTGCGCTCATTCTAGGCCACCTCCACGGACGGCCCCATCGTCGTCTTCACGTAGACGGCGTCGATGTTCTGGGGCCCCTTCTCGAGGTCGGCGTGCAGGCGACGCAGGATGACGTCGATGTTGTCGGCGACGTCCTCGGCGTCCATCTCTTCGGAGCCGACGAGCGTGTGGAACGTACGTCGGTCGCCGGAGCGAAGCTGCACGGTGTTTTTGAGCCGGTTGACGGTTTCGACGACGTCGTCGTCGGGTGCGAGCGGGTCCGGCATCTTCCCTCGGGGACCGAGAATGGTACCCAGGTGCCGGGCGATGTCTTGCATCATCGCCTCTTCGGCGATGAAGAAGTCCGTCTCGTCGGCCATGTCTTTGGCCTCGTCGTCGTCCAGATCGGCCACGTCATCGCCCGAGAGGACCTCGTCCGCTGCCTCTTCGGCACGGACTGCGGTTTCTCCCTCGGCGATGACGGCGATACGCGTTTCCTGTCCGGTACCGGACGGGAGGACGATCGACTCGTCAACGCGGTTCGACGGTTCGTTCAGGTCTAAGTCGCGCAGATTAATCGCGAGGTCGACCGTCTCGGTAAAGTTCCGATCGGGCGAATCCTCGAGTGCGCGGGCTACTGCTGTTTCAATATCCGAATCTGCCATCGTTCACCTCCGTAGTACGCAGGAGTGCTCCTACGGGTCAGTGAAACAGGCGATGCCTGTCTCCGTTGAACCAAGTGTCATCGCAGACTTAAACCCGTCGAACTACCCGCGCGCTCAGGCTGTGCCCGTGCGTCTCATCAGCGATTGCACTTCGAGCGCAGGACGGACCGATACGGTCTCCCGTCTCTTCGTCAACTGGTATGTCACCCCGATAATCAAAAGTTCTATTATAAGGTCGCGTGTAATATACATCGATTTGGCCATTAGACTTATATAATAGGGTTGGGCTCCCGGTTCCGAATTCGACCGGCACGCTGCCCGTCGCCGACGGCATGCTCGCGGCGTATCGATCGCTCGAGCCGCTCGTTCGCGTCGGTGTTCAGTTCGCCGTCGCCGTGCTCGTCACGATGAACGTGTTCGGATTGCTCCATTCCTACGCGAGCAACGCGGTGACGAAATCGCGACGCAGTCCGGTGATATCGGTCGGGATCGGGCTTCCAAGCCTGCTCGTCGTCGTTGGCCTTACGGGGACGGGCTATCTCATCGTCGACACCAGTATCGGGGTGTTCTTCGGCATTCCGCTGGTCATTCTCGGAGCAACAGTCATTCCGGTGGTGTTGGCGATCGGGCTCACTGCGATCGGCTGCACGCTCGCCGCGCGGTTCGGGACCGACCGGCTGTGGGTCGGGATCGTCGGCGGCGCACTCGTGAGTGGGCTCGCCGGGCTGGCACTTCCGGCGACCGTCGCCGTTGCCACCCTCGCCGGCGCGCTCGGTCTCGGTGCGGGGATTCGCGTCCTGTTCAGCGGCGTCGGCACAGCGCGACCCGACGAGCGAACCGTCCCGCCCGCGAACAAAATCTGAGTTCCTGCGTTCCGTTCGACGCTCTCGCTAATCGCTCTCCGAACTCGGCACTGACCGTACTGGAACTCGTTTTTCGCTCGCGTTCGCTACTCGACGACCTATCGTACCAACTGAAACGATCGACACACCGATCGCACAGCTCTCGTACGATCAGGTGTGCACTGACTTTCAGTGGTCGTCTCACTGACTGCTGCGAAAACGGAAACGCGCTCGAGATCCGTCGATTATGCGTCGGCCGCAAGCACGTCGTCGTATTCGCCGCTGTCGACGCGCTCTTTGAACTCGCGGGCGTCGTTGCCCTCGATGGTGACGCCCATCGAGGCACAGGTGCCGACGACTTCCTTCGCGGCGTTGATCGTGTCGTACGCGAGCAGGTCGGGGTGTTTCTGCTCGGCGATCGTTTTGACCTGATCGACCGAGAGGTCCGCGACGAAGTCCTCCTGGGGCTCGCCGCTGCCGGTGTCGAAGCCGGCCTCGTCTTTGATCAGTGCCGCCGTCGGTGGGACACCGACGTCGATCTCGAAGGAGCCGTCGTCCTCGTAGTCGACGGTAACGGGGACTTCGGTCCCGTCGAACGCCTCGGTCTGATCGTTGATCTCCTGTACGACAGCCTGCACGTCGACGGGGGTCGGTCCGAGCTCGGGACCGAGCGGTGGGCCAGGGTTGGCCTGGCCACCCGGAACGAGCACTTCGATGGTTCCAGCCATACCCGTCACAACCCGTGCGCGAGTTTTAAGGGTTGCTAATTCAGCCAATCATCGCCTGTGACCGTCTGTCGTACCATCGCGAGTCTCACGACTACTCGACGCTGTCGGCTCGCCACGTCGCGAACGACTCGAGGATGTCTCCCTCGTCGAACCGTTCGATGCAGGGCACGTCGTAGGGATGCATCTCGTGGACGCGTGCAACGAGATCGGCGGCAGCATCGTCAGTCGTCTTCGCCAACAGGATCACTTCGTCGTCGTGATGGACGTCGCCTTCCCAGCGATACGTCGACGTCGTCTCGATCTGATTGACGCAGGCGGCGAGTCGCTCCTCGACGAGCACATCGGCGAGCTCGTCGGCTGCCTCGGGTGGGACCGTGATGTAGACGGTCGGCATAGCAGGGGCTACGCTCGAGTTGGGGAAAAGAGCACTGTCGTCGCGCGGCTATAGCCGTCGTGTGGGTTGTCGGCAGTTAGCTATCGGGATCGTCGACTGGGTTGAACGTGCCATTGATGTCCCACTCGTGGAGACAATGCGGATTGCCAACCTGCTTCTCGCCGTCTTCGCGGGCGAGTTGCCACGCTTCGAGGTCCTCGTCCCATACTTCGCTGCGGCCGCAGATTTCGCAAACTCGTGCGGTCGGTGTTCGTACCTGTGCGCTCATTACCCACCCGTGGGAACTCGACACATATAACAGTATTTGTGTGCGGTAAGCACAGCACTCCCGCTCGAGCGGCGTGCTCGCTGCAGGAAAGCGGCTCGCGCAGATCGGAAAACGGTGTGCGACGCGTCCGTCGGACGAACGAGTGTCCGGCAGCGTCATACTGCCGGACAGATCGACGTGACGCCGGCCGCAAATTCGCGACCGGCGTCGTCTTGACTGCTGTCCAGTAGTATCAGTACACGGCGTCTTTGATCTCGTCGCGCAGCGTCTCGAACTGCTCGAGATACTCCCGCCGTTCGGCGCGGAGGTCCGAAAGCGCCTCGTCGTAGTCCTCGACGTGGTCCGGTACGTAGAACTCCTCGATGTCGATGCCCGGAACGGTTTCGGGGATCGTCAGCCCCATCTCCTCGTCGTCGGTCCACTCGATGGTGCCGCGAGCGGCCTCGGTGAGGATCGTCACGGACTCGGTGACGCCGATGTCCTGGGACTTCTGGCCGAGATAGCCCGTGTTGATTACGTAACAGTCGACGTCGAGGATGTCGATCAGTTCGTGGAAGATGTTGCCTTCCTCGCCCTCCGGGCCGATGATGAAGGGGTTGGTCCCGACGACGCGGATCGACTCGCCGGCGCGCGATGGGTCGCCAGCACTGGTCTCGATCGACTCACCGAGCATGAAGGCGACGGCGGCCTGCTCCTCGTTGAGCTTGGCGACTGGCGGCATCAGGGGGTTGCGCGTAATGAAGAAAACCTGATCCATGCTGCCGAGGTCGATCTCTTCGTCGGCGCTCTCGAGTTCGTCACGCTGGATGATCGCCCGGGAGTTCGCGGTATAGCGGTCCTCGTCGAAGTGGACGGTCCCGTCGTCATCGACAGCGACGTTCTCCAGAATGGCCGACTCGTCGGTCGCAGCCTCGTAGAGTTCGGGCTGTTCGTCCTCGCCGAGGCCGATCGTCTTGATGAACAGGCCCTGGCCCTCGCTGCCGGCGACGGAGCCGTCCGAGAGCAGGCCACAGACGTCGTCCTGCAGCATGGACGCGTCTTCGGGGTCCTCGAGCCAGCAGCCGTGGGAGGTCAGCGTGGACTTGCCGGTCGCGGACAGACCCATGAACACCTGACCGACGGTCTGGAGGTCGTCGTTTTCGTTGCGGACGCGGACGCGCTTGCTGCCCGCGTGGAGGCCGAGGCCGCCCTGCTGTTTGATCCGGTACATGAACAGCCGCAGGAACGACTTCTTGGCCTCACCGGTGTAGTCGCTGCCCAGCACGGCGGTAAAGCCGGTGTCGGGCAGGACGCGAATCGCAGTCTCGTCGTAGTCGGGCAGCTGGACGGTGTAGAGGTCGGGGTCCTCGCCGTCAGCGGGCTCGAAGAGGTTCGCCCACGCGTAGGCGATCCGTGCGTGCTCGACGGGAACGAACAGCCGACAGCAGAACGAGGCGTCCGGATGGCGGCCCATCAGCCGGTCGACACAGACCAGTTCGACGTCGGAAGCCAGATCGACGGCGTCGTCGATCAGTTCCTGATCGTGGTCGGTGAACTCGTGGTCGATGGCGTTTTTCGTCCGATCGGAACTCCGTGATCGAAACTCGCTGACGTACGACGGCGACCCGAACTCAGTCGTCGTCTCGTCTGGTGTGGCAAGTTCGCGCAGCTCCTCGAGCGACGGGTTGTACCGGACGTTCGACGCTGCCGCTGGATCGGGAAGCTGCCGGACCAGCGGACGAGACTCCGTCCCGGTTTCAGACATACACATAAACCACCACCAGCCTGATAGATAAACGTGAGGATTTCTCTCTTTGTGTGGCATGGCGTACCCAGTGACGAGATGACGTACGGTGCGTAGACCCTGAGTAGCCGGCAATACTCTGATTGGCACGCCACTGTAAGACAGCCTCCGTGACACCCCGCCACAAGTATTCAGATACGAGATAATTCTGGTCAATATAGCGTCGGATTTCTGAGTAGAGTGCTGTTCGATAGCTGTCCATGACCGCCCACTCAACGGGCTGCTGTCACTGTGTACCGGTCCAACCGCGACCGGTGTGCGGTCCCACCGGCACTGACTGACAGCAGCCCGTCTCACGCCTCGAGCTCTCTCGCCGTCAGCGATCGTGCTTCGCGGCTCCTCCGTGCTATCCGGCAGTATCACATCTGGTAGTCCAGGGAAAAATCACAAGAGGGTGGTTTGAGTTGCCGAGGGCATGTACGGTCTCGATATCGGGCCAGCAGCGATTCGCGCCGCCACCGACGACGGTGACGGCCCGACGATCGACTCGGTCTCGCCGGTCGTGATGCCGGTCGACGACGATACGCTTACCAGGGCAGGTCTCTCGAGGGAGAGCGACACCGTCCAGGTCGACGGAACGACGTATGCGGTCGGTACGGCAGCCCGGAACGCCGCAGCGACGGCTGAAGAAGAACCCCAGCCACTGTTTGTAAACGGTCTCCTCACGGAAGATAGCCCTGCGGACGCAACGGTCGTGCTGGACGCGCTCATCGATGACGCCATCGGGGACGTGGCCGACGGCCGACTCTGTTATACGACAGCGGGAACGCCAGTCGATTCGGCAGCGCCGACCGACACCCACCACGAAGCCGTAACGACAGCACTGACCGATCGTGGCGTCGATCCAACGCCGATCAGCAAGGGGTTCGCCGTCGTCTACGATCAGTTTGCGGCCGACAACTACACCGGACTCGGCGTCTGTCTCGAGACCCAGACGACCAGTGCGACGGTGGCGTACTACGGCGTGCCAGCAGTCACCGTTTCGATCGCGAAGGGACGTGAGTGGGTCGTCGACCGCGCGGCCGCTGATACCGGTCACGCGCCGTCGCAGGTCGCTCGCACACTCGAGAACCTGACGCTCGACCCCGACGTGGAAGCAGGCGGACTCGAGAGTGCCCTTGCCGAGGCCTACGACGAGCTCGTGGCCGAGTTGATCGACGCGATCCGGGACGAAGCCGACGAGAACGACGTCCAGCGGGGGCTGTCTATCCCGGTCGCGATCGCAGGCGAGGGGGCGATCGAGGGCCTCGAGTTCCTCGTCGGTGGCCGCTTCGATGCGGCGACGGTCCCGTTTTCGATCCGAGACGTTCGACTCGCGGATGTCCCCGTCGAGAGCGCCGCTCGAGGCGCGCTCGCGGCCGCTCGAGACGACGTCGAAGCCGACGAAGCGATGACCCGGTCCGAATCCGCTGGGGGCGACACCGAATCGGCCGCCGCTGAGTCGGCTGTCGAGGGCGCGTCACCCACGACCACGGAACTCGCGTTCGACGAGTTCGACGCTGCCGAGACGACGCCCGATCCGACGGACGACGCTATCGAGAAGCTGTTCGATCGGCTCGCGAATCGCGACGACGAGATCCAGTCCGTTCGCGAGGATCTCGATGCCCTGTTCGAGGACCTCGAGTACATCGAGGCACGGACGGCTGCCGCCGAAGACGTCGCCGCACTCGATGACCGACTCGAGTCGTTCGCCGCCGACCTGTCCGATCTCGAGACCAAAAGCGAGACCCACGCCACCGAAACTGACGTTGCGAGTCTCGACGCCGATCTCGAGGCCCTGTCGGACGCGTTCGACGCACTCGAGGCCGATGTCGACGAAGTCGGCGAGACGCTCACGGAGATCGAGGCGACCGCAGCCGACGAGCGATCCACGCTCGACGACCGACTCGCCGAGCTGGCCGGCGACCTCGAGACCGTCACCGATCGGACGGCGACGATCGACGAGGCACTCAACGAAGTTCGGACGGACCTCGACGACCTCGCCGTGACCGCCGCGACCGAAGCGTCACTCGAGACGCTCGAGGGAACCGTCTCGGAACTCACGGGCGACATCGCGAATCTCGAACGAGACATCGAGCAACGCGACGCGCGACTCGATGGCGTCGCTGGCCGACTCGAAGAACTCCGGACGCGCCTCGACGGTGTTGCTGGCCGCCTCGAGGAACACGTCGAGCGGACCGACGCACGGATCGAGACGGTCGAGACGACCCTCGACGAGGAGCTCGACGCCGTCGACGATGAACTGGACACGATCCGCGAGACGGTCGACACCCGTATCGAGCGCGTTCGCGATGCGATCGCCGACATCGAATCGACGACAGCGACGGACGAGCGGGTCGACGATATCGCGGACGAACTGGCACATCTCGAGACGGCAGTCGACGACGCCGGCGAGACGATTTCGGCGGTCGAAACGCAACTGGCCGACCTCGAAACGCGTACAGCCAGCACGGAGACGGTCGATACCCTCACGACGGATCTCGAGACGGTCGAAGAGGCTGTCCGTGGCCTCGAGTCCTCGCTTGACTCGCTCGAAGACGAACTCGAGGGTCAGATCGATGCCGCCGTCGCCGACATCGATGCCCGTATCGAGTCGGCGACAAACGCGCTCGACAACGATCTCGCGGCGCTCGAGTCGACAGTCGAGCGGATCGATGCCGAATCGGTCACGGACGACGAGTTGGACGCCCTGCGTGACGCGCTCGCCGACACCGACGACGAACTCGACGCGGTCGCGACGGACCTCGCCGATCTCACAACGACACTCGAGACGGTCGACGACCGAATCGACGACGTGGAAGCGACGTTCACGGCGGACCTCTCCGCGCTCGAGGCCGACCTCGAGCGCGAAACGGATGCACTCGCTGAGACGATTGCGACGATCGACGAGCGCGTCGAGGAGACCGAGCGTCGACTTGACGATCACGACGAGCGCATCGATGAAACCGAGTCCCAGCTGGACGACCAGAGCGACCGTCTCGACGACTTCACATCGTCGCTCGAGACGGTCGAGGCTGCGGCCAGCGAGATACCAGCGGTCGAAACCGACCTCGAGACCGTCATTGATCGTCTCGAGTCACTCCGGGCGGACCACGACGACCTTGCCCAAGCCGTCGAGACGCATCCCGACGAATCGGCACTCGAGGCGCTCGAATCCGATCTCGACGCGCTGGATGGGCGACTGACCACGGTCGTCGATCAGCACTCGGCGCTCGAGGACCGCCTCGACGCAACCGACGGCCGGATCGACGACGTCGAGACGCAGGCCACCCGGGAGGAAGAACTCGAGGCACTTCGGAGCGAGCTCGAAGCCGTCCGGGCCGACGCGGCTGCGACGCCGGCGCTTCCGCCATCGATCGTCGCCGGCGGTGGCGGAGCGGGCGTCGTCGCTGGCGCTATCGCTGCACTCTCTGGCGATGCCACAGTCGGAGCCGGTGCAGCCGTCGTCGGACTCGTTTTGATCGCCGTTGCGGCCAGCCTCGCTCGGTGAGGCGTTACGCGTCAAAGGTTGCGTCACAGCCTGACGGGATGTCTCGCTCGAGTGGACAGACGGAAGTCGAGGACGACTACCCGCGAATCAGGTCGACGTTTCGCATCTCGCCCCCGCACTGTTGGCAAGTGCTGAGGAGTGCGTCACCGACCGTCTCTTGTCGACCACACTGGACGCAGACGTACTCGCGTTCCCCTTTTCGAGTCATATGGTAGCATACACCGAGATGTGTGTTAACTCTTACTGTGGTAAATCCCCCTTTCAGACGGCGATCGAGACACCGAGTGCGAGCTATTGCAATGGCCGTCAGTGGCCACGATCGGAGTTCCGGTTGAAGAGCCAGAGCAGACAGCCCAGTACCGTGGTACCGATGATCGCCATCGCGAGCAGCCAGAACGCGGTCCTGAAACCGGCGGTCTCAGAAAGGGTACCGACGAGCACCCCGGCCGTGATGACGACGAACGAGCCGAACCGATCTGCGAACACGCCCGACGGAAACTACATGATCGCGTAGACGTGCATGAGTCCCGAAAAGGCGGTCCGAGGACGGGACCGAGACCCCGTAGCTCGTCCCAAACGCGTCGAACAGCGGCGGGAAGGCATACCGCAGGAACTTCGCGAGAAACCAGATCGCCGCTGTCAACACGAGCGCGTCGTAGCCCACGACCCGTCCGGCGATGTGTCGAACCGACATCCGTTCTCGCCGAGACTCGCAACCGGACGACCGAGTATTCTCCGATCGCACCCTCGAGTCGCACGCTGCGACGGCTCACGGCCCGCTTCGATGATTCGAAACCGATACTCGAGTCGCAACTGTCGCCAGCGTCGTGTCTCGAACAGTGTGATAACGTCCTGCGACCCATGTAATGTTGGCATTAAATAACATAATATTGTAATAGATATTACCAGGCAGAGTTTATATGAGAGTTCATGATAGACTGAGGTACGAATGGCTACCAACACGACGACAAACTGGAATGACCCGGTCACCTGTCCGTTCTGCGGAGACGAGCTCGCGTCGCCCGGTGCTGGGTTCGTTGATCATATCGACGACAGCGCCGACTGCGAGGTGGGATTCGAACACTGGCGAGCGAACATCGCCGGCGACCTCGCGGGCGAGTGGACGGGGTAGTCCACGGACACCTGTCCACGAGCCCGATCGTGGCTCGTGTAGTCGGTGTGTGAACCGCCAGTTCCATCGTCTTCGACCACTCACCACAGCCATCTGGGGATCAGTTTTTGCCGACAGAGCCGGTCATGACGCCAACTGTATCAACAGACGCGTCAGTCCCGCGGGCTCGATATCGAGGGTTGAGTACTGCGAACTGACGCGGCTGTGCTCACTGCTGTTGTTCCTGATGGTCATTCGTCCAGTAATTAATGAGATCTAGCGTACTATCGTGCCTTGTATCCGGCTAGAACACTATTAGAGAAACACTTTTGCGCTATAGAATCCCATGAGTGGCCATGGCATACACTGATCCGTATACGCCAGCTCGATCGTACTATGAGTGTCTGAACTGCACCTACCGGGAGACTACCGAGTCGCTCGGGCACTGTCCGGAGTGTGGCAGTCACGTTCGCAATATCGCCGTTGCTCGGGAGTAGTGCCGGCCGATGTAGGGATGATCGACTTCACGTAGTTCTGTCCGGCAGTATCAGTCGAAATCGGGCAGGTCCTCCGGCGGTTCGTACTCGGCTTCCCAGTCGACGTACTCCTCTTTGAGCGTGACCGAGACGATCTGGCCGAACTCCGTGAGCTCGGCGTTGATCGAAGAAACCGTTCCCCACGTGTCGAGGTCCGGGTGGTACTTCCGTGCCTGCCAGTCCTCCGGAATTCCCGGCGCGTGATAGCCGACGCGGTCGGCGAAGTCGTCCCAGAAGAAGTCAAAGCCCGCAAAGAGCTCGAGGTCGCGAGCGATCCCGTACTCGCGCTCGTCGAGGTCCGTGTCCGCGCGCCACTCGTCGAACGCTTCCTCCCAGGCCCCGTCCTTGAGGAACGCCTGCAGCTCCTCGCGACGGTAGTCGATCTCCTCGCCGTCGGCGCTGATGGTCGCGTCCTCGTACTCGTTCGGATCGACGAACTCCAGTTCCGGCGGCTCGGGGGGTTCGACCTCGAGTGTCATACGCGGTCGTAGGTCGGGTCATCGGATAAGAATTCCCACCGGTCGTGCTGGTGGATCGAGCCGTGGGCACCGCCCGCCACGTGCCGTCGGAGTCGTCTCGCCATCCAAACACTCAATCGCCTGCCAGCCTTAGCGGGAGGCGATGACAGCGTACGAGGCGGCGATCCTCGACGTCGACGGGACGATCGTCCGGGGCGAGGAGTTACTCCCCGGTGCGATCGACGGCCTGCGAGCGCTCGAGGCGGTGGGCTGTTCGCGGCTGCTCTTCTCGAACAACCCGACGCGCGGGGCCGATCACTACCGGGAGAAACTCACACCCCACGGGATCGATGTCGATCCGGCGACCGTTCTCACCTCCGCGACCGTCTCGGCGGCGTATCTCGCGGCGACTCATCCAGACGAGCGGGTCTTCCTCGTCGGCGACGGGCGACTTGAGGCGATTCTCGAGGACGCAGCTGTCGAACTGACGAGCGATCCCGATGCGGCGGAAGTCGTGCTTGGATCGTTCGACAGGGGATTCTCGTTCGAAACGCTCTGGGACTCCCTGCGAGCGCTCGAGGGTGGCGTTCCCTTCTACGGCACCGATCCAGATGCGACGATTCCGATCGACGAGGGAGAGATTCCGGGCACGGGAGCGATCCTCGCCGCGATGGAGACCGTCGCCGGTCGTGAACCGGATGCGATTCTGGGCAAACCGTCGTCGGTCGCGGCCACGGCGGCGATGGATCGGTTGGACGCCGCTCCGTCGAACACGCTCGTCGTCGGCGACCGGCTCAACACCGATATCGCACTCGGGAACCGCGCCGGTATGGAGACGGCCCTGGTACTCACCGGTGTCACCGACCGGGCGGCCCTCGCCGAGTCGTCGATCGAACCCGACCACGTCCTCGAGTCGCTTGCTGGAGTCGAGACGCTCCTGTAGGTACGTCTCCAGACGCCGCTTTTCCACCCCGTCTCCCTCGTCACGCGCGCTCGAGAGATATATTTATCACTCACAGTCACAACGTACGACACATGAGAGAACGTCTCAGCGAAGTGTTGCTGCGTGCACGATACGCAGCCATCGGCGCAGCGATCGGTGCAGCAATCGGCAGCGTCTTCAGTCGCAACGCCGCGAGTACTGGCGGTGCGATCGGCGGCCTCATCGGCGCGACCGCCGCCGACACTCGTGGAACCATCGAGGACCTACTCGAGACCGTCGAAGAGTACGACCCGCGGTCCGGTTCGACTGACGCGGAGTAGTCGATCGGCCTATTATTCGAGCGATTTTGCCCGATTGTGGAACTCGCCGCCACACTCGCATTTCCCCGGATTAGTCGTCGCTTTGACGACGTTTCCACACTGCAGGCATTCGTACGTCGACGCAGAGTCCGGATCGTTCGCACCTTCGACGTCCTGATCGTGAGGCATACCAGTGACTTGTACATCCACTTTCATAAGTATAGCCCCGGCCTACGGGGGAGTCGAGGACGGTCCACGTCACGATTGCGATCGGTGACAGGTTCGACCCGGTGTCCGATACTGGTAAAAGTCGCCGCCGATTTGAGCCTGTAATGAGCGATGCAGGCGAGGCCGACGTGCCGGAGCCGCCAGCACCACCCGATGGCAACGGCGGCTCCGTCGAAGTCCTCGGGACAGCACACGTCTCGCAAGCGAGCGTCGACGAAGTGCGCGAAACGATCGACCAGGAGGACCCCGACATCGTCGCCGTCGAACTCGACGAGGGGCGCTACCGTCAGATGCAGGGTGGGACACCCGACGACATCGAAGCGGAGGATCTCCTGTCTGGCAACACCGTCTTCCAGTTTCTGGCCTACTGGATGCTGTCGTACGTCCAGTCGCGGCTGGGCGACCAGTTCGACATCGAGCCCGGTGCTGACATGCGAGCCGCCATCGAGGCCGCCGAGGCAAACGGCAGCGGCGTCGCGCTGGTCGACCGCGACATTCAGGTGACGATCCAGCGATTCTGGAGCCGGCTTTCCGGGGTCGAGAAGCTGAAGATGGTCGGTGGGCTCGCACTCGGGATCACCGAGCCACGAACCCTCGGACTCACGTTCGGTGTCGTCAGTGGTGCGCTCGCCGGGCTCGTTATCGGCGCGTTTCTCGCTCCGCTGCTCGGCGTCGGTGAGCTGTTGTTGGTCGGGCTGTCCGACCCCACGCTGCTGCAGTATGCCGGCGGCAGCGCGATCGGCGCGCTCGTCGGTGCGTTCGTCGGCCTCGCGGCGCTTCCCTCTCTCGAGTCTGCAGGCCGGTACACCGGTGGCTATCTCTCGGGATTCTCGATACGAATCCTTGCCGGGGTCGTCCTCGGCCTCGGCGGCGGGCTCGCCATGGTCGCGACCGACACGTTCGCCGGGCCGTTCTCGGCTGCGGCTGTCGAGAACGTCGGTGTCTACGCGGTCCGCGGCGCGGCCGGTACCCTCGCTGGACTCGGCGTCGGCGTGACGGTCGGTGCCGCCCTCGGATTCGTCCTCGACGCGTTCGGCGCTGACGTCGAGGATGTCGACGAGATCGCCATCGAGGAGATGACCGACGGCGACGTCGTCGACGCGATGATGGAGGAGTTTCGCCAGTTCAGTCCGGGCGGCGCAAACGCCCTGATCGACGAACGTGACGCCTACATCGCACACAACCTCCACGATCTGCGCGAGCAGGGGTACGACGTCCTCGCCGTCGTCGGTGCCGGCCACAAAGCCGGCATCGAACACCACCTGCGAAACCCAGGGGGGCTCCCGTCGCTCGAGTCGATCTCGGGCACCGCCTCGAGCCGCCGGTTTTCGCCGCTGAAGATAGGTGGCTACCTGATCATGGTGGGCTTTCTGGCCTTCTTCTTCCTGCTGATCATGGCGGGTGTCAGAAACATGTTCTTGCTGAAGCTGTTCGTCGCCTGGTTCCTGTTCAACGGGGTCTTCGCCTTTGGGCTGGCGCGACTGGCCGGCGCGCGCTGGACCAGCGCGGGCGTCGGCGGTGCGATCGCCTGGCTGACGAGTATCAATCCGCTGCTCGCGCCGGGCTGGTTCGCCGGCTACGTCGAACTCAGGCACCGACCGGTCAACGTCCGGGACATCCAGACGCTAAACGAGATCGTCGACGACACTGACCGTCCGGTCGACGAGGCCCTTTCAGCGATGTTCGACGTCCCACTGTTTCGGCTGATCATGATCGTCGCGCTGACGAACGTCGGGAGCATGATCGCGACGTTCCTGTTCCCGTTCGTGGTGTTGCCGTGGCTGGCACCCGAGATCGGCGGCGTCGACGCCCTGATGGGACAGCTCCTGCAAGGAGCGAGAAACAGTCTCGAGTTACTGCGAGGATTCCTCTAATGAGCCACCGGACGACTCACGCCCAAGAGCAAGACCTGACGTTCAGCGACAGGGAGCTACGGGATCTCGCCGTGGCCTGGATCGCGCTCAGCGTGGCGTTCGCGCTGATCCGCGCGCCGTTTCACCGCGGGCTCGCCAGTCTCGAGGAGTTCACCATCTCGGTCGGCATCAGCTTCGTGACCGTCGGCGTCGGCTTCCTGCTGCACGAACTCGCACACAAGGTCGTCGCGATCGAACACGGCCAGATAGCAGAGTTCCGCGCGGACTACCAGATGCTCTTTCTGGCGCTCGTCGGTGCCGTCGTCGGCTTCCTCTTTGCCGCACCCGGGGCCGTCTACCACCGGGGCCAGATCACGACGCGGGAGAACGGGCTGATCGCGGTCGCCGGCCCAGTGACGAATCTCCTGCTCGCCGCTCTCTTCGTCCCGTTGCTGATGTTCGCTGCGACGCCCGGCTTCCTGCCGGCCCTGCTTACGGCGATCGGGCAGATGGGGGTCGGGATCAACCTCTTTCTGGCCGCGTTCAACATGATCCCCTTCGGCCCGCTGGACGGGAAATCCGTCCTCAAGTGGCACAAGGGCGTCTTCGTGCTGGTGTTCGTCCCGAGCGTCCTGCTTGCGGGCTACGTTCTCTTCTTCGTCGGGCTCTTCTGAGCCCCACAAGCGGTCGTCGCCAACCGCGGTGGCTCCGCCGGACCGGTGACCTTTTGCTCGCCCCGAGAGGTCCTTCGAGTATGACCGACACGGACGACGAGGGAACCGATGCGGATCGACTCACCTACGCCGAAACCGGCGTCGACATCGAGGCAAGTGAAGACGCGACTGCGGCCTTGCTCGAGGCCTTCGGCAGCGACCTGACCACCGAGTACGCCGGCCTGATCGATATCGGCGACCGGTATCTAGCGCTGGCGACCGACGGCGTCGGCACGAAGCTCATGGTCGCCGAGGCCATCGAGGACTTCTCGACGATCGGGATCGACTGCATCGCGATGAACGTCAACGACCTCGTCGCAGCGGGCGTCGAACCCGTCGCGTTCGTCGACTACCTCGCGATCGACGAACCCGACGACGACCTCACGAACGAGATCGGCGAAGGGCTCGCCGTCGGCCTCGAGGAATCCGGCATGACCCTGCTCGGCGGCGAGACAGCCGTCATGCCCGACGTGATCAACGGCTTCGACCTCGCGGGGACCTGTGCCGGTCTCGCCGCCAAAGACGAGATCCTCTCAGGCGAGACACAGGTCGGTGACGTCCTCGTCGGCTTCGCCTCGAACGGCGTTCACTCGAACGGCCTCACGCTCGCTCGCGAAGCCGTTACGCGCAACCACGAGTACACTGACCCGTTCCCACACGATGCCGACCGGTCGATCGGCGAGGAACTGCTGCGACCGACGCGACTCTACACGGATTTGCTCGAGCCGATGCGCGAGCACGGCGTCCACGCGGCAGCCCACGTCACGGGCGGTGGCTGGACGAATCTGCTGCGGATGGGCGAGTACGAGTACGTGATCGACGACCCGCTGCCGGCACAGCCGATCTTCGAGTTCATTCAGGAGGAAGGTAACGTCACGGACGAAGAGATGCACCGGACGTTCAACATGGGGACCGGCTTCGCCGTCGCGCTGCCCGAGGACCGTGCCGAAGACCTCGTCGCTGACACCGACGGACAGGTTATCGGCCACGTCGAAGACGGCGACTCGGTCGAGATTCGCGGCCTCTCGCTGTCCTGAACCAGGGGATCGATCGCTTTCAGTTCGATCAGACCGCCTGGACGGGAATTTCCGTCTGGCGCATAACCTGTTCGGTGACGCTTCCAAGCGGTGTTCGCCGGTCGTCGGTCTCCCCACGCCGCCCCATGACGATCAGATCGGCGTCTTCGCGCTCTGCGAGGGTGACGATCTCGTCCCACGGGTTGCCGCGTCGACACTCGTGTTCGACTTCGACGCCACGGTCACGACCGCGGGCTTCGATCGCTTTGAGCAGTTCGATGGCCTCATCTTCATGTTTCTCGTGGTCGACCTCGACAGTGCCAAGCGCCGGCGGTCTGCCGTATCGACGCTCGTCGACGACGTAGAGACACAGCACCGTTGCGTCGTATTGAGCGGCGAGATCGAGTCCATGGTCGATGCCGCGCTCGGCCTGTTCGCTCCCGTCGGTCGGAATCAGGATCGTATCGTACATTCTTCAGGTGACGATTGAACCTGCCTCGTGGAAAAACTACCACCGTTTCTCAAAACCTGCTCGAGCGATTCGCCAGTTACCGCGAGTGGGCTCGAGACTGCCTTGTTACTGATTCGGCGCTGTCGCCGCCCGTATCGCGTCGTACTCCGCTTTGCTGTAGGCGATCAGGCGAACGTCCTCGAGCGTGTCCGGGTCGTAGTCGTCGATCACGCCGCCGATGATCGCCGCTCCCTCCGTGAGATCGAAGCCGGCCACGCCACAGCCGAGCGCGGGAATCACGAGTGAGCGACAGCCGAGTTCGTCGGCTTCCGCGAGGCTGTTTTCGGTCGCGTTCCGAATGCTTTCGGCGGTCGCCTGACCGTCACCGTAGTGGGGCATCGCGGCCGCGTGGATGACGTACTCGGCGTCGAGGTCGTAGGCGTCGGTGACCGCGACGTCGCCGAGGTCGACCGGCCCCTTCGCCATCGCGTCCTCGTTGATCTCTCCGCCCGCGCCACGTCGGAGCGCGCCGGCGACGCCAGAGCCCATCCGAAGGCTCGTGCCGGCGGCGTTGACGAGCGCGTCGGCTGACTGTGCAGCAATGTCACCCTGAACGACGTCGTACTCCATGTGCGGTCGTTTCGCACCAAGCTCAATGAAGCTATAGTAACAACTGAAACGAGTGACACACTGATCGCACAGCTGTCGTGCGATCAGGTTGCACTGACGTTCAGTGGCTACTATACTCGTGAGATCGCTCTGTGGGACCTGATTCGGCGTGGCTCACGCCGTCCGAACCCAGTCAGCGGCGATCGGATCGGGCTCGAGATCGGCGCGTGCAATCCCGTAAAACTTCTCGCGACCGACCGGAGTCCGCAGCCGGAGCACGCACGTATAGTCGGTTACCTCGAACGCAGTCACTGTCCGGGTGGACCGCTGGTGATCGAATCGAAAGCGCTGGTCTGTGTCCCCCTCGGCGATGATTTGGTTGCCAAGCGACCAGCTCAGTGATTCGATGCGTTCGATATCAACGTCGAACAGGTGGGCGACCAGATTCCGACCGCGCCGATCCATTGGCCCCTGTGACCTGTTCTCGTGTGAACTCATATGACGATGAAATCGCTCCGGTACGAAAAAAGGTACTATCTTCGCGTGATGCACATCAACAGGCGAAACCACCGAATAGAAGACCAGTCACCGGATGTCGTTGTCCAGCAGCATGTCTTAGGCCGACCAAAACCTTTTTAGATTTAGGCTCACCTAACTCATCGTGATGGACGTGCCCGCTCGCAGGGAAGACATAGACGCAGACGATACCCCCGAAGTTGAGGAGCCGGCAGTGGCCGTGACGAGCCACGAGACCCGCCCCGGAAAGGTCGTTTTTACCGAACGAAACAACAGCGACGGCTGGATCGCGACGGATCTCATCGTCGACCTCGAGCCCTAATTTCGCTATCGTTCGGGACGACGAGAGCCTCGTCAGGAGTGACTGTCGGCCACTGCACAGTCGATCGCTGGGCCGTCATGCGATCGGTGTGACTCGTTGGTAGTGATGCACCCGTCCCGATCGCAAACGACGCTTCGCTTCTGATCGTCCTCGGTGAAAAAGCCGTCTCCGCTTTCGGCCCTCCGCTCTGGCAGCCGCCGACGCACCGTCGGACCGTATGAGCCGGTTGCTGTAAGGGCTGTGCTCAGTGCGTCGCGTCCTCGAGCACCAGCGTGTCGTCTTCGAGGTAATGTTCGAAGTGGTGGCCGTCTTCCTCGAGCGTCACGAGGATCTCGCGCAGGATTTCGGCAGTCGCGTGGTCGCCCAAGTTCTCCGTGAGTTCGATGCTGTCGCGCATCGATTCGATGATGTCACCGTACATCTCGAGGTCGTGTTCGAACATCGTGCGGACGTCGTAGACGTCCTCGCCCTCGAACTCGACGGTGGCGCGTTCTTCCTGGTTTGTTGGACCCGACACGGGGACACCACCGAGCGCCTGTGCGCGCTCGGCGATTTCGTCTGCGCCTTCCTCGACGTGTTCGTACGCCTCTTCGAGGAATTCGTGCAGCGGAAGGAACTCTGCGCCCTCGACCACCCAGTGGTGTTTCTTCAGCTGGTGGTAGAGCACGTACGAATTGGCCAGCTCCGTGTTCAGCGCGTCGACGATCTGTTCAGCCTTCTCCTGCTCGAGGCGAAGACTGTTCTCCTCGACACTGTCAGCCGACTGGCGGACGGTCTTTTGAGTGCTCATCGTATCTATTGGTAGCGCCGCGATCCACTTAAAACCCCTCCATGAGGAAACTTTTCTTTGGTAGACCTAAAGATAATTTCCGACATATATAGATCCAGTCGCCCCGTGATTCGCCAATCATGTTACTGACTGACACTGTCAATATAGTATTTGTTTTTTCGAGACTGAGTAAACATTTTCAGTGAGGGAGTCCAAGGGAGTAATATGGCAACCAGAATCGCACAGCGGCGAGAGCGGATCTACGTCGACGGCGAGTGGCTCGAGACCGAGAACGTAGTATCGGTCTCGGACCTCGCCGAGGGTGGAGAGTTCGCACAGGTCGCCGCAGCGGGACCGACCGAGGCACGGGCTGCGCTCGCGGCCGCTCACGAAATCAAGCCGACGCTGCGGGAGACGACGGTCGTCGAGCGCGCGACGTGGTGTGAGTCGATCGCCGAGGGACTCCGCGAGCGCGAGGAGGAACTCGCGGAGGTCATCGTCCGCGAGGCCGGCAAACCGATCTCGTCGGCTCGCGGCGAGGTCGAGCAGGCAGCCGAACGGTTCGACCGGGCGGCCGAGGAGGCGCGCAACATCGTCAGCAAAGGCGAATATCGCGAGGGATCGACGGCGGGCCACGAGGGCTGGCAGGCAATCGTCAAGCACGAGCCGATCGGTGCCGTCCTCTGTATCACGCCGTACAACTACCCGCTTGCGACGACGGCGCTGCAGGTCGCGCCCGCGATCGCGGCGGGAAACAGCGTCCTGCTCAAGCCCGCGAGCAAAACGCCGATTTCGGCGGCGATCCTCGCCGACGTCATCGCTGACATCGACGGGATGCCGGACGGCGCGTTCAACTTCGTGCCGGGGGAAGCAAGCGAGATCGGCGACGTGCTTGCCGGCGACGACCGCATCAACGCGATCGCCATGACCGGCTCCTCGGGGGCGGGCAAACACGTCGCCCGCGAGAGCGGCATGGTCAACCTGCACATGGAACTGGGTGGGAACGCCCCAGCGATCGTCTTCGACGACGCCGACCTCACGGATGTCGCGGGCAACTGTGCCAAGGGCTCGTTCAAGTACGCCGGTCAGCGCTGCTCGGCCATCTCGCGCGTGCTCGCTCACGAGTCGGTCCACGACGACCTCGTCGACATACTCGACGGCCAGATGGACGCCTGGCAGGCTGGCGATCTCTTCGACGAGAACACCGCGTTCGGCCCGCTCATCAGCGAGGAGCAGGCCGACTGGGTCGAAGAACTCGTCGACGACGCCCTCGAGAAAGGTGCCGATCTCGTCCGCGGTGGTAAACGCCGCGCACCCGAGGGCGTCCCGGACGAACTCGCCGATCAGTTCTTCGAGCCGACGTTGCTCGCGAACGTTCCACACGATGCTCGCCTCGTCGACGAAGAGCAGTTCGGCCCCATCGCGGCGATCACCACCTTCGAAGACGAAGCGGAGGCTCTCGAGATCGCCAACGGCTCTGATCTCGCGCTCGACGCTGCCGTCTTCACCAGCGATTACAAGCGCGCGATGCGGATGGCCGAGCGTATCGACGCCGGTGCGGTCCGCATCAACGGTGCGCCAAGCCACGGCCTCGGTGACGTCCCCTTCGGCGGCAACAAAGATTCGGGCATCGGCCGCGAGGGTCTCGACGCCTCGATCCACGCGATGATGCGCAAGAAGAGTATCGTCCTGTAGATTCGCGATCGCGGTGGCCGTTCAGAACTCGACCGTTTCGGTCGTGATAACCGACTCTTGATCGCCTTCGACGACGACCACGGAGATGGTCTCGGTCTCTCCGACCTCGTACTCGAGTGTCACCTCCTCGCCGCGCTCGGTCAACGTTGCCTGCGTTCCGTCACCGTCACGGACCTCGACGTGAGCGCCAGTTTCCACCGACGCGAGCACGACAGTGACCGACTGTGCTGCCGTCTCCACGGCGATGGAGATACTCGCCCGCACCGGCCTACCGGTGCCGGCTTGGGTTTTCGAGATGGAATCGGTATATCGGAAGTCGGTCGTCGGCACGCTTCCGGTCGCGATGACGGTGTCGTCCTCGATGTCGATAGAAAACGCATCTAATCGATCGAAGGGCGACTCGGTGGCCAGTTCCGACTCCAGCTGGTCTTCGTTCAACTCGGACGAGTCCGCGCCGGTCATGACTTGCGTGTACGTCGTCGTCTCGGAGTCGATTGCCCACGAGTTTCCGACCGCGACTCCGTCGGACGATTCGGGGACGACCCCGAAACCGAGCGTGTCGTCACCCAACTGCTCGAGTACCGTCTCGAACGGTCCATCGCCGTCGACTCGCCGGTCCGTCCCGTCGAGTCCCGCCGCCAGCACGTCGTCGATGCTACCGACCTCGGGATCGATGACGACCAGCGTGTCGCTCGAGGCGGCGACCGATTCACCCGCCGCGTCGAAGACCTCGAACTCCCCGACTTCGTCGGTTGGGTCGCCTACGTCGAGTCCGGCGAGGTCGAACGTTCCGCGCATCACGTAGTGACCACTCTGACCTTCCGGCCCGAACTCGAGGATGTACTCGAACGTCGGCTCGGTGTCCAGTCGCCCGACGATCCGCCCGCCAGCACCGGACGGCGCGACCGGGATTTCGTCGATCGTGTCTTCCAAAAGACCGTCCTCGTGGCTTCGGACGGTCTCGAGATCCGTGTATTTGAAGAACCAGTCCGATCCTGCCGAGGTCGGGATCCATTGCGCCGCCGGGGAGAGATCACTGTTCCAGATGCTCGAGTTGCACTTGTCGGACTCGGAGTCGTCGTTTAGACAGCCCGCTCCACTGCCGACGAGGCCGGTTGCTCCCATCGCGAGTAGTGTCCGCCGATGAATATCGCTCATAATTCCTAGTAGTTCGAAACCCATTCAATTTGATCGTTTCCATGACAGTTCGACGTCGAATCACGCCGTTCGACACCGAACGGACTACTGTCGCGGCATTGTAGACGAGATATGGCCCACGACGTGCTCGTCGCCGGCGAAACGCTGATCGACTGGGTTCCCGACCAGCCTGGCCCGCTCGAGGATGTCGCCGGCTTCGAGCGCCGTCCTGGCGGTGCGCCCGCGAACGTCGCCGTCGCGCTCGCCAGACTCGACGAGCCGCCGCTGTTCTGGACCCGCGTCGGGGCAGACCCGTTCGGTCGCTACCTCGAACGGATACTCGCCGACTACGGCCTCCCCGACCAGTTCGTCACCCGCGATACCGGGGCGAAGACGACGCTCGCGTTCGTCACCCACGACGAGACCGGCGACCGTGAGTTTACGTTCTACCGCGACGGCACGGCTGACACGCGCCTCGAGCCCGGTCGAATCGACGACGAGACGCTGGCCGACTGCGAGTGGGTCCACGCCGGCGGCGTGACCCTTGCGAGTGGGTCGTCGCGTGCGGCGACGCTGGACTTGCTCGAGCGGGCCGCCGCCGCGGACTGTACGACGTCGTTCGATCCGAACTGGCGGCCCGAACTGTGGCCCGACGAGGAGACGTTCGCGAGCGTCGCGACCGACGCGCTCGCCCACGTCGACGTCTGTTTCGCGACGGCGGCCGAACTCGAGTTGCTGGGCACAACGGGCGAGTCACCGACCGCCGTCGCTCGAGCGGTGATCAGCGACGGCGCGGCCCAGACTCACACCGTCTTCGTAACACGGGGGAGCGAGGGTGCCATCGCCGTCGCCGATGACGACGCACCCTGGCCCGCGGACACGGTTTCTCACTCCGGGTTCGCGGTCGAGACGGTCGACACCACAGGGGCTGGCGATGCGTTCGTCGCCGGAGCGATCGCCGCGTTGCGAGACGGCCACACGCTCGCGGACGCGGTGGCGTTTGCGAACGCGGTCGCGGCGACGGCGACCACCGCTCGGGGCGCGATGGCCGCGCTCCCGACCCGCGATGCAGTGGAGACGTTGCTCGAGGCGGAGTGAGTTGCCCGTCTCGGCTCGGGACCAGCCAAACGGGGCGCGTGGCTGCAAGCCGGGCCGCTATCAGGCCCTGTGACGGACCAGCGGTATGGCTAGCACCGTCCGCAGCGCCGTTCCCTTCGCGAAGTCGGTCGTCAACGGAATTCAGGAGAAGAACGTGACGTTCATGGCAGCTAGCATCGCCTATCAGGCGTTCGTCTCGTTAATTCCGTTACTCGTGCTGCTGTTCTTTCTGGTGTCGTTCGTCGGCGATCAGGCACTCGCCGACCAGGTCTCGGCCATGACCGAGGGGTTCCTGCCCGAGAGCGGCCAGGTCATGCTCGAGAACGGGGTCGAAGGTGATACCGGCAGCGTCGGCACCTCCCTCATCGGACTCGTTGCGCTCGTCTGGGGATCGCTGAAGATTTTCCGGGGGCTGGACACCGCCTTCTCGGAGATCTACGCGTCGACCGCGGAGAACTCCCTGGGCGACCAACTCCGCGACGGGGCCGTCGTCTTCACGACGATCGCCGTCGCGCTGGTCGCTGCGGCATTGGCGACCGTCGTGTTCGCGTTCTTCCCGAGTATCCCCTTCATTGGATTGTTGAATCCGCTGTTGCTCGTGGTCGGACTGACGATCGCCTTCCTCCCGATGTACTACTTCTTCCCCGACATCGACGTCTCCGTTCGGGAGGTGCTGCCGGGCGTCGTCGTCGCCGCCGTCGGCTGGGCGGCGCTGCAGTCGCTGTTTCAGGTCTACGTCGCGTTTGCGGGTAGCTCCGACTCGGCGGGCCCGATCGGCGCGATCCTCCTCCTGCTGACCTGGCTGTACTTCGGTGGCCTGATCCTGCTCGTCGGCGTTGTCGTCAACGCGACCCACTCGGGGCATCTCGAGCTCGACGCCGGCGGGACGGCGACCGACGGCACGGAACGTCCCTCAGTCGTCGCACCGGACCGCCGCGAGCGCGAGCATCTCGAGGCCCAGCTGATCGGCCTCCGGCGCGAACGCGATCAGTTGCGAAACGACCGCGCAGCACAGCGCAGCCGTCGGTACCGGCTCGAGGACCGGGTCGAAACGCTCGAAGCGCAACTCGGCGACCTCGAATCGGAAACTCGGGCCCTCGAGGACGAAAACGAGCGGCTCCGACACGAACTCGCGTCGCAGCGAGGATCGTGGCGACGCCGACTCCGCGGCGTCCTGACGCGGGTTCGGACGCTGAACGTCGGTGTCCTCGAGACGCATCGCGACTAGCGCGACGCGCCGACTCGAGTCGTGACGCCTTAGTGCGTTCCCGTTCCACCGGAATTCATGTCCCACCCAGTCCGTGACGTGCGGCGTCGGATCCGGACGGACCACCCGTCGATCGTCGACGGGATCGACGCCTGTGCCGACGCGGTCGCCGCCCGCTGGGATACCGCGCGAACGACCGACAGCGAGGCGGTTGCGGACGGGCTCCACCGGGCGCTCGCAGAGGCCGGGGTTCTCGAGGCGCTGTCGAGAGTGCTCGCCGATTCAGTCGATGCGACCGGGTACGAACTCCGGGCGACCCCCGTTCCCGCACCACCTTACGTCGTCGTGACTAGCCGCGGCCCCATGCTCCGGGCGACGATCGATCCCGGTCGGCTCGTGATCCGATTTGACGCGTTCGAGGTGGTTCGTGACCCGTCTCCGGATCGTTCCCCGTCGTACCGGCGGCTCGATGGAACGCGACTCGCGGTCTCGCTCGAATAGGGCCGTCGCGCTGGCTTCCTCACTCTCTTGCCGGAACTGGCTTGCCTCTAAGTGACGAGCCGCAGCATAACAACTCGGCTCGCTATATGGGCAGCAGTTATTAACAGACTTCGACGCTAAAGGCGAGAATTAACAAAACACACTCTCCAGATAATAATACTTATACTCGGCGAGTACTAGCCTCGAGTATGGAGCTGACACGACGGACGCTGCTGAAGTCGGGTGCCGGTGCACTCACTGCGAGCACTGTCGCCGGCTGTCTCGACGACATCAGCGCGGCCGACGCGAATCTCGATGCCGGCTACGCCGCCTTCTTTACCCTGTGGGACTGGGCCGAGCAGGTCAGCGGCGACGCGATCGACTTCGAGAACCCGGTCGGGACCGGACAGGCCGGCCACGGCTGGTCGCCAAGCGGCGACCTCACCCGGGACATCGCCGACGCCGGTGTCTTCGTCTACATCGATACGCCCGCGTTCTCGTGGGCACAGGACGTCGCAGCGACGCTCGAGTCCGACTACGACACCGTCGCCGTAATCGATGGGCTCGAGGGTCTCGACGACCAGCTGCTGGGCTGGGGCCACGAGGCCACCGCCGATGGTCACGACCACGAGAGCGAGACCGAACACGGCGACGAGACCCACGACGAATCCTCGATCGATCCACACGTCTGGCTCGATCCCGTGCTTGCACAGGAGGTCGTCGACACCATCGCCTCGGGACTGGCCGACGCCGACCCGGACAACGCCGAGACCTACGAGGAGAACGCCGCATCGTATACGACCGACCTCGAGTCTATAGACCAGCAGTTCACGGATCTGCTCGAGACGGCAGATCAACATGTCGCTGTCTTCGCCGGCCACGACTCGTTTACTTATCTACAGGACCGCTACGGGTTCGATATTCATACGCCGGTCGGCGTCTCCCCGCAGGAAGAGCCGAGTGCTAACGACATTTCCGAGACGATCGAACTCGTCGATTCGGAGGGCATCGAGACGGTTCTCTACGATCCCTTCGAGGATCCCGACGGCGCATACCCACTCGTCGAGACGATCCTCGAGGAGAGCGCCGCGACCGATGCGATGCCGATCACACACCTCTCGGGGACGCTCACGAGCTGGCAGGACGAGGGCTGGGGCTATGTCGAGCAAATGGAAGAGCTAAACATCCCCGCGTTCAGAGAGGTACTAGACGCACAGTGACCGTCGTCGCGCTCGAGAACGTGACGTTTGCCTACGGCGAACAGCCTGCGGTCAAGGACGTCACGCTGCGGGTCGATGAGGGGGACTTTCTGGGCCTGATCGGCCCCAACGGCTCGGGCAAGACTACGCTGTTGCACCTCATGCTCGGATTGCGCACGCCCGACAGCGGCACGATCGAACTGTTCGGTGAACCCGTCTCGGCGTTCGACGACGGCGAGCGCATCGGCTACGTCTCCCAGCAGGCCACCAGTGGCGGCGGTTCGATGCCGGTCACTGTCCGCGAAGCGGTGACGATGGGTCGGTTCGCCCACGCGGGCCACGGCCGGCTGACCGCCGACGATCGTGCGATCGTCGACGACGCACTCGAAACCGTCGACATTACCGACCTCGCGGATCGGCAGGTCAACCAGCTTTCCGGGGGCCAGCGCCAGCGGGCCTACATCGCCCGCGCGCTGGCTTCCGAGGCCGACCTGCTGGCACTCGACGAGCCGACCGTCGGCGTCGACGCCGAATCTCGAGACGCGTTCTACCAGTTGCTCGAGTCGCTCAACGACGACGGGATCACGATCATCCTGATCGAACACGACATCGGCGTCGTCACGGATCGGGCGAACCGAATCGCCTGTATCAACACGGAGCTGTACCACCACGGCGATACCGAATCGTTCGTCGAAAGCGATGCCCTGACCGAGGCCTACGGCGCGACGGGCCAGGTTGTCCATCACCACCACTGAACCGATGACGCAGCGACGTTCCTTCCGGCGACGGCTCGAGCACGTCGGGATCGCCGTGACTGCCGTTCTCGCAGTGGCGATGGTCGTGCTGCTGGCGATCGACGCGTTGCGCCAAGTCACGATCGTCGGAACGTTGTACGAACAGCTCCGGATCGCGGGCTGGTGGGCCGATCACTACCTCGGGACGAACGTCTTCTATCATCCGTTCATGTGGCGCTCGATCGCGACGGGGATCCTGATCGGCGTCGTCGCGCCGCTGGTCGGTACCTACCTCGTCCACCGCGAGATGGCCCTGATCGGCGAGACGTTGGCGCATACGGCCTTCGCCGGCGTCGCGGTCGGCCTGCTGGTGAGTTCGATCACCGGCTGGGACGGCTCACTAATGGTCGTCGCGCTCGTCGTCGGGGTGCTGGGCGCACTCGCGGTCCAGTGGCTCGCCGAGCGAACCGACACCTACGGCGACGTGCCGATCGCGATCATGCTGACCGGGAGCTTCGCCGTCGGCACGCTGATCATCAGCTACGGCCGCGGGATGACCGGCATCAACGTCCAGGACTTTATCTTTGGCAGCATCTCGGTCGTTACCCCCTCGGGTGCGCGGCTGATGGCCGTCATCAGCGTGGTCGTCGTCGCCGTCACCGTCGCGACCTACAAGCAACTGCTCTTTATCACGTTCGACGAGCAGGCCGCCCGCGTCGCACGGCTCAACGTCACGTGGTACAACACCCTGCTGATCGTGATGACGGCCGTCGTCGTCGTCGGCGCGATGCAGATCCTCGGCGTCATCCTCGTCGCCGCGATGCTGGTCGTCCCCGTCGCCGCTGCGACCCAGCTCGCACAGAGCTTCCGGGAGACGATCTACCTCTCGATCCTCTTCGGCCAGGTGGCCGTCATCGGCGGGTTCGTCCTCTCGATCTCACAGAGCCTGCCCACCGGTGGCTCGATCGTCGTCGTCGCTATCGCCTGCTACCTGCTCGCGGTGTTCGCCTCGAGCCGGTCGTCACCGGCGATCTCGATGCACTGACCGCTCGCTCTCCGATGGGCGGAACACGCCATACGCTTAACACACTGCCTGGCGAACGCTCGAGCGATGGGACGGTTATCCGCACTCTTCGATCCCGAGACCGTCGCCGTGGTCGGCGCGACCGACCGCGAGGGCGCGGTCGGACGGGCGATCCTCGAGAACCTGCGTGATGGGTTCGACGGCGAGGTCGTCCCGATCAACCCCTCGCGCGAGGCGGTCCTCGGGCTCGAGTGTTATCCGGACGCGAAGAGCGCACCGCCGATCGAGCTGGCGGTGGTCGTCGTACCGCCCGACATCGTCATCGAATCGATTCAGGAGCTCGCCGAGACAGGCACCGAGAATATCGTCGTCATCACCGCCGGGTTCGCCGAAACGGGCAGCGAGGGCGCGAAACGCGAACGGCGACTGCGCGAACTCGCCGCCGAACACGACCTCAACGTCGTCGGCCCCAACAGTCTCGGGATCATGGCGACGCCGAACGGGATGAACGCCTCCTTTGCCCCGCAAACCCCGCTCGAGGGGTCGATCTCCTTTCTGAGCCAGTCGGGAGCGTTCATCACCGCCGTCCTCGACTGGGCGACCGACGAGGGAATCGGCTTTCAGGACGTCGTCTCGCTTGGCAACAAAGCCGTCCTCGACGAGACCGACTTCATCCGCGAGTGGGACGACGATCCGGCAACTGACGTCGTCATCGGCTATCTCGAGGACATCGACGACGGGCAGACGTTCCTCGAGACTGCTCGCGAGGTGACCGACGAGACACCGATCGTCCTCGTCAAATCCGGTCGGACGGACGCCGGCGCGAAGGCGGCCTCTTCGCACACCGGTGCGATCGCCGGCAGCGAACGGGCCTACGAGGCCGGCCTCGAGCAGGCCGGCGTCCTGCGAGCCCACTCGGTCCAAGAGCTGTTCGACTACGCGCGGGCGCTCGCGGGGCTGCCCGAACCCGACACTGACGGCGTCGCCGTCGTGACGAACGCGGGCGGGCCTGGCGTGTTGACGACCGATGCGGTCGGTGACTCGACGCTCGAGATCGCCGACTTTACCGACGAGACGATCACGGCGCTGGCCGAGGCGATGCCCGACGAGGCCAACGTCTACAACCCGATCGACGCGATCGGCGATGCTGACGTCGATCGCTTCGGCGAAGCCCTCGAGATCGCACTCGAAGACCCCAACGTCGGCAGCGCGGTCGTCGTCGCCGCGCCGACGGCAGTCCTCTCGTACGACGGCCTCGCCGACAGGATTATCGAGAGCCGCGAGGCACACGACACGCCGGTCGTGGCCTGCCTGATGGGCGGGAAACGAGCCCGCGAGGCCGAGGAGCAGCTGCGCGAGGCGGGGGTTCCGAACTACTTCGATCCCTCGCGGGCGGTGTCGGGACTCGACGCGCTCGCTCGGTTCCGCGATATTCACGAGCAATCGACCGACGAACCAGAGACGTTCGACGTGGACCGAGCGCGTGCCCGTGAAATACTGGCACGTGCCGAGCGTCGTGCCAACAACCGACTCGGCGTCGAGTCGATGGATCTACTCGAGGCCTACGGCGTTCCGACGCCGGCCGGCGAAATCGTCGACGATCCCGAGCGCGCCCGTGAGGTGGCCGACTCGATCGACGGGGACGTCGTCATGAAGATCGTCAGCCCCGAGATCTCGCATAAATCCGATATCGGCGGCGTCAAAGTCGGCGTCGCAACCGACGACGTCTATGATGCCTACGAAGACATCGTCGCGCGGGCGCGCAACTACCAGCCCGACGCGACGATCGTCGGCGTACAGATCCAGGAGCAGGTCGATCTCGAGGCCGCGACCGAGACGATCGTCGGGATGAACCGCGATCCGCAGTTCGGCCCGCTGTTGTTGTTCGGCCTCGGCGGCATCTTCGTCGAAATCTTGGAGGACACGTCGGTTCGTATCGCACCGATCGGCGAGCGCGAGGCCCGCGAAATGGTCGACGAGATCCAGGCCGCGCCGCTGTTGCGCGGCGCTCGCGGCCGCGAGCCCGCGGACGTCGAGGGCGTCGTCGAGACGATCCAGCGACTTTCACAACTCGTGACTGACTTCCCGTCGATCCTCGAGCTCGACATCAACCCGCTCGTGGCGGGGCCCGACGGCGTCCAAGCGATCGATCTCCGACTGACCGTCGACACCGACGAACTCGACACGGAGGAACCATGACCGACATCGATTCAGAACCCGAATCCACGGCGGCCGACAGTGACACAGACACGACGACCACCGAAAACGAAACCGGCGACACCGACACGCTCCTCGTCAGCTCGCTCGCGGAGAGCACCGGGAAGACGGCAATCACGCTGGCGCTCGCCCGCCTCGCACAAAGCGCAGGCGACAGCGTCGGCTACATGAAACCCAAAGGCACCCGGCTTCAGAGCAACGTCGGCAAGACCTTAGACGAGGACCCGCTGCTCGCGCGCGACCTGCTCGAGTTAGAGGCGGAGATCCACGATCTCGAGCCGGTCGTCTACTCGCCGACGTTCATCGAGCAGGTGATTCGCGGCCGCGAGACGCCCGACGAACTCCGCGAGCGCGTTCAGGACGCGTTTGGGACACTCGCGGCGGACCACGACCGGATGTTCGTCGAGGGTGGCGGTCGGTACGACATCGGCCAGATCGTCGATCTCACCGATGCCGACATCGCGGCCCTGTTCGACGCTCGTGTCCTGCTGGTCGCCTCGTACGAAATCCCGGCGGACATCGACGACGTGCTCGCCGCGGCCGATCAGTTCGGCGACCGGCTCGCCGGTGTCGTCTTCAACGACGTCCCCGATGCGGCCTACGATCAACTCGAGACCGACGTGGTGCCGTTTCTCGAGGGGCAGGGGATTCCGGTCCACGGCGTCCTCCCGAGCGAACGGGAACTCTCGGGTGTTACGGTCGCCGACCTCGCCGACGAACTCGGCGCGACGATGCTCGTCGACGAGGGACAGGACGCCTACGTCGAGCGGTTTTCAGTCGGAGCGATGGGTGCCGACAGCGCCCTGCGACGCTTCCGCCGAACGAAAGACGCGGCCGTCATCACCGGCGGTGACCGAGCCGAAATCCATACCGCCGCGCTCGAGGCATCCGGCGTCCGCTGTCTCATTCTGACCGGTGGCCACCGCCCGTCGGGAACGATCCTCGGGCAGGCAAGCGAGAAAGGCGTCCCGATCCTCTCCGTGCAGACGGACACGCTCGCAACCGTCGAGCGCGCAGAAGACGTGATCCGAAGCGGTCGGACGCGCGACGCGGAGACGGTCGACCGGATGAAGCAGCTCCTGTCCGATCACGCAGCCGTCGACTCGATTCTGGACTAAACCCGTCAGACACACCGTTGTCGCGGTTTGGCTGGTCTCCGCCTCTGGAAGCCGACACGGGTTACATCGATCGCGTTGCAGCGCTCGCCGCCACAACGACGACTGTCCGTGTGCGACGGGGCCTCATCGACTAGTGTCCAACAGTCCGACTGTCACGTCTAACCAAAAGTTAAGAGTCCACCACGCATGATTCCTGGCATGGACGACACACCCCAAGAGATCACCTCTCTCGTCGGCCGCGAGGTCTACTCGAACAACGGCGTCTTCGTCGGCGAGGTCGAGGATCTCAGACTGAACATCGACGGCGAGGTCGTCTCCGGACTCGCACTCGCAAACTTGAACAGCGAACTGTTCGCCGAAGAAGCTCGCAGCGGGCAGGGCATCATCGTCCCCTACCGCTGGGTCCGCTCTGTCGGCGACATCATCCTGATCAACGACGTCGTCGAGCGCGTCCGCGACCCCGACGAGGAAGAAGACGAACTCGTCGTTTAGACCCGTTCGCGCGACGACGACCGAGCCAGCCCGACAGCCGCCCGCGAGGTCGAGCCAGCGGATTCGGCGTAGAACGCCGCTAGCTGCCGTTCGACCCTTCGCTACTTCCCTCGACGCCCATCGCGTCGAACAGCGTCCGTTTGACCGCCTCTTCGGTCAACTCGAGTAACGTATCCCGCGTGCCATCCGAAATTTCGATGCCGGTGAAAATGCCCAGCGGGATCTCCGCGCTGGCCTGTGTGGAGTGGCCGGCCGTCTCGCCGATCTCACCGTAGGCATCGTCTAACACCTTGCCGATGTTGATACGGATGTCCTTCGAGCGACCGGCGAGGAAGATCGTCTCGTCGGCGATGCCGAAGACCGCCGTCGTGGTCACGCCCTCGAGATTCAGCAGATGGCTGGCGGCTTGGGTCAGCGCCTCGCGATCGCGGACGATGCCGGCGTTGGAGATGAGATGGCTGCCCTGCACGTCGCGGTTCGTGATCGCCTCCGCGAGCACGTCCAGTGTCTCGGGGGACATCGACGGCGATTCGACCTGCTCTAAGGTGTCGTGGTTCGCGAACGGATAGAGGTAAGCCGCGGCGGTCAGATCGGCGGGGGTCGTGTCGCGTTTGAAATCCAGGGTCTCCGCGCGGATGCCGTAGAGCAAGGCCGTTGCGACCTCCTCGGAGACGTTCATGTCGAACTCCTGGATGTACTTCGTCATGATCGTCGACGTCGAGGACATGTTCGGCCGGATGTCGACGAACTCGGGCTCGACGCCCTCCTCGGTCTCCGCCTCGTGGTGATCGATGACGATGTCGACGGGGAGTTGCATCTCGCCTGCGGTCCCGTGATCGACCAAGGCGACGGTGTCGTAGATCGAGTGGTCCTCGATCTCGTCCCACTGGACGAGGTCGATCCCCAGCAGATTGACGAACGCGCGGTTCTCCTGATGGCCGACGTCACCCAGATAGATGATATCGGAGTCGATCCCCAGATGATCGGCGATCGCCTGCAACGCCGCCGCGCTGGCGATCGAATCCGGGTCGGGACTGTCCTGGGTGACGATCGCCAGTCGCGTCCCGGTTTCCTCGACGATCCCAGCGAGTTGGCCCGCGTTGTACTCGAGTTCGCCGGACTCGAGGGCTCGCAACGCGGACTCGGCGATGACCGAGGAGGGGTTGATGACGATATCGGCGCCGAGTTCGGAAAGTTCGTCCCCCGAGACGGGATCACTCGCGCGGGCGACGACGAACGGGTCGTCGTCGGCGGTGCGGATATGCTTGAGGGCGTGCTTGTTCGATTCGACGTCCGACGCGAGGATCAGGACGACGTCCCGGTCGGCGACCAGGTCGGCGATCTCCTCGTCGCGGATGTCGGCCGCACGGGCATCCAGGTCCTGATCGCGGAGCGATTCGACGCGGCTCTCGTCGCGATCGACGATGAAGACGTCTTTGCCCTGTTCGACGAGTTCCTCCGCGACGGCGTATCCCACGCTGCCACAGCCCAAGATGGCGTAATCAGAAATCGACGAAATCGTAACCCCCGTGCTCATTGCCCGTGTGGTCGGACCCACCGCACTTAACGTTCCCGAAGCGTGGCATAAACTGACGTTTCGCGTCGGTGGCGAGCCAGCAATCGCGCGTGGATGGCTGTCACAGCGCCTGCCAAGGGAAACGTATTTGAACGACCGAGAGAAAGTCGGAGATACAGGGCCGGTAGCTCAGTCCGGCAGAGCGTCTGACTCTTAATCAGACGGTCGCGTGTTCAAATCGCGCCCGGCCCGCTTCTCCGCAGCGCGTTTTTGATTTCCGGGACAGCGTGTTGTTTCTGGATTGATATTTAAGTCGAGCGTCGCGCGCTTCACTTATGGGTACGGTCGGCATCAGGCTGACCAGTACAATCCTGACAAGGATATCGAGGACTAATCCGGGGTCACTGGGTTTATTCAGGGTCAGAAACAGGTAGTGGCTATGAATCAAGACGAGTTCGAGAGCCGGTATCCCGAAATCGCCTCACTTCTTGGGGACGACTGGTGGTCAAAGGCGGATCCGCATCATCAAGTGTATTTCTCCGTTGTAAAGGACAACTGGCGTGGACTGGACTACTATTCCAGACTGATCAATCGGACACCCGCTGACGAGATTGCGTTGGAGTATGAGAACGATTTATATTCAATGAGAGGATTTGATTCGTTTTTCAGCGAACTGATCGGATATGTTGCAACGGAGCGATGGCTGTGTGACAGTCCAGAAGTTTTGGACGTGAAGGGGACTACAGGCCTGCCTGAGTACGGATGTGAGGATCTAGACGTGGAAGTGGCTTGTATTCGAGAGTCGCGGGAGGAGAATCGTATCCGTGTTCATCTCGCGGAAGAGTTGGACTGTGAATACACGCCTGTGATCCAGAAGAAATACGCGTACGATAACTTTGCCAGTGACGGGGACTCGTGGGCAGAGAACGAGAGACAAGTTGATGAAGTGATTGGCGAGATTGGCAGTATCAGTGAAGAAGATCTACCGGTAACAGTTGAAACAGATGCTTTTGAAGTGGAGGTGTTAAAATCGGGTTCTGATGAACTGGGTCGGATCGTGCAGTCTGGAATGGTCGGGATCACTCCAGATGAGAACAACAAGATTGCAGGGAATATTAAACAGAAAGCAGCGAAGCAAAGAGGTGAGCGGCCGCTTATCGTCTTCATTGACATGAAGATTGAGACGGTTGATTCTGTTGCGGAAGTTGTAGAGAAGGTGATCGGTGAACCGTATGGATACGGGCGATGTGAGGATGTCGAAATCTCGAGTGCTATCCAGAATACCAATCCTGAATGGGAGGAGTACTTGACTGAGATTGATGCGATTCCGGGTGGATACAATAGAACGTATCCCGCAATCCCTCCGGGAGATGAAGGAGTGTTTGCGTCTGAAGAGGTGGCTGGAGTGGTGGGAGTGATGGTCCGATTCTATCACAATGAAGTCGCATATGTACCGAATGTCTACACAGGCAAAGTGGACGCGAAAAGCGTATTTGACCGGATTGGATGGGGATCCAGTACTCGATCGTTGAAGCCGAGCGACATCTAATGTTCAAATCGCGTCCGGCCCACATTTGTAGCGATTCCTTCCGTGCGGGGCGATGCGGTTCAAGCGATCTGACCAGAGTACGCCCTAGCCCATGAGATTGCGACGCTGATGCCGAATCGATTTTTGGCCTCACTCGAGCCAACGGCCGACCTATAAGACGACCCGTTCCGTACCCTCGAGCCACCATGCAAGTCGACTACGAGGGGCTCACGTTCGAGCGGCTCGGCCACGCAAGCGTTCGTATCGAGACCACGGATGGCACGATCATCTATATCGATCCGTGGAGCGAGGTGCTCGAGGGCGAGCCGAGCGACGGCGACATAGTTTTTATCACGCACGACGACTTCGACCACTACGACCCGGAGGCGATCGCGGCCGTTGCAGGGCCGAACGTCACCGTCGCGGCCTACGAGGCGATCGACACCAGCGAGCTCGCGAGCGACGTGATCGACCTCCCCTACGAAGGCGAGACGACTGTCGATGGGATCGACGTGCGGACGGTCCCCGCCTACAACGACCCCGATGGGGCCCACGTCGACGAGGACGGCGAGCCCTACCATGCCGACGGCGAGGTAATCGGCCTCGTACTCACGCTCGAGGAAACGACCGTTCTGGTCCCCTCTGATACGGATTTCCTCCCGCATCACGAGTCGCTCTCGGTCGACGTGCTTGTCCCGCCGATCGGCGGCCACTTCACGATGAATCGCGCCGAGGCTGCCAATTTCGCCCGGAGCGTCGACGCTGACCTGGTCTTGCCCGAACACTACGACACGTTCGAGCCGATCGAGACCGACGCTGAGGCGTTCGCGGCCGACCTCGAGGCCGACGGAATTCGCGTCGAACTCTTCTAACCAACGGCCACGCCCTGCTGGCGCGGAACTTTAAGTTCGGATCGTCAACGTACGCGCATGGCAGCGGACACGAGACTGCGGGCTGTCTGTGTAGCCGGCCCGAGCGATGCTGGGAAGACGACGCTCGTCGAGCGGCTGGTGCCCCGGCTGGCCGAGGACGGACGCGTCGCGACGATCAAGTCGATCCACCACGATATCGAGGTCGATACGCCGGGAACCGACACCCATCGCCATCGAACCGCGGGCGCGGAGACCGTCGTTGGCATTACACCAACGACGACGTTCGAGGTGACGACACACGGGAAAGACGCGCCGCCGGCCGCCGACGGCGATACCCTCCTCGAGGCCGACGATCCCGAAATTCAGGCGCTCTCACGGACCCTCGAGCGACTCGCACGTCGTGGATACGACACCGTCCTCGTCGAGGGGTTCTCGCAGTCGCCGTTGCCGACGGTTCTGGTCGGCGACCGGGACCCGGCTACGGTCGGCGGTCCCGTCGTCGGCCGCGGCAACGACGAAATCGACGATCTCGTCGACACGATCCGCACACTCGAGGGCGTCGCGATCTGACGGGCCGGATTCGTGAGCCGTTCCGGGAGGTCCCCGGCCACCACGTCGTGTTCGGCGGGCGAGTTGCCATCCGCTTTTGCTGCACTCGATCGATGCGAGAACCAGTCAAGAGACTCGTCATTCACTCAGATCGTCTCTAAGTGGTTTGGAAGTGCGGTTATGGACATCGTCGTTCTATCGTGGAGTGAGACTCATGACATCCATCGCAGACATCGAGATCCAGGCCGACGGCACTGGCACCGACGAGCTCTTCGAGGCCGTTCCGTCGCTGACGTGCGAGATGGAGCGGGTGATCGCCTCGAGCGGCCACGGACTCTGGCTCTCGGGGCCGTCCCAGTCGGACGTCGAGGACGCGCTCGAGGAGGCGACCGCGATCGGAACGTACACACAGATCAGCAGCGACGAGGACCGCTGGCTGTACGATATCGAGTTCGAGCCGGATACCATCGACCCCTTCGAACTCGTGCTCGAGGAGGGTGGGACGGTACTGAGTGCCTCGGCGTCGAACGGGACGTGGCTATTCAGTGTCCGCGTCGTCGACCGCGAGTGTGTAAGTTCGCTGTACGACCGTCTCGACGATGCCGACGTCACCCCGACGATCGTCCGGCTGTTCGATCTGGCATCCGAGACGAACTCCCAGTGTGGGCTGACGCCACGGCAGTACGAGACGCTGGTCGCGGCGATCGACCACGGTTACTTCGAGATTCCGCGCGAGGTCTCGATGCAGGAACTCTCCGAAGAGCTCGACATCTCCCATCAGGCGCTCTCCGAGCGCCTGCGTCGAGCCTATCGCGCACTCGTGACGTCCGAACTCAACGTCACTGAAGAGGAGACCGCCGCACCACCGATGCCGACGAACTGACTGCTGACCGTCCGGAGCCACCGTCCCGTTCGACGGCCATCTCGATGGTTTTCGCGACCGCCCGACCCGCTGAGCGCCATCTCCCGGACGAAAACAGGATCGAAACTCGCGTTTAATAGCCGGGCGCACAACAGTCGTGGCATGAAAACCCATCACGATGATGGCGTGTTACGAGTGACGTTCGACCGGCCGGACGCGCGCAACGCGCTCACGACCGAGACGGCCGCCGATCTGGCCGACACCATCGACGCTGCCACGCCCGCGGAGTACGACGCGATCGTCATCACCGGTGCAGGTGACGCCTTCAGTGCCGGCGGCGATCTCGAGGCGCTCGCCGAGACTCCCGACTCGTCGCAGGCGGCCTACGAGCAGGTCACCGAGACGTTCGGCCGCGTCGTCGAGGCGATGCTCGCGTGTCCCGTCCCGATCGTCGCGAAGGTCAACGGCGACGCCATCGGCGCGGGACTATCGATCGTCGCGCTCGCGGATATCGCGGTTGCCGCCGCTGACGCGCGGTTTTCCTGTGCGTTCGTCAGGGTCGGGCTGCTTCCCGACACCGGTGGCACCGTCATGCTTCCCCACATCGTCGGACTGCGCGCGGCCAAACGGCTCGCGTTCACCGGCGAGTTCTTCGACGCCGACCGCGCGGCCGACCTCGAGCTGATCAACGAGGCGGTCCCCGCCGCCGACCTCGACGATCGGGTCGCCGACATCGTCACACAGCTCGCGAACGGCCCGACGGCTACGATCGGGCTGATGAAACAGGCCATACACGAGAACCTGGGTCGGTCGTGGGAGGAGGGACTGGATTACGAGAACCTGCTACAGGCACAGGCCCGCACCTCACAGGCCCACGAAGAGGGTGTTGCCGCTCGCCTCGAGGACCGAGAGCCGACGTTCGAGTGATCGCCGACGGCTCGCGTCGGCTCGGTGCGAGCCGGTCGCAAGCGCAAGCAAGCACCACGGCCTTGCGCGACTCGCTCCATCCTCCGAGTGCAATGTCTCCACAGTTTAGCGACGACGATATCGGCAAGCGCGTCGTCAACGCCGACGGTGACGAGGTCGGTATGGTCGCAGACGTCGAACACGGCACCGCTCACGTCGAACCGGATCCCGGAATCACGGACTCGATCAAGGCGACACTCGGCTGGAGCGACAGCGGTGAAAACACCTACCCGCTTCAGGAGGAGGCGGTCGGTCGCGTGACCGACGACGAAATCCGCCTCGAGCGGAATCCCTCCGGTACGACTGGCGGAACCACCGAGATGGGTTCCGACACCAGGACCGGAACGGCCGGCACCGAAACGTCGGATCGTGGTATCGACCGCAACGAGGACGATATCGGCGGCCGCGACGACGAGGGTATGAGACGGGACGATGACGACGACCTTCTCGGCGACGACGACGATCGGACCCGGTAGTCCTGTCCACCGATGTCGAATCAACCCGCCGATCGCACCCCAGCGTTAGGCGGAATCACGGTTTCTTTTCGCGTCACATCGTTCGGTTGGTCCTCGAGCCGTCACCGCTGGCCAGTGCCGCTTTCCACACCGGCCGAACTCACGGGTCCGACTCGGAGCCGGGTTCGCCGTGAGTGACGCCCTCGCGCTCGTCGGCCTGCATCCGTCGCAGGGCCGCACGGCCGTTGCCTGCATCGTAGCCGAAGAAGACTCCCTTGGCGTACTCCTGAGCGACCTCACTCGCGTGGATCAGGTTGTCGATGTCGACGTTGACTGCGTACAGTTCGATGTTAAACGGCGTCTCGAGTGCGCTTTCGAAGCCCTTGGCGATCGTCTCGAGCCAGTAGGTCGTCCCGTAGTTCGTATCATACAGCGGGACGACGAACTCGTCGACGTATTCTTCGATAGCCTCGAGATCGATGCCGGCACGTTCGTAGAGGTGGCCGGGGTAGGGATCGGGATAAAGAGTCATGTAGACGGTCCCCGGAATTCGGTCGACGGCGTCCTCGACGAACTCGGTGATGACGTCGGCTCGCCACTCCATGCGGTCGTCGAACTCGCTTGCCTCGAACGCCTGCTCGCAGACGCCACAGCGACAGTACTCCGCACGTGGGAAGCCGATGTCGTCGAGGCGGACGTCCTCGTTTTCGGCGACACAGTCGTCGATCACCTCGAACAGTCCCTCTCGGTAGTCCTCGCGGGACGGGCAGATGTAGGCCCAGTCGAAGTAGGGCTGTTGGCGGTCGGCCGGCCGACCCATGTCGTCGACGGGGAGTAGCGACGGATCGGCGTCGGCAGCGGCGTTGTCGCCGAAACAGGAGACCATATTGATCCCGTCGGCGATCGGTTCGGAGGACCTGCCGGTCACGTCTTTGACCTCGTAGAAGCCGCGCTCGAACTCCGGCCACCGTACTTCTTCGGCGTTACGGGTGACGACGCCGTACATAGCTCAGCGTACGCCGCCGTCACCGTAAGCGGTTCGGAATCGAGTGTACTTCTGTTAGTGAAGGGTCCGTGACACCACTCGCACCTCGAACCTCGAGTGCGGCGGTGTGTCGACGGGTCGTTCGATACTACTCAGCTGGTTCGTAGTCGACTTCGACGTCGTCGGAGCCGCCGAACGTGACCTTGTAGAGAACGGCGACAACGAACAGGGCGAGCACGATTTTGATAGTGCGTGACATGTACAGGTGAAGATTGGGTGGAAAATACTTAGGTATTCTGGATGCTCGTCTCGACTGAAACACGGACGGCGGCAGTCTCAGGTGTCGATCAGCGATGCGATCTCCTCGCGGACGATCGTTCCACAGTACGCACAGCGTACGCCGTCCTCGAGGACCGTAAACCGGGAGATGACGGGCTCGTTTCCGGTCGTGATACAGCCGGCGTTGGGACAGGAGAGGACGCCCTCGACGACTTCGGGTCGTTCGACGCGGTGTTTCTCGACGACGTCGAAGTCTCTGACGATGTTGATCGTCGCATCCGGCGCGATCAGTGAGAGGACGTCGACCTCGTCCTGGCTCAGTTCGCGACCCTCGACCTTGACGATGTCCTTGCGCGCGAGGCGGTCGGAGGGGACGTTCATCCCAACCGAAACCTCCTCGCCGTTGCTGCCATCGATGCCGAGGATTGCGAGGACGTTCAGCGCCTGTCCGCCGCGGACGTGGTCGATTACGGTCCCGTCGCGAATCTTGCTGACCCGCAGTTCGTGCTCGTCGTTGCCGTCGTGGTGGTCGTGTTCGTCACTCATCGTCATCACCGCCGAGTGCTGCCTCGTCGCTCAACAACAGATCCAGCAGCGCCATCCGGACCGGCACCCCGTTGTGGGCCTGCTCGAAGTAGGCCGCGTGCTCGGTCTCGTCGATCTCGGGGGCGATCTCGTCGACGCGGGGCAGCGGATGCATGATCGTCAGGTCGTCACTCGCGGCCTCGAGCGTTTCGGCATCGATCTGGTACTCGCCGGCGACTTTCTGGTACTCGTTCTCGTCTGGGAACCGTTCCCGCTGGATCCGCGTGACATAGAGGACGTCCAGCGAGGGCAAAATTTCCTCGAGCGAGTCGTGTTCGCGGATCCCCGGCGTGTCCTGCTGATGAAGGTCGTAGACGACCTCGCGGGGCAACTGTAGGCTCTCGGGGCTGATGAAGTGCTGGTGGGCGTCGAAGTTCGTCAGCGCATAGGCCAGCGAGTGGACGGTCCGACCGTATTTCAGGTCGCCCATGATGCCGATCGTCAAATCGTCCAGGCCGGCGTTCTCCCGGATCGTATAGAGATCGAGCATCGTCTGTGTCGGATGCTGGCCCGCGCCGTCACCCGCGTTGATCAGTGGGACGTCGACGAACTCGCTGGCCATCGTTGCCGCCCCCTCTTTGGGATGGCGCAAGACCAGCGCGTCGGCGTACCCCTCGATGACGCGGACGGTGTCTGCGAGCGTCTCCCCTTTCTTGACGCTCGAGGACTCGATCGAGCCCATGTCGACGACGTCGCCGCCGAGCCGTTTCATTGCGGTCTCGAAGCTCATCTTCGTCCGCGTACTCGGCTCGAAAAAGAGCAGGCCGAGCAACGTCCCGGCGTGGCGGTCAGCGACGGCCGACAGGTCGGCGTCGATCTCGGCCGCACGATCGAGGACGGTCTCGATGTCCGCCCGCGAGAGGTGTTTGCTCGTGATGAGGTGATCGTGGCGCATTCGTTCGTGTAGGCTCTTGCGTGCCCCTTGAATCTCTCCATTCGGCCCGACGAGACCACCGACACGGGATGCGAGTGGAACGCGATATGCCTGTGCCCCTTGCTATCGCAAGTCGTGATTCCAACGCAAAGAGTTATACAGACACTACAGCAATTGGTCACAATTGTATGGTCGGTCGGCTGGATACCGGAATCAGCGTGCTCGATCGCAAACTCGACGGTGGGCTGCCGCCGGGCTGTCTCGTCGCGTTTGCGGCCGAGCCAGCCAGCCAGTCCGAACTCCTCCTTTACGAACTCACGGCCGCGCGTGGGACGCTGTACCTCTCGACCGAACGCTCCGACGACGCCGTCCGCCACGCCATCGAGAACTCGCCGTCCTCGGTCGGGAGTCCCACAGTCAGACACGTCACAGGCGATGACCCGCTCAAGGAGGCAACGCGGCTCATCGGCGCGCTCCCCGACGGTGCCAACCTCATCGTCGACACGATGGACGTCTTAGAACGGACCGATACGAACGACTACGTCGACTTTCTCAACGACCTCAAATCGAAGATGCTCGAGACGGGAAGCATCGCCATGCTTCACTGTCTGAAGGGACGTGACGAACCCGCAAACCGGACGCGGACCTTCCATGCCGTCGACGCTGTTTTCGATCTCCGGACCGAGATCGCCGGTACCGAACTCGAGAACCACCTGACGATCCCCAAGTTCCGCGGCGGCCGCCAGCCGACCGACGCGATCAAACTCGAGTTGACCGAGGAAGTGGCGATCGACACGAGCCGCGACATCGCGTAACGCGTCGACAACGGCTTCGCCCAATACGGTCTGCCGTCACGATGTCCCGGCCCGACCGCAGGACGGTCGCGGTTACACTGGAACTGACTGACAGTAGCCAGGGCTCCATCGATGCACCGCTATTTGCCCCGCGGTGAAAACTGGAACCAACGCGCGTTCGACCTCGTCAGTATCGGTTTCGAAAAACAACAGAATTTGGCGGGCCGCGTTACTCCTCTGCGCCTTCGAGCTCTTCGACGATCTCGTCGGCATCGACGTCGGCGTCCTCGAGGGCCTCCTCGATGTCGCCGCCGCCCATACCGCCCATGCCGCCCATCATACCGCCCATGCCCATGCCACCCATGCCGTCGATGACTTCCTGGACGATGACGCGGTCGACACCGACCTTCTCGATGATGTCCTGACCGATCTGCTGTTTGCCCATCATCCACTGCTGGTTCATGGTCATCTGGGGCGTCGACTCGAGGTAGAGCGTCTCCTTCTCGACGGTTTCGGTCTCGAACTCGGGCTCGGCGTCCTCGTCGTCTTCGTCGGGCTCGACGGGGACTTCCTCTTCGACTTCGTCCGTCTCGATCCAGAGTTCGGGCTCCATCCCGAGGTACATTTCGAAGAGGCCGGCAGCCTGCTGTTCGCGGTCGTCGACCTCGTCAAGAATCTCGTACTCGTACTCGACGTCGTCACCCGCGAGCGGGTGGTTGAAGTCGACACGGGCGCGGCCGCCTATGATCGTGCTGATATAACCCTGCTGGCCGTCGATCTGCACGTTCGCACCGGGGTAGCGGTCGTCCTCGTCGATCTTCTCGGCGCTGACGGTCTGGACGTCGTCGGGGTCGTACTCGCCGAAGGCGTCCTCGGCGGGAATCGTCACGCTGCCGGAGTCGCCGGGTTCGGAGCCGACGAGTGCGTCCTCGACGCCCTCGAAGATATGGCCCTCGCCCAGCACGATCGTTCGTGGCTTGAACTCCTGACCCTGATCGTCGACACCCTCTTCCTCGGCGACCTCGGGATCGGTCGTGTCGACCAGCTGTTCATCCTCGACAGTGTAGGCGGTGTACTCGAGTTCGACGAAGTCGCCTTGCTGAAGCCCGTCGGCTTCGTCGGCGGCTTCCTCGGCTACTGCTTCGTCGACGTCATCGGCCTGCTCGTCGAGCTCGGCCTCTTGATCCTCAGTCATACGTTGTACGTCCGCCCGTCTACATTTAAGTACGACGTTTTCGAGCGAGAGCGACCGATACTTACGACCGTGTTCCGTCCCCACGGGCATGTACGAGGTCGAAGTGAAGATCCCCGCCGAGCTCGAGGCCGTCCGTGACCGTCTCGAGGCGCTCGAGGCAACGCGACGTGGCTCGGTCGTGCAGGCAGACACCTACTACAACGCGCCACATCGCGATTTCGCCGAGACCGACGAGGCGTTGCGGATTCGCTCGGAGCGCCCCGCCGACGGCCCCGAGGAAACCCACGTCACCTACAAAGGTCCCCTCGTCGACGAGGAGACGAAGACCCGCGAGGAGTTCGAAACTGGGGTCGAAAACGACGAGACGATCGATGCCATCCTGACGAGCCTCGGCTTCGAAGCCACCGCGACCGTGCGCAAGGACCGTGAGCGCTTCTCGCTCAATGGGTACACCGTCACCCTCGATTCGGTCGACGGCGTCGGCGAGTACGTCGAGGTCGAGACCGAGGTCGCGGACGAATCGAACCTCGAGACCGCCCGCGAGGGTGCCTATGACGTCCTCGAGCGACTGGGGCACGATCCCGACGACCAGTTACAGACGTCGTATCTGGGCCTGCTGCTCGAGTCCTGAGCGATCGCCCCTCCCTCGATTCGCGGCCATCGAATAACCAGCAAGCATTTTCTGACCCGTATCTGTTTCCGCAAGTTATAGAACCACGCTCGCTCAAGTGCCGACAATGAGCGAGCGGAACATTCGGATCGAATCTATCGACCGGCAAGCGGTCGAGGATCAGGAGGTCGAAATCGTCGAACGAAAGGGCATTGGCCATCCCGACTCCATCTGTGACGGGATCGCCGAGAGCGTCGCTGGGGCGCTCGCCCGCGAGTATCTCGACCGCGTCGGCGAAGTGTTACACTTCAACACCGACGAGACGCAACTCGTTGCCGGCGAAGCCGCACCTGCGTTCGGCGGCGGCGAGGTCGTCGACCCCATCTATCTGCTGATCGTCGGCCGCGCGACCAAACACTACGACGGCCAGGCCATCCCCGCCGAGACGATCGCCCTGCGGGCCGCCCGCGAGTACCTCGAGTCCGAGATTCCCCAGCTGACCGTCGGCGAGGATATCGTCGTCGACGTCAAACTCGGCGAGGGCAGCGGCGACCTCCAGGAGGTCTTCGGCGAGGACGAAGTGAGCGTCCCGATGGCAAACGACACCAGCTTCGGTGTCGGCCACGCGCCACTGACCGAAACCGAACAGATCGTCCTCGAGGCCGAGCGCCGACTGAACGGAGAGTATGCTGACGAAAACCCCGAACTCGGTCCGGACGTGAAGATCATGGGTAAACGCGAGGGCGACACGATCGACGTCACCGTTGCCGCGGCGATGGTCGACGAGTACATCGCGGACATGGACGCCTACGTCGAGGCCGTCGAGTCCGTTCGGGAGTTCGTCGACGGCGTCGCCCGCGAACACACCGACCGCGAGGTCAACGTCCACGTCAATACGGCCGACGACTACGAGGAGGGGTCGATCTACCTGACCGTCACCGGCACGTCCGCCGAGCAGGGCGACGACGGCTCCGTCGGTCGGGGCAACCGCGCCAACGGGCTCATCACGCCCAACCGCTCGATGTCGATGGAAGCGACCAGCGGAAAGAACCCGGTCAACCACATCGGGAAGATCTACAACCTCCTCTCGACGGAGATCGCCGAGAGCGTCGTCGACGAGGTCGATGGCATCCGTGACCTGCGCGTTCGGCTGCTCTCCCAGATCGGCCGTCCGATCGACCAGCCTCACGTCGCCGACGTCCACCTCGTCACCGACGACGGCGTCGCGATTTCCGACGTCGACGCCGATGTCGAAGCGATCGTCGACCGGGAACTCGCCGACGTCACCGAGATCACCCGCAGCGTGATCGAGGGCGACCTCACGACGTTCTAAGCCGTTTTTCTATCGCGCTTTCCGACACTGTCCGGGTTCTCTCGTGTCCACCGGTATCGGCCCGAAACCGGCACGACTGGTGTGATGTCGGAATAATCAAGCACTGGTCCCGTGTACGGCGGTACGAACCGCGCGTCTCCAGTGACCACGTCTAATAGTATCAGTGTCCGACTCGAGTCGTCGTTCCACCACCCGTTCGGTCGTTTACGCCGTCGTCGCGAGTACCTTCTTCGTCGGCTTTGGCGGCGGCGTCGTCTTTCCAATCCTGCCGAACCTCGGTGAGGTGCTGGGGATTTCGGCGTTCATGGTCGGCGTCATCCTCTCCGCGAACCGCTGGACACGGCTGTTCGCGAACGCGCCGGCCGGCGTGCTCGTCGATCGGATCGGTACCCGAAAACCGTTCGTCGCAGGGCTAGCCATCGAGGGAGCGGCGACCGCGGGCTACGTGGTCGCGATCACCTCCTCGATGCCCGAGGTCTGGTTCGTTCTCGCCCGAATCATGTGGGGGGTCGGCAGCGCGCTCGTGTTCGCGACGGCATATACGATCACCGCCGACGTCAGCGAGGCCAGTTCGCGCGGGACAAGCATGGGCATCGTCCGGGCCGGGATCACGTTCGGGTTCCCCGCCGGGATGGTGCTGGGCGGAATCGTCAGCGAAGTCTACAGCAACGTCGCCGCGTTCGTCCTCGCAGCTGCCTTCGCCGGCCTCGCGAGTATCATTGCGTACTTCATCGTTCCCGAAACCCACGTCGACAGCCCCGACTCGTCGGTCACACCGTGGGACGTCGAAACGACCCTGCCCGCGTTGACCATCGGGCTGGTCAACTTCGGGCTCTACTTCGCGTACTTCGGCGTGCTGTTCTCGACACTCGTGTTGTACCTCGAGGCCGAGTCGATGACGCTCGCGCTCGACGTCGCTGGGTTCGGCATCGACTACGGCGAACAGGGTACCTCCGGGCTCTTGATGGCCGTCTCGGCGCTATCGGGAGCCGTCTTTACGATCTCCGGGGGGAAGCTCAGCGACAGCCTCGGTGCTCGCGTGCCAATCCTGCTGGCCTTTCTCGTGACGAGCTGTACCGGCTTCGCAGTCCTGACGCTCGCACCCTCGCTTGCGATCGTCGTCTCCGGCTGTGTACTGATCGGCGCGGGACAGGGCGGCGTCGGCGGCCCCCTGACTGCCCTGCTCGCGGATCTCACGCCCGAGGAACGCATGGGGCGGGCGATGGGGACCAACAACGTCTTCGGCGACGTCGGTGGTGCGCTCGGCCCGCTGATCTCATTACCATTTGCCAACGTAATCGGCTTCGACGTGCTGTACGCACTCAGCGCCATCATTCCGCTACTGGCCGGTGTAGTGCTCGTCGTCGGAATCTATACCTACACCGGCAGTCTCAGTCCGACGGTCGAAGAGTCGATCATCTGAGACGGGGGGCGCGTGGTAGTCGCCGGTCGCTCTCGTCTGCTCGAGACCGATACGGACCTCGTAATCCCCTTATAGCCCCAACCGTCTATCACAGTCCATGCACCCCCCGGGAGCCGATACCGTCCTCGTCCGTCATGGGGACGTCAACACCAAGAGCAACAGCGTCAAGCGGTACATGGAGGGACTCCTCGTCGACAACATCGAGGCCCTCCTCGCTGACCGCTCGATTCCCGGCGAGGTCGAACGCCGGTGGAACCGACCGTTGATTCACACGAGCGAAGACGCGATCGAGGACGCAACCGCGGCCGTCACGGACGCCTTCGGCGTCGTCTCCGCGAGTCCCGCTCTGGTCGTCAGCACCGAGAAAGCACGGATCATCGAAGCCCTCGAGGAGACCGCCCGCGCGTGCTACGACGGCGGGACGTTCGCCATCGATGCCCGTCGTGCCGACAAGACCCTTCCCTACGATAGTGAGGACCTCGCCCGCGAGGGCGGCACTGCGATCTGGGAGGCCGTCGAAGACGACTTCGAGCCCGAGGTCGACCTGGACGACCCCGATCTGACCTTTGGCGTCGAAGTTCGCGAGGATCTATCCTTCATCTATCTCGAGACGGTCCCTGGCCCAGGCGGGCTGCCGCTCGGATCCCAGGAGCCGGTCATCGCGTTGGTCAGCGGCGGCATCGACTCGCCGGTCGCGGCCTACGAGATGATGCGCCGCGGCAGTCCGGTCGTCCCGGCCTACGTCGACCTCGGCGATTACGGCGGCATCGACCACGAGGCCCGCGCCATGGAGACCGTCCGGATCCTCTCGACGTACGCACCCAACTTCGACATGCAGGTCTACCGGATTCCGGGCGGCGAAACGGTCGATCTGCTGGTCAGCGAGATGCAGCAGGGACGGATGCTCTCCCTGCGTCGGTTCTTCTACCGCGCCGCCGAGACACTGGCCGAGCGCGTCGACGCCAACGCCGTCGTCACCGGCGAGGCGGCGGGTCAGAAGTCCAGCCAGACGATCCGAAATCTCGGCGTCACCAGCCGTGCCACGCGGCTCCCGATCCACCGGCCACTGCTCACGTGGGACAAAGCGGACATCGTCGCGAAAGCCCGCGAGATCGGTACCTACACCGACTCGACGATCGACGCCGGCTGCAATCGGGTCACCCCCGACCGCGTCGAAACCAACGCCCGCCTCGAGCCGCTCCTGAGCGCCGAACCAGACGACATTTTCGAGCGCGCCGCGGACGCGGCCGCAGACGCGACGCTGGTCACGCCCTAATTCTGGAGTCTACGAAGCGGAGCCGATAGACCGAAAAGAAAAATCAGACCCTCGAGAGGGATCAACTGCCGATTGCGCGCGTTACGTGTAGGACAGCTCTAGGTCGCGGGCGCGCTCGAGGAGGTCCTCGTCGTAGTACTCCTCGGTCTGTGCGGGGCGGGTCTCGTCGATCGCACGGACCTGCTGGACCGTGTTGCGGAAGACCTTGAACGTCGCTTCGTCGACCATCTGGCCGTCGAGGGTGACCGCGCCGGTGCCTTCCGCCTTGGCCTCGTTGAAGCGTTCGATCTTGCTCACGTCACGCTCGAGTTCCTCGGGCGTGGGCATGTGGACGGTGTTTGCCTGAATCGTCTGCTTGGGGTACAGCGACCAGGAGCCGTCGAGGCCGAGGTGAGCTTCGTGTTCGACCTGGTCGGCGTAGGCGTCGGCGTTGTAGTAGGTCAAGCCGGCGCGTTCCTTGAACAGGTCGTCGAATGGGCCGCCGATACAGAGCAGGTCGGCAGCGCTGGCTTCGTTCGAGAGAGCCTCGAGCAGCCCGTCCCAGCGTGGGCGACCGTCTCCGAGGTCACGCGCACCCAGTTCGGCCGCGTAGTCGACGGGGCCGAAGACGAGGGCGGTGAGCCGGGAGTCTTCGCCGAATTTGGAGATTTCACGGAGGTCCGAGCGGGCACGGCCGGTCTCGATGATGATCGAGAGTCGGATCGAGCCATCGGCGAAGCCGTGTTCGGCCTCGGCGTCGGCAACGGCTTCGGCAGCGCGTTTGACGTCCTCGACGCGGCCAACCTTGGGGACGACGACGCCGTCGATCTCGTCGCCGATTTCGCCGACGAGCTGGTCGATCTGTTCGCGACCGCGGTCACGGAAGGAGGCGTCCTCGTAGCTCCACTCGACGCGGGGCCAGATCTCGCCGGGGAAGTCGTAGTCCGGGACGAGATCGATCGTGTTCTCGAGGCCCTCGTCTTTCATGTTCGGCGCGGTGCCGTCTTCCATGTCGGGGACGAGCCAGTCGGGTGCCTGGAAGCCCTCGGCCTCGAGGCCCGAGCGCAGATACTTCGCGGAGTCGTCTTTCGGAACGGCGGCCGGTGCAGTCTGGAACGTACGGCAGAGTCGAATGTCGTCAGTCATGATTTGAATTGGTAGTCGTCTGCGGTCGTTTGTAACGATCGATCGTGTTAGTTAGAACGCTTTCGAATCTCCGCGGTTCGCGTTCCCGAGTAGACAGGTTCGTCGTCCTGGTTGAACGCGATGTGTTCGAAGGTGACGGTGCCGGCCTCGTCGCTCGAGGCGTCGTCTTCGGCCTCGAGGACGCGCGTGAACGCGTAGACAGTGTCACCGACGGCGACGAACGTGTGGAACGACTCGTCGTCGAAGCCGACTTCGCGCCAGGTCTGCTCGTCCGAGCGAGCGTGGCCGAGCGCCGTCGAGCGGGTCACGTCGCCGTAGGTGACGATGTCGCCGGATGGCGAGTCGGACATCACGTCGACGTTGTGGTGCTGTTTGGCCGTGTTGAGCGTCGCCAGCGGTAGCGAGGCGACAGTCACGTCGTCCTGCGTGCGGCCGCGTTCGTGGCGGTAGGCGACGGCGGCGTTTTCGTCGTCGGCTTCCTTGAGCGCCGCGACGAAGTCCTCGAAGTAGCCACCCTCGGGGGTGATGAACTCGTCGGGGAGGTCGGGTCCGTCGTCTTCCTCCTCGGCAGCGGCGGCACCGCTCCCGTCGGTGGCGACGGGGTCGCGACGCGGGATCATGTTGGTGCGCTCGTAGGAACACAGCACCTCGCCGGTTTCGGCGTCTTTCCCGCGAGTGCGCCACGAGACGATGCCGTACTCGGGTCGGGAACTCGAGGTAGCGCGGTTGACGACCTCGCTTTCGACGTGGAGTTCGGTACCGGTGTAGACCGGCGTGCCAGGGAACCGGACGTCGGTGCGACCGAGGAAGTAACCACCTTTCTCACTGAGGTCCTCGACGGTGATACCGAGCGTCGCCGCGGTCAGATAGTCGGGGTGGACCGGCGGCTCCTCGAAGCCCCGGGCCTCGGCGGCATCGGTTCGCCAGTAGGCGGGGTCGTGGTTGAGCGTCTGGCCCATCCACTGTTCGTTGCCGAACTGGGTGAGCGTCAGGCCGGGGTCGTGCTCGATGATATCGCCCTCTTCGAAGTCCTCGAAGCAGTTGCCCTTCTCTTTAGTTTCGACTTGCTCGAGTGCCTGTGCGAACGTATCGGGATCGGTCCAATCAGTCATCTGCAGTCACCTCGTCAGTCTGTTGTGGCTGGTCGCGTGCTCGTCGTGCGATCGTTCGTCGCATCTCGTTTTCGACGATCATGTACCCCTCGTCGAAGCCCATGCCGGGCTTTGCGAGCACCTGCGCGGCGTTGGTCGCGAGTGCGACGTGAGCGCAGGCACGCGCGGAGGTTTCCGTTTCGTTGCAGGTCCCACCGAGGTAGGCCCGCGTGTCGGTGCCTTCGCAGTAGCGAACTGCCTGTCCGCTGCGGTGGATGCCACCGAGGTCGGGCGTCTTCACCTGCACGAGGTCGGCCGCGCCGGCGTCGACGAACGCCTGCACGTCCTCGAAGGTGTTACACCACTCGTCGGCAACGATGTCGACGTCGACACCGGCGTCGGCGAGTCCCTCGCGGAGTTCGACCATCGCCGCGATCTGATCTTCGCGGTTGCCGACGTCCATCGGCCCCTCGATCTGAATCGGGTACGGTGCGGCGGCCTCCTCGAGCGCCGCGAAGTAGTCGACCACTTCGTCGCGGTCGTACGGCGCGCCGAAGATCTCGCCGATCATCCCGTAGACGTCGATGTGGAAGCGCGGATCGTAGTCCTCGGGACCGAGTTCCTGGGACCGCTCGACGAGCCACTCGACGTACTCGAGTAAGGTCTCGCCGTTCTCGCCGATCTTCTCGACGCTGTTGATGAGCGCGTGGGGCAGGACCGGCACGCCCTTGATGAACATCTTCTCGGTGTTGGTGTAGCGGTCGTCGCCGGATTGGCCGAAGACGGGGACCGGCTCCGTCGCGGGCTCGGTGCCCAGCGCGTCGGCCATGACGTCCGTCTTCGTCGTGTTCTCGGCTTCGGCGGCTGCGCCAAGTAGGGCCTGCGAGACGCCGTAGCGGATCGCCGTGTGCAGGCGGTCGCCGTCGACCTCCATCTCCTCGAGCAACTCGGCGTTGTCGAGGAAGTCGGTGGCGTCGCGGCCCTCGAGTTCGTCGGCGACGGGGCCCTCGATGACGGGGGCGTACTCCTCGGCCTTGAAGAGCGGGTCGCGCCCGCCGGCACCGGAGTACTGGACCGCGGCACAGTCGCCGCGGGCGACGGTCCCGTCCGCGAGTTCGATGTCGACGATGATCGATTCGCCGGCCTGGCGAATCTCGTCGAAGCCGTCGGTGACCGGCACACCCTCGTAGGTGAAGCCGTCGTGTTCTGCTCCCTGCTTGATCGCGCGCTGGTCGTCGAAGAAGAACCCGGAGTAGCCGGGCGTTGCGTATATGCCTGTAATATTCATAGTTTCACGTCGCCCTGGGGGCGACCGATGAGTTTGCCGTCGCTGATCGCGTCGACGTCGTCTGCAACCATCCGGAACGACTGTTTGCGCCCCTCGGTGTCGGCACGCTGGGACAGCCGCGCCTTGTGAATCTCTTTGATATCGTCGTCCATCGCGAGGTCGGCCCACTCGAAGATGCGGACGCGACCGTCGTCGTCTCGAGCCGGGAGCACGGCCCCTTTCGCACTGTCGCTGGGTGCGAACGGCACGTCGAGCGCGCCGGAGTCGAAGGCCTTGAGCGTACCCTGGACGACGTCGCCGTCGCCGTGTTCGAAGATCGTATCCATCAGACAGCGGGTTTCGCGCTCGATGAGGTCCTGTTCCTCTTCGATGCCGTCGATGTCGATCTTCTGCTCGATGGCCATGTCGATGACCTGACGCGTGGTGCGCAGGCCCGAGGCGTTTGCCTCCTTAGTCGGGACCCCCTGGAACTCCTGGGGCGACTTGGTAATGACCTTATCGGGCTGGGCGATGGCAGCGGTCATCCCGCCGAGGCTGATGACGCCGTTCGCGCGGGCCTCGTCCGGCGGGAACCCGCCCATCCACTCGTGGAAGACGGTGGTGACGACGACCTCGTCGGGCAGGTACTCGTTCGCGAGTTTCCGAAGCGCCCGCAGGGCGGCGACGTCTTGCACGACGTTGCCGACCTGTCCGTAGCCGAGCGTGATCGACCGGACGCCTTGGGTCGCCGCTAGCTGCCCCTCCACGATCCCGATCGCGATCGCGATCGACGGCGGCACCAGCGTGCCGGTCAGCGGGCCGAACGGCTCGCGGTTGATGCGAATGCCACGCTCGGTGTACGCTCCCGCAAGGCGGTCGACGAACTGCCACCGCTTGATGGTCTCCTCGAGGCCGTGGCGTTTGGTGTACGGAATGTTGTAGGAGATCGGGCCACCCTCGAAGCTCTGGAAGCCGCCGGCGAAGGTGATCGCCGCCAGCAGCCGGGCGTCCGGCGTGCCGTGACGGACCTCGATCGGCGCGTCGATCGCGTCGATCAGTTTCCGGCAGCCCTCGACGCCGTGGTTGACGGCCGGGAAGCCGTTCAGGGTGTCGTCGCCCGTCTCGCGGGCCTTCTCTAAGCCCTGCTGGGCCTTTTCGTACTCGTTGTCACGCGTGTACGAGTCGATGGTGGTCGGCAGCAGATCGGCCTGGCCTTCTTGATGAAGGTATTCGAGGAGTTCGATCTGGTCGTCGAGCCGGGGGACACCGGCTCGGGGCTGGAGCAGCGGCTTGTCCGCTGACTCGAGGACGTCGGCGAATCGCTTGTGTTCGGGGAGCGATTCGTGGTACTCGATCGCTTCTTCGAAGTCGACGTCTGCCCCCGTCGGCCAGTTCGACCGAATCTCCTCGTCGATACGCTGTAGCTCGTCGGATGGTATGCGTTCGTCTCGTATCATCTAGACATCTAAGAACTAATAGTTGCGCGTTCCGACTCAGTCGGAGTGATCTCGAGGTCTTCGCGCAGCGCTGCGATCGCCTCTTCGGGATCGGTTTCGGAGTCGAAGACGCGATCGAAGCCGAGCTCCCGGAACGTCTTCCGGGTTTGCTCGAAATCGTCCTGTCCGACAGCGAGGTTGCCGCCGATGTAGCTGACGGCGTCGACACCCGCCTCTTCGAGGACGGTATGGAATCCCTGGCAGTCCTGCTCGGCGTGGCCGTAGAGCGAGGAAACGAGTACAGCCTGTGCGTCGTGGGCTACCGCGGCTTCGGCGAACTCCTCCTGGGAGGTCTGGACGCCGAGGTTCACGACATCGAAGCCGGCTGCGCTGAAGGCTTGCTCTAAGATTGTGATGCCAACGACGTGGGCATCGGAGCCAATCACGCCGAGGACGACCGTTTGGGACATCGTATTGAGAACCATGAGGAACTCGGGTATAAACTTAATGATCTTCCATGATAATATTCTTTAAACATCCTATGGGTGTTAGAATGGTGAACGTTGCCACTATCCGCGGTACACCAAACCAACTTCATGATCGATGGTAAGGGTTTTGGGGATGGTTTCAGAAGAGAGCGTACAGACATGGGAGCACTTTCCAACCTTCGCGTGCTAGATCTGACCCAGGTGTTGGCTGGGCCGTACTGCACGATGTTACTCGCGGACCTCGGTGCGGACGTCGTCAAGATCGAACGGCCGGGCGGTGACATGATCCGTTCGAACCCGCCGTTCGTCGACGACCCCGAGGAGGAGGCCTACGGTGGCTACTTCCAGAGCGTCAATCGCGGCAAGAAGAGCATCGAGCTGAACTTCCGCGAAGAAGACGATCGCGAGGACTTCCTCTCGCTCGTCGAGGAAGCCGACATCGTCGTCGAGAACTACCGCTCGGGCACGATGGAGAAGTACGGGCTGGGCTACGAAACGCTCACAGAGCACAACGACGATCTCATCTACTCCTCGATCCGCGGGTTCGGTGACCCGCGCACGGGCGAAACGGACCGACAGGGCCAGCCTTCCTTCGACCTCATCGCGCAGGCACTCGGTGGCGTCATGGAGACCACCGGCCAGCCCGACGGCCCGCCGACGAAGACCGGCCCCGGCGTCGGCGACCTCTTTACCGCGACGCTGAACTGTATCGGCATTCTGGCTGCGGTCAACCACCGCGAACAGACCGGCGAAGGCCAGTACGTCGACACCGGCATGTACGACTCGATGATCAGCTTCACCGAGCGCGCAATCTACCAGCAGTCCTACACCGGCGAGGCCCCCACCCGCCGGGGCAACTCCCACCCGACGCTGTTCCCCTACAACGCCTTCGAGACCGACGACGGCTACGCCGTCATCGCCGCGTTCAACAACAACCACTGGGCGGAACTCTGCGACGTGATGGGCCGCGAAGATCTCGCCGAGGACTACCCCACGACGCCCGAGCGCCTCGAGCACCGCGACGCGCTGCGCGAGGAGATCGCCGAGTGGACCCGCGCACAGACCAACGACGAACTCGTCGACAAACTCGAGGGTCGTGTGCCGGCCGCGCCGGTCCAGACCACCGAGGAGATCTTCGACGACCCGCACGTCCACACGCGAGACATGCTCGTGCCGGTCGAACAGCCCGGTGCCGACACGGACGTCGAGATCGCGGGCAACCCGATCAAGATGACCGAGACCAACCCCAAGCCCCGCGGTCGCGCGCCGCTGCTCGACGAGCACCGCGAGGAAGTGCTGGGTGACACGGCAGACGCCGAAACGGCCGACGACTAGTCCCGGCTGGGACTGATACTGCCGGACAGAACGACGTGACGCCGATCGCGAATTCGCTGCCGTTCCCATAGGTGACGGCCGCATACATGCGGCCGGCGTCGTATTGACTGCTGTCCAGTAATTTCTCCTATCTTGTTGCATCCGCTCGCCGGGAGTACTCCTGTGCGTTCTGCGGTCGAGGTTCAGTCACAGAGCTATCGAGCGAACAGACTCCGTACAAATACTGCTGGTACTCTCCAAAAACGGCCGTCCTGTCTACAAATACAGCCGACAGAGCGAAAATCAGTATAGAATATAGCTGCTATTCCCACGATGTTGGAATCGCAACACGACCCATCAAGTGCCGGCCTAATAAGTTGGATAATGTCTGCGCAATCAACGATGACAGGGCAGAGCGACTCGCTGATCAGTCCCCCGTCGAATCCGGTCGGATATCTGGTCATACTCGCAGCCGTCATAACGGGGGTGCTCCACCTGGTGCTCGCCCCCCGGGCGATGGGATTCAATCAGATGATGGGGATACTGTTCATCCTGAACGGGGTCGGCTTCCTTGGTGGGGTCGTCCTCTACCTGACTCCCTACTGGAATCAGACGCTCTATCTGGTCGCGGCGGCCTACGCGATCGCCACGATCGTCGCCCTGTTCGTCTTCCAGGGGTTCAGCATCGACGCGTTCTACATGGAGGGGAGCCTCAATCCGATGGCCGTCATCACGAAAGTCACCGAGGCAATCGTCGCCGTCGGTGCGGTGTACCTGTACGCGAACAACTCGTAACACGGACCCGACACACCGGTCTCGGCTCTGAGTGTTCGGTGGTCCCGTGTCCAAGCGTTCCCACACGGCCGAGTACGGGTGTGCGCGACACTGACTGACTGACTCGTGTCGGACGGTCCGTGATTCCGTTGCAGCCGTGGAACGGACCTGCCCAAGACCCGCGACGTCCGTTTTCAGGATCCTATCTCGACCGACGGATCGCTGTGCTCATAGCTAGTCCGTCGTCGGTGTCGACAGCGCAGAGGGCGAGATACGGTTCGAACTGGCCGTTCTCGAGACTCTCCACCGCCGCCGAGGTGACAGCGACAAGGAGTAATCCTTTTGCGGGTCCCCTGCACACGTCGGAGTATGAGCAACGATTGGCCAGTCGACCCCGACGGAGAGGAAGGCAGCGAGGGGATGCGCAAGTTCGACATGCGAATCATCGCGGACAAAGTCGACGAGCAAGAGGACTTCCCGCTCGATCGCGACGAGTTCGTCGACGAGTACGGCAACTACCCGATCCGGGTCAACCACGAGACGATCGTCGCCATGAGCGACATCTTCGACTACATCGACGAGGACATCGACGAGTTCGAGACGATCCTCGACATGCACAAGGCCGTCGGGGACGCGATGCGTGCCGGCGACTTCTGGAAGTACCACCCGCAGGGCAAAGACCCCGAAAAGGTCCCCGCATAACGCCGGTTTCCGCGCCGTATCACGGATCTGGATTGCGTATCACTTATACGACGCCGTTCGAAAGGATCGCCCACAGTGACTAATACGCAGGTAACGCTCGTCCAGATCGACAACTACGGGCCGTGGACGGTAACCCCTGAACCGCGCCGGGAAGCCGACCTCCAGACCATGCAATCCCGGCTGTACGCGGACATCTCCCAGTTCGTCGGCAACCGCGGCGGCTACACCTTCTTCACTCGCTTCGATAACATGATCGCCGTCACGAACGGCCTCGACCTCGAGGACCACGCGCTCTTGCAGGAGTCGGTCGGCAACCGCTATCCCGTGACGCTCAGCCTCGGCGTCGCGACCGGCACCAACCCCGTCCAGGCGCTGGCCGACGCGACCGAACGCCTCCAGGACGCCGGCAGCGCACAGGACAAACACCGCCGGGAGTGTCTCGAGGGCCGGACGATCGACGACGCCTACCGGGCCGACGACGACGTCCAGATCGCCCACTTCGACGTCGTCAATGCCACCGGCAACTACACGGACGAACTCAACGCCTTCGACACCTTCATCGAGATCGAGCAGGGCTACGCCGAACTCATGCGTCACATGCGGTATGCCCACGACAGCCTCTCGTTTTTCGTCGGCGGCGACAACGTCATCGTCGTCTGTCCCGACCTCGAGGCCGCTGACTACGAGGAGGCCCTTGCCCACGTCGAGGGGGCCGTCGACGTCGAGATGCAGGTCGGTGTCGGCCGCGGGAAAAGCCCCCACGAGGCCGGCTTCGACGCCAAACACGCCCTCGAGACCTGTCGGGCCGACGGGACCAGAGTCGAACTCGAGTGGGAGACGGCCTGAGTAGCGGAATTACCGAACTTCGGTGCCGTCTTGCTTAAGTGTGCCGGAGGTAGCTTTTAGCCCGTTCGTGCGAATCATTCGCATATGGAATCGGAACTGTCCGTCAGAGACGTGATGACGACCGACTACGTTGGCGTCAGTGAGTCCGATACCGTTCTCGACGTCGTGGGGCTCATGCGTGACGAGCAGACGAGTTGCGCGCTGGTCGTTCGCGGGCCGGAGCCGGTCGGGGTTTTGACCGAGTGGGACGTCCTCGAACTCGTCGCGGACGAGCACGAGCCGGCCGCGCTGACCGTCGAAGCCGCCATGACGACGCCGGTCGTCACGGTGGGGCTCGACCGGTCGCTCACCGACGTCGCGACGACGATGGCTCGCCAGAACATCCGCAACGTCGTCGTCGAGGGCGACGACGGCGTTGCCGGGGTCGTCACCCAACGCGACGTTATCGCTGCCGCGAGTTCCTTCCAGGCGACGATGACGCCTCCTCGCTCGAGCGAGCCGCCGATCGACCGCGACCGTCAGTCCGCCGAGCCCACGGCAACCCGGTCGACCGTGGAGGGCGAGACGCAGTTGCTCCCCAACGGTGGCGACGAGTACACGACCCAGGGCGTCTGTGAGGCCTGTGGCTCGCTCGCGGAGTCGCTGTGGGACGCAAACGGGCAGCTGGTCTGTGCGGACTGCCGATCGGTGTGAGTCGGGAGCGACTCCGATAGTAGCGTGTGTGGTGCCAGCATATCCCGCTCCTATCTCTCCGATAGAAAGACCTTTCGGGGGCCGCGGTGGAGGGGTCGATAATGATCGCGACCCTCGACGACCTGGACGTCGAAGGGACTACCGTCGGTGTTCGCGTCGACGTCAATAGTCCGATCGACGACGATGGCACGCTCGCAGACGACGCCCGACTGCGCGCTCACGTCGATACGCTCTCGGAACTCGTCGCGCGTGGCGGTCGGGTCGCCGTCCTCGCCCATCAGGGTCGACCCGGCGGCGACGAGTTCGTCACGCTCGAGTCCCATGCCGATCGCCTCTCGGAACTGCTCGGCCAGCCCGTCGACTACGTAGATGCGACGTTTACAGACGCTGCTCGCGAGGCCGTTAGAGATCTCAATGACGGCGACTGCGTTGTCCTCGAGAACACCCGCTTCTACAGCGAGGAGTACATGGAGTTCGACCCCGAACGGGCCGCCCAGACACACCTCGTGCAGGGCCTCGAGCCAGTGCTCGACGCCTACGTCAACGACGCCTTCGCCGCGGCCCACCGCTCACAACCCTCACTGGTCGGCCTGCCAACCGTCCTGCCGGGGTATGCCGGCCGTGTCATGGAGTCCGAACTCGACGTGCTCGGCTCGATCGAGGAGACCCCCGAGCCCCGCGTCTACGTCCTTGGCGGCGCGAAAGTCCCCGATTCGATCGACGTTGCCTGGTCGATCCTAGAGAAGGGACTGGCCGATCACGTCCTCACCGCGGGCGTCGTCGGCAACGTCTTTCTCATCGCCGACGGCGTCGATCTGGGCGACGCCAGTTCCGATTTCATCTACGACCAGGGCTACTGGGACGAAATCGATCGCGCCGCCGATCTGCTCGATGCCTACGGAGACCGGATCGCGCTCCCGCGAGACGTCGCCGTCGGCCGCGACGGCGAGCGCCACGAACTCGGGGTCAACGCCCTGCCGCCGGGCGACGGCGAGGCCGCCATGGACATCGGCTCGTCGACGCTCGAGTACTACCAGCGCATCCTCGCGGACGCGGAGACCGTCATCCTCAACGGCCCCGCCGGCGTCTTCGAGGACGAGTGCTTCGAGACGGGCACCAGACAGCTGTTCGGTGCCGCCACGGAGCGACCGATGAGTATCGTCGGCGGCGGCGACACCGCCTCCGCCCTGCGACAACTCGGCGTCGAGGGCTTTTCCCACGTCAGCACCGGCGGCGGCGCTGCCCTGCGGATGCTCACCGCCGAACCGCTCCCCGCCGTGACCGCACTCGAGAATGCCCCCGAACAACCAGCAGCCGACGATTGAACCCGCCACGCGAGACGATCTCGAGACGGTCACCGACCTGTGGGTACGACTCGCCCGCGACCAGCGCCACCACGAATCGGCCGTCCGTGCCGATCCAAACCGCGAGACCATGCGCGAGACGCTCGCGGCCTATCAGATCAACGACGGCCTCCTCGTTGCCCGACTCGCGGGCGAGATCGTCGGCTTCGCGTCGGTCACGCTCGAGCGTGGCTCTCTCGAACTCGACAGCACCCGCGGGCTGCTCTCGAACATCTACGTCGAACCCGCCTTCCGCGACCGCGGGATCGGAGCGGCGTTGCTCGCGGCTGCCGAGGAAGCAGCCGCCGAGCGCGGTGCCGACGAGGTGTTGCTCGAGGTGATGGCAAACAACGAGGCCGCCCGTCGGTTCTATCGGCGCGAGGGATACGACGAGTTTCGGGTGACGATGGCTCGGTCGCTCGAAACTCGGGACGAAAACGATACACATTCAAAGGAGGACGGCTAATCAACGGCCAGCGCCAGGGGAGCATGGGCGGTTCATGCACTCGACTTGTAATCGAGACTTCCGGGGTTCAAATCCCCGCCCTGGCTTTTTTACCGCGAACGAATTTTGACGACACTCGTGACCGTAGGAACACCAGTCGGAACGGAGAAATCGGTCAAGACTTACTCGAGAAACCGGGATCGAACGTCACCGGTCGGCATCAGACACTGGTCTTTCTGCCCGAACCACCGATAGCGACGGGCAGCGACGAAGTCATACGCTCGGTCGCGAACTGGTCGCGGAAGGTATCGTAACGATGCCGCGAGCGCATATACCCCACCCAAGTGCGCGGCGATCCGTGCCACAGCACCTGACTTGACGTAGCAGTCATCGCCTTCGATCAGGACGATCGACTCGAGGGTGTCCGTCGGCAGGCCGTGTGCCGCGAGCAGTTCTTGACCGACGTCGGACTGGAGGGACGCGAAATGTATCTTTCCGTCCGGATCTCGAGGAACGATGAACTGAACGAAGCCGTTACAGAGGTTACAGACCCCATCGAACAGGACAATCGGATGCTCGTCCGGGATCTCGGAACTCATCGAACGACTGCCCGTACGGAGTGACTGTAGTTCAGGGTTCCGGTCAGTATTCTGGGTTTCCTCGAGTCGGGCAGCGACGGCCGGATAGGTCAAAACTGTGTTTCACGATACACCAAGCTTATGCCAATCTGCTCGGGACACCCGGACATCTAGTTCAGACGACGCAAGAACAACACCCCTCCACTGACGGACGTCGCCGGCTTTCGGATGTCGTCGATCGACTCTCGGCCGGGCTCACGAACCGGTTCGCAATCGATACGCGAGCGCTAGCCGTGTTCCGGATCGCGCTCGGCCTATTGTTGCTTACTGATCTCGCACTCCGCTCGCGAAACCTCGAGGCGTTTTACACAGACTCTGGGGTTCTCCCACGAGCGGCCCTGTTCTCGGACTATTCGAACGTATACTCACTACATGCAATCTCGGGTGAGCTGTGGGCGATTGCGCTGTTGTTTGTCGTCGCCGCCGTCTTCGCCGCCGCGATGACTATTGGGTACCGAACCCGGCTGGCAACGGTCTGCTCGTGGCTATTGTTACTCTCACTGCACGCCCGGAACCCAATGGTCCTCAACGGCGGAGACACGTTGCTTCGTGTCTTGCTGTTCTGGGCGATGTTCCTGCCGCTGAGCGAACGGTGGGCCGTCGACGCTCGCCGTACTGACGAGCCTCGAGCAACCGTCTCGAACGTGGCGACGATGGCACTGTTGCTCCAGGTCACAGTCATGTACGTCGTGAACGCGATTCACAAGAGTCGAGGCGAGATGTGGTTCAACGGCGAGGCGGTCGTCTACGTCTTCAGTCTCGATTATCAGTTCACGTTCCTGCTCGGCGATGTTCTCGCGGGGTACCCCGAGTTGCTGCGCGTGATGACGTACGTGTGGGCGGCGTTGCTGCTCAGTTCCCCGCTGTTGATCGGGCTCACTGGCCGGCCGCGGGCAGCGCTCGCGACGGCATTCGCCGGAATGCACCTCGGGATGCTCGTGACGATGCGGATCGGGATTTTCCCGCTTGTCGTCGTCACTGCACTTGTGCCGTTCTATCCGCCCGTTGTCTGGGACGGCGTGACTGCCCTGGCTACTCGCATCGGTCTCACGGCTCCGCTGTGTGGCGCGATGTCCCGGCTCCGTGTCATCCTTCCCAAAGGGCCGACGATCGACGGCCTCCCGACCGCCGCGCCAGCGCCACAGCAGCTCCTCACCGTCGGGGTCGCTCGCGGCCGCGCGCTGTTTTCGACGATTCTTCCCTGGCTCTTTCTCACCCTCGTGCTCCTCTCGAACGCCCAGGCAGTCGGCTACACCGAGGTTCCCGAACCCGGCGATGCCGCACTTGAGGCGACCGAAACCTACCAGTCCTGGAAAATGTTCGCCCCAGAGCCGCTGGGAACCGACGGCTGGTTCCTCGCACCGGCCGAACTCGAGAACGGTTCCGAGGTCGATGCCCTTCATCGGTCAGCGATAAGCTGGGGTCCACCATCGAGTCACGAGGACGTGTACCCGACCACTCGCTGGCGAAAGTACCTCGCGAACGTCTGGGGTGGTGACAACGAGAACCATCGGTCGTATCTGGCAAACCACCTCTGTGAGCGCTGGAACGACGACCACGAGACCGACCTCGAACGTCTCGACCTCTACTACATGGCACAGCCCTCGGAACCGTACAATGAAACCGAACCGGTAAACAGCATCAAGCTACAGGAGTACCGCTGCGACGGCGAGTTCATCCAGGACTGAGCCCGCTCGAAGCGTTCTCTGCAGTCCGCTGCAGACTCTACTGCTTCGATCCTTTCGCGACTCGAGCTTCGCTCGTCACGGCGTCAACGTGGACGTGGAGCGGCCCCGACCCCGTCTCGAGGGGGACGATCCAGGAAGCGCTGGTTCGGTGTGGATCATCGCTGATAGTGATGTCGTCGTACCCCTCCGTTTCGACGGTTTTGCGCGCAATTCGGGCGGCCTCGTCGGCGTCTTCGATCCGAATATCGTCGTTCAGGCGGACGGTGACGACTGGGATGTCGGCCAGCCGGACGATCCGTTCGGTGACGCTGCCGACGAGCACTCGGTCGAGGCCGGTTCGACCCTGTGTCCCCATGACGATCATGTCGATATCGTGGTCGTCGGCGTACGCGAGTACTTCCTCGTGTGGCACGCCTTGTTCGACCGCCGTCACGGCGTCAACCCCCTCGCGCGTCGCTTCGGCTTCGACGCGCTCGACTGCTCGCTCCGCGTCGGGGTGTCCCTCGTTGGTTTGGAGCGTCCCCAGCGGCCCCTCGGGAACGACCGACAGTGCGTGGATCGTCGCGTCGAATCGCTCCGCGAGCGTGAGTCCGTGCGTGAGCGACTGACGGGTCCCGTCGCTCCCGTCCGTCGGAACGAGGATGTCCTGATACATCACTACGGCGGGCTAGGGAGTCTGACGGTAAATACGCTGCTGGACGACAAAACCCGGAGCGCCTCGACCTCGTGTGTCGCGGCCGTCACGAGGTTTCGGTGGCTGATTCGGGTATCGCAGTCGACCGTTAGCTGTCACCGGCCGCCGTCAGCGTCGACACCCGCGCGTTCTCCTTGAGTTCGAGGCCGCCGTCGGCGACCGACAACGGCATCAACGGCAGGTGATCTCGCACCAGCATCGAGGGATGCGAGCCGCCACGGGCCAGCAGTTCGTTGCGCGGCTGGAGTTGAACCGGTTGCTCGAGGCCCGTCAGAAACTCGTTGTGCTGGATCACGTACTGGCCACCCTCGAGGTGCCACCAGCCGTACTCGTCGTCGGGCGCTGCGAGTTCGGTCGGCACCGGCTCGAGGTCGGCGTCTTCGAGTTCGTCGCCGCCGAAGTCGATGCTGCCGGGAGCGGCGACTTCGTAGACGGCGGCGACCGTCAGGTCGATGCCGTGCTCGTGGACCTGTACGGGCTCGTACACCAGATTATCGACTGCCTCGGCGAGGGCGTGGTCGGCAGACATGTCGGTCGGAAGGACGGTTTGGAGTGGGAAAAAGGATACTGTCGCTCCCACGAACCCGCGACGGGCAGGCAGGCGGCAGTGTGATGGGACAGCGAAAGAATCGCGACGACGGCTCGCGTGCGAGCAGTGGCTGACCGGAGTGTCCGGCAGTCTATTTGTGCTGGCGGCCGGTATGCTCGGGTATGACCGACGTTCTCACTGACGACATCGCCCGCTTCGTTCGCGCGGCCGGTCCGGACCCCGACGAGACGCTAATCGAGATGGACGAGTACGCCGCTGCGGAGGGCTTTCCCCACGTCGGTCCGGAAGTCGGCGCGTTCCTCCGATTCGTCGCTCGACTGACCGGTTCCGAGCGGATCTTCGAGTTCGGCTCCGGATACGGCTACTCCGCCTACTGGTTCGCCGAGGCCCTCCCCGACGACGGCGAGATCGTCCTCACCGAAGTCGACGCGGACGAACTCGAGCTCGCCCGCGAGTACATGGCCACGGGGGGCTACGACGGGATCGCACGATACGAACACGACGACGCGATGGCGGCGATCGACCGCTACGACGGGCCGTTCGACGTCGTCCTGATCGATCACGAGAAGGATCGGTACGCAGACGCGTTCGAGGCCGTCCGCTCGAAGCTCTCTGTCGGCGGCGTCGTTATCGCCGACAACGCGATCACAGCCGGGGTTATCGACTTCGACGACCTGCTCGCGTGGGCAGAGGACACGCCGTTGGACGAGACGAACGAACACACGCAAGGGATTATCGACTACCTCGAGACGGTCCGGACCGATCCGGCGTTCGAGACGATGATTCTCCCGCTTGGTGAAGGGATCGCGGTGAGTTACCGCGTCGAGTAATCGGAGGCGTCGCCGTCGAGAACCTGTTCGTCCGCCGGGGCCGGCGAGCCGTACTCGCGGCAGCCGAGAAAGAGCGTCGCACCGGCGGCAGCGAGCAACGTCGCCCACGTGATCGCAGTGAGCGCGACGACTGCCACCGCGGCGGGTCCCGGCGCGACGGCACCGATCGTCTCGAGGCCGACGGCGTGTGTGCCGGCGATTCCGATGAACGATAGCCACAGGCCCAGTGCTGTGTGTGCGAGCGTCCGTCGTGTGACCGACTGGGCGTAGCGAGCGACGCCGTAGACGCCGCCGATGGCGAGCGCAGTGGCTCCGATCGTTAGTTCGACGCCATCGGTGGCGGTGGTCGCGACGCCGGCAATGGCGAAACAAGCGAGCGAGGCGGCGAGCAGGGATCGATCCGAATCGGGTAGTGTCGGAATCACGTCGTGCACCGCTTTGCCGGGTTGAGTCGGTGCCGGGATATATAGCTGTTGGCTGACTGCAGCCGATGCGTGCTCGTAGACCTCTATCAATCAGTGCTGGCGCACCCGCGACCCGTCCTGCGGGTGCGCCGGGACGGCGGGACAGCAGACCGTCTCAATCGTCGCCGCCGTCGGCGAGGACGCGCTCTTCGGGCGTTGGCCGTCCCGGATGGATCCCGTACCAGGCGAAGGCGTACAGGACCGACATCGACACGGCACAGAGGGCCGTCGCACCGGCGACCGACTCGAGGACGAGCCCCGCGACCGGGCCGGCGAACGCGTCACCGACGGCGGCCGCCGCTTCGCTGTCGGGGGCAGTCGCCAGCCCGTAGGGGAGGAAGGTCGCGAAGGCAAGCACCCACCATCGTTTCGCCACGCGTCGAAGCTGTGCCGTTTCGGCTTCCCGTGCAGTGCTCGTGACGCCGGCGATGCCGACTGCGATCAAAACGAGGGCCGGAATCGTACGGAGTGGGGTGTCAAAGCCGGTATTACCCGCGACGCCGACGGCGACGATCGCGACGGATCCGACGAGGCGGGGAACCGAGTGGGTGTGCCCTGTTCGAGGCATGCTGTCCAGCGGTAGTAACGGATTGTACAAAACCCTCGCGAAGCGACAATATACACGCTCGCGTGACGTTCTTGTTGGACGATCGTTTTCGACAACAAAGGACGTATTACCGATGCCTGTAACTCGAACGTGAGAACGAATGAGGGAACGCGATCGACCCGATCCCATTACCCACCTTCGACGGCGCATGTCGGCCGCGGCCGGCCGAGCGACCGACGTCGCGTCGCGGGTGCCCGGAACCGGAGTCGGACAGCAGCTAGGGCGACTCTGGAAACGACACGTCCGGGAACGTCCCGACCAGTATCAGGCGTCGATCACCTTTCCGACGGCACCGGATCGGCCGACAGTCGGCGAAATCCACGGCTGGATCGAGGACATAGAACACGCCTTCGAAGGGCGGCTCGACGTCTACGCTCGGCGTGGGAACATTGCAGTCGTGACGGACCACGTCTCGGACGACCTGTTCGACGAGGCGGCGTTCGATGCGGTCTGCGAGCGGATCGAGGACGGCTACAGCGGCTCCCGATCGATCGCGCATCTCACGAAGTGGCGACTGAACGATGGAAACCTCGTCCGCGCCCACGTGATCGTGCCGGTCAAGCCACTCTTTCCGGACGACGAGGCGGACGATCCGGCGGTTCGAGCTACGAGCGGGATCGAAGCCGACTGATCGTCGCCGCCGCAGTCGAGCGTGTCGCCGGCCTCGCCAGGTGCCGCGTCGTGTCGAGAGCGACCACAGGCGGGCCGTGCGTTAGTCGTCGTCGGTCGGTCCGGGACCAGGCTCGGATCCCGGTTCGCGATCGGTGCTCGGACTGCTGCCGGTGCGGTCGCCGGCGCGAGACTGGCTCCCGGCGGACTCGTTCTCGCCGGGTGCGACCTCGCTCGTCCGACTCATCCAGCGGTCGATGTTGTCGGCGACGTAGTCCTTACCGCCCCAGCCGAACGCCACGCCAGCGCCGATGGCGATGGCCGCGCCGAGCCCCCACGCGAGCGCTCGCGCGAACACGTAGAGGATGCCGACGTCGATTCCCATCGTATCGAGACCGATGACGATCGCCGTAAAATAGAGGAACATCCGCGCACCGGTGGCGAACCAGGTGGTGTAGGCCGTCTGGGTCGCCGCGCGGGTCCGTTCGATGGCGTCGCCGATGAAGTCCGCGACGACGAACCCGAGGACGATGACCGCCAGCCCGGCGATGAAAGCCGGCAGGTACGACACCGCCGTCGAGATCCACTCCGACAGCGTCGCGATCGCGAGCGCGTTCGCAGCCGCGAGAATCGCGAGCGCGTAGACGAACCACTTCGCCAACTTCCCGAACGCACTCGAGACGGCCTGTTCGGTACCGCCGAGGATGCGACCGAGCGGCGTCTCGAGGACCATTCGGTCGAGTTCGACGCCGTCGGCGAGCCGACGGACGACGCGTCCTGCCAGTCGGCCGACGGCCCAGCCGATGACGAGGATCACCAGCGCACCGACGAGCCGTGGGAGGAACGTTACGAGCTCCGCGATGGGATCTTGTAACCACTCGGGAACCTGTGCTTGAGCGGGATATCGGAGTACCATGTACTAACTTTCGTCGGTCCACCGGCGTTTTGTAATTGAGTGCCTATCAATCAGTAGTGAAACTAACAGGTCACGTTCCACGCGGTCGCGACGATTGAAGTGTGCGTTACGGCGAATTGCGCGCTCGCCGTACCGTGACGTATCGATACGGGTTCGGTTCGGACCCCCAGCAACGAGTGTGATCGATCACGAAGCGATTCGCACGCAGGCAGGCGATAAACACGTGTTGTGACCGAGCCGAGAGCACGGGGAGAGACCGACCGGTCGTGGCTGAAACGTCTCTCCCTCACCGGGCGACCGAACGTGTCCAGTTTCACGCATAGAGCGCGACCGGTCGCGTATCGAGTAGATGGTGGCGACCGCGATCACGCATGGGCGTCCGGACTCGAGACACGGATCACAGCATGTAGATTCGCCCGGTTCCGATCCCACCATGAATCAGCAATCTGGTTAGTGGTTCGTCTCGTCTCTGCCTCAGAAATCAAAACAAACTCGTTCTCCTCCCGGGAAACCAGTGATATCGACGGAACAAGGCGACGGAACGAGGCCGGCAGTACGCTCGTCCACTCACGCCAGGACGCCGATTTCGGTAATATGGGATTACCGACGACACCTCGTCAGCGGCGGGTTTCCACGTGTTGGCTCCTCGCGCTCCGGCCAGATGTCGCTTCGACGCGGCTCTCGGCGCTCTTTCTCGCTTCCGGACGGCGTGCATTCGTGTGCTGGTCTTTCACACTACGCTATTGATGATCCACACACGAGAGACTACGTATGTACCTCGCCGACGAAGCGTGGCCGGACCTCGAGACGTACTTCGAATCGGAATCGCTCGCGCTCGTGCCGCTCGGATCGACGGAACAGCACGGCCCGCACCTGCCGGAGGCGACCGACCACCTGATCGCGGAGGCGTTTGCCCGGGAGGCCGCCGATCGAACGGGCTATCTCTGTACCCCGACGATCAACGTCGGCGTCAGCGGCCACCACCGGCAGTTCCACGGGACGATGTGGGTCGAGCCGTCGGCGTTTCGCCAGTACGTGGAGTCGCTGACGCGAAACCTCACCGCCCACGGGATCGACCGCGTGATCTACGTCAACGCCCACGGCGGCAACGTCCAGCATCTCCGGGAGATCGGTGCACGCCTCCGTCAAGAGGGGGTCGCCTACGCGATCGAATGGATGTGGGACGAGTCGATTCCGGAACTGGTCGACGAGCTCTTCGCCCAGAACGGACCCCACGGCGGACCGAAAGAGACGGCGATGATCAAGTACCTCGAGCCGGAGCTGGTCCACGACGACCGCCTCGACGATGCCCGAGACACTGGCGTAGCGAGCGTCGAGGATGCCGGAACAGTCAAACACGGCTCGCGGACGTTCTACGACGCGATCGACAACAGCGACAACGGCGTGTTCGGCGATCAGACGGACGCGACGGCCGAGAAAGGCGCACAGCTGTTCGGGGCAGCAAGCGACCAGTTCGTCGCACTCTGTGAGTGGCTCGCAGAACAGGAGTTCGAAGATCTGCTTCCTGCAGACCACGTGTAGGCAGATTGTCGGCTCGAGCCGGCAGTATCGATTCCTCGAATGATGATAATCCTTAATAGTCCATAGCGGTTGGTTTATTATATGGCAGTCGTCAGCGTCTCGATGCCGGACGAACTCTTGGAGCGACTCGATCAGTTCGCCGACGAGCACGGCTATACCGGCCGCAGCGAAGTCGTCAGGGAAGCCTCGCGGAACCTGCTGGGCGAGTTCGAGGACACCCGGCTCGAGGACCGGGAGTTGATGGGCATCGTCACAGTGTTGTTCGACTACGAGACGACCAGCGTCGAAGAGCGAATGATGCATCTGCGCCACGAACACGAGGACCTCGTCGCGTCGAACTTCCATAGCCACGTCGGCGACCACTACTGTATGGAACTGTTCGTCCTCGAGGGCGAACTCGAGGACATCTCGGCGTTCGTCGGGAAGATCCGGGCGACCAGAGACGCGCTGACGGTCGACTACTCGGTTATCCCGGTCGACAGTTTCGATCCGCTCGCACAGGAGTAGCGTCGTGTGGCCGAACGCGGATACCGTTGGATACCACGGTTCACATACCGATCGCACTCGAGTCGCGATCAGGTGTTCACGGACTGGTGGCCAACAGTATAGTTTTACTGTCAGCCTCGCGAATGGGGCTGTATGACATACCGGAAGGTCAACTACGAAGAGGTCGAGCAGGTCTCGAGCGCGATGCACTTTCTCAGCGACCCACTCGAGACCGAGCAAGTCGGGGTAACGATTGCTCGCTGTGATCCGGACTGGAAGAGCAAACCCCACGACCACACGACCAACGACCACGAGGAAATCTACGTGCTCATCGAGGGGTCGGCGACGGTCGTCGTCGACGACGACCCGGTCGACATGGAGGCTGGCGACGCGCTCTGGATCCCGCCCGAATCGACGCGCCAGATCCGCAACGGCGACCGCGAGAGCGCGTTCGTGCTCGTCAGCGCCCCGAGTATCGCGGACGACGAGGGAGCCGACGACGAGTGGCTCCTGTCTGGATTCGCCGGCTAGCGGTACTGTTCCGTCGGCAGTGACCGAGACGGATTGCACTGTTCGCCGCCGGCTATTTGCTCCGTGGTGTCATTCAACAGGATATGGACCTACTCGACGAGCAGCTCGTCCCGGACCACGCACGCGAGATCAAAGCCGAAGCCCGCGAGTTCGCACACGACCACATCGAACCGAACGCCCAGGAGTACTTTCAGGCCGGCGAGTATCCCGAGGAGATCCTCGAGGCGGGCCGGGACGCCGGCCTCGTGGCACAGGACATTCCCGAGGAGTGGGGCGGACGGGGATTCGATCTGGCGCAGTTGCTCGCGCTCACGGAGGAGTTCTACCGGGCTGATGCGGGAATCGCCCTGACGCTGCAACTGGCGAGTTTCGGCTGTGAGATCACCTACGAACACGGCACCGACGAGCAGTGTGAAGAGTACATTCGACCGGTCGCGGAGGGAGAGCAGCGCTCGGGACTGGCAGTCTCGGAGCCAGAGACTGGCAGCGATCTCGCGGGGATGCAGACGCGGGCAGAACGGGACGGCGACGAATACGTCATCAACGGTGAGAAATACTGGGTCGGCAACGGTGTCGAGGCGGACTGGATTACCGTCTATGCCCGCACCGGCGACAATGCAGACAACCCATACGGGAACCACTCGCTGTTTATCGTCCCGACCGACACGGACGGCTACGACGCCGAGCACATCCCCGAAAAGATGGCGATGCGTGCCTCCAAGCAGGCACACATCGAGTTCGACGACTGCCGGATTCCCGCGGACAACCTGATCGGCGCGGAGGGTGCCGGCTTCATGCTGCTCGCGGATTTCTTCAATCACGGCCGCATCGCCGTCGCCGGCCACGGGATCGGCCTCGCCGCGGCCGCCATCGAGGAAGCCTGGGAGTTTACCCACGACCGCGAGGAGTTCGGCCGGACGATCAGCGACTTTCAGAGCGTCCAGCACGGCCTCGCCGATATGCTCCTCGAGTTCGAGAGCGCCCGGACGCTCACCTGGCGAGGCTGCGACCACGTTATGAACCGAGACAGTGCGGGCTACTGGGCGGCGATGGCAAAGACGAAGGCGACCGAAACGGCCGTCGACGTCGCAGAGCAAGCCATGCAGTTCCACGGTGGCCGGTCGGTCTTAAACGATCGCCGCGTTGCTCGTGTCTACCGCGACGCGCGGGTGCCGGTCATCTACGAGGGCGCAAACGAAATCCAGCGCAACCTGATCTACCGGCAGGCGCCCTGAACCCGTCCGTGTGTCCGATTCGGGCAGGACTGCCCTTGTATTACCACTGCGATACATTACCCGAAAGAACGATCATGGCCGGTTACACATCACCCGACACCCACTTGCCGTTTCCATCGAATTATGAACAGCCAGCACTCATCTCCTGTCAGACGCCCTCGCGTGCTCTGTGTGAGCCACGACCGGTCAACGAGAGCACGTCTTACTCTCTCACTGACGGACGATCCAGTCGAAATCGTCATCGCCAAGCAGGCGACCGAAGCCGTCGACTGTCTCGAGCGAACGTCGATCGATGCGGTCGTTATCGATGGCCATACGGTGGCGGACGTGCCGTCGCTCGTCGACGCCGTCGTCTCTGAAGCCCCGGAGACGCCAGCACTCGTTTCGTGGGGCGGAGACGACAGACGCGTGTTAAGCGAAGTCGTCTCCCGGACGAACGAGGCCGATCACGAGAGCCAACTGGCGGATGCGCTCGCTGATCGGCTCAACGGAGCGACCGACGTTACGTTTCCGGAACCGGACCCGCCGAGCGGGAAGACGATCGCGCCCGACCTCGAGCACATTCGCCAGACGTTGCCCGCAGCGCTCGCCGATATCGTCTGTTCCGTTCGCTGTCAACTGGTCGATGCGACCTCACCGCTGACCGTCGAAAGGACGATCCGTGAAGAACTGACCACTCACGATCGGTTCACGTCCGCCTGGATCGGCGAGTACGATCGTGGCGAACGGACGGTCGTCCCGTGGCTCTCCGACTGTGAGTCGAAAGCGTGGTCGCTCGATCGAAGCTTCAGCGTCGGTGGCGGTGAGTTCCCGTTGCTCGAGCGTGCGATGTGCACGCGATCGATTCAGACACGCCAGTACGACGAGACGAGTTGCGACGAGGTCCCCTTTGGCACCCGTGCGCTCGAGCATGGTTCCCGATCGGTCGCCGTCGCCCCGCTCGCCACCCGCGATGAGCTATACGGCGTGATCGCCGTCTATGGGACGGCTGCGCTCTCCGAGTCCGAACGGGATGCGATCCGAGCGATCGCCGCGACCGCGTCACACGTCCTCGAGACGATCGCCGTCCGCGGTCGGCTCGAACAGCGAGAGCGCGTTCTCGACCGATACGAACGGCTCGTCGAAACGGCGGGTGACGGAATGTACGTTCTCGACGAGACGGGTCACTTCATGACGGTCAACGACGCGCTCGTCGAGATGAGCGGGTACAGTCGCGAAGGGCTGCTCGGCGAACACGCCTCGTTCCTCTTCGACAGCGCGGATATCGACGCCGCGAGGAGCGTCATTCGATCGCTCCGTACCGCCGACGCGAGTACCGACACCATCGACGTCACGCTCGAGACGAAAGCTGGTGCATCGATTCCCTGTGAGGCTCAGATCGCTGTCCTCGTCTCGGACGAGCAGTTCCGGGGCACGGTTGGCGTCCTTCGCAACGTCACCGCACGGTATCGTCGTGAACAGAAACTCCGCGACCATACCGAGCGTCTCGATGCGTTCACTCGCATCGTCAGCCACGACCTCACGAATCCGCTCAACGTCGCGCAGGAATCCCTCGATCTCCTCACGGACACCGAGAACCTCGCCTACGCCGATCGGACCCGCGAGGGGCTCGATCGGATGGAAGCGATCATCGAAGACGTGTTGGCGATCGCTCGCGACGGCGAGTGGGTGGCAGACATCGCACCCGTCGACCTCGAGGCGGCCGCTCACGAGGCGTGGAATCACGTCTCGACGGGAGAGACGACGTTGTCGATCTCGGAAACGACCACGATAGAGGCCGATCGCTCGTGGCTGTTGCGACTCTTCGAGCACTGCTTCCGGACCAGTATCGAACACGGTTCGGCGGTCGAGACCGTTCGCATCGGGCCACTCGAACCGAGCGAACGGGGCTTTTTCGTCGCGGCCAACGGTGTCGGACTTCCCGAGGACTGCCGTTTCGATCCCGCTGACTCGTCGGTTTCGTCGGCGATGGACGGGCTGGGTGTCGGCCTCAGGATCCTCAAAGAAGTGGCTACCGGACACGGGTGGGCAGTCACCGCAACCGAAAGCGAGGGCGGCGGGGTCCGGTTCGAGTTCGAAACAGACGGCTACTTGTCGGACTGCAGGTCCTGAAACGCGCCGACGAACTCGTCGTGGGTGGTCATCTCGGTGACCGTCTCGTCAACGCGAGCCTCGAGTTCGTCGACGCGGTCACAGAGATCCAGATACTCTTCGTTAGTCGCGAGTTCGCGGTCAGTCTTCTCCGACTCCAGAAGCGCTTTTTTCGAGACGAGCGTGTAGTACTCCTGAATATCCGCCTCGTAGTCCGAGCGGCTGACGATGTCGTCAACCATCTCGAGGAGCTCGTCCTTCGAGACCGGCTTGACGAGGTAGTCGTCAAAGCCCATCTCGATGATATCGAAGTCCGGATCGACCGCCGTTACCATGACGACTCGCGTGTCGTATCCCTGCTCGCGGATTCGCTCGAGGACATCGTCACCGGAGAGTCCGGGCATCCGCCGGTCGAGCAGGACGACCTCGACGGAGTCGGCCATCTCCGCGAGCGCTTCCTCGCCATCGTAGGCTGTCTCGACCGTCCAGTCACGTTCGAGCCACGCAGCAAACAGATCGGCGAGCCGCGTTTCGTCGTCGACGACGAGCACCTCCGTCCCGTCACTCATTGGGGAACCCCTCTGTTCTCTTCATCGGTTACAGCCACGCGTCACCAATGGTACCTCTGGGTCATAAATCTCGCGACCATTTCACCGACGAGCAGACGTGCCGACCACCGTCCGCGACAGCCACGCCGGTTCGCGATCTGTTACAGGTGCTGGCCGTATCGCAGCCCGGCAGCGATTTCCAGCCCTTATTGGCCTTCGAACTCGGGGTCGTCGTCGCCGAAGAAGGCGTTGATACCCTCGTGAACGTCCTCCGAGTTGACGACGTGTCCGAAACCCATCGATTCGATCTCGAGTCCGGCCTCATGGTTGTCCCAGCCTTTGTGCATCGCCCGTTTCGTATAGCGCATCGCGAGTGGCGGGCCACCGGCGAGTTGCTCGGCGTAGTCGCGTGCGGCCGGCTCGAACTCGTCGGGGTCGACGACTTCGTTGACGAAGCCGAACTCGGCCATCTCCTCGGCAGGGAACCGCTCTGCGGTGAAGATGATCTCTTTCGCACGCCCCATGCCGACGATGCGCTGGAGGCGCTGGGTGCCACCCCACCCCGGAAGCAGTCCGAGGTTGAATTCGGGCTGGCCGAACTCCGAACGCGAGGTCGCAATCCGGATGTCAGCACACGTCGCGAGTTCCATCCCACCGCCGAGACAGTAGCCGTCGATCGCGGCGACGACCGGCAACTCGAGTTCCTCGAGGCGGCCGAACGTTTCCTGACCGTCCCTCGAAAGTTCGATCGCCTCGTAGGGGTCGGCACCGCTGCCGGCAATACTCATGAAGTCCGCACCCGCAGAGAACGCCTTCGAGCCGGCCCCCGTCAGCAAGAGTGCGCGAACGCTGTCGTCGTCATCAACGAGGTCGAGTGCGGTGTCGAGTTCCTCGACGAGGTCGATGCTGATGGAGTTCATCTGCTGGGGCCGGTCGAGTTCGATCTGTGCGACCCGGTCTCTGGGATAGGTCAGCTCGAGCGTGTCGAACGCCGGCGGTTCGTCCGTTTCGCCCGCGCCCGAATCGTCGTAGAAGCCACCCTCCTCGGCGACGGTCGCGAGATGGTCGAACGGCTCGTAGCGAGGATGATCCGTCTCCTTGTAGGCGTCCTCGAGCGCGTCGGCGAGCGTTTCGACGCCGTATTCGTCGGCGAATTTCGCGGGTCCGTTTGGCCAGCGCCCGCCGAGTTTGACCGCGGTGTCGATCTCCGAAGGCGATGCGACGTCGTCACCGACGAGGTAAGCTACTTCGTTCGCGACGACGGCGAGCAGACGCTCCTTGACGGTCTCGCTGAACAGCTCCTCGTCCATCGAGACGTCCGCGCCGTCGCCGTTCTCGTAGTCGTAGAAGCCTTTCCCGGATTTCTGGCCGAACTCCTCGCTTTCGACCTTGGATTCCAACATTGGGCACGGCTCGTAGCGCTCGCCTGCAACCTCGTGCATGTACTCGAGGACGTGGTAGCCGACGTCGATGCCGACGTAGTCTGCGAGTTCGAAACTCCCCATCGGTAGCCCGATATCGAACTTCGTCGTCGCGTCGACCTCCTCGATCGTGGCGACGTCGTCCTCGACAAGCCACGCAGCTTCGTTCATCAGGGGAACGAGGATGCGGTTGACGATGAACCCGGGCACGTCTTTGCGGACGCGGACGGGCGTCTTCCCGAGATCGTCCGCGAGGTCCTCGACGACGTCGAGCGTTTCGTCCGCGGTGTGTGCTCCGGAGATGACCTCGACGAGATCCATCCGGATCGGCGGATTGAAAAAATGCATCCCACAGAACCGCTCGGGCCGTTCGGTGACCTCCGAGAGGTCCGTAATCGAGAGACTCGAGGTGTTCGTCGCGAAGATCGCCCGGTCGGGGGCGACCGCCTCGAGATCGGTGTAGACGTCCGTTTTGATCTCCATCTGTTCGGGGACAGCCTCGATGACGACGTCGGCGTCGGCGACGGCTTCCTCCATGTCGACCAGCGGCGTCACGCGCTCTAAGGCCGCGTCGGCCTCTGATTCGGTGAGCTGGTTGTTTTCGGCGAGCTTGCCCAGCGACCACTCGAGCTGCTCGTAGCCGTTCTGGACGAACTCGTCGTTGATATCGCGCATCCGTACGTCGTACCCTGCGATGGCGGCGACCTCCGCGATACCGTGACCCATGTTGCCCGCTCCCAGAACTGTGATGGTGTTGATATCCTCGAGCTCCATGATCAGTAGTCCTATGTGAAGTCGTTTCAACGTTTCCCTCGTCAGAATTAGAAACTCTTGTTTAGTTTACTTCGGGTTACAAAACCCTTTACCGAGGCGTATGTAACAGTGTCTCATGGAATTCGGGCTCACTGAGGAACACCAGCAGATCCGCGACGAAGTCCGCCGATTCGCCGAGAACGAGATCGTCCCCAACGCCGAGGAGTACGACACTGCAGAGACGTTTCCGCACGACATCGTCGACGAGGCCGCCGAGATGGGGCTGGTTGGTGCCTCGATTCCCATCGAATACGGCGGGGCCGGTTATTCAACGCTCGAGTCGGTCATCATCGCCGAGGAGCTGTTCTCGCACGATCCGGGCATCGCGCTCTCGATCATGGCCTGTTCGTTCGGCACCGAGGCCATCCGCGAGTTCGGGACCGAAGACCAGAAGGAACGCTTCTTGGAGCCGGTCGCAGCCGGCGAGAAGATCTCCGGCGCGGCGATCTCTGAACCCGACACCGGTTCGGACGTCTCCTCGGTGTCGACCCGCGCGGAAAAAGACGGCGACGAGTGGGTGATCAACGGCACCAAGATGTGGATCACCAACGGTTCGGTCGGTGACTTCTTCGTCGTCCTCTGTGAGACCGATCCCGACGCCGAAGGACGCTATAACGGCTTCAGCCAGCTCGTCGTCGAGGCCGACCGCGACGGCTTCAGTTCGGAGAAGATCACCGGCAAGATGGGGATCCGTGCCTCCGATACCGCCGAGCTCGTCCTCGACGATGTCCGTGTTCCCGAGGAGAACCTCATCGGCACCCGCGACGCCGCTTTCATGCAGCAGATGTACTTCTTCGACGAGACCCGCACCGGCGTCGCCGCACAGGGACTAGGCATTGCGAAGGGCGCGCTCGAGGCATCCCTCGACTACGCCCAGGAGCGCGAGCAGTTCGGCAAGTCCATCTCGGAGTTCCAGGCTATCCAGCACAAGCTCGCCGACATGGCCACGAAGACCGAGGCCGCGCGCAACCTGACCTACAAGGCCGCCTGGAACGTCGACCAGGGCAACGACATCACCAAACTCGCCTCGATGGCCAAGGAGTACGCCTCCCGCGTCGCCGTCGATGTCGCCGACGAGGCTGTCCAGATCCACGGCGGGGCCGGCTACGTCAACGACTTCCCCGTCGAACGCTTCTACCGCGACTCGAAGATCACTCAGATCTACGAGGGCACGACCGAAATCCAGAAGAACATTATTGCACGCGAGCTGTTGGACTGAGATCGATCAGTCCAGGTCTCAAGCCCCGCTCTCGGCCACCGCCGTCGCTCGCCAGCAGTCCTTTGTCGCGTCGACTCCTATCGTCGCGTCATGAGAGAGTTCGTCTTCGCCCTCGAGTACGATCCCGGCACGAACCCGGTCGCGGACGTTCTCGAGGCCAACCCGGAGACGACGGTGCGGTCGCTTGCGTGTCACGTCACCCCCGAGAGCCTCTGGCGGGTCGATCACGCGACCGGCTCGCAGTCGGGGATCGAGGCACTCGAGGGAGCCTACCGCGAGCCGACCTACTGTGCGGACTGTCTGGTTCGGGACGACTGCGGGGCTGACTGCGAGACGCAACTCCTCGATCGCTCGAGCGACGAACTCGTCGTCTACACCTACTGGGATCGCACCGATGTCTGTACGTCGGTTCCCCACCTCGCGCTTGAGTATCTCGGCGAGGGGCTGCTTTTCGAGACCTATCGGGAGGGCCGGCGCTATCGCTGGCGGATCGTCCTCGGGAGCGACGCGCCAGTCGGAGACTTCTTCGACGCGCTCGGTGACGAAGTCGGCGAGTGTGCCGGCATGGAGATGCTTCGGCTGACCGATCTCGATCCCGATCGTGAGAGCAACGACGCGGACGCGTCGCTGCCAGCCGAACAGCGGGCAGCGCTGCAGGCCGCCGTCGAATACGGCTATTATGAGACCCCGCGACGGACCGACCTCTCGGAACTCGCAGAGAAACTCGACGTGCCGCGCTCGACGCTCTCCTATCGGCTCCGGCGGGCCGAAGCGACCCTCGCGACCGCGTTCGTCGATGATGACTCGCTCGAGTACGACGAGACGCTCGCCGTCGGTCGGTGATCACCTCGAAGGGTCAGGAACGGTCTTCGACAATACGGATGTCCTGAAAGTCGTACGTTTGGCAATACTGGTCGCCGAAGCTATCGTTGGTATCGCCCCACACGTGGAGGACGTGTGTGGCGACGATCTGCGACCGAGCGGTTCCCCACCCGAACCCCTGTGGTGGGCTCACTGACTCGCCGTCGGATGTCTGTAGACAGCCCTCTTCGTCGGCTGCGACCGAAACTGCAAATAGCGAGTCACAATCGAAGCATTCCGCCTCGGCAGTCACATCCGCTGCCAGCGTCTCGTTGTCGGCTCGCATAAAGTCCGTCGCAGTAGTGAACTCCCACATTTCAGACTCACAAACGGGACACTGCGGCCCGAGAGCAATATTCGCAAACATCAGTGACCGTCGCTAATCAGACGGATCCAATAAAGAACCGTGTTCCCAGCGACGGAGCGCGGAACGCGACAGGGCGGTGGCGACTCCAGCCGGCAGCCGAGTTGGCGCACGCCGAATAACCCGTATGGGCGACGAGTGAGTACACGCAGGTGATGAGTGACGCTTCGCCGCCGGATGCAGGCGACGGGCCGGACACGACCCGTACCCTCGAGCTTCGCGTCCCGGAGATGGACTGTTCGTCGTGTGCCGGGAAGGTGACCAACAGCGTCGACCGTCTCGAGGGAATCGACGAACTCGACGCGCGGGTGACCAGCGGTCGGCTCGTCGTCGCATACGATCCGACGGAGACGAGCGATGCGGAAATCCGCAAGCGGGTTCGGGCGGCCGGCTACGAGATTGTGGACGACGATGGACGCGGTGACGACGAGCTAACCATGTCGGTCCCCGGCATGGACTGTGCCTCGTGTGCGACCAAAGTCGAGACCGCCCTCGAGGGAGCCGACGGCGTCGGCGAGATCGAGACCCGGCCCACGTCGGGTCGCGTAACCGTCGCGGTCGACGAGGGCACCGACCCCGATTCAGTCACCGACGCGATCGAGTCCGCCGGCTACGACGCGACGCCGCTCGACACCGATGGCGAGCCGATGGCCGACGCCGAGCCCGTCTGGAAGAGTCGGCGGGCCGCCATCACGGGCGTCGGTGCCGTCGTCGTGGCCGTCGGGATGGCCCTCGAGTTCGTCCTCTCCGGGCTCGATCCGACTCTGTTCGCAGTTGCGGGCCGGAGCTACCAGCTCTCGACGCTGCTCTTTATTCTGACCGCGGCCGTCGCCGGCGCGCCGATCTTCCGGAACGGCTACTACTCCGCACGCAATCGGAGCCTCGATATCGACTTCCTGATGACGGTCGGCATCATCGCCGCCGTCGCGGCCCACCATCCGTTCGAGGGGGCCATGCTCGCCGTCCTGTTCAACATCGCCGAGTTGCTCGAGACGTACTCGATGGATCGCGCACGGGACTCGCTGCGGGAACTGATGGACCTCTCGCCGGACACCGCGACCGTCAAACGCGAGGACGGCTCCGAGGAGACGATCCCCGCCGACGACCTCGCGGTCGGCGACCGCGTCGTCGTTCGGCCGGGGGAGAAGATCCCCGCCGACGGCACCGTGCTCGAGGGCGAGAGCGCGGTCGACGAGTCTCCGATCACGGGCGAGAGCGTTCCCGCAGACAAGACGACGGGCGACGAGGTCTTCGCCGGTACGATCGCGGAGTCGGGGTACCTCGAGGTCGACGTCGAACACGCGGCGGGCGACTCGACGATCGCCCGCATCGTCCGACTCGTCGAGGACGCCGAGCGCGAGCAGACCAAACGCGAGCAGTTCGTCGACCGTTTCGCGAGTGTCTACACGCCGATCGTCGTCGCACTCGCGATCGCGGTTGCCGTCGGTCCGCCGCTGGTCGTCGGCGCGTCGTGGCACACCTGGTTCCTGCGCGGGCTGACACTGCTGGTCATCGCCTGCCCCTGCGCGTTCGTCATCTCGACGCCGGTCAGCGTCGTCTCGGGGATCACCAGCGCCGCGCGCAACGGCGTCCTGATCAAGGGTGGGCGCTATCTCGAGTCGGTCGCCGAGAGCGACGTGCTCGCGGTCGACAAGACGGGAACGCTCACCACCGGCGACCTGTCGGTGACCGACGTGATCCCGCTCGAGGGAGCCGACGAGGACGACGTGCTCCGACGGGCGAGCGCGGCCGAACGCCGGAGCGAGCACCCGCTCGCACGGGCGATCGTCGGCTACGCCAAAGAGCGAGGGGTCGATCCCGACGACCCGGCAGTCTCCGACTTCGAGGCGCTAACCGGGAAGGGAATCCGCGCCGAGATCGACGGGGAGACTCACTACGTCGGCAAGCCCGGGCTGTTCGAAGGGCTGGCTGACTTAGAGCACGCCCACGTCACGACCGACGGCGGGACCGCGCTCGAGACCGAGGCGGCGGCTACCGAATCGCGACCCGACTGCAACCGCGAGGGCTGTCTCGACGTGTTGCGCGACATCGTTCCCGAACTCGAGGCCGAGGGCAAGACCGTCATGATCATCGGCACCGAGGACGGCCCGATAGGTGTCGTCGCCGTCGCGGACCGGGTCCGGCCCGAAGCCGCGTGGGCCGTCTCGCGACTGCAGGACCAAGGTGTCCGCGTCGTGATGCTCACCGGCGACAACGAGGGCACCGCTCGCGCGATCGCCGACGAGGTCGGCATCGACGAGTACCACGCCGAGTTGCTCCCGGACGAGAAACTCGCGTGGATCCGACGGCTCGAGGGAGAAGGGAACGACGACGATACGAGCAGTAACGTCGCCATGATCGGCGACGGGATCAACGACGCACCCGCGCTTGCGACCGCAGGCGTCGGCATCGCAATGGGCGCGGCAGGGACCGACACGGCCCTCGAGACGGCCGACGTGGCGCTGATGGGCGACGATCTGACGCGGCTGCCGTATCTCTACCGGCTCTCGCGGACGGCAAACGGCGTCATCCGCCAGAACATCTGGGCGAGTCTGGCCGTGAAGGCGGTGTTGGCTGCCGGCGCGCCGATCGGTCTCGTGACGGTGATCCACGCGGTCGTCATTGGTGACATGGGAATGAGCCTCGGCGTGACTGGCAACGCGATGCGCCTCGCACACGTCGAGCCGGACCTGCCCGAGGACATCGATCGCCCCCATCTCGAGGAGTGAGCCGTTACCGCCTGGTGATTCGTCGACCCACGTCACCACCTGACTAGCCGCATTCGCCCGGTACGTCTTGACCCGGACAAAAACCCAAACCCGAGATAAGGGGGCCTGATTCCTTCGTTTTCGGCCGTTTGCATAGTTTGGTGAGCGAGCTATGTTCGACCAGCCCTTACATGATATTGATGACAGAAATACCGCCTGCTGACCAGGGTGTACCGACGACCGGCGATGCCGGTGGCGTCGACGGACGGCTGCCGACGCAGGGCGGGGACGAAGCCGACGGTCGTGACCACGAGGCCGCATACGACGTCATCACGACGCCGGTGCTCGTCATCGGGGCGGGTGCTGCCGGGGCTCGAGTCGCCATCGAACTGGCCGAATCGGGGCTCGAGCCGCTCGTCGTCGGCAAACGAGACTACGGCGATGCCCACACGACGTGGGCGGCTGGCGGGATCAACGCCGCACTCGGCTCGCTCGATCCCGAAGACAACTGGCCGATCCACGCAGCGGACACGTTGAACGAGGGCCACCACCTGAACGATCCGGAGGCCGTCGAGTTGACGGCCAAACACATGCCCGACCGGATCCGGGAACTCGATGAGTGGGGGATGTCGTTCGCCCGAACCGACGACGGGAAAATCAACCAGCGCTACTTCGGCGCGCAGTCGTACCGCCGGACCTGTTTCGTCGGCGATCGCACGGGCGAGGTCATGCTCGAGACGCTGATCGACCGAGCACAGGCCCTCGAGATTCCCTACCGCGAGAACGTGATGATCACGCGACTCCTCTCGGACGGCACCCGTGTCGACGGCGCGGTCGGGTTCGACATGGAGACCGGCGACGGGTTGCTGTTTCGGACGGACCACGTCGTGCTGGCGGCCGGTGGCTTCTCGGCGGCTTATCGACGCCACTCCTCGCGGGACGACGAGAACAACGGCGACGCCCAGGCGCTGGCGCTCGAGGCAGGCGCTCGACTCCTCGACACCGAATTCGTCCAGTTCCATCCCACCGGTATGGTTGGGGAACGCTACGGCGACGAGTGGGACGGCCGACTCGTGACGGAGGCCGTCCGCGGGGAGGGTGGCCGACTCTACAATGCGGCGGGCGAGCGCTTCATGGAGCGGTACTCGCCGGACCAGATGGAACTCGACGCTCGAGACGTGGTCGCACGAGCGATCGCCGAGGAGGTTCGCGAAGGGCGAGGGACCGAACACGGCGGCGTCTATCTCGACATCTCCCATCGCGATCCCGAGTACATCCACGAGCGACTGCCGACGATGGTCGACCGATTCGAGGGCCTCGGCGTCGATATCACGGCAGAACCGATGGAAATCGGGCCGACGGCCCACTACACGATGGGTGGCGTCGACATCGACTTCCGGACGGGGGAAACAGGGGTCGAGGGACTGTACGCCGTCGGCGAGGCCGTTGCGGGCGTCCACGGGGCAAATCGCCTCGGCGGCAACTCGTTGGCCGAAACCGTCGCGATCGGCAAACTCGTCGGCGACCACGTCAGCGAGCAGGTTACTGCGGGCGACGACGCGCCCACAGTCACTGACGGCCAGCGAGCGCTGGCCGAACGCGAGTTCCGCGCGCTCGCGGACCTGGCCGCTTCGGATGGCAACGTCGCACCCAGGGCGCTCCTCGAGGACCTCGGTGAGTTGCTGTGGAATCACGCCGGCATCCTCCGCGACGAAGAGGGGCTGCGCGAGGGACTGGAGCGACTCGCGGAACTCCGCGCGCGAACGGCCAACCTCCGGGTCGACGGCGACCGCACCTCCCGGTCGTTCGAGTACGCCGTCGATCTCTCGATGAGCCTCATCGTCGCCGAGGTGTTGCTCCGAACGGCCCTCGAGCGAACCGAGTCCCGCGGCGCACACTACCGGACGGATTACCCGGAGACGGATCCAGCCTGGCGACAGAACCTCATCGTCACTGCCGACGAGAGCGGGCTCTCGCTTCAACGCCGAGGCGTCGCCGAACCGAGCGAACCAGTCCGTGCGGCCCTCGAGGAAGGGTACGAACTCGACTATCACCACCTCGAGTGACCGACGCGAGACGAGCAGTCCGAACGGGATCAGGCCTCGTATTCGGCCCAGATGTACCGCGTCGCGGTGCTCCGGTAGGGCCGCCACGGCTCGGCGAGCTCGCGCATCTCGGCTCGCGTCAGGTCCGCACCGTCGTTGTACAACCTTTCGATCCCCCGTCGAACCGCGAGATCGCCAAGCGGCAACACGTCCGGTCGCTCGAGGACGAACATGAGGTACATGTTGGCGGTCCACTCGCCGATTCCTGTGATCTCGGTGAGTTCGGCGATCACCGCCTCGTTGGAGTGCTCGGCCAGGCCAGCACGGGTGAGATCGCGCTCCTGAAACGCACGAGCGGCGTTTTCGATGTAATCGACTTTCGTCCGCGAGAGGCCGGCCTCGCGAAGTGCGTCTCGAGACGTGTCGAGTACCGACTCCGGAGTGACGACACCCTCGAGGATGTCGAAGACACGCTCGCGGACGGCCGCGGCGCTAGCGGTCGAGAGTTGCTGATTGATGATCGACACGCAGAGGCGCTCGAACTCGTTTTCGACCGGCTCGAGCGGGTGTGGCTCGCGGCGCTCGATTACGCTGGCCAGCACGGGGTCCTCTCGGAGGACGGACTCGGGTGCGTTGCGAGCGGTGGAGTCGGGATCGGCCATCGTCATCGATGGAGAGGCTCGAGCGATCAAAAGCGCGCTGTTTGGACGGAGCGAGATGTGGCAGCTGTCCGATATGGCTCGGCTGGGCCGAGCGGTGTAATACGCTCTTATCCGTCGGAAAAGGTGGACGAGACTGTCGGATTGACCAGCTAATACGTAATTACGCACCCGACTATGCAGGCCGCGAGAGGGGTCGGGAGAAATAGGACAGTACACCGACGGGACGGCCCTGTTGACTGAAGTACAGGTCGATTCCACCACTTGGGGAGATGGCAGACGATACATCTTCGACCGAGACAGGCGCAGCCGAGCAACGACGAATGACTACCGACACCGAGCAGATCAGAGAGTGGGCCGAAGCTCACAACGCCGTTCCCGTCAGGGTTCGGGACAGCGACGACCACGGCCACTCGTTCGCTCACCGGGACGAGCTCGGCGAAACCCACGAGGAGTACACCTGGGACGAGTTCAACAACCGGTTCGAGGACGAAGACCTCGTATTCGTCTACCACGAGGAGGAACCGGCCGGTGAGGGGCTGGGCTTTTTCGAGGTCGTCGAGCGCGAGCAGGCGTTCGACCGAGCCGATCTCGGCCGCGACGAACTCGAGGATTCGCTTCGGCGCGGCGAGACGGTGACGACCGAAATCGTCGAGACGCAGGTGATCGAACAGGAGATCGTCGAACGGGACACGATCGAGAGCGAAGTGGTCGACACCGATCTCGTCGAACGGGAGGTCGTCGACTCCGAACTCCTGGGCCGCGAGATCGTCGAGACCGAGTTCATCGACGATGATATCATCGAACTGATCGTCGACGAGGACTACCTCGAAACCATCGAGGAGATCGAACGCTACACCGTCGAGAGCCGCGTCGTCGACGTCGACATCGAGCAGGACGAGGAACTCGAGCACGACGAGATCGAGTCGGTCGAGACGGACATCGAACTCGATAGCGTCCAGCGATCGATCCTCGAGAGCGACGTCGTCCGCTCGGACGTGATGGCCGACGAAGTGATCGAACGGGAAGTGATCCAGAGCCAGCGGACCGAAGGCGACACCGTCCGGAGCGAACTCATCGAGCGCCGGACGGTCGAGGAGGAAGTGACCGAGCAGGTGGAGCTGCGATACATCCTCGAGGGGACCGAACTGCTCGAGTCCGAGGTGGTCGCCAGCGATGTAATCGAGGGCGAGATCATCGACGTCGAGGAGTACGGTGCGATGGAAGCCGGTGCAATGGAAACCGAACCCACCGGTACCGCGGCCGGCGAACCGATGACGAGTGCTGAGACCGACACCGGCACGGGAACGACGGACGAGGCGACCGAACCGGCAACGATCGAGCTCTCCCAGGACGAACAGGGCAAAGACGTGATCGACGATTCGGGCCAACAGATTGGCATGATCGCCGAGGTCGAGGGACAGACGGCGTACGTCGATCCGGAACCTGGACTCACGGATCGACTCAAAGCGCGCCTCGACTGGGGCGGTCACGGTGACAAGGACTATCCAGTCGACGCGTCGCAGATAACGGAGATCACGGACGACGAAGTCGTCATCCACAGCGAGTGAACGGGACGCGCGTCCGATAATTCCACCGCGGAACGGCCGCCGTCACTGCGACTATCTGTCGAACGGTCGTCGCGGCTCGGTTACTCGAGGTCGAAGCGGTCGAGTTTCATGACCTTGCTCCATGTGTCCACGAAGTCCTGCACGAACTTCTCCTCGCCGTCTTCAGCGCCATAGACTTCCGCAATGGCGCGAAGACGGGAGTTCGACCCGAAGACGAGGTCAACGCGCGAGCCCTTCCATTCGACCTCGTCCGTTTCGCGGTCGCGCAGCTCGAAGACCTCTCTGTCGTCCGAGACAGGTTCCCACTCGTAGTCCATGCCGAGTACGGTCTCGAAGAAGTCGTTGGTCAGCGTCTCCGGCTGGTCGGTGAAGACGCCCAGGTCCGAGTCCTGATAGGTCGCACCCAGCGTGCGCATACCGCCGACCAGGATCGTCATTTCATCGGCCGTCAGGTCCAGGAGGTCGGCTTTGTCGACCAGCAACGCTTCGGCCTTGCGCTCGGCCTCGTCACTGAGGTAGTTGCGGAACCCGTCGGCTTCCGGCTTGAGCGCCTCGAAGGACTCGACATCGGTCTGTTCCTGCGAAGCGTCGGTCCGGCCCGGCTCGAACGGGATCTCCACGTCGTAGCCGGCATCTGCCGCCGCCTTCTCGACGGCTGCATTGCCGCCCAGCACGATCAAGTCGGCGAGTGAGACCCGAACGGCGTCGGCCCGAGAGCTGTTGAACGCTTCTTGGATCTCCTTGTAGGTCGAGAGAACCGTCTCGAGCTCGTCGGGTTCGTTGACCTCCCAGCTCCGCTGGGGTTCGAGGCGAATGCGGGCCCCGTTCGCGCCGCCGCGCTTGTCGCTATCGCGGTACGTCGATGCAGCCGCCCAGGCGGTTTTGACCAGCTGGGAGATCGACAGGTCCGACTCGAGGATCTCCGATTTGAGGTCGTCGATTTCGTCCTCGCCGATCAGCTCGTAGTCTGCGTCGGGGAGCGGGTCCTGCCAGATCAGCTCCTCGTCGGGAACTTCCGGCCCGAGGAACCGCTCTGCCGGGCCCATGTCGCGGTGGATCAGCTTGTACCACGCCTTCGCGAAGGTCTTCTGGAACTCCCGTGGGTTCTCCTGGAAACGCTCGAGGATCTCCCGGTAGTCCGGATCTCGCTTCAGTGCGATGTCCGTCGTGAGCATCATCGGGTCGACGGTCTCCGACGGATCGTGGGCGTCCGGCACGCTCTCTTGGATCTCCTCGTCGACCGGCGTCCACTGCCACGCACCGCCAGGGCCTTTCTGTGCCGCCCACTCGTATTCGAGCAGGTTGTCGATGTATCCCATGTCCCACTGGGTCGGTGCGGATGTCCAGGGCCCTTCGATGCCGCTGGTGATCGTGTCGGGGCCGTTGCCCTCGCCGAGTTCGTTCTTCCAGCCGAGGCCCTGCTCTTCGATGGGTGCCGCTTCGGGTTCGGGGCCGACGTGCTCGTCGGGGTCGTCAGCACCGTGGACTTTCCCGAACGTGTGACCACCGGCGATGAGCGCGGCCGTTTCCTCGTCGTTCATCGCCATTCGGGCGAACGACTCGCGAATGTTCTCGGCCGACGCTTCGGGGTCCGGATTGCCGTCCGGCCCCTCAGGGTTCACGTAGATCAGCCCCATCACGGTGGCGCCGAGGGGATCCTCGAGTTCACCTTCCTCGTCGAAGCGGTCGGAGGCCTCCATCTCGTCTTCGGGCCCCCAGTCGACGGCCTTGTCGGGCATAAAGTCGTCTTCACGACCGCCAGCGAAACCGAACGTCTCGAAGCCCATCGACTCGAGGGCGACGTTGCCGGCCAGGACGATCAGGTCTGCCCACGAGAGTTTGTGGCCGTACTTCTGCTTGACCGGCCAGAGCAGCCGGCGCGCCTTGTCGAGGTTCGCGTTGTCGGGCCAACTGTTGAGCGGCGCGAGGCGCTGGCGACCGCCGGACGCTCCGCCACGGCCGTCGGTGGTGCGGTACGTGCCAGCGCTGTGCCACGCCATCCGGATAATGAGGGGGCCATAGTGGCCGTAATCAGCCGGCCACCACTCCTGCGATGTCGTCAATACGTCCTCGATGTCCTCCTTGACGGCCTCGAGATCGAGTTTCTCGAATTCTTCAGCGTAGTCGAACCCTTCGCCCCGCGGATCGACTTGCTGAGCGTTCTGATCGAGAATCTCCACGCTCAACTGATTCGGCCACCAGTCTTGGTCAGACCCAGTCATCAATGGCGAATTGCTTCTTTCGCCTATTAAGATTTTCTACTTCAGTAACGAAGTCTTTTCTATGGCAAAAGTAATCTTATGAACCCGCGAGATTTTATCAGCGATTGGATCGTGTCGTGCGTTCAGTCCACTCGTCAAGACCCGTCTCTCAGTGCGCCGAGTCCGTGTATCGAACGACCGACGCCATCGATAGCTCGTATAAGCAGTCGGACGAATCTGGTGAGAATATAGTAGCTACTGAAACGATTTATACACTGGATCGCTAACGCAGTCGTGCGATCAGATATACATTGACTTTCAGTGGCTACTATAGCTGTCCAAAACAACAGTTCTGTTTGCTGATTCGCTCGATATCGTTTCAGATACCGAAAACCGACGGATCGGTACTCCCCGTGTTACTCCTCTTCTTCGGGAGTATCGACCGCGTCACTGTCGATGCGGCGGCTGACATCGACCTGATAGTTCTCGAGGATATCCCGACCCAGCAAGACCGGGTAGTCCATGTGACCGCGATCCTCGACGCTTGCCGTGACGGTGTGTTGATTGCCGCCGACGCCGACGACGACGTCGACGACGGGACGGCTCTTGGACTGCTTGCTGCTCCCGGAGCGAATGCGGGTGATGGACTTGATCGGCCCGGCACCGATGTCGGCGGCGAGGCTCGTGTCGATGCTCGTCCGAGTCGCGCCGGTGTCGGATTTGGCGAGCACCGTTTTCGAGCCGCTGGTTCCGGAGAGGACGACTTCTTCGGTGTAGCCGATCACTGCCGGTTCCGTATCCTGTGCCATCGCTTCCGTCGGCTGGGCCGTCGGCCGGGAGTCGTCGAGGACGTTCGAGAGGTCTCGCACGCGGTCGTCGTCGACCTCGCCGCCGGCACGTTCGATCGCGAGTTTGGCGATGTAGGGCGCGGGGCTGACCTGCGTCGCCTCGTAGAGCCCCTTGAATCCGGCCGTCGGGTTCACCTCGAGGACGAACCAGCCCTCGTCGCCTTCGACGAGGTCGACGCCGGCGTAGTCGAGATCGACGATGTCGGCCGCGCGCTGGGCCATCTCGCGGGCTTCCTCTGGGAGATCCTCGGTCGCGTCCTCGACGGAGCCACCGAGCGCGACGTTGGTTCGCCAGTCGTTGTCCGGCGCGTAGCGGTACATCGCGGCGACGACTTCGTCGCCGACGACGTAGACGCGCAAGTCGCGGTGGCGGACGTCTTCTTGGTCGACGAGTTCCTGCAGGAAGGCATACCGGTTGCCAACCTTGGCGTTGATCGGGTCGTCGGGCCCGACTTTCCACGTCCCACCGCCGTGGGTGCCGATCGCGGTCTTGTAGACCGCCTCCTCGCCGTACCGACTCCGTGCGGCATTCAATTGATCGCCGCTTAGCGCAAGTGTGACATCGGGCGTCCGGACGTCGTTGCCCGCGAGCGCGGTTGCCGTCGAGAGTTTGTGGATCGCGGTCAACACGGAATCCGGTTCGTTGAGGGTCGGAACCAGCTGGGAGAACGTGTTGGCGAGACCCAGTTCCTCGGCGGGCTGTTCGGTGTTCGACAGCAGCATCCGATTAGCGATCACGTCGACCTCGGGCTCGAGGACGGGACTGCCGTCGGTGACGCTGATCGACGTGTTCTCCGCGCGAAGCCACTCGGTGTCGTGTCCGAGATCCTCGACGGCGTTGAGAATCGCTTTGGTTTCCTTGCTCGTATGAAGACTCAATACCCCGACGGTCACGGGATCTGCACCGGCCATACAGGCTAGACTCCCACCCATCGGATAAGTATTGGCAGTTCAGGCGACTCACTCAGGGTCACGGACTATCGTGGCTGACAGGATTGTTAACTTATCACTGACCGCACCTGTCCCGGATCGACCAGCCCGCTGACCACCGCGAGCAGCGCCCAGGTGATCGCACCGATGGCGATCGCACCACCCAGCATGAACAGACTCGAGACCAGCGGCGTCACGAGCAAGACGGCCGCGCCCATCACGCCCGTGATCGCACAGATCAGGCCCGTCGTCCGGGCGAGTCGCCCGACGTTCAGTCCGAGTTCGGTGTGGACGACGTAGAGATTCACTGCCACGTACACCGTGTGAGTCGCGACCGTCGCGATCGCCGCGCCGACGACACCGATCCAGGGGATCAACACGATGTTCAGCCCGAAGTTGGCGATCGCCGTCGCGCCTTTTGCGATCGCACGCGCTCGAGCGCGCCCGAGATAGTCTAAGCTGTCGCTGGTCAGGTTCGTGATCGCCTGCAACACGACGAATCCGGCGAGGACCTGCAACACCGGCACCGCCGCCGCGTAATCGCTCCCGAAGACCATCGTCAGGAACGGTCCCGCGACGATCGCGAGCCCGACCGCTGCCGGAATGTAGAGCAACAGGACGTTCGTCAGTGAGGTCTCGTAGATCCGTCTGGCCTTCTCGAGTTCGCCCGCGGCCTTCTGTTCGCCGAAGTTCGGCGAGATGGTAAAGCCAAGCGACGCGGCGGGTGCGAGGACGAAATCCGAAATCTGCTTTGCAAGTGTGTAGAACGCGACTGCAGCCGGGTTGAGGAAGAGTCCGACCAGGACGATGTCGATCTGCTTGTCGATGACGTTCGCGCTTTGTGTCGCCGTCAGCGGCACGCTGTACTCGAGGAGCCGCCGCGAGAGACCGTCCTCATACTCGTCGGCCGCATCGTACCGTCTGTAGAATCCGTAGTAGAGGATCCCCATGCCGATGATCCCGGCGAGTGCGTAGCCGACGATGTATCCGAAAAACGCACCGAGCGCGCCGAGGCCGGCGAGGACGAACACGACGGCGAAGAGCAGCCGTCCCGCGCCGCTGATCGCCTGAACGATCGCGCTGTAGCCGAGGTGATTGAAGCCCTGAAACGCCACCTGTGAGAAGGTACTGAACGAGAAGACGACGAGATAGACGACCCCCGCCGCGAGGAAGGGGATCGCGTCCGGTTCGCCCAGTGCGGTCGCGATCCACTCGTGGTAGAGCAAGAGGACGTACGCAACGAACGTGATCAAGACGAGTTTGGCCGCGACCGTCGTCTTGAGGAGGTGCGGCACCTGTCCCGGATCAGTCTCGCGATACTCCGAGAGATATCGGGCGACCGACCGCGAGAGTCCGAGATCAGCAAAGAGCTGGATGATTGCCAGCACCCCGATCGCCCAGTACAGCGCGCCGTACCCGTCCGGGTCGAGCAGGTACCGCGCCAGGACGAACATCAACAGCGCGCTTGAAAGCATGTAGATCGCGCGCGCAACGAGCGTTGCCTTGAAGCCGTGAACGATGTGATCTTCCCTGTTCATTCGACGTACTCACCCCGACGAGACACCCATAGTCATCCGCCGGTGCAGCCGAGAGCGACCCACGTACACCTCGCATCGACAGGTCGACCAATTGTAATGCGGAGACAACAGACGGAACGCAGTCATCACGAGAGCGGTGACGGTTGGATTTCGGCACGGAATCCGTCCCAGACCGCGTTCCGAACCGATCGGGAGCGAAGCAGGCGGTAAGCAGTTCCAACAGCTGAAAGGCGACCGTAAGCGTCGAATAGCCACTCGTTACGGCTGATTACGGCTCCGTATCGACCGACCGCACGAATCGAGAAGTGAAAACTGAATCCGGGACTACCTAGAGGTGTGCGGAGTCCCACCGGGTCGCTTTTCGCCGGTTCCCGCAGTTATTACACTCGATCCGTCCCATCGCATCCATCGCGTTGTCGATCGATTCACAGTTCCCACAGAGCCAGGCGTAGCGTTCGTCCCGGTCTTCGGTTCGGTAGGCCGTGTAAAACGGCGACTTCGAACCACGGGCCGCTTCGCCGTAGCTCACGTAGACCGTCTCGCCGTCGACCGTGACCTCGTCGATTGCACCCCACTCGCCGTCACCCTCGAGGTCGCTCTCGACGTAGACGTTCTCCGTGAACGTCTCCGAGCCGATCTCGATCTCGCGCTGACCGGCCTGCTCGAAGCCGTGAGCGCGGTAGAACTCGTTGCCGACCTCGTTGTCCTCGAGCACGAAACACTGGATCTCGTCGGCGCCTTTCTCGAGTAGCGTCTCGCGTGTCCGAACGAGGAGGCGGACGCCGGTGCCGCCGTCGCGGTGGTCGGGATGGACGTGCAACCAGAGGAGATGGCCGGTGTGTGTCTGTTGGCCGATCAGTTCGCTCTGGGAGAAGGCGACGATCTTGTCGTCATCGTCTTCGACGACCAGAAAGACCACGCGGTCGTCATCGAGGTCGTCGACGAACGCATCACCGTACCACTGCTCGATCGCGTCGTCGATCGTCTCTTCGGCGAGAAACGCCGTGTACGTAGAATTGAGCGAGTCGTGTGCGATTGTGCGAATCGCCTCAGCATCCGATTCGGTCGCCTCTCGAATTTCCATGGGTATCCATAGCACGGCCTGATACAAAACGTATGCCCACAACCCCAGATTCTGGTATCCGTTGTTCGAACGAACGCGGCATTCGCCGGAAAAGTGACGCAGAATGGCTCGAGCGTCCGTCGACGACGACAGTCGTGGGTGACGAAACACTGCCTCGAACGATAGTAAAGGGGGAAGATTCACGGTGATGCCCCCGGAGAACCTTCTATGAGCGACGATACGGCGACCGAACCGCCCGACGACGGACGCGAACCCGACGCAGCGAACGAGCCGTTTACGTACAACGGCGGGCGTGTCGATCCCGGCGAATCGGCGAACATCCGGTATGGCATCAGCGAAACGTATCTCGGCGACCCTGTCCGAATTCCCGTCACGGTGATCAACGGCGAACATCCGGGGCCGACGGTCTTTCTCTCGGCGGCGGCCCACGGCGACGAACTCAACGGGATCGAGGTCGTCCGCGAGGTCGCCCACGACTGGGATCACTCGATCCTTCACGGGACGCTTGTCTGTCTGCCCGTGATGAACGTCCCGGGTTTTATCGCACAGGAGCGGTACCTGCCGATCTACGACCGGGACCTGAACCGGTCGTTCCCCGGTCGCGAGGGGTCAACCAGCGCCAGACGGATGGCCAACCAGATCTTCACGAACTTCATCGAACCCTGTGATCTCGGCGTCGACTTCCATACGTCGACCCGCGGGCGGACGAACATGCTCCACGTGCGGGCCAACATGGAACGACCAGCCGTCGCCAGACTCGCCAACGCGTTCAGCTCGAACGTCATCATCGCGGGCGAGGGGCCTTCTGGAACGCTGCGTCGCGAAGCCAGCGAAGCCGGTATCCCCACGATCACCGTCGAGATGGGCGAAGCCCACCGCTTCCAGCGCCGACTGATCGATCGCGCGCTCACCGGCGTCGCGAGCGTGCTCGCGGAGTTCGGCCTCCACCGGGAGTCGTCGGTCCACTGGCCCGGCTGGCGGACCGTCATCGACACCGACGACGAGAAGACCTGGCTCCGCGCCGACGCCGGCGGTATCGTCGATATGAAACGCGGCCGCGGCGCGCTCGTCGAGGAAGGAGAGGTGATCTGTGCCATCACCAACCCGTTCAAAGAGGAGGACGACATCGTCACCGTCGAAGCGCCGTTTACCGGCCTCATCGTCGGCGTCCTCGAGAACCCCGTCGTCTACCCGGGGAACCCGCTCTGTCATCTGGTCGGGCTCTCGCCGGATACGCTCACCGCGCTCGAGCGCGAGCGAACGACCGAGAGTTCACGATCGGAACTCTGAGACCGCGGCTGGTCGCTGTCGATAGCGATCACACAGCGGCGGCAGCGAGTCGCCCCACCGGCCCGAACGGGTTCGGCGCTCGGCGAAAGCTGTTTTCGTCCCATCATATATCGGGTGGACTGAGGGCGGAGGTGACGAGATAAAAGTAACTTCTATACCCCCGCGGTCTAACGGACCACATGAGCGCATGAGTCAGTCTTACAATCGCGGTCTCGTCGAGGACTTCGGTCGCTGGAAGGAGTTCTCGGCCGGGATGTGGGCATGGATCTTCCACAAGTTCACCGGGTGGATCCTGATCGGCTACCTGTTTACCCACATTTCCGTGCTGAGCACCTCTCTCGGCGCAGCCGGTAACGAAGCGGCAATCATGAACGAAGCGGACATCTACACCACGACGCTGCAGGGACTCGAGGGGCTGTTCCTCATCCGCCTGCTCGAGATCGGCCTGCTCGCGGTGGCTGTCTTCCACATTTTAAACGGCCTCCGCCTGCTGATGGTCGATCTGGGCGTCGGACTCGAGGCACAGGACAAGAGTTTCTACGCCTCGCTGGTGTTGACGGGTGCGATCACCGTTGCCAGCGTTCCGACCTTCCTGACGGGGGTGGGTCTCTAATGGCAGAACGATACTCCTCGTTCACGCCCGGCGGGACCGGCTGGTTCTTCCAGCGACTTACGGCGGCGTTTCTCGTCGTCGTTCTCGCCTTCCACTTCTTCCTTCTGCACTTCGTCAACCACGCCTACGAGGTAACCTTCTTGGGAACGCAGGCCCGAATGGAGAATATCGGCTACCTCCTGACGATGGTCCTGTTCCTGGTCACTGCCGCGTTCCACGGCGTCAACGGCGTCTACAACGCGCTGGTCAATCAGGGCCTCAAGGGCACCCAGAAGAAGGTCATCCTGGCGGTGCTTACCCTCGCCGGCGTTGCACTCGTCGCACAGGGGACCTACGTCGCACTCGTCATGGGGGAATGATCTAACATGAGCACGCAACAAGCCGAACCCGACACGCAAGAAGCACCGGAAGACCCGGCGATGAAAGGCGCGGAATCGCCGGCAGCCGAGAAACAAAAAGGCGGCGACATGGTCGACGAGCGTGACGAAAGTCAGGCCGAGTTCGATGGGGAGACGGTCCACATCAAGGTGTTCCGCTACGACCCCGAGGTCGCGGAGAAACAGGAACCCCGATTCGACGACTTCCACGTCCCCTTCGAGAAGGGGATGACCGTCCTCGACTCGGTCATGTACGCCCGCGACGAGTACGATTCGTCGCTGACGTTCCGTCACTCCTGTCGGCAGGCGGTCTGTGGTTCCGACGCCTTCTTCGTCAACGGCAAGCAACGACTTGGCTGTAAGACGCAGATCTCCGACCTCGAGCAGCCGATCCGCATCGAGCCGCTGCCACATCAGGAGGTCGTCAAGGACCTGGTCGTCGATATGGACCACTTCTACGACCAGATGCACGCCGTCGAGCCGTACTTCAAGAGCGAAGACACGCCCGACGCAAGCAAGCTCGAAGAACAGCGCCAGTCGCGTGAAAACCGCGAGAAGGTCAAGATGTCCACGCGCTGTATCTGGTGTGCATCCTGTATGTCCTCGTGTAACATCGCGGCCGGCGACAACGAGTATCTCGGCCCTGCGGCGATCAACAAGGCCTACAAGTTCGCGATGGACGACCGCGAGGAAGAAGACATCAAAGAGCATCGACTCCGCATCTTAGAACAGGAACACGGCGTCTGGCGGTGCCAGACCCAGTTCTCCTGTACCGAAGTGTGTCCGAAAGACATTCCGCTCACCGAGCACATTCAGGAGCTCAAGCGGGAAGCAGTCAAGAAAAACCTGAAGTTCTGGTAACCATGTACGAACACGACGTTATCGTGGTCGGCGCCGGCGGTGCCGGCCTCCGAGCCGCGGTCGCAGCGCACGAAGCGGGAGCCGACGTGGCGATGGTCACGAAGCTCCACCCCGTCCGCAGCCACACTGGCGCTGCGGAAGGTGGCATCAACGCCGCCTTACAGGAAGGCGACGACTGGGAACTCCACGCCTACGACACGATGAAGGGGTCGGACTACCTCGGCGACGCGCCGGCGGTCGAGACCCTCGCCCAGGACGCCCCTGAAGAGACGATCAATCTCGAGCACTGGGGGATGCCGTTCTCCCGCGAGGAAGACGGCACCGTCTCGCAGCGACCGTTCGGTGGTCTCTCGTACCCGCGGACGACCTACGCCGGTGCCGAGACCGGCCATCACCTGCTGCACACGATGTACGAGCAGGTCGTCAAACGCGGCATTCAGGTCTACGACGAGTGGTACGTCATGGACCTGGCGACGACCGACGAAGACGACCCCAACGACCGCGAGTGTCACGGCGTCGTCGCCTACGACGTCCAGTCCGGCCAGATTGAAGGCTTCAAGGCCAACGAGGGCGTCGTCCTCGCGACCGGTGGCCCCGGCCAGGCGTTCGACCACACGACCAACGCCGTCTCCTGTACCGGCGACGGCCAGGCCATGGCCTATCGTGCCGGTGTGCCTCTCGAGGACATGGAGTTCATCCAGTTCCACCCGACGTCGCTGCCGTCGACGGGTGTCCTCATCTCCGAGGGTGTCCGTGGCGAAGGTGGCATCCTCTACAACAACGAGGGCGAACGCTTCATGTTCGAGCACGGCTACGCGAACAACTCCGGCGAACTCGCCAGCCGCGACGTCGTCGCCCGAGCAGAGCTCACGGAGGTCAACGAGGGCCGTGGCGTCGACGACGAGTACGTCCACCTCGACATGCGTCACCTCGGCGAAGAGCGCATTATGGACCGCCTCGAGAACATTCTGCACCTCGCAGAGGACTTCGAGGGCGTCGACGGCCTTATCGAACCGATGCCGGTCAAGCCCGGCCAGCACTACGCGATGGGCGGTATCGAGGTCAACGAGAACGGCCAGACCTGTATCGATGGCCTCTACGCGGCCGGTGAGTGTGCCTGTGTCTCCGTTCACGGCGGCAACCGACTGGGCGGCAACGCCTTGCCGGAACTGATCGTCTTCGGCCGACGCGCCGGCTACCACGCTGCCGGCGGCGACCTCGGCGAGGCCGAGATCAAGACCGGCTACGGCGACGATGTCGAGGACGAAACCGACACCGAGTTCCCGGTCGCCCCCGGCGCAGCGGGACTCGAGACGAGCGGCGGCGTCGCCGCCGACGGTGGCGTCACGGCCGACGCTGAAGGCGTCCTCGAGCGAACCGTCGAAACGGCTCGCGAGCGCGTCGACGGGCTGATGGACAAAGACGACGGCATCCAACACTCCGAGATCCGCGCCAAACTCCAGCAGGCGATGACGGACTACGTCAACGTCTTCCGGACTGAAGAGGGCGTCAAGAAGGCCCTCGAGATCATCCGCGAGTGCCGCCAGGAGTATCAGGACGTCTACGTCGACGACCCGTCGCGGACGTTCAATACCGACCTCCAGCAGACCATCGAAACGCGGAACCTGATCGACGTCGCCGAGACGATCGCACTCGGCGCGCTCGTCCGTGACGAGTTCCGTGGCGCTCACTGGCGCAAAGAACACCAGGAACGCAAAGACGAGGAGTGGCTCAAACACACGCTCGTTTCCTGGGACGACGGCAAACCCTCGATCTTCTATCGCCCGGTCATCCTCGAGGGCCAGAACAAGACCTACGAGCCCAAAGAGCGTAGCTACTAACCTCGCGATTCGGGTTCCGATTTTTCAGCGCGATCGACGCCTCGAGTAGAATCGTTTATAGCTCCGACAGCCCATATCGTCGCTATGGACGATCGAAACGGCCAATGGCCGCCTATAGTTCTCATCTTGCTTCTCGTCGGAATCGGTGTCCTCCTCTACAGCTACCTCCCACCATCTCTGCTCCCATTCGTCGCTACCATCTTCGCCCCTGCGACGATTCTGTTGTTGATTTGGGCGGCGATGCGACTCTCGGTGAGCGTCCGGTCAGCGTAGGCGGGGGTCCTGGGGCTACAGGCCGAGCGTCTCGAGGAGATCGACACCGACGCCGAAGTGCTCGACCACCCTGTATCCGAGATAGATCCCGACGATACCCATGAGACCGGGGAGTTCCGGCGGTGCAGGGATCGGGATATTGAGAAACCGGAACAGTCCACCGGTGACCAACCCGGTCAGAAGCGCCAAAACCGTAAGCTGCGTCGACATTGCGTTTCCTATACGACTGACTGTAAGTCAGTGTAGCGGTTCATCGAGCCGAATTCGAGTCCGCTAGAGCTCGATCCGTTCGACTAGCTGTTCGTGGTTCTCGTTCGTGTTGACGGCGACGATCCGGATCTGGTCTGCGAGGCCAGAGTCTTTCAGTTTGGCTTTGAGTAGGTTGTCGACCTGATAGACGCCGGCGGCGTTGGTCATCGCGATCTCGACCATGACGGGCGTGGTATCACCCTGCTGGAGCGAGACGCGGCTGATCGCCTGACTCGAGAGGGTGTTGATCCCTCGACCGCCGGACTCGTAGGGAATGCGAGAGCGACCGTGTTCCATATCGAGGGCGTCGGCGACGCGGATAACGCCGGCTTCGGTCGTCAGCGGCGTCTCGGCGGTGTGGTGACAGAGGATCGCGTGGAGGACTTCGCCTTTCATTCGGACGGTCTCGGCAACGTCGTAGAACTCGGGGAGGACTCGCTCAAGGATGTCCGCCGCCAGCGGGATCGAATAGTAGGCGTGGCTGTCGCGGTGGACGACGTGGCCGACATCGTGGAGCGTCGCCGCGAGCGCGATGATGACGGATTCGTCTTCTTCAGCCAGTCCCTGCTGGCGAGCCCCGTTGAAGTCGACGTTCCCTGCCTTGAGCAGGTCGTACAGACACAGCGCCCGGTTGCGGACGATCTCGATGTGTTTCGTCCCGTGATCGTTGTATCGCATCCGATCGACCGCGTTGACGTTCTGTGCCTCGAGGTACGCCGCGATCTCGTCGTCGCTCGTGATGTACTCGAGGACCCGGTTTAGCTTCTCGTCAGGGAACGCGTGATGGTCGTCGGGGGAGTAAACACGGCGGGAATCCTCCTCGGCGGCAGAATCGCTCATACAAAACCCTCGGCTGCAGACTAAAAAAGTTCTGCGACAGGTGTCGGGCTATTCTTCAAACAGCGTTAGGAGAGATCCTCGACTGCAGCCTCGACCTCGTCGTAGTCGGGTTCGACGCCGGGATCGTCGCTGACCCACGAGTAGGCGACCTCGCCGTCGCCGTCGACGACGAACACCGAGCGCTTGGCGACGCCGTAGACGCCCAGATCGGCGAAGTCCATCTCGACGTCGTAGTCGTCGATGAGCTCCTTGTTGTAGTCGCTGAGCAGGCCGAACTCGAGGTCGTTCTGTGCGCGGAATTCGTTGAGCGTAAACGGCGAGTCCCGGCTGACACCGTAGACGCTGGCATCGAGGTCGTTGAAGGTGGCCAGTCGGTCCTGGAACGTACACATCTCGGTCGTACAGACACTGGTGAACGCGCCGGGGAAGAAGGCCAAAACGATCGGTGCTTCGTCTTCCAGACGCTCCGAGAGTGTGAATTCCTCGATGTCGCCGTTCGCGAGCGGTGCGGTGAAATCGGGTGCGGCGTCTCCGGTCGTTACCATCGTCAGTCCATTGCGTCCACGCGGGAAAGACAGTTTCGTTCGCGGAACAGTTTCGATGGAGGGCAGTCGGCGGAACCCCATCATACGGTCTACTGTCACTGTGTCTCATACTTCTGTCCGGCAGTATCAGTGCACCCTACCCCATCATGCGGGTGCGCCGGAACCCACCGACAGGAGTCCATATCAGGGCCGAGAATTCAACCGAGCTGTGTTAGTTCATTTTTCGGCGAATCTCGTCCAGAGACGGACTGTCGTGGCCGCTTGATTACCTAAGTGGTCCAAAAAGGTTATAATTGCCAGTGGACAAGCTGTGTGTAGAAATGCAAGCCGAACTAACACCGCTGTTCATCCCCGGCGGATTCGGACCGATGGAGCTTGGCGTCATCCTGCTCCTTGCCATCTTGCTTTTCGGGGCCAACAAGATTCCGAAGCTGGCACGGTCGACCGGTGAAGCTATGGGTGAGTTCCAGAAAGGTCGCGAAAAGGTCGAAACGGAGCTCGAGGAAATGCGAGAGTCCGGGAACTACGACGACAGTGCTGGTGATGACGACGAGTTCGTCGATACGGAGCCGGTAACCAACGAAGACGAGACGGAAGCCGAGACGGAAACCAACTAAGGTTCTTTTCACGCCGGGGCGTGTGGCCTAGCGGAGAGGGCAGGAGGTTCCTAACCTTCTGATCGTGGGTTCGAATCCCGCCACGCCCGTGCAGCGAACGAAGTGAGCGAACCGGGCGTGGTTCGAATCCCGCCACACCCGAATCTCTTCATCGGTCCCGCAGTACACCCACTACAGTTGCTGCTCGATTGTGCTCCTCGAGCTGTGACCCACATCGATCCCGTCGGTGGGATCGAACTTCAAGTAGTTCTGTCCAGCAGTATCAGCAGAACGTCTGCGTTGGGTCGTCAGCCGGTCAATAAGCGTCTGACCGTCTACTGCGCCGGTTAGCCACGGTCGGCCGCGAGCAGCGACCAGTCACGTAACGTGCCGCCTCGATCACGAGGAAGACGACGGGATCAGCGAACCCGAACAGATCGATACCCTCCTCGCCTACCTCACGCTTCGTGTGCCGTCGGAGCAGATTTCGGCCATAACTGTTAAATGACTTATTTGACCCCCAAAAATTGGGGGCGGACAGTCGAAAACGGCTGCGTAGGATTATCAGAAATGGTAATGGGCGGATGAATTTTTTGAGGGGAGAAAGTTAGGAGGAATGTAATGGCTATTGACGAAGCCGACCAGTCGGATGCTGGGGACTTTTCTGAGGGGGAGGCGTCCGATTCTGCGTCGGAAGAGGAGAGTTCCCATGAATCTGAGCCGAGCACGAACTCGGCCATCCGTGTCGGAGCGTACACGTGGGAGGAGTTCATGAACGAATACGGGTACGAGGACGAGGTATCCGTCCTGTATCCGAACAAACCCACCGATGCGGACGAACAGCTTGGGCTCGACACCAATGACGGCAGCACGACGAGTGTTCCCAGCGGGGACGACTGGGATCAGGTCGAATTCGATCCAGAAACGTATTTGCGCCATCACCCAGACGATCTCGAGGACAACGTTCTGCCGACCGCCGGCGAAACCGCGGCGGCGCTCTCAGAGCTGTTTCTCGAGTACGTCGATCCCGAGACGACGCCCGTCGTCAAGGACGTCTGGAGCTGGGAACACTACAAGTGGGAGTACTACTACGACGATGACGGCAGTCGTCCGCGCGATAGCAACGGCGACATCGTCCGGCACGACGAAGAAGAGGCGCTCGGTTTCGATCCGGACACGCTCGAGGGACGGCTCGCAGCCGCCAACGACATCGCGATGGGAGTCGACGATATCGTCGAAGAGCGGACGGTCAACGTTCAAGAGGAGATCGACGAGGACGAGTTCTTCTCGACAGCCGCAGGCAACACCACCGTCTCGAACCGTTACGATCTCGAGAAAGCCGTCCCGATGGAGAAGAAGACCCACTTTCGGGAGGTCGAGCGCTACTGGGTGAACAAACCCTACGCCTTCGTTATCATCTTTCATTCGGAGAAGGAAAACGAAAAGAAGTACTATATGATCGAGCCGTACCAGAACGAGATCGAGGCGGAACTCCAAGAGTTCCTCTCGGGCAAACTCAGGACGGCAATCAAGTACTCCGAAGAGGGCGTCAAGGAGAAAGCCACAGAAGACGGTCGACGGACAGTGATCGAGGACGAAACCCGGCGGCTCCTCAAACGCTACGATCTCTTCGAGGCAACCGCGAACGACACGTCGAAAGGCATTCTCGAGACGCTTCAGGGGCTTCTCGACGACGACGAGGGCGATGGCGACGACGACGACGGGCCGAGTCCACTGGGCGGAATCGAGGTCCGCCCCGAGCCAGCGATTCTCGAAGACGATCCGGACACCCTGAGCGAGTATCAGGTAGAGAAGTTGCTCTACGTGCTCAAACGCGACTTCATCGGCTACGAGCGTATCGATGGCATCAAACACGACATCAACGTCGAGGACATCTCCTGTGACGGGTACAACTCGCCGGTGTTCGTCTATCATTCCGAGTACGAACAGATCATCTCCAACATCTACCACGGCGAGGACGAACTCGACGACTTCGTCGTTAAACTCGCCCAGCGATCCGGCAAGGGCATCAGCAAACGACTCCCACAGGTCGACGCGACGCTGCCAGACGGCTCACGAGCCCAGTTGACGCTTGGCAAGGAAGTCTCCGACCACGGGACCAACTACACAATCCGTCAGTTCAAGGACGTTCCGTTCACCCCCATCGACCTCATCAACTGGAACACGTTCAGCCTCGATGAGATGGCGTTCCTCTGGCTCTGTATCGAGAATCACAAGAGCCTGATCTTCGCTGGAGGTACCGCATCCGGGAAGACGACCTCGCTGAACGCGGTCTCGCTGTTTATCCCCTCGAGCGCCAAGATCGTCTCGATCGAGGACACCCGCGAGGTCGAACTCCCACAGCGCAACTGGATTGCGAGCGTCACCCGGCCGTCGTTCTCCGACGACGAACAGGGTGACGTCGACGAGTTCGACTTGCTCGAGGCCGCACTGCGCCAGCGTCCTGACTACATCGTCATGGGTGAGATCCGTGGCGAGGAAGGGCGGACGCTGTTCCAGGTTATGTCGACCGGTCACACCACTTACACCACCTTCCACGCCGACTCCGTCGACGAGGTCCTGAAGCGATTTACGACGGACCCGATCAACGTCTCGAAGACGATGTTCACGGCCCTGGACCTGGTCTCGATCCAGACTCAGACTCGGGTTCAGGGTCGAAAGGTTCGCCGGAACAAGTCGCTGACCGAGATCAACCATTACGACGCCGAACACGACGAGATCAACGTTCAGGACGTCTACCAGTGGCAGGCCGAAACCGACGAGTTCCTCAAGATGGGGGACTCGAACACCTTGGAAGGCATTCAGTTCGACCGCGGTTGGAGCAGAGAGAAACTCGAGGAGGAACTGTTTAAACGGCCGTGTTTAATCGCATGAGGGGAGCGGAATTTCCTGTTTTGCGGCCTTCTTGATGTTGTAAACCGCACACATCAGCGCGATCTCACGAAATTCTCGGTACCAGGTTCGCGCTCGCAGGGCGACGCCCAGCGAGCGCTTGACAGAAGAGAAGACGGTTTCTGACATTGCCCGTTGGCCGTAGAGTTCGTCATCGATCCGCGCGTTGTGCGCGTGATCGTACGGTGCATGGACGCAGTGCTTGATCAACGGCCGAATGTCGAGCTCTCGGAGGTCTTCTCGAAGCCAGTTACAGTCATAGCCCTTGTCCGCCGTGAGGACGCGCAACTCGCCCGCGTGCTTGCGGGCGAGTTGCTCACAGATCTCTGCATCACTCCCTTCCCACGTCGTAGTACAGTGCAAATCGAGAATCGCTTGCGTCTCTGTATCGACGAGCTTCGTCACTTTCATCGTCTGAACGCGGTAGTTTGTCCGTCGGCAGTAGTGGCGACTTGCACGGGAGCGGTCGAAGTACGTTGCGTCGATCGCGCCGATCTCACCGGTCTCGTGCAGCTGCGCTGAATAGCGCAGCAGCACTCGGCACACACGCATTTCGAGCCTATCGAACGCTAGACATAGCGTGGATGGATGAGGGAGATCGGCCGGTTCAAGGCCGATCTCCCGGGTTATTCGTGGCATCTCCGTCAGTATGTCAATGGTCATTCGATAGGACGTCCCAAGGTAAATTCGCAAGCAGTGAAGCGGAATCATCGCATAATCGGCGAATCTGCCGCCACCTTCCGGGGCGGCGGATTCGTCCGTATCGTCAGCAACTCTTTTAGCAATCCAGACACAGCGTTCGGTGAAGCGGAAGATTTGGGTTGGCACAATTTCCGGTCTTCCGCTTCAACACAGTGATTCTAACGACTCAACTCGACGCCGTCTAGCGATTAAACAGAGCCGTTTAAACGGGAAGTCATCCTCGCGTATCTCATCAAGAACGGACTGAACACGTACGCACAGGTCGCCGCGACGGTGCAGGCCTTCATCAACGATCCCGATACCATCCTCACACTGATCGCGAACGGGCAACTCGAGGACAGTCTCGAAGACCTCCGCGAGATGGAAAGCGTCCTGATCGACGTCGACCAGGAGAAAGAAGAGCTCGTGCCACGGCCGGAGGCGACGGACGAGACCTACAACCTCTCGATGGACCTCTTGGAGCGGGCCGAGGAGTCCCTGTTCGAGGACTACCGTGGTCAGGTGCCAAGCGGCCTCGCAAGCGCGCTCGGTGACGTCGAAGAGGAGAACGCCATCGAAGTCGACCGCGCTGATACTGACGAGTTCGACTTCCCTGGTACCGTCGACGAAGGCGTCGACGAAGGAGAGTGGGAACTCGGCGACGATTCGACGGCGTTCGCTATCGACGACGATGACGTCGCCGATGAACCGGCGTGGCTCAGCGAAGAGAGCGAATTCGCTGTCGAACCGGAGGAAGAGCGCGAAGACACAGCAGTATCGGCGTCGGCGGCTGATGCGGCAGACACCGACGCTGCGTCCGGACCCGACGACAATCCGAGCGCACTCGAGGCGGCATCCACTGCCGACGAGACAGACGCGGCCACCGACTCGAGCAGCCAGTCGTCCGCGCCACCGGAGTCGGATTCCGAGTCGGGAGCGAGCGACGGTGTAACCGATACCGAATCGCCAACCGATGAGAACCTCACGGAGGCGGCCGAATCCTCGACTGGTTCGAGTCAATCCACGGAATCGGACGAGGAGCGACACGAGTCGACGATCGATACCGACGACAACAGTGGTGGTGCCGACGACGAGGATTTGATAGGACTGTTCGACGATATGGGTGAGACGATCGACGAACTCGACGATCCGGATGCCGAGCGAGCGACCGATACCGGGGACACGGCCAGTCACCCGGACTCCGCCGGTTTCGAGTCGATGTTCCCCGAGGACGATCTCGATTCGATCTTCGATCCCGAGTCGGGTGACACCGACTCGAGCAGCGATTCCGACGCAGAACGTGGTGACGAGTCAAACGGGTCCTCGGCGACTCCGGTCAGTGAGCAATCAGCTACCGAGACCGAGTCGGCGTCACCCTCCAGTGATTCATCTGAGCCAGAGCCACCGACGATCGATATCGATACCGAATCGACGGCGGATCAAGACGAGACAGTCGCCGAGACTGAACCGGAACCACCAACGATCGATATCGAAGCCGACACGTCGGATCCGCCGGACGGTAAAGAGGACGTGACTGAAGCCACGTCCACGGACCCAGAAGGTGGGACACGGACAGTCGAGACAGGATCGCCAGCCGATACGTCGGCATCGGCTGATACCGATGGCGCCAGTGATGGTGAACAATCGATATTCGGCGACGAGACTGACACGGTCTTCAGCGACGACGAGGACGACACGCCCGACGAAGACGACGAGGCGCTGTTCGATGCCACCGAGACGAGCGACGATGGATCGATTTTCATACTCACGGACATAAGTACGTAAAGACATCTGGTACGTTGATGTCGTCCAGTGCACAGAGAGCAGCATCACGAAGTTCGTCAAGCGTTTCGAAGAGGCGGTTGCCGAGTGATTGATCGAGTTGTCGCCAGCACTCTTCCGCGGGGTTCAGCTCTGGTGAACCCCGCGGAAGGTAACACAGTTCGATCGGAGTATCTTCAACGAACTCCTGGACTCTGTTCGCCGTGAAATACGAGGCGTTGTCGAGGACAACGCAGATTTTCTCGCCGAACTCGGTCTGGAGTGCGTCTAGAAGACGAATCGTCGTGTCGCTGTTGAAGTTCTCCTCGCAAGGGAGAAAGAACGTCTCGTCAGTATCGCTGACTGCACCGAGAAGTTTGATGCTGTCCCACGCGCCCGTCACCGGGAGTGACGGGCGCTCTCCCTTGGGAAACCAGGCGTGAATCAGTGTCGAGAGAATCTGTCGCGTCTGAACAATGGCTAAGATCGTGTATTCGTCGTCCAGGTTGTCGCGCTTTTTTTGAACCCGTCTTGCCATGCTTCCTGTGCTCTCTCGTCGGATTTATGAAACTCCGGCCGGGCTGTCTTCCAGGACAGCCCGGCCTCGGTCATCAATCGTCGAACGTGACGCTCACAGTACTCAACGCCGAATTCCTCGGCGAGATAGTGACGAGCTAGTGGAACGGACCACGCAGGCGCGTTAAGTCCAACTTCCTCTGGAGACTTGTGGAGCGCTTCAACGAACCGTTCATACTCTTCGTCGGAGAGTTTTGAGGGCCTTCCTGAACGGTGTTCGTCGTAGACAACCTCCTCGAACGGCTCGTCGGCGAGCCGTTCGAGTCGATCAAGCCACCGCGAGAGCCAGCCAGCAGTGTATCCATAGCGTTCAGCGACCTCTTGTAGCGTCGCACCGTCTTCTTCAAGATAGTTGATTGCCGCCATCAGCCGTTGTGATGGCTTTTTTCCCTCGACCTCCGCCAAGATCTGGCGGAGGTCTTCGGTAGAGACGTTTTCGAGAGAGGTCATATCGGAGTAACGTACTTTTCTTTGTAATATTTTTAGCTGACAGTATCAGAAACGACAACACGGACAGTGACGACGCACTGGCCGACAGCAATACTGGGATCTTCGAAGCCGACGAGGGCGAAGACAAGGACGAGGACGGTAACGAGGACGAGAACGGAGACATATGAGCTTGAAAACCAACACCAGTGGCGGCTCGACTATGTCAGCTAGTTCTGACGCGCTCGGTGATTACTTCTATCCGCTGTACGATCGGCTGTTTGATGAAGACAGCGAGTTCGTCGCCGATGTCGAGACGAAACTTTCTCAGGCTCGGATGACCGATACGGTCGAGCTCTATCTCTCCCGGTCGCTTGGCATCGGGATGATCAGCGGGCTGAGCCTCTGGCTGATCGGACTACTGCTTGGCTACGGCCTCTTCGCGCTCGGCATCCTCTCGAACGAACCGATCATCGGGATGCCGGTCGGCCAGGGTCTTTTGCTTACGATCATCGAGATGTTGCGCGTTCCGGCGATCGTCTTTTTTAGCGGACTGCTATTCGGTTCGATCGGATTCGTGATCGGGTTCGGCTCGATGGTTGCGGTACCCTACTCACGCGCCTCGACACGCAAGCGTGAGATCAACATGCTGTTGACCGACTCGGTGTCGTTTATGTACGCGCTCTCGGTCGGCGGCCTGAACCAACTCGAGATCATCGAGGCGATGGCCCAAGCCGACGACACCTACGGCGAGGTCGCAAAGGAGTTCCAGAGCATCGTCAAAGAGACCGAATACTTCGACATCGACTACCGGACGGCGATCCGAAAGCAGGCCCTCGAGACGCCGAGCGACGACCTCTCACAGTTCCTGACTTACATGCTCTCGATCGTCAACAGCGGCGGTGACATGCAGAGTTTCCTTGAGGACAAGAAAGAAAAGCACATGCGCACGGCAAAGCAGGAACAGGAACTCACGCTCGAGACGCTCGAGCTGTTCGGCGAGATGTACATGACGCTGTCGGCCGGGCGAGGTAGACGTCGTGGCCGTCGTCGGCCGGCGGGTCGAACCGCGAACACACCGCGTCGATCTCGTCGGCTGACGGTGTGACGACTTCTGTCGCTGCTCTGTCTTCGCCGTCTTCGAGGTGGTTCCGAAGCGCGTCGATCGTCGACGACGGATCGGTCTCGACCTCGCCGTCCACGGCGACCTCGTCGACCATCTCCTCGAGTTCGTCGACGGCGTCGAAGATGTCGTCCATCAGCGGCGGCGTCACCTCGAGGTCGTCACCGCGGACGGCGTCGAGGAGGTCCTCGATCGCGTGGGCGAGATCGCTGGCCGACTCGAGGCCCATCGCCCCACAGTTGCCCTTGAGCGTGTGAGCGATCCGGAAGATGTTGTCCATCGCCTCCTCGTCGTCGGGATCGCGCTCGAGGGTGAGCAAGGCGTTGTTCAGTTCCGTGATTCGTTCTTCGCTTTCCTGCACGAACTCTGTCAGATAATCAGTCATCGTTCTCACCGTCCGTCGTGAACGCGTTGACGATGGCGTCGACAATCCCGCCTGCGGGTGCGACCGTGTCGACACAGCCGGTTTCGATTGCCTGACAGGGGATACCAAAAACTGGGCTCGTAGCCTCGTCCTGTGCGATCGTGTAGCCGTCGGCGGCTTTGATCGCCTCGATTCCGGCCGCCCCATCGAATCCCATTCCGGTCAACACGACCCCACAGAGCCCGCTTGTGACCTCTTCGGCGGCGCTTTCCATCGTCACGTCGATCGACGGTCGGACGCCGTGGACTCGTTCGCCGTCGCTGAGTTGCAAGCGGAGACAGCCGCTTGCTTCGGTTGCCACCTCGAGGTGGGTGTTCCCCGGTGCGACCGCGATGTCGCCGGGCTCGAGCCACTCGCCATCGGTCGCCTCGAAGACGTCGTACGCGCTGTGTGTATCGAGTCGATCTGCGAACCGTTCCGTGAACCCGGACGGCATATGCTGGACGACCAGGACCTTCGCCTCGAGGTCGATCGGCAGTTGCTCGAACAGGCGTTCGACGATCTTCGGGCCGCCGGTCGACGCACCGAGGACGATGGTCGGCGCGGTCGTCCGCTCGGTGGGAAGCGATGCTGTGTCCTCGTCGGTCTCTGACGACGGCTCGATTCCAGGGCGTGCGTTTGGCCCGACTGTCCCCGTCCCGTGATCGCCGTTTACTTGCACGTCGGCACTGCCGCCAGCGACGGCTTTTCCCGTTGTCGTCCCCTGCCCTGGGTTCCCGGCGAGTCTCGAACGGGTCGCGTGGGCCGTCGCAGTGGCTCGAGCGAGCGCTACCGTCGAGACGTTTGCCTCGGCGAGACCGTCGACTTTTTTGACGACCTCCGTGGTCAGATCGACCATGGTCCGCGAATCGGAGCCGTCAGGCTTTTGGAGAAAGTCGACGGCACCGCGCTCTAAGGCGTCGAGCGTGGCCTCTGCCCCGGATTCAGTATGGGCGCTAAGCATCAGTATCGGGGCCGGATTCGTCGTCATGATTCGTTCGACGGCGTCGATGCCGTCCATCTCGGGCATCTCGACGTCCATCGTGATGACGTCCGGATCGAACGTCCCGGCGAGGTCGACAGCCTCCGAGCCGTTTGTAGCCGTTTCGACCTCGTGGCCGGCGTCGCCGAGTGCGTTGCCGATGACTGTCCGCATGAACCTCGAGTCGTCGACAACGAGTACTCTCGTCATGCAGCGACGACGTCTGAAAGGGCCTTTCTGACGCTGGGTTCTTCGAACGGTTTCGTGACGTAGCCGTCCGCATCAGCCTTCACGGCGAGTTTCATCTTCTCACGCTGTCCAACGCTCGTACACATGATGACGCTGGCGTCCGGATCGATCTTCTTGATCGCTGCGGTCGCCTTGATGCCGTTGCATTTGGGCATCACGATGTCCATCATGACGACGTCGGGATCGTGTTCTTTGTACATTTTGACGGCTTCTGCCCCGTTAGACGCCTCTCCGACGATGCGGTAATCTTGTTCCAGAATCTGGCGCAATAAGTTTCGCATAAAATGAGAGTCGTCCACGATGAGCACCCCTGTCGACATTCAGTAGTACACCAGATTCTGGTAGCGATACAACTACGATAAATGCTGTCTCCCCATTATCAGTCGTGATAAATGTCAGAGACGATTCGAAGATTTCGCGCGGAACACGGTCTCGAGCGTGTCCGGTTGCAGCGAGACGCTTCCTATCTACTGCGCAAATGCTTGCATCGAGTGGACGAGCAAGAGACGGTGTCTCTCACTGCTGCCCTGACGCCAACAGCATCCGTTCGACATCGATGAGTGCGGTTGCCTCGACGACGACCTCCTGTGTCTCGTCATCGGCCCCGTCGCCGTCGGGTTCATCGCTGGCGTCTTCGGCCGATTCGATCTCGAATGTCTCGCCGATCGAGCCGCCGAACCCACCGCTCGCACCGCCAGCCGACGACAGCGTCGACTCGTCACCGATGCTGGACTCGAAGACATCGGCCCCATCATCTGAGCGGTCGCTCGCGGTCACGTTCGTCGGCTCGTCAGACTGCGATCGCTCGTGTTCCTGCATGACGAGTGCGCCGACCAACGGATGCTCGAGGGCATCACCTGAGAGGGGACTGTCAGCGACGCTGTCGTCATCGATCACGTTGCTCTCGGGGACGACCTCGACGCCGATCACGTCGTCGACGCGGATCGCAGCCGACTGCTGGTCGCTCGGCCGATCGAACACGATCAGCCGTTCACGGTCCGTTTCGATCTCGGGAGTTGGGAAATGAACTCGCGGATCGATGACTGCCGTGATCTCGCCACGGAGGTCCATCAGTCCCTCGATCGAAGGTGGCGTCCGTGGTACTCGCGTCACCTCCGTGGGCGGGTCCGTAACCGTTCTGACGACGTCGACCGGCAGGGCGAATCGGTATTCACCGACGGTGACGAAGACGAACTGGACGAAGACTTCGTCCTCGCCGTTCGCGCGGTCCGACTCGCGGGATCGATCGGTGCCATCGACATCGATTCCGAGAAGCTTTTCTGAGAGATCCGGGGCCATCGTCCTGTTCGTGTATCAGCGCCCATGAATAAAACGTTGACTCCGACGTGTGTGTTCATTCGATTTATGTGTCTCCGTCGTTACCATCCGGTCGAACGATTCGGAGCGTTCATTTTCTCCGTCGACTGTGTTCAAAGCAAATGGAACCGGCACCGAACCACGACGGGACAACCGACGACGAACGGGTGACCGTCCTCACGTTCGACCTCGAGGACCGACGCTACTGTGTCACTGCCGAGTCGGTCGCCTCAGTCCTCGGAATCGCGGACGACTCCGCACTCGCGGACGCCGATGATCCGTGGAACGCGGGGGCGATCACCGCCGCCGGCGAGCGGGTCAGAGTGGTCGATCTCCCGCGAGTGTTCGGGGCCTCGTTTCGCACGACGGCCCGCGTCAACGCGCCGAAGCTGCTCGTCTTCGACGCTACCGACGACGAGGGTCGGTATTACGGGTGGCTGATCGACGACGTGGGTATGCCACGCGACGTCCGACGCGGGGCGGTCAAGCCACCGCAGGTGAATACGGCCTACGTCAAGGGCCGTCTCGAGATCGAGGACAAGGAAGTCGTCTGGCTCGACGAGCAAACGATGCACGACTAATACGGTTTGCTGTAGCAGAAGTTTCCAGGCTGTGCCCGGAAACGACTACAGGAATCCCGGTGGTCCGCCGTCGGAATCGTCCTCGAGATCGAGACCGAACTCCTCGCGTTGTTCGCGGAGTCGTTTGACCTGCCGGTAGTAGTATCCGATACCGATGGCACCGAGCAGGCCGAACACACTGATGAGACCAAGGAACAGTTGAATGTCTCGCGCGAGATAATATCGTAGCGAGATCGTGCGATCCGCCTCGATCTCGTCCCAGGAGAGGCGCACCTGCCCGTCGACGACCTCACGTTCGTACCCGTTCGGTGAGATTTCGCCGAACAGGAAGTTCGACGCGCGGTGATTCTCGGGCAGTCGCACCTCGTAGGAGCTCGTGACGTACGCCGGTTGCCGGAACGTCTTGCGTCCGGCATCGCCCGAGAGCGCGAGCGTGCCGTTTTCGTCGGGGACGGTGACGGTCGTCGCCGAGCCTCCCTGTTCGACCTCGAGGTCCGAGCCGTTGACTACGGTCCCGTTGGGGTACCAGTAGCGGACGCTGTAGATATCCAGCGGCTCCTCGCTATAGATGGTCGACTGGGACAAGGAGAGTTCCTCGGTCCCGTTTAAGTCGTAGACGGCTCGGTACTCGCCGCCGCCGAGGAGGTCGCCGTCCTCGAGCGCGATCGTGACGTCGGCGTCGCCGTCACGCACGTCGCTGTAGTTTTGCTCGCGGTCGAGTTGCTCGTCGGAGATGCCACCAGAGAACGCCGCACAGCCGGCACCCATCAACAGCAGGGCGACCGCGACCGTTGCGAGGGCGAGCCGGCGGTTCATACTAGGGAACGACACAACGCAGTTCGGCCGGGAGGTACTCGCCGATGCTTGCGAGCAGGCCCGGCGGATCGGTGCCCTCGGTACAGACGACGCTTTGCTCGAGCAAGCCGAGTCGCTCGACGGTGACGTAGTCCTGTGCGTGGCCGGCGCGGTTGAGCGTGGCCCGCACTTCCGCGCGGGTTGCGCTGTTGACGTTGAGTCGGCCGTCGCCGCGAGTCCACTCGTAGAGACGATCCTGTGTCTCCTCGGCGAGCCGAGACGGCTCGTCGTCGCCGTAGACGAACTGCAACGGCATGTGCTGGACCAACCCGTATCGGTCGCGGATCTGCGTCGCCGACCCTGGGCCGAGCCCGAGTTCGTCGGTCGGAATCCGGACGCCGTCGCCCTGTCCCGCATCGAGGACGAAGCCGTCGTCGTCCCAGGACTCGAGCGTGCCGGTGTAGGTCTCGCCGGCCTCGAGGTCGGGGACGATCTCGCCGAACGCCTCGCGGAGGACGTTTCGTGCGACGGTCGCGTCGTCACCTTCGATCGTCACCGACGGGAAGTCGTCGTGGCGTACACCGACGTCGAAGTCGGCATCGAGTTCGCCGATCTCATTGTTGACCAGCGAGCGCAACGAATCGAGCGATCGCTCGCGGGCGTCACCTTCGACGTACAGTTTGGTTGCGAGTACGACCATTAGGCGTCCGCGTCGATGTTGAGTTCGTCCTCGAGCGCGTCGAGGCGGTCGTCCATCGCGTTGACCAGGCGGTCGTTTTCCATCGATTCAAGCGGCGAGCCACATTCGGGACACTCGAAGCCGAAGTCCATCGCCTCGCCGAACTCGAAGCGGATGGAACAGATCTCACAGAGGTAAAACTCGTGGTTGCGCTCGTACTCCTGGCGCTCCTCTAGGGCGTCGTGGAGTCGATACATCTCCTCTTCTAAGTTCTCCGGGATGTTGTCGTACTCGAAGGTCCAGAGGTAGGTCAGCCACCCCGAGTCCTCGTCGCGCAGCCGTCGATAGGTCGCGAGATCGTTCTCGTAGAGAATGAACAGCGCGCGCCGCACGTCGTTCAACTCGAGGTCGAGTTCCTCGGCGAGTTCCTCGTCGGTCACCTCGCCGTCCGGTGGTGCCGCTGCGACGGGCATCCCCGTGGGACCGACCAGCTCGTGCAAATATTTCTGAATTACTGGGTCCTCGAGCAGGTCCTCAAAAGCCATTGCCTACACGTAACGGCATGAAGCCATTAAGTCTTGTTAACTCCCGCGCATCATATCGCGGTGTGTGCGACCGACTGGGGTAGTCAGGTTAACTCTGGTCGTCCGCGTCGTCTGCTGGCACGACCCGCTTGCCCGTCTCCATTGGAATTACCGTTCGATCGGCGTCGTCCCATTCTTGCTCTAGTTCCCGACCTTCGAACAGCCGGTCGAGGAAGACGGCCAGCCCGGCGACCTCTGAGTGGGGCTGGTTGGTGACGCCGACGTTCCAGTCGGCTTCCTCGTAGACGTCGAAGGTTACCTTCTCGGAGCCGACCACGAGCAAGAGCGGGTCGCCCTCGCTGTCGTGGGCCGTCCGGATCTCGGCATCGACGTCCTGGACGCGCTCGCCGTACATCGTGAGGTGGACGACCTTTCCCTCCCAGTTTCGGATAACGGCGTGGGGCGAGTCGGTCAGTTCGGCCTCGAAGGGGCCGCCGAAGCGGTCGGTGATGTCCCTGACGGTCTCGAGCGACTGGCCGGCGTTGTCGGGAAAGAGGACGCGGTCGGCACCCAGTGCCCGCGCGGTCAGGCCGACGTGGGTCGTCATCCGCTCGTCCCGGCCGGGGCGGTGGCCGAGCCGAAGGACGGCGACCTCGCTGTCGTCGTGCATGCTCGCACCCACTCTCGGAGCGGGTTAGGGGGTTTCGCTTTCGATCCGCTCGAGCGGGTCGGACTCGCAGGATCGGTATCGGTAAGACGGGGCCACCCCACAGGGCGACCATGAACGTCACTATCACGCCTTCGCGCGTCGCCGGGACGGCGCGGGCACCGCCGTCGAAGAGTTATACACACCGTGCGATCCTCGCGGCGGGCTATGCCGGCGAAGCGACCGTTCGCGACGCCCTCTGGAGTGCGGACACGCAGGCGACCGCCCGCGCCGTCGACTTGTTCGGCGGCGACGTCGACCGACACGACGACGGCACGCTCGAGATCGACGGCTTCGATGGCCGCCCCGATGTGCCGGCGGATGTCATCGACTGTGCGAACAGCGGCACGACGATGCGACTCGTCACCGCGGCGGCGGCGCTCGCTGACGGCACGTCGGTGCTGACCGGCGACGAGTCACTGCGCTCGCGCCCGCAGGGGCCGCTGCTCGAGGCGCTCGCCGACCTCGGTGTGGAAGCGGACAGCACACGCGGAAACGGGCAGGCTCCGCTGGTCGTCACCGGCCCGCTGGCTGGCGGTGCAGTCTCGATTCCGGGTGACGTCTCCTCGCAGTACATCACCGCCCTGCTGATGGCCGGCGCGGTCACCGACGAGGGAATCGAACTCGACCTCGAGACCGAGCTCAAATCCGCACCGTACGTCGATATCACGCTCGAGGTGCTCTCCGACTTCGGCGTCGACGCCCACAAGACGGAGACCGGCTTCGCGGTCGACGGCGGGCAATCCTACGCGCCTGCAGGCGGCGAGTACGCAGTCCCCGGCGATTTCTCGTCGATCTCTTACCCGCTGGCGGCGGGTGCGATCGCCGCCGCCGAGGGCGAGACGGTTCGGATCGAGGGTGCCCACCCCAGCGCACAGGGTGACAGTGCGATCGTCGAGATCGTCGAGCGGATGGGTGCCGATGTCGACTGGAACCAAGACGAGGGGACGATCGACATCTCGCAGGCCCCACTCTCCGGTATCGAGGTCGACGTCGAGGACACACCTGACTTGCTCCCAACGATCGCGACGCTCGGAGCGGTCGCCGACGGCGACACACGGATTACGAACGCCGAGCACGTCCGCTACAAGGAAACCGACCGCGTGAGTGCGATGGCCGAGGAGTTAGGCAAGATGGGCATCGAGACCACCGAAGAGCAGGACTCGCTGACGATCCACGGCGGCGCGTCAGAACTCGAGGGGGCGACCGTTTCGGGCCGCGATGATCACCGGATCATCATGGCGCTCGCACTCGCGGGACTGGTCGCCGACGGCGAGACCACCGTCGAGGGTGCCGATCACGTCGACGTCTCGTTCCCCGGCTTCTTCGGCATGCTCGAGGAGGTGGGCATCGACCTCGAGCGACGGGCGTAACCGCTGTGTGGCGGAGGGCAGCCGACACACGACGCGGTCAAGGCCCCCTCGAGCCCGAAAGTAACGAGTTGAAGATCTTCTTCTGTGCGCGCCGGAGGTGCTGATGGAACGTCGCCGGTGCGATCTCGAGCGACGCGGAGATGTCCTCGCCAGTGGCATCGCGAGGCCACTCGAAAAAGCCCGCGTGATAGGCGGCCTCGAGGGCCGCTCGCTGGCGGTCGGTAAGCTCGTCCGTCAGCACGTGACGGACGCGTTCGGCGGTGGTGTCGGGACGTGTGATCTGGCGATGTTTCAGCAGTTCCGCGGCCGGATAGGTTGTCTGCACGACATCGATCGCTCGCCGAACGTCAGCACCCGGTGCGAGGAGAACCGTCATCCGGTAGTCGCCGTCTTCGATGACAACGCGTTCGATGGCCCCTCCCAGCGAGGCAATCGTCGACAGCACCGGCGGGTCGGAAAGCCGGAGTTCGAAGCTCGTCGGCCCGTCTGCGGTCCGATAGGTGACATCCACCCAGTGTGGAAGCGCGTCGACGAGTGCGTCCATTCCCGCGATCGCATCCTCGGTGATCGTCCCGTAGACGAGGTACTCGTCGTTCTCGATGGGGACCATGTGATCGATCGTGATCGAGCCATCGGTCGTCATGTCGGCGCCGACGGCGGCGAAAATATCGCGAACGCGAAACTGGAGTTCGACGACGTCGTCGCTCATCAACGCCCGCTTGCGCTCGGTGGCAGCGATCGCATGGCCCACTACCTCTCCCAGTTGACTGATGACTGCCCGTTCCTCGTCCTCGAACGCGTCCGATCGGTCGGCGTAGACGTTCAATACCCCGTAGACGGTGTCCTCGTAGATGATCGGGATCGCCGCCGACGAGCGGAAGCCGTACTGTTCGATGTGGTCGCGCCAGGGGTCGTGTCTGCTGTCGGCCTCGATATCCTGTGTCGTCTGGGTTTCGCGCTCGAGGATCGCCCGGCCAGTCGGCCCCCGACTGCGCTCGTCGTCGGGGTCGGTCGAGATCGTGATCTCGTCGAGATAGCCTTCGACACCGGCCTCCGTTCGCATAGTTACCGTCTGGGTTGCGATGTCGACGTCGCCGATCCAGGCGAACAGGTACGACTCCGTCTCGGCGAGGCGCTCACAGACGACGCGCTCGATCTCTTCGCGTGTCGACTGAGCGATCACCTCGTCGGTGATGCTGCGGACGACGTCGTTGAGGTTGTTAAGCGCGGCGAGTTGCTCGCGCTGGCGCTCGAGGTCCTGTTCGTGCTCGATCCGCTCGGTAACGTCCTGAAACGCACCACGAAGCGTTACCACTTCGCCATCGGCTTCCACAGGATTGCAAATGCCCCGGACCCATCGCAGGCCACCGTCGGCCGGTTCGATTCGGAGCGTGAGATCGTATGGTTCACCGTCTTCGATCGCGTGCTCGACCGCCTCGCGGATCCGCGGCCGATCCTCGGGATGGTAGAACGAGATCGATTGCTCGCGTTCGATTTCCTCATCGGGTGAGAGACCGTAGATCCGATAGACCTCGTCGGTCCACCGGAGGTCGGCGGGCGTCGTGGTCACGTCGAGTTCCCACGCACCCACGTTCGCCAGTTGCTGGGATTGTTCGAGCAGTTCCGTCGTTCGCTCGAGACTGGCTTCGTGTTCGCGGAGCTGGCGCTCTTTTCGCTTGTGCTCGGTGATATCCGTAAAGTAAATCGAGAGGCCAGATTCAGAGGGGTACACTCTGACGAGCTCCCAGATGTCGAGTGGCTCAGAGTAGCGTTCGAAACTCGTGTCGGTCTGGGTGGCGAGCGCCGTCTCGAACCGGTCACGGAGTGGATCGGCGTCGTCGACGGACAGCGCCTGCCAGATGTTCCTGCCAAGTAGTTCGGACTCAGGATGGCCCAGCAGCGTTTCGGCGCGGTCGTTGACGTAGGTAAATCGCAACTCGTTGTCGAGTGCGTAGAACGCGTCGTCGACCCGCTCGAAGACCCCCTCGAGTTCGGCCACGAGTTCGTCGTGCTGGCGCTCGAGGTGGCGTGCCTGCTCTTTGAGTTTCGTAATGTTGTCGATCGTGACGACGACACCGTGATCGTCGATCGGTTCAGCGTTTATCGAGAGCCACCGCAGCTGGCCGTCGTGGCCGCGGACCTGACTGTGCTGGTCGACGACCGACTCGCCGGTCGCGAGCACCCGCGGTGCCGGCCGCTCCGCATATGGGATCACCGCCCCGTCCTCGTCGAGCAGGGGCTGGTCACCAAGCACGTATGTCTCCGGATCGTCCCCAGCCAGCCCAAGGCACTCGATGAACTGTTGGTTGACACGTTGCACTTCGCCATCAGCGTCGAAGATGCCGATCCCCGTTGGACTCGCCTCGAGGACGCGCTCGAGGAGGGTTCGTTCCGCGCGATGGGCGTGCTCCGAGCGTTTCCGGTCGCTGACGTCGTAGTAGAGTTCGATTCGGCCGCCGGCGTAGTCGCCGGACTCGATCGGCTTGCTCCGGTGCTCGAGCCAGCGCGCTTCGCGGTTCTCACTCGCCGTGACGAGACACTCGAACCGTTCGGCATACGTATTGTCCTCGTAGGTTGCCAGCACGGTCTCGGCGAACGATGCACCGTCGTCGATAACGGTCGAGAGGTGGTCCGTCACGAGCGCTCGTTTGTCCCGGCCGACTGCGTGTTCGCGATCGAGATCGAAGTACTGCTCGGCCGTCTGGTTGAGCCACACCACCTCGAGATCCGCATCGAGGACGAACAGGCCGATCTCCGCGTCGTTGATCACGTCGTCGACCAGTGGTCCAGTAACGGTTGTACGCTCCTGGTCCCCGCCTGCAGTGGCCCGCCCGCCCGCTGCCGGTGGTTGCCACCAGACGCGGGCGCTCGCACCGACTTTCTTCGTCTCGAGCCGGTCGCGCTCGACGAGCCGGTCGAGCCGGTCGTAGGTGCTCCGGCGGCCGAGATCGAGCCGGTCCGCTACTTCGCTCGTTGTCCGCGGGACCCCAGCGTTGTCGAAGCACGCAAGCGTTTCCCTGAGACTGTCGGTCAACGCGGAAGCCGTCATTGCCCTCTTTAAATTGCCTCGGTCGTATAACCCCTCCGCCGACGGAGTCTGTTCCGGGGCGGAAGCGCCATAGCTGGCCAAGCGGACGTGTCCACAGGAGAGTCACTCGGGGATCTCGTACGTCGTCTCGAGATACGTGATCAGCTCTGCGACCATCGCCGGATCGTACGTCCAGAACCCGTAGAACGACCCCGGATGGCGCTCTTCTGCGAGTAACGCACAGGCTTCCTGCTCGTTGTCGCCACCGTCGAAGACGACGAACCAGTAGTCGCCGAGCTCGCTGTCGCGCTCCGAGACGACGGCCACACCCTCGGGGACGGGCTCGGTCCACTCGTCGTCTATAAACACCGCGACCGTCAGCGAGTCGTGACGCCCGAATCGCTCGTAGACGTCCGTCTGTGCCGCGAACGCCGGCGCGCGTTCGAACCCCGCATACAACCGGCCGGCCCCGACACGCCACGCCCGGTCTTCGATCTCGCGGGTCGTTGCCAGCATCTGCCGACGACTGTAGGAGGTGAACAACGTCTCCTCGAGGAAGCTGAACAGTTCCGCTCGATCGTCGTCGGTCTCGGCGAGTTCCCACGGCGGATGGGTCCGCGGCGAGAGGAGCGCCGCAAACTGATCGAGTCCTAACGCACCGCGGAACGTGCCGTCGGCGCTCCGGATGATCACGAACCCCGTCCCGTCGAGCGGGCCAAGCGACTGGCGGCCCACGTCGACGTTTCGCGTCTCGAACTGCCGACGGAGCCCCTCGAAAACCGCGTCGTCGTCGGTATGGACCTCGAGCGTTTTCCGTTGGCCTTCGACCGTCTCGATTGGATCACCAAGTTCGTTCATGGCTCCGAGTCGGTCACCCCCAGCGCGGCGCTGACGGCCTCCGGAATGTCGGTGTCGGTGACGGTCTTCGCCGCAGTATCGAACGTAATGAATCCCAGGTCCTCGAGTCGAGGCAGGATCGAATGATACAGCCGCAGTCGAATCCGGTCGTGGTCGGACGGTGCGGCGATCGTTCCCGTCTCGCTGGCGGCTGCGGCGGCGACCACGTCGGCCAATTCCTCGAGCGACGGCGCTGGGCTGTCGTGGAGGTAGACGAGCACGGAGCGAGTGTGGCAGTCCCCGAGCAAGCGGACGACATCGTCGAACGGGAACTCGTCGGCCGCTACGCGGAGCGCACGCAGATCGGGTTCGAACTGTTCGTCGCTCATAGCTAGTCATGTGTTTGCACATCACAAATAGATGAGCGCGTCGCCTGCAGCGACAGCCAGCACCTATCGCGCCACGCGTTCAGTTGGCACCCACACCAGAGGTGTCCGCCTCTCCACTGTCGTGACGGACGCCGATCGCACAGGTGACGGGTAGGCCGTCGTGCGAGAATCCTGCAGGGCTAAGTGTCCCCGTCCCCGAGGACGTGGTAATGAACGGCAACCGCTTCGGTCGCCTCTTTCAGGTGACCACGTTCGGCGAGAGCCACGGGGAGGCGATGGGCTGTACCATCTCGGGCTGTCCCGCCGGCCTCGAGCTGACAGAAGCAGACATTCAGAAAGACCTCGATCGGCGCAAGCCGGGCCAGTCGATGATCACGACCAGCCGCGGCGAACCCGACGACGTTGCGATCAAATCCGGGATTCAGGATGGCTACACGACGGGCACGCCGATCGGCCTGGTCATCCAGAACAAAGACGCCCGCTCGGGCAAGTACGAGCCCTTCATCACCGCGCCGCGACCGAGCCACGGCGATTTCACCTACTCGGCCAAGTTCGGCACGCGCAACTGGGGCGGCGGCGGCCGTTCCTCCGCGCGTGAGACGGTCAACTGGGTCGCCGCAGGCGCGATCGCGAAGAAGCTCCTGGCGCGCGAGGGGATCGAGCTCAAAGCCCACGTCAACCAGATCGGTGATATCGAGGCCCCAGAAGTGAGCTTCGAGGAGATCCTCGAGCACTCGGAAGAAAACGACGTCCGGTGTGCCCACCCCGAAACCGCCGAGGAGATGCAAGAGCGGATCGCGGAGTATCAGGAGGAGGGCGACTCCATCGGCGGCAGCATCTACTTCGAGGCCCAGGGCGTCCCCGTCGGCCTCGGCGCGCCGCGTTTTGACTCCCTCTCCGCGCGACTCGGCCAGGCCATGATGGCCGTCCCAGCGGCGACTGCCTTCGAGTTCGGCCTCGGTACGGAGGCCGCCGAGTGGACCGGCAAGGAGCGCAACGACGACTGGGAGTTCGACGACGAGGGCAATCCGGTTCCCGTGGAGAACGACCACGGCGGCATCCAGGGTGGCATCTCGAGCGGCGAGCCGATCTACGGCGAGGTCACGCTGCACGCGCCGACGTCGATTCCCAAGTCCCAGCAGACTGCCGACTGGGAGACCGGCGAGCTCAAAGAGGAGAAGGTCATCGGCCGTCACGACCCCGTGCTCCCGCCCCGTGGCGTTCCCGTCGTCGAGGCGATGCTCGCGCTGACGCTGGTCGACTTCATGCTCCTATCGGGCCGACTCAACCCCGACCGCGTCGACGACCAGCCCGGCGAGTACGACACGAATTACCACCCGAGCAACCCACGTAACGAGTAACGCTCCGTCGCCGGCTGCTAACGTGCGCGGGCGTTCTACCTATTGATTCGAGCGGCGTTTCTCGAGCGTAACATCTAACCCGTCCTCCGTGGTCGACGACGTATGCGGGATTTTCACGTCCACTCGAACTATTCGGACGGCGAGTTCCTCCGGTCGATGGTCCGAGCTGCCGAGTCGGCCGGGCTCGAGGGCGTCGGTGTCGCCGACCACTGCAACGTGGCCACGCGCGACTATCACGCGTCGATGCGTAGCGTCTACGGGTTCAATCTCGATCTCACCTACGAGCGTCGCCGGCAGGGGATCGACCGCGTTCGCGAGGAGTTCAGTCTCGAGATTTACGACGCCGTCGAGATGGACTACGATCCGCGAGACGAGGCCGCCATCGACGCCTTCCTCTCGGAGGCGGGATTTGACTACGCGATCGGGAGCGTCCACGACGTCGACGGCCGTAACGTGCAGGTATCGTCTCACTTCGACGCGATGAGCGGCGCCGAACGCGACGCGGTCGTCGACGACTATTTCGACCAGCTCGTCGCGCTCGTCGAGTCGGAACTGTTCGAAATCGCAGCCCACGTCGACTTGCTCGAGCGGACGCCGCCGTTGCGAGGCCGGGCGACTGACGACCACTACCGGCGCGTGGCACAGGCGTTCGCCGACTCGCGGACGATCCCCGAGATCAATGCCGGCCGGGCGCTGTCCGACGCCGGCGTCGTCCACCCGTCCGATCGATTGCTGTCGCTCCTCCGCGAGTACGACGTGGCCGTGACCGTTGGCACTGACTCCCATCGGCCGACCGAGATTCCCGATCGTGTCGACTTCCTCGCCGATTTTATTGCTGAGACCGGCCTCGAGCCGGTCGTTCCCGACGGATTCGAGCGGTGACGAAGAGCGGGCGGGCACGATTGCGCGCAAACGGCGACCTCTCCGCCGGGAGAGACTGGCAGACGTCAGTTCCGACGTATTCGCGACTCGAGTGAGATCAGTATCAAACCGTGTAAGTCGCGTTTCAGATACAGTTTCCCGGGTAATACTACACAATTATAAATGCTAGATATATGTGGGATGGTGCCGTACCTCAGGATAGCCACATGGCAAATTTTGACCTTGAAACTGCAGACGGTCGACGGGAAGCACTACGCCGGATGGTAACTATCCGGGCGTTCGACGAAGAGGCAGGGGATCGGTTCGCAGACGGCGAGATACCGGGGTTCGTCCACCTGTATATCGGTGAGGAGGCGGTCGGCGTCGGCACCTGTGCGTCGCTCGATTCAGACGACTACATCGCGAGCACGCACCGCGGGCACGGCCACTGCATCGCGAAGGGGCTCGATCCGAAGTACATGATGGCCGAACTCTACGGCAAGGCCGAGGGCTACTGTAATGGGAAGGGTGGCTCGATGCACATCGCGGACGTCGACGCCGGGATGCTCGGCGCGAACGGCATCGTCGGTGCGGGGCCGCCGATGGCGACCGGCGCGGCGCTGTCGATCGACTATCAGGACCGCGACCAGGTTGCGGTCGGCTTCCTCGGCGACGGCGCGGTCGCCCAGGGACAGGTCCACGAGGCGATCAACCTCGCTTCGACGTGGGACCTGCCGGCGATCTTCGTCGTCGAGAACAACCACTACGGAGAGGGGACGCCGGTCGAGAAACAGCACAACCTCGACAACCTGAGCGATACGGCCCAGGCCTACGACATCCCCGGCGTGACGGTTGACGGCATGGATATCACTGCCGTCGCGGAGGCGGTCGCCGAAGCCCGAGAGCGAGCGCGCGCCGGCGACGGGCCGACGATGGTCGAAGCACAGACGTACCGCTACCGCGGTCACTACGAGGGCGACGAGGAGCCCTACCGCGAAGACGAGGAGATCGAACGCTGGAAAGACCAGGATCCGATCGAATCGTTCAAAGACCGACTGATCGAGCGCGGCGAACTGACCCAGGAGGAGTTCGACGACCTCCGATCCGAGATCGAGGCGTCGATCGACGACGCCGTCGAATACGCACAGGAGACGGACGCACCGGAAGCGAGCGCGGCCTACGAAGACATGTTCGTTGACCAGCCGCCGGAACTCGAGCGATTCGCGAACGTCGCCCGGACTGACGGCGGCGAAAACGGAGGTGACCACCGATGACTGCACAGGCAGAACTCGAACAGGAGACCGAGACGATGACCGTACGGGAGGCGATCCGACAGGGCCTCCGCGAAGAACTCGAGCGCGACGAGGACGTCTACCTGATGGGCGAAGACGTCGGGCTCTTCGGCGGCGTCCTTGAGGTAACGGGCGGCCTCTACGAAGAGTTCGGCGAGGAGCGGGTCCGGGATACGCCGATCAGCGAGGCCGGCTTCATGGGCGCGGCGACCGGCGCGGCGGCGACGGGGACGCGGCCGGTCGTCGAGCTCATGTTCTCGGATTTCATGGGCGTCTCGATGGAACAGATCATGAACCAGATGGCGAAGATGCACTACATGTTCGGCGGGAAAGCTGAACTGCCGGTCACCGTCCGGACCACCGAGGGAGGTGGCATGGGCGCCGCCAGCCAGCACTCGGGGACGGTCCATACCTGGATCGCCCACTTCCCAGGGCTGAAAGCCGTCGCTCCCGGAACCGCGGCGAGCGCGAAGGGGCTGACGAAAGCCGCCATCCGCTCGGACGATCCCGTCTTCGTCTTCGAGAACAAGATGATCTACGAACAGTCGGGCGAGGTCCCGACGGACGAGGACTATACGGTCCCGATCGGCGAGGCGGCCGTCGAACGCGAAGGTGAAGACGTCACCGTCGTCGCCACCCAGCGACTCGTCGGCGAGTCACTCGGCGTAGCCGACTCGCTCGAGGGCGACGTGAGCGTCGAGGTCATCGACCCGCGCTCGCTGTACCCGCTCGATACCGACACGATCGTCGAGAGCGTCGAGAAGACGGGCCGACTCGTCGTCGCCGACGAGAGTCCGCTCTCCTATGGCACCCACGCGGAGATCGCCACGCGCGTCCAGGAGGAGGCGTTCTTCAGCCTCGACGCACCGATCCAGCGGGTCGGCACGCCGGATACGCACATGCCGTTCAGTCCACCGCTCGAGCAGGAGGTCCTGCCCGATGACGACGATGTCAGAGCCGCGATCGAGCGGATCTCATAACGAGGTCTCCACGTGGCGACTATCGGACTGATCGTCAACCCCGCGGCAGGACGGGACATCCGCCGGCTCACCGGCGGCGCGAGCGTCGTCGACAACTACGCGAAGCGCCGGGTCGCCGAGTGCGTCTGCGACGGCCTGACCGTCGCAGGCGAGCCCGTCGAAGTGCTCGTCATGCCCGACCGGACAGGAATCGCCGACCACGTGGTCGCGAAAGCACCTGAAGATGAAGGAATAGACGCGACGACGCTCGAGATGCCGATCGAGGAGAGTTCGGCCGACACCCGACGGGCAGCAGCCCGCTTTCGTGACGAAGCCGACGCCGCAGTCGTCCTCGGCGGCGACGGCACGACCCGCGACGCCGCGCTCGAACTCGGTGACGTCCCCCTTGTTGCCGTCTCGACGGGCACGAACAACGTCGTCCCTGCAGCCGTCGACGGCACCGTTGCGGGCGCGGCTGCGGCACTCGTCGCGACTGGAACGGTCCCAGCCGACGCGGTGACAACGCGACACGGTACGGTCGAGGCACGCGCCGAGACGCCGACCGGCGAGCGGCGGCTGACCGGACTTGCAGCCGCAGAGGTCTCCTCGAAGTCGTTTATTGGGACACGCGCGCTGCTCGATCCGTCCGATCTCCGCGGCGGGGTCGTGTCACAGGCCCACCCCGGAAACATCGGGCTCCCAGCCGTCGCAGGCGCTCTCGAGCCGCTGTCTCCCATTGATCCTGGCGGCGTCGCCGTCCGACTCACCGATCCCGACGATGCGCCCCGATGCGTCCGTGCAATCGTCGCGCCGGGCGTCACCGCGACGATCGGCGTCGCGTCGTGTGAGCGACTCGAACCGAACGAATCCGCCACGTTCGACGTGCCCGACGGCGTCGTCGGGGCCGACGGCGAGCGCGAACTCGAACTCACGGACGCGATGGTCGAACTGACGCCGGTCCCGGACGGGCCGCGACTCGTCGACGTCGACGCGACGCTCGAGGCGGGCGCACGAACTGGCGCGTTCGAGGTCGCCCCCATCGACGAGCCGCGGACGGAGTAGCCGGTGTCAGGGCGGCGGGCACGGGCAAAGGATTACATCGACCGTTGTGGTACCGACTCTCGCCACAATGGTAAGCGACAACATTCCACAAGTGGACGTCGAGATTCCAGAACTATCGCAGGTCGCGTTCGTCGTCGAGGACATCGACGACGGGATGGACCGGTTCGGCTCGATCCTCGGGGTCGGCCCGTGGGAGGTCTATCGGTTCGAGCCGCCGACGCTCACCGACCGGACCTACCACGGCGAATCACACGAGTATTCGATGGTACTCGCGCTCACCCAGCTCGGCGAGACGATGATCGAGCTGATCGAACCGCTCGAGGGAGAGAGTATCTACACGGAACACCTCGAAGAACACGGCGAAGGGCTCCATCACGTCGCCTGTTTCGCCTTCGACGATCCACACGCGGTCGTCAAGGAGTTCGAAGACGCCGGCCTGCCGGTCATCCAAAGCGGCAACTACGGCGGCACCGAGTACTGGTACTTCGACACCGCCGACGAACTCAACGGCGCGATCTTCGAGACCGCGGCGAACGTCGACGCGATGCCGGAACCGGATCGGACGTACCCGGAGTAACGGACCGTCAAACGGGCCGTCCCCGATTTTAGAGCCGTTCCCAGGAGAGGTCGAGTTCGAGGTCCTCTCGAAGCATCTGCGAGACGTGACAGCCCCGCTCCCCGAGGTCGACGAGCCGGTCGACGGCCTCGTCGTCTGCGTCGGTCGCGAGCCGGATCGTCGCCGCGATCTCTTCGACCGACCCCTCGTCGGGAGTCCCGTCGACGTCGACCCGAATTTCGTCGACCGACATGTCGCGTTTGCTCGCCTGGAACCTGGTACTCAGCGAGAGACACGAGGCGAGGCCACTGAGGGCGACGTCGACCGGGGTCGGGCCGGTCTCGGTGCCGCCGCTGGATTCGGGTTCGTCGTACGTCCACTCGAAGGAGCCCGCCTCGATGCGACCGTGCATTCCCTCGGGGTTCGTGGCGGTAACCGACCGGCCGGGCATCTCTGTCTCGGCCGCACTGCCGGCCCCGCGGTCGGCCGCCTCGGCAACGTCGTCCGGAAGCAGCGGCCACGGTTCCTCGACGTAGTCGACGAGCGTCTCGAGGAATCGAGCGGCGTCCGCGCCGTCGACGACCCGGTGGTCGAACGAGAGATCGAACGGGAGGTGGCGTCGCCATTCGATGCCGTCGTCGTCGCCACGGGTCGGCTGTTCGGTGATGGCGTCGACACCGAGGATGGCGACCTGCGGCGGGTTGATGACCGGGTCGAACGCCTCGATGCCGAGGACGCCGAGATTCGTCACGGTGAACGTCCCGCCCTGGAGATCGTCCATCGTGTAATCACCGCTGGTCGCACGGCCGACGAGGTCCCGTCGCTCGTCGGCGAGTTCGGCGAGCGATTTGCTCTCAACGTCCGGGAGTACGGGCGCGATCAGCCCCTGTTCGATATCGACGGCGATCCCGATGTTGTGTTCCTCCCAGAGTTCGTGGACGTCGTCTTCGAACGTCGCGTTGAACGCGGGGTGATCCGCGAGCGTCGCCGAGATTGTCCGGAGGAGGACGTCCTGGACAGAGACGTCGGTCTCGAGGACGTCGTCGGCAGCGTCGGCAGCCGAAAGCAGCGCCTCGGCGTCGGCCTCGCGGTGGACGGTCACGTGGACGGCCTCGCGATCGCTCTCGCTCAGCCGCGAGGCGATCGTCTTGCGCATCCCGCCGAACGGCCGTTCCGCCGCGAGCGTTCGACTCGTCCCGCCGGTCTCGGCAGCGGCGGCCGCCTCGACGTCGTCTTCGGTGATCGCGCCCTGATAGCCGGTTCCTTCGACGGTTGTGAGATCGACACCCAGTTCGTCGGCGCGGGAGCGCGCCCGCGGTGACGCGTTCAGCTCGCCAGCACCTTCTCCCGTCCCCTCGCTGGCCGCCCGTTCGACGTCCTCCTCGGTGATCGACCCCTGATAGCCGGTTCCTTCGACGGTCGATAGCTCGACACCCAGTTCGTCCGCCCGATCTCGGGCTCGGGGTGAGGCCTGGACTTCATCGGCTGTCGCCCCACCGGCGCTGGTATCGCCCCCGCTTGCGGCTGGTTCGGCCGTGCTCTCCTCCGGTTCCGGCTCGGACTCGGCTTCGTCGACCTCGACGTTGGCTTCGAGATCGGCTGTCGCTTCGTCCTCGAGATCGCTGATGTCGGCATCGCTCGGTGCGACGATCCCGATCGGGGTCCCCGGCGGGACCGTCTCGTCGACCTCGAGATAGGTCCGTCGCAACACGCCGTCTTCGCGGGCCTCGACTTCCCCGATACTCTTTTCCGACTCCACTTCTGCGACTAACTCTCCCTCGGAGACGGCGTCGCCCTCATCAATCGCCCACTCGAGAAGCGTTCCGCGTTCCATCTCGAGCCCGAGTTTCGGCATCCGAACGATGTAACCCATGGGATAGGATAGCATGAATAGGATATAAAAGGTACCGGCGGTCGGTCATCGGACAGTGATAGGTCACGCTGACGTAATGAGGGAGAACGCGGCGTCGGCTTATCGATAATGATCTTCCGTGGCATATTATTCAATGGACGTTCATTCTTCACGAAAGATACTTGTCAATCCATAGCAAAGGCTTTAGGCACGGTAGTGCGAAAATCCGAGTACGGTTGGCCCATCGGCCACTGATCCACTATGAGTAGCGACGAACTTATCTGGCGAATCGCGGGCGGTTCCGGCGACGGGATCGACTCGACGAGCCAGAATTTCGCCAAGGCGCTGATGCGCTCGGGGCTCGACGTATTCACTCACCGGCACTATCCGTCGCGGATCCGCGGCGGCCACACGTACGTCGAGATTCGTGCCGCAGACCACGAGGTACAGTCACGGGGCGACGGGTACAACTTCCTGCTCGCGCTGGGCGACTCGTTCGCCCGCAACCCCCAGGAAGATGCCTACTACGGGAACGAGGAGATCAAACCCCTCTCGGAGAACCTCGATGAACTCCGCGACGGCGGGATCATCGTCTACGACGAGGGCCTCATCAGCGAGGAGGACGTCGAAGCGCTCAATCTCGAGGCCCGTGCCGAGGAGAACGACTGGCACGTCTTCCCGATGGATCTTCGCGCCCTCGCCCGGGAACACGGCCGTGAGGTCATGCGCAATACCGCCGGCGTCGGCGTGACGGCTGCGCTGCTCGAGATGGACTTAGAGCACATCGAGGACCTGATGTCCGACGCGATGGGCGGCGAGATTCTCGAGGCGAACATCGAGATCCTCCACGAGGCCTACGACATCATCAACGAGGAGTACGAGTTCGAGCACGACCTGCGCGCCCCCGAAGGCACTCACGACACCGAGCAGGCGCTGCTGTCGGGCTCGAACGCGATCGCCTACGGCGCGATCGACGCCGGCTGTCGGTTCATTTCCGGCTACCCGATGACGCCGTGGACGGACGTCTTTACCATCCTCAGTCAGAACTTCCCCGACATGGGTGGGATCTCCGAGCAGGTCGAAGACGAAATCGCTGCCGCGGCGCTGGCAGTCGGTGCGAGCCACGCCGGCGTCAAGGCGATGTCCGGCTCGTCCGGCGGTGGCTTTGCACTGATGAGCGAGCCACTGGGTCTCGCCGAGATGACCGAGACCCCAGTGGTCCTCATCGAGGCCATGCGTGCCGGTCCCTCGACCGGGATGCCGACGAAACCCGAACAGTCCGACTTAGAGCACATCCTCTATACGAGTCAGGGTGACTCCCAGCGCGTCGTCTTCGCGCCCGGGAACATCGAGGAAGCCTACGAGCAGACTCGACTGGCGTTCGAGATCGCCTGGGACTACCAGATCCCGTCGATCATCATCTACGACCAGAAGCTCTCCGGCGAGAACACCAACGTCGACGTCGAGTTCTTCGACCGCGAACCCCAGCCCGATCTGGGATCGACGCTGACCGAGGAGGAACTTCGGGAGGCTGCCCACGACAACTCCGGGAAGTTCAAGCGCTTCAACTACGAGGACGCCGAAAACGGCGTCGCATCGCGCTCGATCCCCGGCCAGAAAGGCGGGCGCTTCCTCGCGACCGGCAACGAACACAGCCCCGTCGGGCACATCAGCGAGGACCCCGACAACCGCGTCGCCCAGATGGACCGACGCCTCGAGAAACTCGAGTCGATCCGCGAGGACCTCGACAGCCGAGAGTCGTCCACGCAGACCTACTTCGGCGACGAGACGGCCGACTACGGGGTCATCACGTGGGGCTCGAGCCAGGGTGCCGTCGAGGAGGCCGTCGAGCGGCTCAACGACGACGGCCACTCGGTGAAAGGTATCAGCGTCTCCGACATGATGCCGTTCGCGGAGGCCGACGTGACCGAGTTCTTAGAGAGCGTCGACGAGGCGATGGTCGTCGAGATGAACGCCACCGCACAGTTCCGCGGCCTGCTCCAGAAGGAACTCGGCCGGTTCGGTGAGAAGCTGACCAGCCTGCTGAAGTACAACGGCGAGCCGTTCGAGCCCGCCGAGATCGTCGAGGGCTACGAGGTCAACTTCGTCGAGGAAGACCGCGAACCGACCGCACAGGTGCGAATCGAACCAGCTGCAGGTGACTGACCAATGAGTGCATTCAACGCGATCGGAGAGGAACGGGAGATCGACCGGGACGAGTTCACCCCCGGTGTCGAACCACAGCCGACCTGGTGTCCTGGCTGTGGTGACTTCGGCGTCCTGAAGGCGCTGAAACAGGCGCTGCCGGAGGTCGGCAAGACGCCCGAAGAAGTGCTGACCGTCACCGGGATCGGCTGTTCCGGCAAGCTGAACAGCTACCTGGACACGTATGGCTTCCACACGATCCACGGCCGCTCGCTGCCAGTGGCGCGAGCCGCCAAACTCGCGAATCCCGAACTCGAGGTCATCGCCGCGGGCGGTGACGGCGACGGCTACGGGATCGGTGGTAACCACTTCATCCACTCGGCCCGGGAGAACCACGATATGACCTATATCGTGTTCAACAACGAGATCTTCGGGCTGACGAAAGGCCAGACCTCGCCGACGAGTCCGAAGGGCCACAAGTCCAAGACCCAGCCCTCGGGCAGCGCGAAGACGCCGATCCGGCCGCTGTCGATGTCGCTGAACGCCGGTGCGAGCTACGTCGCCCGCACCGCTGCAGTCAACCCCAATCAGGCCAAGGAGATCATCAAGGAAGCCATCGAACACGACGGCTTCGCCCACATCGACTTCCTGACCCAGTGTCCGACCTGGAACAAGGACGCCCGTCAGTACGTCCCCTACGTCGACGTCCAGGAGTCCGATGACTACGACTTCGACGTCACGGACCGGGCCGAGGCCGCCGAGATGATGCGCGAGACCGAGGACGTCCTCAACGAGGGGACCGTCCTCACCGGCCGCTACTACGTCGACGAGGATCGGCCGTCCTACCAGCAGGAGAAACACGCCGTCGGCGAGATGCCCGACCAGCCACTGGCCGAACGGTACTTCGACGACGACGCGGAGTGGGAACGCAGCTACGACCTGCTCGAGCGACACACGTAACCCGACTGTCGACGCCGTCCCATAGCAGACAGTCGGCCGCCGTCTCACGGCCACTCACACTGATTTCGATTTGTGGCGTCGGTTCCACCTCGAGCGACCGCCTGCCTGCAGTGTTTCGACCGGCTTCAACGGTCAAAATCGCTCGCAAGCGTCGCGGTCGCCGGTCCGAGCCCGGCGTGCTTCTGATCGGATATCCGTCGTTTTCGTATACAAAAGATATTTTTCCGCCGGAGCAAAACATACTCGTATGAGTGCGCAGGCGACGGAAGACAGAATTCTCGAGGTGCTCGAGGAGGACGCGCAAGCGTCTTACGCCGAGATCGCCGAGCGAGCGAACGTCTCGAAACCAACGGTGCGTAAGTATATCAACCAGCTCGAAGAGGAGGGCGTCATCGTCGGCTACTCGGCCGACATCGATCCGAAGAAACTCTCGAGCCAGACGATCGCGCTGGTCGGGCTCGACGTCGCGAGCGAACGCTACGTCGAGGCCACACAGGCGATCAAAAACCTCGACGAGGTCGAAGCGTTGTACAGTTCCAGCGGCGATCACATGCTAATGGCCGAGGTGCGCGCCGAAGACGGCGACGCGCTCGGCGAGATCATCTCCGAGGAGCTACTCGAAATCGACGGTGTCACTGCAGCACATCCGTCGTTTCTCCAGGAACGGCTGAAGTAATCCTGGCGGCCGACAGATCCGCCACGCGGCGCTTTCCGTCGCCGGTTTGGGATCTTCGTTTTCAGGCTGGCCCCCGTAGGCACGAGCATGCCGACGTACGAACGTGAAACGACGGTCGAATCGCCGTTCGAAGACGTGTGGGCGTTTCACTCTCGCGTGTCTGGGCTCGAGGCAGTGACGCCCGACTGGCTAGAGCTGCGCGTCGAACGGGTGATCGGGCCCGATGGCGAGACCGATCCCGACGTGCTCGAGCCTGGCTCGGAGGTCGCGTTGTCGATCCGGCCGTTCGGCGTGGGGCCGCGCCAGCACTGGACATCGGTGATTACGGACCGCGAGCGCGACGATGGAGCAGCGTGTTTTCGCGACGAGATGGTCCACGGGCCGTTCGACCGGTGGGAGCATACGCACAGCTTTTTCGCCGACGGCGATCGGACCGTCATTCGGGATCGCGTTGCGTACGAACTCCCGTTCGGGCCGCTCGGTGACGTTGCCGAACCGTTCTCGAAGCCCGGCTTCGCGGCCATGTTCCGGGCCCGCCATCGGCTGGCGAAAGCGCAACTCGAATGAGGTCACAGACGGACTCCTGTCAGTGGATTCTGGCGCACCCGCCACCCGTCTGCGGGTTCGCCGGTCACTCGGGACAGCAGACCGCATCAGAGCCGCGTTCGACGGCTGAACCACGTCGGTTTTGATCGTTGGGTCGCTACAGGCGAGTATGTGCGAACGCGACGGACTCGAACGGCGGCGGCTGTTGGGCGTGCTGGGAGCCGGCGCGACAGCGGCGATCGCCGGCTGTCTCGGTGGAGGGACTGAAGGCGATGGGTCCGAAGACGGTGACGACGAACAGGCACAGGTGTACGAACCATCGATCGAGGGTGTCGAGGAAGGGCCAGTCGAATACACCAGATCGCAACGCTGTGATGTCTGTGGCATGCCGGTCACCAAGTACGATGGAAAGAGTCAAATCGTCCACGAGAACGGACAGGCGGCCGTCTTCGACTTTCCGGGCTGTCTGTTCGCCTACAAAGTGTCGTCGACGCCGGACTCGCCGATCCAAGGCGCGTGGACGACCGACTACGAGACCGGAAGCGACGACATCGACGCAATGGAAGCACACTACGTTCTCATTACCGACAAGGAGGCAGCGGAGGACCCGATGGGGATCGAACCGCGCCCCTACGCCAATCGCGACGACGCCGTCGCGTTCCTCGAGAGCTGGGAGGCCGAGGAACTGTCCCCCGACGAGGATATCATCGTCGGGCTCGATGAGGTCGACATGGAAATCGCGAAGATATACCGCAAGAACCGCCTTCCCGACGAGTAACGCTGCGTCTCACTGTCACTGCGATCGATTCCTATCGGGTGGAGGCTCGAGCGCGAACGCTGCGGAAAGATGGCGGGCAGACCCGGTCGACCGACGCGCTCTCGGCGATCCGTTTTCGAGAGGTGGCCGACAGTTATTACAGTGGGCGCCATGATTGTGTGTCGTGGTAGCAATGTCCGATACCGAGCTGACGGACTTCCTGATACTGCGATCGTTGGACGACCCGATCACCAAGGACGAACTCGAGGCAGCCGGCGAGCAGTCCGGCGAGGCCCTCGAGGAACTGCGGGAGGAAGGCACCGAGATCCGGTGGATCGAATCCGAAGTCATGGCCAACGAAAACGGACGGATCACGGGCACGTTCTGTCACTATCGGGCCGAAGGGGAGGCAGCGATCCGTGAACACGCCGACCGGGCCGACCTGCCCGCGACGCGCATCGATCGCCGCAGGGAGCCCCTCGAGGGGGAGTAGCGGCGCGCAACGATCGAAGTAACTGGCGTACCGGACCGGAGACCGGTAACGGGGCGATTCCCATCACGTACACTTAGTACCGTCCCTGTTGTGGTAGTAGGTACCGTATGACAAGTGCCGATACGATTCCAGTCACCGTCGTCAGCGGCTACCTCGGCGCGGGCAAGACGACGCTGATCAATCACGTACTGTCGAACCCCGGGGGGCGGCGGGTGGCCGTGATCGTCAACGACATGGGCGAGGTCAACGTCGACGCGGACCGACTCGAGCGAGCCACCGACGACGGGATCGTCGACCTCTCGAACGGCTGTATCTGTTGTCGATTACGCGGCGATCTCCTCGAGGAAGCGACGCGGCTGGCACGTAGCCGGGAGTTCGATGCCCTGCTGGTCGAGGCGTCAGGGATCAGTGAACCGATTCCCATCGCACAGGTGTTCACCGACGGGACGGACGCGAGCGACGTGGACCCGACGTCCCTGTTCCGGCTGGATACCATGGTCACCGTCCTCGATACGTACGGGTTCTGGAAGGAGTTCGACGCCGGTGCGCAGTTGCCCGCGGGGCTGCAGCCGGACGCGGATCGGCCGTTGAGCGAGGTGCTGATCGAGGGGATCGAGTTCTGCGATGTCCTGTTGCTCAACAAGACCGACATGGTTCCCGACGACGTCGTCGCGGAGATCGAGACGGTCGTCGACCAACTTCAGCCGCGGGCACGGCGGCGTCGAACGAGCTACTCCGAGGTGGATCCGGAACTCATCCTCGACACCGGACAGTTCGACTTCGCGAGAGCGAAGCGCTCGCCAGGGTGGAAACGGCACCTGCGTGGCGAAGGCCACGACCACGACACGCACACCAACGACGCGGAGCCGAGCGCTGCCGAGCGACACGGCGTCTCGTCGTTCGTCTTCCGCGCCGATCGCCCGCTCCACCCGGCGCGACTCGCCGCCTGGCTCGAGGACGAAGACTGGGACGGCGCGATCATCCGAGCCAAGGGCGTCTGTCACGTCGCGAACCGCGACGAGGTGATCGGCGTCAGTCAGGCCGGGCCGTCAGTCAGAGCCGGCCCGATCGGCGAGTGGCGGCCGACCGACGACCGGCAGACGCAACTGGTGTTCATCGGCCGCGAGATGGACGAACAGCGGATCCGTGAGGACCTCGAGGCGTGTGTGATCGACGACGACCGCGAGGCGGCGGACACGGCGGTCGATCCGTTCCCGCTGTGAGCTACGGTGCGAGTTCGTCGCTGAGCTCCTCCCAGGACTCGTGAAAACCGTGTGTCGACTGGTCTGTCAGCCGGTCGGGGAAGGCGTTCTGATAGACGTCGTCGTACTCGAGCAGCTGTGTCCAGCCGTCGTGGAAGGAGTAGCTGCAGTACTGGCACATACACCAGCCTATGTCAGACAGAAGCATACCTGTTTCTCCAGCCGAGACAGAAAGGCTATATCGTCACAGCAGAGCGCGATGAGCATGCACCGACACGGCGGATACGTACAGAGCGCGACTGACACGGTCGAACGAGAATGCGACCACTGCGACTGGTATGCGGTTGCGGGATCGTATCCCACGCTGATCAAGCAGTACCAGGATCACCTTCGCGACGACCACCCGAAAGCCTGGCTGCGAAGCTGAGGCTGTCGAACAGCAGTCCGGGACGATCGAAAAAAACGGCGTTCGAGGGCGAAGTGCTATGGCTCGAGCAAGACTTTGGTGACGCCTTCCTCGCGTTCGTCGAACTTCTCGTACATCTCGGGTGCCTGCTCTAAGTCGACGCGGTGGGAGACGACCCAGCTGGGATCGGCCCGTCCCTCGATGATCATATCTCGCAGCTCCCGGTTGTACTGTTTGACGTTACACTGGCCGGTCCCGAGCTTCAGCCCCTTTTCGAAGAGCTTGCCGAAGTCGATGCCGAGCCGTCCCTGTGCCGCCATCTCGTCGGGCGCGCCGGGGTCCGATGGGACGTACAGCCCCGGAATGCCGAGTTGGCCCGTCGGACGGACGGTCTCGATAAGCTGGTTGAGGACGACCGCGGGATTCTCCCGGGCCGGATCGTAGGCGTCGTCGCCCGGGTCCGTCTCGGGGTCGATCGCCTGATACCCGACGGCGTCGACGCCCTTGTCGACTTCGTTGCCGTGGGCATCGACGATCTGTTCGACTGGGTCGCCCTCCTCGAAGTTGATGGCGTGGGCATCACAGTGGTCCTCGGCCATCTCGAGGCGGCTGTCGACGCGGTCGACGACGTAGATCTCGGACGCGCCCTGGATCTTGGCGCTGTAGGCGGCCATGAGGCCGACGGGACCGGCCCCGTAGATCGCGATCGACTCGCCGGGTTGAAGATTCGCGAGTCGGGTGCCGTGCCATCCCGTCGGGAAGATGTCCGCCAACAGTGAGAAGGCGTCCTCGTGTTCGTCGCCTTCCGGCAGTTTCAACGCGTTGAAGTCCGCAAACGGCACGCGGAGTTTCTCGGCCTGGCCGCCCTTGTACGGCCCCATTGCGACGTACCCATACGCACCGCCGGCGAAGCCGGGGTTGACGTTGGTACAGAAGCCGGTATAGCCGTTTTCACAGTTCCGACAGAAGCCACAGGCCACGTTGAACGGCAGTACGATGCGATCGCCTTCCTCGAGAGTCGTCACGGCGTCGCCGACTTCGGTGACGGTTCCCATGTTCTCGTGTCCGAAGACGATCCCCGGATCGGCCGCGGTTCGTCCCTCGTACATATGGAGGTCCGAGCCACAGATACACGTCGTCGTGATATCGATTATCACGTCGTTTTCATGCTCGATTTCGGGTTCGTCGACCTCCTCGATAGCTACGTCGTGCGGTCCCTGATATACGACTGCTTCCATTGACATTAGGTATCGAACCTCATGAAACGCACCACGAACCACATTGTAAAACTTGCCGCTATCCCGCTTCACGATGAAGATCAGGATATTTGACCGATCTACCTCGAGACAGTGCTGACTCGGATATGGCGGTCGCTGTCAGACTGCCGCTCGGCACCGGCCTCGGTGCCTAACTCGATGCGCCCGCACGACTGAGCGGGAGTGTGCTAGCACGAACTGACACGCAGCGGTCTCATACGGTCTGCTGTCAGTCATTGCCGGTGCAACCGCGACCGTCCTGCGGTTGCACCAGTAAACAGTTACAGCAGACCGTATCAGTCGTCGCCAGCCGCTCGATCGACGGGCTCGATATCGACGTCGATCTCCGCGGCGGCGGCCTTGTACTCGGGGATCTTCGCTCGCTCGTCGAGCACGTGGTTCGTCAGCTTGTTCGCCGAGGCAGCAGCGAAGTGTGGCGTCGTCCAGACGACGCCCTCTTTCGTGTCCTCGGTAACGTTGGCCTCGAGCGTGATCTCGCCGCGTCGCGACCGCAGCTTCACGTACTCGCCGTCCTCGATGCCGTAGCGTTCGGCGTCCTCGGGGTGGACGTCGACGAAGTTCTCCGGGGTCTGCCGGTTGAGCGTCGGCGAGCGCGTGCTCATCGTCCCGGTGTTGTAGTGTTCCTCGAGCCGTGCAGTCGTGAGGATCAGCGGATACTCGTCGTCGGGCGTCTCCGCCGGTGGGGTGTGTTCGACGCCCTCGATGTGGCCGAGGCCGCTTTGGGTGTCGAACTCCTCTTCGTAGAGGAACGGATCGCCCTCGTCGCCGAGTTCGTAGCAGGGCCAGTGCAGACCTTCCTCGCCCAGCAGGTCGTAGGTCATCCCGTGATAGCTCGGACAGACCTGGCGGAGTTCCTCGAAGACGACCTCGGGGTCGTCGAAGTCGAACATCTCCTCCTCGAACAACCGCTTCCCGACCTCGCTGACGATCTCGAGATCGTGTTTCGTGTTCTCGTGGACCTTCCCGACGCCGCGCATGCGCTGGACGCGCCGATCGGTGTTCGTGACGGTGCCGCCGCGTTCGGCCCAGGTCGTCGCCGGGAGGATGACATCAGCGTACTCCGCGGTCTCGGTCGGGAAGATGTCCTGGACGATCATGAACTCGAGATCTGCGAGCCGTTCGGCGACGCTGTTTGCGTCTGGTTCGCTCATCACGGGATTTTCGCCCATGACGTAGAGGCCCTTGATCGAGTCACCGGCCTCGTAGGAGATCTCGACGTTCGTCAGCCCCGGCTCGTCGGGAACCTCGAATCCCCAGACGTCCTCGACCGACTTGCGAGCCTCGTCGTCGTCGACCAGCTGATAGCCTGGTAGCACGTTCGGCATTGCACCGACGTCGCAGGTCCCCTGGACGTTGTTCTGGCCGCGCAGCGGGTTGACGCCTGTCCCGGCCCGCCCGAGGTTGCCGGTGATCAGCGCCAGGTTGATCTCGTTTTGGACGTTGTCGACGCCACAGGCGTGCTGGCTCATCCCCATGCCGGTGAAGATGGCCGCGTTGTCGGCGGTCGCGTACTTTTCGGCGGCCAGTTCGATGGCCTCGAGGTCGATGCCACACTCCTCGGCCGCCGCCTCTTTGTCGAAGTCCGCGAGCGTCTCTTTGAGGTGATCGAACCCCTCGGTGCGTTCCTCGATGAATTCCTCGTCGATCCAGCCGTCGTCGGGGTTTTCGTCGTGGTGCTCGAGGATCGTCTTCAGGACGATGTTCAACAGCGGGATGTCCGTCCCCGGATTCAACTGCAGATGCTGGTGGCGGTCGGTGTCGTCGATCTGGAACGACCGCGTCGTCTTGTTCGCGTGTGGGTCGACCTGAATGACGGTCGCCCCGTCGAGCACCGCTTGGCGGAAGTACTGGCTGTTCGCGATGGGGTGTTGCTCGCCGGGATTCGCGCCCTGAATCCAGAACAGATCACACTCCTCGCGGAGGTCGCGCATGCTGTTGGTCATCGCGCCCGCGCCCAGACTCGTGCGAAGCGCCCAGACCGTCGAGGCGTGGCACATCCGCGTGCAGTTGTCGACGTTGTTGGTGCCGTAGCGGCGGGCCAGCTTCTGTAGCAGGTAGTTCTCCTCGTTCATCGTCTTCGAGGAGCCGAAAAAGCCCATCGCGTCCGGGCCATAGTCGTCGCGGATTCGCTCGAGTTCGTCGACGATGTATTCGTACGCTTCCTCCCAGGAAGCCTCGCGGAGGTCGCCGTCGTCGTCTCTGATCAGCGGGTCGGTGAGCCGATCCTCGTGGTCGACGACCTCCGTCGCCGCCCCGCCTTTGATACAGATCCGGCCCTCGTTGACCGGGGCGTCGCCCCACGGCATGAACTGGACGTCACCGGGCTCGTCGCCCGGCTGTACTTGGATTCCACACCCGACACCGCAGTACGGACAGATCGTCTTGACTGGCTCTTGGTCACTGGACATTGTGAGTCTCTCCAGGTTGCTGCACCCGTTGTGTAACAGCCATCACCCGTATGTGCATGAGGTTTTCTACCATACTACTGGTACGTCCCGAGAAGCGACGGCTTACGTGACGTCACTACGGGAGCGGGGAAACGCTGACGGCATCTCATGGGAAACCAACACACGATGGCGCTTACGAAGTCAGTCGTGGAATCGCAGGCGCGCGACTACCAACGACACGAGCCCCTGTACGCCGTCGAGGCGGAGAACAGAGAGACGCTCCCGGCTGCGTTCGCATCGGGTGCGTACGGCCGCCGGGACGCGGCCTGGATCGTCAGATGGTATTACCGGCGCTTTCTCGGCGCGTATCCCGACGACGAGCGACAGGAAGCCGAAGAGCGCTTCTGGGAGAACGACTTCGAGGCCGTCCGCGACGCGATCGCGGCCGCCGTCGACGCCGACGATGCTGCCGCGATGATCGACGCGCTGACCGCCCTCGAGGCCGTCGACATCCCCGTCGCCTCGGCGTTTTGCATGTTCATCGATCCCGACGCGTACGTCGTGGTCGGCCCCCGCGTGTGGGCAACGCTCCGAGAGGCGGACGAACTCTCCCGACCGTATCCGGATTCGCCGTCGGTTTCGGAATACGAGACGTACCTCGAGCGCTGTCGCTCGCTGGCCGACCGCTTCGACTGTGACCTGTGGATGCTGTATCGCGCGCTCTGGCGGCACTCGGCGTGACGAGCGTGAGCCAGTCGCGTGCGGGAGGTTTTTCCACGTTCTCGACGAACGATCGGCCATGCCCCCCGAGACCGGCCGAACCGAGCGCACGGGCGTCGTCCTCGCGGGCGGTCACTCGACGCGCTTTGGCGACCAGGACAAGGCCGTCGCCGACCTCGCCGGCACGCCGATGATCCGGCGTGTTGTCGACCGACTCGAGCCGATCGTCGACGAGATCGTCGTCAACTGCCGGGACGAGCAGGTGTCGCCGATCGACGCGGCACTCGAGGGCGGCCCCGAGGTCTCGTTTGCGGTCGATCCAGTCCCCGACCGCGGCCCCATGGCGGGAATTATGACCGGGTTACGCGAGGCCACAGGGGAGTATGCCGTCGTCGTCGCCTGCGACATGCCCTTCATCGACCCCGAGTTCATCGACTCCCTCTTCGACCGCGCGGCCGGTCACGACGCCGCGGTCCCGCGACTCGATGACCAGTGGTTCCAGACCACCCAGGCTGTTTACCGGACCACGCCCATGGCCACCGCCTGCGAACGCGCGCTCGAGCGTGACGAGCGAAAGATCATCGAACCGCTGTTCGACCTCGACTACGTCGTCGTCGACGAGGACGAGATCCGCGAGGACGCTCCCAACGAGACCTTCGAGAACGTCAACACCCTCGAGGAGTTCGAGGCGGCCGCCCGACGACTCGAAGACTAAGACTGCCCGTCTGAGTCGTCACCGCTCGAGCACCTGAATCACCGGATCGTCGTCGATCATTCGCGCCAGCACGACGCGGTTCACGGACGGAGTCCGCTCGAGTACCATCGTTGCAATCTCCGCTGCGTCCTGCCGGTGTGTCGCGTTGTCGACCTTGTTGAGCAGCGGGACGACCGCTGCCCCGTCCGGAACCCCTTTCAGTCCGCCGCGCTCGCTCGCGAGCACCGCAGCCACGTCTTCGGTTCGGATCGTCTCGCCGCGGTCGCGACCGGTAATCGCTGCCACGCGCTCCGGCCGGTGGACGTGCTCGGCAGCGAGTGGCTTCCCGACGACCTGGACGCTCGCGATCGGAACCACCGTATCGGTGCGCGGCGGGAGTTGCGGTTCGTGGTCGCCCGGTGCCTTGAACTCGCGCGTCCGCGCACCGTCGGCTTTGACCAGCACGACGTCGGCGACGTCAGCCGCGGCGAGGTCGTCGATCGTCTCGAGGTCGTAGCCGACGTACCGATCCTCGCCTTCCCGTTCCGGGACGACGCCGACCGGCCATGCAGCCGCCTGCTCGAGGGCTGCAACCGGGTCGTCGGTGACGACGACCTCCTCGACGTGGCGGTCGAAAATCGGGATCCGAACCGTTGCCGTCACGACTGCCTGGCGGGTCGAATCGCTGGCCCGTGCAGCCAGCGTGTACAGCGTCGTCTTCTTGCCGCCCGCACCAACGACGGCGACGACGCCGGATTCGGCCCGGAGTGCCTCGCAAATATTCATAGCGGCGCTACCACAGGCACCGTTTAATCGTTTGGGCCCACAGCCGGTCGCGTCGATCGGCTTCAGCGAGGCCGGTTCGCCGAGCCCCTTTATTGGGTTGTACGGCGTACGATATGGGGAGCAGCCAATGGTTTCGATTCTCGTCTGCTACGGGACCGGAGAGGGACAGACAGCGACGGTTGCCGACCGAATCGTCGACGTCCTCACCGAGCGCGGTCACGATGCGACCGCGAGACGTGCTGCTGACCTGCCACCCGCGTTCGATCTCGAGGCGTTCAGCGCCGTACTCGTCGGCGCATCGGTCCACATGGGGACCCACCAGTCGTCGGTTCGAGAGTTCGTGACAGAACATCGCGAGCAGCTGGCTGCCCGGCCGACGGGCTTTTTCCAGCTCTCTATGTCCTCTGCAGTCGCCGACGAGTCGCGACAGGCGGAGGCGGCGGGGTACGTCGAGACGTTCCTCGAGGAGACCGACTGGCATCCCGACCGAATCGGCCGCTTCGGTGGTGCACTCCGGTACTCGAAGTACGGCTTTCTCAAGCGGCTGGTGATGAAACGGATCGCGAAGACGGCGACCGGCGACACGGACACGTCTCGAGACTACGAGTACACCGACTGGGACGAAGTCGAGGCGTTCGCTGCTGACTTCGCTGCGTTCGTCGAGAGCCGGCTCGGTGTGAGGCCACCGGAATCGCCGGACTCGAGCTGATGTCTGGTCCGTGCGTCAGACGGACTCCTGTCAGTGGGTTCCGGCGCATCCGCGACCTGTCCTGCGAATGTGTCGGGACGTCGGGACAGCAGACCGTAGCAGACACTAGTGTCCGAGAGTATCAGTCGATCCGGACTGTCGACCGAAGCGAGACACTATCGTTCCGTTAGCTGGTTCGGATCCGAACCTCTAAAGCTACCGGCGCGCTAACTGGGGACAGGTCTTATCGATGTCATCCCCAGAGACGACGCCACACGAGCAAAACGCCGACGCCTGTCCCGTCATCGCCTCCCTCGAGCAGATCGGCTCCAAGTGGCGGCTTGCCGTCTTGCACGAACTGCTGGATGGCGAACAGCGGTTCAACGAACTGAAACGGTCGACCGGCGCGAACGCGCGAACCCTCTCGCGTGTCCTCGACGACCTCGGCGACATGGGCTTCGTCGAGCGTCGACTCGAGGAAGATGCCCCGATCGCGACGTACTACAGTCTCACCGACAAGGGCGAGTCGCTCGAGCCCGTTTTCGGCGAAATCGAGTGCTGGGCCGGGTCCTGGCTCGACGAGAGCGACCTCGAGTAACGGTGGACGATAATACCCCAGCACGCACACAGCTCGCGGTCGTACACGACACCGGCACTGGCGACCACCGGACGCCCTTAGCCGTCGGTCTCGAGTTCGACTAACTCGAGCGACCGGTCGAGATGGCAGACCTCGTGTGGCGGGTCGCCGATGATCTCCCGAATGCGGTACTCCTCGTCGAAGTCGACGCCGTCGGGCTCACAGTACTCGTGGCTCGGACACGCGACGTACGGACAGGGGCCGGGGAGGCTCGTCTTGCTGCCGGCGAAGGCACCTTTCCCGGTGATGTTCGCGCGCGTGGGTGCAGGTTCGACTTCGACGGCACGAACCCCGCCGTCGTGCATTGCACACTCGAGTGTCTGGGCGTTCTCGCGGATATCGGTGACGCGGTATTTGGTGTCCGGCTCGAGATTGAGACACTGACTGCGGTAGGGACAGCCGGCGCAGGCGTCGGCTTCGCCCTCGTAGACGAACTCGGTTCCCGGTTCGGCCAGCCGGGAGCCGATGAGCGTAACGGTCGACATAGAAATCGGTAGTCGCCACTGGCGGTTAAGGGTCACGTCCCGGCGGAATAAATCGGGACAGGAGTGACGGACGGATCAGTCGTCGCGATCCTCGCCGGTCAACTCGTCGAGACGCTCGAAATATCCCTCTCGCGGCACCTGATACAGCTCCCGGTAGTCGATCTCGCCGGCGTCGAACTCGCGCGCCAGTTCGACGGTCCGCTCGATGGCCGCCTCGCGGGTCGGGACGCGCAGCGTCTCGTCCAGCGAGACGTCCGGCTCGAGATAGAGCGTGACGAACCAGTCCTCTGAATCGGCAGTGTCGGCAGGATTGACGCCCGGTCGACGGGTTCGCTTGCCGTGGGTAAGATACAACGTCGGGAGACACGGCGCGGGGAAGTCCGCGGCGTTGAACACGTCGGGCCGGTACGCGAGGACGAGTCGGCCGTCGGCTCCCTCGCTCCAGACCTCCCAGCCGTCCGGCACGCTCGAGCGATCGATTTCACCGTTTCCGTCAGAATCCGACATGCCGTTCGATAGGCGTGCCGACCGTATATACTGCTGGACACCGGTTCGTACCCACCCGGTCGCAGGCGTCGTCTCTGGTCTCGTGGCGGCGCTCATCCGTCGCCGTTGCTGGAGGCGAGCGGACCGATCGCTGGCTCGTCACGGTGAACTCGAGTTGACCGTCTCGCGGGTCGGTCAAACTGGCGCGCGCGAGCCAACACGGCCATTGCAGGCCCACAACTTATGTGGTAGATCGCCGAATGTGAGGTGTGATACCTACTATCACCATAGGCTTCTGGCAGTATTTTCCTGGAATTAAGTTCTGATAAATACCTTTTGGGGCTAAGGCTAAGTAGCTGGATTACTCACTCATTAAATACTATCGGTATCCGTTCGCCGGACCGATCCACTCCGCGCCCGTCCCCGGCGCACCGTTGCTCGGTACCCGTGAGGGTGTCACGCGACGGAAAGTGGTGATAGGTGACAGATGACACGAACGACTGCCGCCCACGACAGGGCCACGCTCCCCGGGATCCCACTCGAGGAGCCAGTATCACTTCCATTGACGAGAGGCGAGCCGATCCCGTCACGCCGGGTGACGCGACGGAGTTCGACAGTTCGGCCACGAGACGGCTTGGCAGGTCGACCGACGTCCGCTTCCACGTCCCGTGCGATCACGGACGACCGCAATCGGGGGAACCCGCATCCAATGATACCATGACCGGTGACATCGAGACACTCGAGCAGCTCAGTACGGACTACAAGGAATCGATACCCGCAGACCTGCGGGAAACCAAGTCCTTCGACTGGTACTTGGAAGCCATCTACGAGGACCCGAAGATCGCCCGCAACGCCCACCAGCGCGTCGCGGACATGTTCGACTACTACGGCACCACCTACGACGAGACCGAAGGGATGGTCGAGTACCAGCTCGCGAGCGAGGATCCGCTGGGCGACGGCGAGAACACCTTCTACGGGAAGGTGATCCACCAGTCGATCCACGAGTTCGTCAACAAGGTCAAATCGGGTGCCAGACGGCTTGGCCCCGAACGCCGGATCAAGCTCCTGCTCGGGCCGGTCGGCTCCGGGAAGTCCCACTTCGACAAGCAGGTCCGCCGGTACTTCGAGGACTACACCCTCCGCGATGAGGGCCGGATGTACACCTTCCGGTGGACCAACCTCTGTGACGTCATCCAGGACCAGGACCCGGCCGATGACGTCGTCCGCTCGCCGATGAACCAGGATCCGCTCGTCTTGCTCCCGCTCGAGCAGCGCCAGCGGGTCATCGACGATCTCAACGAGAACTTAGACGCGCCCTACACCATCCAGAACGAGCAGGCGCTCGATCCGGAAAGCGAGTTCTACATGGACAAGCTGCTGGCGTACTACGACGACGATCTCCAGCAGGTCTTAGAGAACCACGTCGAGATCGTCCGCTTCGTCGCCGACGAGAACAAACGGCAGGGCCTGGAGACGTTCGAACCCAAGGACAAGAAAAACCAGGACGAGACCGAACTCACCGGCGACGTCAACTACTCGAAGATCGCCATCTACGGCGAAAGCGACCCGCGCGCGTTCGACTACTCGGGGGCGTTCTGTAACGCGAACCGCGGGATCTTCTCCGGCGAGGAACTGCTCAAACTGCAGCGGGAGTTCCTCTACGACTTCCTGCACGCGACCCAGGAGCAGACGATCAAGCCCAAGAACAACCCCCGCATCGACATCGACCAGGTGATCGTCGGGCGGACGAACATGCCCGAGTACAAGGACAAAAAGGGCGACGAGAAGATGGAGGCCTTCAACGACCGCACCAAGCGGATCGACTTCCCCTACGTCCTCTCCTACGAGGACGAGGCCAGTATCTACAACAAGATGCTGAACAACGCCGACGTCCCCGACATCAACGTCGAGCCCCACACGCTCGAGATGGCGGGGCTATTCGGCGTTCTCACGCGCATCGAAGAGCCCGACACCGAAACCGTCGATCTGCTCTCGAAGGCCAAAGCCTACAACGGCGAGATCGACGAGGGCGACGACATCGACACCAAGAAGCTTCGCGAGGAGGCCGAGAGCAAAGCCGAGATCGGCGAGGGGATGGTCGGCATCTCCCCGCGCTTTATCGGCGACGAGATCGCCGAGGCGATCATGGACTCCAAACACCGCCAGCGTGGCTTCCTCTCGCCGCTGACGGTGTTCAACTTCTTCGAGGAGAACTTGGAACACCACGGCTCGATTCCCGAAGACAACTTCGAGAAGTACTACCGCTACCTCGAGACGGTCCGCGAGGAGTACCGCGAGCGTGCCATCGAGGACGTTCGCCACGCGCTGGCCTACGACATCGACGAGATCCAGCGCCAGGGCGAGAAGTACATGGACCACGTGATGGCCTACATCGACGACGACACCATCGAAGACGAACTCACCGGCCGCGAACAGGAACCCGACGAGACATTCCTCCGATCGGTCGAGGAGAAACTCGACATCCCCGAAGATCGCAAAGAGGACTTCCGCCAGGAAGTGTCGAACTGGGTCTCACGGCGCGCTCGCGAAGGCGAGGCGTTCAACCCACAGGACAACGAGCGCCTGCGCCGCGCCCTCGAGCGCAAACTCTGGGAGGACAAGAAACACAACATCAACTTCTCCGCGCTTGTCAGCGCCAACGAGTTCGACGACGACGAACGCTCGTCGTGGATCGACGCGTTGATCGAACAGGGCTACTCTGAGGAGGGGGCCAAGGAAGTACTCGAGTTCGCCGGCGCGGAGGTCGCCAAAGCCGAGATGGAAGACTAACATGCCACGAGGAACCGACTACGTCCGTGACGCCGACCGCGCCCTAGAGGAGACCTACGAGGAGCCAATGACCCTCGCGGCGTACGTCGATCGGATCTTCGAGAACCCGTCGATCGCCTCCCACGCCTCGAAGTATCTGCTTGAGGCGATCGAAGCCGCCGGCACCCGGACCGTGGTCGAAGAAGGCGAGGAAAAAGAGCGGTATCGCTTCTTCGATGATCCGCACAACGACGGCGAGCACGCGATCCTCGGCAACACCGAGGTACTCAACGGATTCGTCGACGATCTGCGGTCGGTCGCCGCTGGCCGGGCGAAAGACGAGAAGATCATCTGGTTCGAGGGGCCGACCGCGACCGGCAAGTCGGAGCTCAAACGCTGTCTGGTCAACGGACTACGTGAGTACTCGAAGACGCCCGACGGCCGCCGATACACCGTCGAATGGAACGTCACGACCGCTGACGCCGGCGAACGTGGCCTGAGTTACGGCGGCGACGCCACCGCGACCGACGAGCAAAACTGGTACGAAAGCCCCGTGCAGGCCCACCCGCTGTCGGTGTTCCCCGAGGAGGTCCGTGCGGACCTGCTCGCACGACTCAACGACGAACTCGACGATCACGTCCCGATCCAGGTCGACGCACAGCTCGACCCGTTCTCCCGGGAGGCTTACGACTTCCTGGAGGAACGCTACCGCCGAGAAGGCGAGGACGAGCTGTTCTCGGCAATCGCCGACGAGGATCACCTCCGGGTGAAAAACTACGTCGTCGACGTCGGCCAGGGCGTCGGCGTCCTCCACAGCGAGGACGACGGTCGTCCAAAGGAACGGCTCGTCGGCTCGTGGATGCACGGGATGCTCCAGGAACTCGACTCGCGCGGGCGCAAGAACCCGCAGGCGTTCAGTTACGACGGCGTCCTCTCGCAGGGCAATGGCGTCCTCACGATCGTCGAGGATGCGGCCCAGCACGCCGACCTGCTCCAGAAGCTGCTGAACGTCCCCGATGAGCAGTCGGTCAAACTGGACAAAGGGATCGGGATGGATGTCGACAGCCAGCTGCTGATCATCTCGAATCCCGATCTCGAGGCCCAGCTCAACCAGCACGCCGACCGCAACGGGATGGACCCGCTGAAGGCGCTCAAACGGCGGCTGGACAAACATCGCTTCGGCTATCTGACGAACCTCTCGCTCGAGACGGAGCTGATCCGGCGCGAGCTAACGGGTGAGACGGCAGTCTGGGAGGCAGACAGCTACGACGAACTCGCCGACCGGATCCGCGAGCCGGTGCGGGTAACGGTCAAGGACCGCGACGGCGAGACGCGCGTCCAGGAGTTCGCACCGCACGCGATCGAGGCGGCCGCGCTGTACGCGGTCGTCACGCGCTTAGACGAGGAGAACCTCCCGAACGGATTGGATCTCGTCGACAAGGCGTTGATCTACGATCAGGGCTACCTTCAGGAAGGCGACAGCCGCCGGGAAAAAGAGGAGTTCGACTTCGACGACGATGGGGCAGACGGCGACCACGGAGTTCCAGTGACGTACACACGGGACACGCTCGCGGAGTTGCTCCAGACAGACCGCGACCGCCACCACGCCGACCTGCCGGTCGAGGATATCGTCATGCCCCGCGATGTGTTAAACGCCATGGTCGAGGGGCTGGCCGACGCACCGGTGTTCTCGTCGGGCGAGCGCTCGGAGTTCGAAAACCGCGTCGTCCCCGTGAAAAACTACGTCTACGACCAGCAGGAGAGCGACGTTATCGAGGCCATCATGCACGACAAACGCGTCGACGAGGAGACCGTCGCCGAGTACGTCGAACACGTCTACGCCTGGGAGACCGACGAGCCGCTGTACAACGACCGCGGCGAGCGCGTCGAGCCCGATCCGCTGAAAATGAAGCTGTTCGAGGTCGAACACCTGGGACGGTTCTCCGAGGCCGAATACGAGGGCAACCTCCCCCGCGAGAGCGTCCGGAACTTCCGGCGCGAGAAGGTCATCACGTCGCTGAACCGCCACGCCTGGGAACACCGCGACGCGGACTTCGCGGTCGAAGACGTCGACCTGACGGCGATCCCAGTGATCAAGACCGTCCTCGAGAGCCACGACTGGGACGACGTCGAGCGCACCTTCGAGGACTTCGATCCACGACAGTGGGACGACCCACCGAGCGGGACCGAGACGGCGGCGGTCAAAGAAGACACGATCGAGACGTTGGTCTCCCTCTTCGGCTACTCGGAGGCGTCGGCCGAACTGACGAGCAGACACGTTATGGGACAGGTGAGTTACCGATGGGACTGAGAGACGACCTCGAACGATTCCGTGAAGTCGGCGAACAGCGCCGCGAGGATCTGGCCGACTTCATCCAGTACGGCGAACTCGGACGGAGCGGCCCGGGCGAGATCAACATCCCGGTGAAGATCGTCTCACTCCCGGAGTTCGAGTACGATCAACGCGACAAAGGCGGCGTGGGACAGGGCGAAGACGGGACGCCGGACACCGGCCAGCCGGTCGGCCAGCCACAGCCCCAGCCGGGCGACGACGGCGAAGAGGGCGAACCCGGCGAGGAGGGGGGCGAGCACGAGTACTACGAGATGGACCCCGAGGAGTTCGCCGAGGAACTCGACGAGGAACTCGGGCTCGACCTCGATCCGAAGGGCAAGACGGTCGTCGAGGAGAAGGAGGGGCCGTTTACGGACCTCACCCGGACCGGGCCGAACAGCACGCTCGACTTCGAGCGGATGTTCAAGGAGGGGCTCAAGCGCAAGCTCGCGATGGACTTCGACGAGGAGTTCCTCCGTGAACTCTGCAAGGTCGAGGACATCGACCCGCGCGAGGTCTTCGAGTGGGCCCGCGGCGAGAACCTCCCGGTGTCGATGGCCTGGATCGAAGAGGCCTACGCGGACATCCCTGACGAGGAACGCGGCAAATGGGCCTCGATCGAGGAGGTCGAGGCGAACGTCGAGCGCGAAGACGTCCAGCAGAAGATCCGCCGCGAAGGGATCGACCACGTCCCCTTCCGCCGCGAGGACGAGCGCTACCGCCACCCCGAGATCATCGAGGAGAAAGAGAAGAACGTCGTCGTCGTCAACATCCGAGACGTGTCGGGCTCGATGCGCGAGAAGAAACGCGAACTGGTCGAGCGAACGTTCACGCCACTCGACTGGTATCTCCAGGGCAAGTACGACAACGCCGAGTTCGTCTACATCGCCCACGACGCCGAGGCCTGGGCGGTCGAACGCGACGAGTTCTTCGGCATCCGCAGCGGCGGCGGCACCAAGATCTCGAGCGCCTACGAACTCGCGAACGAACTCCTCGAGAAGTATCCCTGGAGCGACTGGAACCGCTACGTCTTCGCCGCGGGCGACTCCGAGAACTCCTCGAACGACACGAGCGAGCGCGTCATCCCGCTAATGGAGGAAATCCCGGCGAACCTCCACGCCTACGTGGAGACCCAGCCGAGCGGCAACGCGATCAACGCCACCCACGCCGAGGAACTCGAGCGCCACTTCGGGACCGACGCCGACGACGTCGCGGTGGCCTACGTCAACAGCAAAGACGACGTCACCGACGCGATCTACGAAATCCTCTCGACGGAGGGTGAGACAAATGAGTAAGCGCAACTCCAACGCGGACCGATTTCGCAAACAGGCGATCGCAAGCGATCTCGAGGAACCGGTCACGGAGGCTCGAAACCTCGCACGGAAACTCGGCCTCGAGCCGTACCCGGTGAAATACTGGATCATCGACTACGATGAGATGAACGAACTCATCGCCTACGGTGGGTTCCAGAGTCGCTACCCACACTGGCGATGGGGGATGCAGTACGACAAACAGCAAAAGCAGGGCCAGTACGGCGGCGGGAAGGCCTTCGAGATCGTCAACAACGACAACCCCGCCCACGCGTTCTTACAGGAGTCGAACACGGTGGCCGACCAGAAGGCCGTCATCACCCACGTCGAGGCCCACTCCGATTTCTTCGCGAACAACGACTGGTTCGGCATGTTCACTCGCGGCCAGTCCGACGAGGGACAGGTCAACGCCGCCGCCATGCTCGAGCGCCACGCGCGGGCGATCGACGAGTACATGTCCGATCCCGAGATCGACCGCGCCGAGGTCGAGAAGTGGATCGACCACTGTCTCAGCCTCGAGGACAACATCGACCAGCATCAGGTGTTCAGCCGCCGACTCGACGTCGATGGGCCGGCCGGCGCGGAGATCGACGAGGACCTCGCCGAGAAATTAGACGAACTCGAGCTCTCCGACGAGATCAAAGGCGAGGTGTTCAACGAAGAGTGGATCGAGAAACTCGAGGACGAGGAGATCACCGCCAACTTCCCCGAGCAGCCCCAGAAGGACGTGCTGGCCTTTGTCCGCGAACACGGCAAGCAGTACGACGACGAGGTCGGCCGGGCGGTCGAGATGGCAGAGTGGCAACGCGACATCCTCGATATGATGCGCGCCGAGGCCTACTACTTCGCCGCCCAGAAGATGACGAAGGTGATGAACGAAGGGTGGGCCGCCTACTGGGAGTCGACGATGATGACCGACGAGACCTTCGCCGGCGACGACGAGTTCTTGAATTACGCCGATCACATGGCCAAGGTGCTGGCGTCGGGCGGACTCAATCCCTACAGCCTCGGGATGGAACTCTGGGAGTACGTCGAGAACACCACGAATCGTCGGGAAGTCCTCGAACGCCTGCTGCGCGTCGAGGGCATCTCCTGGCGCAACCTCACCGACGTCGTCGACTTCGACGAGGTGCTCGAGACGCTCGAGCCCCCGGCAGCGATTGCGACGATCACGTCCGAGACGCTCGACGACCTCGCGGACCTCTCCGACGAATGGATCGACCGCGAGGCGCTCGAGCGCGCCCGTGCGGGCGAAATCGACGTCTCGAAGTATCCCTGGAAGGTGCTGACCTACGAGGGGTTGGCCCGACGGCACTACTCACTGGTCAAGCGCCAGAACCGCGGGTTCCTCGCGCGTGTTAATCAGAACGAACTCGAGCGGATCGGTCGCTACCTGTTCGACGACGCACGCTACGGATCTGTCGACGAGGCGCTTGCTGACGTCGACTTCACGGTCGGCTGGGACCGATTGTTCGACGTCCGGGAGAGTCACAACGACGTGACGTTCTTGGACGAGTTCTTGACTCAGGAGTTCATCACGGAGAACAACTACTTCACCTACGAGCACTCGCAGGCGACCGGTCAGTTCCACGTCACGAGCGACGCGGCCGAAGACGTCAAAAAGAAGTTGCTGTTGCAGTTTACCAACTTCGGGAAGCCGACGATCGCGGTCTACGACGGCAACTACAACAACGCCAACGAACTCCTGCTCGGCCACCAGTACAACGGCGTCATGCTCGATCTCGCCCAAGCCAAGGAGACGCTCAAGCGGATCTTCGAGCTGTGGGGCCGGCCAGTGAACCTGCTGACGATCGTCAAGGAGGTCGACGACCACGACATCGAGGTGGCAAAACGACGCAACCGCGAGCCCGAGCCCGAAGAGCAGGGCAAGCTGATCCGCTACGACGGCCAGACGGTGACGACCGAAGACGTGCCCTGGGAAGAAGTCGAGCACCTCGCGGCCGACGACATCGATTACGACACCAAACCCGACGAGTGGCTCGCCTAGAGGGGGCAACCGGCAGTCGTCCGTGTCGAGGTGTCTCGAGGCGTTGGTCAGCCAGAATGTTTTTATCGGTTATCCCCCATGCAGAGGACACGATGAACGGGGAAGGGGGCGAGACCGTCGAGCAAGGTGGTCGGGGGGCCACCAGAGCCGATCTCCCGTCGGTGCTCGCACAGCTCGACGCTCACGTATTGGCCGACCAACGGGCTGCCGTGCGCCGGATCCGAACCGCGATCGAGGACCAGGAACGGGCCGCGGCATACGTCCCGACGGTACCGAAACTCCGGGCACTGCTCGAGCAGCCGGAACACGACTTTCACGACGAGGTCGCCGCCTGTCTCGCCGCGCTGGCAGCCGAAGCACCCACCGACGTCGCACCCTCGAGTGGGACGCTCGTGGCCGTCGCCCGCGAGCGTGCCGACCAGCCGATCGCGTGCGATCTCCTCCACGCCCTCGCGGCCGTCGCAGTCGAGCGACCGGACGTCGTCGCCGAGCACGCTGACGCGATCGCCGACGTCCTCGAGCGCCGCCGTGGCTACGATCGCTGTGGGCTCGAGGCGATCGCACACGTCTCGGCGTACGCGCCGATGGCAGTCGAACCGGCGGGCTCGCTCCTTGTCGACGCGCTCTCAGTGAATCCGGCCGAGAACGGTGAGCCGGCGCTTCGCGCGCTCGGTCGGCTGGCCCGTTCCGAGGCGACGCTGCCATCACTCGAGTTCGTCACCGACGCGGCCGCGCTCGTCGCCCACGACGACCGGTCGCTGCGACATAGCGCGATCGGCTGTCTCAACGACGTTGCCCACCGTAATCCTGCCGCGGTCGCATCGGTCGCCGCCGAGTTCGAGGCGGCGCTCTCGTTGCCCGACCCCGACACCCGGGCACTGGCGGCGGCCACGATCGGCCGCGTTGCTGCCGGCGTCGACACGGTCATCGACCCGATGCGCTGGGCGGTGTTCGAGTTGCTCGCGGACGACCATTCACACGTCCGCGCACGCGCCTGCGTTGCGCTCGGTCACGGCGGCGTCGACGCGGCCACGCCACGACTGCGTGATCTCGCACGGACGGATCCGTCCCCGGCCGTCCGTGATCGGGCGGCGTGGGCCGTGCGCCGCCTGTCGTAATTCTGCCGTCGCGGCCGCGAATACAACCGGAACGTAATCGACCCTCGCGGTCGAAGCCTCGCGCATGACGTTTTCCGTCGACACCGACGCACGGCTGACGACCGTCGACGTGACCGACCAAGTTGCCGCTGCCGTTCCCGACGACCTCGAGTCCGGGCTCTGTACCGCGTTCGTCAGACACACGACGGCTGGGCTCGTCGTCCAGGAAAACGAGCCGCGGCTCCGGGGCGACATCGAGTCGTTCCTCGGAGATGTCGTGCCCGACGAGGGGCACGCACACGACGAACTCGACGGCAACGCCGACTCGCATCTCCGGGCTGCGCTGGTCGGACCGGACGTGACGATCCCGGTCGAGGACGGGCAGTTAGCGCTGGGGACGTGGCAATCGGTGTTGCTCCTCGAGTGTGATGGGCCGCGCACGCGGACGGTCTCCGTGACGACCGTCGGTGACTGACGACCCGCAACCGTCAGTCAGTGCCAGCACACCCGCGACCCGCCCTGGGGGTGTGCCGGGACAGGTGACAGCAACCCGTCTGAGCCCTGCCTTTGATGCAGTCGAATGGTGTATGTGGCCGTATGTCATCGACGACTTCGTTCGACGTCGACTTTAGCGACACTGTGGCAGTGATCACCGGTGCCAGCGGCGCACTCGGCAGCGCTGCCGTCGACCGCTTTCGTAAGGCAGGTGCGACGGTCTGTGCCGTTGACGTGATCGGACCCGACGACGAGGAGAGTTTGCTCGAGCGCGATCCGGCCGACGAATCCGGCTTCGCGTTCTACGACGCCGACCTGACCGACGAAGACGACGTTTCGGGGCTCATCGACGCCATTGTCGACGATCACGGCCGGATCGATCACCTGCTGAACATCGCCGGCACGTGGCGTGGCGGCGACCACATCGAGGAGACCGATCTCTCAGAGTTCGATCTCCTCATGAATATCAACCTGAAGACGGCCTTTCTCGCCTCGAAACACGCCTTGCCCCACCTCCAGGAGGCGGAGGGCTCGATCGTCAGTATCAGCGCGCGGTCTTCGCTCGAGGGCGGCGAAGGGGACGGCCCCTACCGGATCACGAAAGCCGGGATTCGGCTGCTGACGGAGACGCTCGCCGAAGAAAATCGCGGCACTGTGCGGGCGAACTGTGTGATGCCGAGCGTGATCGATACGCCGATGAACCGCGAAATGATGCCCGACGCGGACCACGACTCGTGGGTCGAGCCGCTCGAGATTGCCGACGTGATGGCCTTCCTCTGTAGCGACGGCGCGGCGGTGACGAGCGGCGCTGCGGTGCCGGTCTACGGCGAGGCCTGAGGTCGACTCGAGGCGTGTTCAAAAGTACGGTCAGCGATTGATCAATGCGGGTCAGTGATCGGTTAGAGGCTTGCAAGCCATGTGGCGAAGTCACCGGTCAGGAACCCGTAGTAGTCCCATGCGTTCAGCGCGACCAGAACGATCAGTGCGAGGACGACCGGGACCCGGACGAACCAGAGCCACGCCGAACCCAGCGAGCCGACGTTTCTGATCCCTTTGCTGATCTCCTCGAGGGCGAGGTCTGGCACGATCCAGCCGACGAAGACCGACAGCAGGAGCCCACCAAGCATGAGCAGGATACTGTTTGCGAAGCCGTCGTAGAGGCCGATGAAGACGAGGTCGAGCGCAGCCGGTGTCCCGACGACGAACATGGCCACGCCCAGTGCAGCCGTTGCGGGAACGCGGCCGATGCCGCGCTCGTCGATCAGGTAGGAGACGACGACCTCCATGATACTGATTGCACTCGAGAGCGCGGCGATAGCGACGGTGCCGAAGAAGATCGCGCCGAGAAGGCCTCCGAGGGGAAGTTCGGCGAACGCCGCAGCGAGACTCACGAAGATGAGCGACGGCCCGGACGCGCCCGGCTCGATCCCCGCGGCGAACAGAATCGGGAACGCGATCAACCCTGCTGTAAAGGCAATGAACGTGTCGAGGACAGCGATAATTCCAGCGTCTTCGGCGAGGTTCCGGTCCTCACCGAGGTAGGAGGCGTACGTGATCATCACACCCATCCCAAGTGACAGCGTAAAGAACGCCTGTGCGGCGGCCGCCGGGAGGATTGTCGTCCACTCGGAGGCGATAGTGCTGAGTTCCGGCGAGAGGTAGTAGGCGTAGGCATCGGCTGCCCCATCGAGGGTAAACGCGTACGCGGCGAGACCGACTGAGATGATGATGATCGCGGGCACCATCAGCTTGACGGAGAGTTCGATCCCGCGCTCGATACCGAGTGCCACGATCGCGATGACTGCTGCCATGAAGATCGCGTGTAGCACGACGGCGTCGAGTCCGCTCGCGACTGCACCGAACTGTTCGGGTGCGCTCTCGGCGGTGTAGTTCCCTTGCAGTCCGAGGAGAACGTATCTGAGCGTCCAGCCGGCGACGACGCTATAGTACGAAAGGATGACGAACCCAGCCGTGACGAAGACCCAGCCGATCTTCGTCCACGCGCCGCTCCCGATCCGTTTCAGTGCTCCAACGGGATTTCGTTCGGTGTTCCGGCCGACGACGAACTCGACGAGGATCACTGGGAATCCGATCCCGACGATCAACAGGAGGTAGATGAAGAGGAATCCTGCCCCTCCCTGTTCACCCACCTGATACGGGAACCGCCAGATGTTACCTAGCCCGACTGCGCTCCCCACTGCAGCCAGAATAAACCCTGTTCGTGTTGCCCATGATTCGCGTTGTGCCATACCCGCTGTTATCTATGATACGTCCATATAGCTTTCCTTGGACGATCCATCATGTAGTGAGTAATAGCCAATAATCGTGAAGGAGTTACGGAATCCTTTTGCAGTTGGTCCTCACACAACGCCGTATGAATCGCGCAGGGGTGTTCCCAGCATGACGATGGAGGATCGCATCGACGAACTCGAGGAACTCCGCGAGGAGGCCCGCAAGGGTGGTGGCGAAGAACGAATCGAAAAGCAACACGACAAGGGGAAGATGACCGCCCGCGAGCGGATCGACTACTTCCTCGACGACGGGACGTTCACGGAGTTCGACCAGCTCCGGACCCACCAGACGAGCCAGTTCGGGATGGAAGAGAAGAAAGTGCCGGGCGACGGCGTCGTCACGGGCTACGGCGAGGTCAACGGCCGGACCACTTTCGTCTTCGCCCACGACTTCACCGTCTTCGGTGGCTCGCTCGGAGAGGTCTTCGCCGAGAAGATTTGCAAAGTCATGGACATGGCGATGGAGGTCGGCGCGCCCGTCATCGGGCTCAACGACTCCGCTGGCGCGCGCATTCAGGAGGGCGTCAAGAGCCTCGCCGGCTTCACCGAAATCTTCCGGCGTAATCAGGAAGCAAGTGGTGTCGTCCCCCAGATTTCGGGGATCATGGGACCGTGTGCCGGTGGGGCGGTCTACTCGCCGTCGATCACCGACTTCATCTTCATGGTGAAAGACACGAGCCACATGTACATCACCGGGCCCGGCGTCACCAAGACCGTCACCGGTGAGGACGTCACCCACGAGGAACTCGGCGGCGCGATGACCCACTCTGACAAGACCGGTGTCGCCCAGTTCGCCTGCGAGAGCGAGGAACAGGCGCTCGACGATATCAAGCGCCTGCTGTCGTATCTCCCGCAGAACAACGTCGAGGACCCGCCACGCGTCGAGCCGTGGGACGATCCCGACCGACGTGACGAACAACTCAAAGACATCGTCCCGCCGAGTCCGCAAAAGCCCTACGACATGAACGACGTCATCGACTCGGTCGTCGACGAGGGCTCGTTCTTCGAGGTCGCGGACAACTTCGCACAGAACATCGTCGTCGGCTTCGGCCGTCTCGACGGCCGTTCCGTCGGGATCGTCGCCAACCAGCCACGGGTCAACGCCGGCACGCTCACCGTCGACGCCTCGATGAAGGGGTCGCGGTTCGTCCGCTTCTGTGACTCCTTTAACATCCCGATCGTCACGTTCGTCGACGTCCCCGGCTACATGCCTGGCACCGACCAGGAACACCGTGGGATCATCCGCCACGGCGCGAAACTGCTCTACGCCTTCTCCGAGGCGACGGTGCCGCTGCTGACCGTCATCACGCGGAAGGCCTACGGCGGTGCCTACTGTGTCATGGCCTCGAAGAACCTCGGTGCGGACGTCAACTACGCTTGGCCGACCGCCGAAATCGCCGTCATGGGTCCACAGGGCGCAGTCAACATCCTCTACCGTGAGGAACTCGCCGAAGCCGACAACCCCGACGAACTCCGCGACGAACTCATCGAGGAGTACCGCGAGGAGTTCGCCAACCCGTACACCGCAACGGACAAGGGCTTCCTCGACGACGTCATCGTCCCAACCGAGACCCGTCCGCGGCTGATCGACGACCTGAAAATGCTCGAGTCCAAGCGCGAGGACAAGCCCGACAAGAAACACGGTAACATCCCGCTGTAGCATGACCACACAGCAACAGTCCACCGCCGACGACGCGACCGCGTCAGCGCCGGCGGACGAGACGGCCGCAGGCGACTCACCCGGCCTCGAGGCAGCCCTGCCCGGCGACGTCTCCATCGACTTGCCCGACGACGCCGACGAGGAGGAGGCCGCGGCGATCGCGGCCGCCATCGGTGCCCATCTCCACGATCACGCGCTCGCGGTCGCCGCGGCGGCGGCCAGCGGCGAGGAGACGTGGGACGACAAGCGCTGGGCCTTTGCCGGCCGAGTGCGCGCACAGCAACACCGGACCGTTCGCGTTCCGCGTGACGCGCCGACCAACGCGTGGTCGGCCGCGGGACGGACCGAACGCTTCTAATCCGCGCTCGCTCGTTTTTTGCAGTCGGTATGTGAGCAGGCTCACGTCCCACCAGGGAATTACTTCTCGAGAAAACTAGTACTCCGTCACGCGTCGACGGGCGAGTCGAACCAGATAACAGCGGTCGGTTCGACCCACAAAGTCAGGCGTGACGAACCACTAGCCGTCCTACTCCGAGTCCGGGGTCGACTCCGAGTCGGCAGCCGCCGACGTATCGGAGATGTCGATTTCTGTTCCCACATCGCCGCCCTCTTTGATCGCCCGTGCCTGTTCTTCCATCGCTTCGACGTCCATCTCCGCCTGTTCGTCGATCTCGCCGATGATGTCGGCGATGTCGTCAAGCCCGATCAGTTCGCGCGTTTCCTCGTCGAACTCGCGGCTCTCGAGTTCGGTGCTGTCCGCTTCGATATCACTGCCCGAGAGGTGTTTGCCGTAGCGCCCGACCAGCGAGGACAGTTCCTGCGGGAGGACGAACGTCGTCGACTCGCCCTGGCCGATCTCGGCCAGCGTCTCCATGCCCTTGTCGATAACCGCGCGCTCGCCCATCGATTCGGCCGAGCGCGCGCGCAGGACGGTCGAGATCGCGTCCCCCTGTGCCTCGAGGATCTGACTTTGCTTTTTCCCCTGAGCGCGGATGATGTTCGACTGTTTCTCACCCTCGGCCCGTTCGATGGCGCTGCGGCGGTCCCCCTGGGCCTCGAGGATCATCGCGCGGCGGCGGCGCTCGGCGGAGGTCTGTTCTTCCATCGCACCTTTGACGCCCTGGGAGGGGGTGACCTCGCGGACCTCGACCGATTCCACGCGGATGCCCCACTCGTCGGTCGGTTCGTCGAGCTCGGTGCGGATCCGCTCGTTGATGAGCTCGCGCCGGCTGAGCGTGTCGTCGAGTTCCATGTCGCCGATCACGGCGCGCAGCGTCGTCTGGGCGAGGTTCGAGACCGCCCGCTGGTAGTCGTCGACCTCGAGGAAGGCACGCTTGGCGTTCATCACGCGGATGTAGACGACGGCGTCGGCGGTCACCGGGGAGTTGTCCCGCGTGATCGCTTCCTGGCTCGGCACGTCGATCGTCTGCGTTCGCATGTCGAACGTGTAGAGCCGCGAGACGAACGGTGGGACGATGTTCAGCCCGGGCTCGAGAAGTTCGCGGTACTCGCCGAAGACGGTCAGCGCGGCTCTGTCGTAGGCGTCGACGATCTCGACCATCTGCCAGACCGTGATAACGACGAGTAAGAGCCCGATCGACCCGACCAGCAGGATCGGATCCTCGAGCACTGACTGTGTCTGGAGTGGAGTGGCTACCAGCTCGTCCATCGTGTGATTCAGGGGTTCAGTTCGGATAACCCTTGTCCATAACTAGCATTTCACACTGCCATCCGTGTGTGAGACTAGTTCGCTACGTAACAAAAGCGCCCGTCACGACGAACCAGTTGCGAAAAAGTAACGTAGGCCCCTCACGACGGTTTCGACAGGAATGTTCAGGAAGGTTCTCGTGGCCAACCGCGGGGAGATCGCCGTCCGCGTCATGCGGGCGTGTGAAGAGTTGAATATTGGGACTGTTGCCGTCTACTCCGAGGCCGACAAGGACTCGGGTCACGTCCGCTACGCTGACGAAGCGTACAACGTGGGGCCGGCACGAGCAGCTGACTCGTATCTCGATCACGAGGCTGTGATCGAGGCCGCGCGCAAGGCTGACGCCGACGCCATCCACCCCGGCTACGGCTTCCTCGCCGAAAACGCCGAGTTCGCCCGCAAGGTCGAGGAGACCGAGGGGATCACCTGGGTCGGCCCGTCCGGCGACTCGATGGAAGCGCTCGGTGAGAAGACCAAAGCCCGGACGATCATGAACGAGGCCGACGTGCCGATCGTCCCCGGGACGACCGAACCCGTCACCGACCCCGAGCAAGTCAAAGAGTTCGGTGAGGAACACGGCTACCCGATCGCCATCAAGGCCGAAGGTGGCGGTGGCGGCCGCGGGATGAAGGTCGTCTGGGACGAGAGCGAAGTCGAAGACCAACTCGAGAGCGCCCAGCGCGAGGGCGAGGCCTACTTCGACAACGACTCGGTGTATCTCGAGCGCTACCTCGAGAACCCGCGTCACATCGAGGTCCAGATCGTCGCCGACCAGCACGGCAACGTCCGTCACCTCGGCGAGCGTGACTGCTCGCTCCAGCGCCGCCACCAGAAGGTCATCGAGGAAGGCCCCTCGGCGGCCCTCTCGGACGAACTGCGCGAGAAGATCGGCGAAGCCGCCCGTCGCGGTGTCTCGGCTGCTGACTACACCAACGCCGGCACCGTCGAGTTCCTCGTCGAAGAGGACGAAGGCCGCGACGGCCCGCTCGGTCCCGACACCAACTTCTACTTCCTCGAGGTCAACACGCGGATCCAGGTCGAGCACACCGTTACCGAGGAGATCACCGGCATCGATATCGTCAAGCGCCAGCTCAAGATCGCCGCTGGCGAGGAACTCGACTTCGCACAGGAAGCCGTCAACGTCGACGGCCACGCGATGGAGTTCCGGATCAACGCCGAGAACGCGGCTAACGACTTCGCGCCCGCGACCGGCGGCACGCTCGAGACGTACGACCCGCCAGGCGGGATCGGCGTCCGGATGGACGACGCGCTCCGACAGGGCGACGAGCTCGTCACCGACTACGACTCGATGATCGCGAAGCTGGTCGTCTGGGGCGAGGACCGCGACGAGTGTATCGAGCGCTCGCTGCGCGCGCTCCGCGAGTACGACATCGCGGGTATCCCGACGATCATCCCGTTCCACCGGCTGATGCTAACCGACGAGGAGTTCGTCGCGAGTACCCACACCACGAAGTACTTAGACGAGGAACTCGACGAGACGCGCATCGAGGAAGCCCAAGAGCAGTGGGGCGGTGACACCGGCGACGGTGCCAGCGAAGAGGACGAGGAAGCCGTCGAACGCGAGTTCACCGTCGAAGTCAACGGCAAGCGCTTCGAGGTCGAACTCGAGGAACACGGTGCGCCCGCGATCCCGGCCGGCGACGTCGACGCCGGCGGCGCACAGGCCAGCCGACCGGAGCCGGCCGGCGGCTCCAGCGGCAGCGAGACCGAGATCCAGGGGGACGGCGAGACCGTCGACGCCGAGATGCAGGGCACGATTCTCGACATCGAAGTCGAGGAAGGCGACGAGGTCGCCGCCGGCGACGTGCTGGTCGTCCTCGAGGCCATGAAGATGGAAAACGACATCGTCGCCTCGCAGGGCGGCGAGGTCACCCAGATTGCCGTCGAGGAAGGCGATAGCGTCGACATGGGCGACACGCTGGTCGTCCTCGAGTAACGCGAGCGAACGCCGCAGTCGAACCTGTTTTTTCGGTCCCGCACACTGGAGCGTCATCAGTCTCGACCCGACGTGAAGATGGTCGGCCGGCCGGTGAGGTATTCCCGCGTGCTGGGAGGTCGCGGAACGGCCTTCGGTGTTGTCTCGTAGATGTCCGTATGGTCGAGAACGCACGCCGGACGCACGTCGAACGTGACGAGCGAGGGAACCCGACCCCGCAGTGGGAGGTCTTCATCCGCCCCGAAGCGGACGAACCGATGCGCCACGCCGGGAGTGTCTCCGCCGCCAGCGGGACGGAAGCGCACGAACACGCATCCCGGCTGTTCGGCTGGCATGCCGACGACATCTGGCTGTGCCCTGCCGATGCGGTCGAACGGTATTCGACACAGGGACTCGCGGCTGCGGCCGACGACCGATCGGACGAGGCCGTCGGAGACAGCGACGAGCCGCGCGAGTCCGAAGAGACGGCACACGCCACGGAGGTGCAAGACGCGTGATCTCGATCAGCAAGCTGCTCTGTGATCTCGACGCGGAGGGCGACGGCCTGCGCTACGACGCGGCCGAGGGCTCGAAGAAGCCACAGATCACCGAGGAGAAACAGCGGCGGCCGGTCGTCGTCTGGAACACCACTCGCAGATGTAACCTCTACTGTTCGCACTGCTACGCCGGTGCGGACCTCGAGCCCGCGTCCGGCGAGTTCACGACCGCCGAAGGGAAGGCGTTCCTCGACCAGCTCGGCGACTACGGCGCACCAGTCGTGCTCTTCTCCGGCGGTGAACCGCTCGTGCGCGACGATCTGGTCGAACTCGTCTCCTATGCGGCCGATCAGGGGCTCCGGCCGGTACTATCTTCCAACGGCACCCTCATCACCCGCGAGAAAGCTACGGCGCTGCGAGACGCCGGGCTCCAGTACGCCGGCATCTCCGTCGACGGCCTCCCCGAGCGAAACGATCGGTTCCGCGGCGAGGAGGGTGCGTTCGACGCCGCCGTCCGCGGCATCGAGAACTGTCTCGACGTCGGCCTCAAGACTGGCCTCCGATACACGATCACCGAGGCCAACGCGCCCGACCTCGAGGGAGTCGTCGACCTGCTCGCCGAGAAAGGGCTCGATCGGTTCTGTTTCTATCACCTCGATTACGGCGGCCGCGGGGCCGAAATCGTCGACGCCGACCTCTCCCCACAGGAGAAACGCGAGGCGGTTCGCCGCGTCGCAGACATGACCCTCGAGTACCACGACCGTGGCGAGGAGATCGAGACCCTGCTGGTCGGCAACTACGCCGACGCGGCCTTCCTCGTCGAGTACGCCCGCGAGGAATTCGGCGAGGCGAAAGCACAGGCGGTCTACGACTACCTCGAGCGAAACGGCGGGGACCCGACCGGCGAACGGATCGCCGACGTGGACTATCAGGGCAACGTCCACCTCACCCAGTTCTGGCAGGGCTACAGTCTCGGCAACGTCCGGGACCGGCCCTTCGGCGAGATCTGGGAAGACGAGTCGAACCCGCTGCTCGAGGCGCTTCGCAACCGCGAGGAGCACCTGAAAGGAAAGTGTGCGGACTGCCAGTATCAGTCGATCTGTCGCGGCGCCTCGCGACTGCGCGCGCTGGCGTCGACCGGCGACCTCTTCGAACCCGACCCGCAGTGTTACCTCTCCGATGACGAGGTTCGCGGTGGAGAAATGGGATCGATGGTCGGCGGTGCCGCAGACTGAGTCCGTCACCGTCGACACGGGGTCGCTCAACAGCAGAACATGAAGGGATAGATCAGCGCGACGCGGTCGCCATCGGTCAGTTCCGCCTCGAACCCACCGAGGTGCTCGTTGAACCGACCGTTGACACAGACCCGCGCGTACGGTCGGGTCTGGTCGCCCTCCGGATTCTTGCGCCACGTCCCGGGCAGGTCGTCGGGTACCGGTGCCCACCCGCTGTGGGTCGCCTCGGACTCGGTTTCCGCGATGAGCATGTCCTCGAGCCCGTACTCCTCGAAAAAGGCTTCGAGGAAGTCCCGGAGCCGGGTGCCATCGAACGTGAACTCGAGTTCGTGACTGCCGACAGCGTCGCGGACGTGGCCAGTACAGCGGACCGTCACTGTCGTCGTAGCATCGCTTCGACTGTCTGGCTCGGTGGCGGTGACTCGGTTAGCTCCCATGCGGGAACTGTACGACCCACACGTGTAAACACACCATTGCGAACATATTCGGGGTCTGGCTGTGACTGCTCGTCGTCTGCTCCCTCGAGATCCACCACTCGCCAGCGCGGACACGGTGCGGACGATGAGAGAGTTCGTGCCGAACATGTAACGCGACCGGTTCAAACGGGGCCGTAGGCTTGCGGTTTTACCGCCGCTACAATCGATGATTGTCCGATTGATATCAGTTCTTGAATAGCTTAGAACAGTGCGAAATCAATAAAATGATGGTTGTTATAGCGTATAACAAATACATTATCGCACACATTCGGGCGTTAACGAGCAGAATTGGATTTTGCGATCAGATTGAGGTCAGAGGATTTATACTGGATCGATGTAAGAATCCGGCCAATGCTACTCTCAGTCGATCGCTCGGAACCGACAGTCGGGCAATCAATAAGTTTCGACGTGATCGAGGCCGTCGCCGAGCGTGAAGGCATCGACCCGCTCGAGCTCGAACCGCCCGAATACGACGCCCTCTACGACGTGATCAATCCCGAGGCGCTCGACGCACTCTTTGCGACCCGCGAGAACGGCCGCGAGCGACCGACCGGCCGCGTCGAATTCTCCTACTGTGGCTACCGGATCGTCGTCACGAGCGACGGCGAAGTCGAGGTGTCCGACCTCGAGTGAAGGCGGCTCTTTCTAAGTCCGCCCTGCGTTCACCACACGCAGGGTCGGCCAGGTAAGCTATCTCCGGGGCGACGAGCGACTGCACAGTCGTCGCTGTACTCTGTCTCCCGGAGCGGGCAGAACGTTGACTCGGTCTCCGGTCTCACCGCTATCCACTCACTCGTCGGCCATCGCAGCCTCGAAGACACGCTCGTGGAGTCGGTCGGCGACGGTTTCCATCAGCGGTTCCAGATTGGCCGTGTCTGCGCGGTTGTACTCGATAAGCGTCTCGAGGGAACCCTCATCACCGCGTTCGTACTCACGCCAGAGACGCACCGCATCGCGGCCGCTGATGTCGGGCATGTCCCGATCGATACCTAATTCTTGCTCGATCGCTTTCAGCCCGCCGTTGAGCCCGATTTTCTTGCACGGGTACATGAGGTCGACATGGGGCACGTCGACCTCGACGTCGAAACACGTCTCGAGAAACGGAACGTCAAAGCGTTGTCCGTTGAAGGTGACGAGCAGGGACGATTCCTCGAGTTCGCGTACGAGGCGGTCGCCCGTCAGATCGCGCCCGTTGACGAACGTCTTCGTCTCGCCACCACGGTGGAGGCTGACGGTCGTCACGTGGTTCGTCTCGGCGCTGAGGCCGGTCGTCTCGATATCCAGAAAGCAGGTCTCACCGCGGACGTTCTCGTAGCACCGCCAGCGACTCGCGGCAGGCAGCGCCTCCGCGAAGACGGAGACATCGCCACGCTCGAGGTGGGTTCGACCTTCGTCGATGAACGTCTCGATCCGATCCGCGAGCGTCGAGCCGACGACGCTGCCGTCGAACTCGTCCCAGTGAGTCACGCCGTTTTCCCACAGGCGTCGTTCGGTGGTTTCTCCGACGCCACGAACGGGAATGAAGCTGTTCTCGATTCGCACACCCGTTCAGGGGTTCGGTGGGGCTAAAAACGCTTGGATCGGCTGGAACCCAATACGCTGAGCGTCCACTTTTTGAGCCGCGCGGCCGTAGGACACGTATGACAGATCGCGACGACGAACTCGCCGATGCCGTTCGCGAACTGACGCGAACGATCGACGAGCTTCAAACGGAACTCGAGGAGCCTCGCCGGCGCTTTCGGCCGCCGCTACGACCGCCGACACCGCGAGAGTTGCTCCGACTCACCGACGAGGTGGCGCTTCCCGCCGCGCTGGCCATCCTCGAGGCGAACGTTCGCGCGCTCGAGGCGTTCCAGCGAGGTCTGCAAATCGTCCGAACCGAGCGGGCGGCTCGCGACCGGACGTCGGCGGCCGCCGAGGCGACGAGCGACCGCGCAAGCGAGCTTCGACGGACGACGCTCTCGCAGCTTGATATGGTCCTGACTGAACTCAACCGGGCCGTCTCAGAGGGGAGTCTACCCGCAGACGAGGGGGCACGAGACCTCCTCTCTGAAGCACGCCAGCTTCGCGACGACGTCGATACGCGTCTCCGGGAGGCCACCGACCGGGCCTCCCAATCGAGCGCGTCAGGATCGGCGGCGACCGGGATCTCGATCGACATCGCCGACGGACCGCCAAGCGACGCCGAGGAGACGGCCGACGAGGATTCGGACGAATCCGACTCTGCGGTCGACGTCGACGCCGAACTCGAGACGCTGCGAGATCAGTACGGCGAGGACGCTACCGACTCGAGTGTGAGCGACGATGACGATGCCGACGACACCGGTGCGTCGGACGCTGACGGATCTGAAAAAAGCGGTGGCGGAGACGAGCGACCTTAGACGGGTTCGAACCGGTAGCCGTCCCAGTCCTGGCTCTCGGGCTCGCGAATGCCGGCACCGGGTTCGCGGAGTTCGTCGACGTGGACCGGCTGGACCTCGTCGCCGGTTTCGACGTCGCCGGTCGTCAGCTGGCCGATCGCGCGGACGGATTCGCCATCTACGTCGAACTCGAGGATCGCGAGGTGGTTTGGCTCGCGGACGCCCGGGGGCGTCGCGGTGCTGGTCGTCCACGTCACGACTTCAGCGGTGTACTCGCTGAGATCGATCGTTTCCGCCGGATTCGAGCCACCGGGACCGCGCGGGTGGCCGGGGTAGCTGATCGAACCGTCCTCGTAGCGTGTCGCGTCCATCGTCATTGTGCTGCCTCCATAATCGTAGTAATCACACAGTTGCCAAAGCCGCCGACGTTACAGCACAGGCCGGTCTCAGCATCGACCTGGCGCGGGCCCGCCTCGCCCATGAGCTGTTCGTAAATCTCGACTGCCTGTGCGACGCCGCTTGCCCCCAGTGGGTGGCCCTTCGACTTGAGGCCACCCGAGGTGTTGATCGGTAGTTCGCCGGTGTCTCGCTCAGTGTATCCCTCCTCGACGAGTTTCCAGGCCTCGCCGTGCTCGGCGAAGCCGAGTCCCTCCATCTGGAGGAACTCGAGGATGGTGAACATGTCGTGGAGTTCGGCGACGTCGATGTCGTCGGGTCCGAGGCCGCTCATCTCGTAGGCTCCCTCGCCGCTCTCGACGACGCCGCCCATCACGGTCGGGTCCTCGCGTTCGTGGACGACGTGGGTGTCCGTCGCGCCGTCGATCCCCGAGATGACGACGTAGTCGTCGGTGTACTCCTCGGCGACCGACTCGGGACAGAGCATCAGCGCCGCCGACCCGTCCGTGATCGGACAGAAGTCATACAGTCGCAGCGGGTCCGCGATGATCGGTGACTCGAGGATCGTCTCGACGTCGACCTCCTTCTGGAACTGGGCCTTGGGGTTGTCGACGCCGTTTTTGTGATTCTTGGACGCGACTTTCGCCAGGCTCTCGCGAGGCGCGTCGAATCGCTCGAGATAGTGGCGTGCGGTCAAGCCGGCAAACGACGGCAGCGTGACGCCGGTTTTGTACTCAGCGCGGTGGGTCAGCGACGCGATCACGTCGGTGGCCTCGCCGGTGGTCTTGTGGGTCATCTTCTCGCCACCGACGAGCAGCGTCATGTCGCTTGCCCCGCTGGCGACCGACTGCCAGGCGGCGAAGATCCCCGCACCGCCGCTGGAACTCGTCTGGTCGATCCGTTGTGTGTACGCCGGCATCGCGTCCAAGTCGTGTGCCAGCGCGTTCGGGACGCCCGTCTGTCCCTCGAACTCGCCGCTTGCCATATTCGAGACGTACAGATGTTCGACGTTGTCGGCGTCGACACCTGCATCCTCGAGACACTCGATACCGGCCTCCGCGAGGAGGTCCGTGATCCACTCGCCCTCGCGTTGCCCAAACTGGGTCATCGAGGCACCGATGATTGCAACACGTTCCATACTCAAGGTGACTCTAGTCAGTGGTTTATATGTGGGGGGTCGTGACAGTGTTCGCTGCTTGACTCACTATTTCAACATGAGCCCACGATACCACCCACCAGTAATCGACCGCCGTCGACACCGACTCGAGGCTCACGCGGATTCGGCCGCGGCCGTCCGCAACTCGCTCGCGCGCGAGCGCGCCTGCGAGACCACAGCGGGTCGAGCCTCGAAGGAGACGACGACATCCTCATCCCCGTAGGTAACGTCGTCGACGTGGGCGTTGTCGTGAAGCCACGAGACGACGCTCATCGTGTCGTCGGTCATCGGCAACAACAGCCGTTCTTCCTCCCAGTCGGGCAGTTCCTCGTCGATCCGCTCGAGCAGCCGGTCGACGTTTTGCCCGTCCTTGGCGCTGACCGCGACTGGATTCGGCGCGAGCGACGAGAGCGCCTCGCGTTTCTCGGCCAGTTCCGCGTCGCTGACCTGATCGATCTTGTTCAGGACGGTGACGATTGGGGCTTCGTTGCGCTCGTAGAGGGTATCGTGAGAGGTCACGAGCTTCTCGTGGATCTCGTCGATCGGCTCGCTGACGTCGACGACGAGCAAGACCAGATCCGCCCGGTATACGGAATCGAGCGTCGACTTGAACGACTCGACCAGCCAGTGGGGCAGATCGCTGATGAAGCCGACGGTGTCGGTCACCAGCACGTCTCGGCGGTCGATGGCCGCCCGCCGAGTCGTCGTGCCGAGCGTCGTGAAGAGCTTGTCCTTGGATTCGGCCGTCGCATCCAGATCCGGATGGAGGCCCTCGTTTTCGGAAACGTCGAGATCGCTCGCGAGCCGACGCAACAGGGTCGACTTGCCCGCGTTGGTGTAGCCGGCTAGCGCGACCAGATCGAACCCCGAGTCACGTCGGCGCTCTCGGCGTTGCTGTTCGGTCTGCTCGATCCGCTCGAGCTCGTCTTTGATCCGGCTGATCTGGGCTTTGATGTCCTGCTCGCGGCTCTCGTCGTACTCGCCCAGCCCCATGAAGCCGGGGTGTTCCTCGCGCTTTGCGAGGCTGGTCTTTGCCTCCGCACGGGGCAGTTCGTAGCGGAGTTCGGCCAGTTCGACCTGTAGCTGGGCCTTGCGCGTCTGTGCGCGCTGGCCGAAGATCTCGAGGATGAGCGTAAACCGATCGATGACCTCGACGCCCTCGGGCAGGAGCTTACCGAGGTTGTACGTCTGGTAGGGACCGAGCCGGTTGTCGAAGATGACGGTCGTCGCGTCGGTTTCCTCGACTAACGCGGCCAGTTCCTCGGCTTTCCCCTCGCCGATCTGGAGGGCTGGATCGGCCCGTCTGGACTGTGTAACTTCGCCGACGACGGTGTACCCCGCCGCCCGGGCCAGATCGCGAATCTCGCTCGTGTCGGGCGTGCCTGAATCGACGCGTTTGACGATTATCGTGTTCATGCAGAGAGAGCTGCGTCCTCCGGGCGTGGTCGGGCATATCGACGAGACGGACACTGCCGCAGTGACCCGGGTACGCTAACGATGCCGGTCGAACACCTCCGTTGGACGGACGTGGCTCATACCTGCTCGTACGCGACGAGTCGTCTTGAATCCAGTGCCCGATCCTGTCTGCCGATTCGCTTCGCACACCTGATCGCACGATGGCCCTGCGGCAGTCTGGCTTCGGTTCAATTGACAACAGTGTATGCCGGTGAACAGCGGCCGATCATAACAGTCATACGAGCCGACTCGAATGAATCCGGACGATGATCGACCTCGATCCGACCGCACTCAGCCTCGAGTTCGGCGGCGGTGCCGTTATCGGGGGTCTCATCGGCTTCGCCGCCAAAAAGATCGCGAAGGTGCTCGCGGTCATCGTTGGCGTCCAGCTGATGATCTTTCGCTATCTCGAGTCTCAGGGTATCATCACGGTGGATTGGAACCGTCTCTCAGCGGGGATTCTCCAAACGGGGGACCACGCACAGCACGCAGCGAACAACCACTGGGTCCAGTCGCTCGTCTCGACGCTGTCGATCGGCGCGGGCTTTACCGGTGGGTTCCTAATCGGCTTCAAGCGCGGATGAGTCGCTGGTCGTCCGCTATCGCGTCTTCAGATCGTCCTTGTCCTTGACGATCTCCGTTTCGGCTTCGCCGCTGGTGTATTCGTTGACCTCGTTGTAGAACTCGTTTTGCAGTCCCGCCGGGAACGTCAGCACACCGATCCACGAGCCGTCGTTTTGCCACTCTTCGCGTTCTAAGTCACCGAACTGTCGGATCTGGGCCTGTGCACTGCCGGCGTAGTCGGCCGGCACCTGGACCGCGACGGTCACTTCTTCGAACCGGATCGGAATGACCGGGCGGAGCGCGTCGAGCGCGTCGTCGACCTGTGCCTGCACCGGCTCCATCGGATCGACGGTGAAGCCAGCTTCCTCTAAGGCGTTCTCGATCCGTTCGGGTGGGTGGGGCGCGTTATCCATCTGCGGGTTGACCGCGTTGCGCGTGATCGTGTCGATCAACTGCTTGCGCTTCTGTTCTTGCATCTCGCGGCGCTGATCGGCCGTGATCTGGATCTCCCCCTGTTTGATCACTTCGGGGATGATCTCGAGTGGCTCCGTCGTATCGAAGACTTTCTCGAGATCGCTCTCAGCCGGTCGATCCCCACGGGAGGCGTTTTCGAAGACGTCCTCGGCTGCGATGACGTCCTCCAAGTCGCCCTCGAATTCGTCGCGTTTGATCGCCAGCGCTGCATCCGGGTCCACGAGCACTTCGAAGCGCGCCCCGTGTGACTCGAGTCGCGCCGTCACCGCCTCGTCGAGCGAAATCATACCTCACGATTCCCGCGCCAATTTAAAGAGTGTTTCCCGACGAGCGACCCCGATCGGTGTGGACGGGCGTCGGTGGGTACGGGCCGGCGTCGGCGCGACAAGACGGCAAGACCGAGACAGGGGTCTCGAGGAGTGGTAAGCGAACGCGAAAACGGATCGTACGGACTCCTGTCAGTGGGTGCCGGTGGGACCGCCACCTGCCCTGCGGTCCCACTGGGACATCGGGACAGCAGCCCGTCTCAGTAGGGGTTACTCGTCGGCTTCGTCGTCTTCACCGGTGTCGAGAAGCTCGTTCTCGGTGAGGTAATCCTCGATCCGATCCGCGTCGAACTGTTCGAAGGTCTCGGTTTCGACGTCGACGGTCGCCAGCCCCACTTCGTTGGGGAGCAGGGAGCCATCGTTGACCGAGGCGAGCGCGTCGAGGGCAAGCTGGATACCGCCGTCGAGATCAGCTTCGTCGTCGTAGTTCTCCTCTAAGTAATTCTGGAGTTCGCCGCGGTCGGCACCGACGGCCAGGGCCTTCCACTCGTAGGGCGTTCCCGAGGGGTCGGTCTCGAACAGGCGCGGTTCGCCGTTGTCGATGCCGCCGACGATCAGCGCGACACCGAACGGGCGGGCACCGCCGACCTGGGTGTACTGCTGGATGTGGTCGGTGACCTCCTTGGTCAGCGTCTCGACGCCGATCGGCTCGCCGTAGCGCAGCTGGTTGACCTGGGCCTGACGGCGGGCGAAGTCGATCAGCTGGCGGGCGTCGGCGACGTGGCCCGCGCTGGCGATGCCGACGTGGTCGTCTGCCTTGTGAATCTTCTCGACGCTTGAGTCCTCGAGCAGCGGGGAGGGGACTCGTTTGTCGACGGCGAGTACGACGCCGTCGTTCGTTCGGACGCCGATACTGGCTGTGCCTCGCTTGACCGCCTCGCGAGCGTACTCGACCTGGTAGAGTCGGCCGTCGGGCGAGAAGATCGTGATGCCACGGTCGTACGCCTGCTGTTGGGCTTGTCCCTGCATAGTATCACGCTAAATCGTAATCGAGGTCTGTCGCGCCCGCGAACGTCTCATCGAGTCGGACATCTCCAACGCTATCCCGGAGGATGGCGACTCGCTCCTCGTTCCCGAACACGACGTTTCTCTCTTCGGATTCTTGCCCGCGTCGCCGTAAATAGTTTTCTTCAGCGGCACGGATCGTGCCACTGATACCCCGGACGCGAACGCCGATGGGAGCGCCGTCGATCTCGTCGAGACACGCAAGCGCCGCGCGAGCGGGTTCGGTCTCGCCCCGACGAACCCTGACGATCGCCCCGCCCCGGCCATCGGCGAACCAAAACCGCATGACAGTGAGATCGGCGTCGGCACTACCCGGATCACCGAGTAGGTTCTGGCCCGCATACCACACCTCGCGCTGGAACGAGCGTCTGCCGATGTGTTCGTCGGGCCACGTCTCGAGTTCGATGGCGAGATAGCGCCAGCGCGGCCGGAGGTGTTTCGGGAGGTGTTTCATTCGTCGGTCGTCATGTCGCCGTCACTCGGATTCCGTTCGGCGACCAGCACGCCGACCTGATCGTGGACACGCTCGACGGCCGTCAGCGAGAAGCCCGCGTCGGTAAAGGCGTCAGCGAGGGTGCCGACGGTCGCCGGATCGTCGACGGCGGGCGTATAGAAGGGGTCGTCGGGGTCGGGATCGCCGAAGAACATTACGTCGCCGAGGACGAATTTTCGAGGCTCGAGGTCGGCGATGACTGCAATCGCCTCGCGTTTTTCGTTGTCCGAGAGGTGGTGGAACGCGAAGTTCGTGGTGACGATATCGGCGGGTCCCTCATAGTCGGGTTCTCGGAACGTGCCGTGACCGAACTCGACGTTCTCGAGGCCCGCCTCGTCGGCCTTTTGCCGAGCCTGCTCGAGCATGCCCTCGCTGATGTCGCGGCCGACGACGCGGGCTGCGTCGGAGGCGAGCGCGAGCGCAATCGCACCGGTCCCAGTGGCCAGATCGAGGACGACATCGTCGGGTTCGGGCGCGGCGTGCTCGACGACCAAATTCGCACAGGCGTGGTACTCCTCGGACTTCGAGTCGTCGTACGCGCCAGCTTTCTCGTCGAACCGGGCGGCGTGTTCCTCAAGGCTCTTCTTCATACTTGCCCCGTTCGACACCCGGCTCAATGAACGACTCGGAGTGGATGTGGCGGTTTCGCTCGGCGAGCCGTCCCCACTCCGCGAGTCCGTCTTCGATGAACTCACGTGTGAGGCCGATCTCCTCGCCGAGTGCTTTGAGTTCACGGGGGGCGCGCACCTCGAGGTGTGAGATCGGCTCGGCGCTGACGACGTAGGGCGCGTCGTAGTGGTCGACGATCTCCCGGAGCTTTCGCAGTGACTGCAGGGCTCGGACTCGCCGACCGCCGCTCTGTCGGAGGATCCCCGAGAGGTCGAACTCGAGGCGGACCCCGTTCTCGACGGCGGCTTTCACGAGCACGTGGTTGATATCACCGTCGCCGGCCATCGGGTGTGCGAGAACGTCGACTTTCGCCTGTTCGACTGCAAACCGGTTCATCGCGTTCGTCCCGCCGTGGACCGCGACGATCGTTTCGGTGGTCCGATAGTTTCCCACCGCACCGCTGGCGGATTGTCGATCGGTGGTCCGAATTTCGACACCCTCGACGACGTCGATCCCGTACTCGTCGCGGATTCGATCGGGGTCGTATTCGGCTCGAGCGTCGGCATGATTGCGTACGACCACGCCCTCGAACCCGTAGTCGGCCGCCGTTTTCGCGAGTCTGGCGACCGTACTCTGTCCGTCGGGGTGGGCGTGGACGGCCTCGTACATACTCGGATCGTCTCACGGGGTCGACTTGGGGTTTGCGCCATCCAGTCGCACCTCTCGAATCACCTCAGAATGCCGTGGCCGGGAGCGCAGGCCGTTACCCGACCTCACCGCGAGCGAACCCGAGGGTGAGCGAGCGGGCCGACGACCGACCCAACGGGGAGGAGGAGTGCTTTTGATCAACCTTTTACCGAGTGACGGCAGGCTGTGCGACAGCTACGCTGTCGTCAGCCTGCCAGAACGCAGTGTAAAAGGTTGTTAGTTGAGAATCGACTGCGCCACCGTCGCGAGCTGGCCGTTATCGGCTTCCATGAGCCGCTCGTCGCCGATCTTGAGACGGAGTCGCGGGCGGCCGACGTCGATCGGGACCTTCTCGGTGTCGATCAGGCCCATGTCCTCGAGTTTGGTCTTCGTCCGCGAGAAGGTGGCCTTGGAGGCGATGCCGACGTCTTCGCCCCACTTGCTGATGTCGTAGAGCAGGGCCTCGTTTTTCGCGGCGACGAGCAAGGAGATGGTGACCTCGTCGAGACCATCGCCGTCGCCACGGGCGGTCTCGAGCGAGTCGAGAATGGCGGTGAAGTCGTCTTCGGCGTCGGGGCTGATCTCGTCGGCGAGCGTTTCGCGGACGTCCGTGATCGGTGGCGTCCGGAGGTTGAATTCGGACGCGTCGGCCCAGCGGTCCTCGTAGGTCGCGTAGGTATCCGCGACGAAATCCTGAGCGTCGGTGACGAGGCCGCCGACGCGGTCGCCGGCGCGGACGACAGCGACGACACGATCTTCGGTGACCAAAAGCGAGTTTTCGGGGGCCTGCTCGAGCGTTCGCAGGGCGAGTGCACCCTCGCTGATGAGGTCGGCCGCGTTCGAGGCGACGATGAAATCGCCCATGATGTCTTTGAGCGTACGCTCGTCGGCGAGCATGTGGACCGACGGCAGGTCGCCGTCGAATCCGGTGGCGACGGCGACGAATTCTTCGATGGCGTCGTGGGATGGATTTACCATGAAGATATCACCGCTCGCATCCTCGAGCACGGACTCGAGAATATCGTCAATCTGATGGTTGAGTAAATTCGAGGTCATGCCTATACAGAAGTAATTGGGAACACGGTACTTAATTTTGGCGGCCGTTTGCACAGCAGAACTTCTCGTCCCCCGGCTGATCCGGTAATTTTTGTCCATGAAACCGTTGGTTCGCCTACCAAATACTGCTATCTCTTATACACATGTGCGTTGATAGAGATACAATTGGAAACGATGATTGGTAATAGAGCAACTGAGGTCCGGTTTTCGTTGCTAGTACCAATAACTATAAGAAATAAACGTGTTACTCTGCTATCGTATGTGTGTTCGACAGAACCGACTGTGGTGGGTCGTTCGATCGGCCATCGGCCGAGGGTGGCTCGAACCGGACCACACTCGATCGTCACGTAACACTGTGCGGACAGAGCGGGTCAGCACGTACGGCGGTCCGTAAGGGAGTTACCGATCGAATCGCGGCCAGAGGGCGTCCGACCAGTAGATGTCCCCGTCGTAGATCACAGCGGTCTCGGTTTCTTTGAGCATCGTGACCAGTTCCGGTTCCGTCAGCGTAAACCTCGAGGCGTTCCCACAGAGATAGGCGTACTCGTTGGTCTCGGTGTGTGGAAAGTAGTACGACCCGGCTGCTCGCGTCGAGTAACAGTCGAGACACAAGAGATACTGCGTTTCACGGCCGTCATCCTCGAACTCCTCGAGCCGTGCGGTGGTCGGTGGCCGGTCGCCCTGCGTGAGCGAATGTGTCCCATCGCCGACGACGGCGTAGTCTTTTCCCATCATGATGCGCCGGCGGGCGAGATCCATCGCCCGTTCGATGCTGAAGCCGTGGACCAGCAGTTTGGCGAACGTCGAGCCGACCTTGATAGCGTGATCGTTCAGGACTTTGGTGAACGTCACCGCGCCGGCGACGCTGCCACGCTCGATCAGGGTCTGTCCCTCATGGAAGGAGCCACACGCGTTGAGGAAAAACGTCTGGGCAGTACAGCGCTCGAGACTCGCGGCTGCGAGCGTGCCGTCCGGACAGCATAGCCCGCCGGTTTCGCAGTGACCGATGTAGTGGACGAAGTCGTAGCCGTTCTCGAAAACGCGGGCGAGTTCGGCCGTCTCGAGCGATTCTTCGACAGCGAGGTCGATCGTCAGCTCCTCGGAACGCTGGCGGTAGATGTCGGCGACGCGGTCGTGTTCGCCGGCCATCTTCGGGTCGTTGAGGACGACACAGATCGAGATCGCGTCACTCGCTCGCTCGAGGAAGTCGAGGCGGTTGTCGTAGGCCTCGGGCGCGGATTTGAAGACGTCGATCGGGACGCCGTCGGCCAGCCAGCCGTGGGCGCGGCCGCTCCGGAGGTCGGGTTTGACGATGTCGACCGAAGCGACCTGCCCGGTGGTGGCCCTGGCCGCGGACGGAGCGCACGGCCGCTCGGTCCAGCCGTTTTTGGAACCGGGGCCACGATAGAAATCCTCGAGCGAGCGCTCGACCAGTTCCTGTCCCTCGAGTTCGGAGATACGGGGGGTGTAGATCATGCTCAGTCGGTCGAGCAGGAACGGCAGCGTTTCGACGCTCTCGTACGCGGGTGTGACGTACGTCGAGAGATGCCACTCGGGGAACCGGTGTTTGATGGCCGCGAAGGGCACGTCGAGATAGGCTGCGAGCCGAGCTTGCGGTGAGGCGTCGTACAGCGTGTTGGCGTCGAGTTCGAGCTGCTCGAGCAGACTGCTTTCGGCGAGTGTCGTCCCATAGGGGCCAGCGTTGCGGACGAGACAGTCGAGGAAGAAGGTCTTTCGGAGCAGTCGTCCCACGTCGCGCTCTAACTCGGGCATCGGCGAGAGTGCCACGTCGGTCCCGCGGCCGACGAGTCGGAGCCGCGGACGGCCCGGGTCCGAACTGGCAGCGGTGCGACGGCAGTCGTCGATCGTCCGGACCGTCGCCTGCAGGTAGTAGGCAAGCGGCGCGGTGACCAACAGCGACTCGTAGTCGGGCGGGACGACGAGTTCGATCCCGTGGTCAGGGGTTGCAGATCGGATGCAGTCGGGGATCTCGAGGGAGTCACCCTGTTCGAGCAGGGCCGGATGGCCTCGGAGCGTGGGATACGAGCGATCGGGACTGGCTGTCTTGTGCGAGGCGGCCAGATGTGTGATGGCGTCGGCGACGGCCGAGGGGGAGTCGGGGACGGTGATCGTTCCCGCGGGGAACTCGTGGCGACAGCGGAAGCCGAGGACGACGCGCGTTCGGTGCGGAAAGGAGACGACGATCTCCTCGTAGTTGTCGGTTTTTGTGATGGTCGCCGCGCCGGAAAATCGGAGGTAAGACTTGATCTCCGTGTCGACGTCGACGATGTACTCGCCAGGCGACAGCGACAGTGGCTCGCCACTCGGGTCGAGTTCACGGTGGTCCTCGCGCTCGAGCGAGAACGCGTAGACGACCGCGTGGGGGAAGCGAAGCTCGTCAGCCGTCACGACGAGCGTCTCGTCGACGGGCCGCGGGATGTCGACGTCGAGATGGTCGACGGAGAGGTCGGGCCCGTTGACCGTCAGCTCCGCGTTATCCGCGTCGATGACGTGGAGCGTGTTGCCGTCGGCCGTCCACTCTATCATTTGGTTGGATGAATGTCATTCGGATGAGTTAGTTGTATCGGATGGTAATTGACTATGGGAGAACTACCGTCGTCCGGCGATCGCTCCGCTGTTCTAGCCAGCGGTACTGGCTTGGCTTGCCCGGGAAAGGTACACTTATACAGCCGCCAGACCGCATTTCGGATATGGACCACGACAAGGTACGGGACGTCGACCCCGCCGTCGCCGACGCCCTCGAGGGCGAGGTACAGCGCCAGCGAGAGACGTTGCAGATGATCGCCAGCGAGAACCACGTCAGCGAGGCCGTCCTCGACGCGCAGGGCAGCGCCCTGACGAACAAGTACGCCGAGGGCTACCCTGGCGAGCGCTACTACGGCGGCTGTGAGTACGCCGACGAGGTCGAGCAGCTCGCGATCGACCGCGCGACGGAGCTGTTCGGCGCGGAACACGTCAACGTCCAGCCCCACTCGGGCACGCAGGCAAATCAGGCCGTCTACTTCGCGATGCTCGAGCCCGGCGACAAGATCCTCTCGCTGGACTTGACCCACGGCGGCCACCTCAGCCACGGCCACCCGGCGAACTTCACGGGCCAACTCTACGAGGTCGAACAGTACGAGGTCGACCCCGAGACGGGCTATCTCGACTACGACGGACTCGCCGAGCACGCGGCCGAGTTCGACCCCGACATCATCGTCTCGGGGTACTCCGCGTACCCGCGTGAGGTCGAGTGGGAACGGATTCAGGAGGCCGCCGACGCGGTCGACGCGCTCCACCTCGCGGACATCGCTCACATCACGGGCCTCGTCGCCGCCGGCGTCCACCCCTCGCCGGTCGGCGTCGCCGACTTCGTCACCGGCAGCACGCACAAGACGATCCGCTCGGGCCGTGGCGGCATCGTCATGTGTGACGAGGAGTACGCCGACGACATCGATGCCGCCGTCTTCCCCGGCGGACAGGGCGGCCCGCTTATGCACAACATCGCCGGCAAGGCCGTCGGCTTCAAGGAAGCCCTCGAGCCGGAGTTCGAAGAATACGCCGAGCAGACGATCGCGAACGCGAAGGCCCTCGGCGAGCGCCTCTCCGAACACGGCTTCTCGCTGGTCTCGGACGGCACTGACAACCACCTCGTGCTCGTCGACCTCCGCGAGAGCCACCCCGATACGAGCGGCGGCGACGCCGAAGAAGCGCTCGAGGAAGCCGGCATCGTCCTCAACGGAAACACGGTGCCCGGCGAGACGCGCTCGGCGTTCAACCCCAGCGGCATCCGCGCCGGCACGCCGGCGCTGACCACGCGTGGCTTTGACGAGGACGACTGCCGACAAGTCGCCGACCTGATCGCCCGCGTCGTCGACAGTCCCGACGACGAGAGCGTCCTCGAGGAGGTCCGCGAGGAAGTCGCGACGCTGTGTGACGAGAACCCGCTGTACGAGTAACTGACGACCTACCCGTTTTCGCTGCTGACGGTTCGCTGCCAGTACTCGCAAGCGGCAGGTACTCCTGCCGACACGATCCGACTGAGTCGACGGGCAGTTCTGCGGCGATTGTTCACAAACGTGTATATTCGAGCCGAGTTGAGGGCGATTCTACGCACGAATCCGGGGATTAATGAGCCTCGCGGTCGCCCACTCGAGTAATGACCGAGATCATCGACGGCAACGCGGTTGCGAGTAACATTCGAGACGATCTGACCGAGGCGATTGAGACACTCGCAGACGCGGGCGCACGGCCGGGGCTGGCGACCGTCCTCATGGGCGACGATCCGGCGAGCCAGACCTACGTAAACATGAAACAGCGTGACTGTGAGGAGGTCGGCATCGAGAGCCACCACGTCGACGTCGACGGTGACGCTCCGGCCGAGGAACTGTTCGACACCATCGCGGACCTCAACGACAACGACGACGTTCACGGCTATATCGTCCAAGCGCCGGTGCCGGACCACGTCGACTATCGTGACGTGATCCGCCGGGTCGATCCCGCGAAGGACGTCGACGGCTTCCACCCCGAGAACGTCGGCCGGCTCGTCGCCGGTGACGCCCGGTTCCGACCCTGTACGCCCCACGGCGTCCAGAAGCTGCTCGAGTCGGCCGGCGTCGACACCGAGGGCAAGGACGTGACGATCGTCGGCCGGTCTGACATCGTCGGCAAGCCGCTGGCGAACCTGCTGATCCAGAAGGCAGACGACGGCAACGCGACGGTGACGGTCTGTCACTCCCGAACCGAAGACCTCGCGGAAAAGACCCGGCGTGCAGACGTCGTCGTCGCTGCCGCCGGCGTCCCGGAACTCGTCGACGGCTCGATGATTTCGGACGGAACGGTCGTGATCGACGTGGGCGTCAATCGCGTCGACGCGGACACTGAGAAGGGCTACGAACTCGTCGGCGACGTCGAGTTCGAGAGCGCAAAGGAGAAGGCAAGCGCCATCACGCCGGTTCCCGGCGGTGTCGGCCCGATGACGCGCGCGATGTTGCTATATAATACCGTCAAAGCCGCGAGCCTGCAGGAAGACGTCGCGGTGGACCTGCCCTGAGACCGGCTCGAGAGGCGCGATTTGCCGATCGATTACGCTCGCATTCCTTCTTCGATCGCTAGCCGTAGTTCGGAGGGTCGCTCGGAGCCGAGAAAGATCGGACGCTCCGCTGCCCGATATATTTCGACGCCCTCGCTGGCGTTGGGCCGGTACTCCCAGCCCCATCTCGTCCAGCGAATCCCGTGCTGGAAGGCGCGGCGCTCGCTCCGTTGAACGTCGTCGATCTCGTCGAACGAAATCGATCGCCACGAGCGATGAAACGGCTGAAAGCGAAAGTAAACGCCATCGTCGTAGACCCGTGTTCGAAGTTCGGATCGATTCAGCAAGGGGAGCATGCCGAGGCTTGGAGCGACGACCGCGGCGATCACTCCGATCGATCCCGTCGTGACACCGCTTTCACCGACGACGATGATACTCGTGACCACGAGCGGTGGGATCGAGAGGACGATGATGACCGGTCTTACCCACGCCAATAACGTTTGCCGTTCGTCAAACGTCGATGCTGACGGCTTCGCTCTCATTGGCGCTCGTTGGTTGATTTCTCAGGTCGCTGGACCGAACTCGAGGCTCGCCAGCCGCTCTTGGGCCTGCGAGAACGCCACCTTGTCGCCGCGTAGGCCGTTTGTCAAGTCGCGGGTCGCCTCGATCAATCGTTCGGCAGTCCGTGGTTCGATGTCACCGTCGAGCATCCGAACCCGCGTGACGTGTTCGCCGAGCGTCTCGAGTGCTCCCCGTTCGCTCGTGGCCAGTTCTCGGTCCGCTGCCCACGTGCGGATGTCTCGACGATACTCGCGGACGGCGTTTGCATACGCAAGGCCGCGAGCGGCGCGAAGCGATTTCGGAACGTCTGCGACGGGCGGGCGCTTGCCTTGATCGGCGTCGCGGAGCAGGGCAAGGAAGTACATCTCTTCGCGTTCGTCGAGGTGGATCTCACGGGCGACGATGTCGGCGACGTGGAGCAGTTCGATCGCGGCCAGATAGGTATCGTCGAGGTCGCGGAGGGTGCCGGCGTTGACGAACCCGCGGCGGCGAACGTACTCTCGACACCGATCGCGAGCCCGTTCAGCGAGATCGTCGGCGTCGACCTCGTCGATCGCGTTTCGAACGGGGGTCAGATCGAACGTGACCTGCATATCAGTATGCTCAGTCCGCTCGTCGACGCCAATGCTCTGGAGGCTCCCACAAGCCGGACAGCCCACGCTCCCGGTCTCGTAGTACGACCACCGGGTCCCACACTCCGTACATTCGCGCTCGCCCCTGATTTTCATAGCGCTCGCTACGGACGGAACACAAAAAATCTCACCGGACCCGGCTCGAGAACGTCATCGCCACTGACAAATCGTGAGACGCAAGCGACGGTCCACGGCGGTGGTTAGGTGGCCGAACGGACACCGAGAGGACGACTGTCGCTCATCGATTGGACAGCAGTCACGACGACGCCGGCCGCATGCGTGCGACCGTCACCGGTGGGGGCGGCCGCGACGTCGCGACCGGCTGCACGTCGCTCTGTCCGGCAGTATCAACAGCCAATTAACGACTGCAACGACAGCATCTAGGGAACCACCCCGGGTCGGTGTGGTCTGTAGATGCTGTTCGAACGGACCCATTCACCGAACGGCTATACGGAGACACACGGTCGCTCCGCATCGTTTCGTCCCGGAAAGACAGGTGTTTCCGTCTGAAACGGTATGCGGGCTCACCCGTCGCGAACCGTCGTGAAGCGAGCGTGACTGACATCGTGTAGCGGTGCTTTTCCGCTCTCGCCTGATAGTGACGAGTATGCGAGACGAAGCTGAAATCCGCGAACAGTACGAGTTCCTCAAAGAGCAGTTAGAGAGCGACGAGATGCGCCACGACGGCGTCGAAGAGATGTTTACCTACTACAAGCGAGCACTCGGCTGGGTACTCGAGGAGGAACATATCTAATCGAGGGTCGGATCGGAGTCCGCGCCTGCTGTCAGCACTGCCGTTACATTTAAGTACACACAACGTAGTCTTCTACGTGACGCTTCGCTTGGAGGGCCGAAGCGTCAGCGGGGACCAATTCAGGGCGGCAAGCGGTCGCGTGACACTTTTCCCGTCACGCGATCTGCTTTCCTGTTTCACTGTACTATTGCCGACTGGTGAGACTCGTCTGTACTCTCACACCGAAGTCTCTAGTGATGGATAATCCTATATAATTGTGTCGAAACAAAATATCTGGACTGTAAACATGAACCGCACATTATGGGAGCATCGTCGACCGATTCGTCATAGTCATTATGGGTCTCTCGCACTCGAAACGACACGTCTCGCTGGTAATAACCCTCTTTCGATCGAAACAACCCGATAGCCTTATTAAAATTCGACAGTAAGTGCGATTGGTACTTTCCCAATGTACGACCTGACAGGATTTCAGCGTGACTTGCTCTACGTCATCGCTGGCGAGGAGGAGCCCCACGGACTGGCGATCAAAGACGAGCTCGAACAGTACTACGAGAAAGAAATTCACCACGGTCGGCTCTACCCCAACCTCGACACCCTCGTCGACAAGGGACTGGTCGAAAAGGGCCGACGCGACCGCCGAACAAACTTCTACACACTCACTCGTCGTGGCCGGCGCGAACTCGAGGCCCGCCGCGAGTGGGAAGAACAGTACGTCGATCTCTAGTCCGGGTCCGTGTTTCGTCGAGTACCCGCGATAGCAGCGCTCGAGGACAGATCGAGTTGCCGTCGGCGGGTTGCTTATATGCGACCATGGTGAACGGTCGGGGGTGAACGAGGTCGCGCTGCAGGTCGCCGACGCGCCGTTCGAGGAGACAGTCGTGCGGATCGCACTGGCCGGTGCACTGGGCATGTTCCTCGGGCTGGAACGCGAGTGGTCTCAGAAGTCCGCCGGCATTCGGACGTTCTCGCTGATCAGCCTGCTCGCGGCCGTCTTTACTGTCCTCGCCGTCGAGGGCGAGACACCCATCGGCGAGGGACTACTGGTACTCGGCGGCGTCCTCGTGATCGTCCAGGGAGTGTTGCTCGCGGTCCAGGGGCTCATGAGCGATGACGAGGCGGGACTCTCCCTGACGACATCGGTGTCGATGCTCGTCGCCTACGGCGTCGGCGCGCTGGTTGCTGTCGGCTTCATTCTCGAGGGGGTCACCGTCGCCGTGCTCTCGTCGCTGTTGCTCGTCTTGAAGCGCGAACTCCACGAGTTCGCGTGGGGGCTCTCCCACGAGGAGATGCGCTCGACGATAGAGTTCGCCATCCTCGCGTTCGTCATCTATCCGATCCTCCCCGCCGAAACGACCGTCGAGTTCGTCGGACTGGCGATTCCCCTCGAGCCGCAAGTCATCTGGCTGATGGTCGTTGCCGTCGCGGGAATCGGCATCGCCAACTACGCGATCGTCACGACGTATGGCGGTCGCGGGATCGCAATCACGGGCTTTTTCGGCGGGCTGGCGTCTTCGACGGCCGTCGTCGGGACGATGCTCGATCACGTCAAGCAACGACCCGAGGCGGCCTCGTATGCCGTCGCCGCGATCTTGCTCGCAAACGCCGCGATGGCCGCGCGCAACCTCGCGATCGCGGTCGGCTTTACTGCCGGTAGCGACTCCGAAATCCTCGTCGAGGCGATCGTGCCGCTCGGAGCCGTGATCGTCCTCGCGTTCGCCGTCGCCGCGCTCACTGCTGACTGGGACGAGTCCGGCCCGATGGAACTCGAGAGTCCGTTCTCGTTGCGAAACGCGCTCGGGTTCGGCGTCGTCTTTCTCGGCGTGCTCGTCTTCGGCTCGCTTGCTGAAACGTGGTTCGGGACGCTCGGCTTTTACGCGACTGCCGTCGCCAGCGGCTTCGTCTCGAGTGCCGGCGCGACCACCTCCGCGGTCGTCCTCTACCGTGGCGGCCAACTGGGCGGGCCAGAGGCGACCATCGCCATCCTGCTCGCGACGGTCTCGAGCATCGTGGTCAAGGCCCTGCTGGCGTCGACGTCGACGAACACTGGCTTCCGGAACCGGGTCGCAGCCTACAGCGCGATCCTGCTGATCGGCGGTGCGCTCGCGTCGGTGCTCGTCGTCGTTTAGGACTGAGTAACTTTATCCATCCGTGCCTAGTGGTACCATATGGACCGCGCAACGGCCGAGCCAGCAGTCGACGACCTCCCCGGCGAGCGGGCCCGTGAGTGGGTCAACTACCACCACCGGTTCGCCGCCCCGAGTACGTACGTCTACGAGTTCGTCTGGGATGTCAGTGGTGAAGCGATCGGCCCGTTCTGTACCGATGTCGACGGCAACGTCCTGCTGGATTTCACGAGTCACGTCGCCGCCTCGCCGCTTGGCTACAACAACCCCGCGATCCGCGAGCGACTCCGCGAATTCGACCTCGTCGATCCGCTGAAGATCGCCGGCCAGGACTTCTACGTGAGCGGTGGTGGTCCACCCGACGACCCGGAGCTCCCGGGTCCGACCCAACTCATGGATCGGCTGGTCGCGATGACGGACCAGTACGACATGGATCGGGTCTTCCTCTCGAACTCCGGGGCGGAGGCCGTCGAAAACGCCATCAAGATCTGCTACGCCGCCGGTGGCCACCGGGCGTTTACCTTCGACGGCGCGTTCCACGGCCGCACACTGGGGGCACTCTCGCTCAACCGCTCGAAAGCCGTCCACCGAACTGGCTTTCCGGAAATTCCGGGCGTCGTCAGCGTTCCCTACCCAACCACTGACGAGGAATACGACACCCGCTGGCGGACCGACGGTCCCGGTGGCAATGTCGTCGCCGATATGCTCCATCCCGACCGCGGCGTGATCGACCCCAACGAAGTCGCCTACGTGATCATCGAGCCGATTCAGGGCGAAGGCGGCTACCGCGTCGCTCACCCCCAGTTCGCCCGCGATCTCGAGGCGCTCCGCGAGCGCTACGGCCTCCGGGTCATCGCCGACGAGATCCAGTCCGGACTGGGCCGGACAGGCGAACTGTGGGCCGTCGATCACCTCGAGCTCACGCCGGACGTCATCGCGAGCGGAAAGGGCCTCCGCGTGGGCGCGACGATTTCCCGGTCCGACGTGTTTCCCACCGAGCAGAGTCGCCTCTCCTCGACGTGGGGTGCCGGCGATTTCATCGCCGCCATGCAAGGCGTGCTCACGATCGACGTCATTCACGAAGCCGATCTGCTCGCGAACGTCCGCGAACGTGGGAGTCAACTCCGGGCGATACTCACAGACGCCGTCACCGATGGCGATGCCCCGGGCGTGATCGACGTTCGCGGTCGCGGCCTGATGCTCGCCGTCGAGTTCGATACCAAAGCGCGCCGGGATACGGTCCTCGAGGCGGCGTTCTCCCGTGGGTTGCTGACACTCGGCTGTGGCTTCAAGACGCTACGATTGCTGCCGCCACTGGACGTGACCGAACGGGAGATCGAGCTCGGGGCGAGGCTGTTGCTCGAGGCGATCGACGCCGCCGCGACCGACCCGATGTGACACTCTCATACGGTCTGCCGTCCCGAGTGACCGGTGGACCTGCTGGACAGGTACGGCCGGCACTGACTGACAGGAGTCCGCCTCAGCCGCGGATACTCTGGGTCGCTCGCTATAGTAACAACTGAAACGATTCACACACCGATCGTACAGTCCGCGGTTCTTGCTCACGTCGTCGCTCCGAACCGCGTCTCCGTCGTGCGATCGGGTGTGCAGTGACTGTCAGTGGCTACTATAGTGCTGGCATCAACGGCGCGTTCGACTCGGTGATCGTGCCCGCCCATCACGACGGGACGATTACGATGGCGTTGACACGGGACGGGGCTGTCCCCAGCCACGAAGCGACTCAGGGCCCCAGCCGACGACCAGCACGATCGCCACGAGGGCAGTCCCAAGGTGGACGGCCGGGTACAACTCGGGACTAAATCCGATTGTCTCACCAGTCAGATTACCGACGGAGTGCAGCCCGATCACGGCGAGGACGCTTCGCTGTGTGTTGTTGTAGACCCACGTGGCGATGATGGCGGTGAGCACGATGCTCGGGAGCCACCACCACAGCGCCGGATCGAAGGTCGTTCCCTCGTAGTAGCCGGCCATATAGACAAGTGGCACGTGCCACGATGCCCACACGACGCCGAGGATCAAACTCGCCACCAGCGCGCTCCAGCGCGCCTGCAATTGATCGAACCAGTAGCCACGGAGGCCGATCTCCTCGATCGTCGGAAACACGAGCGCGACGGCGACCAATAGGAGCAGTGCCGACGGATCGAGCAGGCGGTCGGTCGTGATGACCTCGAGCGGCGCCGACGTATACCCGGTCGCGAGCGCGACGCCGGCGGCGAGCAGATTGAACGCCGGATAGAAGAGGGCGATGACCAGCCACCAGCGGGGCTCGATGCGGTCGCGATCGGTCAGCCGTCGCCGGAGATCGGCGATGCCCGCACGGCCGTCCTCAAGCCATAGCAACACCAGCCCTGCGAGCAGCGGACTCATCCCGCCGACGAGGAACAGCCCGACATTCGGAACCGACCACACCGACTCGCCGGAGGCGACGATCGGGAGCCAGAACAGGTACGCCCAGCCCAAATAGAGCGTCGGAAAGGCCCACGGCTGCGAGCGCTCGAGCGCCCGCCGCACTCGCGTCTGGGCTGTCGACCGTGACGTGGCGTCCATACCCAACGTCACGGCTCGCTGAAACGATGAAGGCGTGCGTTCGCTCTCACGGACTGGGAACGAGAACAGGACCGAAAGAACGCAGCGACGGTGTTACTCGCCGCGGAGTTCGTTCATGTGGTCGATCCGTCTCTGAACGAGGTCGGCTTTCCCGATGTCGTGGCGCATGTGCAGGCCCTCGTCGCCGGCAACCGCGAGGGCGTCTTCGGCGATTTCCTCGGCCTCGTCGATCGAGTCGGCGACGCCGACGACGGCGAACGACCGGGAGGTCGTCGTGTAGATGCCGTCGTCGCGCTCGTCGACGCTGGCGTAGTACAGCAGGGCGTCGCCCGCGCTCTCCTCGTCGACCTGCACCTTCGCGCCGGCCTCGGGGTCCGTCGGGTAGCCCTCCGGCACGGCGTACTTACAGACTGTCGCCTGGTCGGCAAACTCGAGTTCCGGCGGGGCCTCGCCGTCCCGTGCCGCGGTGAGCACGTCGAGGAAGTCCGTTTCGAGGACCGGCAGCGTGTTCATCGCCTCGGGGTCGCCGAAGCGAGCGTTGAACTCGATGACACGGGGGCCGGTCTCGGTCAGCATGAACTGACCGTAGAGGATGCCACGGTAGTCCTCGAGGGCGTCGACGGTCGCCTCGATGATCGAGACGGCCTCCTTGTAGTCGTCGTCGCTCATGAACGGGAGGTCGTTCGTCGCGTCGGAGTAGCTCCCCATACCGCCGGTGTTCGGCCCTTCGTCGCCCTCGTAGGCGCGTTTGTGGTCCTGCACTGCGGGTGCGGTTTCGAACGCGCCGTTGGCGACGAAGGCCTGGATCGTCACTTCCTCGCCGATCAGCCGTTCCTCGAGGACGATCCGGTCGTAATCCGATTCGCGGATGTACTCCTTGCCCTCCTCGGGCGTGACCTGATCGCCGATGACCTTGACGCCCTTGCCGCCCGTGAGGCCGGCGGGCTTGATCGCGAGGTCACCGTCGTACTCGTCGATGAACTCGCAGGCGGCGTCCATGTCGTCGAACGTCTCGAAGTCCGGACAGCCGGGGATGTCGTTCTCCGCCATGAACCGGCGCTGGAAGGCCTTGTCCGTCTCGATGCGAGCGTCGGCTTCCTTCGGACCGAAGGCGTAGATGCCTGCGTCCTCGAGTGCGTCCGCGACGCCGGCGTCGAGCGGCGCTTCGGGGCCGATGACGGCCAGTGTCGCGTCGACTTCCTCGGCGTAGTCGACGACGGCGTCGGGGTCGGTCGTCTCGAGCGTCTCGAACCCGACTGCGATGCGGGCGATGCCGGGGTTTTTGTTGCCGGCACAGGCATAGAGGTCGGCCTCGCTATCCTCGAGCGCGCGGGCGATGGCGTGTTCGCGGCCGCCACCCCCGATCAACAGAACGTTCTCTCGCATGGTCGATAGCGGAACGCACGAACCTGTAAGCGTTGCTCTTTCGGCGGCCGGAAGTATTCACGTTCGTGGGGTAGTCGTCGGAACGTGGGTGCGTTCGACGCCGTCGCCGGCACCGCTCACACGTCGTCGGTCACGTCCGAGAGCGGAGGAACTCGTCGTCGAAGGTGAGACTGTCCTCGTCGACGGGGCTGGACTCGGCAGCCACGAGATTGCCGGCCGGATCGAAGATTTCGGATTCGTCGCGCATCACGTAGAGCTGTCCCGGGTTCGTCCCTGCAGCCTCCTGGGGAAAGAGGAGGAAGCGCTGATTCGTGCCAAGATATCTGGCGTGGACGGTGTTGTAATCAGTGAACAGACCGCTCTGTTCGACGTCTTGGGGAACCCAGCCCTGCGCGCCGGAGGTAATCTCGAACAGGGCACTCGAGTAGAAGTCGTCCGGGCGGACGGCGGCCTCGCCACCCCCGCCCTCGAAGTACTCGAAGTCCTCGTCCTCCTCCATTTTGAAGGGCAGCTCCGCCTGCGTGACCGGTCGGTACTCGACTCGAATGAGGTTCGCGGCCGGAAGTTCCGGCGCTCCTGATCCCAGTCGGTCGTCGAAGACGTAGACCTGCCCGCGCTCGACCTGTGCGTTCGGTGGCAGGAAGAGGTATCCCTCCTCGTTCGTGTTGAAGTACTCGATGACGCGCACGCTGTAGTTCTGTACCGGCTCCTCGTTTTGTACCACAGGGGCGTTCTCGAGCGGCGGTGAGACGACCCTGAAGATCGCGCCGGAGAAGTACGTCTCGCGGGTGGAGATCACGTCTTGAAAGGACGCGTCAGCTGCTTCGTCTCCGGATTCCTGGGCCGTCGTACTCCCCGTCACTCCGAACGCAAGCGCGCCCACGGTCGCCGTACCCGTCCCGATGAATCGACGTCGCGTCTCGAAGCGTGGTGTGTTAGCCATTGTAATCAGCCGCCTTTTCAGGCCGTTCCTTCAGCCCGTCTGTGGATAGGTTTCGGGCCGGAGTTTGCAGCCATCTCTGAACGACTGCGCGTCTCGGCGGCGGCGACCGGTTACTGATCGGCATTGGACCGGAGTCGGTTCCGGAGGAATCCGACGAGACCGCCGACGTGGCCGGTTCCCCAGATCGCCACGATCAGCCCGCCGATTCCGTTGAATACGAAATCGGTGACGATGTCGTCGACTCCGTAGACGGGAACCAGACCACCGAGGGCGTACTCGAACACCTCCCACAGGACGCCGGCGGCGAGGACGAAGACGACGATGAACAGCGATCGAAACGCCGACGGAACCGACACGTCGTCGGAGTGGAGTTCGAGCGCCCGGAACGAAGCGTATCCGAACCCGGCGACGACGATCGACGACACAGTGTGTGTCACCTCGTCGTACCACTGATACTGCCGGTAGATGCCGATCGAGCCGACTGAGTGGAGGAAGACGGCGGCAGTGATCCAGAGGACGAGTCCGGCGTCCATCGCGTACCCGTATTCCCGCCGCAGAACCGCCGGTAAGAACGAGACACAGAGCGCGAGACTCGCCGTCACGGAAACCGAAATCCGTCCCGCCACCGTCCCGTAGACGACCAACCCGACCAGTGCGAGCTGTAGCAGCCACACGAGCCGTCGCTCCCAGGTGTCGGTCACGTCGAGTAGATCGCCGAGCGTCATGTCGACCCCGTACTGTTGGTCGCTCGACCGACGGCTCCGGCGGGCTCGAACCGCGTGAGATACCATTCGAAGAGTCCGCCCAGGACGAAGCCGACGAGCGTGACGACGACGATGTCCTGTTGGAGTTCGGTCTGGGAGCGCAGGAACGCAGTCCCGAACCAGCGATCCGAGTAGAACTGGGCGACGGTCCAGAGCGCCTGCAGCGCCATCGTCGTCATGACCGCGAAGGCGACGGCGAAGCGACGGCTTAGCTCGACCGACGTGAAGACCTCGAGTTCGACGACGACGATCAGCGCCAGCGTCGCGACGATGAGGTATCCCGCGGCTTCGGGACCCAGCCCGACCCCCCTGGCGATCACTGCGATCGCAGCGACCGATAGCACGGGTCAGGGGAGCATCGCCGTCCAGTCGCGGGTCGCCAGCGCAGGCACCGATGCCACGACGACGACCAGCAGTGCGAGCCCGCACCAGAGGATGGCGGCCGTGAGCCCGTTCCAGATGGCACTCAGCGCCACGATGCCGGTCAGTACCCATCCGATGACGGCGTTCGCTCGCTGTCCGTGGACGAGGTCCTCGAGCGTCACCACTCCTAGTGACACGCGGTCGAACTAAAGTCCGAAGCCGGCACAACAACCGTCGGGAGACACGAAAAGCGGCTGTTTTTATCCGTACGGACAAAACTCAAGCGCAATGCAACAGTACCTCGAGCTGGTCGACACGGTCCTCTCCGATGGCACCTACAAGCCCAATCGGACGGGCGTCGACACGATTTCGTCGTTCAGCGAGCACTACGAGGTCGACTTACAGGACGGGTATCCGCTGTTGACGACCAAAGAGATGGACGGCTATCGCTGGAACTCGATGCTCCACGAGGTCTGCTGGTATCTCTCCGGCGAGGAACACATTCGAGAGCTCCGCGAGGAGACCAAGATCTGGGACGCATGGGCCGACGACGAGGGGCGACTCGACACCGCGTACGGCCGCTTCTGGCGACGGTATCCGATTCCCGAGGCTGACGCGCAACTCGAGGGCGAGACCTGGCCCGACGCGGCCCACCGATGGGTCACCGAGGAAGCTGACGGTCGGCGGACGTTCGACCAACTGCAGTACGTGATCGATACGCTCTCTGAGTCGCCGAACTCCCGTCGGCTCGTGGTCAACGCCTGGCATCCTGCCAACGCGGCCGTCTCGACGCTGCCGCCCTGTCACTACACGTTCGTCTTCAACGTCCAGGGCGATCGGCTGAACTGCCATCTCACCCAGCGGTCGGGCGATACCGCGCTCGGGATCCCGTTCAACATCGCAGCCTACTCGCTGCTGACCAAAGTGATCGCCCAGCAGACCGGCTTCGAACCCGGCACGTTCGCCCACACCGTCGTCGACGCACACGTCTACTGCGGGCGCGGCGCGCGCGGGGAGTGGTACGCCGACAACCTCGAGACACTGCAATCGAAACTGGCAGCGGTCGACGACCGCGAGGAGTATCTCGCGGTCCGCGAGTGGCTCGAATCGGAAGCTCCACCCGAGGCCGCGGGTGACGAACGGCTCGATCACGTCCCCGGCCTGCTCGAGCAGCTCTCGCGGGAGCCACTCGAGCGCCCGACGCTCGAGGTAGCGGACGTCTCGATCGACGAGCTGAGCTACGACGACGTCGAGCTTCGGGACTACGAGTCACACGACGGGATCGAATTTTCGGTGGCCGAATGAACGGCGATACCGACGTGTCGGCGCTCGAGACCGACCGCGAACTCGTCGCGATCGTCGCCGTTGCCGACAACGGCGTCATCGGCAAGGACGGCGACATGCCCTGGTATATCCCCGCCGATCTCCGGCACTTCAAGGAGACGACGATGGACCAGCCGGTCATCATGGGCCGGGTGACCTACGAGGGGATCCTCGAGGCGCTTGGCGAGCCACTGCCCGGCCGGACGACGATCGTCCTGACGAGCCAGGACCTCGAGACGCCAGACAACGCCGTCGTCGCGCACGATCTCGAGGCTGCACTCGAGGCGGCCGAAACCGCGGCCCGTGAGCGCCACGACGGGGCCGATCGCGTGTTCGTCGCCGGCGGCGCGACGGTCTACGAGCAGTTCCTGCCGGCGGTCGATCGGCTGATCGTCACCGAAGTCCACGACGATCCCGAGGGCGATACGCACTTTCCGGACTGGGATCGGGAGGCGTTTCGGGCAGTTGCGCTGGACGAGCGCGACGGGTTCGCGTTCGTGGAATACGTCCGTCGCGACTGATCCATCGATCCGGATGGATCGCTCTGTTCCCCGAGTACAGGGAACCTTGGACGGTGAAACGATGTGGCTGGCTTATCCGTAGATTGGGTCAAGAACTCTCCACCCCGAACAGGGGATTCAGGTGAGAGATATGACAACAGAAAACAAAGAGCAGTCGGACGACTCGAGCGACTCGCTCGCGAAGCGAGGAACGCTGGCCGCGACGGCGCTCGCCCTCGGCGCGGGCGCGACGGCCGGCACCGCCGCCGCACAGGACGACGAGGACGTCGTCGTCGTGTTCGAAGACGACTACCGCCCCGACGCTGACTTCGACGTCGTCTCGGAACTCGAACCGGAGACGAAAGAGGACGTGTTGTCGGACTCCGGAGCGACGGACGACGTGTTCGACGATCCCGACGACTGGGACGCCTACATCATCAAGTACGATCTGGACACGGATGCCCCGGCGTGGGGGCTCCTGTTTACGGAGGATATCGCCCTCGAGGCCGGCGACAGCGAGACGATGGGAGAGGACGGAGCGTTCCGCGACTCCCGTCTGGACATGATCGAAGCCGAGTTGTGAGCGCAAGCGAGAGACCCCGCGACGCGGTCTCCCGTTCGAACCTTTTCTCTCGCGTGATGGTCCGTCTCGTGACGTCAGTCGAACGTGTCTTACTTACAGCCCGATCGAGACTCGAGGTGTCGCCCGCGAGACCCACGCCAGCGGCGTGGGCCGACATCGCTGGTCGGATTGCCGATCAGTCACGGTCGTGATCAGTTTCTCGTGATGGTTTTCTCACGGACAGTCCGAGGAAAGCATTTGTTTTATTATACGATGGGTTCGGGCCACACGACACAGCCGGTCTAAAACCCACGGAAACGCCGTTACGACCCGAATCAGGCCGCATCGGATCGACAGCGACGCGACTGCCGGTTGTCACGGGTGACTCCCATCAGTTACGAAACGTAATGGCAGAAAGCACGTGCGTCGATGCCCGTTTCGCTCGATAAACAATCATTGCTGACAGTATTCGGTCGGTAGCTCGTGAAGTGTCGAAATCAGGGCGTATAGGCATCCAGAACGACCATCGTTCGGGTTCAGTTTGTCTTAGACAGTGAAACGATCGGGCCGACTTATGCGAAAATTGGGTCAAGAACAGGTCACCCCGAACAGGGGACTTAGGTGAGAGACATGACAGAAGACGATAGCGGACTATTCGACGACTCACGGCGCTCGTTCATGAAGAAAGGAGCGGTCGCCACGACGGCGCTCGCCCTCGGCGCAGGCGCGACCGGGACCGTCAGCGCTCAGGCGGACGGCCAAGTGCTCGTGTACGGAGACGACTACCGGCCCGGCCAGGACTTCGAGGTCATCTCGGAGCTAAACACGCAGACGAAAGAGGATCTGATCGCGGACTCCGGGTCGGAAGACGACATCTTCGACGATCCGGACGACTGGGAGGCCTACATCATCAGTTACGATCTAGGTGCCGAAGCCCCAACGTGGGGCTTCCTGCTCTCGGAAGATATCGCCCTCAGCTCCGGCGACAGCGAGACGATGGGTGACGACGGAGAGTTCCGCGACTCCCAGCTGGACCTGGTCGAAGTGACCCCCGGTGCGTCCGGCAACGGCGGTGACGACGAAGACGACGGCAACGGCGGTGACGGCGGCGACGGTGGCGACGGCGGCGACGGCGGCATGGAAGACGGTGGCACCGACAGTAACGGTGGTGCTGGCGGCAACGATACCGGAGCCGGCGGCGGCGGTGGCGGCGGCAACTAACGCTACCCCCGGTCTGGTAACTGACGTCACACATTGATCTGTTTTTTAGCGCGTGACCGAACACGCGACACTCGAGAGTCGAACGACCAGTGAGAGGGCATCAGCCGATGCCGAACCCATTTTAATAGCCACTCTTTCAGTCAGATAGGTGCCATTATCCGGATGCACTGGCGTGCCGTTCTCTCTCGGGTCGGCTCTCTCCCCCAATTCGTGCTACTAGACCACATGCTGAGACGTGGAGGGTATATAATGGTTCTTCAGACAATTCTCGGGGGATTGAAAACCCCCCGGTTCGAAAGCGGAGTATGGCAATCGACCAGTTCTCGGATGCGATCCGGGAATTCGAACACGACGGTGAGACGTACAAGATGGCGGATCTTACGGTTCTCGAGGAGCAGGGCCTCTGTGACCTCGATAAGATGCCCGTGAGCATCCGCATTCTGCTCGAGTCGGTGCTGCGCAACGCCGACGGCGAGACGATCGACGCCGACGCCGTCCGCGCGGCGGCCTCCTGGGAACCCGACGTGCCGGACGCAGAGGTTCCGTTTACGGTCTCGCGTGTCGTCCTGCAGGACCTGACTGGCGTGCCGGCGGTCGTCGACCTCGCGGCGCTGCGCTCGGCAGCAGACCGCAAGGGCGTCGACCCGACGGTCGTCGAGCCCGAAGTCCCCTGTGACCTCGTGATCGACCACAGCGTGCAGGTCGACTACTTCGGCAGCGGGGACGCCTACGAGAAGAACGTCGAGATCGAGTACGAGCGCAACGAGGAGCGCTATCGCGCGATCAAGTGGGCCCAGCAGGCGTTCGACGAGTTCAACGTCGTCCCACCGGGAACGGGTATCGTCCACCAGGTCAACCTCGAACACCTCGGTCGCGTCGTCCACGAGCGCGAAGTCGACGGCGAGCAGTGGCTCGTCCCCGACACGCTCGTCGGCACTGACAGCCACACCCCGATGATCGGCGGCATCGGTGCCGTCGGCTGGGGTGTCGGTGGTATCGAGGCCGAGGCCGCACTGCTCGGCCAGCCGATCAACATGAGCCTGCCCGAAGTCGTCGGTGTCCGCCTCTCGGGCGAACTCCCCGACGGCGCGACCGCGACCGACCTCGTGCTTCACATCACCGAGAAGCTCCGTCAGGTCGGCGTCGTCGACAAGTTCGTCGAGTTCTTCGGTCCCGGCGTCTCCGAGCTTTCGGTCGCCGACCGCGCGACCATCTCGAACATGGCCCCCGAACAGGGCTCGACGATCAGTATGTTCCCCGTCGACGACAAGACCCTCGAGTACCTCGAGCTGACGGGTCGCGACCCCGACCACATCGACCTCGTCAAAGAGTACCTCGAGGCACAGGGCCTCTTCGGCGAGCAGGACCCCGAGTTCACCGAGGTCGTCGACTTCGACCTCGGCGAGGTCGAACCCAGCCTCGCGGGCCACAAGAAGCCCCACGCCCGCATCCCGATGGGCAACCTGGACGAGCACTTCCCGACGCTGCTCGAGGAAGAGGGCGTCATCCCCTCGGGTGCCGCCGAGAGCGACGGCGGACTCGTCGCCGAGAGCACGCCCGCACTCGACGAGAAGATCCCCGTCGAACTCGAGGACGGCACCGAGGTCGAGATCGGCCACGGTGACATCCTCGTCAGCGCGATCACGTCCTGTACGAACACCTCGAACCCGTCCGTGATGGTCGCGGCCGGCCTGCTCGCACGCAACGCCGCAGAGCAGGGACTCGAAGTTCCCGAATACGTCAAGACCAGTCTTGCACCCGGGAGCCGCGTTGTCACGGAGTATCTCGAGCGTGCAGATCTGCTCGACGACTTAGAGGAACTCGGCTACCACGTCGTCGGCTACGGCTGTACGACCTGTATCGGCAACGCCGGTCCGCTGCCGGAGCCAGTCGAGGAAGCCATCGACGAGCACAACCTCTGGACGACGAGCGTCCTCTCGGGCAACCGCAACTTCGAAGCCCGTATCCACCCGAAGATCAAGGCCAACTACCTCGCCAGCCCGCCGCTGGTCGTCGCCTACGGCCTCGCAGGTCGCATGGACATCGACCTCGAAGAGGAGCCGATCGGCACCAACGACGAGGGCGAGCCCGTGTTCCTCGAGGACGTCTGGCCGGACACCGAGGAAGTCCGTCAGACGATCCACGACAACGTCTCCCCCGACATGTTCGAGGAGAAGTACTCGAGCATCTACGAGGGCGACGAGCGCTGGGAGGCACTCGACGCGCCAACCGGCGAGGTCTACGACTGGGACTCCGAATCGACGTACATCCGCGAGCCGCCGTTCTTCCAGGACTTCCCGCTCGAAGAACCCGGCGTCGACAACGTCGAGGACGCCCGCGCGCTGCTGACGCTCGGTGACACCGTCACGACCGACCACATCAGCCCCGCCGGGCCGTTCGGCGAGGACCTGCCCGCCGGTCAGTGGCTCAAAGAGCGCGGCGTCGAACCGTACGAGTTCAACACGTACGGCTCGCGCCGTGGCAACCACGAAGTCATGATGCGTGGCACCTTCGCGAACGTCCGCATCAAAAACGAGCTGCTCGACGGCAAGGAAGGCGGCTACACCATCCACCACCCGACCGGCGAGGAGACCACCGTCTTCGAAGCCTCCGAGCGCTACCGCGAGGAGGACACGCCGCTGATCGTCATGGCCGGCGAGGAACTCGGTACCGGCTCGAGCCGAGACTGGGCCGCGAAGGGGACCGACCTGCTCGGTATCCGCGCGACCATCGGCAAGAGCTACGAGCGTATCTACCGTGACAACCTCATCGGCATGGGCGTCCTGCCCCTGCAGTTCAAAGACGGCGAGGGCTGGGAAGAACTCGGCCTCGAGGGCGACGAGTACTTCGAGATCGAAGGCCTCGAGGACGGCCTCGAGCCGAACGCCGAGCTGACCGTGACCGCAGAGGACGACGACGGCGAGACCACCGAATTCGAGGTCACCGCACAGGTCGACACGCCGATGGCGGTCGAGTACGTCGAGAACGGCGGCGTGCTCCACCTCGTGCTCCGTCGCCTGCTCAACGAAGAACTGCAGTAACGGACACGAACCCACGTCTCATAGCAACTCGATTTTTTGTCGCTGTCGCTGTCTCGAGAGCGGGTCGTACGTCGGGCTTTTACAACTCCTGGCCGTATGCAACCGTATGACTACCCCGACCACGCGAAACCGCCTCGACGAAGAGGAGAGCCCGTATCTGCGCCAGCACGCGGACAACCCCGTCAACTGGCAGCCGTGGGACGAGCAGGCACTCGAGACGGCACGCGAACACGACGTGCCGATCTTCCTTTCGATCGGCTACTCGGCGTGTCACTGGTGTCACGTCATGGAAGAGGAGAGCTTCGCCGACGACGCCGTCGCCGAGGTCGTAAACGAGAACTTCGTCCCGATCAAGGTCGACCGCGAGGAACGCCCCGACATCGACAGCATCTACATGACCGTCTGCCAGCTCGTCTCCGGGCAGGGCGGCTGGCCGCTGTCGGCGTGGCTCACCCCCGAGGGCAAGCCGTTCTTCGTTGGGACCTACTTCCCGCGGGAGGGGAAACGGGGCCAGCCTGGCTTTCTGGACCTCTGTGAACGGATCAGTGGCTCCTGGGAGAGCACCGAGGACCGCGCCGAGATGGAGAGCCGCGCCGAGAAGTGGACCGACGCCGCGAAAGATCGGCTCGAGGAGACACCCGCTTCAGACACCGATGCCGGCGCAGCTGCTGGGCCACCCTCGAGTGCGGTCCTCGAGACGGCCGCCGACGCGATCGTGCGCAGCGCCGACCGCCGGTGTGGCGGCTTCGGCTCGAGCGGGCCGAAGTTCCCCCAGCCCTCGCGCTTGCGCGTACTCGCGCGAGCACACGATCGAACCGGCGAGACGGAGTACCGTGAGGTGCTCGAGGAGACCCTCGACGCGATGGCTGCGGGCGGGCTCTACGACCACGTCGGCGGCGGGTTCCACCGCTACTGTGTCGATCGGGACTGGACGGTCCCTCACTTCGAGAAGATGCTGTACGACAACGCCGAGATTCCGCGGGCGTTCCTGACTGGCTACCAGCTCACCGGTGAGAACCGCTATGCCGAGGTCGTCGGCGACACCCTCGAGTTCGTCGAGCGAGAGCTCACCCACGACGACGGCGGCTTCTTCAGCACCCTCGACGCCCAGAGCGAATCGCCCGCGACCGGCGAGCACGAGGAGGGCGCGTTCTACGTCTGGACGCCCGACGAGGTCCACGACGTCATCGAGCACGAACCCGACGCTGCCCTCTTTTGCAAGCGCTACGACATCACCGAATCGGGCAACTTCGAGGGACGGAGCCAGCCCAACCGCGTGACGCCGGTATCGGAACTGGCCGTCGGCTTCGACCTCGAGGAAAGCGAGGTCTTGAAGCGACTCGACTCGATCCGCCAGCAGCTGTTCGAGGCCCGCGAGGAGCGCCCGCGCCCTGCTCGTGACGAGAAGGTACTCGCGGGCTGGAACGGGCTGATGATCTCGACCTACGCCGAGGCGGCGCTCGTACTGGGCGAGCACGACTACGCCGAGACCGCGGTCGATGCCCTCGAATTCGTCCGCGAGCGGCTCTGGGACGCAGATGAGCGGCGGCTGTCACGGCGGTACAAGGATGGCGATGTCAAAGTCGATGGTTACCTCGAGGACTACGCCTTCCTCGCACGCGGCGCACTCGACTGCTATCAGGCTACCGGCGAGGTCGACCACCTCGCCTTTGCGCTCGAACTCGCACGGGTCATCGAGACCGAGTTCTGGGATGCAGACCACGGCACGCTCTACTTTACCCCCGCGAGCGGCGAGTCACTGGTCACCCGGCCACAGGAACTGAGCGATCAGTCGACGCCCTCTGCGGCCGGCGTGGCCGTGGAAACGCTGCTCGCTCTCGACGTCTTTGCCGCCGACGAGGACTTCGAAGGAATCGCCACGACCGTCCTCGAGACCCACGCGAACACCCTCGAAGCGAACGCGCTCGAGCACGCGACGCTGTGTCTCGCGGCCGACTGGCTCGAATCCGGTGCGCTCGAAGTGACGGTCGCGGCGGACGACCTGCCACCCACGTGGCGCGACCGGTTTACATCGCGATACTTCCCTGATCGACTGTTTGCGCTGCGGCCGCCGACCGAGGACAGACTCGAGACCTGGCTCGACCGATTGGATCTGGCGGATGCACCCCCGATCTGGGCCGGTCGCGAGGCCCGCGACGGCGAGCCGACACTGTACGTCTGCCGGGATCGAACGTGTTCGCCGCCAACTCACGACGCTGACGAAGCCCTCGAGTGGCTCGACGGCGACGCCGCTCCCGAAGGTGGCAACAGCCAGAGCGACGACGCGCCGTTTTAAGAAGACTCCTGCGATCGGCTTCGAACGCTGGTCTCAGGCCGTGTCGGTCTCGAGCGCGGCCTCGAGTTCGTCGGCGAGCCAGACTGCCGGCGGGACGTCCTCTTCCTCGACGAACCGGGTGAGCTCTTCACCGTCGTCGTCCTCGACGACGATCGTCGGAATGAGTTCGATGTCGTACGCCTCGACGCCGGGACCTTGCTTGTCTTGATCGAGGGCGAACTCCTCGATTCGCTCGTCGGGAACCGCGGCGGCCTCGAGCGCAGCCCCCAAATCGGGCAGCAAGGCGCGGCAGTCCTTACACCAGTCGCCGCCCCAGATCTTGTACACGAGTTCGTCGTTGTGTGCTTCGAGCGTGTCGACCACATCCTCGTAGCTGGCCGCGTCCCACGTTGGGTTCGGCCGCATGGTCTCGAGACTCATGGGCGGTGCTTGCGGGGGAAGTCGCTTAACTGACTCGCTCGCGACCGGGACGACGGTCGCTGATCACGTGGGCGACGGCTAGCGGACGCCGTACCGTTTCTGCCGTTCCTCGCCCGTGTCGGATAGCTCCGTCACGACGGCTTCGACCGTCTCGACTTTCGAGAACTGCTCTTCGATCGCGGCAGTGACCCGCTCGAGGTCGTCGCTGATCGACTGGACCTCGTTGTCGATCGCGTCAAGTCGCGTCGCCATCTCCTGTGTGCTCGACGCCTGATCGTCGACCAGCGACGAGAGTTCACGAACGTCGTCGGTAAACGAGTCGACGCTTTTTCGGATGTCGTCGATGGCCTCGGTCAGGTCCGACCCTCGCTCGAGGTCGCGTTCGAGGTGCTGTTGGGTGTCCTCGAGTTCGGTTCGCGCATCGTCGGTACGCTCTCGGAGGGTCTCGACTCGTTCGTCGGCTGCGTTCGTCTGCTGTTGTATCGTTTCGGAGAGCTCCTGGAATTCGTCGGCGACGACACTGAAGCTCTCGTTGGAGTTGGATCCGGATCGGCTGGCCTCCACATTCGCGTTGACCGCAAGCGTCTTTGTTTTCTCTGCGGCCTCGCTGATCGTGTCGTGGATGTCGTCGAGGTCGTCGACCGTCTCGTCGAGGCCCTCGAGCTCCTCCTGGGCACGCTGTTCGCCGTCGCGAATCTCGCTCATCGACTCGAGCAACTCGGTCCAGTGGGCGTCGCCGGCTTCGATGCGGTCCATGAGACCGTCGTCTTGGACGACCGACTCCGTGGTCGTCGCGAGTTGTTCGATGGCGACGCTGAGCTCTTGCATCTCCTCCGATGCCAGTTGTGTCTGCTCGGATTGCCGTTCGACCGAGCGATTGATGTCGTCGATGTTCTGGGCGATCGCTTCGCCGGCCGTCGAGATGTCCTGCATCGAATGTGACACCTTATTTGTCACGTTCTGCTGGTGCTCGAGGAGATCCTCGACGCTCGAGTAGGAGTCGATGTACGTGTCGATTGCGACCTGCATGTCGAGGTTGATGATCTTCAAAATCGAGTGCAGTTCGCCGATGCGCTCGTCGATGCGTTCGGAAAGTTCGTCCTCGAGTTCTTCGATCGTCGTTTCGAACGCTTCGTCGTCAGCGTCGCCGTCGGTGCCGTTGCCACGGCCCAGCAGCGACGACAGTCGGCCCGCGCTCACGTCGTCGCCGTCGTCCTGTCGCTCGGCCTGTCGGTCGATCGCCGCTCTGATCGCCTCGGAGATGTCAGACTGAATCCGATCCGAAATGATCGGGAGGAGGAGGTTATAATAGACGCCATACTGGCCGATATAGTGTTTCATCGGCATCTCGAGCATATCGTGGAGCTTCCCGATCCGAGCACGATTCTCGAAGTATTCCTGGTCGTAGTCGCCCGTCGCGAGGGTCACCAGATACATCTTCTGAGACCACTTGAGTTGCTCGACGCTTCGTGGCGACCGGTCGATAATCTCGTGGACCTGGGGGTTGTCCTCGATTTTCTCGTAGAACATCTCTGCGACGTCGTCGCCACGGAGATTGAACGTCTCCTCGTATCGGCGGAGACGCTCGATGTCGTCCTCGGTAAAATCGATGTACTGCTTTCGCCACTCAATTTCGTCGTCACTGAGTCCGATCCGATCGACCAGATCTTCTGCATCGACGTTGCGACTGTATCCAACGGAGCCGAACTGAGGCGTTTCCCCCATGAAAATATAACAGAAAATAACCCATAAATAGATGCTGGCCACATATGTTGGAGAAAAAATTGCGTTCGGAAACGCGGGCAGCTTCGTCCGAACACGGAACGCGACCACCGGCACGTCCTGCCTGCGTCCAGCATGGGTTTACGTCTCCACTGCTTACGGCACGCCAATGAAAGGGAGTATCCTGGACACCATCGGCTCGCCGCTCGTTCAGGTCGATTCACCGGATGGCGTCACAGTCGCCGCGAAGATCGAATCGTTCAACCCCGGCGGCTCAGCCAAAGACCGGCCGGCTCGCGAGATGATCCGCGCGGCCGAACGTGACGGCCTGATCGAACCCGGCGACTGGCTCGTCGAGCCGACCAGCGGCAACACGGGCATCGGCCTCGCACTCGTCGCTGCCGCCCGCGATTACGACCTGACGATCGTCATGCCCGCCAACAAGTCCAAGGAGCGCCGCCAGATCATGGCCGCCTACGGGGCCGATCTCGAGCTCGTCGACGGCGACATGTCCGACGCTCGCGAACGCGCCGACGAACTCGAGGAAGAAGGCGCGATCCAGCTCGGCCAGTTCGAGAACCCGGCGAACCCCGAGGCCCACTACAAGACGACCGGCGAGGAAATCGTCGAACAGGTCGGCGACCGCGAGATCGACGCCTTCGTCGCCGGCGTCGGCACCGGTGGCACGCTCTCTGGAACCGGCCGGCGACTCCGCGAGGAGTTTCCCGACATGGAGATCATCGCCGTCGAACCCGAGCGCAACGCCGTCCTCTCGACCGGTGAGTCCGGCGACGACGACTTCCAGGGGATGGGGCCCGGCTTCGTCAGCGACAACCTCGATCGCGACCTGATCGACCGCATCGAGACGGTGCGACTCGAGAACGCCGAAGACGAGTGTCGCCGCCTCGCCCGCGAGGAGGGCGTCCTCGTGGGCCAATCAAGCGGTGCGACGAGCCTGGCCTCCCAGCGGATCGCCAGCGAGATCGCCGACCCAGACGTCGAGTGCCCGCACGTGCCGACGGCCTTCGACGATGTCGGCGAGTCGGCGACGTCCGAGACCGACGGCGGACGGTCGGCCGAGGACTGCCCGCTGGTCGTCACCGTCTTCTGGGACAGCGGCGAACGATACCTCTCGACCGGCCTCTTCGACTGAGACGGTTTGCTGTATCGATTTCCCGGCCCGACCGTACACACGGTCGCGGCCGGCCGACAATGATCTCCAGTAGACCGTATGAGGCTGACTGCTACTACTGGACAGCAGTCAATACGAAGCCGGGCGCGAATTCCCGGCCGTCACCTGCGGGGACGGCAGCATACATGCAACCGGCGTCACGTCGTTCTGTCCGGCAGGATGAGCAGACGAAAATCACTGTTTCACCTAGCCAAACCGCCTTTATCACCCCTACCGTACGTACAGTTACGATGACACGTCCCTCTAGACGGACGGTACTGTGTAGCACTGCGGCAGTAGTCGGCCTTTCGGCTGGCTGTCTCGCCGACGACGAGACCCCCTCCGACGATGACGACCCAGCCGATAGCGACGATGGCTCGCCAAACGACACCGAAGACAGTCCTGATGCCGTCGGCGATACGATCGATGATCTGCCCAACGGGGTAGCCGATGGTCGAACGCTGTCGTACCAGTTTCCCGCCTCGACGGAGCCCGACATAACGGTTCTGCGGGACGCCGACAGCGCAACGGACTGGCTCGACGACCGAGGATCGCTACGCGACGCCGAAACGATCTCCACGTTCGTCGATGACACCGACTTCGAAACGTCGATACTGGTGTCGCTTTCGGCCGAGGCACCCACCCCGTGTTACGAGGTCGTCCTCGAGTCGGTCGACATCGAGGCAGGCGAGAGCGTCGACAGCGGCAGTCCTGGTGGCGAAACCAACACAGACAGTACCGACCGAAGTGCCGACGAAGACGAGGAACTCGTCCTCGAGGCGGCCGTCAACGAGACCGATGATGGCGGGGCCTGCGCTCAGGTGATCACGACCGTCGGCCGACTCGTTCGGGTAACGTTCGAATCGGAACCGCTGACGACGATTTCGGCCACGATCGTCGGTCACGATGGGTCGACGTACGGCGTTACGATGGGCAGCGACAGCGGCTCCGCGTCCGCGGGTTCGACCGTCACGTCCGAATGGGGCGCCGAAAGCGAGAGCCAGCCGTCAGACTCGTAGTCGTCAGCCGAGGGGGTTGTGCCGGCCGCCGTCACGCTCGAGTCACACCGCGACCCCGACTGGATCACGCGAACTCGGCTTCGGTCACGCGGACGACGAGGGTATCCTCGACGTCCCTGAGATCGTACGCCGGGAGCTCGCCGCCAGTCCGGCGAACGTACAGCGGTTCGACGAGCCGATAGGGCGGCCCGCCAGCGGGTGCTGCGTCGTCGCTCCCGTCTGCGTCGTCCGCATCGCCGTCGGCCGCATCGATCCGCTCGAGGCCATAGACCTTGCAGAATTCGGCCGTCTCGGCGGGTTCGACGTCGCCGTTTCGAAGCTGGGTCGCCAGCGACCGCGAGAGCCACTCCGTGTCGCTGACGCTGGGTTCCTGGACGAGCGCCTCGTCGACGAACCGCGTCAGATACCAGTCGAGGTCGTTCAGCAGCGAGACGGCAGCACCGACGCTGACCGTCCGCAGAGCGATGGCGTTCTCGAACGGGCGCGTCAGGTCGTAGGTCGCAAGGGCCTCTCGAGCCGTCTCCCGGGAGAGCAGTTCGTACTGGAGGGTGCTCTCGGCCTCGCCGAGCAAACAGACGCGGGTCACTATACTGTGGTGGGTACGACGGCGTAATGTCGGTTTCGGCTTTCCGACGGCTTGTGTGGTCGGTCGCGAGACGTTGCGGTTCATTCATCGTTACAGCTCGCTCGAGCGTTCACGAGCAACTCGAGCGAACATGACGAAAAAACGATATAATGGGTGGGATTTGAACCACGCCCAGACGTGCTCGCTTCGCTGCGCGCGACTGGTCTCGTTGAAATCAATCGACCCCGCTGTCGCTCACAAAGTTGTTCGTGACAGCAACGGTGGGGATGGGATTTGAACCCATGAGGCTTGACAGCCACCTGCTCTCAAGGCAGGCGCGTTGGGCCGCTCTGCCACCCCACCTCACCTTCGGATTCTGCACACGTTCAAAAAGAGTTGTCGGTCTATTCGCGCTCGAGTTCACCGTCCGCACCAACGCCAATCCCCAGGTCGTCGACGAGCGCCGCCGTCGCCTCCGCGCCCGGCCGGTCGGCAGCCTGCTGGGCCGCGAGTCTCGCGACGGTCGCCTGCAACCCGGTCGGGGTGGCTACGGTCGGGAGCATCGGCGCAAACCCGACGCCGCGGCCGTCGTCGGCCGCCTGCTGGGCCAGCGTCGACAGTTCTGGCGTGGCGTACGCGTCCGTGAAGTCGATGGACTCCGAAAAGCCAGTGAAGTAGGTCCCGCCCCGCTCGGCCGGGCCTAACACGACGTCGTAGCGACGGAGCGACATCGCCGCGCCGTCGATTTCCGTGCGAGCCACCAGCGGGGCTGTCGGCTCGAGTACGCCCACGCTGTTGGCTCCCTCGCGCTCGAGCAGATGTGTGACGGTATTGCCGACGCGCGCGGCGCGGCTCGAACCGACCTGGCGCTCGAACCGGACCTCGGCGTCCTCGCCGAGCGCGTCGAGGACGAGCGCGCGGACCTCGGCTTCGGGGTCGCCGTCAGCGTGCCCGTCGGGCAGCGTGTCGGCGTCACGGTAGTTAACTAGCAGGTCGCCGCCACTGGAGGCGACGGCCCACAGGACGTCGGCGACAGTGGTCTCGTAGAGCGAGACCGCCTCGGCAGCCGACAGCGGCGACTGCTCGACGAGCGACGAGAGCACGAGTCCCTCTCGCGGGGGCGTGACCGGAACGACGACGATCATACCCGCTACTCGGGGCGCGCGGTTCTTGAACGCGGCGCTTCCGGGGATCGTGCATCCGCCCCAGTTCGAAACGTGACAAATTATAGTGGCGTAGCGCCTTCGACCGGTATGGACAAGCTATCGATCGCCGGCCTGCTCGGGACGCTCGTCGTCGCGGCGCTGGCAGTTATCGGTGTCTTCGGATTCGCAGATGGCACGCTCATCGCCGCATCCGGTGCGTACGTCACAGCGACGATCGGCGTCCTCGTCGTCGCGGTCATCGCCGTGGGAGCGCTGATCGCGCTCGGCGTGGGCTCGAAACGCTGGCGGGCAAACCCCTACTGGTAATCCACCGCGTTCGTTTCGACCGCTACCGTTCCTGCCGTCCTTTCGTCTGTCGATAATCCGTCGCCATCAGGTCCGCGAAGGCCTCGAGCCACGCCTGCGTCTGCTCGTCGGTTCCTTCTCGAGGGGCGATCATGGGGACCAGTTCGAACCCACGGCCACGGATTCGAGTGGCGTGATCGTCAGCCAATGAGAGGTCTTCGGCCGGGGTCGTCGTGTACTCCGTTCCGAGTTCCGCGAGCGCGCGCTCGCCGATGGGAACGAGGATTTCGGGGTTGATCATCCGAATCTCGGCGTTGAGATAGGGTTCGCAAGTAGTGATTTCCTCGTCGGTCGGCTGCCGGTCGGAATCGCGACAGCGGGTGAGATGTGTCAGATAGACGTTCTCGAGGACGGGTTCGTCGGCCGGGGCGGTTACGTCACAGAGCCCGAGTCGCTCAAGGATCCGTCGCAGCCCGCCGTCACCGTCGCTGCCACCTGCGCCGGCAAACGGAACGCCGGTGTCGTCCGCCTGGGCCGTCGGTCGTTCGCCGACGAACAGGAAGTCCGCATCCACGTCGCCGTAGCCGTGGACGACCTGCGTGCGCGTCTCACAGAGTGCCGGACAGTTCTGACACTCCTCGTCCATGCCGAAGGGGTTCGCTCGAGACTGTTGATTCGCGTCCACACTCGCCTCTTGGGTGGCAAGATCAAAAGCGACGCGCCCGGCGACGCCACAGCCGAGACCGACGGCCTCGGCCTGCCGGTGGCAGTTATCAGTCGGACGAGGCGGCCTCGCTGCGTCGGTACTGGGAGATGCCCTGCCGGTGGACGATGCCCGTATTGTTGGCGACGTTTTCGGTGATCGTCCGCAAGGCGTCGCTGGTTCCGTCCTCGTCTTTCAACACCGTCGGCTTCCCACCGTCGCCGCCCTCGCGGACGGCCGGATCGAGCGGGATCGACCCGAGGAAGGGCAGGTCGTGTTCGTCGGCGAACTCCTCGCCGCCGCCGGAGCCGAAGATGTCGTGTTCGCCGCCACAGTCGGGACAGGCGAACGTCGACATGTTCTCGGCGATGCCGAGCACGACGGTGTCGTGTTTGGCGAACATCTCGAGGCCCTTGCGGGCGTCATCGAGGGCGACCTCCTGTGGGGTCGTGACGATGACCGCGCCAGTGACGGGCATGGTCTGGAGCATCGTCAGCTGGGTGTCGCCGGTCCCCGGCGGGAGGTCGACGACGAGGTAGTCGAGATGGCCCCACTCGACGTCTTCCGTAAGCTGGGTGATGACCTTGTGGACCATCGGGCCGCGCCAGATGACCGGATCGTCCTCGCCGGTGAGGAAAGCCATGCTCATCAGCTTCACGCCGTACTTCTCGGGCGGGACCAGCGTCTCGTCTTCGGTGGCCATCGGCGGCTCGTCGGCGTCGACCATCCGCGGGACATTCGGCCCGTAGACGTCGGCGTCGAAGAGGCCGACACGGGCCCCAAGTTGCGAGAGGCCGGCAGCGAGGTTGACCGCGACGGTCGATTTGCCGACGCCGCCTTTCCCGGAGGCGACGGCGATGACGTTCTTGACGTTCGGGAGCACCTGCTCGTCGCCCGAGAGGTCGTCGCGATCGGGAATGCTCGCGGTCAGATTCGGGTCGATCCCCTCAGCAGTCAGAACCTCGCGAATCTCCGCGGCGATGTTGCTCTCGGCCGGGGAGTAAGGCGCACCCAGCGCGAGATCGATGTCGACCTCGTCGCCGTCGACGGTGATGTCGTTGACGAGTCCGAGCGACACGATATCGTCGCCGAGTTCGGGATCGTCGACCGTCCGGAGACGGTCGCGTACGGCGGCTTCGTCCATGTTCGTAGGTACTGCCCGGCGTCGAAAAGGGTTGTGTTCGATTGAGGTGTCGTCGGGATGTCGATCGAGACGAGAAGGTTGTCCACGGAAAACGTAGCCGCCTATCTCCGGCCGCTCACTGGCGTGTGACCGGCCGTTGCTGCCCTGCTACGACCAGTCGTGGACGATCCCGAGTCAGCCCTTGAAATCGAACCGCGGCCCGCCGTACGTCGGCGGGTCCGGCTCGAGTTCGACACCCTGCTCGTAGCGCACGAAATTCAGATAGAACGGCCGGCCACAGCCCTCGACGGGCTCGCCTTCGAGGTCAGTAACCGGACCGTCCTCGCCACAGTGGAACTCGATTCCATCGGCGTCCGCGAAGCCCTCGTCCGGACTCGCGTACTCCCATCCCGGCTGAGGGATCGTGGTCACGGATCGATCCGCGAGATCCGGCTGGCGCTCGACGCTCACCACGGCGTCGCAGTGTGGGCAGGTGTATCGGACGGTGACGGTCATCGACAGCACTAGGGACCTCGAGACTGTAAGCCTGCGGGCGGCGGTGATCGTCTGGCCGAGTGAGACGGCGTGTCCGTTCCAAACCGTTTACCCTATCGCGGATCCAGAAACGGCAATGACCGAGTTCGACCCCGAAAAGTTCGAGGAGAAATACGTCTACTACTTCGAGGAACTCGAGGCAGCGTACTCGAGTGCATACCAACAGCTCCACGGCCAGTACGACTCGACGGTGCTTCGCGCGATCGATCGGCAGATATTGAGCGAGAGCGAGCCGTTCTACGAGGGTGACGGCGAGTTCCGCATCGAACTGCCGGAGAATCCACGCGAGCGGGTCGGTGCAGTTGCCGACCACGCGCAGTTCGAGCCCGTCCTCGAAACGTTCGTCGACCGAATCGAGGCCGAGTTGCGACAGCGATTCGACTTCGACGATACGGCATAACGTTCACGTCGAAAGTCACATGACGGCGACGGGTGACAACACCCGGAACACCTTTGCCGTTGACGGGAAACCATCAGAGTATGATCGACGAGACGGCCGAGGAAATCCAGGAGATGCAGACGCACAGCTCCTCGGTGGTTGCGGTTCGCGCGGCGCAGGCCCTCGAGGAACTGGTCGACCGAGAGTTCGCCACCGTCGAGGAATACACGCGGGCACTCGAGCGAAACGGCACCGTCCTGCGGCGGGCGAACTCCTCGCATGCCTCCCTGCAAAACGCCATCCGAGAGATCGTCGGCGATGTGACTGACGCCGATCCCGACAGCGTTGCGGACGCAAAACGGCTCACGAGCGAGACGATCGACGAGGTTGTCGCACGAATCGAATCCGGCAAGCGCTTAGCGGCCGAAAACTCCGTCGATGTCCTCGAGGATGGCGCAACGCTGCTGACCCACGACTACTCCTCGACGGTCCTCGAGGCGATCGAGCAGGCGGTCGAGGCCGGCAAGACGTTCGACGTCTACGTCACCGAGGCCCGACCGCGGTATATCGGACGCAAGACCGCTCGGGCGCTGTCCGACCTCGAGGGAGTCGATACGACGCTGATCACCGACAGCGCTCACGGGCTCTATCTCGAGGAGTGTGACCGGGTCGTCGTCGGCATGGACTGTATCGTCGACGATACCCTCTACAATCGCGTCGGCACGTTCCCGATTGCGTCGACGGCCGACCGACTGGACGTGCCGGTGACCGTCCTCGGCTCGGCCTCGAAGCTCGTCGGCGAGGGATTCGTCTTCGAAAACGAGTTCCGATCGGCCAGCGAGGTCATGGCTGAACCCGCGGAGGGGTTCGACGTGGAAAACCCCGCCTACGACGCGACGCCAGTCGAGCTGCTCGAGAGCGTCATTACGGACGAAGGCCGCCAGACGTTCTAGTCTCGTTCGCCGAACGTCCGTGGCGAGCCCTCGGTCGGGGCAGCCCACGCGACCGCATTGCGGAGTACTCGCTGGACCGCTTCATTCTCGTAGATGGGATACGTTTCGTGGCCCGGTCTGAAATAAAAGATTCGTCCCTTTCCGCGTCGGTAACAGCAGCCGCTGCGGAACACCTCGCCACCTTCGAACCAGCTGATGAACACTAGCCGGTCGGGTTCGGGTACGTCGAACGGCTCGCCGTACATCTCCGTCTCCGGGAGTTCGATCGCTTCCTCGAGGCCGTCAGCGATCGGATGGCCGGGATCGACCACCCAGAGGCGCTCGGTGCCGCCGTCTTCGCGATATTGCAGGCTACAGGTCGTCCCCATGAGCCGCCTGAAGGGCTTCGAATAGTGGCTCGAGTGAAGCGGCACGAAGCCCATGCCCTCGAGTACGCGCTTCTGGACGCGGTCGACGACCGCGTCGTCGACGTCCTCGTGGGCGTCGTGGCCCCACCACAACAAGACATCAGTCGATGCGAGGACCTCATCGGTGAGTCCGTGGTCCGGTTCGTCAAGCGTCGCGGTTCGAACCTCGTGGTCCATAGCAAGCGCGTCGGTGAGGGTCGCGTGGATTCCGTCGGGATAGACGGCAGCGGCCGCGTCGTCCTCGCGTTCGTGGTGGAACTCGTTCCAGATGGTGACTGCGACCATGGCAATCCTCTCCACCCGCCGATGGCTTATACTGTCGGTCGTCGTCGGATGGCTGCGCAAGTGCGATCCACCGACCGAGAACAGCAGCCCACCAATTTATTATTCCAGCCAGTTGCAGATAAAAATTGTCGAATGGGGGATAACGCACATTCAATAAGTTTGAAATAGAGACCACAATAGTATAATAATAATTGAAATACAGCACGTCTGTATAGATTAATCGGTCATAACCCTTATTTCGATCGCCAACTGCCTCTTCCTATGGAACGGGATCGAGCTCAAATGACAGCGAAATCGATGGTTTCTCACGACACGTTTTGCTTCGCTGTAGCGAACGCGGAGGGGTGGCGATGATCGATGACGACATCGGTGTCGGCATCGTTGGCCTCGGTGGGATGGGAACACTCCACGCGCGAAGCGTTCGCGACCTTGGCGCAACGGTCGTCGCCGGCGTCGACCTCGTCCCGGAGCAACGCGAACGGTTCGCCGCCGAGTTCGACGCACGAACCTACGAAACGCACGAGGAACTCGTCGCGGACGAGGTAGTCGACGCCGTCATCGTGACGACGCCCAACCGCTTTCACGAACCCATCGCGGTCGCAGCCCTCGAGGCGGGGCTGGACGTTCTCGTGGAGAAACCCCTCGCTCACTCCCTCGAGAGCGCCGAACGCATCGCCGAGGCGGCGGCTCGATCGGCGGGTGTCTGTATGGTCGGCTTCCACAACCGCCACGCGGCGTCGATGGTGATGTTCGAGGAACAACGGGCCCGCGACCGGTTTGGCGAGCTCACCCATGTCGAAGCCAACTACGTTCGTCGGCGTGGCGTCCCCGGCCCCGGCTCGTGGTTTACCGACCCCGAACTCTCCGGCGGCGGTGCCTTAGTCGACATCGGCGTTCACGCCCTCGATCTCGCGCTCTACGCGCTGGACTTCCCCGAGATCGTGGAAGTCAGCGGCGTCACCCGGACCACGTTCGGCACGCGCGAGGAGGTCGCCGATCCCGACGGGTTCGGCGACAACTGGGACGCCGACGCCGAACGTTACGAGGTCGACGACTCCGTCAGTGCCTTCATCCGCTGTGCCGGCGGCCAGACGATCTCGCTCGAGGCCGCGTGGGCGACCAACCGCGAGGAGAGCATGGATTTCCGCGTTCGCGGAACGAAGGCGGGAGCCCAGTTCGACATCGGTGACACCGATCTGCGGATTCTCGAGGCCGGCACGGTCGGTCGCGACCACTACGCCGACGTCGACATGAGCGCCGACGACACACTGACCGGCTATGCCGAACAGGACGAGGCGTTCCTCGAGACCGTCGCGACCGGCGTCCCACCGGAGACCAATACGATCGACGAAGCGCTGACCGTCCAGCGCGTTATCGACGCGATTTATCGCTCGAACGAGGCCGAACGGTCGGTGACGCTCGCCGACGCTCGCGTCAGCGACGCCCAACTCGAGGAAGCGACGCGACTCGACTGATCGGCGATTTCTCGAAGCGCAGGTTTCGGCATGTGATTCCAGACGCTCTCGAACGCGATTCAACACTGTATCGACGAGAACTGATCGAAGAGCGCCGCCGCTGGTCGCAGGAGAAAATCGGAAAATCCGCCCGTTTCGACCGGTTTAGAGGACTTCGTCGAAGTCGTGGTGGCCGTGGATGTCGACGCCCTCGTCAGTGATCTCACAGAGGAAGACGCCGTTACCGGAGCCGGTGTCGCGCTCGACGGCGGATTTGATGCCGCGCGCGGCGACCGTCTTGGCCTCCTCGTTGGACATGTCGTCCTCGTAAGCCTGCTCTAAGTGGCCGTAGGCAAGCTGCATCCCGCTGCCGGTGACGGTGTAGTCGTCTTCCATGACGCCGCCGGCGGGGTCGATGCTGTAAACGTGGCTGCCTTCGTCGTCGACGCCGCCCAGGATCGGATGGATGGCGAAGAACGGGCCGCCGCGGGCGAAGTTGCCTGCGAGGGTCGCGAGCGCGTCGATGCTCATGCCTTCGCCGCGTCGGGCCTCGTAGAGGTTGACCTCGGCGCGGAGACTCGAGATGAACGACTGTGCGCCGCCGACACTGCCGACGAGGGTGAGTGCACCGGTCGGGTGAATCTGTTCGACCTTCTGGACGTTCTTGTTCGAGACGAACCGGCCGCCGAGGCTGGCGCGCATGTCCGTCGCGATGACGACGCCGTCGGCGGTCGAGATACCGATCGTCGTCGTGCCGGTCTTGTTGACGTTGTCCAGATCAGCCTGGGTCAGATCGTTCTGTGGCAGAGAGCCGAGCTCCGGCTCGTAGGGGTTCGGATCGTCGGCCAACTGGTCGACCGTCCGGGAGAAATCGGAGTCGTGTGTGGGCGTACGCATTACCCGAAGCGTACGCCGGGGCGGTATAAAACACCGGCGGTCACCACCGTCGTTTCCGCTTCCGTTCGCAGAGGCGAGCGACCACTCGAGCGACGATTCGGCGTGTGCCCGCGGACCTGTGGCTCGTCGGTCGGCGAGTCCGAAAATCAGTCAGCGTCGATTAGCGCTGCGTGGCTTCGTACGCGTCTTCGACGGTGGCGAGGACGCGGTGGATCGGCAGGGTGAATCCAGCCTGTCGGGCGGCGATCGCAAGCGGCATCGCGGCGATGCCGGCCACGATACAGAGCTGGTACAGTGCGAACAGCGTCGCGTGGTACACGCGGGATATCATCAGCGTTCAGTCGTGGCTCAGACGAAGGCCATATATAAGCATTGTTGAAGAATGGAATATATAATGATTATTAACTACTTGTTGGGTCAACGCTTGCTTGCGATTCAACTACGGTTGCGGTAGACACAACTCGAGTTACACTCGCGTCGATGTACGGGTATGTCGGTGGCAATTGATCCGGGGATTTCTCGTAACTTATGGGAATCATCCGATTGACGTGCGCGTCCGAATCGGCGGCGCGCGCGTCGAGCAGACGACAGCGCCGACGAACCGCAAGACAGGAAACCCCCCGGACCGACTACGCTGTATGGGCAATTATCTCGTCGCGATGGAAGCGGCATGGCTCGTTCGTGACGTCGATGAGATCGACGACGCGATCGGCGTCGCCGTCAGCGAAGCCGGGAAGCGACTCAACAGCGAAGACATGGACTACGTCGAGGTCGAGGTCGGTGCGACGGGCTGTCCAGCCTGTGGCGAGCCGTTCGACTCCGCCTTTATCGCCGCCGACACCGCACTCGTCGGCCTCGCACTCGAGATGGAGGTCTTCAACGCCGATGGCGAGGAACACGCCTCTCGCATCGCGAAAAGCGAGGTCGGTGGCGCGCTACGGGACGTCCCGCTGTCGGTCGTCGAGGTCGTCGAAGTCCCCGAAGACGAGGACTAGAACCGGACCCGCCGATTCGGTGCTCGAGCCGTTCGACCAGTGCTGCAAGTACCAGTGAGCGTCGGCTATTCTATCGGTTTATCTCGAACACTGGCTCCAACGACCGGTCGCATACGAGACCTCGTGGCCGGGACCGGTCTCTAGTCATCGAATGTGACTTATCACAGTAAGATGTACGTCCAGATATGCTTCATGACTGAGAGATCGTCGCTCCGGTCGTGGGCCAGACTGGGCGGGAGCGTGCTGGTGATTCTGGGCTCTATTGCCCTCGTTTCCTCCGATCTCGAGACAGCCGTCTTCCTGGTGGTCCTCTGTATGGTGGTCGGGTACGCGTACCAAGCGGGGGCGACGTCGGCCGACAGCGTGGGACCGATCGGCCGGTCGATGGGACCCAGAGCGAAGGTCGCGATCGGAACGCTGTGTGTCGTGGGGATGATCGCCGTCGCCGCCAGCGACGTGGCCGACGCGCTCGCGCTGGTGGCGATCGCCATCCTCGGCTACGCCGGCTACCGGTCGGGAAGCGTTTTTCGCGGTGCAGCGTACGGAACCGCACTCGGCGTCGCCGGTTCGATCGTCGTCGTTTGTCTGTTCGCCGTGGCCGTGGGGCTCGGAGCGTACTCGACGGGTGGCATCGGCGCACTGCTTCTCACCGTGGCGTTTCCACTTACGGTCATTGCTTTTCTTCTATGGGCCGGACTCGTCCTCCTGTTCGGGGCACTGTTGGGTCTCGTCTGTGGCAGCGTCGGCGGAGCGATCGCTCGAGTAATACAGGGTATCGAGTAGCCACGCTGTCCCTCTGGGGAGGGAATCCCACCCAAAGTTCTTTCTATAACCCGTAGTTATTGTTCGATATGGAACTCCCGACGCCTGCAGACCTCAGACAACGCCGTACCGAACTCGGACTCACTCAGAGCGAACTCGCGGAGACGGCTGACGTCTCCCAGCCGTTGATCGCTCGGATCGAGGGTGGCGATGTCGATCCGCGCCTCTCGACGCTTCGGCGGATCGTCAACGCCCTGGAAAAGGCCGAAAGCGACGTCATCCGCGCCGAAGACCTGATGAACGAGGCCGTCGTCAACGTCTCTCCCGACGACCCCGTCAGCGAGGCCGCCCAAAAGATGGAAGAAGAAGCCTACTCACAGCTTGCGGTCATCCAGGACGGGATTCCGGTCGGCTCGATCAGCCAGACCGATCTCGTCCACCTCGACTCGGACGACCGCGACGAACCCGTCGAAGATCACATGAGCGAGAGCTTCCCGACCGTCTCGAAAGATGCCACCTTAGACGAGATCAGCAACCTGCTCGAGCACTACAAGGCCGTGATGATTACCGAAGCCGGCGAAACCGTCGGTATCATCACCGAGGCCGACATCGCCGCGCGGCTGTCCTGATCGCTCCAGCCGCCGCGTGACCTGCCATTCGACTACTGGCAATTGGACAGTGAGTTTTCCGTCTCGAGTGTGGACCGAACAAGCCCCATGGAATACTATGACCGCCTCCTCGGCGGCATACTCACATCACTACTCGTCGGAGTCGCTGTCGGGCTCCATCCTGCGGTGCGGTCCAACGTCGGGCTTTGAGAGACACTTGCAGCGACCGGGAATGTCGAACCGCCTTTATGCGGTTGCGAAGCGAACCGCGAGTACATCCGTTCCATGTACGATACCATTCTCGTCCCAACAGATGGGAGCGACCACGCCGTCCGAGCGGCCGAGCAGGCCCTGACGCTCGCAGACTGGTTCGACGCCACGGTCCATGCGATCAGCGTCGTCGACACGAGCGCCGCGAGTGGCCTGCTCAGTTCCGGCAGCGTCCGTCGAGAGTTCATCAATCAACTCGAGACCGGTGCCGAACGCGCCGTCGAGACGATCGAGGAGATGGCCGACGACTCGATCGCGGTTCAGACTACAGTTCTCGAGGGGAAGCCCAAAAAGAAGATCCTCGCATACGCGAGAGATACCGACGCCGAACTGATCGTGATGGGGACCCACGGCCGAAGCGGTGTGAGTCGCTTCGTGGCCGGCAGCGTCACCGAACACGTCGTTCGCAGCACAGACCTCCCTGTCCTGACCGTTCGAGCGACCGAACAGGCCGAACGGAGCGACGGCTACGAAGAGATCCTCGTGCCGACCGACGGCAGCGACGCTGCAGGGGTCGCAGTCGACCACGGCCTCGAGATCGCACGCGCGGCGGACGCACGCGTCCATGCCGTCACTGTCCTCGACACCGGCGATATGGCGGCCAGTCCCACACTCTCACCGCCGACGGAGATGGTGAAACACCTCGAGACCGAGCGCCAGAACGCGACGGACGAGATCGCAGCGCGGGCTCAGGAGGACGGGCTGGCGGCCACGACCGCCGTGCTCGAGGGACGACCCGGCACCGAACTGCTCGAGTACATCGACGACCACGAGATCGATCTGGTCGTGATGGGGACCCACGGCCGAAGCGGTCTCGATCGGCTATTGCTCGGAAGCACGACCGAGCGGCTGCTCAGACACGCATCGGCTCCGATTCTCGCGATTACCCCGAGTGAAGCGGACGACGAATAAGAACCGCTGGGCTCGGCTCCGACCCGAGTTAGCTGTGACCGGATACCGGAACCGGTTCGTAGGGTTCTTCGAGATAGGCCATATCTGACGCAGAGAGGTCGATCTCGAGGGCTTCGACGGCCTGCTCTAGGTGTTCGACGCTGGTCGTCCCGACGATGGGGGCGTCGACCCAGTCTTTGTGGAGCAGCCACGCGAGCCCGATCTGGGCCATCGTCGCACCCTTGTCGGCAGCGACTTCTGCGACACGTTCGTTGATCTCCGGCCCACCGCCGTCGCGATAGGGATGTTCGTACAGGTGGTCCTCGGTCTCGCCGCGCGTCGTCGCGTCGATCTCTTCGTGGGGCCGCGTCAGATAGCCACGGGCCAGCGGCGACCACGGGATGACACCCACGTTCTCCTTCGCACAGAGCGGCAGCATCTCGCGTTCCTCCTCGCGGTAGACGAGGTTGTAGTGATTTTGCATCGTGACGAACCGCTCGAGCCCCAGCCGGTCGCTCGTGTGCAACGCGTCGGCGAACTGGTGGGCCCACATCGAGGAGGCCCCGATGTAGCGGACGTGACCCCGTCGAACGGCGTCGTCGAGTGCCCGCAGCGTCGTCTCGATCGGCGTGTCGTCGTCCCAGCGGTGGATCTGATAGAGGTCGATCGTCTCCATCCCCAGTCGCTCGCGGCTGGCTGTGAGTTCCTGTTCGATCGCCTTCCGGGAGAGCCCACCCGAGTTCGGGTCGTCCTCGCGCATCTGGAAGTAGCCTTTCGTGGCGACGACAGACTCCTCGCGGTAGCCCTCGAGAGCATCACCCAAGATCCGCTCTGATTCGCCGTTCGAGTACATGTTCGCGGTATCGAAGAAGTTGATTCCCAGGTCGATCGCCCGGTCGATGATCGCTTTGCTCTCCTCGTCGTCTAAGACCCACTCGAGCCAGTCGCTCGAGCCAAAGCTCATGCAGCCCAAACAGATGCGGCTGACTTCCATGCCGGTCGAACCGAGGGTCGTATACTCCATACTGGCCGTACGGAGACGGGCGAAAAAACAGTACGTGGTGTGGCAAGCGGCGACAGCTGTCGTACCTTCGTCATTTTTTAGTAGAACGGGATCGTACGTTTGCGTGCCACTGGCGGACGAACACGACGATCGGGGGACGAAACGCACCGACGACAGCGGTATCGTCTCGCGCATCAAGAACGTGTTTACCCGCACCTAATCGCGACGGCATCGGGAGATCGGTCACCAACGTCCGGATGCCGTGTCGTTTTTCGACGCGAACGCGGTGACGAGACGTGTGACCGCGCTACCAGTGACCGAACAGTCGCTGGAGAACGGTGCGATCGCTCGGTCGCTCGGCGAGCAACACCGAGCTGTCGACCTCGTTGACGACGTCCATGTGCAGCGAGTCGCTCATCAGCCGCGAGATCACCCCTTCCTCGGTCGCGCCGATGAGGACGAGCGAGTGATCCGCGGCCTGCCGACAGATCGCTCGTTCGACGTCACCGGAGTCGACGACGATCTCGGCGTCCTCGAGATCGCGTTCCGTGGCCCACTCGGTAAGGAACTGTTCGCCACGCTCGCGGTCGTCCGGGCTGGCCACGACGTGCTGGAGCGTGATCTCCGCGTTGGCGTGGTCGCGAAGCGTCCGCGCGACCTCGGCACTCAGATCCGAGTCCGGCCCGCCAGCGGTCGAGAGGAGGATACGCGAGGTATCCAGATCCCGGTCCTTGAGGATAAGGAAGTCACAGGGGAGGTTGCTGGTCAGTTCGTTGATCCGACCTTCGGCACGTCCTTTGCCCCACGGTCGATCGTCACCCCAGCCGAGGACTACGAGGTCCGCGCGCTCGCGTTCCGCCGTCTGGAAGACGTCCTCGAACGAGCGGTGGGAGACGACGGTCGACGTCTCGTAGTCGACATCGTAGGATCGCGCTCGCTGCCGGACGGTTTCCATCCGCTGTTCGGACTCGGAGACGATCCGGTTGGTCTGTCCGGCCCCGTAGCGCATCGAGGCGCGACCCGGCATCTGGACGATGTGGACGGCGTGAACCGTCGCGTTCTCGTGGCCACTGGCCAGGGTACAGGCGAGGTCGACGATCGTCGACTCGGTTCGCGGGTTCGCGATCGGGACGAGCACGCGGTAGTCACCGTTGCCGGTCCCGTGGGTTTCGGCGGTGTCGATCAACGGCACGTACGACCGGCCCGCGTAGTTCCCGAACAGCCACTCCCGGATCGAGAGCTGTCGGTCGGAGCCCTCGAAACGGGCCGATTCAAGCCGTCGTTCGCTGGTCTGGAAGTAGTTGACGACGGTGACCAGCACGATGCCGCCGATGGTGTTGCCGAGCAAGACCGGCAGGACGAACTCGGTGATGCCAACCAGCAAGGCGAGCTCACCGGCCAAGACGATGTAGACCATCTCGGTAAAGGAGACGACGACGTGAAACAGGTTTCCGAGCGGGATCGCGAGAAACGCCATGTAGACGACGACGAGCCGCGAGATGGTGTCCTGTGACGCGTAAACGATCCAGACGACGCCGGCGACGATCAGGCCCGCAAACGCCGCCTTGGAGAACAGCGACCACCACGGCGTTGCGACGCCCTTTTCAGCGAGTTCCATCGCTGCGGTGGCTGCTGGCTCGTCGAAGACCCCACCCCACGACAGCGCGACCGCACCGAGGGCACCGCCCGTGAAGTTGCCTGCGAGGACGATCGTCCAGTGGCGCAACAGGGCGGGGATACTGGCCAGCCGCTCCAAGGTCAGCGCGACCGGCGGCACCGTGTTTTCGGTGTAGAGCTGATAGCCACCGATGATGATGTAGATGAAGCCGAGCGGATACAGCAGTTTGCTCAAGATTGGATGCCCGTCGGTCGACGCCGTCAGTGACGCGTACAACAGAAAGGTGATAGTGATCGCGAAACCGGCGGCGAGACCGCTGAAGAACAGTTCGCGGCTTCCGGAGGTAATCTCCTCGTCGGCCGCGGCGACGATCCGCTGGAAGATCTCGTCGGAGGAGAAGCGATCGCGGACGACCGCACCGACCGCTGGAGCGCCACTCCGTGAGCGCTCGACTGCCTCTCTAACCTGTTCCTGTTCGGGAGGATCGCGGTCTGGTTGCGGCTGATCGGTCGAATCGGGAGCACTCATTATCAGGTACGCGCCTCTAGAGGAACTAAGCGTTTAGCATCTGCTATCGTGACACGTTATCGAACAGGACGGTACTGGCCAGTGATCGAGCCGACAGCACAGTGCGGTTAACTGTGAGTTGACAGCACGCCGTCGGTCGACGGGTTACAGCGCGTCGGGCTCGAGGCGACCGACACCGACCCGAAGCGCGAGGACGGCGACGACGGCGAGCAGGCCGTAGCCGGCCAGCAGCCACCACGTCGTCTGTGTCGGGTTCCCGATCGCGAACTTCGCGACCGTGTTCGCAGGGTGTTCGGGCAAGCCCGTTGCGATAACCAGCACGCCGACCGTGGCCGCCGAGTACAGTAGCTGTGCCTGTCGTCTGTCGGGAGCCCACAGCGCGATCGCGATCCCGCCGGTCACGACGAGGGCCGACAGCGCAGCCACCAGTGCGACCAGTGCCACTGGCCCAGCGATCGCAGTTCCATTGATCGCCAGTAAGCCAAGCCAGACGACCACCTGCAGCGGAGCTAGCCCCGCCATCGCCAGCAGCTTCGCATCGAGGACAGTCGCAAGCGAGGGGGGTGCAACCCGGAGCAACTCGAAGGTACCCCGCTGGCGCTCTTCGATCAACGAGTCGACGGCGATCGAGCCGCTGATAAACACCGGCAGGAAGCACAACAGCGGCAGCAAAACGGTGTAGGTAAAGCCGACGTACGGACTCGCCCCGATCTCGTTCGGCACCGGAAGCGGTGCCCGCTCGAGTCGACCGGCCGCGGCGTTTCGCTGGCGCTCGACGCGTTCGACGTTATCGAGCGTCTCCCGCAACTGGACGACGAGCAGGGTCGTCCGAAGCCCCTCTTCGGGGGCGGTGACCCGGACGCTGAGCTGGCCGTTCTCGGTCCTGTTCGCGTCGAGGACGGCAGACACTGTTCCCGCGTCGAAGGCCTCGTAGGCGGCCTCGCGGTCGTACTCCCGAGCGGTGATACCGTCCCGCTCGCTTGCGACCGCGAGCAACGTGTCGGTATCCGAACCGGTAACGGCGACCTCGCTCTGATAGTCGTCGGCCGCGCCCGGATCGGACAGCGAGACGAGTCCGACGACTAAAAACGAAGAAAACGTCGCGATGAACAGCTGGATCGCGATCGCCAACAGGATCGTTTTCTCCGAGCGCAGCGATCGCAGTTCTCGGCGAGCGATGGCCCAGCGGGACCGCCAGCTCGAGGGCGTCTCGGACCCGCCGTCCGGCCGTGCCGGCGGGTTCAGCCCGCGAGGGGTCGCATCGTGCGTGTCGTCGGCGTCGGGCTTACGCGACAAGGGCGATCACCCCCGCGTTGTAGGTCACGTGAACGATGGTTGCGACGGCCAGTCCGCCGACGTAGCCGAATCGGCCGCGACTCGCTCCGAGTGCCGAAATTACGGCCGTCACGACGTGTAACGCGAGCGGCGCGAGGAAGATAACGGCGAGTACGAGCGGATTGCTCGAGACGGCCGGGCCAAAAGCTGCCGTGCCGACCGGCAGCTCGGGAAGGCCGACGAACTGGACGACGTGGGTGAGTTTCTCGCCGACAAAGAAGCCGGCACCGGAGAGCACGCCGAGGACCGCGCCGGTCCGTACCGTTGGCTCGAACCGAGAGCGGACGAAGCCGGCGTAGACGTGGACGCTTTTCGCGAGTTCCTCGACCGTCGCCGCGACGACGATGATCAGTGGTACGGCAACTGACTGGGGAACGACGAACAGTAAGGCGACCGCAAGTAGCTGGCTCGCGAAGACGAACGGGATGAACAGAATCGACAGCACGGAGATGCTCCGCCGGCCATGGATCCGGCTCGCGATCGCGTCGATGACTTTCGTCGGAATCGGCTTCTGGGCGAACATGTCCTCCTCGCGGTAGACGCCGATCCCGAGCAGAAAACAGACTGCCGCGCCGAGATAGAACGGGCTGGTTGAAAACAGGTACTCGCCGAACCCGACCGAAGTCCCCTGGAGGACCATCACGACCAGCGTCAGTGGCGAGATCAACGCGACGGCGTTGACATCGGTGAAGATCGCCGGCACGAACGTATACGTCGTCAGAAAAACGCTGATCGTGACCGTCACGAACGTCAGTTCCTTGAACGACCGTGCCAGCATCGCGCCGACGAACGTCGCCGCCAGAAAGAGCAACGCGATGGGCAGCGACGCCGCGACGGCCACCGGTCCGCCGTCGATCACGGTCGCGATGGCGACGATGACGCCGACGAGGCCGAGCAGATAGGGGAAGGTCTTGCCGGCGACGATCTCGTAGCGCGAGGCCGGCGAGACGAGCAACAGTTCGCCTCGACGGTTGACTCGCTCGTCCATGATCGTACTCCCGTAGGCCTGGATAACGAAGTTCATCGGCACGATAAACAGGAATGCGAGCACGAGCGACTCGAACGGGAACGGCGGCGCGAGCGATCCGGGCGTCGTCGACGTCGTCGCTGCCGTCGAGCCACCGCCGACGCTGGGAACCTGTAGCCGGTCGGTTCCACCGCCACCATCGTCGCCAGTGGGTTCGTGCGGTTCGGACGCGCCGCTGCTCCCGTCTAGACTGCTGCCGCCGTCGCCATCGCCCGTCGTACCCTCGTCACCGCCTCCGCTCTCGGTGCCAGCGCTGGTTCCGGACCCGGATGCCGTCCCGCGGTCACGGTCCTGATACTCGAGCGAGACGAGGACCGGATACGCGGCCGTCTCGTCGGCTTCTGCCTCCATTAGCTTCGCGTTGTACTCCGTGATTGCCTCGCGAAACGCGTCGGAGGCGGCCTCGCCGTTCGTCCCGGCGTAGCCGATTCGCCCGTCTCGCAACACCACGACGTCGACGTTCGCCTCGGTTTCGCTTTCGATCTCGACGTTTTCGAGCGGTATCGCGCGAAACTGTTCGCTCTCGACGGCGACGTCGTGATACTCGCTGCCCTCGTCGACACCGACGACGTAGATCTCGCGCTCGAGGCCGACCCCGTCGTCGGCGACCGAGACACCGGCGGTGCCGACCGCGACGGCGATCACGATCAGGGCGAGTGTCGTCTTCCGATCGACGGTGCCGACGCTCCGGGCGATTTCCCAGCGGGCGATCCGGGCTGTTCGCGCGACAGACCCGCGAAGCCGGCCCGCGCTCACGGCTCGGCTTCCGCCGGGTCGCTTGCCACCTCGAGGAAGATCTCCTCGAGGCTCGGCGTCTTCGTCTGGATGTCCGTGACGCGGCCGCCCGCCGCTTCGACGGTTTCGCGGACGGCATCGACGGCGGCCATATCGCCGACGACGTGGCGAACCTGTCCATCCTCACGCGTGACCTCGATCGTAGCGTCGTCGAGGCCGTCGCTGCCGTCGACCGTCGCGGTGACGTGGTATTCGGTGCCGCCGTGGGCCTCCCTGATCTCCTCGAGCGTGCCGCGGGCGACGATCCGGCCGTCGTTCATGATGACGATCCGGTCGCAGATGCTCTCGACGTGAAAGAGGTTGTGCGCGCTGAAGACGATCGTCTTCCCCTCGTCGCTCAACTCGCGGGTGAACTCGATGATGTAGTTGGTCGTCAACGGATCGAGCCCCGACGCCGGCTCGTCGAAGATCAACACGTCGGGATCGTTGACCAGCGCCCGCGCGATCGCGACTTTCCGTTGCATGCCCTTCGACATGTTGCCGATCCGCCGATCGCGATGCTCGAGATCGAGTCGATCCAGCGAGTCGTGAATCCGCTTGCTGGCCACGTCGGCGGGCACGTCGTAGAGATCGGCGAAGAACTCGAGGTACTCGATCGCCGTCATCTCCTCGTACAGCGGCGACTCCTCGGGCAAAAAGCCGAGCTGGCGGGCCATCGCGGGCTCGCCGGGGGTGTGGCCGGCGACGACGGCGGTCCCGGCGGTGGGCTCGATCAGCCCGGCCAGCATCTTCAATGTCGTCGTCTTGCCCGCGCCGTTCGGGCCGACGACGCCGAAGACCTCGCCCCGCTCGATCGAAAAGGAGCTACCCTCGACGGCGACGAAGCCGCCGTACTCCTTCCGGAGGTCGGTTACGTCGAGTATTGCCATTGGGTAGCCCGATCGAAGGAGTCGTCTCAGTAAAACCTAGCGACTAGTGACAGTCAGTATCGAATAGATATAACGCTGGTTCGAGCCACAGACAGCGATCGGCTGGCTGATCGCAGCAACCCACATAGGGACCGGCCACGTAGTGGCCCCTATGACTCGAGTTCGGACTACGCAAACGCCGGATGGCCGTCGGCTCGAGGTCTCGCACGTGATGGCAGTCCCTACAGGGGACGCCTGGGACGCGCTGATCGACACCACGACGTGGCCCGACTGGTCGCCGACGATACACGGCGTCGAGTCGACGGATCGCCGGATTCGGGCAGGGACGACCGGACGGGTCAGACTGCCCGGCGTCTGGGTGCCATTCGAGATTACCGGCTGTGCGGAACGGCGGTGGACCTGGCGCGTGACCGGGATTCCGGCTGCCGGCCACCGCGTCGACGACCTCGGCGATGGGCGCTGCCGGGTCGCATTCGAACTGCCGCTCCATCAGGCAGGATACACGCCGGTCAGCCTCCGGGCGCTCGAGAACCTCGAGACGCTGCTCGCGGATGAGGTCGTGGCTGTGCAATAGACACGCGTCTCTGACTGGTGTCTCAGTATCTTGGAACGATCGCAATAGCAACCGCTCGTGAGTTGTTGGAAAGACGGGGTAGGTCAGCAGGTGAACGCACGTGGAAACCACGTGCGCTGAAAGGTAACTGTCTAACCGTGCCGTCTACCCGCATTTCTTTTGCCCCAGTATAAAACACCTCTGGTACACCGATCTGATCGGCGGCAACGCCGTCACGTGAGGTCGCGCTGCGATCGTCGTGGGCTGTCCGTCCCGTTTACTAATCGACCACCGTGGAGAACGGTGGTGGCGTGGCCCGCCCCCGACAGCGACGATTAGACCGGCTGTCGAACCGCAAGCACGACCAGATCGGAAAACGGCGTGTCGTCTTTGCCGTTCCCGCCGGCGTGTTCCGACAGCTCGCCGAGCGTAAATCGATGGATCGTCTCCTCGTCGTGGGTCAGTTTCTCGAGCACCAGCGCCTCGAGGTCGGGGTCGGCACCCGCCTCGAGTAAGGTGGCGGCGATGTCGCCAGGCATCCGGTCGTAGGGCCGGGGCAACGTGAGCAGATGCCGCCCGTCGTCCGTAACGGCAGCGACGAGGCGCTCCATGTCGGACTCGAGGTCGCCGCTTTTGTGCAGCGTGACGAACTCGGTGTCCTCCATCGGAGTCCGAGCGCGGCTGGCGGCCATCTGAATCGCCGAAATGCCCGGGATCACGCGCACCGGGATCTCGGGGTCCTCGGATTCGACTGCATCCTGTACCTTCCCGACGAACTGATACCCTGAGTGATTCGGATCGCCCATTGCGACCGCAGTGCCCGACTCGCCGGCGGCGACGCGCTCGCCGAATTCCTCGAGTGCTTCGGCTTCGTCTTTGTACCCACAGGTCAGCAGGTCGGCGTCGGTCAGGTCTTCGACGAACTCCACGACCGTCGTGAAGCCGACGACGACGTCCGCTTCGCGGATCGCGCGTTCGCCCCGTGGAGTGAGATACTCCTGATTCCCCGGGCCGACGCCGACGGCGTAGACCGGGTCGTCCGTCTCTTCATCAATGTCCGGTTCCGCCGTTGCGGCCGCGAACGTCGCCGGGTCCGGCCCGGAATCGAGGTCGTACTCGCCGCTCATTTGTCCTCCAGCGATCGTCGCTCGGCGGCCGTGTGCTCCAGCTCGAGGTCGTCCGTTCGCACGTCTTTCGCGACGTGGATCAGTTCGTTCGTCAGCGCCGCAGCGAGGCCGCTGCCGCCGCGGCGACCGACGTTCGTGATCGCCGGCACGTCGTATTCCTCGCTGACCTCGCGGATGCGCTGGCGGCTCTCCTCTGCCTTGACGAAGCCGACCGGCGTCGCGACGATGGCGGCGGGTCGGGTACCGTTCTCGATACAGTCAGCCAGCGCGAACGCAGCCGTCGGCGCGTTGCCGATCGTCGCGATCGCGCCGTCGTAGACGCCCTGCTTGTCGAGTTCGAGCACCGACGCGGCGGTTCGGGTCATCCCTGTTTCCTTTGCTAGCTCCGCGCCGTTGCCGATCGCCTTGCGCTTCTCGCAGTTGTGGCCGCGGCCGGTGATCCCGGCTTTCGACATCGTGATGTCGGTGACGATGGTCGCCTCCTCGAGCACGGCGCGCGCCCCGGCACGGACGGGAGCGTCCTCGTCGTCGCCGAGGTCGTCACAGCCGGTGAACTCGATCAGATGCTGGAACTCGATGTCGCCCATCGAGTGGACTGACTTCTGTCGAACCCGGTCCGCGAGCGTCTCGTCTGGCACGAACTGCCGGACGATGTCCATACTCGTCTCCGCGATGTCCATCGCGTTCTGTGTCGTTGCGCCCAGATCGGCGTACTCCTTCTCGAACTCTTGTTGGCCGTCAGTCATCGTTGGTCACCCCCACTGCCTCGTTGGTCGTCTGTGCCTCGAGATCGCCCTCGACCTCGAGATTGAGATCGCGCAGCCGGTCGATCGTCTCATCGTCGGCGTCCCAGAGGTCCCGCTCGATCGCCTCGAGCAAGGTGTCCGTGATGGACTCGAGCGCCCACGGATTCACGTCGCGCATCCACTCCTGGCGATCCTCGTCGAAGGCGAACTTCTCGGCGACCTCCTCCCAGAGGGTATCCGAGACGACACCGGTGGTTGCATCCCAGCCCAGCGTCACGTCGACCGTCGTCGAGAGATCGCCCGCGCCCTTGTAGCCGTGCTCTTCCATGGACTCGAGCCAGTCGGGGTTGAGCACACGCGAGCGCATTGCCTTGCGGACCTTCTCCTCGTTCGTGTAGACGTCGACGTTGTCCGGGTCAGAGGAGTCACCGACGTAGGAAGCCGGTTCCTCGCCCGAGATCTCAGAGACCGCGGAGATGAAGCCGCCGTGGAAGGCGTACCAGTCCGAGGAGTCGAACTCGTCCTGTTCCATCGTGTCCTCGAGTTTGACGGTCGCGTCGACGCTCGAGAGTCGGCGCTCGAAGGCGTCGTGGGCGTCCGAGACGCGGCCGCGCGACCCCATCGCGTAGCCGCCCCACTGGACGTAGACGGAAGCGAGGTCCGAGCGGTCGTCCCAGTTGCCCTCGTCGACGGCCTTGTTCGTCCCGGCACCGTAGCCGCCGGGCGTGGTCGTGAAGACGCGGTGTTTCGCCGCTTTGCGGGCCTCTTTCTCGTCGAGGCCTTCCTCGTCCTCGAGTTCGGCCTGCTCTTCCTCGACGTGTTTCTTCACGTAGTTCATCTCGTGGGGCTCGTCGAGGTCGACGACCGCATCCACGGCATCGTGGATGACGCCCGCAGCCGCAGGGAACGCGTCGCGGAACAGCCCGGAGACGCGCGTCGTCACGTCGATCCGCGGCCGGTCGAGGTCCTCGAGCGGGATCGGCTCGACGTCATCGATCCGGCCGGCGTCGGTCCACTGTGGTTCGACGCCCATCATCGCGAGCACCTGGGCGATCGTCTCACCGCGCGTGCGCACGGTCGGGGTTCCCCACGCGACGACACCGATCTCCTCGGGGTACTCGTCGTTCTCGTCGTGGTGGCGCTCGAGGACCCCTTCCGCTACTTCCTTCCCGACCTGCCAGGCAGCCTTCGCGGGCACCTTCCGCGGGTCGAGCGTGTAGAAGTTTCGAGCCGTGGGCAGCAGGTCGACACCGCCGCGGGTGGGTGAACCGGAGCCGCCCGGCGGCACGTACTCGCCGGAGAGGGCGTCCGCAGTGCGGGGAATCTCGTCTTCGGCACCCTGCACGCGCGGCTGGGCCTCCTCGCAGACGTACGCCAGCACCTCGCGCAAGTCGTCGTGTGCACCCGGTTTGGCCTTCGCGTCGCCGATCGTCTCGAGATCGACGATCATGAGATTGATGTTGACCTCGTCGTCGGGCCCGCCCTCGAGTTCGGACACAGGGACGTCGAAGTCGTGTGCGGCCAGTGTCTCGAGCAGGTCGACGCTGGTCTCGTAGACGATGTCGGCGGCCTCGGCGTAGGTCATCCCGAGGGCATCGTCGTACTCGCCGGGGGAGTCGAGCATTTTCTCGTAGTCGACACCGAGCGCACCGGCCACGCTCTCGCGCAGGCTCGGCGAACCGGGGTTCTCAAGGCGGGTGAGTGCGACGAGATACTCCACGAGGCGCTCGCCTTCCGGCGGCTCGGACATCGTGTGGAGTCCCAGCCGGATCTGAGTCGTCTTCACGTCGGTGAGATACTCGTGGACGCGTTCGACGAGTTCGTCGATTTCGATATCGTCTCCCGCTACGTCGCCTTCCGCGAGCGTCGACCCGGCCTCGTCAGGACCACGGACATCGGCCTTCTCGTCGATCGTGCCCGTAATGCCCAACTCGACTGCGAGATCGAGTTCGTCGACTTTCTCGCGGATCAGCGTCTCGAGGTGCTCGCCGTCGTCGGCGCGGGCGTCTTCCATCCCGGCCTCGCGGTACTGATTGGCCAGTTCCTCGAGTTCCGAGAGTTCGTCGTAGGTGCCTGCCGATCGCATGACCGGCGTGAGGTAGTCGACGATCGCGGCGTACGAGCGCCGTTTGGCCTGGGTCCCCTCGCCGGGATTGTTGACGATGTAGGGGTAGACATTCGGGATATCGTCGATCAATTGATCCGGCGCACTTGCGCCGTTCAGGCCGACCGTCTTACCGGGGAGCCACTCGAGGCTGCCGTGGGTGCCCAGATGGACGACGCCATCGGCCTCGAACGTGTTCCGGAGCCAGCCGTAGAACGCGTAGTAGTCGTGTGGCGGCTGCAGGTCCGAATCGTGGTAGACCTTCGAGGGGTCCATCCCGAACCCGCGTGGCGGCTGGACGGTGACGAGGACGTTACCGAACTCGACGCCGGGGATCGCGAACGGGCGGTCGGGGACCTCGCCCCACTCATCGATAACGTTCTCCTGGAAGCGCTCGTCGGCGTTGCTGAACCAGTCCGCGTAGGTGTCCGGCGAAACCACGTCGACCGAGAGATCACGGACGTCTTCCGGTGCGACCCACCGATCCTCGAGCGTGAGCTGGGCGGTCAGGTTCTCGACGAGCGTCTGGCCGTCCTCGGGCATGTCGTCGCCGAGATCGTAGCCTCGCGCATCGAGTTCCTCAAGCAGATTCACGGTCGACTCCGGCGAGTCGAGGCCGAACGCGGTCCCGATCCCGTCGTCGCTCGGCGGGTAGTTGTGGAGGACGACGGCGACCTGCTTGTCCTCGTTAGGGGTGTGTCGCAGCTGTGCCCAGTTGACCGCCAGCCGCGTGGCGTGGTCGATCCGGTCGTCGATCGGGAAGTGGTGTTTCGGCGCGGAGCCGATGCCGGCCTCGTCGTCGGTGCGCTCCTTGCCGGAAATCGGGTGCGTAATCACGTTTCCGTCGAACTCCGGCAGCGCGACCGAAAGGGCGAGTTCGAAGCCCATCACGCCCGTGTCGCTGGATTCGTAGCGCGACCGCGAGCGCATCGTGGTGACCGTCTGCAGGACGGGGACCCCGAGCCGGTCGAGGAAAACGTCCTCTGCAGAACTGCCTTCGTCATCGGCACTGCGGCCGCGCTCGTCCATCGAGAGGGAGAACATAAACGAGGAGAGCACGGCGTCGACGACCGGCTGACCCGCGTCGTCTAGCAGCCAGTTGTCGGTCACCCACTCGGCGTCTTCCTGTTCGTCCGTATCGGTCGCCGGATTGCAGAAGATCGGCAGTGCGTTGGCCCCCTGTTCCTCGAGTGCGCGGACCTGCGCGTCGACATAGCGGGTGTTCTCGTGGGTCCAGTGGGACTCGTAGAACCAGACCGCGACCGTCGGCTTGTCCGGGTCGTGGGTCGCGAGCAGCTCCTCGTACTCGATCCCCGGATGATCGGGGTGGTAGACGCCCTCCGTCGAGAGTTCGGCGGGCTCGTCGTAGTCGACGTCTCGGCCCTCGTATTCGGCGGCGAGGAACCGACACAGGTTCGCGACGTTGATCGTGCCGCCCTTCTCGAGATAGTCGTAGGCACGTTCGCGGTGTTCAGTCGCGACCGTCGTGTCCTCGACGGCGTAGGCGTCACCGGTCGCCTTGACGATCAGCGGGACGCCCGCGTCCTCGAGCGCGCCCGTCGCGTAATCGTAGCCCGGCATGCTGTCTTCGGCCCCATGCAGCCAGAAAATCGCTGCCGCGGCGTCGCGCAATTCCTCGACGAACTCCTCGACGTCGGCTTCCTCGTCGAGGTCGCTCTCCGAGCGGACGACCAGCTCGATCCCCTCGAGGCGCTCGGCGGCCTGTCCGATCGAGCCGAGTTCGTTTTCCGTCGCAGTATAGATCCCGATCCGTGTCATCGTACTTTTAAACCTCTATTGTATTAGCGCAAGTATGGTTGCAAACGCCGGGGGCAAAAACCTGTCGTCACTCCCCTTTCCGGCGATCGTCGGACAGGAGGAGCTGAAACGCGTGTTGCTCGCCGTCGCGGCCAACGACGACCTCGACGGTGCCCTGATAACCGGGGAAAAAGGAACTGCGAAATCCACCGCAGTACGAGCGCTCGTCGATCTCCTGCCCGAACAGCGGGCCGTCGCCGACTGTCCGTATGGCTGTTCGCCCGACGACTCGAGCCAGCAGTGCGACGACTGCCGCGAGCGCGACCCCGCGGATCTCCGGGTCGAGACGCGACCCGTGCCGCTCGTGACCCTGCCGCTGGGGGCGACACGGGACCGGGTCGTCGGTACCCTCTCGGTCGAGGACGCGCTGGCCGGCGAGGCAGACTTCGATCCCGGCCTGCTGGCTCGTGCCAACCGCGGCATCCTCTACGTCGACGAGGTCAACCTGCTGGACGATCACCTCGTCGACGTCATCCTCGATGCGGCCGCCAGCGGCGTCAACACCGTCGAGCGCGACGGGATCAGCGTCTCCCACCCGGCGGACTTCACTCTGATCGGAACGATGAACCCCGAAGAAGGCGACCTTCGGCCCCAACTGCGCGATCGGTTCGCCTTACAGGCCACCGTCGAGGGCTGTCGCCAGATCGACGACCGCGTCGAGATCATCGATCGTGCGCTCGAGGCCGAGAGCGAACCCGACCCCGCAACGGCGTACGCCGACGAGACCGAAACCCTGCGAGAGGACCTCGCGGCGGCCCGCGAGCGCCTCGCGAACGTCGACCTCCCGACCGATTTCAAAGCCGAGATCGCCGACCTCTGTCTCGCGGCCGGCGTCGACGGCCACCGCGGCGACGTCGCGACGGCCCGCACTGCCATGACGCTGGCTGCACTCGAGGGTCGCGAGACGGTCATCGAATCGGATGTCCACGAGGCGGCGACGTACACGCTTCCCCACCGGCTTCGGAGCACTCCCTTCGAGGACGAACCGGATCTCGACGATCTGCTCGAGGACCGCTTCGACGAGGAGTCACCCGACGACGATGGCGAGGGGGATGGAGACGACAATGACGGGGATGACGGCGACGAGAGCGAACCAGAACCCGAACCAGGTGATGGAGACGAGGACAGCGGTCGCGAGGGATCGGACGACGGCAGCGATGGAGCCGGCAACGACGACTCGAGCGACGGCGGCGATGGCGACGAAAGCGACGATGACGGGCCTGAACAGCGACCGGAGCGTGGGGAGCAACCGGCTCCAGCGAACCAGTCCCCCGCCGAGACCGGCGACGGGGGGTCAGACGACGACTCGAGCGAGCGTGATTCCGAGTCGGACGAGTCATCCAATGACGAGGATAGCGAGGACGAAACCGCCCAGCCGCTCGTCCCCGGCCAGCAACGCGCCGAGATCGGCGACGCGGCAGCGCCGGATCTCGAGACGGCGACCGTCGAAGGCAGCGAGGGCGCGACTGCGACGGGATCACGGGCGAGTACGGCACCGAGTACGGACAACCGGGGTGCGCGCGTCCGCACCGAGCCCGCCTCGGGCGAAGGCTCGATCGACGCCGCGGCGTCGGTCCGGTCGGCGGCGACCCGCGGCGAATCCCGCGTCGGGAAACAGGACCTCCGGCAATCGGTTCGGGCCGGCGAGACGTCGGTGACGATCGTCTTCGCCGTCGACGCCAGCGCCTCCATGCGCCCGGCGATGCGGACTGCCAAAGGTGTGGTCCTCGAATTACTGCGCGACAGCTACGAACACCGCGATCAGGTCGCGTTCGTCGCATTCGCCGGCGAGGACGCCGACGTTCTGCTCCCACCGACCGACAGCGTCTCGCTGGCCGCCCGCCATCTCAAGGACCTCCCCTCGGGCGATCGAACGCCCCTGCCGGCGGGACTCGAGACCTCGAGACGGGTCATCGAGCAGGCCGACACCGACGCCGCGGTCGTTGTCCTCGTCACTGACGGCCGAGCGAACGTCGCCGACGGGAGTCCGACGGCGGCGACTCGTGAGGCGGCACGTGCGCTCGCGACCGAGGACACGCGCGTAGTCGTCGTCGACGCCGGCGACGATTCGCGCGCAGGGCTCTCGGACCTCGTCGCGAGCGAGACCAACGGCGAGCGAGTGGAGCTCTCGACGCTGTCGGTCGAGCGGGTTCGGGCGGCCGCCGAGCGAGCGGCCGACGAGAACCAGCGCTCCTAAAACAGGACAACTACCCGAAACGAGGGTGAAGACGGATCAACACCCCTTTGAACGCCCCTCGGCTGTTATCCGACGGAAATCGATGACGGGGGATGAGCAAGTCGCCGACGAGTCCGTCGGTGATGCGATCGAATACGGAATCGACGAACAGCCGCCGCTGGGTGAATCGATGGTACTGGGGGTCCAGCACTATCTGACGATGGTCGGCGCGAACATTGCGGTGCCGCTGATTCTGGCTGACGCGATGGGGATGCCTCCTGGCGTGACAGCCCGATTCATCGGGACGTTTTTCGTCGTCTCCGGCATCGCGACGCTCGCCCAGACGACATTTGGAAACCGGTATCCGATCGTGCAGGGCGCGCCGTTCTCGATGCTCGCACCGGCGCTGGCGATCGTCGGGGTCGTCACTGCCGGCGGCGTTCAGGGACAACCGGGCTGGGAAGCAGCACTGTTGCAGCTTCAGGGCGCGATCATCGTCGCCGCGGTCGTCGAGGTCTCGATGGGGTATTTCGGACTGGTCGGGAAACTCCGCCGGTTCCTCTCGCCGGTGGTAATCGCACCGACGATCGCGCTGATCGGCCTCTCGCTGTTCAGCGCCCCGCAAATCACGACGAACAACCAGAGCTGGCCCCTGCTCGGGCTCACGCTCGGACTCATCCTGCTGTTTTCACAGTACCTCGATGTCAGACACAAGGCGTTCCGCCTCTATCCAGTGATTCTCGCGCTGGTCATCGCCTGGGTCGCCGCCGCAGCACTCTCGGTGGCGGGCGTGATCGGTGGCGGTCATCCGGGCTACGTCGATCTCGGAGCGGTCGCGAACACTAGGCCGCTGCTTCCGATCTATCCCTTCCAGTGGGGGACCCCCGAGATTACGACGGCGTTCGTTATCGGGATGTTCGCCGGCGTGTTGGCCTCGATCGTCGAGAGCATCGGCGACTACTACGCGGTGGCGAATATCTCGGGTGCGGGTGCGCCAAGCGAGAAACGGATCAACCACGGCATCGGGATGGAAGGGCTGATGAACGTCTTCTCGGGCATCATGGGCACCGCTGGCTCGACATCGTACTCCGAGAACATCGGCGCGATCGGGCTCACCGGTGTCGCCTCGAGATATGTCGTCCAGATCGGGGCCGTCGTCATGCTGTTCGTCGGCTTCATCGGCTACTTCGGCCAGTTGATCGCGACGATCCCCGATCCGATCGTCGGCGGACTTTTTATTGCTATGTTCGGTCAGATCGTTGCCGTCGGGATCTCGAACCTTCGTCACGTCGATCTCGACTCCTCGAGAAACACGTTCATTATCGGCTTTGCCCTCTTCGTCGGGCTGGCGATCCCGGCGTACATGGGCAACTTCGAGAGCACGATCGCGTTCCGTGAGGCCGTCGGCCTCGAGTCCATGATCGCCGCGACTGGACTCGCGAACACAGCCGCCGCGACCGGGGTTGAGGCCGCGGTACAGGCCGTCGTCGATACGGTATACATCGTCGGCTCGACCGGGATGGCCGTCGGCGGGCTCGCGGCGCTGGTCCTCGACAACACGGTCCCGGGGACCCGCGAGGAACGCGGCCTCGCGGCGTGGGACCGTATCTCCGAGGACGAGTCCGACTTCGACTCGGTCTGGGACCGCTGGATCCGGACCGAGACGAGCACCCGAGAGTGACTGTGGTCCAGTCGCACAGAAAATGAGAGCTTGGCTGGCTCTCAGTTCGTGCTATCGCAACCCGGTATTCTAAGAGCGAGTAGCACCCAGCCATTGTATGGCAGCACTCGAGGTCGACGACGGTACGATCAATTACGAGACGACCGGCGACGGCCGGCCACTGGTGTTCGTCCACGGCGGGTGGCTGGACGCCACGACCTGGGAGCCACAGGTCGAGCGCTTCGCCGACGAGTATCAAGTCGTCACGCTCGACGTCCGCGGCCACGGTAACACCGGCGCAACTGACGCCGACCAGTACTCGATCGAACTCTTCACTGACGACCTCGAGGCGTTGTTTTCACACCTCGAGATCGAGCGACCGATCTGCTGTGGGCTCTCGCTGGGGTCGATGGTCGTCCAGGAGTATCTGGATCGCCACCCGGACCGTACGGCGGGCGCGATCCTTGGCGGAGCGGTGCGGTCGATGCCGCCGGTGGAGCTGCCGACGGGGCTGAAACCGTTCTGGTCGCCGCTGCCGGCGGTGTCCGCATCGCTGTCGATGACGGGCTCGGCAGGGACCTTCCAGTCGATGCTCCAGTCGATTCAGGCGACGACTGGCCAGCGGTGGCTGTCGGTCGATTCCGCGATCAGGGCCGAAGCGATCGACACCGTCGGCGACATCCCGTCGGCGGAGTACCGCAAGATATTCGGCGCGCTCTACCGGTACGATCCGCCCGAGCTGACTGGTCTCGAGACGCCGACACTCGTCGTCCACGGTGATCAGGAGGTGCCGCTGGTCAAACGACAGAGTGCCCAGATCGCGTCGGCGGTCGCCGACGGCACGCGCGTCGAACTAGCTGATTCGGGCCATCTGGTCAACCAGGACCGCCCGCGTGCGTTCAACGCGACCGCGACCAACTTCCTCGACTCCCTCTCCGCGGCCTAGCCGGCACTGGTCATCGAACAGTGGCATCGGCTCGAGTCGGGTCCGGTTGCTCCATCGGGGCGGCCCGGTGCCACGAATCGGAGCGGTCGGTTGAGAGTCCGAGATCGGATGGGGTCACACGAGTCGTGGGTGTTCCAATGTGATTTGGCACCACCACAAAGACGACGGCACCCCTAGTTCGGCACACCCCTGGCCTATGAGTAGCCAACGCCCGGACGCCAGCAGCGTCGACCCCGTCCCACCGACTGACCACTGGAGTAGTGTTTCGAAACACGTCTTCAACAGCTACGTCGAAGCCAACAACGCCCTCTTCGCGGCAATGGGGCTGACGCACTCGCGCGAATCTTCGTCCGACACAGACACGACGACCTCGGGGGCGGTCGGCGAAATCGCGTTCGGCGACGAGAACTGGACCATGGAACGCTCGACCGACGACGCCGACGCACTCGGTGTCGGCGACTACGTTCGCTTTCGGAAGCCGATCGCGGACACGGACGTCACCGCGTTCGCACAGGTCTCGGGGGATGCCAACCGACTCCACCTCGAGTCCGAGTTCGCCGAGGAAACGCAGTTCGGCGGCCGAATCGTCCACGGCACGCTCGTCGCCGGGACGATCAGCGCCGCGTTAGCCCGCTTTCCCGGCGTGACGGTCTATCTCTCGCAGGACCTCGAGTTCACGGGACCGGTCGAGATCGGTGAGACGGTCACGGCAGCGTGTGAGATCATCGAAGACCTCGGCGAGGACCGGTTCCGGCTGCACACGACGGTCGTAGACGAGAGCGACGAGACGGTCATCGACGGCGAGGCCGTCGTTATGATCAACGAACTCGAGTAGCCGTCCCCCGCCACCCTCTACCCGAACGGGAGAGGGGGAAATCGGCCGGTAGAGACAGTGCGGACGGCGAGCTTCTCGTTCCGGCGATGTGTCGACAAAACACAAAACAGGTGCTCCTCGAGCGAGACCGTCATGACGATGACGGACGATTCACACACGACTGACCGGCGGCGGACGGGTCACAGTCGCCGGCAGGTGCTCCAGGCGGTCGGCGGCGCGACGGTCGCGGCCGCTGGACTCGCAGGTTGTCTCGGCCAGAGCGAGGAAGCCGGAACCGACGGGATTCCCCTCGTCGAGACCGACCTCAAGCAGACCGTGCCCGACGGCGTCGCCCAGTTCAGACACTCGGTCGAGCGGTGGGGGTACTACCCCGACGCGACAGTACCCGACGCGGTGACACAGGACTGGCGGTTCGACGAACTCAACACGGGGTCGCACACTGCAGCGAAGGCCAGCGCCGTCCCGCTTCCGGACGGCGGGGTCGTCTTCCCGGGTGACACCGGCTATCTCATCGCCCTCGACGCCGACGGTGAGGAGCGCTGGCGAACCGGGACGGACACCGAGGGGCGAGGGATCCACGGCACGCCCGCCGTCGCCGACGGCCGCGTCTACATTGGCGCGTACGACGGCGTCCTCTACGCCGTCGACGCCGAGACCGGCGACATCGACTGGGAGACGAAACTCGGCGGCTCGATCGGCTCGAGCCCGCTCTACCACGACGGGCAGGTCGTCATGGCAGTCGAGTACCCCGATCCGGAGGGGAGCACGTTCGTCGTCGACGCGGCCACCGGGGAGGTCGTCTGGGAAGACCCCGAAGGTCGGCCCACCGATCACCCACACTCGACGCCGGCGATCGACCCCGACGCCGGTCGGCTCGTGTGTGGCTCGAACGACGGGGTGCTCTACGGCTGGTCCTATCCGGATCTCGAGTTCCAGTGGTCGTTCGAAGCCGAGCCCCGCGACAACGACGGCGATATCAAAGGGCCGATCGCGACCTACGACGGCGGAGCATACTTCGGGTCGTGGAACCACCGCGTCTACCGGATCAGTCTCGAGGACGGCACCGAAGACTGGTCGTTCGAGACGGGAGACCTCGTGATGTCGGGGCCGGCGATCGATCCGACGCTGGATACGGTCTTCATCGGCAGTCACGACGGAAACCTGTACGCTCTCGATGCCCAATCCGGCGAGCGCCACTGGTCGGTCGAAACGGACGGCTGGCTCTACGGTTGTCCGACCGTCTGCGACGACCGTGTTCTGGTTGGCTCGAGAGGAGGGACAGTCTACGCGCTCGAGAAACGCACCGGCGAAATCGTCTGGACGGTCGACAACGAGGGCGTCGTCTCGAGTACGCCGCGCGTGATCGACGGCGCGATTTACTACGCCGAACGCGCACCGAACCCACCAGAAGACGGCGAGGACCCGTCCGACGAGGGGATCGACACCGACGGCGGCGGCTACAAGCTCGTGGCCGACGAGTGATACTGCTGGACAGAACCATTTGAAGATCGATCGGCGCGGCGGTCGTCATCGGAGACGGCCGGTTTTCGCGATCGACGTCACACCGACTGCTGTCCGGCAGTATGAACTACGGCTCCTCGCTTACGTCGATCCCGTCAGCGAGCAGCCGGTCCCGAACTGCCTCGCGATCGACAGTACCCGACGCCGTCCGGGGCAACGCGTCGACGATCCCGATCGTCTTCGGCTGTTTGAATCCTGCAAGGCGGTCGTCGCAGTGGGCGAGGAGTGCTCGCAGCTCGAGCGTGCTCTTGTCCGAACTCGAGTCCGCGTCTGGAACGACAAGCGCCGCGACCCGCTCGCCCCACTCCTCGTCTTCGAGTCCGACGACGGCGGCGTCCTCGACGCGAGGATGGTCCCGGAGTGCCGCGACCACTTCGCCGGGATCGACGTTCTCGCCACCGGTGACGATGCGGTCGCTGCGGCGATTGAGAATCCACAGCCGCCCGTCCGCGTCACGATAGCCGACATCGCCGGTGTGCAAGCCCCGGTCGTCGAACGCCGCTTCGGTGTGGTTGTCGTCGAGGTAGCCCGGCGTCACCGTCGGCCCCGAGACGACGAGCTCGCCTTGCTGGCCGGGCTCGACGGGCGTGCCGGTCTCGTCGACGACTGAAACCTCGGTGAACACCAGCGGCTGGCCGACAGTCCCCTCGTGGGCGGCGACCTCGTCGGGCAGCGCCGTCGCGATCTGGGAGGCCGTCTCGGTCATGCCGTAGGTCGGACAGACCGGCACGTCACGCTCCCGGCAGCGCTCGAGCAACTCGCTCGAGGCTGGTGCGCCACCGAGCAAGACGAACCGCAACGCGTCTGCTGGCTCCCAGCCGGCGTCGAGTAGGCGCTTGCACATCGTCGGGACGAGCGAGACGCCGGTTACACTGTAGTTTTCGAGCACGCGCGCTGTCGCCGTCGGCTCGAACGCGCGCTGGATCACGACGGGCGTGCCGTACAGCGCCGACCGGACGACGGGTGCTAGCCCGCCCATGTGATACATCGGGAGACAACACAGCCACCGGTCGTCGGGACCGACGCCCAGCCGAAACGCGGAGGCAGTCGCGCTCGCGACGAGGTTGCCGACCGTCAGCCGGACGGCCTTCGGCTCGCCGGAGGTGCCGGAGGTGAACATGATCAGTTGTGTCTCGTCGCGTGCGAGTGTGGTCGCCTCGACCAGCTGTGCGTCTCGCTCGGGGGCCGCTTCGAGCGTCGCGCTCGTTTCCGGCCGAGCCAGCATCCGTGTCCGATCTCGCTGTGGCTCGTCGACCGAGTACACGTCGACCGATCCGGTGTCGGTCGCGACCTCGAGCGCGGTCGCCTCGGTCCCGCGCTCGCAGACGATGGCGGTGAGGTCGGTCCGTGCGACTTTCGCGGCAAGTTCGCCGGTCGTCTCGCGGACGTTCAACGCGACGGCGACCGTCCCAGTTCGCATCGCGGCGAAAAAGAGCGTCGCGAAGGCCGGACGGGTGTCCATGAGGACGCCGATCCGTTCGCCAGCGAGGGCCGCCGACTCGAGTGCCGCCGCGAGGCGGTCGACCCGGCGGTCGTACTCGCGGAACGTCCAGTCGGTGTCCGTTGCGACGTCGATCAGTGCCGTCCGCTGTGGCGTCGCCGCGACGCGGTGGGCGACCGGGTCGCGTGTCGGCCAGTCGATCGGGGTAGGCATCACTCGGTCCACACGTCGGTGACGCCGAGGCCTTTCGCTTGCGGAACGACCGCCGATCCCTTCTCGAGCAAGACGGGATCGCGGCCCAGATCCTCCGCGAGCAGGTCTCCAGTTGCGAGCCCGCAGGCCGGGACATCGGGGATCGCCGCCGCCAGATGGACCGCGCCGGTCCGCGCGACGACGCCATCGATCGTCGTCGTTACCAGCGGCGTCACATCGAGTTCAGTTAGCCAGGCCGCGAGCTTGCGCGCCACGTCGAGCCCGCCCAGCGCCATCGGTTTCAGGACGACGACATCCGCGGCGTCGGCGTCGCAAATCGTGTCGACGCCGTGCTGGAGCAAGCCCTCGTCGAGCGCGATCGAGACGCCCCGACTCTCCGCCCGGAGGTCGGCGTGGCCCTCCAGGGCCCCCGCGGGCAGCGGTTGCTCGAGGATCGAGACGTCCAGGTCCGCAAAGGCCGCAAGCGCCGACTGGGCCTGTTCGTAGGTCCAGGCTTCGTTGGCGTCGGCCCGGAGTTCGACGTCGGGGCCGACGGTTTCGCGCACGCGACGAACGCGTTCGATGTCTTCCTCGATACTTCGGATGCCGACCTTCAGTTTGCAGCAGTCGAAGCCCCGATCGACCGCCGCGCGTGCGTCGCGTGCGGTGTCGGCCGGGGGGCCGTCACCGATCGTCGCGTTGACCGGCACCCTGCCGACCATCGGCCCCTGGCCTAGATAGCGATACAGCGGCGTCGCCTCGCGGGTCGCCTGCAGGTCGGTAAGTGCCAGCGAGAGCGCGTGTCGAGCCGCGACCTGCTGATCGACGGCCTCGAGTGCCTCGCTCGCGCCGCCCGTCCGGAGCGCATCCTGTGCGCGCTCGAGGGCGTGCTCGCAGTCCGCGAGCGACTCCGTCCAGCCCGGGAGCGGCGTCGCCTCGCCGTAGCCGACGGCGGGGTCGTCGCGTCCCTCGGCGACGAGGCGCACGAGAAAGCCGTCTCGCGAGGAGATCGATCCGTCGGCCGTCTCGAGTGGCTCGGCCAGGGCGAGCGAGAACGGTCGATACTCGAGCGAGAGATCGTCGGGGATCATAGCACCACCAATCCCCCGGCGAAAGAGATGGCGTAGAGCGCGAGTAGTTTCCCCGTCTGCTCGAGTGCGGGATTGAGCGCGTCACCGTCGGTTCGCGTCACGACGGTCCGGGCAACCATCGCGGCGTAGGGTACCGTGACCAGCGGCAACAACACGCCGGGGCCGTACTCGGTCCCGAGCCAGAACCAGACGGGAACGACGTAGGCGAGTGCGAGCAGAGCGACGTACTCGAGGCGGCTCCACTGATAGCCGAGTCGTACTGCCAGTGTTCGCTTGCCGGTCTCGGCGTCGGTCTCGAGGTCACGGATGTTGTTCACGACGATGATCGCCGTCGAGATCCCGGCGATGGGCAGGCTCGCGACGACGGCCGCAGCCGTGATCGTGTCCGCGGGGAGCGTCGTCGTCAGCGGCTCGGCGAGGACGGCCGCGGCCTGCACGTAGTAGGTCCCCGTCACGGCGACGAGCCCGAAGAAAATGAACACGAAAAGATCACCCAGGCCGTGATATCCAAGCGGATAGGGACCGCCGGTATAGGCCCAGCCACAGACGACGCTCACGAGCCCGATGACGAGAATCGGAAGCCCACCGATGTAGACGAGATAGGTTCCCGAGAGAACCGCCAGCCCGAAGGTCACGATGGTCGCGAACTTGACCTGCTCGGGCGAGATCAGCCCCGACTGGGTGACGCGGGTAAAGCCCTCGCGGTCCTCGGTGTCGGCACCGTTGATCGCGTCGTAGTAGTCGTTCGCGAAATTCGTCCCGATCTGGATCAACGCCGCCCCCACGAACGCCAACAGCGCCGGCAGCGGCGCGAACACGCCGTCGGCGACCGCCAGCCCCGTTCCCACGATCACCGGAGCCGCAGCCGCGGGCAAGGTCTGGGGACGGGCTGCCATCAGCCACGCCTTCGTCCGTGAAATGTCGACCTCGGCCGAACTCATTACTCGTCTATCCGACTCGAAAGAGTGTCAACGTTGGCATTGTGAACCGACACGACCGCGCGGTCACGCCGTGGGGACTGCAAGCTCGAGGGACTCCATCTCGAAAAACGCCGTCTCGTACCCCTGATGGCGGGCCAGTTGCGGCGGGGACTCGACCGTGATCGTCACCGAATCGCCCGGCTGGACCGCTCCGACTGATCGTCCGTAATGGAAGCCGACAACGTCGTCGAGCATCCCGACGAGGTCCCGGGCAACGACCGTCGAGCCGTCGCGGTCGACGGTGGCGTGAAGCGACATGTTCGTGAGCGGAACCCGGTTGTACGGCGTCCGCGGCGAGACAAGCAGATACCGATCGTCGCCGTCGGCCAGTCGCGAGCCGGCCTCGAGCAGGTTGCCCACGAACGCCGCGTCGCCGCTCGTCGGCAGCCCGTCCCGTGACTCGCCGTCGGACGCGCGCAAGTGGGTCCCGGGATAGTCTCCAGCAGGCGGGAATGTCGAATACGGAACCGGAGACTGCATCCCCTCGCCGCCGTGGCCCATCGGCTCGAGCGCACCACGGGTCCCCCAGCGGTCCCGCTCGAGGAGTTCGATCTCATCGACGACCCCCTCACGGAACGCCTGGTCGTAGGTAAACTCGAACGTCGCGCTCGCACCGTCGTCGAATCGCCCCGCGAACGCGCCGGTTCGTCGCGTCGTGATCGGCGGCAAATCGACATGCACGGTGTAGATACCGTCGGCTGGCAGCGTGATGTTGTCTCCGAAGTGAACGCCCATCTCTTGGGAGAGCATCGGCCACAGCGACCGACTTCGCTGCCAACCACCGTCGCCCTCGATCGTCGCCTGCGGACTGAGATCCACGGGAAGCACGCGTCCCGTCTCCGGGTCCCAGACGACGAGCATCAGGTGGACGCCGCGGCCGGCCGCCGGCTCGACGAGCTCGCGATCGGTCCCGGTAACGAGCCAGAACGGATGCGGATACGAGAGCATCGGTGCCAGCCGGTAGTCGCCCGCGTCGATCGGCTCGAGCGTTCGCATCGCGCTCCGGTGGCCAGGGAGATACACCGCTTTCGGCGGGTCCTCGAGCATCGGGACCGGCGCGGTTCCCGTCCCTGCGTCGCCGCCGCGTTCGGCTTCGTTTTCGCGGGCACCGTCGCTCGCGTCGCGATCGTCGGTTCCACTACCCGGTGCCGTACACCCCGTGACGGCGATCACAGCCGACAGCGGGGCCGCCTGTCGAAGGAACGTGCGCCGGTCCATCGTGGGTCACTCGATTGGTCTCACGATCGGCTGCCCGGCGTCAGTAATGCCACGGGAACTCGTCGAAGTCCGGCTCACGCCCCTCGACGAACGCGTCGCGGCCTTCCTTCGCTTCGTCAGTCATGTAGCCCAGCCGCGTCGCCTCGCCGGCGAAGACCTGCTGGCCGATCATCCCGTCGTCGGTCATGTTGAAGGCGTACTTGAGCATCCGCATCGCCGTCGGGCTCTTCGAATTGATCCGGCGGCCCCACTCGAGGGCGGTCTCCTCTAACTCCTCGTGGGGGACGACCTCGTTGACCATCCCCATCTCTTCGGCTTCCTCGGCGGAGTAGGTCTTCCCGAGGAAGAACACCTCGCGGGCCTTCTTCTGGCCGATCTGCTTGGCGAGGTAGGCCGAACCGAAGCCGGCGTCGTAGCTGGCCACGTCGGGGTCGGTCTGGAGGAACTTCGCGTGCTCTTCGCTCGCGAGGGTCAGGTCACAGACGACGTGCAGCGAGTGACCGCCGCCGACGGCCCAGCCCGGCACCACGCAGACGACGACCTTCGGAATGTGACGGATAAGCCGCTGGACCTCAAGGATGTGCAGCCGCCCCTGTTCCGATGCTCGTTCCTCGTCGCCTTCGTACTGGTAGCCATCTTCGCCGCGGATCGTCTGATCGCCACCCGAGCAGAAGGCCCAGCCGCCGTCCTTCGAGGAGGGGCCGTTCCCGGTCAGCAACACACAGCCGACATCGGTCTGGCGTTTCGCGTGCTCCAGAGCGTCGTAGAGCTCGTCGACCGTCCCGGGTCGAAAGGCATTGCGCACGTCGGGTCGATCGAACGCGATCCGCACCGTTCCGGAGTCGACCGCGCGGTGGTAGGTAATGTCTTTGAACTCGTCGTTCAGGGCCATCGGCTCCCACTGTGCCGGATCGAAGAGGTCCGAAACCATTTGCTCGAGTGTCGTCGGCGATACCAGAAATAGGTTCGCGTCGCGCTCGAGAGATATTCACTATAGCGTCACTTGATTTATTTGCTCGATAATCGACGGAAACTCACGACCGTCACTGTCTGCCACTGCGTGCTGGCTCGTCCTCGAATACGGCCACCGTTCATCTAGGCCATATTATTTTTTGCCCGTCAGCCCGACCGCTCACGCGATGGGCGAGACGTATTACGAGGTCCTCGGTGTCGACTCGAACGCAACCCTTGACGAGATCGAGTCGGCCTATCGCGACCGTGTCCTCGAGACCCATCCCGACCACTCCGACGATCCCGATGCGGCCAAGCAGTTCAAACGGGTCACGACGGCGAAGTCGGTACTCACTGACGAAGCGGAGCGCACACGATACGATCGGCTCGGCCATGACGCGTACGTCGGTCTCGCCCACGGAGACGCCGGTAGCGGTGACTCAAGCGGCGAGGCCAGCGGCACAGACCGGTCAGCCTCGAGCGCCCGGGGTGAACGGGCGGCAACCGCGACCGGGACAGCAAAAGAAACGACTGACACGGGGACCTCGGGAACCGCAACCGATCGTTCCCGAGCGACAGCGGGCGACCGACGGACGGGGAGTCGAGCCGGGCGAAGACAGACCGATGCGGAAAGCGGCCATCGAACCGGAAGCCACCATGCTCGACACCGATCGCAACGGCACCGCCAGCGGGCGAGACGACAAGCGGCCGGCGACTGGCCGTTCGAGGGGACGGACGACCCCGAAAACGGACGGGAAGGGCGTACTCGGACAGGAGGATCTGCGGCCGAGAGACGAGAGAACGGGTTTCAGTATACCGTCCACGACTGGGACGGCGATGTCGACCTCGAGTGGGAGGGACCACCGATCCATCGGCGGACGGTCGTCTCGGTGGGCTTGATCGCGCTGTTGTACCCGTTATTAGTCGCCGCGAGCCTCACGTCGCTGTTTTCGCTGTCAGTTAACGCCGTCGTCGCCGCGTGTACGCTGGCGATAGGCGGCTACCTGTTGACGATGCCCCGGCTCGCGGTGGCGGCGTTCGGTGTCTGGAGCGTCTGCTTTCCGATCGGATTGGTGGCGATTCCCTGGCTCACTCCTGTCTCCGCGGTCGGACTCCTCGCGATGGGGTTCGCTTGGGTGCCGTTCGGCTACGCCGTCGCTCTCTGGTGGGTCCTGCGGCCGTGACCGTCGTGCGTCGCTGCTCACTGTCTTAGAGGCGTCCGCTAGCGCGCTACTGCACAGCGTTCAGCAAGCGAGGAACGACGCCCCTCGAGATCAGTCCGATCCGTTGGCTGCGTCGTCTTCGAGTGCGGTCGCCACGGTATCGGAGACCCGATCCATGAGCGCTTCGCGTCGTCGGTGGCTCGCTTCGGAATCGAAGTCGACGGCGATGATCTGTGTACCCGCCGTCTCGAGCGAGTCGCGATAGGCGGCTTCGAAGTCAGCGGGCGCAATGCGTTCGAACGCGAGCCCGTACATATCGCCGAGCGCCTCGAACTCGAGGCCGTGGGGCGTCTTGAACTGCTGAGTAAAGGGTGGGTCGAACTCCTCGATTGGCAGTTTGTGAAAGATACCGCCACCGTCGTTGTCCAGTAACACGATCGTCGCGTCCACGTCGCAGCGATCGACCGCGAGCAGGCCGTTCGAATCGTGGTAGAAAGCCAGGTCGCCGGTGACCAGTACGAGCGGGTCGTCGGTCGCGCTGCCGGCACCGAGTGCCGTACTCGCGATCCCGTCGATGCCACTCGCGCCGCGGTTCGCGAGCACTGTCAGATCGGTCGCTCGGGGCCGGCCAAATCGGTCGGCGTCCCGGATCGGCATGCTATTCGAGACGAACACCGTCGCCGGATCCGGCGCGTTCGCGATCGCCGATGCGAGGATTGCGCCCTCGAACGGCTCGGACGCGAGCGCGTCCGCAGTCAGCGCATCGTCGCAGGTTTCCCAGTGGCAGCGTTCGGCTGCGTCGAACCAGGCACGCCACTCGTCGCCAGTCGAGGGGGTTGTCGCCGACTCGGTGTGTTCGCATTCGTCGAGTGCCTCGAGCACCCCCTCGACCACAGTTCCGGGCTCGGCGGCCAATAGATCGGTTGCAGTGAACGTCGCTTCACGCCACGCGCCCGCGGGATCGATCAAGAACTGTCGCGCATCGGCGTCTCGAAGCCAGTTGCGAAGCCGTTTCGATGTCGGAGACGCGCCAAAGCGGAGGACGACATCCGGCGCTGGCAGTGCATCGATGTAGGCATCGTAGCCACCGTAGATCGTCCACGGTGCATCGCTGTCTCCATCGGGTCGTCCGACGTGGGAGCCGTATCGCAGTCCCGAGAGTGGATCCGCGAGGACCGGCGCGCCGAGCCGATCGGCGAGTTCGGTGACTGCGCCGGGCTCGAGCGAGCCGAGAGCGGTCGGATCGGCGGGCCCCGCGACGATTAGTGGGCGGTCAGCGCCCTCGAGCGCTCTACGTAGCTGTCGGTGCTCCTCGCTTGCGAGCGTCCGCACACCCCCGGTCGTCTCGACGAACGGCCCGTCTCGACCCGTTGCTGCCAGCGTGTCGGCGAACGATTCGGGGACGTCGCCGGGCACGTCGATCGGCTCGAGTGGCTTGCGGAACGGACAGTTCAGGTGGACGGGGCCGGGCGGGACGCCGGTCGTCTCCGCGAGCGCACGCGCAGCAGTCGTCCGGAGACTGCGCACTTTCCGCTCGTCGGCTTCGGGTTCGGGCAGTTCGGTGTACCACCGGACCGCGTCGCCGTAGAGTTTGACCTGATCGACGGTCTGATTCGCGCCGCTGTCGCGCAACTCGGGCGGCCGATCGGCGGTAAGTACCAACAGCGGGACGCGAGCCTGATCGGCCTCCATCACGGCGGGGTGAAAGTTCGCGACCGCCGTCCCGGAAGTACAGACCAGCGCTGTCGGCTCGCCGGTCCGGCGGGCGCGACCGAGCGCGAAATAGGCCGCCGAGCGCTCGTCGAGATGGGAGTAGACCTCGATCTCCGGGTGTTCGGCGAACGCGACCGTCAGCGGCGTCGACCGGCTTCCGGGGGCGATACAGATGGCCTCGAGGCCGCCCTTGGCGAGTTCGTCGGCGAGGACGCGACCCCAGAGGGTCGCACGATTCGGTGCAGTCATTGGATACTACCGCAGTTCGTCGAGAATCGGTCGGAACTTCAGCTGTACCTCGTCCCACTCCTCGTCGGGGTCGCTGTCGGCGACGATTCCGTTGCCCGCAAACAGCGTCACTGTCTCGTCTGCCGCGACACCAGAGCGAAGCCCGACTGCGAATTCGCCGTCGCCAGTGGCATCGAACCAGCCGATCGGCGCGGCGTACCAGCCACGGTCGAACGGCTCCGTGTCGCGGATCGTCTCCCAGGCAGCCTCCGGCGGGACGCCGCCGACCGCAGGCGTTGGATGCAATGCCTCGACGAGTTCGAGAACGTGACGATCACCCTCGAGCGTGGCTTCGATCGGCGTCCGCAGATGTTGAATGGTCGCCAGCCGGCGAATCGTCTGCTCGCTCACGGTGAGTTCGCGTGCGAGCGGTGCGAGTTGCTCGCGGATCGCGTCGACGACGAGGCCGTGTTCCTGCTGGAATTTCGCGTCGGCGCGCATCCGTTCGACGTGTGCCTCGTCTTCGGTCGACGTGTCCCCGCGGGGAACCGACCCGGCTAGCGCTTCCGTCTCGACGTGTACGCCGCGTTTCGAAACCAGTCGCTCGGGTGGCGCGCCGAAGAACGTGCCGCCGACATCGTGATCGACTAAGAAGCGATAACAGTTCGGATACCGCCGGTGGAGCCGCTCGAGCGTCGCCGGCACGTCGATCGGCCCCTCGAGATCGACCGACAGCGACTGTGCGAGGACGACTTTCGTCAGCTGGCCGTTGGCAATCCGCTCGAGAGCGGTGTCGACCTGTTCGGTCCACGCCGCCTGCGAGGTCGTCCGCCGCGTTGCGTCGACGCCGGGGGTCGCGTCGGCTGGTCGCGTCGCCGGCTGGTTCATCAGGCGATCGTGCCAGCGCTCGAGGCGGTCAGCAACTGTGTCGCTGTGTTCGCCGACGGCGGTCAGCCACGTCCCGTCGTCAGTTCGGGTCACGAAAAGCTGTGGAACGACGAAGGAGGCCGCGTCGAAGCCGGCCCAAGGTGGGACGGCCTCGTGGCCGTCGTGAAACGAGAAGCCGCCGAACGCCCGCGGTCGCGCGTGTTCGGGGCCGTCGTGTGCGAGTCCGTCGAAGGCACGGCTCGCCTGCGTTCGAATCCGATCGAATCGGTCGGTGCCGGCGGCGGTAAAGCGGGCGGCGACGCCGCGACCGACGATCTCGAGTCCGTCGGGTGTGGCCCACTGGATTCTCGACGCGGTCTCATCCTCGAGCACCGCACCGAACGCGGCGGTCTCGAGTTCGCGACTCCGGCTGACGAGGTCGACGGTACCGTCAACCGACTCGGTCTCCCCAGTTAGTCGACCCTCACCCGACGATCGGTCCATCGACACAACCTCAGGACCCACCCGCCTTCAGCCTAACTATTCGCTCACTTGGTGTATCCGTCTAGCTGTAGCGTTCTTCCTGCCACGGATCCGCAGTCCGCGAGTAGCCGCGCCGTTCCCAGTAGCCACGCTCGGGTTCGGTGAGGAACTCGATACCGTCGACCCACTTCGCGCCCTTGTAGGCGTACTTGTGCGGCGTAACCACCCGAAGTGGACCGCCGTGATCCGAGGGCAGTGACTCGCCATCGAACGCCCATGCGAACAGGACCTCTTCGCGCAGACAGTCCTCGAGCGGCAGATCCGTCGTGTAGTCGTCCAGTGCGGAAAACAGGACGTGGACGGCCTGACCGGACTCCGTCCGGTTGCCCGACGAGCGTCGCTCGTCGACGTCGTCGATGACGCCGGCCCGTTCGGCGAGTGTGAGGAATGGAACCCCAGTGAACTCACAGTCGAACTTGCTCCAGCCGGTCACGCAGTGAAAATCCTGACACAGGGTCACACTCGGCAGCGATCGGAACTCGTCCCACGAAAACGTCAGTTCCTCATCGACCGCCCCAGTGACGGTAAACTCCCACGTTTCGGGATCCCACTCTGGCGTTGCACTCTTCGAGAGGACGGGAAACTCGCTCGTTTCGCGCTGTCCCGGGGGCAATCGCTCGTCGCCGAACTCCTGATACAGATCCGTTACGTCTGTCACGTTCATACGCGTGGGTTTGTGCCGATGGACGTAGGTGTGACGCCATTGCCTGTCACCCCTCGAGAAACGCCACGTTTGGCAGCCGGCATAGGGGACAAAACGAATCGAAACGATCAGCGAACGGTCGAAAACTGCGGTTTCCATCGAAACCCTCGCTATGCCTTAGTACAGCGTTCCCGAGACTACCGTTGCATGGCGAGCAGACAACAACTAACGGAGCAAGGCGTGTCCGAGCAGCAACCGGCAGAGATGGGCGAAGATGCGATGGGCCCCGCGTTCGTCGCATCGGCCGCGTCGGTCGGGCTCGCGCTGTACTACTACTTCATCCGCGGTGAGCGCCAGCTCGGAACGTTCATCGGGCTCTGGCCGCCGACGATCCTCGCGTTCGCGAGTTACTTCAACCAGCGAAAGATGCGCCGGCAAATCGAGACGCTGACCCAGCCGGGGACGAAGCTGCGAGAGGCGTTCGACTCCGTGATGGGAAGTCGGTAGGGCGGCACTCACCGGATCTCCGTCCGCCTACCACGGCATCAGTAGCAAACAGTCGTCCGAACACCAACCGTCGTTTCGCGCGACTGAATTTTTCTTTCCGCTCCGTGTAGATTCCCCGTCAAACCTAAATACCCCCTCGCCGAAAGCCGAATCAGATGCCGAAAGTAGAGATCACTATCCCGGAGCACCTCGAGATGCAGATCGCGCAGATGGTCGAACGCGGTGAGTTCGTCAACCGCGAGGAAGCGATCGAGGACCTCCTGTCAACGGGTATCAAGGCCTACAAGACGAGTGGACCGATGGACGAAGACGAGGGCGCGACTGGCGGCACTGGCCTGGAAGACGACGGCATGATGGGCCACGACGACGAATACGTCTTCTAACGTCTTTGTTTTCGGCAGTCAGTTCAGCCATCCGACAGCGCACGCATCCGGTCCTACCACTTCTGGGAGCAGACGCTGTCTCGTCCGATCGCATGCTGCCAGCGAAGCCGGCGGGTCGTCGACCGTCTCAGACGCCCATCGTCAGCAGCGGGATCCCGAACGCGACCGCCGCGCCGACGAGCATGACGACGAAGCCGACCGCGACGTCCCGCGCCGAGTACGGGCTCATCGGTGCGGTCGTTCGCTCGGCCTCGAGGTCGTGACCGACGTCCGCCCCCGAGTCGTGATCGGTCTCCGGAGTGTCCTCAGTGTCGTCTGTCATGTGCGGGCGTTGTTTCCTTGCCATCTTAAAGACACCTACGTGGCGCTCGGAGCGATCGGTGAGACGTGTCACCTGAATATATTTCCCAAGAGAGGAACAATCGAGCCACGATGCCCTCCATTCACGGACCGTGCTCGCGCCGGCAACTTCTCGCCGGCGCGAGCGGTCTCACGGTCGCACTCGCCGGCTGTACCGGCTCGGAAGAATCGGAGAGGTCGAGCGAAAGCGACCGCACGACGCGTCGGTTCGGGCCGACCCACGAGTACGAATCGCTGTTCGTCCGCTTCGAGAACGACGATCGCTTCATCTATCGAAACGAGGACGAGGCCACGAAGGCCGAAAACGGCGATCAGACCGCGACGTACAGCCTCTCGCCGTTTTTCGTTCTCTCCGAGGAAGACACTGCGGAACTCTGGATCGACCCCGACCTCACGGACGACAAAGAGCGAGAGATCCGCCACTTCCTCGAGGCAACCGACTTCGGGAGCCAGTCGATCGCCGTCCTCCAGTGGACGGTCGAGGACTGTTACGAGCGTCACGTGATGGGTGTGCGGGCACGCGACGACGATTTCGAGACGGCGTTCTGTCGGTCCCTGAAAGCGCCGACGACGCCCTGTGAGGCCGACCGGGAACTGATGGAAGCGATCGTCCTCCGGGTCGACCGGGCGTACGCGGAGCGTCCCTCGAGCAGCGGCAGTTCCGAGAGCGCATCGTGTCGCGGTCGAACGATAGTAGCAGAGAGCAGCCCCATCGGAAACGTGACGAACACGACGCTGAACGCGACCGCGAACACGGAGAGAGACGAATGAGCGGAAACCACCGGAAGACACGCCGTCGGTTCCTCGCCGGTCTCGGTGCGGTCTCCAGCGTTGCCGTCGCCGGCTGTAGCACCCTCCCCTGGGAGGACGACGGGACGGCCACGTCGCTCCGGATGTCGTCGGCCGAAGCCGGGAGCGTCCGCACCGACGACGAGCCGATGATCGAGTGGCCGGCTCCAATCCGGCCCGCCGAGAGCGCACTCGAGGACGGGCTCGAGCGTGTCGACGCGTTGCTGGCCGACGTTCCCGATTCGCTGGGACCGGACGACGTGCCGAACGGCGTCGTTCGCGAGTCGATCGCCGAGAAGCGCGACGTGGCGATCGACACTCGGGAGGACGGTGCCGATGCAACTGGAGCAGCGCAGTATCACGCCTTTCGGGAGACGAGAGACGCACGCGAGGCCGCGCGACACGCCGCGACGACGTGGCTCGCCATCGACGCGGAGAGGCAGCCGCTGGTGGCCGAACTCCGGGACGAGCGCGACGCCGTCAACGCCGCGGTGACGGACCGACACGAGGCTCTCGAGTACCGCGGCACTGACACGGCCGAGGGACGACTCCGCGCGTGTCTGTACTACTACCAACACGAGACCGACCTCGCCCAGGCGGATCGGATTCTCGACCGCTGGAGCGTCGCCGAGGCTGACGACGTCCTGAAACTTGGCGAGTCCGCCAGCACCCTCGAGTTCGCGACGGCGACGACGACCGTCTGGGAGCACCTCGATGCCCGATGGCTCGCGGACGACGAAACCGTCGGCCTCGAGTCGACCTTCGAAGACGCCCTCGAGCACTCCATCGCGGCCGCTGACGAAGTCGGGTTCCCTGCCCAAGACGACGACTGGTTCGAAGCGATCGGGCTCGGCGATCTGGACGACCAGTACCTCGAGTTCGTCCTCTGGCGGGCTGGACAGCCGGTCGAGGACGCCCAGGATGGCATGAGAGAGGCGTTGCGAGAGGGCGACCTGGCGACTGGACTCTACAACGCCCTCGGGTTCGAGGTGGCGTACCGGGGGTTCGAGACGGTTCGCGACCGGATCGCCGACGGCGACGTTCGTGATCTCTCGGTCGAGGACGTTCGCGCCGAGCGCCGGGAAGCGCTCGCTGCTGCCCAGCAGGCGCGCGAAGCCGAACTCGAGGGCGGATCGCTCACCGAGCCGTCGCTCGGTGCGTACATCCTCGCGGAGACGCTCCGGTCGCTCGTCTGGGTCGACGACAGCGTGCGACGCGCCGCCGATCGGGAACCCGAGACGACCGTCTCGCTGACCAGCCAGTACCGCGACTACGTCCGGCATCGGAGCCACCTCGAGACGCTGCCGGACGCCATCGAGGCGGTTCGCGCTCGGCTGCTCGAGTAGCCGATTGTCCGATCCAGACCCCTTTACTACCCCCGGTGCGAACGATCCGTCAAGGATCACATGGTACTGACCAAGCGAATCATCCCCTGTATCGACGTCGACCTGGACGAGGACGGCAATCCGGCGGTCTACACCGGCGTCAACTTCGAGGATCTGAAATACACCGGCGACCCGGTCGAGATGGCCCGCGCGTACAACCGCGCGGGCGCGGACGAGTTCGTTTTCCTCGACATCACCGCTTCCGCGGAGGGCCGCGAGACGATGCTCGACGTCGTCCGCGACGTTGCCGACGAGGTCTTCATCCCGTTGACCGTCGGCGGCGGTATCCGCACCACCGACGACATCAAGGAGACCCTGCGAGCCGGCGCGGACAAGGTCTCGATCACCACTGGCGCGCTCGAGCGTCCCGAACTGATCAACGAGGGCGCACAGGCCTTCGGCAACCAGTGTATCGTCATCAGCGTCGACGCCAGACGTCGCTTCGACGAAGAAGGCGAACACTACGTCGAGATCGACGGCGAGTCCTGCTGGTTCGAGTGTACGAAGAAAGGCGGCCGCGAGGGGACGGGGATCGACGTCCTCGAGTGGGCCGCCGAGGCCGAATCCCGTGGTGCGGGCGAGCTGTTCGTCAACTCGATCGACAAGGACGGCACGAAAGACGGCTACGATCTGCCGCTGACGAACGCTGTCACCGACACCGTCGACACGCCGGTGATCGCCTCCTCGGGTTGTGGCAGCCCCGAAGACATGTACGACGTGTTTACCGAGGCCGGTGCCGACGCCGGCCTCGCGGCTTCGATCTTCCACTTCGACGAGTACTCGATCGAGGAGACGAAGGCCTACCTCGACGAGCACGGCGTCCCGGTGCGACGCTGAGCCCGGCAGTCGCCACGCTTCCGTCCAATACGCTTATTTCGTCGCAGTCGTGCTTTTCTAACAGTGAAATGGCGGTGTACGTGGTGTGGCAAACCACACGCGGAGAACGACCCTCCCTGTGACAACTGTGGGCACAATACCTTCGAGAAGGCGGTCGTCCGGGCCGACGAGAACCCCGATCGCCACCGCAACGCGGCTGGCAGCGGTGCGCCTGACGGCGACCCGACGCCAGCCGGTACCGTCGACACCGGCCCCGACTACGTCTGGGCCTGCACGAACTGCGGCCGCGAACACGTCCGGAACACCCCGCCGTGTTCTCGCTGTGGCAACCCCGACCTCGAGAAGATCGAGCAGACCTACGAGGGGCTCGAGCGCGATCTGACGACGCCGAGCTGGCTCGCGGTCGCCAAACCCTACCTCCCAGTACTCGCCGTGATCGGGCTCGTCATCGCGCTGTTCGTGACAGGGATCGTGCCGCCGTCGGTGCTGCCGGGGGTCGGACAACCATCGCCGCCGGACGCACCTGGGGAGGGAGCCGAGGCCGCGGGCATCGATCTCGAGGCGACCGAACGGGCGGTCCACGATCGACTCGAGGCCGATCGCAACGAGACCGCCTCACGAACATACGACGACGGGCTCGCGGACTATGCCGAATACATGAATCGTGCGTTCGTGGCGATCGAGTACGAGGAGTCGAGACCCGAGCCGGTCGAAGCGAGTGAGTTCGGCGCCGACTGCCAGGGCGAGCCCTACGCCGGCCGGCTCCCGGGGACGCTGTCGATTGCCGACTACGACGACGAGGAAGCACTCGCCGACGACGTGGCCGCGGCTCTCCGTGAGGAGACCGCCGACGGCACCTACGATCGCGAAGGACTCGATCTCCACGTCGTCGACGGCTCCGTCTATGTCTTCTACGCGGCGTGTAGCAGTTCGGACTGAGCGAGCGATCGGCGGCCGGACGCTCGTCCGAATCACGGCACCGAAAGAGAAAGATCAGGTCGAACCCGAGCCGAGACGACAGTGCTTACGCGGCCGCTTCGAACGCGTCGCGGAACGACGTCGCCTTCTCGCGGACGGTCACGGCTCCGTCCTCGAGACACTCGAGCGGATCCGCGCCGCCCTCGGTCTTGATCGTCAGGATGGGCTCGGTTTGGCCGCCCGACTGTTCGGGATTGACGTCGTAGGTCGCTGCGCTCACGTCGTCGTGCTCGAGCAGCGCGCCCTTGAGCACGTTCATGAACGTGTGGTCCTCGCCGGCGATTTCGATCGAGAGTTCGTCCTCGGTGCTCTCGGTGACCCGCAGTTCCATGTCAGTCAGTGCGGCCGTCGGCCGCTTGTACCTTTCGAAGCCAGCCCTCGGCACGGGCCATGTCGTGGTCGGTGTCCAGCTCCGTGACAGCGAGGTCGATCGATCCGGGACCGAACGATCTTCGCTGAAGGCAAACCACTATACGACGCCGTTCGAACCACGGCATATGCGCACCCTCGCGGCCCTGCTTGCGGTCGTCGTCGCCGCGTCGCTGATCGGGTCGATCGCGGTCGTCAGGTGGGTTCACCGACCAGTGCGACGCTGGCGCGACGTGGCTCGAGCGCGGCTCGTCTACGGGGTCCCGTGGGGCTCGCTGGTCGTGATCGCGTTCGTCCTCGCTGTCTACCTGTTCGTCCAGAGCGGGCTTGCGGACTTCGACGATCCCGTGACGATTCCCTTCCGCACGTGGTCGTATTTCTACCCGCTCGGGATGGCGACGGCGTCGTTTTCCCACGCGGGTCCCGGCCACCTCATCGGGAACCTCGCTGGAACCGCCGTCGTCGCGCCGATCGCCGAGTACGCCTGGGGCCACTATCCGGACGAGCGCGATCCGGTGCGAACCGACTCGTGGGCCGCCGATCCGCGCGTTCGGGCAGTCGTCGTCTTCCCGCTTGTCGTCATCGGCATCGGACTCGCGATGAGCCTGTTCGCGCTCGGTCCCGTGATCGGCTTTTCCGGTGTCGTCTTCGCACTCGCAGGCTTTGCGCTCGTCCAGTATCCGATCGTGACGATCGTTGCCACACTCGGCGTCCAGGGCGTCGTCTTACGGCTCTACTACGCGCTCCAGGAGCCGATCCGCGTCTACACTGCCGAACCGAGCCCACCGTCGGCACCGTCGTGGGCCAGCATCGCCATTCAGGGCCACGCGATCGGGCTTTTCGTCGGTTTCGTCCTGGGAATCGCCCTCCTCAGACGCCGCCACAGCCGTCCTGATCCGCTACGGCTCTGGCTCGCCGTGCTCCTCTTTGGCTTCTCGAAGGGACTGTGGGCGATCTACTGGTTCGGTGGCGAGAATACGTTCGTGCTCTATCAGGGGCCCGGTGTCGCCGTCGTCGCGATACTCGCGCTCGTGGTCACGCTCTCGATGACCGCCTCCGACACACCCCTTCTTTCGCCGCGACTCCGAGAGGTGCTCGCACAGCCGGCAGACGAGACCATACGGTCGGCCGATACAGAGCCGTCGTCGGTTGCCCGGCCGCTCGAGCTCGCCGGGAGTGCCCGAGATCACGTCGTCGCGGCCCATCTCGAGCGCGTGCGCGAACTCGCCAGCGAAACCGGCCGCGATCGTGACTCGAATATCCTGTCGAAACTCACTCGCAGGCGAGCCGCGCTCCTGGCGGTCGTCGGCGTGCTTGCGATCCTCGGCGGCATCGCCGTCCCTGCGAATTTCCTCATCGTCGACGACGCGACGGCGTCGTCGGATTCGGCCCTCGAGATCCGGGACTACACGATCGAGTACGTCGAGGGCGTCCCGAACGAATACGTCTCCGGGCTCGGCATCGACGCCATCGAGAGTGACGAGGGCCTCGAGTCGAGCGGGGTGATCGTCGCCAGCGAGCGACGTGAGATCTGGCTCGAGGTGATCAGCACCCAGCGCATCGCCTTTACGGGCGAGGAAACGGTCACTATCGGTGGCCCCGGGTGGCGCGAGGATGTCCACATCGAGCGCAGCGGCTGGAAACCGGTGGGTAACGACACCGTCTATCAGGTCTGGCTCTGGGAGGACGGAAACGATCGCCAGCTCGCGTACGAATCCAACGACTCACGGGCCGACGCACGGATCGCCGGCCGAAACGTGACTGTCGGCACCGATGAGGGGACGTTCGTCCTTGCGGTCAACGCAAGCGAAGATACCGTCACCGCGACGACGCCGATCCCGGCCGAAAACGGGACGACGACGGCTGGCAGCCTCACCTTCGAGCGCGACGAGGAGACGATCTACGCGGCCGCCGACGGGACGCGGGTTGCGATCGCGAGCAAAGAAACGTACAACGGCTCCTGAGACCGCTACTGCGTGCTGATGTCCGACTCGTTATACTCGAGTTGGCCATTCGATACGGAAGACCTCCGCCTCGAGCGTCGCTTCTGTTTCGGTATGGAAGTCGAACTGCTTGGGAAGCGGAAACTCAGCCCGGAACGCGTGGGTTACATCCCCGCCCTCGTCGGCGGCGAACGACTCGACGAACTCCTGGCTGCCCTCGTTGTGGATCGTATAGGAGACCGCCCCGATCTCGCGTGCCGTCTCGAGGAAGTCACGATCCGCGTGTCGGTTCCCACGCTGTGCGCCGAAGGGGGGGTTCGAGAGTACAGTCGCGTCGGTACACGAAAAGGGATGCCGGGTGACGTCGCCGCCGAGCCAGTCGATAGCGCGGCCGCGGTCGTCATCATCCACGACTGCCTGTTCGTTCCGTTGGGCAACCGCGAGCGCGTCGGCGTCGACGTCGACCGCTGCAACGCGGTCACCACCGGCCAGCGCAGCCGCGATCGCGAGCATCCCGGTTCCAGTTCCGAGATCGACGACCTGTCCCTCGAGATCGCCCTGCAATCCTGCCAGATGGCAGAGGTGCGCGGCCAGTTCCGGCGGGGTAAGATACTGCTCGAGGTGTGGCGACGGCTCCGAAAAGTCCTCGATAGACTCGAGTCGACGGGCAAGCGTGCGCCGAGAGAGACTGGACATGAGCAGGTGTCGGTGCTCGAGCGTAATGGATCTCCCGAGGTCACGGGCGTGTCGCTGGTCGTGTGAGGAGAGACGCTTCCGTTTCACGACACGTTCGAATAGAGTTAAGGACATCCCGTGGAAGTTACAGGTATGGAGGAGTGTCCACGGTGTGGGGGTGCGATCGAAGAACTCTCGCTCGGCGAGGTATCGACGGTCATGTGTTCCCGCTGTGGGTTCGCCGACATTCCCGTCGAACACCAGCCGACCGGCGAGGAGATCGAATCCTGGCGGGACGCGCTCAACCGGTTTTACGACGAATCGACCGACCGCTGATGGCCACTCCGTTCGTTCGCTGCGCTGACTGACCGCGATAAACGCGAAAAAGAAACCCCACTGCGTCGACGGCTTACTCGTTTGCAGGCGCTGCTTCCGCCTCGTCCGCTTCCTCCTCGTGGTCGACGTCCTCGTCCGAGCGAGCCGCAACGAGCCCACCGCGAGCGACGCTGTACAGCGGTTCGTTCGCGTGCGAAACGCCGCTGATCGAGAACGGAATGTTCGCCTCCTCTAAGTGGTCGCGGAACAGGGCCTCGAAGCCGTCGGGGCTCGAGGTCCCGCCGGTGACGACGACAGGGATGTCGAGCCCTTCTTCGATGTCTTCCTCGTCGACTTCCTGCACGATGTTGTCGATGACGTACTCGAGGAGGTTCTCGTAGTAGATCGACAGCGCACCCTCGACGCCGCCGACGTCGGTCGTGAAGTCGAGGTCGAAGCCGTCTTCCTTGATCGAGGTGACCTTGTCGACGGGCGTGCCAGTCGCGCGGGCGGCCTGCTCGTCGACCCAGTCGCCACCACGGGCGACGGAGAACTTCATGACGGGGACGGCGTAATAGGCCAGACAGACGTTCGTCATTCCGGCACCGAACGAGATGCCGAGGCCGGTGAAGTTGTTGTCCGCGAGTTCGGAGTAGATGACGGACATCCCTTCGTTGATCGGCTCGGCGTCGTAGCCCATGTCATCGAGGAAGGACTCGATCGTCTTCTGGTGATACAGCGTCGACAGGTCCGAGTCGATCGGGTCCGCTGGCGTCGAGAAATAGAGCTTCTCGTCCGGATAGGCAGGCTCGCCGATGACCTGTTCGATGATGAGCTTCATCATCGGGATCGCGCTCTGTTCGTCGTTCGAGAGGATCCCGTGTTTCATTGGCCGACGGGTCTCCTTGTTGAAGATGTTCGCGAAGTTCAAGGCGTCGTCGCCGACGACGTAGACCTTGTCGTCTTTGCGAATATGAAGGACTTCGCTTCGCGAGAGCATCTGCTCGGCCATATCCGAGTACTCGATCTCGACGAATGAGTTACGCTGTTGCACGAATACCGTGTCGGTTCCATCCTGCTGTGCAGACAGGATGTTCATCGTCCCGACGTCTAGGCCTTTGGCCATGTGTGGGGAAGGAAACCGACGGATTATAAATCTATGTACGCCACTTACAGATCTGATACTATGAAAGACGCTGCTATTTCTTTCCGGACCGTCGCTTTAATTTCGCTTCACTAGTTGCCGGATCCGATCGAGCAGTTTCGAGAACGGAAATGTCACCGTCTCGATAGTACTGCTGTCGTCAGCCGTCGCTAGTTCTTCGGCCCGCTGTTGTTCGCGGAGTTCTTTGAGTTTCGCCGTCTGATCGTCGACCGTCGAACTCGAGGTGGTCTGCTTCGTCTCACCGCCTTTGAGGCCTTTGAGGCCGGCAACCTGTGCGTCGACACCCGACGAACGGGTCGTCGTGGTCCCGACGTTGGTATCGACGTTGACGTCGTCGAAATCGTCCTCGGAGAAACTCAGTCGCTTGTGCTCGGTCTTCTCGACGCCGCCCCACGAGAGTTCGACGCCGTCCATCGCGTCGTCGATGTCCTGTTGGACCTCCGCGTCGGTCACGTCAGGATCGTCGTCCTCGTCGTCGACTGCCACCACGTCGGCCTGCTGTGCCATATCGAGATAGTGGGCGATCAGTGCCGCACCCGTCGAGGCGGTGATGCCAGCGAGCCCGACGGCGTACGCCGCGACCACCTGAACGGTGTAGTCGTTTCCGTAGCCGTTCCAGTGCCGTGGATAGATGAAGAGGAAGCCAGCGACCGCAGCGAGGGTGATCGCTGCGCCACCGATCGACGTGTACAGCACCCGTCGCTCCGACGGGAGGAGCGTGGTGATCCCGAGCATCACGACGGGAAGAGACACCATCGCGAGTGCGTATGCAGGACCGACCCACGCGAAGTAGCTGGCGGACCGGGCTTCGTGCGTGTTGCCCCAGAGAAAGAGCACCAGTGCGACGACTGCCAAACCGATACCGCCCAGGAACAGACCGAAGCCGACGTAGATGTCGGTTCGGTCCTCCGGTTCACCGATGTATCGACGATAGAGGTCGAAGAGATACCCGTCAGGGGCCTGTTCCGCTACCATTGACCACCCGTTTACACTCCAGTACTATGACTGTTGGGACGGAAAACGAACCGGACGATCGACTGTATATTTCTGCGACCGAGCACGCATGAGTCATGTAACTCGCTGCTGGTGGCGTCGGCAGCTCAGAGAATTCGAACCGCTAATCGCGGGTGGACAGCCGATTCAACCGCGACCGGTGATCCGTGTCAGAGAACACTATTCCATAGTTTGATATCAACCGATCCACGAGCTACTACTATCTCAAATTATGGTTGGTGATACGAATACCGTTCTCGTTGCGGACGACGATCCCGTCATCGTCGACCGACTACGGTCGTGGCTCACCGAGGACTATCGGGTCACAACGACGACCGATGGCGACGAGACGCTCGCGCTTCTCGAGGACGCCGACGCAGTGCTGGTCGACCGCGACCTCCGGACGGAGTCGGGGTCGATCGTCGCAGCCGAACTCGAACGCCACGCGATGACACAGACGGTCGCGGTGCTCCGTGACAACCAATACGGCTCGGACTATCTGCCCACTGCCGGCGAGTCACTCGTCAAACCAGTCGACAAGAACGAGTTGCTCGAGACAGTCGACAGGCTGGTCCGTCGTGGCCGCTACGACGAACTGATCTCCGAATGTGCGACGCTGGCGACCAAACGTGGTGCACTCGAAACTGGTGCCGATGCCACAGCGGACGCAGAACACGAACCAGTCCAACGACAGCTCGACGACGTGTTTTCGGAACTTGACGAACTGGTGGACTCGTTCGACGGCGACGACTTCCGGGCCGCGTTCGCGACGTGTGAGTTCTCGACGGCCACGCAACCACCGCGGGCAAGCGAGCGATCCTGACACCGACGATATTCTCCGCTCTCGACAGCGTGCAGTATATACGTTCGTGGCCGCAAGGGCTGTCAATGAGTCAGGAGTCGGAGTACAGCGAGGGCGACCTCCGAAACACCGGGATGAGTCTCAAACACGACCGTAAGTGGGACTACGAACTCGAGCAGATCGTCGAGGCGATCGAGGAACGAGACGCGAAGAAAGTCGGGCTACAGTTCCCCGAAGGACTGAAACGGCGCGGGCCAGCCGTCGCGGACGACCTGCGGGAACTGGCCGACGACGATGTGACGTTTATGCTCTCGGGCCAGCCCTGCTATGGGGCCTGTGACCTCGACACATATCTGATGAAACGGACCGACGTGTTCGTTCACTTCGGCCACTCGCCGATGAAGGACACGGACAAGGTGATCTACGTCCCGCTGTTCTCGAACGTCGAGGTGACGCCGATCATGGAGGAAGCGCTCGAGACGCTCGAACCGCCCGAGGAGACCGAAGGTGTCGGCCTCGTCACGACGGCCCAGCACATGAACCGCTACGAGGAGATGACGGAGTTCCTTGAGGAACGAGGCTACGAGGTCCACAGCCGTCGCGGCGACGACCGGCTGACCCACGAGGGACAGGTACTCGGCTGTAACTACGCGAGTGCGGACGTACCCGCCGATCAAGTGCTCTACGTCGGCGGTGGGAAATTCCACCCGCTCGGGCTAGCAATGGAACATCCCGACAAACACGTCGTCATTGCCGACCCGGTCAATAACGTCGTCACCGTCGCGGATACGGAGAAGTTCATGAAACAGCGCTACGGCGCGATACATCGCGCGATGGACGCCGAGAAGTGGGGCGTCATCTTCTGTACCAAGATCGGACAGGGGCGCTGGGAAATCGCTCAAGAAATCCTCGCGGACAACGACAACGCCTACCTCATCACGATGGACGAGGTGACGCCGGATCGGCTGCGCAACTTCGACATGGACGCCTTCGTCAACACCGGCTGTCCGCGGATCACGACCGACGACGGGCCGCAGTTCCACAAGCCGATGCTCACCCCCGGCGAGTACCGGATCGCCGTCGGCGACGAGCCACTCGACAGTCTCTCGTTCGATACGTTCCACGGCACCTGGTAACGCGCCCGGCCGTCGGCACTCGTTTGACGCTGTTACACCCCCAGTTCCTGTGATGGGTTTCGTCCGTGATGGGTTCGTAGAATGAGACATTCGCTGAACGCGACGAAATATAGTATTACCTTACCCACAGAATGAGTGTATATCGTCGAATAAAGTGTGGGGATCCTGTGCTATGGTGCAGATTCCAAAGCAGTTTGGGGGAGTTCTTTTGCCCGTTAGTCACTGACCAGTAGTCGATGAGTAACTCAGCCTCGAGCGGATCGACGGCCGCTGCCCGTGATGAGTTCTTCGACGTCCTCGCTGACGCCCGTCGACGAACCGTTCTCCGACTCGTCCACCAGCGGTCGCCCGACGGGATCGGGAAAGACGAGCTTGCGCGCCATCTCGCAGCAGTAACAATGGACAAACAGCCCACAGAGGTGACTGACGACGACTACCGGCAGGCGCTCACCGACCTCCATCATCGGCTGGTCCCAGCGCTGACCGATGGCGGCTTCCTCGAGAAATCCGACGACGAGACGATCACGCTCGGCGCGCACCCAGCGTTCGACGACCCGCACCTCGAAGCGATCGTTTCGACCCGCCACGATGCCGACGACGCAACGCTCGATGCAGTGTTCCGCGCGCTTGCCGCCGACCGTCGGCGGACGATCCTGGCGATACTTGCCGACGCGGATGGCCCGTTCGAGACCGAAACACTGGCCCGTCGCGTCGTGGCTCGTAACACCGAGTCGACCGAACGCGGGATCGCTCGCGACCGTGTCGACGAGGTGCTGACCTCGTTCGTGCACGTGCACGGACCCATGCTGGCAGACGCCACGCTCGTCGACTACGACGCCGAGACGGGACGGGTCGTCGACACGGATCAGCCAGTTGTCGATCCCGAGTGGATCCAGTCCCGCGACGCGCCAGCGACAGTGACCGTCGAACGACGTGTCGACGACGCCGCTCGATCGACACACCAGCTGATCTATCGCGCCCAGCCACGCTCTCCGTGACTCAACCGGGGCTGGGTGACGGCAAAGACAAACGTCGGTCAGATTCCAGTACCGAGCAACACGGGAGGTCGCGGAGACGACAACACTTACCCAATCGGTCCCCACAGCCTCGAGTATGATCGAAAGCGACTGGGACGACTGGCTCGTCCGCGACGTCGAAGACGCGACGCCAGAGGGTGTCGCGATCTGGTATCTCGGCTGTAACGGCTTCGTCCTGAAGGGGACCGAGGGAACGACGATCTACATCGATCCCTATCTCGGACTCGGCGACCCGCCGCGGACGGTCCGGATGATCCCCGTCCCGTTCGATCCCGACGACGTCGCGGAGGCCGATGCCGTCCTCGCGACCCACGAACACACCGACCACGTCCACGGCCCGAGTCAGGCCCCGATCCTCGCGAACACGGGCGCGACCTTCTATGCACCCGACGACAGCGTCGCGAAAGCCCGCGACGAAGAGGCATGGACCGACGAATGGGACGTCACCGACGAGCAGCTGGCCGAAGTCGCCGAAGGAGAAACCCTCGAGATCGGCGAGTTCACCGTCCACGTCGAGGCGGCCAACGATCCCGACGCGACCCATCCCGTCAGCTACGTGTTCGAACACGACGCCGGGACCTTCTTCCACGGCGGCGATACGAAACCGACCGACGAGTTCGAGCGAATCGGCGACGAGTACGACATCGATCTCGCGGTGTTTGCCTTCGGTACCGTCGGACAGATCCCCGACAAACAGACCCGCGAGCCCAAACGAACACGCTGGTACAACGACGAGAACCAGGTCATCGAGTGTGCCACCGCCCTCGAGTGTGACCGACTTCTCCCGAGTCACTGGGATATGTGGAAGGGTCTGACCGCTGATCCGACGGCACTGCACCACCACGCCGCCAGTTTCGCGTATCCACAACGGCTCGAGATCGCCGAGATCGGCGACCGCGTCGATTTGTAACGATTCTCAAACTGTCCGCACATTTTATAGTAATGGTATGGTAACGTTGGTTCCATATGACCAGCACCGCCGATACGGACGACGTAATCGAGGTCAGCGCCGATGGGATCTCCGTCCAGAAGACGTTCGAAGCGGACGAGTTTCCCGTTCCGGCGATTCGATTCGAGATCGAATCGGCCCGTGACGAGCCAGTCACGATCCAGCTCTCCGAGGACATTCCCGAATCGTTCCCGATGGACAAAGTCGGCTTTCACCCCGACTATCACAGCGACGACTGGACGGCCTACCAGGACAACCACGTCGAGTTCACGGCGACGCTCGAGCCCGGCGGCGACCTCGAGACCGTTTACGGGATCCAGATCGACGACGACAGTCGTGCCGCGGCGTTTCTCACGGAGCCGGCGATCGTCGACCTCGAGGCTGGCGACGACGACCGCTCGGATGCTGACGAAGTGGACGACGAAGTCATCGGCAACATCGTCTCCGAGGACCGCAATCAGCCCGTCAAGGATATGATCGCCGGCGAGTCGGACACCGTTCCCGGTCTCGAAGGTGACGAGGACGACGAAGACGACGAAGACGGCGAAGACGACGCCTCGGGACTCGATCTCGACCTCGGTAACATCGACACCGATCCCGAGCCGGACATCGACCTCGGATTTGACGAGGATGACGGGCTCTCCGTAGGGGAAGACGAGCCGGACATCGACCTTGGGTTCGACGAGGACGACGAACTGTCCGTTGAAGAGGACGAGCCCGATATCGATCTCGGGTTTGACGAGGACGACGCCGAATCGGCCGTCGAAGAGGATACCGAATCGGCTGCTGATGAGGACGCCGAACCGACCGCCGAGGAGGACGTTGAATCGGCTACTGAAGCGGATGCCGAATCGGCCGCTGACGATGACGGTGAACTGACGGCTGACGAGGACGACGAGGAGGACGTCGCCGACACTGAACTCGAGACTGCCGACGCCGCGGACGAGCCGGCCGAAGCGAGTGTCGACGAATCGGAATCCGATCTCGAAGCGGACACGACCGACGATGAGGAACCACCGACGGTCGAGCCCGACGCACCTGACGAGGCAAAGCCGGACGAGCAGGACGGCGACGACACGGCCGAACTGGCAGCCGAGCAGACGGAAGCACCGGCTGGAACAGTCGACGACGAGGTGACGGCGGACGCCGACGACGCAGTCGAGTCGGCCACTGAAGTCGAAACCGCGACCGTCGAGTTCGACGGCTCAGTTGCGGCTCGCCTTGCGACCGAGATCCAAGACGGGACGGTCGACGACGCCGATCTCGAGGCGATTCAGGCCGAACTCGACCTCGAGCCCTCGGGGCCGGAAATCGCGAAAGTCGAGCACCTCCAGTCCCGCGTCGAGGAGGTCGCAGCCTACACCGACGCACTCGAGACGTTCCTCGAGGACAACGGCACGGGCGCACAGCTCATCGAGGAGTTACAGACCGATCTCGCAGCACTCGAAGACGAGATCGAATCGGTAGACGAGCGACTCGAGGGAACGTCGTCGCAGGTCGAGGAACTCGACGCCGACGTTGCAGACCTCACGGACTGGAACGCCGATCTCGAGACGGAGCTGAGCGATGTCACCGCCGACGTCGCCGAACTGGACGACACCGTCGCGGGGATCGACGACGATGTCGATGATCTCACGGATACCGTCGACGACGTGGAATCTGATCTCGAAACCGTCGCGGACGACCTCGAAGCAGTCCAGGAGGACGTAACGGACATTCAGGACTGGCGCGACCAACTCGGCTCGATGTTCTCCAACTGAGCGGCGCAGGCGTCACCCATCGATTTCGGACTGTAGCGGAAACGCAACTCGTTTATCCGTCGCCGATTGAGAACCGGTCGATGGGCGAGACGATACCGATCGCTGTTCCACGAAAGGGGCGACCGCTCGAGTCTGTACTCGATCGGATCGCAGATCGCCTCGGCGTCCCCGACCTCGCCGACGACATTACATCGACGCTTCGTCACGAAAAGGCACTCACGAAAGGGACTATCGAGCCCGACGAGGAGGACGTCTACCATCGTCTCGCAAACTACAGTACTGTCGACGATTCGACCGCACCCGAATATACGCTGTTGCGCGACGACCGCGCCGGCAAGCCACGCCGGATAGTCTTCGACAGCGTCACGATCCCGCTATCGAACGTCGAGGGCGCGCCCGACGACGCGGCGGTCCAGCTCGTCGGCCGAGAGGAGCCGTTTCGCGCGCTTCGGACCCACGAGTTCGCGCTCGGATTCGACAGTGCCGACCTCGTTCTCGAGGAGGTCGTCGAGTTGCGACCGGAGCCGCTCGACCGGATCGCCGACGTGAACGCCCGCATTAATCCCGCCGACACCGACGTGCAAGTCGTCACCGGGCTCGGCGATACCGTCTACCACACGCTGCTTGCCACGCCCGAAGTCGCGCCGTCCGCCGAGTCTATCGATCGGGACTTCCTCGAGACCTACGAGGGACCGCTCTGTATCGAGCCCAGATACGAACGGCTCGTTCAGGCCGTGCTTGGCACGCGGCTCCTCGACGGTATCGACTTCTGGTATCCGGACGACGGCCGCGAGGAAGAGGCAGCGATCGCCGACGCGGGGCTAGGCGTCTACCTGACTGTGACTGGCTCGACCGCCCGCGACCACGGCCTCTTGCTCGGCGAACAGCTATTTCCAAGCGAGACCGTCCTGCTCAAGAACACGGTAGAAACGACCGACACGGTCGACTGCGTCCGCGCGCTGCTGAACGGCCCCGATCTCGAGACGGAGCTCGCGGTCGGCCAATAAGGCGTACTCGCGATTCTGTCCTACTCCCAGTTGTGGAGTGAGTCGCGGAAGATGTCCGCGACGTCGTCTTTCGTCACCGGCCGTGGATTACACCGCAGCAGTCGCTGCTGGGTGTCGACGGTCTGTTCGGCCAGCCAGTCGATCTCGTCGTCGGTGATGCCGGCGAGTTCGTTGAGCCCGCTCGGGAGGACGTTCAGATCGCGCTGGAGTGCAACGAACTCCTCGCGTGCGCGATCGGCCGCCGTTCGCGTGCTCAATCCGTCGGTGTCCGCGCCGAGCATCTCGGCGATGGTCGCAAAGCGGTCTGGATCACTGGCGACGTTGTACCCCAACGTGCTCGCCGGCGTGAGCACGGCGATCGTTTCGCCGTGGTAGGTGTGGTACTTGTTCCCGACCGGGTACGCCATCGCGTGACAGAGACTCGCACCGGCCGTGAGACCGGCGATCGCGCCGTAGAGCGCCCCTTTCAACATCGCCTCACGAGCCTCGAGATCGTCGCCGTTGTTGACGGCTCGTCTGACGTTGCTCGAGAGGAGGTCGATCGCCTTCTCGCTGAACAGTTCGGTAAAGCCAGTACGACCGGCGTAGACCGGTCGGTCGGCGGGGTCCTCGGGGCGGAGTAAGTTGTCGTATCGATGTGTAGTATATCCCTCGATGGCATGACCGAGCGCGTCCATCGCTGTTTTCGCGGTGAGATCAGGAGGGAGCGACGTGGTCAGCGTCGGATCGAGCACCGCGGCGTCGGCCCGCACGTTATTGCTCGAGATGCCCTCCTTGATCTCTTTCTCGGCAACCGACAGGATCGCGACCGGCGAAATCTCCGAGCCGGTGCCGGCCGTCGTGGGGAGCAAGACGAGGGGTGGGCCGGACTCAGAGAGTGCCTCGCCGGAGCCGGTCGGTTCGGCGACGTAGTCGAGGATTTCGCCGCCGTTGGCAACGACCGCGCGCGTCGTCTTCGCGGTGTCGAGACAGCTGCCGCCGCCGAGTCCGATGTAGAAGTCGTAGCCGTCCGTGCCCATCTCCTCGCGGACGAACGAGATACACTCTTCGACGGCCTCGATCGAGGGTTCGCGCTCCGAGCCGTCGTAGACGTCGACATCGAATCCTGCGTCTTCGACGTGGTCGGCGACCCGGCCTGCGTGGCCGATCTCGGCGAGCGTCTCGTCGGTCACGATCAGCCCGCGTGCATCGTCTGCAACGCCCAGATCGGCGAGCTGAAAGCCAAGTTCTCTGACTGCGCCGCGGCCCACGCGAATCTGTGGCATCTGGACGTGCCAGACGGTTTCGGGCGTGAGTTCATGCGGGCTGGCGGAGACGGACCGCTCGTAGCTCACAGCCCCCACCCCGGCTGCATAGCCTCGAACTGCTCGGGATCGTGTCCGTAGACGACCTCGGCGTCGTGACGCCGCTCGAGTGCCTTGATACGACGGAGGCTCTCGACCCACTCGGTCTTTCCCCAGAGGAGGTGCGCCCCGAGCGGAATCTCGTCTTCGAAGTTGTCGGCCATGTAGACCTGATCACCGGTGAAGACGAGCGTTCCCTCGTCGTCTATGTGGATCACCGTCCCGGTGAGTCCGGGTGTGTGACCGGGGAAGCGGACGAACTCCACGTCCTCGAAGTGTTGCTCGCGATCCTGGTGTAACACGTGCCAGTTCAGGTCGTGGTCGAAGTCCTCGAGGATGTACGCGCCGCTTCCCTCGTCGGTCTTCGCGCTATAGTAGGCGAACTTGAGCTCGCGCTCGTGGACGAAGACCGGGACGTCCGTCCCGTCGAAGAACTCGAGCCCGCCGGCGTGGTCGAGGTGCAGGTGGGTCTGGAAGACGTAATCGATGTCGTCGATGCCAAAACCGGCCTCGTTCAGGTCGTCGTCGAGCCGATGTTCGTGAGCGTCGTGTGGATAAAACGCCTGTAGGAGTCCCTCGGGCCAGTGGCCCTCGAGTGCGTCGTGATGCGACCCGGTATCCCAGAGGATCGTCCCCTCGGGGTGGTCGATCACGAGGCTCCAGACCGGAATCTCCCCGTAATCGATGTCGGGGTTGGGCTCGTCGTGTGTGCCGAGCACGTGCCCTTCCATCATGTAGTTCATGTCGACGTCGAGTCCACCGCGGTCGAGAACGTGTATGGTAACATCAACCATGGTATAGTGCCACAACTAGGCAACCAGAACCTGCCTAATAATCATTCGGGCAGAGAGTTTGTCGCCGGTAGCACATCGAGACGACTCGCTGATGCAAGCCCAGTCGGCGAACTCTTATCTCTAGTCGATCGTGAACTGCGGGCAACGACTGCCAGACAAGGGGTACACGTCGATCGAACGCACGTAGCGATTCATTTGACGCGGCCGGCGACAATGGGGCCTCGAGGCGCAAATTGATATAGCCATATCCGATTTATAAGTTCGATTCGAGACGGTCGCGCTGAGTACGATCGTAGTTAGAATCTATCCACTATTCATCACAGAACCGGAACGTGTCGATGTGAGGAGCGGCCACTACGTAGTAGCCCGTACTGTCGAAGCCGCTCTGGACGAATCACAGTGCACTGTGCCGACACTCCAGTGAGATCCCCGCGAGCCGACACGCATCACCGGGTGACGGCGTAAATCGACTCGAGATAGGTCTCCCGGACGCGATCGCCCCAGTTGTGGGTGTACGTGTCGATGACATCGCCGGCAACGTCACCACGGAGATACTGCACGATCCCCCGATCACCGGTTCGATCCCGCAGATGCGTAGTGAAGAAGTGCCGGAAGTAGTGTGGTGTGACGTTCTCCTGGGTCCCCCCACCGGTTCGGTACCAGCCGTGGTCACGGGCGTGTTTCTCGACGAGATAGCGGACGTCCGACGGCGTGAGCCGCTCGCCCCACGAGTCGCGGGTATCGAGAAAGAGCGGCCGTGCCGACGACACCGCGTCCGGGCGGATCGCCAGCCACTCGCATAACACCCGTCGGAGTTCACTATCGACGGGGACGACCGTATCGCGCTTTCGCTTGTTCGATGCCGTCCGTTCCTCGCCGTTGACGGTCGTGCCGCGGGCCGGCTCGGACGAGACGAACACTGATTCAGGTCGTTGCTCGAGCCCGACGCGGGGCGTCCACGCGAGGTCGAGTCCCTGGGTCTCGAGGTGAAGATCCCGCAGATCGAGGTTACAGAGCTCGCCAACGCGCATCCCCGTCTTGAGGAGCGTGACGACGACGACTCGCTCGAGAGGGTGGGCGATCTCGGCGACGAACGACTGCATTTCCGGCACCGAGATGTCGCGTCGCGTCGGATTCGTCTCGATCGATTCGGACAGCTCCTCCATAACGAGCGCCATCGGGTTATCGTCGAAGACGCCGACGCGGGTCATGTAGTCGTAGAACCGATTGAGATAGGAGGCGTACGTCGCGATCGTGCTGTCTTCGAACTCCCCGCGCAGCGAATGGACCCAGGCCATACATTCGCGCCGTTGGGCCGCGCCGACCGCATCGACATCGAAGCGCTCGCGAAGGAAGGCCTCGAATCGCCGCAGCACTCGCTCGTAGGCCTCGAGCGTTCGCTCGCTCTTGCCGTGATACCGCTGGTCGTCGAGGAAGTACGCGATCGGATCTGCCACGTCCGCCGGCGTGTCGCCAGTGGGTTCAGTCGCCATCGCCACCACCGTCGATGGTCGTGTACCCACCGTGGCGACCGCTGTATCGAATTCGGTTGGTCGCCTGTAGCTCCTCGAGGGTCTCATCCAGTCGTGACTCGATATCGTCGGAGACCGCCTCGAGCAGTTCGTCCCACGAATACGTGTCAGAAGTTAGTAGTTCGAGAACCTGTCTTTCGAGGGCGTTACCCCCAGGGTCTGGGCCCGGAGAATCGGGTTCCGCTGAGTCGGGGTCGAACCCTTTGCGTCCGGCTTGGACCATCGTCCGGACGAACTCGCTCTGACTCATGTCGAGGTCGTCAGCGTGGGATTGCCACTCCGCTTTCTGGTATGCCGGGACGTAGGTTTTGACAGTTTCTCGAGACGTGTCGGCCGAATCGCTCATACAGCATTCATCAGACGCGACGATATTCAATCTACCCATTATTCGAGCTAAGTATATTTATCTTAGGTGCTAGCACCCAAATAGCACCAGTTGTCGTCCTACAGATCAAGATACACATTACCGAAAGTCCCACAGATTCGGCTACAAGATCTTGCAGACTAGTCCCACAGTTCTAGATATGCTATTTTGGCTGCAGCCTTGCCGGCCCAATACGTAGTCGGCATTCGTGTGGCTGAGTTGTCTCGTCGCAATCAATGAGCGGTATCATTCTCTCGCTCGAGCGGAGCACCAGCCAGCAATCACACCTCGATCCGCGGTCGGCACCATGACTCGAGCGAGACCGGTCCGTTTGGAGTAACAGCCTCTCCGCTGCCGACGACAGCGATTCGACGACCCCCTCGGACAGCCTTGCGTGGGTACTGGACCTCGACGAGGGTTCACCCGGTCGTCGGTCTCCCCGTTTGTCTGACCGGTCTGCAATAGTGTACCTGTTCGTCGCTCGAGTCGACGTCACATCAATGTGACAGGATCGAAATGGAGTGCGAAGGGTGCCGTCAGAACGCATCGAGTCTCGGCCACGGATCGATCTCCGTAGTGATGGCATGGGTTCGAACTGTCCGGCCGAATGTGAGTTAGTCACCGTTTCGATTGGTTCCAGCACGTTCCACTGATACGGTCTGCTGTAACGATTTACCGGTGCAACCGCAGAACGATCGCGTTTGCACCGGAAATGACTCACAGCAGACCATGACTGCAATGCCGTTACACACGGCCACGTGCGACGAAGGAGCTGAGTTTTGAACGCACGTCCGGTGATTGTCTGTGAATCGGGGTCCCGATTTCTGGTCACAGGACGTCACGCAGGACGCTTGAGGCCGGTATCGAGCCAGTGGACGTCCTGTTTTGCCCGGGCATCAGTCATGATCGAACCGTCTTAGAACGCGCCTGTGGCGATCGCATCACGTTCTCGTTGGCGTTACAGAGCGCGTCAGCGGTTCTCGGTCCGACTCCGACGGATACTGCCGGACGAACCGTCGACGCGATTCGACGCGATCGATCCTGCCAGACAACAGGTTCATACCGATTACACTCGACGCGGTCGGGTAGTCATGGACCGTCGTCCAACAACAGAGTGCAGACAACGCTCGTCCGGTAGTCTATCCAGGGGGCGGATAGCGGTCGAGCAGTCAACGTCGCAGCCGAGCCCTAGCGTCGGTTCTACTCGGAGCCAATGCAAGAAACCGAGCGTGGCCGTCCGGAACCCCACACCAGTCACCGATGGAAGAGCGACGATAGATGTCTCTGAACATGGTTGTAAACCGATTGTACAGCCAGCGTGCAAACGGTGTATTCCGCCGTTGTGACGCCTATCGGTGTATTTCGCTTCCAGTGCCTCAAGCTGAGCAATGTCTACTCTCGGACTCATGAACCACATAACGGTATACAGAGTGCCGAGGTACCGACAGCGAAACGCGGGAAGACCGTCGTCAGGTGTCCTCGTCTTCGTCGACTACCGACGCGTCGTCGGTCGGTTCTGTTGAGTTTCGAAACCACCGATCGACGGTGCGTCGGCGCATTCGTCTCTGAAGCCGCTCTTGGAGCCGCTCTTCGATATCGGACTGTACCTCGAGTCCCCGGTCAGCGTCGACATCGTGAGCCGTCGCGGCCCGGCCGAAAAACGAGGCGGAACTGGCGGTATCGGCGGTCACGCTGGCGAGATGGCGACGGCGTTGAAAGATCGTCGCCTCGTGGAGAACGGCCTGGACCCGATAGTGGGGGACGACTTTGGTCGTTCGCCGCCAGAATCCCGTCCGCGAGAGGAAGTACCGATCACCGACGCGGAAGCCGCGGTTCGTCCATTTGAGATGGGCGGCGACAGGAACGACCGTGACGAGGACGGCGGCGACGTACCAGCGCTCGAGCGGCGTGTATCGCGCGGCGAGGTACGCACCGGCGATGAGGGCGGCAACGACCAGCAGGTAGCGAACCATGTACCGCTCTCGAGCGCGTTTGGGCGGCGACTCGAGATCGACCGGGCCGAAGGGCTCGATCGCACGGGCGAGCGCAGCGACGCGATCGGTATCGGCAAGCGGGATCGCGGATTCGGTCCCGCGGGAGCCCGATTGGCCGGGGGCGTAGCCGGCCGTCTCGACGCTCAAGGCGGCGTAGCCGAACCAGCGGAAGGGGATCGCCTCGGAGATTGTCAGTGCCTGGACCTTCTCGAGGGGGATCGTCCCGCTGTAGCGCTGGAGGAGGCCGCGCTCGTAGTAGAGTTCGTCGCCGGCGCGGGTGAGTCGGAAGCCGTAGTAGCGGGTGAACGTGAGGGTGGCACTGATGATCCAGGCAGCGAGCACGAAGAGGAGGAGCCCCCACGCGAGCGCAAAGACACCAGTTGTTGGTCCCGGCAGTCCCTCGATGCGACCTGCAGGGACCAGCGTGGCAGGATCGAATCCGCTGGCAAACGAAACTGCGATCCCGCCCAGCACGCTTGCGCCGGGATCGATGGTGAAGACGCTCAGGATCGCGAGTTCGCGGGGAGTGATCTCGAAGAGCAGTTCTTCGTCGTCATCTCGAACTGCCGTGGGTTCGCCAGTGACTTCCGTCTCTGCGAGCGAGTCGCCGTCCGCGGCCTCGGCCTCGGCTTCGGTACGTGCGCCCTGTCGCAGTTGCCGTCTGAGGCGATGGGCTTCTGCCTCGGAAACGTACCGGAGACTGACCTCGGTCTCTCCGCCGCCGGCGGTTTCGATGTGGACGGCAGCGATGCCGAGGAGTCGGTCGACCACGTTCTGTCTAATGTCGACGTTTTGGATCCGTCTTACCGGGAGTTCGCGGGTGCGACGCGAGAGGACGCCGGAGGTGACGTCGAACGTGTCCGCGGTGAGTTCGTATCTGAACCGCTGGTAGTAGGCGAACTCGTAGACGATCCCCGTGATGATCCCGACGACGACGAGGCCGAGGATCGACAGCAGATCCATCCCGTTGCCGCCGGGCGAGACGACGACGCCGATGAGGAAAAAGACGAAGCCGGTGTTGAGGCTGCGCGAGAGCGATCGAACGGCGACCGACGCGGGATGGAGTTTCTTCATACCGCGTCCTCACCCTCGCTCTCGATTGCGAGTCGGCGAAGCGACTCCTGCAGCGCCTCGGCGCGTGCCGGCGTCAGGCCGGGGATCGCGACATCCGAACTCCGCGAACCGGCGGTGTAGACGACGACTGTCGCGAGGCCGACCGTTCGCTCGAGCGGCGACCGTCGGGAGTCGACGTGCTGGACACGGACAAAGGGGACGACTGTCTTGGTTCGCGTGAAGACACCCCGGTGGATGTACAGATCGTCGTCTCGAAGCTCGAACCGCCAGACGCCGTAGCGCCGCCAGGCGATGGCGATGCGAACGATCGCGAGCACGACGGCGAGCCCCACGGCCGTCGACACCAGGGGAACCGGCGCGGCGTCCGCGAGCCCGGTCCGCGAGAGGGCGATCGCGCCGCCGACGAGGAGACTGCCGAGAATCGCGGCTCGCACGAGTGCAAGGGAAAGCCAGACGACCCGAACCCGCGGCGTGAGCCGTTCCATACGTGGTGTGAGCGCACAGACGCGATTAAAGGGTGGGAAAGCGGCGGTCGTTCGCATCGCATGAGAGAGCCGGTTTGAGCTGTCGTCTTCGACGTAGCCACGGGCAACCGGAAGAAAGGAACTCGTCGCCGTCGAGAGCGCTATCGCTCGGATACGAGATTATAGAGCACAGGACACGACGGGGATCGGGTCAGTGGGTCGTTGTTCGAACGTCTTCGACGCGATAGAGGTCGTCCTGTAGTCCGTCGCCGTCACAATCCTCGTTCGGACACTCGTAGTGCCAGCCATCCTGGGTCGCATCCCCTTCTCGGAATCGATCCCCACATACCTGACAGAAGAGTTGTCCCTTTTTGCACGTATCGCGGTGTAGCTCGAGGGCGAGTTCGGTCTGGAACGACTGGTTGCAGTTGCGACAGGTGTGCATATTTCATCTGACGCGAGCATTCGCCAAAACTGCTTGGGTTTTTTATTCCACTAGATTCTGGCGTGATTCGGCGTCAATGCCCCGATTTATCGTTGAGGGGCTGGTAAAAAAGAACAGTCAAAATTCGTGTTTACTCGATATCGTGTTGTCCATCTATTGGCGAATCGATCGTCTTGTGCTCTTTGTGAACAGACACTGCTTATAGATGTCGTGGTGTTGGGAGGTAGGGACACGTGACGTGATCAAACCAGCGATGGTCGCCCTGAGTGATTTCTGTCTGGCGACACAACCGTTCGGTAATGAACTCGCTCGTCATCGGCGGCCGGCTGTTGGCAGGGGTGTTGCTAATTCTGGCGAACGCCTTCTTCGTCGCGATCGAGTTCGCGTTGACTCGCGCTCGGCAGTTCACCAAAGAGGAGTTCGTCGGGGACACGCCCGCACTTGAGCGGGCCTGGGAGATGACCGACAGTCTCGAAATCTACCTCACCACGTGTCAGGTGGGCATCACGGCCTCGAGCATCGCCGTCGGGATCGTCGCGGAGCCGGCGCTGGCCGCGATCTTCGAGCCGCTGTTCGTGAACACGCCGCTGGCTGCGATCGGCAGCGGGGCGATCATCGCCTTCCTCATCATCAATCTCGTCCACCTGACCCACGGCGAACAGACGCCGACGTATCTCGGCGTCGAGCGCTCCCGGATGGTCTGTCGGTACGGCGCGACGCCGCTGTACTGGTTCCACTGGGTGATCTCGCCGCTGATCTGGATCGGTGACGGCGTCGCGAAGTGGACGCTCAAACTCTTCGGAATCGAGATGACCGGTGCGTGGCTCGAGACCGAGGAGGACGTTATCGAGTCCCGGGCCGATCTCCGGAACGAACTCGGCTCAGTCCTCGAGCGAGGTGATCTCCCCGAGGAACGCCGCGAAGAGGTGATGAACGCGTTTCAGATCGGCGAGCAGGCGATCCGCGAGGTGATGGTGGACGCCGAGGAGATCGTCGCGCTCTCGACGGAAGCGAGCCCCGAAGAGAACTTCCGCAGGATGGAAGATCGTCCACAGACGCGGTATCCGCTGGTCGGCGACGACCTGACCGACTTCCGTGGGATCATCTATACACCGATCCTCGTCGGACATCGCGAGGAACTAGCGAGCGGCGATGTCGACTTCGCGGAGTTGGCAGCACCGCCGATGACGCTCTCTCCCGATACGGATGTCAGCGACGCAGTCGATCAGTTCCAGGCGGAAAACCAGGAACTCGCGCTGGTGATCGAGGACGGTGATGTCGTCGGCCTCGTCACCGTGACCGACCTGCTCGAGGCGGTGATGGGCGACATCGAGGACCCGCTCGATCAGCGACAGGTCGAAGCGGCCGATCGAGGGTAACGAGCGTCTCCTCGCGAGCACGACCGATCGTGTCGTGCGGACGGTCGACACGTCGGTCCTCATTGCACGGCCCTGAGCGGGCGAATCACAGAGCGAAAAAAGCGCCGTCGGCTCGGTTAGTCGTCCTGGCCGAGAATGCCGCGCTCGGTCATCTTGCGGGGGTCGAGGACCTCGTCAGCTTCGTCCTCGTCGAGGTAGCCCTTCTCGAGGACGACCTCACGGACCGTCTTGTCTTCCTTGAGCGCGGTCTTGGCGACCTCGCTTGCCTTGTCGTAGCCGATGTGGACGTTGAGTGACGTGGCCATCGCCATCGACTGCTCGACGCGGTCCGCACAGTACTCCTCGTTGGCCTCGAGTTTGCGGACGAACCGGTCGCCGAACACCTGACTCGCGTTCGAGATGAGTTCGGCCGACTCGAGGAAGTTGTGCGCCAGCACGGGCTTGTAGAGGTTGAGGTCGATCTGGCCTTCGGCAGCGCCGGCGGAGACGGCGGCGTCGTTGCCGACGACCTGCTTGTGAACCTGGTTGACGGCCTCGGCGACGACCGGGTTGATCTTGCCGGGCATGATCGAGGAGCCGGGCTGGTTCTCGGGCTGTTCGATCTCACCCAAGCCGTTGCGCGGCCCGGAGGCGAGCAGGCGCAGGTCGTTTGCGATCTTGTTCAGCGAGCCGGCGACAGTTCGCAGCGCGCCGTGGGCCTCGCTCATCGCGTCGTGGGCGGCCTGGGCCTCGAAATGGTTGTCGGCTTCGCGGAACTGGACGCCGGTCTCCTTCGTGATGTACTCGGCTGCGCGACCGGGGAACTCGGGGTGGGTGTTCAGACCCGTGCCGGTTGCGGTGCCGCCGAGGGCGAGTTCTGCGAGGTGGTCGCGGACCTGGTCGACGCGGGCCAGGCCCTTCTCGACCTGGGTGCGGTAGCCGCCGAACTCCTGGCCGAGCGTGACCGGCGTCGCGTCCTGCAGGTGTGTGCGGCCGGTCTTGACGACGTCGTCGAACTCGTCTTCTTTCTCCTCGAGCGCCTCGCGGAGCGCGTCGAGTGCCGGAATGACGTCTTTCTCGACGGCCTCGAGGGAGGCGACGTGCATCGCGGTCGGGATGACGTCGTTTGACGACTGGCCGTAGTTGACGTGGTCGTTGGGGTGGACGACGCGGTCACCGATCTCGCTGCCCATGAGCTCGGCGGCGCGGTTGGCGATGACCTCGTTGGCGTTCATGTTCGAGGACGTGCCGGAGCCGGTCTGGAAGACGTCGACCGGGAACTGGTCGTCGTGTTCGCCGGCGATGACCTCGTCGGCGGCTTCGATGATCGCCTCGGCAACGTCGTCGTCGACCAGGCCGAGATCGCGGTTGGCCTGTGCAGCGCCTTTCTTGACGACGCCGAGTGCACGGACGAACCGGCGGCTGAACGTGATCCCCGAGATGGGGAAGTTCTGGATCGCGCGCTGGGTCTGTGCGCCCCAGTAGGCGTCCGCTGGCACCTGCATCTCGCCGAGACTGTCCTCCTCGATTCGGTATTCGTCTTCGTCTCCCATACGCGAGAACTCTCAGTCAGTCAGGTAAAATCCACCGAAAGCCCGGGACCGGTATCGGTCGCGCGGGCACGCTCTCGGATGGCCGACTGGAGTCGTTCCCGCCCAACGCCGTGGAGCTCGCGGGCCGTCTCACACTCGAGGTCCGGGATCGTCGGCATCCCCCACGAAAACGTCCGCGAACTGGCCGTGTCGACGGCGAGCGACGCCAGGCCGAGCCGGCGCTGGAAGATCGACCGCCGCGTCGAGACCGTCTGGATCCGATAGTAGGGGATGACGGTCGTCCGGCGGTTCCAGAACCCCGATCGAATCACGAGATGTGCTTCGCCGACGTGGTAGCCGAGATTGACGTATTTGAGGTGGGCCGCGGGGGGAACGGCGGCGAAGACGACTGCAGCGAGCGACCAGCGCTCGAGCCCTGTTACCTGTGCAAGCCCGAAGGCGACGGCGACGACAGCGGCTGCGATGAGCGAATAGCGGACGAAATACCGCCGCCGAGCCAGCGTCGGTGGCCGCTGGAACCGTGGCGTTTCGACGCCGGTGAGGTTCTCGGCGAAGCGATAGCTGCGGTCGGTCTCGGCAAGCGGGACAGCTGATTGGCTGCCACCGCTGCTCTCGGGTCCGTAGCCGGCGGTTTCAACCCAGAGGCCGGCGTAGCCGACCAGTCGCTGGAGCGGGTTCTCGGTGATGGTCACCGACTGAACCTTGTCGACGGGGATCGAGCCGCTGTAGCGCTGGACCAATCCCCGTTCGTAGACGAAGTCGTCACCCGCTCGTCCGAGGCGGAACCCGTAGTAGTTCGCGACCGTGTAGATCGCACTCGCGACGTACGTCGCGACCGACCACTGGAGTGCAGTGACCGCGACCAAGACGAGCAGCGATCCCACAGTGGCACCGTCGAGCGACGCCGGCCCGCCGACGGGACGTGCGATCTCGAGGACGAACGCGGGGACCAGCCCCGAGCCGGAGTCGGCGCTCGTGAGGAAGATCACCAGCGCGATCGGGAAGACCGCCGCGCCCCACCGGAACGACGTCAGGGCATACACCAGCAGTTCCGTCGGCTCGAGTTCGAACAGGAGCGTCGGCCCGCGATCAGAACGCGAGCGGTCGTAGCGCGTCGTCTCGTCGCCGCCCCCGGCGGGTACCGCGCGCTCGTCGCTGCTCGCCTCGTCCGCTCGAGCGGTTTGCCGGCGGATCTCGGCGCGAAGCCGCTGGGCTTCGGCCTCGCTGACGAAGTTCAGCGTCGCCTCCGTCTCGCCGCCGCCGGCAGTCTCGAGGGAGACGACGGCGAGCCCGAAAATTCGGTGCAAGACACTTTGGGAGACGTCGACGTTCTGGATACGGCGATACGGAATCTCGCGCGAGCGCCGGGAGAACACGCCCGAAGTAACGTCGAACGTCCGTGACGTGATCGCGTACGTGAACCGATAGTAGTACGCGATACCGTAGCCGACCCCGACGACGAACCCGACCGGGGCCAACATGAAGATCCAGTCGATGTCGACGCCGTCGAAAATCGTCGAGAGGATCATCACGACGAAAAACGGCATCGACAGCCCGGTGAAACCGCGCTGGAGCGCCAGCGTCACCGCGCTCAGCGGATGCAAGCGGTTCGTCTCAGACGGCATCGTCGGCCTCGCTTTCGACGGCCAGTTCACGAAGCGTATTCTGCAGCGTTCGTGCGCGATCCGGTGTCAGCCCCGGAATGCGAACGTCCGCGTTTCGGGACCCAGCCGTGTAGACGACGACGCTCGAGAGGCCGAGGACGCGCTCGATGGGGCCGAACTGTGTGTCGACGTGCTGGACGCGGACAAAGGGAACGGCGGTCTCGACGATGGTGACGACGCCGCGCTCGAGATAGAGGGCGTCGTCTTGCAGTTCGAACTGCCAGACCTGGTAGAGCCGGAGGGCGTAGCCGACCCCGATGACGAGTCCGAGTGCAACGATGCCGCCGATCGCCAGGAACGGGACAGTGACCTGCCACTGATCGATGGCGGTGAGGACGACGCCGAGGACGACCGCGGCGAGCGCCCCACGGGCGATCCAGAGGAGTCTGATGCGGGGATGGAGGGTTTCCATAGGAATGAAATGTCATTTCTGGTGGATAAAGCCACGGTTCCACGCGAGCGATCTGCTCCGGTATCGACGGCCAACCCGCACGACCGGGTAACTGCGAGCCATCCGTCGCTGAGTCACGATCGTCGTCCCGGTTCGCTGGTGGGGTAGACCTTGCGAGTGTGTAGTGAGTAATGACATCATTTATCACAACATATAGTCAAGTAGCTCACATGGCTTCCGAGACAGCGACGAGCGATCAGTGGGAGACTGTCGATTGCAGCCGTAACGATCACGTCGGGCGGATCACGCTTGCCCGTCCCGAGGCGATGAATACGTTCAGCACCGACCTCGCGCAGGATCTCGACGCGGCGCTACACGCACTCGACGAGGACGACGACGTGCGAGCGATCGTCGTCGACGGCGCGGGCAAGAGCTTCTCGGCCGGCATCGACCTCTCCGAACACGGGGACCACGAGACCGAGTCGGAATACGAGCAGTGGGTTGGACGGATGGAAGAACCGTTTCACACGCTGACCGAGATGCGAACACCAGTGATCGCCGCGGCCCACGGCCACGCGGCCGCCAACGGGATCGGGCTGGTCGCGGCCTGTGATCTGGCCGTCGCCGCCGAAGGTACCAAGTTCGGTGCGACGGCACCCAAGGTCGGCCTGTTCTGTATGGGGCCAGCCGTCCCGCTGATGAAAGCACTCACCAGAAAACGGTGTCTCGAGCTCATCCTGACCGGCGAACTGATCGACGCCGAAACGGCCCTCGAGTGGGGGCTGATCAATCGCGTCGCATCCGAAGGCGACCACCTGACGGCAGCGATGGAGCTCGCTGAAACGATCGCACAGAAGAGCCCGATGGGGGTCCAGCTGGGCAAACAGGCGTTCTACGAGATGGTCGAGCTGGACTACGACGAGGCGCTTGACTACTCGAACGAGCAGTTTGCAACGCTTTGTACGACGGACGACGCAAACGAAGGTATCGCGGCCTTCCTCGAGGGTGAGCCACTCGCCGCCGACGAGTGGCCCGGCGAGTAACGACCGCGCGGCCGATTCGATAGCGGTTACTGCTCGGCCTCGAGGTCGGCGTACTCGTCGGGCGTGTACGTCGAGAGTTCGAGGGCGTGGATGTCGGTCGTCATGTGCTCCTCGAGTGCGTCGTAGACCTGCTGGTGTTGCTGAACCAGCGGCAGGCCCTCGAAGACCGGCGAGACGACCGTCGCGGCGAGGTGGTCCTCGTCGTGTTTGTCGCGGGCATGGGTGACCGTCGCCTCGGCGTCCTCGAGATTCGATTCGATGAGTTCCTCGACGGCTGTTGGCTTCATACTGGGTGCATACGTGGCTCGAGCCAAAAACGCCGCGGTCGCGGCCAGCGACACGGTGAGTGGGGCTCAGAACGGGACATCCGGCGGCACGTCCGGGCCCGACGAGCCCTGCTCGCCCAGCCCGTCGAGGCCGGTCGTAACGGTGACGTGATCGATCGCGTCGATCTTGGTCGGGAGCCGCCGCTGGATCGCCTGGGTCGTCATCGGACTGACCCCACAGCCGCTACATGCGCCGCTCAAGTTGATCCCGACGTGGCGCTCCTCGAGGTCGACCTCGGTGATCGAGGAGTCGCCGCCGTGGCCCTCGATCTGGGGGAAGTTGCGGCGAAGGAACAGCGTGACCGCTTCGCGAACGGCGTCCTCGGGGGACTGGTCCGACTCGGGCTCGCTCATGGCTGTGGCGAAGGACTGGAGCGGTATATACTGTCGGGCATCAGCCGTGATCAGGGCGGCGACTTTATGTCGGCTCGAGACGCCGTCCCCGATATGTCACTGGCAGCCGAGACGCGCCGGGCAGTCGATCGCCGGCCGTTCCTCCGGACCGCGTTGCGGGCCGGCGTGGTCAACTACACCGCCGCCGCCCGCGTGCTCGCCGTCGACGGCGAGACCGACGCGATCGCGACGGCGCTGCGCCGCTACGCCGACGAGTTGCCGGCCTACGAGACCGACTCGCGGGACGTCCGCGTCCGGATGGAAAGCGGGATCGGCCCGCTCGAGGACGCGAGCGACGACGCCGACGCACTCGTGAGGGTCGGCGGGCAGGCGTTGGGTCCTGTCGGCGGCGATCGGACCGCGATCGTCGCTACCGGCGACGTCGACGCGGCCGCGCTCGCGGCCGTGCTTGCGCGGCTTACCGCCGAGGGACTGTCGCCGACTGCAGCCGGCGTCGCCGGGGACGCACTGGTGGTCGTGGTCGAGCGACTCGAGGGCGCAAACGCGCTGCGGACGGTCGAGGACGCGCTCGAGCGTGTGGGTTCGCAGTCCGGATGAGGGCACTCGATCGACGAGGGCAGTCGCGGAGGGCTACTTCCGTTGGTTATGGGTTTTTATATTCACACTTTTTGTGAAGTCATATGGGGAGATCCCAGGGCCTGTCATTACCGGCAGCCTTCGACGACCTCGATATCGGTATCGTCTTGCGCGACCCGGAAACCGGCGTCGCCCTCGACGTAAACGATCGGATCGAGGAGTTGTACGGATATTCGCGAGCGGAACTCCTCGAGATGGAAATCGAGGAGTTCACAGCACCGTCGACGAAGTTTTCCCAGGACGAGGCGGTCAATCGACTGTGCGCTGCTGCTGCCGGCGAGTCGCAGGTGTTCGAATGGCGGATCGAACGGCCCACAGGAGAACTGGTCTGGATTCGCGTTCGGCTCAATCGGACGACGATCGACGGCGCCACGTGTATCATCGCCGAAGTTCGAGAGATTACCGAGTACAAGGCTCGAGAACGCCTGTTGCGTCTCCTCAATCGTGTCGTCCGACACAATCTCCGAAACGAGACGAACGTGCTCATGGGGTATGCTGATCGCCTCAAACAAGCGATCAAGGAAAAGACACTCGAGGAGGAAGTCGAGACGATCCTCGAGATCGCGTCGGAAATCGGGACGCTGAGCGACTCGATTCGCCAGATCGAGGAGATCGCAACGCCCGACGCGACGCAGCGTTCGCCCACGGATATCGGCGAGCTGGTTCAGGAGATCGTCGCGGAGGTTCGAGCGGACGATACGGCGGCCGAGATCACCGTCGACGTGCAGGCCGACGTCTGTGTAAACGCCGATACGGGCCTCCGCCACGCGATCAGTCACGCCATCGACAACGCGATCGAGCATAACGATCGCGACGTCCCGTCCGTCGAGGTGTCGGTCGCCATCGATTCGGACACCGAGCAGGCGGAGGTCGTTGTCAGTGACCACGGCCCAGCGATCCAGGACGTGGAGATCAACGTTCTCAAAGAAGATGTCACGGCGAGTACCACCTACCACGGCTCCGGCGTCGGGCTGTGGGTGATGCAGTGGTGTGTCGACTCGCTCGGTGGCGAGCTCGTCTTCGAGGAGAACACACCCCGTGGTAACGTCGTTCGATTCTTGCTGCCACAGATAGATCGCTCCGAGCCGTAGCGACGGTCAGCACGGCTCGCCGCCGGTACTGGCCCGCCGTCGCCCCCGGAGGGCATCACACGCTTTAACTTTCAGCCGGGGGAAATGAGCGTAATGACCCTGCACGTGACGAACACGTTGACGGGCGAAAAAGAGCCGTTCGAGCCACAGGACCCCGAGAACGTCTTGCTCTACTACTGTGGCCTGACGGTCTCGGATCCGCCACATCTGGGCCACGCACGCTCGTGGGTCCACGTCGACGTCATGCACCGCTGGCTCGAGTACCTCGGTTACGACGTGCGTCACGTCGAGAACTTCACCGACGTCAACGAGAAGATCGTCGCCCGGATCGGCGAGGACGACTTAGGCGAGAGCGAAGGCGAGGTGGCCGAGACCTACATCCAGCGGACGATCGACGATATGCGCTCGCTGAACCTCCTGCGTGCGGAGGTCTATCCCCGCGTGTCCGAGCACGTCCCGGAGATCATCGACCTCGTCGAGACCCTGATCGAGAAGGACTACGCCTACGAGTCCAACGGCTCGGTCTACTTCGACGTGACCAGCTTCGAGGAGTACGGTAAACTCTCGAACCAGGAACTCGACGAGATCGAGTCCCAGGGCGACCCCGACGAACGCACCGAGAAGCGGAACCCGGCGGATTTCGCGCTCTGGAAGGCCGACGGGGTCGACCCCGACGCGATCGACGAACACAGCCACGAGGGCGTCGACCACGGGGAGACCCCGCCCGAAGGCCTGACCTGGGACTCGCCGTGGGGCGAGGGCCGGCCCGGCTGGCACATCGAGTGCTCGGCGATGAGCATGACCCATCTGGGCGAGACGCTCGACCTCCACGTCGGCGGCCGGGATCTGGTCTTCCCGCATCACGAAAACGAGATCGCCCAATCCGAAGCCGCGACCGACCAGCAGTTCGCCAACTACTGGCTCCACTGTGAACTGTTCCAGATGGACGACGAGAAGATGTCCTCGAGTCTGGGCAACTTCGTCACCGTCGACGAGGCGATCGACCGCTGGGGGACGAACGTCATGCGGACGTTCCTGACCGCAGGGTCGTACAACAGCAAACAGCTGTACGCCGACGAGACGATTTCCGAGGCCGAAGAACGGTGGGATCAGCTCGAGCGCGCCTACGAGGCCGCCGTCGACGTACTGGATTCGCCGCAGGCAAGTTCGAAGGTCGACGACGCGACGTTGCGCGACGAGATCGACGACGCACGCGCGGCGTTTACGACTGCGATGAACGACGACTTCAACACCCGCGAGGCACAGTCCGCGCTGCTGTCGGTCGCGACGGCGATCAACCGCCATCTCGAGGCGGTCGACGCCGAGGACAGCTCCGATTACCGCGGACTTCGACGCGCCGTCGAGACGCTCGAGGAACTGGGCGACGTCTTGGGCCTCTCCTTTACGGGCGAGACGACGGGCTCGGCCACGCTCGCCGGCGACGTCGTGGAACTCATCCTCGACGTGCGCGAGGCCGAACGCGACGCTGGCAACTACGACCGCGCCGACGAACTGCGCGACGAACTCGAGGCGCTCGGCATCGAAGTGCAGGACACCGACGAGGGGGCTACCTACCGGCTTCCGTCGGGCGAGTGAGACGGTCTGCTGTCACACAATGCTGGTTGATCGAGTCGTCCGACAGTAACGCACCGTCAGGCCACACATCGTGACAACCAGATTACCTATAACCTGTCTGCTAAAGTGGATGGCGCTTATCTAGATTATAATGACTGATTCTCGCTCGGTCGTCACCGCTGGGTTCGATGCCTTACCTGCACACGTGGCGATCCTTGACGATTCGGGGGAGATCATCTACACGAACAGTTCGTGGGACGCGTTCGGTGACGAACAGGGGCTGCCCGAAGACGCGGGTGGGGTCGGGACGAACTATCTGGCGGTCTGCGAAGCCAGTGAGCGCGACGATGAGGCAAAAGAGACGGCACGAGGAGTTCGAGCGGTCGCGGCTGGCGACTGCGAAGAGTTCTCGCTCGAGTACCCCTGTCACACGCCCAACCACAAGCGTTGGTTCGTCATGCGGGCGACGCCGTACGACCACGAGGGTGAACGGTTCGTGCTCGTCATGCACGTCGATATCACCGAGCGACATCAACTCGAGCAGCGAACCCAGGCGCAGGCCGAACGCATGGAGTCGTTCGCGAGACTGCTCTCACACGACCTTCGAAACCCGCTGTCGGTCGCACTGGCAGAGGCTCACACTCTCGAACAAGACGATGATGTCGACCTCGAGGCCGATGACGGCAGCCGCAGTCAGTTACGCTCGTCACTCGAGCGCATGGAGTCGATCATCGACGATGCGCTGGCACTCGTGGCAATCGACGAAGTCGCGGCGGACGAACTGGCGGTGATCCCGCTCGCGACGGCAGTCGAGGGCGCGTGGAAACACGTCCACACGGAGTCGGCGACCTTTTCAGTCACCGGAACCGTCGCGATCAGGGCCAACGAGTCGCTGGTGAGCCATCTCTTCGAGAACTTCTTTCGGAACGCGATCGAACACGCCGGCGACGACGTGACTGTCGAGGTCGGCCCGCTCGAGCGGTCGAGTACCGACGGTGGGGGAGACACTGTGCTTGACGGGTTCTACGTCGAAGACGACGGCCCGGGGATTCCGCCCGACCGCCGCGAACGGGTGTTCGAATCGGGGTATTCGGCCGACAGTAGTGAGACGGGCGAGTCGGGGCACACGCAGTCGGCACAGGCTGCCGAGGGCGGCTCCGGTTTCGGGCTCGCGATCGTTCGCGAGGTCGTCGACGCACATGGTTGGTCAGTATCGGTGACGGCAGGCCAGAACGACGGTGCTAGATTCGAGATCCGAGGCGTCTCGATGCGCGAACTGTAGTTCTAGAATCCGAGTGCCGTGGCGATCGAAAGTCCGCTCGCGAGCGCGCCGAGCAGGTAGCCACCGATCGCGCCGCCGTTGAGCAACGGCAATCCGGCGTGGGGGCGTCCTTTGAGGACCATATACATGAGCACGAGCAGGCCGGCGATCGTCCCCACCAGCGCGCCGAGTGCGGGCAGGTTCAACGCGATCAGGGGTACCGATAGCGTCTCGATCTCGAGGAACGCTGCGGCGCTGGCGACGAGAATCGACGGGATGACGGCGTCGCCGAGGCCGATAAACAGGGCATCACGCTCGAGGGCACCCTGGTCTGTGTCAGCACCGGAGTCGACGTTAGTATCGGGTTCAGTACCGCCGTCGGCGGCGCTTGCCTCGGCGTCGCGGTCGTCCTCGAGCACGTCGTCAGTGCTGCCGGCCGCGAGGTAGGAATAGGACAGCGTCATCGGGACGACGAGGACGACAGGGATCTTGAGGTCCATCACACCTTCGGCGAGGTCGAGCATGTGTTCGGTGCCGTAGACACTGATGGCGTCGTAGACCGCGAGCACTGCGAGCAACAGCAGCGCCGGCAGGAGGCCGAAGCTGATCCCGAACAGGGCGGCAGCACCGGCACCCATCACGACGCCCGTCGCGTCGATGACGTACCACTCGGGGTAGACCCACAGCGCCGCGCCGACGGCCAGCGCAGCGACGATCGCGAGTGCGTCGGCCACACCCGAACCGACCAGCGGTGCGAGCAACGCCGGGACGAGTTCAACGAAGACGTACCACGAGATCATCACGCTGACGCCGACGATCAGCAGCCGGATGAGCCACTCGAGGTCGTACTTGAAGGCTGCGAGCATCAGCCCGGTTGCGACGAGCATCACCCCGAAGTAGAGGATACTGTTGGTCGGGTTCTGAGGATCCTCGACGGCTTGCCGGCCCGATTCGGTGAAGGGGTCGATCAGCGCCAGCGCGCCGAGCTGGACGCCGAGGAAGAGCAGAACCGTCGTGCCGACGGCGACGAGGACCCGCGTCCGATCGTTCATGCCGCGGCGTTTGCACCCCGTTCGTATTGGCTTTTCCACTCCGGGTCGGCGACGAGTCGTCGCCGACGGTCGAACCCGACACGCGGCAGCGACGCTACCGCGCGTACAGCGTCGACCCCACCAGCGACGGTAGGTGGACGTCGTCGTCGGGCGTCACCGCCAGATAGGGCCGCGAGACGGGCCCGAAGACGTCGACGACGCGGCCGACCTCCTCGAGCGAGTCGTCGAGGACGGTCGTCCCGATCTCGTCGCGGAACTCCGAAGACGCATCGTCGTCCGTTTCGTCCGCGCGGAGTACTGCGAGCCCCTGTGCCGTGCGGACGACCGCGCCAACCCGGCGCATCTCACTCGCGCATCGCGACGACGTACGCCGCGACGGCTTGCACGAGGTCGTTTTTCGTCGAGTCGTCGGCCCCGCGGACGACGACCCGGCCCCGGTCGGCCCAGTTCTCCCGGGAGTAGGCCTTGTCCCGCTCGATCGTGGCGTCGTACCCGATCTGCTGGACGGCCTTCGCGATCTCGTCGACCGTCGGTTCTTCGACTGCCAAGTCCTGGGACACGCGCCGTCCGTCGCTCCGCGAGAGGTCCGCATCGAGATAGGCGGGCCAGATGACGTTCTCGACCATGCGCCCCTCTGGGCGGTCCGGCGAGTAAACCCTTTTCAAAACGATACGTCGGACGCCGCCGTCGCTCAGACTCGAGAACGCCGGCCACGCGGTCCCGACTGTCCGTGTTATCGTCGCCGTGCGATGATGCCGGCGGCAGCGAGCATGGCGATGAGAGCGGCGGGAACGCCGAATCCGGGTATACTGTCGGTTTGCTGGTCGTCCGATGGGGTGTCGTCCTCGGGTGCGGCGTCGAGTTCCTCGTTCGCCGCTTCGTAGGCCTCCGGATGGACCGTCTTGACGATGTGAGTAATCGCGTAGACGACCCGCGGCGCGGGCTGGCTGATGTAGTTTGCCTTCACCGGGAGGACGTTGTCGTTCTGGTAGGCGGGCGTCGCCGTGATCGACTCGTGGATCGGGACCTGCTCTCGGTCGTTGGGATAGATTATCCAGGCGGGGCTCTCGTCGACGACTGTTTCGGGGTTGATCTGGTTGTATGACTGGACACCCGCCTCCGCTGCGATGTTCGTCATGCCAGCCGTCGTCAGGGCCTCGTTGATGAACGTTCCCGACCCGGCGGTGTATCCATCACCCATCGCGTAGTACGCCGTCGGGCGGTCCGCCCCCTCGAGTGTCCGTTCGACGATTTCGAGTTGCTCGTTCATCCAGGTGATCGTCTCTTCGGCACCGTCACACTCGCCGGTGAGTTTGCCAGCCGTCCGGACGTTTTCACGAACGTCGTCGAGCGATTCGGCGTCGCTGAACTGATAGACGGTAAGGCCCGCGTTCCGAAGCTGTTCGATGTCGCCGTCCTTCGTCGCGTTCGCCGCTAACACGAGGTCGGGATCGAGGTTGACAACCCGCTCGTGCTTGACCGTCCAGCCGTCACCGACGTTCACACGGTCTCCGCGGTCGAAATCGCTGGTTGCGTAGCTGTAGGGCAGTCCCACGAGACGGTCCTCGGCACCGATTTCGTACACCGTCTGGGTGTCGCTGGCCTGCAGCGTGACGATCGAGTCGGGTCGCTCCTCGAGCGTGATGGTCGTGCCCGTCGCATCGGTCAGCTCGAGCGGGAACTCACACGTTACGTCGACGGTCGATTCAGTGTCGGCGTTCGACTGCCCGGCGGCGGCGGGCGCGAACGCAGAAACAACAAGTAGAAGGGCTAACAGGACGGTTATGTGGCGTCGCATCGCTCTCACCTCACTGCTACTTCAACAAATATTTGCCTACTGCAAGGCAGGTTGGTGCGTATGTACCGATCGGTCCGAACGGCAGTGTGGTCGGCGGGGTTGTTAGTCCTGCTCGTCACGGTCGTGCTCACCAGCGCCGCACTCGGACCGGTCAGGATCGATGTCGTGACCGTCGCGATGGCGATGTTGAACGCGGTCGTCGTCCCCGTGGGCGTGACGATCAGCAGTGCGTCGCTTCCCGTCCTCGGCGTCTCCGTCCCGGCCCCAGGGCTCGAGTACGCTACGGTCTTTTCGTTCGACGTGCCGGTGACGCACCAGATCATCGTCAAAGACATTCGACTGCCACGGATCGCGCTCGCGGCGACCGTCGGGCTCGCACTCGGTGCTGCTGGGACGGTGATGCAGGGATTCTTCCGGAATCCGCTGGCGGATCCGTCGATCATCGGCGTCTCCTCGGGTGCTGCAGCAGGTGCGGTCGCAGCGATCGTCTTTCCGGGGCTCATCCCGTTTGGCGGCCTCCATATCTCGGCCTTTATCGGCGCGCTCGCGACGGCCTTTCTCGTCTATGCGATCGCGACCGACGGCGGTCGAACGCCAGTTGCGACGCTGTTGCTCGCCGGCGTCGCGATCCAGACGTTTCTCGGTGCGATGATCTCGTATATGCTCGTCCACAGCGGCGACTCGCTGCGACAGGCCGTCTACTGGATGATGGGCCATCTCAACAACAGCCAGTGGGGAGACGTGGAATTTGCCCTGCCGATCACGCTGGCGGGCGTGCTCGCGCTCTGTGCGTTTCGGCGGGAGCTGAACGTCCTGTTGCTCGGGGAGGAAGACGCCCACCACCTCGGCGTGGAAGTCGAGCGGACCAAACTCCTCTTGCTCGTGCTCGCGAGCATCGTCACCGCTGCCGGCGTCGCAGTCGCAGGCGTTATCGGCTTCGTCGGCCTCGTCGTGCCACACATCATGCGGCTGATCGTCGGCCCAGACCATCGGATCCTGTTGCCGACCAGCGCACTCGCCGGCGCATCGTTTCTGGTCGCGACCGATACGCTCGCGCGTATCGGCCCGGCCGTCGTTCCGGTCGGAATCATCACGGCGGCGCTTGGCGCACCCTTCTTCCTGTTCCTGCTCAGTCGCCGAGAGGTGCACTCGCTATGACCGGGTCCAGACAGCCACCCGACACAGCTAATTCCGACCTCGAGGGCGACGAGCAATCGCGGCCGGATCCAGCGACGATCACCGTCGAAGATGTCTCGCTGTCCTTCGGCGAGCTCTCGGTGCTCGAGGACGTCTCACTCACCATCGAACCCGGCGAATTCGTCGGTTTCGTCGGTCCCAACGGGGCCGGGAAGACGACGCTGTTGCGCGCGATCAGCGGCGCGCTCGAGCCCGATTCCGGAACCGTCACCATCGACGATGCTGACGTTCACGGCCTCTCTTCGCGGGCCTCGAGCCGGCTGGTGTCGGTCGTGCCCCAGGACACGTCGCTGTCGTTTTCGTTCCCTGTCCGCGATGTCGTCGAGATGGGGCGTCATCCACATCGCTCGCGGTTCTCGTCGGCGACACTCGAGGACCGCGCCGCAGTCGAGCGCGCCTTAGAGCGGACCCGCACAGCGGAGTTAGCCGACCGACCGATCGACGAGGTCAGCGGCGGCCAGCGCCAGCGGGTCGTCCTTGCTCGGACGATCGCCCAGGCGACGCCGGTCATGCTGTTAGACGAGCCGACGGCGAGTCTCGACGTCAACCACCAGGTCGAGACGCTCGAGCTCGTCCGCGAACTGGTCGACGAGGGCCGGACCGTCGTCGCGGCGATCCACGACCTCGATCTCGCGGCGCGGTACTGCGATCGGCTGGTGTTGCTTTCGGATGGCTCGGTCGCCCGGGATGGCCCGCCGTCGACGGTGTTGACCGGCGAGGCGCTCGCGGACTCGTTCGATGCGAACGCGGTCGTGACGCCGAACCCGGTGACGGGGACCGAGACAGTGACCGCGCTGGCGGACGCCCGCGAGCCGAAGGCAGCGTCACAGCCTGATCGGGTTCACGTGCTCGGCACGGGGACCGCCGCTGCCGGCGTCGTCGCCAGACTCGAGGCCGCGGGGATCGACGTGACGCTCGGTCCCGTCTCGAGTGGCGACGCCGCAGCCGAAATCGCCCGCTCGCTGGGCGTCGAGACGATCGAGACCGCGCCGTTCGCGCGACTGGCCGCCGACGACCGCGCCGCCACCGAAGCGCTCGTTCGGGAGGCCGACGTGACGGTGCTTGCTGATCTCGTTCTCGGTGCTGGCAGCCAGCCCCTGCTCGATGTGCTCGAGGCCACAGCCGGACTGGTCGTCGTCGAGACGCGGCCGCTCTCCGAGCTGGGCTTTGGTGGTGCGGACGCTCGAGCACGGTACAACGAATGTCGCGAGCGGGCAGTGAACGCGACGCTCGAGGGCATCTGCGAGGCGGTCGCCGACGCGGCAGTGAGCGACTCGCCTTCGCGGCAGTCGGTCGACTCGATCGACGCCGACGGCTGAGACGGGGTGCTGTCACGTGTTTTCGGCACGTCTCTCACCGGTCGTGGGGAGTCGGAACTGACTTCTCAGTCGGTAGTAGCACGGTTCCTTGTTCCGAAGAACTCACGACTCGCGGTAAGTACAGGTGAAGGTGTTACCGGAGCAGCTACCCTCCTATCGGATAGACGTCAGAAACGACCTGCTGAATAGAGAGGATAGGCCTTGTTTAGACGCTCAAACGTTAGCAGTGTATAATCGATCGAACTCTTGTCGCCGTGCTAGTAGCTCGGTGAAAATACCAAATCTACTAGGAAATGAAGCGGGACGGATTCGTTGTGCACACGAAGACCTCCCGCTTCACAGAGAAGATTGTATCGCTCGCCGAAAAAGCCGTCGTTGGTACGCCAGCTCCGGCCTACCGTCCGGGAGAAGAAGGCTACGCTGACTGGGTAATTCTCGCCGTTCAAGGGTTGAAAGAGTATCTCGGACATCCGTACCGGAAGCTGATGGACGTCCTCCGCGAGATGCCAAGAGTGACGGAATCACTCGGATTGACGCCCGAAACGGTCCCTCACTTCTCGACCGTGTGTACGCGAAAGCAGGCGATTCCGATGAAGCGGTGGCGAGCGATCCTTGATCAGTCCGTCGAACTGTATGATCTCGGTGATGTGCAGGCGATCGACGCAACCGGTGTCGATCGCGTCCAGGCCAGCCAGCACTACGCAAAACGGACGGACTACACGTTTGAGGCGGTGAAGACGACGCTGCTCATTGATTGTGAAACCAGTGCGATTATCGACATACACTGTTCGATGAAACAACCGCACGATACACAAGTCGGCTGGCAGGTGTTAGTGCGGAATCTCGACGATTTGGCGACTGTCGCTGCCGATAAGGGCTACGACTGGGAGGAACTTCGCACGAGGTTGCGTGCGGAAAGTATCACGCCGCTGATTCCGCAGCGAGATCCTGGGATGCGGGGGTGGGCAAGAAATTTGCTAATTAAGGATCGGGCGTACCACCAGCGCTCCAACGCTGAATCGGTGTTTTTCGGACTCCGACGCAGATACGGCGATACGCTCTGGTCGAGAACCTGGTTCGATCAATTCCGTGAACTTGTCATGAAATCCGCGGTCCGCAACATCGAACGCGTCATAGAGGACTCTCACCTGTGAAATCACGCGTTCAAACAAGGCCGAGAGGATCTATTCAGCACAGTGACAGCTACAGGATAGTAGGGTATTCACAACGTGTGCTATCCCCCTCAACTTTCAAGATATTCTATATGTGCGCCGTACGCACTACCAAATGCTGAAAAGAATGAGGCTAATCCGACAGCAGCAAACAGTTGTGTCGGCCAAATTAGTGAAGCAATATAGGTTAGAACCAATGTGATTGTGAGAGAAATAACCCCTGCAATAGCTGATTTTTTGAGTGCCTGTGAATTCATACAGCAAGCCACATGATGATGTTACAAAGAATTATCCACGTACCTTCGCGCCTTCTATTCAGCAGAGGCTACAAGAGTAGTGAGTAGCCTGTTAGCTATCGATGATGCGCTTGTCGGAGTGCATCTGCGGTCGCTGTTCCGGAAATTCGGATGTATTTCTGGGCAATGGCGAGATCGCTCCAGCCCATCACTGCCTGAAGAGGAACTGGCGCAACTCCCTGATAGGTATGGTAGCTCGCAGCGGTTGCTCGTAAACAATGTGGGTAGACACGCCCTCGAAGATCGGCACACTCGGCTGCTTCTTTCACCCGTCTATTAATTGTCGAGCGCGGATGCGGGAACGAATCGTAGCGATTGGCGAACCGTTCGATACACAATTCGAGACGTAACGACAGGTCGAAGGGGATCGCCCGTGCGGAGGAGACGGTCTTTGGGTGCCACCGTGCCCCTACTGCCTCGGCCTCTGTGAGGTCGTCACAGTGGCTCGCTTCCTGAGCTGCTTGACGACGACAGTGCCCACAAGAACACGGCTCGTGCTGTGGAATCTGGAGAAGCTTCCGATCCCAGTCGAACCACGTGGTATTGAGGTGAGAAATCTCTCTCGCTCGCAATCCAAGCCGACCTGCTACCAAACAGATGAACCGCGCTTGGAAATCACGTGGACTGGGTAACTCCGAACAGGCTTCGAGTAGTAACTCGAACTCTCGGTCAGTGAGTACATCTTCGTGGGAATGGCGTGTCGTCAACGCTCGTCAATGCCGCATCGCCCATGTTGATGACTCAGACTGATGTTGTGTCATTACAGCCGGAGGTGTGCACGGTTCCCAGAGAAATCATTCAAATAGAGATTGTTCGGCGATGCTGAATAGAGAGCATTGGATTCAGCACGACAGGAGTGATCGAACTACATCCGTTTGCTCATGCTGTGTCCATGTCCAGCGTCTCTTGGAGAGGCTCGACACGAAACACGTAATCCGCGTAACTGCCCTCAAGATTCGTGGGGCTCTCTTCGTCGGCATGCTCTTGACAGAGAACGGCCTCTGCCTCAACGGCACCGTGCCCGGTTTCTTCCTGATATCGTTCGAGGACGACAAACGTCGCCCTCTCGGTGCAGCCGCGACGGTGGCACTCGGGAAGCGAGTCTGGAACTCCGTCCTCACGTCGGTTCTCGTCGTCTGCTTGCTTTTCTCGTCCGTTTTCCGTGTCTGCCATCCTTGTTCCCTAGGAAAGCGAGCGGGATAATGCTATGGTCGTTCGTGATCTCGTGCCGCATTCGCGCCCTGTATCTTGCACGGCAGCGAGAACATCTATTGTCACTGGTAGACTGTCCAGCGGTAAGTACGCACCTATGGTTACGGACTCGGACTTGTAATTATGAGCGGCGATCTGACACTGACAACCCGCGAGCGGACTGGACGGTTTTTTACCCCTCCGACTCCGAGTGGCCGCCAATGACCGAGTACGATTACGAGGCCCTCGGACTCGTCGCCGGGCTGGAGATCCACCAGCAACTCGATACGGCGACGAAGCTGTTCTGTCAGTGTCCGACCGACCTCCGCGAGCCCGACGCGGCGACGCGGTCGTTCACACGCTATCTCCACCCCACCCGGAGCGAACTGGGCGAACTCGACGACGCCGCCGTCGAGGAGAGCATGGTCGAACGCGAGTTCGAATACCTCGCCTACGACTCGACGTGTCTCGTCGAGGAAGACGACGAGCCACCCCACGAACTCGACGACGAAGCCCTCGAGACGGTGCTCGAGATCGCCCAGCTGATGGACATGAACCCGGTCGATCAGGCCCACGTCATGCGCAAAATCGTCGTCGACGGCTCGAACACGAGTGGCTTCCAGCGCTCGTCGCTGATCGCCACCGACGGCGAAATCGAGACGAGCGACGGGGCCGTCGGCATCGAGGATCTCATGCTCGAGGAGGAAAGCGCCCAGCGCGTCGAAGAAACCGACGATGGGGTCCGCTACAGCCTCGATCGACTCGGGATTCCGCTGGTCGAGATCGGCACCTGTCCGGACATTTCCTCGCCCGAACAGGCACTCGAGGCCGCCGAACGGATCGGAATGCTGTTGCGCTCGACCGGCAAGGTCAAACGTGGTCTCGGGACGATCCGCCAGGACGTCAACGTCTCCATCGAGGAGGGAGCCCGCGTCGAGATCAAGGGCGTCCAGAGCTTAGACGACATCGACGATATCGTCCGCAACGAGGTCGGCCGGCAGGCCGAACTCGTCGAGATCCGGGACGAACTCGAGGCACGCGACGCGTCGGTCGGCGACACGCAGGACGTGACTGCGGTCTTCGAGGACACCGACAGCGGCGTCATTCAGGGCGCGCTGAATTCGGGTGGCTCCGTGATGGCCGTTCCCCTCTATGGCTTCGACGGCCTCGTCGGCCGTGAGATCGCACCTGATCGCCGCCTCGGCACCGAGTTCTCGGATCACGCCAAGCGCCACGGCGCGGGCGGGATCTTCCACACCGACGAACTCCCAGCCTACGGCGTCACCGAGGAAGAAGTCACGACCCTGCGCGACGCGGTCGGTGTCGATCCCGAGGACGCCGTCGCGATCGTCGCCGACGGGACCGACATCGCCGCAAACGCCATCGAGGCCGTCGCCGATCGGGCCGCGACCGCGCTCGAGGGCGTGCCCGAAGAAACCCGCGGTGCGAACGACGACGGCACCACTCGCTACCTGCGGCCGTTGCCCGGCGCAGCGCGGATGTATCCCGAGACGGACGTCCCGCCGGTCGAACCCGATCCGAGCGAGGTTCCCGAACCCGAACTCCTCACCGCAAAGGTCGAGCGCTATCAGGACGAGTACGATCTCGGCGAGGGGCTGGCCGAGCAGGTCGCCTACGGGAAGTACATGCCGCTATTCGAAGACGTAGTTGCTGACGGCATTGATCCGACGCTGGCCGCGACGACGCTCGAGTCGACGTTGACCGAACTCCGGCGCGACGACGTCCCCGTCGAGGCGCTTACCCGCGAGCACATCGAGGACGTCCTCGAGATGGTCGACGACGGCGACCTGCCAAACGAGGGGGTTCCGGATCTGCTCACAGTGCTAGCCGAAGAACCGGACCAGACGGCCGAGACGGCAGCCGAAGACGCCGGGCTCGGCGGTGCCGAGGAAGAAGAGGTCCGTGAAGCCATTGTCGAGGTCGTCGAACGAAACGAGGCCCAGGTCGAAGACGAAGGCATGCAGGCGTTCTCCGGACTCATGGGCGAGTGTATGGGCGCGCTCCGTGGCAAGGCGGACGGTGACCTGGTGAGCCAACTGCTGCGCGAAGAGATTCAGAAACGCGCCTAGCAGGCGTCGATACCTCGATTCTGTTACTGGCGCGGTGTTCGCGACGCTCCGCTGCAGGGACGGCACAGGGAGCCAGCGGAGTGAGCGCAATGATTATCCTTCAGTCTATACCCCCACCATGTCAATATAGTGAAAGAAAGTCGTGTCTTCGTATTATATGGAGCGCTGGTGTGTGACCCGTTGAGTCGCCCACACGGCCGCTGTGGGGCGCTCGGAGAGACATGAGTATGTGCAACGGGACACAGCACACGAGAGACGAATCGGACTCCGAATCGATGCGAACGACGCGCCGAACCGCGCTTCGCGGGGCAGGTCTCGCCGGCGTACTCGCGATGGGCGGCGGCAGCGCTAAAGCCAGCCAACGCTCCTCGGAGACGAACACCCACCAGGCTGAAAACGAGACAGACGAGACAGTCCCGGTAACGTGGGAGAATTACACGCGCGCAGAGTCGGACACGTACTTCGCGAGCTACGCCGAGCTGGGCGGATTCGGCGAGTTCTATCACATCCGAGAGCCAGTTCCCATCGACCAGCAGGACGTCATCCAGATGAATCGTGATACGCTCTACTCGGCTGGCGTCTTCGATCTGACGGAGCCAGTCACCGTCACCCAACCGGACACCGGTGACCGCTACCAGTTGCTGATCGTCATCAATCAAGATCACTACGTGAAGGGTTCGTCCACGACCGCCGGCGAATACACGCTGACACAGGACGAAGTCGGGACGCGGTACTGTCTGGTCCTGGTCCGCACGTTGGTCGACCCGAACGATCCGGACGACGTCGAGACCGTTCACGCCATCCAGGACGAGATCACGGCGAGTCAACGATCCCCTGGCACGTTCGAGATCCCCAACTGGGATCAGGACTCGCTCGAGGGAATCCGCAATGCGCTCATCACGGTCGGAGAGACGATGGAGGACTCCCAGGGTGTGTGGGGCGACGCCGACGAGGTCGATCCCGTCAAGCACTTCCTCGGCACCGCGGTCGGCTGGGGCGGCAGTCCGGAGACGGACGAGTTCGTCCTCTGGCGAACGCCCGAACGGAACGACGGCGACACGCCGTACACGCTCACCGTCGAGGACGTCCCCGTCGACGGATACTGGTCGGTCACCGTCTACAACAGCGACTGGTACCTCGAGGAAAACGAGTACGACGCGTACGCGATCAACAACGTAACCGCGGAGCGAGCCGACGACGGCAGCGTCACGATTCACTTCGGCGGCGATCCCGACCAGCCGAACTTCCTCTATACGCCGGCGGGGTGGAACTATACGGTCCGGCTCTACGAGCCGCGCGCGGAGATCCTCGACGGGAGTTATCAGTTCCCCGAAGCAGAGCCCCTCGAGTGAGAGACGCGGCGCGCTCGGGAGGTTTCACGCCGTTCGTCAGGTGTCGACTAGCTCCTCGAGCAGCGTCTCGAGACTGTAGCTCTGCAAGGCGTCCCGTTCTTCGACCGCCGAGATGACGAACGTCGAGACGGTTCGGTCGACGCCCTCGAGTTGTTCGAACTCGGCGATCAGCCGCTCGACCATCTCGCTGTCGCTCAGTCGCGCGACGACGATGAAGTCCGTCTCGCCCATCGTGAAGTAGACGTTCGTGACGCCCTCGACGGTCAACAGCCGATCCGCGAACTCCTCGTAGGAGCCCTGATAGTCGGCGTGGATCTCGACCAGCACGGTGACGCCGAGGCCGAGTTCCTCGAGGTCGATGTCGTAGCGGTCGTTTGCGATGATTCCCTCCTCGCGGAGGTTATTGAGTCGGTAGTGGATCGTCGAGACCGGAATGCCGGTCGCTTCGTGGAGCCGCTCGGGGCTTCCCGTCTCGAGTTCGGCGATGGCCTTGAGCAGGCGCACGTCGCGGTCGTCCATACGACAGCGTCGGGCGGCGGTCGACATGTGTCTTCCGACCGATGTAATTGGAGAAATCTACAAGACAGATCCTGACTGTGGATCCGTCTTCGGATGATATTCGTATGTGTGATTTGTAATTCGGGAATTTGCGGCTGGTTGTAGAAGGATCTAAATATCACAGTCAGTTCCGAATCGGGTATGAATACACTCGGATCAGTGCCAGACGGGTACCGCGAGGCAGTGCTCTTTTCGATCCTTGCGCTCTGCTGGGGAAGTTCGTTCGTCGCGATCGAGATCGGCCTCGAGTACGTGCCGCCACTGCTGTTCGCCGGGCTTCGCTACGCGCTCGCGGGCGTGATCGTCCTCGGGTACGCGGCTGTCGCGGCCGATCGCACGCGGCCACGCGGGCGGGCGGAGTGGCTGGCCGTCACGGTCGCCGGCGTCTTTGTCATCGCGCTCTATCACGGGCTGTTGTATCTCGGCGAGCTGTACGTTTCGGGTGCCGTCGCAGCGACCGTCGTCAGCACGGCACCGATCTTGACGGCAGCGTTCGCTGGCATCGTCCTCCCGTCGGAACGACTCGCACCCGCCGGCGTCGTCGGCTTCGTACTCGGACTCGTCGGCGTGATCGCGATCGTCCAACCCTCGCCGACTGCGCTCGCGGGTGACGCGACTGTCGGCGCTACCCTCGTGTTCGCTTCGGCGATCGCCTTCGCCCTCGGGAGCGTCCTCGTTCGGCCGATCGACGCGGCGGCGCTGCCGCTCGAGACGCTCCAGGCCTGGGCGATGCTCGTCGGAGCCGGCGTGTTGTTGGGCTGGGCGCTCTTACGCGGGGAGTCGGTCGCGGCGGTCGAGGTGACGGCCGCCTCGCTTGCGTCCTTCGGCTACCTGACGGTCGTCTCGGGCGTGTTCGCGTTTCTCCTCTACTTCGACCTGCTCGAGCGAAGCGGCGCGACGCAGGTCACCCTCGTCAGCTACGCCGAACCGGTCGTCGCAATGGGCGTCAGTTGGCTCGCACTGGGTCACGTCGTCGACTCGCTGACGCTCGTCGGGCTGGTAACGATCCTCGCCGGCTTCGTCGTCATCAAACGCCGGGCACTCCGGTCGTTGCTCCGCTCGCTCCTCGAGCGCCGGTCGGCGACGACCTCGTGAGCGGGTGTTACCGAATATTTGCGATCGGAGAAACGCTTATCAACACAGACGTTGGCCGATTGCATGACCAATGTCTGAGACGATTGACACCGACACAGCGGCGCTTACAGCGGTCTGTCACGTGCGCGCACCGTTACTGCTCGAGCCGATCGACGAGCAGATCGAGACGCTCCAAGCTTGTGAGTCCGAGGGCGCGATCGACGAGTTGCTCCTGCGCAGTTGGCCCCAGGAAGTCGCCCTCTCCGATGAGAGTCCCTATCAGGAAGTCATCGACAACTACGAACGGTTCGCCCAGTGGGCCGACGAGCGCGGCGTCAGCGTCCGGCCGCCGTTCCGCGAACGATCGACGACCTCGCAGGTGACCGGTAAGACGCGCGAGCGGCTGGTGACGCCGCTTCTGTGTCTCGAGGTGTACGCCGACGATGAACTGGTCGGCGTCTTCCCCCACACGGATGAGCGAACCGAGGAAACGTATACGACCGACGAGGCGATCGCCACGCTCAGAACCGGCGAGGTGCCGGAACCGCTCGGCTCGGTCACACGCGAGGACATGCGCGCGTCTGCGACGGATACGTGTCCCGACTGTGGCGGGACGCTGGTCGACGGCCAGGGACTGTTCGCCTGCAGTGACTGTGGGTGGATCGGAACCGTCACCGAAACCGGACGATACGAGCCACAGCCGGCTGAACTCACGAACGAACGTGAGCCGTCACCCGTCGCGACCCGGTAGTCAGCGCGCCAGGACGACCACACGCAATCACTCGCGAGCGAACTCCCCGCCGTACTCGGCGTCGACCGTCACTGTCGTCTCGGCGCGGTTGACTGTGGCCGTGTTCGCTTCCGTTCCCAGTGAGGACTCGAGTTTCTCTTCGTCGACCAACTCGTCACTGCTGTAGCTGACGGTGGCGCGTGCGGTTGCGGTATCGCTATTGGTGACCGAAAGGTTCTGATGGACGCCGTACGCGCCCTCGAACGCACCGAACTCGAACTGTAACCCATTCTCGTCGCTCGTTTGATCGTCCGAGAGCGTCCCCGACGCGAACGCGTCGTTCTCGGTGTAGAGACAGCAGGCGATACCGCTGTTTTCGCCGGCACGAAGCAGTTGCTCGAAGTCATCGTCGGCCTCGTGTTTCGGTGTTCGGTCGCCGGCTGCTGTCGCGACTGTTCGCTCGACGGCGGCCGCCGGGTCGAACGACGAATCGGTCCCGGTGGGATATGAGTATGCGTAGACAGTCTCCGTGATACCGACGATCTCGTCGCTTCCGCTGTCAGCATAGACAGCGTATCCGTCGGACTCGGTCTCGAGGGAGTATCCAGCAGCCTCGAGATCAGAGGTGATACCGTCGCGGTCGTACGAACCGACGAGTGCGTACACGCCGTCGGCGTAGATGAACTGTTCCTCGCCGTTTTCGGTCTTGTTGTTGTCGTTATACGCGTCGAGTCCGGCGGAGTCGGCGAGCTGTCCGAGCCCGAACCAGCTGACGAGCGCAACGGCTACGGGATTGCCAACGAGTGGGTCCGTCGGCTCCTTACCCGCCTCGGCACCTTGGTCTTCGACCAGGGTAGACATCGTCTGGACGTCGATCGCTCCGTAGAAGTACTCCGGCTGATCAGTCGTCGGTAGCATCGAGGCGTACGGTGGCAGTTCGTTGCCAGTCGGGTCAGTTGTCCCATCGTCGGAGGGACCCGTGTCATCGCCGTTTCCGTTACCATCGGATGACGACGAACAGCCGGCGAGAAGCGCCATTCCGCCAGCGAGCAATCCGAGCGCGTTTCGTCGACGAATTTCAGTCATCCTGTGGTGATGGTCACTGAAACCGTATTATTGTACTGACTTGCGAGACGTCGTATCACACACTGTCACTGTTCTCGGCCGGCCGTTCGGTCGCCCGACGGAGAATCCCAAGCAGCGTGTTCGCCTCGCGTTCGGTCAAGTCGGCCCGTCCGAACACCCGACGGAGCATCCGCATCGTCTTGTCGCGCTTCTCGTCGGGATGGTTGAGTTCCTCGAGCAGCGCACCCCACTGATCGTAAAGCCGGTCGACGGTCGGTTCAGGGGCGCGAACGCACTCGAGGTCGGGCAACTGTGTCTCGTCGTCGAGGGTTAGCGATCGGAGTTCGTAGAGCGTAATCGTGGCAGCCTGCCCGAGGTTGAGGACGGGATAGTCGGCGTTTGCCGGGATCGAGCAGATTTCGTCGATCCGGGCGAGTTCCTCGTTCGTCAGGCCGACGCGTTCGCGCCCGAAGACGAGGGCGGTCGGTGCCTCGACAGTCGGCAACCGGTCGGCGAGGTCTGCGGGCGTCGAGTAGGGAAATCGCATGTGGCTGTTGTCGTCTTCGTTCGTCACCGCCGTACAGCCGATCGTGTGATAGTGTTCTACAAGATAATCGAAACTGATCTCGTCGGCGTTCGGGAGGATATCCTCGCGAGCGTGGCCGGCGAAGCCGTAGGCCTCGCCGTCGGGGTCGAGTTCGGGCGGATCGACGAGCAAGAGCTCCTCGAAGCCGAAGTTCTTCATCGCGCGGGCGATGGTCCCGACGTTGCCGGGCGACTGTGCGTCGACGACCGCAACTGCCGGCGGCGTTCGACTTGCAGGTGGGTCGGCTGGTGGCGACTTGTCGGTCATTGGCTCGAGGGTGTGACGTGCTCGAGACAGGGCAGTGCTGTCAGGTCGCCGTCCGCTTCGGTCGCAAACGGCGGTCGTGACCGAAACGCTGTAACCGTCGGATTCATAGCCGGGTTTCAGCGCGGGACTGCCAAAAGAGACGCGTTCACAGTTCGATGGCGCTGGCGAGGCGGGGGTGAGTCTGTTACTGATTGCGTGGCTGTGTGTCGTTTCGACACCGGTAGTGGGCCAGTAAACGACGGTCGCAGTACTGATCTACTGCTCTGTAGTTGACTATCTCTATTCTCGCTTTCTCTAGACTATAGTCTAGAGGTTCTACTAGATATAGACGTTCGTAATCTAGATACTAGATATTCTAGAGGGCGGTACGATAGTGACTGCTAGTGAATGAGATAGAGTACATACGTCTATAGAGACGCTACCGAGCAGGTCTGTCTCCAAAAACCGAACGACAGGAAAGCAGACGGGGGACACTAGCGGATGTATTTTCGGCTTGAGAGACGTCAGAACGGGTCGTGACACGGATATTCGGTCGAAGTGCCGAGTGTGAGAGGGACACACCCCCCTCGCGTTTGTAACGCCATCTACGTCTGGGGACCCTGATTTGGAACACACCAGTGTCGCGGATGTAACATTGGTGCAGAATCGGGATTTTACTGCCGAAATCTGGTGATTCATCTCGACCACCCCCTCCCTCTCGCCGTTACAAACGCGAGGGGGGTGTGTCCCCGGTCGCTGATCGGCAAATCGTTTGTTCGACTCTCCCTCGAGAGGGTTTGTGGCAGTCTCGAGGGTATTCCGTCTGTGGCTGTCGGGCGGGCTTGTCGGTCCGGAACCCGGGACAACGGGTCGCTGACCGGGTCGTGCCTCCGAGCCTTACACCCGCGACGGGGGTGGGGGTGTCCATCGCGGCCGGTTAGAAGCGCGAGGCCGGCGTTTCGGGAGATTTTCGGTCAGGCGGCCACGACCTGCCTGTTGAGTCGCTCTGACGGCGAATTTACACTCGCGATCGATCTCCACAGCTTTATTTCAGTCCAGTTGAAAGGGGCGGAGTAGTGCAATGTCCGCCAACGACGATCGAGACCCGCTCTTTCGGTACGACGATCCGGTCTTTGCCGACGAGCGCCTGCTCGAGATCACGCACCTGCCCGGCCCGGATCGGATCGTCGGGCGCGACGAGCAGATGCAACGGGTTGCGGACGCCCTGAACCCGGCGATCTTCGGGAGCGAGCCCAACCACCTCTTTATTTTCGGCAAGACCGGAACCGGCAAGTCACTTATCTCGCGGTCGGTCACCCAACGCGTCATTACGGAAGCCAGACACGACGATGTCACCGTGAAGTACGCCTTCATCGACTGTGGCGAACAGAACACGGAGGCGTCGATCGTCAAGACGATCGCCCAACTCGTCAACGATCCAGACGAGAGCGGGATCACCGTTCCCGACCGCGGCCTGGGAACCGGCGACTACTACAAGCGCCTCTGGCAAGCCGTCGACCACTGTACCGACGTCACCATCGTCATTCTGGACGAGATCGACATGCTCGAGGACGACGAAGTCCTCCGCAAACTGTCGCGGGCCGGGGAGAATCGCCGGATTTCGGACTCGAGTATCGGCATCATCGGCATCTCGAACAAGATCGATTTCCCCGATCACCTCTCCGAACGCGTCAAGTCGAGTCTCTCGCGGGACGAACTCGTCTTCTCGCCGTACGATGCGAATCAACTCGTCGAAATTCTCGAGAAACGCCGTGACGCCTTCCACGACGGCGTGCTCTCCGACGACGTGATTCCGCTAACGGCCGCCCTCGCGGCCCAGGAACACGGTGACGCGCGCAAGGCGATCGACATCCTCCGGAACGCCGGCCGGATTGCAAAGAAGCGAAATGAGTCTCAGGTCACGGCCGACCACGTCCGCGACGCCAAAGAGAAGACCGAGGCCGACCGCTTTAACGAACTCATCGAGGGCTCGCCCCAGCAGGCCAAGGCGATCCTCTACTCGCTGACGCTGCTGACCGAGAACAGCTCGGAAAAGGAGTTCCCGACGAAGATCATCTACAACCAGTACAAGGAAGTTGCCCGTCGACTCGACTTCGACGTCCTCTCCGAACGCCGTGTCCAGGAGATCCTGCAAGAACAGAACTTTCTCAACGTCATCCAGTCCGAACGCGAAGGGCGCGGGCGCGGCCGCGGCGCGCACGCGAAACACCGGCTGCTCGAGAATCCCTCGATCGTCAAGAAAGTCCTCCTGCGGGACTCGCGGCTGGCCGTCTTGGAAGACGACGAGTAGCGGGCCCGCTGCTGGTTGCGCCTGGGTTTGGTCTGTCGACAATTCTCGTCCCACCTGGAACGGTTACATTTTCCAATCAGTCTCCCCAGACGACTACTGGTCCTTATATATTGGTCACGTGGTGGCAGAAATCACTACTACATGAACAAATGGGTGTTAATTCAGATTGAGATGATATCTTATAGCACTATAGTCCGATATCAAACTACAACTGATGACGAACTTCGTTACCGAACTCCAATCGTCCGTGATGGCAAACCGGACGGCGGTCGCACTCGAGCGCGACGGCTCGATGACGTTCTCACAGCTGTGGTCCGCGACGAGCTCGTTTGCGGGTGGGCTCACGAACCGGGACATCACGGCTGGCGACCGCGTGGTGATCCACGCGGCGACCCCTCGAGCCGTGCTGATCGCCGTCTACGGGTCGCTTAGAGCCGGTTGCGTCCCCGTTACCCTCCCTCAGTCGTACGAAAGCTGGGACGTCAGACACGTCTTGAACGAGACCGAGGCGAAGGCGCTCGTCACCGACTCGAGCCCGATCATGGGCCTGCTCGCGAGCAGCGAGCCGTTGCGCGTCGCGGTCACTGCCGACAGCGACGCGCGGATGGGGATCGATCTTCCCGACTTCCTCGATAACGGTGGGATGAACGGCTCGAACTCGCGGACCGGGATCGATGTCGTGCGACGACCGGACGACGCACCGGGACTGATCGCGTACCTCGAGCGGGATACCGACGAGCCGATCGCCGTCGTCTACACCCACGCCACCCTCCACGCGAGTGCAGACGCCGGGGCAACGATCTGTCGAGACGAAGAGAGTGCCACACTCGAGGCGCACCTCGGCGCGTGTCCACTCTCGAACCCGATCGAACTGTTGTTCGGCGCGAACGCGACGCTCGTCAGCGGCGGGCGATACCAACCGGTCGCCAGCCCGGGCCCGGACACGATCCGGTCGTTGCTCGTCGCTACCGACGTCGATCGAGCGTTCGTCACGCCTGCGCAGTACGAGGACCTGCGAGCGAGCGAGACGAGCATGGCCAGACGCGGACTCGCGATCGTCGACGCGACACCCACGACGACCCCCGAACAGGTGGCCGAGACCGACGACGCCGTCCGACTCGTCGGCCGTCCGGAGACCGGAATTACCCACATTCGCACGCACGAGGACATCGATGCCGGCTGGCTCGGGCGACCATTGTCGAGCGCTCGAGCGCGAATCGTCAGCGGACCCAGTGGTGGAGAACTCGCCGTCAGCGGGCCCGGTGCGATGGACGCCTACTACGAGCGACCGGCGATGACCGACGACGTGACCGTCATCATTGACGGCACACGCTGGCTCAGGACCGGCGTCCCCGCGACCGCCCGCGAGGGGACGGTCTTTCTCGAGGACGACACCGGTCCCGCCCTCGAGACGGCGACATGATACTGCCTGACGACCGCACGCATGCGACCGGCGTCGTCGTGACTGCTGTCCAGTAGTGTGGTATCCGGCGGAATGGGACGATCATCGTTCGCCGGAACCACGATATCTTTTGGCGTCGCCGCCACAGACCGGATATGGACAGCGTCGACGCCGCTGGCTTGGGCATCGGTGACGAGTATCCACCTCGGATCATGGGCGTGTTGAACGTCAGCGAGGAATCGCCGTACGATCCGAGCGTCTACGACGACCCCAGCGAGGCAGCTCAGTACGTCGACGAGGAACTGATCGGCGAAGGGGCCGACATCGTCGACATCGGCCTCGAGTCGGCCAACAAACGCTTCGACGTGCTCTCAGCCGAGGAGGAACTCGACCGGCTCCACCTCGCGTGCGAGACGATCGAGAGCGTTTCCGGCGACGCGATCTTCTCGATCGAGACCCGCTATGCGGCGGTCGCCGACGAGGCCCTGTCGCGAGGCTTCGACATGGTCAACGACATCTGTGGCTTCGCCGATCCGGAGATGCCCACCGTCTGCGAGGACCACGACGCCGCGGTCGCGAAGATGGCGAGTCCGCCGGATATAGAGCGCCCGGGTGCCGTCGAGGAAACCGACTGGAGAGCCCGGAAATCGCCCGCGTGGGCTGCGGGTGCTGACTACGTCGATCGGGTCTACGAGGCGCTGAAACAGAACGGCCTGACCGACAAGACCATCATTGATCCTGCCTTTGGCAGCTGGAGCGAGGCCCAGACGCTCGACGACGACCGCGAGACGTTCCGCCGACTGCGGGAGTTCCGCGCGCTCGAGCGGCCGATGCTGGTCTCGATCAACCGGAAGAACTTCCTCGGCGAAATCGCCGGCCGCGAGACAGACAAGCGACTGCCGGTCAGTCTCGCAGCGACCTCGATGGCCGTCGAACGCGGCGCGCACGTGATCCGGACCCACGATGTCGCCGAGACGCGGGACGCGGCCCTGATCGGCAAGGCGTTTACCGAGCGTGCGAGCGCGACCGCGGACGGGCTCACGATCTCACAACTGGACGTCAATTCGACTCGCGAGTTCCGAACGCAGCTCCGCGAGCGCGGCATCGATCCCGCGATTGCCGACGACTGGCAGGGCCAACTCCTCGAGCTCGAGGGCCTCGGTCCCGACGCGAACGATCGGCTTGCAGTTATCGCGGCCGAGCAGGGGGCAGTCGTCAGACGCGTGGCTGACGGGACGTGCCTGCTTGCGGGATCGACAGCTAACGTTTCCGGCGTTGCTGGCGCGCTCTCGTCCGAAACCGACTGTCTTGGGGATCTCGGTGAGAAGCTGTCAGGAGTGCTGCGTTAAGAGAAAGCTTATGCCGGATGCTTCAAAATGGACGAGTGGACGCCGGGTAGCCTCCCGGGTAGGGGTACTTTGGAGGTGACCCCCGGCCCACAACACGGAATTATTGTGGTGTTACGCCGAGCAGTGACGACTCCGGCGGGCAGCGCACATCGCCGGCTGACAGTCGCGGATACTGAGACCGAACACACAAAGCGATCGCGCGACGAAATCGCATATGGAGTTCGACGAGTGGGAACCGGTCTACGAGGCGATCCTGCGCGATTTCGGCTACGACCGCGCCGGCGACGAGCGCGGGCGTGATCTCCTCGCGTCGCTGCTCGAGACGTCGCTCGACCCCGACGACCTCTCGATCGGCCGTGACGCAACTGTCGCTGTCGCCGGTGCCGGCCCGTCGCTCGAGACCGACCGGGCTCTCGAGCGAGCGCGTGCGGCCGACGCCGTCGTCGCTGCCTCGACCGCCGTCGATACCCTCGCGAGCCACGGGATCGAGGCCGACTGCATGGTGACCGACCTGGATAAGAACCCCGAGACCGTCGTGGACCTCACCGGACGGGGCGTTCCGGTCGCGGTCCACGCCCACGGCGACAATCTCGAGGCGATCCGCGAGGTCGTTCCCGACTGTGACGCTGCCGCCGTCCTCCCGACGACGCAGGCCGCACCCCGCGGGCCAGTCGGAAACTACGGCGGCTTCACCGACGGCGATCGAGCGGCCTTTCTCGCTGACCACCTCGACGCCGCGAGTCTCATCTTCGTCGGCTGGGATTTCGACGATCCTGCGGTCGATCCCATGAAAGCGCACAAACTCGAGTGGGCCGAGCGGCTGCTCGTCTGGCTCGAGTCGCGCCGTGGTGAGCGCTTTGCGGTACTCGACGGCCGACGAGACGAGATCGACACCGATGCGGTTCCCATCTCCGAGCCGTAAGGATTCGCTCTCCCTGTGTCGACTACGTGTGGCTCACGAGAGTCGATACTCGACGATATCGTTGCTGCCACAGGACGGGCACGTCGACGCCGACTCGAGTGTCGTTCCACACCGCCGACACTCCTCGATGATCGTGCGATCGTCACGCCGGCACAGAACCGCCGCGAGCGCTTTCCGCATCGTCGACTGCCGCTTCGGATCGTTTTTCTGACCCTGCATAGCCGGTCAGTTGCGAATATCACAATTCGTTATTGTCTCGTTATCCGAACTGACACGGGATTCGATCTCGATCTGACACAGTAATCGGCTCCTACGTCCTCGAGGGCCCCGTTCTATCGACGCTCAACGGACGACGTCGTACCGGATCGGATCGTCGGCGACCCGTTCGACCAGCCCCCCTCTTTCGAGCGCCTGCAGGTGTGCCGCCGCTTCGCCGGCACCGAACTTAACGTGGATACCCTCGAGATCGCCGAATAGCTCGCGGGCGACCTCCCACGGCGTTTTCGCGGCCGCCGTTGACTCGTCGTTCTCGAGCGCCCCGAGCACCCGCTGGGACCGCTCCCGGTGATGATTTAGAAGCTCCTCGATGCGTCCCTGCTCGATCGCGGCGCCGTGACCGGGCAACAGCCGTTCGGGGCGGTCGGCGAGTCGCTCGAGCGTGCTGCGAAACGCTCCGAGCGGATCATGGTCGCCTGCCTCGATCGTGGACGCTGCCCCTGACTCGCGACCGCTACCTCGGAGCGTCCGCGTATCGCTGCCCCCGACGTTCGGCGTGACGGTCGGCAACACGGCGTCGCCGACTAGCAGAACGTCGTCGCTGGCGAAGGCCGTATGACCGAGCGTGTGGCCAGGCGTCGCGACGGCCTCGAGTCCCGCAACTCGATCTCCGTCTGCGAGCCGTTCGACCGGCGTCTCGTCGGGCATCGGGGAGACCGCGTCGCCGTCGATCACGCTGTCGACTGCCGCGGTCGGCACGCCACAGCGTCGTATCGTCTCGGCGTCACGCTCGAGGCGGCGCTCGCGTTCGCGTGCGTAGTCGGCTACCAGTGCTGCGTCCGCGGCACCCATCGCGAGCGTCGCGTCGGCTGTCTCGGCCAGTCGTGGCGCGAGCCCGGCGTGATCGGCGTGCCAGTGGGTGACGAGGACGTACTCGAGGGAGGCCGGAGCGACGCCGGCGCGCTCGAGGCCCGCCTGTAGCTCCTGCCACGCCCGCTCGGTCGGCGGTCCAGGATCGACGACGGCGCGGTCGGCGACGAGATACGCGCTGTTGCCCCCTTCGGGGCCGTCCCCGCCGACCTCGATTCGCGAAACGGAATCAGCAGCCATGACGCGAGTGTCCGTCTCGAGATTCCTTATACTGCCGGACAGAACGACGTGACGATCGGTCGCTCTGCTGCGGCCGTCACCGGTGGAGACGGCCGCGAATCCGCGACCGACGTCGTATTGACTGCTGTCCGACAGTATTAGTCGCCCCGCTCGAACACGACGACGGAACGGCTCGCTCGAGGCTGAGCCGGATCGCTCGTCTGTTAAAACAGCGCGTCGAGTTCGCCGCCGGTGTCCATCAGCGACGCGAAGTCCTCGTCGGCGCTGGCCTGGACGTCCGCGGTCGTCTCCTGTGCTTCGATCGCGACCTGCTGGAGCTGGTCGATCCGTGGCACGTCGGTCACACCAGACAGCAGGACGATCGCGCCGACCTCGTCGCGCTCGGCGAGGGGGTAGTCGCCACCACGGATCTCCATGCTGCCGGTCTCGTCCTCGAGCCACTGGCGGCCACGCTCGACGCCTTTGCGGTTCAAGTAGGACGGTGGTCCGGTGGCGACGACGAGGCCGCGGTCGGCACTGGCGACGTCACAGGGCAGCGTCAGCCGGCCGAGGGTGGCCTTCCGGACGAGGCTGGTCAGTCGGTTGGTCGCTACACCCTCGTCGAACGTCTCGTCGCTGCTGGTCAGCGAGGAAAGGAGTCCGTCGTTCGTCTCGACGGTCTCGCTCGCGTAGCCGATCGTGGAGACGCCGCTGCTCGAGAGCGTGTTGATGATCTCCGAGGAGTCGACGACGCTTTCCGCAACGTGGTCGCCCTGCTGGACCTCGCCGGCGGCAAAGAGGAGGCCGAACCGCTCGGCGATTTCGCGGTTGATGCGGTCGTAGCCGCTGCCGACGGATTCGCCGGCGCTGCGCCAGGCGTCGTTGTCGAAGACCAACAGGTTGTCGACCTCGTCGACGAGCGTCCGGAACGACCGGGCGGCGTTGAGCGTGTAGATGCTGCCTTCGTCCGTTCCTGGAAGGAGGCCCAGCCCATAGACCGGCTGGGTGTAGATTCGCTTCAGCTGTCTCGCGAGGACCGGTGCGCCGCCGCTGCCGGTGCCCCCGCCCATGCCGGCGACGATGAGGAACGCGTCGACCTCGTGGATCGGAATCCGATCAATCGCGCCCTGAATCTCGTCGCTGTCTTCCTCGGCGATCGCCGCACCGAGCTCGTTGTCCGCACCGACGCCATGACCCTTGACGCGAGCCTGCCCGATGAGGACGCGGTTCTCGGTCGGGACGTGCTCGAGCCCTTTGAGGTCCGTCGTCGCGGAGTTGACTGCGATCGCCGATTCGACGAAGCCGCCGTCGATCCGAGCGTCGAACGCCAGGAACTCGTCGACGACCTTCCCGCCTGCCTGACCGAAGCCGATGAGTGCGAGTTTCATAGCTGTCTCTCGTGGCCGTTCCCTGGAGTGGCCGCGACCGATCGGGGAGGACCGGCGCGCCCCGCTGTCATGGGAACCGTTTCCACACCACGGCTGTCCGGGGACGCAGGCATTGTTATGACCGGCATACGAATGGAGCAAAGACGTTCATGGACTGATTACACTGTTCTAACTACGACTTTCATCGATCGAAGATAAATGGCGGACCGCTGGTGCCCTGCCGTCGGTCACGGATCGCCGGAAACGCGATGTTTTCGTCCCTCGAGTCGTCAGGTCACGTGTGATCGTACACTGGCACCGCCGGGATCTCCGTCCGAGCGACAATCGCGGGCTCGCACATGCCGGGGACGACGGCCCGGTCGTCCCGCTGTTCGTCCTCGATCCGACCGTCCTCGAGTACGCCTCGCCGATCCGGGTTGCGTGTCTGCTCGAGGCCCTCGACGACCTGCGGGCGTGGTACCGCGAGCACGGAAGCGACCTGCTCGTCGTCCGTGGCGAGGCGAGTGCGGTCGTCCCCGAGGTCGCAGCCGAGTATGACGCGACGCGCGTCGTCTGGAACGAGGATTACACCGGGCTCGCGCAGGACCGCGACCGGGCGACTCGGGCAGCGCTCGAGGATGCGGACGTCACGTGTGAGTCGATCCACGACGCGATCCACCACGAACCGGGGTCGATCACGCCGAATCAGGGCGCACACTACTCGGTGTTTTCGTACTTCTGGAAGAAGTGGCGCGACCGCGAGAAACGGGACCCGGCCGACGAGCCCGATCCGAGCGACCTCGCTACTGTCTCGGGCGACCCGATCCCGTCGCTCGCGGATCTGGGGTTCGACGACCCCGAGGCGACGCCGCCGACGGTGACGACGGCGACCGCTCGAGAGCGCGTCGCGGCGTTCTGTGCGGGGCCGATCTACGACTACGCGGCGCGACGTGACTACCCCGCCGAGAGTGGAACCTCGCGGCTTTCCCCCCATCTCAAATGGGGGACGATCGGCCCGCGGGAACTGTACGCGGCGACGGAACGAGCGCTCGAGCGGGCACAGACGGACGACGACCGCGAGAGTGTCCGTGCGTTCCAGCGCCAACTCGCCTGGCGGGAGTTCTACGCCCACGTGCTGGCGTTCAACCCCGAAACTGTCACCGAGAACTTCAGCGGCTACACGAACGAGATCGAGTGGGAGAACGACCCGGCCGAACTCGAGGCCTGGCAAGCCGGCGAGACGGGGTATCCGATCGTCGACGCGGGGATGCGCCAGCTGCGCACGGAGGGGTGGATGCACAATCGCGTGCGGATGCTCGTCGCCTCGTTTCTGACCAAGGACCTGCTGACCGACTGGCGGGCAGGCTACGACTGGTTCCGACGGAAACTCGCGGACCACGACACCGCAAACGATGTCGGCGGCTGGCAGTGGGCGGGCTCGACCGGCACCGATGCCCAGCCGTACTTCCGGGTGTTCAATCCGATGAAACAGGGCCGGGAGTACGACCCCGACGGTGAGTACATCCGCGAGTACGTCCCCGAACTCGCCGACGCGACTGCAGCGGAAATCCACGGCTGGCACGAATTAGCGCCGGCTGAACGAGAGCAGGTCGCCCCCGCGTATCCGGCACCGATCGTCGACCACGCCGACCGCCGGGAGCGAGCGATCGACCTGTTCGAGCGGGCCCGCGGCGAGTGATCGGCGCGCCGCTCGATCAGCCATCACCCAGAATTCGGGTGGGAATGTTACTATCAGTCGTTCAACTGCTGAATTAGCCACTATACTTATCAATATGTACCTCTACGGCGCTAGTATGTCTACGCCGGACGAAACGTCGGTGTCCGATGGGGGGTGGTCGCCGTCGCAGGCGATCATCGAGGCCATCGCCGCCGCGGAGGGCATCGACGTTACCGACGTCGAGCCCCCGGAATACGACCCGCTGTTCACGGTCGTCAACCCCGAGGCGCTTGACGATATGTTCTCCACCACTGTCGGTGGTGCCAGTAACACAGTGGTTTCTTTCGCGTACGAAGGCTACGAGGTCGTCGTCCGTGCCGAGGGTGTCGAAGTTCACGAGCGGTCGTCGACCGACTCGCTCGACAGATCGGTCGAGGGGTAGCCACTCGGCGACTCACTCCGCCCAGTATGCCTCACCGGGTTGGGTCTCGAAGAGTGCCCGCCCGAGCAGATCGATCGCTTTCTCGAGGCCCTCCCGCGAACTGGTCAGGGAGTCCTCGTGTTCGATGCTCAGCGTACCGTCGTAGCCGACCATACGCAAGGTGGAGACGATGTCCTTCCAGTGGGCTTCGCCATGGCCATAGCCCACCGAGCGAAACAGCCACGACCGATTGGGTTCGTCGTCGTATGGGGTCGTATCGAGCACACCCTTTTCGCGGGCCCGTGCGTCGTAGATCTGCGTGTCCTTGGCGTGGACGTGGTGGATCGCGTCGCGCTCGCCCAGATACCGGATCGCGTCAGTGATCGTGATTCCTTGCCAGTAGAGGTGTGAGGGATCGAAGTTCGCGCCGATCCGATCGCCGGTTGCCTCGCGCAGCCGTGCCAGCCCGTGCGGTTCATAGACTAGCATATTTGGGTGCATCTCGATCGCCACGTCGACCTCGTGGTCGGCGGCGAAATCGGCAATCTCGCCCCAGTACTCGGTCGCCTGTTCCCACTGGTACTCGAGCGCGTCGGCGTGTTGTGGCGGCCAGGGTGCGGTGATCCAGTTGGGCGTCTCGTCGGTCGGACTGCCCGCCGGAAGCCCCGAGAAGCAGGTGACGGCATCGACCTCGAGTTGAGCGGCCAGTCGGATCGCCTCGCGGAGTTCGGTGTCGGCGTGTTCGGCGCGCTCGTCGTCGGGGTGCAAGGGGTTGTTGTGCGTCGCGAGCGCGCTAATCCGCATGTCGTACTCCGCAAGCAGCTCGTTGAGTTCGGCCTGTTCGCTCTCGTCGTCGAGATACGCCGATCGGGTGAGGTGTGCTTGCCCCGGGTGGCCGCCGACGCCGGGCTCGATCGCGCCGACGCCGAGGTCGTCGAGATACGGCAGCGCTTCCTCGAGCGATTCGTCGGCCAGCGGCGGAGTGTGAACGCCGAGCTCCATGGGGGCAGCGACCACACCCGGCGAGATAAAACGACGGCTGGCAGGCACTCGGTTGCGGGTGGCGGAGGATGAGGACCGTCCCCGCTCGCGGTGTCGGTCGTGACGGCGTCATACGGACGGCTGTCAGTGGGTGCCGGCGCACCTCCGCTCTGTAGGTGTCGGTACCCAGTGACAGCAGCCCGTATTAGCCGCTGATCGTCAGAATCCCGTCGTTGACGGTCACGTCGCTGGCGTCCTCGGGGACGGCGAACTCGAACTGCTCGTCACCGACGACGACGATCGCCGTGTCGTCGACGATGTCCACCGCCGGCGTCTCACCGGTGGGACCGAAATCGACGGCGATGACGCTCTCGTCCTCGTATTCGCGGTTGGTGATCGTGATATCCGTCGTCTCACCGGCTGCAGCTTCCAGTTCGGGCGGTGTTTCCATATCTCCCCTTGGTGGCTCAGAACCGTAAACATCGTGCCCGATACTGCTCGGTAGCCGCTCTCTGGTATCGAGTCGCCGGCGTGGCCGAGGACGGCTGCGATGACGCCGGTGCTGTCACACCCTGCTATCAGTCCTCGAGCGTGACCGTCCGGCCCGTTTCGCTCGAGTCGTAGATTCCGTGGATGATCCGCTGGACTGCGAGTGCTTCCTCGACGGTGTTTTGACGCTTCCCGTCGGTGATGATCCGGTCGAAAAAGGCCTGCTGCTCGTCCGAGTGGGTGTCGTTCTGGCGCGTTTCGATGGTCGTATTCTCGAGGTGATCCGGGCCGACGTTGCTCGCGGAGTAGATCGAAAGATCACCCTCGAGGAGGTCGAATCGAGCAGCGGCGTCGGTGCCGCGGACGACGAACTCGTGGGTGGCCGGTCGGTTAGTCGCCCACGCGACCTCGAGCGAGATCGTTCGGTTGCCCGCACACCGAATGAAGGCGCTGGCGGAGTCGTCGACATCAAACCCCTCGGGGCCTGCGTCGTCGGCCCACATGTCGAGATAGGCGTACTCCTCGCGGGAGCCGAACTCGCTGCGGGCAACGCCGCTTACCTCCTCGACCTCGGGGTACCCGAGCAGATACAACGCCAGATCGATGGCGTGAACACCCAGATCGATGAGCGCGCCCCCGCCGGCGATCTGGCGGCGAGTGAACCACGTCCCCCGGCCCGGGATCCCACGTCGCCGGACGTAGTTGGCCTCGAGGTGCGATACGTCGCCGAGTTCACCCCGGTCGATACGGTTTTTGACGATCCGGACTGCGTTCGCAAACCGGTTGTTAAACCCCACCATGGCGTATCCCTCCGAGTCCGCCGCCGCCTCGGCGATCCGCTCTGCACTCTCGAGGGAGTGACCCAGTGGCTTCTCGAGTAACACGTGAATGTCGCGTTCGAAGGCATCGATCGCGTATTCTTCGTGGTACTTGTTCGGTGTCGTGATGATGACGGCGTTGACGGTATCGTACAACTCGTGGTGATCGTCGTAGACATCGACGTCGTACCGGCGAGCGAAGCGCGTCCGAGCCTCGGTGGCGACGTCCATGCCACCGACGAGTGTCACGCCGTGCTCGACGAGTCGTTCTGCGTGATACTGGCCGATGTTGCCGAGCCCGACGATTCCGGCTTTGATATCGGATCGCTTTCGTGTCATTTCGAACTCATTTTATGCTGTCGTCGGTCGGTTCGTTTCAGACTGATACACCCTTCCCCGCTATACCAAACCATTCGGCTCGAGCGACTTCCCTCCATCGCCAAACAGCATGAGCCGAAGATCGGCCCGTCCAACTGTCATGCGAGTTAGTCGCCATCCTGCCAGATGAACGGAATCACACAGTCCTCGAGCGCGTGCGACCGCTCGTCACCGGTGGCGACGGGCGACGCACTCGGCTACGGTCGTGATCTACAGGACCAGTCGCTATTCGGCTTCTGTCGGCGCCGTGCCTGACTCTGGTCCCTCGAGACCGGTAATGCCGTGGACCAGTGCCTCACCGGTGGCTGCATCGAAGAGGTGGATCTTCGAGCGATCTAACACGACGTCGACGTCTTGATCCGCTTCGATCTCCGTGTCGGGGGTGACGCTCATCAGCAACTGGTTCGGTGACGTGGCGGGGTCTTCCTCCATGGACCCTGCTACATCCTCGGCCAGCAGCAGGTAGACGAACACCTCGTCGCCCATGGGCTCGAGCACGTCGGTCTTGGCGTCGATCGGATCGGTCGACGCGGCAAGCGAGTCCGCATACTCCGTCAGATGAACGTCTTCCGGCCGGATCCCCAGCGTGACGGCGTCGCCGATCGATACTCCTGGCAGCCGTGCGGCGTCCAGATCGACGGTGAAGTTGGTCGTCTCGAGGCCGCCGTCGACGAGTTCGCCCTCGGCGAAGTTCATCGAGGGTGAGCCGATGAAGCCAGCGACGAACCGATTTGCGGGCTCGTTGTAGCAGGTCAGCGGCGGAGCGAGTTGCTGGAGTCGCCCCTCGTTGAGAACGGCGATCCGGTTCGACATCGTCATCGCCTCGGCCTGGTCGTGGGTGACGTAGATGATCGTCGTCCCCAGCTCCCGGTGGAGCCGCTGGAGTTCAGTTCGCATGTGGACGCGCAGTTTCGCGTCCAGATTCGCAAGCGGCTCGTCCATCAGGAAGACATCGGGGTTGCGCACGATCGCGCGGGCGATCGCCACCCGCTGGCGCTGGCCACCGGACAGTTCGTCGGGCATCCGATCTAACATCCCCTCGAGTTGCACGATGTCGGCGGCCTGCTCGACGCGACGGCGGATCTCCTCGTCTTCGTACGTCCGGAGCCGCAGTCCGAACGAGATGTTCTCGAAGACGTCCATGTGGGGAAACAGCGCGATGTTCTGGAACACCATCGCGACGCCTCGATCCTTGGGTGCGAGAGTCGTGACATCGTCGTCGCCGATGTACACCTTGCCTTCGGTCGGCTGGGTCAGTCCGGCGACGGACTCCATCGTCGTCGACTTCCCACAGCCCGAGGGGCCGACGAATGTGACAAACTCGCCGTCTTCGATCTCCATACTGACGTCGTCGACCGCGGTGACGTCGTCGTAGCGTTTCGTGATGTGTTCGAGTCGTACTCGTGCCATTGGGTTACTCCTTGAGTGCGCCCGCGGTGAGCCCGCTGACGATCTTTTCCTGTGCGATGACCACGAGAATCGCGACGGGGATCACCCCGAGGATGCTCGCTGCGGCCATGAGGTTGTACAACACCTGATACTGTCCCTGATAAGCGAGGATGCCGTCGAGGATCGGTGCCCAGTTTTCGGGCTGGCCGTCGGTCATCAGGAACGAGAAGAAGAACTCGTTGTAGACGGCGATGAACGTCAACACGCCGGCAGTCGCAACGCCGGGTGCCGACAGCGGGATGATAACCCGGAAGAGCGCGCCGAGTCGGGTCGTCCCCTCGACGCGGGCTGCGTCCTCGAGTCCGTCCGGGATCTGCGAGTAGAACGTCGTGAGGATGAAGATCGCCAGCGGCATGAAGATCGCCGACAGCGGCGTCACGAGCGCGAAGGGCGTGTTGTAGAGGGTCCCGTCGCCAGTGATCGGTCTGAGGATGGCGAACGAGGTGTTAAAGAGGTCGTTCAGCGGGATGAAGAAGGCTGCCGGCGGGAAAAACGAGATGACCAACACCAGCAGCATCAGCGGCGTTCGGCCGGGGAACTCGAGACGGCCGAAGGCATACCCCGCGAGGCTGGCGATGACGAGGACGACGATCGTCGAGGCCAGCGCGATCACGAAGCTATTGAACATGTAGATGTGGAAGGGGATGACCTGGAAGACTTCGACGAACGCGCCGGGATTGAAGCCGTTGGGCGTGAAGACGATGTCCTGAAGCTGTCCCTCCGGCGTCAGTGCGACCATGAGCAGCCAGTAGAAGGGAAACAGCGTGGTAAACAGGAAGAAGATCGCTGCGACGTAGAACATCGCCCGGTAGACCCGCTCGGGGTGTGAGATGGAGTCGGACACCCACTGCTGGAACGGGCCGCGGTCGAGGTCCGCATCACGGTCGTCCTCGAGGACCGCGCCGCCGTCGGGACGGCGGAGTGTCGGATCACGTGGCTGGCCGTCGCTGCCATCGTCGATACCGCTGGTGTCGCTCGAGTCGGTGGTGGTCGTCGGATCAGTGGAATCGGTTGGATCAGTCATCAGTACATCCCTCCGTCGGTGTCGCGGAAGAGCAGCACATACACGCCGATGATCAGGCCGATGACCAACGCCGTCGCAAAGGCCACGGCGGCGGCCGTCGCGTAGATCCGCGTGCCGCCGAACATCGCTTCGACGACGAGACAGCTCAGCGACGGCACGGTCGTACAGCCGGCAGTCGACTCGATCAGGCCGTACACCCGCATCGCGTCCATCGTTCGGAACAACATTGCGACCAGCAGGGCCGGCATCACGAGCGGGAGCGTGATCAGTTTGAACCGCTGCCACGGCGAGGCCCCGGCGACGCGGGCGACGTCGTACAGGCTCCGGTCGACGCTCTGGAGTCCCGCGAGGATCAGCAGGGCCATGAACGCCGACGACTTCCAGATGTCGGCCACGAGGATGATGATGAACGCGTCCTGACTGTTGGCCAGCGGCGTCCCGCTGAAGAGGCCGAGACTCTGCATGAGGTCGGAGCCGAACCCGACCGTCGGCTGGAACAGCAGGAAGAAGATCATCCCCTGGATGACGATCGGCACCGCCCACGGGAGGATGATCGCCACGCGAACCCAGCGCCGCCCCGTGAACTCCTGATCGAGCACGTAGGCCTGCCCGAACCCGATCACCGTCTCGACGACGACGCTGATGACCGCAAAGGCGAGCGTGACGAACAGCGCCTGCTGGAAGAACGGCGTGCCGAGTTCGACGAAGGGAAACGACGACGTCAGCCCGACGTCGAGAAACTGTCGTGCCAGCCGTGCGTTCCCGGCGAGGATATCGACGTAGTTCTCGATGCCGACGAAGCCACCGAGCGGGTCCAACCCCCGCGTCTGGTTGGCGCGCAGCGACATGACGAACGTCCGGATCATCGGATAGAACGCGATCAGCGTCAGCAACGCGAAAGCCGGCAACAACAGCAGGTACGCGTAGGCCGCTTCGCTCAGGTTCTCCATCCAGTTGACGGCGGCGTTCCCGGTCCGCTCGTGTTCGTGGCTCGGTCCTGTCTCGCCGCCGGTCACCGTTCCGCCGTCAGTCACGGGCTCGGTGTCGGCCACCGTCCCATCGTCGGTTTCAGTTACCATTCATGACACCTCCGCTTCGCTCTGCTCGAGTTCGTTCGCGAGGTCGTTCATCGCCGCCTCGGGCGCTTGCGCGCCGCGGTAGGCCGCGTTGACCGCCTGATAGATCAGCGCCGACTGTTCCGGCCAGAGGTCAGTTGCGGGTCGTGGGATCGCGTTCTCGCTGGCCGACGTGACCACGTCGGCGTAGCGAGCGACGGGACCGACGTCGCTCGCATCGGCTTCCGCGACCAGGTCGAGGTTCGGCGGCAGGAACCCGCCAAGTCGGAAGACGCTGAGCATGACTTCCTGGTTGGCGAAGGCCTCGAGAACCTGCAGCGCCTCCTCTTCGCGGTTCGAAAACGGGCTCACTGCGAGGTTCCAGCCGCCAAGTGCCGCGGCGGTGCCGCCGACGTCCGAATACTGGGCCTCCTGTTGGGAGACCGCGTACGGTCTCGTCATCACCCCGAGGTTTTCGCCAAACCCGTCCTCCGTACCTGTCTCCGCGATCGCGTACGACCAGTTGCGGTTCGAGACCGCCTCGCCGGCGGCGAACGGGTTGAGTGACTGCTGTTCCGTCCACTGGACGACCGCCGACGGGCAAATCTGGGGGTACCCATCGAGGGTGTTCGCCTCTTCCCCCTCGATGAACGAGCGCATCATCCGGATCGAGTCGATGACCCGCTGATCGTTGACGGTGATCGTCCGATCACCGGCAGTAAACAGGTTGTCTGCCCCGCCGTAGTACGCCCCGCCCCACGACGTCATCACCTCGTTGAACGTACAACAGGACAGTCCCTCGTAGGCGGCTGCCTGCGTCGTGAACCCGTAATCGAGGCCGGCCTGATCCCTCGCGTCGCGGACCGCAGCCGAAAACTCCTCCCAGCGCGGTGGGTCCGTCGCCCACCCGCCAGTATCGTAGCCGGCGTCCTCGATGAGATCCTGTCGATACAGGGTAAACCCGAGGTCCGGAAACAGCGGCAGGGCGTGGAGATCGCCGCTCTGGGGGTCGCGCGCCGTCTCGAGGATCGCCTCGAGATAGTTGTCGTTGACGTACTGCAGCGTCTCGTCCGGGAGCTGTTCGGTCAGATTGACCGTCTGGTTCCGCAGGATGAACGGAACCGTCCAGCCGCTGTCCATCATGTGGATGTCGGGTGGGGCACGGCCCGCCTCGAGCGCCGACTGGGTGGTCTGCATCCGTGCTGCGGAGTCGCTGACGACGGTCTGGATCTCGACGCGGATATCCTCGTCAAGGCCGGCGTCCCACAGCGCCTGCTGGATCGATGGCTCGTCGCCATCGCTGTGCATGATCCCCGCGACGTCCGAGGCGGCGGTCATTACCACCGTTCCCGGTTGGCGACCGCGACCGAGGCAGCCGGTAACGGCTATGGCGCCGGTCGCGGTCGATACTGACGCGGCCTTTACAAACGCTCGACGGGACATCCGATGACGATTGTCTCGCCCTGTGGTATTCTGTCCCATCCAAAGTGATTGAACGAGATATCACATCATAATTGCTCGGCTTGCACGATGTAACTAAGTGGGACAGTCGCGATTGTGTGCTGGTATACTCGAATAGTATGCGATCCGTATTGTCGGGCAGTCCAGTCAGGTGGCAGGGATCGTCGGTCGCGGTCGCTGCGATCGGCTGCAGTACGATTTTCGCACACCGATCGATGAATCTCGGAACTCCATAGCCACTCCTTTCTCACTCTCGGCACATGCTTGTCATGCGCTAAATACGGCACAAGCAGTCCATAGACATCGTATCGGTGCCCCTATACAACCGCCAAACGATCTTTTCGCCCCCATCTGCTCGTGTATATATACGGTGGTCTCTCCGGACACTATCTCATGCGTGATCCCCTGGGGATTCCCGGGCACGCAGAGAAAGCATGTCGGAAGAAACTAAACGAAACATCGCGAGACGAAACGTGCTCGCGGGCATGGGCGCATCCGGCGTCGGACTCGCGCTCGGTGCTTACGGCGTTACCGCAGGCGAACAGCACGACAATCACGACGAGTACGACGTCCCGGTCGCGGTCGACTGGCAGGAATCGTTCGGCAAGAAAGGCAAGTGGTGGGATCTCGAGGCGTTCCCTGACGGAAATAACAATCGGATTCAGGATTCGGATATAGACTACTGCGGTGAAGATGGGCTCGTCAACATCGGGGATCCCCTCAGCTCCGGTCTTCGCACTGACGACGACTACACCGATCCTGGCGACCCGCTCATCAATTTCCACGGCATCAAACCGGGATACCGTGGCGAGGTGACGCTCAGCTATCACCTCTGTGACCATCCGGGGAAAGTCAAGGTCAACAAGAAACTCAAACACCTCGCACGGGCGCGTGTCTGGTACGACGAGTTCGGCGGGGTGAAGCCGCCGAACAACGGCGGGAACAACGGTACTTTCCCCGTCGTCATGGGGACGGTCGACGACGATACTCCCGAGATTGACGAGATCATCGTCACGAAGACCGACGATCGGTTCGGTGGCACTGGAAATTACGACTGCGACGATTACGAGGATGAGCTCGAGCGGTTCGAGTCCGGTGACATCGACGGATCTGAGGTCTTCGGAGGGAACTTCGAGGCTAACGATACTGCGGAGGGATGTGTCACGATCACCGTCGATAGTCGAACAAGTGGGACGGTCACACTCTCGTCGAGCGGTCCCGTCCAGATCGTCAGCGTGAAAGGTGGTAATCAGGGCGAGAACGTCTACGTATTCGACGTACCGGTCATCCTCGATGGTGCCACCTTCTCGACGCCCACGGGACAGGGTATCAGCAATATCGACGTCTGCTGTGCGGAGAACGGTAACGGCGGCAACGGATACAATAACCGTGGCGACAACAAGTATCAGAAATACGAGCCCGTAATCGTCCAAGGGTCGCTCAAGCGAGTGCTCCGAAAGTTGAAAAAGGGCGTGCACATCTCGGGCGATCCGTACGTCGCGTCGCCGTTCGACGAGGATGGCATCCACTACTATGCGTACCCGCGGGACTCCAACTGCGATCCCATCTGGATCACAGACGACAATATCAAGGACTACGTCAAAAAGCCGAAAGTCCACGATATCGAGAACCTCGGCGAGGGCACCAAGCTGGTTATCGATGGCGTCGGCGACGGGCCGGATGGTCTTCTCCCCGAACTCTGTGTCACCATCAAGAAGATACTCAAGAACAAGAAGGGGAAACCCGTCGGGTTCAGATGGGAGAGCAACCTGCCGCTCTGCCGGATCGAAGTCGCTGGCGGCGAGAGGACGAAGCTGAACGTCTACGACCGCGCTCGAGAAGGCGTTGCGATGGCGCCGCGTTCAAAGACCACGGCAAGCACGGTAAGCACGGCAAGGACGGCAAGGACGGCAAACACGGCAAGCACGGCAAACACGGCAAGCACGGTCGTGGCCGCTGTCCAATGACCGGCGTCATGTTCGGCGCCTGTGGGCCTCACGACGAGGATGACTGGTGTATCGATTACTCGAATACGGGATACATCGGCTTCGAGTGGTGGATCCCCAAGCACGTGAAGTTCAAGGGCAAAGGGAAGTTCGAAGCCAACTTCGACTTCAAAGCGAAGCGGTGTGACGACTTCGAGAAAACGACGACCGAAATCGGCGACGGCTTCGCGAAGATCGAACGCGAGTTCAACGGGGATGGAACAATCAGCGGCGGTGCCCGCGCCCGGTACGGGGACAACAGTTCCTCCGGTGCCTGGGAGCTGGCTGTCGGTGACGAACCTGGCACCGCTGGTGAATTCGAGTCGGCGAACTACGTGTGGACAAGTGGGGAAACCGTCGACTGGTCGGTCTCCTACGACGAGAGCAGCGATGAACTCTCGTTCACGTTCGATGGGACCGACCTCAGCGACACCCTCGATGACCCGCAACCGGACGGCCGCATGGCGATCCAGGGGAAAGCCGACGAGGCGACTGTCGAGGCGTCTATCGATAGCCTTTCCATTGGCGGAAGCCCGGTCTCGTTGGACGGCCCGACGAGTGTCACGGCATCGAACGACGGTAGCGGTCGGGAGATCCAACACCTCCTGGTGAACACGGACCTCGACGGTTCGACGTCCTTCCAACTCAGCGGTGAGGCGACCGTGACCCTCCAGGGCGACTATTCCGGCAGCAACGAAGGCGTCGCGTTCGACGTCGTCTTCGAGTAACCGACCGTCCCGAATCAGACCCGGACCACGCCGGTGCCGGCCACCCGACCCGCTGCGGTTTGACTCTGCCGGTGGGCCCTCTCCCAATGAGGGCGAACGACGATGGCTGACGACACCTTTCGACTCGCGTGACGCAAGATTCTCGCCGGCCTCGGCGGCATCAGCGCGGGCGCCGCAGTCGGCGGCACCGGTATGATGGCGCTTCTCAACGGCACGGCAGAGAGCAAGAACAGCATCATAACCGCTGGTGAGTTTACCCTCTGAAGATTACTGTCTTCTTTTGTGTCGTTCGTGAAGTGATCAGTTCCCAGTCATAACCTGTCAGTGGTAGGCCTGGCTACTCGAGCCGCCTGTATCGACGAAGCATCCCCTGTCATGTGATCAGTTGAACCAATACTCCTACTTTTCTGCACGAAGTATCGGCGAATGTGGGTACAAGAGCTGTTTGTTTCGTTTTCTTCGAGATATATACCCCTTTGTCGGCTTAAAATCTAAAACACGAGGTGTTTCCGACTGTCGAAAACAACAGCCGGTGCCAGAATTCCTAGATCGACGCGAAGTGTTCTTGCGGCGACTGGGTGCCGCTGCTGATCTACGTTCGACGTTCGTAGAGCCGGTGTGCGATCGCCGATCCGAGATAGAGCAGGCCGACGATCAGGACGCCGGCTCCGGTTGGCAGGAAACCGAACGGGAAGGCGGTGAGCAGGATGAGGGCGGCGAACGCGATCGAGAAGCTGCCGAGAACGACGTAGTACGTGCTCCAGCTGACCTCGCCGCGGGAATTCACGTCCAGGTACACGTCGAGATCGCTCGCCCGGTGAGGGCGACGGTTCCGCGATCGGGGTCGAACTCGACGATGTCATAGCTGTCCAACTTCGGGAGGTGCGCTTGCCGAAGCGCCGTGTAGACATGCGCCCGTTCCTTGTAGGTCACTGCCTCGAGCGGGACGTCGTTTTCCCACGCGGCGATCTGCCGCGAGAGCGGGCGCAGTTCGGAGCTCCCGCCGGTATGTCGAAGATAGCGGAGCACGTCTCGCCGGCGTTTGCAACTCAACATCTCGAAGGCGACGTCCTGTGAGAGTGATTCGACGTCGTCATTGTCACCGCCGATGCGGTGTCATCCAGACACCGCATCCGGAGTCTCGCGTGCTGGTGCTGCTGTGCTGCTCATTGACGATCACCGCTCGCTCGTTCTCGCCGGATGTTCCGTCTGGATCGGTGCCGGTTGTTCGCCGACCACTGCCCGCCGTTCGCTCGGTCTGGTCCACTCCTCGACGGATCGTCGCCTCTCGTTGGGGCTGATCTTGCTGGGCCGCTTTCGAATAGCACGGTCTTATGGCAACGTGCAGGAAATCGTCTAATTGTTATACGCGGTATGTTCATTTGACACTACTTGTAGGGTGCTATTAGATATCAGTACCATGCGCCTACCCGATTAATGAGGCACAACTCCCGGTTCGTGATATTCGGGTGAAGCGGTCCTGAGTTGTGATTTCGCTGTTTCCGTCTTCCGGTGCTATCGTAGCCACTGATACTGTCGGACAGAACGACGCGACGATCGGTCGCGCTGCTGCAGCCGTCACCAGTGGAGACGGCCGCGAATCCGCGACCGATGTCGTATTGACTGCTGTCCGACAGTATGAACGTCACTGCACACCCGATCGCACGAGGGCTGCGCGATCGGTATGTCAACCGTTTCAGTTGTTGTTATAACTGCGTCTCCGTCCACGACGCCATCGCGGCATCTCGAGCGACCCGGTTTTCTCGGACGGGCTTGCTATTGCTAGCGCACCTGCGACCCGTCCTGCGGGTGCGCCGGGACATCGGGACAGTAGACCGTCTCAGTCCTCGAGCGCTGGTGGCTCGTTCCGGCCGATGTGGATCTCGTGGGCTTCGACGTCCTCGAGGGCGGCGACCCGGCCGCCGACAGTGACCTCCTCGCCGTCTTCGGTGTCGATCGTGAGACTGGCGACCTCTTCGCTGACCTCGAAGGCGATATCACGGACCTGTCCGCGAACGATCCGCTGGCCACCGATTTCGACGTCGCGGCCGTCGATAGTCGCGTAGAAATCGCCGCCTTCATCGAGCAGATCCTTCACGCACCGGCGGATCGAGGCGTACTTCCGGGGGTACGACCGTGCAGTGTCGTCCTCGCCGAGCGTTCGATCGGCAGTTGTCCAGAGGACGGTCCCGAAGAACCCGGAGATGAGGAAGCCAAGCGCCGACCGGTTGAAGATGACGCCGTACCGATCCTGGTCGTCACGCAGGGCGTCCTGGGTCGCGTACATCGAGTAGTTGCCGTCGGCAACCGCGACGACCGGCGTCGTGATCCCGCGTCGGGCGCGTGCGGTCGAGGCAACCGCGCCGTAGTCGAACGCGTCCGGATCGGGGGCCTCGCTGGCCGGCGTCACGATCAGGTCCACGCTTACGCCGGCGTCGACCGCATCACGGAGATCCGCCTCGAACCGGGTCAGCAGGTCCGGCGTGAGCGACAGTGCGAGTTCGAACTCCGCGCTGTCGATGACCTCCTCTAGGTAACGCAGGATCGTCGACCGCGATTTGACCAGCGAGACGGCCTCCGTGTCTCTGGCCGGCGCGGTGTAGCGGGCCTCGAGGTCGGCGATCATCTGCTCGAAGGAGGTCTGGACGTCGTCGAAGGCTTCCGCGGGATCGATCGCGACGACCTTCATCGGGCGGGACTCGCGCAGTTCGACCAGTCCACGGTCGCTCAGGCTGCGGACGGTGTCGTACACCCGGGGCTGGGGGATCTCCGTTCGGTCTGCGATCTCGCTTGCAGTGAGCTGACCTTGCTCTAAGACAGTGAGATAGGCGTCGATCTCGTACTCGCCGAGATTAAACCGGTCGCCGACGCGTTCGACCGTCGAGCGAAGTTCGTCTGGTGCCATATCCGTCCCTACGACATCGGTGACTAAATGATTTATTATACATCGAGTAGCACGCGTTTTCGAAATCGGGTTGTTTCACGACCGGTCGCTCGGAGAGAGGGTCAGAACGCTTAACCACAGCGGGCCAGAGTGTGTTGGCATGCGCGGGGTCCTTCAGGCCAACGAGAGCGCCGCCGAAAACTCGGTGGCCAAAGCGATTCAGGAGCTGCTCCCGAGAACGGTCCCCCTGGACGTGATCCAGATCGTCCTCGCACTCGTCGTGCTCGCCGCCGGCTGGTACCTCTCGAAGGTCATCGTTCGCCTCGCAGGCCGGACGGTCGCACGCCGGATCAAGCGACCGAGCGTCACGCGATCGGTTCTCAGCGGCGTCAGAGTCGCCACCCTCATCTGGACCGCCACCATCGCTGCCAGCATTATCGGCGTCGGCAACACGCAGATCCTCCTCTCGGTGACCGTCATTTCGGCCGTGATCGCAGTCGTCCTCGCACCCGTGGTCGGCAGTCTGATCAACGGCTTCTACGTGTTGGCCGACCGTCCCTACGAGATCGGCGACATGATCGAGGTGACCGACGCCGGCCACCGTGGGTTCGTCGAGGACATCACGATCCGCTACACCAAGATCTTCACTCTCAAGAACACCTTTATCGTCATTCCGAATTCCGATATTCACGCGCGCGACGTGGTAAACTACTCCGCGGAAGACGAACGCACGCGAACCTCGCTCACCCTCGAGATCACCTACGACAGTGACCTCGAGGCAGCACGGCAGGCTACCGAACGGGCTGCCCGGTCCGTCAACGACGTCATCTCCGGGGGGCCAGACATCCGGATCGGCAGCGCCCGGTACGCCGCGGCACCCAAATGCAACATCAAAACGTACGGCGATCACGGGATCGTCCTCGAGCTCTTCTTCTGGATGGAACATCCCTACAAACAGCCGATCATCCGGTCGGCGGTCCAGGAAGCGATCGGCGAGCGATTCGCGGACCTCGACGTCGAGTTCGCATACCCCCGCCGCCATCACGTCTTCGACGAGACCAGCGGCGTCGCGCGGCTGGCCGTCGATGAATCGGGCTTCGAGCACTCGGCGACCGACGCGCCCGTCGAGCCAGGCGAGCGGCCAGCGGATCCGGCGGATCGGTGACGGCGGACCGATCCGCCGTGTGCGGCCGGACCGCTCCCATCGACTCGTAGTGTGGGTGTAATTTATACTGGGTCCGGCCCAATTCGAAACTCGACCGACAGATGTACGACGATATTCTCATTCCCACGGACGGAAGCGACACGATTTCCGAGACGCTCACCCACGGTCTGGCGATTGCCGCCGACAACGACGCGACGGTGCACGCGCTGTACGTCGTCGACAGCCGCATCACTGCCGCTGCCGACGACGAGACCAGTACGAACCTCGAGCACTCGCTCCAGGACGAAGGACAGGAGGCCGTCGCCGCCGTCGCAGAGCGAGCGGCCGACGAGGGCCTCGAGACGGTCAGCGATGTCCAACACGGGACGCCGTCGAAGACGATCCTCGAGTATGCCGACGAACAGGAGATCGATCTGATCGTCATCGGGACGCGGGGCAAGAGTCCCCGTGAGAAAGTCACCTCGCTTGGCAGCGTCTCCGAGCGGGTCGTCGACAACGCCTCGATCCCGGTGTTCGTCGTTCGGAACGCCGGTGCTCACGAGTAATCGGCGACTGCCCGTTGACACCTCTTAGGCGCGTGCACTTTCGACTGTGATGACCTCACAGTCGAGGTGGTTTCGTAGATACTGGTCGATGTTCGGGTTATCGGTAAATCGCTGGAAGATCCGTCGAAGCCGACTCGCCTGTTTGGAGCCGATCACGACGATATCGGCACCCTCGGCGGCGACCTCGTCGAGGATACTCTCCTCGACGAGAAAGCCGGTCCGGACGACATACCGGGCCCGTTCGATCCGGCCGAACGCCTTCTCGACGGCGTTTTTCAGATCGACCCGCGTCACTTTCTTCCCGTTTTGGTAGAGATTCACGTGGAGAACCGTCAGCGCTGCATCTCGCGTGCGAGCGATCTCGAGGGCCCGCTCGAGCGTTCGTCGCGAGTGCTTTGACAGGGGATATCGAACAGGAACGACGACCAGCGACATTAGCCAACTGGACGATTTCCGCGCGGGTAAACCTTTCAGTACGGACTGTCATCCTTGGGAACCTATCACATTGTCGGCTCTGGCGTGTGATTTCGGCCGCACGTGAGGGTACCGTTCGCCGTGTGTCGGCGCATCCATGCCGGAAAGACAATCATTTATCGGAAGCGACGCTATCGCTGGGCATGCAAACCTGGTCGACCGACGACGGCGACACCGTCTACATCTCGGAGACGGAGGGCGACAAAGGATCGAAGGGGCCCTTCCTCGTCGCCTACGAGTCTAGCGACGCTGAGCGCCGCTATGGCTGGTTCTGCACGAACTGCGAGTCACTCGATACCGCGATGGACGCGATGGGTCGGATCAAGTGCAACCAGTGTGGAAACTTCCGCAAACCGACCGAGTGGGACGCCGCCCACGAGTAACGGTCCGTCCGCCGCTCTCGTGGTCATCGTTCGTACTGCCCGCGTTTCGTCGTGGCCTCGCTGTTGGCAGACGACTGTTCCCTATTATCAGTCGCGACCACCGATCCTGTAACACAGATGACCGAAACTAGTGCAGGTTGCTTCGAAGACGCGCAGTGATACGGCGAATCTTTGTCACGTACTAACATTTATGAGGGATGGTCCCATAGATGGTATCGAATGGGTCCTGTTAACATGCGACTCGTCGAGCAGGCCAGGTCGATCTTCGCAGAGTTGGGTTACACCGTCGAAGGCAACGGCCCCGAATTCCGCGCCGAACGTGCGTGGAAAGTCGTCCACGTAAACACCGTTCTCGAGACAGGAGAGCTTCCGTCTGCGTCGTCGGGACAGTTCCACTGTTTCGTCGCCGAACCAAACGACGCCGACGACCTCGAGGCACGGCTCGAGCGGACGAATCCGAACTACGAGTGGGCCATCATCGTCGTCGACGGGGAAGACTATCAGGTCGAACGAGCGCCCCCAGGACCCCGAGCATCGGCATAGAAACGGCAGAATACCGCAGTCGACTCCCTATTCTTTCAGCGCGCGTCGCGTCGCAGTCACGGCTTTACCAGGCTCGACATCTGCGCCCATCGACTCCAAGACGTCACCCAGCGCGGTCACGACGTAGATGACGTTCTCGGGCCGTGCGGAGTGGCCCATACAGCCGATCCGGAAGATCTCGCCGGCGAGATCGCCGAGTCCGCCCGCGATCTCGAGGTCGTACTGCTCGAGTAAGGCATCACAGACCGCGCCGTCGTCGATGCCGTCGGGAACGCGGACGGCGTTGAGACTCGGCAGCCAGTACTCGTCGGGGGCGTTCATCTCGAGGCCCATCGCCTCGACACCGGCTTTGAGCGCACCGGCGAGCCGTTCGTGGCGCGCCCAGCGATCTTCGATCCCCTCCTCGGCGACGAGTCGCAGGGCCTCCCGGAGCGCATAGACGTTCGTGATCGGTGCAGTGTGATGATAGGAGCGCTCGTCGCCCCAGTAGCCCTCGAGCAAAGAGAGATCGAGGTACCACGAGCGGGGGTCTTCCTCACGCGAGAGGACTTTTTCCATCGCCTCGTCCGAGAGCGTGAGTGGGCTCGCACCCGGCGGACAGGAGAGACACTTCTGTGGACCAGAGTAGGCCACGTCGATGTCCCACTCGTCGACGCGTAGTTCGACGCCGCCCAGCGAGGTGACGGTGTCGGCGATCACGAGCGCGTCGTGGTCGTGGGCCGCAGCCGTCAGCTCGGCGACGTCAGGCTGAAGCACGCCCGTACTCGTCTCGGCGTGAACGAACCCGAAGATATCGGGGTCGTATTCTGCCAGTGCGTCTGCGACGATGTCGGGCTCGAGGGGTTCGCCCCACGGTGCGTCGACTTCGACGACCTCGCCGCCGGCCCGCTGTGCCATCGTGGCCATTCGGCCGCCGAAGTAGCCGTTGGTCGGGACGAGCATCGTATCGCCGGGTTCGACGACGTTACCGATCGCTGCTTCCATCGCGGCCGAGCCGGTCCCCGAGACCGGAATCGTCCACTGGTTGTCCGTCCGGAAGGTGTAGCGCAACAGCTCCTGAACTTCGTTCATGATCTCGATGAAGGAGGGATCGAGATGTCCCACGAGCGGCGTGCTCATCGCCCGCAGTACGCGCGGGTTCACGTCGCTCGGTCCAGGACCCATCAGGGTCCGATCCGGAGGTGTGAGTTCGCCAACGGACGGTGCGCCAGTCGCCTCAGTCGACGGTTGCTGAGCCATGGGCGTGTGCTCGCGTGCCACTTGCAAAGACCTACCGGCAGCGGCGAACGATAGCTCTCCGTTCGACACCGGCGATCTGGTGTCGGGTACACTGTCCCGGACTCATTATCGGGTGGGTAGTGTTGACACAGCTACGAGTTGTTTAAGAGGACCCGCCGCATACCCGATATATCCATGTTTGTCGGGCACGCCTTGCTCGCGTTCGCCGTCGCGGCACTTGCTGCGGACTGGCGGGGGTGGGATCGCCGGCCGGCCCTACTCGTCGGCGCTGTCGCAGGCGCGTTCGCCGCGATTCCGGATATCGACGTCGCGTACGCACTCGTCGGCCTCCTCGAGTGGCAGGCCCTCGGCGGCGATCTCGGGGCCCCGGCGGCGTTCTGGGGCGCGAGCCGGGCCGTCCACCGATCGGTCACCCACTCGCTGGTGGTCGGGGCGGTCGTCGCGCCGGCGTTCGGGTTGCTCGCCGTCCGCGGGCACTCGGCGCGCGAGCGCGTCGGCCACGTCGTCGGACTCGCGGCTCTCGTGGCCCTCGTTGCGGTCGCGCTCGTCTGGGACGGTCCCCTCGCCGCGTTCGTGATGGTGCTGTTCGTAGCCAGCGGAATCTTCGTCTCCCGTGGAGTCTCCCGGCTGTCGACGCTGCCACCGGCGACGGTGGCCCTCGCCGCACTCTGGGGCCTCTGGTCGCACCCGTGGGGCGATCTCGTGACCGGCTCGCCACCTGACTGGCTGTTCCCCTTCGGCTCGCCGGGCCTCGAGTCACGCGTCGTGCTCCATCCGGATCCGACGCTGCACCTGCTTGGGGCGTTCGCGATCGAACTCGCCACGATCGCGTTCGCGATCGCGGTGGCGTATCGGGTCACCGATCGATCGATCCTCGCGGCCGTCGACCGCCGGGCCGCCGTCGGCGCTGTCTACGGCGTCGCCGCACTCGCCGTGACGCCGCCGACGCTCGAGGTATCCTATCATTTCGTCTTCTCGATCCTCGGCGTCGGCCTCCTCTGTGGCGTCGTCCAGGACTCCTACTGGCGTCCCTTCGGCGCGCGCGATCGGTGGCGTCCGTCCGCCGACGCGGTCTTCGAGACCGGGCTCACGACGGTGGCAGCTATCGCCGTCGCCTTGGCCGCGTATGCAGCCGTCTACCTGCTCGTCGTACCAGCATGACCGCCTCACGTGTCTTTGTTTCGGGCCACCGCATGACGACTACGTTTTTGTGAGAACGGTCAGTACGATTCACTGTGTCTCAGGCTTCACTCGAAGAACTGATCGTCGACGGCCGGACCAACGCGGCCCTCTCGTGGCTCCTGGTCGTCGCGATCGCGCTCATCGGTCTCGGTGAGTTCGTGACCGGCGGTATCCTCTGGGCGACGTTTGCCGTGGCGCTCGTCGCGCTGGCACTGCTGCCGCCGATTGCCGTCCGTTCGTGGGAGGCGATGATCCCCTGGGAGGTGCTCTTGCTCGCGGCGCTGCCCGTCCTCGGACTGGCGCTTGGCTCCGACCGGCTGACGGGACACGTCGCCTCGTATCTCTCGGTCGCCACGATCGCCCTCGTTTTCGCCGTCGAACTGCAGACGTTTACGACCGTGCGGATGACCTCGAGTTTCGCGGTCATTTTTGTCGCCGTCACGACGATGGCCGCCGCCGCCCTCTGGGCGCTCTTTCGGTGGAGCACCGCCGGACTCCTCGGTGTCCCGTTCCCCACTGACCACGACGCCGTGATGTGGGAATTCGTCTATTCCACGGTTACGGGGCTCGGTGCCGGTATCGTCTTCGAACTGTATTTCCGGCGGCTCGGCCGCCACGAGCAGTGTCGTCCACCCGATGAAATGGCCGCCGCGGAGGATACCAATGCGTAACCTCGACAGATTACTCCCATCCCGGGAGCGCCAGCGCCAGCTCACCTACCTCATGGAGATCGGGCTGGTCGGCATGCTGTTCGTCGGTATCGACCGGGGGAACGCCGGCATCGTGATCAACACCGGCGTGGCGCTGGCCGTGACGCAACTCCCGCCGATCCTCGAGCGCGACTACGAGATTCCGATGGACCCGCGGCTCACGCTCTGGATCACCACTGCTGTTTTCCTCCACGCCTTCGGTACTGTCGGACTCCCCGGTGCTACCAGAACGCTCTACAGTCAGGTCTGGTGGTGGGATCACATGACCCACGCGCTGTCGGCGTCGCTGGTCGCCGGCGTCGGCTATGCAACCGTCCGCGCGCTCCACGAGCACGCCGATGGGATCCACTTCCCTCAGCGGTTCGTCGCCGTCTTCATCCTGCTGTTCGTCCTCGCCTTTGGCGTCCTCTGGGAGGTCCTCGAGTTCGCCATCGCGCTGTCGGCCGACGCGTTCGGCATCGACGCCGTGCTCACGCAGTACGGCCTCAACGATACGATGCTGGATTTCGTGTTTAATTCGATCGGCGGTCTGATCGTTGCGCTGTGGGGCGGTGCCTACCTCACCGATGTCTCCGGCGCGATCCGCGAGCGACTCGAGGCGCGAACTGACTAATCGACGCATCGAGTACTCCCACGACCCGGAAACGACGTGCAGTTTTACGTCGGGTTACGGTGTAGAAACGGGGGCGATGGTATTCAAAAAGATCACGCTCATCGGAACCAGCCCCGAAAGCTTCGACGCCGCGGCCGACGACGCCATCGACCGCGCAGAAAAAACCATCCAGAACGTCCACTGGATCGAAGTCGACGAACTCGGCGTCGAAATCGCAAGCGCCGACGACCGGGAGTACCAGGCCGAAGTCACCGTCGCGTTCGAACTCGAGGAGTAACGCACCGGCTATCGAGTCGATGCGGTGAGTCGACCGGCGAGGAGTCGGTCGCTGCTTTTTTGAGCAGTCTGATCCGAGACGGGGAAACGCTGTGTCGTGTGTTCTCGAGGTGGTGCGTCCGCGTCAGCCGGCGGTGTACGGGAGCGGTTACGTGCGGAACGACTCGCCACACCCACACTCGCTGACGACGTTCGGGTTGTCGACGTGGAATCCTTCGGCCTGCAGCCCGCTCTCGTAGTCGAGGACGCTCCCTTCGATGTACTTCAGGCTCGCCGGATCGACGAACACGCGCAGATCGTGGTGTTCGTAGATCGTATCGTCCTCGTCGGGTGCGTCGTCGAAGCGCATCCCGTAGGAGAGACCGGCACAGCCGCCCTGCTGGACGAACAGCCGGAGGCCCGCTTCCGACACATCGAGGCCTTCACCCTCGAGCAGCGAAATGGCCTGCTCGGCCGCGTCTTCGGTTACTTCGATCTTCGGACGCGTATCAGCCTCCCCGCCGTCCATACTGTCCGTGCTCATACCATCCCATTCCGGCGCAACGATGTTAACTGTGACGCCCTCAGCAGGCAGATGTACTAGCCAAATTCGGTTATGCCGCTGTCTCGCCCCGACTGCCCGCTTCACACGGCTCACAGCTCTGTCGTTCGATCGGGCGTGCCGCGACGCGCAGTGATACTGACAACACCTCGAGCGTTACCGCAGCAACCGGTACCAGGCACCGAACTGCCGCCGATCGTTTCGCGACAGCTCGATATCGTGTTTCGCCAGCAACTCGAGCATCCGCTCGAGTTCGCAGTCGTACCACATCGAGAGGAGCCGCACGTTCCGCTGTGCATAATCGTAGTTGCGCTCGAGGACGCGCCCGTCCGTCGGATCGACACGCGGTTCCATCTCACTGCCTACTCCGTGTTCCAGCTACGTAAAACCGATATGCGGTTCCGTAACCTGTTTCCGGCCGATCAATCACGGATTACCGGTCGCTATTCGTCCGACGCTTCGCCCAGCCGGAGCCGAACGCTCGCGGCGTGGGCCTCGAGTCCTTCGGCGTCGGCGAGGGTGGTGACCGTCTCGCCCAGGTCGGCCAGCCCCTCGCTGGAGAGTCGCTGGACCGTCGTCGACCGGAGGAACGTCTCGACTGACAGCCCACCAGTCACGCGCGCCCCGCCGTTGGTGGGCAGCACGTGGTTGGTACCGCTGGCGTAGTCACCCGCTGCGACTGGCGTGTTCGGTCCGAGGAAGACGCTCCCTGTACTGTCGATTCGTTCCAAGATCGACTCGTCGTCGTCGGCGATGATCGCGAGGTGTTCGGGCGCGTACGCCTCGGTAAAGAGGATCGCCTCGCTCATCGAGCGACCGAACAGGACGCCGCTTGCATCGTTCGCGAGCGCTTCCCGAATGATCTCCTCGCGGTCGCGGTCGCCGACCTGTTCGTCGACGGCCGCAGCCACGGCGTCGGCAGTCGCCTCGTCGTCCGTGACGGCCACGACCGAGGCGTTTGGATCGTGTTCGGCCTGAGCGACGAGTTCCGCGGCGACGAACGCTGGGTCCGCGCTCTCGTCTGCCACTACGACGACCTCGCTCGGGCCCGCGAGGAAGTCGATTTCGACATCGCCCCGAACCTCGGCTTTGGCCGCAGTTACCCACTTGTTGCCGGGGCCGACGATCTTCTGGACGTTGGTGATCGTCTCCGTTCCATAGGCCAGCCCTGCGATCGCTTGCGCGCCGCCGACGCTGTAGACCGCGTCCGCACCTGAGATGTGAATCGCCGCCAGCGTCACCGGGTTCAGCTCGTCGGCCGGCGGCGTCACCACCGACACGTGATCGACGCCAGCGACGACCGCCGGCACGATTCCCATGATCGCACTCGAGGGATAGGCCGCCGAGCCACCGGGGACGTAGACGCCGACACGCTCGAGCGAGCGAAAGCGTCGTCCAAGCGTGCGCCCCTCGCTGAACTCCCGTTGCCAGTCGTCGGGGAGTTGGGCCGCGTGGAACTCGCGGACGTTCGCGACGGCTGTCTCGATCGCCTCCCGAATTCCGTCGTCGATCTCGTCGGCGGCCCGCTCGCACTCGTCGGTGATCTCGAGGTTGCCGACCTCGATGCCGTCGAACTCGCTCGTGAACTCGCGGACGGCGACGTCGCCCTCGGTGCGGACTCGGTCGACGATGTCACGGACGTCTCCCCTGACCGCCTCGATGCCGGCGTCGCGCTCGAAGAAGGCCGCGCGGTCGTCCGGCCCGAGATCGGAAATCGCCTGCACGTCGATTGTCATGCCCCGGACTTGGCGCGGCGGTCGAAAAACGGTTTCCTTCCGGTTATGCGTCTCCGGTTTCGATCGGCCAGAGGCCCACGAAGTCGAGCGTTGCCCTGACGAACAGATAGACGAGCAGTCCGAAGCCGACGATCGCCAGCGGTGCCTGTATGAGATCCGCAGTTTCGACTCCGAGGACGATCCGGCTCAGCCCACGGATGACGAAACTCACGATCACGAGCGCGAATCCGACGAGCGAGAGCTTGACGAATCCCGACTGGTCCATAGCAATCGGTACGACTGGGCTCGCTAAATGATATCGGTTGGTTCGACAGTAGCGAGCACCGAAGCCGTCAGCGAACGTCGGCGCTGGCAGCGCGGCCGATCGCGTAGATGGCCACTGAGCCGAATGCGAGCGCGAGACTGACGAGGACAGCGAGCGCCGGCACGAGCGTGTCCCACAGCCCGCCGAACTGGGTGACTTCGATCACCGTCATCGTGTCCTCACCGAGCATCACCGCGCGGGCCGCGTCGACGCCGTAGGTGATCGGATTGAACATCGCGACCGTCTGAATCCACTCCGGCAGTGCCGCCAGCGGGAGGAACGCGCTCGAGACGAACAGCAAGGGAAGTTGGAGCAGGTTCGCCCCAATGATCGTCGATTCCTCATCGCGGGTCACTACGGCCAACACGTTCGAGAACGCGGTGAACCAGACCGAGAACAGGACGCAGATGCCCGCGATCGCGACGGCCCCGACCAGTCCGGTGGCGATCTCGGCACCGAGCAACACGCCCAGTCCGAGCACGATCGTGACCTGGACGACGATGCGTACGACCTCGGCGAGCGTCTTTCCGAGGAAAATCGCTGTTCGGTTCATCGGACTGACCAACGTCTTCTCGAACATACCGTTCTCGATGTCGTTGACCAGCCCGATCCCCGACGTCGCCGCGGCCACCAGCGCGACCTGGATCACGATCGCCGGCACGAGATACGTTTCGTAAGTGACCCCCTCGAGCGCACTCGTCGCGACGCCGCCGAACACCTGCGTGAACAGCACCAGGAAGATGATCGGCTGGACGAGCGAGACGACGAGCACGAACGGGTTCCGCACTGACTTGATCGTCCACCGGACGAACGTGACCCACACGTCACTCGCGAAGCTCCCGCCATGGCGACTGATGTTCGGTGTGCTCATCGGTCCACTTCGGTCTCCGTCCCGTCATCGCCGTTCGAGTCGTGCCCGCCGTCACCGATCGTTCCTGGTGCCGTGGCATCGGTCGGCGGTGACTCGTGTCTAGGTTCCGAGTCGTCCCCGTTCCGATCGTCGGTCACTGCGAGGAATACGTCGTCGAGCGTCGGTGCCCGAACGTCGAACCCCAGTACGCCGATATCGGCGTCACGAAGGGCGACCAGCAAGTCCGTGCCCCGCGTTCGCGCGTTGCGGCCCGTCACGGCCAGTCCCTCTTCTGTCGGCTCGATCGTCGCGCTCGGTTCGAACAATCCCTCCTCGCGGGCGATCGTGACAGCGCGGTCGCTCGTCTCGGGGTTGGCCAGTTCGACGGCGAGAATCTCGCCGCCGACGCGTCGTTTAAGCGATTCGGGCGTCCCCTCCGCAACGACCGAGCCGTTCTGAATGACCGACAGCCGATCACACAGCTGGTCGGCCTCCTCGAGATACTGGGTCGTCAGGAAGACGGTCGTCCCCTCGTCGTTGATCCGTCGGAAATACTCCCAGAGCCGGTTTCGTGCGGCCGGATCGAGACCGGTCGTCGGCTCGTCGAGGAACACCAGCGGCGGCCGATGGACCAGTGCAGTCGCCGCGTCCAGCCGCTTTTTCATCCCGCCGGAGAAGTCGTCGGCGACCTTGTTCGCGACGTCGGTCAGCTCGACGAGTTCGAGTAACTCGTCGATCCGATCGGCCCGCTTTGCTCGCGGTACGCCGTATGCGTCACACGCAAACCGAAGGTTTTCTCGAGCCGTCAACTCCGGATCGATGCTCGTCTCCTGAGCCATGTACCCGACCGTCGCGCGCACGTTCCGGGGCTCTGCGACGGTGTCGAATCCGTTGACCGTCACCGAGCCATCGGTCGGCCGCAACAACGTCACCAGCGTCTTGATCAGCGTCGTCTTCCCTGCGCCGTTCGGACCCAGAAAGCCGAAAAACTCCCCCGTCTCCACGAGGAGGTCGACACCGCGAACCGCTTCGGTTCCGTCCGCGTACGTCACCACCACGTCGCGGGCCTCGATAGCGTAGTCGGTCACAGTCGTTCTAGGGCTACCACAGGCATATACCTGTGAGTTCGAAATCACTTCGCTACTTCGATACTCGAACTATTGTCGCTCTGGTCGTTAAAAGCCCTTTCAGGTGCAAAACGTAGTCAGTCTCCGACCGGCTCGAGGTCGTACTCGATGGCCCACGCGTGGAGGTGCCCGAACGCCGGGAACACCGCACGGCCCTTCTCGGTCGGTTCGTACTCGACTCGCGGCGGCACCTCGTCGTAGGATTCACGTCGGAGCAGGCCGGCCGCGACCAGCTCTTTGAGCCGTTCCGAGAGCGTGTTCGCTGGCACGTCGAGCCGTCCCTCGAGATCCAACAACTGCGCGACGGTGCGTTCGACCTGCTCGCGTTCGTCGGGCTCGAGTCGATCGCGGAGCGCGCTCGCCGTTTCCCGCGTCCGCCCGGCGTCCAGCCCCGGTACCGTCTCGACGTCGTTCGATTTCCCCTCGTCGTTTTCGGCCATATGGAGTCCTTGTCGGTCCTGGACCGAATACTTCGTGTTTCGAACCCCCGGATAACGTGAATTCTCGACACCAGTACTTCGATACTTCGAAGTTACAAGTTTATGCTTTGACTCGCCGACGTGGCAGATATGCAACTCGCGATTTTCGGGTCGCTGGCTCGAACCGGCCGCCCGTTCTGTTGCAGGGACTCGAGCGCAATCTTCTGGCTGTCTCCCGCACGCGAATGGTCTCCCGTACAATCGCCGCTCGCTGGTGACCAGTGATGAACCACGTTCTCGTCACGGGGGCGACCGGTACCGTCGGCCGCCACGTTATCGATGGCATCCGGGACGTGCCGACCGTCTCAGCCACCGCCGCAAGCCGTGATCCTGCTCGGGCTCGGGACCGGCTTGGCTGTGCGACCGTCGCGTTCGATTTCACCGACCCGGCGACCTACCGCGACGCATTCGCCGATGTCGACACGCTGTTTCTCGTGCGACCGCCGGCGCTATCCCGAGTCCGTCGGGACGTAATCCCCGCTCTGGCCGCTGCCGTCGGTGCCGGTGTCGAACACGTCGTCTTCCTCTCGGTCATCGGTGCCGATCGAAACTCGTTCGTTCCCCACGCCTGTCTCGAGTCGTGGCTCACCGAGACCGGACTCAAAACGACTTTTTTGCGCGCGTCCTTTTTCATGCAGAACCTGTCGACGACCCACCGCGAGGAGATTCGCGAGGGACGACTGGCCGTCCCCGCCGGTGGCGGGAAGACGAGTTTCGTCGACGCACGTGACGTCGCTGCCGTCACCGTTCGAGCGATTCAGACCGGCTCCACCGGCGCGTACGACCTCACGGGACCGGAAGCCATCGATTACGAAACGGTGTGCCGTCTCCTTTCGTCGGTTCTGGACCACGAGGTCGAATACACCGATCCGTCGATCCCTCTGTTTCTTGCTTCACGCTATCGACGTGACCGAGACCTTGCGAAAGTCGGAGTGATGACTGCGATCTACACCACTGCTCGGCTCGGACTAGCCGACCGCATGACGGACGACGTTCGATCCGTTCTCGACCGGCCACCGACCGATCTTCTGACGTTCATCCGTGACAACCGATCGGTCTGGACGTAGTCGGCTCTCTTCTTCCCCGGTGTACGTGATCCGTAATCTTACCGCTCTACCGTGTCGCCGACTGAGACACCGGCCACCATTATCCGTACGATCGAACTGCTCTTTCGGACGGCAAAAAGCGCTGCATAACTATTCATCACCCACGACACCACCGTCCTATGTGGCCGTGGGAACACGCGATCGTCGCCTATCTCGCCTACTCGCTGTGCTGTCACGTCGTCTTTCGTGACTCTCCGACCGGGCTCGAGGCGTTCGCAGTCGTGTTCGCGTCAGTCCTCCCGGATCTGATCGACAAACCACTCGCTTGGGAGCTGGGCGTGTTCGACAGCGGCTACGCTGTCGGTCACTCGATCTTTTTCGCGGTGCCGCTAGCGATAGTTGTCGGCACGATCGCACACGCGGCCACGCGCCCACGCGCTGGACTCGCGTTCGGGCTCGGCTACCTGTCCCATCCGTTCGCGGACATCGTCGACTCCGTGTTCCGGCAAGGCGTCCTCCAGGTCGAACTCATGCTCTGGCCGATCGCATCGGTCGAGGGCCGACCACCTGGGCAGGGCGTCATCGAGGGATTCCTCTACTTCTTCGGTCGCTACTGGAACGCCGTGCTCGCCGGCGACCTCTCGACGTATCTGTTGCTCCAGTTCGGACTCGCCGGCGTGGTGCTGGTCGTGTGGCTCGCCGACGGCGCGCCGGTCCTCCGTGAGACACTCTCTGGTGGGCTCCGCGTCGCCCGAGCGTTCCTCAGCCACGTCTTCGGCTCCTCGCGGTCAAATCATCCCGGCCGCCGATAGGTCTCGTTCACCGTCGTGGTTCGACTCGCACTGCTCGAGGCGTCACATCTTGTGACTGTCCAACGTCGTGCAGTGATCGCTCGAGACGACGGCCTTTTATATACACCCGGCATTCGATATGAATGCGAACAACGTGGCGCACGCCGCCACGTTCCCTCTGGCCGGTTCCCGGCACGGAGGGAGGATTACACCCGCCCTCAGGACCTCGGCTGTCACGATCAGTTTCCGATCGTGACGGTTCGGAGGCCTTATATGTGTCTGGGCGTTCAGTTGTGATCGCACACACCCACGCCGGCTGCGATTTCCGGCGTGGATGCGATCCGACGCCCTTATATGTACAAGGGTGTTCGGGTGTAAACGCGAAGAACACGTGAGCGACGGGCCGTTCAACTCGGTTCGTCATCTCGTCTCGGACGGTTCGGGTCCGAAGGGGTTATGTACCCCTGATGGCCTACGAGTACGTCCGAAGGAAATGAGGATTCCACCCCTGCGGTCCGCCGTACAGATGGGATCTGATGTTAGCCTTGGTAGTTCGGTGACGCCCGATCGGTCGTTCGATCTGCGTCAGCGAACGTGTGGACCCATGTGTGAGTGTATTTACATTCACCGCCAACTCCCCCAGCTTCGCTGGGGAAGAGCATTTCATTCCGGTTGATCCTGCCGGAGGTCATTGCTATTGGAGTCCGATTTAGCCATGCTAGTTGCACGAGTTGAGACTCGTAGCAGATAGCTCAGTAACACGTGGCCAAACTACCCTATGGATCCGGACAACCTCGGGAAACTGAGGCTAATCCGGAATACGACTCTCAGCCTGGAAGTGGCGAGAGTCAGAAACGCTCCGGCGCCATAGGATGTGGCTGCGGCCGATTAGGTAGACGGTGGGGTAACGGCCCACCGTGCCCATAATCGGTACGGGTTGTGAGAGCAAGAGCCCGGAGACGGTATCTGAGACAAGATACCGGGCCCTACGGGGCGCAGCAGGCGCGAAACCTTTACACTGCACGAAAGTGCGATAAGGGGACTCCAGGTGCGAGGGCATATAGTCCTCGCTTTTGTGTACCGTAAGGAGGTACACGAATAAGTGCTGGGCAAGACCGGTGCCAGCCGCCGCGGTAATACCGGCAGCACGAGTGATGACCGCTCTTATTGGGCCTAAAGCGTCCGTAGCTGGCCACGCAAGTCTATCGGGAAATCCGCGCGCTCAACGCGCGGGCGTCCGGTGGAAACTGTGTGGCTTGGGACCGGAAGATCCAGAGGGTACGTCCGGGGTAGGAGTGAAATCCCGTAATCCTGGACGGACCACCGGTGGCGAAAGCGCTCTGGAAAGACGGATCCGACGGTGAGGGACGAAAGCTCGGGTCACGAACCGGATTAGATACCCGGGTAGTCCGAGCTGTAAACGATGTCTGCTAGGTGTGCCACAGGCTACGAGCCTGTGGTGTGCCGTAGGGAAGCCGTGAAGCAGACCGCCTGGGAAGTACGTCCGCAAGGATGAAACTTAAAGGAATTGGCGGGGGAGCACTACAACCGGAGGAGCCTGCGGTTTAATTGGACTCAACGCCGGACATCTCACCAGCATCGACAATGTGCAGTGAACGTCAGGTTGATGACCTTACTGGAGCCATTGAGAGGAGGTGCATGGCCGCCGTCAGCTCGTACCGTGAGGCGTCCTGTTAAGTCAGGCAACGAGCGAGACCCGCACTCCTAATTGCCAGCAACACCCTTGTGGTGGTTGGGTACATTAGGAGGACTGCCAGTGCCAAACTGGAGGAAGGAACGGGCAACGGTAGGTCAGTATGCCCCGAATGTGCTGGGCGACACGCGGGCTACAATGGCCACGACAGTGGGATGCAACCCCGAAAGGGGGCGCTAATCTCCGAAACGTGGTCGTAGTTCGGATTGAGGGCTGAAACTCGCCCTCATGAAGCTGGATTCGGTAGTAATCGCGCCTCAGAAGGGCGCGGTGAATACGTCCCTGCTCCTTGCACACACCGCCCGTCAAAGCACCCGAGTGGGGTCCGGATGAGGCCTCGATTCCGAGGTCGAATCTGGGCTCCGCAAGGGGGCTTAAGTCGTAACAAGGTAGCCGTAGGGGAATCTGCGGCTGGATCACCTCCACAGACCGGGACCAGGCCGTCGCGCCTGGCCCACCTTAGCGGTTTTCCGCACGTTCGATCGACCACCGAGTGGCCGATCGGGCACCTTAGAACTACCAAGGCTAACGCAATCTCTGTCCGCCCGTTTGGGTGGACGTGGGCCCATAGCTCAGTGGGAGAGTGCCTCCTTTGCAAGGAGGATGCCCAGGGTTCGAATCCCTGTGGGTCCATGCTTCGTACTGCTCATCGAATCGTGCCCCTTAAGTGGGGGACGGCTTGATGATGGAGTACGACCGAACCGATGCACCAGCCCGCGTAAGTGTGGCTGGGAAGGGTTAATGCAGGCCAGCTGTCTACTGGCGTGCAGATGAGACCGTGTGTACGTGTAGTCCAGGCGTCCACTGGACCCGTTCCCGGGTCACGATGTTGCGACTCTGTCGCAACGCCGATCCGATGAACGTGGCTACTGTGCCAGCTGGTGGATCGCTCGGCTTGAGAGCTGAAGAAGGACGTGCCAAGCTGCGATAAGCCTGAGGGAGCCGCACGGAGGCGAAGAACTCAGGATTTCCGAATGGGAATCCCCACCGCAATTGCTTCGCGCAATGGGGAACGTCGAGAATTGAAACATCTTAGTATCGACAGGAAAAGAAAGCAAACGCGATGTCGTTAGTAATGGCGAATGAACGCGATACAGTCCAAACCGAAGCCGTCAGGCAATGTGGTGTTCGGACTGACGATCACTTCCCGAACGTCGACACGAAGTCTCTTGGAACAGAGCACGAAACAGGGTGACAGTCCCGTATTGTCGACAAGTACGGAACGAGTCAGCTCCAGAGTATCGGGGGTTGGATATCCCTCGTGAAGATCGCGGGCATCGACCGCGAAGACTAAACACTCCTCAAGACCGATAGCGAACAAGTAGCGTGAGCGAACGCTGAAAAGCACCCCACGAAGGGAGGTGCAATAGGGCGTGAAATCAGTTGGCGATGGAGCGACAGGGCACACAAGGTCCCGGACATAATGAATCAGGTGCGAACCTGTAGTAAGCAGTTTGGGAAGCCGGTGTTCTGTCGTACGTTTTGAAAAACGAACCAGGGAGTGTGCCTGTTTGACGAGTCTAACCCGATCATCGGGGAAGGCGAAGGGAAACCGACATGGCCGCAGCACTATGTGCGAGGGCCGCCGTGTTCAAGCGCGGGGAGTCAAACGGGCACGACCCGAAACCGGACGATCTAGGCGTGGACAAGGTGAAGCGTGCCGAAAGGCACGTGGAGGCCTGTTAGAGTTGGTGTCCTACAATACCCTCTCGTGATCTACGTCTAGGGGTGAAAGGCCCATCGAGTCCGGAAACAGCTGGTTCCAACCGAAAGATGTCGAAGCATCACCTCTGCCGAGGTAGTTCGTGGGGTAGAGCGACGGATTGGGGGATCGCACTCCGAGAGGAGTGCGCCCCCCTGTCCAACTCCGAACCTACGAACGCCGTTTGACGCAGGGAGTCCGGTGCACGGGGTAAGCCTGTGTACCGTGAGGGAGACAACCCAGAGCTGGGTTAAGGTCCCCAAGTGTAGACTAAGTGCGATCGAAGGTGGTCTCAAGCCCTAGACAGCCGGGAGGTGAGCTTAGAAGCAGCTACCCTCTAAGAAAAGCGTAACAGCTTACCGGCCGAGGTTTGAGGCGCCCAAAATGATCGGGGCTCAAGTCTACCACCGAGACCTAGCGGCGTGTGTCACAACACGATCCCGTAGGTTGGCGTTCTGTTCGGGTGGAAGCACGGAAGAGATTTCGTGTGGACCGTTCAGTAACGAAAATCCTGGTCATAGTAGCAGCGTTAGTCGGGTTAGAACCCCGACGGCCGAACGAGTAAGGGTTCCTCAGCAATGCTGATCAGCTGAGGGTTAGCCGGTCCTAAGTCAGCCCGTAAGTCGAAGCTGACAACAGGGAAATAGGTTAATATTCCTATGCCAGTGTGCACTCAAAGCCGACGCTTTGGGGCCGCCTGAGCTGGGCTTTCGCCCAGTCGAACAGTCGAAATTCGTGGAAGCCGTAATGGCACGAAGCGAATGAATGGCTGGATCGCGCAAGTCAGGTCAACCTAGAGCCCGTGAAAAGGCAAGCACACTGTCCGTACCGAGATCCGACACAGGTACTCGTGGCGGCGAAAGCCAAGGTCTGTCGGGAGCAACCGACGTTAGGGAATTCGGCAAGTTAGTCCCGTACGTTCGCAATAAGGGATGCCTGCCCCGCAATGGGGCAGGTCGCAGTGACTCGGGCGCTCCGACTGTCTAGTAACAACATAGGTGACCGCAAATCCGTAAGGACTCGTACGGTCACTGAATCCTGCCCAGTGCAGGTATCTGAACACCCCGTACAAGGGGACGAAGGACCTGTTAACGGCGGGGGTAACTATGACCCTCTTAAGGTAGCGTAGTACCTTGCCGCTTCAGTAGCGGCTTGCATGAATGGATCAACGAGAGCGCCACTGTCCCAACGTTGGGCCCGGTGAACTGTACGTTCCAGTGCGGAGTCTGGAGACCCCCAAGGGGAAGCGAAGACCCTATAGAGCTTTACTGCAGGCTGTCACTGAGACGTGGTCGCCATTGTGCAGCATAGGTAGGAGGCATTACACAGGTACCCGCGCTAGCGGGCCACCGAGCCAGCATTGAAATACTACCCGATGGTGACTGCGACTCTCACTCCTGGCGGAGGACACTGGTAGCCGGGCAGTTTGACTGGGGCGGTACGCGCCTGAAAAGATATCGGGCGCGCCCCAAGATTTCCTCACCCGTGTCAGAGACGCGGGGAAGAGCGCAAGAGCATACGGAAGTCTGACAGTGTCCGGCACAACGACGGACGCTGACGCGAAAGCGTGGTCTAGCGAACCAATTAGGCTGCTTGATGCGGCCAATTGCTGACAGAAAAGCTACCTTAGGGATAACAGAGTCGTCACCCGCAAGAGCACATATCGACCGGGTGGCTTGCTACCTCGATGTCGGTTCCCTCCATCCTGCCCGTGCAGAAGCGGGCAAGGGTGAGGTTGTTCGCCTATTAAAGGAGGTCGTGAGCTGGGTTTAGACCGTCGTGAGACAGGTCGGCTGCTATCTATTGGGGGTGTTACGGTATCTGACGGGAACGTTCGTATAGTACGAGAGGAACTACGAATGGGTGCCACTCGTGTACCGGCTGTCCGAAAGGGCACGTGCCGGGCAGCGACGCACCACGGGGTAAGAGCTGAACGCATCTAAGCTCGAAACCCACCTGAAAAAGAGATACCACCGAGGCCACTCGTAGAAGACGAGTTCGATAGACTCGGGATGTACGCACCAAGGCAACGAGGTGTTGAGTCCGCGAGCACTAACTGGCCAAGCCACACACTCATAACTACAATCGCATTGGATCCGTGACGCGCGAACGGGTCCGGACGCAAACTGGACTACACGTATACAACGGTCTTGGACACACCACCGATATTGGAATGACGGCGGTTCGATTCCGCTGGTCGGCGTTACGGCGGCCACAGCGGCGGGGTTCCTCCCGTACCCATCCCGAACACGGAAGATAAGCCCGCCTGCGTTACGGTGAGTACTGGAGTGGGCGACCCTCTGGGAAACTCGTTTCGCCGCCTCCACTCATACTCGATACTTTCAACCCCACAGAGCAACTGCGTTTGCAGGAGCTGTGTGGGGTTTTCTGCATATACGCCCGGTAGCAAGCAGTGGTAACGCTGAGAGTGGCTCTCCTATTCGGCGATGAACGCGGTAGAAAACAATCATTGCTAGTATTTGAACAGCAACGAGAGGCACGGGTTGAAAGAGGTCAGCTCATGCCGTTTTCTGTCGGTACCCAATACCTCCCTCAAAAACGCCTCATCTAGAAGATCGTTATACGAAGCAGGACGCGGATAGGAATATAGTCGAGGAGAGAATCAAACCTATACTGGCTCGCTGATCGCAGAGCGGGTGAGTTCGAGGGAGATATCGCTCCGTATGAAGTGTACGCCCGGAACACTAACGTCCAGCCTCATCCCGTGGCGGCATGCCGCGTCGGCTGGCTAACCCTCGTGCCGGGCGGGAGAACGCGATGCGTTCTCCGGAGTACTACTGTCGCGTGCCCGGGTTCGCCGTGCTGTCATCGCACCCGAATGGGTCTGCTCGGACGGGGACTAAAGGCACGCAGTTGCACTAGGAACGCGGCCCGTTTAACTCTTGCAGGCTCGAGCCGTCCTCACCTCACCGCGTGTGACTACCGTCGCGATCACACATGAGTACACTGCTGGTGGGCACCCCAAGTTCGAGGGCAGTGACACCCGTTTCCTTCGAGTCACTGGTTGTCGGTGTCGAGAAGTCGTCGAGCGACTCGAGTCCCGCTTGCAGACAGGTCTAATCTCGAGGACGGGGGCTTCTGTTGTCGGTTCTGAAGCATCAGTATCGTAATCTTCAGATACCGAACGGAGCTGAAACAGGTACTGGAATGGGTACACAGTCTGCTTCGTAGCCGCTGGTCACTTGGTGCAGCCGCTTCGCGCCGTGCTCGTTGGGCTGTCGAGGGTGCTACCAGGGTTTTTCGTCGCTCGCTGTGGTAGGGAGGTCCCCCGAGGTGGCGCTGTGGACAACAATGACAAGCAACGCGCGGCGGCGAAGTGCGACCACTGCGGAGAGATCGGTATTGTCCAGATCTGGCCCGATGGTAGTCTCCAGCCGCTTGGTCAGTCGACGTTCTGTGACTGCGAGTCGTCAAAGCTTCAGGTGATCGAGACTGACCCAGACGAGTTGCCGTAACGCGTCGATCGCCGTTCTCGAGGGTCTCATGTGGGGAGTGGAAGGTAACGCTGCTAGCCACTAGCAAGACAGTAGTGGCGGGCACGAATATGTCAAGTAATAATGGCGACGAGTAGGCATTGGCTTCGGTAGCCATACTACTGGACAGCAGTCAATACGAAGCCGGGCGCGAATCTGCGACCGGCTTCACGTCGTTCTGTCCGGCAGTATCAAAGCTAGTGCGCGCTACAGGGACTTTCCATTCGGTTCCACGCCGTCCTGGAAAACGATCACGGCGAACGGTCGGTGAAGTGCCGTTACAGTCCCCGATTTGGAACCGACACACGGTCGACGCAGCAACGAAAGTCCCGATAGCCGGTCGTCTCAGTAGAAGTAATCGGATTCCGATAGCTGGACGTAGCGGCCGTCACGGTACCTGTATTTTTGTCGTTTGTAGGCCGTGAGGATCTTTGCAGCGTCGAATCCGGCGGCGTACCGCTTGCTGAGTAGGACTTTGTCGTGACGGCCGCCTTGCATGTCGGAGACGGTGTCGAACGCCCAGTCCCAGTCGTCCGGGCCGTAGTCCTCGACGATGTCAGCGAACGCGACGTTGCGCAGGATCTCGTCGCCGACCGCGCGTTTCCAGACATCGTTGTAGTTCTCGAGCGAGTCCGTCCCAGCCAACCGGCCAGCGATTTTGCCGGTACGAACGGCGACGTGGTAGCCGCCTTCGTGGAACGCCGAGGTGGTGCCCATCGCGCCGCCGGCGACGGCGATGTTCGCGCCGACGGGCGACTCGATCGGTCGCGTCGACGAGATGGGATAGGTTTCCGTCCCCTTGGACTTCCCACGGTCCTCGACGCGAGGAATGTCGTCCTCGATGTCGTACTCGTCGCCGTACTCCTGCTCGAGCAGGCGGCGGATGTACTCCGCACCCGACGGGATTTTCTCGTCGTCGGGCCGCAAGAGCTTGTAGCTGCCAGGAGTATCGACGTCCTCGAGGTCCATTCCGATCGGCATCGTCAGCCCGACGCGAGCGACCGTGCCATCGTTCGGGAAGACCCACGGATAGGCGGTCTCGCCGGGCATGTACCCCCACCAGAACGTGAGAGTGTCCTCGAACTCCGCGAACAACTCCTCGGGGAACTCCCGGTACTCCTGGTAGGCGATGTGGTTCGCCTCCGGCGGCGAGAGGTAGTCGGAGACGCTTCGGCCGGGTGCAGTAAACTGATCGAGCGCCTCGAGCGTGATCCGTCGCTGGGGACCGTCCGCGAGGACGACGTACTGGGCCTCGAGTTCGTCGCCGGTCGAGAGCGAAAGCGTGTGGGTCGGCCCGTGTGGACTCGTCGCCCGGAGGTTGGTCTCGAGGGATTTGACGCCGACGCCGACGCGCAGGTCGGCACCGGCCTCGGTCGCGCGGTCGTAGAGCCAGTCGTCCATGCGTGCGCGGTGGAAGGTATAGCCGAACTTGGGATAGCTGGCGTCCATGCCCGTCGTCCGCAACTCGACGGCGCTGTTCGGGCCGATGAACTTCGTGGCCTCGAGTTCTTGGTGGATGACGTCGTCGGGGATTTCCCGGTAATCGAACCCCATGATGTCGATCCAGTAGTCGAGCATCCCGGCGGCGTCCGTCGAATCCGGACCGAGTTCCTCGCGATCCTCACGAGGAACCCCCTGCTCGAAGAGCACCGTCTCTGCGCCGTGGGCGGCGGCCTGTTCGGCCGCGGACGCGCCCGCGGGGCCACCGCCGACGATCGCGACGTCTACGCGTTCCATACGCCGTTTGGACTCAGTGAGCCATTATAAAAACTGCGAGGGACAGTTTCGACCGACTGCGTCGGGGTCAGTCTCCCGTCGGATCGCTTGCCGGACAACGGGCTGAGGGACCCGCACGATCTCGTCTCGAGTGCGAGGAGAGGCTCGAGCACCCGACGTGCCGCGAGACGAACGCTTTTCATCGCGCTGGGCAAGGGCATGATCATGAGCGATGCTGACGCGCCGGACGTGCTCGTGCTTCGGAAAGGAACCCACGGGATACCAATCGAACAGTACGCCGAGGCGATCCGCGATCGACTGCCGGACCACACTGTCGCACTCGCGCGCACGCCGGCCGACGAGCGCGAGGCGATTCAGACGGCGACGTTCGTCACCGGGATGACGCTCGATGCGGACCTCCTCGAGCATGCCGACGATCTCGAGGTCTTCGCCTGCGCGTATGCCGGGACCGGCCACCTCCCCCTCGAGGAACTCGAAAATCGAGACGTTACGGTAACCAACGCCGCGGGCGTCCACGGGCCGAACATCGGTGAGCACGTGCTGGGGTCGATCCTTCACTTCACTCGGCGGTTCCACGTTGGCGCGCGCCGCCAGCGCCGCCGCGAGTGGCGACATTACAAAGCCCACGAGCTGCAGGGATCGACCGTCACCGTCGTTGGACTGGGCGCGATCGGGCAGGCAGTCTGCGAGCGACTCGAGCCGTTCGGCGTCGAGACGATCGGCGTCCGCTACACACCCGCAAAGGGTGGACCGACAGACGAGGTGATCGGCTTCGAAGACGAGGCGTTCGACGATGCGCTCGCGCGCACGGACTACCTCGTGTTGGCGTGTCCCCTCTCGGAGACGACCCGCGGATTGCTCGACCGCGAGGCGTTCGTGACGATCGATCCCGACGCAGTCGTGGTCAACGTTGCCCGCGGGCCGGTCATCGAGACGGACGCGTTGGTCGAGGCGCTGCGCTCGAATTGGATTCGCGGGGCCGCCCTGGACGTCACCGATCCCGAACCACTGCCGGAGGACCACCCGCTGTGGACCTTCGAGAACGTCCAACTCACGCCTCACAACGCCGGTCACACGCCGAAGTACTACGACCGGCTGGCCGACATCGTCGCCGAGAACCGCCGACGACTGGATGAGGAGGGAGACGACGCCGACCTCGAGAACCAAGTCCGCCCCTGATCGACGGCCGATCGTGTCCGAGAGTTGTCCAGCGGACCGACCCCAGTTGACTCCCCTTTTTTAGCTCTCTCTGCGAAAGACGACCATGGAACTATCACTAGCTGACGGATGTACTCGAGCGGGAGGTATCCGATGACGCTCTCGTTCGACGGGACGGTCCTCGTCCCCGTGGCCGATCCGGACGACGGCGAGGAAACCGCGACCGCGCTCGCGCCGTATCTCGCCCCCTCGAGTACGGTGCTCGTCGTCAACGTGATCGAGAAAGCCGGCGGTGCGCCTGACAAGGCCTCGGTCGAACAGCGCGAGGAGTATGCACGGGAAATCTTCGAGCGCGCCCGTAAGCCGCTCGAAGAGCGTGCTGGAACGGTCGAGACGGCGATCCTGTTCGGTACCGATGTCGTCGAGACCATCTTCGAGGCGGCGATAGAGCGCAACGCTGACGCCGTGGCCTTCGAGCCTCGTGAGGAAAACCGGTTCGTAGAACTGCTTACCGGCAATGTCGCCCGGCGGCTGGTCAAAGAAGCCTCGGTCCCCGTGGTTGCACTGCCGCGAGTCGACGACTAATCGGAACTGGTGTCACTGTCGTTCCGATAGCTCGACTCGTCCCGTTTGGTCGACCCTGACCCGATAGCCGGCGTAGACGAACGTCACGCAGCCGCCGGTCCGGCTTGTCTCAGTCGTGGACTGAAACAGCGAATCGAGCGCAGCCGGATCGATGACGTCGTACAGCGGGCCGAACTCGTCCGCAATCTCGAGGGCGTCCAGACCGGAGTCCGCCGCGATCGCTTCGATGACCGCTTCGCTGAGCGGCTGATCCGGCTGGGTCTGATGGGTATCGCATTCGTCCTGCAGACGCGACTTGCAGAGAGCGGTTTCAGTTTCCATACCTCGTCTATCGGGTCAACTCACGAAGTGACTCCGATTGGATGGCCAACGTTTTAAGTCGGGGTAGCTCTCAACAGGTCGTTCGGAGACGACAGGTCATCCGAGCCGACTGCGTCTCGTCGACCCTGCGAGTCGCCGGATAAAAATCGGCTGAGTTAGCCGTCGACGCTAGAGGTAGCCGTTCTCGAGCAGCAGTTCGCCGTTGAGCACGCTCGCGCCGGCTGCGCCGCGCATCGTGTTGTGTGCGAGACAGTTGTACTGCAGGCCGAACGTCGACTCGCGAATCCCGCCGGCAGCGACCGACATCCCGTTGCCGAGCGTGCGGTCGAGACGCGGCTGTGGTCGTTCGGGGTCCTCGAAGACCTCGATCAGCTGGTCCGGCGAGGAGTACAGGTCGAGGCTCGGGTACTCGCGCATGGCCTCGGCAGCCTCGTCGGGGGTGAGATCCTCGGCGGTCTCGACGAAGACGTTCTCGAGGTGGCCGTCGATCGTCGGGATGCGGTTACACGAGGCGCCGACCTCGACGTCGTTGAGCGAGAGTTCCGCGCCGTCGAAACTGCCGAGCAGTTTCTTCGATTCGGTCTCGAGTTTGTCCTCTTCGCCGCCGATGTGGGGGATGGCGTTGTCGATGATCTCCATCGAGGTTACGCCGTCGTAGCCCGCGCCCGAGACGGCCTGCAGGGTCGCGACGTGGACCTTCTCGAGGCCGTACTCCTCGAGGGCGGCGAGCGTGGGGACGAAGGTGATCGTCGAGCAGTTGGGGTTTTTCACCATCGCACCGTCCCAGCCGCGCTCGTCGCGCTGGACCTCGAGCAAGTCGAGGTGCTCGGCGTTGACTTCGGGGATCACGAGGGGGATATCCTCGTCCATCCGGCCGTTCGAGGAGTTCGAGGAGACGACGTAGCCCGCCTCACAGAAGTCGGGCTCGACGGCCTCGCCGACGCTCGAGGGGAGCGACGAGAACAGAAGGTCGACGTCAGTGGGAACGTCGTCGGGGTCGGTCGCCGTCACGGTCATGTCGGCGACGTCGTCCGGAATCGGGCTATCGACGCGCCACTTTGCGGCCTGTCTGTACGTCTTGCCGGCGCTGGCGTCGCTTGCGGTCAGTGCTGCGATCTCGAAATCAGGGTGCGGGTCGAGCAACTGGATGAGTCGCTGTCCAACGGCTCCGGTCGCACCGAGTACGCCTACTCGTACTGCCATTTTCCGCCACTCCGAGTCGTGTCCGCAAAACCGTTTGGGTTTTCGGTAGCGCATGTCAGTCGACGGAATTACTCGAGCGGATGAGTATCGAGTGGCGGAGCGTCGAGTGACAGTCGAGACGGTGGTTCGGTGGTCGGCGAGGGTACCTGTCACGAGAGAGTCGCCTCTTCGGATAGAAGATATTAAGAAACGGGAGCAGTACCTAGCAACCGATGCACTACCGACAGGATCGACGCGAGGCCACTGGCCAGAGGTGGTTCCGATGACGAGTTCGACCGCGAGTACCCGCAACGGAGGACTGCTCGAGACGCCGTTCAGCATGGGTGCGACGGCTGTCGCGGCCGTCACTGCGTTGTTGTCCGTCTTTATCGCGTGGACGGGCTACAACGGCGGCGTATTCCCCGTGATCGGCTACCAGCTCGACATCTTGACCGGTGCCGTCGCGCTCGTGTTCGGCCTCGGCATCGCCCTCGTGGCGCTCACTGCCGCAGCCTACATGGAGCCCGGGTTCGGCGAGTAACGCGATTTTCGACGCCATCGTCCGGTCTCTCTCAGTATCGTTTCTTGGCTATCAGCGAGTCTCGAGATCTCTGTTTCCCGCCGGTTGCCGTCGGTCTATAATGTGTCCGTGAGAACGGGTCGGTTAGTCCGATCGCTGTCGCTGTCTGACGAGCGGCTATGAAGTAACTACCTCTCTACGAAGACTGGCTTACGCAGGCACTTGGGCGCCTTTCTTTCGGGTCACGTATCCCGCGATACGATTGCGAACGCCCTTGGAATCGACGTTGGTGAGCTTCTCGACGCTTTCCTTGTTCTGTTCGAAGTCGGTCGTGAACGCCTCCGGGTACCGCTCCAGGAGGAGGTTGCCGGTCTTCTTGACATAGGCCGGTTTGATTGCCATACAGGGGATTCCGTCTAGAGGCCCTTATAACGCACCATTTCCACTGATTGGCGACCGGGGAGAGCGGGCCCGTTTCGTCGGAGCACGCCGAAATCGTTGGTATCGAGACTGTACAATCACATGATCGTGAGTTTTCGCGGCCTATCTCCCGCGAGAGCCGCGGTTCTGCGTTCCACGTCGTGTGGCCAGTGACTGCCGGCTCCGACGGGTGACGGTTCGCCCGACGACCAGACTCAAGGATGTCCTACTCCTTCGTCTCGACCACGCCGAACGCGACAGCGATCTGTCTCGCAAAGCCCGCCTCGATGAGATCCGTGACGAGGATAACGAGAAAGACGGTCCCCAACAAGAGATCAGCGCCAGCGGGATCCGATGGCGGCGTGGTCGTCTGCAGGCGGAGCGCAAACAGGGTTGCGACCGAGGCCGGGATAATCCCGCGCGGGCCGACGAAGCTGAGAAACAGGCGCTCGCGGACCGGGAACTCCCTGCCAGTCGTCGAGAGAAAGACTACCAGCGGACGGAGCACCACTGCCACCACTACCACGACCCCGAGCCCCGCACTCCCAAGCGTACGAAGCTCAGCGAACTCGAGCAACGCCGCGAGCGTGATGAACACGAACGAGAGGACGAGCAGCGTCACGTCCTGGTTGAATCGTAGCATGCTCTCTCGGTGGGGCAACTCGAGGTTGCCGAGGGTAAAGCCCGCGGTGGCCGCAGCCGCGATGCCGGCCTCGGAAAACACCGAATCCGCGATCGCGAACGCGATGACGGCTCCGGCTAACGCGAGCAACCGGGCCGTCTGTGGTTCGGCCTCTGCCGGCAGGTCGACTTGCGTGAGGAGATACCAGACGACGCCCGCGATCGCGAGACCCGTGACGATTCCCATCCCGAGACGCTCTATGAAGAGGAAGACGAACCCTCTCGGCGCGAGTTCCTGCGCCGTCATCGCTTTGAAAATGACGATCGCGAGGATCGCAGCGGTGACGTCGTTGACGATCCCCTCCGTCTCGAGGGTCGTCGCGACGGGTTCGCGGACGGAAACCACCGCGAGGATCGGCGTGATCACCGTCGGCCCGGTCGCGACCAGTAATGCGCCGACGAGAAGCGCGATGTCCCAGCTCGCATCGAGCAAGAGCCAGACGGCAAGCGCGGTCCCGAGAAACGACAGCGCTGCACCGATCGTGACTAACCGCCTGGCCGCCCGCGGTGCGGTTCGGACGGTCTCGAACGTGAGCCGGAACGACCCCTCGAAGACGATGATGGCGACGCTCACCCCGACGATCGTCGAGAGCGCGTCTCCGAAGGTATCGGTCGTCACGATCCCGAGTCCTTCGGGGCCGATCGCGATGCCCGCGACGATCAGAAACAACACGCTGGGAACGCGGTATTTCGCAGCGAGAAACTGGGCTGCAGTGCCGAACCCGACGATAGCCGCGACGAGTGCGATAAGCTCGAGGTCGACGTGGATCGACACCGACTCATCGACCTCCCGAACTGCGGCGTTCAGTGTGGCCTGTGGCGGTCGACCTGATGGCCCACTTACGATAATCTGATAGCGCGGCCGACATGTTCCGAGCTATCACCGCGACCGACAAAATCCTCTTCCCTGACGGAACCACCTCCGGTGAGGGAACCAACCGCCTGTCGGCCATCACACCCGCACTCGGATAGTGCGCTCACTGCGATCGGTCACCACGACGAGTGGTCGCGAACGCGCTCGAGCGCCTCCCGCTCGCGCGGACCGCCGGCGCGGTCGACGACTGACTCGAAGTACACCAGCCGGTCCCGAAGCTCGGCTTCGTCGTAGTCAGCGACGCCGAGTCGCGACGCGGCGACGGTCGCTTCGACGACGGCTCCGAATCCGCGATCGATCGTCGGGACAGTCTCACGTTCGATGCCCGACTCGAGTGGCCGAAGCACCCATACCTCCCAGTCGGTGCCACCCTCGCTGCCGGCGTCGACCTGTTCGACGACCACGCGGGCCCAGGCACACGCCGACTCGAGGATCGGCTCTTCGAACTCGACGATCGAGAGCGCGGCGTCGGCGAAGACGACCGGATCGTCGACGAACTGGACGTAGCCCTCGCCCTGCCGGTGGAAATTGCGGCGCGTGCGGGTGTTGCCCCACGTCCGCGCGGTAACGGGATCCCCGGCGTGGAGGCCGAGCGGGGCAGCGTTCCACAGCCCGTTCGGTCCCAGTGTGGTCACGACCGATTCGGTCACGCCCGAGAGGGTCACGGGCCACGCCGCCGCCGTCGGCTTTCCCTCGTCGCTCATACAGTAATCGCCTCGTGCTCGAGGGCGATGAACAGCCCGGCCGCGGTGATATCGGCCGTCGTCCCCGGATTGATTCCGCGCTCGACGAGGTCGTCAGCGAAGGCTTCCACAGTAGCGGGGTCCGTCTCGAGGGCGTCGTCCGCGACCAGTTCCCCCGCCCGGTCGGTCACTTCCCGTGCGGTCGCATCGTCGTGTCGTGTCGCGACGAGCGTATCGGGCCGTTCGGCGAGCAGGGAGAGAAAGACCGTCGCGGTTCGGTCGGTCACCGGGCCGTCGGCCTCGGCGAGTCGCCGGGCCGCCGCAAAGGAGCGGTCGAATCCCTGAACCCACTCGCGGGCGACATCGTCGCCCGGCACGCTTCGCTCCATGATGTCGAAGAGGGTCAGCCCGTGTTCCTCGACGGCCGACACTGCGTCCGAGCCGCGGCGGACGTCGAGGTCGTCCATGTCCGCAGGTGGGTCGGCGACACCCACGTCGACGTGGTCGAACGCGCGGTAGAATGCCGCCGCGTCGCCGACCGTTGTTTCGCGGACGACGGCTTCGGCGACGGGCTGGGAAAGGTCCTCACGGGCGGCCCGGACGAGCGGCACGAGCAACAGGAGCGCGCCGAACTGCGTGTTGTCGCCCTCCTGTGTGGCCATCCCCGCGACGGCCCGTTCGAAGGCCGGCCCGACCGCGGCCCCATCGGCCGCCAGTGCGAGCCCCTCGCGGGCACCAACCGCACCGGCGAGGAAGTGTTCGAATCGAAGATCCGCGAGGTCGCGATGGCGGTCGACGTTGCCCGGTTTAGGGGTGCCCGCCACCTCGAGAAGCAGCGCCAGTTCCGCGTTCGCCGCTGACGATCGCATACGTCCCGTTGTGTGCTGTGGTGGCTTATACTGTCGGACACTGGACCGTACGGCCTCGATCGCGTTGCGACGCCTCTCGCCGCCCCAACAGCGACTCGCGCCCCCGAAGTTAAGTTTCGAAACGAAGAGGTCCGGGTATGGGATACGATATCGCATCCAAGACCGATCCCGAGTCAGTCATCGACGACGAGTGGGGCGGCATGTGGTTTCTCAAAGCGCCCCTCGAGACGGACGAACTCGGTATCTCCGTCCTCGAACTCGAGCCCGACGGCAAGGGAATGGAACACGACGAGACCGAGTCCGGGCAGGAGGAGGTGTACTATGTCATCAGTGGCACGGTCGACGTCGAGTTGCCGGATGCCGACGAGACGGTGACGCTCGAGCCCGACGAGGCGATTCGACTCGATTCCGGCGAAACGCGACAGATCCACAACCGCGGCGACGAGCGCGCAAAGCTCGTGTTGGTGGGCGCACCGCTGTAGTCCGATCGCGTCGATAGGGCTATTAGGACTCGAGGTCGCGCTGTCGGCCCTTCGGCACCATCGAACGGAGTTCGCCGTGGACGTAGAGGCCGATGCCGATCGGCTCCAGCTCGCCGGCGACCTCGTGGGCGGCGATGAGATACCCCCAGTCGCCGTCCCACTCGAGTTCCTGATCCTCGCCGGTTGCGAACCGTTGGGCCTGCTCGCGGTCGAGTTCGATCACGCAGTCGCTCGCTTCCCGGCCGAAGCGCTGGACGAAGTCCGTCGTGGGCTTCCAGTGTTCCTGTCGGGTCCGCAGGCAGGTCATGCCGATCGCTTCGATCTCGATCGGCGTCGGCGCGTCGCCGGCGTAGATCCAGATCTTCCCCGCGCCTTTCTCCCAGAAGGTGTAGTCGTCGAACGTCGCCGGTGGAATCCCGAAGCGATCCGCGAAGTAGTCGACGACCGCCGCGCGCGTCGCGCGCCCCTCGACGGTCCGCTCGGCTGCGGTTGCGGGCAGGCGATCGAACCGCTGCCCGTCGTTCGCGTGCTCGTCGCTCATTACGCGGTCACCTCCAACTTCGCGACGAAGAAGCCGCCGGTGTCGTTCTGGTGGGGATAGATCCGAGCCGCCTTCTCGAGACTCGAGTCGTAGGTCGTGCCATCCCACTCGGTCAGTCCGGGCGAGTGCTCGAGGCCGAGCTCGAAGTCGACGACGCGACAGGATTCGGTCTCGAGAGCGTGCTGGACGACGGCCTCGTTTTCCTCGGGGGCAAAGGTACACGTCGAGTAGACGACCGTTCCACCCTCGCGGGTGGCCTGGATCGCCCGGCGGATGATCCCCTTCTGGATGCCTGCGACCGAAGAGATGTGGCCTTCCGACCAGTTGTCGAGCGCGTCGGGGTTCTTTCGAATCGTTCCTTCACAGGAACAGGGGGCGTCGACCAGCGTCCGGTCGAAGGCATCGAAGTCGAACCGCTCGAGCGAGTAGTTGCGCGCGTCCGCGTTGGTTACCGCGAGGCTGGTCGCGCCGAGACGTTCGGCGTTGAATCGCAGCGCCGAGATGCGTCCGAGATTGTTGTCGTTGGCGACGACCGTTCCGCGGTCGTCCATCAGTGCCGCCAGTTGGGTCGCTTTCCCACCCGGTGCGGCACAGCTGTCCCAGACCCGTTCACCGGGCTGGGGATCGAGGACGACCGCCGGTACCGCCGAAACCTCTTCCTGGCCGTGTGTAAAGCCGTGAAACGAGGTCCACGTCGATCCCGGCGACTCGGTCTCGAGGTCCAAGACGCGAGGGTTCCAGTCGGCCTGGTCGTAGCCGACGCCCTCTCGGTCTAAGGCCGCGAGCGTTCGCTCGACCGAGGCCTTGATCGTATTCACGCGGACGGCGTTGCCAAGCGGCCGCTCGCAGGCTGCGAGAAAGGCGTCGAAATCATCGATAATCGATCGATACCGCTCGAGTGGCTCCATCGGCCGCGAGTTCGAGTGCCCGGCGTTTGTGGGTTTCGAAGCGGGCGGCAACAGTCGCATCGACGACGCTTCCGTTCCACTCGAGTGCGAGTGCCAGTGCCAGTCTGGAACCGACGGCGCTGGTCGCCCGCTCTCTCCCGGTGCGGGGCGGAGCGACGGCAGCCGCCATCGATTTTATACGGCTGACACCCCTCGATTTACGCATGACTGGTATTCGCATTCATGGGCCGGAACCGGACCTCGAGAACCCGACGCTTGTCGAGGGGTTTCCGGGCGTCGGTCTCGTCGGCAAGATCGCGACCGACCACCTCGTCGAGCAACTCGAGATGCGCTACTACGCGAGCGTCCATTGCGAGGGGCTGCCCCGGATCGGGGTCTACCGGGGCGGCGACCGGACGGTACGCCCGCCAGTACGGCTCTACGTCAGCGAGGAACAGGATCTGATCGCCCTTCAGAGCGACGCACCGATCACCTCCAAGGCCGTCGAAACCGTTGCTGCCTGTTTGACCAACTGGATCGTCAATCAGGCTGCGACGCCGATCTATCTCAGCGGCCTCCCCGCTGACCGTGACGAGGGGAGCCGACCCGACCTCTACGGGGTTACGACCGGCGACGGCGACGAGCGACTCGAGGCCGCCGAGATCCCGATCCCGCCCGAGGACGGCGTCATCACCGGGCCGACGGGGGCGCTCATCAACCGTGCCGCACAGGAGAGCCACGACAGTATCGGCCTCGTCGTCGAGTGTGATCCGCAGTTCCCCGACCCCGAAGCCGCGAGCGTGCTGCTCGAGGACGGTGTCAGCCCGATCGCCGACATCGATGTCAACGTGCAGGATCTCGTCGACAGAGCCGAGGAGATCCGGGCGAAACGGGAGCGGCTGGCACAGCAGATGCAGGCGATCGGGCGAGAGGAGAGCTCTCAGGCCCAGCCGTTACGGATGTACCAGTAATCGCTGCTGGTCGCTCGCCGCTCACTGCTCGGTCGGGCCGCGCTAGACCTCGAGAGTCGCTTCTCTGCTGTTCGCCAGCGAGCGTATCGCGGTGCGAACGCTGGACGAGCAACGAGTCGACCGACCCGCACGGCGACCACGATAACGCCTATCGACAGCGATCGAGCTGGCTGTGCGTATCGCTTTTGAGGAACATGGTCACCGCTTTCGCTGTCGCAAGGCGAACCGCTGGCCGGTACCAAAACCTCTTTTCGCGTTCTGCCCGTTCGGTCGGACATGGTGACTTCCGACGCTGATACGATTCCGCCAGAGACGTGTCCAATCGCTGATGGCATGCCGATGCTCGGTCTCGGCACCTGGCAAAACGAGGACCCCGAGCAGTGTGCCGAAAGCGTTCAGACGGCCCTCGAGATGGGCTATCGACATATCGACACCGCCCAGATTTACGGCAACGAGGACGCCGTCGGTGACGGAATCGCGGCTGCGGATGTCGACCGCGAGGAGATCTTCCTCGCGACCAAGGTCTGGATCGACAACCTCGAACGCGACGACGTCATCGAGACGACCCGCGAGAGTCTCGACCGACTGGGCGTCGACTCCGTCGATCTGCTGTACGTCCACTGGCCGTCCCGGACGTACGACGCCGAAGAGACCCTCGGGGCCTTTTCCGAGCTCGTCGACGAGGGCCTGACCGAGCGCATCGGCGTCAGTAACTTCCAGCCCGAACAGCTCGAGGAAGCCGTCGACGTCTGTGACGAGCCGATCTTCGCGAATCAGGTCGAACTCCACCCGCTGCTGCCACAGGCTGAACTTCGAGAGGCTTGCGAGGCCCACGACGTCGAGGTCGTCGGCTACTCGCCGCTCGCCCGTGGACAGGTCCTCGACCAGCCCGTGATTCAGGAGATCGCCGACAAACACGACGCAAGCGCGGCCCAGGTCAGCCTCGCCTGGGCACGCGAGAAGGGCGTGACGGCGATTCCGAAAGCGACCAGCACAGATCACATTACGGACAACTGGGGATCGCTGGCGGTGGACCTCGACGATGAAGACGTCGACGCCATCGACGCTATCGACGAGACGAATCGCGAGGTCGACCCCGACTTTGCCCCCTGGAACTGATCGGCACGGAGACGGCTAACCCGCCGAAATCGCCTCCTTGTTCTGCTCTAGTATCATATTTTCGAGTGTAGCAGAAAAACTATATATCGGCTCTGAAGAAAAAGCAGGAAAGTTTACGGTACGTCAGCTTTTTGGCTCGCGTATGTCTACCCGCTCACAACGCAGTGGCGGTGGTGGGCTTGTCGGTGCGGTCAGGACCGACATTCGGCGGTTACACGGGGCCTGGATGGAACTCGTCTTCCGCAGGCAACGTGGCCGCGGCCACTCCGTCATGGGCAAGTGGAAGCCCGAGAGCCTGCCACAGAAGGTCGCCTATCACACCTGGAGCGCCCTGGGGATCCTCGGCCTGCTCGTCCTCTATCCGTTGACTGTCCTCGGCCTCGCGACCCGCTTTTACGCGGCGAAACTCGACTCGACGCGAACGCGGATCGGCATCGTCGGCGTCACGGCCGTCGCACTCGTCGGTTGGGGGACGCTGTCGGTGATCGCATACGTGCTGAATCGGGTCCCCTTTGACGCCTTCCTCGCGATTGCGGCCGCCAGCGCCGTCGCAATCGTCTCGACGACGCTCGCAGCCGTCACCTCGAAGTTCGGCGGCCGGCCGCTCTCGGTCCTGCTCGCCTATCCGTTCGCGATGACGGCGCTGTTCTTGCCGCCGGTCGTCGCGGCGCTCGTGACGCCGTCGCTACACCCGTACGTCCTCGATCCCAGCTACGAGTTCGCTGCCTGGGCGCTCGATAACGTACTGGTCGTTGGCGGCATCAACGACTATCTGCGGAGCAACTTCAGCCTCGAGGGGGCGGCGTACGCGGCGATGTGGCTCGGTCTCTCGTTCCCGCTGGGCTGGCTCCTCGGGGGTGCCGTGACGTTGGCGGACTTGGTTCGTCCCTCGGAGGAGTAACTGCGGTTCGTTCTCACGGTTTCGATCGTACCGGACAAAATGAGTGCCTCTTGGCCGACAGCATGAACGGACTGCCGATTCCCGATACCATTAGGTGGCCGATTCCTAACCCCCGCATATGAAGTTCGATCTTCCCAAGACGGCGGCCGTGTTCATCGTGATAATCGCGCTCGGCGTCGGTGGGCTGGCTGCCGCCCCAATGATGGGCACGAGCACCGTTTTGATGATGGTCGCGCCGTCGATGATCGCCTTCGGCCTGATCATGCTCGCACTCGGCGTCAAACACGGCGAGTACCGCGCAGCAGGTCGCTAACGGCCGAGACGTAGCGCTTGCTTTGTATCGATATCGGACCACCATCTGTTCTCTCCAAGCCGTCGCTCGCGACACTCTCGAGCGGTGAAAACGCAAAATCAGCAGGTAGCGAGTGATACGATCCTCGACCGCGACCGGCCTACATGTAGCCCAGATCGCGCAGGCGCTCCATCAGATCCTCTTTGTCCTGGGCGCGGCCCGCGCGCTCGGTCGTGCCCTCGAGGTCCTGGAGCCAGGCGGGCTCCTGGTCGCTCTTCTCGGTGCTGACTTCGCTGCCGAGCGAGCGGAAGCCGGCGAAGTACTTCGGCGAAATCGGGATGTCGTCCTGTGCGACGCCCTCCGGCAGGTCGTCGTCGCTTTCGGGGACGTAGCCCTCCTCGGGGAAGTTCTCGACGGTGTCCGGCACCACGAAGTTCCAGAACGCGTCCCAGACGGCGGCCTCGTCGAACTGCAGGATGGGCTGGATGCGGTCGTGGGGTGGGTAGATGTCGGGGTCGTGACGCGGCGAGAAGAACGTCTCGTCTGCGCGGGCTTCCTGTTCGTCCCAGCGGACGCCGGAGATGACGCCGTCGATGTCGTACTCCTCTAAGGCGTCGTTGAGCGCGACCGTCTTCAGCAGGTGGTTGCCGACGTAGGTGTCGAGCAGGAACGGGAACGTGTCCTCCTCGTACTCGAGGATGTCACGAACGTGGTGCTGGTTGTGCTCGGAGAGATCCGAAATGTCGATGTCGTCGCCCGGCTCGAGATCGTGCTCGTCGACGTACGCGCCGACGTCCTCGTTGCGCGCGTAGATGACCTCCAGGTCCCACTCGTCGGCCCAGTGGTCGACGAAGTCGTGGATCTCGTCGAAGTGCTGGTAGTGGTCGATAAAGACCGCAGGCGGTACCTCGAGGTCGAAGCGGTCGGCGACCTCCTTGATGAAATAGAGTGTCAGCGTCGAGTCTTTGCCGCCGGTCCACATGACCGCGGGGTTCTCGTAGGACTCGAGGCCCTCGCGAGTGACCTCGATCGCTTTCTCGATCTTGTCCTGAATGTGGGTGTAGTCCTCGGGATCTTCGCCTTCACCGTCGGCATAGTCGACGTCGACGTAGTCAGGGAAATTCTCGCTCATCTCGTAATTAGATATAATTAGGAGAGGTAAATTCTTTGGGTCGGCGGAAAGCTCTGTCGCCATTTCGGACCCGTCGGTGCCTGGTTCCGGTCGGCCGACGCGGATAGCAGCGGCGATACCGGCGAATCGGTCGGTCTCGAGAGCCAAACCACGACTACATGCAATCGACACGGTACGAGACGGGGGACGGCCGGGCCGAGCCGGCTCTGTCGCCGCCTCGTGTGCGAATGTTACCACTCGCGAAAATTTCTTGTAGTGGCTTCCCGATGTGGGCGTGTGGTTAGTTAGCAATCGGTCGGCAGCGGGCAAGTGATGTACAGTCGAGAGCGCTGGGGGACCACTGGTCCGCATGAGACGATGCCGCAATCCGGAGGACACTGTGTCAGCACATGAATCCGAGCCGATACGACGGAGCATCGAAGTCGAGTATTGGGTCATCGACGACGAGGGGCGGCTGGCCGAACCGGCGGAACTCGTCGAGGCGTCGGCGGGAGCCGAGCGCGAGTTCGTCGAGCCGCTGCTCGAGATCAAAACGACGCCGTGTGAGACGTCGGCCGAGCTACGCGACGAACTGTTCGATCGGATCGAACGCGTGCTGGATCGAGCCGACGAACTCGACAAGGGCCTCGTCCCGCTCGCGACACCGGTAAACCACGACGAAGTGCAGGATCGCCCGAGTGATCGGACGCGGATCCAAGATACGGTCATCGGTGACGAGTTCGAGTACGTCCGCCACTGTGCGGGCACCCACATCCACGTCGAGCAACAGCCGGGCCGTGAGATCGACCAGTTGAACGCGCTCATCGCGCTCGATCCCGCGCTGGCGTTGGTCAACTCATCGCCGTACTTTCGGGGCCGGTATCTGGCCGGCGGGGCGCGGTCGAAACTCTACCGCTGGATGGCATACGATGGTGTCCCACACCAGGGCCGGCTGTGGCCCTACGCTGACGACGCAGCCGAGTGGACCCGCCGGCTCGAGCGGCGATACGAGGAGTTCGTGACGGCGGCCATCGAGGCGGGTGCTGATCGGGCGACCATCCAGTCAAGTTTCGACCCCGAAAGTGCCGTCTGGACGCCCGTACAGCTCCGAGAAACGTTTTCGACCGTCGAGTGGCGCTCACCCGATACCGCCCTTCCGAGTCAGGTCGTCCGACTGGCCGACAGGATCGCCGAGGTCAGCGCTCACCTCGAGGATGCCACCATCCGCATCGAGGGCGATTCCGGTGCCATCACGACTGACGAAGTCGTCCTGCCCGAGTTCGATGCGGTGATCGAGTACGTCAACGCCGCGATCCGAGAGGGACTGGCGTCGGACGCGGTTCGATCCTACCTCGAGCGGATGGGGTTCGACGTCGCGGCCTACGAGCCGATATCACACGAGATCGACGGCCGGGGACCGGTCGACCTGGAGGAGGCACGGCAGCTCCGACTCGAGTACGCCGAGCGCCTCGAGCAGGACGTTCGGCAGGCGCGGACGGTCGCGAGCGATTAGTCTCCCAGCAGTACTCGATAGCGGACCCCATCACATACCGAGTCTGCCATCCACTGCGGGAAGAACCGCCTACAGCTGGTGTTGACAGCTGTGACAGTACCTCACACCAGCCTGATTTCGCGTTCCACACACAGCACACCGAACGGACGACGAGTCACCGGCGTCGACGCCGCGCTCGTTCGCCAGCGCCGCGAAAATGTCGTCGTGGTCTGTGACGTCGTGTTCCGCGTGGCCGTGCGTCCGCGCCCACTCGTTGATCAGGTCGTCGTCTCGCAACCGTTCGAGGCCGCGGGTCAACCCCAGAAAGCAAAGCGTCGGCGCGATCATGACGAACGCTGCCAGGGTGAGGCGGCCGAGAAGTGCATACGATCCCGGATCGTCCATAGGCGTCGGGTTCGCGGTTAGGGGTAAAAATGTTACTACTGACCGACTCAATCGATGGGGTTGTACTCGAGCGATGACTCAGCTCCCGAAGAACGCCGTGTACTCACGCAGCGGGGGCGACGCGATAGAGACCACCACTACCGGCCCTGAATCCAAGTATGTACACCGTGCCCGCGTCGTCGCGGCCGAACGAGAACAGCCGCTCGAGGCTCCTCTCGCCGTCGATCTCGATGGCAGTTGTCGGCCATACGCTGCCATCGTCGTCGGGGCGAGTGGCAGCGAACAGCCGGCCGTCCGCCGCGAGATCGCCGAAGACGTACGCGCCCTCGAGCGCCGGCAGTGTGGAGTCGCGGGAGACGTAGCCGCCGATGACCGAGATGCCGCTGACACCTGTCTCGGCCGGTGGGTGTGGGTACTCGATGATGGGGTCCTGAAACTGGCCGCCGAGACCGGGCCCGGATGGCTCGTCCGGACAGTCGTCCGCTCGGTAGCAGTGGGTCCCCTCTTTGACGTTCCAGCCGTAGTTGCCCCCGTTCTCGACGATGTTTACCTCCTCGTAGTCGCTTTCGCCAACGTCCGCGACGAAGCAGTCGCCGTCGTCGAACGACAGCCGCCAGGGGTTTCGAAACCCCCAGGCGTAGTACTCGTCAAGTCCGTCGCGACCGACCAGCGGGTTGTCCTCGGGGACGGCGTACTCCCCGGCGGCCGAGCGGCCGTCGACGTCGATGCGGATCACGCTTCCCAGCAGATCCGTCGTCACATCCTGTCCACCGCCGCCACCTCCGCCGCCCGCACCGATCCCGGCATAGAGGTAGCCGTCCGGTCCGAACGCGAGATCACCGCCGTTGTGAAAGTCCGCCGGCTGGGGGATCTCGAGGACGACGCGTTCGGAGTCCGGCCGCACTCGCGTCCCGTCGTCGGTTACCTCGAACGTCGCGAGGATACCTGTGTGATCGAACTGCCGTGGCGTTCCGGGCTGCCGCTGTGCGCTGTAGTGGACGAACAGGCGACGGTTCTCGGCGAAGTCGGGATGGAGCGTCATGCCGAGCAGTCCCCGCTCACCGCCGGTGACGACCGTCTCGCGCAGGTCAAGCAACGGCTTGCCACGGAGTCCATTGGACTCGTGGACCCAAACCTGACCGTCGCGTTCCGCAATATACCGCCGGTCCGCATCGGGTGCGAAGTCGACGGCCAGCGGAAATCCCAGCCCGTCGATAACTATCTCGAGACCGACTGTGTCGGGTAGTGCAACGATCGCGTCCGGCTCGTTCGTGTTGACGTCAGCGGCCACCGATCGCGATGTGGTGCCGACCACCCCGGTCGCCACGCCGACGGCTGCTCCCGTCAGGAACCGGCGTCGGCTGAATGGTAGGTTCATTTTGGGAGATTCTGTACCACACCGAGACGGAAATACACCGTTCTGCCGTCGGTGAACGGTACGGTGATCCGACGGATCGCCAGCATCGTCGTCGATTCGGTCGTCGACTCGAGTCCGAGACGGGCTGTGACTGGCATCGTGACCGACGGCTCGGAGACCGGCGAGCCCGCGAGCCCTCACGACCGGTCGTCGAGGAACCGCTCGGCACGCCGCTGGCCCCGCTGTATCAACCGATCGATGAACGCTGGATCCCGATCGACTTTCGACGGCGACGACAGGTCGCTGCCGAGGTCGATGAACTCGACGTCGATCGGCTTGTACTCCTGCGGGAGGCTCCCACCTTCGATCAGGTCGTTGATCGTCTCGATGAAGTAGACCTCCTGATACAGCGAGAGGTTGCCTGCCAGTTCGTTGCGCCGGTCGGCGATGTCTTCCATCGACCGGGGGATGTCTTCGCGCTGTTTGGGATTGATCTGGATGATCCAGATCTCGTCGGGTTTGTCGGCTGCGGTCTCTGGCACTGTCAGGAAGTCGCGAACCGGCGGGTTCTGCGAGAACAGCCCGTCCCAGTACCAGTGGCTGTCGATCCCGACGGCTTCGAACAGCGTCGGAATCGCTGCCGACGCGAGCACCGTCTTCGCGGTGACTTCCTCGTTGCGAAAGGTTTCGAACTCGCCTTCGGTGACGTCCGCCGCGCCGAGGATCAGATCCACCGACGTGTCGGCGGCGAGCGCCGGAACGCGGTCGAACTCGATGTGGGACTCGAGCGTGTCGAGAAACCGATCTCGCCCGAGTTCGGCAGCGGGCAGTTCGTACGGACTGAACAGCGGCAACGGCCCCCCGCGTGCCGCGAACTCCGCCAGCCAGACGAGCCAGTCGTTGGCGATCCTGTCCGGTGGCGAGCGCGCCGCGAAGTCCCGCCAGATCGCATCGAGCGTTTCGACTGCGTACTCGGTCCCGTTCGTGACGAGCCCGTACCAGGCGACGGTCGCGCAGATGGCGCCACCGGACGTGCCGCTCATGCCGACGAGTTCGTAGTGGCGTGTCTCACATTCGCGAAGGAGTCGTTTGAGCACGCCCGCGGTGAACGCCGTGTGGCTCCCGCCGCCCTGACAGGCGATCGCGACTCGAGTCGTACTGCCGGTCTCGGCACCGTCGCCCATGCGTGACGGTGACCACGGACCGCGAGTTAGTGCTACGGGTGCAGATTCGTGTGCAGAGAAGCCACTCCTCGGTACGTTCTACGTGTGGTTCAGTCAGAGAACGCTCCGCGTCGATTCGGCCTCAGTCCGTGATGAACTTGTTGTCCCGCCAATTGACGCCGCCCTGGCCCGAGCCGTGGTCGCGGGGGCCTTCGACGACTTCGATGTCGGCGGGTCGCGGTTCGCCGTCGACGATCCGTGTCGCCTCGAGGTCGCCATCGTGCTCGGAGATCGCCGTCAGGGTGCCTTTCTCGGCAGCTTCGGCGATGCCACAGAGCACGAGGAACATCTGGTACTGCAGCAGCGAGTTCTGCAGGACGGTCTCGCGGTCGCCTTTGAACGCGGCGAACTCGACGAGTTCGGATTCGATCTCCTCTTCTTCGTCCTCGTCCCAGCTAAACGACTTCTGTCGGCGCTCGTCGGGATCCTCTTCGTAGACCCGGTTTTCCGTGACGCTGGCTTTGAGTTGGGCCGTCGGGGTGTACTTGCTGACGGACTGATCCTCGGCGACGGCTTTGAGAATCAGCGTGTTGTTGCGCCGCGTGATCTCGACGTCGTCGACCCCGTCGGGGAACGTTGCGTTGTCGATGTGGTCGTGGAGATCTTCGAGAGGCAGTTCGAGCGTTGAGTGCAGCCGATATACGTGTCTGGATTCCTCTGTTGACATAGTGGGAAGGTGTCTACGGCGACAGTCGTGGTCTGTTACTACGAGACCGCGACTTATATGACCTGCTATTAAATCCGTGAGGGACGACTCGTGACAAATCTGTGTTCACGGTCGTACGCGTTACGCTGCGTTGAGCGTCTCCGCGAGTTCACCGCGTTCATCGAGTTCCTCTAGGATGTCGGAGCCGCCGACGAATTCGCCGTCAACGAACGTCTGTGGGATCGTCTCCCAGCCGCTTTGCTCGTTGAGCGCCACGCGATACTCGTCGAGCGACTCGAGGACGTCGACGGTTTCGAACTCGTCGCGGTGCTGACTGATCAGCCCGAGCGCTTTGCGGGAGTAGCCACACTGGGGCATCAGTTCGGTCCCTTTCATGAAGAGGACGATTTCGTTTTCCTCGAGCGTTTCGGCGACCTGCTCGTTGACCTCCTCCTGGTCGAGACCCTGGTTCGGTGGGAACTCCATACACGTTCGTATGGGGGAGAGGGGGATATGCCTTGTGTCCTCGCGATTTCAGATTCTCAATCGGCCGCGGTCGGTGACTCGAGGACGTCGACTTTCTCGGCGGTGTAGCCGAAGACGTTTCGGTAGCCGTTTGGCGACATGAGCACGGGATAGAACGGCTCGTCGGCGATCTGTTTTTCGCCGTCGGCCGCGGCGAACGGCGCGCCGGCTTCGACCTCCGTGAAGTTCTGGACGAACACCTCGTAGGTGTCGGCCTGTTCCTTGTCGATAACGTCGGTGAGTCGATAGACCGGCAGATCGCGGCGGACGGTATCGCCGGGTAACGCATCGACCGCGGTGAGGAACGCCCGCGTCAGCCGATCGGCGTTTTCGGCGGCCGTCTCCGAGCCCTGCAGGCCGCACTCGACTTCGACGGTGTCGACCGTCGAGAAGAGCCGTCCCTCCGCGAAGTTGCTCGTCTCGACCATCGCGGTCACGGGCAGTTGTGGGACGATCGCTTTGGCCGTCTCGCTGACGCCGTTGACGATCGCGAAGGGTTCGGCGTGACTCTGCGTGGAGTGCATCGAGAAGGTCAGACAGCCCTCGAGTTCGGTAACGAGTTCGTGTGCAAGCTGGCCTTCGTGTGTCTTTGCGTTCGGATCGCCGGGGAACGTGCGATTGAGATCTTCGTCGATGAACCGCACCCGTCGTTCGAGCGCTTTCTCGTTTACGACGATGAGTTTGACAGGCTGTTCGACGCTCGGGCGTTCGTCGAGCAACCGTTCGACGGCCCGGACGCCACAGGGCTCGTCCCCGTGGACGCCCGCGACGACTGCGATTTCCGGCGTTCCCGACCCGAGCTGTGCAACTCTCATTACCTATTAGTACGCCTGAAAGGCCAAAGGCGATTCGGTCTCTGATGGATCAGTCCTCGAGCGCCTCGACGTACTCGTAGTCGACAGTGTCCGCGATTGGCCGCTCGCCGTCGAGCGGGATCTGCCAGCCGTCGATCCGTGCCGGCTCTGTGAGAGCGTTGGTCAGCGCAGTACGAACCGTGAGAACGTCGACGCCGTAGTAGTCGTGGGGCACGTCGGAGAGATACCCCAGCGCCGTCTCGAAGAGACTCCGCATCCCGCTGTCGTTCTCGAAATCGACGTGCTTGTACGCGCCAGCGGCCACCTGGACCATCCCGTGGCAGAATTTGCTCTCGAGCGTGCCGGTGCCGTAGTTGTACCACTCGTCTTCGAAGCAGTCGTGGGACTCGTGGAACGCGCCGTCGTTGAACAACCGCACCCCGTGGATGGTCGCCCGGCGCAACGTCGCGTGTTCCCAGCGACCCGCGGACTCGTTCCAGCCCGTCGGCGTCCCGGCCGGCGGGTCGACGGTCGGGTCACGGGTGTGGTCGTCCATGGTCGACTCGAGGGGCGGCGGGCGGGTAGTTCCGTCGGTTAGGCAGTCCGTAGCGAGTGTAAGCACGGTATTTATCCCATTACGAGGTCCATATTGGCCTAATGGCTCAGCCATACGGCCGCTGCCAGCACTGCGGGGAACGCCTCTACGCGCACATCGAAGGGGGCTATCAGTGTCTGAACTGCGATCGGCGATACACGGAGACGGATATCGAGAGCCGAGCGACGTGACCGGGCCTATTGCGCTCTGACCGGCGCGGAGCGTCTCGGTCCGCAAGCGATGCGTCTGCTCCTCGAGCATCGCTCGAGCGACAATCGGACGATTTAACCCCTGTGAGCGTCTCAGAGCGAGATGCGTGCGAGGGTAGCCAAGCGGTCAACGGCGGCGGACTCAAGATCCGCTCTCGTAGGAGTTCGTGGGTTCGATCCCCTCCCCTCGCACTCACCATAGTGCGCGGCAAGACGGAGCGTCTTGCCCTCGCAAACTTCTGTACGTCGCCATCAACGAGGACGAGCGACTGGTTCGTCGAGGCAACATCACGGCCACTTTTGAGGCAGGGCCGCCGAGAGAGGGCATGAGCGACGCCGATACTGCCAGTCGTGCAGCAGTTGCCGTCCGTGCGGCAGGCGAGGGTGCTGCCGTTGCGGCCGACTCGTTTCGGACGGATATCGCAGTCGAGCACAAAGGCGAGAAGACCGATGTCGTCACGCAAGCAGACCGCGACGCACAGGAGACCGTCATCGAAACGATCCGAGAGACGTTTCCGGACGATCCGATCGTCGGCGAGGAGGCCGACGCGTTGAAGCAGGTCCCTGAAACGGGGCCGGCATGGATCGTCGATCCCATCGACGGGACCAACAACTACGTCGGCGGCATCCGCGCGTTCGGCACTGCCGTGGCGGCCGTCGTCGACGGCGAACCGGTCGGTGCGGCGTTCGACTGTCCCGCCCTCTCGGATCGCTACCGCGTCGGCCCCGAAGGCGCATATCGCAACGACGAGCCGCTATCGGTCAGCGACTGCGCCGATCCCGAAGCGGCCACCGTCTGCCCGACCTTCTGGTGGGACTTCGACCAGCGCGACCAGTACGCCGCGGCAAATCGCGCCCTCGTCGAACGGTTCGGCGATATGCGACGGTTCGGTTGTGCCCAACTCGAGCTTGCGATGGTTGCCGCGGGCGCACTCGAGGGGACGATGACCAACCTGCAAGCGAACCCGTGGGACACCGTTGCGGGCGTCTACCTCATTCGTGAGGCCGGGGGCGTCGTCACCGACCTCGAGGGTGAGCGCTGGCGACACGACAGCGACGGATTGGTCGCGTCAAACGGCGCGATTCACGACGAATTGCTCGCGGCGGCCCGCGAAATAGAGGCATGAGCTGATCGGCTCACGACCCGATTGGCCCGACAGTCTCGCTCGCTGAAAACCGGAAACGGTAAGCGGCCCCCACTACCGGATTCGGGTATGGACGACTTCATCGACCGGTACGGGGCCGAGCGCGTCTGGGCCGCGACCGTCGCGAGTCTCGCCGCCATCGTGGTCCTCGGCGCGGTCCTGTTCCCTCAGCGAGTGTACGTCAACCTGATCTGGCAGTACTTTTGGGGGCCGGTCGTCGCCGACGCCCACAGCTGGTCCTGTGTCGCGTGGGCCGACGGTCAGCAAGTAGCCTGCGGACAGGCCGGCCCGAACGCCGGGCCGACCGCCGAACCCGGCTACACGTTCATTTCGTATGCCGGCTACATCCCGACACTCGTCCTATTGCTGATCGGGATCATCTTCATTCTTCGCCGCCTCGAGATCGAACGCTTCCGCGCGGGCTTTTTCGCGCTGTTCCCGTTCATGCTCTTCGGCGGTGCCCTCCGGGTCGTCGAGGACGCCAATGCCGCATCCTACGCGTACTCCGGCGAGATGGCTATCCAGCTTCCCTGGTCCGGCTTTATTATCAGCCCACTGATCTACTTCACGGTCTTCTTCATCGCCCTTACGACGCTCGTCAGTTCCATCTGGCTCGATCGCAACGACTACGTGTCGCGCTATGAGTATCCGCTGGCAGGAATCGGGACGACCCTGCTGACGGTTTCTATCGCCTATCTCGGCTACACGGCGGCCACAGAGCCCTACTCGGAGTTTTATCCGCTGATCCCGCTGGTCGTCCTCGTCGGGGCGACGCTCGTCACTGCGATCACCTGGGTTGCGATCGAGCGGTTCGCACCGGAACTGAACCGCGGCACGCAGTACATGGGGGTCGTCGTCATCTGGGCGCACGCGGTCGACGGCGTCGCGAACGTCGTCGGCCTCGACTGGGCGACGACGCTTGGGCTCCCGGCCAATCTCGTCCCGAAGCACCCGATCAACGCGGCGATCGCCAACACGACGGCCGACGTGCTACCTGCCAGTGTCGTCTCGGCGACCGGCTCGGCCTGGCCGTTCCTGTTCGTCAAGCTCGCCGCCGCCGTCTTCGTCATCTGGATCTTCGACGAGACCGTCTTCGAGGACAACCCCCGCTACGCGATCTTGCTCATGATCACCGTCGTCGCCGTCGGCCTCGGTCCCGGGACCCGTGACATGCTGCGAGCGACGTTCGGCGTCTGAATCGTCCTGTTTCTCGTTCTAGGTTCCTCGAGCCCGCCACGAGCCAGCGCTGCCCGAACGTGCGATCCGAACGCCACGAACGGGGCCTTTAATCGCCCGCGGCGGGAACGAGCGTGCATGAGTAAGACGGATGGGTGGTTCGCGGCTGTCGACCGCGACGATCCCGACGCGATGGCGACCGCGGTTCGCGAGGGCAGCGCCGGCGAGCCCCGCGACTGGCCGGCACTCGCAGTCGAGGCGGGCTTTGCGAGTGACGAAGACGAGTATTACGACGCGCTGCGTGAGGCGACGACTGAAGCCACGCGGGCCGCGGTGACCGAACGCGAACGGGCCGACGACCGCCAGCTCGTCCACGCAGTACGGGCAATGGACGACTGCAGTCGGACGGCAAACGAACTCGCAGAACGGCTGGCCGAGTGGGCCGGCACGATCGACCCCGAGGCCGGAACCGGCGTCGCGTACGCCCGGGAACTGGCACGCGGTGAGACTGACGACGCCCTCGAGGAACCCGCGGTCCGCTCGCTTGCTACCCGCGTCGCGGACCTCGCCGACGAGGCGGACGACCTCCGAGAGTTCATCCAACGCCAGACGCCGGCCATCGCGCCAAACCTCGCAGCACTTGCCGATCCAGTCCTCGCGGCACGACTGATCTCGCTGGCCGGCGGACTCGAGGATCTCGCGAAGAAGCCCAGCGGGACGATTCAGGTCCTCGGTGCGGAAGACGCCCTGTTCGCCCACCTGCGAGGACATGCGCCCTCGCCAAAACACGGGATCATCTACACCCACGACGCAGTCCGTGGCACCCATCCCGACGACCGGGGCTCTGCAGCACGCGCGGTCGCTGGCAAACTCGCCATCGCCGCCCGCGTCGACCATTACTCGGGCGAGTTAAAGCCCGAACTCGAGGCCGAACTCGCAGACCGGGTCGAGACGATTCAGGCGCGGACGGCGGACGACGGAGGTGCAAACGATGAGTGAGCTTCCGGCAGGTGTCGAGCGCCACGCGTTCGACGGCACCGACCGACTCGCAACTCGCGGCGAGCCAGTCTACGGCGAGCCCACCGACGGGGAGTGGCGCGCCTGGAACCCGAACCGGTCGAAACTCGGCGCGATGCTCGACCTCGAGATGGACACCGGCCTCGCGGGCGGTGAAACCGTCCTCTATCTGGGCGCGGCGAGCGGGACGACCGTGAGCCACGTCGCCGACTTCGCTGGTCCGACCTATGCCGTCGAGTTCGCGGCACGGCCGGCACGGGATCTGCTCGAGGCCGCGGAGAGCCGCCCACGACTCTTTCCGCTGCTGAAAGACGCCCGGAAACCCGAGACCTACGCCCATATTGTCGAGTCGGATGTCGACGTCATCGTCCAAGACGTTGCGACGCGCGGGCAGGCTCGCGTGGCGCTCGAGAACCGGCGCTTCCTGACCGAGGACGGCCGACTCCTGTTGGCGGTGAAAGCGAGGAGTGAGGACGTGACCCGCGAGCCGGCGGCCGTCTTCGCGGACGTTCGCGAAGAACTGTCTGAGGAGTACGAGATTCTGGAGACGGAACGGCTCGAGAAGTATCACGCGGATCACCTCGGGATCGTCGCGCGACCACGGTAGGCCGTCCTGAACCGCTTCGGCGACTCTCCTTTCACCGTCAGTCGCTCGGTCGCCCCTCCTCCTCGAAGTCCCTTATAAAAGATCGCACGAACGTCTTCCCGTGGGTTTCGACGCGGCGAGAATTCTACTCGCCACTTATTCGGCTCTCCCCCGACTCGTCGCGTATGAACTGCAACCAGTGTGAGCAGACCCCCGAGGGCGGCTGTACGACCGTTGGCGTCTGTGGCAAGGAACCCGATCTCAACGGCCTGCAGGAACTGGTTATCTACGGCCTCAAAGGGATCTCCGCGTACGCGACTCACGCGCGAGACATGGGCTACCGCGATCCAGACGTCGACGGCTTCGTCCACGAAGCACTGTACTCGACGCTGACGAACGTCAATTTCAGTATGGACGACCACGTCGACCTCGCGATGCGTGCCGGCGACGCCGCCGTCGACGTGATGGAACTGTTAGACGAGGCCCACACGCAGGAACTCGGCGTTCCCGAACCGACGACGGTGTCCCAGAACGACGTCGAAGGGAAGTCCATTCTAGTCACGGGACACGACCTCTACGGCTTAAAGCGGCTCTTGGAACAGGTCGAAGCCGACGACGAACAGCTCAACGTCTACACTCACTCGGAGATGTTGCCCGCTCACGGCTATCCCGAACTCGCGAAATTCGACAGTCTGAAGGGCAACGTCGGCGGGGCGTGGCACGACCAGCGCGTGCTGTTTGCGGACTTCCCCGGCGCGATCGTCGGCACCACGAACTGCGTCCAGCCGCCCCGAGAGGAGTATCGAGACCGGTTCTTTACGACCGGCCTCGCCGGCCTCGAGGACGTCGAGTCCGTCGACGGCTACGATTTCGAGCCCGTGATCGAGACCGCCAAATCGCTACCGGCGGCCGACTGGGCACAGGACGGAACCGTGACGACTGGCTACCACCACGAACCGGTGCTCGACCAGCTCGACGAGATCGTCGACGCGGTCGAGTCAGGAAACCTGCGCCGGTTCTTCGTCGTCGCCGGCTGTGACGGCCCGACGCCTGGCCGGGATTACTACCGCGAACTCGTCCAGTTGATTCCCGACGATTGCGTCGTCCTCACGACCTCCTGTGGCAAGTTCCGGTTCAACGACCTCGAGCTGGGGACCGTCCCTGGCACCGACATTCCACGTTACATCGATCTCGGCCAGTGCAACAACTCGATTTCGACGGTGAAGATCGCGGCCGAACTCGCCGACGCGTTCGACTGTGGGGTCAACGAGCTGCCGCTGTCGGTCGTCCTCTCGTGGTTCGAACAGAAGGCCGTCGCCGTTCTGTTGGGGCTTCTCAGTCTCGGTGTCGAGGACATCCGCCTCGGCCCGACGGTGCCCGATTTCCTCACACCCGAACTCGTCGAGTTGCTCAACGCGGAGTTCGGCCTTCAACCGATCGGCGAGCCGGAAGCCGACCTCCGAGAGATGCTCGACGAGCCGTTGCCTGGATCCTCGGCGGCTGGACGGCCGGCCGACGACTGACCTGACCACACCCCGATCGGGCGTGGCTGGCCCGCTTCGGTGGCCGGCACTGCCTGTAACCGACGGCGACACGCTCTCGAGTCCAAACGGTATTTACCACCGCGCCCGAAAACGTGAGACGATGGAACGCGGGTCGCGAGACGCGTTTACGCGCATGGGAACGCTGGGGATCGAAGAGGAGTGTTTCGTCGTAGACGAGGACGGCCGGCCCACCAGCGGGACCGACGACCTCGTCTACGAGTACGACCCGCCCGAGATCCTCGAGGGACGGCTCGATCACGAACTCTTTAAATTCGTCATCGAAACGCAGACGCCGCTGATCGAGGACCCCGATGACGCCCGCGAGTCGTTGCTCGAGATCCGGCAGGCGTTAGTCGATCACGCCGAGGCCCACGGCTACCGGATCGCCGCTGCCGGCCTCCACCCGCTCGCGAAGTGGCAGGACCTCGAGCACGCCGAGAAACCCCGCTATCAGGCACAGCTCGACCGGATTCAGTATCCACAGCATCGGAACACGACCGCGGGCGTCCACGTCCACGTCGGCGTCGACGACGCCGACAAGGCGGTCTGGATCGCCAACGAACTGCGGTGGTCCGTCCCGATCATGCTCGCGCTCTCTGTAAATTCGCCCTACTGGAACGGCTTCGACACCGGTCTCCAGTCTGCGCGCGCGAAGATTTTCGAGGCGCTGCCGAACACAGGGATGCCAACTCACTTCGAGGATTTCGAGGCGTTCGACCGGTTCGAGCGGCTGATGCTCGAGACCGACTCGATCAACGATCGGGGCGAACTCTGGTACGACGTGCGCCCCCACACCGAACACGGCACGGTCGAACTGCGGACGCCGGACGGCCAGGCCGACCCCGATATCGTCATGGCGTTCGTCGAGTACGCCCACGCACTCGTCTGTGCGCTGGCCGAGGAGTACGAAGATGGCACCAGCGGGCACCAGCACCGCCGGGAACTGCTCGACGAGAACAAGTGGCGGGCTATCCGCTACGGCCAGGACGCGTCGTTTATCGACCGCGATCTCGAGGGCACCGTCGACTTGGGCGAGCTCGTCGACCGCGAGTGCGAGCGGCTGGGTATCGACGGCATCAAACGGGTCTACGAGCGCGAAAGCGGTGCAGATCGACAGCGTCGGCTGCTCGAGGACGAGGGGTCAGACGCGCTGTGTGAGTCGCTGTTCCTGCAAACCGAGTGACGTTCCCACAAAGGTTTAACTCCGCGCGAGGCCTCATCCTGTACGAGACGTCACATGAGTTCCGACGACGCAGACGACCATCCGGCCGACGATGCCGACGGGAGAGACGAATCACTCGAGGGACCGGACGACATCGTCGAGACCGAGATCGGCCGCAGTCCGGCCGTCGAGGAGCTCGACCAGCGGATCGTCGATCTGCTCTCGTGGATCCTGGATACGGAAACCCGGGCGAAGATATACGTCTATCTGCTGGCGAATCCCGGGAGTACCTCCGAGGAGGTCGCGAAGGGGACCGGACTCTATCCGAGTACTGTCCGTGAGGCACTCGCGGAACTCCACGAGGAAACCCGCGTCAGCCGCGAAAAACGCGCCAGCGAAGGGGCCGGCAACAACCCCTACGAGTACACCGCGATCCAGCCAAGCGACCTCGTCGGCGATGTCGTCGATCAGGTCCAACAGGAGTTGAACACCATCTTCAGACTCGATCACGTCCTCGATCGCGAGCGCGCACACGATTCGGAACCCCTCGAGGAGCCCGAGCCGGTGACGATCACCGTCGACGACAGCACACCGACGCTCGGCGAGGACTCGGACTCAGACGCTGAGTCCGATCGCCTCGAGTTCGACGACGAGGTCGAAGTCGAATCCGTCGATATGGAGCCCGACGAGGACGAGACCACCGACGAAGACGGCTAGTCGATCGGGTCGACGCGACAGACTACTCCTCGAGTTCGAGCACGGCGGGTCGCTCCAGTTCGAGGTTTCGATCGACTGCAGAGACGGACGTCGTCGGCCACCGTCCTGTCGCCGTCAGTACCTCGATATCGTCGTCGGTAACGAGCGCAGTCCCCTCACTTTTTGCGCCCTGCACCGTCGGATTCCACGCATACGCCATCGGCGCTTCGACCGGCGCATCGTGGTCCGGCGTGGCGATCCACTCGCGGCCAGCGAAGCCGGCGGCCCCGCCCTGATGGTGATGCTCCCACTCGCCCTCGTAGCCCACCGCGTCGTAGGCCTGCTGGATCGCAGTGAAGACATCGCCAGCAGTGTCACTACTAGTTGCAGCGTCCTGTGTCGCCGCAAGTGCCGTCGCCTCCACGCGGGCCGCGGCTTCGTGGCGTTCCTCGAGCCACGCGGGCGGATCGAACGCGACGGTGCGGGTACAGCTCGCGTGGAGGCCGGCCCGTTCGGCGGTGACGGAGACGAGCGCGTACTCGCCGAGTTCGGCGTCGGTCGGCGTGTAGTGGCGATACTGCTGGGCCCGGGTTGCGCCGCCGACGAGGACGACGGGGGCCTCGATGTCACGGGCCGAGAGTGCGACTCGCAGTGCGGAGGCGACTTCGTGTTCCGTGTCCTCGGATTGAAGTTCGCGACAGACGGCTTCGACGGCGGCGGCCGTCTGCCTGCTGAGGTCACGATAGCGCTCCTGATCGCGCTCGGTCAGCGGCTGGCGCAGCGGCGTCGGATCGACGCGCTCGAATCCGGGGAGATCGACGTCGATCGCGGCCCGCTCGTCGCCGACGTGCTCGGCGATGGCCTCGTCCAGCGACGACGCGTGCCAGGGGAACTCCTCGATTACGAGTTCCCCGGTTTCCAGATCGGGGACTTCCTCGCTCACGATCCGATCGACTTCGATGTTGTTCGCCACGATGGTCACGTCGGTCCCGTCGTAGCCGACCGCAGCGACGCCGCTGTCGCCCTCGCGGTCGACGACGTTGGTCCCGCCGGTCAGCCATGCAAACGAGTTCGGTCGTGCAAACCAGACCGAATCGAGGTCGTGGGACTCGAGGTACGCCTCGAGACGTTCGCGTTTGTCCATGTCGGGTGCTGGCGAGGGTGGTCCTTGATACTGTCGGACGGCACGGCCCGGCAGTCGATCGCGAATCGAGGGCTGCTCGGGATCGCTGGATCGCTACGTCTCGAGCGCGCGGGCGAGCACCTCGACGGGATGGGTGGGCCGATCGTAGCCCTCGAAGTCGCCGATCTGTGTCCGACAGGAGGTGCCGGGAGCGACGACCGTCGTCTCGGTGCGATCAGCGTGCCGACGTTCCTCGAGTTGGTCTCGTAGTATCGAGCCGATCGCCCGCGAGAGGTCGTAGTGGTCGGATTCGTAGCCGAAACTGCCGGCCATGCCACAGCAGCCCGAGTCGACGGGGTCGACGGCGTAGCCCGCCCGTCGGAGTACGCCGACGGCGTGGTGGTCAGCGCCGCGGGCCTTCTGGTGGCAGTGGCCGTGAAACGTGAGCGGCCCCTCCGCCGTCACGGTCTCGTCGAACGACACCTCCTCGTCCAGTCGGCGGTCGTCGATGTACTCACAGACGCCGAACGCGTTCGCGGCGAGCGTCTCGACGCGCTCGTCGTCGAGCAGTGAGCGATACTCGTCGACGACCATCGCCGCGTCCGAGGGCTCGACGAACAGGACCGCCCAGCCGCGATCGAGATACGGCTCGAGGTCGTCGAGCAATTCCCGGCCCTGGTCGGCAGCGGCCTCGAGTAGCCCCTGTGAGTAGGCCGCGCGCCCGGTCGGCCCCAGTTCGGGAACCGCGACGCGAACCCCCGCCGCCTCGAGGACCTCGACGGCTGCTTTCCCGACCGCCGGATTCGAATAGTTGGTGTTCGTGTCGGGGTAGAGGACGACCCCCGCAGTCGCCGTCTCCGCGTCGACCTGGGGTCCCCGCTCCCCGTACCAGTCGACCAGCGTCTCCCGCTGGAACGTCGGCAGCGTCCGCTCGGCCGCGATTCCGACGGTCTTCTCGAGGGCGGTTCGCGCACCCGGCACCTTCGTGGCACGATTCGCAAGCGGTGCGAACGTGCTGCCCAGCGCCGACAGCCGATCGACGTTCGCGAACAACTGTTCCCGGAAACCCGTCCCTTCGCGCTCGTGGTATTGGTGTTTGACTTCGGCTTTGAGCTTCGCGAGATCGACTCCGGTGGGACAGTCGCTCTGACAGCCCTTACAGCCGATACAGAGATCGAGCACTTCCGACTGGAACCGCTCGCTGTAGAGTTCGCTGGGATCGATGTCGCCGCTGATCGCCGCCCGAAGCAGGTTGGCTCGCCCCCGCGTCGTTGCGATTTCCTCTTCGGTCGCGCGATACGTTGGACACATCACGTCGCTGCCGGTCTGTCGGCAGGTCCCACAGCCGTTACAGAGTTCCACGAGGTGGGAAAAGCCACCCTCGTCGTCGAAGTCGAGCGTCGTCCGCGGCTCGAGGGTGGCGTAGTCCGGCCCGTATCGGAGGTGCTCGCGGATGTCAGTCGAGTTTTCATCACGGTAGACGACTTTGCCAGGATTTAGCCGCCAGTCCGGGTCGAACGCCGATTTGAGCTCCTTGAACGCGTCCCAGAGTTGGGGGCCGTACAGCTTGGGGTTGAACTCCGTCCGTGCGAGGCCGTCGCCGTGCTCGCCCGAGAATGAGCCGTTGTGCTCGGCAACGAGATCGGTCACGTCGTCGGCGATGGCGCGCATCGTCTCGACATCATCGCCGTCTTTCAGATTGAGGACCGGCCGAATGTGAAGCGTCCCGACACCCGCATGCGCGAAGTACGCCGCCGTCGTGTCGTGGCTCTCGAGGATCTCCTGAAATCCCGCGACGTACTCGGCGAGTTCTGCGGGCGGAACGGATGCGTCCTCGACGAAGGGGTACGGCTTCGGATCGCCCTCCATACTCATCAACAGCGGGATGGCGGCTTTCCGGAGCTTCCAGAGTCGGTCCTGTTCCTCGGAGGTGAAGGCCTCGAGTGCGTCGAACGCTGCCCCCTCGCCGACGAGCGTCGCCGTCGCACCCGCGATGGCGTCCGGCAGGTCCTCGACGACCTCGGAGTCGAACTCGAGCATCAGTGCTGCCTCGGTCCCCTCGGGAATCGGCTCCGCGTACTCGGCATACTCCGCCGACTCGGCGGCGAGCCGGAATACCTCGTCGTCCATGAGTTCGACCGCACTGGCGTCCAAGTCGAGCGCCTCGGGGACGGCGGCCAGTGCCTCGAGCAACTCGTCGTAACAACAGACCGCGAGCGCGGTCTCGTCGGGCCGGGTCACGAGCGAGAGCGTCGCTTCGACAACGATGCCGAGGGTCCCTTCGGCACCGACGAGCAGTTTCGAGAGGTTGATGATCTGCTCACCCGCTTCATCCTCTCGAATCACCTTCTGCAGGTTATAGCCGCTCACGCTACGTTTGAGTTCGGGATAGCGCGACTCGATTTCGTCGGCGTTGTCCTCGACCAGCGCCCGAACCGTCCGGTAGATCGCAGCTTCGCGGTCGTCTTTCGAAACGATGTGATCCCACTCCGGACTGTCAAGGACGACGTCTCGCGTGCGGATCAGCGATCCGTCCGCGAGGACGACCTCACACTCCTCGATGTAGGCGTCCGTGATGCCGTATCGCACCGAGTGTGCGCCCGTCGAGTTGTTGCCGATCCCACCGCCGATCGTCGCGCGGTTCGACGAGGCCGGATCCGGCGCAAAGCGAAGGCCGTGGGGCTCGAGTGCAGCGTCGAGATCGTCCTGGACGACGCCCGGCTGGACCACGGCAGTCTGTTCGTCCGGATCGATCGTCTGAATCTCATCCATGTGGCGCGACAGGTCGAGGACGACACAGCCGGGGCCGACAGTCTGGCCGGCAAGCGAGGTGCCAGCGCCCCGCGGGAGCACCGGCGCGTCGTGGTCGGCCGCGACACGAACCGCCGCGCGCACATCGCCAACGTCCTGCGGAAAGACGACGCCGGCGGGCTGTGCGCTATAGACGCTGCCGTCGGTCGCGTAGAGCACGCGCGTGTACTCGTCGAAGCGTACGGCCCCGTCGCAGGCAGCTTGGAGGGCAGCCGCAAGCGATCCACTTGGCTCGACCGGTTCGGTTTCAACGGATGGCTGGTATCGCTGCCGCTCTCGATCCTCGGCGATCGCGTCAACGCTGTCTTCGGCGGCCATATGGGGTGAGACATCATTCCACATGTAGTTAAACCATGGTAGTCACAACCAGCCAGGCGGCGCCAGTCGCAGATCCGACGGTTCATCGACGGCACCCGAACACTACCGAGCGCGATCGCGTCCGCTGTCGATTGTCTGCGGCCGATAAAAACAGGGGGTTGACAACTCGTCGCTTACTCGAAGTGGTCGAGACACTTCTGGTACTCTTCTGCGGCCTTCTCCCAGTTGACGACATCGAAGAAGGCATCGATGAACTCCCCACGGTCCGGTCCGTAGTCGTAGTAGTAGGAGTGTTCCCAGACGTCCAGCGCGAGGATGGGATGGGAGCCCCAGAGTGCGCCCTGGTCGTGTTTGTCGACTGCGACGTTGCGAAGCTGCTTCGCGACGGGGTCGTATACCAGCAGTGCCCAGCCACTGGCGGCACCAGCAGCGGCCTCGAACTCGCCTTTCCAGCCCTCGTAGGAGCCGAAGTCTTCCTTGATGCGATCAGCGAGGTCGCCTTCGGGCTCACCGCCGCCGTCGGGAGCCATGTTCTCCCAGAACAGGGTGTGGAGATAGTGTCCACAGCCGTTGTGGGTGACGTTGCTGATGGCTCCGGGCGTCGTACCGAAGTCACCCTCCTCGCGGTTCTCTGCGAGGGTCTCTTCGGCCGCGTTGAGGCCGTTGACGTAGCCCTGATGGTGCGTGTCGTGATGCCAGGTCAGGACCTGTTCGGAAATCGATGGCTCGAGTGCGTCGTAATCGTATGGAAGTGGTGGAAGTTCGTGATCAGTCATAGTATTCTCCTCATGATTCGTATCGGTTCCTCGCCTGTTAAGTTTTGAGGAGTGGGACGTTATCACCTCATAAAGCCACGGCCGTCCCGTCTTGCGATTTACCGATACTCACGTCGATCAACCACAGGCTGAGTATTAAAGGTTTCAGCGGTCGGTGATCGGTCGTCTCATACCGTCGGACAGAAGTCAGTGAGAAGTCGCTCGCGAAAGCCGGCTGTCTCCAGCGGTGACAGCCGAGCCTGAGCGAGCGATCTTCAGATAGTTCTCCCCGACAGTATCACACTCGCCACTCGTCACTGCCGACTCACCAGTGTTACGTGATTTCCTTGTGGTGTGCGTGTTCGAGCCACTCCTCGACCGACGGCTGTCGCCAGTATCGAATCATCTCACTTCGGCGGTCGTATTCGAGAATGCCCGCGTCTTCGAGTTTCGGGAGGTGGGTGTGTGTAAGTGCCAGTCGAACGCTCGCTTGCCGGTCCGCCGTGTGTTCTCTGTTTATCGTGCCCGTCCGTTGCTCGAAGGCGACGACGTTCTCGGCGAGCGTCTCGAGCGTTGCGACGCCGTCCGACTGGTCTGTCAGATGGTACAGCGCGTACCGTCGTCGACTGTTCGAGAGCAGTTCGAAAACGAGATCCAACGATGGCGTCGCGTCCGCCATCAACGGGGTCACCTGCCCGTCCGTTTCACGCATTCACGACCCACCTCCTGTGTGTTACCATTCGAAACCACCAAGCGCCTCTTCTCTAGCCGTGACATTAGATGTTACGTCTCCCTAGATGAATACGTGTCTTCTACTCTAGTATATTTGGCAGTGGTATAATCCGGGAAACACATCGCTCGGTTCCGTATTAGATACAGCGAACGCTTTCGAACGGGTTCAACGCCGTAGAAAATCGGAAACAGCGATCGGCTCGAGAGCGACTACTCGTAGAGCCACTCGGCGTCGTGCTGATCGTAGTCGATCAGCTCGTCGTCGTCGAAGTGGATCGCGATTTCGCGTTCGTTTGCGCCCTCGTCCTCGTGGTCGGCGGCGTGAACGACGTTCCGACCGAGGTCGAGCGCGTAGTCACCCCGGATCGTGCCGGGTGCGGCCTCGAGCGGGTCGGTCTCGCCGATCATCTGGCGGACCTGTCGGGTCGCGTCCTGGCCCTCCCAGACCATCGGCACGACCGGACCCGAGGTGATGAAGTCCACGAGGTCGTCGTAGAACGGCTTGTCCTCGTGTTCGCTGTAGTGTTCCTCTGCCCGTTCACGGGGCATGTTCTCGACTTTGATGCCGACGAGCTTGAGCCCGCGGTCCTCGAGTCGGGAGACGACCTCGCCCACGAGACCGCGCGCAAAGGCGTCGGGCTTGACCATCACGAAGGTGCGTTCGTGATCGCTCATGCTTCCTCAGCCTCGACTTCGTCGCTCTCGTCCTCGGCGGACGCGTCAACTTCGTCTTCGGCTTCGCTTTCGTCGGCCTCGGCGGCAGGCGTCTCGTCCTGGACTGGGCCCTTGGCGCGACGACCCTCTTCGGTCCACTCCAGATCTCGGGGTTCGCGCCCGAGCTTGTAGTTTTTCTCCGCTTTGGAGTCGACGAAGTGGAGCACGGTGCCGTCAGTTTTGACGTACATGATGCCCGTGCCGGGTTCGATCTCTTCGCCCGTGTAGTCGCAGGTTCGTTTTTCGACCATTATTGTCCTCCGATGGAGTCGGCCTCGCGGGCGGTCTCGCGGAGCTGGAGTACGTCCCCTTCACGGACCGGCCCGAGGCAGTTACGGGTGATGATGCGTCCCTGGTTCTCGCCCTCCTTGATCCGGCATTTGACCTGCATGGCTTCGCCGTGCATGCCGGTCTTGCCGACGATCTCGATGACCTCGGCGGGCGTAGAGCCGCTTTCTTCCTCTTCAGCACTCATCTCTGATCACCTCAGTCGAGGTCCTCGACCTTGTCGGCGATGTCCTCGACGTCGCCGTCGGCCTCGCCGGTGTCGACGATCGCCGCAGCGGCCGAGCCGACCTCGAGGCCGGCGGCGTGGCCGACGTCGTCCTGAGTCTCGATGAAGACGACCGGAATGCCCTTCTCCTCGGCAAGCTCCGGCAGGTGCATGACGATCTCCTCGGGGGAGACGTCTTCGGCGACGTAGACGAGGTCGGCGTTGCCGCGCTCGATGGCCTTCGTCGTTTCGTTGGTTCCTTTCTTTACTCGTCCGGTGTCTCGTGCGACCTCGAGCGCCTCGAGGGCGTCGTCTGCGAGGTCGGCTGGGATGTCGGTGGTTACGTAGACTGACATTGGTTGTTCACCTCTCCTACACGTGGGCTCGCGCTCCCCTGCCATCCGGGCACTGGGTACCCGTGCCGGAACGACTCCGGCGGAAGTCCTGTAGGGCTAGGAGCATCATCAACCCCGCGTAGGGTGTACACCTGAGTAGCGCTGCCCTCCTTAAAAGCGTGTTCAAACGGCTGGGGCTGTGCGACGGTTCCGCACGGGCGAGACGGACAGTCGGGAGTCGGCTGCATCGGTGGCCCGTCGGCTACCTGAACGCGGCTCTTCCGACGTCCATCAGCACCTCCGGCTCGTACTGGTGGGCACTCACTGGCGGCACCTCGGCCTCGATTTCGAGCTGTTCGTAGACTGCCATCATGGCGGAGCGAACCGAATACTCGACGGTGAACACCACGTCGTCGGGAACCTCGGCAAACTGACCGATGAACGCGAGGTTGTTCGATCCTGCCGGGACGACAGCCGGTCGATCGCCGGAGGTTCGCGGCATGAAGTGGCTCGTGATAAACGGCATATTGCAGGGAATGCAGGTCGCGTCCTCGAGAACTGACGGCAGTTCGTCGAGGTAGCCGAGGTGGTAACAGAGTTCCTCGAGGATCTCCTCGCCGGTGCAGTTCTCCATTTTCTTCGCAACGTTGTTTCCGTCTTCTTCGGGGAAGAGGCCGTATCCCCAGAAGACCTTCACGTCGTCGGGCTGGTTCGCGAAGTGGGGCTGGGCGGCGACGACGATCGACATCAGCCAGTTCGATTCGGTAAACGTGATCAGTCCGTTTCCAGGTTCTTCACCCGTAACGTCGACGATGTGGTCGAGCAAGTCCGGTTCGTCGAGTGTGACCGTGTAGGATGGCCACTTCGTCTCCGGGACGTGGTCGGCAAACGCCGACGGTGTTCCGAACTTCGGATGGTCCTCGACGATGTTCTTCCAGAGTTCGAAGGAGGCACCCGTCGTGTTCAGGTCGGGTGCGTCCGTCATCGATCCGAGATCCGACCCGTCGGTCATCGACCCGTTTGTCACGAAGACGAGGTCGGTCGGCTCGACGTCGATCGTTTCGGTCGCCCCGTCGGATTCGTAGTGGATCGTCTCGACTGTCTTGCCGGCCCGAGCGGGCACGATGTCCAGATCCGTCACCTCACAGTCGCTCTGGAACTCGACACCGTGCTCTTCGAGCCATCGCCGGAGGGGGCGAACGATCGAGTCGTACTGGTTGTACTTGATCCGGTGGATCCCCTCCATCGTGTTCAGTCGGGGGAACTCGTGCATGAAGCGGTGCATGTACCGGCGCATCTCCGCGACGCTGTGCCACGGCTGGAAGGCGAACGTCGTCGCCCAGATGTACCAGAGCGTCGTCTCGAAGAACGACTCGGAGAACCACTCCTCGATCCGCGTCTCCCCCAGTTGTGTCTCGGGCGTGAGGACGAGTTGCAACAGCGAGAACCGGTGCTCCATCTCCAGGCCGTACGACGAGACGTCCAGTACCTCCTGGTCGTCACCCATCAACCTCGCTATCGCGTACGTCGGGTTTCGTTCGTTGAACTCGTCCATCACGTCCTTGATCGACCTGTCGCGGTCTTCGAGCGAGGGAATCGTCTCTAGGAGGTTCCACGTACACTCGTAGGTCGGATAGTTGAACATCCGGCCGCCGCGGATGACGTATCCCTCCTCCGGCGTTCCGGAGCCGTCGAGTGCACCGCCCATCACGTCCAGTTTTTCGAGGACGGTAACGTTCTCTCCGGGCATCGCCCCGTCACGAACCAGGAACGCGGCTCCCGCAAGGGACGCGATCCCACCGCCCACGAAGTAGGCCTCTCTCGCGGTAGCATCCGGTTGCCGTCGGGTGCCGCTGTCGTCAGCATCGCTGGTCATGTTACCCACGTACTATCGCTCGTCACTAATTGTATAAGAGCCTACAAATTGATTCCCGTGTGGAAAGAACGACCGACGAGAAGGACCCCTGGATCAGCGGTCACAGGAACGTCCGGGAAAATCCATACGTGCCTGCGTGCCACGGCCGCCGTGGATATCGAACACCGCTATTACGCTCGAGTTCCCAAGGCGGACACATGGACCTGGACTCGGACGCGGACGCGTCCGTCGTCGAACTCGCCCGCGGTCTCCGCGCGGAAGCGACACGGACGAACGAGCGCAGACTCCTGGTTCTCGCGGGCGGTCTCGAGCGGGGCTACGACGCCCTCGAAACCGTCCTCGACGACCTCTCGGTCCCGATCACGCGGACCACCCTCGTCGGCCCGGACGATCGACTCCGCTGCGAACAGGTCCCCCAGTCACGGGCCGGCGACCTGCTCGGGACGACGCGTGACGTCGTGACGATCGACGCCCACGCCGAACTCCGGCCCAACGCCGTCGGCAAACTCGTGGGCACCGTCGCTGGCGGCGGCCTACTCGTCCTCCTGACGCCGCCGCTCGATGCGTGGCCCGATCGACGCGATGAGTTCGACGAGTCGCTGGCCGTGCCCCCGTTTTCGCTGTCGGACGTGACAGGTCGGTTTCGCCGCCGTCTCGTCGAGACGCTGCGTGCACATCGCGGAATCGCAATCGTCGACTGCGACGCCGGCGTGATCGAGGACGACGGACGCACCCACCCGGCACCTCGTCTGCCCGCCAAAACGGAGTCGCGGCCCGCGTCCGACGACCACAGATTCCCGGCGGCTACCTACGAGGCCTGCCTCACGACCGATCAGGCCGAGGCCGTCGCGGCGTTCGAGTCCCTGGCGAGCGCCGACGCTGCGTCCCCCGATCGCGAGGAACCGCGGGCCGTCGTCCTCGAGGCCGATCGGGGCCGTGGCAAGTCGAGCGCGGCGGGACTCGCTGCGGGGGCGTTCGCCGTTGATGGCCAGGATGTGCTTGTTACCGCGCCGCAGTTCCGGAACGCGCGGGAGGCGTTCGATCGCGCCGGTGAACTCTGCGAGACACTGGGCGTCGCGACCACGGTCGAATCGAAACGCATCGAGACTGCCGCCGGGGGTCGCGTCCGCTTTCACGAGCCCGCCGCGGCCGTCGACGCCCTCGAGTCGGCCGACATCGTCGTCGTCGACGAGGCCGCCGCGCTGCCGGTCGCCACGCTCGAGTCGCTGCTGGCGGCCGATCGCGTTGCGTTCGCGACGACGATCCACGGCTACGAGGGCGCAGGACGGGGCTTCTCGGTCCGATTCCGCGACCGACTCGCCGAGAGTGACCACGAGGTACTCGACTGCCAACTCGTCGAGCCGATCCGGTATGCGGCTGGCGACCCGGTCGAGGTATGGGCTTTCCGCGCCCTGCTGCTCGACGCCCGTCCGCCGGTCGACTCGCTCGTGGCCGACGCTACACCCGAGACGGTCGACTATCGGCGACTCGAGCCCGACGACCTGCTGTCCGACGAGCGCCTGCTCCGGGAAGCCTTCGGCCTGCTCGTGCTCGCCCACTACCGAACCGAGCCCGCCGATCTCGCGCGGCTGCTCGACGCGCCGAATCTCGAGGCTCGCGCGCTCGTCCACGACGGCCACGTCGTTAGCGTGGCACTGCTCGCTCGCGAGGGAAACCTCTCGCCGGAAACCCGCTCCATGATGTACGAAGGCGGTCGGGTCCGTGGCAACATGTTGCCGGACGTGCTGACCAGCCAGTTGCGGGACGAAGCGGCAGCCGAGCCAGCCGGATTGCGCGTCGTCCGCATCGCGACCCACCACGCGGCCCGCTCGCGGGGACTGGGGTCACGTCTGCTCGAGCGCATCCACGAGGAGTTCGAACCCTCGGTCGACTGGCTCGGCACCGGTTTCGGCGCGACGCCCGGCCTGCTGTCGTTCTGGCGCGAAAACGGTTATCGGGCGGTCCACATCTCGACGACGCGCAACGACGCCAGCGGCGAGTACTCGGCGCTCATGCTCGCACCGACGAGCGACGCGGGTCGGACGCTTCACGATCGTCACGCCGACTGGTTCGTCCGCCGGTTTGCTGCCCTCTGTTCCGATGCGCTTGACGACCTCGAGCCCGACGTCGCCCGCGCGGTGCTCCGCAGCGTCGCCGATGGGGCGGGACCGCCACTTGCGTTGACTGACCACGAGTGGCGGGTCGTCGCGGGAGCAGCCTACGGGCCGGGCCTGTTCGACGTTGATCCGGGGCCGTTCCGGCAACTCGTCGTCCGGTACTTTGCTGACGACCCCGACGCCGTCGACTTGAGCGACCGCAAGGAACGGCTGTTCGTCTTACGCGTCCTCCAGAGTCGCGACTGGGAGGCCGTCGCCGATCGGCTCGGGTATCACTCGACGGGACAGTGTATGCGAGCGCTCGGCGACGCCGTCTGTCCGCTGGTCGATCGGTACGGGACCGAGGCCGCATTCGAGGTGCGCGATCGGTTCCGCTAGCCACGCTCCCATTATGTGGGAATTGCTATCATGAGTTTTACTAGCACTCGGAATAGCTATCAGTATGTCTTCGAGTCACCTCTCGGCGGACGAACGGACCGAGTTGACGAGCGCGGCCCGGACGGTCGTCGGCGACGAACTGCGCAGCGTCACGTACTTCAGCGAGGACGAGGTCGAACAGCTGTACCTTCGTGGCGACCTCGAGGCAGACGCGGACCTCGTCGGTTTCGCGGACACCGAACGGCTCGGCTTCCAGTCACAGACGGCCTACCAGGACTCCGAACTCGGACCCTACCAGTTCACGATTCGCGTCTTCGAACGCGGCTACCTCACCCGCGTGATCGTCGGCGACCACGGGGTGTTCGTCACGACGGACGCGATGGCGCGAGACCGGTTTGAGGAGATCGCAGCCGCGCTACAGGGCGTCCTCGTGGAGTTCGACGAGCCCTGATACGGTCTGCTGTCACCGGGTCCGCAGGACGGGTTGCGGGTGCGCCGGCCTGACTGACAGCAGTCCTATGAGTCAGACGGTCAGATGAACAGCCGCTACAGGGCGGGTTCGGGAAGCGCCTTCATACTGTCGGACAGCAGCCAGTGAGAAGTCGATCTGCAAATAGTTCTGTTCGACAGTATCAGGGGCTACGCGACGAGTCGCCACCGCCGGGTGACGTAGCAACGAACACGCCGCCTCGAGACAGCCGGCAGTATGGCTTTGGCGATCGGGCCCTTCCAGCCGGTATGGTTGATGCAGTGACGATCTTCGCGATCGCGTTGCTCGCCGGTGCCATCGTCGGCGCAGCCGTGCCGATGGTTCCGAGTGGCCTCCTCTCGCTCGCCGGCCTCGGTGTCTACTGGTGGGGTTCCGGATTCGCAGAGCTGAGCGTCCTTACGTTCGTCGTCCTCGCCGTCCTTGCTCTCGTCACGGCGCTCATCGAGTTCTTCGGCGGCTCGATCGCCGCCCGAGCAGGCGGCGCGTCGTGGATCACAACCGCGGCCGCCGCCGTCGTCGGCATCGTCCTCATGGTCGTCACCGGCCCGCTGGGATTGCTCGTCGGCCTCTTCGGGACCGTCTTCGTCCTCGAGTTCGTCCGCGACGGGGAACTCGAGGGCAGTACGCGCTCAGCCGTCTACACGACCGTCGGCGTCCTTGCATCGACGGCGGTGCAGGTCCTGCTGACGGCGTCGATCCTCTTTGGGTTCGTCATCGGCGTCTTCCTGCTCTGACCGACACAAAAAAGACTGAAGCCGTGGGCGTCGTTCACACGGGAAATGGAGTGTTCCGAAACCGACTGCGAGCGTCCAGCCACGGTCGAGTTGCATATCCCTTGGGACGAGAACCGCCTCGTCTGTGCCGCTCACGCCCGCGTGCTGGGTCGACAGGACGGCGTCGTCGCCGATCCGAATCCGGACCGAGCAGACGACTTGCTCGAGTAAGGTTTCAGGGGTGAGCGTAGTAGACGACGGTCTCGTCGTCCTCGTGGCGGTCGATCCGCGCGAAGCCGACGCGTTCGAACTGGACGAGTTCGTCGGACTCGAGCCCGCCGACGCCCGGTTCCGCGTGGCCGGAGACATCGCCCTCCATCGTCCGCATGCGGACGGGCACGCTCTCCTCGGCCGGCACCCAGTGAACGACGTCCACGTCCCCCTCGCGGACGACGTCGATGTCGTCGCCGGTGTACTGGAGCGTGTCACGCGTATACTGGAAACAGCCCAGCCCCTTGAGCCAGATCCGTTCCTCGCGGTCGGGGAGGTCTCCCTCCTCGAGCAAGACGGCATCACTGACCGGAATCTCTCGAACGCCGCGATCCTCGTGGTTGGGATGCAGCGGCGGGTTCGCCTCGTCAGGTGGGCTGCCACCGAGTGGAAGCTGAACGCCGTTGCGGACGAAAAAGCGGCGGTCGGTCTCGTCGTCGATCAGGTCGCGGTTGTTCGCGTAGATCGAACTCATCGCGAGGTCGACATCGGTGGTCGAGGTTCCCAGCCCGGTCATCGCCTCGACGATGGCCTCGCCGCGGATGCCGCGCCGACGCAGGCTCTTGAGCGTCGGTGCGCGTGGGTCGTCCCAGCCGTCGAGTTCGCCCTGCTCGATCAGTTCCGAAATGGTTGACGTACTCACCTTGACGTTGTAATCGTCGAGCTGGACGTGGCCCCAGTGGATCACTTCGGGGTACTCCCAGTCGAAGTAATCGTAGACGAACTGCTGGCGTTTCGCGGAGTCCTGCAGGTCGATCCCTCGGATGATGTGCGTGATCCCGATGAGGTGGTCATCGACGCCCGACTGGAAGTCCAGCATCGGCCAGCATCGGTATTCGCTGGCTTCCTCGCGGGGATGAGGCGTATCGATCATCCGGAAGGCCACCCAGTCGCGCAGCGCCGGATTCTTGTGCTCGATGTCGGTTTTGACCCGCAGGACCATCTCGCCGCTTTCGTATTCGCCGTCGATCATGGCCTCGAATTCCTCGAGTACCGTCTCAGTGTCCTTCTCGCGGTGGGGACACGCCTCGCCCGAGTTCTTCAGCTCCGAGAACGCCTCGCCCGAACACGAGCAGGTGTAGGCCCCGCCGAGTTCGATCAGCTCGTGGGCGTGGTCGTAATAGGTCTCGAGGCGGTCGCTCGCTTTGTACGTCGCGTCGGGCTCGAAGCCGAGATAGTCGAGGTCCTCGAGGATGTCGTCATAGGCCTCGAGATCCGGCCGTTTGGTCTCGGGGTCGGTGTCGTCGAAGCGCACGCAGAACCAGCCGTCGTAGCGGTCGCGGTAGGTGCCGATGACGGCGGGCATCCGGGCGTGGCCGACGTGCCACGGGCCGTTGGGGTTGGGCGCACACCGCATTCGGATCTCGTCGTACTCCTCGGCGTTCGGAAGGTCGGGGAGGTCGTGTTCGTCTTCTTCCTCTTTGGCTTCGATCTCGGCGAGTTCCTCGGGGGCGAGTTCCTCGAGGCGAGCGCGTTTGGCCTCGTAATCAAGATCGTTGACCCGTCCGACGACGCCACCGGCGATCCCCGGAATCTCGTCGCCGTGCTCGCGGAACTCGGGGTTGTCGCCCATCAGCGGCCCCATAATCGCGCCGACGTCGGCGTCGCTCTCGTGTTTGACGGCATTTAATAGTGCGTGCTTTTCGACCTCGCGCTCAACACGCTCGCGTAACTCGTCGTTCATTATCGAGCGGTATTCGTGCCCGGACCAAAACCCTCGCGGTGTCGGCTCGGCGAGCGACGGCCACGCGGCCTGCCACGAACCGGTGACGACGGATTCAGGCGCGGTCAGAACCCGCCCCCGGTGAGCAGGTCTAGGAAGTCCTGCATCGCCAGTGCGGCCAACACGATGGCCAGCAGCACCAGCAGCGCGTTGACGACGTTCAGCTTCCGAGAGTTGCGGTACTCGCCCATCGTCTCGCGGTCGTTGACCGCCCAGAACAACAGGACGGCCGCGACCGGCAGCCCGAAGATACCGTTGTACATCGGGAACAGGATCACCATGTCGACGACCGAGAGGTCCATGACCCGGCTGATCATCGGCGAGAGGACGCCGACACCGGTCAGCCCCGCGAAGACGATTGTGAACAGCCGATCGCCCTTCTGGACGTCCACTCCGGCCGCCTGCGGGATCATGTACGCGGGCGCCCACATGATCGGGATGATGCTGTTGAACGCGGCCGCGATCACGCCGCCGATGAACAGTACCATCGCCCATACGCCAAGCACCTCGACCAGCGCCTCGCCGGGCGTGATGAATGTCTCGAGTTGCGTAAAGCCCATCGGGCGCAGCAGCGCCGCGGCGGCGATCAGGATCGCGATCGTCGTCACGCCGCCAACCGCGTATCCGATCGCCAGGTCCTCCCGCGCGTCGGGCAGGTCGCTCTGGTCCGTCCAGCCCTTCTGGTGGACGAGGATAGACTCAAGGAAGAAGTTCGGCCACAGCGCGGTCGTCCCGAGCAACCCGGCGGCCATCGCCACCGCGCCGAACGTGTCCGTCGTCGGGACGAACCCGAGCGCGACGTCACCCGGGTTCGCGCCGCTCGGGAGCGCGACGATCACGTAGATGACCATCAGTGACAGCATCATGCCGATCATCACGTTCTCGACGGTGTCGTAGTTCAGAACGCCGACGCCGATCGCCACGAACGTCGTCACGACGGCGATCGGTTGCCAGCCGATCGCGCCGCCGAGCAGGAACGAGAAACCTGCGCCGACGGCGGCGACGAGGCCGAGGGTCCACGCTACGCAGCCGATCGCCAGGAATATCGCGATCGCCGTCGCCCCCGGCCGGCCGAGCTTCTCCCGAACGAACACCATCAAGGGCTCGCCGTGGATCCCCAGCCTGGCGCTCATGTCTTGTGCCATGAAGCCGAGCAACGCAGCGCCGACAACGGCCCACAACAGCGTGTAGCCGTGCATCACGCCGGCCTGGCTGGCGATGAACACCGACCCCGAGCCGAAGTAACTGGCGACCATCACGAACGCCAGTCCGTACTGTTGTACCTGTCCGGCCGCGTAGTCGAGTGGAGAAAAGTTGCGGATACTCATTCGTCGGTGCTTTGCGTTCGACGGTCGATTCGTCGTAGGTGCCGGACGCTGACGAACTGCTCCCGTGGGGATTCGATACGCTGTGGCTCGTCGGACTGTGGTTGTGTTCGCATCATGGTTGCGTCGTAACGCCCAATCTCGAAAAGCGAGCGAGTACGGGTGTCGCTGAGTGTAGTACACCTACAGTAAACAGTCCCAGAGGGGAGTGTCTACGCCCGGAATGTTCAACTGCCCGGTTCCGAAACGCCGTACAGCGACGGGGTCACGAGGACGGTCGGTTCTCCCCGACAATCCACGGTTCCGGCGGGATCCTGATCGTCACCGGACTGTCCCTCCTGACATCGCTCTCGAGCGACGAGGTCGCGGGCACCGCCAGCGCGATCTTCACCGTCGGCGCCGTGTTCGACAGCGTCGTCTACGCCCGGTCGGGCGAGATCGACTGGCCCACCGCGGGCGCGGTCGGCGCGGCCGCCGTCGGCACGTGGATCAGCGTCCGGGCCAACGCCTATCTCTCGCGGCGGGCCTACGGGCACGTGCTCGCCGCGTTGCTCGCGGTCGGCGGCGGGAACATCGTCTACCGGGAGCACCGCGATCTCGAGCCGCGACTCGAACCCGGGCGGTATCGTCGCGATCTCACCGCGTTCGCCGGGATCGGGCTCGTGATCGGCGTCTTCGGGGGCCTTCTGGGGATCGGCGGGGCCGCGCTGTCGACCCCCGCGCTCGTCCTGGTCGGTGTACCGATGCTCGTGACGATCGCGGTCACCCAGATCGTCGTCTTCACCGCGCTGTGTACCGCGTTCAACGACCTGCTTCGGGACGCGGTCGTTGCGTCGCTGTTCGTGCCGATCACGGCCGCCTACCTCGGGGCGTCGGCGTCGGTTGGTGGCTCACCACCGGATCGCCGCGAGCCGGCTAAAGCTCGCACTCGGCGTCGTGCAGGTGATCTGACCACTGTTCTCGACGAGCAACGGCCGTTGAGTGTAGCCGCTCGACCGTCGCTCCGTCCGAAAAAACGACCGACGCGGAAGCGTCAGTAGCCGCGTTCGATCAGGTAATCCGCGAGGTCACAGAGGAGGTCGCGTGCCTCGTTGTCCGGCAGGACTTCGAGTCGGTTCTTGCCACGCTCGACTAAGTCGCGGGCGGTCTGGTTCGCATAGGAGATCGAGCCGGCCGCCTCGAGTTCGGCGACCGCGTCGTCGATTTCGGCTTCGGTGACCGCGTCGACGTCGTCGGTGTCGACCAAGTTGTCGACGTCGACGCCCTGCTCGCGGGCGTGGACGGTAATCAGTGTCTGTTTGTTCTCGACGAGGTCGCTGCCGCGCTGTTTGCCGAGTTGCTCGCTGGGGACGGTCAGGTCGAGGACGTCGTCCTGAATTTGGAACGCGCGGCCGACGTCGAGCCCGTAGCCGTAGAGTTCGTCGATCGTCTCGTCGTCAGCGCCGAGCAAGATCGCCGGCAGACACGCCGACGCTGCGTACAGGACGGCCGTCTTCTGTTCGACCATCTCGAGGTACTCGTCGGGCGAGACGTCGGTACGCTCCTCGAAGGTGACGTCGAGGGACTGCCCTTCGCAGATGTCAGTACAGGTGGTCGCGAGGACCTCGAACGCGTCGACGACGCGGTCCGACTTCGCGTTCGTCTCGAGCATGATCTCGAACGCTTTCGAGTAGAGCGTGTCGCCGGCCAGAATGGCCGTCTCGAGATCGTACTCCTTGTGGACGGCGGGGACGCCACGCCGGAGGTCGTCGTCGTCCATGATGTCGTCGTGGATCAGGGTAAACGACTGGATGACCTCGACGCTGACGGCGCCAGCCATCACGTCGACCGGGCCGCTGTCGTCGAGTGAGGGAAACGACCGATACCCGGTCGAGAGCGTCTCGACGTCGGCCAGCGCCTCTGCCGTCGTCAAGAAGACGGTCGGCCGGAGTCGCTTGCCGCCCGCGTCCAGCAGGTATCGAGAGGCTTCGTAGAGCCGCTCGGGTCGCTGGATGGGGAGCTCCTCGGGAATCGCGTCGTTGACGAGTTCACGACGCTTGCGCACCGCTTCGAGCACCGCCTGTTCGCGTGCCTCGGGACTCGTCATATCAGTCGACGAGCTGGATGAGGTTCCCGTTGCGCGTGACGTGGAGATCTCGTCCCATCTGGTAGCCCTCGTTCGAGGCGAGGTCGACGTAGCCCGAGAACCCTTTCATGTCCTGGTGGGCAGGGATGACGTGCTGGGGCTGGAGTGCATCTAACATCTCGTAGTGGCCCTCCTGGTTGAGGTGGCCCGAGACGTGGATATCGTCGTAGATCCGCGCGCCCTGCATGCCGAGCAGTTTCTCGGCCTGATAGCGCTGACCCTCGTTGGTCGGCTCGGGAATCACGCGGGCCGAGAAGACGACCTTGTCGCCGTCGTCCAGTTCGTAGGGGGTCTCACCGCGGGCCATCCGGGTGAGCATCGCGCGGGGCTCGCCCTGGTGGCCGGTGACGACGGGCAGATAGTCCTCTTTCCCCTCGTTCATGATCCGCTTGAACGTGCGGTCGACGGACTTGCGGTGGCCGAACATGCCAAGATCCGATGGGAAGTCGACGAAGTCCAATCGTTCTGCAGTGCCCGAGTACTTCTCCATCGACCGACCCAGCAAGACGGGCTGGCGGCCGATGTCGTCGGCGAACTCGACGAGCGATTTGACGCGTGCGATGTGGCTCGAGAACGTCGTCGCGACGATCCCGCCGTCGTAGTCCTCCATGCTGTAGAGGACGTCCCGGAGGTGTTCGCGCGCGACGTTTTCCGACGGCGTCCGGCCTTTCTTGTTGGCGTTGGTACAGTCCTCGATATAACAGAGGACACCTTCGCCCTCGCGGCCGATCTCACGGAACCGCTTCATGTCGATCGGGTCGCCGATGACGGGGGTGTGGTCCATCCGTTTGTCCAGCCCGTAGACGATCGCGCCCTCGGGCGTGTGGAGGACGGGGTTGATCGCGTCGATGATCGAGTGGGTGACGTTGACGAACTCGAGGTCGACCTTGCCGGAGTCGCCGATCGACATCGTCTCGCCGGCCTCCATCTTGATCAGGTCGTTCTCGACGCCGAACTTCTGTTCGCCCTCGATCTGCTGTTTGACCAGTTCGATCGTAAACGGCGTGGCGACGACCGGTGCGTTGTACCGGTGGGCCAGCTTCGAGATGGCACCGATGTGATCTAGGTGCCCGTGGGTGGGGACGATCGCCTGAACGTCGCCCTCCAAGTCGCTCATGACCCGGTCGTCGGGGATCGCACCCATATCGATCAGGTCGAGACTGTGCATCCGCTCGGTTTCGACGTTATCGTGGATCAGTACCTTCGAGAGGTTCAGACCCATGTCGAAGATGACGACGTCGTCGCCGGCGCGGACGGCAGTCATCTGCCGCCCAACCGCTTCGTAGCCGCCAATCGTTGCAATTTCGATTTCCATGGTTCGTAGCACTGAAAGCCGCGTGGTGGACTCTCATCGAAACGGTCCGCGGACTCCCGGTTGTTCGGCCCCGGCGTCTTGCAGCACGTCGGCCATCCCGCTATGCGTCCGCGGAGACAACCCGTCTCCAGCCGGCTCACGACATCGTGAGCCCCGAACGCACTTGCCCGCGGGTTTCGCTATGTGCTCGTACACGCCCAGGTCTTAAAAACACAGTGGGTTAGCCCGTCAGTCAGTATCCGCCTCGCTGATCGGGTACCGAGAGAGCAAACTACCCAGCTTCGCGCATCGTAATCCATTTGCCGGTCGCCCCGAAATCCGTTTCCAGTACTCATGCTTTCGGAGGGATCGTCGTGTACGTAATCATCGTCGGTGCCGGTGAAGTCGGTCGCTCGATCGCTGCGAACCTCGAGGACACCCACGATGTCGTCGTCGTCGACCAGGACGGTGACGTGACCGAGCAACTCACCTACGAGCTCGACGTCCTCACGATCCGTGGCGACGGAACCGACCTCGAGGTACTGCGCGAGGCTGGCCTCGAGCAAGCCGGCCTCGTCATCGCCTGTACCGACAACGACGAGACCAACGCGGTCGTCTGTGGCGCGGCAAAAGCCACCTCCGAGGTCTTCACGATCGCCCGTGTCCGCCGGCGGACGTTACTCGAGACCTGGCAGGGCTCACAGGGGGCCTTCGGCGTCGATTTCATGGTCTGTACCGACCTCCTGACCGCACAGACGATCTTCCGGATCTCGGGGCTGCCGAGCGCCCACGACGTCGATACGTTCGCTGGTGGGCTCGTCCGCATGGCCGAGTTCGACATTCCGGAAGGCAGCCCGATCGCCGACCGGACGGTCAGCGAGGCTGACTGTTATGACTCGCTGACCTTCGCCGCGATCTTCCGGAACGACGAGATGATCGTCACGCGCGGCGATACCGTCATCCGGGCAGGTGATCGCGTCGTCGTTATCGGGAGTCCGGACTCGATGAACGACTTCGCCGATGAGGTCGCGACGACGCCGGACGACACCGAGGAAGTCGTCATCGTCGGCGCGAGCGAGATCGGATTTCAGGCGGCTCGCGAGTTCGAAGACCACGGCTTTCGCCCGCGATTGATCGAACAGGACCACGAACGGGCCCGCGAGGTCGCCGAAGCGCTGCCGAACACCATGGTCATGGAAAGCGACGCGACCAACTCCGAGTTTCTCGCCCGCGAACACGTCGGCGAGGCTGACGTCGTCGTCGCGGCCCTGGATAGCGACGAGAAGAACCTGCTCGTCTCGCTACTGGCCGACAGACTCGGCGTCGATCGAACCGTCGCCATCATCGAGACGCCCGAGTACGCCGACCTCTTCGAGACCGTCGGCGTCGACGTCGCGGTCAACCCTCGCGAGGAGACCGCCGAGGAGATCATCCGCTTTACCCGGACCGACCACACCGAGAAAATCGCGATGCTCGAGCACGACCGTGCGGAGGTCATCGAGATCGAGGTCGGCCCCGACAGCGTCCTCGTCGGGCAGGACATCGCCGACGCGGCGGCCGAGCTGCCGGACGGCGTCGTCATCGGTGCGATTTCCCGCGGCGGCGAACACATCACGCCTCGGGGCTCGACGGCTGTCCAGCCCGGTGATCACGTCATCGTCTTCGTCGACGCGACCGTACTCGACGAGGTTGTCGACCTGATATAGAGCGCGGCCGTTTCGTCGTTCCGCCGGCACACACGCTCGAAAGCCGGTTACGATGGATTAATAAATGCTAGCTGAAATGCCGTTAAATACCGTGTACAGGCGTACTTACGCGAGTGGGGTGTTCTATGCGACTGCGCACTGACTGGCGTGCCAGCGTCGCACTCGTTGGAACCGTCCTCAAGTATCTCGCCGTCCCGCTGGTGATTCCGGTCGTCGTGGCGCTCATCTACGGCGAGCCCGTGTTCCCGTTTGTCGCGACGATCGCGCTGACGATCGCCGTCGGCCACGGTCTCGAGCAACTCGAACTCGAGCCGGACATGCAGATCCGGGAGGCAATGTTGTTCGTCGCGATTTCGTGGCTCGCCGTCGCTGCCGTGGGTGCGGTCCCGTACGTACTCGCGGGCGTGGGGACCGAGTCGACGCTCGCCGATCCGGTCAACGCGCTGTTCGAGTCGATGTCCGGCTTTACGACGACCGGAGCGACGATCCTCGGGGAAATCTCGCTTGACCGCCACTCCCACGCCGTGATGATGTGGCGACAGCTCACCCAGTGGCTCGGCGGGATGGGGATCATCGTGTTGATGGTCGCGATCCTCCCGGAAGTCGCTGTCAGCGGTGCCCAGCTCATCGAGTCGGAAGCGCCGGGCCCGGAGCTACAGAAACTGACGCCGCGGATCGCCGAGACGGCGCGAATCCTCTGGCTCGTCTACTTCGTCTTTACCGCCGTCTACATCGCGTTGCTCTACGGCTTTCACCTCGCGGGGATGGCACCCAACATGGGACTGTACAACGCGATCGCCCACGGGTTTACGACGCTCCCGACCGGTGGATTCTCGCCCGAAGCCGGCAGTGTCGCGGCGTTTTCCGCGATCGTTCAGTGGACGGCGATCCCCTTCATGATCATCGCCGGGACGAACTTCGCCCTGTTCTGGCACGTCTTCAGCGGCGAGGGCCACCGTTTCGTTCGCAACTCCGAGTTTCGCGCCTATATCGCCGCGATCGCCGGGCTGACCGTCCTCCTCGCTGGAATGCTCTATACTGGCGTTGCACCGGCGCTGGCGGACCTTGGCGGTGTGACCGAGGGCGTCCTCGAGAACTCGCTGCGACAGAGCGCCTTCCAGATCGTGTCGCTACTCACTTCGACAGGCTACGCGACCAGCGACTTCGTCGAGTGGTCCTCGACGGGGAAGATCGTACTCCTCTTCGCCATGTTCGTCGGCGGTTCGGCCGGTTCGACCGGCGGTGGCGTCAAGGTCGTGCGGTGGCTCATCGTCTTCAAGGTCCTCCGACGTGAACTGCTCACGGCCTCTCACCCTGAGGTCGTCCGGCCGATCCGGCTCGGCGGCAACGTCGTCGACGAAGACGCGATCCGTGGCGTGCTCGGCTTCACGTTCATGTACCTCTTCATCTTCGCCATCGCGACGCTGTTCATCGCGCTCGATGCGAGTCGCATCGGTTACACGCTGACGCCGCTCGAGGCGTTCAGCGCCAGTCTCGCGACGATCGGCAACATTGGCCCCGGATTCGGCTCGGTTGGCCCCTACGGGAACTACCTCGCGTTCCCGGACAGTTCGAAGCTCCTGCTGGTCTTTCTCATGTGGATCGGCCGCCTCGAGATCATCCCTGTGCTCGTGCTGTTCACCGGCGGCTTCTGGACCCGTTGAAAACAGTCGTTTCGACTCCCCCTGTTGCTGTCAGTCGATCGTCGTCCCTGGATTGTCGCCCTCGAGGAACACAGTCAGCGCCTCGAGCCCGAAGATCGATGCCTCTGCCTCGAGCGCCAGTAATGTCCGCACTTTGCCGGCCATCCCACCGGTCACGTCGGTTGCGTCGCTGGCTCCGAGGACGTCGGCGACGGCATCGAAGTTGTCGATCCGGTCGATAACGGCGTCCGCGTCGTCTAACACGCCGGGCACCGTCGAACAGAGGCCGATCCGATCGGCGTCGAGGTCCGCAGCGAGTTCGGCAACGAGTTCGTCGCCGCTGACGATCGTTGCACCCGCGCCCGCGTGGGCGATCACGTCGCCGTGGAGCACTGGGACGAACCCCTCGCCGAGCATCGTTTCGACCTGTCCGGTCGGCAGGTCGAGCGTCCCCTCGCGATCGCGGTGGGCCGCCGAAAACGGGTGGACCGGCACTGCCTGCACGTCGCGCTCGAGCAACCGACGCAGGACGAACTGATTCAAGGTCTTCATCGCACCGTGGATCGCGAGTGCCGCGTCCGCATCGTGGGTCCCCTCGGTCGTGCTGACGCCATGTTCGCTGGCGTTGTGGTGTCCGAAACTCCCGCCACCGTGGACGACGACGAGATCCTCGAGTCCGCCTTCAAGTGCCGCCGCGATCGCGTCGGCAGCCCGCTCGAGTGCGTCGCCGTCGAGCGTTTCCGGGCGGTCCTTCTCGGTGATGACGCTACCGCCGAGTTTCAGGACGATCATTCGAGTTGCTTCACCCCTTCTTCGGCGAGCTCGGCACGGAACGCGTCCTCACAGCCCGGGGTAAAGGACAGTGCCGTCTCGGTTTCGGGCGTTGGATCCAGCGCGACGATACAGCCACCGCCGCCAGCACCGGTGAGCTTTGCGCCGTGGGCACCTGCGTCGCGGGCCGCCCAGACCATCGTGTCAAGCGACCGTGAAGAAACTCCAAGCGCCGACAGCAGACCGTGATTGAAGTCCATCAGCCGACCGATCTCCTCGATGTCGCCGTCGGCGAGCGCCTGTTCGCCGTTCCGGACGATGTCGCCGATCGCTTCGACCGTGTCGGCCGCGAAGTCGTACTCGTCTCGGAGTTCGCGTACGCCGGCGACTAGCTGACCGGTATCGCCGGCCCCACCGTCGAAGCCGATCACGATCGGCAGGTCGGGCGCTTCGAGCGAGCGACAGTCGTCGCCCTCGACGCGGACCGCGCCGCCGGTCGCCGAACAGAACGTGTCCGCCCGCGAGGCCTGTCCGTCCTGGACCTGGTGTTCGGTTCGGTAGGCCCGTTCGGCGAGTTCGTCGGACTCGAGGGTGACGCCGAGTTCGCGCGCCGCGGCGTCGATGGCCGCGACGACGACCGCCGCAGAGGATCCAAGCCCCGCACCAAGCGGAATGTCGCTTTCGATCGTCACGTCGAAGCCGACGTCGTCCTCGCCGGTCACGTCGCGGACCTGTTCGATCGCGCCGTCGACGTAGCCCATCGCAGCGCTAATCAACGACTCCGAGACATCGACATCCGGGCCGTTCCCCGGCGTGCCGTCGTACTCGACGGTAAAGCCGTTCAGACTGAGATCCTCGGCGTGGACGCGGAGTTTGCCGTCGTCGCGTCGCTGTACTTCCACCCGCGCTCGCCGCTCGATCGCACACGGGACGGCAGGCTCGCCGTAGACGACCGCGTGCTCCCCGAACAGATACACCTTGCCGGGAGCGCTCGAGAGTGTCATGCCCGGCCGTTCGCACGACGGCGCTTAATAGCTATCTTTGTCTCGGCGCTCGCAGTCGGCGCGGTGTCGACCGGAACGCAGGCGGACTTATGACGGTGGGTCCACAGGACGGTCGTATGACACTCGTCTTGCCGAGCGAACTCGTCGTCGACCGGTTCCTGCCGACGGTGCGGGCAATGGTGGCCACGCGACTCGCCGACCGCGGGCTGACCCAGAAGGAGATCGCCGCCGAACTCGGCGTGACTCAGGCCGCGGTCAGCAAGTACGTCGGCGGCGAAGGTGGCGGCGACGACCGCTTTCGAGACGACCCCGAAACCGTCGCCACGGTCGACCGGATCGCCGACGGCCTCACAAGTGGCGAACTAGACGGCTACGACGCACTCGCCGAACTCCTCGCGTTGATCCGCAGCCTCGAGGACCGCGGCCCCATCTGCGAACTCCACGAGGAAGCGATGCCCGAGCTTCAGGGACTGGGCTGTGATCTCTGTGTTCGCGGGCTCGATCCCGACGTGCGCGCCGAACGCGACGTGCTCTCGAACGTCCGCACCGCCGCGCGGACGCTCGCTGCGATCCCCGGCATGGCTGACTCGATCCCGAACGTCGGCACGAACGTCGGCATGAGCCTCCCCGATCCCGACGACGAGACCGACGTCGCTGCGATTCCCGGCCGGATCTACGCCATGGGCGGCCGGATCGAGATCCCGGCCAACCCCGAGTTCGGAGCCTCGAAACACGTCGCGACGGCAGTACTGGCCGCCAACGAAGTCGACTCGAGCATTCGTGGCGCGACCAACGTCGCCACTGTCGACGACCTACTCGCGGCTGCGACGGAGGTAGGGATCGACCCGCTCGAGTTCGACGCCGACTACGAGGACCGCGGCGAACATCTCAGACGACGGTTCGAAGACCGCGGGGCAGTTCCTCGCGTCGCCTACCACCGCGGCGCATTCGGAATCGAACCCGCGACCTACGTTTTCGGGGCGACGGCCGTCGACGCTGCCGAACTGGTCGCGCAGTTGCTCGAGACCGCGGAGCGAGCCTGATGCGGGCTGCTGTCCCGATGTCTCGGTGCACCCGCTGGGCGGTCGCAGGCCTACCGGCACTGACTGGAGTCCGTATCAGGAACGCTCCTCGATACCGATCGTTATCGTCACGGCGTCGAGGGCGGTGTCACCACGTTCGACCCTGACCCGATACGTCCTGACGGGATCGTCCGGCTGTGGCGGGGCAACGGAGAAGCCGGTGTGATACCTGGTCGGCGAAAGACCGTTGATGTTCTTGACCTCGAGCGATCCGTTTTCTCGGACCTTGTAGACGACGAGCGAGGTGGAGTCGTTTTCGGTCGCGTTGAGGGCATAGTCGACGTCGAAGCGAGCGCCGTCTAGTTGGTTGATGGTGTCGACGGAGACGTTCTCGATGACGTCGCCGGTTTCGGGCTCGCTGATCGTCGTCGTGTAGTCTCGAGAACCAGTACAGCCGGCGACGATCAGCGTGCTGACGACCAGCACGGTCGCGACGGCGAGGTGCCAGTCTCGGGTGGAGGGCGGCGAGGACATTGTCCCGCTATTCTGTCAGTCACGCATAAATATTATTGATGAAGTTACAGCTATGGGGATGCTGTTGGGATAGCCAGATACCGAGACAGTCACGTCTCACCGGTGGTCTGCCGTCGGCCGTCGATTCGGGCGCTGTGGCTGGTTGTCGCGATACGGTGAGAAAACGAACAGCGCCGATATCGAACGCGTTAGACCGTGCTCTCGAAGTCCTCGAGCGAGTAAGACGGCTCTGCGCCGCGGCGGTCGAGGACCTCGTTTGCGAGGAGCCAGTAGACGACCGAGAGGGCCTTTCGACCCTTGTTGTTCGTCGGGACGACAAGGTCGACGTTACTGACCTGGTTGTTCGAGTCACACATCGCGATGACCGGGATGCCCACCGTGATGGCCTCCTTGACGGCCTGGGCGTCGCCGATCGGGTCCGTGACGACGAGCACGTCCGGCTCGATGTAGCCGTCGTACTTCGGGTTCGTCAGCGTGCCCGGGATGAACCGGCCGGTGCGGGCGCGAGCGCCCACAGCCTCGGCGAACTTTTCGGCCGGGAACCGACCGTACTGGCGCGAGGACGTGACCAGGATCTGTTCGGGGTCGTAGTTGGCGAGGAAGTCCGCGGCCGTGCGGATACGGCCGTCGGTCTTCGAGACGTCCAGCACGTAGAGACCGTCAGTTCGGACGCGGTGGATGAACCGCTCCATGTCGTCGGTCTTCTGCTGGGTCCCGATGTGGACGCCAGCGCCGAGATAGTCCTCGACGGGGATCAGTAGATCCGCTTCCTCGTCGGACATGACGTCGTCGTCGAGGGTCGGACCGGCGTCCTCCTCGGCGGCGTCGTCGGCTTCTTCGGCCTCGGCCGCGGGTGATCCCTCGGCGTCGGCGGGCTGTTCGTCTACTGGCTCGACGTCTGCCTCGGCGGCGGGGCCAGCCCCTTCGGCTGGCTCCTCGTCTACCTCTTCCTCGGCGGCGTCGAGCCCTTCCTGGGTTGCGTCGTTGTCTGTCATGTCGCGTCGTCTGCGATTCGAATGAGCTCGTTGAGCTTTGCGGTTCGCTCGCCGCCGACGGCACCCGTCTTGATGTAGGGGGCGTCGGTCGCGACGGCGAGGTGTGCGATCGTTGCGTCTTCGGTCTCGCCCGACCGGTGGGAGACGACCGAGTCGTAGCCGTTCTCGGTCGCGAGCTCGATCGCGTCGAAGGCGTCCGTCAGCGTCCCGATCTGGTTCGGCTTGATCAGGATGCTGTTGGCCGCGTCGCGATCGATCCCCTCGACGAGACGGTCGGTGTTCGTGACGAACAGGTCGTCACCGCAGATCAGCGTCCGATCGCCGACTTTGTCGGTGAGGTCGGCGAAGGCGTCGTAGTCGTCCTCGTCGAGCGGGTCCTCGACGTAGACGAGGTCGTACTCCTCGACGAGGTCGGCGATGTATTCGATCTGTTCGTCGGTGTCGCGACTCCCGTCGCTGTACTCGTACGTACCCGAGTCGGCGTCGTACAGCTCCGCGCCGGCGACGTCGAGGCCGAACTTGATCTCGAAGCCGACCTCGTCTTCGACCATCGAAACCGCCTCGTCGACGATCTCGAACGCCTCGCCGTCGTCGATCGACGGTGCCCACGCGCCCTCGTCGCCCTTACCGCAGGGGACGCCGCGCTCGGACAGCAGGTCCGAGACGGCGGCATGGACGGCCGCGTTGGCGAAGACGGCGTCTTCGACGCTCGGTGCACCGACGGGTGCCGCCAGGAACTCCTGGATGTCGGTCGCGTCGGCGGCGTGTTCGCCACCGCCGACGACGTTGCCGAGCGGAATCGGGAACGTTTCGCCACGGAACGTGCCACCGAGGTGCTGGAACAGCGGCGCGCCGAGCACGTCGGCACCGGCCTTCGCGGCGGCCATCGAGATGGCGACCGCGCTGTTGGCACCGATCTCCGAGAAGTCGTCGGTGCCGTCGGCGGCGTGCAATGCGGCGTCGACGTCACGCTGGTTGCCCGCGTAGACCTCGCCGACGAGTCGGGGGACGGCGTGTTCTCGAGCCGCGGCGATCGCCTCGCCCGGCGGTCGCTCGACGGCTTCGTACTCGCCAGTGCTGGCCCCGCTGGGGGCTGCAGCACGGCCGAACCCGCCGCTTTCGGTCACGACGTCGGCTTCGACGGTCGGGTTGCCTCGCGAGTCGAGGATGCGTCGCAGTCGGATGTCCGTGATGAGCGTCATTTTCGGTCGTACCCCCGCTTGACGGTAAACGGTAACACGCCGGCGTCGTACTCCTCGGCGGCGATGAGAATCGGTTCCGTCTGGTCGGTCTCGATCAACACCGGCGCGCCATAGGAGACCTGTAGCGCTCGCGCGCCGAGGATGCGTGCTTTCTCGTAGCGGTTGTGCTGTTGTTGTTGCATTGTTACTGGTACGGGGAGACGATGTCGACCAGGTCTTTGTGACTGACGAGCATTCGCCGACAGCAGTAGCGGTCGACGCCGAGCTCGTCGAGGACTTCTTCGGGGTCTTCGTCGCCCTCGTTGGCTCGTTCGTCGAACTCCTCCCAGTGTTCGCCGACGACGTTACCACAGGTGAAACACCGGACCGGTACCATCATGCCTGAATCACCTTAGCGGTAGGACTTCTGGTAGCGCGCCCGAGCGCCCGGGCCGCCCCATTTCTTGGGTTCGGACTGGCGAACGTCGTTGACCAGCAGCGACCGGTCGAACTCCATGAACGCGTCACGGAGTTCGGCGTCGTTCGTGTGCTGGACGATGCCGCGTGCGATGGCGGTGCGGACGGCGTCTGCCTGGCCGCTGATGCCGCCACCCTCGACGCGAACGTCGATGTCCATCTCACTACGCAGGTCCTCGCCGACGATGCGGAACGGCTCGAGCATCTTGAGCCGGGACATCTCGGGTTCGACCAGTTCGACGGGCTGGGAGTTGATTCGAACGCGACCCTCGCCCTCGTGGACCGTCGCTCGCGCGACGGCCGTCTTTTTCTTGCCACTCGTGTTGGTTACCATGTGACGTTAGCACCTAACTGTTCGGACACTTCGTGTAGGTGGACGAAGCGGATGTTCGATAGGCGATCCAGCGACGTTCCCTCGAGCACTTCCGAGTCGCGGTCGTCGTCGTGCTCGTAGGGGTTGCCGACGTAGACGCGGACGCTGTCGAGCGCTTCGCGGCCGCGTGGTTTCTTGTACGGCAGCATGCCGCGGACGGACCGCTTGAAGATCGTGTCCGGTCGTCGCGGGTAGTACGGCCCTCTGTCGGAGCCGAGCTGCAGTCGCGTGCGGTACGTCTCGAAGATGTCTTCTTTGTCGCCGGTGATGACCGCGTCCTCGGCGTTGACGATCGCGACGCGTTCGCCGTCCAGCGCGCGCTGGGCGACTTCGCTGGCGACGCGACCGAGGATGCAGTCACTGGCGTCGACGACGGTATCGGCGTCGAACTCTGCGAGACTCATCGAATCACCCGGACGTCGGAGCCTTCTGGGTTCTCTTCGAGCGCTTGCTCGAGCGGTACCGGTTCGCCGACCTGTTCGATCTTCGTCTCTGCGGACGAAGAGAAGTTGACGGCGGCGACGGTGACGTTTTTCTGTAGTGCGCCGGAGCCCAGCACTTTGCCGGGAACGACGACAGTCTCTTCTTCGCGTGCGTACCGCTCGATGCGGCCCAGGTTCACCTCAGCGTGGGTGCGCCGGGGCTTCTCGAGTCGATCCGCAACGTCTCGCCAGACGTCGGCGTCCGCTTCGCGGGACGTCGACTTCAGCTCGGCGATGAGATCGGTGAGCCTCGGATTGGTCTTGCTACTCATTGGTTTCCTCCAAATCTGCAACTGCTGGCACGTCGACGAGACACGCTTGTGTCGTCGACGGTGGAATCGATTCGTGAGAAGTGATGCAGGGAGCAGGATTTGAACCTGCGGACTCCTACGAGACAGCGCCCTGAACGCTGCGCCGTTGGCCTGACTTGGCTATCCCTGCTCGCACTTCCACATATCCGTCGCCCCTTCAAACCCCTTTCGATTCCAGTGGACGAGCGATCGCCGATCTCGTCGCTCACGGCGTCGGCGAACGGCGCGTCCTGTTCGGGTCGGGGGCGTCGGTTCATATCTATAGCTGTACTGCGTCCTCGAGTTCGGTCGCACGAGCCGCGATCGTCTCTGCGGCTCGCGTGACCAGCTCGTCGACGGTAAAGGAGCCGTCAGTCTCCACGTGGAAGACGAAGGCGTTGGGCACGTCCTCGACCCGGACCTGCTTGCCAGGGTATCGGTTCGAGAGGTCGTGATCGAACTCGCTTGTCGAGACGAGCTCGCCGTCGTCTTCGATCACACCGCGGATGATCCGGCTCTCTTGCTCTTCGAACTCGGGGAGATCACCGTCGACCTCCACGCGCTGGAGGTGTCGGTAGCCGACCGCGACCCCACCCTGATGTTTGGCGTGGTCTTTCCCGCGGTCGATGACGGCGTCGGCCTCGGCCTCGAGGCGCTGGCCGTCTTTGAGTTCGATGATCGGGACGTTCTCGTCGGCTGGCTGGACGAGCTCGTCGCTCGAGACGAGGTCGCCGGAGTAGGCGGTGGCCGGCCCTTCGACGTCGATCGAGAGCGTGACGGTGTCGTCCTCGGCGAACTCGCCGACCGGTGGCGTCGTCAGTGGGACGAGCCCGAGTCGGAGCGCGAGTTGCTCGTCGAACATGACCGACGAGTTCTCGACGAACCGGACGGTGTCGATTGCCATGGTCGGCACGTCGGCGACCATCGCGCGACGGATGCCGTTGGCGAACGCGGGTGTCACGCCGCGAACGAGGAATCGTGCCTCACGATCCTCGCGTTCGACGAACTCGACGTCGTACTCCTCTGTCATGATCTAGTAGCCGCCCTTGCCTTTCGGTGCGCGCGATCCGTCGTGTGGGATCGGCGTGACGTCCTCGATGCGCCCGATTTCGATGCCCGAGCGTGCGAGCGCGCGGATCGTCGCCTGCGCGCCGGGACCGGGGGACTTCTGGAGGTTGCCGCCGGGGCCACGCACGCGAACGTGCAGGCCCGTGATGCCGGCCGCTTTGACCTCTTCGGCGATGGACTCGGCCATCTGCATGGCCGCGTACGGCGACGCTTCGTCGCGGTTCTGTTTGACCGCCGTCCCACCGGAGGACTTGGCGATCGTCTCCGCGCCCGTGAGGTCGGTCACGGTCATGACGGTGTTGTTAAACGATGCGTGCACGTGGGCGATGCCCCACTTGTCGTCGTCCTGGCTCATGGTTTACTGACCCTCCGCGCGTTCGGGGTGAAGTTCGTCCGCGAGCGGACTGTTCTCGTCGAAGGCCACCAGGTCCTCTTCGTCGACGTCGACGACGTAAGAGGGAACGCTGTGGCGCTGACCGTCGACCACGATGTGGCCGTGGCTGATGAACTGACGGGCCTGCTGGGTCGTGTTCGCCAGTCCGGATCGGTAGACGACCGTCTGCAGTCGGCGCTCTAAGACGTCCTCGATCTCGAGCGACAGGACGTCGCCGAGTTCGTCGGTTTCGTTGAGGATGCCGACGCGCTTGAGCCGGCCGAGGAACTCCTCGGAGCGGCGGATGACGGTTTCGTCGTCCTGGGCCTGGCCGAGCAGGTCACGAGCCTCGCGCCGGTAGGAGCGAAGCTCGGACTGGGCACGCCAGAGTTCTTCCTTGTTCTTGAGGCCGTAGCGGTCGACAAGGGAGTGTTCGGAGGCGATGCGCTCACCCTGGTAGGGGTGATTCGGCGTCTCGTACTGCTTGGTGTCGGTGCCGAGTGGCATTATTCGCCCTCACCCTCTTCGGCGGCCTCTTCGGCCTGTTCTTCGCGGATCTCTTCGACGTTGACCCCGATGGTGCCCTCCGTACGACCGGTGGACTTGGTGCGCTGCCCGCGGACCTTCTGGCCGCGCTTGTGGCGAGTGCCCTTGTAGGAGTCGATCATCTTCATCCGGTTGATGTCGTGCTGTCGAGTCAACTGAAGATCGTTGCCGATCTCGTGGGTCGTTTCGCCGGTGTAGAAGTCCGACTGGCGGTTGTTGAGCCAGTCAGGTACTTCGTTGGCGTAGTTCTCGACGACCTCGACGACCTCGTCGATGACGTCGTCGTCGAGTCGGCCGAACGTCGCCGTTCGGTCGACACCCGCTTCCTCAGCGATGAGCCGGGCGGTCCGTCGACCGATCCCGTTCATCTCCGAGAGCGAGCGCTCGACGGACTTCGTCCCATCGAGGTCGGTTTGCCCGATGCGGACGAAGTAACGGAGATCTTCGTCGTCTTCTTGTTCTTGAGGTTCTTCCGCGCTCATGATGTCGTGTATCTGTCTCTAGTCTGCGTGCGGTGCAAATCGACTGGCGGGAAAACGCCAGCGAAGGTTCCGACGTTGTGGCGGGGATTCGAACCCCGGAGGCTTGACGCCACATGGTTAGCAACCATGCGCCTTGGGCCGCTTGGCTACCACAACACGGTCGGTCTATCGTCGCCCTCTCGGACTCGGGGATCGCTCCCCTACACGTATTGCACTCGCTCCTACCCCCGTCGAATACTTAAGGGCAACGAAAGACAGCGGCAGGTTATGTCACTCTCTCACACCAATTTCATGCTCGAGTCGATACCTCACGATCCCCACTTTGACTACCGCTGTGGTGAGAACTCAGACCCCAGCGTACTCCTCGATATACTTCTCGTTTATCTCCCACTCTCCCTCCTCGTTTTGTACCATGTACTCACCGTAGTATGGCACCCGATTCGCGACGACCTCGCGAAACGCCTCGCGGATCTCGGATGTGGTCATCTCGCCCATCGATCTGAGATCGTCGTTGCGGTTGAGACAACCCTTCAGGTATCCCTCGTGGGTGACCCGAACCCGGTGGCAGTTCGCACAGAACGTCGGGTTCTCGACGGGATCGACGATCTCGACCATTCCGCCGTTGACCCAGTACCGTTTCCGGTCGTGCATCGCCCGGTGTTCGATCTCGTCGGCCTGCTCGGCCAGCCAGCCGTGGACCCGTTCGATCTCGATGTTCCACTCCGGCTTGCCCGTCAGCTCGGGCATGTACTCGATCAACTGCAGTTGGAGCCCGTCGTTCTCGGCGACGTGGTCGACCATCTCCGGGACGTAGCCCGCCGTGTGCTCGAAGACGACCATGTTGAGTTTGACCGGGTCCAGTCCTGCCTGGAGCGCCGCCTCGACGCCCTCGATGACCTTCTCGTACGCGCCACTCTTCGTGATCTCGGCGAAGTCCGCTGGATCGAGCGCGTCCTGGGAGACGTTGACCCGCTCTAAGCCAGCGTCCACGAGGCCCTCGGCGCGGCCGGGGAGAAAGGAGCCGTTCGTGGTCAGCGAGACTTCCATTTGATCCGGTGTGCGTGCGATGATCTCTTCTAAATCCTGTCGGAGCAGTGGCTCGCCACCGGTGAACTTGACCGCCTCGACGTCGAACTCGGCAGCGACCTCGAGAAAGCGGACGATGTCGTCGGTGTCCATCTCGTTGTCCGCCGGCTCCATCGGCCCACGGGTATCGCCTAACCCTTCGTTGTGACAGTAGACACAGTCGAAATTACACCGATCGGTGAGGGAGACGCGGACACCAGTGACCTCCCGTCCGAACTCGTCGGCGAGCATGCTACTCGGTTACATTCGAATCCGCTTAAGTGCGCCGGCGTGTTCGGGATCTCGTAACCGATTTTGGTTGCAGGAACGTGCGGACATTGCCGGTCGGTCGTGTGGGATGCTCAGCCCCAGTATCATGTCGCTCCGTGTGGCTCTCATTGGCATGAGCACCATCGCGGACTCGCCGTCCCTGCCACTGAGGTCGCACTCCGTGACACGCTCGCTCGAGGAACTCGTCGCTCTCGATGAGCTGTCGTGACGGCCAATTCGGGAGCAAACCGGCAGAAGACCTACCTCGCCCACGTTCGAAGCCGACGTATGGACGAGGATATGCTCACAGACCAGCGTCGGCTCGTCGAGCTCATCGAAGCCGAGGGGTGGGACGTCACCGACCTCGAGCTTTCGGCGTACGACAGCCCGTGGGCCGACGAAGACGACCCCGAGGCGACGGTGACGATTACGGCGCGAAAACCCTACGAGGGAGAGTCGACTGGGGACGAGGACGACGGCGACGACGAGAACCCGTTCCGGCTGAAGTAACTGCCCGGGATCGGTGGCTATGGGCGTTCGATCAGACTCGCGGTCGGACAGCGCGAGCCGAGTCGGTCGGCCTTCAACACGACGCGTTATTCCTGATTTTATATAATTAACAAAACCAGTATGGGGTGTGGGTGTCTATGTAACCCATAGACAACTGAATGACTCTCTCGAACGATCCCGACCTCGTCACGCTGCAGCCGGATCAATCGTTCTTCGAGACGCTGTATACGGCGGCACCGCTGGTGATCGTCGGGACGCGTGACGAAGATGGCTCGGACGACTTGGCCCCGAAACACATGGCGATCCCGCTGGGCTGGGCGGACCAGTTCGGGTTCATCTGTACGCCCGAGCACGGAACGTACCGGAACGTCGAGCGGACGGAGGCGTTCACCGTGAGCTATCCTCGGCCCGACGACATCCTCGACGCCAGCCTCGCCGCGGCACCCCGGACCGCCGAGGGCGATAAACCCTCGCTGACCGAAATCGACACGGTCGACGCCGACGCCGTCGACGCGCCCGCCGTGGCTGGTGCCTACGGCGTCCTCGAGTGCGAACTCGACCGGATCGTCGAGTTCGACGACGGCGAACTCGTCGCCGGCACGGTCGTCGGCAAACACGTCCATACCGACGCCTACCGAAGCGACGACATCGAGCCCGAAACGCTGCTCGAGCAGGCCCCGGTGTTGGCACACCTCTATCCCGATCGGTTCGCCGCGATCAACGAAAGCCAGGCGTTCCCGTTCCCGGAGGGCTTCGAGCGATGACCGCCTCGGAACCGGAACCGGAATCCACCGCCGAACAGCGGATGCAAGAGTGGGCACACGCACATCGTGAGGGCCTGTCGCAGTACCTCCTCGAACTGGTCGAGATGGAGACGCCCACGGAGAACCCCGAGACGTTCGACAACTTCTTCGAGCGGCTGGCGAGTGACCTCCGCGATGTCGGGCTGGAGACCGACCGCGTTCCGGGCGACGAGACCGGTGGCCGGCTCGAGGCGTGGACGCCGGGCCGAGACGACGACGAGATCCAGCTCGTGATCGGGCACGCGGACACCGTCTGGCCGCTCGGCACCGTCGACGACGACCCACCCGAAATTCGCGACGATATCCTCGAGGGTCCGGGCGCGCTCGACATGAAAGGCGGCCTGACGCAGGTCGTCTTCGCGCTTCGGGCCCTCGACGACCTCTCGCTCGAGCCGTCGCTGCCGGTTCACGTCCTCGTCTCGAGCGACGAAGAGATCGGGAGCCCCGAATCCAAGTCCCGGATCATCGACCTCGCAAAGCGGGCAAACCGCGTGTTCGTCCTCGAGCCCGCCAGCGGCCCGGAGGGCAAGATCAAGACCGCACGGAAGGCGGTCGGTCACTTCACGGTCACGATCGAGGGGAAGGCCGCCCACGCCGGACTCGAGCCCGAAGAGGGAGCCAGCGCGACGGAGGAACTCGGCACCGTCATCCATCGGCTCCACGAACTCACCGATATCGACTCGGGCGTCACCGTCAACGTCGGGCAGGTGGAAGCGGGGCTGCGCTCGAACGTCGTTGCGCCGAACGCACGGGCCGAAGTCGATGTGCGCGCACCCACTGACGAGGCAGCCGAGGCCGTCTCGGCGGAGATTCGATCGCTCGAGGCCACGACACCGGGAACCGAACTGTCGATCGACGGTGGGTTCGGGCGACCGCCAATGGAACCGACGGCGGGCAATCGCTTGCTCTGGGAGCGTGTCCAGACGCTCGGAGACCGACTCGGACTCACGCTCGAGGGCACGCACTCGGGTGGTGCGAGCGACGGGAACGACGCCAGCCAGCACGCGCCTACGATCGACGGGTTCGGCGCGGTCGGCGACGGCGCCCACCAGACCTACGAGTACGTCGATCTCGAGGCACTCGTCGACCGAGTCTCGCTGCTTGCCGCCTGTTTGCACGACGAACCGCTTCCAACCGACCACAATTAGTTACGCATGAACGCAGACGTTCACACCTCAGTCACGCGAATCGCCGATCTCGAGCAGCGCTCGTACGATATCGAATCCCGACCCACGTCACAGTGGGAAACGGGTGACTACGTGTTCGCCCGGGTGACCAAACGCCCCAACCCTGGCGTCAGGGTGGAGAACCCGCAGGGCCGACGCGTCGAACTGATGGAGGGTGAGACGATCGTCGGCGCGCTGGGGACCCGTCGCGCGACCCGCGAACTGGTCGGCAGCTGGCGGGATGTCGGCGACGATGGCCTGTTGAATATCCTGACCGGCGGCGGCGTTCTCGGTCGCGTCACCTCGGCGTCGCCGTTCAGTAAGTCGCCGGTCGAGGTCGAATACGAGGGCCACGTCGTCGTCGACGACGACATCGCCCGGATGCGCGAGTACGGCCTGACGGCGACATCGACACCGTCCGAGGTACCGGTCGTCCTCGTCCTCGGCACGAGTATGTCGGCCGGCAAGACCATGACCGGTCGGGTGATCACCCGCGTACTCGTCGAAAACGGGTACGACGTCGCCGCCTGCAAACTGACTGGAGCGGGCACCTACGGCGACGTGTTGTCGATGGAGGTGGCAGGCGCAGACCCCATCTACGACTTCGTCGACGCGGGCCTGCCGACGACGGTCGTCCCCGAAGACACCTTCCGGGAGGCCGTCCGACCCGTCTTCGCCCGGCTCCAGGAGGCGGACGTCATCGTCGCCGAGGTCGGGGCCAGCCCGCTCGAGCCGTACAACGGGGAAGCCGTCGTCGACATGCTCGCGGATCACGTCGCCTTCACTGTCCTCTGTGCATCCGACCCCTACGCAGTCGTCGGGATCGAGGAGGCGTTCGGACACTCGCCCGACCTCGTAGCCGGGATCACGACGAACACGACCGCCGGCGTCGACCTCGTCGAGGAACTCGTCGACTGCTCGGCGCTCAACGTCCAGAACGAGGCGGCCAAGGAACCGCTTGCGGAGTTACTGCTCGAGGCGCTCGCCGACGCTTAGCCTTTGATGTTACAGACGGGGAACGTCCGCGCGACCTTGTCGCCGATCCCCAGTTCGTCGGAGACGCGGACGACCTCGTCGACGTCCTTGTAGACGCCCGGCGCTTCCTCGGCGACCGTCGCGCCCGACTGGGCCTTGACGTAGATCTGATCCTGTTCCTCCAACTGCTGTTGGACGTCGCCGCCCCAGTACTCGTTTTTGGCCTGCGTGCGGCTCATCAGTCGGCCCGCTCCGTGGGCGGTCGACCCGAACGTGAGGTCCATCGAGTTTTCGCCGCCCCGGAGGACGTAGCTGCCCGCGCCCATGCTGCCGGGGATGATGATGGGCTGGCCGACGTCCCGGTAGGCTTTCGGGACGTCGGGATGGCCGGCGGGGAACGCTCGCGTCGCGCCCTTGCGGTGAACGTAGAGCTCGCGCTCCTCACCATCGACCGTATGTGTCTCCTTTTTGGCGATGTTGTGGGCCACGTCGTACAGCAGGTCCATCTCCATGTCCTCCCACGGCCGGTCGAAGACGCGCTCGAAGACCTGTCGCGTGCGGTGCATGATCAGCTGGCGGTTGACCCACGCGAAATTGATCGCCGCGTTCATTGCACCGTAGTAGTCCTCGGCCAGCTGTGAACCCGCGGGCGCGGCCGCGAGTTCCTTGTCCGGCAACTGGTTCAATAGCCCCTGGTGTTGCTGCTCGATCTTCCGCAGGTAGTCGTTGCAGGTCTGATGGCCCAGCCCGCGGGAGCCACAGTGGATCAGGACGACGATCTGGTCTTCGGAAAGGCCGAACGCTTCGCCGACCGCGTCGTCGAAGACGTCGGTCACGCGCTGGACCTCGAGGAAGTGATTCCCCGACCCCAGTGAACCGATCTGATTTTTCCCGCGGTCTTTGGCCTTCTGGCTGATCTTTTCTGGGGCTGCGCCATCGCGCATCCCCTCGTCTTCGCAGTGGAGCAGGTCGTCCTCGACGGCGTAGTCGTTCTCGAGGGCCCAGTCGACGCCGCGGGCGAGGATCTCGTCGACGGTGTCGACGCCGGCCTCGACGACCCCGCCGCCGCCGAGTCCTGACGGAATGTTGGCGAAGAGGGAGTCGACGAGTTCCTCTTCGTGGCCCTTGAGGTCGTCGTAGGTCAGGTTCGTCCGCATCATCCGGACGCCGCAGTTGATGTCGTAGCCGACCGCGCCCGGCGAAATACAGCCGTTTTCGGCGTCGAGTGCGCCGACCCCGCCGACCGGGAAGCCATACCCCTGATGCCCGTCGGGCATACAGATCGCGTAGTTGGTGATGCCGGGCAGGTGGGTCGTGTTTTTGATCTGTTCGAGCGTCTTGTCCTCCTCGATCTCCTTGAGGAGTTCTTTACTGGCCAGTACTCGCGCGGGGGTTCGCATGCCGTCTTCCTGGGGAATCTCCCAGACGTACTCGCGCACCCGCTTGAGCGTGATGCCGTTTGCGTCGAAGGTGGTCATACGCGAACGTCCGACCGCCGCGAAGAAAGATGTTCGTCTCTCGCCTCGTTTATCGAACGCTGGCCTGCGGTTCGACGGGGTGGACCCCCTTCTCGAGTCGGCCACCGGCGTGCCGGTGGGACTGTCGCTTAGACGTCGAAGACGACGTATGCTCCCCAACTCCCGTCATCGGTGCGCTCGAGGCGCATCTCGGAGTAGGTCACGGCCTTCACCTCGCGGGCGTCGATTTCGGAAAGCGGGACACCGCGGGCGCTGGCCTCGAGGGACCACTCCTCGGTGCCGTCGGCCGACTCGACGACGTCGATCGAGTCGACGCGGTGGTCGACGGGGAGTTCCGCCCGGACGTCTCGCAGATAGATCAGTTCATCGAGATAGTCGAACAGGAGCGCCTCGCGGCCTTCGGCTGTCACGGACAGGGAAAAGCGCTCGCCGCCGTCGGACGGGATCTCGTCACAGGAGGCGGCTGCGAGGCCACCGGCCACCGCCGCGAAGGTCGCCTCGAGCGTGTCGCCGGTCGCCGAGACCGCGATGTCGGCCGTGTGGTCGCGCAGTTCGAATCTCATAGCCTCGCTTCGTCGGCCGACCTTCTATGCCCGTCGTTTCGACGCGTCGCCGGCGGTGATCGTTCTGACATGCGATGTGTGAACTGCCCTCTCTGCCAGGCTATCATTGGACGTGGCAGCTGTGTCTGACGGCTCCCAGCATCGGCTGCCGGTGGAATTATATTGATTACGGTGGTAGAGTATGATAGTGAGCGTCAACATCGACAGTCGCGTCGTCGCGCCGGGGAGCGACGACTTCGTCGACGAAGCCTGGCAGCTAAAGGAGGAGATCAACCGTCAGGAAGGCGTGCTCAAGCAGCGATATAACTTCTTTACCGATGCGTATCGCCGTTCGACAGTCCACTGTTACGTTCAGGACGAGGAACTCATCGGGTTCGCGGCCGTTCGACGTGACGGCTATATTCTCTTTCTGGCAGTGTCCCCGGACTATCGCGGTGAAGGCATCGGCAAGCGACTCATCGCCCACGTCGCGGAGGACCACGAGACGATCACGTGTCACGCCCGCACGAGCAACGAGAACGCGTTGCAGTTCTACGAACACCTCGGCTTCGAGATCAAACGCCGGATCGACAATTACTACGAGGATGGCGGCGACGCCTACTACCTGAAACTCGGCTCGGACGTCGGGCTCGCCGATCGAATTTCCGATCTCATCCGACGCTGACGCGTCCGCGACGCTCCGCCTCGCAGGGACAGTCCAATACAGTTATACCGGACCCACGATGAGTAGGCGAAGCGTATGGAAGAGCGAACGAGGGCCTATCTTCGCGGGCGATTTCGCGATCACTACCGACGAACGGAGATCACGCCGCCGCCCGCGGCCAACGAACGCGAGTGGGGCTATATCCCGTGGACAGACGGCCCGGATACGACGATGGTCCGTCACCGTTCGCTGCTCGAGTTAGGCGATCTCTCGGAGTTTCTCGTCCGCAAGCGGCCGCGCCACGTCTACTTCTCCGCGGGGCGCTTTCGCGACCCCGGCGCGAGTTCGATGCACGAAAAAGATTGGCAATCCGCGGACCTCGTCTTCGACTTAGACGCCGACCACCTGCCGTCGGTCACGCTCGGCGAGGACAGCTACGCCGAGATGCTCGCCAAATGTAAGGACGCCCTCGGTCGTCTCCTCGAGTTCCTCGAGGACGACTTCGCCTTCGAGGACCTCGAGATCGTCTTTTCCGGTGGGCGGGGCTATCACGTCCACGTCCGCGACGAGAACGTCCTGCACTTAGAGCGGGAACACCGTCGCGAGATCGTCGACTACGTCCGCGGTATCGGTCTCGAGTACGACGACCTGATCGAGACCGAAACCGTCGCCGGCCTGGGGCGAAAGACCCCGACCGAGCGCCGCACCCTCCAGATCGAGGGCGGCTGGGGGGCTCGCATCCACGACCACTTCATGGCCTTCATCGACGAGCTGCTCGAAATGGAGGAGGACGCAGCCCTCGAGCGCCTGCAGGCGTTCGACGGCATCGGCGAGGGGAAAGCGACGGCGACGCTGAACGCGGCCCGCAACAACCGCGAGGGACTCGAGGCGGGCAACATTACCGTTCACACCGCGGTCGCACAGTTAGCCGAGCGGTTCGCGAGCAAAGCCGTCGAGCGAGACAACGCACCCATCGACGAACCCGTCACGACCGACACGAACCGGCTCATCCGGCTGCCCGGCAGCCTCCACGGTGGCAGCGGGCTGAAAACGGTCCGCCTCGCACGCGACGAAATCGACGATTTCGACCCGCTCGTCGACGCCGTCCCCGAAACCTTCGTCGGCCACGAGATCACCGTCGACGTTACCGACGGCGGCGAGGTCGAACTTTGTGGAGATAGCTTTACAGTCGCGGAGGGAGACCAAACACTACCCGAATACGTCGCCGTGTTCCTGATGGCACGCGGCCGCGCCGAGAAGGAGAAAGAATGAATCTAGACGAGCTGCGTTCGGTCCAGAGCAAGGAGCGAAAGAAGGACAGCCTCCAGAACTTGCGCCCCTCGTTCTATCAGGAGGTCGGCGAGTACATCGCCGACCTGGAGGACGAACGCGACCGCGTCGCCGAGGGGGCCGAAGATCCATTTTCCTCGCCCGAAGTCGGCCGGCTGACCGACGAGATCGAGACCGCCAAGGACGTCGTCGAGGCGATCTACGAGCGCCGCATGGGTAAACTCGTCAAGCAGGCCAGTCTCGCCGCGGCTGGCATGGCCGCCGACGACGAGGGGCTGACCGCCGAAGAAGCGGACCTCTTCGATGACCTCATCGACCGCATCAGCGCGAACAAAAGTCGAGTGCTGGATGTCCTCGAGGGCGTCGAGGAACCGCCCACCGAGGGCAGAGCCGACGCGACCGCGGCGGCTGACGAGTCGACACACCTCGACTCACACTCGCCCGAGCCAGCACCCGACCAGCCGCCTGCTGACGACGCTCCACCCACCCCGCCGGAAGAGCCACCGGCAGACATCGATCCCACCACTGGCGAGGATCCAGCAGGAGACGCCTCGAGCGGTGTCTCACCCGCGGATGTCATGGGCGGGGACGATCCGCCGATCAGTGGTGCGGACGGGGCCGATGGAGACGCTATGGCCGATTCGGCAGCGGCCAGTCCGTCGCAGTCAGCAGAACGTGCGGCTGCTATCGACGGCGCTGACTCGAACGCTGACGCTGCCGGCTCGACAGCCGCGGAATCCGACGCTGATTCGTCTGCTGACAGGGAGGGTGCTGCCGTCGATCGCACGACCGTCCGGATTACCCGCGACATCGGCGAGATCCTCGGCGTCGACGACCGCGAGTACACCCTGACCAGCGACGACATCGTCACGCTACCGGAGCAAAACGCCGCGCCGCTCGTCGATCGGGAGGCGGCCGAACGCCTCGAATAACGAGTTGTGACTGCGGGAGCTACTGTTGCCCACCAGTCAGTGGCGACGCGATCACGCGAGATGGCGCGTCGCTGACAACGATCGTTTGCGTCTGATGAATGGATAACCCTGTTTGTCCAACAAACCCAACATAATTTCCGATAGTGGACTACTTGTCAACCAGTCTCCCACATAGTTTCCGATAGTGAACCATAACACATACAACTGCTGTCGCTAACTCCGAGGCATGCTTGATATCGGTGACGAGGCACCACCGTTCGAACTGCCAAACCAGCACGGCGAGACGGTCAGCCACTCGGATTTCGAGGGCCAACGGCTCGTCATCTACTTCTATCCGCGCGCGAACACGGACGGATGCACCACTGAAGCCTGCGAGTTCAACGACGTGCTCTCGACGTTTGCAGCCCGCGACGTGGCCGTCGTTGGCATCAGTGACGATCCCGTCGACGACCTTGCCGATTTCGCAGCCGACTACGACCTCGAGTTCGATCTCCTCTCGGACGAACTCGGCGAAGTCGCGACGTTGTACGAGTCCTACGGTGAGAAACGAATGTTCGGCAAGACCTTCGATGGCGTCTTCCGCAACACCTACGTCGTCGGTCCCGACGGCCACATCGAGGCAGTTTACGAGGGTGTCTCGCCCGAGGGCCACGCCGACGAGGTGCTGGCGGCGCTCGAGCCGGTCGACGCAGTCCACTGAGACTGATACTGCCGGACAGAACGACGTGACGACCGGTTGCGCTGCTGCGGCCGTCACCGGTGAAGACGGCCGCGAATCAGCGAGCGACTTCGTATTGACTGCTGTCCGACAGTATGAATCACAGTCAGTCGTGGTCGAAACCCGCGATCTGCCCTACAGGGGCGTTGGGATCTCGTGACGGCACCCTCTGTGAGCGAACACAGTCACCTATCCTTTTGCGAGACTCTCTGGCGGATCAATACGTTCTTCCACGTGACCGACTGTTCTTGACCCAATCGTGTCCATCACCGAGTAAACCGAACCGATTTTACCGCCGCTCGAGTCGATTACGACGACGGAGGCACGGCTGGCATCGACGGTTGCCGTTCTCGTCGTCGCCATCGTCGGCGGGTTCGTGGTCGCACCGGCGCTCGTGCGGCGGTTCGTGACGGTCGCTGGTGACCGACTCGAGGAGAGCGACGTGGGCTCGGTTCTCGCGGTCCTCGATGGACTGGCCGACGTTCCGTTTCCGATGCGGGCAGTGATCCGATCGCTACAAGCGACCGTGTTGCTCGCGACGGGACTGGTGTTGCTCGTCATCTGGGGGTACGGATGGCTCGCAGCTCTCGTGGTCTCGGTGCTTACAACAGTGGTTCCACTCGTCGCGCGAGTCGCGCTGACAGTCACGCTCATCAGCGGTGCGGTGATCGGGACGCGGTATCTCGAACAGCAACTCGACGAGTGGCTCGCCAACGCGAACTACGTGAGCGCCCATCAGGAGGGGGTCGTCTTCCGCGTGTTGCAGGTGACGATCTTTATCGCGGTCGGGTTGGCCGCGCTGTCGTTGTGGCAGATCAACCTCAGTGGCTTGCTCGTCGGGGCGGGATTCCTCGGCATCGTCATGGGGATGGCAGCCCAACAGACGTTGGGGTCGCTGATCGCCGGCTTCGTCCTGATGTTCTCTCGCCCGTTCGAGATCGGTGACTGGGTCCAGGTCGCCGATCATGAGGGACTCGTCGTCGACATTACGATCATCAACACCCGGATCCGAAGCTTCGACGGCGAAATCATCGTACTGCCAAACGATAAGGTTTCGAGCGCGACGGTCGTCAACCGGACGAAACGAAACCGGTTGCGACTCCGACTCGAGGTCGGCGTCGACTACGAGACCGATCTCGAACACGCCGAAGCCATCGCCCGCGAGGCGCTCGAGGGGATCGATGACGTGTCGCCAGCCCCGAAACCACAGGTCGTTCCGACGTCGTTCGACGATTCAGCCATCACGCTCGAGTGTCGGTTCTGGATCAAACAGCCGAACGTACACAAGAAATGGACGACGATTCAGGCGGCGGTTCACGCGCTCAAAGCCGCCTTCGACCGCGAGGGAGTCGCCATCCCGTACCCACAGCGGACGGTTGGAACCCGTGCTGAAGGCGGCTTTCGGATTCCCGACGCCCAGGACGGCGATACCGAACTCACGTATTCCGACCGCGACTGACCGTCCACGGCCGTAGCTACGGTCTCCCGTGTTGGCAGCCGCTCGAGAGCGCCGGCACCACCTCCTGAAAATACAGCCACTGAAAGCGATCGCAGTCGCGCTCGAGGGGTGGCGGAAAAACCGGGCGGGCCGCAACGGTCGTCCTTACTGGAAGGTTCGGCCGAGTTGTTCGTCCTGGGTCGGTTCGGCCTGCTGGAACTCCTCTTCGAGCTCTTCGTACTGCTCGCGCGTCTCGGGGGTCACGCTCGGGTTGACCTCCTCTAAGGCGTGCTCGAAGTGGTCCTTGCTGATGCGGACGTTGCCGAGCGTGTCGTCCATCTCGTCGGGGTCGACCGAGTTGATGAACTCGCGGCTGGCGGCCATCGAGGCTTCACGGCAGACCGCTTCGATGTCGGCACCGACGTAACCCTCGGTCTCACTGGCGAGCCACTCGAGGTCGACCGCGTCGGCTAGCGGCTTGCCGCGGGTGTGGACCTCGAAGATCTTCTTGCGGCCGTCCTCGTCGGGGACCGGCACGTGGACGTGACGGTCGAGTCGGCCGGGCCGGAGCAGGGCGCTGTCGATCAGGTCCGGGCGGTTGGTCGTCGCGATGACGACGACGTCCTCGAGTTCCTCGAGTCCGTCGAGTTCGGTCAGCAGCTGGGAGACGACGCGTTCGCCGACGCCGGAGTCACCCTGGCGCTGACCGCGTTCGCCCGCGATCGAGTCGATCTCGTCGAAGAAGATCACGGTCGGCGCGTTCGACCGTGCCTTCTCGAAGACCTCGCGGACGCCCTTCTCGGACTCGCCGACGTACTTGTTGAGCAGTTCAGGGCCCTTGATCGAGATGAAGTTCGACTGGGCCTCGTTGGCGACCGCCTTCGCGAGCAGGGTCTTCCCGGTGCCCGGTGGACCGTACATGAGTACGCCCTTGGCGGCCTCCATGTCTAGTTGCTCGAAGACTTCGGGGTAGTCGAGCGGCCACTGGATCGTCTCGCGCAAGCGCTCTTTGGTATCGCCCAGTCCACCGACGTCGTTCCACGTGACGTCGGGGACCTCGACGAAGACCTCGCGCATCGCGGAGGGCTGGATGCCCTTGAGTGCCTCCTTGAAGTCATCCTCGCCGACCTCCAGCGACTCGAGGACGTCGGCGTCGATCTCCTCGGACTCTAAGTCGAGTTCGGGCCGGATGCGCCGGAGCGCGTTCATGGCGCTCTCGCGGGCCAGGCTCTCTAAGTCAGCCCCGACGAAGCCGTGCGTGTTCTCGGCGTAGTGCTCGAGATCGATGGACTCATCGAGGGGCATCCCGCGGGTGTGGACCTGCAGGATCTCCTTGCGGCCTTCCTTGTCCGGCACACCGATCTCGATCTCGCGGTCGAAGCGTCCGCCACGCCGGAGCGCGGGGTCGAGCGCGTCGACGCGGTTGGTCGCGCCGATGACGGTGACGCGGCCCCGTTCCTCGAGGCCGTCCATCAGGCTGAGGAGCTGGGCGACGACGCGGCGTTCGACGTCACCGCCGGCCTCCTCGCGCTTGGCGGCGATGGAGTCGAGTTCGTCGATGAAGATGATCGCGGGCGCGTTCTCTTCTGCCTCCTCGAAGACCTCGCGGAGTTGCTCCTCGCTTTCACCATAGTACTTCGACATGATCTCCGGACCGGAGATCGTCTCGAAGTGGGCGTCGATCTCGTTGGCGACGGCTTTCGCCATCAGGGTCTTCCCGGTGCCCGGCGGGCCGTGCAGGAGGACGCCCTTCGGTGGCTCGATGCCGAGCTGCTGGAACAGTTCGGGGTGGCGCATCGGCAACTCGATCATCTCGCGGACCTGATCGAGTTCCTCGTCTAAGCCGCCGATGTCCTCGTAGGTGACGTTCGGGACGCCTTCGGCCGACGGACCGCCGCCGGCGCTGACCTGTTCGGCTGGCGTCTCGGAGATCTCGATGCTCGTCGAGTCCGTGATGACGACGGTGCCCGACGGTGAGCTGCTCGCGATCTTCAGCGGGACCGACTGACCGGAGCTGGCCATCGGCCCGAACGACAGCGAGAACGGTACCGTCTGGCCCTCTGTGACGGCCTGACCACTTAGCTTGTCACGGACAAGTGGGCCGATATCCCCCGAATGCGGAGGTTCTGTGGCAGCGCGACGGTAACCGACTTGGCGGGTTTGACGTCGGCGGGCTCGACGCTGACGGTGTCGTCGATCCCGACATCGGCTTCCTGTCGGAGGCGACCGTCGATCCGGACGATTCCGCGTCCCTCGTCTTCGGGGTAGCCGGGCCAGACGCGCGCGACGGCCTGCCCGTCACCGTTGCCCGAGATGACGATGTAGTCGCCGTTCTCGAGGTCGAGTTCGTTCATCGAGACGCGGTCGATCGCGGCCAGTCCGCGACCGGCATCCTTCTGCTTGAGTGGCTTGACGGTGAGTTTCATCGTTCGTCCTCCAGTTCGACAGTGAGCACGCCATTTTTCATAAACGTGTGCGCGTCTTCGACGCTGTCGGGAAGATCGATCTCGTATTGGTCGTCAGCGACGACGATGATGACGGTATCGTCGACGACATCGACCGAGGCGTCAGTCGCCTCGGTGCCGAAGTCGACGGCCATCACCGTCGCGTCGTCGTACTCGTACCGACGGGCTAACTGCCCCTCGTCCCGGGTGAATTGATCGAGATTCATGCTTCAACTAACCCAAGGTAAGCACTAGAGATATATAAATATTTCGCCGACAATCGCAAGACGGGACCGAACTACTGAGAGAGTCCTCTGTTTGCGGTTCACAGCGAGGCATGACGGTTTTCGGTCGAGCCGTTCTGTCCGTTGGTTGATCCAGTCCGTGTCAATCTCTGCTGCTGGCGGTCGCCGGTCAGCCGTGGTTCGAGCCTTTATATCCGTTCCGCTCGTTCATCATGTATGGAAACGGTATCACACAACGATCGGGACACGGCATACGAAGTCGTCGACCGGGGCGGTGACGGACCGCCGCTCTGTTTCATCCATGGGGCTGGTGGATCACACGAGGTCTGGAACGGCCAGCACGCACTCGCCGATCGGTACCCGATCGTCACGCTCGACCTGAGCGGGCACGGCGAATCGGACGATGTCGACGCGAGCGCCGGCTACACTGCGCTGTCAGCCTATGCCGACGACGTACTGGCCGTCGTCGACGAGACCGATGCGGCGGTCCTCGTCGGGAACTCGCTTGGCGGTGCTATCGTCTTACACACCTTGCTCGAGCGCGAGTTCGATCCCGCGGCGGCCGTACTGACGGGAACCGGCGCTCGTCTCGGCGTTCTCGAGGATCTGTTGCAGTGGCTCGAATCGGACTTCGATCAGGCCGTCGAGTTCCTCCACGGGCCGGATCGACTCTTTCACGATCCCGATCCAAAAGTGCGCGAGCGCTCGATGGCACAGATGTACGACACCGGGCAGGCGGTCACGCAGCGGGACTTCCTGACGAGCCACGAGTTCGACGTTCGTGATCGGGTCGGCGAGATCGACACCCCTTCGCTTGCGGTGTACGGCGAGTACGACCAGTTGACGCCACCGTGGTTTCACGAGTACCTCGCCGACGAGATCGACGAGTGCGAGCTGGCCGAAATCGACGATGCGGCGCATCTGGCGATGGTCGAACAGCCGGCGGCGTTCAACGAGGCCGTCGACGAGTTTCTGACTGGGACCCTCGAGTAGGGGGCGGCCAGACAGCATACGGGGCGAGCGATGTGGGAGACGCGCTGGTACCGGAGATACCCGGCGACACATCGCCTGTGCCGTGAACTACTGCCGTGCCTCGAGGGAGACGAACGAATCGGCAGTGGCGGTGATCCACTGCGTCGCGGCCGCGTTCTCGTCGGCATACTGTGGGAACATCGTACACACCGCCACGTCATCCTGCTCGACGGTGATGTGCTGGAGCGACGACGTGCGTTCGGTGGTCGATTCGGGCGTAACTCCCATCTGTGAATCGTGCATGGGTGCGATCCTCGCGTTGTAGCTGCACCTCCACCGTCCGAATATATAAACACTGGCCCTATATCGACACTATACCTATATGCTATATTATCACATTATAATTGCAGCGCGAACGCGATCCGACCGCCTGCCACCGGCGATCGATTCACGGCCGGCCTGCCGAGGAGATTCCGTGCAGCGGGACAGGCTCGCGGATGACGACCGACAGTCAGTAGAGGTCTTCGAGATCGCCTTCCTCGTGGCTGTGTTCCTCAGCGGGGAACGCACCGTCTTCGACGGCCGACACGTAGTCGTCGACGGCTGACTCCATCTCCGCACGGACGTTGCCGAACTGTTTCGAAAACGAGGGAGCCCACTCGCTCAGGCCGACGACGTCGTCGATGACGAGCACCTGCCCGTCACAGTCCGGCCCGGCACCGATCCCGATCGTCGGGATATCCAGCGCCTGTGTCACGTTGGCTGCGAGGTTCGCAGGGACGTGTTCTAAAACGAGTGAGAACGCACCCGCATCCTCGTGGGCCTCAGCCAGTTCGAGAATGCGTTCGGCGGCTTCCTGTTCGGTCCCTTGACGCGGATAGCCGCCGTACTGATTGACGTGCTGGGGCGTCAGTCCGAGGTGGGCCATTACGGGAATGCCGAGCTGGACCAGCTTCGCGGTCAGGTCGACGGTGTGGGGACCACACTCGAGCTTGACCGCCTGTGCGTCGGCCTCTTTGAGCATCCGGCCGGCGTTCTCGATGCTGTCGGACTCGTCGACGCCGATCGAGAGAAACGGCATGTCGGCGACGACGAGGGCGTCGTCGGTTACACGCGCGACCGCTGCGGTGTGGCGTACCATGTCGTCGACAGTGACCGGCAGCGTCGTCTCGTACCCAAGACTCGTGTTGCCGAGGCTGTCGCCGACGAGGATGATGTCGGTGCCGGCCTCGTCGACGATCGCCGCCGTCGGCGCGTCGTAGGCCGTCAACATCGTGATCGGCTCGTCACCCGCCTTCGCTTTGAGATCCCGCACGGTAGGCATACCCATAGGTTCGTGTCCGATGATTAAACGTCGTTGTTCTCGCGTCGGCGTCGCGTGGGCCACACCCGCGGCGCTTAAGAGGACCGGGTTGCCATACTCGAGCGTGCCTGAACGCGTCGAAACGACCACACCCGACGGCGTCGACTACGCCTGGGTCATGCAGATGACCTTCGTCATCACGATCCTGATCGGCGCGCCGATCGTCGCCGTACTGTCGACGACCGCAACCCTCCCGACATGGATGGACCGCGCCGAGTTTGCGATCCGGGTCGGGGCCCCGGTCTGGCTGGTCACGTCGCTCATCGTGTTTGCCTACGCGAAACGAAACCAGACGTAGTCGACCCGAATACTCGACCCGCCTCTCGTACGGACTCCTGTCAGTGGGTGCCGGTGAGACCGCAGGGCGATCGCGGTTCCTCCGGACATCGTGACAGCAGACCGTCTCACACGCCCGACGGCCCCTCACCGACGTATTCGAAGTCGACGCCTGCCCGTTTTGCGGTCTGCTGGTCTCGCGCGGAGTCGCCGACGAAGAGCGCTCGTTCGGGGTCGGCCCCAAGTCGGCTGACGGTCGCGAGCAACGGTTCCGGGTTCGGCTTCCACGTCTCGACCGTATCACGACCGACGACGGCATCGACCGCTGGGGAGAGGGCGTGTTCCTCGAGCGCGATCCGACAGGCCCGCTCGCAGTTGAGCGAACAGACGCCTGCCGGCAGCGACCGCTCGAGAAGGTCGTCGGCGTGGGCGAGTCGGGCCGACGTTCGTGCCCCGTCGTGTTCGTGGGTCGCGATGGCGGCCTCGACGTCCGTTGCCAGTCCGACGTCGCTGGCTGTCTCGAGCATTCCCCAGAGTCCGTCACCCGGCGGCTCGATGTCCGCACGGTGATAGATCTCCCGAACGTCGACGGCGACGGCCTCCCAGTCGACGTCGAGCTCGACGAGCGTTCCGTCCAGATCGTAGACGACGGCGTCGTATCCGGTCACGAACGTGAGTACGGGCGGGACGTGAATATACTGTTCGCCGACAGCCGACCAACCTAGAGCCCAGCGAGGTCCAGTTCCTCGAGTTGCTCGCGCATTTCTTGCGCGGACTCGTCGTCTTTCAGCCGCAGCGGACTCCGCAACGGGCCGGCGTCGAAGTCGCGCATGCGCAGCGCCGTTTTGACGCCGGACATATACGCCCCGCCGGTCTTGAGCGCGTTTCGTACCTGAAAGATCGTGCTCTGGAGTTCGCGTGCGCGGTCCTCGTCGCCCGCATCGTAGGCCTCGTAGCAGTCGACGACGAGTTCCGGGAAGACGTTCGCGACGGCGCTGACCGCGCCCGAGCAGCCCACCTCGAGCCCGGTGAAGACCAGCGAGTCCGAGCCGGCGAGGAAGGTTAAGTCGGGATTAGCGTCGATCGCCTGGGCGAGCCACGGCACGTTCTTGCTCGAGTCTTTGACGCCGGCGACGGTGTCGATCGCTGCGAGTTCGGACAGTGTCTCGAGGGACAGCTCGTTGCCGGTCTTGCTCGGGATGTGATAGATGTAGACCGGCAGGGAGACGGCCGCGGCGACCCGCCGGTAGTGCTCTATGGCCCCCTCGTGGTCCAGTGGGTAGTAGTACGGCGTGACGACGACGATCCCGTCCGCACCGACGGATTCTGCGTGTTCGGCGTGGGCGACGGTCCGATAGGTACTCGGCGCGCCGACGCCGGCGATGACCGGCACCTCGCCGCCGACTTCCTCGACGACGGCCTCGACAACTTGATCGCGCTCCGTGCCCGACAACAGTGGGAATTCTCCGTTAGTCCCAAGCGGGAAGACGCCGTGAGCGCCGCGGTCGACGACGAACCGGGCGTGGGCGGCCGTCCCCTCGTAGTCGACCGACTCCTCGTCTCTGAACGCGGTGACGGTCGGGGGAACGACACCGTGAAGTGACAGCGGATCGGCAGCGCCGGGATCGTGGTGTGACATACCGCGTTCTCCGTCGAGCACGGTCAAAAAACGCCCGCCGGCTCTCGCACTCGTCGTCAGTCCGGGGTCGCGATCTCGCTTGCCGACTCGTCTATCCGTTCGCCCGCGAGGACGCGGTTCGCCCGTCGCAGCCGCTCGGAGAGCGCCTGATGGGAGATGTCGAGTTCGTTCGCGAGTTCCTCGAGCGAGATCTCGCGTGGCACGTCGTAGTAGCCCTGCCGGTAGGCTTCTGCGATCGCCTCCTGCTGGGGTTCGGTCAGCGCTGCCGTCGTCTCGAACTGCTCGTCCTGCCCGGCTTCGACCATGCGTCTGACATCGATACTGACACCGTGGTCTTCGATCGCTGTGACGGCCGTTGCCAGCTCCTCGCGATGGGGAAAGAGCAGCCGGAGCGTCCACTGCTCGTCGCGGACGTGTGCGTCGAGGACCGTGCCGTCGTGGCTGTAGACACACCGACAGACCGACTCGGCGGTCTCGGCGTACTCGAGCCGGTAGAACAGGTCGCCGTCGGCGGTGCGCTCGAGTAACTGCCGATACTCGGCGACGGTCGAATCCGACTCGAGGGCCGGCTCGAGTGCGTCGGGATCGACGTTCGAGAACCAGACGAGCGGTGCGGTCCGGGCCGGCCCCTCCGCGACGACGCTTTCGACGCGAACCTCGAGGGCCGGCCGTTGCTCGACTGTCTGTGCAAGTGCGAACTCGGCCACCGAAAGCGAGAGTTCTGCGATCGTCGTCATCAGTAATGTACCTCGTGGTGTCGAAGCCGGTCGGCGAACGACGCCACTGTCGTGGTCGCGCTGAGACAATAGAGGGCGCGAATCGAATTGATGGACCGGCCTTTGTGTGCCGGCAGTTTAAGCGAGCACGTCACGAGTCGTGACGGTCTGAACACCGCTGTGGAACGGGAATGCCGGCGGTCCCGGTCCGAGATTGCTGCTTAGCTGAGCCGAGCCAGCCGGTTGAGCGCGTACACCGTCCGGAGCACGTCGACGCTTTTCCCGCGGTCGAAGACGAGTTCGTCCGTCTCGAGGACGTGTTCCAGGGTGTCCTGGGAGGCGTGTTCCGGGGCAGCCGCGATGCCGGCATCGTTTTCGGCGACCCACTGCATCACGCGGAGGTCGCTCTTGGAGTCGCCCATCACGAGCGCGAACGGGTCGTCGACTCCGAGCACGTCCAGTGCGCGCTCGACGCCGACCACCTTGTTTAACTCGAGGCTACCGATTTCGGCCGCGTCGGCCTCGTAGTAGGCGACGTCGATCCGCTCTAAGACTGCTGCGAGCGCGTCGGGGATCGTGTCGTCATCGAGGTCGGGGTAGGACCCCTCGCTCTCGAGGACCGCCCTGATTTCGGGGTCCTGTGCGGCGTAGAAGGCGCGGGTCCAGTCGGTGATCGTCTCGTCGTCGAGTGCCGACTCGCCGTCACCGTCGCCGTTCTCGAGGGCGTCTCCAACGGCGTCGGCCAGCAGATCGATGAGATAGACCAGCGCCTCGTCGATGATCTCGCGGGCATCCGCGGAGCCGGTCTCGTAGTTGGGCTTCATCGTGACGTTGAACTCGTTGCCCTGCAGGTGACAGCCACGCCGAAGGTCCTCGGGTGCTTCGGGCAGCACGCGCGAGCGCACATCGTCGAAGACGGTCCGGATCTCCTCCTCGAGGTCCTCGTAGAGCAACTGCTTCGTGTCCGCGCCGTGGCCCGGCGTGAACACGCCCGTTCCCGCCTCGTAGACGATCGAGAGGTCACCCGAGTGGACGATCTCACTGCCCAGCCCCTGGATCGCGAATCCCTTGACGTTCTCGAGGGTCTGGCCCGTACAGATGACGATCGGGACGCCGGCGTCGTAGAACTCGGTCAGCAAGTGCAGCGTCTCGCGGGGGATCTCGTTGTCGGTCCCACCCGCAGAGCGCAGCGTCTCGTCGACGTCGAGGACGAGGACGTTGACCGCCCGGCCGTACTTCGCCTCGAGATCGAGCGCAGTGAAGGCCTGATCGCGGGTCGCGCGGGCGGCGATCTCCGCGAACGTCTCGCCGGCTGCAAACGACGACCGGATCTCGTCTTTTCGCTCCTCGAGTTCCTCGGTCGCCCCTTGCCAGTGCTCGAGGGCGACCCGGGAGTCGACGGCCGGGAAGACGTCGACGAACTCCTGAAACTCCCGTAAGGTCTTCGTGTCGTACTCGTCGTAGAGCTGGTAGACGAGATCGTATCGCTCCATGGAGGCTACAGGCATGGGCAGTCGGATAATCGTTTCCGCTGGCGGTCGCATCGGGACGCTAGATCGGCGTTCGGATACACCTGACTGTCAGGACCGTTCATACCATATCAATTAACTCGGATGGGAATAAATATTTACCTTCACGGTTCCTACTGGGTGAGTATGAAAGCCATCGCAGTTCAGCCCGGAGCGGGCGTCCCCGATGTCGTCGAGCGGCCCGTTCCAGAACCAGCCCCCGGCGAGGCGCTCGTGCGGATCCACCGCGTGGGCGTCGATGGAACCGATTACGAGGTCATCGAGGGGAGCCACGGCGGGGTCCCCGAGGGCGACGACCGGCTCGTCCTCGGCCATGAGGCCGTCGGCGTCGTCGACAACCCGAACGGCACCGGGCTCGAAGCGGGCCAGTACGTCGTCCCGACGGTCCGCCGGCCGCCACCAGGAACCGAGACCAACGAGTATTTCGAGCGTGGCGAGCCCGACATGGCTCCCGAGGGCGCGTACGTCGAACGCGGGATCGTCGGTGCACACGGGTTCATGGCCGAATATATCACGAGCCCGGCCGAGTTTCTGGTGCCGATCTCGGCCGACCTCGCTCCGTGGGGTTTTCTCGTCGAACCGCTCAGTATCACCGAGAAGGCGCTCGAGCACGCCCGCGCGAGTCGCTCGGCCTTTGACTGGCAGCCCGACTCAGCACTCGTCCTCGGCACTGGTTCGCTGGGACTGTTGACCGCCGCGATGTTTTCGGCGGCAGACGACTTCGAGCGGGTCTACTGTCTCGGCCGGAAAGACCGGCCACATCCGGTGATCGACGTCATCGAGCGACTCGGCGCGACCTACATCGACTCCCGGGAGACGCCAGTCGCCGAGATTCCCGCCGCCTACGAGCCGATGGACCTCGTCTACGAGGCCACCGGCTACGCCAAACACGCCTTCGAGTCCATCGACGCGCTCGCTCCTAACGGAGTTGCCGCTCTCCTCGGCGTCCCGGGAGACTGGACGTTCGAAATCGACGGCGGCCGCCTGCATCGCGAACTCGTCCTTCACAACAAGGCCATCGTCGGCAGCGTCAACTCCAACCGCGGCCACTTCGAGGCGGCGATCGAAACGCTCGAGACGCTTCCAGATTGGCTGCTCGAGGCGATCGTGACCGGGATCTACGGCCTCGAGGCAGCCGATCGGGCCTTCCCAAATGCGGCGGCACACGCCGCGACTGCCGACGACGAGTCGGCAGGAACCCCGGATGACGACACGACTATAAAAACAGCGGTCGAATTCACGACTATATGAAAAACGTCGACGACCTCATCGAGAGCGCGGCCGAGCTCGCGGCTCGAGGGCTCTCGAAAGGCGAAATTGCGGACGAACTGAACGTCTCGCGTGAGACCGCGAGCTGGCTCGTCGAGCGCAGCGGCACGACGCCCCAGCAGACCGAGGACCCGGCTCAGCCGCCGGCAAACGGCGTGAGCGGCCCACAGGACATCCACGTCGATTGGTCGGCGATCGGCCGCGACAGCGAGCGAATGAGTCACATCGCCTCGGCGATGGCTAATATGCTCGCCAAACACGGCGAGAACGTCGATCTGACGATCGGCATCGAAAAGGCCGGTGGCCCCATCGCGACGCTGGTCGCGCGCGAACTCGAGACCGACCTCGGAACCTACACGCCCGCGAAACACCAGTGGGAGGAAGGCGACATCGAGGAACTCGGCGGCACGTTCAGCCGGAACTTCGCCGGCATCCGCGACCGCGAGTGTTACGTCGTCGACGACATCGTCACTAGCGGCACCACCATGCGCGAGACCATCGAGGCCATCCGCGCCGAAGGCGGAGAGCCGCTTGCGTGTGTCGTCATCGCCGACAAACAGGGCGTCGAAGAACTCGAGGGCGTTCCCGTCTACTCGCTGTTGCAGGTTATCAGCGTCGGCAAAGACGAGTAATCGACCGGTTATGACAGACTGATCGACGGTGCGGCCGCTCGGATCTGATTTTCGACGCGATAAAATCGGGAGTAAAGCCGAGTTCGGCTAGCCGTGAATGCCCATCGCTTCGATCTGTTCTTGATACCGATTCCGGATCGTCACCTCGGTCACCTGTGCGACGTCGGCGACCTCGCGCTGGGTCTTCTTCTCGTTGCAGAGAAGGGACGCAGCGTAGATCGCAGCCGCGGCGTACCCCGTTGGTGACTTGCCCGACAGCAGCCCTTCCTCGGCCGTCTTCTCGATGATTTCGTTGGCCTTGGTCTGGACCTCTTCGGACAGTTCGAGTTCAGAACAGAAGCGCGGGACGTATTTTTTCGGGTCGACGGGACGCATCTCGAGGCCGAGTTCCTGCGAGATGTATCGATACGTGCGACCGATCTCTTTGCGTTCGACGCGAGAGACTTCCGAGATTTCCTCGAGGCTTCGTGGGATTCCTTCTTTGCGACAGGCAGCATACAGCGCCGATGTCGCGACACCTTCGATCGAGCGCCCGCGGATGAGGTCTTCTTTGAGCGCGCGTCGATAGATAACCGACGCGACCTCGCGAACCGAGCGTGGCACCCCCAGTGCGGAGGCCATCCGGTCGATTTCACTGAGCGCGAACTGGAGATTGCGCTCGCCGGCGTCTTTGGTTCGAATCCGTTCCTGCCATTTGCGCAGCCGGTGCATCTGGCTGCGCTTTTTCGAGGAGATCGAGCGGCCGTAGGCGTCCTTGTCTTTCCAGTCGATCGTCGTCGTCAGCCCCTTGTCGTGCATCGTCTGGGTCGTCGGCGCGCCGACGCGGGACTTTTCCTGCCGTTCCTGGTGATTGAACGCCCGCCACTCCGGGCCGGGGTCGATCTGTTCCTCCTCCACGACGAGCCCACAGTCTTCACAGATGAGCTCTCCCCGGTCGGAGTCCTTGACGAGATTGTCCGATTCACACTCGGGGCAGGCACGTACCCCTTCTTGATCCTCGGTCTCGTCCGTCTCGCGCGTTCGCTCCCGCTGGCGGGTGGACCGTGTCATCGCACTTTTATAGTAGTATCACCACCATATATAAATGTTTGGCAAGGGTTTTGCTGGCTTGATCCGTATTGCCCGAAAACAGGGGGTACAAGCGTTTACACCCAGGGTTTACGATTCGGAACCGGAAAACCTTTATCCCATTCTGGCCGATGCCGGACACGAATGCCGGTTATCGAATGCGATGTCGAAACGGCTCGTGAGCGGCTCGAGGACGCGGGCGTTCCTGTCGAGTCTGGTAACACGGACCACGAGCGCTGGCGGGCCAGCCGGGGCGGGGCGACAGCTGTCGCCTACGACGACAAGATCGTGATTCAGGGCTCGGACCCGCGGGATCTCGAGGCACTGCTGCGCGAGGGTGGCGGGCGCGCCCACGTCTACTTCGACGGTGGCTCGCGTGGCAACCCCGGCCCCGCCGCGATCGGCTGGGTGATCGTCACGAGTAATGGAATCGTCGCCGAGGACGGTGAGACGATCGGAACGGCGACGAACAATCAGGCCGAGTACGAGGCACTGATCGCCGGGCTGGAGGCCGCCCGCGACTACGGCTACGACGATGTCCACGTCCGCGGTGACTCCGAACTCATCGTCAAGCAGGTCCGTGGTGAGTACGACACCAACAATCCCGAACTCCGCGAAAAGCGCGTAACCGTCCACGAACTACTGGCCGCGTTCGACGAGTGGACCCTCGAGTACGTCCCTCGCGACGTCAACGAGCGCGCGGACGGGCTCGTCAACGAGGCGCTGGATCAGGCCTAACGCTGACACCACGCGGGCCAGCGCGCAAGTCTGGATCGGCAAGCGGAAAACCGCTCGCGTGCGTACGTGTTCCCATGACCGATCCGAACGCGATCGACGGCGATGAGGACGGTGACGGAGCGGCAAGCGACGAGACGGACCTTCCCCGGGATGTCGTCGACGAGGTCGAACGATTAACTCGACTGACACGAACCACCGTCGACGACAACGAGGCTACAGCCTACGAGGACCGCCGTGACGACCTCCTCGAGGAACACGATTTCACATCTCGCATCCGCGACGACGACGGCGACGACGTACTCGTGCTCCATCCCGAAGAGTGGCACGAGGACGGCGTCATCCGAACCGACCGCATCGAGGACATCGACCGCGCGGTCGAGATTCCGCTCGAGGGGGCGGGCGATCCGGACGACTGGGACGACGTCGACACCCACAACCGCGACCTCGTCGCGACGGTCAGGGACGCCCACGGCGACGTTCACGGTGACAACGCGGCAATCCTGGCCGATTTCGCGGGCAACCACTACGCGAAGCCGATCGAATCACTGACTGGCGAGGAACTCGCGGAGTTCCGGTCGGAGTACCTCGTCAGGAACGCTTGGCCGTCGGAAAAACAACGGGACGTGATCGACGAATCGATCGAGCTGATCTTCGAGACTGCTGAAGAGCAGGTCCCGGAGCGTCGAGTCTAGTAGCTGTTCTCGACGAGGTCGCGGATCTCGTCGGCGCGGTCGTCGCCCGTGACGACCTTCGAGAGCGTCCACTCGATACCGTCGAGGACGGCGTCGTAGCCGTCGTCAGTCAGCGAGTACTGGTTGGTCCGCTTGTCGAGTTCGCTCTTCTCGACCAGTCCCAACTCGACGAGTTCGTCGAGGTTGGGGTAGAGACGCCCGTGGTTTACTTCCGTTCCGTAGTAGTCCTCGAGTTCGCGCTTGATCGCGAGGCCGTACATCGGCTCTTTCGCGAGGATGACGAGGATGTTGTTCTGGAACGCGGTAAGTTCGCGTGCAATACTCTGTTCGCCGGTGATTGATTGTGCCTCTGACATACTTGTGCAATTGTCACCAGACTATTTAAGACTTGTCAACTATCCCTTCGTATCAGCCGGTCGGACACCCAGCAACCGGCCGATACGAGCCCGGAAACGGGTGTAACGGGCCTTCGCGATGTCTGTCGAGTATCTGGCAACCGTCACTCGAATACTGACAGTCGATTACGAAAGTACTTTTTCATCGACGGTGGATCTTCCGGTACATGGTCAACCTCTGGGAAGACCTCGAAACTGGACCGAACGCACCCGAAGAGATCTACGCCGTCGTGGAATGTCTCAAGGGCGAGCGAAACAAGTACGAGTACGACAAGGACGTGCCGGGCGTCGTCCTCGACCGCGTGCTCCACAGCAACGTCCACTATCCGAGTGACTACGGTTTCATCCCGCAGTCGTACTACGACGACGAGGACCCCTTCGACGTGCTCGTCCTCGTCAAGGACCAGACGTTCCCCGGCTGTGTCATCGAAGCCCGTCCCGTCGCGCTGATGAAGATGGACGACGACGGCGAGCAGGACGACAAAGTCATCGCCGTTCCGAGTGAGGACCCACGCTACGATCACATCGAGGATCTCGACGACATCCCACAGCAGCAACTCGACGAGATCGACGAGTTCTTCGAGACCTACAAGAACCTCGAGGAAGGCAAGGAAGTCGAGACGCAGGGCTGGGAGGACAAGCAGGCTGCCTACGACGCGATCGAACACGCCCAGGACCTCTACGAAGAGCACTTCGAGTAACGACCGCCACCGGTCGTTTTTCGTTTCTGTCGTTCGCTCCACCGCTCAATTCCCCAGAGTTATCTCCGGCCTGTTTCCGGATGCGTTATGAGCATGGGTAATTTTATCCCTGTCTTCCCCGTATGTCTCACTGTATGGCAGCATCCAACCCCGCCCCACGATCGGGATCGCCGGCCGACGACGCAGTCGACACCGGCGTCGGCATGGCCCACCTCACGGTCGTTCCAGCCAACTTCGAGCCCGCCGACTCGAGCGACCGCGACGAGTGACCGCGTTCGCGTCAGCAGCCGACGCCGATCTCGACACAGCGATCTCGATTGCGCCGGTCGCCAATTACAACCGGTCGTCTGCGTCCGCCGTCGTAGGTATTCGCAAAACACTGTCTCGAAACGAACCTTCTTGTATCCGGTCGAACTACGTCCGGCCATGGGTCTGTTCGACCGATTACGGGGCGACGGTGATCCCCGAGTCGCGTTTATTGGGGTCGACGGCGTACCGTATAGTCTCCTCTCGGAGCACGAGGAACTGTTTCCCAACTTTGCGGCGCTCGCCGACGACGGCACGGCGGCAGAGATCTCGAGTATCGTGCCGCCGGAATCCAGCGCCTGCTGGCCGTCGCTGACGACCGGGAAGAACCCCGGCGAGACCGGTGTCTACGGCTTCCAGGACCGGGAAGTCGGCACCTACGACACGTACGTCCCGATGGGGCGTGACGTCCAGGCTGACCGTGTCTGGGACCGCGTGCAGGAAGCCGGTCGCACGGCGACAGTGCTGAACGTCCCCGTCACCTTCCCGCCACAGCGTGACGTCCAGCGGATGGTCTCGGGTTTTCTCTCACCCGACCTCGAGAAGGCAGCCTACCCCGACGACGTCCGGAGCTACCTCGAGACGCTCGACTACCGCATCGACGTCAATCCGAAACTCGGCCACCAAGAGGACAAAGCCGAGTTCATCGAGGACGCTCACGCGACCGTCGACGCGCGCTTCGAGGCGTTCAAACACTACATCGAGGAAGACGACTGGGACCTCTTCTTTGGCGTCTTCATGACGACCGACCGTGTCAACCACTTCCTCTTCAAGGACTACGAGCGCGACGGCGAGTACAAAGACGACTTCCTCGAGTTCTACCAGAAGGTCGACGACTACATCGGCCGGCTGCGCGAGGCACTCCCCGACGACGTCACCATGGTCGTCGCCTCCGACCACGGCTTCACCAGCCTCGACTACGAAGTTCACTTCAACGAGTGGCTTCGCGAGGAGGGCTGGCTCTCCTTTAGCACCGACGACCCCGAGGAACTGGGTGACATCTCGACCGATACGAAAGCCTACTCGTTCATCCCCGGTCGCTTCTACATCAACCTCGAGGGACGGGAGCCCCGCGGCTCCGTCCCCGAAGACGAGTACGACGAGGTCCGCGACCAGCTCAAAGCCGACCTCGAGGCGCTCGAAGGCCCCGACGGCAACAAGGTCGTCGACCGCGTCGTCGAGAAGGAAGCAGCCTTCCGTGGCGACCACGACGACATCGCGCCCGATCTGGTCGCGATCCCGAACAAAGGCTTCGACCTCAAATCCGGCTTCAAAGGCGATGCCGAGGTCTTCGATACGGGCCCGCGTAACGGAATGCACAGCTTCGACAACACGTCGCTCTATATCGACGATCCGGAGGCGACGATCGACGGTGCCGACCTGTTCGACATCACGCCGACGATCCTCGAACTGATGGAGATCGACTACAGCCGCGGCGACTTCGACGGCGCGAGCCTCGTCTAAGCGATACACGGACTCGAGACGAGCCCGATTCGATCCCGTTTTCCGACCGGCAACGAACCCCGTTGCATGGAAGAGGTTATTCAGGCTCGCGGTCACGAGCACGTCAGTGCCGAACACGCGAGCACCTTCGAAGTGACGACCGACGACTATCTCACTCCTGCGGGCGACTGCATCCTTGCGATCGAGGCCGACCGTTCCCCGGCTGATTTCGACCCTGAGTTCGTCGCTGCGTGTCAGGACGCCGACGCGACGATCACGGTCACGCTTGAGGCCGACGGCTACACGGAGTCGGTCTCCGGACGTGGACACCCCGACCTCGAGCTGACCAACGAGCGCAGCGCGGTCGGCCGCACGAGCGACTACGTCGACGACCGGACGATCGTGGTAGACGCCGAGTTCGCAGCCGAAGGATTCGACCGCGACCTCGTCGCGGCGCTGGCCGACGGTGCCGAGGCGACGGTGACGATCACCGTCGAGTGACCGGGTTGGCAGCGCTCGCTCGAGTCCCACCGCTTCCGTCGCGGTTTTGTCCCGTCCGTTCTACCGTCCGAATATGAGCGACGATCCGGAGCCAGCCGTCAACATCAGTGGTGGCACGGCAGGCGGCGGTGCGGCCGCCGAGTTCGATCCCGCGACGGCCGACACCCGCGCAGAGGTGGTCGTCGACCGACTGGGTGAGCTGTACTGGCAGAAGACCTACGGCGGCCAGGACGCATTCACCTGTCTCGTCCGGACGATTCTGAGTCAGAACACCAGCGACAAGGCGAGCCAGCCGGCTCACGATGCACTGCTCGAGCGGTACGATGGCGATGACGTCGACCTCGCCGAATCGCTTGCCAGCGCCGAGCAGTCGACGCTTGCTGAGACGATCAGCTCGGCGGGGCTGTACAATCAGAAGTCCGAAACCATCATCGACACCGCCGAGTGGGTGCTCGAGGCGTTCGGCTCCGCCGACGCGTTCGATACGTTCGTCAAAGACGAGGAGCCGTCAGCGGTTCGCGAGACGCTGCTCGAGGTTCGTGGTGTCGGCCCGAAGACCGCTGACTGCGTCCTGCTCTTTTCGGGTGGCCGTGGCGGCGTCTTCCCCGTCGACACGCATGTTCACCGGATCTACCGACGGATTGGGATCGCGCCACCGGACGCCGATCACGAAACGGTTCGCGAGGTTCTCGAGCGCGACGTGCCCGCGGCCAAGTGCGGGTTCGGGCACACAGCGACGATCCAGTTCGGCCGCGAGTACTGCACCGCGCGGAAACCAGCCTGTCTGGACGATCCCGAGGCGTGCCCGATGGCCGATCTCTGCGAGCAGGTCGGCGTATATCCTGCGACGGGCGAGGTCGTCGATCCGACCGATGCCCCCGAATGAGACATCTCGGAGAAACCTATTCATACGGAGCGCACCCGACCCGAGCGCTCGAGTGGTCTCCTGACTACTGCCGGACAGTATGACTGCTCATCGGGGGTAGCGTGTTTTCTAATCAGCCCTGCTCGAGCCGCCTCGTCGGCGGCCAGTCATCGGATTTATACAATATTGGTTTCAGATGTGAAACAATGGTTGCATTCACGGACGCGGAACGGGAGGCAGTGTACAAGACGATTTACGCCCGGCGCGACATCCGGCGGTTTCGTGGCGACCCGATCCCGGATGAAGTGCTCGAGCGACTGCTGCAGGCCGCCCACCACGCGCCAAGCGTCGGGTTCTCGCAACCGTGGGATCTCGTCGTCGTCAGCGACGATGAGACCAAAACGGAAATCGCGTCGATCGCAGAACGCGCCATCGCGGCCGCCCGCGAGGGCTACGAGGAACCGCGGCGAAGCGAGTTCGCGGAACTGAAACTCGAGGGGATTTGCGAGTCCCCGATCAACATCTGTGTGACCTGTGATCCGACCCGCGGCGCACCCCACGTGCTGGGTCGCAATTCGATGAAGCGCACCGACGTCTACTCGACGTGTCTCGCGGTGCAGAACCTCTGGCTGGCAGCGCGCGCGGAGGGCGTCGGCGTCGGCTGGGTGAGCGTCCTCTACCCCTACGAGGTCCAGGAAGTCCTCGACATTCCGCCACACGTCAAGCCGGTCGCGTATCTCTGTATAGGCTATCCGGAAGATGGCTTCCCCGAGGAACCGGTCCTCCAGCAGGAGGGATGGCGCGAGCGACTCGATATGGAGACGCTCGTCCACGAGGAACGCTGGGAGGGTGACGAAACGATGACGGCCGATCAGGACGAGACTGTGCCGTCAGCCGACTCTTCGTAACTATCTGATCGCCATCATCGATCCGAGTAGCCTGTCCGTCGCCGAAGTTTCGGAGCCCGAGCGCAGGCAGCTTGTTACAGCGACCGACCAACCACCGTGGCCGTCTCGAGCGCGCGCCTCGAGTAGGAGGCGCGCGCTCGAGTCACGGGGGAGGGCAGGCCGACCGCGCGGCGCGCAGGTTCGCGCGCCGCGCTGCGGTGCGATCCTGGTGGACATTGAAAGGGCGAGCGAGCGCCTGGCGGCGCTCGCGAGGGCTTTCAGAGGAAACGGAAGGTTTCCAGATTCTTCGGCGCGAAGGTGCGCATGTCGTAGTTGTGGTAGAGTGCGCTCGAGAGGTCCTGCGTGGAGCGTTCGTCGCCGTGGACACAGAGCACCTTCTCGGGGCGTGGGTTCATCGTCTTGACGAAGTTCTCGAGGCCGGCGCGGTCGGCGTGGCCGGAGAAGCCGTCGACGGTTTCGACGTTCATGTTCAGCGAGAGGGTGCCGCGGCCGCCGCCGTTGCCCATGGCACCGACTTCGCTGGTCGGAATCTCGTCCCAGCCGTTCTGGATACGTCGGCCGAGGGTACCCTGGGCCTGATAGCCGACGAAGACGAGCGTCGAGTCCGGATCTGGGCCGATATGCGAGAGCCAGGACATGATCGGGCCGCCGGTGACCATCCCCGAGGTCGAGAGAATGATACAGGAGTCGCCGTCGGCGACGTCCTGGCGTTCCTCTTCGCCGCCGTCGATGTGGTTGAACTCCTCGGCGAGGAAGGGGTTCTCGTCCTCGTGGAAGATGCGGTCGCGCAGGTCGTCACGGAGGTACTCGGGATAGGTGGTGTGGATCGCCGTCGCCTCCCAGATCATGCCGTCTAGGTGGACCGGCATTGACGGGATTTCCCCTTCACGCATCGCCTCCTCCAAGACGAGCATGATCTCCTGGGAACGCCCGACCGCGAACGCCGGAATGACGACCTTGCCGCCTTTCTCGTAGGTCTCGTTGATGACTTCCTTGAGGTTCTTCTCGGAGTCTTCCTGATCGGTCTGGTAGTCGTTGCGGCCGCCGTATGTCGACTCCATCACGAGCGTTTCGACCCGCGGGAAGTCGTTGGTCGCGCCGTTGAACAGGCGGGTGTCCTCGTAGTGGATGTCACCGGAGAAGGCGACGTTGTAGAGGCCATCGCCGATGTGGAAGTGCGAGACGGCCGAGCCAAGAATGTGGCCGGCGTTGTGGAAGGTGAGTTTGACGTCCGGCGCGATGTCGGTGACGTCGCCGTACTCGAGCGGGATGGTGTGTTTGATCGCCTCGCGGACCTGTTCGCTTTCGTAGGGTGGGCTTCGGCCTTCCTTGGCCGCAACGTCGAGATAGTCGAGAGTCAGCAGTCCCATCAGGTCCCGCGTGGGTTCGGTACAGTAGATCGGGCCGTCGTAGCCGTACTTGAACAAAAGCGGGATGAGCGCGGAGTGGTCGAGGTGAGCGTGCGTGAGGACGACGGCGTCGATGGTCTGGGGGCCAGCGCCGAGTGCCTCGGGTGCGTGGAGATAGGGCACTTCGCCTTCCGCGCCGGGTTTGTCACCACAGTCGATGAGAATCCGGGTTTCGGGCGTCGAGAGGATGAAGGAGGCCCGGCCGACTTCACGACAGCAGCCCAGTGTGGTGATGCGGACGTACTCGTCGTCGGACATCTCCTCGCGGTGGATCTGTCGACCGACCTTCTCCAAGATGTCTCGGCGCTCGTCGCGCTCCTGTTTGAGGAAGCTCCGAACGTTCGAGACGGTCGAGGATTCGATCGGCGGGGTGCGAACGACTTCGGGCGTCCAGCCGACGTTTTTCGTGATTTCGCGGAGCGTCGAGCCGTGGCGGCCGATCACCATGCCTGGCTTTTCGGCCTCGATGACGACCTCGCCGGTGTCGGCGTGAAAGTCGAGATCTGTCACGCCCGCTTCCTCGGGGATAACGTCCATGATCTCTTCACGTGCCTGCTCGGGACGGGAGAGAACGCTCGGGTCGGGACGGACGGTGATCCGTTTGCGAAGCTTGCTCGCAAGCTGTCGGATGAGATCGCCCTGCTGGGCAAACTTTTTCGGGTCGCGAGTGTAGACCACCAGTTCGGGGCCTTCGTATTTCACCGAGGAGACCGAGATATCGCTCGGTAACTCGCTCGTGATCTGTGCTTTGAGATCGTCGAGTTGCTGCTCTACAGTGCTCATAAGTCGCCAATGTGGCTTGCGTGAACTCGCCGTCCGGGATCGAGGACGCTGCCGGGCCGGGCGGAAGCGATCGGAGACAACTGACGGAACTCGGTGTCGTGACGGCCGCCGATCGGCCGTCGCCGTGTCAACATCGGTGGTGAGTGTCGTCCGGATGGGACAACGTAGCTCACACTCCGTCTCGTCTCGTGGATCATCGTATCCTACTCCATGCCTGACGAAGACGCTCCCGGATCGGTTATCCTGGTTCGTGCGGGAAGATTCCAGGGAGAACCCGCTTACTCGAGGCTATTCTTTGCGTAGTATAAAAGCCTTCGCAAGACAGGGTCCGTAGCCGGTCTCCTGTTGGCCAACAGGAGTATCGCGGCCGTCCGGGTCGGTGGGTGCGACGGATGATATAGAGCTTTGGCAGCTGCGGCCGTCGTCGATATCCCATGCACATCACACCCGCTCGCGTCAGTGAGGAACGCGACTGGATCGTGGCCCGCGCCGATCGAGTCGTCCCGATCATCAACGATGTCCGCGACGACCTCGGCGACATCTTCGAGACCGACGTCGACGCGGTGACGACGGCACAGTACCGTACAGAAGTCGACGCCGTCTTCGCCGACGGCGATCTGGCCGTTAACGTCGCCGCGCTGGTCGCGCTCCTCAGAGGGCTCGACGTCGACGGTGACTATCCAGGATTCATCGTCGACGAAGTCCTCGGTCGCGAACTGGCCGGGACGATCGCCGGCCGCCAGCCGCTCCGGACGCTCGGCGAGGCGACCTACCACTATGCAGACGTCCACGTCCACGGTGAGGAAGGTGAAAACGCCGGCGTCGACGACTGCGAGGCTGCACTGGCCGCCGGCTTTCAGGAACGCCTTCCCGGTTGGGACTGGACCGAACGCGAGAGTCCGTTCAGCGTCGAATAAGCAGTTACGACTCGGTGCCGGTGGTCGACTCGTTCGTGTCGCCGCTCACATCGGTCGAGTTGTTCGTCGCTCCCTGCTGGCTGTCGGCTGCCGCCTGTTGTTGCTGGAGTTGGTCTCGTCGCTGCGCGAACTGTTCGTACCGATCGCGGGGATAGATTGCACTGATGTCGCCGCTTTGCAGCGCGCCAATGATGGTTGCGGCGGGTGCATCGATGAGGAAGAAGCCGTACGACGGGGACGACTGTTCGATCGTCACGTCGTCATTGGCAGCTGCCAGGTCCTGGATCGCCGCCCCGGCTTCTTCGGTTAGTTCGCGCTGTTTGTCACGGAACCGCTGACCGGCCTGTTGCTGCGTAATGCTGCCGTTCTCGATGGATTGTCGGAGGTCCTGCTCGTAACTCGTCAGTTGCTCTTGATCCGGCATGACAGTCACTGTCAGCGGGCCATCTGCACTTCCCGAGTCGTTCTGCGTGATCGATTCGAGTTGTGAACAGCCGGCAATCGATGCGACTGTACCGGTGCCAGCAGCTGCGAGGAATCCGCGACGGGTGGGGAGATTCGCCATCGTGTCGTGTGCGGGGTGGGAGGTCAATATACCTTCTGCGTTCGTCTTGACTCGAGGGCGACGACTCGAGACGAAATCCACCCGACAGCGGGGGGCTTTTATCTGTCCCGCCATTACCGCTGCCAGTGACGGAGTCAGAGCACGGGCAACGAACCGAGACCGTCGAGCGGCCGACGCCGGCGACGGCCCGCGATGTGATCGCCCGCGGATTCGATCGCGACGCCATCGTGACCGTCTTCGGGCGCTGTACCGTCGATTACGACGGCCGGGCGACGAGCTATCTCGAGGCGGGCGACCGCCACGTCATGTTCAAACCCGACGGCGCGGCGCTGGTCCATACCGACGAAGGCCAGCAGCCGGTCAACTGGCAGCCGCCGGGCTGTGACCACGACGTCTTCACGGATGACGAGGTGCTCGTCCTCGAGAGCTGCCGATCGACGCCGGACGAACGTCTCACTGTCCGGTTTCAGGAGATCCACCAGGTCTCCGCGCTGTCTGGCTCCGACGAGAACGACCTCGCCCTCGTCGGTACCGAGGAGGACCTCCGCCAGCAGATCTTGGAACAACCCGGGCTGCTCGAGCCCGGCTTTACACCGCTGGCGACCGAGCGCGACACGCCGGCGGGTGCGGTCGACATCTACGGCGAAGATGACGCTGGGCGGGCGGTCGTCGTCGAACTGAAACGCCGGCGGGTCGGTCCCGACGCGGTGAGCCAGCTCCGGCGGTACGTCGACGCCCTCGAGCGGGATCTCCACGCCGAGGCGACGGTCCGCGGGATTCTGGTCGCGCCGTCGGTGACCGATCGCGCGGCGCGGCTGCTCGACGATCACGGCCTCGAATTCGTCTCGCTTGAGCCGCCGGCCGAGTGAGATATGGAAGCCGTCAGGCCGGGTACGTTCCTTCGAGACGTGTCTCCGCGAGGACGTGGCCGTCCATCGCTGACCGGAGTTCGTCTGCGCCGGCGTCGGATCCGAGGTCGAGCGATGCGTCCAACGCGTACAGTTCGAACCGGTAGGTATGTTCCCTGTCCGGTGGGTTCGGGCCGCCGTAGCCGTGCTCGCCGTAGTCGTTCGTTCCCTCGGTCGCGTCGGCGGCGTCCCAGTCTTCGGCGATCGTTTCCGTCGTCGTCGGGACGTTCCAGACGACCCAGTGATCCCAGATTTTCCCGGCGGGCGCTCTCGCGTCCGGATCGTCGACGATCAATGCGAGTGATTCGGCGTCGTCGGGGACGCCGTCGATCTCGAGTGGCGGGTTGACGTCGTCGTTCGTGTAGCCGTACGCCGCGGGGATGCGCTCGCCATCGTCGAACGCCGGACTCGACAGTGATAGGTCTCCCATCTCTGTTTCACCTCTCATCTCGGCTGTTCACCGGCGTGACAGAAGAACCTTACAGCCGGCTCGAGGGCTGGCTGTGGGGCGATCGAACCGACGTAAGCGGCCCGAACCCGTCCAAGCGGTCGGCTACCGACGAACGGTGAAGATCACGATCCCCAGTACCAGCAACATAACACCCCACCACCACGATTTTCCCGGGAGATACGCTAGCAGGAGGGTGACGATGCCCGACGTGATGAGCGACCAGCCGATAGTCGTTCGATACGTCATGGGATGATGTCGTCGCTGTCACGGTTGTGTGTTGTGCCGGATGGTGCCATACGCGGTCTGCTTGGCGTTCCACGTCGACGGCTTGGATCGACGCGACCGACGGAGCGACCGGCTTACTCCTCGAGCAGCCGTTTGAGCCGATCGAGTTCCGTCAGCGCCTCGACGGGCGTGAGGTGGGCGAGATCGAGCGCGCGGAGTTCGGCCGCCACGTCCGCCGGTACGTCCCCGCCGTCTGCAGTCGCTGTCTCCGGTGCGTTCTCGTCGGTGTCTGGGGCCGGTCCATCGCTCGAGCCAGTGCCGATAGCTGCCTCGCTGCCATCGTCGCCCGTCCCGGCCTCCGCGGCGGCTGCGTCGGCGACCAGTTCCCGCGCTCGATCGACTACATCCTCGGGCACGCCGGCCGCAGTCGCGACCTCGACGCCATATGAGCCCGTGGCCGCGCCGGGCGCGATCTCGTGGTGGAAGGCGACCTCGCCGTCGTCCTGATCGACCTCGAAGTGGAGGGAAAAGGCGGCCGCGAGGTCGTCTGCCAGTTCGGTCAGCGGATGGTGATGCGTCGCGAAAAGCGTCGTCGCGCCGACTGCGTCGTGGAGGTGTTCGGTGATCGCCTGCGCGATGGCCATGCCGTCAGCAGTCGAGGTGCCTCGCCCGACCTCGTCGAGGAGGACGAGCGAGCCTTCGTCGGCGTCTCGGAGGATCGTCGCGAGTTCGTCCATCTCGACCATGAACGTCGACCGCCCGCCGGCGATGTCGTCGCTGGCCCCAACGCGGGTGAAGATCCGGTCGACCGGCGTGAGTCTGGCGGCGCGAGCGGGGACGAAACTCCCAACCTGTGCCAACAGAACGATCTGGGCCACCTGGCGCATGTACGTCGACTTGCCGGACATGTTGGGGCCGGTAATCACCGCCAGCCGCCGGTCGCTGGTCAGGTGGGCATCGTTGGGGACGAACGACTCCTGGGTACGCTCGACAACCGGGTGGCGACCGCCTTCGATATCGATCTCGAGGCCGTCCCGTTCCTCGCGCTCGAGCAGCTCCGGCCGGCAGTAGTCGTACTGGGCGGCGACGGTCGCGAGCGAGACGAGCGCGTCGAGCGTCGCCAGCGCGTCGGCCAGGGCCTGGACGCGTTCGACTTCGGCGGCGATCTCGCGGCGCACCGCACAGAAGAGTTCGTACTCGCGGTCATCGGCCCGTTGCTCGGCGCCGACGATTTCGTCTTCGCGCGATTTCAGTTCTGGCGTGACGAAGCGCTCGGAGTTTTTTAGCGTCTGGCGGCGCTGGTAGTCGTCGGGGACGGCGTCGAGATTCGGATTCGTCACCTCGATGTAGTAGCCATGCACCGAGTTGTGGCCGACCTTCAGCGAGCTGATGCCGGTGCGCTCGCGTTCGCGTGCCTCTAAGTCGTCGATCCACTGTTTGCCGTCGCGGGCGGTCGCGCGCACCTCGTCGAGGTCGTCATCGTACCCCTCTGCGATGATTCCGCCCTCGGTAATCTCGATCGGTGGCTCGGCGACGATCGCGTCCTCGATCAACTCGCGGACGTCCGAAAGCGGATCGAGCGCCTCGTGGAGCTCCCGTAGCCGTCCGCAGTCGGCGTCCTCGAGTTGGGCACGGATCTCGGGGACGACCGCGAGCGTATCCCGCAGCGAACGCAGGTCTCGCGCGTTGGCCCGCTCGCGGGAGATCCGTCCGATCAGTCGCTCGAGGTCATAGACCTCCCGCAGCCGCTCGTGAAGCTGTTCGCGTCGCTGGACGGCCGCTTTCAGTTCCGCGACTGCGTCGTGGCGCGCCTCGATTCGTGCGGGCTCGAGCAGCGGTCGGCGGAGCCAATCGCGAAGCCGGCGGCCGCCGAGGGCGCTCGCGGTTTCGTCGAGCACGCCGATCAACGTCGCATCGTCGCGGCCGTGGACCGTCCGGGGTTCGAACAGCTCGAGGCTGCGCAGGGCGACGGCGTCGAGTAAGAGATACTCGCGGGGGTCGTAGCGGGTGAGCTGCGTGATGTACTCGAGGCGCTGGTCGGCGTCGCCCTCGAAGACGGCGTCGACGCGTTCGTCGTCGCCGCGCTCGCCCTCGTGGTCGCCGCCGCGGACGTACTCGGCGTAGGCTAGTAATGCGCCGCAGGCACGGATTTCGGCGTCGGTTGCGAGCAGAGCGTCGGGATTTCTGAAGTATGCGGCGAGCTTTTTGCCGGCCCGCTCGCGGTCGAACGCACGCGCGTCGAACGGCGTCACCATACAGTCGTCAGGAACGGGCGCTGCCGGCGCGTCGGGACCGACGACCGCCTCCGAGGGGGCAAAGCGGCTCAGTTCGTCGGCGATCGATTCGGTCGCCGTCGCGCTCGTCGCGTAGAAGTCGCCGGTCGAGACGTCGAGGAAGGCCAGGCCGAGTCGCTCGTCGTCGCGGGCGAGCGCCGCCACGAAGTTGTTGTCGTCGCTGGCAAGTAGTTCGTCCTCGGTGAGCGTCCCCGGCGTGATTACGCGCGTGACTGCCCGCTCGACGACGCCCGAGGTCTCGCCGGGCTCTTCGACTTGATCCGCGACGGCGACCCGGTAGCCGGCTTCGAGTAAGTCCTCGATGTACGACTCGGCGTTGTCGATCGGAATGCCGGCCATCGGGTACTCGCCGGTGGAGTCCTCACGGCTCGTCAGGGCGATCTCGAGCAGACGCGCGGTACGTTCGGCCGCGCCACAGAAGGTTTCGTAGAAATCACCGACTTGAAAGAGGACGATCGCGTCGTCGTAGCGTGCACAGAGGTCGTGATACTGCGCCATCATCGGCGTCAGCTCGTCGCGTTTCTCGGCCATCGCGTCGGGCGGGCCAAGCGCCGGATCCATACCCGGAGTCGGCCGTCCGACGCGGAAATAGCTTGCTGGATCCGCGCGGCGTGGCCGTCAGTCGGCTTACGTGACTATCACGAAACGGGAAAAGCGTATTACGGTCGGTCGCAGACAGACCGATGACAGCTATGACAGGGGTGTCGTCGATCTCGAGTCACGCCTTCGCGATAATTCTCGTTGCCGTGGTCCTCAGCGGTGCAATGGCAGGCGTTGCAGCCGGCAAGTCGGCCGCCGGAGTGGGGACAGTCGGGTCGACGAACGCGCTCGAGTCCGTGCTCAACGAGACGACCGACGAACTCGAGTCCACGACGGAACCCACCACTGACGATCTCGAGATTACGACCAACGAGACGACCGCAGCGGTGGAAAACACAACCAAGACCCTCGACGACACCGTCTCGAGCACGACGGAACTCACCACTGACGACCTCGAGACCACGACCAACGAGACGACTCAGACGGTAGAAAAGACGGCCGAGACGCTCGACGACACCCTCAACGCCACTGCGGAAACCGTAGACGGCACCGTCAACGAAACGCCGGAGGTGATTGACGGCGGCAACGCGACTGCCAACGCCTCTCTCGGTGTGGGATCGGACTCGACGCGAGCGGCCCAGACCCCGAGTGCCGATCCCGACGGCCCCGATACCGGGGAGCAGGGACCCAACGAGACGGCCGGTCGCGGTGACGACGCTAGCGGTCCCGCCGATCCACCGAGTACGGGCGAAGCAGCAGCGAACGCCGTCCTGGTCGGGCTGTTAGGTGCAATCGCGTCCGGCACTGCAGCGAGCAACGCGGCCGGGGCTGGGACATCCGGTGTCGCCGGAAGCGCAGGTACCGCGGCCGCCGGCTGGCTGAGCACCCTCCGCGAGGCGGTCCATCTTCGACGGCCAGGAACTGACAACCTGCGACGTGCGGGGACTGATCTTTGGAAAGCCCTGCCGATCTTTCGTTACAGCCGCTACGACGACTCCGATCCGCTCGAGCACGATCGCCGACGCGCGATCTACGAGACGATTCGGGACCGGCCAGGTACCTACCTCTCGGCGGTTAGCGACCGGACCGAGATCCCCCTCTCGACGGTTCGGTATCACGTCCGGATTCTCGAGGACGAAGGCCTGCTCACGACGCGCACGGTCAACGGGAAGCGCCGTTACTTCCTCGAGGACGACGATGCCGAACTCCAGGCCGCCCTCGAAGACCCCGCAAAGCGGGCCGTCCTTGAGGCGATCGCTGACTGCGGGCGGGTCCATAACAGCCAGCTGGCGGACGAGCTCGACCGCGACCCAAGTACGGTTTCTCACCACCTTGCTGCACTCGAGGACGACGGGTTGGTCGTCCGAGAGCGGGACGGCCGCTCGATCGTCAACGGCCTGCCGCCGCGCGTCGCGGCGGCGCTGGCCGACGACCCGACGCCGGCTGCCGACGCAAGTGCCGCGCCGGCTGACGACTGATCACGGGCTCGTCTCGAAGTACAGTTCTGCGTGCTTCTCGCAGCCGGGATTGAACGCCGCATCGCAAGCCGGGCAGCGATAGTCGGCCTCGAGATAGTCCGGGACGGGAAGCGTGGTATCACAGACGCCACACAGGACGGACGGCTCGTCGAATCGGTCACGCGGCCACGGCACCGCCTCGTGATCCGTCCGTTCCTCGTGACAGCGAAAACAGGGATAGTAACACTCACAGCACGCAAATTTGAACGCGACGACGTCACGGTCGGTGCGGTAGTGAGCACACCGGGTTTCCGGGCCGACGTCGACGCCGCGGACGGGCGGGCTCGACATGGCGTGTTCGGTCGAGTCGACGGGATGAGATGTCTTCGAGGTTGCGGTCGGATGCGACGTCGAGAGCGAGCAGGCGTCGACTGTCGTGGTATCTGCTCACATGGCGAAGGCAGAACGGTGGCAGTGAGCGACACAGCTGCAGCTACCGCTCAAGCGCCCGCGAGCGAACTCGACCGGCGTCGAATCGTCACTCGAACTGGGCGGTGTCGCCGCGCCGGTAGCGGTCGACACGGCGGTAGCCGTGGACGGTCGCGCTGGGGTCGAGTTCGATCTCGTAACGTCCGATGATGTCCTGTGTATCGGGGACGGCCCGTCGTTCGACGACCTCGACGACGGCCCGCCAGCCGTCGTCGGTCGGCGAGATCTCGCTGACGCCGTCGAACTCGTGGCCGATGAGCTGGCCGGCGGTCGACTGGACGGTCTCTCGAACGGCGAGAATCCCCGCGATCTCCTCGGCGGCGTCGACGTCCGCGTCGACCGCCCCGGGATCGGTCTTTTCCTCCGCTGTCATTGTCGTCGTGCCGCGAGACCTGGGTTGCTCGACGTCACCGCTTTCGGCCTGTTCGTCGGGCTGTTCCTCGGCCTCGGCTGTCTGACTGTCGCTCACTGTTGGATCACTCTCGTCGTGCTGATAGCAGAAGCCGTCGTCCTGTGCCGGCCGCGAGCAGCGCTCGCCGTCTTCGGTGCGAGCCTTACACTGCGCCTGTGATTGGGTGTCGGCTTCGGCCATTGGTCTGCGTTCGGTGTGCTCTGTAAGTCGTCTGATTCGATGCTGCCGTCTGTGGGTCAAATCGTCTCGCTGATCTGCGATCGCAGGGTATCGATGTCGCCGCCGTCTTCGCCCGCGACCTTCGGTGCGAGCACGTCAGTGAAGACGGTCGCTAACGTCTCGTCGTCGAACGTGCCGGATTCGTCGTGCCCATCGAAGACGGCAAGCCCCTTCGCCGCCGTGATCGCTGCCCGCGTACCGACGACGATCTCGAGCCCGTCGCGAAGCGCTCGCGTCGTCTCGACGACGGTCGCGATGTCGTCGTCCGACAGGTCGACGTGTGCGCGGACGATCTCGCGTTCGGTCTCGGCGTCGTAGTAGTCGACGTGGACGCCGACGAATCGGTCGAGGAGCGCGTCCTGCTGTTCGTGGACGCCGGCGTACTCCACGTCGTTGGACGTGAGGATCGCCCGGAACTCGGGGTGGACGTCGATCGTCCGGTCCTCGCCGCGCTTGCCGGGTCGCTCGAGGACGCCCTCCTCGAAGACCGAGAGCAGGACGTTGTGGGCGACGGGGTCGCTGCGCGAGAACTCGTTGTAGACGAGCGTCGCGCCCTCTCGAACGGCGACCGAGAGTGGGTTGTCGACCCAGCGTTCGCGGACGATCTCGGTCTGCTTGCTGACCCCGCCGACGAACTGGTCGTGCTCTTTGTAGCGTTCGCCGCCGGCGTGGGCACCGACCAGCGCCGCCGTATCGACTGCGTCGTCGCCGTTGATCCAGACGACCGGGCGGCCGCGTTCGGCAGCGACCGACAGCGCGAGTGCTGTCTTCCCACAGCCAGTCGGCCCGAGCAGGTGGACCGGCTGGTCGGCCTCGAGCCAGCCCGCGATTCGCTCTTGGAGGTGTTCGACGGCGTCGGTTTCGACGAACGGTTCTGGGATGACGTCGCCCGGATCGGAAAGCGGACTGTCGCCGTTTCGTTTGCTGGCGCTCGATGCCGTTCGCGCGAGCTCTTTCTTCGCTTTGCGTCCTTCCTTCTGTGCGCGACTGGCCCTGATCTTACGACCGCGGACCGTGCGCTTGCGCGAGGCGTCGTCGGCCATGCGGGGTTATTCGGTGGTTGACTTCGGCGACGATTCGGGGCGGGGCTCGACCTCGAGTTCTTCGAGCTCCTCGAGTTCGCCCTCCGCCGTGGCTTGCTCAATTTTTGCGATCTCCTCCGCGTAGTGCAGGAAGGTGTCGACGGAGGCGACGACGACGCGGGCTTCGATCGTCAGCAGCTCGATCCCGACGACCGAGATCCGGGCCCAGACGTCGATGACGACGCCCTTATCGAGGACGCGGTCGAGTACCTCCGCGAGACTCGAGGAGTCGGGTCTTCGTTGTGGTTGTGCCATACTCCCTGATGTTGACCGGCCCTCCGTAACACGACTCGGACTGCGGCTGCAAGCACGCTGGCTCGAGCCCGTCTGCTTCCCAGAGAGCGCCCACCTTCGTATTGGACAGGCCTCGAGACTGTGGAGGATGCAACTGCAAGCACTACCGTAACCCACCGGAACAACGAATTGTTCATGACGATACTCGAGTGCTCGTTGCGGTGTCCGCACGGAGCACAGCTATCAAGCCTATGTCAGCTAGTTATCCTCCCTCCGACGGAGGCGGCGTGTTCCGATCGTCTGTCTCTCCCCGTGACGCTCGACGCGGCCGACCAGACACGAGACTGGACGGAGAGTCCGTCGCATCAGTTCAACGGGTGATCCACCGATGACCAACCGGTACGTCTATGGAATCGTCGACGGCGATACGGTCGAGTTCGAGACCGAAGCCGTCGCCGGTGCCGAGCGCGTCTACACGATCTCTCATCGGCGACTCGGTGCCGTCGTCTCCGATATCGACACGACCGATCCCGAGGAAACTGACGAGGATGCACAGCGCCATGACGACGTTCTCCGGGAGATCATGGACTACGACGGTGGAACGACGGTCGTTCCCATGCAGTTCGGCATGGCCTTCGAGGGGGATCGGGAACTGAAGAACGTCCTGCGTGGGGCGCGACCGGCGTTCCGACGCGCGATGACCGATATCGAGGGCCGGTTCGAACTCGGCCTCAAACTCGTTCGCGAGGACGACGCCGACGTCGACCGTGAGGCGATCGAAGACGAGGTCGCTGATCGTCTCGGGCCAATTGCCGCACAGTCGGTCGCGAATGATCTGTTCAGCGATCGGCTCGTCCTCAATCGCTCGTATCTCGTCGATCGCAACGAACGTGAGGCGTTCGACGACGCGGTCGCCGATTTCGAGGACGACCGCGACGACCTCATGGTCCGATATACGGGTCCGTTCGCGCCGTACAGTTTCGTCGACGTCAAAATCGGTGCTCAGTAATCTATGTTCGTCCTCGACGACCTTCTGTTCCGGCCGTTCGTCGGTATCATCGACGCGCTCCACACCATCGCGCTCGACGAACTCTACGACGTCGAGGCCCTCGAGGACGACCTCAAAGAAAACCAGTTGCTGTACGAACTCGGCGAGCGCTCCGAGGCGGAGTACCAGCGCCGCAAGGAGGAACTCGAGGCGGAACTCGAAACTGCCCGCGACGTCCACGAGCGGCTCGCAAGCGGCCGTGTGGAGGTAAAACGATAATGACCGACCAGCCCCCGACCGACGACCGCGACGAATCGGACGACCACCGCACCACCGACGATCACCTCGCTGATGAGAGCGACCACTGGCTCTCGAGCCTGCTATCGGCGCTCGAGTCGCTCGAGAGCGGCGTGACGTCGGCCTCGGGGCGACGGCGGAGCGATCGGGCCGTCTTCGATTACGACATCTCGATCCGACCGGCCGACGACCTCTCGGCCGACGACTCGCCGCTTGGACGACATCCGGGCGGCGACAGGGATCGATCACGGATGCGACGGATTCGATCGGCGGGCCCCTCGAGCGATCACAACGTGGCGATCCGCGCCGACGACGACGAACTGCTGGTCACGGCGGACGTCGCCGGTGCCGACCCGGACGACGTTACAGTCGGCTTCGACGACTCGATCCTCGTCGTCGCCGTTGGAGGGACCGAACTCGATCGGATCGAGGTTCCCTGGCGAGAGACGGACTCTCGGGCGACGATCAAAAACGGGATACTCACCGTTCAGGTCAGGCCGGAGACGACAGAGACCGAGGGACCGGATGCGGGGGAGGACGACAAATGAGTGATGCCGAATCCGCCGACGATTTCCTCGAAGAGGCGGACGCGGGCCTCGAGCGACTCGAGGACACCCTCGGAAATCTCGACGACCTCGACGAACTCGAGGGCGAGACCGTCGAGACGGTGATCGGCGACGTCGACACCCTCGTCCGGGTCGCCGACGAACTCGTCGAGTTGCTCAACGAGCTAGATCTCAGTGAGTTACCGGACGCGGTCGACGAGGAGGAACTTCTGGACGCGATCGACGTCGGCGAGATTCCCGACGCGATCGCGAACGACGACGACGGTGTGTCTGACGCCGTCGAATTCACGAAACTGTTCGACGCGATCGACCTGCTGAACGCCTGGAACGCCACGGATCTGACCGACATCTGGCAGGAGAAACGTGAACTCGACGACGCTGTCGACGACCTCGCGGACGGCGACGATGCCGGAATGATCGAAGACACGGTGTCGGATCTCGCTGACGACGATGACGGGCAGTTAGTCGGTGACGACGAGGCTCTCATCGAGACGGACATGGACGCGGTGTCCGCGACGAAGGCGGCGCTCGGCGATATCGACGTCGCCGAGGACCCGGAAGCCTATCAGGTCGCCATCCAGCAGCAGGCGATGGCCGGCATCGACGCCTTCCGGACGGCCCTCCTCGAGACGCACGAGCGATTCGAGCGACTCTACGAGTTCAACCGCGAGAAGATGCGTCGGCAGGACACGAGCACGGACTCGCGGAATCCGACAGCGTCATCGACGATCCCCACCGACCGGCGGGATCTCGGCGGCGGGGCCCGCTATTCGACGGTGCCACAGGACGTGAAGCTCTCGACGGCACCCTCCCGAAAACGGATCTACGGCCGTCGGTTCGAACTCGAGCGGGAACGACGACGGAGAACCAATCATGACTGACCCACCAACGCGGCGACTGAACGGCTGTGAGGGGCGTCCGACCAACCTTCGGCCCAGTCTCACCGGCGGTGATCACGATGGTCGATGACTTCCAGCCTAGCCGCCAGAAGGCTGATCTCGCGGAAGTCGTCGAGATGCTGCTCGACAAGGGGATCGTCATCAATGCCGATATTGCGGTCTCGATCGGCGACACGCAACTGCTTGGCGTCCAAGTGCGGGCCGCGATCGCCTCCTTCGAGACCGCGGCGAAGTACGGCCTCGAGTTCCCCGAGGGAACGGACATGCGTCGCGTCGCCGAGGCGGCCGGCGATCCCGAACTCGCCGAGATGGACCGACCGAATCCGGTAATCGATCCGACTCGGAGCGTCAACGTCACCGCGGACGAGGCCGAGACGGACGCGACCGACGCGGAATCCGAGACCGACGGGACTGCTCGGGACGCGGCGGCAGAATCGGAGGGGGACGACACGTGACGGCGATCGACGTCGGCGACGGCGAGGATGCCCGGGACGGACTGATGACACTGGTCATCACCGTCGTCGAAATCCTGATCGACGCACTCGAGCGCGAGGCGGTCCGTCGCATGGAGTCGGGGACCCTCTCGGACGAGGAGATCGAACGGCTCGGCAGCCAACTCGCGACGATCGAGGCCGAGATCGAACAGCTCAAAGACGACGAGGGGATCGAAGACGGCGTCGACGACCTCCGGGGCGATCTGGACGGCTTGGTCACCGATGCGATCGAACAACTACACGGCGAGCCGACGGCTGTCCAGCAACCCGGCTACTCCGTGTTCGGAGGTGAGGGTGAGTGAGCCACGATCGAACTGATGAGCCCGGCACCGACGAGCATCTCGAGACGCTCGACGATCAGCCAGCCGAGGAGCGTGCCGAGCTGCCGGATATCGAGACGGGGCGCTACCTGTACTGTCTCGTCCAGACCGACGCGGACGCTTCCCTCGAGACGACCGGCGTCGACGGCGAACCGGTCTCGATCATCGTCGAGGACGGTATCGGAGCCGTCGTCCACGCCTGTGACGGTATCTACGACTCGGCAAATCTCGCACAGATCCGGCGGTGGCTGGTTCGCCATCAGACGGTCGTCGACGAGGCGGGACAGGCCTTCGGAACACCGATCCCGTTCCAGTTCGACACGATCATTCGAGGTGACGACAGCGCCGTCCGCGAGTGGCTCCGAGAGGAGCGAGCGACCCTCGAGCGCGCGCTCTCCGGGCTGGCCGACCACTGGGAATACCGCGTCGAAGTCGTCGAAGTCGATCCGATCGATGACGAAACGCTGACCGAACGCGACGAGCGACTGCGGGACCTCGACGAACGGATCGGCGACTCCGAGGAAGGGACGGCATTCCTGCTCGAGAAGCAGTTCGACCAGCGGCTGGCGGAACTGCGTGCCGCGCGACGGGAGTCGCTGACCGCCGACCTCGAGGAGCGACTGGCCGCCGAGGCGCGGGAAGTCCACGCCCTCGAGCGCTCGCCGAGTGCATCGCTGGCCGACGACCTGGCCGGCGGCGAGTCGGGCTCGAACGGTGGCAGTGAAACCCTCTGTCGGCTCACGCTGTTGGCCCACGAAGACGACGAGGATGCGATCGGCTCGATACTCGACGACGTGGCCGCAAACGAGGGACTCGAGGTCAGGTTCACAGGGCCGTGGCCGCCGTATACGTTCGCGCCGGAACTGGGCGGTGGCGACGACGGAGCCGCGTCCGACACTGACCGTCCGAACTCACAGCCATGAGACCGCGAAAGGACGACGAGGCGTTCGTCGACGTACTCGACGTGCTGCTCAGAGATGGCGCGGTCCTCCGTGCGGACGTGATCGTCTCCGTCGCGGAGATTCCGCTGGTCGGAATCAAACTCACAGCGGCGATCGCCGGCATGGAGACGATGACCGAGTACGGTCTCTTCGAGGAGTGGGACACCAGTCGCCGGAATGCGGCCGTCAGCCGCCGCCAGTACGGCCGGTCGCCCGGCCGGGGCCGTCCCACGTTCGACGAACTCGGTGTCGGTCGCTCTCACGAGGGTGTTGACGATGCCTCTAACTGACTCGCTGGATCGGGACGGAGCCACGCCGATGTACAAGAAACGAGAACCACCACTGCACCCATGATCGGACGACCTGCTTGAGGATGTGACAGTCCGTGCCCCCGGGATGGGGGCCGGCAGTCAGGCGTACTTCGGACGCTCCGTCGTGTGCTCGACGTCGCCAGTGACTGTCTCCTCGTCGCGATCCTCGTCGTACATGTATTGACCAGTCGCTCCACAGAGGGTACACTCGTAGGTCTCGGAGATCTCGTTGATCATCTCACCGTCCTCGAAGTAGACCCGGCTCTGGGTTATCTGCAGGAACTGGGCGGTCTCACAGTTGGTGCAGGTGATCATACCCGTTCGATGGCCACCACCGGTTGTAGTTATCCGGCTTGTAACCGAAAGTGGGTGGCTTCTATGGGGGTATTATCTGTCTCTCCCGTTCAAATCGGGTGGCGATAGGAGCCACCCCCTGTATCCGGAGACTCGGCCGGGAGTAATCACTTCGTACCCATAGACGGAACCGGGTTCAGTCCCGAATACAGCTCGACCGATCCGACGGAGGAAAAACAGTTTTCCCGGCGAAATAAGAGTATAAACATCACACTTCTCGTCGGTTATCGATCGACGGAGATTCGATCGCCCGTTCGCGCCGCCTCGTATGCAGCCTCGGTCAGCGCGATCACCCGGAGTGCATCCCGAACCGTCGCCGGCGGTTCGATCCCGTTCGCGACGCTCTCGATGAACGCGTCCGCCCGGGTCTGCTCGCTGCGAGGATCGACATAGGGAACATACTCCCCAGCGTCGGCGTCAACTTCGACGACTTCCCGAGAGCCCCACTGAGTACCCTCGAGATAGATCGCTCCCTCGGCGTCCCAGACGTGAACGTGCTCGCGAACCGACGGAGCGTCGCCGTGGAACGCGAACGTGCCGGTCGCGCCGTTCTCGAAGCGCACATCGAGGTGTGCGCGCCGGTCGACTCGCTGCTGGTCGTCGTGGAAATCCATACTCGCAGCGACCGACGTCGGCTCGAGACCGGTCGTCCAGAGGACGCCGTCTAGCACGTGGCTACCCGTGTCGTAGAGGAATCCGCCGCCGGACAGGTCGGGATCGAGTCGCCAAGTGTCCCACGACTCCTCGATCCAGCCCTGCGTGATCGAGGCGGTCAGCCACTGCGGATCGCGACCGGCGAACCGTCTGCGGGCCGTTCGAAATGCCGTTTGCAGGTGGCGCTGATAGCCGACCATCACGATTCGACCGCTTCGTTCGACGATCTCGACGAGTTCGCGTGCTCGCCCGAGGTCGGTGGTCAGCGGTTTGTCACAGTAGACGTGACAGCCCTGCTCTAGCGCGGCACGGACTTGCTCGTAGTGGAGCGTGTGCGGAGTTCCGACGAGCACCGCGTCGAGCGGCGCGTTCGCGAGCATCCGCTCGTACGACGCATACTGCCTGTCTTCGGGAACGTCGAACGCGTGACCGACCTCGTCGCGAACGTCCGCCTCGAGATCACAGATCGCGCTGACGGTCGCGTCCGAGTGGCGGTGAAACTGCCCGCCGACGGTCGTTCCGATGTACCCGAGTCCCACGATGCCGAGTCGAAGTGGCCGTTGTCGACCCCCGTCGCGCATACGATCTGAACGGACCGTAGCACTATCGTTCTGAAGGCGTCGCAAGCAAGCAACCACTGGCCGCCAATCGTTCGGGATCGTTTTGTGACTGCTCACCCGACTCGAGATCCGGGCTGCGGACGGACGGCCGCCGGGAAGTAACAGGATGCTACACGGCGTTACACGCTGCCTGCGTGTGGTTCGAGACCACTACGCCGTGCCAAGCGGCTGCATAACTATTGGTGAACCGTGCATCGACAAACGTGCGGGGTTGCAAACCCCCGCCGGGTACACGCTCGGCCCAAGCGACGTGCGAACAGCCGATTGCGTGCGTTCGTGCCCGGATCGCTCGGACGTGGACTCGCCCCCGCTTCGAGTACGCTCATGTCTCTCACGCCCAGGGCGGCTCCCCCGCTCCGCCCGGGTTTCCGATACACGACTCAAAGAGCGACGGCTCACGACTGGGATAACGACGGTTCTGGAGTCCGGCAGCGGCTGTGCAACCAGGATGTCTGTTCTTCTTTTCCTGATCGGCGACGTCATGAGCAGCTCAGTCTCTCGCGATCCGACTGCCTGACCACTGCCGTGACTCGAGCGTGTCGTCAGCTCCCGTGTCACGATCGAGTTATGTCCTTGAGACGTACCGTCTATTGCTTATCATGAAATTAGATCTATCTTATAGAATTCGACACCTATCAGAATGCGAATGAATGCAGTACCGAAACCAACCAAAGCAAAATAATCACCGCACTTATGTCCGATTATATATTGTATAATGGGAATTAGTGCCCGTCTGGCGATATATATGTCGAATGGACTGTCGGTAACCATTTGGAACTGAGGTCGATTATACGGAGAGGTGAATCGCGACTGTCCAACAAATACGCAGTAATATGCCTGCGATGAAAAAGAGAAGAAGTTCTGAAGACTCCCAGTATGGCGGTTTTAGTGATCCAGTGACATGATTACGTACGGCTGGGTCTGACAGATGGTCCTCGGTGAGCAGACCACTATCTATCAGTATTTCGTCTATTATGTAAAACAGATAGCTATAGTACTGTCCGTAATAGCGACTGCCCACAGTGCGGGGTACTCCGTTGGCCATCACCAGCACGGCTGGCACGGACGCCAACCGAACGCCGTTCGACTGTCTCGTTCAGGATTACATCCATATCAATGTAATTGACTTCTGCCTTCCGAACAGATTTCGTGACGCCGCTCTGAGATGAGTGTCGGGCACCCCTTCATACGGACTTCTGTCAGTCATTTCCGGTGCAACCGCGACCCACACACTGCAGTTGCACCGGTAACTCGGTACAGCAGACCGTATCACTGTAGGCTCGGTCCCTGGTGGCCGCTTGCGCCTGATGATCGAATGGTTGCAATTCTGGCGAATCGCGTTCGCCGGTCAGGAATCGTCGCTCTGGGCGTCGACCGTCGCGACGGCCGCGAGGTTCACGATGTCTTTGACCTCGTCGCCGCGCTGGAGGACGTGAACCGGCTCGTCCATGCCGACCAGCATCGGGCCGATCGCGTCGGCTCCACCGAGCCGCTGGAGCAGTTTGTAGCCGATGTTGCCGGCCTCGAGGTTCGGAAAGACAAGCACGTTCGCGGGCTTCTCCAAATCGCTGAACTCGTAGGTCCCGGTTAGCATTTCCTCGAGGACGGCGGTGTCGGCCTGCATCTCGCCGTCGACGGGGAAGTCGATCGACGGGTCCTCGCGCAGTCGGCGAGCCGCTTCGCGGGGTTTGCGGGTCCCCTCGTTGTCGACGCTGCCGAAATCGGAGTACGAGAGGAGCGCGGCGCGGGGTTCGACGTCGAACCGGCGGGCCAGTTCGGCGGTATGGCGGGTAACCTCCTCAAGGACGTCCGAATCGGGGGCCTGATTGACGGTTGCGTCGGCCACGAAGACGACGCGGTTCTTGAACGTGAGCATGTAGACCCCGGCCGCGTAGTCGGCGTCGTCGGCCGTGCCGATCACCTGCAGCGGCGGGCGCAGCGCCGACGGGTAGTGATTCGTCAGCCCCGTCAACATCGCGTCGGCGTCGCCGCGATCGACCATCACACTCCCGAAGTAGTTGGTATCGTCTCGGATCAGCGACGTGGCCTCACGATGGGTGATGCCGCTTCGCTTCCGGCGCTCGTAGAGATGCTCGGCGTAGGCCGCGTACTCGCCGCTCGTTGGATCGACCACGTCGGGCTCGAACTCGAGGTTGAGACTTCCAACCGTCTCGCGGATCTCACTCTCGTCACCGATCAGAACTGGCGTTGCGATTCCGCGGTCGACCATCTGCGAGGCTGCACGGATGATCGTCTCGTCGGTTCCCTCCGCCAGCGCGATCCGTTTCGGCTCGGACTTGGCCTTGTTGAGCACGACGCGCATCATCTCGCGGGACTTCCCGAGGCGGGCCTCGAGTCGTTCGACGTACGCCTCGAGATCGAGATCGACGCGGGCGGCACCCGACTCGATCGCTGCGCGGGCGACCGCGGGAGCAACTTCGAAGAGGACGCGCGCGTCGAGCGGCTTCGGAATGATGTACTTCGGGCCGAACTGCAGCGGTTGATCGCCGTAGGCTTTGACCACTGCGTCGGGCACGTCCTGTTTCGCGAGGTCGGCCAGCGCCTTCGCCGCTGCGACTTTCATCGCCTCGTTGATTTCGGTCGCGCGGACGTCGAGCGCGCCGCGGAAGATGAAGGGGAAGCCCAGCACGTTGTTGACCTGATTGGGGTAGTCAGAGCGCCCGGTCGCCATGATGACAGTGTCGTCGCGGGCCGCTTTGGCTTCCTCGTAGCCGATCTCGGGGTCGGGGTTGGCCATCGCGAAGATGATCGGGTCGTCGGCCATCGAGCGGACCATCTCCTGGCTGACGATGCCGCCGGCAGAGAGGCCGACGAACACGTCCGCATCGACCATCGCGTCCGCCAGTTCTCCGTCGAGGCGGTCCTGCGCGAACTCTCGGTTGTACGGGTTGAGATCGCCGGCTTCGGCCCGCTCGGTCGTCAGAATCCCGTCGATATCGCACATCGTGATGTTCTCCCGCCGGACGCCCAGCGAGACGTAGAACCGCGCCGTCGCGACCGCTGCTGCACCCGCGCCCGCGAACGTCACCTCGAGTTCCGCGAGGTCTTTGCCCGAAATCTCGACGGCGTTGAGCAGCGCAGCCCCGCTGATGATGGCGGTGCCGTGCTGGTCGTCGTGGAAGACGGGGATCGAGAGGCGTTCGCGGAGTCGTTCCTCGATGGCGAAACACTCGGGGGCTTTGATGTCCTCTAAGTTGATCCCGCCGAAGGTCGGCTCCATCGCGGCGACCGACTCGACGAACGTGTCGGTGTCGTCGTGGGCGAGTTCGATGTCGAAGACGTCGATGTCGGCGAAGCGCTTGAACAGAACACCTTTCCCTTCCATGACGGGTTTCGACGCCTGTGCGCCGATGTCGCCGAGGCCGAGCACGGCCGACCCGTTCGAGATGACACCGACGAGGTTTCCCTTCGTCGTGTACTGGTAGGCAGCGGTCTCGTCGTCAGCGATCTCGAGACACGGCGCGGCAACACCCGGCGAGTACGCAAGCGAGAGATCACGCTGCGTGTTCGTCGGCTTCGTCGTCGCGATTTCGATCTTGCCAGGTGGGTCGTTCTCATGGTACTCGAGCGCGTCTTCGTCCATTGATCTATCCGTGTGTCGCCGCTGCACCGGTAAAAGTGTACGGTTGTAGTCGAATATCCTGCTAACCGAAAACATACGTCGATAGAGCCGCCAGGTCGTGTCGGGAGTCATCCGTGACCAGGCAGTACTCGTCGCGGCTGTTTCCACTCGGTCAGTTCGGTAGCCACCCACCGCTCGTTCGGGACGCTTGCGACTGCTGTCCCAATCACAACATTTGTACGGTGGGCATCACTGCCATTCGGTATGGCTGACGACTCGAGTCGCCGCCAAACCAAAGTCGAACGCGTGATAGACGAGTACGGCCTCGAGTCGTGGGGTGACCGTCTCGAGGCGGCGTGGGTCGGCGACGGGATGGAGCGAACGAGCCTTCGAGATCTCGCTGACGAGTTCAATCGGGCCGTCCTTCGAGCAGCCATCCGCGACGCCGGTGGGTCGGTGCTCGATTCCGACATCGACCCGCTCTACCGGACGCTCACCGACGACGATGTCTCTCGATCCGACGCGGTCAGAAAACGCCGCGAACTGGAACGAACGGGCGTCGACGTCGATGCCGTCAGGTCGGACTTCGTCACCCACCAAACGATCTATACGTACCTGACGAACGTTCGCGATGCGTCGCTTCCCGAGACCGACACCGAGGACCGACTCGAGCGAAAGACGGAAACGATCCAGCGACTCGCTGGCCGAACGCAAGTCGTCACCGAATCCACCCTCGAGGAGTTAGGGAAGGCAGCGGAGATCGCAGACCGAGACTACGAGGTGTTCGTCGATGTCCGGACGATCTGTGGCAACTGCGGGGCGGATTATCCGATCGCCACGCTCCTCGAGCAGGGTGGCTGTGACTGTGACGCCGATGGACAACTGTAACCAAACAACATTTATATTCGTTGGCGAGAACCACCCCTCGTGTCATCTCCAGCGTCAGTCACCTCCTCGATTACCGTTCTGGCGGAGAATATCGGCGGTATCGATAGCACCGAGGTCACACTCACACCCGGCGTGAACGTGTTGACCGGTCGGAACGCGACGAATCGAACGTCGTTTCTCCAGACGATCATGGCGGCGCTGGGGAGCCGTCACACCTCACTGAAAGGTGACGCAGACGCCGGTCACGTCGAACTGACGCTCGACGGCCAGCAGTACACGCGCGTGCTCGAGCGACGAAACGGCGAGGTCGTCTTCGACGGCGATCCCTACCTCGACGATCCCGAGCTAGCTGATCTCTTTGCCTTCCAACTCGAGTCCAACGAAGCGCGCCGCGCCGTCAGAAACGGCGACGACCTGCGCGAACTCATCATGCGCCCGATCGATACGGACGAGATCGAGGCCGAAATCGAATCCCTCGAGGCCGACAAACGCGACCTCGACGACCGGCTCGAACACCTCGCACAGCTCGAGACCGAGCTCCCCGGGCTCGAAGAAGAGCGAACCGCCCTCGACGACGAGATCGAGTCGGTAACCGACCGGATCACCGACCTCGAAACCGACCTCGACGAGTTCGAACTCGACATCGAGGCGAGCCACGCCCGGAAAGACGCGATCGAGTCGGCGTTTGCCGACCTCCAGGCGGCGCGAACCGAACTCGAGTCCATCGAATACGATCTCGAGACCGAACGGGAGAGTTACGCCGAACTCGAGGCCGAACGCGACGACCTTCAGGCGGAACTGGCCGCCCTCGACGACGAGCAGACGTCGCCGGACCGACTCGAGGGGCGGATTCAGGAGCTTCGCGCTCGGAAGCGGTCGCTCGATACGACCGTCAGCGAACTCCAGAGTGTGATCCGATTCAACGAGGATCGACTCGGGGACGACGGCTTCGAGGTCGAACTCGAGGAACCTGCCGACTCGGAGACCGAAACCGACGGCGACATCACCGAGCAACTTCTCGCCGACGACGTCGTCTGCTGGACGTGTGGCTCACACGTCGATCGCGGCCGGATCGAGTCGACACTCGAGCGGCTCCGATCGCTTCGCCAACGAAAACTCGACGAACGGAGCGAGTTGCAGGTGCAACTCGACGACCTCGCGAGCCGTCGGAAAACGCTTCGTGAGCGAGCGCAAAAACGAGGTGAACTCGAAACGCGACTTTCGGCGATCGAGAACGATCTCGAGCGCCGACAGCAACGCATCGAGGAACTCGAGGCCGAGCGCGACGAGCAGCGAGCCCGCGTTACTGACCTCGAATCGGACGCCGACACGTTCGAGAACGCGGAGTATGGCGACGTCATCGAGACTCACCGCGAACTGAATCGCCTCGAACTCGAACGCGAGACCATCGAGGCCGAACGCGACGACCTGCAGGCTCGAATCGACGAGATCGAGGCCACCCTCGCGGACCGGGGCGACCTCGAGGATCGACGCGAGACCGTCGAGGAAGCCCTCACCGAGTGTCGGACCCGCGTCAACCGGCTCGAGGAAACCGCCGTCGACGCGTTCAACGAGCACATGGACTCGATTCTCTCGTTGCTCGAGTACGAGAACCTCGATCGCATCTGGATCGACCGCCGCGAGAAGACGGTCCGTGAGGGTCGTCGGACGGTCACGAAAACGACGTTCGATCTGCACATCGTCCGCTCGACCGCAGACGGGACGAGCTACGAGGACACGATCGATCACCTCTCGGAGAGCGAACGCGAGGTCACGGGCCTGATCGTTGCACTCGCCGGTTATCTGGTTCACGACGTCTACGACGTCGTTCCGTTCATGCTGCTGGATTCGCTCGAGGCGATCGACGCGGATCGGATCGCCGCCCTCGTCGAATACCTTGAGGAATACGCCGACTGTCTCGTCGTCGCCTTGCTCCGTGAGGACGCCGAAGCGCTCTCGGACTCGTATTCGTACGTGCGGGAGATATAGACAGCACGCCACTGCGGGGCGCACACGCTACTCGTCGGTCTCCGTCAGGTTCTCGAGGAAGGCGTCGCCGAGGATGACCACCAACACCGCGCCGATGAGGTCGAACACGAGATCGAGGGCGGTGTCGACTTTTCCGTAGGATACGAGCAGCGGTTCCCAGCCGAGGCGGTTCGCCGTCGCGTGGATGGCGTACTCGCCGATCTCCCACAGGACGCCGGCGCAGGTGACGACGCCGATGACTCGAGTGTGGGGTTCCCGATCGTTTCGACGGGCCGCGGCGAAGGTGAGGCCGCCGAGTAGCGTCGCCGAGTGGGTGTGTGTCATATGATCCCACCACCAGACGTCGTCGTAGGGACCGAGCATGCCGATGGCGTGGGTGAGCATCGCGCTGTTGAGATATACGCGTTGCCACGGCCGGAAGGTCACGTCGTATCGGCGCTCGAGGTGGCCGGGGAGGTACGTCGCCACAAGCGCGATGAGTGCGTTGACGATCGCTCCCGGATCCCGCCGCCGGTACCCGACAGCGACCACGGCGAGAAGCGAATATCGGATCCCACGTTCGGCCTCTGTCGCTACCGACGTTTGCATGTGTTTGCTCACAGATTACAGCCAGATCTGATAAGACTTCCGACAGAAATCACGTCCGTGCATCGTTCGACCGATGCCGCCGGCGATCAGTCGATGTGGTCGGGGATGTACCGTGCGGGCAGCCGCGCCAACAGATGGTCCGGAATCGTCTGCAGCAGATAGCCCGCGATCAGCACCTCGGCGATCGCCGGGAGCAGTCGTCGCACGGCGGTATAGACGACCGCGACCACCACAGCCGCGCCGACGACCGCGCGGAGGCCCCCCTCGAGTGCGAACAGCAGTGGGCCAGCGACGGCGATCGAGAGGACCAGATCCTCGGGTGCACCGTCGTACCGGATCCATCGCCGCGGCGCGAGCCAGCGGTCGTGGTGATGGTTGTAGACGGCCCGGCTCGAGGTCGCTTCCCAGGGTCGGAGCTCGAGTCCGCCGCCGAAGACGTCCATCACGCTGTGGGTGGCCGCGCCGAGGAGTACCATCGCTGCGGCGATCGTCGCCGCCGTCGGGACGACCACGGCGACCGGTGCTGCGACGGCGGTGAGTGCCGAGTAGTAGACTGGATAGTGTAGCGTCTTCCGGTGACCGATGTACATATCCAGATCCGGAATGAGGCCACCGAGTAGCCCTGCCGTGAGCGCGACGTTGGCGTGCTCGGGAGCGGCGACCGCGACGGGGAGTGCAAGCGCCAGCCCGACGAGCACGTGCGTTGGCAGCATCATTGTGTTACATTACAGGCGACACAACCCTTTGAGTATGTCGGTTAGTTTGCTATGTCGACACGAACCGTACGAGTGTCGATATCGCTGTCGACGTGCCGGTATGGCAGTCGTCATTGGGGTAGGTACATCAGCCGGCTAAGTCCGCCATACATTCAGTACGGAGGTCGCTGTTGCCGGATGACGCCTGCGAGCTCCTGTTGTTCGTCCGCGAGGAGTTCGTTGAGGTCGTCGATCGTGATGATGCCTGTTAGAGCGCCGTCCGAGTCCGTCACGGGAAGCCGTCGGACGCCGTGTTCGCTCATCAGTTCGGTGGCGTGGTAGAAGCCCGCTCGATCTTCGATCGTACACAGGTCTTCCGACATCACGTCTTCGGCGACGACCTGGTTCGGATCGGTTCCGGACGCGAGAAGTCGCATCACCAGATCGCGATCGGTCACGATCCCGACCGGTGCGCCGTCGTCGGTAATCACGACGCAGCCGACACCTTCGTCTTGCATCGTCGTTGCAAGTTCCTGAATCGATTCGTCGGGCGCGGCCGTGACGATGTCGCTTCGTGCGAGATTTTGCACTGGCATGGGTGGCTCGTACGGTCTGCTGTCAGTAGGTTGCTGCTCCGGTAACTCGTGACAGCAGACCGTATCACTCGTCGGTCCCACGACCAGTAGCATAATCCCTCGCAGCTATCAACGTTCCAATGTGATCGGCGGTTTCCGTGATTTCATTTTGCGACCGATCGCAGGCACGTCCTCGAGAGAGCTGCAGACTCTCAGCAATGCGCGGCGGTGAGAGCGGGCCGGGCGCTCGCCGTCCAGTATGCGGTCCGAGGTGGTGCTGTCGTTCTCGTCGGTCGACCCGTTTCTGTCGGTTCACGCTGTGTGGCTCCGCCTGCCGTCGTGGATGGACTATTCCGGTGACCGGGCGGGCCGTTCCACCCGGAGCCATTCCTTGACGAGTTCGTTGACATTGTGAAAGACGATGGCGACGCTCAGCAGGGTCGTCAGCAGATAGATCACGAAGCCGGGCGGGCCGCCGATCGACACACCGAGGATGCCGCCTAAGATGCCGACGACGGTGAGCTCGAGCCACGTGACCAGGATCCGCGATCCGAGTCGGGGCGGTGACGACTGTGGCGTCTCTGAGTCGGTCGGTGACCGACGTTCGGATCGATCGGGTGCGTCCGCGTCGCGAACGTGGTGGTCGCTGTCGTCGGAACGGCTGTCGTCGTCCTCGAGTGCCATCAGTACGACTCACCCGCTTCGATCGGGCCGCTGAACGCGGTGTAAAGGACGCCGAAGTAGACGAAGACGAGCGGGAGCAAGATCGCGGCTCCGATGGACATGAGATTGAGCGGGAGCGTCGAGACGATCGCCGTCTCGACGGTTAGGCCGCTGGCTCGATCGATTTCGGGATACATCAGCCCGGCGACGACGCTGACCAGTGCGAAGACGAGCCCGGCGGCGCTTGTAAACGCGACGTAGTAGCGATCCGCCCGTGTCGCTGCGGCGTATATCCCGGCGAGGACGACCGTCACGACGACGAGCCCGACAACCGGAATGGAACGCAACGCCGGCCGCAGGTCGGGTGCTGTCGCGTAGATGTAGCCAAGCGTCACCACGAGCAAGCCGAGGTACGCACCGAGTGCGCGGTAGCCATCCGTTTGGAGGTCCGCGCGCAGGTCGCCCCGCGTTTTCAATCGAAGGAAGGCCACGCCGTCGACGACGGTCAGCGCGACGACCGCCAGCCCGACGACGACGCCCGGCAGCGTCAGGATCGCCGTCGCGCCGAGCAGCCAGTTCGCCGTAAACATTCCCAGAAAGAACGGGGCAGTGAGGCTGCCGACGACGAACGCGCGTCCCCACCAGCGCTGCCATGCGTCGTCGTGGCGCTGTTCGTACATCTCCGGCGCAAGCCCTCGGATGATGAGTGCACCTAAAATCGCGAACATCAGCAGGTAGTACCGGCTGAAGAGGTTGGCGTAGACGGGCGGAAAGGCCGCGAACAGTGCGCCACCGAAGACGACGAGCCACACCTCGTTGCCGTCCCAGAACGGTCCGATCGCGGCCAGTAACTGCTCGCGCTCGTCGCCGTCGGCACGTGTCGCGAACAGCGCGCCGACCCCGAAGTCGAACCCATCGAGAAACAGAAACATCGAAAAGATGAAAAACACCAGGCCGAACCACAGGTCTGCCAGCGGCAGCCCGAACAGCGGCTCGCTCGCGAGCGTCCCGGTGTCAGTCATCAACGCTTACCTCCGAGGTGGGTGTCTCCGGCGTCTCTCGCACCGCGAGGTCCTCCCCATCGGGTGGACCGGCCCGGATGATACGAGCGATGACGTACGTATAGAGCATGAGCAGTCCGAAATAGACGACTGCGAACCCAGCGAGCGTCACCGCGGCTTCGCCACCCGTCAGCCCCGGCGAGACGCCCTCGCTCGTCTGCAAGACGCCCTGAATCACCCACGGCTGGCGACCGACTTCCGTGACGATCCAGCCCAACTCGACTGCGAGGATGCCAAGCGGTGCCGAGGCCATCAGCGCCTTGTGGAGGAGGTCGTCCTCGAGCAACTCACCCCGCCACCAGCGGTAGCCACCCCAGACGGCGAGCAGGATGAACCAGAAGCCGAGTGCGACCATGATCCGGAACGACCAGAAGACGAGCGCGACGGGCGGCTGGGGACCGGGGAATTGCTCGAGGCCCTGGATCGTCGCCTGCGGGTCGCCGCCGCTGGCGAGCCACGACGCGCCGCCGGGGATGCCGATGCCGAAGATGTCCTTGGCCCGCGGATCGAGCAGGTCCTGGATGCTCGTCGGGAACGCGACGATGTACTCGGGGACGTACGAATCGGTCTCCCAGACGGCCTCCATCGCGGCGAACTTCTGTGGCTGGGTCTCAAAGACGTGGCGCGCGTACAGGTCGCCGTGAAACACCTGCAACGGCGCGGTGATCAACAGCGCGATGAGGCCGAACTTGAGCGTCGTCTCCCAGAACCCGATGTTCTCGACCGGATACCCCCAGACGTGGTGTCTGAAAACGAAGTAGGCACCGAGACCGGCCATGAACAGCGCGACTGATTCGACGGCGGCGTTTTGCATGTGGACGAACATCCACGGGAACCGGGGATTCGCGTAGGCCGCGATCGGATCGACCAGCTGGACGATCGGCTGGCCGTTCTCGGTCGCCAATTCGTAGCCCCGTGGCGTTTGCATCCACGAGTTCGCAATGAGAATCCAGACCGCCGATAGCCACGTTCCGAGGGCGACGGCGACCGCAGAAATCATGTAGAGCACGTTCCCGACGCGCTCGCGACCGAAGACAAAAATCCCCAGAAACGTCGCCTCGAGCATGAACGCCATCATCCCCTCGAGCGCGAGCGGGCCGCCGAACAGTTCGCCGGCGGTCGTCGAAAACGCCGCGAAGTTGGTCCCGAACTCGAACTCGAGGACGATCCCCGTCACGGTGCCGACGACGAAGCTGACGGCGAAGATCCGGGTCCAGAACCGACGTAACTGCTCGTAGATGGCGGCTCCAGTGCGAAGTTCCTTCCACGTGAAGTAGACGAGAAACGGGGCGAGCCCCATGCTCATCACGGGGAAGATAATGTGGACGATCGTCGTGAGTGCGAACTGCAGCCGACTGCCGGTAACTGGGTCGATCATGTCGGAACGCTCGAGGGCTGTCTGGACGCGATACCGCACCGACTGGTGGCTCGTGTTCGGTCCAACAGAGGGGCCGGACAGAAGTAGTCCTTTGGGTGCGGTTGTCGAACCACAGAGGCTATCTACCGCGCGATGCCGTCTTCCCAGACGACGAACCGATACTCGAGGCGCGGCTGCCTGTCTCGTTCACGACTCTGTAATCGGTGTTGATCGCGGTCGCGGAGGTTAGTGCCCGTTATCGCCTGCGTTCGCCCGCGAGAGGTATGCCGACAGGATCGCGGTCTGGACCGTCCGCAGGTCAGCCTCCTGAATCGTTGCAGCTGCTTGAAAGCGTTCGCGGGCGTTTGCGACCGTCTGTGGATCGGCAGCGAGATACGCGAGGCCGAACGCGTCGGAGTCGACCTTGCGAGCGGTCTCGAAAGCCGCCTCGTCATAGAGGTCAGCGAACTCGGTGACGAGATCCGAGACGAGCCTGTCGGTCGCGTCAGCACCCGGATCACCTACGGGAATCGTCGACTCCGACGGATCGAAGTAGCTCTCGTAGTCGACGACGCCGGCTGTCTCGTACAGGTAGTCGGCGAGCGCGTCAAAGACAGCCGCTGAGACGTAGACACCGAACAGCTTGTACCGATCGTCGGCGGTCATCACATCGAGGTTCTGTGCCGAGGCCCATCAAACGTCGCCTTCGAGAACAGTGTCCACCTCTGAGGCGTGCGTGGACGTCGGGGTCCGCAGCGTCGAATCGCCGTCGCGTCTCTCAGGCCGTCTTCTCGACGTAGTGTTTGTACACGTCGCCGTCCTCGACCTGCTCGAGCAACTCGACACCGTCGGTCCCGGTTGCCCAGCCGTCGAGGTCGCTCATGCTGCCCGAGTCCGTGGCGACTACTTCGAGGATCTCGCCTTCGGCGAGGTCGTCGATGGCGGACTTCGCTTGGACAACCGGCATGGGACACGATGCACCTTTGACGTCGAGCGTCTCCGCGATCTGGTATTCCGAACTCATGTTCTATTTATGCTCTGTCTTGGAGCTATCCCACAACATTGGTTCCACTTTCAAAAGCTCATCGATTCTTGCGCGATATTCGAACATCTATACTCGCCCATGCGCGCTATAACTAATTTATGCAGGCTCAATATGGTCTTCAACTCCTTCCCACCGTAGCTGTATTGTGCAATAGTTGAACGACCATGCAAAGATTTATGTGGAACGGGCCGGTACTCGTTGGTGTACACAATGGACGACATGGACTTCCCAACGCCAGACGTCGAGGTCGAATCAGTCACCCCCAGCGAACTCAAAGCGAGCATCGATGCGGGCGAGAACGTAACGCTGCTCGACGTGCGTGCGGAATCGGAGTACGAGGAGTGGCACATCGACGGCGACAGCGTCGAGTCGATCAACATCCCGTACTTCGAGTTCCTCGAGGACGAGCTCGACGAGGACGTTCTTGCACAGATTCCCGACGACCGCGAAGTGACGGTCCTCTGTGCGAAAGGTGGCTCGAGCGAGTTCGTCGCGGCCACGCTCAAAGACCGCGGATACGACGCAAACCAGCTTGAGGACGGGATGAACGGCTGGGCGCGGATTTACGAGCGCGTCGAGGTCTCGGAGTACGACGGTGCGGGGACGCTCTACCAGTACCAGCGTCCTTCGTCGGGTTGCCTTGGCTACCTCGTCGTCGACGGCGGCGAGGCCGCGGTGATCGACCCGCTACGCGCGTTCACGGACCGCTACCTCACCGACGCTGACGAGCTCGGTGTCGACCTGCAGTACGCGATCGACACGCACATCCACGCCGACCACATCTCGGGTGTGCGTGCACTCGACGCCGTCGGCGTCGAGGGCGTCATCCCTGACGCGTCGGTCCAGCGTGGCGTCACTTACGCCGACGACGTAACCCTCGCCGAGGACGGCGACGAGTTCCAGGTCGGCGACGCCACGATCGAGACGGTCTCCACGCCCGGGCACACCTCCGGGATGACCTCGTACCTCGTCGACGGCTCGCTACTCGCGACCGGTGACGGCCTGTTCATCGAAAGCGTCGCCCGTCCTGACTTAGAAGAAGGCGACGACGGCGCACCCGAAGCCGCGGCCCAACTCTACGAGAGCCTCCAGGAACGCGTCCTCTCGCTGCCCGACGAGACGCTGATCGGTGGTGCACACTTCAGCGACGCCGCCGAACCTGCCGCCGACGGCACCTACACCGCGCCGATCGGCCAGCTCAAAGAGGAGATGGACGCGCTGACGATGGACGAAGACGAGTTCGTCGAGCTCATCCTCTCGGATATGCCCCCACGGCCGGCCAACTATGAGGACATTATCCCCACCAACCTCGGCCAGCAGGAGGCTGACGACGACGAAGCATTCGAACTCGAGCTCGGCCCGAACAACTGTGCTGCCAGCCAGGAATCGCTGGCAGGCGACTAATACGGACTACTGTCAGTCAGTTCCGGTGCAATCGTGACCGTTCTGCGGTTGCACCGGTACATCGTGACAGCAGACCGTATAAGCGGAGTCGATCGACACCCTCGACCGACCCCTCTCGGATCGTCCGTGGCGACTCACACCATGTGATCGAGTGACACTGCCGGACAGAACGACGTGACGATCGGTCGCGCTGCTGCGGCCGTCACCGGTGGAGACGGCCGCGAATCCGCGACCGACGTTGTATTGACTGCTGTCCGACAGTATGAGCCGGCTGTTCGACAGCGGCCAGTGACTCGATTCGTCCACGCTCTCGGATCCTCGTTTCGCGTTTCGTACGATCACAGTTGTCGTGAGTAGCACAGGGGGCTTCAATCAGAGTCGCCCGTCAATCAGCGGTAAGTACAGAGCAAGCACATAGCATGCAGTTAGTAAGCGTAAAGATCCCCTTTCAAGATCGTGCCTCCGCAGTTTTTGCTTGATCCGCAGCGATCATCTCGGCTTCGTCACGGAGTTCGGATGGAATTGATCGTCGTCCGTGGCCCGTTTCATACTGCATCGTCTGGAAATCGATTGGATATGTCTCTGACACAAACGGTGGAGTTATGTATAACCCCGGTTCGAGAATCTGCCGTTCCTCCCCTAACACTAGCAGAATCTCGAGGTCTCCTTCGGAGATCCTATGGACAGAAGACCATGATGCGGTAAGAATAATTACTATCAATGCTACGAACAGTGCGAGGTACAACATATTCGTCTATAGGTAAATAGGGGTAAAAAAGAATGTGTTAGATAAATATGAAAATCAATTACATTGTCGACACGCTACATTCGCACACATAGTTGCCGAACTACTCGATTCGGTTTCAGGCAGGTTTCTGACTAAGCAAATCGTGCTACTATCTACTGATAGTCCTCGCTCGAGACCGATGTTCGCCTCACGTCGGGATTCGAATTACGTCTGAAAACCTGGAAGCGCAGAACCTCGGTCTCGTTCAATTCATCAATCGTCGTTTCCAGCGACCGAAAGACCCGCGCACTGCTATGCGTCGCGCACAGCGTCACCGTTCGCTTTTCGTGGTGCGTCGCAGCACGCATCGCTCGCCGTTTTGTGTCGCTGAGAAGCGCCGAGAGGGAGATTTGAACTCCCGAGTCCGTGAGGACAGCAGATTTCGAATCTGCCGCCTTGGCCGGGCTAGGCTATCTCGGCTCACTCACTTCTACTCGAGAGACGTTTTTACCCGTTTCGATTTTCTCGCCCTCTGTGAGTGAGTGCCGCCCAACAGCCGATGCCGGCCCCGATCGACTCGCCAGCCAGCAATGCAACCCGTGTGCCGGCCGGGAGACGGGCCGATTATCCCGTGTTCTTCATGCCGGCCGCGATTCCCTTGACCGTCAGCCGCAGGGAGCGTTCCTCGATGTCTGTCCGATCGGTTCGGCCGAGCAAATAGACTTGCAGCATGTTCAGCGGATCGACGTACGGGTTTCGCCGCTCTAAGTTCTCGCCGAGCCAGTCTCGAGTGTGGAGCTGGTCACGCTGGCCGATCTCGGTGATCAGGTCCGTCGCTCGCTCGTACTCGTCGGTCACGCGCGGGAAGAACCGTTCGCGGAGGTCCGGCTCGGCCAGGTCGGCGTAGCGGTCGGCGATCTCGAGTTCGGTCCGCGACAGCGAGAGCGCGGCGTTGTCGAGCGTCGTCCGGAAGAACGGCCACTCTTCGTACATCGTCTGTAAGGTGTCCATCGACCCGCCGTCGTCGAGGTAGGCCTCGACACCGGTTGCGAGAGCGTACCAGCCCGGCAGGATACACCGCGACTGGGTCCACGAGAACACCCACGGGATCGCCCGCAGGTCTTCGACGGTGCGCTCGCCCGACCGGGAGGCCGGTCGCGATCCGAGATCGAGGTCCTCGATGACGGTGATCGGCGTTGCCTGCTCGAAGTACTGGACGAAGCCGTCGCTCTCTAAGAGGTCACGGTACTCCTGACGGGCGGCGTCGGCCATGATCTCCATGCCTTCGATCCATTCCTCGCGGATCTCCTCTTCGGGCTGGTCTAGCGCCTGCTTGCGCGCCCGGAGCTGGGCGTTGAGCATCTGCTCGATATTGCGCTCGGCGATGCGCGGGTTGGCGTACTTCTCCGCGATGGCCTCGCCCTGTTCGGTGAACTTGACCTGGCCCGTCACCGTCGAGTTCGGCAGCGCCAGTAACGCTTCGTTCATCGGCCCGCCGCCGCGAGAAATCGAGCCGCCGCGGCCGTGGAACAGCCGCATCGTCACGTCGTGATCGTCACAGATCTCCCCCAGCCGACGCTGGTTCTTGTACAGCGACCAGTTCGCCGCCAGAAAGCCGTTTTCCTTGTTCGAGTCGGAGTAGCCCAGCATGATTTCCTGAGTGCGCCCGCGGGCCTCGAGCGCCTGCGCGTAGGCCTCGTTCTCGAACAGCGTGCCCATGATCCGCCTGGCTCCCGAGAGGGCGTATTCGGTCTCGAGCAACGGGACGATGTCGATTCCCGAATGTTCGGGCAGGGAGATGACGCCGGCCTGATCGGCCAGGAACAGCACCTCGAGGACGTGACTCGGCTCCTCAGTCATCGAGATGCAGTAGGTGTCGATGGCGTGGACCCCGTACTCGGTCTGCCAGTCGGCGAGACTGTCGAAGAGTTCGAGGACACGCGCCGAGTCGTCCGAGAGGTCGGCGGGCTCGCTCAGATCGATCACCGATTCATCCTGCAACACGGCGTCAGTCAGGAACTCGACGCGCTCGTCCTCCGAGAGGGCGCGATAGTCGATCCCCTCGCGCTCGAGGGCCTCGGCGATGGCGTCGGTGTGTTTTTGCTGGTGGTCGCGCAGGTCGAGACTCGCCAGCGAGAAGCCGAAGGTAGCGACCTGCCGGCGGATCGGATCGACGTGGGCGTCGGCGACGCTGTCGGCGTCGTTAGCGCGCAGGCTTTCGGCGATGACTCTGAGATCCTCGCGGAGTTCGTCGGCGGTGTCGTACCCGCCCGGTCGAACGTCGCCGACGCGGCGGAGCCGCTCGCGCATGAGTTTGAGTTTCTGCCGGTAGGGCTCGTTGGGGTAGCGCTGCTCGGCCGTGCGTGCGCTGCCGGGCAGGCGCTCGCGGTCGCGCTCGAGGGAGGCCTGAAAGTCGGAGCCGGCGTCGACCCGGCTCCCGTCCTGGCTCAGGACACCGGAGAGGCGCTTGAGCTGGTCGCGGTAGCGATCGAGGATCACCGAGCGCTGGCGCTCGAGCGTGTTCGCCGTGACCTCGGGGGTGACGTAGGGGTTGCCGTCGCGGTCGCTGCCGGCCCACGAACGGAACTCGAAGAGCTTCGGAATCTCGAGATCGCCGGGGACTTCGGCGTCGATTGCCTCGTCGAGTTCGTCGTAGATCTCGCCGACGACGTCGAACAGCGTGTTTTCGAGGTACCACTGGACGTTACGGGCCTCGTCTTCCGGCTCAGGCTGGCGGTTGCGCACCTGGGGCGTCTGCCAGAGACTCGTCACCTCGGCGTCGACGTCCTGCCAGAGTTGGCGCTCCTCCTTGTCGGTCAGGAGCCGCTCGTCTAAGGTCTCGAGCGACGTCGAGATCTCCCGCAGTTTGGACTTGACGGTCTTGCGCCGGGCCTCGGTCGGATGAGCAGTGAAGGTCGGCTCGATCAAGACGTCATCGAGGATCTGTCGGACAGTCTCGACGTCGGCCTCGCCGAGTTCTTCGGCTGCGGTCTCGAGGCTGTCCTCGAGCGTGCCTTCTTGGGAGTCCGTGCGGATGGTTCGGACCCGTTCGCGCTCTTCGGCGAGGTTGATCAACTCGAAATACGTCGCGAACGCACGTGCGACGGTTCGCTGTCGGTGTGACGAGAGTCCCTCGAGTTCCGTGACGAGCGGTTCGCGTGACTCGAGGTCGCCGGCACGGTAGTCGATCGCGGCGCGTCGGCACGACTCGACCGTCTCGAAGGCCCCGCGAGAGGTCTGCCCCTCGAGGACGTCGCCGAGTAACGCACCGAGTTCGCGGACGTCCTGTCTGACGCCCCTGTTATGGAGTCGCATATCATGTGGATGTGCGTGCCGTATTAAAAACCCCTCGCAGGGATATCGCCTTCACGTCCATCGTTTTTCCTGATAGTTACTGGTGGTGGAATGTGCCGATCGGACGCAGTGACGACGTGTTCGGACAGCGACCCGTTCGGTATCGGAACGACAATCTTTATAGGATTATTTACTACGTATGTTAATAGTACAATATGATGTGAGAGGAATACACACCTGCGGCATTCACTTTCGATCTGGAGACGGCCGACGATGCCGATTATATCACCCGTAATTCCTTCGCACGGAAGTCGGCGGCAGTACGGAACGCAACGCTACCCGTCCGTGTACTGCGCACAGACCCGCCGAATCCCCTCCTCGAAGTCGATCTGGGGTTCCCAGCCGGTTTCGTCGTGGATCTTCGAGGCGTCGGCACAGGTATCGTGGACGTACACCGACTCGGGAATCGGGTTCTCGACGTACTCCGGTTCGACGTCGGTCCCGAGTTCGTCGTTGAGCAGTTCGACGACGGTGTTGAAATCGTAGGCCTCGCCAGTTCCCAGGTTGTAAATGCCATCGAGGTCGTAGACGGCGGCCAGCTCGAGACCGCGGACGATGTCGGAGACGTGCGTGAAGTCTCGCGTCTGCGTGCCGTCACCGTACAGCACCGGCGACTCGCCGTTGGCGATGTCGTCGGCGAACTGCGCGATCACGTTGGCGTACTCGCCTTTGTGTTCTTCGGCACCGCCGTAGCCCTGATACACCGAGAAAAAGCGCATCCCGGCCATCGACATATCGTAGTGGTTCGAGAAGTACTCGCCGTAACGCTCCCGGGCGAGCTTCGACGCCTCGTAGCCGGTGTTGACGCTGACGGCCATGTCCTCCGGTGATGGCTCCGTTCGACTACCGTAGATCGACGACGTCGAGGCGTAGACGACGGTCTCACAGCCGTCCGCTCGAGCCTGTTCGACCACGTTGACGAAGCCCTCGACGTTGACTCTGGCACCCGTCGTCGGGTCGTCCTCGTGCATCGCGTACGACGACAACGCCGCAAGGTGAAACACGACGTCGACATCCGTTGGCAGGTCATCGTCCAAGACGCTCGCGTCGACGAACTCCACGTCGTCTACGAGGTTCGCGGGCGTCCCCAGATAACAGTCGTCGACGACGGTGACGTCGTTGTCCTCGGCGAGGTGGTTCGCCAGGTTCGATCCGATAAAGCCCGCCCCACCGGTAACGAGGACGGCGTGTCCCTCGAGTGTCATACTGAAATAGCCACGGCGGTGGCGCATAGATGTTTGGGAGTCCGGCAGCGACAGGCGGTCTCGGCCCCCAGGTTCTTGGCGATACGTATCGGATGACGCGCCAATGCGCTACTACGAGGACATCGAGATCGGCGACACCGAGGAATTCGGCGAGTATCACGTGACGAAAGCCGAGCTCGTCGAGTTCGCCGAGCAGTACGATCCCCAGCCGTTTCACACCGACGAGGCGGCCGCCGAGGGCTCGGCGTTCGGCCAGCTGGTCGCGTCGGGCTGGCATACTGCGTCGATCTGCATGCGGCTGCTCGTCGACGGCCCGATGCAGGATCGGGCCGGTATGGGTGCTCGCGGCGTCGACGAACTCCGGTGGCACCAGCCCGTGACACCGGGCGATACGCTCTCGATTCGAACCGAAGTCCTCGAGAAACGCGTCTCCGAGAGCGACCACACGCGTGGGTACGTCGATACGAAACTCGAGGGGATCAACCAGGACGGCGAGGTCGTCATCTCCTGGATCGGCCTCGAGATGATCGCGCGCCGAACGGCGGAAAACGAGGAGTGACGTGAATAAACGAGGGCGTGCCTCTGCTCGCGACGCAGTCGTCGTCGACTACTGTTCCGGTGCCATCGCCGGCGCACGTTCTTCGTGCTCGAGCGTCTCGAGGAAGTCCTCGGCGTCGAGGGCAGCCATGCTGCCGGTGCCGGCGGCGGTGATCGCCTGGCGGTAGCGCGAGTCGGCCACGTCGCCGGCGGCGAAGACGCCGTCGACGGCTGTGTGGGTCGTCGCCCGACCCTCGTCGTCCGATTCGGTCTGGAGGTACCCGCTGTCGTCGCGTTCGACGCCGGTTCCCTCGAGGAACTCGGTGTTGGGCGTGTGGCCGATCCCGTAGAAGACGCCGCCGACGTCGACGGTCTCCCGGTCGACGTCGACCCCGTTGTCGGCCTTTTCTGTGGGATGGCCGTCGGGATGGGAGACCAGCGTCGCGCCGGTGACGCCCTCTTCTTGCGAGCCGTGGAGTGTCTCGAGTTCCGTGTTCCAGCGGAACTCGATATCCTCGTGGTCGCGGGCACGGTCGGCCATGATCTCGGAGGCGCGCAGTTCGTCGCGGCGGTGGACGATCGTGACGCTCTCGGCGAACTTCGCGAGGAAGAGCGCCTCTTCCATCGCGCTGTCGCCGCCGCCGATCACGAGGACGTCGTCGCCGCGGTGGAACGCGCCGTCACAGGTGGCACACGTCGAGAGGCCATAGCCCATGAGTTCGTCTTCGTTTTCCGCGCCGACCCAGCGGGCGCTCGCACCGCTGGCGACGATCAGTGCGCGCGTGCGGAGGACGTCACCGTTCGAGAGTTCGAGTTCGAACGGGCGCTCCTCGAGCGTCGCGCGCTCGACGGTACCGTGGGCGAACTCGGCACCGAAGCGTTTGGCCTGCTCTTTGCCGTTCTGGATCAGCTCCATGCCGCCGATCCCGTCGGGGAAGCCCAGGTAGTTCTCGACGTCTGTCGTCAGCGTCAGCTGGCCGCCCGGCTCGGGGCCTTCGAGGACCAGCGGCTCGAGGTCGGCTCGCGCAGCGTAGACGGCCGCCGAAAGGCCGGACACGCCGGAGCCGACGACGATTACGTCGTGGACGGTGTCAATCATGGCCTCGCTCATTCGGTATAGCCTTCGATCATGCTGCGGAGTCGCTCAGCCGGCAAGACGCCGGTTTGCTGTTCGACCTGCTCGCCGTCCGCAAAGAGGACGAGTGTCGGGACACCGCGGACGCCGAACGAGCCGGCGAGTTGCTGGTGTTGGTCGACGTCGACCTTCGCGATTACGGCGTCGGTCTCGCCAGCCAGTCCTTCGAGGACCGGCTCGAGCATCTTACAGGGCCCACACCAGTCGGCGTAGAAGTCGACGAGCACGACGTCGTAGCCGCTGGTGACCTCCTGGAAGTGGTCTTCGCTTTCGACGTGGAGTGGTTCGTCGAGGGACTGTCCGGAGCCGCTAGGTGCATCAGTTGCCATCACGACTCTCTACGGACTGTCTCCCTTTAAAGGTTTTGCATATATTGCGCAATACCACCATGTCGAGAAACAGTTACTACAGTGATACTGCCGCACGATGGTCCGAAATTGCCTATGTGGCTGTTTTCGATCCGGTTCGGGTACTATCTCCTAGAGCAATTGTGCATGGAATGTCAACAATCGGGTGGGGCGATCATCGGATCGAGACGGAGTCATACGGCCTGCTACCACTGTGTATCGGCGCACCCGCGACGATGACGGGTCGCGGGTGCGCCGGAACCGACTGGGAGGGGTCCGTATCAGTCACCGGTTGCCGACGGCGGAACGGCCACCCGTGTGAAATAGCTGCCCCGCGTGCCGACATCGGTTTCGAACCGGAACCCCTGTCGCTCGGCACGGTCCCGAAGCGTCTCGCACGTGACGAAGTGCGGATCGGGAAGCGACTCCCCGACGACGAGCCGGCCGCCGGGTTTCAGTACCCGCTCGAGTTCGGCGAGCGCCCGCTCTTGGGCGGGGATTTCGCCGAGTACGAGAACCAAATAGGCGGCATCGAAGCTGTCATCAGGGTAGGGGAGTTCCCTCCCGTCGCCACAGACCGGCGCGACGTTGTCGTGGCCGCGATCGCGCAGTCGCGTTCGGAGGTCTGCCACCATCGATCGCTGGACGTCGACGGCGTGGACCGTTCCGTTCGGTGCGACCGCCCGTGCGACCGTGCCCGTGTAGTAGCCCGTTCCCGGCCCGAGCTCGAGGATTCGTTCGCCGGGCTGTGGCTCGAGGACCTCACACAACCTGGAACGAGAGATGACCGGCCGGGGGAGATCGATCCAGACGCGCTGGGAGTACGGACACGGCGACGGCTTTTGCCGCCAGCGGAGCGCGTACGCGACGCCGGCAAGACCGGCAAGGCCGCCCGCGAGGGCGAGCGAGCGGATCGTTCGGCGCGTGACCATCGCGTGGCTGTTTTGCCACGCCCGGACAAAGGCCTGGTGTCTGCTGAGTCGCAGTCGGCCGTTCAGTCAGCGATCGAACCCAGTATTGAACAAAGCCCGCAATATGGGGGGCCAATCGTCCCTAACGTGTCGAGAGCGATAGGTGACGGTATGGATATCGCCCACGAACGGGGCAGTGCAGCGTGAAGATGTGAGAGATTACGCCGCATCGCGGGCCGCCTTCTCTCGTTCTGTCCCGTCACTCGTCGGCGACACGATCGACCGCCAGAGCGAGACCACGAACATCGCCCAGGCGACGGCGATCAGTGTAAATCCCGCGAGTGTCGTGTTTGCTTCGAGTCCACCGAGGAAGGGAATCGGGGTCAGCCAGAGTGCGAGCATGCCGAGGTTCACGCTTCCGACCTGAATCCAGGACGGCTGCGGGCACTCGGCAGCAACCGCCGCCACTGTCTCGGCGAAACTGCCATCCGAAACGGGTCGTGCGAACGCTGCTGCCACGACGGGGAGAAACGCCATCGCGAGCTGGAGCATCCAGCCGAAGACCAGCCCGTTGATAGCCGCGATTTCGATCGCGCCGGCGGGGACTGTGTCCGGAAACAGGAGGACGAGCGGTGCCCACGGCACGGGGAAGACGAGCCACAGATACGCTCCGAGGACGAGCGCGATGCGGCGGGGCTGGCTGCGATCACTGCTGCGGTACGTGCCGACGACGTTCGCCAGCAGTGCAACCGTCCCGACGACATAGGTACCGAGCCCGACGACCGTTACCTCGTTGTGTGCGAGCCACGGGCCAGCGATGAGGCCGACGACGCCGATCGTCAGCCCCCAGAACGTGACCGACACGAGTCGGGGATACCGAAGCTCCGTCCCGAGCAGCGCCGGCAGGAGCGTGAACAGGGCCCCGGCGACGATAAGTGCCAGAAATCCCCAGACGTTCGCGTGCACGTGGGCTTCGAGCGAGCCGAAATAGCCGCCAGGACCGTGGACGCCGAGTAACATTCCGAACGCAGCGAGAATCCCGACGACGAGAAACCACGGCGCGAGTCGATAGTACCGACGGATTCCGTGGTCGGTGGCACGCGCGCTCGCCTGAAAGACTGTCGAGAGCAAGAGTCCGAGCGCACCGAGGACGATCGTCGCACCGGTGACCGCGACGGTCGTTGATCCGGTCGCCATCCCGAGGAGGAGCAACGGATAGCCAGCGTTCAGCGAGAGCCATTCCACCCACCGACGGCCGGCGTTCGGGCGTCGCGCCGACTCGTCGGCCCCAGTCACCAGCGACGGCAGCACGCCGAAGACGGCCTGAGTCAGCCCGCCGATCGTCACGAGGTGGATCAGCACCCACCGGAGGCGGGGGAGCGATTCGAGGAGGCCGGACTCGACGGCGAGGGTCCCCACGACGGCGACCAGCCCAACCGTCAGGTACAATCCGGCCATGACGAGAAACGGATTCGTACGTGTTTGCATTGGAGACACCGTGACTCTATCCGACCGTAGCCGCGCCAGACAGGTATCGGTTGATCCGAACACGCACGGGGCCCCCGAACTCGTCAGGCTCGACCAAACATGTTCGGAAACACGTGAACAGTCCTGGAGCGCCGAACTACTCACGTGCCTCGAGCCACCCTCACGATTTCGATTCCCACGGGAACATGGATCGACGAAATCTCGCAGTCGCACCCCAAGACGACGTTCGAAGTCGTCTCAGTACTGGCCAGCGAGCGGACGGGAATCGCCCTCATCGAATTGCAGACGGCGGACCCGCTTCCGGTGATCACCGACATGGCCGATCGAACGGACATCGTCGATTTTGAACTGCTCTGGAAAGAGGCGGCGGACGCATTGCTCCACGTCGAAACGTCGAGACCCTCGATTCTTCGGCCGGTGTTGGAAACGGGGGTCCCGATCGAACTGCCATTTACCGTCCGAGACGGCGAGGCGACATGGACGGTGACCGCGGCGTCGGATCGGTTCTCCGAGTTCGGCCGACTGCTCGACGAGATCGGGATCGAGTACGATCTCGAATCCGTCCACGAGATCGGCCAGACACGAGCCGACCCCATCGTGACCGATCGACAACGGGAAGTATTGCTAGCGGCGCTCGAGCGCGGCTACTACGCGACGCCTCGAGAGGCGACGCTTACCGACGTGGCACGCGACCTCGGCATCTCGAAAGCGACGTGTAGCGAACTCCTCCACCGTGCGGAAGGCAGCGTCATCAGGTGGTTCGCGACCGAACAGCTCGATGTCTCGCGAGCGCGTGTCTCATCGGACGCCGACTGATACGGTCTGCTCTAACTGGTACCATGACCACCACACGTGAGCTATACACTCGACACGCACGTCGACGGTGAGTTCGCCGACGTCGTCTCAGCGACCATCGATGCGCTCGAGGACGAGGGATTCGGTGTTCTCTGTGACATCGACGTCCAGGCGACGTTCGCGGAGAAACTCGACGAGGAGTTTCGGCAGTACAGGATTCTGGGCGCGTGTAATCCCAGCTTGCCAATCAGGGACTCGAGGACGATATCGACCTCAGCACGTTGCTTCCGTGTAACGTCGTCGTGTACGACGGCGACGACGGCGACGTCGTCGTCAGCGCCGTAAACCCGGAACGCTTGATCGGCGTTACCTGACTCGAGCCGATCGGCGAGGACGCCCACAAGCGCTTCAAACGCGCTCTCGAGGCCCTGTAAGTCGAGCCATCGCGATTTCGTGGACGCGAGTTACGCGTCATCGAGGCGGCCGATCGCCTCGTCGAATCGTTTTTTCGGCTGAGCACCGACGAGCGTTTCGGTCGCGCCAGCCTCGCGGTCGACGATGGCGAACGTCGGCGTGCCCGACACGCCGAGCGACTGCGCCTTTTCGGCATCCGCATTGACCTGGGCTTCGAGCGCCGAGCGGCGCTCGTCGAGACACGTCTCGAGTGCGTCGGCATCGACGCCGTCGACCGACCGCGTGTACTCGAGGAGGTTCTTTCTCGAGGCCCACCCTGAATTCTTCTGGCCCTGTTCCTCGAAGATCGCCGTGTGCCAGTTCCAGTACGCCGATGGCGTGTCCGTGTCGCGAACCTGCGCCCACACGCACTTGCTAGCGACCGTGGCAGGCATCGAGCCGTCGAAGTACGGCAGGGCGATGAAGACGATGCGAAGGTCGCCTGACTCGACGTACTCGGACACGAGATCGGGGAGCGTCTCCCGTTCGAACCGCTCACAGAACGGACACTGGAAGTCCGTCCAATAATACATCTGGAGCGGGGCATCGGGTGCGCCCATGATCGGCTTGCCGGTGAGGTCGATGCCGAACGCCGATGTCTCTGTACTCGAGTGAAACGACGAGCCGGCTCCATGCGCGGTTGCTTCGTTGGAGCGTGCGAGATAGTAGACACTGCCACCACCGAGGGTCAGAACGGATCCGGCGAGAACGGCCCGCCGAGACGGCTGATCGAGCGACATACGTTGTACTCGCGTCCGTTCACAGCGCCGGCCCCTAACTGATCCGGCGATTTCCAGACTCAGCAAATCGAGGGCGAACATTTCACCGTTCCCGACAGTGATCTACCCGAATGCTCTCGCGCGACTCGATGAGTGACTACCTGCGGAATCTCGCTGCGGCGGTTTCGTACCCGTTCGAGACGTGGCGAGGGACGTTCGGGTTGGTGTTCGTCACGGTCGCCACCTACGTCCTGTTGATTCTGAGTACGATGCCCGAGTTCTCACTCCAGATGCTCGGTGACGGTCTCGACTGGTTCGCGTACGTCCTCGTCTCGCTCACCGAGACGGTGTACCGCTCCGACGGCTGGACGGGACTCGGGATCATCGTTCTCTATGCACTGCTTTCGGGCGTCGCCGTCGTCAACGCCGTCGCACAGCTCCGGTTTGGCGGCCTCTCAGGGCTCACCGATCTCTCCGGCGTCGTGCCCGGCCTCCTCGCGTCGGGCTGTGCGAGCTGTGGGGCGGGGCTCCTCGGCTTCCTCGGCTTCGCCGGCGGGCTGGCAGCCCTCCCGTACGACGGCGCGTTGCTTCGCATCGGTGGCCTCGCGCTGCTGGTATTCTTCCTCGGTCGGGCAGGCCATCCCGAACAGTGTGCGTTCGACACGGAGGCGACGCGATGATCGGACGCAGCCTCGTGCGATCGATCCGGTCGGATCGACGGGCGATGGCGTGGGGAGTGGCCGCCGGACTTGGTGTCTTCGCGCTGTTCGGACTCGTCACCGGGCTCATCCCGAACCCACTCTACGTCCGAATGGTCCCGCGGACGCCGGTCGATTACCTGTTTCTGACGCTGACCGCCCTGCTTGCTGGCGTCTACACCGCACAGCGGATCGCGACCGACACGGTCGACGCGCAACTCGAGGACGCGACTGACGCCGATACCGCAAGCAGCGAAGACCGGTGGGCGATCGGCGGGCTGGTCGGCGGCTTTCTGGCCGTCGGCTGTCCGATCTGTAACGTCTTCTTGCTCGCGCTGTTCAGTTCGTCCGCGCTCATGACGTACTTCGATCCGCTTCGTCCGTTGCTCGGCGCGGTCTCCGTAGCGATTCTGGCGGGATTGATCGTCGTTCGGAACCGACGGACGTGTCCGACCTGTCGTTCGTGACCGGCCACGCGTTCGAATCGGTATAAAACGTTCACGCCGATTCGCTGTACCAGCAAATCGCCGCCTATTTGACGCTGAGTAATCGGTTCTTACCGTGTGCAACACGGAGGGTCCTCGAGTTCGGCAGCCGTCTTCCAGCTCCTTGCGGACGACTACGCACGGCAGATTCTCATCGCCGCGGATCGAGGGCCGAAGACAGCGAAAGCGTTGAGCGAGGAATGTGACGCCTCGCTGACGACGATCTATCGTCGCGTCTCGCGGCTGCAGGAACACGGCCTGCTCGAGGAACGACACACCGTCGACGCGGACGGTGCCCACCGAAGCGAGTTCGAAACAGCACTCGAATCACTGCACGTCGAGCTCGCCGACGGCGACCTCTCGCTGACGCTGGAGACGCGCGACGAACTCGCCGACAACTTCACGTCGCTCTGGGACGGGCTCCGGGGTGAGGACTGATGGAAGCGCCGTTCGTCATCGCCAAACTGATCACGCTCGTGTTGAGTCTTCTCGTCGCGTATCTGGCCTATCACGGCTACCGCCGAAACGACAACACGCCGATGCTGTACGTCGCCGTCGGCTTCGTGTTCATCGGCGCAGGGGCGATCTGTGAGGGACTGATCTACCTCGTGTTCGGGACGACGATCGTCTCAGCCGCGCTCGTGCAGGCGGCCGTCGTCTCGAGCGGGATGGTACTCATCCTCGCGTCGCTGACGAAGTAAGCGGCCAAAACAGACTGTACTAGTGGTGTTTCAACCTTCAACTTGTAAGTATCAGCATCCGTGCAGTGGCAGATTTGAACTGTGAACTGACAGTGATGGAGTGCAAGACTTAGAGGATGGATGTAGAAACCCGATGTCGTTTATTCCTACCGATCCGAGATAATTTAATCGATCTGTTGGCTGAGAACTGACCGTCTCCTCCGTTTCATAGCAGGCTAATCGAGATTACAACTCGAACGGTGGTTCGAGTTCGGGATCGGCTTCAATGATAGCCGACAGAGCAGGCTGCAATTCGTCGAACCGCTCTGTTGGCTCCACCAGTTCCCGGTCCGGATCGTACTCGACAACCGACACCGCTTCCAGCGCCGGAATGTGTTGGTGAACTAATGAGAGTCGAATCTGCGATAACTCGTCTCCAGAAACTGCCGAAACCGAGAGGTGATGATTGTGTTTGATAATCGTCTTCACGAGGTCGTTCAGCGTTAACGACCGTTGCTGGTTGGCGAAGAACGCAAGGACGGTACGACGGTGTCGATCTCGACACAGGTCGAGCACCGTATCGAATTCGATACTACGTTCACTCATGATACTATTCATAGCGAGACCCGCTCGCTGTTCGTATTGGGACCACCCTCCCGACTGGACGCGGCCTCGATGGGGGAACTGCGGCGGGATACTGACATTGGAAAGGTGTAGAGACCCGTTTAAAGAAAGCGTATCCATAGTCTCAACAATTCTTTTAAAACGGCTCGGTGGATCACTCGAAGTCCGTCGCGCTCGACAGCAACGCCTCGCTGAGGACCTGTTTCGTTCCTCGACGAATCCGATCCGACATGGCCTGTTGAGAGACGTCGAGTTCGTCGGCGAGTTCGTCCAAGCTCACTTGACTCGGCGTATCGAAGTACCCCCTCCGAAGCCCCACGAGGAGTGCCTCACGCTGTTCCTGAGAGAGGCCGAACCGCTTGACGGTCTCAGTTCGGTCGGTTTCCGTATACGTTCGAACGATGTGGATCGCTATTCCGCGGTCGGTACAGTAGTTGTGGAACCGTGAGAGTGCATCGTGGTCGGGGAATCGGAGTCGGAAATACCACCTGTCATCAGCATGCCCTTCTAAAATCGTCCCATCTGCCTCCGTGATTCCCCGGATGAGGTCGTTGTGTTGCCCGTGCCATCGAACGCGATAGAGCGTGCTATCCGCCACTTTGTCGAGTGCGAGAATTTCGTCGACGGACTCGTGCGCAGTCACGTTTTCTTCGAAGGCCTCGAAATCGTCTCCCCTTACCCACAGGAAGGGCACGGTGGAGTTACCTGTTGGGACGATCCGTTCGAGTTCGATGTGCATGTGAGGCGGCCCAGACAGGACTTCCCCGAGCGTGAACGCGTCGTTCTCAATTGTGAATTCGAGAATAACGCTCATACAGTGACTGCAGGTGGCTGGAAGGGTAGAGGTTGGCCCTGATTGTACCAATTGCTATCGGAGAGCGCTCTGTACTGGTCACTCCGTAGCTCTGATAGCTGGATGAGTGGTTGTGCTGCATTCGCGCTGTGTCTCTTGCAGGGCTTCAGAAAAATGAGTTTGAACTGGCAGTTTGATCGTAGAACGATGTACTCACACGTTCACGGTTGAAGCTACACTAGAAGAACAGCGCCGGCACGGTGTTCCGGAAGATGTTGAGCGAGATAATAAACAGGAGCCCGACGACGAACCAGTTGAACCGCTGTTCGTCGATCTCGAGGCGCCGGAGATACGTTCCCACCAGCAGGCCGACGATGGTGACGACCGCGATCACCGAGCCGAGCCAGAGCCGGTAGGTCGTCATGAGGTCGGTAAACAGCGTCATCTGGATGATCCGGACAGTAAAGATCGTTCCGAGCACCATTGAGAGCCCGCCGATGTAGCGTTCGGTGTCACGCTCGAAGGTGTGGAAGTACGCCGGCAGCAGCGGCCCGAGGTTCGCGATCGCGAGCAGGAACCCTTCGAGGAAGCCGGCGGAGCCGAGCGCGATCGGGTGGTGGGCCTCCTCGACCGTGACGAAGTTCTGGACCACCTGAAAGGCAACGTAGCCGAGGATGACGAGGCCGATGACGAAGGGGACGATCGGCCCGGCGCTAAACGCCGCCAGGGCCGCGACGCCGATGACGCTCCCGACGACGGCAAGGGCAAGCAGTGGCCACTCCTCGCGGACGAATTCCCGTCCCGTATCGGTTTCGCCGACCTGGTACATGTTGAGCATCCACGGCGGAATCGCGAGGACGACGACGGCAAACGTCGGGTCGATGACCGACGCGAAGATCGGCGTCGTGATCAGCGAGTAGCCAAAGCCGATCATCCCTTTGACGACGCCGGCGACGATCGCGACCCCGACGAACAGGGCAAGCAACTCGACCGAGAGGTCGGACTGAACGCCTTTCCCGATGTGCTCGAGGCCCGGGAAGAAAACGATCGACGCGACGATAACGGCGAGCGTTGCGGCGACCATCATCACCTCCCGATACCGAAGCTGGGAGACGTTCGTGAGGAACTGTTCGAGATCGTTCGTAGATTCGGGTACGCTCATAGCAGGTGGGGTGGATAGTGAAGCCGACGGAGAGACGGCGTATCAGGTCTATACAGCCCCGACCTGTATTTGACTGTCCGCCTCGGCGAGAGCTACAGCGACCCGAGTTACCGCGAACGCAGCGAAGTCACTGAAAGACGCCCCTCGAGTGTCCGTACGCGCCGTTCTCCCGGAGCGGCGCTGTCATAGGTTGTGGTGATATTTTCCGGTAGAAACGATCGGGGAGGGGAGAACGGAGAAGGGAGATGTCGACGGGAGAAGTTCGGCGGGCCGGCGTTAGCCTTCGATCTCGGCGGGCGCAGTCGTCTCGGTCTGCTGCTCGTATTTGTTCTCGAACTCCTGGATGAGTTGGCCCATCTTGGCGTACCAGTCGTTTAACATCCGCTGCATGCTGTCGGCGATCTTCGACGGATCGGTCGGGAAGTACACGTGGTAGTACCCGCCTTGGTCGTAGTTGACCTGATCTTTCTGAATGAACCCCGTCTGCAGCAGCCGCTGGACGGCCCGGTAGGCGGTCGAGCGCTCGCGGTCGACGGCGTCGGCGATTTCATCGACGGTCATCGGCTCATCGGCAGCGACGAGCGCCCGGAAGCACTCCTTGTCGAGGTGCTTGAGGCCGTGGAAGCACTCGAGGAGTCCTTCACACTGCATATCTTGCTGGAGTTGTTCGGACATCGAATCCGGCATTGTAATCACGCCCGTGTAGGCGGCGCGCAGTTAAAAGACTTGTGTAGAAACCATACAATCCTGTGACTGCCTAGTCAGCAGTCGGCGGCGACACGTCCGTGCCCTCACGGAGCACGGTGACGCCGCTGTAGACGACGGCCCCGCTGACGAGCAGCGCGGCTCCGAGAATGATCGCCAGGCTCACCACGTCGAGGACGGGCATCTCGAGGAGCCCGCCGATCTCTCGCACCGCGACGGCGATCGCACCGAGCAACAGCATGACCCCGAAGTAGACCTTGATGTCCTCTTCGTTGACGAGGTTGGTCGCGGCTGCGCCGACGCGGGCACCGAGTGCGCTCCCGGCCAGCAGCGGGACGACGATGCCGAGGTTGACGGCACCGGACTGGGCGTAGAGGAAGCTCCCGATCCCGCCCGAGAAGACGATCTCGAAGAGGTCAGTCCCGACTGCGACCGGGACGGGCACGCCGATCAGGTAGAACAGCGCGGGCATGCGGATGAAGCCGCCACCGACGCCGAGGAAGCCCGACAGCACCCCCGTCGCGAACGCCACAGCCAGCACCATCCACAGCGAGACCCTGAACCCACCGCGGATCGAGATCATCGGCGGCACGTTGTACGACTGGATCTTCTGGGCAATCTCGGGAATTTCCTCGTCCTCGAGATCGGCGTCCTCGTCGACGTCGTGGTCGATGCCGCCACCACTGCCTTTCATCGCTTCGTAGGTGACGAAGACACCGATCCCACCGAGCAACAGCACGTACGCGACGCTGACCACGGAGCCGGCCAGCCCGATGTGCTGTAAGTACTCGAGGCCGATCTTCCCGACTTCGATGCCGGCGGTCGTCCCGGCGATCATCAAGACGCCGAGTTTGTAGTCGACCTGCCCGAGGTCACGGTGTTTGAGCGTCGCGATCACGGAGGTCCCGAAGACGAAGGCCAGACCGGACCCGACCGCGACGTTCGCGTCGTAGCCCATCACCAGCAGTGCGGGCGTCACGAGGAACGACCCGCCCATCCCGAAGAATCCGAACAGGATCCCGATGAGCAGACCGAATCCGACGAACATCACGATCAGCGCCAGGCTCATTCCAAGTATTTCCATTGTTAGTTGTTCTTAATGCGATTGACCACTGGTTCTCCGAGCAACTCTTCCACTACGCCGTAGCCGATATACAGGACGATGGCCTCGAGGAGCACAGCCCCGATAAGCATGCCAGCGTCTACCGATGCGGTCAGACTTCCCCCACCGATCATTGCGTCCCACCAACTATCGTGTGCAGTTGTGTGTCCATCATGGTTTTCTCTTCAATAGTCTCTAATCGGATGCTGGTATTAACAGTTTTGGAAATAGCGCACAATATTACTGCAGCTGATCACACGGCTATCCAACCGAAATATATGCGTAAGTTATAGGGATATGGCGGTCCAAAGCCCCTCGTTGATCGACCGCAATCGAACGGCTTACACGGTCGTGCGCGGATTTTATCGCGCTAAAGAAATTCATTACTCGGGGACAATCAGTGGGGATCTTCCGCTGCTATCGAACCGAATAGCACCGACTGATGTTCATCGGTTCTGAACTATACAAACAATATTATACGACGATCGCATCCGTTCGAGACATGCGAGCGCTCTATGCGACCGATCTCTCGGCAGCCAGTGAAGCGGCGATCGAGAACGAAACCTGCCTCGAGTGCCTCGAGCGAATCGGCATCGACACGATCCATCTCGTCACCGTCGTCCCCTCGAACGTCCACGCCGGGATGCCAGGCATGGACCTCGAAGGCCGTCGTCAGCGTGCGCTCGATCGGTATCAGTCGGTGATGGAGGACGCGGGCTTCGAGGTTGACACGCACGTCGTCCGTGGGACGCCCCATCGTCGCATCAACGGGATCGCCGGCGCTGTCGAAGCCGATCTGACGATCGCCGGCTCGCGTGGGAAGAGCCCGCTCGAGAACCGCGTCATCGGATCGACGACGCGGAATCTCGCGCGGACGACCGTGGTACCACTACTCATTACGCGTATCGAGCGCGAGACCGACGAACCCGACCTCCGGCGTGAGCACCTCTTTCGGCGAACCCTCTATGCGACCGACTTCTCCGACAACGCCGAGCGCGCGTTCGAGGCGTTCTCGACGCTTCGCCACGCCACTCAGTCGGCGCGGCTCGTCCACGTCCAGTCGCCGAAAGACGCCGGCACGACGGGAGACGACGGCGACGAACCGAGCACACGGCTAGACGAACTCACAGCCCAACTCGAGGAGTGGGACATCGAGACCGAGATCGACGTTCGGCAGGGTGATCCGGCCGACGAGATCATCGCGGCCGAAGCCGAGTTCGACGCGACGACGATCCTGCTTGGCTCGCGCGGTCGAAGCCGACTCCGCCGCCTGTTGCTCGGCAGCGTCTCTGAGTCGGTCATCACGCGCGCTGCGGGGAACGTTTACCTCGTGCCGCCACCTCGGTCGGCGTAATAGTAGCTAGGTGCGCGTTTTCTTTGCGCGGAATCGGGGGAGAGAAATGTATTATGGGAGTTGAGCGGGATGTAGTGTCTTGGCTCTCGTCGAGAGGTTGCTCAGTCGGCGGACACGGCATCTAGACCGGTGCCGGCTTCCAGATGTGCGCCGAGGCGCTGGACGAACCGCGTGGCTGGGGCTCCGTCCACGACGTCATGGTCGAAGGTGACGGTGAGGCTCAGATACTCCCGAGACTGGAGTTCGCCATCGATCAGACGTGGTTTGGTTCCGATGCCGCCGACAGTGAGCTGGAGAGTGTAGTTCGTGGGACTGATGGCCCACCCGTTTCCGGTGCCGAACATACCGACAGAGGTGACAGCGACGGTGCCGGCGAGCTGTTTCCACCGTGAGGGGAACCATTGCGGGAGGCGCCAGATTTGTCTGCGGATGACTCCGGGAAAGCGGCGGGCGAGCTTGGCGATGCCAGCCTCGGGGCGGTTCGAAGTGTCCGTCTGGACGCGTCGGATTTCGTCATGAATTGACCGGACCGTCCGCTGATTCGCTGCCCGGATGACGTGTGGAACACCGATTCGCTCGCCGTCAACTTCCCGTTCGATGAGGACATTGACATCCACGTCCTCGAACTCGTAGATCCGTCCCCGCCAATCATGATATCGGTGGACTTGCGGCTGTTCCTCCACGGTAGCTGCCAAACAGGAGATGATGAAGGCTGTAAACGAGAGGTCCGTTCCGGTCTCTTCCTCGATCGACCGGATCTGCTCCCTGGCGTCGGTGACGTCGATTTCGACGAGCCCGTGGACGTTGCTCCGGTGTCCCGCCATCTGCATATAATCCACTGTCAACTGCTTTTGGGGAGACACGCGATCGATTTCGGGGCCTCGGCTGCTCATAGACTCACATGCACAGCGTGAACTAAATTCGTACGCACCGACCAAGGTTATCGTCCGCGGCGATACTCTATTGAACCAACGAGGACGCAAAGGGCAGTACCTGGCTACGCCATCGGGAACACGACGACCACGCCGTAGCCGAGCACGAACGCGAGCGCGAACGACGCGATCCACGCGCCGATCGTCATCGAGATCTTCCGCGGGCTGATCGCGTCCCTGCCACCGACCGCCGCGCCGCTGCCGATGATCGCGCTGACGACGATCTCGTTGAACGAGACTGGGACGCCAAGCAAGATCGCGACCTGCGCGATGAGAAACGACGGGACGAGCGCCGCGATCGAGCGACGCGGCCCCAGCGACGAGTAATCCTGTGCCAGCGACTTGATCATGCGTGGCGCACCGGTCCACGAACCGACGAGGATCCCGGCCCCACCACCGACGAGGATGGCCATCGTCGAGATCATCTCGAGGTCGTCGAGTAAGGGCAACAAGGGCCCGACTGCGAGCCCGACCTGGCTGCCGCCGGCCGAGAACGCGACGAGCGAGCCGAGCGTCAACAGCACCCGCCTGAGCCCGCCGGTCATGTCCCGCCGGATGTCCCAGTAGACGAGCCCTGCAATCGCGAGCGCCACCGCCAGCGAGAATCCGACCACGGCAGTGCCGGACTCGAGCCCGGTGAGTCGCTGGAGGGTGCCCGAAACGGTGCCGGCCGATCCGGCAGGGCCGAGAAACGAAAACGTGACGTTCGCGAGGACGCCGCCGACGAGACCTGCAAGCACCGCGACGCTGATTCGCTCGGGGACGTCAGGTCGTGGCAACACGCTCGCGATCACGTACGCGATGCCGCCGCCGACGAACGGCGTCAGCACCCAGACGGCCCCGATCTGCTGGTACTTCGCCCAGACTGGCGTCCCGCCGAGCGCGAGTCCGACGCCGATCACCGAACCGGTCACGGTAAACGCTGTCGCGATCGGATAGCCGGTTCGAATGCCGATAGCCATGAGGCCGGCACCGATCAGTAAGACGGCGATCACGCCGGCAGCCGGCAGGCTGACACCGCCGATCAGTCCGCGACCGATCGCCTCCGAGACGTTTGCACCTTGCGTGACGGCCCCGGCGAAACCGAAAATGCCGACGATGAACGCGGCCCGCATCGTCGAGATGGCGTTGGCACCGACGGCGGGCGCGAAGGGTGTCGCACCGCTCGAGCCGGCGCCGATGACCCACGCCATAAACAGACTCGCGAACCCGGCGGTGACGAACAGCAAAACGAGAGTAAGGTCCATTAGCGGATCGAAAAGAGCGGTTTAGTCCGCACCTGCAGTCACGGAGTCAGCACCGGCGGCATGGCTTCGCCACCGACCTTGGAGGTACGCGCCGAGGAACATCCCGGCGAGCGCCCAGAGGATGGTGACGTTGCCAATGCCGAGGCTGGCGTAGGCGGCTCCCGGACAAATGCCCGAGAGCCCCCAGCCGACGCCGAAGATCGATCCGCCGATCAGGACGTTCCGATCGAACGACTTCAGCCGGCGTTCGAACTGGTCGCCGGTCAGCGGTGCCCGACCGAGCAGCCGTGGGGCGAGGAAGAACGTCACCCCGGTGACGATCGCGGCGCCGAACATCACGAACACCAGTCCGAAGTCGTCGAATTGGAGGAAGTTCAGCACCACTTCCGGGCGGGCCATGTGGCTGAATCCGAGTCCGAAGCCGAAGATCAGGCCGCCGACTAGGATCAGCGGCATGAAGAGGGGATGACGGTCCGCCATTACGGGCTCACCCCCAGTGCGGCGACGATCTGTGCAGTCAGGATCGCGACGATCATGAACGTGATGACACCCGTAATCGAGGTCTTCGATGCGGAACCGACGCCGCAGACGCCGTGTCCGGACGTACAGCCCTTCCCAATGCGTGTCCCGATACCGACGAAGATGCCGCCGACGAGCAGCCGCCACGGCTGGACGTCCGTCGACCAGAGCGTCAGGCCGCCGACCTCGTACAGTTGGCCGGTCGTCCCGGGTTGGTAGAGCGACGTCGTAATCAGCCCGGACTGGACGGTCGCCGAGAACGCCAGCGCACCCATAATGATGCCGAACGTGAACACGAGCCGCCAGTCGCGAGATGAGACGTACCGCTGGAAGCGGGACTGTCCGGAGACGTACGACAGCGTCGACTCGAGGAACGTACTCGCACCGGCGGGGATGCCGGTCCCGAGATAGATTACGACCGTGCCGAGACCGACGAGGAGTCCGCCGATGGCGTATCGACTGATCCCGTTCGGGAACAGTTCGGCGGCCAACTGGAGGGGGACTGGATCAGCTACCATATAAATTATTAGTCACCCGCGAGCGATTCCTGGCTGGCAGCACAGTTGTTCGGGCCGAGCTCGAGTTCGAATGCTTCGTCGTCGTCGGCCTCCTGCTGACCGAGGTTGGTGGGGATGATGTCCTCGTAGTTGGCCGGCCGTGGGGGCATATCCGAGAGGATGAGTTCGACGAACTCGTCTTCGTCCATCGTCAGCGCAGCCATCTCCTCTTCGAGCTGGCCGATCGGCGCGGTGTAGGTGCCGTCGGCAGCAGGTTCGGCGGCGTCGCTGAAGTGTGCGCCACCGATCAGCGTCTCGTCGGGCAGTGAGAGGACACGCTCCTGCAGGCTCTCGTAGAGTTGGGCCGCGGCTTCGGGTGCACCGTCGTCGCCCTCTTCTAAGTCAGGACGGGCGACGCTTTCGATGAACAGGCCGTCGCCGGTCGCCAGCAGCGAGTCATCGACGAGGTACGAGGTCATGCCGGAGGTGTGCCCGGGGGTGGAGACGGTTTCGATGGTTGCGTCGCCGACCTCGAACTCGTCGCCGTCCTCGGCCAGCGTCACGTCGTCGGCGTAGGTGACGCCACGCTGGACCGACGCATCAGGGATGACGCCCTCGACGCCGACGGCGTCGAGTGCACGCACGCCGGAAATGTGGTCGGCGTGGATGTGTGTATCGATCGCGTACTGCAGGTCGACGCCGAGTTCGTCGGCATCGGTGAGGTAGCGGTCGGTAAAGGCTCGCAGCGGGTCGATCACCGCGGCCTCGCCGCCGTCGACGACGAGGTAGCCAAGACAACCCGACGAAGGACGCTGGTACTGGTAAAGGGTACCCGAGCCCTCGTAGTCGGACACTTCGACGCGCTCGTAGATGCGCGCCCAGCCGTTCATCCCGTCTTCGAGCTGGTTTGCGTCGTACCCGCGGTCTTTGAGCGTGCCCGCGACGAACTCGCTCGAGCCACCTTTCGCACAGAGGACCGTCACTTCACGGTCGTCGGGAATCTGTGCGAGAACGCCCTCGTCGAGCTCGTCCTCGAGGAACTCGAAGTATGGGATGTTGATCGACTCGACGCTGTCGCCGTCGATGTGCCACTCCTCGTACTCCGATTCCGCGCGCACGTCGAGGAGCGTCACCTCCTCGCCTGCGTCGATACGACTTTTCAATGTCTCCGGAGTCACCGCCGCAACATCGGCATCCGGAGTAGGGAAATCGTCGGCGTTCATATCGTGTACTCACAGGTATCGGCCGATAGCATATAAGGGTTTGCATAGTAGTTCCCTGTTTGTGCAATATTGACCCATCTTCGACTGAAAATTTCCGCTTGAAGCCGATTAGAAGGCTGCTTTAGGTGATATTCTCGTCGATTCACAGCAGCAGTTGTTTGTGAGTGGTGCAAGAACCGGCATTCTTTTAACCTTCGAGGCGATATTGTGGAGTAACTCCAATACAGATCACGGAGTACCCAATCATGAGTGAAGCATTCGATATCACGGAGACGCTCGACGTCAAAGGTGCATCGTGTCCCATGCCGGTCGTCAAAACGAAGTCCGCCATCGACGACCTCGCCGAAGGCGACATCCTCGAGGTAGTCGCCACGGACTCGGGCAGCATGAGCGACCTCGACGGCTGGGCGACTGGCACGGACGGCGTCGAAATGCTCGAGCAGGTCGAGGACGGCGACGTCTACAAACACTACGTCAAGAAGACAGCATAACATGAGTACGGATACACCCTCGGCGACGGGAGACGGCGAGCCGATGAGCGAGGACGCCCTCCAGGAGCGGATCGAAGAGCTTGAGGAGCAAGTCGCTTCCCTCGAGACTGAGGTCGGCGACGGCCAGAAGAAGATGACGATCGTCGCGACCCAGGGGACGTTCGACATGGCGTACCCGCCGTTGATCCTCGCGAGCACCGCGGCCGCGTTCGGCTGGGACGTGGTCGTCTTCCACACGTTCTGGGGACTCGACATCCTCCACGAGGAGAAGTCCTCGGATCTGAAACTCAGTGCGGTCGGCAACCCCAACATGCCGATGCCGAACGCGCTCGCCGCCCTCCCCGGAATGGATCGGATGGCGACGCGAATGATGGAAAAGCGCATCGACGAGAACGGCACCGCAACCATCGAGGAACTGATCGACCTCTCGCTCGATCAGGGTGTCGAACTGCAGGCCTGTCAGATGACCATCGAGCTGATGGAGTACGACGAGGACGACTTCTACGACGGCGTCACCACTGGCGTCGGCGCCGCGACTGCCCTCCAGCACATGGCCGAATCGGACGTCCAGCTGTTGGTCTAAACCACCGAGACGACTCCCCGATTACTGTGTTTACTCGCTCTCAATGACCCTTCACACGACTCACCGTTCGTCGCCGCCGGTAGTACCGCGCGTCATCGAAGCGGTCGCCGAAGCCGACGATGTCGACCCCACCTCCATGACGCCACCGTTGGCGGACGTCGTTGATCCCGACGCGTTGAACGAACTGATCGACCACGGCTCGGACGACGCCGACCGGACGTTCGAAGTGCGCTTTTCCTACCGCGGCCACGAGGTCGTCGTCACCGACGACGGGGACGTCGAAGTCGACTGATCCGACACGGCGGCCGCGCGGTCACGTTACCATTCTCGCTCCAATGCCTCGAGCAGCCGATCCACCTCTGCCGCCGTGTTGACCGCGTGAACGGACGCCCGGATCGCATCCGGTGACGGCAGCTCGCGAACGATGATTCCCGCCGCAGCCAGCCGTTCGACCGTCGCCGTCGGCTCCGCGACGTCGATCGTCACCAGGCCGGACTCCGGTGTCGACGGACTACGGAGCCGGTCGTCGGGAACGCCGTCGGCGAGACGACCTGCGAGGCGGTGAATCCGGGCTCCGATGGTATCGATTCCGACCTCGTCGATAGCGCCGATCGCCTCACCGAGCGCGACGTGGGGGGCTGGGTTCGCCGAGCCGACCTCGAGTCGACGTGCACCGGCCGCGTACTCGTAGGGGTCAGCGTTCGCGTCTTCGACGCTTCGATAGCCGACGGCCCGTGGCTCGAGGTCCTCGGCGACGGCTCGGTCGACGTAGAGAAAGCCACCGCCCCAGAGACCGAGCAGCCACTTGTGGCCCGCGGCGGCGACGGCGTCGGCCCCCCACTCCCCGACATCCATCGGCAGCTGTCCGGGAACTTGAACCGCGTCCACGAGCGCGAGCGCGCCGGCGTCGTGGGCGATGTCGACCAGCTTTGTGACAGGGAGTTGCGTCCCGTGGGTCCACGTAAGCGCGCTGAAACAGGCGAGTCTGGCGTCCGAAACAGCCTCGGCGAACCGCTCGAGATCGATCCGCCCGGCCTCGGTTTCGACGACGCGAACCTCGACGCCCTCCCGCTCGAGGCGCTGCCAGGGGAGGATGCCCGCGGGGTGCTCGAGGTCGGTGCGGACGACGACGTCGCCGGGCTGCCAGTCGATCGCGTTCGCGAGCGCGTTGATCCCGCCGGTCGTACTCTCCGTAAGCGCGATCTCGTCGGGCTCGGCGCCGATGAACGACGCGACCGTCTCCCGGGTACGGTCGAACGCCTCGAAGGCGGTCTCGTACGGATCGTCCGCGATCGGTGACTCGTACTCGTGTGTCCGAACGAACTCGTCGGCAGCATCGACGATGTACCGTGGGCTCGGGCCGTGTGCGCCGTAGTTGAGGTAGAGACCATCCTGGAGGGCAGGGATGTCGGTCCGGAGTTCGGTTGGGGTCATCGTTACGTTCTCAGACATCGGTCGTCCTCCGTCGTAAGTGTCCGTCCGTCGGACGGGACGATACGACACCGTTCGACGCCGGTTCGTTCGATTCCATTGCGCACGGCTACGCAGTGAGTGGACAATAATCTTGGGCTACTTGCGAAATACTGGGGACGGCGGATGACGGCGTGAGCCGAACGGATCGATCTCGAGCCGACGCCGGTCAGGGTGCTTTACACGTATCGACGCCTAGCAGCTGGTAGAGCAGACAGAACCGGGTCAGCCCGGTCCCGAAGAAGACGAGTCCGACCAGCGTCGCGATCACGCCCACGATCATTCCGGCAGGGAGGATATGCGCAATCGACGCAATGCCGATGGCGACGAGAACCGCACCACCGACGAGCCGTACGAGCCGGTCTACCGAGCCGACATTGTTTTGCATAGTCACTGGTATGAACAGCCTGAAGTTAAACGTTTCTTGGATTCCGACACCCTCAGAACACTGCCGACAAGGGCCGTCGGTGCTGTCGATCCGCGTCGGCGCGAGCGGTCGGCCGTCGTTACTCGAGTTTCCCGGAGAGAACTTTCGCCGCGGTCAGAACCGGATCCCAGACGGGGCTAAACGGCGGGGCGTACGCCAGATCTGCGTTCTGGAGGTCGGTGACCGTCATGCCGGCGTGGAGTGCCGTCGCGACCGTGTCGATCCGTTTCGCGCCTTCGCGGCCGACGACGCTACCGCCCAGTAGCGTGCCGCTCTCTCGGTCGGCCAACAGTGTGACGGTCAGTTCCTCGCCCTCCGGGTAGTAGTGGGCACGTGTCGCCGCCGAGATCGTGACCGAGACTGGGTCGAACCCGGCCTCGCGGGCCCGTTCCTCGTCGGTTAGTCCTGTCCGGGCGGCCCCGAGTTCGAACGCCTTGACGATGGCCGTGCCGGCGATCTCGCCGATCGGCGTTGGATCGCCGGTGATCGTCTGGCCGATCGCGCGACCCGCACGGTTCGCGGTCAGAGCAAGCGGTACGTGATCCGGCTCGCCGGTCACGACGTGGCGTGCCTCGGCACAGTCACCCGCCGCGTAGACGTTCTCGTAGTTCGTCCGGCTGTACTCGTCAGTCGCGACGGCCCCGGTCGGCCCAAGCTCGATTCCGGCCGCCTCGGCGAGGTTGACGTTCGGTGCGACGCCGACGCCGACGATCGCGATGTCGGCGGGAACCGTCTCCTCGTCCAGTCGAACGCCATCGACGCGCTCGTCGCCGACGAAGCCCGAGACAGCCGTCTCGAGGCGAAGGTCGACGCCCTGTTCGCGCAAATGGTCTTCGACGACCTCGGCGACGGGCTCGCCGAACGGCTGGAGGACGTGGGGCAGCATCTCGTAGAGGGCGACGTCGATACCGTGGGCCGACAGCGCCTCGGCCATCTCGATCCCGACGTAGCCGCCACCGACGATCGCGGCCGTCTCGAGGTCGCGTTCGCTGACGTAGTCCTCGATGGCGTCGGCTTCGTCCATGTCGTGGATGGTGAAGACGCCCTCGAGATCGAGTCCCTCGAAGGGCGGCTCGATCGCGCTTGCGCCGGTCGCCACGAGGAGGTCGTCGTACGACTGCTCGTACGTCTCGGAATCAGTCTCGACCGTTACCGTCTGCGCGTCGGGGTCGACGTCGACGACTTCCGCCCCCGTCCGCAGGTCGACGTCCCGTTCGTCGCGGAACTCGTCAGCTGTTATCGTGACGAGGTCGTCCAGGTCGTCGACATCCCCTTTGACGTAGTACGGCATCCCACAGGCGGCATACGAGACCCAGTCGCCTTTCTCGAAGACGATTACCTCCAGCTCCGGGTTCTCGCGTTTCGCCTTGCTCGCAGCGCTCATTCCTGCTGCGTCACCGCCGATGACGACGAACGTGTCTGCCATAGGTGAAACGTGGGCCGGCAGCGCCTAAACTATTTCTGGACATTCCCAATATTGTGCAATCAAGTTGCCGCTCCACGAGGAGAGTCCAGTAACCCGCGGACAGGATCGCACTCGGCAGCCACCGCACACGTGGGCGAACGACAACGAGCGTCAAATAGCTTCCCGAGGTCGTCCCACCCCGGCAGTCGGCCCCGTTTGGTCTCGAGTCACGCCGTTAGTTCGTAACCGGGTGTTCAGCTGACTCCATGAGTTCTTCGACGTTTGCCGACTCGGCCGTGAGCACCTTCGGATAGGTGCCGAGCAAGACGAGCAGGTCGCCTTCGTGGTCGAACGACGTGAGTTTGAGTTCGATCTCGCCCGTCTCGCCCTCCAGCTCGCTCTGGCCGACGAACACGTCGACAGTGCGGCCGTCACCGAGGATCTCGAGCCCGAACGACTCCTCGTGCGTGAGATCGCTGATCTCGCCGTGATCGCTGGGGATCTCCCCGAGGAATCGCTCGAGGAGTTCCTTGTTCGATAACTCGCCAAGCGGGTTGAGCGATCGGCCCGCGATCTGCATGCCAGGGATCGAGACGCCGGCGAAGGCAGCCCCCTCACTCGTCTGGCCGGCGTAGTCGACGGCTTTCGTATAGATCGATTGCCAGATCGTCGCCCGGACCTCGCGTTCGATGCCGCCGGGGAGTTCGACCGTCCGCTCGATCGTCTCGTCGCTGACGTCGCTTTCCTGGTAGCCGGTCGACGCCAGCGCGTCCGCGGTCGGGGCGACGCGGTCGGCATCGAACTCGAGTGGGCCGTTGCCGAGTACGACGTCGAGACAGCCAGCCGTCAGTGCGAGCGTCCCCGTCGCGCCCGCGGCGAGGAACGATCGTCGAGAGGGAGTCATTATCGACGGATTCGCTACGACAGGCATATTCCTTGTGGTGTGTTCTGTCACACAGACAAGACAGTTGGACCTCGAACCCAAGCGAGAGTCGTCGACGGCAGCCACCGGCACAACGACAGCGTCGCGAGTCCCACGCCAGCGACCGGTGCCCCGCCTCGCGTTGACGAGACATGAAGAGTTATCGGGGTTGACTCCCCCCGTTTAGCCATGACCGACTTCGCAGATCGAGTCGAGCAGGTGTCGATCAGCGGCATTCGCAAAGTGTTCGAGGCCGCCGGTGAGGACGCGATCAACCTCGGCCTCGGCCAGCCGGACTTCCCGACGCCCGCCCACGCTCGCCGCGGGGCGATCGAAGCGATCGAATCCGGGCGTGCCGACGCCTACACGTCCAACAAGGGCACGCGACAGCTTCGCGAGGCGATCGTCGCGAAGTACGACCGCGACTACGGCCTCGAGATCGACCCCGAAGACGTGATCGCGACCTCGGGCGGCAGCGAGGCGCTCCATCTCGCGCTGCAGGCCCACGTCGATCCCGGCGAGGAAGTCATCTTCCCCGATCCCGGCTTCGTCTCCTACGACGCTCTGACCCACATCGCCGACGGGACGCCGAAGCCGGTCGGGTTGCGCGACGATCTCACCCTCGACCCTGCGACGGTCGAGGAGTCGATCACCGACGAGACGGCAGCGTTCATTGTCAACAGCCCCGCGAACCCAACGGGGGCCGTCCAGAGCGAGGCAGACATGCGCGAGTTCGCCCGCATCGCCGACGAACACGACGTGCTCTGTATTTCCGACGAGGTCTACGAACACATCGTCTTCGAGGGCGAACACCACTCGCCGTTGAAATTCGCTGAGACGGACAACGTCGTCACCATTAGCGCCTGTTCAAAGACCTACTCGATGACCGGCTGGCGGCTCGGCTGGGTCGTGGCCTCGAACCGCCGCATCGAGCGCATGCTCCGGGTCCACCAGTACGGCCAGGCCTGTGCCTCGGCGCCAGCCCAGTACGCCGCCGAAGCCGCCCTGACGGGCCCCCAGGAGCCGGTTCAGGAGATGGTCGACACCTTCGAACAGCGCCGTGACCTCGTGCTCGACGGGCTCACCGACGCCGGCCTCGAGGTGCCCACCCCGGAGGGGGCCTTCTACGCGATGCCGAAGGTGCCCGAGGGCTGGTGTGAGGAAGTGCTCGATCGCGGCGTCGTCGTCGTCCCCGGCGACGCCTTCGGCGCAAACGGCGCGGGCTACGCGCGACTCTCCTATGCGACCGGGACCGAGGAACTGAAAGAAGCACTCGAGATCATCGACGACGCGACTCGCGCAGTGCAGTAGTTCGACCCGCTTTGTTACTCCGACGCGGCCGCGAACTCGTCGACGATCGTCTCGCAAAAAGCCTCGAGATCGTCCGGATTCCGGCTCGTCACTAGACCGTCGTCGACGACGACTTCCTCGTCGACCCACTCGCCGCCCGCGTTGCGCACGTCCGTCTGGAGGCTGTGATAGGAAGTCAGCGTCCGGCCGTCGACGACGCCCGCTTCGATCAGTGCCCACGGTCCGTGACAGATCACGCCCGCGGGCTTGCCGTCCTCGAGGTGTTGCCGGAGGAGTTCCACGCCGTTTTCGTCGGTGCGAAGCGTGTCCGCGCCAACGGCCCCGCCCGGGACGATCAATGCGCCGTAGTCGTTCGCGGCGACCTCGGTGAACGCTTTCTCGACGTCGTAGCTGTCGCTCCACTCGAGGTCGTTGTTCACCGTCTGTGCCTCGCCCGTCTCACTGCCGAGGACGTCGACGGTCGCGCCGGCGTCGGCGACGGCCGCCTTCGGGTCGGTGAACTCGATCTCTTCGCTACCTGCCGGGGCGAGGAAGATTCCGACGGTCGTTCCCTCGAGCGGCTGGCTGTCGGATTCGCTCATACCACGACGACGCCGGGCACGCAGACAAGTGGTGGACTTGCTGGTGCAACAAGCCACGGGGAGGGCGCGATCACGGGAGCCGGCGGGCGTCGCCGTCGCTGGCTGCTGACGTGTACCATTATACGCTCTCGTTACGTCGTCCCGAACGACATGCGCGCTGTACGCCTTCACGAACACGGTGACGCGGACGTACTGCAGGTAGACGAGATCGACCGGCCCGAGCCGGCCGCGAACGAACTCTTGGTCGAGGTCGCCGCTGCGGGTGTCAACCCCGTCGACACCTACTTCCGGGACGGCTCGTACGAGCCGGTCGGCGTCCCCTTCACGCCCGGCGTCGACGTCTCGGGCGTCGTCGCCGCGGTCGGAGACGCCGTCGACGGCTTCGAAGCGGGCGACCGCGTCTACGGCACCGGCATCGGAAACGGCGGCTTTCAGGGCTCTTACGCCGAGTACGCGACGATCCCGACCGACCGCGTCGTCCACCTCCCCGACGGTGCGGATCTGACCGAAGCCGGCGGGGCGGGCGTCGTCGCCGTCACCGCCTGGCGCGCGCTGATCGACCACGCCGGCCTCGAGCCCGCCGAGTACTGCCTGGTCCACGGCGGCTCGGGCGGCGTCGGCCACGCGGCCGTCCAGATCGGAGCCGCCGTGAGCGCGCGGGTGATCACGACGGCCGCCGAGGAGTACCACGACGCGCTCGCCGACTACGGCGCCGAAACGGTCCTGGATTATGGCCATGACGACCTCGCGAACGCGGTCCTCGAGGCCTCCGACGGCGGCGTCGACGCCGTGCTCGACCACCGGCTCGACGACTACCTGCAGTTCGACGCGGACGTGGCCGCGACGGGTGCCCGCGTCGTCGGCATCGGCGAAAACAGTCCCGATCCGGGCTTTACGAACGACGGTGCCGCTCGCTCGAAGGACGTTACGTATCAATTCATGAGTATGTTTAACACGCCCGACCTGCGCGTCCCGCTGCGGGGCGTTGCCCACCTGATGAACACGGGTGCACTGTCGATCGACGTGGCACGAACCTACGACCTCGAGGAGGCCGCTGACGCACAACGCGCCGTCATGGACGAGAGTTTCCTGGGGAAACTCGTCGTCGAGCCGTAGCCAGCGACCTGCTACTCGACGTTACCCAGTCCGCGGACGGCGTCGTCCCGCTCGAGCAGCATTCGGCCGCGCTCGCGGAGCGTGACCGTCTCGGTTTTGGAGTCGTAGTCGATTACGTCCGCGGCGGCCAACTTCGGAATGTGGGTGTGGTGCAAGGAGATGCGAGCGGTCCGTCTCTCTCGCGGAGAGACGTCGCCGTGATCCGAGATCACGTTCGGTTCCGTTGCCGCTTCCCGGGCGGCGACTTCGACGGCGAGTTCCGTCAGCGTGGCCGAGCCGTCTCCGTCCTCGAGATACTGCAATACCGAGCGACGGTGGCGATGGGCCAACAGCTTCATCGCCGTATCGACGCCGTCGGACGCCGATTCGCCGAACGCAGAGAGGGTCTCGGGGGAACGGAGGAGTGGAATCATACCATCCGTAGGTATCGGGCAGTACTTATACTGTCTGTCAAAGCACTTCGGCTATCGCTCGTCTGCGACCGGCTTCCGATAGCGACGACCCGTAGACGTGCTCGAGTAATCGCTCTGTCGGGAGTCCCTGTCGTGGAACGATGGCTGTGCAGCTACGCGAGGTCGGCGACGGCTTCCATCGTCGTCCGCTTGTCCTCCTCGGACAGTCCGTCGACGAACCCGACGCGGACGGCGTCGACGCCGTCGATCTCGCCGTAGGCTTCGACCCATTCGCGTACCTCTTCGGGAGTGCCTGCGGGGGCCAGTTCGTCGAGAACCTCGTCGGGTAAGGCTGCGGCCATCGCGTCGGTATCTCGCTCGTCCCACGCGGCCCGGATCTCCTCGACGACATCCGGGTAGCCCTGCTCTGCGACCGAATTCCCGTAGTAGGGACCGTACGCCCCGAGCATGAACGCGATCGTGCTGCGGGCCTTTTCGCGCGCTTTCTCACGATCCTCGGACGCCACCCCGCGAACGATCGGGGCCACACGCAGATCCGAGAGCTCCTTGTCCGCGAGGTCGGCACCGCGTTCCAAGTCCTCGAGTCGGTCTCGAAGGCCGTCTTTCGTGAACAGCTGTGGAGCCCAGCCGTCGCCGAAGCGGCCGGCCATTTCGGTGGCCTTCGGCCCAAGGGTTCCGAGGTCGATCGGTGGCGGGTTCTCGTGAGGGCCGCGCTCGTAGTTCAGCCCGGGAATCTCGAAGATCTCGCCCTCGTAGGCGGGGGTGCCGTCCTCGTAGACTCCGCGCATGATCTCGATCACTTCGCGGGTCCGGCGCAGCGGCCGGTCGAACTCCTCGCCGTGCCAGCGCTCAGTGATCGCCGGTGAACTCGGGCCGATCCCGAACCGGAACCGCCCGTCAGCGGCGTCTTGCATCGTCAGTGCCGTCTGGGCGAGCATCGCGGGCGTCCGCCCGTACGGCGAGATGACGTCGTTCGAGATGCCAAGTTCCTCGGTGCGGGCGGCGGCAAGCGTCAGCGGCGGGACGATGTTCCAGCCAGTCGTCTCGCCGACGGTGATCCGGTCAAATCCCAGTTCTTCGGCCTGGACGGCCCGCTCAGCGACTCCCTGTGGCCGGTCGTAGTCGCCGAGTTGCACCAGTAGATCCAGATCGACAGTCACGGCACGCCCCTCCATGTCAGTCCTCGAGTCGCAACTCGCAGTCTCATCACCGCACACCGCGGCACGAACTCACATAAAACGGTCGCGTTTCCATCGTCTCCCACATGGAGCCGTTCCGTCACTGGAGCGCAAAGCGATCCGCGCTGGTTCGTCAGGAGGACCGTCGGAACGCTTATCATGTCTTCGTGAGATCACGAGTGCAATGGAACGGCGTCGATTTCTCGCGTGTGCGTCTGCCGCTGTCGCCGGGACTGTCGGCGCGTCCGGCCCCGTCTCGGCCAGCGACGGCGATCCCCTCACGGTCGAAGTCGTCCGCCACGCGTCCATCGAGCCCACCAACAGCGCGATCCGGTTCGTGTTCGAAGGCGTACGGCTGTTCACCCAGACGTGGACGGACGCGACGCCGGGATCGGCCACGGTGGACCTCGACGTGATGACGGTCGCCGACTTCGACATCGAGCCGTCGTACGAGGCGACGCTCGATGCGATCGAAGTCGACGATGCGCTCGGGGCCGATCGGACGCCCGAGACGGTGACGCTGTTCGTCATCGACGACGGGAGGGCCAGTGCAGGGGCGATGCGGTCGTACGCTGGCGACGACGGTCGTGAGAGCGGAGCGCCGGGTGCGTATGGCTACGTCAACACTGCACTCGGCGGGCTGTTTGGCGCGGGTGTCGGGATGCCCCGGCCGCTGATTCGGAACTTCACGGCCCACGAGTGCGGCCATGCGGTACTCGGCTGGGCGGAGTTCCCACACTACCCGGCGGACGCGACCATTCGGGACCCATCGCCGGGACTGCGCGCCCACAGCTGTGGCGCACAGGATCATCCTGCGGCCAGCGGCTGGTTCGTCAACCACGGGATTACCGTGATGGCGACCGGGTACTCGGCACGGGAGAGTCGAAATACGCCGCGGGAACACAGGTTCGCCACGGAGCAGGGAGCAGTGAGCGAGGCCGTCGCCCCCGTCGGCGAGTCGTGGTCGTACATCAACATGGACTACGTCCCCACGTTCTCGCAGACGGCTCGAGCGGCGATGGGCGACCACTACCGGCAGTTCATCTCGTGAGTTATACGGTCTGCTGGACCGTGTGACCGGTGCACCCACAGAACAATCGTGGGTGCCCCGCCACTGACGTACAGTAGTCCGTATATTGAGGGGCGGTCCCACTGCCGTCGGGTCCGTCGGATAGGGAACCGAGACGGAGTATTTATTGCAAGACGGTGAGTCTGTCGCAGATACTGCAGCCTGTTGCCGGTGAGTGACCGGTGGTACGATACTCGACATCTCAAATATGACTCGGAGGCTTCACGTCGACGTCCGATCCAGTTGTAGTCTCGTCGGAACGGTGCTGAAGTACCTCTCACTGACGCTCCTGTTTCCGACCGTCGTCGCACTGTACTACCGAGAATCCCCACTGCCCTTCCTCGTCGCGCTGGTCGTCGCTGTTTCCGTCGGGACGGTCCTCGAGCGCCTCGAGCCCGACCCCACGCTCGAGCATCGCGAGGCCTTTCTGCTGGTCGCGCTGACGTGGTTCGTCGTCCCGCTGGTGGGAACGATTCCGTATCTCGTCGCCGGGACGGGGACGATCGCAGATCCCGTCAACGCGCTGTTCGAGAGCATGAGCGGGTTTACGACGACGGGCGCGACGGTCATGGGAAGTATCTCCGTCGAGACTCATTCGCGGTCGATCATGATGTGGCGACAGCTCACCCAGTGGCTCGGCGGGATGGGTATTCTCGTCCTCATGATCGCGATCCTCTCGGAGCTCTCCGTCGGTGGGACCCAGATCATCCGCGAGGAAGCGCCGGGCATCGAAGTCGAGAAACTAACACCGCGGATCAGAGAGACCGCGCGGGCGCTGTGGCTGATCTACGCCTGGTTTACGCTCGCCGCCGTGCTCGTCTACTACGGACTTCACCTCGCAGGAGTGGCCCCGAACATGACCTTCTACAACGCCGTCGCACACGCACTCACGTCGCTGCCGACCGGCGGCTTCTCGCCGGAGGGGCGCAGCGCCGAGGCGTTCGAACCGATCGTCCAGTGGGCGATCATGGTCTTCATGGTCGTCGCCGGGACGAACTTCGCGCTCTACTGGTACGCCTGGCGTGGCCGCCTCGAGCGGCTGACCGGCAACGCCGAGTTCCGATCCTACCTGCTGTCGATGGGGATCGTCGGCGGCCTCCTCTCCGCGCTGCTCTTTCTCGGCGTCGGCCTCACGACCGTTCCCGAGGGAGTCGCGACGATTCCGGGCAGCCTCGAGCGATCGCTGCGCCACGGCCTCTTCCAGACGCTCGCGATCGTGACGACGACCGGCTACGCCAGCATGGACTTCAACACGTGGAGCGAGTCGACACAGGTGATCCTCCTCTTCGCGATGTTTCTGGGCGGCTCTGCGGGCTCGGCGGCCGGCTCGATCAAGATCGTTCGCTGGTACGTCGTCGGGAAGTCCATGCGACGCGAACTCTTCAAGCTCGTCCACCCGAGGGCAGTTCGTCCAGTTCGGATGGGCGGCGTCGGCGACGTCATCGACGAGGAGACGATCCACAGCATCTTCGTCTTCATCGCACTGTTCCTGACGCTGTTCGTCGTCTCGAGCGTCCTGTTGTTCCTCGATTCCTATCGCACGCCCGGGCTCTCGCTGTCAGCACTCGAGGCGACGAGTGCCGTGATCGCGACGCTGGGGAACGTCGGTCCGGGCGTCGGCGTCGTCGGGCCGATGAACAGCTACGACCCCTTCTCCAACGCCGCGAAGCTCTACATGGTCTTCCTGATGTGGATCGGCCGCCTCGAAATCCTCTCCGTGCTGGTCATCCTGACGCCGGCGTACTGGCGCTCGTAGCTCAGTCGTGGACCAGCACGTCGAGCACGTCCGGCCCGTCGCGGGCCAGCGCGTCCTCGAGTGCCCCTTCTATCCCGTCGGGTGTCTCGATCTGTTCGGCGCGTGCGCCGTGGCTCTCGGCGTTTTTGACGAGATCGACTCCCGGCTCGAAGTCCATGCCGACGAAGTCGTAGTCGTCCTCGGTGCCACCCATGAGGCCGAGCGTGTTGTCCTTGAGGATGCGGTAGTTACGGTTGTCCGAAATGACGACCGTCAGATCGAGATCGTAGCGAGCGGCGCTGTAGATCGAGTGGGGATAGTACTGGTAGGAGCCGTCGCCGATAAAGCCGACCACGTCGCGGGGGCCGTCCCGCTGTGCTTCCGCGACGGCGGCGCCGACCGCTGCCGGCAGCCCGTAGCCGAGGCCGCCACCCTTGTTCGAGATGTACTGTTCGGGCTCGAGGTCCCACCGGTTGAGCATGACGAACTTCGAGGTGACGCCCTCGTCGACGATGGCAGCGTCGCCCGCGACGCGTTCCATGGCGTCGACCAGTTGGGCCTTCGAAGCGCGTGGGTCGTCTCCATTTCCTTCGCCGTAGTCGCCAAGCTTAGCTTCGACCAGATCCGGGGCCTCGGCGACTGCCTCGAGTCGCTCGGCAACGACGTCCTCGGAAAGTCGCCCCTGAACGCGTTCGGTAAGGTCCTCCAAGACGAGTCCGGGATCACCGACCACGGCCGCATCGGCGGGCTGATTTTTGCCAACCTGCCAGGCGTCGTCGCTGACGTGGATACAGGTGGTGTCGGCGTCGACCAGCGCCTCGTCGTGGCGGGTCAGCGTCGTGTTCGTCGAGACGCCGACGAAGCAGATCGTGTCGGTGTCCAGCAACATCGTGGCGAGTTCCTCGCTCGTCGGTAGATACGAGACCCACTGCTCGTGGTCGGTCGGGAAGTCGGCCTCGCTCGAGAGGATCTCGCCGTGGACGCGCGCTCCCGTCGCCTCCGCGAGGTCGACCGCCGCGGCGACGGCGTCGGCACCCGAGCGGGCGACGCCATCGCCGACGACCAGCACCGGCTCGTCGGCTTCGACCAGCAGATCGGCAGCGTACTCGAGCTGTGCTGGATCGCCACCGCCGGCGTTCGGAATCGGGCCAAGCCGCTCGGGCTCGGCGTCGGTTTCGGCCATCGTCACGTCCAGCGGCAACGCGAGGAAGACGGGGCCGGTCGGGGGCGTCATCGCGACCCGGAACGCCCGCCGGAGCATCGTCGGCAGCGCCGCCACGTCGCGGACCTCGTCGGACCACTTGCAGAACTGCCGGGCCATGTCGGCGAGCCGGCCCGAGAGGATCGGCTCCTCGTGACGGAAGTCGGTGCTGTGATTGCCCGCGGTCACGACCAGTGGCGCGCCGGCGATCTTGGCCGCATAGAGGTTGCCAAGCCCGTGGGCCAGCCCGGGCGTGATGTGGAGGTTCGCTACGCCGACCGGCGTGATCGAGTCGTCGTGATGGGCGTGATACCGTCGCCGCTGAGCGTAGCCGCCAGCCATCCCGACTGCGATGTCCTCGTGGAGTCCGAGGCGGTACTCGAGGTCGCTCTTTCCGATCGCCTCCATGATCGGCAACTCGGTCGTCCCGGGATTTCCGAAGACGTAATCGATGCCGTAGGACTCGAGGGCATCGGCGATGAGTTCCGCGCCGGTGTAGCCGTCCGTCATGCCGTTCCGTGTCACGGCAGTTCACATCAAGCTATGCGTTTCGACTGATCGGTTCCAGCAGGTGTGGTCCCGACCCGGGTATTATACGACAGTTCGTTGTCGCTCGGGTATGGCCATCGCGAGGGACGGAACTGGGATGGATTCGACGGCTCGAGCACTCTGGTCGCAGGTCCATCCCGTCTTTATGACGCCGCCGCTGGCGGCGTCGCTGTTCGGTGCGATCCTCGCCGGCACTGTCGATCCGCTGCTCGCGGCGATTCATCTCGTCGCGATGTTCGCAGCAGTCTATACGGCCCACGTCAAGGATGGCTACGTCGATTTCTACGTCCGGGACGAGGACGACGACCATCCGCTGACCGAACGGGGCTGTCGGCTCGCACTCGGGCTGTCGACGGCGACGGTCGGGCTGTGTTGTGTCGTTCTCGCGGTCCTCGTCGACGCCATCGCGGCCATGTTGGTCGTCCCGACGTGGCTAATTGCCTACCACCACGCACCACAGCTCGATACGAACCCCGTGACGGCGACGACCGGCTACCCGCTCGGGATTGCACTGTCGGTGCTCGGCGGCTACTACGTGCAAGCGACGACGATTAGTGCCGTCTCACTCGCGTTCGCCGTCGTCTTTCTCACTCTCCTGTCGGGCATCAAGGTGATTGACGACGCACAGGACTACGCGTACGACCGCTCGATCGAGAAACGAACCGTCGCGGTCGCAGTCGGCCCCGATCGTGCTTACGACGTCGCTTATGGGTTGATGGCGGTCGCCCTGGTGGCCGTCATCGGGTTCGCCATCGTGCGGCTCTTCCCCGTCACGGCGCTTCTCGCGGCGCTCGTGTTCGCAGCGGTCGCGGGCATCGCACGACGGGCCGGCCCCGAACTCGCGACCATGTTGCTCATCCGGGGCTCGTATCTCTTTCTCGCCGTTCTCGTCGCAGCCGTTCAGTTCGAGCCCCTTGCCGGGCTCGTCTGAGCAGCGAACAGAATTGGTGCCGGCGCTGTTTTGAATCAGTGCCATAGCGCCTATCGGCTACGATTCGCAGCGCTGACAGCCCGATCGCAGGCGAAACACCACTCCGATGAGACCGAGCGTGACGACTGTGGCCAGCAACTGGACGAGTCCGCTACTCAGCCCGACAACGGTGGCACCACCAGCAACGGCGGACCCGCCAGCGACGGCAACGGTTCCGGAGCCGACACAACAGAAACTCGCCAGCGTCGCAAGCCCCAGCAGCGACCCTCGAGAGGCAGACTCCTCGTCCATACCCAGCGTTCGATCGGGCGGAAAAAAGGTGTTGTGGCGGTTTGCTGGCGCGGCAACTGCACGACTCCATCGGCACAGAAAGAGACAGCTACGTTCGATCGGCGTCCCGTCGCTCTCGCTGGGTCGCGTGGGGCAGCGATTCGATCAGGTATACTTCCCGACGAGGCTGCGAAGCTGTCCTTCCTGTTGCATGCCGACGAGCTGTTCGGCGGGCTGGCCGTCCGAAAACAGCACGAGCGTCGGGACACCACGGACGCCGTACTCCGCAGCGAGTTGCTGGTTGGCGTCGATGTCGACCTTCGCGACGGCCGCGTCGGTCTCGGCGGCGATCGTCTCGACGACTGGCTCGAGCATCTGACACGGGCCACACCAGTCGGCGTAGAAGTCGACGAGGACGACATCGTGTGTCGTGACAGTGTCGTCGAGTTCTGCCGAGCCGTGAATCGAAATCGGCTCCGTCGGACTCTCCTGTGCCGAATCTGTGGGTGCTTCGCCCGCCGCGCGGTCGCGAAGCTCCTCGAGTTTCCGTTGCCGAATCTCCTCGAGCGTTTGATCGTCGGTCATAGCCGCCGATACGGGATACATCGCCTTAGTTGTTTTGTGTGGTGGACACAATACAGCGCACGGAGGAGCGATAAGCGACGAGTGGAGACACCGTCGATTCGGGTGACGACCGATATCGGGAGCGACCTACTCGTCGTGTTGGGCCGGCGAGCGTCCGTCACGGGCGGCCTCGTAGGTATCCTCGAACTCCTGAATCAGCATACCGATGCGAGCGTACCAGTCGTTGAGAAGTCGTTGCATGTCGGCTGCGAGGGCGTCCGGCTCGCGCACCCGATAGACGTAATAGTAGCCGCCGCTCTCGTAGTTCCGCTGTTCTTGGGTGACGAACCCGGTCTCGAGCAGCCGAGAGATCGACCGATAGGCAGTCGACCGATCACGACCGATGCCGTCGGCGACGTCGTCGACCGTCAGCGGTTCGTCCGCAGTTACCAGCAGCCTGAACACGGTTCGATCGAGCTCTTTGAGCCCGTGGACACACTCGAGGAGGTCGATACACTGTAGCTCCTGGTCCAGATATTCGCTCACCGAATCGGTCATCGTTATCACTAGTAGGACCCAATCACCAATAAAGTTGTTCATAAAATGCACAATACTATGTGCATCTCGTCGGCACGAGACTCGGGTGCCAGTGATCCCCCAACTGCGCGAGACTATCAGTAAAACATCGCCTGTTGGCTTTCAATTCTGCCGTCGCCGCGTGCTCTCCCTTCGAAGCGAGCAAGCACCAGTGTCGAAAGAATTTTTCTTGGACGCCCCACTATCTCACACGAATGGGACATCACACGTTCGACTCATCACGGGCTGACAAGCTAGAGCAGGCCGACCGACGGTATCGGTTCCTTTCGGCCGAAGAACTGCTGTGGGCGCTCGAGCCCTCTTCGACCGACACCGTCGTCGACCTCGGCAGCGGCACCGGGTTCTACACCGACGTCGTCGCTCCACACGCGGGCGACGTGTACGCGGTCGACCTCCAGGAAGAGATGCACGACTACTATCGGGACAAAGGCACCCCCGAAAACGTCGACCTCGTCACGACCGGTGTGGGCGATCTGCCCTTCGAGGCCGACGCCGTCGACGCCGCGTTCTCGACGATGACCTACCACGAGTTCGCAAGTGACGACTCTCTCGACGAGATCCGCCGCGTCCTCACGCCCGGTGGCCGACTCGTCATCCTCGACTGGGCGGGGACCGGCTCCGGCGAGCACGGCCCGCCGGTCGACGAACGCTACACCGCCGATGACGCTGCAACCGCGCTTCGCGAGCACGGCTTTACCATCGAGCACGAAGCCGTCCGCCCGGAGACGTTCCTGCTGGTCGCGACGCTCGAGTAAGATCGAACACCGACCGATCGCCCGTCCGGCCGGAGGGTCGTCCCCGCGGTGGTGGTACTGTTGTTTACCCTCGGCTTCGAGTGCGTTGAAGCCAAGCAAGCCGACAGTACACAGTCGGTGGATGACGACGGGGCGTCACTTCTTGCCGATCAGGGTCGCCGTGGTCGGCCACCAGTCTTCGCCCACACACCACACCTCGAGTTGCTGTGTCGACTCGGCCATGGCCGATCGATCGTGCGCCTCGTGCATGTAGGTGCGTATCAGAACTGTTCGTCGCCACCGACGACGTAGTTGTGTGGTGGTATCATAGAACCACTCCATACCTACTGTGGAGGCGTCTTGGCTCGATAAGTACAGGTGAATAAGTAAGCAGTCACCCGTAATCTGTTAATCATAAAGGTTTTTGCTCCTACAGTTTAGAAGATAAACTATGGATCGGCTCTCGACTATTTTGGTGTACGTACTCGTTGGCTTCCCTATTTTCTTCGTTGCTATCTTTCTCCTCTCATTCGGCCCACTGGGTTTGTTCTTGTTCGTATTTCTCATCCTGATCATAATGGCGATTTTGTCGTGGAACGATCCTGACGAACCACCGGCTCGGACGAATTGTTCTAAATGCGGTGCACCGAACGAACTAGACCGAGATCGATGTAAGCACTGCAATTCATCGCTTGAGACAACCGATAGCAACTGACCATCTCCTTACTTTCCAATCACCACCCAGCGGTCAGTAAGCAGATCTACTTACCGACCAATTCACCGTCGATATTCACTTGTCTGAACTGTCCTTTCCACCGTCCTCACGGTTACCAACTGGTAACCCGGTGACGGACGCGTTGGCTTGTGTTTATAGTCACCCACTGGTAACGGGGTGACAGGAGGTAATCTGATGTCTACTGATCCATCCACGTCCCACGACTACGAGGTCGCCGTCGTCGGCGGCGGCCCGGCCGGTCTGACGAGCGCACTGTATACGACGCGACTCGGGCACGAAACCGCCGTCTTCGATCGCGGTGGCGGTCGTGCCGCGATGATGCAAGAGACCCACAACGTCATCGGCGTTCCCGAATCGGTATCGGGCAACGAATTCCTCCAGACCGCCATCGAGCAGATCAAATCCTACGGCGCCGACTACCGCACGGAGTTCGTGACCGGCATCGACCGCCGCGACGACGGCGCGTTCGAACTCGAGACGGCTGACGAAACCGTCACCGCCGAAGCTGTCGTACTCGCGACCGGCTTTGCCGACGGTCGGCCCGACCCACCGCTGCCCCGGACCGGCCGTGGCCTCCACTACTGTCTGCACTGCGATGCGTACATGTTCGTCGACGAACCGGTGTACGTGATGGGCCACGACGACAGCGCCGCCATCGTCGCGATGATCATGCTCAACTACACCGACGATGTCGACGTCCTGTTGCGCGGCGACGAGCCTACCTGGAGCGACGACACGGCGGCCCAGCTCGAGGGCCACCCAGTCGACATCGTCGAGGCGGAGGTCACCGGCATTCAGAACGGTGACGACGGCTGGCTCGAGGCCATCGAGTTCGACGATGGCTCCGTCCGCGAGTACAAAGGCGGCTTCGCGATGTACGGCTCCGAGTACAACAACGAACTGGCAACGTCGCTCGGCGCGGAATTGAACGACGACGGCACGGTCGCCGTCGACGACCACGGCCGGACGTCGATCGACGGCCTGTACGCCGTCGGCGATCTGACGCCGGGCCACAACCAGGTCCCCGTCGCGATGGGCCAGGGGGCACAGGCCGGCATCGCGATCCATATGAGCCTGCGCGAGTTCCCGAAATCGCTCGCGGAACTCGAGGGTGAGGGTGCAGTCGGGCCACAGGACGTCCCCGGGATCGCGCCCGACCTGCGCCAGCAGGCCAACGAGCACTCGTCGGCCGAAGGCGACTGAGCCGGTCTCCGGCCTCGATTCCCCGGCACAACCGAAAGCCGGTTGCGGGTGCGTCATACGGTCTGCTGTACCGATGTACCGGTGCAACCGCAGGACGGTCGCGGTTGCACCGGAACTGACTGACAGGAGTCCGTAGCAGTAACTGCTGACTGTTTCAGGTTTTCGTACGCGCTTTCGTATTGGAGCGGCCGACGGATTGTGAATCCGAGGCGCGGAACCACGTCTCTTTAGGGAGGTGACGAGTAACGGTGATCCAGTGGTGCATGAGAGTATGAGACACGGGACACATGACCGGAGCGAGGAGGCCACGTTGGACCACTATATCACCGCAGAGGAGCATCTGCCCGACGAGGAGTGTACGGAGACGACGCTGCAGATCACCGACGCCGAGACCAAGCGAATCTTCGAGGCACGCGTCCGGATCGCTCGCGAGCCCGACGAGCTAACCGATCCACAGCGGCTGACGGTCGTGACCGGCCCACACGAGACTGTCAGCAAAGAGTGGTACGTCGAACTCATAGACGAGATCGACGCGGCAGGGATCAACGAGGATCTCCTGCGGCGACTCGCACGCGAGCAGGAAACGACCTCGAACATCGTCAACACCCGCTCCGACGACCTCAGGGTGGTACTCACCTACCTCGTCGAGTCCGGTCAGTACGAATCGACCGCCGAGGCGCTCCGCGAACTCGCCTTCGAGCAGCTTGCGGAGCACAACCCCGCGCTGCTGGAGGCGTACGACGCCGTCCGCACCGAGTTCGAGGCCGACCCGCTCCGGCGTGCGCTGATGGACCAGGAGTAGTCATGGCAGCCGATTCGTTTCGCGACTATCTCCGGCTGTTAGCCGACAACGACGCGCTCGTCACGTTCGACGAGCCGGTGTCGTGGGACCTCGAGGCGAGCGCGATCACGATGCTCGCCAACCGGACCGACGGCGAGGTCCCCCTGTTCGAGTCGGTCGGGGCAACCGACGGCGACGCAGCGCTCGTCGGTGATCCGTACCGCGGGCCACGGAGTCGGCCGTGGGATCACCTCGCGCAGGCGTTCGGGCTGTCGGCCGGTCTGTCCGGGGCCGCCTACTACGACGCGGTCGTCGACCGCCTTCGCTCGCCCCGCGAGCCACGGCTCGTCGACCCCGAACGTGCTCCCTGCAAGGACGTCGTCCACACCGGCGGCGAGGTCGACCTCCTCTCGTTTCCCTGGCCCTACGTGCATCGAAGCGACGGCGGCCGGTACTCGAACCTGCACACCATCGTCGCGCCGGACCCGGAGACGGAGTGGGGCCGCTGGTCGAGCCACCGGATGATGCTCCACGACGATGCACTCGCCAGCCTGCTGTTTCTGGCGGGTGAACAGGTTCCGAACCGCTATTATTACGAGTACGAACCGCGAGACGAGCCGATGCCGGTGGCGGCCGTCGTCGGTGCGGAACCGGCCGTCCAGTGCAGCACGGAGATGTGGATTCCGACGGGTCGAAGCGAGGCGGCCTTCGCTGGTGGCCTGAAAGACCGATCGGTCGACCTCGTTGCCTGCGAGACGAACGACCTGTACGTCCCGGCGACGGCGGAACTTGTCATCGAAGGACACGTGCTCCCGAACGAACGCCTCGATGAGGGCCCCTTCGGCGACTATTTCGGTTACATGAACGGTCCGCGACGGTCGATGCCCGTGTTCGCCGTCGACGCGATTACCCACCGGACCGAACCGCAGGTCCCGTTTTGCGTCGAAGGGACCGGCGTCGGCTACGGCCAGAACTCGAGCAGCACGCTCCAGACGGCCGCTGCCGGCCCCGATGCGACGCTTGGTCTGCAGGCGGCCGGCTTCGACGTCGACGCCGCTGTGCCGTGGCGCTTTACCTCCCGAACCGTCTGGGTGATCGCGACGGAACGGTCGTATCCCGGCGTCCTCCACGAGCTGGCGAACTTCGTGTTTACCACCTGGGGCATGCTGCACATCGATTTCTTCGTGTTCGTGGATGCGACGGTCGACGCACACGACCCACGGGCTGTCCTGTCGGCGATCGCGCTCAACGCCGACCCGGACACGGACTTCCACCAGTTCGGCGTCGAGCGGATGCCGAAAGTCCCGCTCAACATCTATCAGACCCCCGACGAGAAAGGCAGCGCCGACGTCGGCACCTCGAAAGCCAAGACCGCGAAAGCCTACATCGATGCGACCAGCGACCGACCGGCGGACGACGACGCCGAAACGGAAACGGAGTCGCTACGCGCACGCGCACAGCAACTTCTCGTCGACGCGGGCGTCTCGCCGGAGCCGTTCGATCTCCTCGAGCAGCGCCAGTACGGGGGTGGCGACTGACTATGATCCCGTTCGCGCAGTACCTGCGTGGCCTCGACGGCGACGACGACCTGCTGATCCTCGCGGACGACGAACTCGCCGACCTTCCGCCCGATGTCGTCGCGGCCGAAGCGCTCCGCGCGAGCGGGCCGGCGATCCGATACGATCGGGCCGACGGCGTCGATCTCGCGAGCGGCGCGTTCAGCGGCCCTGATGGGATGCAGCGGCGAGACGCACAGCCGTGGTCGCGACTGGCGCTCGGGCTCGGTCTGGATCCTGACGGCTCGTTCGTCTCCATACTCGAGACGATCACGGGCCTCGGGCCGGCCGGCGAGACTGACGGTCCAACGTACGACCGACAGGCCGCGTCGCGGACCCTCGACGGCGTGCAGGCGCTGGCGTTGCCACAGGGCGCTGACGACGTCTGGCCTGTGCTGACGCTGGGTGTCGCATCGATAGCGACGGCCGATGGCACACACTGGGCACCGATCCACGGATCGGTCGTTGGCGAGGAGACGCTCAGAGTCCGGACGCCCGCAGCCCTGGCCGGGCTTGGAGACGGCGACGAGACGATTTCGATCGCCCTCGGTGTGCCGCCCGCCGCCATCACGGCCGCCTACCTGCTCGCCGTGACCGACAATCTCGCAGTGCCGATCCAGGCCTGTGGCGTCGCCGACGACGTCCCGCTCGTTCCCACGAACGGTGGCCTCGTACCGAGCGCAACCGAGGTCGTCATCGAGACGACGGTTGCCGACCGCAACCCCGACTTCCAGTCGGACCGGCGCGAAGCGTGGGAACACTGCCTCGAGAGCACGCCGCTGGCGCTGTCCGTCGAGCGGGTGCTCGCGACCGACGAGCCGGTCGTGCCGTTTTCGCCCGCCGGGCAGCCTCTGGCGGACGATCTCCAGCTGACGGGTGTGACGACGGCGGCGACGCTGTCCCACCGCGTCAACAACTACTGGGGGATCTCGCCCGTGGAGTGGGTCCTGCTACCTGCAGAGGCTGAACTCGGTATCTGTGTCGTCGCCACCGATGTCCTCTATGCGGGTTTCGAGTGGCAACTCGCGAACATTCTCTTTACGTTCTCATCCTTGTTCGATACCGTCATTATCGTCGACGAAGACGTCGCACCGACGGATCTCGGCCGCGTCCTCGGTGACATCTGGGTGAAAGCACACCCCTCGCGGGACTGGATCTTCAGCGACGCGTCCGCGCCGGCGGCACAGCGCCCCCGGTACCGACAGGACGGCGAGACCGGCTCCCGGTTGTACGTCAATGCGGCCTGGGACCCGCGCTGGGAGGACTCCTATATCGCGCCGCGGGTCACGTTCGAAACGTCGTTTCCGCCGGCCGTTCGTGAGGTCGCACGAACGGCGTGGTGGACACGCCACGATGACAACAGTGATGGAGACGATCACGGCGAGCGGTGAATGATAGTACCAGCCACAGTACCCATATCAAACACATATTAAATAGTATGATACGTAAACACTACCGTTTACGCATCACGGGGGCGGAATAGAACGAGCGTATTCTAATAACATATTCAATATTCGTCTATTTTCTTCGCAGAATTTACCAGTGGCATTATATAGGGGAACGATATCCGGGTTGGTGTATGGTGTCCAGCCACAATCTCTCGGACTACGAGACTGAACGGGAGCAGTTCTCGTGGGACGATATCTACGCGGAGGCGGATTGGGACGCACCGGCGGAACTGAACATCGGACACGAGGTCGCCGATCGGCATGCTACCGAGCGTGAGTCGGTCGCACTCTATCAGGTCGACACCGATGGCGAGCTCACGAAGCTAACGTTCTGGGAGTTGGCCGACCGCTCGAGCCAGTTCGCGAACGTCCTTGAGCAGTTGGGCGTCGAGCAGGGCGACCGCGTGTTCTCGTATATGCCACGGATTCCGGAACACTACGTGGCGCTGGTCGGCACGCTCAAACGGGGTGCTGTCTGGGGAAGCGTCAACGAACGCTTCGGGCCGGACGGCATCTCTTACCGTCTCGACGACTGCGACGCGAAAGTCCTCGTGACGACGAGCGACAACCGTGAGACGGTTGCGAAGGCACTGGAGGACGCGCCGACAGTCGAACACGTCATCACCGTCGACCGTGGCGACGGCGCACCCGCCGACGACGTGGTGTTCAATACGGCCCTCGACGGCGCGAGCACCGACTACGACGCTGCTGAGACCGGCGGCGAAGACAACGCCTTGCTCTACTACACCTCGGGGACGACCGGGCTGGCGAAAGGCGTCCTCCACAAACAGCGCTGGGTCGCCGGCGTCGCGGCGACCCAGAAGTACGCCGTCGACCTCCAGCCCGGCGACCTCTACTGGAGCACGGGCGACCTGGGCTGGCTGACTGGCGCGATCAATACCCTCGGGGCCTGGTTCTGGGGGACCTCGCTGTTCACCTACGAGGGCGAATTCGACCCGGAGGAGTGGGCCGATCTGCTCGACGAATACCCGATCACCGTGCTGTTCTCGGTCCCGACGGCCTACCGGATGCTCCGGGAGAACGAGGAGGTCCTGGCGGACGTCGACCTCGACCTGCGTCACGCGCTCTCGATCGGCGAGCCGCTGTCGGCAGGTGTCGTCGAGTGGGGCGAGGACGAACTCGGCGTCACCATCCTCGACACGTACGGCCAGACGGAGACGGGCAACATGATCATCAACAACTACCCGACGATGGAGCTCCGGCCCGGTTCGATGGGCAAACCGCTGCCGGGCATCGAGGCCGACATCGTCGACCCCGAAACGGGCGAAGTACTCGAGCCCGGCGAGACCGGCGAGATCGCCGAGCGCGGGGACTACCCCTGCTTCTTCGCCGAGTACTGGAACAAACCGGAAAAGACCGCCTCGTGTTTCGTCGACGGTCCCGACGGCGAGTGGTACCTCTCGGGTGACCTCGCACACAAGGACGAGGACGGCTACTTCTGGTTCGAAGGGCGGGCCGACGACGTCATCCTCTCGTCGGGCTACCGGATCGGCCCGTTCGAGGTCGAGAGTTCGCTGGGCGAACACGAGGCCGTCGCCGAGGCCGCCGTCGTCCCCAAACCGCACTCGGAGCGAGGCAACATCGTGAAAGCCTACATCGTGCCAAGCGAGAGCGCGACGCCCTCCGAGGACCTCAAGGAGAACATCAAAACTCACGTCAAAGAGGAGCTATCGGCCCACGAATACCCGCGCGAACTCGAGTTCCGCGACGAACTGCCGAAGACAGTCACCGGAAAGATCCGCCGGACCGAACTGCAAGACGAGGCGGAAGACGAAGCCGAGGCGGCGACGTAAGCATCCGCCTCGAAGGACGAATTATTAGAGACGACTCCACATACGATATACTATACCATGAATTTCGAGTCTACGCAAGAACGTTCGATGATCCGATCGACCGCAGAAGCGGTCGCAGCAGAATACGGGCCGGAGTACTGGCGCGAGAAAGAAGAAACCGAAGAGTTTGCCCAGGGGTTCTGGGACGAGCTCGGGGAGGCTGGCTTCCACGGCCTGCTGGTTCCCGAGGAATACGGCGGTGCCAGTATGGGAATGCAGGATATGGGGCTGGCCATGGAGACGCTCTGTGCCGAAGGCTGTGGCATGGCCGGTACCTGGTATCTGGTTCTCACCGCAGGCATGGCCGCCGTCGGCATCCGCGAGAACGGCACGGAGGCCCAGAAAGAGAAGTACCTCACTGACATCGCCACCGGCGAGCGGAACTTCTCGATCGGCATTACCGAACCCGAAGCAGGGACGAACACGCTGAACGTCGCCACACGCGCCGAGAAAGACGGCGACGAGTACGTCCTCAACGGGCAGAAGGCCTGGATCACGTTCTCCGACCGGGCGGACAACATGATCATCGTCACCCGGACGACGCCGCTCGAGGAGGTCGATCGCGGCACCGACGGCATTAGCCTGTTCATCGTCGACATGGATACCCCCGGGATCGACGTCTCGCCGATCTCCAAACATGGCATCAACTACTCGAAGTCGTGTGAGGTGTTCCTCGAGGACGTCCGCGTCCCTGAGGAGGATCTGCTCGGCGAGGAAGACGAGGGCTGGTGGGCGCTGGTCGACATGCTCAACCCCGAGCGCATCGGCTTCGCCGCGGCCGGGACGGGAATCGGCAAGCTCGCCGCGAATACGGCGATCGAGTACGCCAACGACCGCGAAGTGTTCGATTCGCCGATCGGGAGCCACCAGGCCGTCTCGTTCCCGATCACGAAGGCCTACGCGCGGATGGAGACGGCCGCGCTGATGCGCGAGAAAGCCGCCTGGCTCTACGATCATGGCAAGGAGTGTGGCTACGAGACCAACGTCGCGAAGGCGACGGCCGTCGAGGCCGGCATCGAAGCGGTCAAACAGTCGATGCAGGCCTTCGGCGGCTGGGGCTACGCCACGGAGTACGACGTCGAGCGCTGGTGGCGTGAGATCAACCTCACGCGGCTGGCCCCGGTCTCCCAGCAGATGGCGTACAACCACATCGGCCAACAGATCGGCTTCCCCAAATCCTACTGACCATGTTCGAAAAAGTTCTCGTCGCGAACCGCGGCGAAATCGCGGTGCGCGTGATGGCAGCCTGCGAGGAACTCGGCTGTGAGACGGTCGCCGTCTACAGCGACGCCGACCGCAACGGCGGCCACGTCGACTACGCCGACGAGGCGTACAACGTCGGCCCCGCACCGGCCAGCGAGTCGTACCTCGATCAGGAGACGATCATCGACGTCGCCGAACGGGCCGGCGCGGACGCGATCCACCCCGGCTACGGCTTCCTCGCCGAAAACGCCACGTTCGCCCGCCGCGTCGAGGAGACACCCGGCGTCACGTGGGTCGGCCCGCCGAGCGACGCCATGGAGACCCTCGGCGAGAAGACGAAGGCCCGAACCGTCATGCAGGACGCCGGCGTTCCGGTCGTCCCAGGGACGACCGAACCGGTCGACGACGCCGACGAGGTGCGAGCCCTCGGCGAGGAGTTCGGCTACCCCATCGCCATCAAGGCCGAAGGCGGCGGTGGCGGCCGCGGCATGAAGATCGTCCGCAGCGAGGCCGAGGTCGACGACGCCCTCGAGAGCGCCAAACGTGAGGGCGAGGCCTATTTCGGTAACGACTCGGTCTACGTCGAGAAGTACCTCGAGGCACCCAAACACATCGAGGTGCAGGTACTCGCGGACCAGCACGGCAACGTCCGCCACCTCGGCGAGCGCGACTGCTCGCTGCAGCGTCGCCACCAGAAGGTCATCGAGGAGGCCCCAAGCCCGGCGCTCGACGCCAACCTGCGCGACGAGATCGGCGAGGCAGCCCGGCAGGGCGTCCGCGAGGCCGGGTACACGAACGCCGGCACGGTGGAGTTCCTCGTCGAAGACGGTGAGTTCTACTTCATGGAGGTGAACACCCGCATCCAGGTCGAACACACCGTCAGCGAGGAAGTGACCGGCATCGACATCGTCCGGTGGCAGCTGCGGGTGGCCGCCGGCGAGGACCTCGCATTTTCCCAGGACGACGTCGAAATCGACGGCCACGCGATCGAGTACCGTATCAACGCCGAGAATCCGGCCACTGACTTCACGCCCACGCCCGGACAACTGACGACCTACCGACCACCGACGAGTATCGGGATCCGCCTCGATCACGCGGTCGCACAGGGCGACGAGATCGGCGGCGACTACGACTCGATGATCGGGAAACTGATCGTCAGCGGCGAGGATCGTGCCCACTGTCTCGAGCGTTCGAAGCGCGCGCTCGAGCACTTCGACGTCGAGGGCGTCCACACGACGATCCCGTTCCACCGGCTGATGCTCGACGACGACGCCTTCGTCGCCGGCGATCACACCACCAAGTACCTCGATCGAGAACTCGAGGACGACGCGCTCGAAGACGCTGTCGACCGCTGGGGGCCCGCGGAGGCGGCCGGCGGCGACGGTACGGAATCGACAACCGCGGAGGTCGCCGTCGAGGTCGACGGCAAGCGGTTTGACGTCGTCATCGAAGACGCGAGCGTGCGGATGACGGCCGAGTCAGCCGATAACAGCGGCGGATCCAGTGGGTCCGCCGGATCTGGCGGCGGATCCACGGCCGAGGTCGCCACTGCCGACGCCATCACCGCGGAGATGCAGGGAACCATCCTCTCGGTCGCCGTCGAGGAAGGCGACGAGGTCGCCGCGGGCGACGTCGTCTGCGTGCTCGAGGCGATGAAGATGGAAAACGACGTGGTCGCCGCCAGTGGCGGGACAGTCGAATCGGTCCCGATCGCGGCGGGCGACTCCGTCGACATGGGCGATACCCTCGTCCGACTGGAGTGATCACCGATGCGAATCAAGATTTCAGACGACACGACCGAAACGGAGGCACAGGCGATCGCCGAAGCCATGGCGTCGCAGTACCGGGAGGACGTGACCGTCGTCACCGATGGCGGCGACGAGATCAGCAGCGCGTCCTACGACGGCGACAGCGACGCCGGTGCGACGGCGGCGGGCGAAGCCGAGGCCCAGCCCGATGGGGACCTTGGACCGACCGACCGCGAAGAAGTGCTGCTCGAGGAGATCGAGGAGATCCTTGAGGGCGGCCCGGAGAAGTACAAGGAGCAACTGCCCGAGGAGGGCAAACTGTTCGTCCGCGACCGGATCGACCTCTGGTTCGGCGACGACTTCCTCTTCGAGGACGGCCGGTTCGCGGAGTTCGACGCCGACGATCAGCTGCCGGCCGACGGCCTCATCACGGGCGCGGCCGAGTTCGAGGGCCGGGATGTCCACTTCATGGCCAACGACTACACGGTCAAACGTGGCAGCATGGCCGCGAAGGGCGTCGAGAAGTTCCTCCGGATGCAACAGCGCGCCCTGAAGACGGGCAAGCCGGTGTTGTACCTGATGGATTCGTCGGGTGGCCGGATCGACCAGCAGACCGGCTTCTTCGCGAACCGCGAGGGTATCGGGAAGTACTACTACAACCACTCGATGCTCTCGGGTCGCGTGCCACAGATCTGTGTCCTCTATGGGCCCTGTATCGCCGGCGCGGCCTACACGCCCGTGTTCGCCGACTTCACCGTCATGGTCCGGGATATGTCGGCGATGGCTATCGCCAGTCCGCGCATGGTCGAGATGGTCACCGGCGAACAGATCGACCTGCAGGAACTCGGTGGCCCGGACGTCCACGCCCAATACTCGGGGAGTGCGGACCTCGTCGCCGACGATGAGGAACACGCTCGAGAATTGGTCGCTCAACTGATGAGCTACCTACCGAACAACGCGGACGAGAAACCACCCCAGACGGACGGTCAGGCACCGGCCGCCTCACCCGAAGGTATCGATGCCGTCGTACCTCAGGAACCAAACAAGGGCTACGACATGTTCGACGTCATCGATCGGATCGTCGACGCCGGCTCGACGCTCGAACTCCGGCCGGAGTTCGGAAAGGAGATCATCACCGCCTTCGCGAGGATCGACGGCCGACCGGTCGGGATCGTCGCCAACCAGCCCGCCCACCGCGCGGGCGCGATCTTCCCGGACGCCGCCGAGAAGGCAGCCCAGTTCATCTGGACCTGTGACGCCTACGACGTCCCCTTGCTGTACCTCTGTGACACGCCGGGCTTCATGGCCGGTTCGCAGGTCGAGAAAGACGGCATCTTAGAACAGGGCAAGAAGATGATCTACGCCACGTCCTCGGCGACGGTGCCCAAACAGTCGGTCGTCGTCCGGAAGGCCTACGGTGCGGGCATCTACGCGATGTCCGGCCCTGCATACGACCCCGAGAGCGTCATCGGGCTGCCCTCGGGCGAGATCGCCATTATGGGCCCCGAAGCGGCGATCAACGCCGTCTACGCGCGCAAGCTCTCGGAGATCGACGACCCAGACGAGCGCGAGCGCAAAGAACAGGAACTCCGCGAGGAGTACCGCGAGGACATCGACATCCACCGGATGGCGAGCGAAGTCGTCATCGATGAGATCGTCCCGCCGAGCAGTCTGCGGGAGGAACTCACGAACCGCTTTGCGTTCTACGAGGACATCGACAAGGACCTGCCCGACAAGAAACACGGGACGATCCTCTGATCGCCTGCCAACCGTTTACTACCTACGACAGCCATGACAGGACGCTACTACGAGGACTTCGAGGTCGGCGAGACCATCGAACACGAGAAACGCCGGACGATCAGCGAACGCGACAACCAGCAGTTCTGTGACATGACGATGAACCAGCAGCCCTTGCATCTCGACGCCGAATTCGCCGCGGAGACGCAGTTCGACGGGCGGCTGGTCAACGGGCTCTACACGATGAGCCTGGCCGTCGGGCTCACGATCCCCGACACCACCGACGGGACGATCGTCGCGAACCTCTCGTACGACAACGTCGAACACCCGAATCCAGTCTATCACGGGGACACGATCCGGGTCCAGTCGACGGTCACTGACAAACACGAGACCAGCGACGGCGAGCGCGGAATCGTCACTATGCACGTCGAAGTGTTCAAAGTAAATGAGGAGGAGGAGCCGCTGGTCTGTGAGTTCGACCGGACGGCACTCTCACTGAAACGCGAGCACGCAACGTAGCGATGCCGACTGGGCGCGGTCGAACCGGCTCACTCCGCGACGCCGACGATCCATCGCCACCGCTGTTCGACGGTTCCCTCGAGGCCCGCGAGCAACTCTCGCGCCTTCGCGACGCGCTCGTCGGCGGCGAGTCTCGGATAGAGACGCGCCGCCATCGCCGGAATCGCGTGGAAGCGCCGCACGTTCTCGGCCGTCGTCGCGAATCGCCAGGTGCCCGTGGTGATGGTGAACGCGTCGGCGAGCGCCGCCTCGACCGCGTCGGCACCCGTTGGCGAGCGAGACTGCCGATCGAGGTCGGCAAAGACGTCCGTCCCGTCAGCGTCGACCCAGCCAAGCGGCGCGACGGCACCGACGACGCCGCCTGGCCGCAGGACGCGGGCAGCCTCCCGCGCCGCGACCGCCGGCTCAGGGACGAGAAAGAGCGACGCGGTAAACGCAACGCCGTCGAACGCGCCGTCGACGAAGGGCAGGTGATCGAAATCACCCTCGACGCGGGGCGCAGCCTCGAGTTCGCGCAGCATCTCGCGGCTGATATCCAGTCCGACCGTTCGTTGCGCCCGCTCGGCGAAGACGCGCGTGCTCGCGCCCGTGCCGGCACCGGCATCGAGAACGGCGTCGAACGGCCCATCGGCTCGCGCCGACAGTTCGGCGGCTAGCAGTCTAGCGAGTGCGGTAAACCGGCCGGTTCGCTGCTCGTAGGCGTCGTAGGCAGAGACGCTGTCGTCGAAGTTCGTCCGGACGACGGCTTTCATACGCGCCGCAACGACCGATGAGCGAATATGCGTTCCCATCGCTCGCCGCCATCGGATCGACGTATCGCCCGCTACCCAACCACAGTGATCTAAGCCCACGAATGACAGAGACACCAGCGACCGACGAAATCGTCCACGAACCGAGTCAGGAGTTCATCGAATCGACGAACGTCCAGCAGTTCATGCAGGAGTACGACATCGACGACTACGACGCGCTCATCGAGCGCACGACCACCGAGGTCGACGGCGTCCCGGAGTCGGGCCTCGAGTGGTTCTGGGACGAGGTGATCGACTACCTCGGCCTCGAGTTCGACGAGGACTACGACCGCGTCCGTGACGATAGCGAGGGACCGCAGTTCACCGACTGGTATCCCGGCGGCGAGCTCAACATCGCCCACAACACCGTCGACCGCCACGCGGCCGCCACCAGCGAGACGCGGAACGAAGTCGCATGCCTCTGGGAAGGCGAAGACGGCGAGGTACGAGAAATCACGTATCACGACCTCCACCGACAGGCCAATCAGGTGGCCAACGCGCTCGAGGAGCGCGACGTCGGAACCGGGGACACGGTCGGCCTCTACATGCCGATGGTGCCCGAAGTCATCGCGATCCTCTATGGCTGTTTCAAAGTCGGCGCGATCGCGGTCCCGATCTTCTCAGGCTTCGGCGTCGACGCGACGGCGACTCGGATCGCGGACGCAGAGTGTTCGGTCCTGTTTACCGGCGACGGGTTCCAGCGTCGCGGCAGCGAGGTTCGCCTCAAATCGAGTGCCGACGAGGCGATCGCGGAAGCGGGCCACGTCGAGCACACCATCGTCTACGACCGTCTGGGACTGGTCAGTGCCGACGAGGTCCCCTGGAACGACGAGCGAGACGAACGCTGGACCGACGCTGTCGCCTCCCAGGACGACGCGTACGAGACGAAATCGCTCGGATCGAGTCAGGAATCGATGCTGCTGTACTCGTCGGGGACGACGGGGAAACCGAAGGGAATTGTTCACACCCATGCCGGCGCGCTCGTTCAGCCGGCCAAGGAACTACACTTCGGGTTCGACCTCAAACCGGCTGATCGGTTCTTCTGGGTCTCTGACATCGGCTGGATGATGGGCCCGTGGACGCTGATCGGCACGCACGCCTTCGGCGGCACGGTCGTCATGTACGAGGGTGCACCGGACTACCCCGAGCCCGATCGGTTCTGGGACCTGATCGACCGCCACGGCGTCACGCAGTTCGGCATCTCGCCGACCGCGATCCGCGCGCTGCGCAAGCATGGAGATGACTGGCTCGAGGGTCACGACCTCTCCTCGCTCCGCATCCTCGGCTCGACAGGCGAGCCGTGGGACCCCGAATCCTGGCAGTGGTTCTACGAACACGTCGGCGGCGGCGAGTGCCCGATCGTCAACATCTCCGGCGGGACCGAAATCATGGGCTGTTTCCTGATGCCGATGCCGAGCGAACCGCTCAAACCCTGTACGCTCGGCGGACCCGGACTGGGGATGGATATCGACATCGTCGACCGCGCGGGCAATTCCGTCAGAGAGGACCACGAACGCGGCTACCTCGTCGCGCGTGCCTCCTGTCCCTCGATGACGAAATCGCTCTGGTCGGGCGACGAGCGCTATCTCGAGGAATACTGGTCGACGTTCGAGGACCCGCCGCTGTGGGACCACGGCGACTGGGCCCAGAAGGACGAAGACGGCTTTTGGTTCCTCCACGGCCGCGCCGACGATGCGCTCAACGTGGCCGGCCGAAAAGTCGGTCCTGCCGAAGTCGAAGGGGCGCTCATCGACCACGAGGCCGTCAACCAGGCCGCCGCCATCGGCGCGCCCGACGAAACGACCGGCACCGCCGTCGTCACCTACGTCGTCCTCGAGAACGACATCGAGGAAACTGACGACCTCCGTGACGAACTGCGCGCGCAGGTCGGCGCAGAACTCGGGAAGCCGTTCCGCCCGCGCGAGGTGCTGTTCGTCGACGAGTTCCCCAAAACGCAGTCGGGCAAGATCATCCGCCGGGCGGTCGAAGCGACGTACACCGGCGAAGATCTCGGGGACATGAGCAGCATCGAGAATCCCGCGGCGCTCGAGGAGATCGAGCAGGCGCGATAAGCGACTCGAGACCGCTTCAGTTTTCAGCTTCTTCGGCACGCTCGAGGATCCGTTCGGCCTGCGCGATGAGTGGCGCATCGATCATCTCGCCGTCGACTTCGAACACACCCGTATCCGACCGGGTATGGGCGGCGAGAACGCGCTCTGCCCACTCGATGTCGTCGTCGCTGGGGGTGAACGCGTCGTTGATCACCGGCACCTGATCCGGATGGATCGCCATTTTCCCGTCGTAGCCGAGTTGTCGGGCGAACGTCGTTTCCTCGCGGAGGCCGTCCGTATCTCCGTAGTCGGTGTAGACGATGTCGATCGCGTCGATACCGGCGGCGCTGGCCGCGATCACCGTCCGCTCGCGCGCGTACAGTACTTCTGTGCCCTCGCTCGTACGCGTCGCACCGATATCGGCTGCGAGGTCTTCAGCTCCGAACAGCAGCGCGTCGGTCGCGTCGACCGCTGCGATCTCGTCGGCGCGAAGAACGCCCGCCGCGGATTCGATCAGCGCCAGCACCGGACACGATGCGTCGGCGTCCTCGAGTCGCGCTTCTATCCGCTGGATATCAGTCTCGTCTTCCGTTTTCGGCACCATGATGCTGTCCGGGCGTGGCCCCTCGAGAATCATCTCGAGGTCGGTCATCGCGCCCAAGCCGATCGGATTCACGCGAACGGCGACCTCACAGTCCGGATCGATCTCGTCGAGGACCTCGCGAACGGCCTCGCGCGCCTGGCCCTTGTCAGCCGGCGCGACGGCATCCTCGAGGTCGAACACGACGACATCTGCGTCGCCCATTGCTGCCTTCCGCATGAGGTCGGGCTTATCGCCGGGTGAGAACAGCACACTTCGTCTAACCATACCATGGATGAGCATATCATGTAACTAAATCATATGGGTTCGCATGCGGGAGCGATGACGAGCGCGGTCGAATATGAACGCATCGCTGTCGGGAAAGATCGACAAGCAGTTAAAATGTAATACATGATGACTAAATCGGATCAATGGTTTTAGTATTTGAGATTTTACATATATGGCCACATTTCGTATCTCCGAAACCCACAGCACGAGTTTCTTTCTAGATCGGGAATAGAGTCCTGAATCTCCTTCTTGAGGGGGTATTACCGATTGAATGAAGAACAAGACTTGTGTCCACCTCAACGTGACTGTTACAAATTATACGATCGCCAAGCATTGTCTAATCCTGATTAGAATGAGAATGTGATGGAATAGTCTCAGCTATTCTAATTTTCCGTCGACGTGCATCAAACGGCGTTTGTGATTGGAGCGGGACCGGTTCGCACGAACCGGCCACCGTCTTCGCCCGTCCATTACAATCATATGATTGTAATCTCACGAACGGCGCAACCGGGCCATCACTGTCAGCTGATCGGTCCGGCGCAGGTACGCGACTATTTTTGATTGGTATCTGTTTTCAGTAGAGCTGAATGTGGGCGTTTCAGCAGACACAACACTTGAGAGGCGTAATTGCCACGAATAGATGTAGATATCGGGGAAAACGAGTTCCGTCACACCCGAAACGCAATTCGGTGCTCGTTCGGCAAGCGCTCAGTGACGACAGTGTTTGACAGCGACGGATGAATCCAGCAGTGTGTGATCGCTCGAGAAGGCACTGGCGCCGCCGACCGAGTTCGTTTTGTGCTCTTGTCCGCGATTGACACGAAACCATTGAAACTTCATTCGGGAGAGCCGAAATACTTCTATGGGTCCGGTCGAATGCACTGTGTGATGACGGGCGCGTCAAACCGATCGGTCGAACGGGCGTTCAGGATCGTCGACGAACTCGCGGAAAACGGCGGTGGGCGGGTCTCAGAACTCGCAGACCGCCTCGAGATGCCCGTCAGCACCGTCCACAACTATCTGCAGGCACTCGTCGAGACGGGCTACGTTACAGTCGAGGACAAGGAGTATTCGACGACGACCCGGTTTCTCGAGGTAGGCCACCGACAGCGCCACCGGCTGGAAGTGTTTCAGGCCGTCAGCGATGAACTGCAGGACATCGCGGCGGAGACCGGCGAACACGTGACGTTGATGATCGAAGAGAACGACCAGTGTGTGATCGTCGCGGTTCAGGAAGGCCCCGACGCCGTCAATCTGTTCGCGTACCCCGGTGCGCGTATGCCGTTGCACGCGGCGGCACCTGGGAAAGCAATTCTCGCACACATGCCCGACGACCGCGTTCAGGAGATCATCGATCGGCAGGGGCTCGTCGAGATGACGAACCAGACCATCACGGACCCCGACGTGCTCTTCGACCAGCTCGAGACGATCCGCGAGCAGGGGTATGCCATCGACGAGGGCGAACGCATCGCGGGCATGATCTGTATCTCCGCCCCGGTGCTAGACAAAAGCGACGAGATCCGCGGGGCGATCTGTGTCTGTGGCCCACAGAGTCGCATCGACGAGCCGCGCCGCGAGGAGATCGCCGACATCGTCAAGCGGTCGGCGAACGTGACGCAGGTCAATCTGGATTACGTCTAACTCGGTTCCGGTCCGTTCGAACGCCGTCAGTCGTCGGCAACCGGTGCCAGCGCCTCGATCGTGTCTTCGGCCACGTCGTCGGCGGCCTGCTCCGGGATCGTCACGAGCGGGCGGTCGACGATCGTGTCGCTGACCAGCGTTCGGAGCCGCTCGCGAGCCTCGGACGGCGTTCCGGCGACGCCGAGGTCGTCGACCATCTCGTCGGTGACCAGCGCCGTCGCGTCGGCACGGTCGCCCGCTTGCCAGGCCTCAGCGACGCGCTCGACCTGCTCGGGGAACGCGGTGGCGATCGCCTTCCGGTAGCCCTCGGCGCTGCCCGCGTAATAGGCAATGTGACCGCGAACGGCGTCGTAGGCCGCCTCGGAATCTTCGCAGACAGCCGACGGGACGTACGGGGCGATCGTGATTTCGCCGGGGTCGCGATCGCGTTCTCGAGCGCTCGTTTCGACGACCTCGAACGCCTCGTCGAGTTGAGAAAAGGGAATGTTGTGTGGCAGCCAGCCGTCACAGAGGCGGCCGACGACGCGGCGGTTCGCCGGGCCGAGCGCCGCGTGATAGACTGGAACGTCCCGATCCAGCGGCGGGACACCGGAGACGCTGACGAGTTCGCCGTCGTAGTCGACCGGCTTGTCGTCGGTCAAGATGTGCTGGATGATCTCGATAGTCTCGTGCGAGCGCCGAACCGGGCGTTCGAACGATTTCCCGTGGATCGTCTCGACGGCAGTGGGCGTGCTCGTGCCGACGCCCAGCGACGCACGACCGTCGGCGACCTGGTCGAGCGTTGCGGCGGTCATCGCAAGGACGGCCGGCGTCCGCGAGAACACGTTCACGATCGCGGTACCGAGTTCGATCTCGTCGGTCAGCGCGGCGATCTCGCTGAGTTTCACGACCGAACTCGAGCCCCACAGCTCGCCCATCCAGACGGAGTCATACCCCTGTGCTTCGGCGCTGATCGCAAGATCGGTCGGGTCGTGTGAGCCAGTCCGCGGGATGACTACTCCGAGATGCATACCGTCCGGTTCGACATACACTATCATAAAGAATCATGCTCAGTGTTTCGGGCAGTACGTCCGACCGCGAACTGGGACGGCAGCGATTTGCCACGCTCGCCGTCAGAATGGGGTGTTACCGGCCGACGAAGTCGGGCTCGTCGTCGCCGAAAAAGGCCTCGAGACCGCGCTCGTAGTCTTCCGTTCGCGTTGCGGCTGCGATGCCGTTCGTCTCCGCCGCGAGCTGTCGCTCAAGGGAATGCTCGTAGCTGTCGGTCAGCAGGCGGGTCGTCGTCCCGAACGCCTGGGTCGGCCCCGCTGCAAGCTCGGCGGTAAGCTCGGCCAGCCGGTCGTCGAACTCATCGGTGGGGACGACTTCGTTGGCCAGCCCCAGCTCGCGGGCCTCCTCGGGGCTGATGGGGTCGTCTTTTAGGACGAGTTCCTTGGCGGCTCGTAGGCCCACTAGCCGCGGCAGGAAAAACGTCGCGCCGCCGTCGCCGGTCAGGCCGATGCCCGGATACGCGAACTTGAGCGTCGCATCCTCGCCGAGGACGAGCAGGTCCGGAAACAGCGCCAGGCTGAAGCCGATCCCGGCGGCGATGCCGTTGACGCCGCCGACGACCGGCGTCTCCGACCGGTGGAACTGGACGATCGCTTCGTGGGCTCGGCCGGCCAGTTCCCGGATGTGTGCCGCATCGGACTCGTCGCCAGAGAGAGCGCCGAGATCGGCACCGGAGCCGAAGAAATCACCCGCGTGTGTGAGGACGATACACCGCGTGTCGGGGTCCTCGCCGAGCGTCGTCGCCGCCGACACCAGTTCGTTGGCCATCTCGAGCGTGAGTGCGTTTCGCCCGGCCGTGCTGTCGAGTGTGACAGTCGCGACACCGTCGTCGTGATCGATCGAGAGGTTATCGTACGCAACCATGGAAAACGGGTTTTCGACGCGATCGCTTAACCGTTCCTGCTTTCGCGCTCCGAGGGCGACGGCTCCGTTGGCACAGCTTAGACCGCGTCGGTCAGGTCGAGCGGCTCGTCGGCAAACAGTGCCGGGTTCATCTCCGCGAGGTCGTCGGCCACGAGCGGCTCGAAGCCCATCGGATCGATGACGTCATCCTCGACGTCAATGCCGGGTGCGACCTCCGTGAGCTCGAGGCCCTCAGGAGTGAGTTCGAAGACGGCGCGCTCGGTCACGTAGACGATCGGCTGGTCGATCTCGACGGCGTACTCGCCGCTGAACGTGATCTGCTCGACCGAGTCGACGAACTTCGAGCTCGATCCCTCCTGTTCGATCGAGAGTTCGCCGTCGCCGGCCTCGATCTCGAGGCCGTCGGTCGTCAGGGTGCCACAGAAGACGACCTTCTCGGCGTTCTGGGTGATGTTGATGAAGCCGCCACAGCCGGGCAGCTGCGAGCCGAACCGGCTGACGTTGATGTTGCCCATCGCGTCGGCCTGTGCCATCCCCAGAAAGCCCATATCGAGACCGCCGCCGTCGTAGAAGTCGAACTGCTGAGTCGAAGAGACCAGCGCCTCGTGGTTGACCGCGGTCCCGAAGCTGATCCCGCCGGAGGCAGCGCCGCCGACCGGCCCCGACTCGACGGTCTGGGTTATCTCGTCGTCGACGCCGCCCTCGGCTGCAACGACTGGGACGAGTTCCGGGACGCCAACGCCGAGATTGATGACCGAATCCGGCTCGAGCTCCATCGCGGCCCGGCGGGCGATGATCGTCCGCACGTCGAGCGGGAGCGGCTCGAGATCGTCGTCGGTCGGCTGTTTGATCTCGCCGCTGTAGGCGGGGTTGTAGTCTTCGGCGTACGTCTGCTGGTGGTGACTCGGCGGCGCTTCGACGACGGAATCGACCAGCACGCCGGGGACGGCCACGTCGCGGGCGGTGAGCGTGCCCGACTCCGTGACGCGCTCGACCTGAGCGATCACGGTGCCGCCGGAGTTGTGGGCAGCCTGAGCCATCGCCAGCACGTTCGAGTCGAGCGCTTCCCGTTCCATGGTGATGTTGCCGTCCTCGTCGGCCGTCGTCCCACGGATGATCGCCACGTCGATCGGCACCGAGTGATAGAAGAGGTACTCCTCGCCGTCGACGGTCATGAGCTCGACGATGTCCTCGTCGGTGATGTCGTTGGCCTTCGCGCCGTCCTGGCGGGGATCGACGAACGTCCCCAGCCCGACGTGGCTGATCGTGCCAGGCTTGCCCGCGGCGGTGTCGCGGAGCATGTGATCCATCACGCCAAAGGGCAGGTTGTAGGCCTCGATCTCGTTGTCGACGATTTTCGTCATGAGGTCGGGCGTAAAGCCCCAGTGGCTCGCGATCGTGCGCTCGAGCATGCCGTCCTGGACCAGATGCGAGAGCCCACGGCCCTGTCGGTCGCCTTCCGCCGCGGGATGATAGAGGGTCAGATTTTCGGGGTTGCCCGTCTCGGCATATCGTTCGCCAAGCGCCTCGAGTACGTACTCCGGAATCCCGACGGCGACGAAGCCGCCGACGCCGACCGTATCGCCGTCGTCGATACATTCGACTGCCGCTTCTCTTGACTGCCGAACTGTCATACGTACCCCTCTCGGGAGGCGCTATTTTTAGTTACCTATCTGGGCCACACCGCGGTCTCGAGCGGTAACACCGGCATCGGTGACGGTTGCATAACGGAATCGGACGCTTTACTATCCCGCTCTCGAACACTCCGGTATGGAGCTGACAGCCGAGCAGCAGCTGATACAGGATACCGTCCGCGATTTCGTCGACAAAGAAGTCGTCGAGACGGTCGACGAGCACGACGAGGCCCAGACGTTTCCGGAGGACGTCTGGGATGGGCTCGCGGAGCTCGATCTGACCGGGCTCACAGTCCCCGAGGAGTACGGCGGGTTCGACGCTGACGAAGTGACCTACAGCATCGTCAACGAGGAGCTGGCACGCGGCCACCTGGCGGTCGCGACGGCGCTGTCGGTCCACTGTCTGGCCACGTCGTGCATCCGCCAGTTCGGCACCGAGGAGCACAAAGACGAGTGGCTGCCGGAGATGGTCGACGGTCGCCCGGTCGGCGCGTTCGCGCTCTCGGAACCCGACGCCGGCTCGAACCCGGCCGAGATGAGTACTGAAGCGCGGCTCGAGGACGGCGAGTACGTCATCAACGGCAAGAAACAGTGGATCACGAACGGCAAGCGCGCGGGCGTCGTCATCCTGTTCGCGAAGACCGACCGCGACGACCCCGACACCGTGACCCAGTTTTTGGTGCCCAAGGACACGCCGGGACTCGAGGTCGGCAAGAAAGAGGACAAGCTCGGGCTGCGTGCCAGCGACACCACGACGCTCATCTTCGACGATGTGCGGATTCCCGAAGAGAATCGCCTGACGGAAGTCGGTGACGGGCTGAAGTCTGCGTTCTCGATCCTGACCGGTGGCCGGATCGCGATCGCCAGTCAGGCTGTCGGCGTCGCCCAGGCGGCCCTCGACGCTGCCGTGAGCTACGCCAACGAACGCGAACAGTTCGGCGAGCCGATCATCAACCACCAGGCGATCGCCCACAAGCTCGCGGACATGCAGACCGACGTGCAGGCCGCACGCCTGCTGACGCGCGACGCCGCTCGCAAAAACGACGACGGACTCGACCCGCAGGCGGCAAGTATGGCGAAGTACTTCGCCAGCGAGGCGGCCGTCGACGTCGCGGACGAGGCAGTGCAGGTCCACGGGGGCTACGGCTACACCAAGGACTTCGATGTCGAACGCTACTACCGCGACGCCAAGATCACCACGATCTACGAGGGGACCTCGGAAATACAGAAGGAGGTTATCTCACGGCACCTGGGCGAATAGGACGAGTACTTACTCGTAGTCGTAGAAGCCTTTTCCAGTCTTCTTGCCGAGTTCGCCGGCCTCGACCTTGCGTTTGAGGAGGTAGGCTGGCTTGTAGCGGTCGCCTAACTCTTCGTGGAGCGTCTCGGAGGCGTGCAGACAGATGTCCAGACCGATGTGATCGGCCAGCGTCAGCGGCCCCATCGGGACGTTCGTGCCGAGTTCCATCCCCGCGTCGATGTCCTCTTTCGTCGCGACCCCCTCGTCGTAGGCCCGAATGCCCTCGTTGATCCAGGGCATCAGGATGCGGTTGGTGACGAAGCCGGGTTTGTCGTCGGATTCCCAGGTCGTCTTCCCGAGGTCTTCGGCGAAGGCGTGGGCCAGTTCCGTGACCTCGTCGGCCGTCTTCTCGCCGGTGACGACCTCGACGCCCTCCATCACGGGCACCGGGTTCATGAAGTGGAGACCGATGACGTCCGCTGCCCGATCGGTCGCGCTCGCGATCGACGTAATCGAGAGCGTACTCGTGTTCGTCGCGAGGACGGCGTCGTCCTGACAGATCTCGTCGAGGTCGGCGAAGATGTCACGTTTGACCTCGAGATCCTCGAGTGCCGCCTCGACGACGATGTCACAGTCCGCGAGATCGTCGAGCGCGGTCGTGCCCGTGATCCGGTCGCGAGCCGCGTCGGCTTCGTCCTCGGTCAGGGCGTCTCTGTTGACGAGGCGACCGAGACTGTCGTCGATCGTCTCGAAGCCGTTTTCGACGAACTCCTGTTCGATGTCGCGCATGACGACGTCGTAGCCCGCGGTTGCGGCGACCTGTGCGATACCACTGCCCATCGTGCCAGCACCGACGACGCCGACACGGTCGATCGTCTCTACGTTTGATACCATTCATTCAGTGGTGGTGGTACTGTCGTAGTAAATGTCCCGACTCTCGTCAGTAACGGAAAGGCCGAATACAGCACGCGGTCGTCGTCCGACACAGCTATACCGTGTGAACTGATATGTGGTTCTGGTAGCTAATGTCGCAGGTACGACTCGCCGGAACGGGTATGACGTCGTTTGGATCGCATCCCGATCGGACGGGCAGAGACATGTTCGCAGAGGCCGGCCTCGCCGCCCTCGAGGACGCCGGCGTCCCGGCTGCAGACGTCGACGAACTCTTCTACGGCAACTTCGTCGGCTCCCTCTCGGAAGAGCAGGGTCACCAGGGCCCGCTCATGGCGGAGGCGATCGGCACGACTGCCCCCTCGCGGCGGATCGAAAGCGCGTGTGCCTCGAGCGGGGTCGCGGTGCGTGACGCCGTCCGCGCGATCAGAAGCGGCGAGGCCGACGTCGTCGTTGCCGGCGGTATGGAACGGATGACGAACATGGGCACGGCTGGGGCGACGAAGGGGCTGGCCGGTGCGGCCGACGACCTCTACGAAGTCCGGTCTGGCGTCACCTTCCCTGGCGCGTACGCGCTGATGGCACGTGCCTATTTCGACGAGTACGGCGGGACCCACGAGGACTTGGCCCACATCGCGGTCAAAAACCACGACAACGCGTTGGTCAACGACCACGCTCACCTCCAGCAGGAGATCACGGTCGAGGAGGCACTCGGCGCGCCCGAGATCGCGTCCCCGTTTACCCTCTACGACTCCTGTCCGATCAGCGACGGCGCGTCCGCACTCGTCTTGGCGTCCCCGGAGTACGCCGCGGAACACGACCTCGAGGCATCGATCGCGATCACGGGGGCCGGCCACGGCGGCGATACGATGGCGCTGCACGATCGTCAGTCCCTCTCACGGACACCTGCGACACGGGAAGCCGCCGAGGAAGCCTATGACGACGCCGATATCGAGCCCAGCGACGTCTCCCTCGTTGAGGTCCACGACTGCTTTACGATCGCCGAAGTGCTGGCCCTCGAGGCGCTCGGCCTCTACAGCTATGGCGAGGCGATCGGAGCCGCCCGCCGCGGCGAGACGCGCCGTGACGGGGAACTGCCCGTGAATCTCTCGGGCGGCCTGAAAGCGAAGGGCCACCCCGTGGGCGCGACCGGAGCCGCACAGGTCGCGGCGGTCGCGACGCTGCTCGATGGCACCCATCCGCGTGCCGACGCCGTTTCCGACGACGCGACGATCGGCGTCGCCCAGAACGCCGGTGGGACGGTTGCCAGTGCGACCGTTCACGTCCTGGAGGTGATGGAGTGATGACTGACGTGACCAACGGCGAGTACGACGCGTTCCTCGAGGCGCTTGCAGAGGGCGAGGGCTATTACCTCACCTGCGAGAACGAGCACGGCCTGCTGCCGCCACGGCGTGCCTGTCCCCACTGTGGCGACCGCGAACTCACGGAGCGGGACCTGCCAGCGTCCGGCGAGATCGTTACGCACACGACTGTGTTCGTCCCGACGCCGCAGTTCGAGGACGATGCACCCTACGTCACCGCTGTCGTCGACTTCGACGGCGTCCGGCTCACGGGGATCGTGCGGGGCATCGATCAGGACGACGTCGAGATCGGCGACCGCGTCACCGCGACCGTCGAGCCGAACGAGACGGACGGCGAGCGGACGATCGTCTTCCACCCGGCGGACTAACGGGACGGATTCGCGATAAAAACCGCACGCGAACGGCCGTCGACCGTGCTACAGGCCGTGTTTCTTCTGCTCTTCTTTTCGGAGTTCGACGCGGCGGATCTTCCCGCTCGAGGTCTTGGGGAGTTCGTCGGTGAACTCGATCCGACGGGGGTACTTGTAGGGTGCCGTCTCTTCTTTCATGAAGTCCTGTAGTTCGTCTTTCAACTCGTCGCTGCCCTCGTATTCCTCGGCGAGGATCACGTAAGCCTTGACGACGCTGCCCCGTTCCTCGTGTGGGCTGTCGACGACGGCAGCCTCGGCGACGGCATCGTGGCTGACGAGCGCGTCCTCGACCTCGAAGGGGCCAATCCGGTAGCCCGACGAGATGATGATGTCGTCGGCCCGCCCCTCGAAGAAGAAGTAGCCATCCTCGTCGCAGGAGGCGAGGTCGCCCGTGCGGTAGTAGTCGCCGGAGAGTTTCTCCTCGTCGAGGTCGGGCTTCTCGTAGTACCCGTCGAAGATTGCCGGCGAATCGACCGGGACGGCGACCTCGCCGATCTCGCCGGCCTCGACTTCGTCCTCGTCGTCGACGTCGATGATCGTCGCGCCGACGCCCGGCGTCGGCTTGCCCATGCTGCCGGGCTTGACGTCGATTCCGGGGTAGTTCGTCACGAGCGCGACGGTCTCGGTTTGCCCGTAGCCGTCGCGTGGGGTCACGCCCCAGGCATCCTGGATCCGCTCGATCGGCTCGCGATTAAGGGGCTCGCCCGCCGAGAGCGCATCGTTCAGTTGAACGTCGTAGTCTGCGAGGTCGGCGTTGGCGAACATCCGATACTGCGTCGGGACGGCACAGAGCTTGGTGACGCCTTCCGCTTCCATGATCTCGAGGAAGGTGTCGGGCTCGAACTCGCCGTCGTAGATGAGCTGGGTCGACCCCGTCGTCAGGCCGACGCCGAGCGGGCTCCAGAACCACTTCGCCCAGCCGGTGCCGGTCGTCGCCCACAGCAGTTCGTCCTCGAGGTCGCTGTCCTCGTCGATGCCCCACCAGTAGGGGGCGTTGATCCGGTTGAAACAGTACTGCCAGCGGTGTTTGTGCAGGACCGGCTTCGGCTGGCCGGTCGTCCCGCTGGTGTAGTTGATCGTCATCGGGTCCTCGGCGGCCAATTCGGGGCCGTCGTAGTCGGTCGACCCCTCGGCCATGACGGCCGCGACCGTCGTCCATCCCTCGCCCTGCAGGTCGTCTTCGGACCCGTCGAGGACGATGACTCGCTCGAGTGGCGTCTCCTCGAGGACCGGCTCGACCATGTCGGTCAGCGACTCGTGGACGACGATGCTCGTCGCGTTGCAGTCGTTCGCCCGAAACTCGATGTCTTTCGAGCGCAGCATCGACGAACAGGGGACCAACAGCGACCCGGTCGCCAGCGCGCCCAGTTGGACGGCGAAGGCGTCGGGATGGCGCGGGAACAGGTGCATGATCCGGTCACCTTGTCCGACGCCGAGGGACTCGAGGCCGTTGGCAAACCGGTTCATGTCGTCCCGAATGTCAGCGTAGGTTCGTTCTTCGCGGGCCCCCTCGTCATCGAGGAAGCGGACGGCGACGCGATCGCCGACCGAGTCAGCATGGTCTGCGACGACCGACGTGATCGCGTACGATTCCGGAATATCCCACTCGAAACTGTCCACTTCTGTGGTGTGATTGACACCCATGTCTTGGTAATCAGAAGTCCAGTTCTTATAGCTTTTGTTACTATTGGTAAGAAGTATCGTGTAACGGGTTAGCATATGATTCACATCTGGTGTCGGCCGCTGATTCCGCCAGACAGCCGCCTCGACGGGGGTAACACTTTAGAAGAGTTGCATCTATACGCTAGACAATGTTCGACGAGAACGAGCTGGACGAGATCTCCCAGCAACGGGAGTCGTGGGAAGACGAGACGCTCGAGCCGTTTTTGGAGCACGGGGAACGCAAAGACCGGTTCGCGACGGTCTCGAACCACGAGGTCGATCGTCTCTACACGCCTGAAGACATCGCTGACCTCGACTTCGACGAGGACCTCGGCTTCCCCGGCGAACCGCCGTACACCCGGGGGCCGTACCCGACGATGTACCGCGGGCGCACGTGGACGATGCGCCAGTTCGCCGGCTTCGGGACCGCAGAGGAGACCAACGAGCGCTTTCACTACCTGATCGACGAGGGCCAGACCGGGCTCTCGACGGCCTTCGACATGCCGTCGCTGATGGGCCTCGACTCGGACCACCCGATGAGCGAGGGCGAGGTCGGCAAGGAAGGCGTCGCCGTCGACACGCTCCGGGACATGGAGGTCCTGTTCGACGGCATCGACATCGGCGAAGTGTCGACCTCCTTTACGATCAACCCGTCGGCAGCAGTCATCTACGCGATGTACATCGCGCTGGCCGACCAGCAGGGTGTCCCCCGTGACGAGGTCCGGGGCACCCTCCAGAACGACATGCTCAAGGAGTTCATCGCCCAGAAGGAGTGGGTCATCCCGCCAGAGCCCTCCCTCGAGGTCGTCACGGACACGATCGAGTTCGCCGTCGAGGAGACACCGAAGTTCCACCCCGTCTCGATTTCTGGCTATCACATCCGCGAGGCCGGTTCGACCGCGGCCCAGGAGGCTGCGTTCACGCTCGCCGACGGCTTTGCCTACGTCGAGGACTGCCTCGAGCGCGGACTCGACGTCGACGAGTTCGGCCCGCTACTCTCGTTTTTCTTCAACTCGCACAACTCGATCTTCGAGGAGGTCGCGAAGTTTCGGGCCTCCCGCCGCGTCTACGCACGGGTGATGGACGAGTGGTACGGCGCGGACAACCCCGAATCGAAGCGCATGAAGTTCCACACCCAGACGGCGGGCCAGTCGCTGACGGCCCAGCAGCCGCTGAACAACATCGTCCGGGTGACGATTCAAGCGCTGGCCGGCGTCCTCGGTGGTACCCAGTCGCTACACACCAACAGCTTCGACGAGGCGCTGGCGCTGCCAAGCGAGAAGGCCGTCCGCGTCGCCTTGCGCACTCAGCAGATCATCGCCGAGGAATCCGGCGCGGCCGACATCGTCGACCCCATGGGCGGCTCCTTCGCCATCGAGAAACTCACCACCGAAATGGAAGCCGAGATCATGGCCTATCTCGAGGAGATCAAGGAGATGGGCGACGGCTCGGTCCGCGACGGCGTGCTCGACGGCATCAACCAAGGGTACTACCACCGCGAGATCCAGGAAGCGAGCTACGAGTACCAACAACGCGTCGAACGCGGCGAAGAGGTCGTCGTCGGCGTCAACGAGTACACCATCGAGGAGGACACCTCGCCGGAGCTGTTACACGTCGACGAAACGACGCGCGACCGCCAACTCGAGCGCTTAGAACAGGTCAAAGCCGACCGCGACGACGAGGCAGTCGACGCCACGCTCGAGGCGCTGTCGGGCGCAATCGAAAGCGACGAGAACGTCATGCCGTACATCGTCGACGCCGTCAAGGCCTACGCGACGATGGGTGAGATCATGCAGGTTTTCCAGGATCACCACGGAGCCTACCGTGAAGAGATCAGCCCGGTCTGAGGCGACTTCCCGTCACTGGCTTTCGGACTCGCGCTCGAGGACGTACGTACACTCTTCGTAGCGCTCGTCGCCGATCGTAACTGGTTCGGTTGCCGTCTGTTCGAAGCCAAACGTTCGGTAGAATTCGTTGCCGACGTCGTTTGCTGCGAGCACCATCGCGCGGAGTTGCTCGACGCTCTGCTCGAACAGCCGGTCTCGAGTCTCGGTCAGGAGGTCGCGTCCGATTCCTTCACCGCGGTGGTCGGGGTCGACGTACACACGAAGGATCGTCCCCGTGTGTTCGTCCGGTTCGAACGTGGCGTGTGCGAACCCAACGATCGAATCGTCTCGCTCGGCGACTAGCATGAGCGCCTGTGACCAGATGATCGAGTCACGAATCAACGCCTCGGTGTACCAGTCGTCGACCCCTTCCTGAATCGACTCGCGGCTCAGAATATCCGGGTAATCTGCTTCCCACGAGGAGTGGGCTACGCGTTGAATCGCGTCGACGTCGTCGGTCGTCGCGTCGCGGATTGTCATATGTCACCCACCATCTAGTCGAGATTAATTCTTTCCCCGGTGGGAAGCGCCGTTTCGACGGCCAAACTGTCTGAATCCGATAGAATCATACATCTCCTCTTCGAACCGCGATCCATGAGTACCGAGAACGATGAGCGGACGATTCGATGTATGGTAGCGAAAGTCGGTCTCGACGGCCACGACCGTGGCGCACACGTCATCTCTCGAGCGTTCCGTGACGCTGGCTTCGAAGTCATCTACTCCGGCCTGCACAAGGCACCCGACGACATCGTGCAGGCTGCAGTCCAAGAGGACATCGACGTGCTCGGGATCTCTATTCTGTCCGGGGCCCACGACACGCTCGTGCCGAAGATCATGGACGGTTTAGAGGAGTACGGCGCGAAAGACGACACGCTCGTGCTCGTCGGTGGCGTCATCCCAGAGGAAGACCGCGATGAACTCAAAGAGGCAGGTGCGGCGGCGATCTTCGGTCCCGGAACGTCGATCGAGGAGACGATCGAGTTCGTCCGCGAGAACGCTCCCGACCGATAAGCGCGACGACCGGTCGATCGCGAGATACCAGGAAGCCTGTGACTTCCGAAACCTACCAGAACGCAGAGACATATAGGAATACACCGTTCACGAAACATATTTACTATATGGATAGTTCGGTCCCATCGGCGACCATCGTTGAGCGTCAACTCCGCGGCGACGTTATGAAACTCGTGGCTTCCCCTTTATATAGTTTAAAACCCCGGTCACAGCTACTAGCTTCGAGACGCGTTGAATAGCGGACGGCTCCGAAACCATATTTCGCCGCTCGAGGACCGTACCATACAGTCCTCACAGAAGTCTGAGTAGTATTCAGATATATCATTACAGCGAATACGTTCTGTGAACAGTCGGTTGGGACGACTCGAGCATCGCCACTCGAGACGAGCGTCAGTGGTCGATATCGATGGCACAAGTGCGGTGGGGGTGTCTGTCCCGCCACCGCGGGTTGGTCTCGCAGGTGACAGCGCGTGGGATCGACCCACAGAATATATTATTCTACTAGGGGTAATGAAAATAGTGGCGCGACTCTCGAAAGCAGCCCGACAGCCGGGTGGACGCGAGAGCGTGCGCGAGGTTGTTCCCTCGGCTACCGGTCGTTAGCCGCTGTTCGGCGCGCTTGCAGCTGTGTCTCGAACCAGTCGGCCGCGACCTCGGCGACTTCCTCGAGTTGGCCCGGCCCCTCGAAGAGGTGGCCTGCACCCTCGACGACGTGAATCTCGGTTTCACAGGTGAGCGCGTTGGCGGCGTCGCGGTTCAAGTCGAGCACCTGCGTGTCGTTGCCGCCGACGATGAGCAAGACAGGGGCCGTCACGTCCTCGAGAACTCCTGACGCGAGGTCGATGCGGCCGCCACGGGAGACGACGGCGTCGATGTCGGTCGCGTCGCGGGCCGCCCCTCGCAGGGCCGACGCGGCACCGGTGCTCGAGCCGAAGTAGCCGTACCGGAGCGATGCGGTTTCGGGGTGGTCTCGCAGCCACTCGGTGACTGCGACGAGTCGGTCGGTCAACAGCGGAATGTCGAACCGGTTTTCGCGCGTCTGATCTTCGGCTTCGGTCAGTAAGTCGAACAGCAGCGTTCCCAGCCCTCGCTGTCGGATCACGTCGGCGACGTAGTTGTTGCGCGGGCTCTTTCGGCTGCTCCCGCTGCCGTGGGCGAAGACGACGAGCCCATTCGCCCCCTCGGGGACGATAAGTTCCCCCTCGAGTTCGACGTCGTCGACCGGAATGGACACGAGATTCGATCCCGACATAGTCTCCGTTCGACGCCTGCTGTCTTAGTAGCGCCACCCATGGGTCACTCGCGAGGACTGTGTCGTGACACCGTCGGTCATCGGCGACGACTCGCCACGGTCGGGGCTTGAGATCCGTCCCATATCGTTTTGCTTGTTGGTACCATTTATCACGGGGAAATGCGCCTCGAGACAGCCCGGATCGACATCGGAACGACCCGCCCGCTCGTTCTGTTGAACACCATTGACGCGACCGAATTGGGTGCCCATCCGCTCGATCGGCTCCGAATCGACGAAAACGGCACGACGACCGGGATCGTCAAAGTGACCGACGAACTGGTCGAGGAGGGTGTCCTCGGGGTGACCGAGCCGCTACACCACGTCCACGGTGTCGTCGACGTGGCGCTCGCCGGAACACCGCAATCGGTCCAGTACGTCCGCAAGAAGTTGAACGATATCGAACTCGAGGAGTACGAACTTGAGGCGATCGTCGAGGACATCCACGAGAACCGGCTGTCGGACATCGAACTGAGCGCGTACGTGTCGGCGGTGTATGCGAACGGGCTCTCCCTTCAGGAGACCAAACACCTCACGCGGGCGATGACCGACATCGGCCGGCAACTCTCGTGGGACGTGCCAGTCGTCGCCGACAAACACTCGATCGGCGGCGTGGCCGGCAACTGCGTCACGCCGATCATCGTCTCGATCGTCGCAGCCGCCGGTCTGACGATGCCGAAGACCTCCTCGCGTGCCGTGACCTCGCCAGCCGGAACCGCAGACGTCGTGGAGGTCTTCTGTGATGTCGAGTTTTCGATGGACGAAATCGAGTCGATCGTGGCCGAGACGAACGGCTGTCTCGTCTGGGGCGGCGGCGTCGATCTCTCGCCGGTCGACGACGCGATCATCCGTGCCGAGAACCCGCTGTCGATCGACCCGCCGGGGCAACTCATGGCCTCGGTACTTTCGAAAAAGCGCAGCGCCGGCTCGACACACGTCGTGATCGACATTCCCTACGGTGAGGGCGCGAAGGTCGAGAGCCTCACCGACGCCCGCGAACTCGCCGACGACGTCAAACGCGTCGGTTCCCACCTCGACGTGGCGGTCACCTGCGCGATCACCCACGGAACGGAGCCGATCGGCTACGGCGTCGGCCCCGTCCTCGAGGCCCGGGACGTCCTCGCCGTCTTGGGCGGGGACGGCCCGGAGTCGCTTCGGCTCAAATCGATCCGGCTGGCCGAGATGCTCCTCGAGCACTGTGGCGTCGACGCGTCGGCAGCCGACATCCTCGAGTCGGGGCAGGCACTCGATCGATTCCGGCGCATCGTCGCGGCACAGGACGGCGATCCGGACGTCGAGCCTGCCGACCTCGAGCCGGGGCCCGAATCGACGACCGTGCAGGCCGAGCGGTCGGGCGTCGTAACGAGCGTCGATAATAGGCAACTCTGTGACCTCGCACGACGTGCGGGAGCACCGAAGGACACCCGTGCCGGCCTCGCGATCCACAAATCGACGGCCGATGCGGTCGACGTCGGTGACGATCTCTATACGATCTACGCCGAGACGGAAAGCAAACGTGCTGCGACGATGACGCTGGCTGCGGACCTCGAGCCGATCCGGGTACGGAGCAAGACCGACGCACTCGTCGAGCAGCGGTGAGCGCGAGTCGATTATCGCGTCTCCGAGCCGCGAACCACGCTGACGCTCACCGGCGAGCGGCGAACGACCAGTTCGGCGACGCTCCCGAGTAAGGTTCGACTCGTCTCGGAGCGGCCGTGGCTCCCGATGACGATCTCGTCGATGTCGTGTGCGTCAGCGTAGTCGACGATTTCGCGTGCCGGGTCGCCGACTGCCGATTCGGTCGTGAACTCGCCGTCAGCGTCGGCGTCGGCGACCAGTTCGCGCGCCTCATCGAAGAGCTGTGCTTCGACCTCGTGGGCACGGTCGTACCAGTCTTCGGACCCGTGGAGCGGTTCGGTTCGGACGTCGACGTCGACGGCGGAGCTGTAGCCGGGGTCGTTCGGGTCGATTGCGTGGAGCACGACGACGTTTCCATCGTCGTATTCGTCGAACGCGTACTCGAGTGCGCGTTTTGACAGCGGCGAGCCGTCGAACGGGACCAGAAGGGTATGTGGCATCATCACGTCGTGCTACCCCCAGTGTCAAAAGAGTATTCCGGGTCGCCGGAGGTGGTCTGTCAGCCGGAGAGATCGCGCCGCTCGAAGAATTCGCTACTCACGACGACGAGGACGACGATAGCGATCGCGAGGAGTGACAGATCCGGCCACACAATCTCGCCGTCGACGAGAATCGCGCCCGGATCGAAGTAGCGTGAGAAGGCAAGGTCGCCGAGCCACTCGTACTCGGTGTCGAACGTAAACGTATCGAGCAAGAACAGCCCGAAGACCGCCCCGGCACCCACGGTCTGTGCCCGGCGAACGGAATCGAACGCGACCGAGGCGACCAGTCCGACGCCGGCACAGGCGAGTAAGTACGCGATGGAGTACGCGTGGACGGCAAACAGCCGGCTCACGGACACCGATTCGCCGACGAGTTCCACGCCGAGATAGATCGCCAGGAAGGTGATCGCGTTGACCAGGACCAGTCCCGGCACGAGTGACAGAAACTTCGCGACGACGAACCGCGTACGCGAGATCGGCAACGACAGCATCACTTCTACCGTGCCGCGTTCGATCTCACCGGCGACCGTCGATGCGGCGGCGTACGCATAATAAATCGCGAGCAACAACACCCAGCCGAACTGATAGAGCTGTGAGACGAGATAGCCCTCGATCGTCGTCAGCGTCGTCACACTCCCCACGAACGCCCGCGTTGCCTCGGGTGGCAACGACTCGAGATAGGCGTCGAAATCGACACCCGTCTCCTCGATCGACGGAAAGAGCGCGACCGTAAGCACGATCAACGCGATCAGCGCACCGGCGAGTAACAGCGACCCGCGGAGCCGACGACCCGCCTCGAAGGATGTCATCTCGAGCATACGGCGTCGAACCGTCGCGCCCCAACGCGTGACAGTGGCTTATAGGTGCAGGACTGTCGGGCGAGACGGCGTGACGTAACACGTTGTTTCCGACGAGCGCTCGAGTAAGTCTGTCGTTCGCGGCTGGAACGGGCCTCGTGGTTTATTCTGTAATCGCTCGTTTCGGGTCGGATATGACGGGCGCGGAGCGTGATGCAGTCTGCTACCACTGTGTACCGGCGTACCCACATGACGGGTCGCGGGTGCGCCAGACATGACTGGAAGGTATGAGCCGACATGGCGACAGCGCCGCACTGTCGCCCTCTTGCTCGCCGCAGTGGTGGTCGCCAGCGGCGTCGGCAGTGTCGCTGCGCTCTCGGATGGCAGCAGTGTCACGCCGCAAGTCAGCGCGCCGGACAACGCCACGGAGCGCAACGAGTCGGCCACGACGGTCGACGGAGACGGCACCGCCGAGGGGACGACCAGCCGCCCTGTCCGCCCTCAACCCGAACCGCCTGTACCCGCAGGTAACGAGACGATCGCCACCTCGGAGACGGGACCACCGACGGCGGAGACGGCAGGCCTCCCCGTACTACGACCGGCTGACGACAACGTCACGGTTGCCGTCGCAGAGAACGAGTCCGTCCGTGCCGGTGAGACGACGACGATGACCTTCGAGGTGACAAACGACGGCGACGAGGACGTGACAGACGTCGTCGTCACGTTACAGTCGACAGGGACGGTGACGTTTGGCCCGCCGACGGCACCGCAGACAAGTCAGTCGATCTCCCTCGAGGAACTCGACGACGACGAGACCGAGACCGTCACCATCGACGTCAGTGCAGCCAAGGTCGAACCGGGGGAGTATCCGGTGTTTGCAACCGTCCAGTACACCATCGACGAGGACGACAACGACGATGACGACGACGATGACGATGACACCGACGAAACAGTCGTGACTGGCGGTCCCTCGCCAGTTCCGATCCCAGTCGACGATGCTCGTTCGTTCGATGTCACGCCGGTCGGCGACCGGATTCCGGTCGACGGGTCTGGTGTCTATCGGGTTCGGGTGACGAACGACGGCTCCGAGACGGTGACCGACGTCGTCGCCGCGCTGAACGTGACACCGCCGCTCTCGAGCGAGTCGCCGACGGCGTACATCGGACGGCTCGAGGCCGGCGAGTCGGAAACGGTTCGGTTCGCCCTCGAGTCGTCCACAGATGCGATCGAGACGACGACCGGCGTCGAGATCACGCTCATCTACAACTCCGAGACTGGGGATCGCACTCGTACGGATCCAGTGACGGCGCAAGTCACGATCGCTGACACTGACGAGCCGACCGATGTAGACTCAGTCGCTCCGTTCGCTGCCGTCGCGGTCGTGTTCGTGCTCGCGGCGATCTGGTGGCTTCGCAGGCGGTGATCGATCGTCTCAACTGTCGGACTCCGATTGCGCTTCGCGCTCTGGATCGTCCTCGTCGGACTCGCCGTAGAAATGCATGAACACGTCCTCGATGGATGCCTCACGGACGGTCAGATCGAGGACGGTGTACTCGTGTAAGCGGTCGATCAGCGCGTCGAACCCCTGTGCGAGAACGAGCTGGTACGTCCCGTCCCGTCGTTCGACGCGTGCCGTGCCCGGAAACTCGAGTTCCGACACCGGCGGATCCTCAGCCAGCCGAACGGTAACGACCGTCCCACCCGCTTCGAGGATGTTGTCGACGGTATCGAGTTCGATCAGCCGCCCCTTCCTGATGATTCCGACGCGATCGCAGACGCGGCGGACCTCGCTCAGGATGTGCGAGGAAAAGAAGCTCGTTCCACCTTGTTCCTGGCGTTCATCGAGTAGATCGTAGAACTCGTTCTGGACGAGCGGATCGAGCCCCGACGTGGGCTCGTCCATGATAACCAGCGCTGGATCGTGCATGAACGTCGCGACGATGGCGAGTTTCTGCCTGTTGCCGCTCGAGTAGGCCTTGACGTTGCGCTCGAGGGGAACGGGAAACCGCTCGAGTAGTTCGTCTCGTCGCTGGTCGCCACGGAGCCGGCCGAAGTAGTCGAGGACCGCCTCACCCGTCACCCGGTCGTAGAACGTCACGTCGCTCGGGAGGTAGCCGAGGTGGCGTTTCGCCTCGCGCAGTTCGGTTCGGTCCGTGACGTCGTGTCCAAGCAGGTGGGCCTCGCCGTCGGTGGGGTTCAACAGTCCGAGCAGGACGCGAATCGCCGTCGACTTTCCCGCGCCGTTCGGGCCGAGAAACCCGAAGATCTCCCCGCGTTCGACGGTGATCGAGAGGTCCTCGAGCCCGCGGACATCCCCGTAGTACTTCGTCAGCCCGTCGGTTTCGATCGGCGGTGGCTCGGCGCTGGTCACAGCATCAGACACGACGGCTCGAGGCTTATAGTGACGGCCCGCCGCGTCGCGACAGCATCGTCTCGAGTTGGCGTCACGTGGTGGCCGCTGTAACGCGCTTGCGACCGGTACGGGCCGCGTGACTCGACGGTGGCCCCGAGACGCAGAAAGCCGGCCGGCCACACGTTCACGGGTCGCGATCCCTCATTACAGTCTATACTGTGGGGCAATGTTGTCTGTTATCAAAAGACATGCACAAAACGGACCTGTCCGTTCTCGTTGGCGGTATCGCCATTGGTTCTCTTCTAGTCACATTAGAAGTCAACCGCGGCACGCAGATAGCGACAAGACGTCTGTTCGTGTCCTGATGACGGTCATCGGAGGACGATGAGCAACACCGGAACGACCGCCAGTGAGAGGAGAAAGATGATGAAGTAGATGACGTTATTGAGAATTCTGTCGTAGACGATGGAGATCGTGGTAACGTACGTGTCGTAGAACAACAACGGGAGCACGGAAATGACAAATCCCAGAACGAGCAACAGTGCGACAGTCACTACACCGACAGGAATGTTCAGCGCAACGGCAATAATGAGCGTATCAACCAGCGTGCCGATATTTGCCCCCAGGACGTACGGGATAATCTCGTGTCGCTTGATGTGTCCCCGATTGTAGAGTGGCACGATCACACCGAGGGAGAACGCAACACTCATGGTGAGGCCGGTGAAGACAAGGCCAATCGTGAACGAGGTCCACTTGTCGTTCAATCGTTTTACATACCGTTCTCGGAGCCGCTGTTTATCGACGCCGTCGAGGGTGCGGTCAAAGAGCCGCATGCTCAGGAAAATCAACCCGAGCGCCAAGAGAAACGCTACGACTGCTCCGACAGCGCTGATGATTCCCTCAGTGAATACTGGGACGAGATCCGGAACGTTCACATCCGTTTCAGGAACCAGCCGATCGGCGATTCCTATCTCGCCGGCGATTACGGGGTTGGAGACGCCCCACGATTCGACGACGGGGAGCAAGACGTATCCGATCACGAGCACCGGCAGATAGACTGAGTAGGTGAGCAAAAACGTCAGCAGTCCGAGCCGCACCGACTCGCTCACCGACTCGAGTTCTTCGTTCAGATAATCGAACGCCCCGATGAAGAGCACGATCGCAGCCCCACCGAGTCGTGAGCCGATGACCATGAGAAACAACTGCGACGAGACGATGAGCTCCGAACGGAACAGCGTAAGCGATAGGGCAGCGACGACCGAGCCGTTTGCTAACACGTATGATGCGATCCAACTGACGCCGAGCGCCGAGCGATCGCCGACGATGATTTGCTCGAGAAGGCGTTTGAGAACCGGTGAGAGCGTCTCGACCGCCGATCCAAGCAACTGGATCGCAAAGAGGAACAGAACGACCGTTCCCAGCACCTGGGCTGGAAGAGACAATGACGATTGATTTGACAACCCCGCCACCTGCACGGATGGATGCGCCAAATCAACTAAAGAATTATCAATAGTATAGACAAAAATCACCGAAACGTGACTGTTTAGCGCCGAATACACACTGATAATGACACGATCGACAGCCGGTTCTCTCGAGCCCCACGATCGTGCGCTGTTCACCGGTCGGTACGAACTCGCCCTGCTCCAGGGGTATTACGAGTCGACTCACACACTAACGGCGACGTTCTCACTGTCCTTCCGAGGTCCCCGGCAGATCGCGGCTACGCGATTGCTGTCGGCCTCGAACGGGTGATCGATCACGGCGAGGCTGAGCACGCGATTCGAGACCGCGAACTGTGAATCCGGTCAGTCAGACTATCGACTGAACTGCCGTCGTGACGGGTATGATTTCCCTCGCGGACGACGAGACCCTCGAAGAGTTCGTCACGATCTCCGAACAGAAGAGGTCTAGAAGATCGTCCATTCCGGATGTCTGGCTTGCCCGGACGGGTCGACATCTGTTGGTCGTGACGGCTTCGACAGTGTAACGACCCGTATCGTTGGCGTTGCGACGCCAACGATGTGGGCTGAAAGCGAGTTCGGCTGGACTCCGAAACCGGGCGATCGGTCAGTACGGTGGCCGTTGTGCCCGGATGACTTCCGCCAGCCCCTGTTGTTCCTCCGCGAGGAGTTCGTTGAGATCGTCGGCTGTGATGATCCCTTCTAGAGAACCGTCTGCATCCGTCACGGGAAGCCGTCGGATACTGTGTTCGCTCATCAGCTCGGTGGCTTCGTAAAATCCGGCGTCGTGCTCGATCGTCTGAAGGCCGTCCGACATCACGTCTTCGGCCACTAACTCGTCTGGATCTGCCTGCTCGGCGAGTACCTGCATCGTCAGATCGCGATCGGTGACGATCCCAACTGGCCCGTCGTCGGTAATGACGATACTCCCGACGTCTTCGTCGTGCATCATCCCTGCGAGTTCGTGAACAGAGTCGTCAGTCGACGCTGTAACGACATCGCTCCGTGCAAGGTTGTCAATAGGCATGGGTTCCCTCCAGTGCCTGTCCCACAACGAGTGCTATAGTTTTTAGCGGTGATCGAGATGACAGTCAAACAGTTTCGACTGCTGCCCGACTACACCGAGAGTCGATTCGAACACGATGGACAGTACATCAGTCCGTCTCGAACGAGCATATACGCCTGCTCACAGTGGGGACACGAACAGCCAAGCGAGACATCCGTTTCGCGAGCCAGCCCCCGGATCGTATTTCGCAGCCGGCGTTGTTCGGCTTCCGTCTTCGCTACCTGTCGTTTCAGTCGCTTGAGATCTGCAGCGACCTGCCGTTCACTGATCGATTCGTTTCTGCGTTGTTGTGGTATCATCACACGTGGTACGCGACGGATCGGCAAAAGGCTACGCCAACGTGATACCCCGCCTGAAGATGACACACGCTGCTCTCGGCCTCGTATACCGACGGTCACACCGATTCGTCGTTGGGACACACTCGAGAGACGCCGTCGATCGTCTACGACACGATCCGGACGGCGATCAGTTCGCAGGACCGATTCATCGTCCGGGGCCGATCGGTGTCGCTGGCAGTTGCGGTTCCGGCCGCGACTCGAGTGTCACCTCCACGGACTGTTCCTCACCGGATCGAACGACCGTGAGTTCGACCGTGTCGCCGGGCGCAGTCTCGAGTGCGAGGTACGACAACAGCTGTGCCTGGTTCTGAACCTGCTCGCCGTCGATCGCGACGATCACATCGCCGCTGCCGGGCTGGTCGGGCGTCGCCGGTTCGAGGACGTCGTCGGCGGGCGCGTCCGGGACGACCTCCACGACGAGGACGCCGGCGGCTTCCTCGAGGCCGACTGCGTCGGCGATCTCCGGCCCGACGGGCTGGACGGCGACGCCCATGTAAGGATGCTCGTACGTGCCGTCCTCGATGAGCGCGGGGAGCACTCGATTGGCGAGTCGCGGCGAGATCGCAAAGCCGATCGCCTGCCCGGCACCGGCGAAGACGACCCCGAACACCTCCCGCTCGAGACTCACGAGCGGCCCGCCGCTGTTGCCGGGATTGACCGGCGCATCGGTCTGGATCGCGGCCGGGATCGAGAACCCGGACGGGCTGGGTAAGACCCGATCGACACCGCTGACGATCCCCTGGGAAATCGAGGCGTCGAGGCCGAACGGATTGCCGAGGGCGAGTACCTCCTGCCCGATGGCGGGTTCGCGGTCGACGATCGACAGTTCGGACGCGGCGTCGGGCATGTTTTCGACACGCAGGACGGCGAGATCGCTGTAGGGATCGGTGCCGACGATCGACGCGGTGCGCCACGCTTCGGTGTTGAACTGCAGTTCGACCCCGCCGTCGGTCGCGTTCGAGACGACATGATCGTTGGTCACAACATGTTGCTCGTCGATGACGAACCCCGAACCGAGGCCGCCACCGCCGCGCGGACCGGTGACCGTAACCAGGACGACGGAGTCGATCGTGTCGCGATACACCGCCGTGTACGGACTGTCGACGCCGTCGCCGCCGTCTTGGTCGTCCTGTGCGACGCTCGAGCCCGCCCCAAGTCCGCCGACTGCCACGGCCGTCCCGATCGTCCGCAGCGCTCGTCTGCGGGTTGGCTGTTCCGAAGGCATGGCCATAGCGACCCCGACGAGCGGCATAAAGGAACAACCAGCACACTCATCCGGCGTAGGGACGCCGACGCGGGGTCGATCAGCGCTCGCGACGGCGGCGAGGCGCTACGCCTCGTCGAAAAGCTCCTCGCCGTCGACCATGTGCGCTTCGACGGCGTCCATATCGAGCGTGACGCCCAGTCCGGGTTCTTCGGGGACCTCGATGTAGCCGTCCTCGATGATGTCTTCCTCGACCAACTCCTCCCACCAGCCGAGTTCGTAGGAGTGGTACTCGACCGCAAGCGCGTTCGAGATCGCCGCACCGACGTGGGCGCTGGCGACCGTCGCGACCGGCGAGGCGACGTTGTGCATCGCGACCGGAACGTAGTAGAGGTCCGCCAAATCGGCGATCTTCCGGGTCTCGCGCATTCCACCGACTTTTGGCATGTCCGGCGCGATGATGTCAACGGCCTGGTCCTCGATGAGTCGGCGCTGGCCGTGCGTGCGGTAGACGTTCTCGCCGACGGCGATCGACGTCGTCGTCGATTGGGTGACCTCCCGTTGCACGTCGTGATTCTCCGGCGGTACCGGGTCCTCGAGCCACCAGACGTCGTACTCTTCCAAGCGTTTTGCGAGCCGTTTGGCACTGTCCGCCGAGAACGTCCAGTGACAGTCGAACGCCACGTCGGCCCGGTGGCCGACGCGTTCGGTGACCGCCTCGACGATCGAGGCCTTGTGTTCGATCTCGACTGGCCGGAGGTGGCGGTTGGCGCGGTCCTTCTCGTGGCCGCTCGGCACGTCGAGGTCGAACTTCAGCGCGTCGTAACCCAGCTCCTCGACGACGCGTTCGGCCTCGTCCGCGCAGGCGATCGGGTCGGCTTCCTCCTCGGTGTGGCAGTCGCAGTACACCCGCACCTCGTCGCGATACTTGCCGCCGAGGAGCTGGTAGGCCGGGGCCTCGAGGATCTTTCCGGCTAGATCGTGCAGTGCGACTTCGATGCCCGAAATCGCCGTCACCGTGACGCCCCCGATCGAGCCCTCGCCGGACATCTTCTGGACGAGGTGTTCGGTCAGCCGATCGATGTCGAGGGGGTTCTCACCCTGCAGGAAGGCGGTCATTCGCTCGATCAGTTCCGGCGCGCCGGCCCCCCAGTAGGCCTCGCCGGTGCCGACGATGCCTGCATCGGTGTAGATCCGCACGAGCGTCCACGGGAAGTTGCCGTCGACCATCGTCGTCTGGACGTCCGTGATCTCGACGTCGCGGCCACCCCCGCGGTCGCGCGTGACGTTCATCGTCTCCGCCGAGAGGTCACGCATCGTGTACTCGGCGTTCGGGTCGCGTAACTGTGAGTAGTCGATGCCCATGGGATATCGTTCACTCCTAAGATAGTAATAGTTTCCACCCTCCGTAAGCAAGGTGACCCACACGTGGCCGAGCAGTGAACGACTGCTGGGAAACACGGGTACACGCCGACCGGAAGGTCACAATCGGATGTGTGTACCCTTGTCATTTATGCTCGCAGGAGAGATAGAATTACTATGGTGGGTGATAACACATCTGGGCGGTGGCCTGACGACATCGACGAGTGGAACCGGCGGGCGTATCTCGCTGCCACTGCTGGCAGCACCGCAGGGGTCGTGTGGTTGAGCGGGTGCATCGATGACACAGGCAATGGTGGTGGCAGTGACGGCGGGGCAGACGAAAGCGGAGCGCCAGAGTCGGAAGAGGAAGAACTCCCGGAGGGCGTCTCAGAAGAGGAGTTCGAACGCGGCCCGGTGCCGGAAGAATACCGGACGGCGCTGTCACTTGGTGAGGAAGAGCGAGATCCTGACGACTTGACCTCGAAAGCGGACGTCGGCTTCTCGGAGTACGACGAGGCCGACGAACACGCGTCACACGAGCCGGGCATGTGCTGTGCGAACTGTGCCGACTACATCCCCGACAAAAACGGTGACACGTTCGGCGCCTGTGCGGAGGTCGAAGGCTATATCGACGGTGCGGATTGGTGTGCGATCTACGAGGAACTGCCCGAGCCGTCGGTTCCAGATGGGCTGTCCGAAGACGAATTAGCCACCGCTCCGGTTCCGGACGAGTACCAAAATGCAACCTCGCAGGCCGGTGAGCAGCGCGATCCCGACGCCCTACAGACGCAAGCGGACGTGAATTTGATGGAATCCGTCGAGGCGATCGCAGAAGAAGTAACACCCCCGGGCCAGTCCTGTGGGAACTGTGCGGAGTTCATTCCGGATATGAACGGGGACACGTGGGGTGCCTGTGCGAAAGTCGAAGGCTACATCGCAGTCGAAGACTGGTGTACCCTCTGGGAACACAGTAGTGAAGAGGGCTGACAGTGACGACCGGTTACAGCCGGTTCGAGTGACCTTCCTCTCGAGCGAATCGAGGCCGCGCCTCTCACGCTATCGCATTCACACGCGCTCGAGTTCGTCGCCGACTGCCTCGAGATCGACATCGAGTGCCGATGTCGCGGCGAACGCGGCTCGTTTCTCGGCGAGCCGACGGCTGATCGCCTGCGGGCCAACAGCGAATTCGATCCGGATCACGCCCTCAGCGGGACGCGAGCAGCCGAGTACGGTGACGGGGCCGATTTCGCGGGTGTTCCGGACGTGGGTTCCCCCACAGGCCGTCACGTCCCACGGGTTCGTCGGCCTGGTCGGGCCGGACAGGCGGGTTTCGTTCCGCGAGTCGGGTTCGTCTTCGATCGTAACGACACGCACTCGGCCGCTCTCGATGGCACCAGCGTCGGCACAGGCGTCGAACGCGATCTCGTCGCGCTCGCGTGCCGCCGCGATCGGCATGTCGTCCCACGAAACCGGTCGGGACTCCCAGATCACGCGGTTGACTGCCCCGTCGAGCTCGATCAACGTCTCGTCGTCGACGATCGCGTCCGTCTCGAGGTCGACGCGGACCGTCTCGGGGGCGATCTCGAGGCCGGCGTACGAGCCGTCCGCAACCAGCCGCCGTGTGGCCCCGATGAGGACGTGACTGGCAGTGTGGGCCCGCATGCAGTACATGCGGAACGCCCAGTCGATCGAACACAGTACGCGGTGGCCAACCCTGAACGACGGCTCCTCGGCCAGCACGTGAACCGATTCGCCGCCGACTAGCTCGACATCGACGACGTCGATGTCAGCGACCGTCCCGCGGTCGGCCGGCTGCCCGCTGCTCGCTGCGTAGAAGTGGCTCCGCTCGAGCCAGACGCGCCGGCCATCGATCGACGTCACTTCCGTCTCGAACCGCGTGGCGTACGGCTCCGCTGCCGCCCGTTGCCCGGTCATCGGTCACAGTCTGTCGGCCGCCAGTAAAAGTCTGCCCGCTAGAACTATCTCCGAATCCGAAAAGCGGTGCTTACTCGGACAGCGTCACGTCGAGTCGCTCCTCGAGCGCCTCGATCAGACCGCCACCGATGCCGGCCTGGGTCGCACGGCCCTGTTCGACTGCGAGGATGTCCGTCTCCGGCGCGCCGAGTTCCTCGGCGAGTTCTTCACGCTGGAGGCCGGCCTCCCGGCGCGCCTCGACGACGACCTCGCCGTAGCCCGAAGCGAGGTACGGAAGTGGGTCGTCGTCGTAATTCGTCCCTTCGCTCTCCCAGTGTTCGGAGTCACCGTCCCAGACCGGATTCGCTTTCGCGACGTTCTGGGCTGCCTTCTGTTTGCGACTCGGCTCGTCGTTCGAGCCGTCGTCCGCGTTTCCACCACTTCGGTTCCGGTCCCGGCCGTGGGTCTGCGAATCGTCGTGTGGTGCACAGTCCGGACAGACCTCGAGTTCGGCTCCCGCGACCGACGCGAGCCGAAGCGAGTCGCTCTCGGCACCACAGAGTTCGCAGTTCGTCCCACCACCGCCGCCGGACGAACCGGTCGAGTACTTGGCCATGCGAACCATTGACCCCTGTCGCATTTCAACCGTTCGGTACGGGGGACTGCCCGGCGATATCGACCACTGAGCGTCGCTCGAGATTGCGAATGGATACCGACGGATGACAGTCAGTGCCAGCACCTCGCACGACGGGCCACGGGTGCCGTAGCACAGTGACCACAGCTCGTCTCAGCGGCCGATGTATTTCAGAACGGTCGCCCGCACAGGCAGCGCCAGCCCGCCAAGCAGCGGGACGAGGACGAACGCAGCGAGGTCGACCGGCAGCGAGGCCACACCCGCTGCAGTAGCGATGAATCCGGCGGCCGGAGCGAGCACAGGCACGACGTACAGATACGACGGTGTCCACCCTGGGAGCCGCCTCGTGTGGCGGACGATCACGCTGAACAGCAACGGCATGAGGACTGCCCCCGCGAGCAGTGGACCGCCGACCAGCATCGTCGTCGTTCCCAGCGCGAGCGCGACGATGATCGTCTCGTCGATCGTCACTGCACTCCACGTCGTCTCCCGACGGACCACGCGCATCACGAGCAGGGTACCCAGCGCAAGCGCGACGACACCCGCTAACGTGGCGTTCCACAGCGTCGGTTCGAGCGGCGGCGTCACGACCTCGACGCGCTGGACGAAGGCGATGGATGTCTCGAGTCCGTGACGACTCTCCGAGAGCAGCGACCAGATACCAGCCGGGTCCGCCCCAGTTGCGCGCAGGTCAGCCCAGAGCGATCCAAGCGGCGACTCATTTGCGACCGCAACGTGAGCGAGACCGGCGACGTAAATGAGCAGTGACAGCCAGAGCAGCGGCAGCGAGAAGTTCTGCCGACGCCACCAGCGAGTGACGGGATTGCCGATTACCGTCTCCGCTCGTGATCCGGGCTGTGTGCTCGTCTCGCCCGACCGGTCGGTGTCGCGAGCCGCTTCCGTGTCGCCGCCACCGGCAGTCGCTGTTCCGTTTCTGGTTCCAGTTCCCGTCGTGCTCGAGGACTTGCTTGTGGTCCCGGCCGACGCTGTTCCTGCCGTCGAACCCGTGCCAGCGCTGGCCGTCGTCGACGAGCGACCCGTCGTACGCGAACCGGCCGTTGCGGAGCCGGCTGTCGCAGAGCTAGCCGTCGCCGACGAGGTCGATTGCGTCTCGGCTTCCGAGTAGCGCAGTTCCGTGTCGTCGGCCTCCTCGTCGCCCCCGTCGTCGCTTGTCCAGACATCGGGTGACGGAAGGCCACTGGTCCGTTTAGCGACGTACTCTTCGTGGCCGAGTCGGTCGTAGGCCTGTCGTTCGACCGGATCACCGAGAATATCGTAGGCGGTTTTGACCGCCGTGAACTGCGCCTGCGCACGGTCGTCGTCGTTCAGATCGGGATGATAGACCCGAACCTGCTCACGATAGGCGTCTTTGATCTCGTCCTGAGAGGCGTCAGACGGGATCTCGAGAAGGTCGTAGAAGTCCTCTGTCATGTGAGCATGGAGACGATGTTGTCTGTCACGTGATTGTCGGGGAGGGGTTATAATTTCAATGTTCGATCCGATTTAGATTCCTGTCCTCGTCACTCGAGAGGGGTTCCCCCACAAGCGTAATTGGCCGAATAGGTTACGAGAAATCGGTCAACGACGACTGCCCAGTCGTGGGATCGGTGCCAGCCGGGTTCACCGTCGACGACTCGTCGGTCGAATCGGAATCGTCCTCACTCCGTTCCCAGCTCTCGAGACTGGCCTGATCGGTGGCCGCGAACTCGAGGTTGGCCACCCGAACGCCGAGTTTGCGGACGGGCTCGGTCTTGAACTCGGCGAACAGATCGTGCGCGATGCGGTCGACGAGGTCGGGGTCGTCGACCGGCCCGGGCAGCGACCGCTCGCGCGTGTTGACATCGTAGGGTGGCGTGACGGCTTTCACGCCGATCGTCCGGTAGAGCGCACCTTCCCGCTGTGCACGGTCGGCGACGGCCGCCGCGAGCGTTTCGATCAGGTCGTACTTCGGACCCGGCTCCGCGACCGGCTCGGCGAACGCCGACTCCCGGGAGAAGCTCTTGGGATCGCCTTTCGGCTCGACGCGGCGGTCGTCCTCGCCGCGGGCACGGTCGTACAACTCCCGGCCCCGCTCGCCGAAGCGCTCGGCCAGCGGCTCCGGATCGGTCGCAGCGACATCGCCTGCCGTCTCGAGGCCCATCTCTCGAAGCTCGCGGGCGGTCACGGGGCCGACGCCGTGGAGCAAGTCGACCTCGAGCGGCTCGAGAAAGTCTCGCAGTTCGCCCGGCTGGACGACGGTGAGCCCGTCGGGTTTGTCGAAATCGCTGGCGATCTTGGCCGCGCTCATCGTCGGGGCGACGCCGACGCTGACGGTGACGCCGACCTCGCGGCGGATGCGATCTTTGATGTGGCGGGCGAAGCCGTCCGCGACCTCCCAGGCCGTGCGGTCGGTCACGTCGAGGTAGGCCTCGTCGATGCTGACCTCGCGGACCACGTCGGCACAGTCATGGAGAATCTCGCGGACGTCGGCTGCGACTGACTCGTAGTAGTCCATGTCCACGGGCCGGTAGTAGCCGGTTTCGTCGCGTTCACTGTCGTCTAAATCGCCGGCCTCGTACGCTGCGCGTCTGGGCAGTCGCTCGAGGGCCGTCGAGATGGCCTGGGCGCTCTCGACGCCGAACTCGCGGGCCTCGTAGCTGGCGGTCGCGACCGCACCGACGGTCTCGCCGGCCTCGTAGCCCATGCCGACGACGAGGGGCTCGCCGCAGAGTTTGGGGTCGCGCAGTCGCTCACAGGAGGCATAAAAGCAGTCGGCGTCGACGTGACAGACGATGCGGTCCTCGTCGTCCTCGCGTTCGACGCCCGGCAACCGCGGGCCATCGGACATTCGCCTACCCGTCGATTCGTGCGAACAGACGTGAACGTTGCGCCCCAATGTAGGGAACGGGGCCGTTCACGACGGTGGCGACTACACCTCGTAGGCCATCATCACTTCGTCAACGTACTCGTCGTCGATCGTGTAGTGATCCTTGCGGATCGCCTCGGTATTCCACCCGTGTGCGGTCAAGAACTCGAGCGCGCCGTCGTTGACGACCGGCACGCTGTTGTAGACTTTGCGGTAGCCGTTGGCTTCGGCCCACTCGATTCCCCGCTGTAAGAGCGTGCTCCCGATGCCATGTCCCCGGTAGGCTTTGCGGACGCCGACGGTCTGCTGGGCGACTTCGCGAACCGGATCGACCTGGTGGAGATCGAGGTGAGTCCAGCCGACGACGTCGCCGTCGACGGTCGCGACGAAGAATACCCGGGACTCCACTGCGTTGTGTCTGCTGACGGTGTCGTCGTACAGGAGCTGCTCGGCGATCGTCTCGGCGACGACGTAGGTTTCCTCTGCGGTGACGTCCCGGATGGTCTCGATGAGACCATCGAAGTCCTGCTGGCGCGCTGGCCGGACGGTGACGGTGAACTCGCCTAGGTCGTGCTTTTCGATTGCCCCGAACTCGAGTGCGATCCGGAGCGTGCCACCCTCCTCTTCGAGATAGCCGTCCGTTTTCAACTCCTCGAGTCGGTCCCGAAACTCCTCGGACGGAAGCGAGACGGCGTCACGGAGCTTGTGGCGTTCGACGGTCCCGTGTCGCTCGACGTATTCGTAGATTCGTCTGCTAGCTTCAGACGCAAACGTCGGCCGATCTATCGCGTCCATACGCACTGTATGAAGACCCACTGCTTATTCCTTGTGTATTGGTACCGTGTCTCTAACAGATCGTCGAGCGATCTGCTATCGCCACCAGTAATCGAAGCTGCTGAAAAGCCAGTGTTAATTATAGCCGCGCCACTTCTTCCCGCACTCGGTACACTTGAAAAAGCGCGTCGGCGGCTCGTCTGCCGAGGCGGTCTGCTTGAGCGTATACCACGCTTCCTCGTTGCCACACTCGTCGCAGATCACGTCGGTCGCCTTCGGTTTCCCCTCGAAGTTCGCGTTCTCGTCGGATTCGATCACGTCGCCGTCGGTCTGGGACTCGGTCGTGACGAACGCGTCTTCCTGCTCGCGGTCCCGTTCGCTCGAGGCCCCACAGTCGTCGTTCGTACAGACCATGCGGTCGCCCTGGGCTTTCATCATCGAGCCGCAGTCGTCGCAGAATTGCATGTCGGTCGACTACGGACTCGGCACGCAAAAACGCACCACTTCGTCAGATCCGTCTCAGTCCGGACGCTCGAGTGCTTCGTCCTCAAGGACGAACGGACAATCTGCAACCCGAAACGTCGTCATCGACGGAACCGCGAGGATCTCGGACCCATCGCGGGTACACGCGAGAGCGGGTGGGTCGGCGAAGTGTTCACAGCCGTGACAGTACGACCCTTTCTCGACCTCGCGGATCTCGCGGTCGGCCGATCGGTATGGAATCTCGGTCTCGGGCGCGTCGGAATCGTCGGTCTCGAGTTGCGCCCAGAGTCGGTCGCCGTCGAGTTCGTCGCTATCGTGTCGGTCGAACGAATCGTCATGCGTCGGTCGATCGCTCGGGTCCGCTTCGGTCTCGTCGATCAGGGCCTCAGTTTCGTCGTGGGAGAGTTCCGTTCCGTCCGCGTCGGCTGGGTCTTCGTCATCGTCGTGATCATCGTCGTGACTCGAGGTGTCGGTCATCGATCGTCGCCTCCGAACGCTGTCGGCTCCGCGGCGTTTTTGCGACCGTCAGTGCGGTTCGCGGACGGAGCGGCGGTGACTGTGACGGTCAGTCGGTCGTCGACCGCGGCCGGCGGTGCAAACGAGACGCCGCCCTCGTCGTGGTTCTGGCCCGACATGCGTTCTCGTAGGAAGATCAGTCGCATAAGCATTTGTGCCAGCCGGGTTGCGATCGCTGTTCGCAGTCGGCGGGTCACGCCTATCGAATCTTTCGAACGTTACTGATGTCGAAGCCGCCGTCATGAATCTCGGTCTCGAACCGGACGATGTTCTCGTCCTCGAGCCGGGAGAGCACGCCGCGAAACTGCTCGACGACGAGGGTCCGGGACCGCTCGGAGCCGCCGGACTCCCACTCGAACAGCAGCGTGCCGTCGGTCGCCTCCTTGAGCCGCCCCAGATCGGTCGGCTCGAGGGGGTCCGAGTTGATCAGCAACAGGATCACGCCGCCCCAGCGGTGTGACGCCCGTTTGAGCCCTTTCAACAGGACGATCAGATCCGAGAGATCGAGCCGGTCGTCAACCAGGGCGAGGAGGTCGGTCAGCGAGTCGATCACGACGAGATTGCCCGTCGCGTGATCGGTTAGGTACTCCCCCAGCGCCTCGAGAACGTCGGTACGCTCGTTGTGCGTGCCGAGTTCGGTGATGTCGGCCATCCCGTCAGCGTACCAGTTGGTAGGGACCGGCGTCAGCTGGAAGTACTCCTCGGCGAGTTCGACAAAGGAGACGTCGTTCATCCCCGCCCCGACCAGGTCCTCGTCCATGACGACTTCCATCTCGTCGACGATGGCACGCCGTTCGTCCGTAAACGACACGTAGTGGACGGCGTCAGGGACCGTCACTTCCGGCTCGAGGTCGCCGTAGTAGAGGTCAAACAGGTCGGCGTCGGTTTCGACGAGGCCGTTCATCGCGGCACTGGTGTAGCAGAACTCGCGTGCGCCGGCCCCGGATTCGCCGGCAAGCAAGACGACGCTCCCAACGGGTGCGCCACCGCCGATGATCCGATCGAGCCGCGAGATTCCAAGCGGCATCCGCTCCATACGGATTCGTTCGGTCGAATCGGTTTACCAGTTGTGGGCCAACCTTTTACTCTGCAGTCTATCGCGAGCGAGGCACACAGCGCCTCGCTCGCGATGTCCCTCGGTAAAAGGTTGATCAAAAGCCTCCTCTGTCCGTTCCGTGACGCTTCGCGTCACTCCACATCCGTCGTCGGCCCGCTCGCTCAGCCCGTCTCACGGCCTTCGGCCGCTCGACTATCCGCGGCGCGTAGCGCCGCGCACGGCTTCGCTCGCGGCTGTCTCACTGTACGCCGCTATCGCTGTACTGCTGTTTGTCAACCGTCCGAACGCGAGCCCCGGTTCGTGCCGCTTCTGTGAGAATTACTCGTCCCTCGAGTCCGCGCTCGGCCAGTGCGTCTCGCGCCGCGGCCTCGGCTTCTGCGGCGTGGGCAACGTCGGTAACGCCGTAGACGACTGGCCCCCACGACGACTGGCCGACGCCCGACAGCACCGGACAGCCCTCGAGCGATTCGACGAGCGCGCCCGCGGGCGGTCGGAAGACACCGCCCTGCGCGTCGGCATACCAGACGCCGTTCTTGCGACCGATTTCCGAGATCGCCTCGCCGAAGGCCTCGAGCCGGCCTGCGGCAGCAGCGGGGAGCAGTTTTCGGATGACGACGCAGGCGATCTCGTCGGCGACAGCGGGGTCGGCGCGCTCGACGACCGCACGCATACTCGCATCCTCGTCGTCGCCGCTTCGGCCGGGGTCGGCATCGGGGACGACGACGAGAAAACGCCACTCCGAGGGCAGGTCGTGACGGGCGACGACCGGCGGGACCGTCCAGTCGCCCTCGGCCGGTGGCTCGGTGGTAAACCGGTTCGTCGGGTGACCGGCGTCGACGACGAACCCGCCGTCCTCGAACGTGGCGACGCCGACACCGCTTCGGCCGCCCCGGCCCATCGCCGGGGCGTGCTCGCGGACGCACGCCTCGAGACCGTGGGCCTGCGCCGTCGCCGTCAACACGGCCAGCGCCAGCTGGGTGCCACTGCCCAGGCCGACGTGGCGGGGCAGCGATTCCTCGAGCGTGACCGCGACGCCGGGAACCTCGAGAACGTCGACGGCCCGACGTGCGTACCTGCCGACCAGCGCGTCATCGGTCCTGATATCGGTGGCCGGTTCGGCGGTGACGGTTACCCGCGGCTCCTCGAGACCGACGCCGATGCCGCCATAGAGGCGCTCGCGGGCGAGCGAGAGGTTCTGGAAGCCAACGTGGAGTCGGGCGCCCACGCTGACGGTCGCGGTCGTCATGATCAGTATCTTGCTCCTGGCTATGGAGGCCCCCGGCAAGGGGGTTTCGACGGTGGCAACGAGTGCTGTCGATCTGACGATGGCTCGCCTGCCGGTCGGCGGGGATCGGCACCACGAACGACATCCCCGGGTCTCGATCCGAACGCGTTCGGCCAAACCGCTGTCCCGGGAAGGGCTGACCGAGAAGGGGTGACTTATGCCCTTTCAACGTAAGGTCTGACTATGAGCGGCGATAGCGAGTTCGACTACGGCAAAGACGAGGCGTTACGGAGCCGCGAGGTGACCGAGGGTGCAGAGAAGGCCCCACACCGCGCGATGTTCCGTGCGATGGGATTCGACGACGAGGACTTCGGCGCGCCGATGATCGGCGTGCCGAACCCGGCAGCGGACATCACGCCGTGTAACGTTCACTTGGACGATGTCGCCGACTCCGCGCTCACCGGGATCGACGAGGCCGGCGGGATGCCGATCGAGTTCGGCACGATCACGATCTCGGACGCGATCTCGATGGGGACCGAGGGGATGAAAGCCTCGCTGATCTCCCGCGAGATGATCGCCGACTCCGTCGAACTGGTCTCCTTTGGCGAGCGCATGGACGGACTGGTCACCATCGGCGGCTGTGACAAGAACATGCCCGGAATGATGATGGCCTCGATCCGGACTGACCTCCCCAGTGTCTTCCTCTACGGTGGGTCGATCATGCCTGGCGAGCACGAGGGCCGCGAGGTCACCGTCCAGAACGTCTTCGAGGGTGTCGGAGCCGTCGCCAACGGCGAGATGTCCAACGAGGAACTCGACGAGATGGAGCGCCACGCCTGTCCCGGCGCGGGATCGTGTGGTGGCATGTTCACCGCCAATACGATGGCCTCGATCTCGGAAGCGCTCGGCTTTGCCCCGCTTGGCAGCGCCAGCCCGCCCGCCGAGGCCGAGTCGCGCTACGACGTCGCCCGCGAGGCCGGCGAACTGGCCGTCGAGGTCGTCGAAGAACAGCGCAAACCCTCCGATTTCCTCAGCAAGGAGTCCTTCGAGAACGCCATCGCGCTCCAGGTCGCCATCGGCGGCTCGACCAACGCCGTCCTCCACCTGCTGGCGATGGCCGCCGAAGCCGGCGTCGACCTCGAGATCGAGGAATTCGACGAGATCAGCCAGCGCACCCCGAAGATCGCCAACCTTCAGCCCGGCGGCACGCGGGTGATGCAAGACCTCCACGAGGTCGGTGGCGTCCCGGTCGTCTTAAATGCCCTCTACGAGGCCGATCTGCTCCACGGCGATGCGCTGACGGTCACGGGCAACACGATCGGCGAGGAACTCGAGCGCCTCGACCCGCCGTCGATCGACGAGCTCGACGCCGAGTTCCTCTACACCGTCGACGAGCCCAAAGACGAGCAGGGTGCCATCCGCATCCTGACCGGCAACCTCGCACCCGGCGGCTCCGTCCTCAAGGTGACTGGCGACGACGACCTCCACCACGAAGGCCCCGTTCGCGTCTTCGAGGACGAAGAAAATGCCATGCAGTACGTCCAAGAGGGACACGTCGAAACCGGCGACGTGATCGTCATCCGCAACGAGGGCCCACAGGGCGGCCCCGGAATGCGCGAGATGCTTGGCGTCACGAGCGCGGTCGCCGGGCAGGGCCACGCCGAAGACGTCGCGCTCATCACTGACGGGCGCTTCTCCGGCGCGACGCGCGGGTTCTCGATCGGCCACGTCGCCCCCGAGGCGTTCGTCGGCGGCCCGATCGGTCTCATCGAGGACGGCGACGTGATCACGATCGACATCGCAGATCGCACCCTTGAGGTCGACCTCTCCGACGAGGAACTCGAGGCCCGCCGCGAGGAGTGGGACCAGCCCGAGCCCAACTACGAAACCGGCGTCTTAGCGAAATTCGGCCGCGACTTCGGGTCGGCCGAAAACGGCGCGGTGACCAACCCCGGCGTCAAGGACGACTAGTCGGCAGCCGCAAGCGAAGTCTGCCGTTTCGGGACCCGGCCAGTGCCGGTCCTTTCGATTTCCTGCACGGGGCTTTCCCGCCCATGTGAACGATTCTCTTGTAGATCGATGTATGTTCAAGTACTGTCTCGAGTGCGACTGGCAACGAAGCACTGCCGACGGCTACACCGAAAAAGAGGTCTCCGAGAAGGCGATCGAACACTTCGTCGAAACGGGACACACCGTCGATTCGCTCCGGTTGCCGCCACCGATCGTCCTACAAAACTGACGTAGAAGAGACCTGCCAGACCCGATGGCTGGCAGTCCCGTACAGAAGGCCGCGACCGGCGTTTCTCGAGACGACCCTCCCGATCCTAGCCCCGTCGCTCGAGGATCCGGTCGATGATCAGTCGCGTCGAGAGCAACTGGTCGTCGTCGGTCGGATCGCCGGGGCTTGCCCTGCGAACCTCGCAATCGATGCCGCGGGCTTCGAGTTCCGAGCGGATCGCCTCGTCGTCGTGGTGTTGGTCGTGACCGAGTGCGATCACATCTGGGTCGAGGTCCTCGATCGGGACGAAGATGTCCTCCTCGTGGCCGAGGATGGCCTCGTCGACGGCCTCGAGTGCGCCGACGACGTCGCGTCGCTGTGTCGCGGGACAGATGGGTTTCGCCTTGTGGTCGACGTTGGCCTTGCGCGCGACGATGACGTACAGTTCGTCGCCCATCGCGGCTGCTTCCTCCAAGTAGTGGACGTGACCAGGGTGGAGGATATCGAATGTCCCCTGTGCGATAACCGTCCGCGTCATGGCTGTCTCACTCTCGGTTCCGTCGTCGGTCGGGGTGGCATCGTCTCGAGCATACAGAATTTCATCGTCGCAGTTCCTCGTCGATGTCCGCCTGCGTGAAATCGAAGAACTCCTCGGTCTCGGGCAACTCGACATCGAGGACGTTCAACTGGGTCGGCTTGCCCTGCGAGTCGAAGGCTTTCCAGTCCGTTCGGCGGTAGGGCGCGCCGATAATGATGTGGACGCTCCCGCGGCCGAACGTATCCAGATCCGCGTTGCTGGGGCTGATCACGCCGTTGGGATGGGAATGAATGCTTCCGAGCGCCTTCACGTCGTTTGGGATCTGGTTCGTCTTGACGGTCGCGCTGACGCTGTTTGTCTCGGTTCCAGGCACCACGAGAATGTCAGTAATGACCAAGCCGTCCCGGTCGAGATCCAGCCGCTCGGCCTCGGTCCCCCGGAGAAACCCCATGTACTCGTTTGGGTGTGTCTCCTCGGAGGACTCGAGGGCGAACTCGAGGGTCTCCTCGGCGATACCGAGGATCTCGCTCGAGCGAAACAGCGCGTCGAACAGCCCCATGTCTCTCCCTGGGGCTTTGCGAGTGCTAAACGTTCCGATGCCGCTGGCTCCCGTTCCTGTTCGCTGCTGCGGGACAAACCGCGTGGCCTACGCCGCCTCAGAAAAGGCGTCCATCGGAATGAGACCGTCGATCTCGCCACGCAACACCACCTCGCCGCTTTCGTCGGTACAGACCACCGAACTCTCCACGTCGTAGTAGTCGTCGCGGTCGGTCACCGACTCGAGACGCACCGTACAGGTGATCCGCTCGCCGGTATAGACCGGCTGGACGAACTCGAAGGTCATGCTCCGTGCGAGATAGCGGAGGTCGCCGCCGATCTTTGTCGGCAGCGTCGCGGTGAGCAGCCCCTGGACGGTCAACCGACCCAGCTCGTCGGGCTCGGTGTGGATCGGCTGCTGGTCACCCGAGAGCTCGCCGAACTCACGAACGTCCTCGTGATCGAACGTCCGTTCGAACGTGTACTCGTCGCCCGCTTTGGGCGGGTGTGAGACGTTCATGCCTGGATGGTCCCGACGGGTGCCCTTGTAGCTACTGTTCACCACGACGTCGAGGACGGCGTCTCGAGCCGCCATCTATTCTTGACCATCCATTCTTGACAAGGGTTATACGCGACCCCCTCCAAACAGCGAACCAAGATGACACGTGACTCCGCCGGGGAACCCGGCGCAGACGACGGGGATTCCGTCGTCTACGATCTCGCTCCCGACTGTACCGCCGAGGACGTCGAGCAAGACCGTCCCTACCTCGCCGAAATCAACGGTATCGTCGACTACGGCGTCTTCGTCGATCTCTCTGATTCCGTCTCCGGGCTCGTCCACGAGTCCGTCCTCGAGGGCACCTTCGCCGTCGGCGACGAACTCGTCGTCGAACTCGAGAGCGTCCGTGAGAACGGCGACATGGCGTTCGAACCCGTCGAGATCGACGACTACTCGGTCGAAGAAGTCGGCCACGACTACTCGCTGACCGGGACCCACCGTCTCGAGGACAACCTCGGCGAACAGATCCACCTCGAGGGCGAGGTCACACAGGTCAAGCAGACCGGCGGCCCGACGATCTTCCACGTCGCCGACGAGAACGGCGTCGTGCCCTGTGCTGCCTTCGAGGAGGCCGGCGTTCGTGCCTATCCCGCCATCGAGATCGGCGACGTCGTTCGCGTCACCGGCGCGCCGGAACACCGCGAGGACTCGGTCCAGATCGAGGTCGACGGCCTCTCGAAACTCGAGGGCGAGGACGCTGCCGAGGCTCGAGACCGGCTCGAGGACGCCCTCGAAGCCCGCGCCGAACCCCACGAGGTCGCGCCACTGATCGACTGGCCAGCGTTCGAGAAACTGCGGCCCAACTTAGAAGAGGTCGCCCGACTGCTCCGACGGACAGTGCTGGAGGGTCGTCCCATCCGCGTGCGCCACCACGCCGACGGCGACGGGATGTGCGCCGCCGTCCCCGTCCAGATCGCTCTCGAGCGCTTTATTGCCGACGTCCACGAGGACGAGGACGCGCCACGCCACCTCATCAAGCGCCTGCCCGCGAAAGCGCCGTTCTACGAGATGGAAGACGCGACGCGCGACCTGAACTTCGCGCTCGAGGACCGCGAGAAACACGGCCAGCAACTGCCGCTCTTGCTCATGCTGGACAACGGCTCGACGGCCGAGGACGTGCCGGCCTACGAGACGCTAGCCCATTACGACATTCCGATCGCGGTCGTCGACCACCACCACCCCGATCCCGACGCCGTCGAGGACCTACTCGACGCCCACGTCAACCCGTATCTCCACGACGAGGATTACCGGATCACGACGGGTATGCTCTGTGTCGAGCTCGCACGGATGATCTACCCTGACCTCACCGACGAACTTCGTCACATTCCCGCCGTCGCCGGCATCTCGGACCGCTCGAAGGCCGACGCGATGGACGACTACCTCGCACTCGCTGCCGAGGAAGGCTACGACGAGGACCGCCTGCAGGACGTCAGTGAGGCACTCGACTACGCTGCCTTCTGGCTGCGCTACAACTCCGGCGACCAGCTGATCGAAGACCTGCTTCAGATCGCCAACGGCGACGAAGAGCGCCACCGCGAACTCGTCGAGTTCTTCGCCGAGCGCGGCCGCGAGGAAGTCGACGAACAGCTCGAGGCTGCGATGCCCCATCTCGAGCACGAGACACTCGATAACGGCGCACACCTCTACCGGATCGACGTCGAAAACTACGCCCACCGGTTTACCTACCCCGCACCGGGGAAGACAACCGGCGAGATCCACGACCGCAAGATCGAGGAGACCGGCGATCCGGTCATCACGGTCGGCTACGGGCCGGACTTCGCCGTGCTCCGCAGTGACGGCGTCCGACTCGACATCCCCAACATGGTCTCTGAACTCGAGGCCGAAATCGCAGGTGGCGGTGTCTCCGGCGGCGGCCACCTCGTCGTCGGCTCGATCAAGTTCGTCTCCGGCAAGCGCGAGGAGGTCATCGACGCCTTGGTCGAGAAGATGGCCGAGGCAGATATCGACGAAGCGCTCTCGAGTGCGGCCCCGATCGACGACTAAAGTCGTTCGGACGGAGTGATAGAAGTCTGTTTTCGGCTTCGCAACTGTACTGTTCTCTCGAGCTGTCCAGCGTCCAGCGATCGGTCAGTCGGAACCGTGGCGCGGCGTGTAGCCGCAGTCGTCACAGACCAGCGAGTCGTATCGGGCCGTAAGTACGCCCGAACAGTCGGGACAGCGGTAGTCGGCATCGGGTGAGCGTTGACTGATTGCCATATGCGACGCGAAGAAGCGAGGACTGATAAGCGCACCTCTTATGTTGGCCAAAGTATATATTGTGCCTAGAACACATAGAGATGGGTTGACGTGGTGACGCAGTCACGCCGGTCGCGTCCCGGTCGTAAGTGGCCGTGATAGCGTTAGAACTGGTAGCGGCGTTCGTCGTCCATCGACGGGTACTGGTCCGCGCCGGTCATCTCCTCGAAGGTCATCCCCGAGAGGTATTCGTCGTACGTCACGTCGTAGGCCGTCCGCAGCTGAAAATCGAGTTTGCCGGTATCGACGGTCGACTGAAAGAGCATGTGGATCGCCCGGCGGACGAGTTCGTCGGTTTCCTCGGGCTCGAGTGCCGTCTCGAGCAAGGCGAGTTCGTTTCGCGTCTCGCGGTCGAGCGAGACAGCCAGTTCGTCGCCGATGCTCGAGTACGAGTCCGTCACGTCGTCGGTCAAATCGTCGAGGCTCATACGGGAGGGGAGTCGAGCGGGCCGGATAGACCTTTCGTGGTAGCGCCGAACGGAGACAGCGTCGTGATCCGCCGCGGCGGTTCAGCGGGCAGCGCCGCAATACTCGCAGGTGTCGGCGTCAGCATCGATCCGTGCACCACAGTCGTCGCAGTTCGTCCGATTGGTGCGATCGACGTCGTCGTAGCCGGCCGATTCCCGCAGCGAGATGACGATCCCGAGAACGATGACAGCGCCGCCGAGGAGCACCCAGCCGAACGGACCGATCGCCAGGACGAACATGACGAGAAACGGGACGACGATGATCCCGAAGCCGACGGCGATCAGCGTCGGGCCGAGCGATCGCGAGGACATGTTTGTGAGATATGACGTTCGGCAGAAAAATTACGGGGATACGTCGCGCTCAGGCCGGCGAAGTGCGACACCCACTTACAGCCGACAACCCAATCCCCGTCGATGACAGCAGAGGCCCAGGAGTGGTCGTTGCCCGACGATCTCGAGGCCGTTCGCGAGGCGCTGATCGCGTGGTACGAGGCCGACCACCGCGACTTTCCGTGGCGGCAGACCGACGATCCGTATGCGATCCTCGTCAGCGAGGTGATGAGCCAGCAGACCCAGCTCGGCCGCGTCGTCGATGCCTGGGAGACGTTCCTCGAGCGCTGGCCGACCACCGACGATCTGGCCGATGCTGATCGCGCGGACGTCGTGAGCTTTTGGACGGCTCATAGCCTAGGCTACAACAACCGGGCGAAATACCTCCACGAGGCGGCCCAGCAGGTCGAAGAAGCGTACGACGGGGAGTTCCCGGCCACGCCTGACGAACTCCAGGAGCTGATGGGCGTCGGGCCCTACACCGCTAACGCGGTGGCGAGTTTCGCGTTCAACAACGGCGACGCGGTCGTCGATACGAACGTGAAACGCGTACTTTATCGGGCCTTCGACGTCCCGGACGACGACGCGGCCTTCGAGGACGCTGCGAGCGACCTCATGCCCGCGGGGCGCTCGCGGGTCTGGAACAACGCGATCATGGAACTCGGTGGCGTCGCCTGTGAGCAGACGCCGCACTGTGACAAGGCCGGCTGTCCATGGCGCGAGTGGTGTGGGGCCTATGCCAGCGGCGATTTCACCGCTCCCGACGTCCCAACACAGCCGAGTTTCGAGGGGAGTCGCCGACAGTTCCGGGGCCGCGTGATTGCCACCCTCCGGGAGTACGACGAGCTCGAGCTCGACACGCTCGGGCATCGCGTCCGTATCGATTACACTCCAGACGGCGAGTACGGTCGCGAGTGGCTCAGTGGGCTGCTCACCGATCTCGAGTCGGATGGGCTAGTCGAACTCGACCGCGATGGGAGCACCCACAGTGCACGACTCCAGCGATAGATCGGTGGAGAGAAGAAACGCCGCACAGCCTGTATTCCCTGTCAGCCAAATTTTTTCGTTGGCCACTAGGACCAAGGATACGGTACTACTTGTAAGTGTCCGATAATTACAGGGGGTGAGAATAATTGTTGAGCCACTGCCCTCCTGGAGTCTCGGAGTCGACAGCGTCGGTCCCAGTTCGCTTCGGAGGCGCGCCACTGCTGGGAGTCCCCTGCTCGACTGCCACCGTGGGACTTTCAGCGACAAGTAATTACTAGAGTGAACTGTTTCGGAGCAGTGATAGTCGTCGGAATTGGGTGGCGGGAAAGGCTACCGGAAACCAAATCCGTCTATACGTCTCCGTGGTGGGCTTCGATGATGACCACAGTCGTCGAGCTCGAGATTCCGGCTGCGCGACTCGGCTTCGCCCGGACGTTCGATCGAGTGTCGACGTTCGAGTTTCAGGTCGACGGGATGATCGGTGGGTCGGCACCGCTCGTCTGGACGAACGGGCCGGATCACGAAACGATCGAGCAGGCGCTCGAAGCAGATCCCTCGGTTGAGGTCGTCGCGAGCGTCGCCGGCGATGAACGATCCGCAACGAATGAGGGAGGTGTAACCAGCCAGAACGATCGTTGGCTGTTCCGACTCGAGTTTGGAGATGGCGTGAAACTGTTCGAACAGATCGTCACCGAGAACGATGGCGCGATCTTGACGGCTCGTGGTGCCGACGGGCGGTGGGTGGTGAAACTCCTCTTTCACGACCGTCAATCGGTGTCCGCGTGTCACGAGTTGCTCGAGCAATACGAGTTTCAGGCCACCGTCACCCGGATTAGCGGCGTCGACGATCTCGCGCGGGCACAGACTCCCCTGACCGAAACGCAGTACGAGACCATCTGCAAGGCCCACGAACTCGGCTACTTCGACGTTCCGAGAGGGGTGACGCTCAAGGAGTTGGCCGCGGAACTGGGTATTTCCCATCAAGCACTGTCGGAACGGCTTCGTCGAAGTCACGCCGCCCTCGTCAGTGCCGAGCTGTCCGAGCGAACGGCACCGATAGAAATCGGCCGGTAACGCCGTCGGTGACTCGCATTGTCACTGTACGAGGCCGGATAGCCCGCAGTCTACTGTGAGCGCGGATCGATGCCGCTGAATCCACCGACAATGGATGCCTATTCCTCCCGATATAATGCCAATATAGCAAACATACAGCTCACTTTCCGATCTGAACGCCACAATTGACCCAATAAATAGATTTATTACTGGACAAAGCAATAGGCAGTTGTCGGCATGACGCCGACCGCACGGTCACCGAGAACTGCGGCGCGTATCGGTGGATCACCCATGCTCAATCACGATCCGCGATCATTCGTGGCTGTATGATCGCGTTGCTGTTGGACTCGTCACGGGTCGTCTCACGACCCGTATCCTGCGTTCTCGCGGAGAACCCGAGATCAGGATCGTATGAGTGCGTAGTTTTATTTGTTAACCGAGAATACTATCGGCTGAGAATCCGCGTGATTGGACGTAGCCGGACGGACGCCGTCGGTGACTCACCACAAGCATCCGAGTCGATCGAAAATTCGGCTGCGCTCTCACTTGACGATATTTATCATCTGCTTCAAACACAACGTCGACGGGACGTGCTTCGATACCTTCGAACCGCGGACGACCGAGTTCGGCTACGCGAACTCGCCGAACAGGTCGCCGCCTGGGAGCAGGAGACGACCATCGACGACCTGAGTTCCGACGAACGCCAGCGTGTCTACATCTCCCTGTATCAGTCACATCTTCCGAAACTCGACACCCACGGCATCGTCGACTACGATAAGGACCGCGGCTGGGTCGAGCCGACGCCGTATGCCGAACGGTTGTACCCGTATCTCGAGCCACCGTCACAGGCTTCGTCACCCGACCAGTGGCCACGGCGGTACGCGGGAACGGTCGTTTGCTGTGGGCTGGGTCTCGCGGCGGTCACCGCAGTGATCGGGCCGTCCGCCGGACTCGTCAGCGCGTGGGTCGTCCTCGTCGCGTTCGCAGTCATCACGGGCGCCCACGCGTGGTCGACTGGCACGTTCGACCGCGACCGGAGCAACTGAGCGCCCGCCCGAACACGGCGACCGAACGACGACCGTCAGTCGGCGCGGGAAGTGGTCGCCGTGTTCGGGTCACGGGAGCGCTCGAGGAGCCGGTCAGCATAGAACGCAACCGAGAAGTCCTGTGGGCTGGGGAGCGCACAGGCGAGCCAACCGATAGCCGCGGCAGCGACGACCGGCGTTTCGGTCGTCACGTAGCCTGCCAGCCCCAGTCCGAAGACGGGAACGGCGAGCACAGCGGGGGCGAGTGCGGCGATGCGAAGGGACCAAGCCGGTTCGTCTCCGCTCGGCTGGGGGAAGACAGCGGCCCACGGGTGGGTCGTCACTAGCGCCACGAGCCCATCGGAACGGCCGGGAAGATAGGAAACAGTGTAGTCGATTCCGGTGAGCCGAAGGACTGCCGCGTGTGTCCACTCGTGGGCCACCAAGCCGACCATGAGGGCGAGGGCGAGCGCGCAGCCAGCACTACCCAGGTTCGAGCCGATCATAGGGACCGCGAGATGCACGCCCTGTACCCCACGAGCGACATCTCGCGCACTCGAGTCGAGGTCCTGCCGGTGGAAGGTCACTCGGCTGTACCAGTTGTCGTCTTAAGGACAGCACCGCGATCCGGGAACGGAACCTGTCGGACAGAACTATCTGAAGATCGCTCGCTCAGACGCGGCCATCACGGCCGGAGACGGCCGGGTTTCGCGAGTGACTTCTCACTGATTTCTGTCTGCCAGTATGAATACTGCTCACCCGCTGCAGTCTGAGTCGGCTATCGCACTGGCTGGGTCGGCCGGCCAAGCGTTAAGTAATGGTTTGTGGTATCAATTGACATGGGAACGACAGAGACGCTCGAGTTCGGTCACGTCGACCGCAAACAGATCTACGAGTACGTCGAACGACGCGGAGCGGTTGATCCCAAGGAGGCGCGCGAACAACTCGGGCTCGATCCCGGTGGCTTCCGCCATCACGTCGCAATCCTGAAACGAGACGGGCGACTCGAGGAAGCAGACGGCACGCTCAGGGTTGCACTCGAGGCAGGCACGGAAGAAGAGTACGTCGACGAGAATCTCGAATTTCACATCCGACCGGCGCGTCAAGAGGATCTGACGGGGATCGTCGGCGCGATCAGACAGGTCGCCGAGGAGAAAACGTACATCGTCGCCGAGACCGTCGCCGACGAGATCGACCACGAAAGCGCCCTCCTCCGGCACAACGAGATCGAGTCGCGAATGTTCTTCGTCGCGACCGTCGACGACGACGTCGTCGGCTGGGTCCACCTCCACGCGCCGGAACTCGAGAAACTGAGCCACACCGCCGAACTCACCGTGGGAGTTATCGAAGAGTACCGCGGGCACGGTGTCGGCTCCCATCTCCTCTCGCGGGGCCTCGAGTGGGCCGGCGCGAACGGCTACGAGAAAGTCTACCAGAGCGTTCCCTCCTCCAACGAGGAGGCGATCGACTTCCTCGAGCGCCACGGCTGGGAGACCGAAGCGGTTCGCGAGGATCACTACAAGCTCGACGATCAGTACGCCGACGAGGTGATGATGGCCGTGGAACTCTAGGGTCGGTCCGTCTCGCTCGGTTCGGACGGGCTGTGGCCGTGTCGGCCCCAGCGACAGCAGCCCGTATAACCCGGATGGTTACTCTTTCGGAGACCGGCCGCCGACCTTCGCTCGCGTGACCAGCGTCGCTGGTGATCGCCTCGAGACTGTCGCCGGCCCGACCGGGCCGCCATCGTTGGAATCGAAAGACAATTCCTGCGGACGGTGCTACGGAGGGGCATGCTTTCGATCGCACTTGCCGGGAAGCCAAACGCCGGCAAGTCCACGTTCTACACTGCGGCGACGATGGCCGACGTCGACGTCGCTAACTATCCGTTCACGACGATCGACGCCAACCGCGGGGTCAGCTACGTTCGAACCGAGTGCCCCTGTCTCGAGCGCGACGAACGCTGTAACGCCGACAACTGCGAGGACGGCAAGCGCTACGTCCCGATCGAACTCCTAGACGTGGCGGGGCTCGTCCCGGGTGCCCACGAGGGAAAAGGCCTGGGCAACCAGTTTCTCGACGAACTGACGAACGCCGACGTGATCGTCAACGTCGTCGACGCCTCCGGCGGCACGAACGAGAAGGGCGAACCCGTCGACATCGGCGAGCACGATCCGCTCGAGGATATCGACTTCATCGAGGAGGAGATGGACCTCTGGCTGGCAGGCATCGTCGAGCGCAACTGGGAGTCCGTCGAGCGCAAGTCCCGCTCGCCCGACTTCGACATCGACGACGCGCTGGCGGAGATGCTCTCGGGCTTCGGTGCCTCACCGAAACAGATCGCCATGGTCCTTCGGGATCTGGACTACCCCGACGACCCGATCCAGTGGGATGACGAGCACCGCGAGGCACTCGCGCGTGACGTGCGCCAGCGAACGAAACCGATCGTCGTCGCGGCGAACAAGATCGATATCGCGCCCGAGGAAAACGTCGAACGGCTACTCGAGTTGGACAAGCCCGTCATTCCGACCACCGCGGAGGGTGAACTCGCGCTCCGCCGGGCCGCCGACAACAGCCTCGTCGACTACGACCCCGGCGACGAGACGATCGCGATCGGCGACGACGTCAACGACGCCCAGCGCGACGCCCTCGCGGATCTTGCGGACACGATGGCCGAGTGGGACGGCACTGGCGTGCAGGCGGCACTCGACTACGCGGTCTACGACTTACTCGAGCACATCACTGCCTACCCAGTCGAGGACGCCGCGAAGTGGTCCGATGGCAGCGGCAACATTCTGCCCGACGCGTTCCTGCTCCCCGACGGCGCGACGCCGGTCGATCTCGCCTACGCGGTCCACTCCGACATCGGCGACGGCTATCTGCACGCCGTCAACGCCAAGTCGAATCGAGAAGTGGGGGAGAACTACGAACTCGAGGAAGGCGATGTGATCAAGATCGTGAGTACGAACTAAGAGTCACCACTACAAATCGAGTCTCGCTTCCAGTTACGTGCATAGACGGCGCAGTGATCCGTCTATAGCGATCTACTTCGGAGTAGCAATAGCCGCCTTTATATACGAACATTTTCAAGGCTGAAATATGCCTAGTTGGTCTCCGCCGACAGTTCCCCAGAAGTGGTTCGTCGGGATTGGTGTCCTCTACGGGGTTCTGTCAATATATTTATTTATGGCCCAACATACTATGACTATAATCTGGCTTGGTTTCCTGCTTGGAGCACTCTATCTCTCGTGGCGATTCGTCGCTGCCGTGGAGGGAATCGCGGATGCACTCCACCGAATCGCTCAGGAGCAAGAACAGAACTAATTCGTTTATGCGATCTGATCTTCGTACTCGTCGGCCGTCAGCAGGTCCTCGAGTTCGTCTGTATCGTCAGGGTCGATCTCGAGCATCCAGCCGTCGCCGAAGGGATCGTCGTTGACGAGTTCGGGGGCGTCGAACAGGTCGTCATTGACCGCGACAACCTCGCCGCCCACGGGGGCGTAGAGGTCGGACACGGCCTTGATCGATTCGACGACGCCGAACTCGCCTTCCTGCTCGAGGGCGTCGCCCTCGTCGGGAAGTTCGACGAAGACCACGTCGCCCAGTTCGTCCTGGGCGAAGTCGGTAATACCCACGCGGACGACGCCGTCTGTCTCGAGTGCCCACTCGTGCGATTCCAGGTACCGTCTCTCATCGGGAACGTCGAAGCTCATGTTATACTGTGTCAATGAAGGGCGTGGTCTCAACTCTTGCCTTTTTCGACTGGCCGCGGACGACGACCTGTAGGGTCGTGCCCGGTTCGGCGTACTCGACCGGCACGTAGCCGAGTCCGATCGCCTGCGCTAAGGTCGGGCTCATCGTCCCGCTGGTGACGGTGCCGATGACCCGGCTCTCGGTGGACGTGATGTCGTAGCCGTGGCGGGGGACGCCGCGGTCGATCAACTGGAAGCCGACGAGCCGTTCGTCGACGCCGGTTTCGTCAATCTCGGCCAAGGCATCGCGGCCGACGAACTCGGTCTCGAGCGCGACGGTAAAGCCGATGCCGGCCTCGTAGGGCGTCCGCGGATCGGTCTCGTGGTCGAAGTCCTGTCCGGCGAGTAGTAGTCCAGCCTCGATGCGGAGCGTATCGCGGGCGCCGAGCCCGCAGGGCTGACAGTCGAATGCCGTCCAGATCTCCTCGGCCGCGTTCCAGGGAACGATCAGCTCGAAGCCGTCTTCGCCGGTGTAGCCCGTCCGGGCGGTCCAGCACTCGACGCCGTCGATCGTCGCATACCGGGCTTCGAAGCGCGCGAGGTCGGCGACCGACTCGTCGGTGACGCGCTCGACCAGTTCGGGCGCGGCCGATCCCTGGACGGCGAACATGGCGTACTCGTCGGTTCGGTTGTCGACGGTCGCCTCGAGGTCCCACTCGTTGCGGTAGCTGAGCCACCGTTCGTGGGTCGACTCGTCGGTACCGGCGTTGGGGACGAACAGGTAGGTCGGTTGTTCGTCTTCGTCGGGGAGTCGATAGACGACGGTGTCGTCGATGATGATCCCGTCCTCGTCGGTGATCGCGGCGTACTGGGAGTCGCCGACCGCGAGCCGGGAGACGTCGTTCGACGTCAGCCGTTGCATCAACTCCGTCGCGTCCGGGCCGGTGACGTGAATCTGGCCCATGTGCGAGACGTCGAAGATTCCGGCATCTTCCCGGACGGCCGCGTGCTCGGTCTGGATCGAATCGAACTCGACCGGCATGTCCCAGCCGCCAAACTCCGTAAACTTCGCCCCGCGCTCGTCGTGTAACCCACGTAACGGCGGCGTCTGAAGCGGCATACTCGAATCGTCATCCGCAGCATAGTAATGTCTTTTCGTCGGCCGGGCGGCGGCAAGCCTTGCAGTCACGGCCCGCCAGCCTGTCGACGCGTTCCGTCACATCTATCTCGCGGCCACGGGAACACCGAGTATGTTCGACCGCGTTCGCGCTCGTCTCGCCCACCTAATCGACCCACAGCACACCGCCGAGCCGTCGGTGGGCCTGTTCGTCGACGGGCCGAACGTCTTCCGCGACGAGTTCGACGTCGATCTCGACGACCTGCGCGACGCGGCACTGGATCTCGGCCGGATCGGCGTTATTCGGCTGTACCTCGACGAACACGCCACGCCAGGCCTCATTCAGGCTGCTGAAGCTCGTGGCTTCGAAGTGATCGTCACCAGCGGCGACGTCGACGTCAAATTGGCAGTCGACGCGACCGCGTTCGCCGGCGACGGCACCATCGATCGGCTCGCGATCGCCTCGAGAGATACCGATTTCAAACCCGTCCTCGAGCACGCGGGCACCGTCGGCGTCGAGACGATCGCGATCGCGCCGGGCGCGTATGGTCGCTCGGACGCGCTGCGAAATGCCGCCGACGAGGCGGTGACGCTCGAGCCGGAACCGTAACTCGAGCGCGCCGGGAAAAGAGGTGTTTTAGCCGCTATAGGAGCTTTCGCCGACGACCTCGAGCAGTTCGCCCTGTCCCGTCGCGGTTGTCTCGTCGAACTCGGTCACGCGCACGCGGACCTGCTTCTCGACCGTCTCCGGGCCGGCGCCGTCGACGATTAGCTCCGTATCGCCGATGTACGCGCGGCCGCTGGTGCCGTTGGTTTCGGCGACGAAGACGTCGATCTCCGAACCGGGCTCGAGGACGGGTCGGTTCGCGCGAAGCCGCCAGCCCTTGAGGTACTTGCTGAAGAGGCTCATACGCGGGCCACCTCCTCGCTCTGGCGGTCGATAACGTATTCGCGGCCGAAGCCGGTCAGTGCCGCGACGATGAACACCGCAACGAGTAGCCAGCCCTGGAAGACGAACGGCACGACGTCGATCGGCGTGACAAGCATCGACTGATCGAGCCACTCGTAATTGCCGGGCAACTCCTGCATCGCGCTGTAGCCGGCCAGCACCCCTCCCGACCACGGGAAGATGTAGCCCAGCGCGGCGGTCTGGCCGTCGAGAATGTTCGCGCGCCGGTACCCGTTCAGGTTGAACCGTTCACCGATTTTGGAGATGTAGGGGCCGATCGCGACTTCGGCGGCGGTGTTGATAGTGATGATCGCGTTGATCAGCGCCGCCGAGCCCACCATCGTGAGTTCGGCGTTGCGGACGTTCGTCGCGAGGTTCTCGATCGACCACTCGAGGAGCGACTCGAACGCGCCGCCGCGGATCATGATCTGGGCCGCACCGATAATCAGCAAGACGAGGATCGAGAGTTCGAGAAAGCCGGCGACGCCGGTCATCAGACTGCCGGTGACGCCGATCGCGCTGGGGTCCTCGACGACGGTGAGGATCGGCAGGCTCGCAAGCGGTTCGGACAGCGGCGCGTCCGGTGGGGCGTTGAACATGACGATGTCGCCGAGGGTCGTCAGGCCGAAGCCGAGGTTGAACACGACTGCGAGCACGATCCCCCACGAAATCGCCTCGACGATGTGGCGGCCAGCGATCGCCGCCCCGATGACGGCGAGCATCGAGATGACGTGGACGAGACCGATCGCCTCGCTGCTCTCGAGGAAGATCGCCTGAGCTTCGGCACTGATCTCGAGGCCGCTCATCGCGCTGCCGGCAGCGACGTAGCCGACGAAGGCGATCACCGCGGCGATGATCACGTACTTGAACCGCGAGGCGACGACGCCGCCGATGTCGGCGTCCTGGGTGACGGCGCTGACGATCGTCGTGTCGCTGACCGGTGCGAGGTTGTCACCGAAGATCGCACCCGAGAGGATCGCGCCGAACAGCAAGACGGGGTTTGCACCGAGCAACACGCCTGCGGGAAAGAACAGGCCGACGAAGGCGACGGTCGCGCCGTAACCGGTCCCAATCCCCGTCGTGAAGACGGCGGCGAGGACGAACGTGATCGCCGGGAACAGCGCCGCGCCGATGCCGGCAGTGTCCGCCAGCCAGACGAGGCCGCCGACGAAGCCGCCGTCCTGCAGAAGCTGGGCGAACATCCCCGCCCAGATCCACGCCACGATCGCCGTCACGGCGACCGGCTGGGTCATCCCTTCGAAGATCGTGTTCGCGTAGGACTGCCAGTTGCCCCGGACGAAGAACATGCCGAGGATCAGGCCGATCAGGATACCGACGATGAGACCGCCGGTGTCGCCGATCCGCCAGAGGGCAGTCTGAACGATAGCCCACACGATGAAAAACGCGATCGGGAACGCGCTCATTCCCCGACCGCCGTAGAACTCGACGGTCGGCCCGCTGTCGCGATCCGGTTGTGTAAACTGGTCTGTCGGTCCGTCGTCCGCCGACCCGTCTCCGCTATCACTCATACAGGATCACCATATTGGTGTACGCTATCACTATTCGCATCCCCAAGTATAACTATTCCCAATAGGAACGGCCACGAACCCGTCCACGGCACCGGGTTGCCCACGACGGGGAGGGATTCGACTCGGCGTCCTTCCAGACTGCCTCTCTGTCTACCGATGGAGACAGGTCACAGTCTCCCACCGGTGTCTCGAAGTCGGTGACTTTTCGAGCGCGGCCTGCAGAATCTCGAGTATGATCGACGATCGGCCGGTGCTGGACGATCACCTCCATCTCGACCCGGATAACCACAGGGGCATCGACGCCGTCAAAGACTTCGCTCGCGTCGGTGGCACCCACCTGCTCGTGGTGAACAAACCCTCCTGGCATCTCGGCGTCGAGGCCGAGACCGGCGACGACTTTCGAGCAGTCTTCGAGCGCACGATCGAGGTCGTCGACGAGGCCTCGAGCGAACTCGACGGACAGGCCTGGCCGGTACTGGGCGTCCATCCGGGCCTGATCTCGCGGCTGGTCGACGATCGGGGCTTTTCGCCCGAGGACGCTCGCGACATCATGCAGGCCGGGATCGACGTCGCCGCCGAATACGTCGACTCGGGCGACGCGCTGGCGCTGAAATCCGGCCGTCCTCACTACGAGGTCGACGACGCCGTCTGGGACGCCTCGAACGCGGTCATGCGACGGGCGTTCGAACACGGGGCTGACCTCGAGTGTGCCGTCCAGCTCCACGCCGAGGCCAGCGAAGACATGACCGAGGTGGCCGACTGGGCCGTCGAGGCCGGCATGCCGGCACACAAGGTCGTCAAACACTACGCGAGCGGTCGCCTCGAGGGACCGACCCCAAGCGTGATCTGCGACAAAGACGAGCTCGAGCGCGCTGCCGAGCGCGGCGAGCCGTTCCTGATGGAGACCGACTACATCGACGACCCCGACCGACCGGGAGCGGTGCTCGGCCCCAAAACGGTCCCCCGGCGAGTCAAGTGGCTGCTCGAGAACGGCTACGAGGAGGCGGTTCGCAACGCCCACGTCGAGACGCCGAAGCGGGTGTACGGGATCGACACGGACGCGACGCTCGAGTCGGCCGAGTGAGCAGACGCGCGAGGGCAACGCCGACGGACTCGACTGCCTGTGTCTGGATAGCGTTCGGTCGGGAACGACGGTCGTCCTGAGCCGGTGTCCAAAGACCGGTGCCTCAGCGGCTATCGCCGCCGTTCAATAGATCGTGACGGTCGCTGAATGCGGCTAGTGTAGAGAAAGGCATTTCAAGCGGCCGGTGTAGGTGTCTGTATGAGCAATCCCCCGACCGAGTTCTACTCGGAGGAACGCTGGCAGAACTGGATCGATCGCATCAAAGACGAAGACATCGATCCGGAAGACGAAGACTCGGCCCGACTCCTGTTGAACCTGCAAGACGACACGGCGATTGCGATCGCGAAGATCGTCGCCGCCTACGACGATGGGGAACTCGCCGAGGAGGAAACGCTCGCGGAGATCGAAGACGTCCGCGAGATCGTTCTCAGCGAAGTCGACATCGACGACGAGGAGAAACTGATCCTCGTCGACGGCGTCCAGACGAGTCTGGTCTGTGTCTTCTTTGCGGCCGAGGAGTACGTCGCCAACGGTCCAGCGGAAGACGGCACTGTCAGCGACTATCTCAGCGCCGCTGCCGACGCCGAAGCCGAAGAAGACCTCGATGCTGCCCTCGGCTACGCCGCTCAGGCTGGCACGCTCATTATCGACGGCGACGAACTCGATATGACCGTCGCCGAAGACCTCGAGTACGGCTTGGTCACGGAGTGGATCAACGGGCTCGACAGCCTCCAGAGTGCGATGAGCGATCCGGAAGTCGTCGAAGAAGACGAGTAGCGACTCGAGACGACGCGCGCTGCTTTTCGCCGGTCGGTAGCCACCAGACGTTTAAGCAATCACGACTATCCTCGGCTATGGAATCGCGGCGAGACGAGCGTGCAGTGACCGTCCAGATCGGGGCGGTACTACTGCTTGCGATCGTCTTTACCGCGCTCGCGCTTTATCAGGTCAACGCGGTCCCTGCGGAAAACAGTGCGGTCGAATACGAGCACAACCAGCAGGTCCACGGCGAGATGCACGAGCTTCGAAACGCGATCAAGAACGTCGGAACGAGCGGGGGCTCAGAGTCCGTTTCTATCACGCTTGGAACCCAGTATCCGACTCGAACGTTCTCGATGAATCCGTCAGCTCCGGCGGGGACGCTCGAGACGACGGGGACCCAGACCCTTCGCATCGGGAACGCGGACGTAATCAGCGACCACGGCGGGTCGAGCGATCCTGAGAACCTGATCGGCGAGCACTCGACGACGACGCTTCGCTACCAGCCCGACTACAACGAATATCGGGGCGCACCGACGACTCGAATCGAACACGGGTTCGCGTACAACGACTTCAGCGATGCGCAGGTATCGCTGACCGACCAACCGCTTATCGACGGCGATCGGATTACGATCGTCTTACTCGAGGGGAACCTGTCGGCCGGGTCGACCGGTGCGACGGCTGTCGATACACGTCTCCTTGACGGGCCGACCGATCCCGTAACGATCGAGCCCGATGGTGGTGAGATCACGCTCACGGTACCGACACAGGCACCGGACGCATGGAACGAGTCCCTCCAAGACGAGCCGGCCGCGTCCGTTACCGGCTTCTCGGATGGGGCGCTCACGATTACGCTCGAGGACGACGAATACGAGTTGCAGATGGCCCGCGTTGGAATTGGTGATGCGAGCGACGATGGCAGTGACGAGTTCGATATCAGCCGGTCCGAGACGAGCACCACGAATACCAGTGAAGCGTACGACGTTCACTGGGACACGACACGGATAGCCAGCGGAGACGATCAGGTTTCCTGTACGGACGATCACTGTACGGTTACTGTCTCCAACACCGGAGACACGGTTCCGGTGTTCGTAGAGACGACTCCGGCTATAGACGACGCAACTGTCGAATACGCGGTTAGCGACAACGGTATTGCACAGTTCGATCCGGGAACGGGTGTCGTACAGAACGGCGAACACACAACGGATCTCGAAGCGTGGTCTAACGGCACTGTTACGGGGTTCGTCTCGAGCGGCGGAAGTGGTGATACGGTTACATTCGAGGTGACCGTGACAGGCGCTGAGACTGGTCCGCCACAAATCACCGATTTTACCGTTACTGATGAGAGCGAGTGCTCGAAGATCAATTCTCAAAACAAGTGTACGGGCAGTGCTGGTATAAATAAAGCAATCTTTGGTGTCACCTGGGCAACTGATGATGCAGAGACGGTGACGGTCACCGTAACTCGTGATGGCGAACAATTAGCAACGTACAGCGGGACTACCGGCGGGGAAACATTCGAAGAGAACGATCAGTATGGTTCAGAGTATCAGATCGAAATCGTTGCATCGAACGAGACGGGTGACAGAACCGCCGTGGAAACAGTGACTGCAGGTGGCTGACATTAGTTCAGTCGTTCGGACCATTATTTTCGACGAACAACGAAACGCCGAACGACAATACCTTGTACTATCACACCTAGTAGACAAGTATGACAGCAGTCGGCATCGACGCCGTCGAGATCTGGACTGGGAACCTCAAACTCGATCTGCCCGGGACGTTTGCCCCGGAGAAGGGCGAGGACCCGGAAAAATACACGAAAGGGCTGGGTCTCAACGCCAGTTCGTTCCCCGACAGCTACGAGGACATCGTCACGATGGGGGCAAACGCCGCCCACCGCTTGATGGAGCGTAAGGGCCTCGAGCCCGACGATATCGGCCGGATCGACGTCGCGACCGAGAGTGCCTTCGACAACTCGAAGCCGGTTTCGACGTACGTCGCTGGCTGCTTGGAGCAAGTCTACGACGGCGACTTCCACCACGCCAACAAAGGCGAGCGGAAGTTCGCCTGCATCGCGGGGACCCAGAGTCTGGATGACGCCTGCAACTGGATCCGCGCGGGCCGCAACCGCGGTCGCTCGGCGCTGGTCATCGCGACCGACACCGCCCTCTACGCCCGCGGCGATGCTGGCGAGGCGACCCAGGGTGCCGGGGCCGTCGCGATGCTCATCAGCGAGGACCCGAGTCTCGTCGAACTCTCGACCGAGCAGGGGTATGGCTCGGCCGACGAGACTGACTTCCTCAAACCCAACCAGCAGTTCCCGTCGGTCGACGGCAAACGCTCCGTGCAGGTCTACCTCGCGCGGATGCGCGAAGCGCTTGAGGACTTCGAGAGCGTCGCGGGCGAGGTCCACGAGGACGATTTCGTCTACGCGCCGTTCCACACCCCGTTCCCGGGGATGGTCCGGAAGGCCGCCCTGCTGGCGTTCCGCCACGTTATTCGCGATACGCCGACCGAAGACGACCTCGCCGAGGAGATCGGTCGCCAGCCACGTCCCGAAGCGTTCGACTCCGACGAGGAGTATCGCGACGCGCTCCGGGAGTACATGGACGCGCTCAAGGACACCGACCGCTACGCCGAGTGGTACGACGCGACGATCGACCCGACGCTGACGATCTCACGCGAGGTCGGCAACTGGTACACCGGCTCCGTCCACGTCGCCCGCGTGAGCGCGCTCAAACACGCGCTCGAGACGGGCCGCGACATGACGGATGAGAAACTGCTCGTGGGCTCCTACGGTAGCGGCGCACAGGCCGAAATCCATGCCGAGACGATTCAGGACGGCTGGGAAGAAGAACTCGAGGCCCTGAACGTCGACGAGCAACTCGCCGATCGCTACGAGATGGCGTGGGAAGACTACGAGGAGATTCACGACGTCCACAACCACGAGATGGACGTCGATGTCGAGGAGTTCACGACGCCAAGCGAGGAGTTCGTCTTCGACGGCTGGGGCCGTATGGGCGAGCGGAAGTACCGATACGTGGAGTAACGGCGTTTTTCTTCGCGATTTTTGCGAGCAAGCGCACAGCGCGAGCGAGAAAGCTCCTCTCTCGAGCGTGTCGACCGACGGCTCAGTACGTCAGCATGGCTGAGTGTCTGGCTCGCGTGACGTGCTAGATACCGAGACCGACGGTGGCGAGACCGACCCTCGAGCATTTGGTACTCTGTAACGAAGGAGGTCTCTGCGGCACGCGGCCACCGTATCGGAGCGGGACAAACAGCGCGGAAACATACGAAACCATGGATATTTCCGATATCGTCTCAGCGGAGTACGTCGAATTCACACCGGAGACACCCGTCTCGAAGCTCGTCGGGACGTTCGCAGATTCTGCGGTCAAAGGCGTCGTCATACGTGACGACGAGTTCGAGGGCGTCGTGACGCGAAAACAGCTCGCCTCCTCGCATCACAAGCCCAACGAAAAGCTCGGCTCGCTGGTCTGGCACGTGCCACACCTCGCGCCCGACGAGGACATCCGGAAGGTGGCACAGCTGATGATCGACAGCGACGCACACCTGCTCCCGGTCTTCGAGGGCCACGAACTGCTCGGCGTCGTCACCGTCGATGGGATCTTGGAGAAGGTCGAGCCGTACCTCGATGCGGCGACCGTCGCCGAGGCCTACTCCGGCGACCTCGTCTCGCTGGACCCGACAACGACGCTGGGAAAGGCGCTTCACACGTTCCGGGAGCATCGCATCACCCACCTGCCGGTCATCGAGACCGACACGGCGGTCGGCATCCTCAGTCTCTACGACGTGGTCGGGCTGACGGTCCGCGCCGAGGTCCAGAGTCAGGGCGGCGACGCAGGTGGCACGGACCCCTTCGGCGGTGAAATCTCTTCGAGTACCGGTCGCGCTGGACGCGGCGGGTTCGGTTCCCGAGAGGGCGAGGCCGCACGGATGCTGGACCTGCCGATCCGGGACGTCATGGCAGCGCCGGTGCGGACGATTCAACCCGACGAGACCCTCGATGTGGCCGTCGAGGAGATGTTCGCGGCCGATGCGTCGTCGCTGGTCGTCACCGAGAACGGCTCTCCCTACGGCATCGTGACGAAGACCGATGTCCTCGACTCGCTCACCTGGGAGGCTGGCGGGAACCGCGGCGTCCAGATCTACGGCACTGACTTGATAGACGACATTACTTACGACGAGATCGTCGCACAGGTCGAGAAATTCGACGACAGGGACCACGGGATGAACGTCTTGGACGCGAACGTCCATCTCCACGAGCACGACGAGACGCGCCGCGGCCGACCGCTCTTGCTCGCTCGTATCCGTCTCTACACCGATCGGGGGCTGTACATCGCCTCCGGCGAAGGGTACGGTGCGAGCCACGCGATCAACGAAGCCAGCGACATCCTCGAGCGCCAGATCCGCGACGAGAAGACCTACGGCCGGAGCAAGAAACCCCCGGGCGAGGAGTTCTGGGAGAAACGCTTCGGCGAGTTGCTCGAGGAGTGATTTCCTCGGATACGATCAGCGCACGACGGTCACTGGAACGGTCGCCCGTTCGACGAGCGACTTGGCGACGCTGCCGAGCATCAGCCCAGCACGCTCCGATCGGCCGCGGTGGCCGACGTAGATCGCGTCGAATCCCTCGTCCTCGGCATAATTGGCGATCTCCCTGATCGGGTTGCCATAGAGGAGTTCGACATCGGCGTCGCGACCGAGCTCCGCGGCGAGGTCGGCCGCGTCGTCGGTGATGTCCATCCCCCGCTGTTCGGCGTCTTCGACGCTTTCGACGATCAATCGCTGGTCCTCCCAGAGCGACGCGGTCGGTTCGCTGCCGCCCTCGTCGTATGCGGTGGGATCGATCGCGTGGACCACCGTGATCGAGCCGCCCATCGCGTCGACGATGTCGGTGGCGTAGGCGAGGGCGTTTTCGGACTCTTCGGAGCCGTCGACAGCTACGAGGGCCTTCATGCTCCGACATTCGTGCTCGAGCTATGTGAATCACGAGGCCGATTCGCATATCGTACCGGACGGACGTGGTCGGTCCCGGTTTGCGTCGCTTCTGTGCCAGTGATTGTATCACTGGACTAATGTATCAGGACATTACATATGTAGCCATGCCTGGCAGTTCCGAGCCCCCGGACTGGATCGTCGAACAGCCCGGAGTGACTGCACTCGCGCTGGTCAGTGGGCTCCTCGCGCTCTTCGTTCTCCTGCCATACCTGCAGTACGTCCTCTTCGGCGTCGTACTCGCCTACATTCTACAGCCCGTCCAGCGACACCTCGAGAACTACATCGGACCGACGGTCGCGGCGATCACGGTCGTGGCGGCGACCCTAATCGTCGTATTATTGCCACTTATTTACGTTGCCACGATCGCCGTCCAGCAGTCGCTCCGACTTGTCCGCTCGATCAGACAGGGGGAGATCGATGTCGAAACGATCGAGGGAGCCCTCGAGACGAACGGGTACGCGGTCGATCTCGTCGCCCTGTACGAATCGAACCAAGACCGGATCGCGACGGGTATCCGACAGGTCACGACGGGGGCGATCGACCTCGCCGGGAGTCTGCCCGGCATCTTCATCGGCATCACGATCACGCTGTTCGTCCTCTTTGCGCTGTTGCGAGACGGGGATCGGTTCGTCGCGTGGCTCGAATGGGTGTTACCCATCGACGACGCGGTGCTCGCGGAGCTGCGTACCGGACTGGATCGGCTCATGTGGGCCTCGGTCGTCGGAAACGTCGCTGTCGCGGCCATTCAGGCGGTGATGCTCGGTGTCGGGCTGGCGATCGCGGGCGTCCCCGCCGTCGTCTTTCTGACCGTCGCGACGTTCGTCCTGACGCTGCTCCCGCTGGTCGGCGCGTTCGGGATCTGGATTCCGGTAGCGGCCTATCTGGTCGCAATAGGACGACCGACCGCCAGCGCGGCGATCGTCGTCTACGGACTGATCGTCACGTTCTCGGATTCGTACCTTCGGCCCGCGCTGATCGGCCGAACCGGTGCCTTCAACTCCGCGATCATCGTCGTCGGCATCTTCGGCGGCCTCGTCGTCTTCGGCGCTGTGGGTCTCTTTGTCGGCCCCGTCGTCCTCGGCGGCGCGAAACTCGTCCTCGATTCGTTCGCTCGCGTGCGTACCGGGACGTCGATTGCCGGAGCCCCATCCGAGACCACGGGGGCCGAATCCGATGAGACGGATACAGGTGCCGACACGGAAGCACCGAGCGATGTGGATGGCGACAGTTCCGAGGAATGACCGGTCGCGGTCCCCGCCGCGAGCGCTTTCGACCGATCTCACACGGGAGTGGAGCCAGAGGGGTCACACGACGTGGCCGGACGACCAAACGAGTGCGTTCATTACCCCTTGCCCGCTAGAGGTGCGTATCGTGTCTCGGATCGAACGCCGCACTCGACGGCGGGGAGGGTCGACCTGCTCGATCGATCGAGACCACTGTTAGTCATGCACGGATCACACGCCACGGGGAGTCCGTATGCCCCCCACACGGAGGAGGACCGCACGGCGATGCTCGAGGCGGTCGACGCGGAGACGGTCGAGGATCTCTTCGACATTCCGGCCGACGTCAGGTTCGACGGCCAGTTCGACATCGACGCGCGAACGGAACGGGAGACGCGACGGCTGGTGCGCTCGATCCTGGGTCGCAACGAGGACCGCACCGAACTGCTTGGTCGCGGCCACTACGGCTACTATATCCCGTCGCTGGTCGACCACCTCGCGGATCGCTCGGAGTTTCTCACTTCGTACACGCAGTACCAGCCCGAAATCTCGCAGGGGTTCCTGCAAGCCTTATTCGAGTACCAGTCGCTGCTGGTCGAGTTGACCGGCCTCGAGATCGCGAACTGTTCGATCTACGACGCCGCAACCGCACTCGGCGAGGCCGCGACGCTAGCCGACCGCGTTCGTGACACTTCGGGCCACCGGGTGCTGGTACCCGAACTGCTCCGCGAGGAACGACGGAGTACGCTCGCAAACTACGTCGCCGGCACCGACCTCGTCGTCGAGGAGTATCCGGTCGACGACGGCACCGTCGACCTCGCGGGCCTCGAGGCGGCTGTCGATGACGATGCCGTCATGATCTATGCCGAGACCCCAACCGTTCGCGGGACGATCGAAGAACGACTGGGCGCAATCGGCGAGCTCGCGGCCGATACAGACGCCTTCTTCGCGCTCGGCACCGATCCGATCGCGCTCTCCTTGCTCGAACGCCCCGCCGACGTCGGTGCGGACGTCGTCGTCGGCGACGCGAGCGTCCTCGGTCTCCCGACGAGCTACGGGATGGGACTGGGCCTGTTTGCCACCAAGGAAGACTACCTTCGGCAGGTTCCCGGCCGACTGGTCGGCGTCAGCGAGGACGCGACCGACCGCCGGGCGTTTACGCTCACGCTGCAGACGCGCGAACAGCACATCCGCCGGGAGCGCGCAACGAGTAACATCTGTACGAACCAGGCCTGGGTCGCGCTGCGAACGGCGATCCATGCTGCCGTCCTCGGGCCGAGCGGGATGGTCGACCTCGCAAAACGGGCCGTCACGCGCGCGGAAACCCTCGCAGAGCGCATCGACGACATCGTCGGCGTGCAAGCGCCGGTCCACGACCGCCGGCACTTCCGGGAGTTCGTCGCTCGCGTCGACCAGCCTGCCAGCGCCGTTGCTGACGACCTCGAACAACTGGGCTTTGCGGTCCACGTCGTCGGCGACCACGAGATTCAGATCTGCGTCGCCGGCGTCCCCGACGAGCAGCTCGATCGGTTCGTCGGTGCGCTCGAGGAGGTGGCACGATGAGCGACGACGGCCGCGAGACCACACCTGCACAGTCGCGCTACGATCAGGCCCGATACATCGAGAACGGCGAGTACGAGCCACTGCTCTCGGAGAAAGACCTGACGCGGATCGATATCGACTATGGTGACAACGGTGACGATGAGGAGTCGACCGACTCGCCGCTACCTGACGACCTCACGCGGGACTCCCTCGAACTCCCCGAACTCTCCGAACCCGAACTGGCGCGCCACTACACGCGCCTCTCGCAGATGATCTACGGGATCGACAGCGGTCCGTATCCGCTGGGGTCGTGTACGATGAAGTACAACCCCAAATTCACGGAGGACGTGGCCGCACTGCCGTCGGCGGCCGTCCACCCCGACCGCTCCGAAGCGTCTGTCCAAGGCACTCTCGAGTTGCTCTACCGGCTGCAAGACTATCTGGGCCAGATCGGCGGCATGGACGCAGTGACCCTCCAGCCACCCGCCGGCGCGGCCGGCGAGTTCGTCGGCATCCGTGTCGCGGCGGCCTACCACGAACACAACGGCGAGGGCCACCGCGACGAGGTCATCATCCCCGAGAGCGCCCACGGCACCAACTTCGCGAGCGCCGCACTCGGCGGCTACGACGTCGTCTCCCTGCCCAGCGACGACGAGGGTCGGGTCGATCTCGAGGCGCTCGAGGCCGCACTCTCGGAGAACACCGCGGCACTCATGCTGACCAACCCGAACACGCTTGGACTGTTCGAGCGCGACATCGCCGAGATTGCAGACATGGTCCACGACGTCGGCGGGCTGCTCTACTACGACGGGGCGAACCTCAATGCCTTGCTCGGCCGTGCGCGGCCGGGCGACATGGGCTTCGACGTGATGCACTACAACGTCCACAAGACGTTCGCGACGCCACACGGCGGCGGTGGACCGGGGGCGGGTCCGGTTGGCGTCGTCGAGAAGCTGGCCCCGTTCCTCCCTGCACCCCGCGTTCGCGAGCGCGACGAGAAGTCGAAGACGGGCGAATCGGTCTACGAACGCTTCGACCCCGAGCACACCATCGGCAAGGTCCACGGGTTCGACGGCAACTGGCTGGTCCTCGTCAAGACCTTCGCCTACATTGCCCGCCTCGGCGACGAGGGCCTCCTGGATGCAAGCGCTTCCGCAGTGCTCAACGCGAACTACCTCGCCGAGCGGATCGACTACGAGATCCCCTACGGGCCGTTCCACCACGAGTTCGTCGCCAGCGCCGGCGAGCAAGACGCCGCCGACGTGGCGAAACGCATGCTCGACTACGGCGTCCACCCGCCGACGACCAAGTGGCCCGAAATCGTCCCCGAGGCGCTGATGACCGAGCCCACCGAGATCGAGAGCAAGGACACCTTGGATCGACTCGCCGCCGCGTTCAACGCCGTCGCCGGTGAGGACGACGACACGCTCGAGGCCGCGCCGGAACGGACCACTGCCCGCCGGATCGACCAGACCAGCGCCGCGCGGAACCCGCGGCTGTCGTGGCAGGCGCTCACGGACGATTCGTAGCCCGTTCCCGCGCTGATTTTTGCGGCGGTCGCTACGTGGAGACGGTTTTGGAACCGCGGTAGGGAACCCGAATTCGAATCGATTTGGAACGAGAAAGACGGCTCTCGGCGCGAGAACGGAAGCAGGCAGAAGGCGGATTATGCCGTGCTCGAGTCGACGGCGGTGCCGTTGTCGCCGATGCGGACGAAACCGTAGTCACAGTCCGGGCAGTGCCACTTGACCTTCTCGCCGAGGTGCAGCGTCGTGCTGGCGGCGCGATAGAACGTCTTTTCTCCTCCGCAGTTGGGACACTCGTGTTCGAGTTCCAGAGCCATGGCCGGTGGTAGCCAGCGAAGCGAGTTTAACGTACTGGTTCCGGCGGGGTTCGCGCCCGGCGCTCGAGCGACCGAGCCGACGGCAGTGCCGGTGACACGAAAGTTAAGTGGCCGCCATCCGTCGATTCAGCCATGACGATCTACACCGGTCGCGGCGACGAAGGAGAGACCGACCTCCGAGATATGACTCGCGTCTCGAAGGCCAGCGCCCGCATCGAAGCCTACGGCACCGTCGACGAACTCAACGCACTGATCGGGACAATCCGGCCGACCGACCACGACGATATCAACGAGCGACTGGCGACGATCCAGAACCACCTCCACGTCGTGCAGGCGGACTTCGCGAACCCCGATCCCGACGACGACGACCCCGTGATCCGTCCCACCCACGTCGAGACCGTCGAGGACTGGATCGACGAGTACGACGACGAACTCGAGCCGCTGACCTCCTTTATCCTGCCGACTGGCAGCGACCACGGCGCGGCGCTCCACCACGCCCGCACCGTCTGTCGACGCGCGGAGCGACGAGCAGTCTCGCTCGCCATCGAAGAGAAGATCAACGAGGATGCTATCCAGTACCTCAATCGGCTCTCGGATGGGTTGTTTACCCTCGCGCGAGTCGTCAACGCCCGCGACGGCGAACCGGAGGACGCACCCGACTACGATAGTAGCGACTGAATCGATTTCCACACCGATCGCACGACGGCTGTGCAATGACGTTCGGTGGCTTACTGTCTCAGTCGCTCTGGAACCCCACTCGGCAAGACCGGTCGCCTCGAGTCACACCGCCAATCACCGTCGCCCACCAATTCTGTTGTCCGCGGCAGAACTATATTCTCGCTCAACCTATATACGACAGCACATCCCATGAACAAACACTTCCACGACAGCCTCTACTACCTGCGGCGAGCCATCACCCACGCCCGACTCGGCGCGTCCGAGTACCGAGCACGACTTACGAATTGGGGCCGCGCTCGGGTCGGCCGGGAACCCGATCACGACCCCAGCCGCGTCGACCGCGTCCGTGAAGACGTGCGCGCACTCGAGCATCGCGCCGAAACGCGCGCTCGGAAGACCGTCAAGGGCGCACGTGACCGTGTGAGGCGGTGACGCCCGAGTATAGACGACGATCGATGAAAGGAAGCCTTAAGTCGAACCGACGAAAATAGTTTCGTGCGGGTTGGTGATCTAGTCCGGTTATGATACCTCCTTCACACGGAGGAAGTCGGCAGTTCAAATCTGCCCCAACCCACTCTCAGTACTTCACAAAGCTGGTTAGTTGAAAAGTCTGCTTGCATGAAGTGTGCCTAGTACCCAGCAAGCAGACAATTCAATCCACGAGGACCAACTTCTTAATTTCCTCGTCAACACGATTGACGAGGAAGTCGATCTTGACTTCGCTCCAAACGCCGAAGCAACGTCTGAAGACATTTACGAGGTCCTCGTCGGCGCATGCGCCGACGGGACCTCGGTCTCGACACTCTGCGAGAAGAGCGAAGATTCACTTCACCAAAACACAGTTCTGTACCACCTCCGCAAGAAGTTCGATCTAGAATCGGTTGAACAAGCCGGCAATACACTGCTTCAGAAGGATGTTCTCGACATTCTGCCTGAGCAGGTGGAGGTCGTAGCTGACCTCCACCTGCGACCCTACTATGGTGACGAAGACGAGACGAACGGCCTCTATCACTCGGAAGCAAAACGTGGAACGACTGCCTTCCATGCCTATGCCACACTCTACGCGCGTGTGAAGAACAAGCGATTCACGCTGGCAGTGCGCCGTCTCGAAGACGGCGACACTGCCAGCAGCATCCTTGCAGCGTTTCTTGGTGTTCTCGACGGCCTTGACGCTGAAGTCAAGGCCGTCTATCTTGATCGCGAATTCTACGACAGCAAGTGTCTCAGGTTGCTTCAGGCACACAATCACGCCTACGTCATGCCGATCGTCCGGTGGGGAAAGACGATCAAGCAGGAACTCTCGACTGGATGGAGCCGAATAATCCAGCACAATCTGACGGGGAAACTCGACGGTCACAGCTGGACCGTCGAGTTTCCCGTCTACATCGACTGTACCTACCAGAACGGACGATACGACGAACATGGCGTGGCGCGTCACGGCTACGCCGCTGACGCGCCGTTCATTGAGACGCCACGAGACGCTCGATACCACTACGCGAAACGCTTCGGTATCGAGGCCAGCTACCGCCTCTCTGAACAGAGTATTGCGACAACGTCGACACAAGATCCGGTAGTTCGGCTGTTGTACGTCGTGGTGAGTCTGCTGTTGCAGAACGTCTGGCGGTATCTGCACTGGGAATATGTGGCGACGCCCCGCCGTGGCGGGCGTCGCCTCTGGTCCTGGTCGTTCAAGGAATTCATCAACATGATTCGACGGGCAGCGTGGACGGCCCTCGCAGTGCGTCGGGCCGTCCCCGCAAACCGACCACCGGACGACCGGTTCCACCGCTAACCACCGACCGAGTATGCCCTCTCCCAAGTGGCAACGCTGTCGCGTCGGCGGCTGATCGCCGCCGACAGCGACAGCTCCTCACCGATCGTCGAGGAGATTCAAACTGATCACTGAGACCGACAACGGAACTCAGACTTCAGACCGGCTCAGCGGAGGATGCCTTGTGAGGTACTGACTCTTGCGCCTGCGATTTTGAAGGACCAAGATTCGCATCCTGAGCCCACTGTATCGGTAGTTTTCGCTCTCATTGGGCGAAGGCCGATTTTGAATTCGCTAACAAACATAGCGATTCTGTCCCGCACCCCAGGCACGTCTGCGCATTAGGTTGAAGGAGCACTTAAACCCACATGCAGTGAGAATAATTCGCCCATCGCTGATCAATACGAGTAAACACCATCGCAGAAATTTACATCGCCGATTCTCGCGCGTCATCTTGGATTGCCTGTAGTGCCTGCGTCCTTGCGGGTCGCGCGGCTCGTCCGAGACCCGCTATAGGGTACAGGAAGTGTTCGCTATTCCTCCCTCGTCAACGGATTCGCCGACGAGAAGCGATTATTCGGCATTGGTCTCATCGTCGGGGAATCGGTGTTACAAAGGTGTGGTCCAGTGTTATGGTACACTGTCCTGGTACTGTATCATGGTACTATTCCACGGTACACAAGCATGGTACAGGATCAGGGTACTGATTCGTGGTACAGTAACGAGGTACCGTTACATAGTCTAGTCACAGAACGCCTCACACACCAACTGTGCGGGCATCCTAATTTGACAAGTACAGAGTATGTATTGTTCAGTACAGAAGTTTGATCAGATACTACATGAATGACTTTCTGGTTTTTCGGAAGAGAAACACCACAACTGCCGAAAGGAGAGCACTGTAGATGATCCCCACAACGATGAAGAGTAACATAGCAGCCCCACTGGAAGAGAATCGAAATGAGAAAACAGAGAAAATGAGGTCCAGAGTAAACCCCGTAAGATGTAGCGGGACTGTGCGTACAGACTCTATCCCCCAGATCAAAACGGTAGTTGCGAGAAAGGTGACGATATCAAGTAGGGTGACAATAGTAGTCCTCTTCATCATCTTCCAATTATTTACTGTAACCGATCTATATATGTTTTCTGTGGCAATATTTTATTCGCACATGTAGTTACCGCGGGGTTGTGTCCGAGAACTCGGAGAGAGTCGGACAGGAAACCGTGAACCGGCGGTAAGTACAGGAGACTTACTTATTGACCGTTAGCCAGTTTTGACTGCATGAGTAATCAGAGTCGATATAGAGATGAACTGGAGAGAGATCTCGGTACCAGTACTAGTCTTAATGCTATTAGCAGTCTTTCTATTGGGGACTATCTTTGCCGGTGCATCTGCTGGCTTATGGTGAGTGTCTATCGAACTACACCCAAACTGGTTGCTTACTTTGACCACCGGAAGTTAGCCGGTAAGTAGGCAGACCTACTTGTCGGCCAATTCACCATCGAAGTGGGTGTAATCAACACTATGAGAAGAGTTCTGTGACACTCTCGACTACTGTTAATCACAAGGGCGTCAACTACTGCGGATAGATTGTCGCGCAATCGAGCGAGCAGTGGATAACTCGATCTCGTCGAACGTATCGTCTTCTTCGAGTGTCTCAATTACAGCGTCGACTGGTTCTGTGAACGTGAACATAAGGTGAACACCGCTTTTGAAGCCACCACTCGTCCGCTCGCTTTCGAGTACACCATACGTTCCTGCTTTGTTGATGTGGCTGTTGACGGTTTCTTGCGTATAGACGTCGCGGTCGGTTCGTTGGCAGATCTCTTGATACAACGTGTAAATTGCTGGACTTGGTGCCGAGCCATTATTCACATCCGCGACAACGGCAGCTGCATAGAGCGAGAGCTTCTTCTGGAGTGACATTCCACCAACGATTTCTAGCACTCGGTTTTTGACGACTGAGTCATTGGCTGCGTGTACATGCCGCTCTGTAACAACTGTCTCTCCGTTCCTGTTTGCTAACTCTCCTGCATCACGAAGTAAGTCGATCGCTCGACGTGCGTCACCCTCGTTTTTCGCCCCGTATGCAGCAACGAGTTCGATGACGCCGTCATTGAGTGCCCCGTCTTTGAAGGCGTCGCGTCGGCGGTTGAGGATTTCGATGAGCTCGTTAGCATCATAATCGGAGAAATGGATACCAGTCGGGTTGTACGAGCTATCGGTACGGCTATCGAGATTCTCGCGGAATTTAGGATGGTTCGTGATCACGACCGTTGAGACGAGGGTATCGACATGCTGCTCGGCCATGACTCGGCTCAAGCTGTAGAGTAACCGGGAATACGCAGGCTCATCATCACTAGCGCGACCGGTAAGAGTATCAATTTCATCGAGTATGAACACAAGTGCATCGAAATGCCGGTCAACAATCTCGTAGAGGCGGACATATTTTGCATCGGTGGAGACACCTTTCCGAGGGATATCCCAGGAGACTCCAGCTTTTTTGGCGGTTTGATTGCCAAGTTTCCAGACAGCGCGGTCTATCGAGTGGGATTCCATCGTTTTGAAATTGACCGCGATAAAGTCGAAGTCAATCTTGTTCTGAGTGGCGCGTTCTTTTACTTTCTCAGCGACCGCTTTCACCGTGAGTGTTTTTCCAGTACCACTTGGCCCGTAGAGTAAGAGATCTGGAGGACGTTCGCCGTCGAGGGTGTCACGAAACGCTCGGGCCTCAGCTGCTAGTTGTTTGTCACGGCCATAGATCCGGTTGTGATCGACGATCGTGTTCGAGTCAACGAGTTGTTTATTCTCGAAGACCGTTTTTCGTTCACCATCAAGGATGCTATCGACGATAGATGACTCAGAAGACTGATCTGTGATATCTTCGCTCCCATCTCCCTGCATGTCGGATGGGTTGTGGTTCATTATCGGTGATGAACACTAAGCTGCAATACCTTTTTCGAAATGAAGGGGGTGTAGTCGAAATGAAGGCACCATGATCGAAATGACTCTGGGTGCTATCGAAATCGAAGTAATAGGAGCAGTATCGAAATGAGGACACCGTGATCGAAATGAAATTGGGCAGAGGGGGATGCTCCAAAAGCGAATCACTCTCACACCGCAATCGAAATGAAATCACAGAAATTGAAGACGAAGACTGTCCCGTCTCCAGTCTGAGAGCGGATTATGTGGTGAAACTGGCTGAGTAAGACACCGTGATCGAAATGAACTCGAAGAAGAGGCATGTAGAATCAATATTTATTAGCAGTATCGCGTATGAGGCCCTGAATCTGTGTTTGACGGCCTAATTTCATTTCGAAAACGGTGTGTGAGGGTCGATTATCTAGACGTTCTATAACAGATTTCATTTCGAATACAGTGTGGGTGAGGTCCAGATCATTCCCACAGAGTCCAGTCAAAAATCATTACTTCCCCTTTCTAGCGGTTCTAGATCTTTCTCCCCAGCCTCAACCTTTGCTCGCTCGATCCGCCACTCGTTGTTATCGAACGCGATTTCGTAGTTCTGCTCACTACGCTTCAAGATCGACTGGATAGCACTCTCGGGGATTTCGAAGAATTCTGCAGTCGCTCGCTTCGACCGACCCTTCTTCACTTCCCTAATGAAGTTCTGTGCGCGGGCATACTCGTCTGGAACCTGGTACATGAACCCGTCCTCAACGTCGTAGCCGAACGGCGGACGACCGACGCGCTTTCCGTCACGGCGGGCTTTGTCGATGCCTTGCTGAACGCGGTCTTTGATCATCCTCCTCTCTGCATCTGCGAACGTGATGAGGATGTTCAGCATTAGATCGCCCATCCAGTCTTCTTTCCCTGTCGTGTCAACTGGCTGTTCCACTAAATCTAGACCGATCCCTCGATCACGGAGTTCCTCAACGAAAGACGCGAGCTCGCTGAATGATCGGCCGAGCCTATCGATCTCTGTTGAAACTACTACGTCGTATTCGTCGAGTTCATCTCGAAGATCGTTGTACTGATCCCGGGCGAGAGATGCACCTGACTCGACGTCGACGAACCACGTAATGTTGTCCTCTTCGTACTTCGATACGATTGAGTCGCGTTGTCTCTCGGCATCCTGGTCGGCTGTGCTAACACGCACATACGCAGCGACGTTCCGACAGTCTGGTGTTTCTCCCATACCTAACCTTGTCTGATTTGTACATATAAAGTAAGGGTGTTTCCTTGACGATAAGGGAAACTAATGTTTTTCGACCCAGTCGCATCTCCCATTCGGGAACGTAATCACCAACCACTCCACAGTCTTCTTATTATCGTCAAGAAACAGAGTTACTGTACTGGATGTTGTTTTCTTCAAATTATTAGGCAAATAAACTGTGCTACTATCTGCTGAGAGAACAAAAGTGTTTGATGACTTCACCAAGCCAGAGCGATCGCATACCATTCTATCACCGGTAGAACCAAGATGTTCTTGAACAGGTTTTACAGACAAGACAGTTTCTGATGGACCTTCCAGATAACTTACTATGCCTATTCACTGCGGAACTAGAGGAAACGGACGACAGCTACATCATTGAAGTACCCGCCCGTGAGGTATCCAAAGGCCAGTTACAACCAAACCAGACCTATCGTGCAGCGGTGGTTCAGACGGCGTCACCGAAACGCGAAGCTCAAACTCAAAACAAGGAACGACCAGATTCAACAGCCAAACACTCAGAAGACCACTCCCAGAATCACGAGCAAACGAACCGAGAATTACCTGTTGAGAAAGGAGAGCAGCGCACCGTAGATATTGAAAGCCTTGGTGATCAAGGAGATGGCATCACTCGCGTTGAACGAGGTTACGTTGTTATCGTGCCTGATACCGAGCCAAACGAACGGGTGCGAATCGAAATCACGGACGTCAGTAAGAACGTCGGCTTCGCCGAAGTCATTGAACGCAAAGACTACTACGAGTAGCCGTTCCAGGACAGCTCACTGGGAGAAAGACCCTTTTACGGTTCAGAAAAGCCGTAATTAACGTGTACTGTCAGTCTTCTTCTCAGCAATATCTGACCGTCAACCGCCGCTTTCTGGATCGACGACTTCACCGCATTCAGGGCATTCTGCGAAGACTCGTTGCTCGCCGTTCGTCTCGAACCCGATGATAGCTTGGTGTTTCGGGACTCTAGCGTTGCAGAACGGGCAGTTTCCGAGCGCCTGGTTTTCGACAGTCATAGGGGAACGAGTGTGGAGCCATGAAGCGTGTGACAGGGGAATCCACGGCTCCAAGCAGTGTGTTTGACGTTTTGGATGAAAAAGGTGTGCCAGCTACAGTGAAAGTAGAATCGCTCTGTAGAGGCTTGATACTGGCCGAACCCTACGGTATGAAAAACGATGTAACGCGCTGGAGTTCGTGGGCTTCACCAGTGGCGAGAATCATCGTGCGAGAGCGTATTTTCCCATCGATCCCGTGATTCAGACAGGGCTAGTCCAGACTTTGGACGCCAGTCGAATTACCACCTCCGAAGTCAGCTGCTTCGGAGTGAGACGGCTCACGCTGTTTCTTCTCATACGCTTCGTGCCAGTCTTCGATTATCGGGCGACTCTCGGCACCGTGCTCTGTGCGCCGACGCCGTACTTGGATGAGTGCTGGCGTGTTCATCGCGTCGCCGGAGACGATTGCTTGTCCGGGCGTCAGACCAGGTAGTTCTCGGGTGACGTCCTCGCCAGCCGCCTCCACAGACTTCTTGATCGCGTCTTGGTCGTTCGGATTCCGAATTTTCATTGAAATCTGCGTCCCACACTGCGACAGTACGTCCGGATCAATCTTTGACGGACGTTGACTGATGATTCCAAGTCCGAATCCGAACTTCCGGCCTTCGGACGCGATCGTCCGCATAATGCCGAGCGACGGGGCATCTCCCGACGCAGGAGCGTACCGATGCCCTTCTTCGAACAGCGCGAAAACCGGGTGATCGACATCAGAGTCACGTTCTCGCACGTCATCAAGACGCTCTTGATATAGCCGGCGGACAAGAACGGTCGTGATGAGTTGCTGATCTCGTTTGTCCAGCGTGTCCATCTTGAGGACCGTACACTGACATGGATCCACGATTTCATCTAGCGGAACGTTCTTTTCGGGGTGGAACAGGTCGTTCCGCTGGATCGACCGGCGAAGCCGCCATTCTAACGCGCCGACGCTGGAGTCATCTGGATCGCAAATCTGTTTCATCTCGTGGATGAGGTCATCGACTCCCCAGGTTCGGCTCTCTCGTTTCTGCATCGAGCGCCACGCTGTCGAGAGCCGTTCCTGCATCCGGTTACTTGGATTATCCAGAATCGCCATGACGTCCCCAATCTCCAACTCGGAAATACGAACATGGAGCCGATCCGGATCATAGTACGCGACATCCGGCTGGTACCCGTTCTCCCTTTGGAACGCCTCATGACCCTGCATTTCGTCCAGCGTGCCGTACTCGCCGTGCGGGTCAAACACCAGTAGTGAAGCGCGGGAACTGGGCCGCATAATCTCCTCGATCAGGACGGATGCGGTGTAGGATTTCCCGCTCCCAGTCTCTGCGAGGATCGCCAAGTGCGTCGAGACGAACTCCTCGATTGTCCCCGTCAGCGTTGCTCGAGGAAATCCGTAACCACGGCCGCCTCCGCCTTACGCAGCAGTTCCCCGGCCGTACTCGAGGCACACTCGAGAACCCCCGCGACGTCCGCGACCGTTCCGGTTCGCGGAACGTCGTAGTAGCCGACCGAGACGGCCGCCTCGAGTGCAGCCCGCTGGCGATCAGTCAGCGCCGACGGCGTCGATCGGCGTTCGAACGCGTGGACCTGTTCGACGGTGACCGCGCCGAGTTCGGAGAGGTTCGCGTAGAACGTGCTGAGCGCCGTCGACTCGCCGGCCGCCTCGAATTTCACTTCGCCAGTCTCGAGAAAGACGACGGGCGGGAGGAAGATCACCGCCGCATCCGCGATCGTCTCGAGAACGGCCGGCGCAAACTCGTAGTCGGCCTGGCGGAGAAACAGGCAGGTGCCATCGGAGACGTCGATGGCGGTGTGGCCGAGCAGCGAGTCGAGCCCAGTGACGAGCTGTTCGGTTGCCTCTCGATCGCCGTCACACCAGAACAGGGTCGTCGCGTCGTCCGTCGGACTCCACATCAGTAACTCGGCCCGCGATATCGGCGTCATCTCCACGAGCCGCCGCTGAAGCGGGTGCACGAACCGATCCGGGTATGTGACCGAGAACTGCACGCGTTTCATACGACCGCTATCAGCTGTTCGGTCAATCGACATATCAATCACACTGATCCGTCGTCCCGTTTCGGTGCGGTTCCGTTCCGGCGGCCAGTCTTCTCGAGGCCGTCATCGACCGGTCTCGCGTGTGGTTCGTCGTACGAACCGTTCGAACAGCGGCGTGTGTTTCGTTAGTCCGTTTCGCACCCGGCGGAGCAGGGGTGATTCGAGGAACGTCACCGCAGCCTCGAGTCGGGCCGCTCGCCGGATGTGGTTCGCGTCCGGGCGGCGTCGCCGTTCGAAGCGACGAAACGCCCGGCGAGGCGGTCCATCGGTGGTTGTCAGCAGTTCCTGTGCAAGGACGCGAGCGTCCTGCAGCGCGAGCGACGCGCCCATGCCGGAGGTCGGATGCACCGCGTGTGCGGCGTCGCCGATCAGGACGACGCGATCCGTGTGCCAGCGCTCACACGTCACGTCACGAACACGGTCGAAAACGGCTCGGCGTCTGTTTGATCGAGGAGGGCCGGAAGTTTCCAGCCGATCGTCTCCGCCTGCGTCCGGAGCAGGTCGCGAGCCGGTGGGGACGGCGGCGTCTCGAGGCGAGCAGCGAGATTGAACCCGACGCGATCACCGATGCGGGCCACGAATCCCTCGCTGTCGGGGTCCAACACGCTGGTCATGTCAGGGCCGATATCGACGTCCTCACGGGACCACAGCGACCAGATATACGTGTCGTGTTCTCGCACCCGCCAATCGGTGAAACACTGCTCGCGGACGCTCGAGTGGACACCGTCTGCCCCGACGACGAGATCGAACGGTTCGGTCGAGCCGTCGTCGAACGTGACGGCGACGGCGTCGCTGGTCTCGGTAATGGTGGTCGGCTCGGTGTCCATTCGGAGCCACGACCGCGGGATCCCCGCTCGGAGAGTCGCGTGGAAATCGCCACGGTGGACTGCCAACTGCAGGGTTCGGTCCGGCGGGATCGACAGTCGTGCGAGGACGCCGTCTTCGCTCGCGCGAACTGCCACCGTCCGCGGATCGGTTGCTGCCTCGCGGACGGCCGAGAGGCAGTCGAGGTCGTTGAGGACGGCGTGGCCGTCCCCCCAGAGGCCGATACCGTAGCCGCCGTCACCCCATTCGGTGCGCCGTTCGACGATCGTCGGCTCTGCGCCAGCGCGAGCGAGGTAAGTGGCGAACGCGAGCCCGGCGAGCCCACCGCCGACGATCAAGATATTACGGTCCGCTATAGATTCGGTTGGTCGTGACTCCATCATGCTGGTCCAGAGGTGTGTGCATGGCGATGCAGAGCGGTCGAGCGAAACGAGATCGGTATCGATCGCCTCATCGGCGTGCGGATAACACCTCGGGAACGGTTCGGAGGAGCGTCTGCAGGTGATCAGCTCCGTCGAGAACCCGTAATTGCGCGGTCGGGAGCTGTGCTGCAAGGCGGCGAACGCCGTCGATCGGGACGTTCGTGTCGTCCTCGCCGTGCCAGAAGCACACGTCGGTCTCGAGGTCGTCCAGACGAATCCCCCAGTCCGACGCCGTGTTGCGGAAGTCGGTGACGGCACCGCTCCGGTGCTGGGCGAACGCGTCGACGAAATCCGCCTGTACGATCGCCGCGGCGTCGTCCGGGATCGACGCCGCGCCCCCAGCTGCCGTGTACTGGGAGACGACGAGCGATGGATCGAGTCGGGCGGCGAGCCACGCCTGGCCCCGGAAGAGGCCGCGAAGCACGGTTGGTGTCTGCGTCGCCAAGCCTGCGAGCAGCCGCTGTGTCGCGGGTGGGGCCTCGCTGACGCCGGGTGGCACGGCCCCCGAAACGACATCGACGCGGGTGACACGATCCGGTTGCGTCACAGCAGTCGCGAGCGCGTGTGGACCACCGCCGGAAAAGGCGACGAGACCCGCGCTCTCGACGTTTGCGTCGTCGAGGACGGTGCTGACGACCGTGCCGGCGTCACGCAACGAGCGTGACGGCCACGGTGTCGAGTGGCCATAGCCGGGTCGCTCGAACGCGAGCAATCGAATCCCCTGTTCCCGTGCGGCCGTCTCGAAGAGCGCCCCCAGTCGACAGGAGCCGGGTGTCCCGTGGAGAAAGACGACCGGGACGCCATCCGAACAGCCGTATTCGGTGTAGGCGAGCTGGCGATCCTCGTCCAGCGACGTGGTCGTCAGCTGACGGCTGCCACGGGCTGGTTCCCGGTGAGACGGATCGGCGGCCCACTGTGACATTACCCGTCGATACTCACCGCTATCGTGAGTGAATACTGCCGGATCAGTGCGGGTATTTATAAAAGAACGGCGGCGGCCGGGGAGCGACGACCGACCGCGTTCTCTGGCAGTCGAACCTGCAGAGCCCAGTCGGGAGCGACCAACTCACGTCGCCCGATGAACCATATGTGTCGAGTCCGTACCGAACAGTACAGATGGCATCCGACTGGCACGACGCGATCGAGACCCAGCGCGAACAGAAGGATCAGTACTTCGGCGAGCACCCACACTCGCCGCTCCCGCCGGACGAACGCGAGTCGTTCGACGGCCTCGAGTACTATTCAATTGCCGAGGACTATCGGTTCGAACTTCCGCTGCAGGAGTACGACGACCCTGAACGGATCACCGTCGGGACGAGCACGGACGGCGAACAGGAGTACCTCGAGTGGGGCGAGTTCCAGTTCACCGTCGACGGCGAGGAGGTGACGCTCCAGGCCTACAAGTCCGAGCCCGACGACGACCGCCTGTGGGTGCCCTTCCGCGACGCGACCAGCGGCGACGAGACCTATGGGGCCGGCCGGTATCTCGACCTCGAGTCCGACAGCCACCGGACGAGCGACGGCGACTGGATCCTCGATTTCAACGAGGCGTACAATCCAACCTGTGCCTACTCGGATCAGTACGAGTGTCCGCTCCCGCCGATGGACAACTGGCTCGAGGTACCGATCGAGGCCGGCGAGAAGGACTACGGGGATCACTGACCGGCTGTCGCGACTCGCGTTGCGGTCACCCGGGCAAAAACAGGTTGAGAAATGCAACTACGATCCCTGCCAGCCCCATCCGGACGCCAGCGACGATCCAGTTCTGTTTCGAGATCGAACCGAGGTATGCCCCGAAGGTAAACAGGACGGCCACGCCGATCCCGATCGCGACTAGCGTCGCCTCGAGCAGCGAAAAGAGGACCTCGTGGGCGAGGAAGGGGAGCAACGGCAGGAGGATACCAATCAAGGGGCCGATACCGCTTGCGACCGCGTTGATCTTTCGGGCACCCGCGCGTTGTTGCTGGAGCGCTGTATCCTCTAAGTCGGTCAGCATGGCCTGTTCGATCCGCAGGAGTTCGGCCTGTTTCTCCGCGCGTTCGATCTCCCAGACGCTCCAGACGCCGGAGGTTCCCAGCCCGACGGCCGCGCCGAGCCCGATGGTCACGACGGTGAGCCCATCGGAGACCCCCGACAGGTACGCGCCGACGACGACTCCGATGGCCGTCAGCGTGCCGTCGAACCCGTTGGAGATGAAGTACCGTCGCGAGATCGACCTGACGTCCTCGTCCTTGAGCAGCGTGCGGATAGAAGTCACGGCTCAGCTAGGTTAGGGGTCCTGCGGCGTCTCGTGGTCGTCGACCATGCGCATCCCGCAGACGACGGCGTCGATCGAGTGGACGGTGCCGCCGAGGTCGGCGATAGCGTCCTCGACAGCGATTGCGTCGATGTCTTCACCCTCGAGCGTTACCTTCAGATTCTGAACGACGCGATCGGTCTCGATCAACGCGACGTTGACGCCGGCGATTCCGTCCCGGTCAGCGACGATCTGGGTGAACTCGAGAATGTCGGGTTCGTGTGGCTTCATTACATCGAGAACGAGCCGTCGTATCGGGGCTGCCATGCTGTATCTGTCTCACTCGATGCCCTTAGTGACGAGGGCCGACGGAGTCGGACGGACCGACCTAACGACGGAAAAGTCACGTGACAGGTCGCCTCGAGAGAGCTATTGCTCGGAGAGAAGTGGTGTTTACGGATGTCAGCGTCGTATCTTATAATGGGTGAGAGACAATGGCAGACACTGTAGCGAATCATTCGACTGGTCTCGATTCCGATCACGACTGGCGAGTCCCTGCCGGCGGTGGGGTCTTGCTGGCCGTCCTTGGCGTGCTCGCGATCCTGTTCCCGTTCGTCACCGGCGTGTCGGTGTCGTTGCTCCTCGGTGCATTGCTCGTGATCGGCGGCTTCGCTCACGTGGCCCACGCGTTCTCGGTGCCCGGCTGGACTGCCAGTTTGGTCCAGTTGATCCTCGCGGTGATTTACGTCGTCGCGGGAATCAGCCTGCTGGCGAACCCGGTGCTCGGACTGACGACGCTGACGCTGCTCGTGATCGCGTACCTGTTCGTCGCGGGGATCTTCGAGATCGTCGCCGGGCTGAGCATGCCACGTGAAGCCAACGGATTGTGGATCGCCGTCAGCGGCGTGATCGGACTCCTGCTGTCCGGCTTGCTCTGGGCCGGCTGGCCGGCGACCGCACTGTGGGCGATCGGCGTGTTGCTCGGCGTCAACCTGATCGTCAGCGGCGTCGCGTTGCTGTCTGTCGGGTCTGCCGAGCGACGCGTTATCAGCGACGAATCGGCCACTGCTGCGTGAATCGATCGTCAACTGCTTTTGTGGCTTCGCCTGAACCATCCAGATCGACCGGTGCGAACGGTCACTCCGCGCGGGGCGCACTAATTGCCACTGCACTCGTCGAGGTCCCGGTCGTCGGCGGGATCGGGTCGGACTCCTGCCCGATGACGAATCCGATCCGAACGGCAACGTTCTGACCGGTCGTCTCTTCGAGACGCCCATCGAGGCGGTCCGCGATATCCGGTGGAACGGCTGTGTCACTCGGCCGTCCGACGACAACCGTGACGGTCGGGTCGTCACCGAGGATGATGTCTTGGGAGTCGTAGTCAATTTCGACGCTCTCGAGTTCGTATTCCGAGAACTCGGGCTGGTCGAAGAACTGTTCCGTTTCGGCGGTCGCCTGGTGCTCGAACGTCGACGTCTGGTAGGACCCGTACGTGACCAGTCCGAGCACGACCGACAGCCCGACGAGCGCGACGACGAGCACCGCGACGCGCTTGAGAACCGAGGCGCGCACAGCACCATGTTGGTCCGTCACTTCGGGCCGGTATCCACTGGACCAGAAGATCACTAGCGCAGAGAGGTTGATCGCTAGGAGATTGACCAACACCAGCACCGCGGCGCTCCCGGCCACCCCGGCGTATCCCCACGCGATGCCGAGTCCCGCCGTCGCCGCAGGTGGGATGAGCGCGACCGCAATCGCGACGCCCACGAGCGTCGACCCGGAGCCACGCGAGACGCTGATCGCGCCGGCGATTCCCGACCCGAACGCGATAAACAGCGAGAGGAAATCAGGGCTCGTCCGCTCTGCGATCTGCGGGATCGTCCGGATGTCGGTTCCGGGCGGGACGATTACCGTCCCCTTGAGCAGCCACCCGAGCGCGGCGGCGACGGCGATCGCAAGCAGGAGGCCGGTGATCTGTAGCGCAACGCCTCGAGTCGCCAGTTCGCGATCCGCCAGCACGCTGCCGGCGCTTGCGGTGATCGCCGGCCCCATCAGCGGCGCGACGACCATCGCGCCGATGATCGTCGCCGAGGAGTCGAGCAACAACCCTCCCGTGGCGATGACGGTACTGAGCACGATGAACGCGAAATACGTCGCGAGTTCCGGTGCGAGACTCTCCGCGTTCGCCTTCAACTCATCGCGCGAGAGTCGATCCCCGGGATAGAGCGCCTCCAGCGCCTGTAGCCGCGTAGAGACAACAGTCTCGGTCGGCAACACGATGGTGTACGCGCTCTCACTGACGCCGGCGGCTCGCAGGTTGTCGAGGACTGGTTCGACGCCGGTCGGTGGCACTGGGAACTGCACCATCGCCTCGAACTCGCCTCGGCCCGTCTCCTCGAAGATAGCGTAGTCGAGTTCCTGTTCGTCCAATGCCGCTATGACCGAATCGCGGTTCCCCTCCGGAATCAACACCTGCACGAGCCGCATACGGACGGTACGACGGACTCACGTATAAAGTATAATAGAAATGACGGGATCCGTGAACACGAGCGAGCAGACCGACGCGTGGAAATCGGGAACAGATCCGTGTTTGTCTCCAGTACAAGGAAGATATCTCTTGTCAGACAGTCGTTGGTCCGGAATTATCACGGCATTGGAGTGGGCGGGACCCGGCGATGAACGTTCACTGGGGCTGTTGCGATGTCCGCTCCAGACTGTCGACGAGCCGTGACTGCAAGACAGCGTTTATCGGTATCAGGAGTACCCAGGTGAGAACAGCCAGCGTTGGATCGACGGCGGCAACGCCGATCGAGAGGAGGAATACCAGTGGTGAAGCGAGAAATCGGGCCTCCTGAATGAGTGCGACCCGAGACGTGAGCCCCTCCTCTACGAGCTCCTTTCGTGACGCGTAGCCCCACAGGAGCGCGAGACTGAACCCGGTCAGTGCCAACACACCCGCGTAGACTGAGATCCCGAACTGATTCGGATAGGTGGTGAACAGACTCGTCCCGTACGGGACGAACGCGACCATCAGCAGAAACAAGAGATTGAGCCAGAGAAGCCCTCGATCGTGCTGTTCGATGTGGACGAAGACGTGACGGTGAAGCATCCAGTAGAGCCCGATGATCAGAAAGCTCAGCGCGTAGCCGACGAACTCGTCCCACTGCTCGAGAACGAGTTCCGGGAGAACCGACAGCGAACTTCCCACCGGCACGGTCGGGACCGTGATTTCGAGTACCAACAGCGTGATCGCGATCGCGATCACACCGTCGCTCAGCGCGATGAGTCGATCCGTTTCGTCGGCGTCTCGGCGAAAGAGATGGTCCATATCCGACACTACAGCACCCATCGGTATAGCTAATGGATACCAACGGCTGGCGGACGACCGTCTCGAGGCCGAGTTGCTCGAGTTCGCGACCGATATCCGAACGACGCGTTCGAATCACGACTCGCGTGTCACGGCGCTGTGCTCCTGATATCGGTGGTCTGCCAGCCGTTCTAAACCGTGGTCATACGGACTGCTATAAGTCATTCCCGGCGCACCCGCGACCGTCCTGCGGGTGCGCCGGAAAATCGGTACAGCAGACCGTATCAGTCCTGCATGCGCCTGACGAGGACGGCAACTCCGAGATACCCAGGCAGACAGACAGCGAGGACGGCGGCGATAAGACCCCAGTCGGTCACGTCGAGTGGCACTGTCCCGAAATACTCGGAGAGCGGGGTATACAGCACCGAGAGGTGCAGCAGGATCGAAACCGCAACCGAAGCCGTGAGCCAACTGTTCGACAGTATCGGCGTTTCGCGCAGCCACCGGATGACGTAGAGCCCGACGAGTTCGAGAAAGACGAAGCCGGTGAAGACGAGCGTCATCGTGCGTGGGGTGACGGCGGGTGCTCCCTCGAGGGTGTAGAACGTGAGCGCAAGGAGGACGATCGTGGTCACGGCACCCATGCCGCCGATCATGACGAGCATCTCGCGACCGATGATCCCCTGCTCGCGGTCGCGTGGCGATCGGTCCATCACGTCCTCGCTTTTCGGATCCGAACCGAGTGCCAGCGCCGGCAGCCCGTCGGTCACCAGGTTGATCCACAGCAACTGCACTGCGGGCAGAATGAGATAGCCGTACAGCGATGCGATGAAGACGAGCGCCACCTCACCGATATTTGCACTGAGGAGGTAGGCGACGAACTTCCAGATGTTATCGAAGATCGTCCGCCCGCGCTCGATGGCGCGCTCGATCGTCGCGTAGTTGTCGTCGAGCAACACCATGTCCGAGGCCTGTCTGGCGACGTCCGTCCCGCGAATGCCCATCGCAACGCCGATATCGGCGTTTTTCAGCGCCGGCGCGTCGTTGACCCCGTCGCCGGTCATCGCCACGTTATGACCCCGGTCCTGCAGCGCTCGCAGGATTCGAACCTTGTGTTCTGGCGACGTGCGCGCGAACACGTCGACGGCCTCGGCCCGCTCGCGCAACCCCTCGTCGTCCATCCGTTCGATCTCTCGGCCCTCGAGCACCTCGGAGCCGATCCCGAGTCCGCTGGCGATCGCACCGGCTGTGCGGACGTTATCGCCGGTCACCATCTTCACGTCGATGCCGGCGTGTTCCGTCGCTGCGATCGCGTCGGCGACCTCCGCTCGCGGCGGGTCGATCATGCCAGCCAGCCCGACGAACGTCAGCCCGTCCGCGAGATCGTCGGGACCGGTCGGGCCCTCGTGGTAGGCCATCGCCAGCACGCGCAGCGCGTCGTCACCGAACTCGCGAATCGTCGTCTCGATCCGGTCGCGGCGTGCGTCGGTCAGCGCCACCGGACCATCGGCGGTCAGAATCCGGTCACAGTGGTCGACGACGACCTCCGGCGCACCTTTGACGTAGCCGACATCGTCGTGGACCGTCCCCATCCACTTTCGATCCGAGGAGAACGGCACCTCACCAGTCCGGGGATACTCGTCCCGCAGTTCCTCGAGATCGAGTCCGCGACGGTCGGCCGCCTCGAGCAAGGCCTGCTCGGTCGGATCACCCTCCTCGAGCGTCGCGTCGTTACAGAGTGCGCCGATTCGCAAGAGCAGGGCTTGGCGATCAGCGAGTTGCTCGTCCCCTGCCTCGCCGTCGACGTCGAGGATCATGTCGTTGACCCAGAGTCTACTGACGGTCATCTGGCCCTTCGTGAGCGTCCCGGTCTTGTCCGTACAGACGACGTCGACGGCACCCAGTGCCTCCACTGCCGGGAGTCGACGGACGAGCGCGTTCTCGTCGGACATCCGCCGGACGCCGAGTGCGAGCGCAAGCGTGACCACCGCCGGCAACCCCTCTGGAATGGCGGCGACAGCGAGCGAGACGGCTGTGAGCGCAGCCTGAATCGGAGCAGTTCCACGCAGGAGCAACAGCGGTGCAACCAGCGCAGAGAGGACGAGGACGCCGCCGCCGAGCATGCGACCCAGCTGATCGAGCTCGGTCTGTAACGGTGTCTCCGTCTCCTCGGTCGTGGCGAGTTCGCGGGCGATCGCACCGACCGCTGTCTCCATCCCCGTCTCGGTAATGACGGCCACACCCTTGCCGCGGGTGACGTTCGTCCCCTTGTAGACCATACTCGTCCGCTCCGCGAGCGGCGTTTCGGGTTCGACCGGCGCGGTCGATTTCGAGACCGGCACGCTCTCGCCGGTCAACGCTGCTTCATCGACCTCGAGATCGGTCTCCTCGAGCAGTCGGGCGTCGGCGGGGACGACGTCGCCGCCACGCAGGATGACGATGTCGCCAGGGACGAGTGCTGTCGCATCGACGTCGCTCGTGTCCCCGTTCCGCCGGACAGTGGCTGTCGGCGCGGCCATCTCGCGCAGCGACTCGAGACTCCGCTCGGCCCGATAATCCTGGACGAAGCCGAAGATCCCGTTCGCGACGACGATGATTCCGATCAGGACTGCGTCGACAGTGTGGCCCGCCCAGATCGAGAGCACGGCTGCAACGATTAGCACCCAGATCAGAACGCTGTCGAACTGCGCGACGAAAATGTCGACCGCCGACCGCCCGCCACCCTCGACGATATCGTTTTCCCCGTATTCCTCGCGTCGCCGCTGCACCTCGTCACTCGACAGCCCGTCGGGACTCGAGTCGAGGGCCTCGAGAACGCGCGACCACGGCAACTCGTATGGCAGATCGCCCATCGCCTCGATCTTCAAGCGCGATTCATATAGGCGTACCCCGGGTGTGGAGACGGCCGTGTCGCGACTGATAGACTGACGGGCTGGCGCTCGAGTAGCGTTAGAGCCGATATCAGGGTGGCACCATCAGAGTTTGACACGTCGATGTGCTTTTCCTCTGCGCTCGCTCCTTCCGGTCGTTCGCTTGGTAAAAATCACCGTGGTTTTCACTCCGAACTCCGAATAGCGGAACTGGAGTCCCACCTACTGCGATAGTCGCCACTGAAGGTCACTGCACACCCGGTCGACGACTGTCCGATCGGTGTGTCACTCGGTTCAGTTGTTACTATTGGTGGGAAATGACCGGGGTCAACCGCAGGAATCTGGTGATTTGCCGTCGTGTGCAAGGCCGGCCACTATGCTAATTCTTGACGTAGTTTTGCTGCCACGAGGAACCAATGTATCCGACGCTAGTATCTTCCCGGTCAGTACCTGCAGGGTGGAACCGGCAGCGACCAGCGGGGACGGCACGTGAGTCGACAGCTTCGACAGGGAGGGGACGATGAGTTCCGACGACCCGACAGCGGGTGAGGGGTCCGACGCGACCGACGAGCCGTTTCATCCGCTCGGCGAATCGTGGCAGGACGAACTCGAGGACCTTCTCGACGAAACCGAGTACGACACCGAACTCGGGATGGAGATGGGGAAAGACGCGATGCGGGTCACGAAAGGAGAACTCTCGGAAGAGGAGTTCCACGAGCGGTATCACGACGACGTGATGGAAGAGTTCGGCGAGGACGAGCGACCGATCGCCAGTCCAGACGACGAGGACGACGAGGGTGGGGTCGGCGCGATGCTCTCGAAGCTTGCCACCGGCGAGGAGTCCCGTCGCGAGATGCTCAAGAAGGCGGGTGCAGGCGTCGGCTTCGCCAGTCTCGGCTGGGGGGCGGTCGACCAGCAAGAGCCCGAGGAGGCCGTCGAAGACCCCAGTGAGGTCCACCCCGACGAGGACGCGACGCAGTGGGGAATGACGATCGACCTCGAGTACTGCGACGGCTGTCTCTCCTGTGTGACTGCCTGCAACGCAGAGCACAACTGGGATCTGGGGGCCAACTGGATGTACGTTCTCGCGTTCGAGGACGGCGACGTCGAGTCGCCCGACCCCGACAACTTCGAGAGCCACCGCGACTTCAACTTCCTCGTTCGCCCGTGTCAACACTGTACCGACGCACCATGCGAGAAGGTGTGTCCGACGACGGCCCGCCACACTCGCGATGAGGGTGGACTGGTGCTGACCGACTATGACGTCTGTATCGGGTGTCGGTACTGTCAGGTCGCCTGTCCGTACGGGGTCAACTACTTCCAGTGGGAGGAGCCGAACGTCGATGAAGAGGAACTCGGCCCAGACATGGTCTACGACCAGCGCGATCGACGCGTCAGCAGTCGGGCCCCCCGCGGCGTCATGTCGAAGTGCGTTTTCGACCCACCACGTCAGGACGGCAACTTCGGCGAGGAACTGGTCGGCACCACGGCCTGCGAAGCGGCTTGCCCGCCGAATGTGATCCAGTTCGGTGACAAGAACAACCCCAACAGCGACCCGTCGCGATATCAGGAGAACCCGGCCAGAGCGCGAACCCTCATTCGGCTGAGTACGATGTTGCCCTCGCCCAACGACCTCCCGTCGATGCTCGAGGGCGTCGGCACCGATCTGGCGTCGATCACTGATGCCGTCGATGGCCTCGACGAGCAATCGATCGCCCTCGCGGCGGCGGTCCAGATCACGAACGTCGAGTACGACCAGGAGGCACCGCCGGGCGATACGCTCGTGAATCAGGAAGCGACGATCCTCGAGGTCGTCTCGATCCTCGAGGACCACGGACTCGCCCTCCAGAGCGAGGAAGTACTGAGCGAACTCGGCCTCACGGTCGACCAGTTCCAGGGACCGCCTGCGGGGTCGGGCGAGGATAGCCCAGACATCGTGGTGAACGATCGGGAAGACGTCGCCCAGCAGCGACTCGAAGCGTTCATCCCGCCCTCGGGCAACGAGTTCGAACTCCTCGAGGATATCGGGACGAACCCGAACGTCACCTACCTCGGGCAAGAACCGGGACCGAACGCCCACCAGGTCCCCGGGCCGACCTCCTACGAAGATGTCGGCATGGTCAGTAAGCGCCAGAACGTCCTCGAAGACGAGACTGTCGGCCTCGGCGTGATCGACTCGTCGTAACACGCGTCCTCGATCCGGCGCTGTCGGGTCCGGTTAGCGGGCCACTGTTCTCGAGCCACGGGTATCGAACTGTCCGAAACCACCCGTATTCAAGCGACTCGAGTCGAACGGACGACTATGGACAGTCAAAAACGACTGATCGTCGCGGGCCTCTGGATCGCGGTTGCGGTCGTGATGGCCACGACGCTCGACCTCGGAGTTCCGTCGTCGGTGAGCGGGGCTGCTCGCCTGTTCGTCGTCGTACTCGCACTGTTTCTCGCGAGCGTCTACCTGCTCGATCCGTGGAACGTCGTCAGTGACCCCTTCCGACAGGACTGAGCTCGGAGGCGTTCGGATGCCAGCCGCGCCGTCGCCCCGACTCGTAAAAATCGAATCGTCTCGTTTGTCGACCGGCGACCAGCGATGTCATACGGACTACTGGTAGTCAATGCCGGTGGGACCGCGACTGCTCCGCAGTCCCACCGGGACAGCGGTACAGCAGACCGTATCAGTCGTCAGCCGGCGCAAGTGGCTGCTGATCGGCAGCCAGCAGTCGATCGAGTGCGTCGACCATCGCCGTGACGCTGGCGCGCGTGATGTCGGCCTCGCTGCGGGCGACGGTCACCGAGCGGTCGTTGCGGACCATGGTCACTTCGACGGTAACGACGGCGTCGGTGCCACCGGTAACTGCGTCGACGTGGTAGGACTCGAGTTCGGCGTCAGCCATCGAGCCAAGCGCTTCGCGGACGGCCGAGACGGCGGCGTCGACGGGCCCGGAGCCGGTGCCGCTGGCGACGCGTTCCTCGCCGTCGACCTCGAGTCGGATGCTGGCGGTCGGGACGGCACCGCCGCTGGTAGCGGTGAGATCGAGCAAGTCGACGACGCGGTCGCGGTCCTCGCCGGTGACGTCCTCGGCGATGGCCAGCAGGTCGGCGTCGGTCACGCGGCGGCCGCGGTCGCCGAGTTCGGTGACGCGAGTGGCGATTTCGGCGATTTCGTCGTCGTCGGCCTCGACATCGTGTTCCTCGAGCGTTGCTTTGACGCCCGCGCGACCGGTGTGTTTGCCCAGTGCGAGCCGGCGTTCACGCCCGACGGTTTCGGGCGGGTAGGGCTCGTACATCTTGTCGTCTTTGAGCGTGCCGTCGGTGTGGATGCCGCTTTCGTGGGTAAAGGCGTTCTCGCCGATGACGGCCTTGTTCGGCGGCAACTGGACGCCGGTTGCGCGCGAGACGATCTGTGCGAGGTCGTATAGCTCCTCGAGGTCGGCAGTCTCGACGTCGTAGACGTGCGCTAAGGCGATTGCGACCTCTTCTAGAGCGACGTTGCCGGCGCGTTCGCCGAGGCCGTTGACCGTACAGTGAACGAGATCGGCACCCGCCGAGATCGCCGCGAGCGCGTTGGCCACGCCCAGTCCGAGGTCGTCGTGGGTGTGGGCGCTAACCGGCCCAAGCTCGGCGAGCCGGGATACGGCCTCGTAGGTGTGTTCCGGTCCGGTGTGGCCGACGGTGTCGGCAAAACAGAACCGATCCGCGCCCGCTTCGAGCGACGCTTCCGCGAGGTCCTCGAGGTAGTCGAGGTCGGCCCGCGAGCCGTCTTCGCCGATGACTTCGACCCAGAGGTCGTGGTCTTTGGCGTAGGCAACGAGCTCGGCGGTTTTCTCGAGGTTGTCCTCGTGGGAGGTGCCGACCTTGTCCTCGACGTGGCGGTCGCTCGCGGGAACGACGATGTGGACGCCGTCGACGCCGCACTCCAGTGCGAGGTCGATGTCGCCTTTGAGTCCGCGACAGAAGCTGGTGATCCGAGCGTCGAGATCGAGGTCGGTCACCCGCGAGATGGCCTGTCGTTCACCCGCACCGGTACAGGCGCTGCCGGCCTCGATGGTCGAGACGCCGGCTCGCTCGAGGGCTCGAGCGATTTCGACTTTTTCGTCCGGCGACAGCGAGACGCCCGGCGCTTGCTCGCCGTCGCGAAGCGTCGTGTCGAGAAGGCGCACTGTACGGTCCGATGCGATCGTCTGTTCGGGTGAATGACTTACAGGCAAGAGTGGTGGATTGGGGGAACTGCGATTACGTTCGTCGGAGAATTTCACGCCCAGCCGGGTTGCCCCGACTTCCTCTATCCTCGTCAGATGGCGTATTGCGTGCCATTGTACTGCAGGCTAACGGATCATGCCGACTTAAATCCGCCGGTCGCGCAGTGCCATGCGTCCGCGCCTGTGCTGTGGGTCGTCAGTGCTCGTCGTCGCCCTCGAGCACCAGCCTGTCGCCGGGTTCGACATTGGCTGCGGCCCCGGCGGGGAGTTCGACGATCAAATCAGCGCGAGCACGGGCGAAGCTACGCCACGGTCGCAACCGCTCGACGCGACGGACGACGCCGTCGACGGCCCAGACGGCGTCGATGGGGAAAAGACGAACAGCATGTGGAGATCACGGACCTTCGCCGAGTCGAACCGGAAGACGAGCGCGTAGTCGTCAGGGACGGAGCGACGAAACATGAGTCCGCGAGCCTGGCTGGCGAGCGAGTCCGCGATGTCGACTGTCGTCGCTAGTGCTCTGTCAGGCGTCAATTGAAGGATATAGGCGTTTCAATTTGATGCGAGCATCGTCGGTCGTAAATCGCCAGTCAATATCCGTTTCACCGCTGTTTCGTTCCTTTTTCCATGCGGCGACCTCCTGACGGAGTGTCGCCGCATCGGGAATACGTCGGTCGAGACACTGCTGTTGCAGCGTATTGAACTCGATTTCCGCCATGTTGAGCCAACTGCCATGGACTGGCGTGAAGTGGAATTCGAGCTTGTCGAGTAACCGACGTGCTTCAGCCGGTTCGAAATATTCGTAGAAGGCAGCTGGGTTGTGCGTGTTGAGATTGTCCAGCACCACCCGGATGCAGTCCGCATCCGGGTAGTGCTGATCCACGAGATGCTGGATGAAATGCACCCAGTCTTCGGTGGTTCGTCGGTCTTTGACCCTTACCGCTCGCCAGCCGGCGAGCGGTTCGGAGGCCAGAAACAGGTTCTTGGTGCCGTTGCGCTCGTAGTGGTAATCCTCACGGGCAACCGTGCCCGGCTCTGCCGGGCGCGGTTGCTTGACGTGCTTGATCAACTGTGTCGGGTGCTCGTCGAAACAGACGAGAGGTCGGTCTGGATCGTATGGTTCGCGGTAGAGCGAGAGGATGTCCTCCATGTGATAGACGAACTCGGAGTCTTGACCCGGCGGAATCACCCACTGTTTGGATCGGTGAGGCTGGAGTTCGTTTTTTTGAGGACTTGACGAATGGTCTCGTGGGAGATCGACTCGTGGTCGATCTCCTCGAGGACAACGAGTTCGTCGGCAAGAAGCCGGAGCGACCACTGGGAGTAGCCTTCGGGCGGTTCGCTGGTCGCGAGGGCGATAAGGTGAGCTTCGTCCTCACCGTCGAGTTTGCGTTCGTAGGTGCGGTCAGGATCCTTGCGTTCGATGGCTTCGAGCCGGTCACGTTCGTGGAACTTCTTCCGTGTTCGCCACGGAGTACTCGGGCTACAGCCGAGTGACTCGGCGATCGCCGAGTCACTCTTACCGTCGTCGGCTTGGAGGAGGATACGTGCGCGAGTAATCTTCTGCGCCCGGTGGACGCCGTGCGATGTAATGCTGTTCAGTGTATCTCGCTCTTCTTCGGTCAACTCGATTGGATACGTCGACTGGGTCATTGCCACCAACCTACTATCCACGACAATATGAGCCTTTCAACTCACGGCTGACAGTACACTAGGGCGGTGCGGTCAGCGCTGTGGATCGACTGCCCGTCGGACGTCGATTCGTGGACGAGTCGCACGCCCTCGAGTCTGCATGGCGGCGAGAAAAAGGTCCCGACCGCCCGCCGAGGCCGGCAGCGACGCGCTTACAACTCGCTGACTGCTGACGCGGCATCGAACAACGACAGCACGCCGTCTTCAAAGAGCAGGCGACCGAACTGCGTCAGTTCGTACTGGGGACCGTCGATTGAACAATCGACCAGACATGCCATCCGTTCGGCGATGACACCGCCGTCGACGAGCGCGTCGACGCGGGCGTGGATTTCGTCCTCCGTTGCCTCCAATTCGGCTGTGATGTCCGAGACGGTAACGCCCTCTGCTGGGTGGTCGTACACCGTGTACGCGACCTCGAGTCGGTCGCGATCCCCGATTGCAGCGATGACGTCGATCACGTCATCGGCCGACAGGAGCGTCTCGGTGTCGTCGATCGGTAGCATACTCGGTGGTGACGCAGCCCGTCGGCAAAATCCCATCGCCAATCCTGACTGTCCGGGACGGTATCATGGTCGGGCCGGACGATTCAACACCTCTCGAGCCATAGCACCGCCGACGATGGAGAAAACGCCGCAGGGAACCTCGGTCGGCGTCGACGATCCCTACGAGTTCGCAGGTGTCTGCGACCATCTCACCGGTGAGGGGACCTGTCGATACGCATTCGATCACTACGAGCACGACCCCGGGTTCGCCCGCGAGCGTGCGAGCGACGAGTACGCGTGTCCCGTCGTCGACCCCGAGTCCGGCTGGTCGTGGGCCGACTGTCCGCACTTTCGCTCGCGCAATCGCGACCGCGAGTGCGTTCGTTGCGGTCTCGAAGAGAAGCGGCTGGCCCACGACGACGAGCGCCCGTTGCTCGAGGAGCACCACCTGTCGTACGCGCGCGACGGCGACACCCTCTCTCACGAGATCACGGTCTACCTCTGCCGGTGGTGCCATTCGAAGGTTCACGATTCGTGGGCTCGGATCACCGACGATGCCGCACTCGACCCCGAGGCGATCGCAGCCCTCGAAGAACGTCGCGGCCGCGAGCAGTCGGAACTGGGCTTCGAGTCGGCGGCGGAGCGATACGATCGAGACGAGTAGCGTATCGTCACGTCGTCTCGAGAGATCGAGACAGTGTCGACGGAGACCGAAACGGATCTACGCCAGTTTCCGCAGGAGACCGTAGACCGCGTCACGCAGTCGGTCCGGGAGATAGCGCGCGTAGCTGCCGTACTGGGCGAGCGGACCGACCGGGTACCGGGCCGGCGGATCGGGGCTGGTCGCCGCCTCGAGAATCGCCTCGGCGACGTCGTCGGGATCGGAGGCGAAGGGGCCGCCGCTGCCGCCGCCGATCAGTTGTGCCTCGTCGTAGAGGTCGTACAGCCCCTCGTAGGCCGGCGTTCGTTCGTCTTCCGGGAGTTCCTCGTCGACGCGATCGCTGAAGTTCGTTTCGACCGGGCCGGGTTCGACCACGACGACGTCGATCCCGAACTCCTCGGCTTCACCGCGTAAGGCGTCGCTCATCGCCTCGAGGGCGTGTTTCGAGCCGGCGTAGGCACCCGCTCCCGGCAGCGAGATTCGGCCGACGACGCTCGAGACGTTGATGATTCGGCCTTCGCCCTGCGCGCGCATATGTGGCAGGGCGGCCCGCGTGAGCCGGTGGGGGCCGTAGACGTTGACGTCGAACTGCCGGTGGAGGTCGACCGTGGCGACGTCCTCGAGCGGCCCCATCTGGGCGTAGCCGGCGTTGTTGACGACGCAGTCGATCGAGCCGGCGATGTCGACGGTCTCCTCGACGGCCGACGCGACCGCCTCGGGATCGGTGACGTCGAGCGCGAGCGTCTCACAGCCTGCCTCCTCGAGGTCGGCGAGATCGTCGACGGTTCGCGCCGTCGCGAAGACCTGCCAGTCCGCAGCGAGGAAGGCGCGAGCGGTCGCGCGGCCGATCCCGGACGAGCAGCCGGTGATCAGCACCGATTTCTTGCGCGTGTAGCGGTCGGTCTCGGCGGCAGCGGTCTCGCGGTCGTGGTCATCCTCGGCGACGGTGCCGTCCGGTCCGTCGTCGGCTGTCCCCTCGACGTCCTCAGCGGTAGCCATACGTGACCGGTTCGGGAGACGATACCTAAGTATCGACGGTTTGTCGCGCTAGTCGTTAGTTTCGGATATGAATTATATCGTGACGGGGAGATTGCCTGTTCGGCGACAGCAACTACCCCGAAAGCCCCCGGATCTCTCGGCTCGCGCGCCTCGATGCGCTCCTCGCTCCCGATGGTCGCTGCGGTGCTTTCGTCATCGTGCTTCGCCGAGGGACCCGGCCCCTTTCAGTCCCACCCGCCGCGGACAGTCGATTGGGTAGCTGTCGCCAGTGACTGGCCCGCAAGCCTACTCTCCGAATTCCTGCTTGGCTTCGTCGGCGTACTTGTCGGCGAGTCGCACTGGTTCGGGGAGTTTGTACGACGAAGCTAGCTCGAGAACGGTGTCGGCCGCCGTCTCGGGACCGACGCGGTGGCCGGAGCTGACGTACAGCGGATTGATGTGGCGGTTCGGCGAGTCGTACTGGCGGGTCTGGACGGCGTAGCCGAGCAGCGTGCCGTCGGGGGCGTCGACTCGTGCGTTCGCTTCGATGGCGACTCTCAAGCCCGCCGGGAGACCGTCGGTATCCTCGCGCGGGCGGCCACAGAGCAGGCTCTTGGCGACGCCGATGCTGGGCACGTCCCGGACCACGCCCATGTGGGTCGCGATGCCAGCCTGCCGAAAGTGGATGCGGCCGCTGCCGTCGAACAAGAGGAGATCGGGGTCGACGAACAGTTCCTCGAGCGCCGCGAGGATCGGCCCACCTTCGCGAAAGGAAAGGAGACCGGGGATATAGGGAATCTCGAGGTCGGTGATGGCGTGGACGCGCTCGATTACCTCACCGCCGCGGGTGGCGACGACGGCGCTTAAGGCGCGATCCTGTTCGCCAGCCGCGTTCGTGAGAAACGACTGGTCGACGCCGACGACGACCGGTGGCTCGCTCCCGCTGGCGGTGGCGGCGAGGGGATTCGAGAGCGCGCTGGGGTCGAACGCGAAGTCGTCCTCGAAGACCGCGATGTCGGCAATCTCGCGCTGGAGAGTTTCCATCTCCGTACGCGAAAGGCCCGGATCGGGCGCGAGGTCTGGCCGGGGCTGACTCATTCGTTTGCGGTGAGAGCGGCCGGACGAAAATCAGTTGCGGGGTGTCGCGGTGCGAGCGCGGAACTCGAGAACGGTCAGAACCGGCCGCGTCCGGGGCCACCTGGACCGCCCGGGCCGCCGGGACCGCCACCGCCGAACTCGAGGCGACTCGGCGCGCTGAGGTTCCGGTTTCGCTTGACGTACTGGCCGTAGGCGAGACCGATCACGAGGCCGATGAGGTGGGCCCCGTGAGCGATCGGACCGCCGCCACCGACCGAAAGGAAGAACACGCTGAAGAAGGCGTAGCCGGCAGTCAGCAGCCAGATCGGCACCGGGAGGATGAAGTAGAGGTACACCTTGAGATCGGGGTTCAGGACCGTCAGCACGCCCATGATCGCGAGTGCCGCGCCGCTGGCCCCGAGGACGGCGGTCGGAGCGCCCTGTGCGGCCGAAATCAGGACTTGGCCCAGTCCGGCGAGCGCGCCGCTGACGATGAACAGGATCGCGAAGTCACGCGAGCCGATGTACCGTTCGACGAGCGGTCCGAAGAAGAACAACACGATGCTGTTCCCAACGATGTGCATGAAGTTACCCGGACTATGGGCGAAGACGGAGGTGACCCACGTCCAGACGTACGCGACGTTCCACGACGTCAGCATGAACAGCGACCGGTGGAGTGCCGAGTCGGCGACCAACAGCACGAACCACTGTGCGAGAAACGTCAGCCATATCAACGCGAGGAACGTATAGGTCGCGTTCCCGCGAAAGTACGCCAGCGGCCCGCCCGGCCCGGTATTGATCGGGAGTTTGTCTATGATACTCGAGGCCCGTGACGTGTTCCCACCAGAGTCGACGCTCTCGTCGAAGCCGCTGTCGAAGACGCCCTGCGGGTCGTTCCAGTTTTCGAGCCCCGTACAGTTGTGATTCTCGGGGAGCCGATGGTCGGCACAGTAGGTCCCACCACAGTGCCGACAGTTGTACGGCATGTTTTCGTCTTTCCCACACACGTCGCACTTGGCCATTACCCGGAGGTATGTGCGGCGTCGCTAAGGGATTTGGGGTTTCGGCCGGATTATTTCATAGCGATCAATCCGATCAGGATGTGGAGTCGATCGGCTCGTTTCCCATCGCCAGACGGGACGTGACTCCGATGGGATCGTTATGCCGGCTCGCGGGCGGTCTCTTCGCTATCCGCGGCTGATCCGATCTCTGATACGGACTCCTGTCAGTCAGTGCCGGCGGGACCGCGACCCGCACTGCGGTCCCACCGGGAACTCGGTACAGCAGACCGTATGAGTCGGAGACGGCCGTTTCCGTACTCCGTATTGTACTGCGGTGGTGGTCGGCGATTGAAATAACCGACGGATGACTCAAATCGCTTAGGTTCGCACAGAAGCCGCGTATCTGCACACGATATGCGCCGCGGACTGTACATTTTTGCCTCCCCGCCGCACACATTCGGTCGTGCAAGAGTACGAGCGCAAGCAACTGCTCGAGCGTGTCGAGCGCGAGGGTGCGACCGTCGGCGCGGACATCCCGGAGACGATCACGGTCCAGGGGGAGGAGATCGACCTCCGGACGTTCGTCTTCGAGATCAAGCGTCGCGAGACGGTTCCATCCGGCGAGCGCGACCGCGTCGAGCAGGCGAAAAAGAACCTGCGTCGTGAGCGCCTCGAGCGCCTCGAGCAGATCGAGGAGGACGACATCACCCGCGAGAAAGGCGAGGAGCTCGCCCAGAGCATCATCGGCATCGATCGGGCGCTCAACGCCCTCGAGAGTCTGGGGCCGACGGATCTCGAACGCGAGCAGAAACTGCAACACGCGCAGGATCGCAAGCGCTGGATGTCGTTCTTGAAGAAGGCACTCGGCCAAGACGACGACGCCAGCGCACGGAGGGGTCGATGACGACCAACGCGGAACTCGCCGCCCGCTTCGAGGAGTTCGCCGACTTGCTCGAGGCCGACGGCGTCGAGTACAAGCCCCGCGCGTACCGCCGGGCGGCCGAGAACGTCCGCGCCCACCCGTCGCCGATCGCCGATCGGGTCGACGCCGGCGACCGCGGAGCCGTCGAGAACATCGATGGCGTCGGCGACGCGATCGCCTCGAAGATCGTCGAGTACGTCGAAACCGGCTCGATCGAGGAACTCGCGGAACTCCGCGCCGAGCTGCCGATTGACATGGCCGACATCACCCGGATCGAAGGCGTCGGGCCCAAAACAGCCGGCAAGCTCTATCGCGAACTCGGGGTCGAGACGCTAGACGACCTCGAGGCGGCTGCCGATGCCGGCGAGGTCCAGGAGGTCAAGGGGTTCGGTCCGAAAACCGAGCAGAACATCCTCGACAACCTCGAGTTCGCTCGCACCGTCGGCCAGCGCCAGTTGCTCGGCGAGGCGCGACCGCTTGCCGACGACGTGCTCGCCTTTCTCGAGTCGCTCGATGCCGTCGAGCGATGTGAGGTGGCGGGCTCGATCCGCCGATGGCGCGCGACGATCGGCGACGTCGACGCGCTCGTGGCGACTGAAGCGCGCGAGGACGTAATCGACCAGTTCGTCGCGTGGGACTCGGTCGACGACGAGATCGAGTCCGGGCCCGAGAAGGCAAGCGTCCGAGTCGGCGAGATCCGGGTCGATCTGCGCGTCGTCGCGCCAGACGAATTCGGCTCCGCACTGCAGTACTTTACGGGCAGCAAGGACCACAACGTCAGTCTGCGCAACTACGCGATCGAGCGCAGGATGAAACTCAACGAGTACGGCGCGTTCGACGTCAGTGAAATCGACAACCCCGACAGTGGGCAACGCGTCGGCGAACGCGTCGCGGGTGAGACTGAAGAAAGCATGTACGATGCGCTTGGATTGCCGTTGATTCCGCCGGAGCTTCGTGAGAACCGCGGCGAGATCACTGCCGCCGAAAACGGCGAGCTACCGGCGCTCGTCACCCGTGACGATATCCGCGGCGATTTCCACACCCACACCGAGTGGTCCGACGGTAACACCTCGATCGAAGCGATGGTCGAAGCCGCCGCCGAACGGGGCTACGACTACTTCGGGATCGCCGACCACGCCGAGGGTCCCGGCATCGTCGGCGGGATGGGGCTCTCCGATGCTGAGATTCTGGAACAGGTCGAAGCGATTCGTGCAGTCGGCGACGACGCCGAACTCGAGGTCTTGGCAGGGATCGAGGCTAACGTCGATTCCGACGGCGAAATCGACCTCTCCGACGAGGTGATCGACGCGCTGGACGTGATCGTCGCCTCAACGCACAGCGCGCTCGATCAGGACGCCGAGACCGCCACGGAGCGACTCGTCCACGCCGTGGAAAACCCCGCGATCGACGTACTGGGACATCCCAGCGGCCGCCTGCTCAATCAGCGCTCGGGGCTCGACTACAACGTGACGGCGGTCGCACAGGCCGCCGCCGAGCACGACACCGCCCTCGAGGTCAACAGCGACCCCCGCCGGCTGGACCTCTGGGGCAGCGCCGTTCAAGCCGCCATCGGGGAAGGGGCGAAAATCGCGATCGACACCGACTCCCACCAGCCTGCGACCCTCGAGTACATGCGCTGGGGCGTCCACACCGCACGCCGCGGCTGGGCCGAACCGGCCGACGTGATCAACACCTTGGAGCTCGCGGAATTCCGCGAGTACCTCCACTAACAGACGTTCTATGCGCGTTCTCGTCGACGTCATGTGCGGCGGTGTCGTCTCCTACCTGCGGATGTGCAACCACGACACCGTTTACGCCGGCGATCGAGGGCTCGAGGCCGACGACGACCTCCTCGCGGTCGGCCGAGACGAAGCGCGGACGCTCGTCACGCGGGACGTGGCGCTGGCGACCCGGGCCGACGATGCGATTCTCCTCGAGGCTCGCGACGTCGAGGACCAACTCCGAGAACTCGCTGCGGCGGGTGTCGACCTTTCGCTGGTCGACGAGCCTGCGTTCTGTGGCCGGTGTAACGGCCCACTTGTCGGTATCGACGAGACGGCATCGACGCCGGAGTACGTGCCTGATTCGGCCGGCGAAATTTGGGTCTGTCGTGACTGTGGCCAGTACTTCTGGCGCGGGAGTCACTGGGATCGCGTCGCGGAGACGCTCGCGAGGATTCAGTAGACGGCCACGTCGTCGAATCGCCCATCGTAGGCGATATGCTCGGGATGGGTCGGTTCGGTGCCCGACAGAAACAGTCGATCGATCTTCTCCCACGTGTTCTCGTAGACGAGATGGCCGAGTTCCGTCGCCGTCGTCGCCCACCGATTGAGGCCGTTTTCGTAGACGACGCAACGCGCGACGCCGTCCTGTAGCGCTGTCACGAGATCGGCTTCGCTCTCGATCGGTGTCTCGAAGGCAGTGTGGGCGACGCCGACGGTTTGCGGAAGGTGTGCGTACGAGGAGGTGATCGGTGGAAGCGAAAACGCTTCCGCGAGGTCGCGTGCGCGGCGATTGTGCATCGGGAAGTGTTTCGGGTTGAAAATCTCGAGGGCGTCGATCGTCTCCGTGTACGTCCGGAAGTCGGATTCCTCGAAGCTGACGTTTGCGAAGGTCGGATGCGGGACGAGCACCGTCGCGCCCTGTCGCTCGAGCTCGGCCATCGCCGTCTCGAGCGGAATGAAATCGGGCACGGGCTCCTCGAGACCGAGTGCGAGGATGTGCTTGCGGTTTCGCCAGGTACCGGTGAACACCTCGCGGGCGGGAACAACCAGTAGCTCGTCGTCGGAGTAGACCGCGGCGCGTTCGCGGATCTCCGGGAGGCGGGTGAAGTGAGGTGCGTAGACGAGTGCGTCGAGGCCGGCCCGTTTAGCCCGCTCGACCACGCGCTCGTCGAGCACCTTCACGTGACAGTCTACTCGGAACGTCACTCCGTCGCTCACGACAGTCACTTCTGGCACAATCGAGTTATGGATTCTGATTTAGCGGTGGCCAGAGAGGACGCACGTCCACGGGCGAAGTACAGCGGCTATTGTCAGCACCAGTGATTGATTCTGTTTTGGAGACGGTCATTCAGGCCGAAGACTATTGCTGCGAAAAGATCATTAGGACGGCCGTGTGAGTGGAAGTATCGAATGGCCTGGGAATGCGGAATCGACGGCTGTGGCGCAGTGTTCGAGGATGTCGAGTCTGCTGTTGTCCATCAGGCGACCGACCATCAGCGCCGCGAATGTCAGGTCTGTGGTACTATCGTGCCGGACGGCTACCTCGCGATCCGTCACGTCTTTACCGAACACAGCCGCGCCGAATACGTCCGCGCCTACGGCGCCAGTTCCGAAGCGGTCCGGGAACGCGAGGAACTCCTCGAGCAGATCGAATCCGTCGTGGATATGAAAGCGGTTGCAACGGAATTGAAGCGATAGAGTTCGAGTCGTGTCGCGCTTTTTACCGGTACTGCGTTGGGTTCGGTCGCTCACTCCGGTAGCTCGCTGTGCCGTGTAGAGACCCCTTGACTCGCTACCGCTCGCCGGAGTCGACGTGTTCAGTACGGTGTCACCGCGCTGACTGCTTGCTGAGCGCGTTCACCGCTCGTCACTGTCGAGTACGCGGATCTGATCGCCACGCACCGTTACCGGAATCGGGACCGTCGCCTCGTACAGTTCGACCGTCACCTGATCTTTGCCTTCGTCGATCCGCTGGACCTGTGCCTTCTCGCCTTTGAACGGCCCGGCGATGAGTTCGACGATGTCGCCCTCGGCGATCCCCTCGACGTCCGGCTTGGGCGAGAGGAAGTGTTCGACCTCGGAGATGTCCGATTCGCCGGGGACGATACTCCGGGCGTGGGGAATGTCCTCGAGGACGCGATTGAGAACCGCGTCGCCGTCGGCTTCGACCATCACGTAGGAGGTCAACGAGTCGGGCGCGAGCGCGGCGTGGATTTCGGGCTCCTCGCGGTTGATAATCATGTCCGCGACGGTGCGCTCTTGGCTCGCCGTCGTTTTGACAGCGAAGATGCCCATTAGATGCCACCACCGCTGGGCAGCAACACCATGACCGCGCCGATGAGGAATCCGACGAGACCGACCAGCAAGATCCCTGCACCGGCGATTTTCGATACCTGAAGGAACTCCTCGCTAGTCGGCGTCGTCGCCATTTTCAACACCCGAACGTACGAGGTGAGGTCGTACGGAACGTCCATATTTGTCTATTCACAGCGTGGGGTCTTTTATCTGTCTTTCGTGTCTACTGACTGTGGACCGATCTTTCGTACGGTCTACTGTAACTGTTTACTGGTGTAGCCGTACGACGCGCTTCGGGTGTGGCGGAACCGACTGACAGGAGTCCGTATCAGCTCGTGCCAGCCGAGACAGGTGTCCGCCGGTCGACCCCTCGCGTCGCTGTTCGAGGGAGGTCGCGATGGTAGCCACGATAGTTCGTGACACCTGCCATCGAGAACGTCTCCGCTGGGCTGGTTCCATACGGATTCCTGCCAGTCGATTACGAGTCCGTGGCTGGCAGCGTAAACGACACCGTCGTCCCCTCGCCGGGCTCGGAGTCGACCCAGATCTCGCCGTCGTGGCGCTCGACGATCCGCCGACAGAGCGCGAGCCCGATCCCGGTGCCGGCGTGTTCCTCATTGGTGTGTAGTCGCTGGAACACTTCGAAGACGCGTTCCTCGTCGTCGGGAGCGATCCCGATCCCGTCGTCGCGTATCGAGATCGTCCACTCGTCGCCCGTGCGCTCGGCGGCGACGTGGACCCGTGGTGGCTCGTCGCCGCTGTACTCGATGGCGTTGTCGAGCAGGTTTTGAAACACCTGTCGGAGCTGGCTGGCGTCGCCCACGACGGTCGGCAGCGACTCGGCCGTGATCTCGGCGTCGTGTTCCTCGATCGAGAACTGGAGATCCGCGAGGACGTCCGACAGCACCGTCTCGAGATCGACCGCTTCGAAGGGATCACCGCGGGTTTCGACGCGAGAATACTCGAGCAGGCCATCGATCATCTCGCGCATGCGCTCGGCGCCGTCGACGGCGTAGTCGAGGAACTCCTCGCCGTCCTCGTCGAGGGCCTCGCCGTAGCGGGTTTCGATCAGTTGCAAGTAACTGGTGACCATCCGGAGCGGTTCCTGCAGGTCGTGTGAAGCAGCGTACGCGAACTGCTCCAAGCGCCCGTTCGAGGCCTGTAACTCCTCGATGTACTCGCGGCGGTCGAAGTGCAGTTTCAGCAGCGTCGCGAGCGTCTCGAGCAGGTCCGCTTCCTCGTCGGAAAAGCCAGCCGCGTCGTCGGCCGCGAGATCGGGATCGTCGTGGAGGACGATATCGATCGCGATCGGCGTCCCATTCGCAGTGCTGCTAGATGCGGTGATCCGTTGCTCGAGCGGTTCGTACGTGTCAGTGACCACTTCGTGGTCGCCGACCGAGACGCACACAGCAGTTCGGTTCGGATAGCGGAAGAACTGCGGGAGACTAGTCACGAACTCCTGTAGCAAGTCAGATGCCGGTTGATCGGCGGTCTCGAGTAAGTTCGTCGCGAGTTGGACGGCGTCGAGTTCTTTCTCCCGTTCCTCAAGTTCCCGTTTGCGACGCTGTGCGAGCTCTTTCAGATCGGTGATGTCGGTTGCCGTCTCGACGACCTGCTCGGGTTCGCCCTGCTCGTCGGTGATCGGTCTGACATTTACCGAGAGCCACTGTTGTCCGTCCGGTCGATTCAGGCGGATCTCTCGGTCGGTCACGGGGGTTCCCGTTTCGAAGACGCGGGGGACGGGTCGTTCCTCGATCGGGATGAACTCGCCGTTCGTGTCGTACATATCTCGTTGGGCGGTGGTATAGACTGACTCGTCGTCGCTCGGGAGGTCGAGCAGTTCTGCCATCCGTTCGTTCGCCCTGGCCGTCGATCCATCCCGATTCACGACCGCGATGCCAACGGGGCTCGTCTCCAGAATCCGCTCGCTGAGTTCGTACTCGTGGCGCAGTCGTTGCTCCCGTTCACGGCGGTCGGTCATATCACGGGTGATCTTCGCGTAGCCTTGCAACTCGCCCTCGTCGTAGATGGCCGTTATCGTCACGCTCGCCCAGAACCGCGACCCGTCCGACCGGACGCGCCAGCCCTCGCCTTCGACCGTCCCCGTCTCGCGCGCGTGCGTCAGATTGCGTTCCGGGATATCGTCTTCCCGATCGGCCTCGGTGTAGAACGTCGAAAAGTGCTCGCCGATGATCTCCGTCGCACTGTAGCCTTTGATCCGCTTGGCCCCCTCGTTCCAGCTCCGGACGTATCCATCGGGGTCGAGCATGAAAATCGCATACTCGTCGACGGCGTCGACGATCGATTGAAACCGCTTTTCGCTCTCCTGTCTGGCCTGCTGTGCTTCTTTCCGATCCGTGATGTCGTAGTAGAGTTCGATGCGCCCACCAGCGTACGGTCCGGATTCGATCGGTTTGCTGCGGTGTTCGAGCCAACGCTCCTTGCGATCTGTCCCGGCCGTCACCCGACACTCGAACTGTTCGACGGAGGTGTTGTCCTCGTAGGTGGCCAGTACCGTCTGCGCGAACGTTTCGGGATCGGCAAGGCGATCTCGGATCGTCTCTCGAATCAGCGTGGGCTTGTCTCTGCCGATGATCTCAGCCCGTTCGAGGCCGAAGTACTCCTCGATCGTTTCGTCGGCCCACACGATGTCGAACGCGTCGTCGAGGACGAACACGCCGACGTTGGCCTCGTCGATGACGGACGCGATCGAGTCGGACGCCGTCCAGACGGACGGTAGTTGCTCGTTCGTCGGATCGTGGTCGTCGACCGCCCGAACGACGCCGACGGCTCCCTCGAGTTCTCCGTTGGCCACGAGCAGGCTCACCCGAAGTTCACAGGAAATCCGCTCGCCAGCAGCAGTCTCGACAACGAGGTTGAACGGCGTATCGGGATCGACATCCTCCTCGAGACGCGTCCGGATCGCGTCCTCGAGGCGCTTTGCATCCGGTGCTGAGACGACGGTAGACACGTGCTCGCCGAGGAGGTCCGCTCGTGGATACCCCGTCAGCGATACGATGGCGTCGTTGATAGCGACGAACCGGCCTTCGGCGTTCAGCTGGAAGATCCCGTCGTCGATGGCGTTGACGAGCGTGCGACAGCGTCGAAGCGAGTCGGAATCGCTCTCCTCGCTTCGAAAGAGTTCGGTCGAGACGCCGGCCACGTCGCTCATAGCCGTAGTTGGACCTCAATCGGTTTACATCGTGTGGTAGTCCCCGCTCGAGCCGCAATCGAGTCACAGACACGGGAGCCGCTATCGCCCCGCCCGGTCGACGGCCCGCATCGACACCGACTTCGCCGCGACCACCGTGTGATCGGCCATGACCGACTCCGGTGCCACGCTCCGAACGTATCTCGAGCGCGACGAACTCCTGGTCTGTCCTGGCGTTCACGATCCGCTTACCGCCAGAGTCGCCGATGCCGTCGGCTTCGACGCCATCTACATGACCGGCTACGGGACGTCGCTGTCGAAGACCGGCTACCCCGATGCCGGCTTCATCACAATGCCCGAGATGATCGAAAACGCTGGCAACATCCAGGAGCAGATCGACGTCCCGCTCATCGCTGATTCGGACAACGGTTATGGCAACGCGACCAACGTCATCCGGACCGTTCGAGAGTACATCAAAGCCGGCGTGGGTGCAATCCACATCGAAGACCAGACGGTCCCGAAACGCTGTGGCCACACGAAAGGGCGACAGGTCATCCCACGGGAGGAAGCGATCGGTAAGATCGAAGCCGCGGCCAACGTTCGTGACGATCGTGCCGAAGATTTCGTCCTCATCGCCCGTACCGACGCCCGCGGCACGGGTGACGGCTCGCTCGACGAGGCGATCGGTCGCGCCAACGACTTCCTCGCAGCCGGCGCTGACGTCGCGTTCGTCGAGGGCCCAACCGACGACACTGAACTCGAGCGCATCGGCCGGGAGGTCGACGGGCCGATCGTCTACAACTTCGTTGGCGATCTCGGCTCCTCGCCGTACGTCGATCTCGCGTCGCTCGAGGAGTGGGGCTTCGACATCGTGTTGTTCCCCATTACGTCGACGCTGTCGACGATCGCAAACGTCTACGCGGATCTCAGTACCTTCGCGGACGATCCCGTGGCGGCGATGCGAGACATCGACGACGCGTTCAATTCCCAGCCCGTCGGGAGCCTCCACGAGTTTTCGGGCTTTCCCGAGGTCGTCGAGTGGGAACGACAGTATCTCCCCGACGAGGCACAAGACAAGTACGAAGATTCGCTCGGAGACGACCTCGAGTCCGAATAGCCGGGCGCTCGAGGAGCACGGGAAGGGAGACCGGCGACTCGAACGCCACCCGGGGCGCTAATTGCAACTGCCTGACTGACCTCCCTTCGTCCGTGACCCCACGACCGAATCCACGCCCGAAAACCGACCCACGACATCGACCGGTGGTCAGTCGACACGATCGAGCACGTCAGCGAGCGGGGCGGACACTGCGTCTTCGAGGTGCAACCCGAGGAGGGTGACACGGTCGAACTCGTCGTCACGATTGCGATTCGTGAGTTGGTCGTGCGCGGATTGGATCTCGACGCCGGAGAGTCACCGATCGGGGCTCGAGTCTGGTATCGGAAATACGGCGGCTAACGGACGAGAGCCTGTCAGCCACGCACCAATTCCTGGGCTTTTGCTCCATAATTGAGGTGCACAAGAAGGTTACGTTAAGATTAAATAGTTTCGTCGGATGACTATCACTATATTCGAAAGAAAATGGCGGCTTCGAAACGGACGACCTGCGAGACACGTCGTTCCGGTTTCCACACGAGCAACGTTCGACCGACATCGATCGGTCAGATCGTGCCGATGATAGCTGCGATAGTCTCGAGCCGGCGCTGAGCAGCCAGTCACGTCGAAGCCGGTGGACGGAACGAAGCCAACGATGAGACACGCTCGTTCTTTCGAAGCGGATCACTTCAGAAACCGATGACGCGAAAACCACGTAGACCCTCAGAGTCGTCGACTTGGAACCGTCAGTGTAGCCACGCGAACAGTACAGTCACGGGTGAGTGCTGATGGTCGCAGTATCGACGATCGTACTCGGGCTGATCGCTGCCGGAGCCGTCGTGATGCTCGGTTCGATTCTGTATACCCGGCGGCGGTCTTGTTTAGACGGTCGATATCATCTGAGTTAGGCCCTGAGAGATTGTTCGATGTTTCTCACGGCGGCCTTAAGGACGAGTTCTCGGAACTGTCCAAACCACGTTCTTGACTTAAGTGTTGAACCGAAACGTTTGCGCAGCGCGAAAAATATCGATTCTGCGATAGACCGTTGGTGGTAGGTTTCATCATCAATCCGAGCATTGTGTGCTGCATCGAGCGAGTAGAACTCACGATGCTTGATGACCGGTCTAATTCCCTCTTTTCGCAGCATGTGGCGGAGTTCGTCCCAGTCAAACCCTTTATCAGCGACGATAGTTTCCACGGTACTGAGATTTCTTTTCAGAACTTGCCACGCAATCTGCGTGTCGTGTGGTAGGTTCATCGAGCAGTGTACATCGAGAATAGCCCGCGTAGAACAGTCTACAAGAATAGTGGTTTTGACCGACTCAAACGTCCCTTTGACGCGCTTTGCGTAGTTGTGACTCGACGAGCGATGAGCGATACTAGTCGAGTCGATTGCCTGTACCTCTCCAGTATCGAATAGTTCCGCAGTCAGCTGCAACAGCATTCGCCAGACAGGCATCTTGAGATCTTGCTTTCGAGCACAAACGGTGGTGAAATCCGGTAGCTCGTCTGGCGAAAGACCAAGTTTAGCGACAATAGCAGGCATTTCCCGAAGCACATCTAACAGTTGTCGGTAGGAGTGATCGAGGTATTCTCGAAGGCCGTGAATCGCCACGATTACCCAATCAGCATAGCCATCTTTTCCTTTACTGAGGGGTTTTCTCGGATCGCTTCCGACAGCTTTTTGAGATAATTCGACGCATCGTTCGGTGAAGCGGGCCAGTTCGGAGTGCACATCCACCTGTGCTCGCTTCATTTCCCAGAAATCCAGACATAGAGGCAATATTACTAGCGTCTAAACACGGCCCCCGGCGGCTGTTCCTGCGACTAAACGAAGAGAGTTACCGACGACGGTGGCGGGGCCTTCTCGCATTGATGGTGTTTTTCCTGCTGGGCTACGTCGCCGCCCTGTGGATCGTCTTCGACGGCCAGGAACTCCTCTTTCAGGCGCTGACAGGGTTCGTCTTCCTGTTTGGGGCTGTGTTCGTCTTGCTCGTTGTCAACGTGGGACTGATGACGGTCAACGACCTGCAGGACAAAAACGAGTCCCTTCAGACGAAAATCGAAGAGGTCGACCAAGCACGTCAGGAGGCAGTCACGCTTCGTGAAGAAACCGACCAGCTCAACCAGCACCTAGAGCAGAAAGCCGACGAGTACGCGGCCGTCATGCAGGCGTGTGCGGCCGGTGATCTAACACAGCGGATGGACCCCGACAGCGAGAACGAAGCGATGGCCGAGATCGCACGCGAGTTCAACGACATGCTCGCCAAACTCGAGTCGACCACCGAGGACCTCATGTCGTTCGCACAGGACGTTGCTACCGCATTCGAGTCGGTGACCGCCAGTGCCGAAGAAGTGCACTCGGCCTCCGAACAGGTCTCCACGTCGATTCAGGAAATCGCCGATGGTGCCGACCAACAACACGAGTATCTCCGCTCGGTCACGCAGGAACTCGACTCGCTGTCGACGACGACCGAAGAGATCGCCGTCTCCTCGAACGAGGTCGCCGAGATCGCCGAACAGACCGTCGACACCGGCCAGGACGGCCAAGCAGCCGCAGAGACCGCGATCGCTGCGATGACCGAGATCGAAGCCGAGGCTGCCGACGCCGTCGCCGAGATGAACCGCCTCGAGAACGAGGTCCAGCAGATCGACGAACTGATCACGACGATCTCCGAGATCGCCCGCCAGACCAACATGCTGGCGCTGAACGCAAACATCGAGGTCTCCCGCTCTACGGGTGCGAACGGCGACGACGGGTTTTCCGCCGTCGCGACGGAAGTCAAAACGCTCTCCGAAGACGTCGCGGAAGCGGCCGAGGAGGCTGAGGCCCGCCTCGAGGCGATCCGCAACCGGACCGAGGACTCCGCCGCCGAGGTCGAGCGCACGAACGCCGATATCAAAGACGCCAGTGAGCAGGTCCAGGACGCCGTCGCCGCGCTCGCCGAGATCACCGATCTCGCAGAGGAGACCAACGTCGGGGTGCAAGAGATCTCGGCAGCCAGCGAAGCGCAGGCCGCCTCGACCCAGGAGGTCGCCGCGATGGTCGACGACGTCGCAGCGATCTCCGAATCGACGAGCACGGGTGCTGAAAGCGTCGCTGCTGCGGCCGAAGAACAGACCACAGCGCTGACCGAGGTTTCGACGAGTGCTGAACAGCTCAGCGACCAAGCGACACGGCTGTCACGGGCACTCCGCTATTTCGAAACTGACGCAGCCACTGCCAGCGCCTCGCCGGACGCCGCCTGATACTGCCAGCGACCACACGGATTCTATCGCGCGAATATCGGAAAACCGATGTTCCTCGAAGTGACCGCCTGAGCCGCGAATATGCAGGTATCGCGCCCTACCGAAATGATGGGTAGCATGCAGGTGTCCGATCAGTCCCAGTGGTTACGATAGCGGTTTGGCTACACCGGCCACGGTCGCCGACGGGGAATCGACCACCCCGTTCGTCGACGATATCATCCGGGAGTCACTCGCGAGGAGTGTATCGGCCTCTCGATGTGGATGACCTGGAAGTGTGCCGTGATGGACCTGCCGTTCGGCGGTGCGAAAGGCGGGATCGTCGTCGATCCCAAAGAGCTCAGCGAGGCGGAAAAGGAACGCCTTACGAGGCGATTCACGGACGAGCTCCGAGACACGATCGGGCCGAACAAGGACATTCCTGCACCCGACATGGGGACCGATTCCCAGACGATGTCCTGGATCATGGACGCCTACAGCATGCAAGAAGCGGAGACGCTCCCCGGCGTCGTGACTGGCAAGCCGCGTCATCGGCGGCAGTTACGGCCGCGAGGAGGCCCCGGGACGGAGCGTCGCACTCATCGCTCGCGAAGCTTGCGATTACTATGACTATCCGCTCGAGGAGACGACCGTCGCTGTTCAGGGGTTCGGAAGCGTCGGGGCGAACGCAGCCCGCTTGCTCGATGAGTGGGGCGCAACCGTCGTCGCGGTCAGTGACGTCAACGGAGCAGCCTACGATCCAGCAGGGCTCGATCCACATACGATCCCGTCACACGACGAGGAACCCGAGGCTGTTACCGACTACGCCGACGAGACGATCGGGAACGACGAACTGCTCACGTTGGACGTCGATCTTCTCATTCCGGAAGCGATCGGTGACGTGATTACCGAAGCCAACGCCGACAGTATTCAAGCCGATCTCATCGTCGAAGGTGCAAACGGCCCGACGACGTTCGCGGCGGATGCGATCCTGGCCGAACGCGACATTCCGGTTGTCCCGGACATCCTCGCCAATGCCGGCGGGGTCACCGTCTCCTACTTCGAGTGGCTCCAGGATATCAACCGACGCTCGTGGTCGCTCGAGGAAGTACAGGAACAACTCGACCAGGAAATGCTGTCCGCGTGGGAGGATGTCCGAGTCGAGGTCGAAAAGGGGGGTGTGACGTGGCGAGATGCAGCATCTATTGTTGCACTCTCGCGGTTGGTTGACGCCCACGCCAATCGCGGTCTCTGGCCCTGATCTCCTCGCCGCTCTGTATTAGTACTGTCCGCTGCAACCATCGCGGTTAGATGTACCCCTTCTATGCGAAGACAAATACAGGTGCGCCGAGACCGCTGACAGCAGACGGTCCTCCCGACCGATCACCGTGGTATGATGGGGATGGGGACACTGCTGCTGGTGAGATGAGTGTACGGGAAGCAATCACGAGAAAGCGTTGAGTAGAATGCTCCGACAGGGATTCGAACCCTGGTCATTGCCGTGAGAGGGCAATATGATTGGCCGGACTACACCATCGGAGCGGGCTTTGTCTTCACTCAATCGTAGAGCGGTGTTATGTTTAAGGATTCCGTTTCGATACCGGGGTGGGAAATCGTCGCATGAGAGTGACTGTCTGCTTTCACTCCTCGAACGGCGATTTCGTGGCTTCCGGCTCGAAGCCCTCGAGACTGATGATGTTTTCGCGGCCGACGCGGAGTTTACTGATGGTGCCGTCGTCTTCCATATCCGAGAGCAGCATGCTGACCTTGGATTTCGACCAGCCGGTTTCCTCGACGATGTTGACCTGTTTCATCCGGCCGCCGTTTTCGCGGATGAGTTTGACGACGCGGTCTTCGTCCGTCAGGAGTTCCTCGTCGGTGACTGTGTCAGTGTTCTCGACGGACTCGCCAGCCGTGTCGACGGTGGCTGGCGCAGGTTGGGTCGATTCGGCTGGTGGTTCCCCGGCAGCGGGTTCGTCAGCGCCGGGTCCGTACCGTCGATACCAGATCACGGCTGCGGCAGCGAGGCCGAGACCGAAGAGGGCCGCGAGGAGATACCAGCCGGGACCGCTGCCCATCGCCGTGATCAGTCCCGTGTCGGTACTCCCGGAACGGTCGAACACCACCCGGGGACGGCCGTCGATGAATTGGCGTTGTCCACTCCATTGAACGGACTCTGCATCCTCGAGCGAGTCCCCGGCGTACTGCCCGTCGGAGGGTTCGATCGATTGGAACGTGAGGTCGCCGCTGGCCTCGATGACGATCGTCTGATTCGCCGATTGGAGGAAGACATCTTCGAAGACGTCACCGACGACGATCCGGTCTGCTTCGACGGCTGCGAATCCCTCCCACGTGAACGACATTTCGACGACGCCCCTCGTGAACGGTTCTTCGATCTGCGCGGAACGACGGAAGTTTGTCGCTTCCATCTCCCGGCCGGTTTCTCGTTGCCCGGACTCGACCATCAGACGCGACTGATTGACAAATTGGTCGTAGGGGTCCGTCTCGTTGGCTTCGAATTCCTCGGCGAAGGCTTTGAAGTTCTCTTCGGCAGCGGTCTCGTTGTCTTCGTTTGCGAACACCTGTTCGTGCCGGAACGTCCACGTCGCGCTGCCGTTTTCGTGAACGGTGATCTCGAACGTCGTCTTGTCGAAGTTCGGGGTCTCCTGGACGGCGAACTGGCCGCCATCCGGTGGGGTCGCTATCGTCGAGGGCTGTGTCGCCGCGGCCGAAGAAGTGATCGGTCCAGTGTCGGCCACCGTGATCGGTGCGCTGACGCCGGCGACGAGCGTCAGGACGACGAGAACGACGAATCCGACGGAGGCCGACCGATTCATTCGTCTATCCACTACGTGTCGGAGCTAAAAATGCTTGTGAATAGCGAGACGGCTGGGAGAAACAGTCGATACTGGCCCGACACATGCGACGCGTGGCGTCTCGCTCGATTGCAGCAGTTCCCGCCACGCTCGACCTGTGTCGATACCCACAAATCGATCGACTGTGTAGCAGGGCCCATGATCTCGAATCTCGCACAGGGTGTGCAGGCGTTTACCAGCAACGTCTTTCTCGTTACCGGCGAGCGGCCCGTCCTCGTCGATACGGGTGCGAACTTCGACGTTGTCGCGGCCGTTTCCGAGCGCGTCGACGACCTCGAGGCCGTCATCCTGACCCATACGCACCGCGATCACGTCGGGAACCTCGAAGCAGTCAAAGACGCCTTCGGCGTCGATGCGTGGGGGTACGATACCACAGTCGACGGCGTCGACCACGCGATCGCCGACGAGGGGACGGTCCAGTTAGGCGACCACGACTACGTGGCGCTGCACACGCCCGGGCACAAAAACGACCACCTCTGCTTTTACTCGGCCAACGCGGGCGTGTTGTTCGCAGGTGATCTCGTCTTCCAGAACGGCAGTTTCGGCCGCACCGACCTCGAGGAAGGCGACCGCCCGACGCTGATCGAGAGCATCGATCGCGTGCTCGAGTGGATCGATCCCGACCTCGAAGAGATGCACACGGGCCACGGGCCGAGCGTGACCAACGATCCCTATGGCCACGTCGAACTCTCGGCGCAGATGGCTCGCCAGACTTAGACAACTCGGCCCGACGGAGAGTCCAGTCAGACGCGTCCGGCGGCGTCGAGGAACGAATCGTACGCGTCCGCGTACGCGTGAGCGGTTCGTGCAGGATCGCCCTGCTCGTCCCCGCCGAGTGGCGGCAACGAGACGCGCTCGAGCGGCTCGAGATAGTCGAGGACGTCGGGGACGCGCTTCTCGATGGCTCCGTCCCTGGGGCTCGAGCTGGCGATCTCGCAGGCTCGACAGTAGCGGTCGCCGTCGTAGACGCGGACGCGGCCGGGTTCGACGGCCGCGACGGCGGCGACCTGTGCTGGATTGAGCGACGACAGCGGCAGCGCGATGTCGCTATACGATTCGACGACGGCGATGTCCGTGTCCTCGATCTCGGTCGCCAGGCGGTCGAACGCCGGGACGTACTCCCGCTCGGCGAGGTCGTTGAACTCTGCGACGGTTTCGACGGGAACGGCATCGGAAAGGGGGAGCGCGTCGGCGACTGGATCCGGGATCTCGACGGTCGCGTTGCGGACGAACAGCGCATCGTCGGGATCACGGCCGATTCGGTCGGCGACGAACTCGCGGTCGTTTCGGCCGAGTAGGCCGCTGCCGCCGCCGGGGCTGGGCTGCCAGAGCCGGTGGACGGGATTAAGTCGCTCGGGCGGTCGGCCACGGCCGTCGGCCGCCGAGAGCCGTGCTGCGTCCTTGCCGTAGAGTCGGCCGTCGGCGAGCGCGCGTCGGCAGTCGTCGTGATCGAACCAGAAGTCGTTGCCGGCGCGGGGTTTGTAGCCGACTGCGCCGGTGCGCTCGAGCAGGCCGGCCGAAAACGTGGTCTTGCCGGCGTCGACACGGTCGGCACCGACCACGAGGAGGATCATTCTTTCAGGCCGTAGTAGCCGGGTTCGTCCTCGTCGCGGGGTTCGGCAACCACGAGGTCGTCGGCGTTGGTCATGACCCATGGAATCGCCCAGTCGAGCAGGATATCCTCGGTCTCGCGGTCGATATCGGCGTCGGGCTCGAGACCCTGGAGCAGTCGCGCGATCTCGTAGACGGTGTACATCTGGTCGTCCTCGAGCAACTCAGCCGGTGTGTAGAAGTCACACGGCGGGAGGTTCTCGAACTCGGATTTGGGAACGGGCATATACGTTCGTTCCGGCGGCCGGTGCCTAAAGGGTTCGTTCGCGCCCGAGCGAGAGCGTCGATGGAACCGTCATGTCACTCGGTTCGCGTGCCGCCCTCGAGATAGTAGGTGATGCGGTCCCGGCTGGATTCGGCCACCTTGACGAACTCGACGACGCGCTGGCCGTCCTCGCGCCGGTCGGCCTCGATCTCGAGCGTCATCGACTGGTCGTGTAGATGGTCGAACAGCGCGTCGATCGAGCCGACGTCGCCTCTGACCGTATGTCGGTGGCCGATCGTCTCGCCGTCGTCGACGTCCTGGATGGCCTCAACCATCGGAACAAGGATCGACTCCCCGAGATCGTGTGCGCGCGCCTGTAGTCGATCCTCGTCCTCGTCGAACTCGGCGGCCTGAAACGCTTCCCGGATGAGTCGCGAGAAGACGAAATCCCGGCCGTGGTCGAACGGCAGCGAGAACGCGTAGGCGAGTTCGCCGTGGTGTTGGGCTTCGGTCGTGTATTTGACCATCGCGTCTCCGGTCTCGGATTTCATCACGACGCCTTCCCGACCTGCCGCGTCGAGTTCGGCGATGGTGTCGCGGACCAGCTCGGCGGCGGATTCCGGCGGTGCCCGTCCGAACAGTCGCGGCTGGTTGAAGTCGTACGTCTCACAGATCGCGCGGCGATCGGCTACGGACAGCGGGTCGCCCGACTCGCGGTCACGAACGCCGAAGACGCGGAAGTCGTGGGTGTCGACCCCCTCGTAGTCGGTGGCCGTGTAGGGTGTCTCCGGCCCGATGAGTTCGGCACAGAGGACCTGTTCCGGATACTCGTCGAAAAACGCCTCGAGCGAGAGCAGCTTGCGCGCCCGCGCGGTCGTGTACGGACAGACGTAGCCGCTTCTGGTAAACGCAAGCGGCTCGCCGATGTCGGCGAGCCGGACGTTGAACCCGTCGAGTTTCTCCTCGACGACGACGGTCTCGTGGTCCTCGAAAAACGACTGAACGCCCGGCTCGAGCACGAGCAGTCGTGGGATGCTCGGATACCCTCTGACGACGGCGTCGGCGTCCTCGACGATGACGGTCCCGCGCTCGAGGCCGTGGCGCGCGTCCGACAGGACGTGGTAGGTCCGACCGTCGAACGACCGCTGCTCGAAGTGCTCGAAGAGGTCAGCCGACTCGTCGGTCGTCGCTCCGAGCCGCTCGAGGTACTCGTCGCGGTCCATACATCGATGCTCACCGCTGACCGCCAAAAACATCGGGCCGGCCCCCGCTCGGTTCGTCGAAACCGGGGTGAGGCCTATGTAGCTCACCGTCCAATCGAGACGTATGTCCGGCGACCTCCCGCGCCAGCGGTTCGTCCTCGACACCTCGCTGTTCATCACCGAGGAGATCCGCCGCGACGACGAGTCGCTCGAGGCGGCCGTGCTCCGCCTGCTCGATCTCGTGTCGACCGCACGCCTCGAGCTCAACATCTCCTGTTACGTGCCGCCGTCGATCCACGACGAACTGGGGACGATGTTGCGCGAGCGCGACGTCGACGACGCCGTGTTCTCGCGACTCGATACCTGGGTCGTCCGCAAGAGCCCCGACCGCTACGGCGTCACGATCCCCGCGAACGTCGTCTACAACTTCATCGACGAGATGAGCGACCGGGTCGACCGCGGCCTGCGGGTCTCCGAAGAGGCAATCCGCGAGGTCGAACAGCTCGATCCGGAAGACCTCACGCGAGATGCCGACGACGGCGAGCGGGAGGCCTACATGACCGAAGCCGATCGCGTCCTGTCGAATCTGCGTGACAAGTATCGTCGCGCGCTCCGGCAGGGCGTCCTCGACTCCCGCGAGGATTTCGACTTACTCATTCTCGCACGCGAACTCGACGCCGGCGTCGTCACGGAGGATCGAGGCATCATCTCGTGGGCCGACGAGTTCGGCCTGCGGTACGTCCGCGGCGGCCAGTTCCCGACGCTGCTCGAGGAGTACCTGCGCGCGACCGGGGCCACGGACGACGTGTGATCGGCCACCACGTCACCAGACGAGCCACTCGAGTGCGAGCACGACCGCGGCGAGGAAGACGTGTTCGCCGTCGACGACGAACCCGTAGTACAGCGGGCCGCGGTCGGGGGTCGCAAACGGGATGTATGCGCAAACGTAGGCGTTCATCGCGAGCACGGCGAGGAATCGTCGCGGGATCGCCCCCGTCACCACGAGGGCGACGACCACTGTGGCGACGGCAATGGTCGCGACCAGCGACCAGACGCGCGTCGCGTGCGGGCCGAACTGGTTCGGGACCGTCGGGATGTCCTCCTCGCGGTCGCCCTCGATGTCTTTGACGTCGAAGATCACCGCGGCGATTGTGATCATGACCGTCACGTAGGCGAACATGAACAGGATCGAAAGCGAGCCGACGCTGCCGTAGTAGTAGCCGACGCCGAGCGGGAGCGCACCCCAGGCGAGCCCGACGAAGAGGTTCTTCACGAGGAAGATCTGTTTGACGCCGCCGACGGAATAGAGCAGCGCAACCGCAAGCGGGAGCAGGAGGTACGCCGCTCCCGAAAGCCCGAGCGCGACGGCGATCCCGATCGCGGCGACGTAGAGTACGATCCCGGCCGCCAACCAAACGCGGCCGTACCGCTTCGTAAACGCCGCGCGATCCGGGACGTTCTGTTCGTCTTCCTCGAGATCGGTAAAGCGGTTGACGGTGTAGACGAACATCGTGGCCGCGAAGACGATAAACAGTGGCAGGGCCTCGAGTGGCAGGTCCGCGAGGACGGCGGTGGTAACGACCACGCTGAGCGTTGCCAGCGAGATAAAGAGGTTGCTGTGGACCAGAAACCGGAGCACGGTCGTTATCGACGACACCCACCCCGAGGGTCGATGAGTTGCGGTAGGGTTTGTCACGGGGGAGCCCCGAGTGGCCCTAGGGGAAGCCGAACTTTGAATGCTGTGACAGACCGGCCCATATCGGCACCGGCTCGTTTGCGGGCCGGACTGCGTAGATGGCACGCGCAGCCGATCGTGGATGGTAAATCGTGAACGATCTACGGGAAGAGCCCCCGAATGCGTGTCAGTAGCGAGCGGAAACTGGCAGGATTTAAGCAAGGGCGGAACGGCCCTTCGAATGGTATGAAATTACACGAGTACCAGGCGAAGCAGGTCTTCGCCGATGCCGGGGTACCGACGCCGGACTCGCAGCTCGCGTCCGACGTCGATGGCGTCGTCACCGCGGCCGAGGAGATCGGCTATCCAGTCGCGGTCAAGGCGCAGGTACAGGTTGGCGGTCGGGGGAAAGCCGGCGGGATCAAACTCGTCGAAGACGATGACGAAGCCCGCGAGGCAGCCGAGTCCATTCTCGGAATGGACCTCAAAGGCTACCACGTGGACCGCGTCCTCGTCGAGGAAGCGGTCGACTTCACCGACGAACTCTACGTCGGGATCACGATGGACCGCGGCGAGGGCAAGCCCGTCGCGATGGTCTCGACCAAAGGTGGCGTCAACATCGAGGAGGTCGCCGAGGAAGACCCCGACGCGATCGCCCGCGAACACATCGATCCCGCCTTCGGGATGCATCCCTACCAGGCCCGCAAGGCCGTCTACGACGCCGGTGTCGACCAGTCGGTCGCCCGTGACGTCTCGAGCGTGCTCACCACGCTCTACCAGCTCTGGGACGACAAGGACGGCGCCGACGCCGAGATCAACCCGCTGATGGTTACCTCCGACGACGAGGTCATCGCGGCCGACGCCGTGATGAACATCGACGAGGACGCGCTGTTCCGCCAGCCCGAACTCGCCGAGATGGAAGAGGAAGCCGCCGGCGGCGACGAACTCGAGCAGAAAGCCGACGAGTACGGCTTCGACTACGTCCGGCTCGAGGGTAACACAGGGATCATCGGCAACGGTGCCGGTCTTGTGATGACGACGCTGGACCTCGTCGACTACTACGGCGGCGAGCCCGCGAACTTCCTTGACGTCGGTGGCGGTGCGAAAGCCGACCGAATTGCGAACGCACTCGACATGGTCTTCTCCGACGACAACGTCGAGAGCGTCGTCTTCAACATCTTCGGCGGCATCACCCGCGGTGACGAGGTCGCCAAAGGGATCAACGAAGCACTCGAGCAGTTCGACGAGATCCCCAAGCCGGTCGTCGTGCGTCTGGCCGGTACCAACTGGGAGGAAGGCATGGAAATTCTCAACGAGGACCTCGTGACGGTCGAACAGACCCTCGAGGACGCAGTCCAGCGTGCTGTCGAGTACGCTGAGGAGGTGAACGACCAATGAGCGTACTAGTCGACGACGACACGCGCGTCGTGGTACAGGGCATCACCGGTGGGGAAGGCAAGTTCCACACCGAACAGATGATGGAGTACGGCACCAACGTCGTTGCCGGTGCAGTCCCCGGCAAAGGCGGCCAGGAAGTTAGTGGCGTGCCGGTCTACGACACGGTTCACGAAGCGGTCGAGGAGGAAAACGCCGACACCTCGGTCATCTTCGTCCCGCCGGCCTTTGCCGGCGACGCCATCTTCGAATCGCTCGACTCCGGACTCGACCTCGCGGTCGCGATCACGGAAGGCATCCCGACTCAGGACATGGCGCGGGTCAACAAGCGCCTGACCGAGACCGACACGCGGCTCATCGGGCCGAACTGTCCCGGCCTCATCACCCCCGGCGAGGCCAAACTGGGCATTCTTCCCGGCAACATCTTCTCCGAGGGGAACGTCGGTCTCGTCTCCCGCTCGGGCACCCTGACCTACCAGGTCGTCGACAACCTGACCAACCGTGGCATCGGGCAGACCACCGCTATCGGCATCGGCGGCGACCCGATCATCGGCACCAACTTCGTCGACGCCCTCGAGCTGTTCGAGAACGACCCCGACACCGACGCGATCGTTATGTGCGGTGAGATCGGTGGCGAAGACGAAGAGGAAGCCGCCGCGTTCATCGACGAGAACGTCGACACGCCGGTCGCCGGCTTCATCGCCGGCCGCACCGCGCCGCCGGGCAAGCGCATGGGCCACGCCGGTGCGATCGTCTCCGGCTCCGGTACTGGTACCGCCGAGAGCAAGATCTCGGCGCTCAACGACGCCGGCGTCCCGGTTGGCGACACCCCCGAGGAAGTCGCCGACCACATCGAAGAGTTCCTCAACTAACGCAGTCGAGGGGCGTTCGAGACGGCTCTGACTGACGTCTTTCATTTCTCTCGGATCGATGGCGCCGGGATGCGTCCGTTCACCGGTGTGGCGACTGTGACCCGGCGCTCGCTCGCAGCAGGATCATAGACGGATTTCTGGTACTGACAGGTATGCCTGCGTGGCTCGAGTGTGACAACTGCGGAGACGAACATACGATCCCGGACCGGGCCGACACACCCGGCGGCGGCACGTGTTGTCCCGAGTGCGGCAAGCACCCGTATACGGTTCGAAGAGAGGGGCTCGCGTGGCACCCGGATCCGTAAGCGAGCAGATGGAAAGGGGAGACGCTCGACTGGGTGGGCGCAGTTCCTAGAGCAGTCCGCCCAACGTTTTGCGGAGTTTCGAGAGCGGGCCAGTCGCGTCGTCTGTGTGATCCGATTCGGCCGCTGTGTCGTCGTCCGTCGACGGTTCGGGCGCGGCGGCGTCATCCCCGAGTTCGGGTGCTTGGTCGACAGCGTCGTCTTCGTCGGCGTCGATGGTGTCGTCTTTGTCACCCTCGATGTCTTCGTCCTCGGCGATGTCGTCACTCGAGTCGATATCAGCGAGTTCGTCCTCACCGGATTCGTCCTCGACAGTGTCGTCACTCGAGTCGATATCAGCGAGTTCGTCCTCACCGGATTCGTCCTCGACAGTGTCGTCGCTCGAGACTGATCGCTCCGGAGGACTGTCGTCCGCCTCGGTGTCAGGCATCGATGGCGAGGACGCAGTCTGTGGCTCGTCAGCAGGCGCGTCTGTCGTGTCGGGAGTAGAGGGTGTCGCAGCGTCGTCAGTGGGGACTGTACTGTCACCGGCGGTTTCAGTGTCGCTTTCGCTCGAGGAGGGAGAGTCGTCAGTGTCACTCGCGGCCGACTCGTCCGGCTCGCGTTCGTCGTCCGCGTCGGAGTCGCTGTCCGGCTCGTGTTCTTCCTCATCGTCCGTGTCGGGATCGATCCAGAGGAACTCACCGTCGTCGTCCGTCGAACGGCCGGTAAGCAGGAGGTCGGCGACCTCGTCGTCGGCGGCCAGCAGGTCCGCATCGACCGGCGTATCGGGCTCGGGGTCGGGTTCGTCGGCGCTCGCGATGATGTCGTCCGGGCTCTCGTCCGCGAGAATGGCATCGGTACCGTCCTCGTCGCCAACGTCGGTCCGAAGCTGGTCGAAGACGGCAGCAGCCGTTTGTTCGTCGTCGACGGTCGCGTCGTCTCCGTCGACGGTTTCGGCCTGCGTGTCGTCTCCCGACTCGACCTCCGATTCGATCTCCCCGAACAGGTCGGCGCTCGAGCCCACGTCGAACCCGGCGTCGCCCCCCTGTGTGTCTATCGTACTATCTGTCATGCGCTCGCTCTATGGTAGTGGATTATCACGAGACTTTAACTTTTGGAATTTTTTCAGTCCAGTCAAACTACATCGGTGACGTATTAGTCTACTGGCCGTCAGCCGGGGATGGCGGGAGCGAAGGTTGACAAACGCCCAGTCGAACGGTAACGAAGCAGTCGATCCAGCGAATCGAGTTTCACACACCGGGATTGGAGAGCGGGCCGATCGATACCGGCCACCTGACGATCGGCACAAGTCCTATTAGTCGACGCGGTGAATGCGATCCGGTACCATGACTGGGATCGAATACGACGACTTTCTGGACCTCGGGTACGAGCCAGCGACGACGGACCTGACCTGTGAGTTTACCATCGAACCGGCCGCGGACATGTCGATGGAGGCGGCGGCGAGCCGGGTCGCCTCCGAGTCCTCGAACGGTACCTGGGCAGCACTCCACGTCGACGAAGACGAACTGACGGATCTCGGTGCGGTGGCCTGCGAGATCGACGGCAACGCAATCACCGTCGCCTATCCCGATGCATTGTTCGAGGCCGGCAGCATGCCCCAGATCCTCTCGTGTATCGCGGGGAACATCCTGGGGATGAAAGCCGTCGACTCGATCCGGCTCGAGGACTGCCACTGGCCGGACTCGATCGTCAGTGGCTTTCCGGGCCCGCAGTTCGGCACGAGCGTCGCCCGCGAAAAACTCGATGCCGGCGAGCGACCGGTACTGGCGACGGTCCCGAAACCGAAGGTCGGCCTCTCGACTGCAGCCCATGCCGACATCGGTGAGGAGGCTTGGCGCGGCGGCATCGACCTACTGAAAGACGACGAGAACCTCACTGATCAGGAGTTCAATCCCTTCGAGGACCGCCTGGCGGAGAGCCTCGCGGCTCGCGACCGTGCACAAGAGGCGACGGGCGAACGCAAGGACTACCTCGTGAACGTGACCGCAGAAACCACTGAAATGTTAGACCGCGTCGATCTCGTGGCCGAACACGGCGGTGGTTTCGTCATGATCGACGTGATCACCTGCGGCTGGGCAGCCGTCCAGAGCGTCCGCGAGCGCTGCGAGGACCACGGTCTGGCGATTCACGCCCATCGTGCGATGCACGCCGCCTTCGACCGGCTCGAGCACCACGGCGTCTCGATGCGGGTCATCGCCCAGATCGCCCGGCTCTGTGGCGTCGATCACATCCACACCGGCACTGCTGGACTCGGCAAACTCGCAAACGAAGACACGCCCGGGATCAACGCCTGGCTTACGGGCGAGTGTCACGGACTGAAGCCAGTGCTGCCGGTTGCGTCCGGCGGACTTCATCCCGGTGTCGTCGACCAACTCCTCGAGGCGCTTGGCACCGACATCATCGTCCAGGCCGGTGGCGGCGTCCACGGCCACCCCGACGGGACCCACGCAGGCGCGAAAGCCCTCCGGCAGTCCGTCGACGCGTCGATGGCGGGCGAGTCGCTCGCGGACTACGCCGACGACCACCCGGAACTGGCGACAGCCCTCGAGAAGTGGGGGGCAGAGACGCCACGGTGATGCCGTCGAGATCGGTCGCCGCGAGCAGAACGCCCTCGCTGCCGTGGCCGGTAACACTCACGTAACTAGACATTCTTCTAGAATTCAGATAAATACATATAAATCTAGCTGAGAGATACAGTAATGGCGTATAGACAGTCACGTCGTGGTGGCAGTCCGTCGTCAACGAAAGTCCTCACCACAGTGACGACTGCCCTGATCGCCGGGGCGGCGCTCGGTGGCGTGTTACACGCGACCGGCAGTCTTCGGTCGGTGGCCGACATCTACGGACTCGAGGGGGTGGTAAACGAGTGGACGCTGGTCTTCTGTCACAGCCTCGTCGCAGGCGGGCCGTTCGTCGCGCTCGTCACCTGGCTTTCGCGAGGCCGATACGTCCCGCGCCCGCTCGCCGAGAGCTACCGAAGTCCGTTTCTCGGTGCCTGTGTGGGCCTTGCATACGGTGTCGTCCTCTGGGTAACTGTCGTCGCCTACGGTGGCCCGTTCGCGCTCGGACTCATCACGGGAGTTGCGTATCCGGTCCCCATGCACCACTGGGAGAGTTTCGTCGGCCTGTCGACGTTCGGGACCGTCTTCGGCGCGTGGTACCCCCTGCTCCGGGCGTTCTTCGCCGAGCGGCACTGACCGCGGTCGGCGATAGAACTGGTTTCCGCCTCTCGGCGGGGGCTCCGATCGACCCTCGAGCGTCGCCGTTCCGGCGAACTTTTTTGTTCATTGTTATCGACCACCATGATCGTATGTCGGAATCGCCACCAAACGTTCAGCCGCCGACGCCGGCGGAGATCCGCGAGTACGCACGACGCCATCACATCGACCTGACCGATCAGGAGGTCTCGGACTTCGAGGCCGCCATCACCGAGACGTTGCTGGGCTACGAGCGATTGGATCGGCTTCCGGACTATCGACCGCGCGTCGAGTACACGGACCGCGACCCCGGCTACCGGCCGGGGCCCGACGAAGACCCGCTCAACGCCTTCGTTACGAAGTGCCAAGTAAAGGGCGCGGACGACGGACCGCTCGCGGGCTACGAGGTCGGGCTCAAAGACAACGTCAATCTGGCCGGCGTCGAGCTGACGCTCGGCTCGAAGCTCTTCGAAGGATACGTTCCGTCAACGGACGCGACGATCGTGACGCGGCTGCTCGACGCCGGCGCGACCATCACTGGCAAGTTGAATATGGAGGATATGGCGTTTTCCGGGAGCGGCGAACTCTCAGCGACCGGACCGGTATTGAATCCTGTCGATTCGGACTACATCGCGGGCGGGTCGTCGTCGGGATCGGCAGCTGCCGTCGGTAACGGCGATGTGGATATGGCTATCGGCGGCGATCAGGGCGGTTCGATTCGGATCCCCGCCGCGTGGAGCGGGGTCGTCGGCCACAAACCCACACACAGTCTGGTTCCGTACACCGGGATCGCCGGGCTCGGCCGCTCGTTCGACCACGCCGGGCCGATCTGTTCGACCGTCGAAGACTGCGCGCGAGTGCTGAACGTGATCGCCGGAGAGGACGGCCTCGACCCTCGCCAGGGAGCCGTGCCGACCGACGACTACCGCGGGGCGCTTTCGGACGATCCATCGAATGTGACTGTCGGCGTCCTCGAGGAGGGGTTCGACCGCGAGACCGGTGAGCCGGGCGTCGACGACACCGTTCGCGACGCACTCGCCGCGTTCGAGGACGCCGGCGCGACGGTGACGGAGGTCTCCGTGCCGATGCACCTCGATGGGCTTACCGTCTGGAACGCCATCGCACTTGAGGAGACGGCCGCGACGGTCGATAGTGAGGGCGTTGGCCACTACGGGAAGGGCTTTTACGATACACAACTGGCCGACGCGTTCGGGCGAGCACGGCGGTCGGACGCTGACGACTACATTACGACGTTGAAACTCACGCTTGTCCTCGGAGAGTACCTCGCGGACGAGTACCACGGCCACTACTACGCGAAAGCGCAGAATCTCAGCCGAAAACTGGCCGAGGAGTACGACGACGCGCTCGCGGACGTCGACGTCCTCGCGATGCCGACGACGCCACAGACCGCCCACGCGGTCGACGAGTCGATCTCGCGCCTCGAGGCGATCGACCGTGCGCTCAACATGCTCCACAACACGGCTCCGTTCGACGTAACCGGCCATCCGGCGACGTCGGTGCCAGCCGGAACGGCGGACGGACTACCAGTCGGACTCATGCTGATCGGGGAACGCTTCGACGACGCAACGGTGCTCTCGAGTGCGCACGCGTTCGAGCAGGGTGTCGACACCGACCTGTGAGCGGCGGACGATCACGAGATCGTGACCGTCCAAAAACATTATATACTCGTTAACCGCCATTCTGAGTGTGGTTTACGAGACTGGAAACGAGACGGTCGACGACGCACTCGAGCGGGTCGTGGCCAGCGAGCGACTCGACCGGACCGACGGGTTAGCGCTGATGGCCCAGCCGGTCGACGTCCTCGCCGAAGCCGGTGCGGCCGTGCGCGATCACTTCGGTGATGGCACGGTCGATGCCTGCTCGATCGTCAACGCGAAAGCGGGCAACTGCGCCGAGGACTGTGGGTTCTGTGCGCAGTCGGTCCACTTCGACACCGGCATCGACACCTACGGCTTCCTCGGCCCGAAGAAGGTCCTCGAGGCCGCGAAACGCGCCGAACGTGACGGTGCCCAGCGCTTCGGGATCGTCGTCGCGGAGAAAGGCGTCTCGAAGGAACACCGGCCCGAGGAGTGGGCGGAGGTCATCGAGTCGATCCGCCTCGTGCGCGACGAGTGTGATCTCGAGGTCGACGCCTCCCTTGGCATTCTCACCGAGGAGGAGGCTGCGATCCTCGCCGAGGAGGGGATCAACCACTACAATCACAACATCGAAACCTCGCCGAACTACTTCCCCGAGATCGTCGACACCCACAGCTTCGAAGATCGGGTGAAGACCCTCGAGGTCGCCAAGGAGGCCGGCATGGACCTCTGTGCGGGCGTCATCCTCGGGATGGGCGAGACCCCGACCGATCGCGTCGAGGCCGCTATCGCGCTGCAGGACATCGGCATCTCCTCGCTGCCGGTCAACGTCCTCAACCCGGTCGAGGGAACGCCACTGTACGAGCAGGGTGTCGGCATCTCGACCGAAGAGATCGTGAAGACGGTCGCGGTGTACAAACTCCTGCATCCCGAGTCGCGGGTCCGCCTGACCGGCGGCCGCGAGGTCAACCTCGCCCCCGACGAGCAGCACCTGCCGCTGGAAGCCGGCGCGGACGGCCTGCTCACCGGCGACTACCTCACGACAGAGGGCCAGTCACCCGGCGAGGATATCGAGATCATCGAGCGCGCGGGGCTCGAGCCCAACCGGGAGACCAACGAGTTCGACCCCGAGGAAGTGAAGGCCCGCCACAGCGACGCCGCGGAGTCGTCGACCGAGACAGCAGCACGAACAGGCGCAGAACCGAGCGACGACTGATTCAAGACACGATTTATCACGATAACCATGGACGACGTTACGTTTGCGGTACTCGGAACCGGCGGTATCGGCCGACGAGCACTCGAAGTGAGCCAGTACAAAGACGCCCTGACACCCGTTGCGGCGTGTGACCGCCACGGGACCGCGATCGATTTCGACGGCCTCGACGTCGACGAACTACTCGAGGCAACCGAGGGCAACATCGATAACGAGGTTGCAACTGACGGCGGAGCGGACGCGGCGGCCGTCGAAGGCGGCGTCAAACAACACGGCGAAGACCTCGGCGTCGTCGCCTCCGAACAGGCCCGCCCGAGCGAGGATCCGATCCAGGACGTAATCGACCACGGCGACGAGATCGACGCCGTCCTCCTCGCACTGCCCAACTACGAACACGACTTCATCCCGCGGACCGCCGAGCGGTTCATCGAGGGTGACTACTCCGGCGTCATGATCGACGTGCTCAAACGCTCGCGCGTGATCGATATGCTCGACGACCGCCGCGAGGCGTTCGAGGACGCCGGCATCACCTTCATCTGTGGCGCGGGCGCGACGCCCGGCCTGCTGACCGGCGCGGCGGCGCTCGCTGCCCAGTCGTTCGTTGAGGTCACGGACGTCGACATTCACTGGGGCGTCGGCCTCAAATCCGGCTACGAGGACAACCGCGGCACCGTCCGCGAGGACATCGCCCACCTCCCCGACTACGACATCGAGACCGCTCGAGAACTCTCCGAAGAAGAGATCGAAGAAATCATCGACGACCACGACGGCGTCATCGAGTTCGAGGACATGGAACACGCAGACGACGTGCTCCTCGAGCGTGCGGGCGTCTGCGACGCCGAAGACGTCACGGTCGGTGGCATCCTCGACGTGTACAACGACGAGAAGCCGACGACGACCACGGTGCGTGTCACCGGCCGAACCTTCGACGGCGAGACCGCGACGAACACCTTCCACCTCGGCGACGAGACGAGTATGGAAGCGAACGTCAACGGGCCCGCGCTGGGCTATCTGAAGGCCGGCGTGCGACGGAACCGCGCCGGTGAATACGGCGTCTTCGGCCCTGCCGAACTGATGCCCGGCTTCTGACGACACCGCGACGAGCTTCTTCGCCCTTTCTGTGAGATGGATACACACACTGACCAAGAACAGTCTCATACCGACAAGGAGCCGACCGAATCGAGCAGAATCCGACGATCGATCCGAACCGTGAGAGTCAAACCGTGGCGCTGAGTCCGTTTAGCCGAATGGCCGACCGTGGGTTCGACCTCGAGGACCGACTCGAGACCCTCGAGGAACACGACTTGAAACGCTCGCTCTCGCCCGTCGATCGGGTCGCCGAGCGCGGCTACTTCGCCGAGCCCTCGGGCGGCGACCTGCCCGTGCTCGATTCGGCGGAGGCGCTGGTCTTTGCTTCGAACAACTATCTGGGGCTGACGGACGACCAGCGGGTCCAAGACGCCGCACGGCAGGCTGCCGCGACCGTGGGCACGGGAGCCGGCGCGAGTCGGCTCGTCACGGGCGACACGATGGTCCATCGGGACCTAGAGCGGCTGCTCGCCGAGACGAAAGGAACCGAGCGCGCGCTGGCCTTTTCGTCGGGCTACGCCGCGAACGTCGGGACGATCACGGCGCTCGAGCCGGATATCGTCTTCTCCGACGAATTAAATCACGCGAGCATCATCGATGGCTGTCGGCTGTCGGATGCCGAGACCGTCGTTTACGATCACTGCGATGCGGCGAGCCTGCGATCGAAGCTCGCGGAGCGAGCCGATCAGGCGAGACAGGACGGCCGAAACCCGGCCGACGAATCCTGGCTGATCGTCACCGACTCGGTGTTCAGCATGGACGGCACCGTCGCCCCGCTCGCGGCGATCTGTGACGCTGCCGAGGAGTACGGCGCGTGGGTGATGGTCGACGAGGCCCATGCGACCGGCCTCTACGCGAACGGCGGCGGCGTCGTCCAGGCCGAAGGGCTCGAGGACCGCATCCAGATCCAGCTGGGGACGCTCTCGAAGGCGCTGGCCAGTCAGGGCGGCTACGTCGCCGGCAGTACCGAACTGATCGAGTGTTTGATCAACGAGGCACGCTCGTTCGTCTTCTCGACGGGGCTTGCGCCGCCGGCCGCTGCCGCCGCGAGCGAGGCGTTGCATATCGCTCGCCACAGCGACGTTCGTGAACGCCTCTGGGAGAACGTCGCACATCTCCGCGACGGCCTCGAGACGATGGGCTTCGAGGTGTTGGGCAACTCCCAGATCCTGCCCGTGGTCATCGGTGACCGACAGGACGCACTCGCGCTCGCGGATGGCATCCGCGAACGAGACGTCGTCGCACCAGCGATTCGACCGCCGACGGTTCCCGAGGGGACGAGCCGAATTCGCGTCGTCCCGATGGCGACACACGATCAGGACGACGTCATCACCTGTCTCGAGGCGTTCCGCGCCGCGGGCGAGGAGGTCGGGGTGCTGTGACCGCGACCCAGCCGATCGCCGTCGTCGGCACCGGGACCGGCGTCGGGAAGACGGTTATCACGGCTGGCCTCACACGCTTGCTTCGCGAGGCCGGCCACGACGCGCGGGCGATCAAGCCGGCCCAGACGGGTCATCCGCCCGACGACGACGCGGCGTTCGTCGCCGCGGCCTGTGCCGATCCCGAGGCTGCAAGCTGTCCGCGATATCTCGAGCCAGCACTGGCCCCGCGCGTAGCGGCCGAGGTCGCCGACGAATCCCTCTCTTACGAGACGATCCGTGCCGCATGTGAACGCGAGATCGACGCGACTGCAGTCCCGATCGTCGAGGGCATCGGCGGGCTACGAGTGCCGTTGGCCGGCGACCACGAGGTGATCGATCTCGTTTCCGACCTCGAGGCCGCGGCGGTCGTCGTCACACGGTCGGGCCTGGGGACACTCAATCATACCGCACTCTCGATCGACGCACTCGAGGCCCGCGGGATCGACGTCGTCGGTATCGTCTGCAACGAGTATGCCGGCGAGACGGTCGCCGAACGGACCAACCCAGCCGAACTCGAGCGGATGACCGGCTACCCGGTCGAGACGGTGCCGCCGCTGGCTGACGATGCGACTGCGGATCCGCGTCAGATGGCTATCGGTGTCGGGGATGAACTGTCGCCAGCGTTCCGGGAGTTACTGCCGAGAGAAAGCAGCTGATCACACCCTCAGGCCGACGGCGCTGGCCGCTCTTCGTCCACTGTCGACTGCTCGCTCTCCGATGGTAGTGGCCTGTCCTCGGTGTGGCCGTCGACGAGGTGTGACACTACTTCGGACTTCCGATGTTCGACCTCGAGGTGGACCCGAAGGTCGGTTCGGTCGGTGTACGTTTCCGTACAAAGCGGGCAGCGACGTGATTCTGTCATTCAGAGGGTCACCAACAGCCACTCTCACCGTTCATCGACGTAAGAGTGTCGATCAATAAAAATTCCTATATTTGTATGTCGATAGAATCTGGGCCATCGGCCGCTGACCGACTGTCGAAGGTCTCGATGAAACCGCCAGCTTACATGAAATCGCTCAGTCCGGATTGATCGGCGTCCGGTTCGTCGGTCGCCGAATCGGCGGCTGCGGTGTCATCCGCTGCTGTGTCGTCTGCCGAACCCGTAAGCGTCTGCTGGCTGCGTTCGTCACTATCGTCGTCACCATCGGTCGGCTCGTCGGTCTCTGTACTCGAGCGCTCGGCCTCCAAGAAGGCGTTGCCCGAGTGCTCGACCGTCTGCTCAGCTTTCAGCTCGTCGGCGTCCGCGACGATCGACTGGACCTTGTTGGTATCTTTTCCGCTTCCGGTAATAAAGGAGATGTCCGACTCGTCGAGGTCGTAGGCCGCGGCCATGCGAACCGTCAGCTCCCGGTTCTTGCAGTGGTGGGTCATCGCCGAGAGGAACGGAAGAATCTCCCGGCGGACAGTGGCGACGCTCGCGCCCTCGCGCTCGGCGATGCGCTCGGCGATCGAATCGCGGGTGTTCCGGGTTCCCTTGGTGCGACCGAGTTTCGACCAGTAACTCGGCGGGCCGTAGCGCGTCCAGCCGCCCTTGTCACCGCGTCTCGAGGCGGCGACGCCGGCGGTCATGTTGTCCGTCGCGTACCGCCAGTAGGAGTAGTCCTGTGTGGCTCGCACCCGGCCAAGCCAGCGGTCGGCATTCGAGAGGAACTCGTAGGCGTCGGCCAGTTCGGCGCCCTCGTAGTCCTTCGGGACGTTGTCCTCGATCCAGTTCAACAGGTCGTCGGGCGTCTCGTCGACGTCGTAGGAGGCCCGCAGCGCGCCCTCGGCGTCTTTCTCCTTGATGAGGTCGTCGAGGAAGTCGAAGATCCCCTCGGTGGTGTCGCGCTCGCTCGTGACCACGTCCTCGACGGTTAGCCGCTCGGTTTCCTCGGCGACTGCCTGCAGGTCGTTGACCGCCGAGCGCAGGTCGCCGCTGGTCGACTCGGCGATCTTCTCGAGAGCTTCCTCCTCGAACTCGATGCCTTCGCGCCGGCAGATGTCCCGCAGGACGGGGACGATCGAACGCTTCGAGACGTCGCGGAACTCGATCGTCTCGCAGGCGTTGCGCAGCGACTGGCTCATGTCGTAGAACTCGTTTGCCACGAGGACGATCGGCTGGTTGGCGTTCTTGACGACGCGAGTCACCTCCCGCGAGCCGCCGTAGTCGGCGTTCCCGTGGAAGTTGTCCGCCTCGTCCAAGATGACCAGTCGGCGGCCCGCCTCGCCGCCCGTCAGCGTCCCGCTCTTTGCGGCCTCCCCGGCGATCTTCTCGATGACGTCCGCTCCTCGGCTGTCGCTGGCGTTGAGTTCCATCACGGGCCAGCCCATATCGTTCGCCAGCGCGTGAGCGGCGGATGTCTTCCCGACGCCGGGGCTGCCGTGGACGATCACCGCCTGTCGGTGGTCGTCCCAGGTTTCGGCCCACTCTTTCAGCTGGTCGCGGGCCTTGTTGTTGCCGCGTACCTCCGACAGCGTCGTCGGGCGGTACGTTTCGGTCCAGTCGGTCATTGCGCTGTAGTTGGTGTGTTCGGCGTTTAGGGATTGCGGAGCGTCACTCCTCGCTAACCGTTTTCACGTCGAAACGCGGTATGACGTCCTCGCCGCTGGCTATATAATAGCTACTACAACCGTGACAACGGCACCGCAAGCGGCGCGGTCGCACCATACTTCTAAGCGACTGGGATAGCTTTATCCAGGTGATGGCGGATCACACCGACCTCGTCAGGCGCTCGCTTCGAGACGCGACGCGAAGCGAGTTCGACCGACGCGTCGACGAGCAAGCCGTCCGTCTCACCGACGCCCTTCGTGCAGGTCGTCTCGACAACCCCAGCTTCGGCCTCGGGATCGAACTCGAGGCGTACGCCGTCGACGACGACGGGCGGCTGGCTCGCGTGCCCGATCCCGTCCTCGAGGGGCCCTGCGAGAAGGAACTCGGGCGGCACAACGTCGAGTTCAACACCAGTCCGAGCCCGTTCGACGGTGAGGGGGTCCTCGCCCAGGCGACACAGCTCCAGCGCCGCTACCGGCGCGTCCAGCAAGCAGCGGATCGAGCGGGCACGGAGATCGTTCTAGATGCCATGTGGACGATCCCGCCCCAAGGCGGAACGCAGGCGTACCTCGGGGCCGTCCGCGAGCGCGAGGAGGTCACGATCGCCGAGAACATGACCGCCTCGCCTCGGTACTACGCGATCGACAACGACGTGTTGAAGCGAACCGCAGGATCCGTCAGCCTGACCGTTCCGGGAGCCGAGTGTCAGTTCCCGTCGATCCTCTTCGAGTCGCTGACGAGTTCGATCCAGCCCCATATCCAGATCCCTCGCGCCGAATCGTTCTCCGACTATCACAACATCGCCGTTCGGACGCTCGGTCCCGTACTCGCGTTAGCGACGAACTCGCCGCTCCTGCCGCCGGATCTGTACGATGTCGCGGAGCCGTCTCGCCTACTCGAGGAAACCTATCACGAACTCCGGATTCCGGTGTTCGAGCAGTCGATCAATCACGCGTGGGAGAAGGTCCGCTTCCCCGAGGAGATCGGGAGCGCAGCCGACACGATCGACGAGCTCGTCGCCGACCCGACGTGTGCCCCGTTTCTCCGCGAGTGGCTCGAGGCGGGCGATCGCGAGACGTTTCCCGACCGGTTCTGGGAACTCGGCCACAAGCGGGGGACCTACTGGCGGTGGCTCCGCGCCGTCGTCGGTGGACAGCCGGTCGGCCAGGGCGACCACTGGTCGATCCGCATCGAATATCGGCCCCTCCCCACGCAGCCGACGATCGTCGAAAACGTCGGGTTCCAGTGGCTCGTCGCCGGCCTCGTTCGAGGCTTGTGTGCGGCCGACCATCCGCTCGCGAGCCTCGAGCGCGACGCGGCCGAACGGAGTTTCTACAATGCGGTCGAAGACGGGCTCGACGCCGACCTCGCCTGGATCACTGTCGACGGCGACCGGACCACCGATCGAACCGTGATCTATGAGGAGGTCTTCGAGTTCGCTCGTCGGGGACTCCACGAGCAGGGCGTTCCCGGTGAAGCCATCGAAGAGTATCTCGCCCCGATCGAGACGCGCTGGACCGATCGACTGACCCCAAGTCGGTGGAAGCTGGCCCGCGTCGCCGACCACCTCGACGCTGGCATGCGGTTTACCGACGCCGTCCACGAGATGCAAACCGAGTACATCCGTCGGTCAGGGGCCGGTGACCCGATCGTCGAGTGGCCCTGAGCGCAGTAGTCGCCCGTTCTTTCCTCGCTTCCGCGAGCCACGCCGACCCTAGTTTCCCCGCGTTACCCACCCTCGAGCGTCGCGTCGGCGCTGTCGGCCTCGAGGTCGCTGAGACAGTTCCCGGCGTGTGGGTTTTCGTGTGTCGGCGTGACTCGCTCGTAGTCTGCCCGTCGAGTCGTCAGCGACGAGATGACGGTGCCGTCGCTGCCGTAGTCCGGAATCCCGATAACGATCTCACCATCGCGTGGCCGCTCCCGGACGTTCGAGTCGTCGGCGATCTCGAAGACGACCGTTCCCGAAAACGGGGCGTCGACGTCGTCCCCGAAGACGACCCCGTCCTCGAGGAGGGTATTGCCGTAGAGGCCATCATCGTAGAATCCCGTACTCGCCAAGGCGACGTCGCCGTCCTCGAACGAGCCGGTTACCGTGGCTCGAGTACAGGAGTCGAACGCCACGTCCCGTTTCGACTTAGTGGCCTTATCACCGGGATCGTCCGACTCCTCGGGTTCCGCGTCGGCCTCGCTCGAGTCATCGGGACTCCCAGCAGTGTCGTTCGACGACTCGGTGGGCCCTGTATGGCCCTCGTCGGAACCGGTCGCTACATCGTCCGAACCGCGCGATTCGGGACCGTTGTCCGTCCCGTTCCCGCCGGCCGAGTCGGTGCGATTCGTGTCGAGACAGCCTGTCACTCCGACTCCGATACCTGTCGCGCCGATGAACGTCCGGCGATCCATATCCGGTCCAGTCCGCCTTGCACCATAAAATGTCTGGAATATGTTACTTTTGGATACAGTCATCGGATCGGACGTGACTATCCAGAGTATCAACTGGACGATTCGAGCCGCCGACCACGGCCGACTCAGTCCGACGACTCCTCGACCTCGGCCGTCGCCTCGTCGACGGTCACGCTCGCGATGCGGGTTCCCTCGACGGCGTCGACGGTCAACTCGTAGCCGTCTGCCTCGATCACGTCGCCGATCTCGGGGGCGCGGCCGAGGCGACTCAACACCAGTCCGCCAATGGTGTCGAACGCCTCGCTCTCGAAGCTCGTCGCGAACGCCTCGTTGACGTCGGCCAGCGAGACGCCGCCGTCGACGGCGTAACGGCCGTCCTCGAGTTCGTCGATCGAGGGTTCCATCTCGGCGACGTCGAACTCGTCTTGGATCTCGCCGATGACGACCTCGACGACGTCTTCGCTCGTCAGGATCCCTTCGAAGGCACCCCACTCGTCGATGACGACGGCCAATTGGACGTTCCGCCGGCGAAACTCCGTCAGGACCTCGTCGATCCGGCGGGTTTCCGGGACGAAGATGACGTCTCGAGCGAGGTCCCGCGCGGTCGGCTCGGCCTCGGTGTCGGCTGCCGTTTCGATCGCGTGGAGCACGTCCTTCGCGTGGACGAAGCCGATCACCGGGTCGTCGGCGTCTTTGTCGACGATGGGAAACCGGGTGTAGCTCCCACTTGCGGCGACGGCACGCAGTTCCGAGAGGGGCATATCGGCGTCGACGGTGACGACGTCGGGCCGGGGAACCATCACCTCGCGGGCGGGCGTCTCGCCCAGGTCGAAGACCGACTCGATCATCTCGACTTCGTCCGTATCGACGGCTCCCTGCTCGCCCGATCGCGAGACGATGCGCAGGATCTCCTCAGGGCTGTGGCTCTCCTCACGCTCGGAGGCCGGCGCGACGCCGATCAGTCGCGTAAAGAAGTTCGCCGTGCCGTTGAAGACGACGATCCCCGGGATGAAAATGTAGTAGAAGAACTTCATCGGCGCAGCGACCAGCAACGCGATCCGCTCGGCCTCTGCGATAGCGAGCGTCTTCGGCGCGAGTTCTCCGAAGACGACGTGGAGGAAGGTGATGACACTGAACCCGATCGCGATCGAGACCAGATGGAGCGTGCCCGCCGGGAGGAGCGAGCCGAGCACGGGCTCGAGCAGCGAAGCGATAGCCGGTTCGCCGACCCAGCCAAGCCCCAGCGAGGCGATCGTGATCCCGAGCTGGGTGGTCGCGAGGTAGTCATCTAAGTTCTCCTCGGCTTCCTGGACGAGCTTCGCCGACGACCGCCCCTCCTCGACGAGCGTTTCGATCTGTGTCGATCGGATGCGGACGTACGCGAACTCCGCGGCGACGAAAAAGCCGTTCAGGAAGACCAGAAAGAGGGCAAAGAGGAGCCGCCCGAACGAGAACGCGAGGTCTACCATCGTCCCTTCTCCGACGGTCGTGAACGTCCCGATACCGTCGCTAGCTCGGTGACGAGCCGTGATCGCCACTCGGGCCGCTGGCTTCGACTGTCCGATTCGACAGCGCGAGAGACGACGCTCGGCGGCAGGACTAGCGCGGTCGCCAACTCGCCGGCACACGCGATCATACGCTCACTTGGCACACCACTTACAAAACCGTGGCGCTGGCAGGCGGCGCTCCGTCTCACTCCGCTCGCCGTTTTTCGACGACCCGCACGAGAACCGCCGCGAAGCCGGCGACGGTGAGGACGAACCGTTCGCCGGTTGCCGCGATGGGGAAGATCCGTTCGACGCCGGTCGCGGGCTCCTCGCGGGTTGGATCGAACCCGGTCCGGTAGTGGGTGTTCTCGGTCGTCCCGCGGGCGGTCGTCTCGGCGACGTCGCCGGCGTCGAGTTCGACGAACGTCTGGACGAGCCCGCGCTGGTCGGTCACGAGCAACGTTCCGGAGAGGTCGTAAAAGCGGTCGTGAAGCGGCCAAAAGAGGTTAACGCCGTTGAAAAAGGCGTCGAACAGGACGTGTGCGAACAGCAGCGCCGCCAGTGTGACCCACGCGACGCGCGGGGCGGCGTCGCCCCACCGCTTTCGGACGAGCGACTCCTCGCGGATCGCACCGTCCCACAACAGAACGGCCGCGGGAACGAGGACGATCCAGACGTTGTGCAACGCCGCCCGATGCGTTCCGGGGACGACGATTCCGATCAGCGTATCGAGATCGAAAAGCGCGTTCGAACCCATCACGACCAGAATCGCGCGGGTATCGAACGCGTCGGCAAGCAACGCAGTCCCGAGCAGGCCGGCGAACGCGACGTGGACGACGGTCGATGGCACAGTCCCCCGACTCGAACCGTGAGGGCTTGACTGTTGGGGACACTGGACCCGAAAGCGTGTCGGCCCGCCCTCACCGATGACGTCGCGTGCGCACGTACTGCCCGAGAAACAGGAGCCCAACGAGCCCAGCCACGATCCCGAGCGAGCCGTCCTGAAGGGTCAACACGGACGCGGCGACGAACAGCGCCCCGGCGACGATGGCGTAGCCGACAGACGGATCACCGCCGCTGGTCGGCTCGAGCGGGTCAGTCCTGACGACGAGGTCGCCGCGCTCGAGCTGGCCAAAGACGGTGTCGAATCGGGCCGGGGCCCGTGCGAGGACGGGCAGTGACTCGCGGAGATCACCGCGCACGTCCGCGACCAGCGTCTCGAGTTCGCTCTCGATGAACCCGTGGTCGACGAGAAACGAGCGCGTGACGCCGATGAAGTCGAACTCGGGATCGAGGGTGCGACAGACACCCTCGCCGACCGTGCCGACACGCATGAGCAGCATCACGTTCGGCGGGATGCGAAACGGGAACTCGTGGAGCCGCGCGAACAGTTCGGTGATGATCTCCCGCCAGGTAATCGCCGAACGGCCCTCAAGGCTCTCGATGACCAGCTCGAGCACCCGCCGGACCTGGACCCGATCGACCGACGGATCGAGCACCTCGAGCGCGATGAGCGTGTTCAGGAGGCCGTCGACGTCGCGGCGGACGAGGGCCCGGTAGAGCGCCGTGATGTCGGCTTGCTCTTTGTCCGTGAGCCGCTGACTCATGCCGTAATCGTAGATGACGAGCCGGCCGTCGTCGGTCACCGAGAGGTTGCCGGGATGGGGGTCCGCGTGGAAGACGCCGTCGACGAGCCCCATCTTCAGGTAGGTGCGGGCGATCAACGTCGCCAGCTCGGTCGGTTCGATGCCGACCTCGGCCAGCGCGTGCTCGTCAGTGATCTTCCTTCCCTCGATATACTCCATCGCGACGACACGCTCCGAACACAGGTCGGGGTAGGTCTCCGGGACGACGATCCGATCGTTGTCTGCGAAGTTGTCGTCGATCTCCGCCATGATCGACGCTTCGCGGGCGAAGTCGAGTTCCTCGAGGATGATATCCTCGAAGTCGCCGGCGAGGTTCTCGATCGAATACCGTTGGCGCTCGTCGGCGACCAACAGGAGCAACGGGACGAACCCCCTGATGACCCGCAGGTCGCGCTCGATCAGCGAGACGATCCCCGGCCGCCGGACCTTCAGGGCGATCCGTTCGCCCTCGTAGTCGGCGGTGTAGACGAACGCCAGCGAGCCGCCGGCGACCGGCTCGAGCGTCTCGAGATCGATAACGTCCTCGAGTTCGGACTCGACGACGGTCATCGGGTCGCCGCCCGCGTCTTCGGGCACTTCGTCCTGCAGCGTCGCGAACTCCTCGACGTACGTCGGCGGAACGATGTCCGGCCGCGTCGACAGCACCTGGCCGACCTTGATGAAGGCCGGTCCCAACTCGAGCATCGTCTCCGTGAGTCGCTGGGCGCGATCGCGGTGGACCTCGGTCGAGACCTGCCGAGACGGGCCGAACAGCAGGAACCGCCGTCGGTCCCTGAGAAATGCAATCGCGAGGGGAAAGAACTGCAGGAGAACCTGCACGTAGCGGAGATAGTAGCCCTTCATCGGTCGTCGGGGACCGAACACTCAATCGGGAGACAGTTCATACGTCGTCTTCGAACACCGGGCACAAATACGTCAGTGCTCCGGCGGGAGATACCGCCGCGACGATCGCCGGCTACGTCGTCGGACACCGGCCGGTCTCCGACCGGTCTCCGGTAGCTACTTGAGTCGACCGGATGACCGACGGGTATGAGCGGACGCGGCCCGAAACGGGAGCTCGCGGAGAAGATTGCCGGGGAGATCACGCTGAGCGACGACCCTGGCGCGACGCTGCGCAAGTGGCGCACCGACTTCGACATCTCACAGACCGATCTCGCGGCAGAACTCGAGGTCTCCTCGTCGGTCATCTCCGACTACGAGAGCGGCCGCCGAGAGAGCCCCGGCATCGGCGTCGTCGGCCGACTCGTCTCTGGACTGCTCGCGATCGACGAGCGACGCGGTGGTGAGCGTATCCGACAGTACGGTCGGGTCCTCTCGGCGGGCTTCGAGAGCGATGTGGTCTACGACCTCCGTGAGTATGCCACCTCGATTCCACTCGCACAACTGTACGACGACCTCGAGGCGACCGAAGTGGCCTCGAGCGGCACCGACCGCGTCAGCGGCCACACCGTCATCGACAGCATCGAGGCGATCACGCGCCTCTCGAGTGAGGAGTTCTTCCGGCTCTACGGACAGAGCACGAATCGCGTCCTCGTCTTTACCGGCGTGACCCGCGGAGAGTCGCCGCTCGTGGCGTTACGCGTCGTCAATCCGACGCCCAACGCCGTCATCCTTCACGGTATCGAGGAAGCCGATCTCTGGGATCACGCGGCCGACCTCGCGCGGATCGACGGTTACTCGCTCGCCGTGACGAACGCACCGCTGGACGACATGCTCGAGTATCTCGTCAGTCTCGAGTAGTCACGGGACACCGCGAGACATTGGTTTTGAAGCCTGGATCGGTGGGGACCGAGTGTGCAGTGACAGTGACCGGCAGTAGCGACACGCTGTCGTTCGACCACTGGACGAGCGACTGGCTGTCGTCGGCTCGAGTACGTCGCGAAAAAACGGCTTAACGAATCAGTCCCGATGGACGCGATCAGCGATCTCAGTAGAACTCGCGGACGAGGTCCATCGCGTCGTCGGGCGCGCCGTCGGGAATCTCGGACATGTCCTCGGTGACGCCGTGTTTCTCGTGGTACGGCACGGAGTTTTCGTCCTGGTACATGACGCCCTGGTACTCCTTGTCGCTGTCGAGGATGACTTCCTTGGCGGCCTCGTAGTCGGTCGGGTCGTGGTCCTCTTCCTGAAGATCGACGAGGTTGTCGCGGAAGTAGTCGTAGGTGTCGACGTCGTTGAACGTGACACACGGGCTGAAGACGTTGACGAAGCCGAAGCCGTCGTGTTCGATCGCCTTCTGGACGATTTCAGCGTGGCGCATCGCGTCGGAGCTAAAGGACTGCGCGATGAAAGAGGCGCCGGAGGCAAGCGCCAGTGCAAGCGGGTTGACCGGCGACTGTTTGGTACCTTCGGGGGTCGTTGAGGTCTCGAAGTCCGACCGCGAAGTCGGCGAGGCCTGTCCCTTCGTCAGCCCGTAGATGCGGTTGTCCATGACACAGTAGGTCATGTCGACGTTCCGGCGAACGGCGTGGACGAAGTGACCGGCACCGATCGAGTAACCGTCACCGTCGCCGCCGGCGACCATCACTTCGATGTCGGGACGGGCCATCTTGACGCCGGTACCGACCGGGAGCGCACGGCCGTGAACCCCGTGGAGGGCGTAGCTGTGCATGTAGGTCCCGATCTTGCCGGAACAGCCGATCCCGGCCACCACGAAGGTGTTGTCGGGGTCGTTGCCGGTGTTCGCGAGGGCTTTCATCATGCCGTTCATCGTCCCGAAGTCGCCGCATCCAGGACACCAGGTCGGCTGCTTGTCGGATTTGAAGTCGGTGAATCGTACGTCGGAGCTCATTGTGCTGGCACCTCTTCGGAGAGTTTCGCGGTAATCTCGTCTGCGAGTTCGTCCGCCTTGAAGCGGACGCCGGTGTACTTGTTAATGCGTTTCACGCGGGTAAGCACGTCGTGTTCGATCAGGTCGGCGAACTGTCCGTTCGCGTTACACTCGACGACGATCGTCTCGTCGGCGGCCTCGATCTCATCGGAGAGGTCCGGCCGTGGGAAGATGTAGGGCACCGAGATGACGCGGACGTCGATGCCGTCCTCCTCGAGATACTCGAGCGCTTCGGCGAGTGCGCCCTCGTTGGAACCCCAGGATATGACGAGGTTGTCGGCGTCTTCGTCGCCGAACTCGCGGTAGTCCCAGTCCTCTCGTTCGCGGGCCGTCTCGACCTTGCGGTTGCGCTTGTCGACCTGGTGGACGCGTTCGTCTTCGTCTTCGGTTCGGCGGCCGAGTTCGTCGTGCTCGAGGCCCGTGCTCATGTGTGCACCGTCGGTCATGCCGGGGATGGCACGCGGGCTGATGCCGTCGTCGGTGACGGCGTGGGCGCGGAAGTGACCCTGTGCGTCGAGCCACTCGTCGACATCGTCCTCGTCGACGAGTTTGCCGCGGTCGATCTCGACTGCGTCCATGTCGAAGGCCTCCGGCGGGAACGTCTGTTCGGTGACGGACATCGCCAGGTCGGAAACCAGGAACACGGGGGTCTGGTACTTTTCAGCAAGGTTGAACGCCTCGACGGTCTTCCAGAAACACTCGTCGATCGACGTCGGCGCGACGACAAAGCGTGGGACTTCGCCGTGGCCACCGTACAGGGCCATGTTGAGGTCGCCCTGTTCCTGTTTCGTCGGCATCCCCGTCGAGGGGCCCGAGCGCTGAACGTCGGCGATGACCAGCGGCGTCTCGCTGGTCGCGACCAGTCCGAACGTCTCGGTCATGAGGTCGATCCCCGCGCCGGATGTCGCGGTCATCGATCGGGCACCGGCGCGTGCGCCACCGAGTGCCATGTTGATCGCCGAGAGTTCGTCTTCGGCCTGCACGACGTGACCGCCGTACTCTTCGATCCGCCCTGTCAGGTACTCCATGATGGAGGTCGCGGGTGTGATCGGATAGCCGGCGTAGAACCGACAGCCGGCGGCGAGTGCACCCATACCGACCGCCTCGTTGCCGTTGAGGAGGACGTAGTCGTTGTCGGTCGTCTCGAGGTTGTAGCCGAGGTGATCGAGGTCGTAGTTCTCCTGGACGTACTCCTGACCTGCCCGGGCAGCCTCTTTGTTGTTCTCGACGATCTTCGAGCCCTTGCCACCGAAGCGCTTCTCTAGGGCTTCGTCGAGGTACTCGACGTCGAAGCCGGTGATCTCACACGCCGCACCGAGCGCGACGATGTTGCGCATGATCGCGCCGCCGGCTTCCTCGGCCAGCGACTTCAGTGGGACGTCGACCGCCGTCATCTCCTCGGGAATCTCGGCCTCCCACGAGCGCTCGCCGTCGTAGATGATGGCGCTGCCTTCGTGGAGTTCGTCGAGGTTCTCGTCGATGGTACGCTGTGTCAGCGCGACGAGGATGTCGAGACGGTCGACGACGCTTTGCACCTGGTCGACCGACGTGCGAATCTTGTAGGCGGTGTAGCCACCTCGGATTCGCGATGCGAAGTCTTTCGACGTGAATACGTGCCGTCCGGCTCGGGCAAGTGCCTGAGCGAAGATTTTCCCGGTGGAGTCGATACCGTCTCCGGCTTCGCCACCGACCGCCCAGTTGAGATCCTCAGCCATGTTGTCCTGAGCCTTACCCCCCATAAATGAAAAGGCTTCTGAAACCCCAACAGAACCACCGCAACAGCGCTCGAGCCGTTTGGTGTCCAATGACACTAAATTAATTGTTTCATACTATTGCCGAAACAACTAGCGGGAGAAAGAAATAGCCGACGAAAAGGGAGGGATTTGGTTTCGCAGCGCGCATTCCAATACATCTAGACGAACGCAACTGTTGATAGCGTTGTGGGCGAAACGGAACGTCTTTTCAATCGGCCACTCAACCGGTTCATATGGAGGGGACGCCAGTCACCGTCGCATCAGTCAGCGAAGTCGGTCCCGGTACCGTCGCACTCGAGCTCGAAACACCCGCAGACTTCGACGCCCAGCCGGGCCAGTTCGTCTTGCTCCGGGCCGAGCCCGACGACGAGGTGCTCTCACGCCACTACACGCTCTCGTCGTCGTCCGTCGAGGAGACGTTCGAACTCACCGTCGGCATCGATCCTGACGGGGACCTCTCGCCGTGGCTGGCCGACCTCGAGGGTGGCGAAACGGTTGCCATCGACGGGCCGTTCGGCCGGACCACCTACGACGGTGACGACGACGTGGTCGCCGTCGCCGGCGGTCCCGGCGTCGGCGCGGCGGTCGCGATCGCCGAAGCGGCACAGGACGCTGGCCACGACGCCGTCGTGATCTATCAGGACGACGACCCTGCACACGAAGCCCGACTCGAGGCACTCGAAAACGCGGGCGCGACGGTCACGATCGTCGACGAAGATGCGGACGCTGAACTGGCAGACGCCGTTGTGACCCACCGCGAGGACGGCCAGCTGTATGCGTTCGGTTTCGACGATTTCGTCACGACTGTCGCCGACACGATCGAACGCGACGGCGGTGATCCCGACGACGCGCTGATCGAGAACTTCGGATAGCACTGTCCGAGCTCGCAGCGTCCCCACTTTCGATTGTCGGTGGACGTTGCTAATGATAGACATTCCGACAAGACACCAGAGCCACAGCTCACGGTCAGTAGACTCTCCACGTGTATCTCGTCGCAGACGCGGTAGCCGCGTTTGGCATCACTGAGCCGGACCCCTGTCCGGCAGTGCTGGTGGTCCCGTGATCACCCTGCGGTCGGGCCGGGACAGCGTGACAGCAGCCCGTCTCAACCACCGACGGCTGTCAGTGTTCGACGAATTCCACGAGAATGCCGCCGGTGTCTTTCGGATGGAGGAACGCAACCGAGTGGCTCCACGCGCCCGGGCGTGGCTCCTCGTCGATGAGCGTCACGTCGTGGTCGCGTGCCGTCTCGAGGGCGGCCTCGATGTCGTCGGTCGCGAGCGCGAGGTGGTGGATGCCCGCGCCGCCGTCCTCGAGATAGCGCGCGATCGTGCTGTCGTCCTCGAGCGGCTCGAGCAGCTCGAAGTAGCCATTGCCACAGTCGAGAAAGACGACGCGCATGCCGTCGAACTCCTCTTCGTGGGCGACCTCGAGACCGAAGAGATCACCGTACAGTTCCGCGAGTGCCTGTGCGTCGTCGGTCGCGATGCCGGCGTGATCGAAGTGCATCAGGCTGTGTTCCTCGTGGCGACTGCGTTATTGTTGTGATTCGCCGTCGAATCGAACCGGCGTCGATCAGAGAAGAACGCAGATCCATAAGTTAACGCACGCGGGAGTGACGAGCAGGTGGACCGTCCGTGTCCAAATGGTAGCTTCGACGCCTCGCTTGGTGTCTTCATCCGGTTCATCGCTGATACGGTCTGCTGTCCCGATGTTCCGGCGTACCCGCTACCCGTCCTGCGGGTGCGCCGGAACCCACCGACAGGAGTCCGTATGACTCATTGATAGTCCGGATCGATGCCATCGACCAGCCAGTCGACGAAACTGCAGTGTCAGAATCGCCGAATCGAGAATGACGCTCGAGCGGACCATGCCTGCGTCCTGATAGTGTTGTTGTCCCTCCCGCATGACGCGCTGCTCGTCGTCGCTGAGTAGTTTCAGATCCCGCATGTCGACGAGGACGCCGAACTCGTCGGGCGAACTCCGAAGCGCCGCTCGAGAGTCGGCGGCCCACTCACGGAGTTCTTCCTCGTCCATCTTCCCGGCAAAAGTAATCTGAAAGCCGAAATCCGTCTGTTCAATGGTATACATTAGTGAACTATGTTGGCGTGACGAAATTTGACAGTATTACCGTTGCGGTATCCGTCGTTACATGTTCGCTGTCCTATAAAACGGCCGATCGGAAGAGACAGTACCAACGAATAACGGTTGGCAGGACTCGACACCAGCCCCGTCCGATAGCCCACAGTTGGGTGTACAGACGACCAGTCGCGGTGACTCGGTCGTGGACTGCGCTCGCAGTCGTCCCGTTAGACCGCGCTGCCGGGCTGGTACTCGCCGAACTCGTCGCGCAGGACGTTACAGATCTCGCCGACCGTCGCGTAGGTTTTGACGGCGTCGATGATGTACGGCATCAGGTTCTGGTCGCTCTGGGCGGCGTCCCGCAGGGCCTCAAGTGCCGCGTCGACTGCCTCGTCGTCGCGATCCGCGCGCGTCTCCTCGAGACTGTCGATCTGGCGTTGCTGGTCTTCCTCGGTGACCTCTTCGACGTCCATCTCGGGTTCTTCATCCTCGATTTCGAACTCGTTGACGCCGACGATGATCCGGTCTTTCTCCTCGATTTCGCGCTGGCGGTCGAAGGCCGTATCCTGGATCTGACGCTGGACCCACTGTTGTTCGACGGCGTCGAGCATGCCGCCGCGTTCTTCGACTTCGTCCAGAATCTCGTAGGCTTCTTCTTCGACCTCGTCGGTCAGGGATTCGACGTAATAGCTGCCCGCAAGCGGGTCGATGGTGTCGGCTGCGCCGGACTCGTGGCCGAGGATCTGCTGGGTGCGCAGCGCCGTGCGGACGGATTCTTCGGTCGGCAGCGCGAGTGCCTCGTCCTTGCCGTTGGTGTGGAGACTCTGGGTGCCGCCGAGGACGGCCGCGAGCGCCTGATAGGCGACGCGGACGACGTTGTTCTCGATCTGCTGGGCGGTCAGCATCGAGCCAGCGGTCTGGGTGTGGAACTTGAGCTGTTTGGACTTGGGATCGTCCGGGTCGAAGCGCTCGTCGATGATGTCGTGCCACATCCGACGGGCCGCGCGGAACTTCGCGACCTCCTCGAAGATGTTGTTGTGGCCGTTGAAGAAGAACGAGAGCTGGGGCGCAAAGTCGTCGACGTCGAGGCCGGCCTCGATCGCCGTCTCGACGTACTCGATGCCGTTACCCAGCGTGAAGGCGAGTTCCTGGGCCGCGGTCGAGCCGGCCTCGCGGATGTGGTAGCCCGAGATCGAGATCGTGTTGAACTTCGGCGTCTCCTCGGCACAGAACTCGAAGATGTCCGTGATGATCCGCATCGACGATTCCGGCGGGTAGATGTAGGTGTTGCGTGCGATGTATTCTTTCAGAATGTCGTTCTGGATCGTCCCTCGGAGTTCCTCGCGGTCGACGCCCTGCTGGTCGCCGACAGCGATGTACATCGCCAGCAGCACCGACGCCGGCGCGTTGATCGTCATCGAGGTCGAGACCTCATCGAGCGGAATGCCGTCGAAGACCGTCTCCATGTCCTCGAGCGAGTCGATCGCGACGCCGGCCTTGCCGACTTCGCCGGCGGCCATGTCGGCGTCGGAGTCGTAGCCCATCTGGGTCGGCAGGTCGAAGGCCATCGAGAGGCCGGTCTGACCCTGATCGAGCAGGTAGTGATAGCGCTCGTTGGTGTCTTCGGGGGTCGAGAAGCCGGCGTACTGGCGCATCGTCCAGAGGCGACCGCGGTAGCCCGTCGAGTAGACACCGCGCGTGTACGGCGGCTCGCCGGGGTTGCCGAGATCCTCCTCGTAGTCGAGATCGTCGACGTCCGCCGGGGTGTAGAGCCGATCGACTTCCTGGCCACCCGTATCGGTCGTAAACGTTTCCTTGCGTTCGCCGAAGCGGTCGAGGACGGGTTCTACCTCTTCCTCGTGCCACTCCTCCTTGCTGGCACGGATCTCCTCGAGTTCGTCGGGATCGAACATTATCGAAAGCGTGGACGGCACGGGGCTTGAACTTTGATGAACACGGCCAGGGACGTGTCGTGTCGCTGAATAGAACAGAGCGGGTTAGACGGTATCGTCCGGCTCGTGTCGGGCGGCCATCCGCGACGCTTCCTCGGCGTAGCGAGCTTGCGTGTCGGGGTCGTCGACGGACCCGAGTGCCTCGGGCGGGACGCACAACCCGGCCTTGGTCTCGCGAACTGGGCCCGAAAAGCTCGTCAGTGCCCGCTCACGGCGATGATAGCGCCGGCCGTCTTCGGTCGCGTACACGAGGATGATAATGTTGAGTTCGTCGTCCCCGTAGGTTCGCTCGACGAGCCAGACGCGAACATCGTCCGCTTCGTCGCTGTCGGCGTGTTCGGTTCCGGTCGCACCCTCTGAGCCGTTCGCGGTCATGACTGTTGTTTCTCCTCCCCCATCCGGTTATGTGTTGTGGCGTCGACGACCTAGCCGGCGCAGCGCCGTTGGAGGCGGTCCCATCGTTACCGGCCCGTATCGTACTTGTACGTCGCCGAATCGGGATCGATGCCGAAGTCCTCCGGTGATTCCTCGTTGCTGACGTCCTCGCGTCCGTCCGGCGCGTGCTTGAACGCCTCCCGGAGCCGCTCGGGCATCCGGAACTCATCGACGTCGATCGATAGCGGTACCGCGTCCGGATCGGAACCCTCGCGTTTGGCCTCGAGTCGGTCCTGCAACACGGCCGGCAGATCCGACTCCCCGACCCGCTGGAAGCCGAACTGGGCGAGATAGGCACCCTCTCCGGTCAGGGCGTAGACGGTGTCGAACCCCTCGTCACCGGCGTACTCCACGAGTCGTTCGACGACGTGGGCCCCGACGCCCTGCCCGCGCCAGTTCTCGAGGACGCCGATGCTGGTCAACTCACAGACGTTATCCGAGTCGTCGGGCTTGTGGACGCGGATGCGGCCGAAGCCGGCCTTCTCGCCGGATGCCTCGTCGACGGCGACGACGTAGTCGCGAGAGCGAAACGACGTCTCGTCGAGTCCCATCGCCTCGATGTGATCCAGCAACCAGACCTCCTCTCTGTTTTTCGCGTCCCGAACGTACATGATTTGACATAGGCGACGTGCAGCCAAAAGGGTTTGTGGGTTGCCATACTGTCGATCGACAGCCCGCGTCCCTCACGTCGTCTGTCGGGCCGATTGGGCGGCACCTCGACGACGCTGATCGGACAACTCTGTCCGGACTCGAACTCCATCTTCGCTAAATCGCTTTTGACATATATTGTGTTATGCCCTCTTCCAGGCCATGAATCACGACTAATTTACCGGAGAAGAGGGCGATACGTCCGAACGATACGACGAGAGACGATATATGGCAAAGACTTATGACCCACAATGACAACAAATAGCACACTATGGTAGAATGCGACCGTTGTGGCGATGAGGTCACCCGGCTTTTTACGCATCGACACCGATCCGACACCATGACTCACCGCCGTACTCGAGAAGTCTGTGCGGCCTGTCATCCGTCCGTTTCGAAGGCAGTCCGATCCGAGCGTCCCTCCGAGAGACCGATCGCCGACGGCGGAACGCACGCCGCCTGCCCGGTCTGTTCGGGAGCCACGATCGCCGTCGATGACTCGTACACGTGCGTCGACTGTGGGTGGACCGGCAGACGATAGCTGTGCGTTGGTCCGCACCGGAACCGGTTCGACGGATCGGCCATCACTGAACTGGTATTCGCGTCCACTCGTCGCGTTCCCGTGCCCGCTCGAGCAGTCGCTCGATCCGATCGTCCCGCGACCGGCTGACTGAAACGGGTGTCGGCAGGACCGACTCGGTGCTGGTCGAAGAGCTACCCCGCCGACAGCGCTTCCTCGAGTCGATCCTCGATGTCGTCCAGTTCCTCGCGTAGGGCAGCGCCCTCAGCGTCCTCGAGGTCGTCGATCCGGTCGGCGAGTCCCTGCAGCCGCGAGTATTTCTCGTCCTCGTCGACGCTCGTTTTCTGGACGTAGACGTCCTCGTCGACGTCGTAGACCTCGTCTTCCTCCAGTTCGGTCACCGCGAGGACGATGTCTAGTTTATCCCGGTCGATGCCGGTGACCCACTCGCGGGGAATACCGCGCTCGTCGAGTGCGGCGAACACGGTTTCGGCGTCCTTCGGCCGCCGACGCTCCCGCGTCGTCCGCCGGACGGTTCCGTACCGACCGTGGAGTTGCTGGTCCGGTCCCAGACGCTCGAGCAACGGCGCTCGCGTCGAGCGGCGCAGCCGGTCGGCGCCGTGCTGGACGTCGGACGCGAGGACGTACAGGTCCGTCAGAGAGTCGGTATCGAGCGCCGCGGGGTCGTCGGCGTCGAGGCGCTCGAGCAGCGCCGCCAACAGCACCGCGTCGTCGTGGACGTGCTCGGGTGGGGCGCGCGAATCCGCCGCCGGGACGAGAAACGGACTCTGCCCGCCGACTGCGTCGGGGTCGTAACTGATCGTCCCGTCGTCGACCCCGTACTCGTCGCTGAGGGTCACGATACTTGCGTACGGCTCGACCCCCGGCTGAAGGTGTTCGATGGCGACCGTCCCCTCGTCGAGGCGCTCGAGAAAGACGACGAACTGCTCGCGCCAGAGCGATCGACGCTCGCCGCTGTCTTCGAACCGGACGACGATCCGGTCGGCCGCGGTTCGTTCGATGCCGAACGGCCGCTCGGAGACCGGGGTAATCAGTTCTGCACCCGGCTCGAGAGCCTCACACTGGGTCCGGATGCTCGTCCAGGTATCGTCGGGTTCCATACGTCACGTATGGCATGCACGCGCAAAAACCGCAGCCAGGAATCTGCGTCGATCCCGTCTCGTCGCGGCTCGAGCGACGAGTGTCGGACCGTGTGTCGGAGAGCGTCCCTTCTACCGGAGCACAGTCGGGAGCTGCGACAGTGACGAGAACTGATAGGTGGGCGTGACGTCCAGGTCGGTCCCATCGTCGTCGGCCCGCGAGACGAGCGCCGAATCGATACCGGCGTTGTCGGCCGCGCGGACGTCGACGGCCCGGTCGCCGACGTACAGCGCGGCCTCGGCCTCGAGGTCGTCGATCGCGGCCTCGATGTTCGTCGGGTTGGGTTTGCGTCTGGCCAACCCGTCGGCGGTCAACGGACAGCCGTAGACGGTCTCGAACAGTGATCGGAGCCCGAACCGATCGAGCAGCGTCGAGACGACGGTCGGATGGTTGTCGCTGACGATCCCGAGCGGTGCCTCGATCGACCGCATTGCAGCGACATCGTCGTAGGCCGAGCGGAGCCCGCGTTCGACCTCTTCGCGCTGGGTTCGGACCATCTCTCGAGCGGCCTGCGCACAGAACGAGTCCGTCTTGATCCCGAGACTGCGACACCGTGTGGTGATCGACTCGAAGTCACCGCGCATGAGTTCCTGAAACGTCTCGGGCGCCGGTCCGGAGCGACCGAATTTTTCGTAGGTCCGGCCGAGCGCGTCGTAGAGCCGCTGGGACGAGGGGGTCTCGACCACGACCCCGTCGAAGTCGAACAGGACCGCGTCGTATTGCATTGCTACCGGATCATATCTACTCCGAGGCTATAACCCTATCTGATGGGCCCGCCTGGTTGGAAATCGTCGGCCGCCTCCTAGTGGCCCAGATTCGTGGCCCTTTGTATGCCACACGCGGACGCGCCACCGCTCACCGTCGACATCACCCTCCGAGGTCCCCGATCTCGAGCGGGTACTCGTGCGACGGCCCGGCGGCCGACCACAATCCTGTTGCGACTCGTCTCCCGAGAAGCAGGCAGTGGCATCCTCGAGACAGCAGCTTCGGCGGACGCTCTGGGTACTGGTGGCAGCGGCGACGCTGACGGTCATGGCGGGGGCGATCCTCGGCCCGGTCGTGCCGCGGATCCAGCGCGAACTCGGCGTCTCCGGGCTCGCAGCCGGACTCGTTATCACCACCCATGGCGGCGTCATCGTCCTTGCGAGCCCGCTTATGGGAACGCTCGTCGATCGGATCGGGGCCCGCCGGCCGTTCGTGGGCGGCCTCGTCGTCTACGGTATCGGCGGCGGTGCAGGCCTGTTCGTTGACTCGTTTTACCCACTGCTTGCCTCCCGGGTCGTCCTCGGACTCGGCACCGCCGCGGTCTACACGTCGGTGACCGTGCTCATCTACGACTGCTACGAGGGACAGGCGATGGAGCGGGCGCTGGGCTATCGCAGCAGCGCGAACAGCGCCGGCGCGGCAGTCTGGCCGCTGGTCGGCGGCGCGGCCGGGGCAATCGCGTGGAACCTGCCGTTTGGCATCTATCTCGTCGCGCTACCGCTCGGCGTCGTCGCGGCATTGACGATCCCCGAAACCGACCCGGGTGACGACACTCGCGCGGCCACGGACGGGAGCGGGAACCAAGACGAGACCGGCGACGTCGCGTCGGTGCTCGCCGTGTTCCGCGACCGACCGGCGCTTCCGCTCGTGTACCTGCTGTACTTCGGCGCGAACGCGTTGCTGTACGTGATCGTCGTATTCTATCCACAGTTCCTGGCCGGCATCGACGTGACCGACTCCCTGCAGATCAGCCTCTATCTCGCGGCGAACGGCGCTGCCGGCGGCGTCTCTGCCGTCGCGTACGACCGTCTGCTGCGATACGTCGACCGGTCGACGCTCGTGCTGACGGCGCTCGTTCTCTGGGCCGCCGGATTCGGGATCGCGACCGCCGTTGGAACCCCCGTCGGCGCGGCGATTCCGGTCGTCCTGTTCGGCCTCGGCGTCGGGTTAGTCTTCCCCTCGACGTTCGCGTGGGTCGAGGCGTTCGCACCACAGGCGCGACAGGGCCAGTTCAGTTCGTACATCGCCTCCTTCGGCTACACCGGACAGTTCCTCTCGCCGGTTCTGTTCGGGGCGCTCCTCCCGCTCGCAGGCGTCAGGGGCGTCTTCGTCGCCGCTGGGGCGGTTGCCGGTCTTGCCGCCGTCGGACTCGGCACGAGCCGACTCCACAGGACGGCCAGCTGAGCACGACGATTCCGGCGCTGTTCGTGTGCTCGGCGATCCGGTCACAGCGGCACATCGTCCCTTGGACTGGCCACCCTTCGTTCCTTGTGGCTCGACGTGGGCAACCCAACCCACTGATCTGCATGTCGGACCAGTCCCCACCGGCGTCCCCGCGCGAGGAATCGCTGTGGCTCACAACGACGACGACGACCGAGTACGCCCCCCTCGAGGACGACCTCGATGTCGACGTAGCGGTCGTCGGCGGCGGCATCACCGGTCTGACCGCAGCGATCGAACTGCGGGAAGCCGGAAAGACCGTCGCGGTGCTCGAGGCCGACCGGATCGTCGAGAGCACCACCGGCCACACGACGGCCAAGCTCACCTCCCAGCACGGGCTGAAATACGACAGACTCGTCTCGCAGTTCGGCGAAGAAACGGCGCGACAGTACGCCGACGCGAACGAGGCAGCGATCGACGCCGTCGAGCGACGCGTCGAGGCCGAGGATATCGACTGTGACTTTCAGCGGACGGCGGCGTACACCTACGCTAGCTCCGCCTCAGATATCGATCAGCTCCGCGACGAAGTGGCCGCCGCCCAGCGGGTCGGCCTCCCAGCCTCGTACGTCGAGGAGACACCCCTGCCGTTCGACGTCGCCGGCGCGGTCCGGTTCGACGAGCAGGCCGAGTTCCACCCGCGGAAGTACCTGCCTCGCGATCGCCGAATCGATCCACGGGAACGGTAGCTACGTCTTTGAAGAGACGCACGTAGAAGATATCGACCCTGGCTCGCCGTGTCGCGTCGAGACGGACCGTGGCGAGGTCGTCGCCGACGACGTGGTCGTCGCGACGCACCTCCCCGTCTTCGACCGCGCGGGGTACTTCGCGCGGATGCACCCACACCGCGCGTACCTGCTGGGCGTCCGGGTCGCGGAGACGCCCCTCGAAGGGATGTACTACAGCACCGACTCGCCGCCGGCGACGATCCGAACGCATCCGGCCGACGACGGAGACGACGAACTCCTCCTCGTCGGCGGTCAGAGCCACAAACCCAGCGTCGATGGCGTTCCGACCTCCGAGCGGTACCGGCGCTGCGAGGCGTTCGCCCGCGAGCACTTCACCGTCGAATCGGTCGAATATCGCTGGTCGACGATGGACTACTCGCCGGTCGATGGAATTCCCTTCATTGGGCGGATCAATCCGTTCGCCGAGCACATTTACGTCGGAACCGGATTCGGCGGCTGGGGGATGACCGGCGGCACCGCCGCGGGGATGATCCTCGCCGATCTCATCGCGGAGGACTCGAGTCCCTGGGCCGACGTGTTCGACCCACAGCGGCTCACGCCCGGGGCCTCAGCGAAGTCCTTCCTCGAGGAGAACGCTAAAGTCGGCGGCAGCTTCGTCGCCGATCGAATCAGGGCGCTGCTCGCCGGTCTCGAGAAGGGCGGTGCGGCTGCCATCCCACCCGGCGACGCCCGCGTCGTCCGGCGGACGAGCCAACCGGTCGGTCTCTATCGCAATGCGGACGGAACGACCCACGCCGTCTCGGCGACCTGTCCACATATGGGCTGTCTCGTCCGATGGAACGACGCTGAGCGGACCTGGGACTGCCCCTGTCACGGCTCGCGGTTCACCTACGACGGTGACGTACTCTCGGGACCTGCCGTCGAAGGGCCGTTGTACCGACAACTCTGATCACGGCGGCGAGGGCGGCCTATGGGAGCGACACCGACTCGAGGTCGATCCGCGTCGGTTCCGGAACCGGGTCGCTCGAGACGGCGTACGTCCCCCGTTCGGTCGGCTCCTCGTCACCAGTGGGCAACACGATCACCCCCCTGGCCAGCAGCGACGCGATCACGCCGGCCGTGACGGTCCGTGGGTCCGACAGCGGTGCGCGGATGACCACGCGGTCGCCGGCCTCGAGGCCGACATCGTCGACGACCCCGCGGGCGGCCGCGAGCACCTGCTCGTGGCTCACCGTCCGCTCGCCGTCAGTCAGGATCGCCGTGTCGGGATCGATCGACAGCGGCGGGAACGACGGGTTCTCGGTCCAGACGCCGGCGTCGAAGTGGTGGACGTCCGGTGCGTCGGGTTTGTCGCCGTAGCCGACTCGCTGTGCGCCCCGTGGCAGGTCGTAGTCGTCGAGTTCGGCGACGGGTGCAACGAGCGCCCGGAACTCTTCGTCGGCGGCGAGGTCAGTCGGTGGCTCGAAGCGGGTCCGGCTCTCGAGTAGCGTCGTCCCCAGAAAGGCAAGCAGGGCCAGCGGGCCATCGCCGACGACGCCGACGGTGACGCCCTCGCGGACGCCCGCGTGGCGCAGGAAGTTGCCGGACTTCCAGGCGGTGGTACACAGCCAGTGGTAGTCGTACTCCCGGCCCGTCACGTCGACGAGCCCGGTTCGATCATCGCGGAGTTCCCGGGTAAGTAGGTCGTCGACCGTCGCGGCGTTCATATGTGAAATTGGGAAGCGCGGCAAAAAAGCGCGCCGACTCGGCTCCCCGCCGACGTCATCGAATGCCGTCATACGACGGGATCGAGGGCTGTCACCCTAAGCTGACGTCGAGATAGAGCATCACGATCACGCCGGCCATCACGCCGAGCGTGGCGATCCGCTCGTAGCCGCGGGTGTGGGTCTCGGGGATGATCTCGTCGGAGATCACGAACAGCATCGCCCCCGCAGCGAAGCCCATCGCGTAGGGCAGCAACGGTTCGACGACGCTGACTGCCAGCGCGCCGAGCACCGCTAGCGGAATCTCGACGACGCCCGACCGGATGCCGGCGAAGGCCGCATAGAAGCGCCGATCCAGTCCGGCATTGATCGCCGCCACCGAAACGGCGAGCCCCTCGGGAATGTTTTGAATCCCGATCGCGAGCATGAGCGCGATTCCGTTTTCGACGTTACCGGAGCCGAAGGCGACGCCCACGGCCAGCCCCTCGGGCATGTTATGAAGCGTAATCGCTAAGATAAACAGGACGACGGGGACCAGTCGCTCGTTGTCCAGCGGCAGCGACGTACTCGGATTGGCTTCGTCCGCCCGCGTGCGGCCGGTCAGGAGAAAGTGTGCGTGCGGCACGAGTCCGTCGGCCCGGTCGAGAAAGAGCGCGCCGAGCGCGACGCCCACGAGCGTCGGGATCGGATTTCCGTCGGCATATTGCTCGATCCCGGGGATGATGAGACTCGTAAACGCCGCAGCGAGCATGACGCCGGCCGCGAACCCGAGCGCGCCGTCGAGCGCCCGCTTCGAGGGGTCTCGCCAGACGAGCACCAACAATGCGCCGAACAGATTCAGCGTCGCGATGACGATTCCGCCGACGAGCCCCTGTATCACCGGGTCGCTGCCGGCCACCTGCACGAACAGATCGGCGATCGACGTCATGTCGTCCCTCGAGTCACAGCACCACCCCGTCGCTCACTGACGCCATTCGTTCGTGTGTACCGAGGTCGCACATATAAAATCACCAGCAGCTGATTCGACTGACAGCAGACCGTATGAGAAGCGACGACGGGACAAAACGCGGGTACGAGTCCCAACGCCGATCTAGAACGCCCGTTTGATCTTCTCGAAGAAGCCCTCCTTGACCTCAATCTCGTCGCCACCGGCCTCGGCGAATTCCTCGAGCGCCTCGCGCTGGTCCTCGTTCAGACTGTCGGGAGTGACGACCTGCACCTGCACGTAGAGGTCACCCTGGCCGCGCCCGCGCAGTCGGGGCATGCCTTTCCCCTCGAGGCGGAAGGTCTCGCCGCTCTGGGTGGCCTCGGGGATTTCGAACTCGACAGCCCCGTCGAGCGTCGGCACGGAGACAGTATCGCCAAAGGTGGCCTGCGGGAACGAGATCGGCAGCCGGTAGCGCAGGTCGTCGCCTTCGCGTTCGAACTGTTCGTGCTCGCGGATGGAAACGTCGATCAGCAAGTCACCGTGGCGGCCTCCTTCGGGGCTCGGCGCGCCCTCGCCTTCCATCCGGAGCGTCTGCCCGTCCTGAATGCCCGGCGGCACCTCGACGGTCAACGTCGCCTCGCTGCGGACGTAGCCCTCGCCGCGACACTCATCGCAGGTCTCGGAGTAGAGCGTCCCCTCGCCTTCACACCGGGGGCAGGTCGTCGTCTGCTGGACCCGACCCAGCGGCGTCTGCTGAACTTGGGTCACTTGCCCGCGTCCTTGACACTCCTGACAGGTTTCGGCGTCGGCCTCCGGCGGATGGCCTGCCCCATCACAGACCGCACACTCCTCGGGCCGTTCGACCGTGAACTGCTTTTCGGCACCCTCGTATGCCTCCTCTAAGTCGATCTCGAGTTCGGTCCGCAGGTCCCGACCCTTGCGGGGACGGCGGCGACCGCGGCCACCGCCACCGCCGAAGACCTGTTCGAAGAGGTCGCCGAGACCGCCACCACCCATCCCACCGCCGCCCATGCCGCCCATCCCGCCGAACGGGCCGCCGCCCATGCCGCCGGCACCGCCCGCGTCGCTGGCGTCGAAGCCGTGTTTCTCGGCCTGTTCGTAGCGGTCGTGGCCCATCTGATCGTAGGCCTGGCGCTTTTTCTCGTCGGTCAGGACTTGCTTTGCCTTCTGGATCTTCTTGAATTTCTCCTCAGCGTCAGGGTCGTCGCTGACGTCGGGATGGTACTCGGTGGCTTTCTCCCGATACGCCTGTTTGATCTCCTCTGGGGACGCGTCGGGGCTCACGCCGAGAACGTCGTAGAAGTCCTCGCTCATTCGTTGTTCCACCGATAGTCGGTTGAGACACTTGAAACGAACGTTCCCCGGAGCACTCGTTTCTCGTCTGGACTGGCGTCAGTATGTGTGATGGTGTCACATCTGTCATCCGGTCTGCTGTCATTGGGTACTGGCACACCACATGACGGAAGTGGATGCGCCTGCACTGACAGTCGTCCGTATCAGTCCGGAAGTGGTGGCCACGTTGTGGCTACTGTTTCCTCGATGAGCTGTGTGTGAGCGCGACGAAGCCGCTCCGATACTGAGGATGCCGAGATGTCTAGCTCTGCCGCAATCGCTTCTAGAGATGTTCGCCGTGGAACCTCGAAATACCCCATTTCGTAGGCCGTTCTGAGCGCCTCGAGTTGCCGGTCGGAGAGGCCATTACCGGCCGGTTCGGGATCGCCATCGTGAACGAGACGGTGTAACCGAAACCCGGCAACGTCCTGCCAGAAGGACGAAAACTCAGTGAACGCGTCTTTGTTGGCAAACCACCCTGATTGTCGCCACCCGTCCGTGGTCACTTCGATCCGTTCGATAGTGGCTTCGGCGGTGGCAAGCGCTTTGAGTCCGTCAAGGTCGTCGATGTGGTCGCCGAGCTGTTCCGCTAAACTGAGCGCCGGGACTGCCTGATATCGTCGCGTGTCGCCGGCCTCCCCGATCAACAGCCACTCGTCAACGTCGTCGGCATCGGTCAAGGCGGCTTCAACCGCCGTCCGTGAACCGTTCGTCACGGTGGCGATAAAGAGCGGCTGGTCACCGTGGTTGAACTGCAGCCTGAGAACGATCGTCGCCTCGGATACTGCTCTCGCAACCCCAACGAGCGGGAGCGCATCGCAGCGAATAGCAAACTCTGCAACGAGTCCCATATGCCTCCGTTCCGATCTGTCCTCATGGAGGTGTCGAAACCTGCGATGAGCCACGAACACGCCGTGTGAGAATCGGCGGTCACACTCGGTTGTCTCCAGTCTCGGCGAGAGGGGGTATTCACGATCGCACACCCACCACCGACTTAAAGGCCCCCACCACTGAGAGAGTCGCTTAGCCCGATCCGCCGCGAACGCAAAGTTGCATGCAGACCACACGGTCGACAACTGGTCTCGAGGTAACGTACGAACGCCACGGCGAGGGCCACCCGCTCGTGTTCCTCCATGGGGGAATGGCGCCCCGTGAATACTGGAACCCAGTCATCCCACACCTGGACGGGTACGCCGCGATCGTCCCACAGCGACCAGGGTTCGGGACGTGTCTCGACGATCGAACCGAGACGAGTGCCGGAGACGTGCTGAATCGCGAGGTCGAATACGTACGAGCGCTCGTTGACGCTGTCGACGGCGAACCCGTGCTGTTCGGCCACTCTTACGGTGCACTTACTGCGATCGAAGCAGCGACGGACGCAGCAGTTGGGGCCGTCGTCGCGTACGAACCGGCGATCCTTCTCGAGGACTATCGAGGTGATGCCGACCTTGCAGATCGAATGCAGACACTCATCGAGGCAGGGAACCGGCGTGAGGCGGTAAAGCGCTATATCGAACAGGTCCTCCATCCCAACGGGATCGACGATCTTGACGCGTGGTTGGCAGAGTGGCCAGTCTGGCCGGCGTGTGTCGATCTCGCTGAGGAGGTCGTCCGAATGAACCGCGCTGTTGAACAGTATCAGCTCCCGACCAGTCTCGACGTTGCCGCTCCTGTGCTCGTGTTGACCGGGACCGACGGTCCCGAGTTTCTCCGAGAGAGCGCCCGCGCTACCCACGACGCGCTCCCGAACAGCCGCCTCGTCGAGTTCGACGGGGTGAGCCACAGCGGTCCTGGCGAAGCACCGAGCGTGATTTCGACAGCAGTCGAGTCCTTCCTTCGTGCGAACGGGATACCGATCCCGGAAACAACCCAGTGAGAGCGATCGAGTCGGAAGTACCCGTCAATGGCACCTGTCAAGTCAGAAATGGCGATTCACGGAGTCGGCGGCGAGCCGTTGGGTAGTATACGGTCTGCTGTCATGAGTTCGCGGCGCGACTGCAAGCTGGTTCGCGGTCGCGCCGGAGCGAACTGACAGGAGTCCGTATTATTCGTCGGCTTCGTCTTCGTCGAAGTCGACGTCCTCGAAGTCGGCGTCGACGAACTCCTCGTCTTCGTCACCGGCAGCGCCCGCGCCGGCGTCGGGGCCGGGGTTCGGGCCGCCGCCCATGCCACCCATGCCTGCACCGCCAGCGCCTGCGCCTGCTGCGCCGCCGGCAGCGCCGCCAGCACCCGCGGCACCGGCTTCTTGATAGATCTGCTTGCCGATCTCCTGAAGCTGCGTGCTCAGCTCTTCGGTCGCCGACTCGATGGCCTCGGCGTCGGCATCGTCGTCGTCGATCGTCTCCTCTAAGTCCTCGATCGCGGCCTCGATGTCGGCACGGAGGTCGTCGTCGACCTGCTCGTCGTTTTCCTCGAGGAGCGTCTCGGCGCGCTGGATCGTGGCCTCAGCGGTGTTGCGGGCCTCGATGCGCTGGCGCTTCTGCTGGTCCTCTTCGGCGTGTTTCTCGGCCTCCTCTTGCATCTGCTCGATCTGTTCGTCGGAGAGGCCGGCGCCGCCCTCGATGGTGATCTCCTCGGTCGTGCCGCTGCCTTTGTCTTCGGCGGAGACGTTGACGATGCCGTTCTCGTCGATCGAGAAGGAAACTTCGATCTGTGGGGTTCCCGCGGGGGCCGGCGGGATGCCGGTCAGGTGGAACTCGCCGAGCAGTTCGTTTTCGGCGGCCAGTTCGCGCTCACCCTGGAAGACACGGACCTGCACCGTGGTCTGGTTGTCCGCCGCGGTGGTGAAGATCTTCGACTCCTCGGTTGGGATCGTCGTGTTCTTCTCGATGAGCCGTTCGAAGAGGCCACCTTTGACCTCGATTCCCAGCGACAGCGGCGTGACGTCGAGCAGGACGATGTCGTCGACCTCGCCGCCGAGGACGCCACCCTGAATCGCCGCACCCAGTGCGACGGCCTCGTCGGGGTTGACGTTCTTCTGGGGCTCCTCGCCGATGAGTTCCTCGACCTTCTCGGAGACCTGGGGCATCCGGGTCGAGCCACCGACCAGCAGGACTTCGTCGATGTCGTCCTTGTCGTAGTCAGCGTCCGCTAAGGCCTGCTCGGTCGGCTCGACGGTGCGGTCGATAAGGTCCTGGGTCAGCGACTCGAACTTGGCCCGCGTCATCGACTCTTCCAAGTGGATCGGGCCGTCGTCGGTCGCCGTAATAAAGGGCAGGTTGATCTCGGTCTCTTTGCGCGAGGAGAGTTCGATCTTGGCTTCCTCGGCGGCGTCTTTGAGCCGCTGGAGGGCCTGGCGGTCCTCGCGGAGGTCGATGCCGTGTTCTTCCCCGAAGTTGTCGGCGAGCCAGTTGATGATGGCCTCGTCCCAGTCGTCGCCACCGAGGTCGTTGTCACCGTTGGTCGCGACGACCTCGTAGACGCCGCCGCCGAGATCGAGAATGGAGACGTCGAACGTGCCACCACCGAGGTCGTAAACGAGCACGGTCTGGTCGGAGTCGTCGTCGAGGCCGTAGGCCATCGACGCGGCCGTCGGCTCGTTGATGATGCGTTCGACCTCGAAGCCGGCGATCTCGCCGGCGTCTTTGGTCGCCTGACGCTGTCGGTCCGAGAAATATGCGGGGACCGTGATGACGGCTTTCTCGACCTCGTCACCCAGATAGTCTTCGGCGTCACGTTTGATCTTCTGGAGGATCTTCGCCGAAATCTCTTCGGGCGTGTACTCTTCGCCCTCGATCTCGACCGTATAGTCGTCCTCGCCGATGTGGCGCTTGATCGAGGCGATCGTCTTTTCGGGGTTCTGGATCGCCTGATTCTTCGCCGGTTTGCCGACGAGCCGTTCGTCGTCGTCGGTAAATGCGACGACCGAGGGCGTCGTCCGTTCACCCTCCGCGTTGACGATGATCTCCGGATCGCCACCTTCCATTACCGCGAACGCGCTGTTCGTCGTCCCAAGGTCGATTCCGAGAATCTTGTTGCTCGCCATTCTGGACGGCTATTGTGCGCACTTTGTTTTAAAGGTTACTAGGGACGAGCGGGCTGCGAATAAAACGTCGCTGTAGCCACTCACACGTCGGATTCCAGTAGTTTGGTTCCAGTAAAAACGGCCACCACGACCGAACAGGGACTCGAGCGATCGGCTCCGGAGATGGTGGGCAGGTAGATTAGGAGTCGTCAGAGTCGGCGACGTCGTCGCCGGTCGGCGTGTCAGCGCCATCGTCACTATCGTCGTTGCTCTGGCCGTCTCCCTCGAGCTCGCCGTTCGAGACGGTCACTTGGGCGTTCTGGATGACCTTCTCGCCCATCTCGTAGCCAGGGTTGTAGACATCAGCGATGGTTCCTTCGGGATGGGCGCTGTCGGTCTTCATCATGACCTCGTGGCGCTGTGGGTCGGTCTCGGTGCCGGGATCGGGATCGATCTCGGAAACGTTCTCGTCTTCGAGGATGCGGTCGAACTCCCGCAGCGTCATCTCGACGCCCTGCTGGAGGCTCTCGGCGTCGCCGCTGTCCTCCTCGAGTGCGCGTTTGAGGTTGTCGCGGACGCCGATGAGTCGCTCGACGAGGTCCTCGGTGGCGCGGTCTTTGATCTGCTGTTGGCGCTTTTTGGCCCGTTTCTTGTAGTTCTGGAAGTCCGCCTGCTTGCGCTTAAGCCGACTTTTCAGATCGTCGATCTCGGCTTCGTACTCCTCGATCGTCGCTTCGGCCTCCTCGAGTTCGTCCTGGAGGTCGCCGATCGTCTCGGCCTGGGACTCGATGCGTTCCGTGAGGTCCTCGAGTTCCTCGCGCTGGTGGGTCACGGTCCCGTTTAGTTCGCGGGCCTCTTCAATGATCGAGTTGACCTTGTGGGCGAGTTCGTCGTCGAACTCGGTGATGCGATCGAGTACACGCTGGATGTCCTCGCTCGTTTCTGGAGCGCCACCGGTTTCGTTGTCGGAGGTTTCGGCTCCCGCGTTCGAGTCAGTATCAACAGCCGCGTCCGATTCCGAGTCGACCGATTCGGCTGCCGATTCCGAATCCCCGGTCGTCGCCGTCTCGGGATCGACGTCGGCCGCCTCGCCGTCGTCGGATTGCTCCTCGGACGGGACACCTTGGGCTGACGCGTTCGTGCCCTCGTCTTCGCTCATATGGCAGTCAACGAACAGCGGTAATAAAAGGGTTGAGGTACCCGATTACCGTGTTCCGTCCAGGCCCAGTACTCCGTCACGCGTCGACGTGCGGGTCGAACCAGATAACCACTAGACGTCGTGTTTCTCCCGGCACTCGTCACAGATCAACGCGCTGAACCACTTCCGCCTCCCACAGCCATGACAAAGTTGGTACCACTCGAATTCCAGATCGATCGTGTGCGGTGGCTGTGTCGTCGACCTACCAGCCGATGGTAATCCATCTAAGTCGATCCCGGACCGCGCGTTTTTCGCTTCCCCCCGCGTCATAGACCATGCCAACAACTATCTGACTGGTAAGTACGAACTGTCTACTCACGGTAAATACAATATTATGGACCTATATTCGAACGCTATATAAATTAATATTCTATCGACTGGTGGTCGGTACAATGTCACTTGCAAACGAGCTCTGACCGACAGCGTCGGTTTCCAGCTCTCGATGCGACGAAAGCATCCCGTTTGTCACCCAAACGGCAGTCACGCTGACACCGAACATCCGACCGTATATGTGTGTCCTGCCCCGAATGTGTCCCGTGACGCGGGCTTCAGCGGACGACGCCACAGCGATCGAGCTCCGCTATGAGGACGGAACGGTCCGAATCGATGGACTCGAGCAGTCGTCGCTCTCGCCAGCATCGCTCCGAACGGCCGTTCCCGATCTCGAGATGGATCCACGCACTGACGGCTGGCGGATCCCCGCCAGCCAGTATGCCGCCCTGCGGGCTGTGCTGGACGGAACGGCCATCGCGATCGACGATCGCGTCCTCGAGCTCGAGTCGGTGGCACCGCTCGCGTCGGCGTACGAACTCCGCGACTATCAGCAGACGGCGCTCGAGACGTGGCTCGAGACCGACCGTTGGGCCAGCGGGCCGCCCCTCGAATCCATCGGGCGAGCCCCCGCCGGCGTCCTCGAACTGCCGACCGGCAGCGGCAAGACCGTCATCGCGTTGAAGGCGATCGAACGGCTCGCGGTCCCGACCTTGATCGTCGTTCCCACGATCGACCTCCTCGAGCAGTGGCAGCGCGAACTCGAGCGCGAATTTGGAGGAGAGATCGGTCGGTTCGGCGGCGGCGAACAGCGTCTCGAGCCGATCACCGTTTCGACGTACGACTCGGCGTATCTCAAGGCCGGTTCCGTGGGCGATCGCTTCGGCTGCGTGGTCTTCGACGAGGTCCATCACCTCGGCGGCGAAGGCTACCGCGAGATCGCACGCCTGCTGGCCGCACCGGCACGGCTGGGGCTGACCGCAACGTTCGAGCGACCCGATGGCGCACACGAGGTGATCGAGGACCTCGTCGGCCCGCTGGTCCACCGCGTCGACGTGGATTCGCTTGCCGGCGACCACCTCGCCGACTACGACATCAAGCGACTCGAGGTGGCACTGACTCCTGACGAGCGCGAGGAATACGAGCGCAAGCAGGACGTGTTCACGAGCTACCTCGCGAAGTCGGGCATCGACATGCGCAGCGGGTCGGACTATCAAGAACTCGTCAAACGATCCGGGAACGATCCCGAAGCCCGCGAAGCGCTGCTCGCGCGCCAGCGTGCGCGTGAGATCATGCTTGGAAGCGACGCCAAACTCGAGGCGCTCGCCGACGTTCTCGACGACCACCGCGACGAGCGGATCATCGTCTTCACGGCCCACAACGACCTCGCGTACGACGTCAGCGAGCGGTTCCTGATCCCGACGGTCACCCACCAGACCGGGGCGGCAGAACGCCGAGAGATCTTGGAGCGCTTCCGCGAGGGGACATATACCCGGATCGCGACCTCGAACGTGTTAGACGAGGGCGTCGACGTGCCCGACGCGAACGTCGCGGTCGTCCTCTCGGGCAGCGGTAGCGAACGGGAATTCACCCAGCGACTCGGGCGGATCCTGCGACCGACGGGTGTCGAGGGAGCCACCGAAAATAATTCGGATGACAGCCAGCCGACTAGCCCGTCTCGAGTCGGGCGGGCAATCCTTTACGAGATCGTCAGCGTCGAGACAGGAGAAGAGACCATCGCCGATCGACGCCGGTAGCGCTCCGGTCCGGTGAGGGAGAAATGGCGACCGTCACGCGACCCAGTATTCTGGTACTATCGGTCAATAATTAAGCAACTGGTTCGAAGGCCGACAGTAACATGGAACTGAATGTCATTTCGGGGCTCACGGTTTTGCTTCTCATGCTCGTTCTCGGTGGACTCTTCGCCGTGATCGCAACGCGGAGTGGCGTCACGACAAATTTCGAAATCTCGCTGGAACAACAGGGACTGGGGTGGGCATCCGTCGTGGGCATCTGTCTCGTCGGTCTCAGCGGGCTTACCGCCGGGGCCGTGGTCGGTGCCCGCTGCTCGGTGACGATGCGACGGTGGCATCGATCGCTGGAGGCACACTCTTTCTCGCGGGAATCGCCATCGCCGGGCGGGCGATCGGCCGGTATCCGCAGTATCGTCGGCTCACATCCGCCGATTCGACCACTGTTCGGGGCTGTGATGTCGGTGACACGGTCGCGCTCACCGGCACCATCGATTCCGACGGCGAACTCGTCGCTCCGTGTACGGAGACGTCATGTGTCGCCTACGACGCCCGGATCGAAACACAGGCCCGAAACCTGCAACGCTCGATCACGTTTTGGATCGTGGACGATCGCCGAACGGAGAGTCACCCGTTCGTCCTCGACGACGAGACCGGAACGGTCACTGTCGAGTCGAGCGACGCACGCGTTCGGATGCCCCTTTCCCCGGTCTCGAGTGCGGAGACCACGACGCTGCTGCTCCGTCGCGTCCTCGAGGGGGCAAGCGTTGATCCCGACGGACCGAGCAGTCGGTACACCGAAGGAACGCTGAAGGCAGGTGATCCGGTCAGCGTCGTCGGCCGAGTCGCCGACGGGCGATCGCTCGAGGAAACCCGCTCGCAACGCGTGGTCGAGGCCGAGTCGGTGTCGGTCGGCCTGACTGGCGAGCGAGTGCTTCGGTCGACGGTGCGCAGAGATGGACCGCTCGGGCTCGGACTGGTCCTCGGTGGCGTTGCCCTCATGCTCGCCGCGGCCGGCTTCCTCTAACGATGCTGGCGACAGCTCGTCTCGAGTCACCACCGTCCGGGTGACTTTTGCCGTCGCCGTCCCGACTCGAGACTGATGCTGACGAAGGACCTGCTGCGCGTCTCGCGGGCCGGCGGGGGGTATCACCCACAGTTCGCCAGCCGCGAGCATCGGCCGCTTGCCGCCCGTGTCATCGGCACGTATCAGGGTCACGTCGGCGAACCGCGGGCGACTCTCGAGGACGCAGTGACTGCTCTCGAGCGTGAGGCCGACGATTTCAAACTCGCTCGCGGCCTTGCCGCACTGGTCGATCGGGAGGCGACGTTCGAGACGGACACCGAACTCGAGCCCGAACGCGCCCGTCGGACCGCCTTCGAGGCCGCCGAAGCGGTCGATGTCGTCACTGAAGACGAGCGCGCGATGGCGCTCATTCGTGCGAGCGAATCGCTCGACGTGTCGGCCGACGACCTCGAGACGGCGCTGTACGCCGATCTCGAGGAACGCCAGGTCCTGACCGCGGTCGACCCGCGCTGGGACCCCGACGGGCTGCTCGCCCAGTACAACCTCTCACTGGCGCAGACGGCGCTGTTCGACGCGACCGAGGTGCGGGTGCGCTCGAGCGATCCCAAGGCGCTGATTTCGGCGATCAAGCGCCTGCGACTGATGTACGAGATCCACCGGCTCGAGGACGATCGGACGGACCGGCTCTCCGAACGCGAGGTCGTCGTCACCGGGCCGACCCACCTCTTTCGAGCGACCCGCCGATACGGCACCCGCTTTGCACGGCTTCTGCGAACCGTCGCGAAAGCCGACGCGTGGCGGCTCGAGGCAACCATCGACGACCGAGGCACGGAACGGACGCTCGAACTCTCCGACGTGGACCCGATTCGGGTACCCGACGCCGAGCCAGTCGCCGAGGTCAGCTTCGACAGCGGCGTCGAAGCCGACTTCGCCGCCCGCTTTTCCACTCTCGATTTCGACTGGGAACTCGTTCGCGAACCCGAGCCGCTCGCGACGGGCACACGGGTGATGATCCCCGATTTCGCCTTCGAGTACGCACACGGCGACTTCCGCGTGTACTTCGAGATCATGGGTTTCTGGACGCCCGAGTACGTTCGAAAGAAGCTCGGCCAGCTCGCCGATCTCGAGGACGTCGCCATGCTGGTCGCTGTCGACGAGTCGCTGGGCGTCGGCGAGGAGATCGCCGCCCGCGACCACCGGGCGGTCCCCTACTCGGGGACAGTGCGGATCAAAGACGTCGCCGATGTCCTCCGGGAGTACGAACGACAGCTGGTTGCCGAGGATGCAACACAGCTTCCCGACACGTTGCAGCCGGACGACGATGTCGTCACGCTCGAGACGCTCGCCGAGCGCCACGGCGTGAGCGCGGCTGCCCTCGCGGACAAAGCCACGCCCGACCACGAACGGGTCGGCCGGGCACTGGTTCGGCCTGCCGTTCTCAATCGACTCGAGGACGATCTCGAGGCCGGGATGGCGCTCGAAGACGCTGAGGCGGTGCTCGAGGCAAACGGCCTCTCCGATGCGAGCACGATCCTCTCGCGACTCGGCTACCGCGTCGAGTGGGACGGGTTGGCCGGTGGGACGATCGTCGAGCGGTAGCAGACGACTGCAGTGATAGTCGTCGATCACTGAAGCGAACGACGTGAACCCAACACACTTTGTACGTAGCCTTAATTCGCCAGCCACCCACCATCCGAGCGAACCGACCCGTGTCTCAGAAGTCCGACTCCGAGTCAGTGTCCATCTTACTCGTCGAGGACAATCCCGGCGACGTCCGTCTGATACAGGAAGCGTTTGGAACGGCGGGGTTCGAGCCGACGTTTCACACGGTCGTCGACGGCGACGCAGCCCTCGAGTTCCTGCAAGAGCACGTCTGCGATACGTCCAGCCCCAGCATCGATCTGATGCTACTCGATCTAAATCTTCCCAGAACGGACGGCTTCGAGGTCCTCGAGGCCATCAAAGACGAACAGGACCTGACGTCCGTTCCGGTCATCGTCCTAACGAGTTCGGAAGCGGCCGAAGACATCCGCAAAAGCTACGAGCTGTGTGCGAACGCGTATCTCACGAAACCGAGCGATCCGGTCGAGTTCGCTGCACTCGGACGGGCCGTCGAGGAGTTCTGGATCGACGAGGCGACGCTGCCGTCCGTCTTCTCGTGAGTCGCCGACGAGGAGTCGCTGTCTCGCGGCCGATCAGTTTCGGTCGGTCTCGCTCCACTCGCAGTCTTGACACTTCCAGCCAGTGACGAGTTCGGTCACGGATGGCATGTACGTCACCGTCAAGACGGAGCCGCCACACGCCGGACACTCTCGGTCGGCCTCTTCGATCGAATCGACCTCCATCACGGAGTCGCCTTCGACGATCTCAGCGAGTTTTCTGGCCGTCACCATTCGCCCTTCGACGACGCGATTTTCGCTCACACCCGCAGTGTTGGACTGGACGCTCAAAGCGTTTCCTGACACCGTAGAGAAAGACCGATCCGGGGCGGGCCGGAACCGGCGTCGATGTCTCGTCCGCCGGACCGACGCGGCCCGCCGAGCGGACGAGTCACCCTCCGGAGACCACGACCGGGTGTACGCTGTGCGGCTGTTGACCCACCTCCTGTCTCATCAGTGTATCGACACGATAGTCGGCCACGAACTCGAGCACCCGATCGCCTCTCCCCTTCGATCGACCAGCCATGGACTCTCCGGACGAACCCACTTACCGCCTGGCCGCGCTGGTCAGCGGTGGCGCTCCACGCTTGAACCCCGGGTACGACCGGCATGTGTCTGCGGGCACAATCGTATAGATGCACGTATCCGACTAGTGCTGTATGGAGACGCGATGGGCAACCGTCGACGGCGTCACTCTCGAACTACCGGCCGACTGTACCGCCGGCGAACTCCGTGCGGCCCTGTACAAGCCGGACGACGCCGCCCTGATCGCGGTGACGGGAGACCTCGTTTCGATCGTCCACGACGAAGAGCGGCCGCTCTCGGGGATGATCGCCGGTTGTGCATCCACCTACTACTTTCGACGGCCGGACGAGCCGGCGCGGAACGAACTACTGGCCACGCTGGACCTCGAGACGGCTCTGGAGGAATCAGCTGACGAACGATCGGGAGCCGAGACGACGTTCGAGCATCCCTTGATCGACCACTGATACGGTTTCCCGTCACTGGGTACCGCCCACCCGCAAGGCGGGCGTGGGTGTACTGACCCCGTCTGACAGCAGACCGTCTAGGTCGATGGCCGATCGCTACAGGACTCAATCCGTAACGACCGTGACCGGATCGCCGACGCGAAGGCACTCACCACGGTCGCGGTCGGGAACGCGCGTAAGAATTGTCAGCGAATAGTAGTGCTCAAACGCGTCGGCGTCTGCCCAGTCGGGAAACGTCGCTTCGCGACGGCGAACGAATCGTTCTCGAAAGCCCGCTGTCACCTCACCGGTGTCGGGATCGCGCTGGGGGACGATACATCGAGCACACGGTTTGACACCCTCGAACCGGACGCCGTCGATCTCGAATGCCGGCGCATCCGCGCCGACGAATTGGTCCTCCCAGAACGGCTCGACGCCGCCGATCTCGACGTTCGTCCGGAGTCGCCGGCGCACGTCATCGACCGTCGTCTCGTCGAACCAGTCGGCCACGGTACGAAGTGTCGCCGTGCTGATCACCGACGGCCCCATCTCGCGTCGGTCGACGAATCCAAGCGACCGATCCCGCTCGAGCGAGAGCGTTCCGTCGAACCACTCGCTGAACCAAGCCGCAGCCGCCTTCGGCTCGCTCTCGAGGTCAAACCATTGGCACTCTCCGTCAGGCGTTGCGACCGTGAGCACGGCCGTCTCCGGATCGAACACCGTATCGAGGTCGTGGACGCGGGCGGTTCGTTTCCCGTTTATCACCCCGTCGTCGGCGTCGAACAACGCGAACTCTCGGTCGTGTTCGATAGTCCCGCCTTCGAGGATGGCCGCCTGCTCGAGGTCGATGCCGTCGAGTGCCTTCACCGGATAGGCCCTGAGCCGCTCGAGTCGTGCCATTGATGGCTCGTATCGGGCGCTGTCGCATTACAGTAGCGACTCCACCCTGGCCCGTCACCGCAGTATCTTGCGAGCGAGTGGCTCACGACCTGACTTCGGAGGAAAAACGGAGAGCAGCAAGCAGGGTAGGCAGGTGCCGCCTCCCACTCAATCGATCGTCACGACAGTGTTCCCGGTTTCGTCAAACGAGACCTGAATCTGGTGATCCGCATACGTGAATTCGACGGTGCCAGAGCGGCATATACCGGTTGCAGTCGTTGCGAAGACCGACGCGAGTGCATCTGGATCGATCGCGTCGAACAGGGGCGGCAACTCTACCGGATCGGTTCCCTCGAGTGTTGCGACGCCAGTGACGACTCGTTCGGACACCTCGTCAGTGTCGACGGCAAGCGTTTGCACCATTGCCAGCTACCGCCACATCTCTCCATTAGTACCTTTCGGAATATTTATTATCAACAACCATTATGGATTGGTGCAAACACCCGAATACGGACCGTAGCAGGGTCGAAATCGGTTATTAGCGTTCAATAAAACCGGATTAGGGCATCGGAATTCGAACAAGATCGACTTATTCGAGGAACGATCGATTCGGTTTATTGTGCGATACCAACACATCTCGGGTGCAGGGCGAGAGACGCGATCCAGAACGGCAGTTAACGGTTATCATGACACGAAACGACGATTCCACACCGGCGGTTTCGAGGCGGATGATTCTTCGCTCATCCGCGGCGCTTTCCGCGGCGGGGTTTGCACTTCCTGTAGTGGGCCAGCAAGACGCCATCACCGATGAAATCAGATTGGGCGGTCAGATAAGCGGGTGGGTCGGACAAGCACCGGAGACGATTGCGGACGAACGAAACCCGACGCTCCGACTCGTGGAGGGCCGCGACTATACGCTCGTTTGGGAGAACTTGGACGGCGCGGGGCACAACTTCGTCATCGAAAACGAGGCGGGCGATGAGGAGTTCATTTCGACGGACATCTTCGTGACGGAAGGCGAGACCCAGACCATCGAGTTCACCGCACAGGAGGGAATGGGAGAGTACTACTGCCGACCTCACTCCAGCAGGATGCGCGGCGATATCGAACTCGTCGAGGAGGAGGGCGACGGCGATATGGCCGCGACACCAGACCAGGTGATCGGTCAGGGACCGACCGTCGGCATCGAGACGGTCGCGGAGGGGCTGACTGCCCCGACGAGCCTCACGGTCGCCGACGAGGACGCCGACCGGCGGTTCATCACCGATCAGACGGGACAGATCTACGTCCACGGACCCGACGGACTCGAGGACGAGCCGTTCCTCGACATCTCGGACCAACTCGTCGAGTTCATGGAGTTCGACGAGCGCGGGCTGCTCGGCCTCGCGTTCCACCCTGAGTTCGCCGACAACGGTCAGTTCTACGTCCGGTATAGCTCGCCACCACGGGACGGAACGCCCGAGGAGTACGACCACACGTTCGTCCTCTCGGAGTTCCAGACGGCAAGCGACGACAACGCGACGGCAGATCCGGACTCCGAGCGGGTGATCCTCGAGATTCCGGAGCCGCAATTCAATCACAACTCGGGGAACGTCTGCTTCGGTCCCGACGGCTACCTCTACGTGGGAACCGGCGACGGCGGCGGCGCAAACGACATCGGAACCGGCCACGTCGACGACTGGTACGACGAGAACGACGGCGGCAACGGTCAGGACACCCAGGAGAACCTGCTCGGCGCAATCCTCCGGATTGATGTCGATCAAGAGGGCGACGAGACGCCGTACGCGATTCCGGACGACAATCCGCTGGTCGATCAGGAGGGCGAGCTCGGCGAACACTACGCCTGGGGCTTCCGAAACCCGTGGGGGATGTCCTTTACCGACAGTGGCGAACTCCTCGCCGCGGACGTCGGACAAAATCTCTTCGAGAGCGTCAACCACGTCCAGCGGGGCGGCAACTACAGCTGGAACGTCAAGGAAGGAACCCACTGCTTTAGCACAGAGACGCCCAGTGAGCCACCGCAGAACTGTCCCCAGCGCACGCCGGAGGACGTTCGCGGTGGCGAACCCCTCCTCGATCCAGTGATCGAGTATCCCCACGAAATCAGCGTCCGCGAGCCAGAACCCGGTGCCGGAGACGATGGCGGCAACGAGACCGACGCCGGGAACGAAACCACGAGCGGCAACGAGACTGCGGCCGGCAACGAAACCGCCGGCGGAACCGGCAGCGGTGCGGGAGTCAGTAGCGGTCAGATCGGCGTCTCCGTCACCGGTGGCACCCTCTACGAGGGCGACGAAATCAGCGACCTCGAAGGAACGTACGTCTTCGGCGACTGGAGCCTCGACGGCGAGAGTCCGGGGACCGTCTTCCTCGCACGGCCGCCCGAGGGCTGGCAGGACATCGAGGGAGACGCCACACAGGACTCCGGTCAGGACGGACTGTGGCCCATCGAACAGCTTCAACTCGAGGGCGAGGCGGCCGAAAACGGTCGGCCGACCGGCTTCGTCTACGCCTTCGGGGAGGGTGCCGACGGCGAGATCTACGTCCTCACGACCAGCACGTCGACGGTCGAAGGAGACGGGGCGGTCCACCGACTCGTCCCAGCCGATGGCGACGGTAGTGAGGAACCGGCAGACGAAGACGGTGTCGACAGCGACGCTGAACCGACAGCGGATAACGAGACGGCGGCTGTCGGTAACGAGACGAACGGAGCATAGCTGGCATTCTCCCCACTCTCGAGCGTACATCGAACGCACGACGGTATCGCTTCGGCCCGGAACAACAGGGGCTGAGACGGTCTACGGTAGCGAGTGACCGGTGGGATCGCAGAGCGATCGCGGCCGGCCGGCACCTACTGACAGGAGTCCGTATGAGACGGCAGCGGGCGACGATAACTGATTACTCGGTCTCGAGTTCGAACTGTTCGTTCTCGGAGACGGTGTTGAGCACGATGCTCGTATTCGACTGCTTGATATCGGGATCGGTGATCAACGATTTGATCTCTTCGTTCATGTCGTCCGTATCTTTGAACTTCCCGATCGCGATGACGTCGTAGTCCCCTGTGACTTCGTAGACGGAGATCATCTGCCGGTGGTCTTTGAGTGTCCGTGTGATTTCTGGCAGTGCGCTCCCTTCGGCTTTCAGTTGCATGACCGCCGTGACGTCGTAGCCGACGGCGTCGTAATCGACCTTCGGCGTGTAGCCTTCGATCACGCCTTTCTCCTCGAGATCGGAGAGGTGATTCGAGACCGTCGTGACGGAGACGTCGAGTTTTTCGGCGAGACTGCGGAGACTTGCCCGACCGTCGCCGAGAAGTTCGTTTACCAGGTCCGCGTCCAGATTCTCGTAGGTCATTAGCTGGCTCCACGTACGCCACGTACTAGAGGTTTACGAACATCCAGTTCTACTCGAGGTCAGTGAGTCGATGTTGCGAGTCGAGCGGCAGTCTCTTGCATAGGTGTGAATTGGTGAGACCAACGCCAGCGTTCATGGCAGCGAGGGATCAGTTCGTGTTCACTTCTCTCGGATGCCGATCGTCATTGGTGACGGCTGTCTCCAGCCGTGCTCGAGTCGACTGCTGACTCGTCGATGACCGCCGATCCGGACACCGTCACCGACTGCCGGAACTGACGGCTATCGAATCGTGAAAGTTCGGTAGAAGTGCTCCGTCTGGGATTTGAACTACGCGAAACGATCGCTACCGCTCGCATTTCTCTACTTCAAATCCAGGGTCGCACGTACGACTCGTGAGTTTGCTCGCCGTAAAATGCTCCGTCTGGGATTTGAACCCAGGTCATCGGCTCGAAAGGCCGAAATGATTGGCCGGACTACACCAACGGAGCGATCCGTCACACACCTTGTGTGCAACTCATCGTTGCCGGGGGCTAGTAAAAAGCGTTCCGTTCCGAGGCGACGATGGCACGCTCTCACGCACCCATCAAGGCAGCAGTCACTGTTGAGAGCGTGACATTCCGCCGAGTCCCATCCCGAGATCACGTTCGGGTTCTAACAGATTGGATCGAACCAGCCGATCGCGGGGACGTGAGCGCGAGACGTATTGCTGTCACCGCACACTGGCCGCCTCCTCAACGCTTTTGATCCCCGGTACCCATTCCACCGACCATGAAATACGTCCGCTTTCGTGATCCAGCCGGTGCAGTCCGCCGTGGTGAGTACGACAACGGGACCGTCCACTTCGCAACCGAGAGCTACGCCCTCGAGAGCGACGAAATCGACGTCCTGCCGCCGTCGGAGCCCTCGAAGGTCGTCTGTATCGGGAAGAACTACGCCAAACACGCCGCCGAACTCGATTCGGAGGTTCCCGATCGGCCGATGCTCTTTCTCAAACCGCCGAACGCGCTCGCGGCCCACGGTGACACCGTCACCCTGCCGGCAGGAAAAGACCGGATCGACCACGAGGCCGAACTCGGCGTCGTCATCGGCGAGCAGTGTCGCCACGTCTCCGAAGCCGATGCGATGGACGTCGTCGCGGGCTTTACTTGCGTCAACGACCTCTCGAACCGCGACGACCAGCGCCAGGAACAGAACTGGATCCGCGGCAAGGCCTTCGACGGTGCCGCACCGATGGGGCCGGTTCTCGCGACCCCTGACGAAGTCCCCGAGGATGCCGCTGTCCGAACCCGCGTCAACGGCGAACTCAAACAGGACGGCTCCCGCGAGAACCTCATCTTCTCCATTCCGGAGCTGATCGCCGAGATCACGACCTATCTCACCTTAGAGCCCGGTGACGTGATCGCGACCGGCACGCCCGAGGGCGTGGGTCCGCTCGCCGACGGCGACGAAATCGAGATCGAAGTCGAGGGCGTCGGGACACTCGAGCACTCGGTTCGGATTCCCTGAGAGAACTTCCATGACCGTCCGATTCGACGCCGTGACCGTCGACTGGTTCGGCCTTGCGACCATCCGGATCGAAGGTCAGACCGGTGCCGTCGTCTACATCGATCCCGGTCCCGAGGAATACGGCGTGTTAGACGGACTCGAGCCTCGAGACGGTGATCTGATCCTCGTCAGCCACGATCACCACTACGATCCCGACTCGATCCGACGGGTCGCCCGCGAGGACGCGCTGGTCGTCGTTCACGAGTCGATCGACGCGAGCGAGATCGACCGTGTCGAGGAAGGTCCCGACGACCTCCCGTTCGACGTGGAACGTGTCGGGATGGACGAATCGTTCGTCCTCGGGCCGCTCGACCTGTTCACGACGCCCGCGTACAACGATCCGGACGGACCACACACTGACGACGACGGTCGTCCCTACCATCCCGAGGGACAGGGCTGTGGCTTCGGCCTCACCATCGACGGCGTCACGGCGTTCTGGCCCGGCGATACCGACGTGCTGCCTGTCCACGAGGACGTTCCGGTCGATTGCTTCCTCCCACCGATCGGCGGCACGTTCACGATGGATCGCCACGAGGCGGCAGCGTTGGTTGCCCGGCTCGAGCCAGATCTCGTGCTCCCGGTGCACTACGATACGTTCGCGGCGATCGAAACCGACGCCGACGCGTTCGTCGTCGATGTCGCACACCGGGGCGTCCCGGTCGTTCTCGACGAGTAACAGCTACCCAACGCCAGCGCTCAGACGCCGACACGAGACCAGGCAAACGCCCCGAGAACGACGAGCGCGAGGACGCCGACCACGAGCCACTGACCCAGTGCGCTGTCGATGAACAATCCGAAGATGTCGATCGCGGAGTCAGTCGCTTGCAGGAGCACCAGTGCCAGCACGAGGACGAGTGCAATCGAGATCAGGCCGATCGAGACACCCTCTTTCATCATCCATGCGGTCTCGTCGGCCTCCTGCGCGCCGGAAGTCGTCGGCTCGTCGATCGCCTCCTTGTCCGGGTCGCTGTGCATCGGCCGTTGGCTGTCGTTTTCGTCTGCCATATCACTATTCTAGACGGTGACTGGCGATGTAGCCGGGAACCCGTTACACCTGCAGACACAGGCCATGGCCGAACACACGACAGAGCGACTGTCGAAACCCAGCAGTAGAACCGCGCCTCGAGAGAGGATTCGATACGACGCTCTAGAAGACGTCCATCTCGGTGAGCCGTTCGGGGAGATACGTCTCCGTCACGAAATCCAATCCGTGCGACGCCAGCGCCTGCTGTTCGGACTTTTTCCCGAGATCGAGTTGCAGTTCGATCTGTTCTTCCCAGTAGTCGGTCTGGAAGCGCGGGTCCTCGAGTTCGCTCTCCAAGGCGTTGATGTCCGAATCCGAGAGAGGGTCGGTCGGCAGGTCGTACTCGACGATGTCGGCGGGCTGGATGCCGATGAACTGTGCTGCGGGGGTCGCGAGGTACTCCGAGAGGTGGGCGGACTTGATCGAGCCGTAGGCCACCGAGCCGTAGATGCGGTACGACCACGGGTCACCGTCCGTAAAGACGGTGACGGGGAGGTCGAGTTCGTCGTGGAGCCGTTTCGTGATCCGGCGAGTCGCCCGCGCGGGCTGCCCCTTGAGGTGGACAATCAGGGCGTTGTACTCGTCGTCGAAGCCGTTCTCGACGAGTCGGTCACGCATCCCACCAGTCTCCACTGCGAGAATGAAGTCGGCGTCACAATCGAGGAAGTCGATCGTGTCGGGGTTGTTCGGAATCTGGTAGCCGCCCTCGCCGACGTCTTTCTGACAGTGGATTTCGCGTTCGCCGCGGCGGGTCTGCTCGCGGAGGTGCAGCGGTCCCATGAGCGTCGCGCCCGACTCCTCGGGGCGCATGTGGAAGTCCTCGCGGGTGACCCCCGAGACGATCTCTAAGTCTTCGATGAGCCCGTTCGATTCGTCCTGATCCGAGAACTGAGCTTCCTCGTTGTCCCAGCTCTCCGAGAGGTAGTAGAGTTCACGCAGGGTCGAGGAGCGATCCTCCTCGAGTTGGTCGGCGAGGAACTCGATGGTGTAGACTGCCTTCAGGAGCTTCCGCGCGCCGCGGACGGAGTTGGCCGACCGGGTCGACTCGCGGTCGCCGTAGACCCAGACGGCTTTGTCCTCGTCGTACTCGATGTTGTTCTTCGTCCGTGTCGGAACGGACATGTGGGGGATCTCGCCGAGTTCGAACTGGTCGTAGAACTGCGCTGCGAGATCGATCAACTGCTCTCGTGCCTGCTGGTCGTTGTCTGCACTCATTGTTTCACGGTAAGTTTCTCGCTCTCGACGCCTTTCACGTCCAGATCGAACGTCGCGTCGTCCGGGACCTCGTACTCGAGCGTGGCCTCGTCGTCACTTCCAACCTCGGGTTCCCACTTGACGAACCACTCGCCGTCCATCTCGACGACGGTCGCGCCGTCGGAGAGGGACGTGGGTTCGGCCGAGACGATGTCGATGATCTCGAGGGATTCATTCGTACTCGAGTTGTTCTCGACGGTGACCGAGACGGCTTGTCCGTCGCCGTTCGCTTTGGTCTGGCGTTCGACGAGCACGTTGTTCATGATGCGGGCGATCGCGTCGTCGATGTCGGGTTCCTCACGGCCGGTGACTTCGGCGACCTTCGTGGCCATCTCGGGGAGGATCGTCCCGAGGACGTTCTGTTTCTTCCGGCGCTTTTGCATCGACCGGCGCTTGTTGAGATAGCTCTTGAGATCGCGTGCCGCCTCCCGAATTGCGAGTTCGATCTCGTCTTCGATTTCGGGGACGTTAGCGATGGCGTCTTTCGACTCGCTGGTGAAGGGGACGTTCGTCGAGGCGACGTGGACCATGATCACGACCGGCCCGTTCGGCAGGCCGGAGCCACCGGGCTGGTCGAGGCCGTAGTTGCGCCAGCCGATCGATTTGACCACGTCCGTCGTCGCACAGGCACCGCGCTGGTAGACCAGTGGGACCCGGTTCGCAAAGCGCATGACTTCGCCGGTGCCCTCGGCGGGAAGGTCGCCACCGTAGGCGATGCCGGCCTCGACGATGAACGGATCGCCACCGGAGACGCCGGCGTCACGCGTCGCGGAGGCGTAGAAATCGGCGTCGAACTCCTTCTCTAAGCCGGCGGTGATGAGGTCCTCGGAGATCGGTGAGAGACACCGCGTCGGCGGTGCCATGATGTCTGTCTCGCGCATCGCGTCGACGAGGTCGCTGGTGGCGTCGCGGTCGCCGTTCAGTTCGCGGACGAGCGGCGGGTCGTCGGGAACCGTCGCCATTACGTTCCAGACGGCCTCGACGACGTTTTCGCGGGCCGTTTCGCCGAAGGAGACCTCGTCGTACTCCTCGGTCAAGTCTGCGGCTCGGTCGACGAACTCTCGAAGCGTCGCGCGTGTGAGTCGGTGTCGTCGATCCTCGAGATCATCGAATTTCCCCGCGAGCCGATCTGCGAAGGCGTGGATCGTCTCGTCGTCTTTCCGCGTGCTCGTCGCGTCGTCTGCGAGTTCGTAGAGGTCAGCAACCAGCCGCGAGTCGCCGTCCGCTCCGGTGGCTGCATCAGCGTCGTCTGTGTCCCCCTCAGTAGCGTCGATAAGCTCGAGCCAGACCGCCTCGACGGCGTTTTCGCGAACGGTGTCGCCGAACGTCGTTCCGTGATCGACTGCGACCTCCTCGGCGGCCGCGTCGACGACCGCGAGCAGTTCGTGGTAAGCGATGCGGTCCTCGTCTGCGACCGCGTCAGCGATGGCGTCGGCAAAGGCCGTCGTCGCCTCGGGGCCCTTGTTCGCCGTCGCGTCCTCGACTGCGGCGGCGAGATCGGCATCGTCGTGTGCCGTGGGCGGCCGCCAGCGCATCTCGCGGCCGTAGTGACGGTCGCGGAACGCGTCGATGATCGAGTCGGCGGTCTTCTTCCCAACACGAGTAAACTCCTCCTGGACGAAGCCAGAGACCGTCTGGGAGTCCGTCGCCGCCAGCATCTTCATCACGGTCCCGAGTTCGACGCCGTGGGGGTGTGGACGGATCTCCTCGGTCTCTTCGGGGAGCTGGTCGGTCGCGCGCTCGAATTTGAAGTGTTCCTGGGGTTCGCGCAGCTCGAGGCGAGCGTGAGGGTTGACGACCGCCGTGTGCTTGATATAGTCGTGGAGTTGCCCGCGGGCGCGCATGTTGGCCTCCATCTCGAGTTCGATGCGGGTGCCGTGGGGCCGATCCCACGTGGTCGTCTCCTCGACGCTGATCTCGGGTTCGTTTGCGTCGGTGTCGACGATGAGTTCGAAGTACTGTGCTTCGCTCGAGCCCTGGGTTCGGCTGGTGATCTTGGCGGGCTTCCCGCTGGTCAGTTGCGAGTAAAGCACCGCAGCGGAGATTCCGATCCCCTGTTGGCCACGGGACTGTTCGCGTGCGTGAAAGCGAGACCCATAGAGTAGCTTCCCGAAGACCTTTGGGAGCGAGTCTTTGGTTAGGCCAGGCCCATTGTCCTCGACGATCAGGCGGTAGTAGTCGCCGGCTTCTTGAATCTCGACATAGATATCCGGGAGAATACCGGCCTCCTCGGCGGCGTCTAAGGCGTTGTCGACGGCTTCCTTGACGGCCGTGACGAGGCCTCGAGCGCCGCTGTCGAAGCCGAGCATGTGCTTGTTCTTCTCGAAGAACTCGGCGATGGAGATCGACTGCTGGCTTTCGGCCAGCTCCTCGGCGATCCCCGGCTCGTCACCGAGTGTCGACTGGAACGACGTCATCGTCTTCCTGTACTAACGGCGGGGCTAAAAGCTGTGTGCTACCGGAGTGAAAGTGGATCACAAGGGACATCGTGCTGGTTCGATGGGCAGTGGGACCCGAAATTGAGACCGTTGCTTACTCAGAACGTGATAATCTCATATTTGTCGTCGACCAGCGACCGAATACTTGGATGGCCGTCGTTCTCGTCAGCGGTGATGATATCGGCCTGATCGGCGACGTCGTCGACGCCGAAGGCGTTGGCACAGTAATCACAGACGACCACTTCGTCTTGGATCGACCGATAGAGGTCATGATAGTCGTGCCCTTCGTCTTCGAGTTCCGAAATCCACTGCGTTCCGGCGCCGTCGAAGATCAGCTCTACCTCGTCGTCGGGAGTATCAGCGAATTCCGCGGCCGTCTCGAGACCGTTGACGAGCCGGCCGAGGTCGGCGTGCGATTCCGTCCCTGCCAAGATAACGATCGCTGCGTTTGCCATTGCAGCCGAGACTGCGGTCCGGGAATAGAAAAGCCGATGTCGGTCGTGTACCGCGTTTGCAGATCCGGCGACGATCTACTAGCTGTGATCGTGTCCGTGTTCGTGGCCACCACGAGTGAACTGCCCCGCGAACGCGCGCTGAACGACCTCCGAGAGCGCGGGGTGGACGTGGACCGACTCCCGGATATCGTAGATCGTCCCGGAACCGGCCGTCATCGCCACGACGACTTCCTCGATCAGGTTCGAGGCGTCGGGGCCGATGATGTGACAGCCGAGGATCTCTCCCTCGAGGGAGATGAGCGGCTTGACGAACCCCTCGGCGTTCATCGCGCTCCCGCGGGCAGTCTCCTCGTATCGATACGTTCGTTTCGCGTACTCGCGGTCCGCGGCGCGCAGTTCCTGTTCGGTCAGCCCGACGCCGGCGACCTCTGGCGAGGCGAAGACGGCGAACGGCATCGCCGTGTAGTCGACCGGCTCGAGGTCGTCGCCGAACAGATTGCGCATGACGGCCCGGGCTTCGTGGTTCGCGTTGTGTTTCAGCAGGTACTCGCCGACGATGTCGCCGAGCGCCCAGACGCCGTCTGCGGTCGTCCGCAGGTACTCGTCGGTCTGTACGAACCCGTCGCGATCGGTTTCGATACCGGCGGCCTCGACGTTCATCGTGTCGGTATTGGGAACGCGACCGGCCGCGACGAGCAGTTCGTCGCCGGTGACGGAAATCATGTCTCCCGGGCGTGCCCCGCCACCATCATCGTAGGTATACGGGCGCGCCTCGACGGTGATCGGGTCCTCGCTCTGTAGGACCGCAGTGGCCTCGTAGCCGGGATAGACGTCGAATCGGTCCGCGTAGCGCTCGGTGAATTCGACGGCAACTTCCTCGTCGGCGTCTGGAAGCAGGTTCGGCCGCCGACTGATAATGGATACGTCACTGCCGAACGTCCCGAAGAACTGGCCCAGTTCGGCCGCGATGTAGCCGCCGCCGACGATCACGAGGTGATCCGGCAGGGTCTCCAACTGCAGTGCCTCGGTGCTGGTGAGGTAGTCGACGGTTTCGATGCCGTCGATCGGTGGAATCGCCGGGCGTGTTCCCGCTGCGACGAGGACGGTGTCGGCGGCGAGGCGCTCACCGTCATGGCTCCCGCCGTCGAGTTCGATCGTCCGTTCGTCGACGAACCGGCCCTCCGCTTCGTACAGGTCAATCCGATCCGACGAGTGCAGACCGCGCCGGATCGAGTCCGAACTGCCGTGAACGTCCTCGGTGACGTCGCGGACGATGTCCGCGAACTGAACGTCGTTCACCGTGGCGTCGATATGGAACTCGTCGGCGCGCTCGATCGTCTCCATCACTTCGGCGCGATACAACAGCTTCTTCGACGGGATACAGCCACGATTGAGGCAGGTACCGCCGAGTCGTCCCTTCTCGACGACCGCGACCGACTGCTCCTGATTTGCCGCCACGTTCGCCACGTCGAGCCCCGACCCGGAGCCGATGACGAGGAAATCGTACGCCTCCATACCGCCGGACACGACCCGAAGCGCAATGAAGACCGGTCCGGGATATTCCGGGACGCGGGCGCCCCCCGTCGACAGCCAGTCGAGCGTCCTGAGCAGGCTGGCTCACGTCACTCCTCGAGCGGCGGCCACTCCCACGCGTCGGCTTCGACGACGCCGAGCAATCGCCGACGGCGGTCGGTCTGGTCCGCAAGGGCGTCGGCGAACTCCGGATCCGAAACGGTCGGAATGTCGTCCGCACGGAGCCGCTCGAGGTTCGGCGATCGGGGGACCGCCGGCTCGGGGTCGATAAAGGACTCATCGAGTGTCTCGAGGTAGCTCTGGGCGCTCGAGCGGGCGCTCTCGACGATGGCAGGATCGGGACTGGCGTCGTCCTGAACGGCATATCGAAAGAGCATGAGCGACTCGTCGAAGATAGGGACGGCCACGGCCGAGGCGCGTTCGCCCTTCTCGCTGTGGTAGTAGTGCAAGATCGGATACGACTTGTGTTGCTCGGCGAGGGTGCTCAACTCGGAGCCAAGCGTCTCGATGCTTCGCTCGAGGCCGTCGAAATTCTGGCCGTTCCAGCCCGCACGGACGAACGCCTCGCTCCGGCCGCCCAGTCCCGTGACGGTGCTGGCGAAGGCTCGCTTGTCGGAGACGGCCCCGAGCACGGTGAGGACGTAGGAGACGCCGAGCGTGACGAAGGCCATGCCCGTGGCCGTCGTGAACGCGCTGGCGACTTCCCAGACGTCGCCGCCGTACAGCGGGGTGTAGTCGCCGTTCCCCTCGGTGAACATCGTGTAGGCGACGTAGTAGAACCGTCCCCACCAGTCGGCGGTCCCGCCAGTGCGCGTGTCGACCAGCGCGGTCGGGTAGCTGGCGAAAATAAACGTCCAGCCGATCCAGATGAGGCCGATCCACAGCACGAGCGTCAGGGTGAGAATGAGCGGGCCGGCGAGGCTGAGCGCCCGGTCGTGGTCCCGCGTCACGAGACGGAGCCCCTTCCAGACACCGGTCGTGAATCGGCCGGAGATCGGCCCCGAACCACCGTCAACCCAGAGGGTCGTCCAGAGGATGTCGACGATCCCGCCACCGAGCAACGCGACGCCGATGGCGAGATAGATCGTGTTCATTCGACGACCGCTCGCTGCTCGACGACGTCGGCCAGCACGTCCGCGATTTCCGCGTTCGTTTCGGGGCTGTAGTGGCCACCCTCTCCACGCTCGACGTACAGCGACTCGACGTCGCCGTCGTCGGGTGAGAGGTGCGTCGCCATGTCGATTGTCGTCAGCTCGTCGTAGCGCTCGTCGAGACGTTCCATGAGATCGCCGTAGATCGGCCCATGTTCGGCCTCGTATTTCGCGTAGCGAAGCTGCTGGACCATCACGAAGACCGGTTCGAACTCCTGGTCGTCCGCGTAGTCGACGAACTCCTCGATGAGCGCGTCGAAGAGGGGTTCGTGGGTCTCGAATAGCCGATCGTGGTACCGCACCCGGGGCCGTTCCAGCCGCAGCGCCGACCGCGTCTGTGCCTGATCGAAGTCGATTCCAGGGACCAACCGGCCGAATCGGCGCTCGAGTTCCTTCCCGGCCGTGTAGCCGGCGTACCGGAGGTGTTCTCCCTTCTCGAGGAAATCAATCGTGTACGGCCACGTCGCGAAGTGGGGCTCGAACCAGTGATCGTAGTGGAAGTCGTACGCACGGAGGAAGTCGGCCTTCGACTCGAGGTCGAGCAGGTCTTCCTTCTCGTCGATGGGACTCTCGACGCGCTTGAGGCCGTTCTCTCCCAGCACGTACCGGGGTTTGACCGCCAGAATATTGCCGAACTCCTGGTAGTGTTTCCAGACGCTCAAAATGCGCGCGATCGAGGAGGCGGTGACGACCATGAAGACGTAGTCGGTCGGGTCCTCGGGGTATTTTCGTTTGAGTCGCATGAGCGCCTGATCGAGCCCGTAGTTGCCACCGCCGTAGTTGGCGACGTGGGTATCGAGTTCCGCCGCGAGGTAGTGCTGGAACGTTTCGTCGTTGTCGACCTCTCGGCAGAAACAGTAGGAATCACCGTAGGTCGAGACCGTGAGATCGGCGTTCTCGTCGCGGTCTCTGGCGGGACAGACCCGACTGGCGTACTCGTCGGTCGAGTAGGTCACCACGCTGCGGACCTCCTCGCCGGGGAGGTGGTCGCCCGTGTCTTTCTGTTTCTCACGGTTCGGCTGGGGAACCCACCCGAGTTCCGGGTCGAAGCTGCTGAACTTCCCAAGCAACTCCCGGTCGATCTCGGGGAATTCCTCGGTGGCGACCGAGGGGAGCCGCTCGAGCGCTCGATACGACGTGACCTCGAGTATCACGACGCCACCGACGAGAGCGATCGCCATCGCGACGAACGGAAGCATCGGCTCATCGTACTGGAACGGCGGGGAAGGGGATTATGCCGGAATGTGCCATCTCCGTATCATCGACGCGACTGGGCGCATCCGCTACCCGTCATCGCAAGGTCCCGGATCGCGATCGACACGCCGCTTCGAGGCCGTCAGCGGACCGTCGTGACCGGGACCGGCGAGTGTCGAACGACGACTTCGTCGACGCTGCCGAGCAGGAGCCGCGCGACGCCGGATCGGCCGTGGCTGCCGATGACGACGTGATCGACGGCGTCGCGCTCGGCAACTGAGAGGATCTCCTGGGCTGGTGTTCCTGTTCGTGTTCGGGTGTCGATGTCGACACCGTGCTCGTCGGCGATGGCTTCGGCTGCGGCCAACTGATTGGCAGCGTCGTCCAGCAACTCATGGCGTTCGGCACTTGGGTCGGCGTCGTCCGCGGTGTTCGGGATGTACGGCAACGAGGTCGTATCGGCGACGGACATCACGACGAACTCGCCGTCGGGAAACAGCTCGAACGCGTGTGCGAGTGCGTCGCGAGCGGGCTCGGTGTCGTTAAACGGGACGAGGATCCGCGATGGCATGGTATCTCGACGTCCACGCGCGTCGTCTTCAGTCTGGGTCCCGTCAACTGCATCATGTTGCTGGTCACAGCGCGAGATAGGGGCCGACCGCCAGGAGGACGAGTCCCAGCGCGACTTTCAGCTTCTCGGGGTCGACAACGTGGGCGACGCGCCAGCCGACGACGACGCCGAGCAACAGCGGTGTGCCGACGACGACCGCGAGCGGAACGAGGACGTTTCCCTGCAGGAAATAGCCCGAGGCCGCAAACGTCGCGATGAAGATCGACTGGACCTGCGCGACGGCGACGGCGAGCAACATCGGGACACCGACGAGCACCAGCGCGGGGACGGCGAGCACCGGGCCGCCGATACCGAGCAGGCCGCTGGCGACTCCGAGGACGAATCCGAGCCCTGCGAGTACCGCTTGCCCGAGGCGGGTCAGCGGCTCGAGGTCGTAGATCGGACTAAACCCCCGCCGTTCGCGATAGAGGATGATCCCGCCGACGGCTATCGCGACGCCGCCGAGCAGGAGCCCGAACAGCGACCGTGGCACGAACGGGTTCACCGACGCGCCGACGAGTGCGCCGAGAACGCTCGAGCCGCTGAGGACGACCGCGATCGCGCGGCTCTCGCCGGTGTTCATCTCCCCGGAGTGGAGGTAGGCGGCGCTGCCGACGAGTCCCGTCACGATGAACGTCGCGTGGGCAGTGCCGGCGACCTGACTCGAGGCAAGCGGCGTCAGCGAGTAGAGTGCGATCGTCACGAAGATCCCGCCGGGACCGATGGTGGTGATGCCGATCCCAGAAAAGAACGCGATCGAGACGAGCAACAGGATCAGCGAGAGACCGAAATCGAATGCGATCATCTCTTGTACGACATGTGTTGTCATTTCAGGCCGTCTCACTCCACCGTTCTGCATCGCTCCGATCGGACGACGCGGGTATCGCACACGAGTCCGTCACTCGCAGCCGCTCGAGTAAACGGGTTGCCTGCCTCTAGAGGATAGACAGAATCGTTTCGTAGAGCGACTGGACGGTCAGGAGGCTCCCGACGAGAAGGACGAGTCCCGCCGCGATGAACGCGGCGTTTTCGTACCAGTCGATGTTGTGAAACCGGTTGACGGCACCGATGAGCGCGAAGACGGTGACCGGAAGGCCAATCGCGCCGTTGACGGCCGGCATGATGATCGCCATTTCGACCGGTCCGAAACCGGTGTAGATGAGCATCGGAAGCGCGGTGATCGCCGAGAGGACGATCAGCGCGATGACCGTTCGTCGGAACGCGGCATCACCGAAGACCGTGTCTCGCCCGAACGCCTGTGGCACCATGAAGCCGGCTCCAAACAGCGTCCCGGTAGCCGAGGAGATCGAGGCGAGAAACGCTGCAAGGATGAACACCACGAGCGCGTACTCGCCGAGGATCGACGCGAGCGGTTCTCCGGGGGTCGTTAACGACATTTCACCGCCGGAGAGCGTGACTGCCGAGACGATCATCACGAAGCTACCGATGACGAGTGTCGTCGCGATCCCGGCGGCGTTGTCCCGACGGTACTCCCAGATGTCGGTCCACTCCTTGGTCGGCTGGATGCTCGATTGAATGAAAAAGTTCGGCCAGTAGACCGTCGTTCCAAGCAGGGCGATGACCGCGGTGAGATAACCGATCTCGGTCTGCAGGATCGGCTGCAGACCGGCCGCGACCGATTGCCACGGCACATTGAGGCCGAGCAGCAACAGGCCGTAGGAGCTGAACACTGCGAACACCATCGCGGCGATCGCCGCTTCGATCCGGTCGTAGATCTTCATCTGGACGACGGCGATGCCGATTCCGGCCGCGAGGACGATCCCGACGAGGACGTTGTCGAGACCGGGGATCAGCCAGGCCAGAGCCGCACCCGCGACCGCGTAGTTCGAGACGGCCCACAGTCCGGACATCAGTGAGATCCCGATCAGTAGCGTCGAGCCACCGATCGGGAGCGCGTCAGCGATGTAGTCGGCGAGCGGTTCGTCGGCCACGGCGAGTCGCGCGCTCATGTCGTGCAGCGCGATGTCGACGAGGAATGCAAGTGGTAACACCCACAGCAAGGAGTACGCGAAGTTCGCACCCGTGTCGGCGAGAATGTAGACCGATCCTGCACCGAAGACGTTCGCAGCGAACAGCACGCCCAGTCCGTACCTGTAGAGAGCTCCGTGGATCACTTCACCGCCGGGGACTGCGTCGACGACTGCTGATGTCGACGTAGACGCCGACGCGGACTGTTCGCTCACACGCGCCCACCTCCTGCATCGATCCCAGTGGTGTTTTCGTCAGCGGGTAGCTGTCGGATCGGACGCGAGGCGAACCCGATCCCTGAAACAGCCGCTGCGAGGCTGGCACCGGGTTCGCATCGATGGATTTTCTCGTTTACCGGTTCGACAGGAACGGCCACCGCGGTACTATGGGGATGGGGTTTCATCTCTGGGAGCTTCGAAAAGCGGCTGGTGTCTCGCCTTCTCGAGTCTGCGGACGCTGGATGTCGAGGAGACCCGAACAGCGTGCTGGCATCTGTTTGCTATAGTCCGGAACGCGATACCGGAAGCAACAGCCGGGAGTCGGTTGAGTGAAAAGCTTGAGATAGCAGACGACCAGTCAGATGGCTGGTTCGCGTAATACCGTATTACCCCGGACGCGCACCCGAAGTGATAGCGATGATGACTCGAGTAGCACAGTACCGGCGGCACTACCGAATGCGAGTGCCTGATAATCCAGCTTCGAACACCCGATTACGACCGCCGATACCTCATCGGCGCTGCCGAGTGTCACGAGGTCGTCGAATATCACATGGCAGACGAAGTTGCCTTCAGACGAAGGCCTATACATTTCTATCCATTACCCGAGGTGAAGACCAAAACCTATGCAAGGACAATCCCAACAGCAGGCCTACGATCGGGGAATCACCATCTTCTCCCCCGACGGACGCCTCTACCAGGTCGAGTACGCACGCGAGGCAGTCAAACGCGGCACCGCAAGCGTCGGGCTCTGCACCCCCGATGGCGTCGTCCTCGCCGCCAACCGACGGGTCAGTTCACCGCTCATGGAACGCTCGAGCGTCGAGAAGATCCACAAGGCCGACGACCACGTCGGTATCGCCAGTGCGGGCCACGTCGCCGACGCGCGTCAGCTCGTCGACCTCGCGCGGCGTCGCGCACAGGGCGAACAACTGCGATACGGCCAGCAGATCGGCGTGGAGACACTGACGCGGTCGATCACCGACCACATTCAGGAATATACGCAGACCGGCGGCGCGCGCCCGTTCGGCGTCGCACTGCTCGTCGGCGGGATCGAGGACGGCGAGCCGAAACTGTTCGAGACCGACCCCTCGGGGACGGACTACGAGTGGAAGGCGGCCGCCATCGGCGGCGACCGTGACGTCATTCAGGGCTATCTCGAGGATAACTACCAGTCCGATCTCGACGTGGATGGCGGCATCGAACTCGCCGTGAGCGCGCTCAGCGAACCCGAAGAGGAAGTCGTCGCCGCCGAAGATGTCGACGTTGCGACGATCACGACTGACGATGAATCGTTCAGTTCGGTCGCGGAGGACCGCCTCGAGTCGATCGTCTCGGAGATCGACATGGAGGAAAGCGATGAATAACCGGACACACGGAGCCGACCCGTCGCCGTACGAGCCGGAACTGGGGTCGCTGCCGAACGGCAGCCAGGCGGGCGACGACGGGGACACCGTCAACAAGACCGGCACGACGACCATCGGCATCGCGACCGACGAGGGCGTCGTCATCGCGACGGACATGCGCGCCAGCCTCGGCGGCCGGTTCGTCTCGAACAAGAACGTCCAGAAGGTCGAGCAGATCCACCCGACCGGCGCATTAACGCTCGTCGGCAGCGTCGGCGGCGCACAGTCGTTCATCCGGACGCTACGCTCGGAGGTCGACCTCTACGAGGCCCGTCGCGGCGAGCCGATGGACATCGAGGCGCTGGCGACGCTTGCGGGCAATTTCGCCCGCGGCGGCCCGTTCCGGGCGATCAACCCCATCCTCGGCGGCGTCGACGACGAGGGCAGCCACGTCTACAGCATCGACCCCGCCGGCGGCGTCATGGAAGACGACTACACCGTCACCGGCTCCGGGATGCAACTGGCCTACGGACTGCTCGAGCAGGAGTACGACGACGACCTGTCGCTCGAGGACGCCAAGTCCATCGCGGCCCGCGCGATCAAATCGGCCGTCGAGCGCGACACCGGCTCCGGTAACGGCGTCTTCCTCGCGGAGATCACCGACGAGGGCGTCGATATCGAGGGTCACGAGGCGTTCGACGCGTTCCTGTAACGGGCCAGCCGTCGTCGGCCCTTGGGAGGCCGTCGTATGACGGCTCGCGCTCGCGCGCGTACACGTGACTTTTATTAGGGCCGGTCCACTACCCGAAAGCAGGTTTTACATGTCCCAGGAAAGCGAGTACGGAGCCGGGCAGATCCAGGTCTTAGAGGGTCTGGAGGCTGTGCGAAAGCGACCGGCAATGTACATCGGCTCTACCGATTCTCGAGGACTGCACCACCTCGTCTACGAAGTGGTCGACAACTCGATCGACGAGGCGCTGGCCGGCTACTGCGACGACATCACCGTCTCCATCAACGAGGATGGGTCGGTGAGCGTCGCAGACGACGGCCGCGGCATCCCCGTCGACACACACGAGGAGTACGACCGCCCTGCACTCGAGGTCATTCTGACTGTCCTCCACGCTGGCGGCAAGTTCGACAACAAGTCCTACCAGGTCTCCGGCGGCCTCCACGGCGTCGGCGTCTCGGTCGTCAACGCCCTCTCCGAACGGCTCGAGGCCGAGGTCAGACGCGACGGCGGCGTCTTCCGGCACGCGTTCGAGGCCGGCGAACCCGTCGGCGACATGGAGCGGGTCCGCGATATGGAACCCGACGAGGAGACCGGCACCGAGATCCGCTTCTGGCCCGACGCGGATATCTTCGAGACGGGCGAGTTCGCGTTCTCGACGCTGTCGAACCGCCTGCGGGAACTGGCGTTTCTCAACTCGGGCGTCCGCATCACACTCCGCGACGAGCGCGAGGAGAAAAGCGACGACGGTCCCGTCGCCGAGACCTACGAGTACGACGGCGGCATCCGCGAGTTCGTCGAGTATTTAAACGAGACGCGCTCGGCGATGCACGACGACGTCATTTACTTCGAGGACGAAGACCAGAATATCCAGGTCGAAGTCGCGATGCAGGCTACCGAGGAACTGCAGGGCTCGATCCACGCCTTCGCGAACAACATCAACACGCGCGAGGGCGGGACCCACCTCACCGGGTTCAAGACCGCCCTCACGCGGACGGTCAACGACTACGCCAACGAAAACGATCTCCTCTCCGATCTCGAGAACAACCTCAAAGGCGAGGACATCCGCGAGGGGCTCACGGCAGTCATCTCGATCAAACACCCCGATCCGCAGTTCGAGGGCCAGACGAAGACGAAACTCGGCAACTCCGAAGTCCGCGGGATCGTCGAAAGCGCCATGCACGAGGGCCTTGGCACCTACTTCGAGGAACACCCCGACACCGCCGAGGCCATCGTCACCAAGGCCGTCGAGGCTGCGAAAGCCCGCATGGCCGCCCAGAAGGCCGAGGAACTGACGCGGCGGAAGTCCGCCCTCGAGTCCACCTCCCTCCCGGGGAAACTCGCTGACTGTCAGACCAAAGACCCCGAGAAAGCCGAACTGTTCATTGCGGAGGGTGACTCCGCAGGCGGCAGCGCAAAACAGGCCCGCAACCCCGAGTTCCAGGCCGTCCTCCCGATAAAGGGGAAGATTCTGAACGTCGAGAAACATCGCTTAGACCGCATCTTGGAGAACGACGAGATCCGGAACATGATCACCGCGATCGGCGCGGGGATCGGCGACGAGTTCGACGTCGAGGACGTCCGCTACAAGAAGATCATCATGGCGACCGACGCCGACGTCGACGGCGCCCACATCCGGACGCTCCTGTTGACGTTCTTCTACCGGCATATGCGCCCGCTGCTCGAGGGGGGCTACGTCTACGCGACCCAGCCACCACTCTATCGCATCCGGTATCGCGGCGAGACCTACGATGCGATGACCGACGCCGAACGCGACGAGATCGTCGAAGAGAAATGCGACGGCAACCCCTCGCAAGTCCAGCGGTTCAAGGGACTGGGCGAGATGAACCCCGAACAGCTCTGGGAGACGACGATGAACCCCGACAACCGTATCCTCAAGCAGATCACGATCGAGGACGCGGCAGCGGCGGACAAGATGTTCTCCGTCCTGATGGGCGACGCCGTCGAACCCCGCAAGCAGTTCATCAAGGAAAACGCGCCGGAAGCCGAGTGGATCGACATATAATTTATACATGAGTTCAGACGTACCCGATCCGACAGACGTAGAGGCACGAGCGGTAGAGAACGTCCGCATTGAGGACGAGATGGAGCAAAGCTACATCGACTACGCGATGTCCGTCATCGCGGGTCGTGCGCTCCCGCGCGTCGAGGACGGCCTCAAACCCGTCCACCGGCGCATCCTCTATGCGATGCACGAGATGGGGGTCTCGAGTGGCTCGAGCCACCGAAAGTCGTCCTCGATCGTCGGGGAGACGATGGGGGATTACCACCCTCACGGCGACAGCGCGATCTACGACACCCTGGTCCGGATGGCCCAGGACTTCTCGATGCGGTATCCGCTGGTCGACGGCCAGGGGAACTTCGGCTCGATGGACGGCGATCCGGCCGCCGCACAGCGATACACGGAGGCCCGGATGTCGCCCATTTCCGAGGAGTTGCTCGAGGACATCGAGAAGGACACGGTCGACTTCTCCTCGAACTACGACGACCGCCTGCAGGAACCCGACGTGCTCCCGGCGGCGTTTCCCAATCTGCTGGTCAACGGCTCCTCGGGGATCGCGGTCGGGATGTCGACGAACATCCCGCCGCACAACCTGGGCGAAGTCATCGACGCGACCATCGAACTGATCGACGATCCCGAGGCGACCGTCGAGGACCTGATGGATCACGTTAAGGGCCCGGACTTCCCGACGGGTGCGAACATCGTCGGCCGAGACGCCATCTACTCGGCGTACAAGACCGGCCGCGGCCGCATTCGGGTTCGTGCCGAGTTCGAGGTCGAAGAATGGAAAAACGGCCGCGAGCGCATCGTCGTCACCGAACTCCCCTTCCAAGCCAACAAGGCCCGCCTCGTCGAGCGCATCGCCGAGGACGTCAACGAGGGCGAGATCGAGGGCATCACGGACCTGCGCGACGAGTCCGACCGCGACGGCGTCCGGATCGTCATCGAACTCAACCGCGGCGCGAACGCGGATGTCGTCGAGAACAAACTACTCGAGAATCACTTAGAGCGAACCTTCGGCGTCATCAACCTCGCGCTGGTCGACGGCCAGCCCCGAGTGCTCTCGCTCAAGGAAACGCTCGAGGAGTACGTCGCCCACCGCCGCGAGGTCGTTCGCCGGCGCAGCGAGTACGATCTCGCGGAGGCCGAGGATCGCGCGCACATCCTCGAAGGTCGGCTGACGGCCGTCGAGAACGCCGAAAACGTCGTCGAGTTGATCCGTGACAGCGAGGACCGCTCGGCCGCGAAAGCGGCGCTGCAAGACGCCTACGACTTCTCGATGGACCAGGCCGAGCACATCGTCCGGATGCAACTCGGCAGTCTCACCTCGATGGAGGCCGCCGAGATCGAAGCCGAGTACGAAGAGGTCCAGGCCGAGATCGAGCGCCTGACGGAGATCCTGGAAAGCGAGTCGGAGTTACTCGGCGTCATCAAGGACGAACTCCGCGAGATCAAAGCCGAGTACGGCGACGAGCGTCGGACCTCGATTATCGAGGACCAGGGCACAGTCACCCACGAGGATCTCATCCCCGAGGAGGAGGTGTTCGTGGTCATGACCGAGGACGACTACGTCAAGCGGATGCCGATCGACCAGTTTGACCCCCAGGGTCGCGGCGGGAAAGGCATCATCGGCGCAGACGTCAAGGAAGACGACCGCGTCGCGACGGTCTTCCGGGCTAACACCCACGACTATCTGCTGTGCTTTACGAATCAGGGCGAAGTCTACCGGCTCAAGACCTACGAAATCCCCGAGATGGGCCGGACGGCCCGCGGCAAATCCGCGGTCAACATCCTCGATCTCGACCCCGGCGAGGACATCACGGCCATCGTCGACACCGACGCCTTCAGCGACGACGAGTTCGTGACGATGGCAACCCGCAACGGCTACGTCAAACGCACCGCCGGTGCGGAGTTCGACAACATCCTCTCGACGGGGATCATCGCGGCCGATCTCGAGGAAGGCGACGAACTGGTCGACGTCGAAGTCACCGACGGCACACAGGATCTCGTCATCGCGACCGAAGGCGGCATGACGATCCGCTTCGACGAGGACGAGGTCCGTGCGATGGGGCGCAACGCCCGCGGTGTCAACGGCATCAAACTGCAAGCCGACGACGCCGTGGCGGGGCTGGTCGCGACCGACGAGGACGACGGACAGGCGCTGTTGACCGTGACCGAGAACGGCTACGGCAAGCGGACGCCACTCGCCGAGTATAGCACCCAGTCACGGTACGGCAAGGGGCTGATCGACATCAAGACCGGCGACCGAAACGGTCCCGTGACGGCCGTCAAAGCGGTCGACCCGGACGACGGGCTCGTGCTGATGAGCGAGCGCGGTCAGATCGTCCGCACGCGGGTCGACGAAGTCTCGACGGTCGGGCGAAACACGATGGGCGTGATCGTCATGGACGTCGAAGACGGCGACGCGGTCGCGAGCGTCGACGTGATTCCGGCTGCGACCGCCGATGGGGACGCAGACACCGACGCGCTCGAGTAATCACGCCGCAGTTCGCCCATCGTCTCGACACGAAACCAGTTTTCGCCGATCGGTCACCGACCGAGAGCGCAGACGCTAGCAGGAGAAGCGAGATGAGAGCCGCCGATCGCCGCTCAGTGGGCCGGCTCTTCGGCGGGTGCGACCATGTCGTCGATCCGGAGAATGAGGATGTTGTTCGTGTCGTCTTTGCCGTCGACGGTGCCATCGATGACGAGTTTCGAGAGCGGTGTCGGGCCGACGGTGACGGAATCACCCTCGTGAATGTCGCTGACTCGTCCCTGCACGTGAATCTCTGCGCGACAGAGTTCAGGGTGGTGGACACTCGAGAGGTCGATCTCTTCGATGATGGTGTCGCTGACGGGTTCGCCTTCGTGTTGCAGCGGAACCGATGCGGGCTCGTCCATCTGCTGGATCTCGAGTGCTTCGTAGGCGGCGGCAGTGGGTTTGTAGCCGCCTTTCGGTCCGGGTACACCCTCTACTAGTTGGAGGGCTTTGAGACTCTGCATCTGGTTGCGGATCGTGCCGGGATTGCGGTCGACCTGTTCGGCGATATCTTCGCCTTTGATCGCATCTTCGGACTCCTTGTGGAGGTTCGTCAGGGCGCGGAGTATTTTCTTCTGGCTAGGGGTGAGTTCGATGGATGACATAGTGTTTTATTCGTATTTGGTTTCCTTAAACCCGGCGGGTGGGCCGGTTATTTTGCCAACGTTGTGACGGTTGCACCGGGAATGTACGCACTTTCGTCTCGTCCGCCGACGGTGAGGCGGGCATCCGTGGGTCACAGTATCATCGCGATCGCAACGGTATCCCCGGCAGCTACGACGACGGCTGAGGTTCGGCGGGTGGTGCAACGCGGACGTGTCTGGCGACTGACTCGGGCAGTGAGACCGGCTCGTCGGCCTCGCTCGAGCACGCCGTCACCATTCCGAACGGGGCGATCTCGACGATTTCGAGGTCGACACCGGGTTCGACGCCGTGGTCGGCGAGATACGAGAGCACCTCGGGGTCGTGGTCGGCGACCTCGGCGACGGTCACGACGGCCCCTTCCTCGAATTCGGTGATGGCCTCACCGTCGGGACGCTCCGGCGGCTCGAGGTCGGCACTCGGGATCGGCGAGCCGTGTGGGTCGACCGTCGGCTCGCCGAGCGCGTCGGCGACGCGGGCCTCGAAGTTCTCGCTGATGTGGTGTTCGAGGCGGTCGGCTTCCGCGTGGACTTCCGACCAGTCGTAATCTAAGTGTTCAGTGAGGTAGGCCTCGAGCAGCCGATGGTGGCGGACGATTTCGAGGGCGACGGTCTCGCCTTCGTCGGTTAAGGTCACGCCGCGATACTTCTCGCGGTCGACGAGGTCTCGCTCCTCGAGTTTGTCGAGCATGCTAGTAACGGTCGGCGACGTGACGTCCAGCTCCGCCGCGATCTCGGAGGTCTTGATCCGCTCGTCGGTCTCGCGCTGGAGGTGGTAGATCGCTTTGAGGTAGTCCTCCATCACGTCGCTCAGCATCATGCTGTCCCGAATTTAGACAGGTCTAACCCTAAAGCTGTCGCCACTGAAGCCGTCCGTGTGTGATCGACGAGGCTGTCGCGTGTCCGCACAGCGACTGTGACTGACCACCATGGTCAAACCGGTCGGCGGTGTAGCGAGTCTATGGACCGGACCGTCAGGATCATCGGCGCGCCGATGGACTACGGGGCGAATCGTCGTGGCGTCGACATGGGACCGTCGGCGATCCGCTATGCGGGGCTGGCAGACGGCCTCGAGCGGGCAGGTGTCGGCCCGATCGACGACGGCGACCTGTCGATGCCCCGGGCTGAAGAGCGCGATCCGGATGCCGACCAGCCCCACGGCGGGAACGCGAAGTTCCTCCGGGAAATCGCGGACGTCTGTCGGCGGCTGCGCGATCGCGTCGCGGCGACGGTTTCCGACGGCGAGTTTCCCCTCGTGCTGGGCGGGGACCACGCGGTTGCGATCGGCTCGCTGACCGGCGCGGCTCGGGACGTTGACCTCGGTGCGATCTGGTTCGATGCCCACGCCGACCTGAACACGCCCGGGACCTCGCCGAGCGGTAACGTCCACGGGATGCCACTGGCCGCCGTCCTCGGGTACGGTGCGTTCGGCGAGATGGAATGGGCACCCGCCCCGGGACTCCGTGAGTCGTCGGTCGTCTACGTCGGCCTCCGAAGTATCGACGAGCGCGAACGCGACTTGCTCGAGGAAAGCGACCTGACGGCCTACACGATGTCCGACATCGACCAGCGTGGCGTTTCGGCGGTCGTCGAAGACGCCCTCGCGGTCGCGACCGATGGCACCGACGGCGTCCACGTCAGCCTCGATCTGGACTGGCTCGACCCGAAGACGGCCCCCGGCGTCGGCACGCCCGTTCGTGGCGGCGTCACCTACCGGGAAGCCCACGCCGCACTCGAGACGCTCTCGCGACGCGACGAGGCCGCGGGCATCCTGCGATCGATGGACGTCGTCGAAGTGAATCCGATCTTGGACGAGGCAAACGAGACGGCGACGCTGGCAGCCGAACTGACCGCGAGCACGTTCGGGAAACGGATCCTCTGAGTTAGTCACGTTCGGCGGGGTCCGGCTCGACTCGAGCACTGTCTCCCGACCGTCAGTATGGCGTCGTGCGAAGCGTGAGCATACCGACTCCTCTTTCAACAGCTTTGTATCATAGTGCTTCCCATTATGCTGTATGACTGAGAACGTTGTCGTGCTCGGGGCTGGCTACGCTGGCACCGGCGCGATCAAAAAGCTCCAGTCGGAGCTTGGCGGCAACGTACGGCTGACCTGGATCGCCGACGTCGATTATCACCTCGTACTGCACGAATCCCACCGCGTGATCCGCGATCCCAGCGTCCGCTCGGATATTACCTTCCCGGTCGAGCAGATCGCATCCCCGGCGACCCGATTCATCCAGGACGAAGTGACGGGCCTGGACGTCGACGAACAGGTCGTCGAACTCGCGGACAGCGAGGACGTCGAGTTCGACTACGTCCTCGTTGCACTCGGCAGCCAGACCGCCTACTACGGCATCCCCGGTCTCGAGGACCACTCCCTGACGCTCAAGAGCTTAGATGACGCCCTCGAGATCCACGAGGCCGTCAACGAAGCAAGTCAGGACGCGACCCGCAGCGAGCCCGCACAGATCGTCATCGGCGGTGCCGGTCTCTCGGGCATCCAGACCGCCGGCGAGATCGCCGAGTTCCGCGACCAGCACCGCGCCCCCATCGAGATCCACCTCGTCGAGGCGCTCGAGGAGATCTTCCCGGGCAACGATCCGGAGTGCCAGCAGGCCCTGCGCGACCTGCTTGAGGAAGCCGGCGTCCGCATTCATACGGACGATCCGATCACCGAGGCCACCGCGGATCACATCGAATTCGACGAGGGCGAACCGCTCGAGCACGATGTCCTCGTCTGGACCGGCGGCATCACGGGTCGCGACGCGATGGACGGCGTCGATCTCGAGAACGAGCACAACCGCGTGACCACCCGAGCGAACTTCCAGACCTCCAACGAGCGCGTGTTCGCGGTTGGCGACTCGGCGATCATCGACCAGGGCGACCAGCCCGCACCGCCGACGGCACAGGCCGCCTGGCAGGCCGCCGAGGTCGCCGGTGAGAACATCGCTCGCGCGATCGCGAACCGTCCGCTGCGAACCTGGGAACACGAGGACAAGGGGACCGTCATCTCGGTCGGCGACAAGGCGATCGCCCACGACGTCAAGCCGGCGAAAGGTATCTCTCTGCCCGTCGATACCTTCGGCGGCCTCCCAGCAGAGAACCTGAAGAAACTGATCGCCGCCCGCTGGATCGCCGACATCACGTCCTGGAACGAAGCCCGCAAGTCCTGGTCGTCGCTCTAATCGTTCTGTTTTCGCCGCCGCTCTCATTCGGCCGTCTCGTCGCCGGACGCACCGCCCATCGGCTCCGCCGGCACGCCCGCGACGGTCGTTTCGGGGGGGACGTCTCGAGTCACCAGCGAGTTCGCCGCGATGCGAGCATCGGGCCCGATTTCGACGCCGGGCAGGACGATCGCACCCGCGCCGATCATCGCCCGTTCGCCGACGACGACCTCGCCGGTTCGATACTCGTCCTGGAGGAACTCGTGACAGAGGATCGTCGCGTCGTAGCCGACGATCGCGTCCGCCTCGAGCGTGATCAGGTCCGGCCAGAAGACGTCGGGCGTGGCCTCGAGGCCCCACGAGACGCCAGATCCGACCGTGACGCCGATGCGGCGCAACAGCCAGCGTTTGAGCCGCAGGCTCGGCGAGATCCGCACGAGCCAGACGACGATGTAGTTGATCGCGACCCGAAGTGGAGAGCGGGCGGTGGTCCAGTGGGCCAGCGAGTTGCGTGGCCCGGGCGTCGTGTGGTGTGTGACGCGCTCGTGTCGTGGCGTCGTATCGTCGGAAGCCGTCACTGCCACATGCTTTGATGGATCGCTACATGAAACCGATCGATCGGCGAGCGAGCGGCGACGGAGCGTGTCGACGACAAATACCCAACTAGTATGGGAGTACTACTGTATCCCTTCCTACCGGCAGGCCACTTGTGCCCCGATCCCAGTCGAACACTCTCGACATCGAGACGATCTATACGCTCCTCTCGAACGGGACGGCCAGAGCCGTTCTGGAGATCCTTCGCACAGTCGACCGGACGACGCCCGAAGAACTGGGCCGTCGCCTCGCCTCGTCGGACCACGACCACGAGACGGCCGACAAGGGCCCCACCACTCGTCGAGCGATCACTATCGCGTTAGTTCACAACCATCTCCCGCGACTCGATACACACGACGTCGTCGACTATCGGCACCAGGACGGTGAGGTCACGCGTGGCGAGCACTTCGGCGACCTCGAGCCGTTTCTCGAGCGACTGGAGCACTGCGAATGACGACCACCTACGCGATTTCCCGGTCGCCCGGCATCCCGACCCGCTCCCGGAACGCGGCACCCGAAAGGTCACAGCGGTAAGCCGGCTTGAACATCATGTTCGATCCGCCGGCCTGGACGTTCCACGCCGATTCGATTTCCTCGCGCAGGTAGTACTGTGGCCGCTCGTTGCCCTCGGCGACGTAGTAGTCGCTGATGCGGATCGGATCGCGCTCGAAGAGCCCGCCGGGTTCGCGCCCGTCAACGATGACGACCGGTTTCTCGAGGTAGAGGTCGCCGTCCTGTGCGCGCTTGGCGTGAGCGTTGTCCGGATGGGCGTCAAGGATCACTTCGCGCTCAGCCCGGGGCATATCCGGCGTCACAACGGCCACGTCCGCGACGGTAAAGTAGCCGATCAGGTAGCGGTGGGCGCGGTCCCCGTCCGGTCGGCGCAGGCCAGCGTAGAACCCGACGACGTCGCCGGGCTCGAGCGCGCGCAGTCGTGAAACGTAGCCGCTGGTCCGGTGTTCACCGTAGGTCAGCGCCTCGAAGTTAGGATCGTGGTGGAGCGGCCACGATGTGAGGGCGTCGTCAGCGACTGTCTCGGTCCCATCTCCGACCGGCTGGGGCGTGATCCGGGTCGTGAGATCGGCGGCAACGCCGTCGTCGGCTCGCAGCTCCCACGATCCAAGCGTCTCCGATTCAGTCGTCTCGCGGGTTTTCTCCGGAATCGGGACATACTCGAACCGGCCGTCGTCGTACAGCGGTGCCAGCGCGCCGACGTTCGTGCTGTCGGCACCGACGCCGGCGAGAACGACTGTCATATGCGGATACACACGTCGTTCGGCGTGACGTGGCGATAAATCCGCCGAAAGCGCGGGCCGGTCTCGGAGTCGCGGCCGGTCGGTTAGCACTCGGTCGTCCGAGCCCGGTAGTAAAGCGGGATCGACAACACGAGAAAGAGCAGTCCAATCGCGGCGACGCCAAACCAAGCCGTCGACAGCACGTGACCGGGAAGCATGCCGGCGACCTCGAGAACCCACAGGAAACTGTAGACGCCGACGAGCGCCAGACTGACGACGTACACCCGCAGGAGCCAGCCGACAATCCGATACAGCGTCGTCTTCGTGACCCGCGACGGCAGCGCCGTCTCGAGTCGGCTGATCATCACCGCATCACCCGGCTGGCGTGGCGCGGTCCGCCGCGTGCGTCGATCGGCCGCTCGCTGTGTGAGTGCTGGCCGCGGGTACCTGTCGAATACGTAACCATCGAACCGATACCCCACGGTGGACTGCCGACCCGCTTGAATCTTTGTACCGATCGTCGGAATCATGTGGCCCCGGCACGGCCGGAGACGTTCTCGAGAGGTACCCTTATCGGGCCGGGGGTTCCACACTCGCCTATGCGTATCACCTTTCTCGGAACGGGCAGTGCCATGCCCACGGGCGAACGCTTTCAGACGGGAATCCTCGTTCAGGAGGACGGTCGCACGCTGCTGATCGACTGCGGTTCCGGGATCCTCCAGCGGCTCCAGCAGTCCGGCGTCGGCTACGAGAACGTCTCGACGGTTCTCCTGACCCACCACCACTTAGATCACGTGGCCGACCTGCTGCCGCTGATGAAAGCCCGCTGGCTCGCCGGCGAGGACCACCTCGAGGTCGTCGGCCCACAGGGCACCAAGGCGCTGGTCGACGACCTCCTCTCTGTCTACGAGTACATGCAGGACAAACTCGAGGTACAGGTTCGGGAGGTCGTGCCCGGCGAGTTCACCGTCGCTGGCTTCGATGTCTCAGCCTACGAGACGCGTCACTCGGTGCCGTGTCTGGCCTACCGCTTCGGCGATCTCTTCACCTTCAGCGGCGACAGCGAGGCCTTCGCCGGACTGGCGAACTTCGCGGAGGGATCGGCGATTTTCGCCCACGACTGTTCGTTCCCCGACGATGTCGATGTCTCGAACCACCCGACGCCCGACGCGCTCGGCCGGGAACTCGCCGGCCGGGAGCTCGGCCGGGTCTATCTCACCCACCTCTATCCCCACACCGACGGCAACCACGACGAAATGCTCGAGTCGATCGCCGCCCATTACGACGGCGACGTCCGGTTCGCCGAGGACCTCCAGACGGTCTCGGTCGAGTGATCGAGCAGCCGTCCAACACGACTGATCAGGATTGCGGATTGTCACAAGAATGTGACGAAGCGACCTGTTTTGTCGGTTGAAAACGACGGGTAGTACGTGAATAACACTGTTCTGCTGAACGTTCGGCCAGAAGCGGGACGATCGCCGTTGTTTTGGGACCAGCGCTCGCGACCGTCGTGTTCCAAGTCGTGACTGTTAGTGTAAAAATAACAACACCTGTATAGCGACTCCGTTAGTAGGATACTCACAACAGATGAGAGCGAGCGCCGAGCCGAGTGACACGTGGGGTGTGTGGCCGTGAGTCGTGCCGACCGGATCGCCGACGTAATTACGACACACTCGATGATCGTCCTGGTCGTGCTCTTGCTCGTGACCGCCATGGTCGGTGCGGGCGCGACGATGGTCGACGACGAGTCATCGCTCGAGCAGTACGAGACCGATTCTCCGGAAGGGAACGCCCTCGAGTTCGCGACGGAAAACTTCGCGAGCGAGGACCAGGAGAACACGACAGCGGTTCAGGTGATCGTCAGGGGTGACGACGTCCTCTCGAAGGAGTCGTTGCGCTCCTCGCTCGAGTTCCAGCAAGAACTCCGGAACAACGAGTCGATAAACTCGACGCTGGTCGAAGAGGAAGCGATCGTCGGCGTCGAGAACGTCGTGGCGACGACCGCGATCCGCGAGGAGCAGGCTGACGACCTCTCCGAACGCGCGTCCGAACTGGAAGACCGAAGTGAGGAACTCAACGAGACCGCAGCCGAACTCGAACAGCGCAGGGCCGACCTCAACCAGACCGCAGCCGAACTCGAAACCCGGAGTGGAGAACTCAACGAGACCGCCGACGACCTCGAGGCGGCGCTGAACGAGACCGTCGCACTCGAGACGGAGTACGCTGAGCTGAACGCCTCCTACCAGGCCGGCGACCTCTCGGAGACGGAATACGAGCAGCAATCGGCCGCGCTCGAGGGCCAACTCGATGCGGTGTCCGCGGAGGCAACGGCCGACCTCGACGACGAGCAGTCGGCACGCTTCGCCGCAGCCATGACGAACGCGCGGGAGATTCAATCGTCTCTCGTCGACCTCGAACGGGCCAACGAGGCCGGCAATCTCTCCGACGCAGAATACGAGCGGCAGTCGAGTGAACTCGAAGGCCAGCTCGAGGACGTCTACGCCCAGGGCACGCGCGGTGTCCTCGAGGAAGACTTCGCGCAGCTGGCGGAAGATCGCGAACAGCTCCAAGACGACTTCGAGGAGCTCGAAGATGACAGCGAACAGCTCCAGGACGACTTCGAAGAACTCGAGGAGGACTTCGAGGACCTCGAAGACGATCGCGAAGACCTCGAAGCAGCCGACCAGCCGCCACTGGACGAACAGATCGAGCAACTCGACTCGATGAGCGAATCCGAGTACGAGGAGACGCTTACCGACGTCCTCTCGGAAGATAGCGACCGGGGCGGTGGCTTTGCCCTGCGTCTGATGCCGACATCCTACGAGCCGGAGTCGACCGAGGCCGATGCACGAATGCTGGTCGTGACGCAGTCGACCGCAAGCGGGGACTTCCAGGGCCCTGGATCGGTCGACGAAGAAATCTCCAACAGCCAACTCGAGCTTCGCGACCTCGCCGACGACCGCGACCAGGAGATGCTCGTCTTCGGGTCGGGGGTTATCACCGACGAGATCGACCGATCGATGGGCGACAGCTTGGCGATCGTCTCGCCGCTTGCCCTGCTGTTCGTCGTCGTCGCGCTGGTGATCGCCTACCGCGATCCGCTCGACATCGTCCTCGGGATTGCGGGCATCGTGGCAGTGCTGCTCTGGACGTTCGGCTTCATGGGCTGGGCAGACATCGCGTTCAACCAGATGTTCGTCGCCATTCCCGTGCTCCTGATCGGGCTCTCGATCGACTACGCGCTTCACGTCTTTATGCGTCATCGGGAGCAACGCGACGCCGACGAGCACGCAGGCGACGAACCGACTGACGTGCGCGGCTCGATGTCCGTCGCCCTCGCCGGCGTCGGCGTCGCGCTCGTCTGGGTGACGGCGACGACCGTCATCGGCTTCCTCTCGAACCTCGTCAGTCCGATCGGCCCGATCCGCGAGTTCGGCATCGTGAGCGCGTTCGGTATCCTCGCCGCGATGGTCGTCTTCGGCGCGTTGATCCCCGCGGCGAAAGTCGAGATCGATTCTCGACTCGAGGCTTACGGGATCGAGCGGCGCAAGCAGGCGTTCGGCACCGGCGGCGGTCGACTCGCAGACGTACTTTCCGTGGGGGCGACCATTGCCCGGAAAGCCCCGCTGGTGGTGCTCCTCGTGACGCTGGTGGTGACCGCAGGCGGCGTCTACGGTGCGACCCAGGTCGATACCAGCTTCGATCAAGAGGACTTCCTTGCGGATAGCCCGCCCGCCTGGACGCAGGACCTGCCGGAACCGTTCCAGCCCGGCGAGTACAGCGCGAAATCCGACCTCGAGTACGTTAACGAACACTTCCAGCGCCAGGACTCTCAGGCGCAACTACTCGTCAGGGGTGATATAACCCACGACGAGACGCTCGAACGGGTAGAAAGCGCCCAGGACGACGCGACCGACAGCGACGTGGCATACGAGCTGGCAAGCGGCGAGGCCGACGTTCGCAGCCCGCTGTCGACCATGGAGCAGGTCGCAGCCGAGAACGAATCGTTCGACGAGTCGTTCACTGAGTCGGACACCGACGATGACGGTGTTCCCGACGAGAACCTCGAGGCGCTGTACGACGACCTCTACGAGGCCGATTCCGAAGCCGCGAGCAACGTACTCTACCGTTCCGACGGTGAGTACGAGGCCCTCCGGCTGGTCGTCTCGATCGAGGGCGACGCCTCGACTGGCGAGACGACCGAGGAAATGCGCGCGATCGCGGCGGACTTCGACGACGACGGTGATCGCTGGTCTGTGGTGGCGACCGGCGATCCGATCGTCAACCACGTCGTCGAGCAGGACCTGCTCGATACCGTCCTCGAGAGCCTGTTGATCACGCTCGTGGCCGTCTTCGTCTTCCTGACGCTGGCCTACTGGCTGACCGGCAACAGCGCGACCCTGGGTGCGGTAACTCTGCTCCCAGTTGCGCTCGCAGTCAGCTGGATCCTCGGGACGATGTACCTGATCGGGATGCCCTTTAACGTCCTGACGGGGATGATCACCAGTCTGACGATCGGGCTCGGCGTCGCCTACAGTATCCACATCAGCGCCCGATACACGCTCGAGCTCGAGCGCCAGGGCTCGGTCTGGGACGCCATGCACACCACGGTAACGGGCACCGGCGGTGCCCTGCTCGGCAGCGCGGCGACCACCGTCGGCGGGTTCGGCGTCCTCGCCTTTGCCATCTTGCCCGTCCTCGAGCAGTTCGGGATCATCACCGCGCTGACGATCATCTACGCGTTCGTCGCGAGCGTGCTCGTCCTGCCGACCCTGCTCGTCCTCTGGACGCGGTACTTCGGCCCCGACGTCCCCTTCGAGTCGCCCGCGGCCACGGGTGCGTCCCCCGCTAGCGACGGCGGCCGCCCCGACGACGATACTGGTGACGACCGATGACCGACGACGAGCGCGAGGGCGAGAGCGAGAGCGGGGCCCTCGCAGCCTTCGAACGGCTCGGGCTCACGACTTACGAGGCAAAGGTATTCATCGGACTCCACCGTATCGGCTCGGGCACTGCCCGGGACGTCTCCCAGGTCGTCGACGTCCCACGATCACAGGTGTACGGCGTCGCCGAGCGCCTTGAGGAGCGGGGCTTACTCGAGGTCCAACAGTCGAATCCGATCCGGTACCGGCCGGTCAGCACCGACGAGGCGCGCGAGCTGCTTCGTGACCGGTTCGAACACGAACAAGACCAGGCCTTCGAGTACGTCGAAACCGTCAAACGCGAGTCTGCAGGCGAGGAGACCCAAGAAGACATCTGGACGGTTCGCGGCCGCGACCGGGTCGACGACCGTACCGTCGATATCCTCTCGCAGGCGGACGAGCGGCTCGTCTTCGGAACCCGGCTCCCGGAACTCGTCACCGACGCGATCGAACGAACCCTGACGGAGCGCGCCGCAGCTGGCGTCACGGTCGTCGTCGTGAGCCGAACGGCGGCAGTCCGAAATCGGTTTGCAGATCTCGATGTCGTGACCGTCGAGAACCTCCCTGACCACCGGGCGGACGACCAACGGTCGGGTCGGATCGTCATCGCCGATGACGATAGCATCCTCCTGAGTGTCGTCGGTGACGAGGGCAGCGAGACCGCAATCTGGAGTTCGGGCTCGCTGTTTGCGTCCGTCTTGATCCAGCTGCTCGAAGCCAGCGACGAACTGCAACTCGAGTAACCCGAAACCGCGCCGGCGGCAGCCGGCTACTCGAGGCGATAGCGCAACAGCGCCGCGATCCCGCCGAGATTGGCGAGTTGCTGGCCGGGCGGGAACTCGCTCGAGAAGACCGTCACGTCGCCGCCTTTCTGTTCGGTCGTTCGGACGATGTCGTCGATGTCGATGGCCCACTCGCCGTCGGGCCCGCGTTCCTTCCGGAGTCGATCGTCGAGGACGAGCAGGCGATCGATCGCGCCGAACTCGGCGGCTTTTTCGACCTGTTCCGGACCGTAGGCCGCCTTCGCGCCCTCTGCCATGCGTCGAGTGAGTTCGTCGATGTACTCGGCCTCGCTTTCGATGCGAGTTTCCTCCTGGACGTCGGCGACGGCCCCGCGTTTCAGGACCTCGTGGACGCCGCGGTCGCCGACCGCCGCCGTATCGACCATCGTGATCAGATCCGCGACTTCGGGCTCGTTGTCCTCCAAGTACTTGTAGGCGTCCTGTTTCGTAAAGCCGGGACCGGCGAGGATGATCGCGTCGACCTCGAGTCGCTTGAGCACGTTCCCGAGTTCCGCAAACAGCTCCGAGCGCTCGCGGGCGTATTCTCCCTTGCCGGTCGGGCCGGTAAGCGTCGCCCGCTCTTCGGTGCCGTACTGGGCGACGGTGTGGACGTGGGCCTGCCCTTCTTCGACGGTCGCGATCGCGACATCGGGATTTTCGGTGGCTTCCTCGGCCTCCTCGAGACGGGCCTTCTGATCCGGTTTGAACCGCTTCTCGATGGAGAGTTCTTCGCGCGTCTCGACGTTCAGGGTGTGGTGAAAGCCGAGTTGGTCCTCGCGCGAGCAGGCGACGATCTCGCCGCCGACCCGCAGGCGGTTGGCGAACTTGTGGAACTCGATGTCCTCGACGGCGATCGCGACCCACATGTGTTCGCGCTCGCCACCGGTATCGCGCATCTGGTCGTCGTTGCGCTGGATCCGCCGAGTCGTATCGCCTGCGACGCGGTCGCCGGGCTCTAAGACGTACTGCAGGTGCCAGAGATCGTCGACGCTCTCGGGGACGACGGTGACCCGTTCGCGGCCGCCCTCGACCTGCTCCCGGTCTTTGATCTGCATGGCCGTGGGTTTGCGCGGCCGCGGTAAGTGGACTGCGATCGGTGGTCCTCTCCGTGGGTTCGGCGGGCTGCTCAGTGATCGTGCCCGTTAGCCGGTCATGGAGGACTGCTGGACTCGTTCGATCCCCGTGCCAGCAGCGTATTACGATCTCGACGTATCGAACTAACGAAACGTAATTTAACGCGCTCGCCAATCCCGATGTAATGGCTCGGCTCGCTTCGGCCCGCTGGCGCGACTTTGCCCGTCGAAGCGTCCTGAAATACTATCTCTACAAATCGACCAAAGCGGTCGAGTTCTATCGGCCGATCATGTACCTCTTCTTTCTTGCACAGGGACTCTCCTTCACCCAGATTGCCGTCCTCGAGGCGATCTACAACCTGACAACACTGGTCGGCGAGATTCCGACTGGGTACATCGGCGACCGCGTTGGTCGCCGAAACAGCCTCCTCATCGGGACCACACTGATCGCCGGAACGCTGCTCGGAATCGGCCTCGCTGAGTCGTTTCTCACGTTGGCCGTCCTCTACGTCTGCTGGTCGCTAGGGTACAATTTCCGATCGGGGAGCGAGGACGCGTGGCTCTACGATACGCTCACCGACGACCTCTCCGAAAGCGAGTTCGCCACCGTCAGCGGGCGGGGTGAATCCGCCGCGCTGGCGGTCGGCGCTGGTGCAGCCATCGTTGGTGGGTATCTCGGCAGTATCGATCTCTCGTACCCGTGGTTCGTCGCGGCCGCCGTGACCGGACTCGGCGCGGTCGTTTTGCTGACCCTCGAGGAACCAGCAACGTACAAGCAGACGGACACCGACGAGTTGAGCTTCCGTCGGACCGTCGGAATCGTCACGGATGCCCTCTCCCAACGGAATCTCAGGGCGTTCATCCTCTACTATTACGTTCTCTACGCCGCTGTCACGTATCTCGTGTTCGTCTTTCTTCAGCCGATATTCGAGACCGTCGTCGTTGATCTCGGTGTCTCCCCGTCGCGAGTCGAATCCCTACTCGGCTGGTTCTATGCCGCGTACAGCCTCGTTGGGGCAGTGCTCAGCTATTTCACCGGCGCAATCAAGGACCACCTGGGCGTCCGAACGTGGTTCCTCGTCCTGCCGTTTCTCGTCGGGACGGCACTGGTAGGGATGTACTTCGTCCCCATCCTCGCACTCCCGACGTTCCTGGTCGCTCGAGGGCTCTCTGATGTGACGCGTTCGTTCGCCGGACAGTACGTCAACGACCGAATCGGCTCACTCGGTCGGGCCACCGTCCTGAGCGCGATGGCGATGGTCAGCGGGCTGGCTGTCGTTCCGTTCCAGCTCGGCAGTGGCGTCGTCTCCGATTCCGTCTCGCCGCTCTTTGCGTTGGCTGTCGCAGGAATCGCGCTCATCGGTGGCTCAGCCGCGATCCTCGTCTGGGAGATTCCAGTAACGACGGCCGAGGAGCAGTTTGACTGATCGCATTTCGGTGCTGCGCCCTGTCCGCTGGCGTTCGATCAGCGATCCACGATAGTCACGATATTTGCAAACTATTGACATAGGTAGGGCATGACACTATTGACGTCGCACGCGTTCGTCAGAGTATGAACGCTGGATACACAGCGCGGCTCGAAGACTTCGGTACGCGCTCGCTCATGACACACGCCATCATGGCACTGGCATTTCTCGGGGCCATGGTCGCAGGGCTGTTCGTCGACGGACAGATCGGACTCGTCTCGTTCGTCGCATTTCTCAACTTCACCGCCGGTGTGTGGATCGCACAGTCGATTCACTCCCTCGGAAACGCACAGACCGACGATTCGTACACCGGCATCCTGGGCGTTCTGACAGTGCTGATCGATAAGAGCGGCGAGAAGCGCTACCACGGGCTCGATACCGGTCGGCTCGCCCGCTTGCTCACGTTGATCGCGCTCGTGACGTCCGTTTCGCTGTTCGTCGCCGGGGAGGTCCTCTCCGGCGTCCTGGCTCCAGTCGGGACCGTCGCGATCGCTGCCGTCGCCCTCGTGACTGCGATGGTCGGGTTCCTGATCGCCATGAGCTCGGCGTACGATGAGTCCGAGCGCAAGCGGACCCAAGGGATCGACCGCGGCCGTGACCGCACCGAAGCGGGGGACCCCAGCCAGCCGACTATCGAACTCGAGGACGGAACTGACATCGAGATCTCGGTTCGCGAGTCACACGTCGATGAACCGGCGACCGAGTCCCGATAGCCGTCCAGTTGGAATACCTCCTGCCGTCGCTCGAGCGAGGCGACTCGGAACTCGCTCCAAACCGAGGTGTCCGTTCGAGCGACACTCGAGTGTGCTGGTGAACCCGGTCGATATCGCGGCCCCGTTGTGAGGTTCGATCGCCGAGACGCGGCGTGAGAGTATCGATGTGGCGCGGAGCCTGAGAGTCGATCCCGCTCGGAGGTTGCTAGCTTTATGATGGTGACCGGTGGCTCGGATACGTGAGGGTCGAACCGAGGCAGATACACAATGACAGACTCGAGCACGGAGTTCACGGCGTCAGTCCGGATCGAGGTGTTCCTTCGGGCACACACGTCCCCAGCTGTCGTGGAGTCGCTCAGCGACCTCGTCGCGCGCGCACGCCGTCTCGAGGATGCGCTCGACGCCGCCGTCCACGTCGAGACGTGGACAGCGGTACGACCCGCACTCGAAGAGCTCAGCGATTCCGGGTCGTCGATAACGGGGACCGTCGAGGCGTTCCAATCGTGGGCCGACCGGGAAGGCTACGATCTCGAGCCGGCGTTCGACTGGCGCGAAACGTCCTCGGTGATCGGGAATCGGGCTGCCGAAGTTCGTGTCCCGACTGCGTGCGTCGCCGTCTACACGGACGGTGACCTCCAGTGTGTCGCCCCCTGTAGCGACGGCGACTGTAGCTACACCGTCATGGACTGCCTCGCCAAACTCGAGGAGGGCGTCATCGAACCCGAGCCGTTCGACACACGAAAGCAGGACGACGGCTCGCGTCGTCCATCCGACAGCGACGAGCCCGACGAGCCCGCCGAGAACGCCGAGCGATACGCTCGAGCGGAGGAACTCGAGTAGTGGCCGCGTTCGAACGCCTGCACGAGCCGTCAGTGGGAACCGGACTCGGTCGGCGCGTCCGAGCGCTCCTCAGTGCTGGCGTCGCGACCGTCGCTATCGGTCGGCGTCGGTTCAGTGCGCTCCGTCCGCTGTGATTGTGTGCTGGGGCCGAGTGCCAGAAACACGACGAAGCCGATTATAACCACCATTGCGGCGACGCCGACCCAGCCGACGATGGTAACGACATCGGGTCCGCCGAATACGGCAGGAACGAGCACCTCGAGCAGTGGCATCGACTGCTTTTCTCGCTGACTGCCGATCAGTGTTGACCCGTCTATTTCGTGGTCAATGTCGATCCCCACCTGCGTGCCCGCAATCGGACCCGGGGTAGCAGCCCGGCTCAGTCGCCCTTGATCCGGCTCCCGCCCGGCGGCATGAAGTGTTGAATCCGGTCGGGGCTGGCGATCTTACGGACGAACGACTCGTCTTCGAAACGCTCGCGGAAGCGGCGATAGAGCCGTTTCGCCGTATCGGCCTGTGCGTACCGGCCGGGCTCGAGTTCGATCGTCGTCTCCACCCGATCCTCGATAGCCGACGGTGGCCCACCGATCACGCGTGTGTACGGCTCACACTGGATGCCGACGGCCGCGCCGACCGGCGTGTCCCGATAGTAGGTCCGATCGCCGCGGATCGCGAACCCGCCTTTCTCCAGATACTCGCCGCTCTCGGGAGTCTTCGTGACCTGGTCGGCGTCGACGGCGTAGACGTCGCCCGCATAGCGGCCGTCCTTCCAGACCGACGAGTAGGAGACGGCGAACTGGGCGGCTTCTTCGATGCTCGAGTCCGGGAGTTCGATATCGCTCGAGGACGCCTCGCTCGGGTCGGTCGCCTTCAGGACGGTGACGGGGCCGCCGTGGGCCTGCGTGTGGAGGACTTTGTCGCCGGGCTCGAGATACTTCTTGACTAATTCCTCGTTCTGGTCGGCGTTGCGCCCGCCGATCACGAGGTAACCGTCGCTGGTGTGGAACCAGCGGAAGCGATCGAACCAGGGTTCGTTCTCGCGGATCGGAATCGAGGGCTCGGCGAGCCAGTCGCGCTGTTCTGTTTCGCCCTCTTCGTCTTCGCCGTCCTCGCTCGTGTCCTCGCGCTCGGTCGCCTCCCACTCGTCGCGGCGGCGCTTGGCGTCTTCTAAGTCCTCGCGGGTGTCCTCGATGGCCGCGAGCGCGCCTTCCTTTTTCTCCTCGACGCGCTTGGCCTCAGTGTAGAGTCGGTCCGCGTTCTGTTCGACGCCCTGACCGACGACGAGGTCGATCCGCTCGCCGTCGAGGTCCACCGTCACCGTCCCCTCGCTGCCGTCGACGTCGACGACCGCTTCGGCGGCTTCGATGCCCTGCTCGGCACCGGCCTCGAATCGCTCGCGGATCTCGTCCCATGGCCGGTCCTGCGCGCGGGCATCTTGTATCGTCGAGAGGATCTCGTCGACCAGTCCGTACTCGGCGTAGAGCAGTTCGGCCTGCTCGCGCAACGCGTCGGCTTCCTGCTCGAACCCCTCGATCGCGCCCTGCTGTTGCTCGATGATGCGCTCGTACTTGGCGACCTCCGAGTCGAAATCCGGCCGCTGTTCGGTCGGTTCCGGCTCTTCGTCCTCGCCGAGTTCGAGCTGGAAGAAGTAGTCGTCCAGCGCCTCGAGGAACGTGTCGTAGGGCTCGCCGTCGAAGTCGTCGTGTTCCTCGAGCGGGAACGGGGTGACGTCGACGACCTGGCCCTCGCTTGCGTCGCCGTCTCCGTCGTCCGCGTCGTCGCGCTCGCGGTAGAGTCGCGGCTCGAAGTTCCCGTTCCGGATATCGAGTGCTAACCGTTCGATGGCCTCGTAGACGCGGTCGTACACCGCCTCGTCGGCGTCGGCAATGTCCAGTCCCTTCTCGACGCCAGCGCGGGTACAGACCTCCTCGGCGTAGAGGCCACCGAAGTTGAGCTGTGTCGCAAGCGTCCGGACGACGTCCGTATCGGAGTCGTCCATCTCGTGGTCGAACGCCTCGCGAGAGACCGTCAGCGGGTTCGTCCGGGAGTCGGGGAACTCATACCGCGATCCCGGGACGACGGTTCGGGATTTCAGCCGGACGGTCTCGAGACAGTCGATCACCTCGTACTCGCCGTCGGTGACCGCGACGTTGCCCTGCCCGAACAGTTCGACGATGATCCGGGTGGTGCCGTCCTCGCGCTCGAAGGTAAACTCGAGGATTCGGTCGAACTCGTACTGCTCGACGCCGGCGAAGTCCGCGCCCGAGAGGCGGTTGCGCAACATCATCGCGAACTGTGGCGGTCTGCCGGGGGCGTCGGGCACCCGTTCGGGGGCGACTGTGTGTGCGCGTTTGATCTCGCCGACCTCGAGGATGAGCTCGATGCGACCTCGATCGAAATCGCGCATCTTGAGCCGGACGAGATCGTCGCCGTAGAGATAGGCCTTGTCGACTTTCGCCCCCTCGTAGGCACCGAATTCCCCGACGAGAGCGGCGAGGTCGACGCTGGTGAGTTCCCGCTTTGGATCCATACTGCACACTGCCCGGCCCGGTCAAAAAGACGTGTCGCTCCGGCCCCCGCTGTCGGAGGTCGGAACGCCTAATCCGCGCCGGCACGCATTCCGTGATATGAACTACGCCGTCGGTGGACAGCCACACGAGCTCGCTGCTACGGTATCGCGTGCCGGGGACTGGGACCGATCGCGCTCCGCTCGAGGAGGTGCTCTCGTATGAGCGGGGAAGACGGACAGCCCTGGACGGACGTCTCGCGATTCCCTGACTTCCTCGACCATCTCCAATCCCAGGGCGGGGCGACCGTCCACGGGATCGTCGACCGGATCGAGGCCGACATCGACATGGACGGGATCGCGTACCACGATCGTGGCATCCGCGTGCCGGGCTACGACGCGACGTTCATCCCGGAGCCAGAAGGGTCACAGGTCGTCCCCGCGTTCAGCGTCGAAGTGCAGACGATCGGGCCGCGCAGCGTCTGGGCAGTGTTCGACGCGACGCTCTCCTGGGACTTCTATCTCCTCCAGGCCGACGACATCGCGGCGATCGCCTGGGTGAGCGACGAGGAGTTCAACGCCGAAGAGGCCGGGATGTTCCTGTCGAAACACGACGCACTCGCCGCAGGCCGGTTCTCCTTTGGCACGTTCATCTACGGCGGCGAGGAGTGGGACGAACAGCGCGAACTGATCGAGGACACCGATACACCGGCGTTCCTCCAGCGCGACGACGGCAGCGTTCTGGTGCCGACCGATCAGGCCGACTTCTACAACGTCGTCAACTCTACTCCGCAGGAATTCCGGCAAAACGGCGGCGGTGCACCCTCGCATCTCGGTCTGCTCGAGCTCGAGATCACGATCGACTGAGACGGCCCCGTCCCCGTTTAGCGGGTCCGAGCGGACACGGCCTTAGACACTCACGGTCTTGCGGACCCAGCCGCTCGAGCCGCTGGGAAACGGACTCGATTTTTCTTCTGGTTGGACGTCACCGGTGCCGTCGATCGCGCGGACGACGACCTCGCTGTCGCCCGCCGGTGGCTCCCAGGTGTACTGCCACTGCCGCCAGACGTCGCGGTCGCCGAGTACGTCCGCTGGATCGAACGCCTCGCTCAGTTCGGTGGTCGTCCAGCTATCGCCACCGTCGGTCGACACCTCGACGGTCTCGATCCCACGGGTACCCGCGTAGGCGTGCCCGCCGACCTGCATCCGTCCGTCGTCGAGTTCGTTGGTCGTCCAGAGCTTTGCGATCGTGTTCACCGGGCCGGTGCCGTGCCAGCCGCGTTCCTCCCAGTAGCCGTCGACTTCCTCCTCGAGGACCTCGAATTCCGTGACCCACTTGACGTTGATCTCGCCCCAGTGGCCGGGGATCAGCAGCCGCACGGGGTGGCCGTGGGCACGTGGCAGCGCCTTCCCGTTCATCCCGAATGCGAGATAGCCGCGTTCCATCGCGGCGAGGGGAAACTGCTGATAGTAGCCATCCGACGCCTGGACCCGCACGCACTCACAGCCCCCGCTGGGGCCGGCGCGCTCGAGCAGCGGTGCAACGGGGACGGCCGTCCAGATCGCGTTATCGAGCAGGTCCGCGTTCAGTTGTTCGCCGACACAGCGCAGCGTGTTGTAGCCCGTCCGCACGTCGCCGGCGACGAGGTCGTCGTACGTGAGCGTGTAGTCGGTGTCGACTTCACCGGTGACCGTGAGCGTCCAGTCGTCGGCATTGACGACGGGATCGATGTTGTTGATATCGACGGTGAAAAACGCCGACGACTCGCTGATGAGGCCGGGGATTCCGTCAATCTCGAGTTCCATGTCGGCCGCCTGTTGGCTGAGCGCCGTCGCGTCCGCTTCGAGATTCCCCTCGAGGTCTCGCTCGAGACCAGATGACTGGCGCGAGCCGATCGCGTACGAGACGATTCCGAATCCGAACGCGCCGCCCGTCAGGGCGAGCAGCTGCCGACGGCTCGCGTCAATGCCCGCCACCGGAACCGGTCCACCGGGTCGTCCACTCGCGAGCGCGACCAACATCGCCGCGGGAACCGCTGTCCCGACGGCAGACGCGATGTCGCTGACGAGTAGCCACGCGAAAAGCGCCATCGCGGCTCCGACGACTGTCGGCTGGCTCACCCACGCTGGGACCGGTAGGCGCGGCGACAGCATATTGCCACCGACCAGCGCGAACTGGGCGACGACAGCGAAAAGCCCGATCGTCAGCGCGACTGCGACGAGCGACGCAAGCGTCTCACCTAACCGACCCAGTTGTTCGATCGCAAACGTGACCACGATCGCCGGCGTCGTCGTGACGACGAACGCATCGACCGGAGCGACGACGAACGACGGCGTCCTCCCCGAGACAGCAAACGACCCCGTGACCGCGACGACCCCCACAAGCAGGGCAACGATCGCTCTCGAGCCGGCCCATCGCACGCGAGCAATCACAGTGCTCAGCGATTTCGAAGGCATGTGAATGCTACGGGTTGACACGCAATAGGTATCTCCCTCCTAGGACTCGAGCCACCTCGTACCGATCATGACGGTCCACACTGGTTAGTTGTCATTCATGTGCTAACTTTTCTTATGCGAGACGGAAAACAGCCGCCATGGCTAGCACCGGTGACGACGAGGACGCATCGACGGCTTCGAATTCCGGAATCGAGCCGTCGGATGAGCAAGCGAGTCCCAGCGGTACCGACCTCACACGCGCGGACGGGTCGGGCACGAGCGACGGCGTCGTCCCGGCGACCGTCGAGGACGCTAGCGGCTACGGGCTCTCGCTGACGCTGGTCGGCGGCGTGTTGCTCGCGCTGGCATATTACGGATATATCGCCGTGACCGGCCCACAGACGCTCGGGCAGGCGATTCCTGGTCCGTTCTACCTCCTCGTGTTCGCGCTGCTGTTCGTCCTCGAGCTGTTTCAGAGCCGCGAGCGCGGCGCGATCGCAGTGGTTCGGGCGACCGTGCTGGCGCTGTTCTACGGTGGGCTAACTGCGTTCGCCATCGAGGGAAGTGTCTATCTCTGGCGCAATCCCGCTGTGGCACTCAACGGGTACGTCGGCGTTACCGTGCTGGCCGTGTCGCTGGTTGTCGCCGCGCTGGCGTACTTCCTCTATCTCTCCGCAGTCGAGTCGAACACGGCAGGAAAATAACTCGAGAGGACGGGCTCAGAGCCGTTTGCTCACGTACGGCCCGTCCTGGTGGTAGCCGAGTTTGTTCCGGTAGTACTCGCGAGCGCCGATGCCCGAAATCACGCTGACCTTGTCGTAGCCGGCATCGGCGGCGAGTTCCTCGGCGCGTTCCATCAGCCGGCGGCCATAGCCCTGATGCTGGTGCTGGTCGGTCTCACTTTCGTTCCCGACCGCGACCTCCGAGCCGTAGACGTGGAGTTCTCGGACCAAGGCCGTGTTCTCGAGTTCCGGGCGAACCGGATCGTTCGGGAACCGGAGCCGGCAGAAGCCGACGAGCAGGTCCTGCTCGAAGTCCTCGAACGAAATAAAGTGTTCGGCGCCGCCACAGGCGTCGTAGGTCATCACGTCGAGTTCGACGTTGTCCGGTTCCTCATCGTTCATCCCGGCCTCGCGACAGCGGATACACTCACACGTCCAGTCGTGCTCGTCCATGCGCTGGCGGGCCAGTTGCCGCAGGTTCGATTTCCAGACGCCGGCATCGATGAAGTCCGCCGGAATGTCGCGCTGGACGCGCTGGAGGCGCGTATAGCGGGGGATCATGTCCTTGATCTCGGCGACGAGATCGGCGGCCTCGTCGTTGTCGAGCGGGTCGTACTCGCCGTTGTGCCACCAGTCGTAGGTCGCGGTCCCGCGGACGATCAGCGTCGGATAGATCTTCAGGTAGTCAGGCTTCCACTGCTCCTGTTCGAAGAGCCGCCGGAAGTCCTCGAGACACATCTCCTTTGACATCCCGGGCTGGCCCGGCATCATGTGGAAGCCGACCTTGAACGCCGAGTCCCGCAGTCGCTGATTGGCGTCGATAGACTCCTGAACGCCGTGGCCCCGATGCATCTCCCGGTTGATCCGCTCGTAGGTGGTCTGAACGCCGACTTCGACTTTCGTTCCGCCGAGTTCGAGCATCCGATCGATCTGCTCGGGGTCACACCAGTCGGGTTTGGTCTCGAAGGTCGTCCCGATGTTGCGGATGTCGGCGGTCTCGTTTTCGGTGATGACGTCCTCGACGTACTGCCACTCGTACTCGTCGGGGTCCTGTGCGAAGCTGACGCCTTCGGCGGGTTCGGGCTCCTTGTCGACGTCGTAGTCGTTCATCGCCTCGAGCGCGCGCTTGACGAACCACTCCTGGTAGTCGTGGCTGCGAGCGGTCATCGTCCCACCCATCAGGATGAGTTCGACCTTGTCGACGGGGTGGCCGATCTGGCGTAGCTGCTCGAGTCGGAGCGTCACCTGCCCGTAGGGGTCGTAGTCGTTCTGGACGCCGCGGGCGGCGGCGGGTTCCTCGCCCGTGTAGCTCTGTGACGACGAGAATTCGGAGTCGGGGCCGCCGGGGCAGTAGAGACACTTCCCGTGAGGGCACCGCTCGGGCGAGGTCATGATCGCGACCGGCGAGACGCCGGAAGCCGTGCGAACCGGTTTGCGCTGGAGCACCACTTCCAGATCCTCGCGGTGCTCCTCGGCTGCGTAGTCGAGCAGTTCGGAGTTTTTCGGCACTTTCGGCGCGGAGTGTTCCGAACAGGCCTCGAGTTTGGCTTTCTCGACCTCGTCGCGCTCGATCTCGCCGTTTAAGATCCGCTCGACGAGTGTCTCACAGACCCGCTCGAACGCTTCGGTTTCGGTCGGTTCGGGCGTCTCGGTACTCACTACACGTGATTCGTGGCCGTTTGCGAATAAGCGTGTCGGACTCTGCGATCGCCACGGTCACGCCAGCTGGACACCTCGCTGTCCAGCAGTATCGATCGTCCGCAGTCCGTGATCAATTGTCCAAAAGGTAATTCTTTAAGGAGGGTCTCGCCCTATCCCCGACAACTGAATGTCTCCCGACCTTGCGGTGGTCGTCGCCGCGGTCGCCGTGCCGTTCGTCGCCGCAGCACTCACACCACTGTTCTTTCGCCTCCTCGGAGAGGAAGCCGGGTTCGCGGGGACCGTCGTCGCGCTGCTTTCGTTCGGCCTGCTCGCTACCCAATACGGGAGTGAAGGAACTGTTGCGCTCGAGTGGATTCCCGCGCTCAACGTCGCACTCCGATTCCACGTCGACGGCTGGGCACTGTTGTTTGCGCTGCTGGCGAGCGGTATCGGCGCGCTCATCTTCACGTACTCGCCGGCGTACATGCACGGCCAGTCGGGGCTCGTGCGATACTACGCCGCCCTGTTTGCCTTCATGGGCTCGATCATCGGCGTCGCGCTCGCGGCCGATCTGATCGCGATCTTTCTGTTCTGGGAACTCACCAGTCTCGCCTCGTTCGTGCTGATCGGATTCTACACTGCCGACGACTCCTCGCAATATGCCGCCCGAATGGCCATGTTCATCACCGTCGGTGGCGGGCTCTTCTTGCTCGTCGGCTTCCTGTTGCTGTCTATCGTTGCCGCGGATATCCTCGGTCCCGGCGCTGCGTTCAATCTCGCCGCGATGCTCGAGGAACCTGACGCGATGGCCGCAGCCCTCCGAGATCGGGGGCTGTTTCTTCCCGTATTAGGGCTGCTCGCGATCGGTGCAGGAACCAAGTCGGCACAGGTCCCGGTGCACTTCTGGCTTCCCAACGCGATGGCCGCCCCCACGCCGGTCTCGGCGTTTCTCCACTCCGCGACGATGGTCAAGGTCGGTGTCTACTTCATCGGCCGCGTCCGTCCGATGCTCGTCGGCCCGGAGTGGCTGTTCCTCTTTGCGACGCTCGGCCTGACGACCATGACCGTCTGTGCGATCATGGCCGTCGCAGCGACGGACATCAAGGAACTGCTTGCCTACTCGACGGCCAGCCACCTCGGCTTGATGGTCGCCGGGTTCGGGTTTACCTCCGTCTACGGTGCCGAGACCGGCGTCTTCCACCTGCTCAATCACGCCCTGTTCAAGGCCGCGCTGTTTCTGGTCGCCGGGATTATCGCCCACGAGGCAGGCACCCGAGAGATCGACAAACTCGGCGGGCTCCGCCATGATCTCCCGGTGACGGCGGCGATCACTGTCGTTGCCGCGCTTAGCATGGCTGGGATTCCGCCGTTTAACGGCTTCTACTCAAAGGAACTACTCTTCGAGGCCGCCGTCGAGGCCAGCCACTACCACGACATCGGAATACTCGGCTGGCTCTACCCTGCCGTCGCCGTCTTCGGGAGTGTCTTTACCGTCCTCTACTCGCTGCGATTCCTCTCGCTGTTCTTCGGCGACCGCCCCGAGGGGCTCGACTACGTTCAAAGCCCGCCCGCGACGATGCTCGTCTCACCGGCCGTGCTGGCACTGCTCGCAGCGGTCGTCAGCGTCGATCCGCAACTCGCCGTCGACGTCATCGTCCAGTCCGGCCTCGAGGCGACGGCGGTCGATCCCCACGAGATGCACGTCGGCCTCCCGACCGCCTATTCGACGCCGGTCGGGATGAGTGCGGTCACGATCGCTCTCGGCCTCGCCACGTTCCCGTTTTACGATCGCCTCCACGACGGTATTCGCGGGGTCGTGAGTTCGACGCCACCGATCCGCCCGAACTGGTGGTACGACGTCATCATCGAGGGGCTCTCCGACGAGGGTCGCTGGTTCGCGGAAACGGTTCACAACGGCCTTTTGCGGACGTACGCGACGTGGGTGTTGAGCGGGATCTGCGCGCTCGCGCTCGTCGGCTTCGTCGCGGCGGGTGCCATCGATCCGATCGCCGCCGGTCTCGAGGTCACGCTGGCCATGGGACTGGTCTTGCTCGTGGCGGTCGTCGGGGCGCTGGCCGTCGTGCTCTCGGATACCCACGTCGCGGGCGTGCTCACGCTCTCGATTCTCGGTTTCATGGTCGCTATCTTCTACATCCTCGGGAGCGCGCCCGACCTCGCGCTGACCCAGCTCGTCGTCGAGACGCTGGTGCTCGTCCTCTTCTTGCTCGTGATCGAGGAGATTCCAGCAACCGAGCGGCTCGCGGTCGGGACGACAGTCCGTGACGTTGCCCTCTCGCTCGTCGTCGGCGTGACCGCGTTCGTCACGGTGCTCGTCTCAAGTAGCGCCCGCCCCGCCGGAAGCACCGACATCGCCCGTTATTTCGCCGAGCAGGCCGTCCCTGAGGGTGGTGGGACGAACATCGTCAACGTGACGCTCGTCGACTTCCGTGGCTTCGATACGCTCGGCGAACTCGCCGTGATCGCACTCGCCGCGATCTCGATCCTGACGCTGATTGTCATGCGCGGCAGGGGCGACGAGAGACCCGACACTCGAGACGACAGCGACGTGACCGAGCCTCGAAACACCGACACCACCACAGGAGGGACAGACGAATGACGACGGTCATCATGCGCACGACCGCGCGAGCGATCGTCCCGATCGTGCTGGTCGTCGCGATTTCGCTGTTCATCGAGGGTCACAACCTCCCGGGTGGTGGGTTCATCGGCGGCGTGCTGACGACGACGGCGTTCGCGATCATCTACATGGGCTTTGGCCTCGACTTTCTGGAGCGAGGGATCCTCGGCCGCGACGTCGACCCCGGCAAGGAACCCTCGCGGGATCGGGTCGTCGTGGCCTACCGCCGGCTGTTTGCCTACGGCTTTGCGATCGCCGTCGTCAGTGGCCTCGCACCGCTTGCCTTCGGGCAGCCGTTTCTCACGCAGACGTTCGTCATGCTCGAGGGCGTGCCGATCTACGACCACCTCGAGGTCGCGAGCGCGATCGCGTTCGACTTCGGCGTCTACTGTGTCGTCGTCGGTGGCCTGCTCACGATCCTCTCGGTGGTGGGTGCCGAATGACAGCAGTCGTCCTCGCGGCTGCGATCGGTGCGCTGTTCGCCCTCGGGACCTTCCTGCTCTTGCAGCGGGACCTGATCCGGGTCGTCTGGGGGCTGGCAATCATCAGCCAGGCTGCGAACATCTACCTGCTGGCGATGGGCGGGATCGCGCCGGCAGTCGCCGACTCGGTGCCGATCCTCGCCGGCCACGGCGGGGGCGCTCCGCAGACGGCCGATCCGGTGGTGCAGGCACTCGTGTTGACCGCCATCGTCATCGGCTTCGGCATGACCGCGTTCGCGCTCGTGCTGTCGTATCGGGTCTACGAAGAACATGGGACGTTAGACGTGACGGAACTCGGTGATCGACGATGACTGCGACGCCCATTGGAACCGACTCACAGCTCGTGATCGCGCCGATGTTGATCGTCCTCGCTGCGGCCACAGCCACGCTGTTGCTCGGCCGCTATCCGCGGGCTCGAGCCGCGGTGAGCCTGGCCAGCAGCATCGCCTACGCGGCCGCAGTGGCGGCGATCGACTGGTACATCGTCCTCGCGCCGGACGCGCCGGGGATCGCGACCTACCAGGTCGGCGGCTGGCCGGCCCCTTTCGGAATTACGCTGGTCGCTGACGGCCTGTCGGCGTTCATGCTAACGATGGTCGCGATCCTCGGCGTCGCGTCGCTTGTCTTCTCGACCCGCCACCTCCCCGGCGGCGAGGAACGCAGTTACTACTTCCCGCTGTTTCACTTCCTCGCGCTGGGCGTGACCGGCGCGTTCCTCACCGGCGACCTGTTCAATCTCTTCGTCTGGTTCGAGGTGATGCTGATGGCCAGTTACGTCTTCGTCGCCTACAGCGGCGGCCCCCAGCACACCCGCGCCGCGTTCTGGTACGTTACACTCAATCTCGTCGGCAGCGCCGTCTTCCTGCTGGGTGTCGGCGGGATCTACGCGACCACGGGGACGCTCAACATGGCCGACCTCGCCCAACGGCTCGCCGAACCGGCAGCCTACGGCCTCGAGCCGGCTCCGGTCGTCGGGCTGTTTGCCCTACTCTTGTCGGTGTTCGCGCTCAAGGCGGGGCTGGTTCCCTTCCAGTTCTGGATTCCGACGGCCTACCGGGCCGCACCGCCACAGGTCACCGCCTTGCTCGCCGGCGCGACCAAGAAGGTCGGTATCTACGCGATCATTCGGCTCTCCTTTACCGTCTTCGCCGGGGCAGAGGTCGGCGTCGACCTCTCGCTTCCAGGGGTGACGATCGCTGGCGATTCGCCGCTGCCATTCATCGGCGCGGCGCTGTTCGTGATGGCCACTGCCAGCATCCTCGTCGGCGGGATCGGTGCTGTCGGGCGGGACTCGCTCGAGGGTGTCTTCGCCTACTCGAGCATCGGCCAGGTCGGCTTCATCGCGATGCCGGTCGCGATCGCGACGACGGCGACGGCGCCGGGTCTGCGCAAGCTGGCGCTCGTCGCCGCGTTAGTCTACGCCCTCAATCACACGCTGGCGAAGGGGCTGCTCTTCCTGTCGGTCGGCACCGTCAGGGCAGCGACGGGGACGAGCCAATTTGCCGAGCTCGGAGGGCTAGCGAAACGATCGCCGCCGCTTGCGGTCGCGGTGTTCGTCGCCTCGCTCGCACTGGTCGGGATTCCGCCGCTGTCGGGCTTTTTCGGCAAGTTTCTCGTCTTCGACGCCGCGGCTCGAGCCCGCGCCGGCCCCGTCCTCGTCGTCTTGCTCGTCGGCTCGCTGTTGACGATCGCCTACACGACCCGCGCGTGGAATCGAAGCTTCTGGGGGGCACAGACCGACGCCGTGGAAACAGCATCGATCGATTCGGTGCAGGTGGCCGTCCTCGCGGTCCTCGCGGTGACGATCGTCGCAGTCGGCGTCGGCTTCGAGTTCGTCTACGAGTTCGCGGAGATCGCGGCCGACGCAGCCGTCGACACCGACGGCTACGTGGACGCCGTTGATCCACAGGACGTCAGCGAGGTCATCGACGCAAGCGCGAACGGAGGTGATCACTAATGCGCGTGCGAACCTGGCCCGTCGTCGGCGTCGTCTTCGCCGTCCTGTGGGTGTTCGTCCGTGGGCTGCCGCTTACGCCCGTCTCGGTCGTCCGCGGCCTGCTCGCCGGCCTGCTCGTCGGGCTGCCGGTCGCGTTCGTCTTCCGGCGGCTCTACGGCAAAGACCTCGATCTCGGCCGTGTAATGGGAGCGCTGCCTTACGCCGGGCTCTATCTGGGTGCGTTCACGTGGGAGCTCCTCCGGGCGAACGTCGACGTCGCCTACCGGGTGCTCTCGCCGGGAATGCCGATCGAGCCCGAAGTGATCCTCGTCCCGCTGCGGGTCGAATCCGATCTCGCGATCACCATCATCGCCAACAGCATCACGATCACGCCCGGGACAGTGACGCTGGACTACGACGACGAGACCAACGCGTTGTACGTCCACGGCGTCAACGGCCGCGATCCAGAAGCGATCGCCGAACCGATTCGGACATGGGAAGACTACGCTCTCGAGCTGTTCAACGAAGCCGCATCACCGTCCGATCCGCCGCCGGACATCGTCGTCTCCGGTGGGGAAAGAGACAGTACAACAGATCGCCAAGACGGAGGTGACGACGATGACTGAAGCCGACCCGGCCGTCCTCGAGACGGCGATTCACGGCGCGTTGATCCTGGTCAGCGGTCTCTGTGTCCTCTGTGGCTACCGCGTGATTCGGGGGCCGACGAACCCGGATCGGGTGGTCGCACTGGACGCCATTGGGACGAACGTCGTCGCGGTTGCGGTGCTGTTCGCACTGCTGACCGGCCGGGGCCTCTTTATTACGGTGAGTCTCGTGCTCGCGATCATCGGCTTCATTGCGACCGTCGCCGTCGCCAAGTTCGTCACCGACGGCGAGGTGATCGAATGATTCACACCGCCATCGTCATCGCACTGGTCGTCGTCGGGACCTTCTTCCTGACCGTCGGCACCATTGGCCTGCTACGCCTGCCGAACGTCTACAACCGGATGCACGCCACCAGTAAGCCGACGACGCTCGGTACCGCGGCGATTTTCCTCGCCGGTTTCGTCGAATTCGGTCCCGGCAGCGAGGGGTTGACCGCGCTCATCGGGATCGCCTTCCTCTTCCTGACCGTTCCCACCGGCTCGCACATGATCGCCCGCGCCGCCGAGCGCATCGGAGTCCCCTTCCTCGGGAGCGTCACCTGGCCCGACCCGAACGCGGTCGAACGACCCGGCGGTACCGAGCGGACTGACGATACCGAATCGAGCGACGATTGAGGGTTCTTAACGGTCGTACTCGAGGTCCTCCTCTCGCTCGTCTGTTCGCTCTTGATCGCGTTTTCGAGCCCACTCCTGTGCCTCCTCGAGCGTCTCCGTACCCAGCAGTCGCTCGAGTTTCCGCTCGAACTGCTCATCGGTCAACTCGCCGGCGGCGTACCGTTCGCGAAGCGTCTCGAGGGCGTCGGCCGTAGAGTCCGCTGGCTCGGATGCTGCGTCCGTCTCGGCGGCGTCCGTCCCGAGGTAGTCGTCGACCCATTCGCGGCGATCGTCCTCGTCACCGAACAGGATCGCGACCAGCGGGACGACAGCGACGTAGCCGACGAGCAACGCCGCGAGCCACCAGTCCTGGCCGGTAAACATCGCGCCGAACCAAACCGCGGTCACGAGCAGCGACGTGATCCTGGTCGCGTTCTCGCGCAGCCGCGTCCACGGATCAGTCGCGTCGCGGTCACGCCTCTCGGTCACGTCCATGCGTACTCCTCAGACTACTGTCGGAAATACGTTATCGCTTCAAAAGCTAGAGGTATCCGGGGCTCGCTCGAGACGTGCCGGCTCTCGGAGTCACTGCCCGGTACTACACACCCGGTCGCAGGGTCACAGGGGTTCGTATCAATCGGCTCGAGTGATACTGTCGGACAGCAGTCAATACGAAGTCGGTCGCGCTGCTGCGGCCGTCACCGGTGGAGACGGCCGCGAATCCGCGACCGATCGTCACGTCGTTCTGTCCGGCAGTATGAGAAGGGGAGGCGGTCAGTACGAGCCGGATTGCGGTTTCGTGAGTGGGTCTTTGCCCGCCAACGGTCGCGGAATCGAGACCGTCAGGCTCGTTCCACGCTCCGTGACGGACACTTCGACCGTGCCGCTGTGGCTCCTGATTATCCAGTCGACCATCCAGAGTCCAAGTCCGCTTCCGTGTACGAGGGGGGTTTCCTCGGCGTTCTGGAACACACGTCGTTCTTGATCCGAGAGTCCCGGGCCATCGTCGCTGATAGTGATCAGTATTCGCTCGGTCTCGGTCTTGACGGAAGCGATACATGTCGGATCGTCACCCGCGTGTTTCGCGGCGTTTTCGAGGAGTTCGTACAGGGCCGTTTCGATCGTCGGCAGCGCAAACACGGTCGCGTCCGCCGGCGCGTCCAGGGAAAACGTTGCAGCGGGATACGTGTCCTCCAACTCTGCGATGGCGTTTCGGAGCAATGACACCATCGAGATGTTCTCCATTCCGAATTCGGTACGGACGACCGTATCTACCTCGCGGGCTTTCTCGGTCAGTGTGAGCAGTTCGTCGATCGGTGCTGTGAGGTCCTCCTGATCAAACCGGGGATCTTCCAGCTGATCGGTGAGCATCTCGATTCGTCCCCTGACAACGGTCATGTTGTTCCGGAGGTTGTGGCGGAGAATCCGACTGAAGAGATCGATGAGCTTGTTTCCGCGGGTGTATGCGAAGTCGTATTGTTGGCGCTCGAGTTTACACTCTACCATCCGCACGAGTAGTTCGACGAACTGCCGTTCCGTCTCACTGAACGGCTCAGCACGGGCGCTCTCGGAAACGAAACAGAGTGTTCCGTACTGGTCACCGTCGACGGTAATCGGTACTCCCAGGTAACACCCCAGTTCGTGAGTTTCGAACGCGATATCGTCTTCCCAGCCTTGACTCCGGATGTCGTGTAACTCGAGGGGGCCGTCTCGTTGGAACGTGTGTCGACAGAACGTCGTCTGTAAGTCGGCAACACGACCGACCGGAAACGATCCGTCGGACGGATCCGTGCTGGCGATGATTTCCCAGTGGTCGGTCTCAGTGGCGATGTTGGTGAGGTGGCCGTTTTCGAGGCCGAGATAGGAAGCACCGATCTCCATCGCTTGCTCTGCGATCGTTGTGGCCGGTAGCTCCCGGTCCATCAGGTCACACAGGTTACTGATGGGCTCGTCAGATTCGAGAAGTGACTGGGTCATCTCTCCGAGACAGTCCTCCCTCGAGAGAGCGGGACGACGCGCTTGTCGGGACGGGGCGACGGGAACACGGATCGTGCCATCTATATCCGGTGATGGGGAGAAGATGATATATAACCCTAGCCATCACGAACATCCAAATCTAATTAGCGAAAACGATGCCGACTGCGTATCGATGGCTCCCGCTACTCGGTATCTTACCGGGACTCTCTGGAGAAACCGGACGTTCAACGGAGCGCTGCCGCTGGCCACTCGAGCGGACGATAGAGAAGACGAGCCTTACGCGAGCGTCTCGCCGAGCGCCTCGAGTGCGGCCTCGCGAACCGCATCGCGTTCGCCGGGCAGGAACTCGACGTGGCCGTCGACACCGCCGACGACGCTGACGCCGCCGTGTGGCACGGCTTCGGCGATCGCGTCGCCGAGGTCGCGGACGTTCACGTCCGCGGTCGCGCGGACGTGAAGTTCGTCGTCGCCGACGCCGAGCGTGACGTAGGTGTCAGCCCGGTCGCGCTCGCTGCGGTGGAGCGCGTCCAGCAGCAGGATCGTCGTCGGGAAGTTGTACCGGTGGGTGAAGGCGTCCGTGTCGAGGACGGAGACGGTGACGCCGTCGACGCCTTCCACGGTCAGGTTCTCGCGGGCCGTCTCGAGTTCGGTCTCGAGCTTGTCGCGGAACTGCTCGGAGACGTGGGCAGCGAGGTCGCCGTTCCGGGGTCGGTCCGAGTCCTCGCCATCGCCGAACAGCAGGTCGATGATGAGTTCGCGCTTGTCCTTGTAGGACTGATAGTAGGCCTCGAGCGCGACGGCTTCGCGGCGTTCGGAGACGCCGGTCTCGTCGTAGCCGGCTTCGCGGGCGAGCTCGAGGTATGCCTCGGGCGTCTCCTCCCAGTAGCTGACTGCGGGAAGGTGCTCGAGATCGTCGCGGACGTCGTCGTTGACGTGGGCAGCGACGTTGGTCGCGAGCGCGGTCGAGGTGACGTCAGAGACGTCAGCGCCGGCCAGCGACGGGGCAACGGCGACGGAGACGGCGTCGGTGATCTCGCCGTCGGCACGGCTGTCGTCGATCACGAGCGCCTCGGCGTCGTACAGCGAGAGCAGGTCGTAGCCGTCGACGGATTCGACGGTCGAGCCGGCGTCGATCAGGACGACCAGCGGGAGCTGTTCGCCGTGGCGGTCGCGGGCCTCGAGCATCGAGGTAACGTCGTTGGTCGCGGCGTCCATGTCGTAGACGCGGCCGTCGAGCGGGCGACGCTCGAAGTAGTGGTACTCCGCGTCCTCGCGGGTGTGTTTCTCACGGATCAGCGGGAGGACGGCGCGTTCGATAGCGGCCCCGGCGACGTAGCCGTCGGCGGTCGCACCGTGGCGGACGACGACCGGTCGGGCCTCCATGACGGCGCGGCGGATCGCGGTCGCCGCGTCGGCGATGCCGTCTTCGACGGCTGCGACGGCGTCGTGGTCGGCCAGCGGCGCGACATCGTCGGGTCGTGCCTCGCGCTCGAGTGCGCTTTCGAGACGGTCGACGACGGTTTCGCGGGCCTCGCCCTCGAGGATATCGAGTGACTCGGTTTCGACCTGCAGGTCGCCGTTGTGGCGTTCGACCTCGCCTTCGAGGGCGACGATGTCCTCGAGTTCGACGGCGGGGTAGGCGCGAACGCCGGCTTCCTTGAAGGCCGCACACTCGACGGTCGCGGTTTCGTCGCGTAGTTCGAAGACAGTCGGGCCGCTCGTCTGGCGAACCCCGGTGATCTCGCCTTCGAGGCGGACGACGCTGCCGACCTGATTCTCGATGGCGTCGACGGTGGTCCGCTTGAGCGCGGGCTCCTCCTCGGCCTCGGTCTCGGCGTCGTCGGTCGTCGGCGTCGACGCGGCGGCGGTCTCGGTCGCGACGGACCCGCTACTCGAGACAGCCCCAGCCGGTTCCGCAGCGGCAGGCTCTGTTTCCTCAGTGGCGGCAGCCTGCAACTCGCCGGCTGCTGGCGACTCGTCGTCGCTCTCGTCGACCGTCTCCGCCGCGGTGTCGTCTTCACCCTCGTCTTCGAGGTCTTCGGGACGGTACTCGTCGTCGGCGGTCTCGATCAGGTGGCCGCGGAACTCGCGTTCGCGCTGGCGGATCGACCAGCCGAGGTCGACATTCCCGTTGTCCCGCACGTCGAGTACCTGGACGAACACTTCGTCGCCCGGTTCCCAGTCGAGACTTTCGAGCCGCTGGTCGAGTTCGCTTCTGTGCAACAGGCCGGTGACGTGATCTCCGATGTCGACGAAGACACCGAAGTCAGCGTAGCCGTCGACGGTTCCCCGGTAGTAACGACCGGGTGTGAGTTGCGAGGCGGACGTGCCGCGAAATTCGAAAACGGCATCCTCCTCGTGACTCTCACAGATCTCGCCGTCAACGGGTGTGCCGCAGATGATACAGTTACCCATCTACTCGGACCAAAGCAGTTTCGCCCTAAAACGGTTGTCGAAATGCGTTCGTGCCACGAGCCACGGGCACAGCGGGGACACAGCGTCGCCGTCAGTCGAAAACGGCCGACTCGTCCTCGAGCGCGTCGATATCGTCCACGATTTTCTGAACGTCCTCTGGGAACAACGAAATCTGGATCTCGTTGTCGTCCTCGTCCTCGAAGACGAACTTGACGCGCTTGTCGCCGAACTCCCTGGCTTCGGCGGACTCGACGTCGAACATCTTCGCCGTCACTGCCTTGTTGTTCGGGCCGACGTTCTTGATCGCGCCGTCGTTCAACTCTACCATGAACTCCTCGAGCGTGAGTGCGAGCATAGTCGCCGTACGAACCGGGGATACAAAACCACACGGCATCGCCAGCGGGCGACGCGAACCGCGTCGACCCCGCCCACTTTTATAATGGGTTCGCACGAACACGTCACCTGCTATGGAACTTACCTGGCATGGCCACTCGACGTGGCACGTCACCGTTGGCGAGACGGACCTGTTGATCGATCCGTTCTTCGACAACCCGAAGACCGACCTCGAGCCGGCCGACGTCGACACGCCCGACTACGTGCTGTTGACACACGGTCACGCCGACCACATCGCCGACGCCGGGGCGTTTTCGGAGGCGACGCTGGTCGCGACGCCGGAACTGACCAGCTACTGTCAGGCAGAGTTCGGCTTCGAGGACGCCGTCGGCGGGGTGGGGATGAACCTCGGCGGCACCGTCGAGTGTGGCGACGCCTACGTCACCATGGTCCGGGCCGACCACACCAACGGGATCATGACCGAAAACGACGCGAGCGGCGGGATGCCCGCCGGGTTCGTCGTCTCCGATACGAAACCCACGCAGGTCGCAGACGAAAACGCGACGACGTTCTACCACGCGGGCGACACCAGCCTCATGACCGAGATGCGCGAGGTTATCGGCCCCTATCTCGAGCCCGACGCCGCCGCGGTGCCGATCGGCGACCACTTTACGATGGGACCGTGGCAGGCCGCCGTCGCCGTCGACTGGCTCGACGTTGATCACGCTTTCCCACAGCACTACGATACGTTCCCGCCGATCGAACAGGACCCCGAGGACTTCGCCAGGGAAGTGCGCGCGACCGGTAGCGACACTGACGTCACCATCCTCGAGGCCGACGAGCCGTTCGAACTCGAGCCCTGATCGCCGCGACGACCAGCCGACAACGGGTCACGACTGGCCCACCATCGCGTCACCCGTCCGCCGTTTTCATCAACCGATCGGATCGTCGTTCCCACGAGAACAACGTTTACAGCACCGGCTGTGGACGTCTCGAGTGCCATGGCGAAATCAGTCACCACCGTCTCCGAGGAGGGGTACACTGCTACCAACGAGATCCGCGAGTTCGAGACCACGATCGACGCCAACGGCGAGGACGACCCCGATACGCTCGAGGCGCTGCTGGCGGCGTATGGCTCCTGTTACGTGCCGGCGCTGCGCGTTGGCGGCCAGCAACGCGGGGCCGACGACCTCGGCAAGATCGAGATCGACATCACCGGCGAACTGAACGACGACGACAAACTCGAGTCGATTCACTTCGATATCAGCGTCGAGGGGGACGTCGACGACGACACCGGCGAGGAAGTCATCGAGCGCGCCTTCGAACTCTGTAAGGTTCACGACGCGCTGAAAGAGAGTCTCCACGCCGAGACGAGTTTCGAGGGCGACGCGTTCTGAGAGCGACGACAGCGGCACCGAACCCAGTCAGCGACTCTCGATGAAATCGCGGGTTCATACGGTCTGCTGTACCGAGTTCCCAGTGCAACCGCAACCGTCCTGCAGTTGCACCGGCACTGACTGACAGGTGTCCGTATCAGACCCGGTCGCGGTCGTGACAGTCGCTTGTATTGAGCCCCGAACGCACATACCCACCGAGCGCATCGCGGTGAACACCAATGCGACGAGAGCTGCTGGTCGTTGCCGTCGCGGGATTGCTCGTCTTTGCAGGCTGTAGTAGTGGCATCGACGGTATGGGTGGTGGCGATGGTGCCACAGGCGATGTGGACGTAAGCGGCGCCCTCGAGATACACCACATCGACGTCGAACAGGCCGATTCGACGCTCATCGTGACGCCATCGAACGAGACGATCCTGATCGATACGGGCGACTACCGCGACGATGGGAAAGCCGTCATCGACTACCTCACGGCCCACGACATCGACCGCATCGACCATCTCATCGCGACCCACGGCCATGCTGACCACATCGGCGGCCACCCTGTGATCATCGAGTATTTCGAGGAAAACAAAAACGGGGTTGGCGCGGCCTACGACTCTGGCATCCCCCATCCGACCGCGACCTACGAGCACTATCTCGATGCCGTCGAAGCGTACAACGTCTCGTTCTACGAGGTCGTCGCGGGCGATCGACTGCCGCTGGCCGACGGCGGTCTCGAGGCGACCGTCCTGAACCCACCCGACGGCGACGCGAGCGGTGACATCGACACCAACGGTATCGTTCTCTCAGTTACCTTCGGCGACTTCTCGTATCTGACGACCGGCGATCTCGATGCCAGTGGTGAACGACGACTGGCCGAGAGGGACGGCGACGACCTCGCGAGCGATGTCTACCAGGCGGGCCATCACGGCTCGTCGACCTCGTCGAACGCACCGTTTCTCGACCGGGTCGATCCCGACATTGCGGTCGTCTCGAGCGCGGTCGACTCCCGCTACGGCCATCCACACGACGAGGTGCTCGCGGCCTTCGCCGACCGCGGGATCGAGACCTACTGGACTGGCGTCCACGGCGATATCGTCGTGACGACCAACGGGACGGCCGTCTCGGTCGCTACAGAACAGAACGCATCGACCGATCCGGCGGCGCTGCTCGAGCGCAAACACGCGGTCCAGTCGGCACTCGTAGCTCCGCTGGCACGGAACGAGCCCTACGCCGAGATCGAGGTCGGGTTGCCGACAACCGACAGCGATCGGCCATCGGCTGCTGGCACTGCCGCTCGTACTGCAGGGGGGGACGTGATGAGCGAGTCCTACCTAAAACAGCGAGAGAGTCCAGCCATTTACGGCGGGCGTGAATCGCGTCACTCGACGACGCGAACCACCGGTTACTCCCCGGCCGGAGTCTCCAAGTCGTCGGCGGCGTGAATCAACATCCCGCGCCACGTCAGACCGTGTTCGTTTTTCACGCGTTTGATGCGCTCATACTGTTCGTCGTCGGGGACTTCGATGTTCACGTAGTTCGACACAGTATCTACGAGAATCCGTATATTTATGTTAGTTATGCTCGTGCACAGAAGTAGTGATGAAGCGCACCAACGAGTTCGAAGTAGTTCCCCAGTCCGACGCGGACGAGGAGTTGCTCCGACGGCACTTGGACGCTTCAGCCGCTCTCTGGAACGAGATCAATTATCAGCGCCGAGCCAACTTCGAAGACCCGGACGGCGACGTTTGGGAGATTGACGAGTACCGCGGACGGTACGGCGGTACGCTCGGCGCGTCAACCGTTCAGCAGATCGAACGCAAGAACCGCGAAGCGTGGCGCTCGTTCTTCGCACTCCAAGAGAAGGGAGAAGCCAACGGCAAGCCCGGCTTCTGGGGCAACCAAGACAAGGGTCGCGAACTGCGGACGTACATCCGAAACACGTCGTACTCGGTCGAATGGGGCCAACACTCTCGGCTCGAGATTCTTGTCGGCCAAGACCTGAAAGAGGAATACGGTCTTGGATACGGCGAGCGTCTCCGGCTCGAAGTTCGGGGCAAACCCAACTGGAAAGAGTACGACAAACAGGGCCGATTGGAACTGTATTACGACGATGTGAGCGAGACGTTCAGAGCCTTTCAGCCAGTCACAATCGACAATTCTCGACTGGCACAACCACTGACGGACGAAACCGCCGCTCTGGACATCGGCGCGAACAATATCGTCGCCTGTACGGTTTCAACCGGCGAGCAGTACCTGTACGAAGGGCGCGGCCTGTTCGAACGGTTCCGCGACACCACGCAACGAATTGCTGATCTCCAGTCAAAACTCCGCGAAGGGCGGTACCGGTCGACTCAAATCGACTCGCTGTACCGGCGACGGACCCGACGACGCGACCATGCACAGGACGCGCTCTGCCGGGATCTGATCGAACGTCTGTACGACCAAGGCGTCTCCACGGTGTATATCGGCGATCTTACCGACGTACTCGAGACGTACTGGTCTGTTCGGACGAACGCCAAGTTGCACAACTTCTGGGCGTTCCGGCGATTCGTCGGACGGCTCGCCGATACCGCCGAGGAGTTCGGCATAACCGTCGAAGTCCGCACGGAAGCGTGGAGCTCGCAGACGTGTCCGAACTGCGGCTCAATCACGGACACAACGCGGCATCAAGACACGCTCACCTGTCGTTGCGGCTTCGAAGGCCACGCGGACCTCGGCGCAAGCGAGACGTTCCTGAAACGGCACGAAGACGTAGCACGGCCGATGGCACGGCCCGTGTGCCTCAAGTGGGACAGCCACGACTGGCTGGAGTCACCACGCTCTCTCCGTCCCAACGAGGAGCACACGAACCCGCAAGTTGCCTCCGTGGACTCGGCGTAGCCGAGACTCCCAGCGAGAGGAAACCCCGGCGTGAACGCCGGGGAGGATGTCATAGGAGCGGTTCGACCGCCTTTCCGAGCGGCTATCGGATCGAAAACGGGCCGAGAACTATCGCCAGAGGAACGAACGAGTGAAACCCGAACCGGCTGGTTCGGCGATGCTGGCGTGGCGGCAAGGTGCTGTTGTCTGGACCATCGCGTGCCGCCGTCCAGTAGTTTTGCGACGACTACCGTAACTGTGGGACCAAAATATGCTGGTTTTATAATGTCGGCCTTTATAACAAATTTCCAACACGCGGATCAATCGGCTACTATAGTAACAACTGAAACGATTGACACACCGACCGCACAGCCGTCGTGCGATCGGGTGTGCAGTAACTTTCAGAGGCTACTATCGTGGCAACGGCGCCGACACGCTGACCGTCCGTGATGGGCAGGTTCAAGACGGTTCTCGAGACAGGATCTCACATGCTCCGTTCGTTCAATGGGACCGAACCGCAGGTCGCCGATTCCGCGTACGTCGACGAGGCCGCAGTCGTCATCGGCGATGTCGTCGTCGAGGCTGACGCGAGCGTCTGGCCAAACACCACGCTTCGCGGCGATCACGGCCGGATCGTCGTCGGTGAAGGGGCCAACGTCCAGGACAACGCTGTCCTCCACGAGGAGGCAGAATTGAAACCCTACTCGACGGTCGGCCATAGCGCCATCGTCCACGACGCGACCGTCGCCGAGCGCGCGCTCGTGGGAATGAACGCCGTCGTTCTCGACGGGACCCACGTCGGCGAAGGCGCGGTCGTCGCCGCCGGCAGCGTCGTCACCGAAGGCACCGAGATTCCGCCGTCGACGCTCGTCGCTGGATCACCCGCTGAACCAAAAACCGAGATCGACGACCCACATCTCGAGGCGACGGCCGACCGGTACGTCGAACTCGCGAGAGAACACGCAGAGACGTCCGAACGGCTCGACTGACGGCGCTACGCGAAGACGCCCTCCCGAACGTCGTCGACGCCGGCGCGCCGGACGACGGCCCGCACCGGGTCGCGCGCGCCGGCGAGGTTGTCCGAGTCACCATCGAGCACCAGCAGTCGCGCCTCCCGGCCGGGCTCGAGCAGCCCGTACTCGAGGCCCGCAATCTCGGCCCCGTTTACCGTCGCCATCCGGAGGATTTCGTCGGCCGGCAGCTCCGAGAGCTTTGCGAGGAACTCCATCTCGCGGAACATCGACGGCGAGTTGAGCATCACGTTGTCCGTCCCGAGCGCGAGCGTCGTCCGCTCATTGAGTTCGTCGTAGGGCGACAGCCCGACGTCAGTGACGAGGTTCGAGCGGGGGCAGACGACGACCGGAATCTCGCTGTCGGCGAGCCGATCGAGGTGCAGCGGCTTGGGGTGGACCATATGGACCAGAAAGTCCGGCTCGAGGTCCAGCGCCGGGTTGATGTCGCTTTCGTCAACCTCGCCGGCGTGGATGCCGAAGGGTTTGCCTGCCTCGCGGGTCGCCGTCCGCTCCCGATCGAAACTCGCATCGTTGGCCCCGCTCGCGCCGAAGCCGTCGCCCGCGTGCATCGCGTCGATCGAGCCGCGGGCAAAGGACAGTGCGTCAAGCTCGTACCCCTCGGCGGCGTCTGCGAGCATCCGAACGCCCGCGACATCGCCCTCGCGAAAGTCCAGGCAGGCCGCCGTCCCAGCCTGCTGCATGAACGATAGCGAGCGCTCCATCGCGCTCACGAGTTCGTCGCGGGAGGCCTGCTCGAGTAGCCGGTGTTTCAGCCCGTCCGGCGGGGCGACCAGTTCCTTGAGCGAGAGGCCGCCGCCGGCCTCTTTGGCGATCGAATCGCCGATGTGGGTGTGGGCGTTGACGAAGGCCGGGAGGATGATGTCGTCGCTCTCGACCGACGTTTCCTCGATGGCCTCGATGCGGCCGTCGTCGACGACGATCCGCCCCTCGATAGGGTCGAACTCGCGGCCGCGGAGAATCGTTCCCGTTCGTTCCATACGGGTCAGTTCGCCGTCAGCGCCTTCAACGGTTCGACAGTCAGGAACGCGTGCCGCCAGACCGGATCAGTCGATGAACTGATCCAGCGTCGCATCCAGTCCGTTTCGGACCTCGCTGACGAGCGCGCCGTCGATGTCCAGCCCAAGTACGTCGACGGCGGCCCGCCCGACTCGTTCCCGAAGTTCGGGCGGCGAGTAGACGCCGAGCCGCCACTGGGAGTACTGGGCCGCCCGCAGCGCTGCGACCAGCGGCGACTGCTGACCCAGCCGGCGGATTTCGCCGTTGACCATCACGCGCGTCGTCGACTCCGTCATCGAGGGTCGACTCGGTACGTCGAGGATGACGTCTTCAGGGTCGACCTCTGCTCGATCGCCAATTTCGCGCTCGAGATCACGGATCGTCTCGTGGTCGGACTCGATGATCCCGCCCGGAACGTCGTCGATTTCGGCCCAGACCGCCCGCTTGAACAGGTCGCGTCGATCCAGTCGCCTCGAGAGCACCGCTGTCCGCTCACACGAGCGCAGCGCCACGATCAGGTCGTGGTCGTCCATCCGCTGGAGGGTCGCGGCGTCGACATCGGTCGCGGGTGCCTCGAGCAGCCGTTCGGCGGCCCGCCGGAGCATCGCCTTGCTGATTCGGGCGACGCTGTGGCTGTAGACCGTTGGGTTCATCAGCGCTCGAGCGACCAGTAGGCTCTCAGCCGTCTGGACGTTCCCCTCGTCGAGGACGAGTTCTCCGTCGACGAAGGTCAGTTCCCGAACGAGCCGGCCGTGGTCGATCGTCCCGTAGGGAACGCCGGTGTGGTGGGCGTCGCGCACCAGGTAGTCCATCCGATCGACGTCGAGTTCGCCCGAGACGACCTGCCCGAATCGTCCCTCGCCGGCGACCAGATCGGCGACCCGATCGGGCTCGAGGTCGTGCTCACACAGGACCTCGCCGACCGCCCCGTCCGCGAGCAACGCGTGGACGTCGTCGTGATACCGGCCAGTGCGGCGGTGGGTCAGCGACTCGAGGTTGTGACTAAAGGGCCCGTGGCCAACGTCGTGGAGCAGGGCCGCAGCGTGGACCCGTTCTGCCTGTCGCCCCTCGACGGACAAGTGCTCGAGGGCCTCGCAGGCGAGATGATAGACGCCGAGGCTGTGTTCGAAGCGACTGTGGTTGGCCGAGGGATAAACTAGCGAGACGGTCCCAAGCTGCCTGATATTCCGGAGTCGCTGTACCTCGGGGGTGTCAAGCAGATCGCGGGCGACGCCGTCGACCTGGATGTGGTCGTGGACGCTGTCCTTGATGACCTTCATCAGTCGCCTTTCGGCCGGTTCGTACAAAAACGGTCGTCCGAGCGACACCGTCGCGTTGCGAATACCGGCTCAATGACTACCGGTGTGGCCGCGTCGTCTCGGCAGTCGATGCCCAATCTGACTGTCTCTCCCGACGTTGACACGAAACGAGCCAAGACGCTCGTCCAGGAGCACGTCGACATCGGCGACACCGTCGAAGTCCGCAGCCAGGAGCGGACGATGGATCAGATAATGGTCGTCACCGGTGACGTGACCGGTTTCGAGCCCGGCTATCTCGAACTCGACGGCCAGCCACTCGACGACGGGAGCGTCCGGTACGACGAAATCCATACGGTTTCGACCATCGAGGATGAAGCGAACGAAGCCTGAAGGCGGAATATCGCATCCCGAAATGGGTGAAATTTATTATATTTCTGAGTGATAGCAAGAATCATGGACGCAGTAGTTCGAAGACGAGCAGCGGAAGTCAGCGCTACTCTCGCGCTGGGAATCTGTCTGATTATCCTCACCGATGTTCTTCCCGTTCCATTTCCGCTCATCGGATTCGCTTTCGGTGCTGGAATCCTTTTGACGGCGGCAGGGTTCGTGGGTTATGTCACACAGCGCTGGGCACTCAGTGTAAGTGGCTTCCTCCTCCTGTTTCTGAGTACCGTCCCGCTTCAGTTTGTTGGCGGCTGTTTGGGGTGTGCCTGTCACATCCCAGAGAATTACGTCTACTGGCAGCATATTCGGGCAGAGTTTCGGTACTTCCCGAACGTCGCTTCGTGAACTGTGCTGAGTCATGGACGAACGGAGTGAATGCCGGTGTGGTAACTGAGTGAACAGGAAATAGAATCTACGGATGAAGAGAAGTGAAGTAAGAAGGCTGAGATACGCTGTTCTAGGCGAATGCTGTTGCTCACCAGGAGCTTGCCCAAGGCCGCGGGCTGGCGTCAGCCCGCGGCTGGCACGTATGCTTCTGGCACACCTGTTCCGTTCATCTCGATCTCCCAACTCCGCTCTAGCTCTTCCTCTAATGCATGTCTGATCCAGTCAGAGAAGGTCTTGAACGTGAATTCCTCGGGCAGGTCGCGCCCGCCCCGCTGGGGGCGGGCGACGACCGCCCAGCGAAGCACAAGCCAGAGGTTCTCCAACAGGAATCCAACTAGGACGAACGCGAAGCGGATGATTGGGTCTTGTGTCGTCGTTACCACTCGTGCTTGGCGAAATACACGGTAGCTCGTTTCGATCGCTGATCGTTTCCGATAGAGTCGTTCGACTTGTTTCGGCGTGCGATCGGCCAGATCGCACGCCACATAGCCTCGAACGACCTCACCGCTTTTCCCGCGATCTCCGGCGTGATATGACACAGCGACCGCGAGCGGGAATTCCAGTTCCCGCTCGCGGCCTTTGTACATCCGATAGGTTGTCATGTATGAGCAATGCGTATCCAGCTTCTTCCTCATGCGCTTGCCCTTCTTTTGGACGGGAACGACAGTCGCAGCAATCTCCCGTGAGCGGCGCAGAATCCGTTCGTTGTAGAAACCACGATCAGCCAATAGAAGCTCTATCTCGAAAGGATAGGCTTCGACGCGGTCGAGGACGCGCTCGACCGCGTCGGCCTCTTTCTCATCGCTACGGACGTACGTCATCGCCAACGTCACTGGCTTTCCGTTTGAGACGAGATACGCCGTGCAGTACCGGTGGCATGTCGTTGTTCCGTCTTTCGCGTGCATGCGGCAGAGTTCACCTTCTTCATCGGCGTACGTTCCGTGGTAAGGGTTATCGACGAAGTCAATGGAGACGATCCTCGACCGATTAGGGTCGAGGATCGTCATCGCTACCTCCCTAAGAAGGCGGTTAGCAACCCGCTCAAGCCACTCTCGGTCGAGCGTATGGAGCCAGTCCATGACAGTATCGTCACAGACAGCGTTGTCGTTGTCCTTGCACGTCTCCCAGATGGAAGTCTGATTGACTGCTGCAAGAATGACGACCGCCCAGATATCGCCGGGATCGAGGGGCGAGCCCTCGATCCCTGGCAAAGGGAGCTGGCAAATGACGTCTTCCGCTAGATCTTTCACGTCTGAGTCTGAAAGAACACCGTCTGGTTGAGGGACGCTGAACACATTCACTCAGCCAGACATCTTCCTCATGAGACCAACGCTTTAGCTTCAGCTCTCACACCAGTTGGGAAGTACCGAGTTTGCGTTCTCATCGCCAATCGGACCAGTCGTTGGCGTGACTGCTGAGCCCGTCGGATGCATTTGTGGGTGCCCATACTACTACCTTCCACTGCTCCCCCTGCTCGGAGGATACGGAGCACTGCTCCTCGCAGTTCTCGATATTGATCTGCGTTCCCTCACGCAATATGTGTCTGCCGGCTAACCACTATCGTAACGACTGAACGATTCACACACAGATCGCACAGCCGTCGTGCGATCGGGTGTGCAGTGACTCTCAGTGGCTACTATAGCAAATGACTGCTCTTGTCATCGCTCGTCGTTCCCTGTGCCACGAGTGTTCCCGTTCACTGCTGGAGAAGCCGTGTAATAAGCTACTGCTAGCGAACCTGCTCGAGGCCAAAGTGGCGGTCGACGGCCCCCCGAACGCGTCCGAGCACCGCGGGGTTGTCGCTGGGCCGACCGACGCTGACCGCGTCGGCACCGTAGTCGGCGTACTCGCGGACGGTCGCGTCGTCGCGGACGCCGTTGTTGGCGATCACGAACAGATCGGTCGCGTCGACCACGTCCGCGATGATCGACTCGGAGTCCATCGCGTCGACATGGACGAAGGACGCGCCCGCGCGCTCGAGGTCGCGAGCCAGCGCCGGCAGATCGACCCCAGGGACCTCGGCGCGGACTTTCACGCCGACGGTCGCGCCGGTCTCGGCCGCCCGATTGACGTACTCGGTGAGCCGGCCGCCGTCTTTCAGCAGCGTCTCACCACAGCCGACGGCACAGAGTTCGTCCTGCCGACAGTGGGCGTTGAGCTCGAGGTAGGCGTCTCGGTCCCGACAGACGCGAGCTGCGTCGGCGATCGGGTCGACGGTCGCACTTCGGACGTTGAAGGCTGGCTGAATCGGAACGTCCGAAAGGGACTCGAGCTGCCGGTCGATGAAGGCGAGCGGATCGTCGGGCAAGAACTCGCTGCGGTCACGAGCGACGAGGTCGCGCGCGGCAGCTCTCGAATCTTCATCTAGCGCGATGCCGCCGAGGAACGCGGCTCCTGCGTGGGCCGCGCCAGCCCGCGCCCAGTCGGCGTCGGCCTCGCCGCTGAGACTCGCGAGCGCGAGCGGCGGCGTAAACGAAACGCGTCCAGTCATGTTACGCGCTCGATCGCGTCCTCTACGGCCCGGGCGACGCGCGCGGCGTCCTCGCTGTCGTCGATCCGGATGTCCGTCCGGACCGTCGGCCGATCGAACGCGGCGTCGTCGTCCTCGTCGATCACGAAGGCGTCGACGAACGGGTACACGGTGGCCAGTCCCTCGGTACTCGGCTCCGCGTCGACGGCTGCCATGAGATTGCCCGCGGGTCCGGAGAAGGCGTCGTCGCCAAGAAACGGGGAGACGGCGACGACTGTCGTCTCCGCGAGCGCGTCGGCCACGCCCGGCAGCGCGAGCATCGGACCGATGCTGGTGACGGGGTTCGAGGGGCCGATGACGACGGTGTCTGAGAGGGCCTCGAGGACGCCCGGCGCGGGTTCGGCGTCCGACGAGCCGCGAAACTCGACGGTCTCGACGGTCGGCTCGCCGCGGTGGGCAACCCAGTACTCCTGGAAGTGCATCATTCCCTCGTCGGTGTGGACGAGACTGGCGACGGGATCGTCGCTCATCGGGAGCAGATCGATCGTCACGCCGAACGCGTCTGCCAACCGCTGGGTTGCCTCGATCAACGTCTTGCCCTCGTCGAGCAGACTCGTGCGCGTGATATGGACGGCCCGGTCGCGGTCGCCGATCGTCATGAACTCCGCGATGCCGGAGAAGCGCCGCCAGTTTGCGAGTCGTCGGCCGTCGGTTTGTTTCTCTTCGGGGAGGTACTGTGGTCCCTCGGGAAGTCCTGCGGCCGACGCGATCTCAGACAGCGCTGCGTTGGTCCGGTGCGTATCGCCCTCGATTCCCCACCACGTCTCGCGGTCGAGGATTCCACCGCCCTGAAACAGTAGCGTGTCGACGTCCGGCGAGACGAACAGCCCACCGAGTTCGATGTCGTCGCCCGTGTTGGCGACGACCGTCGTCTCCGCCGGCGAGAACGCGACAGCGGCACCGTCTAACAGCTTCGGCGTTCCGGTGCCCCCGGAGAGGAAAGTTACCATACGCCCACTTCTCGAGCGAAGTTACTTAATCGCTTCCGGCCGCTCGAGGCCAGCTGCTACGGGGCCGCTCACTCCGCCGCAGCTCCGTGCCCGCCGAGTTGCTGGAGTAGCCCGTGGACATCGTCGACTGCCCACGCTTCGACGATCTGACCGTCGTCGACGTGGAACACGACGATACCGGCGGTTTCGACTGCGGCTCCAGTCGCCGGAACGCCGAAGACCGCCGCTTCGTGTGTCCCGGAAAAGCGGTACCGGACGACGACCCGGTCGGCCGTCGCGATCACGTCCTCGATCTCGTTTCGTAAGTCCGGAAACGCCTCGTACCAGTCGGCCCACGCCGTTCGCAGTTCGTCGACTGTGTACGTGCCGTCCGTCTGGTGGTGAAACACGTACTCGTCGCTCACCATGTCGGTGTCGAACGTCTCGAGGTCGCCGTCGTTCCAGATGGCAGAAAAATAGTCCCGAACGAGGCGTGCGTTCCGGGCCTCGAGCGTCGGCTCGTCGGCTGTCTCGGCGGGCTCGTCCGCCGAGAACCGTCCCATCACTCTGCTCCGGTTCGCGGCGCGACGTTCGTGTTCGACTGGAACAGGTTTTCGGGATCGTATTTCGTCTTGACATCGACCAACCGGTCGTAGTTCCCGCCGTAGAGCAGCTTCGCGGGGTCTTCGTTCATCCCTGGGAAGTTTCCGTAACGGCCAGAAGCGACCGACAGCGCCTGAACGTCGGCGAACACCTCGCGGGCCCAGTTCACGTTCGCGTCGTCGTCGGCAGGCTCCTCCCAGTTCGCCTCGACGGTGAGCATGTACGGCTTATCCCGGTGCCAGAACGCGGTAGCGTCCTTTGGAACGTCGGCGACCGCATCGCCGAGGTGCCAGATGTCGATCGTCGAAAGCGCCGACGGGGTCGAGTCGTTGTGCCGGATCATGAGCTCGAAGACCTCGTCGGTGAGATCGTCGAGGAAAACCGACTTCCAGTAGTAGCGCAGCCCGTCCGGGTAGTCCTCGTCGAGCATCGATTGCAGGTCGACGTAGGCCATCGGCCCGCTCAGGTCGGCGATGGGCGTCGCGACTTCGCGGAGCGACTCGAAGACCTCGCCGTCGCCAGCCGCATCGCCGCGGGCAGAGCCGAGGAACGCGATCGCCGACTCGCCCCACGATTCCTCGGGGAACTCCGCTATGTCGGGGATGTGGGCAGTAAACGCGAGGGCGCTTGCGTCCCGCGGTGCGGTCTCGGTCCACTCGCGGAAGGCGTCCATGGCGATGTCGGCGTCGTTGCCGTGGAACCAGACGAATAGCGCGTACACTTCGGGGCCGACTTCGTGGAGCGCGTACTCGAGGGCGGTGACGACGCCGAAGTTACCACCGCCGCCGCGGATCGCCCAGAACAGGTCCTCGTTCTCGTCGTCGCTCGCGCGACGCAGTTCGCCATCTGCCGTCACGACGTCGACGCTGAGCAGGTTGTCAAGCGCCAGCCCGTACTTGCGGCTCAGGTGTCCGTAACCGCCGTTGAGCGTCAATCCGGCGACACCGGTCTCTGACACCACACCGAGTGCCGTCGCGAGGCCGAAGCGTTGCGTCTCGAGGTCGACATCGCCCAGGGTCGCCCCGCCGTCGACGCGGACGGTCTTCGCCTCGGGGTCGACCCGGACGCCGTTCATTTCCGTCAGGTCGACCACGAGCCCGCCATCGCAGACGGCCGTCCCGGCCGCGTTGTGCCCGCCGCCCCGGACCGCGAGGGGGAGGTCGTGTTCCCGGGCGAAATCGACGGCTGCGGCAACGTCGTCGACGTCCACACAGCGCGCGATGAGTGCCGGATACTTGTCGATCATCCCGTTCCAGACCTCGCGAGCGTCGTCGTACTCGTCGTCGGACGGACGCAGGAGGTCCCCGTGGAACCCGTCGATGAAGGACCGAACGGCGTCGTCCGGGAGATCGGCGATCGCCTCGTCACCTGGTGATTTGTTAACAGTCCCCATACACCATGGTATGCGTTCAGCATGAATAAAACAGTAGTATATCTAATACGATCATCAATCGGAGAGATATGTTAGAGCAGCTGGAATTGCATTCCTGCGTGCGGATACAAACTGACCGGCTAACTGTGCGGAGAGATGGCACTCGACCCTCGATCGCCCGCCGAAACGCCAGTCCCCGGGTCTCTCCTGTTGGAGGACCTATCTTAACTATTAATTATGTGTGACTATATCCCCGTGCGAAGCGTACGAATACTGAGTGATAATGGCAGTTACTACCACACCCGTAGACGACGGTGCAATAGACGGATTCGGCGAGGGGCTTCACGGCGAGTTGCTCCGCCCCGGGGATCCGAACTACGACGAGACGCGAGCAATCTGGAACGGGATGATCGACCGGCGGCCGGCACTCATCGCTCGAGCGATGGGGGTCTCAGACGTAATCGCAGCGGTGAACTTCGCCCGCGAGCAAGACATGGTACTCGCGATCCGCGGTGCCGGACACAACATCGCGGGGAACGCGGTCTGTGATGACGGCCTGATGCTCGACCTCTCGGCGATGCGGTCAGTGCAGGTCGATCCGGAAGGGCAGACGGCTCGAGTCGAACCGGGGGCGACCCTCGCCGACTTCGACCACGAGGCACAGGCGTTCGGGCTGGCGACGCCGCTGGGAATCAACTCGACGACCGGCGTCGCGGGACTGACGCTCGGCGGTGGGTTCGGGTGGCTGACCCGCAGGTACGGAATGACGGTGGATAACCTGCGGTCGGTCGATATCGTCACCGCAGACGGCGAACTGCGGCACGCGAGCGAAGACGAGAACGAGGACCTGTTCTGGGGGGTCCGCGGCGGCGGTGGCAACTTCGGCGTCGTCACGTCGTTCGAGTTCGACCTCCACGAGGTCGGACCGGAGGTACTCACCGGGATGGTCGTCTACCACGGTGCGGACGCACCGGACGTCCTCCGACATGTGCGGGACTTCAACGAAACGGCACCGGACGAGTCAACCGTCTGGATGGTCCTGCGCAAGGCACCACCGCTTCCGTTCCTCCCGGAGGACGTTCACGGCGAGGACGTCCTCGTCGTGGTTCCGTTCTACGCCGGTGACATGGAAGCAGGCGAGAACGTACTTGCCCCGATTCGTGAGTATGGCGATCCGATCGCCGATGTCGTCGGTCCACACCAGTACGCCGAGTTCCAGCAAGCGTTCGATCCACTGCTCGAGGAGGGTGCCCGGAACTACTGGAAGTCACACAACTTCAGTACGGTCTCGGACGACGCCATCGATACAGTGGTCGAATACGCACGAGACCTCCCCTCCCCGCTGTCCGAAATCTTCTTCGGACAGCTCGGCGGCGCAATGGGGCGGGTCCCGACGGACGCGACGGCGTTTCCCCACCGCGACGCGGAATACGGGATGAACGTCCACACGCGCTGGGAGGACCCGGCGGACGACGATCGGTGTATCGACTGGTCACGGAAGTTCTTCGACGCGATGGCTCCGTACGCGACCGGCGGCGTCTACATGAACTTCATCAGTGAGGACGAGGGTGAGGAAGACCTCGCCTACGGGACGAACCAGCAACGGCTGGCCGAGGTCAAGGCCGCGTACGATCCGGAGAACCTGTTCCGGATGAACCAGAACGTCGAACCGGCCCGATAACGCTTTTTGCCGATCACACCGCTCACGAACCGCTAGTCGCCGATCCAGTCCGCGAAGCTCCCCTCGAGCAACGTCTCCGACTGCCGGCTGACGTACTGCTGTTGCATTCGCTCGATCGCGTCGGCGAGGTCGGCACCGTCCTCGAGGGCTGCCCGCACCTGCTCGCGCTTCCAGCTCGCAGGGGTTACCTTTTGACGGACCCGCCGCCGGAGGGGATAGAGGTATTTGGCGGCGTCTTCCTCGCTCAGCCCGCGGTTGACCAGCCCGTCCTCGGCGTGGGCCAGCAGGTCCTCGTAGAGTTCGAGGCCATCAGTGATCTCCCGGCCGTCGTTCGTGATCCACGTCAGCTCGGCCTCGAGGCCGTCGGTCATCGCGCCATAGAAGTTCTCGCGAGCCAGTTGCCAGTCGAGTTCGTGGACGGGATGCTCGAGCCGGGTGAGGCTCTCCATCAGGCCAGCGAAGGCGGCGAGGAAGGCCACCGAATCGCGCACCGTCGGCTGGGCGGGGATCGGCCGGAACTCGATGCGGGCGTTGGCCGCCGAGCGCGTCGGGCCGCCGAAGACCGGGCGGACCCACCGCCAGTAGGTGCCGTGTTTGCGCCGGAAGTGAGGGAACTGGTCGTCGAAGCGCTCGCCGGGTTCGACCGGCATCGGGACGATCGTGTCGTCGGCGACGATCCGATCGATGGCCTCGTCGACGCTCTCGAGATCGCGGGGGAACCGGACCTTCCCCTCGCCAGTCGTGGGATCGTTGAGCACGGTCTCGAAGACGCTGATGCGGTGTTCCATCCAGCCGTCCTGGAGGATCTCGTCGGCGGTCGCGTCCTCATCGTACAGATCGGCCGGGAAAAACGGCGAGTTGACACCGAGTGCGAGCAGCGGGCCCGCCACCCGCAGTGCATAGTTGAAGTACTCGGGGAGGTCGGGCGCGTGTGGAACCTGATAGTGGGGCTGAATCGACGTGATGAGGCTCTCGGGCATGACGGTCTCAGCCTGCAACGAGACGTGCGGTGCCTCGATGCGCATCCCCGCGGAGTCGGCCTGGTCGGTGTTGGCCATCGCGTGATAGCGGGCGGAGTCGCTCATGTTCGTCGCGATGCGGATCGTCCGATCGTCGCCGTCCGGCGTCGTCGCGGTCCGTTCGACGCTGTCGGTGAGGTAGGTGTCCGCCGTCTCGCCCTCGGGTGGGATCGTCCACAGTCCGTCGCTGACCAGCCGCATCCGCTCGGACTGGGTCACGTCGAGTGCCGTCCGCAGGCGTGCTTTGACTTCTGACTCCTGGGCCGCTAGCCCGGGCGCGTTCAGCGGCTGTGGGCTGGTCGTCATCTCCGCGTTGTGCAAGCCCAGTTCCTTCTCGAAACCGATCAGCTCGAGCAGCCGGCGTGGAACTCGCCGCAGCGTGCAGTCGTCGGCCTTGATCGCGTAGAATTCGTACTCGAGGCCGATGATCGCCTGCGGGTTGTCGAAGACCCCCTCTTCGATGGCGTCTTTGATCACCTCGGTGTCCGCCTCGGCCCGCTGGCGGAAGTCTGCAGCGTCGACCGCCAGCACGTCAGCGACCCGTGCGGCGAGTTCCTCCTCTGGCATAGCTCCGAGTGCGCGCGCGATTGACTTGAAAGCACGTCTCTCGAGGTGACGCTCGGCAGGGGCTAACACAGGGCTCGAGCCTTCCTACACCGTCCGGGAGAACACGATGAACAGTACCAGCCCGACGCCGGCCATGAGGGTAACGGTCGAGTGCTTCTGCTCGTGTGCGCTCGCTTCGGGGAGCAGGTGAGATGCGGAGACGTAGAGCAACACGCCCGAGACGAAACCGAGCAGCAGTCCCAAGTGGCGCTGGCCCAGTCTAGTGACCAGCGGATACGCGACGAACGCGCCGATCGGCGTCGTCAGCGCGGCGATAAAGAACGCATAGCCCGCCGCCGCTCGCTCCGTCACGTTGCCCTTCAGCAAGACGAGATACGTGATGACTCCTTCGGCGAACTCGTGGACGACTAACCCGGTACCTGCCAGGATCCCGGTCAGGAGGGACACGCTGAACGTGACGGTGTACACGACGCCGTCGACCAGCGAGTGGATCCCGATACCCTCCGCCGCCGTCACCCCGAACGCGAGACTCTCCTGCTGAGTGCGATACGTCATCAGTTTGTTGGAGAAAAACATGAACAGAAACCCGCCGAGAGCACTGAATCCCGCGTTCGAGTTGTTCGTGATCGCGTTCGGCAGCGCGAGCACCAGCGGCATCGAAAGGAGAACCCCCGCGGCAAAACACATGAAATAGGTGAGATATCGTTCCGCCCACTCTCGATAGCGGAAGATGGCGACGATCCCCGCGCTGTTGACGAGCGCCGCGACGATAGCGAACCTCGCGATCCAGTAGAACTCCGCCGAGACCGCTACCATGGCCGACCTCCCATGCCCTGATCGTTCATCGTGGGTAGGACGGTCGACACTGAGCAGATACATAGGGATACTGGGGTGTCACGGGCAGGCCGGCAAAGAACCCTCGTTCGAGCAGGTTGCGCCATTATATCCTCTGACAACGTACCGTCAGCCATGACCGCGATCGGCGAACTCAATGTCACACCAGTTCGGGAGGGCAGTCTCTCCAAAGAGGTCGCGAAGGCGATCGACGCGCTTGAGGCGTTCGACGTCGCCTATGAAACCAATCCGATGGGGACGATCATCGAAGCCGACGATGCGAGCGAACTGTTCGAAGCCGCGGCAGCAGCACACGCGGCCGTCGACGAAGCGCGAGTGATCACGACGTTGAAAGTCGACGACAAACGAACGGTCGAGCAACGCGCCAGCGACAAGGTCGACGCCGTCGAACGACAGCCCGACCGGGACGCCAGGCGACGCGATTGATCGCCCTACAGGAACTCGTCGACCGACTCGTAGTCGGCCGTCTCGACGCCAGCGGCCATGATCTCGGCGATGCGAACGCCGACACCGGTCAGTGCGTCGCGCTCGGCACTGCTCGCGAGGGCGCGGCCGGCGACCCGCCGCGCCTCGGCCATCGTCAGCGAGTCCGTCACGTCGGCTTCGATGGTCCCCGTGGCGACCGCCTCTCCGCTTCCGACTGCGACGAACTCGTCCTCGAGGACGCCGCCGTCCGGGCGCAGGCAGAAGACGTGTGACCCGTCGGCGTCGACGCTGCCGAGGACGAACGTCTCCGCTGTGGACTCCGAGCGGAGCGTCTCGGCCGCAACCGCACTCAGTTCCGGCACCGTCATCGGATCGCCACGGTCGGTCTCGTAGCGCTCGGCCTCGAGCTGGATCGTTCGGACGAACGACTGTGCGGCGCCGAGGTGGTCGAGCGATCCCATCGCGGCGGTCGGGTGAACCTGCGTGAGCTTCTGAACGCGCTCGCTGCGGACGACAGTGCCCTGGCTCGTGCGTGTGTCGGCGGCGAGAAGAACGCCGTCTCGCGTCACGAGTCCGACGAGCGTCCCGACTGTCTCAGAACCGCCGTCGGTCAGGGGGTCGTCGCGCCCTGATCGACTGCTTCGCAGTCGTCGTACCGTCACTGTGACACCTCACGGACCCGACGTCGACCAGCGCTAAAACAGTTGCACGTCGCCGGCGACGATATCATGGGTGAGTTCATCGAGATCCTCGAGTTCGGCGGTCACGAGCTGCCGGATCGCCTCGTCGTCGCATGCCGTCGTCTCGACGTCGATCGCCTGCGGGGCCGTGATCGGCGCGCCGATCTGTGACAGCAGTTTCACCTCGGTATACTCAGCTCCGAGTTCCCGGTTGATCCGGTCTGCGGCGTTTCTCGCGACGAGATTGTAGAGTTTACCGACGTGACTGACCGGGTTCTTGCCGGCCGTTGCCTCGAGACTCATCGGCCGAGTGGGCGTGATGAGCCCGTTGCCGCGGTTGCCGCGACCGACGTTTCCATCGTCACCCATCTCCGCGGAGAGGCCGGTTTCGGTGAGATAGACGGTTTCCGTCTCGATGTCGTCAGCGGCATTGACATCGACCTGCACGTCGCCATCCATTCGGTCGCTCGCGTAGCGCTTGGCCAGCGCTTCGACGTGATCCGTTATCTCGACGTACTCCTCGACGGTCGCGACGTACCGGGAGATGACGGCTGCAGCGACGGTCAGCCGGAGTTGGTCGTCCGTGCGCCAGCCCAGCACCTTGACATCCTCGCCGACCGCCGGAATCTTCTTGCGGATCTCTGACTCGAGTCCACGGACGATATGGTCCGTTTTGGAGAGCGGTGCGTAGCCGACACCGATGCTGGTGTCGTTCGCTCGAGGCACATCTCCATCGCCGAACAGCGTCTTCAGATCGGCGGACGTCTCGCCGAGACGTGACTCGAATTCGATCGCGTCAGCAGGCAGTTCCTCGATGGTCGTGTCGACGTAGTCCCGTGCGGCGCCGACCGCGAGTTCGTCGGTCGGCACGCGTCGTCTGTCGACAGTTTTGGTCGCCTGTCCGCCGATGATGACGGAGATCGGCTCGACGATTTCGCCGCCGCCAAAGGCGGGTTTGGTCGTCCCGGCGACGAGTTGCACGCTGTCGGTGTTGTGATGGAGGATCCGGCCAAACTCGTCGAGATAGTACCGTGAGAGACGCCGTGAGATCGCTTCGGCGATGCCGTCACAGAGCGTATCCGGATGGCCCAGTCCCTTCCGTTCGACGAACTCCGGCGATTGTGACGAGACGGGGTTTCGATCGAGGTGCTGGACGGTAACCGAGGAATCGTCCATAGACGGATAGACACCCGCTGTGGGACCGTATAGTTTGTTTTTGGGACCCTGACTGTCGAGTACAATATCATCTCACTGGCGGAGACCGAAGTGTGCGCCAGCGCCGGGGCGACCACGACAACAGCCTCTCTGCGAGCGGTTCGGTGCGTCGATCGTCTTTGCCGGTCACAGCGGGGTGTCGGCGACGAGGGCTGCATCGCCGATGCGAACGAACGTGATCGAGCGGTTCCGTCCCGAACGTTGGTAGTGCCACGGTACCTACGTACAGGCATGCCGAAAACGGCCCCGTTCGAGGAACACACGGATCGGTACGAAAAATGGTTCGAGATCCACGACGACGCTTACCAGTCCGAACTGAACGCGCTGCGACGACTCGTGCCGACGACCGGACGCGGGATCGAAATCGGCGTCGGCAGCGGACGCTTTGCCGCCCCTCTCGAGTTAGACGTCGGCATCGATCCGGCCGGGGCGATGCTCGAGCGCGCTCGCGAACGGGGCATCGACGCGGTCAGGGGCGTCGCTGAAGCGCTGCCGGTTCGAGACGGGCGCTTCGATACCGCACTGATCGTGACGACGATCTGTTTCGTCGACGACATCCCGCGAACGCTCGCCGAAGCCGACCGCATCCTCACGCCGACGGGCAGTCTCGTGATCGGCTACATCGACAAGGACAGCCCCGTCGGCCGGCAATATCAGGAGAAAAAAGCGCAGAACCCGTTCTATCGTGATGCAACGTTCGTCTCGACAGACGAACTCGTCGACGCACTTGAGGCGGCTGGCTTTACCGACTTCGAGTTCGTCCAGACGATCTATCACTGGCTCGAGGAGATCGACGGTCCCGAGCCGATCGAGGACGGGTACGGCGACGGCTCGTTCGTCGGGATCAAGGCGACGCAATAGATGTCGACACAGTAACAAAAATTATGTTTTCTCTGCGATCCTCCATACGAACTGGATGCGAGTTCGAACTCACACCGGCGAGTCGAGACTGACAGTGGCCGATGATCCACCCCCAGGGTCATCTGGCGGCGCCGAACGAACTGCCAGAACTCCCGACGGGCGATCCGCATGAGCTTCATTGCGGAGTATACGCTCTCGAATCCGATCCTGCTGGAGACCCGGCAAGCGGCACCCGGGGTCACCGTCGAAGTCGAAGACGAGCAGCCGGCGCTGCAAAACGACTCGCGGCTGACTCTCTGGGCACGTGGCCAGGAGAGCGAACTCGATCGATTCTTCCGAGCACTTCCATACGACCCGACCATTACGGATTTCGAGACGCTCGCGACGCTGACCGACCGACGGCTCTTTCGGATCTCGCTCTCGTCGGCGGGCGAGCGTGGCCTGACGTATACCGACGCGATCGAACTCGGGATCACGTTTCTCGAGATCAAAGCGGCGGGGACGACGATGGAATACCGCGCACAGATCCCAAACCGTGAGGCGCTCTCGAGCTATCGTGAGCAGTGTGACGAGGCCGACCTCTCGTTTACGCTGCATCGCCTCTACCGAACCGATGCGGAAGCGTCGGCCAAATACGGCCTCACCGCTCGCCAGCGTGACGTGTTATATCGCGCGCTGGAACGTGGCTACTTCGAGGTGCCGCGTGAGACGTCGGCAGAAGAGTTGGCCGAGGAGTTCGAAATCTCGAGCCAGGCGCTCTCGGCGCTCATTCGGCGCGGCCAGAAGGCGCTCGTCCGGAGCACGATCGCGAACGACATCAGTACTTAAACCATTGGTCACTCAACCCCGGAAGTCACCAATTAATAGCAATTCATACTGGATACCGATGGCGACGAGACAAAACCGATCGATGCACGTAGATGCCGATGTCTGTCAGGACTCTCTCACCTACACCGCGGCTGACGACGAGTCGCTGAGCGACGCGGTCATCGCGGCGTTACGGGAGGCTGCGGGGGTGACGACCGATTCGGATGCAGGTGTTACCATGGAGACCGTCGGCGTCCTCACACCGCTTTTCGAGACGATCGATCCCGATGCGCTCAATGCCCTGTTCAGTCCGACCCACAGCGGTGACACACGAACCGGGTCCGTGACGTTCACCCACGACGGCTACGACGTGACCGTAACCGCCGACGGCGAGATCACCGTCTCGAGCCAGTAGCCCTTTCTCGGACGCGGCTGTATCCAGCCGATCGTTTCGGCTTGTGTCTCTGCGACTTCGGTCGCTTCCGCGTTGGCCTCCGTTTCGAGCGCCTGTTCACGAGACGATCCCGTCTCAGAACCGTTTTACTCCTCCCGAAAAGAGACACCGCCGATGGAGTTCGCCACGTTCGCCGACCGCGCCGGGACGATCGACGCCGAAGCCGCCGACCTCGAGATCGTCGCCCGCGTTCGGGACCTGCTCGCCGCCGCCGGCGACGACGCTTGCGAGGGGGCCAAGCCGGAGACCCTCGAGCTCGTCGCCCGCTTCGCCCAGGGGCGGGTGTTTCCGGCCTGGGACTCGACGACGCTGGATATCGGACCGAGTGCGTGTTACGAGGCGATCGCCCGCGCCGCGGGGACGAACGTCAGCGCTGACGACATCGAGGACCGACTCGCCGACGTCGGTGAGATCGGTGACGTCGCGGCAAGCTATGACTTCGGTGGCCAGCAGGGACTGAGTGCGTTCACCGGCGGCGGCACTGACGATAGCAGTGACGATCTCACCGTCCGCGAGGTCTACGAGACGCTCGTGGACCTCGCCCACGCTGAGGGCTCGGGGAGTCAGGACCGCAAGGTTGACCTGCTCTTTGGACTCTTCAATCGCTGCTCGAGCGAGGAGGCGCGCTATCTCGCCCGCATCGTCCTCTCGGAGATGCGCATCGGCGTCGGCGAGGGGACCGTCCGCGACGCCATCGCCGGGGCGTTCGACGTGCCCGAGGATCGGGTCGAACGCGCGCTGCAAGTGTCGAACGACTACGGACGGGTTGCTCGAATCGCCCGCGACGAGGGGCTCGAGGGACTGGACGCGATGGAACTCGAGATCGGCCGGCCCGTGCAGGCGATGCTCGCACAGGCGGGAACGGTCACCGACGCACTCGAGGAGTGGGACGAGGCGGGCGTCGAGTGGAAGTACGACGGGGCTCGGATTCAATTACACTACGTCCCTGGCGACGCCGAGACGACCGCGGAGACGCGCGTCTTCTCGCGAAACATGGAAGAGGTCACCGACGCCTTACCGGAAGTCGTCGAGTTCGCCGACGACACGCTCGAGGAACCCGTGATCCTCGACGGTGAGGTCGTCGCGATCGACGAGGACGGCGCACCGCTGCCGTTTCAGGAGGTCCTCAAGCGGTTCCGCCGTAAACACGACGTCGCGAAGGCCCGCGAGGACGTCACGGTGCGGCCGGTCTTCTTCGATTGCCTGCACGCTGACGGCGAGGACTTGCTCGCGGAGCCCCTGACGACGCGACACGATCGACTCCGATCGGTGTTGGGTGGGGCCGACGCTGCGGACCACACTGACGGCGACGGCACCACCGCCGACGCAGACGTCGAGGGGCTCTCTCTGCTTTGGTTGACCGACGATCCGGACGAGATCGAGTCGATCGACGCCGACGCGCTCGAGGCGGGCCACGAGGGCATCATGCTCAAGAACCCGGCGTCGACGTACTCGCCGGGCCGCCGCGGCAAACACTGGCGCAAGCGCAAGCCGGACGTCGAGACGCTCGATTGCGTCGTCACTGGTGCGGAGTGGGGAGAGGGGCGGCGTGCGACCTTCCTCGGGACCTTCGAACTCGCTGTTCGTGCGGGTGACGACTTGGAGACGGTCGGCAAGGTCGCGACCGGCATCACCGACGAAAAACTCGCGGAGCTGACGGAGTTGCTCGAGCCCCACATCGCCACCGAAGACGGCCAGGACGTCGATATCGAGCCCGCGATCGTCTTCGAGGTCGGCTACGAGGAGATCCAGACCTCGCCGACGTACTCGTCAGGCTATGCGCTACGATTCCCGCGGTTCCTGAGCGTTCGACCCGACAAGGACCCGGCCGATGCGGACTCGCTCGAGCGCTTGGCGCGCCTCCACGGCCAGTAAGCGTCTGAAGCACCACGGTTTTGTGTCCTGGGCACAATATTAGGGTGATGAGCAGCATCCGCCCAGCCGAACTCGACGCACGCCTCGAGTCGGGAGACGAGCCGTTTATCGTCGATATTCGCCCGCGATCGGCGTATCAATCGAACGCGATCGAAGGCAGTCACAACGTGCCGGTCTATCAGGAGCTGCGGCAAGGCGACGACGCCGCACTGTACGATCGACTCGATGAACTCCCCGCTGACGAGGACATGGTCGTGGTGTGTAAGCAGGGCATGGTCGCCAAACGGGCGACCAGCCTGCTCGCCGATGAAGGGTACGACGCGGCGACGCTTCTGGGAGGCATGAGTGGGTGGACAGGGTATCAGAACGGCTCACTGGGATACAAGATCCGGTCGTTGCTGTGGAAACTCACGTGAGAACTGCGTTACAGTGACACCACAGGTTGCCGTGCCTACGACTGACTGGCTGTAACACAGCATGCCACGTCAGCGTGGACAGTCACGTTCGAATGACTGACCATATGTGAGCATCCTTAAGAGCCACGGGAAACTGGAGTCGCGTATGCAACCGCGCGACCTGTCCGATCACGTCGCATACGAGGCGGGTCGAGGCATCGAGGAGGTCGCCCGCGAACTCGGGCGTGACCCCTCGGAGTTCATCAAACTCGCCTCGAACGAGAACCCACACGGGCCCTCGCCGGCCGCTGCCGTGGCCATCCGGGAGACGGCCTCGAACGTGAGTTCCTACCCCAAAGCCGCCCACGCCGATCTGACGACCGCCATCGCCGGCCGCTGGAACGTCGCCGACGAACAAGTTTGGCTGGCAAACGGCGGCGACGGCGCGATCGATTATCTCCACCGAGCGACCCTCGAGCCTGGCGACGATATCCTCGTCCCCAGACCCGGCTTCGCTTACTACGGGATGAGCTCCCGGTTCCACCACGGCGACGTCCGCGAGTACGAACTCTCGCGGGCCGACGACTTCAGACAGGACGCCGATGTCGTCCTCGAGGCCTACGACGGCGAGCGCGTGATCTGGCTGACGAGCCCGCACAATCCGACCGGTTCGACGATGCCACTCGCAGAGATCGAACGCCTCGCCGACGAAACCGACGAGGAGACGCTGATCGTCGTCGACGAGGCCTACGGCGAGTTCGCCGACCGGGAGAGTGCGACCGCGCTGATCGAAGGCTGGGATGAATTCGACGCACGCGACGACGTGGCAGTCCTGCGGACGTTCTCGAAAGCGTACGGGCTGGCTGGCGTCCGACTCGGCTACGCCGTCGTGCCTGACGAGTGGGCCGACGCCTATACTCGGGTGAACACTCCCTTCGCGGCGAGCGAACTCGCCTGTCGGGCCGGTCTCGCCGCCATCGAGGACGAGGAACACGTCGTCCGCACCGTCGAGACGACCCGTGAGTCTCGCGCATACATGCAGGATACCATCGATGCTCACGTCTGGGAAAGCGAGGGCAACTTCGTCCTCGTCGATGTCGGCGACGCCTCGGCCGTCGCCACCGAGATGCAAGAGCGGGGCGTCATCGTTCGGGACTGCTCGAGTTTCGGCCTCCCGGCGTGTATCCGGATCACCTGTGGCACCGAAGACGAGACCGAACGCGCGGTCGCGACGCTCAACGACGTGCTCGAAGACCTCGACGTAGCCGACGACCCAGATGCGGAGGTGGCCGATCCGTGAGGGTCGCTGTCACTGGCACCCCCGGCACCGGCAAGACGACCGCAACGGAACTGCTCGAGGCGCGGCTGGCCGACTCGACCACCGACGGCGAGGGCGAGTCGACGCCGGACCTCGAGATAATCCACCTCAACCAGGTGCTCGAGGACGAAGCACTCTACACCGAGGTCGACGCGGATCGTGAGAGCAAGATCGCTGACCTCGAGGCGCTCGCGGCGTGGCTCGACGGCCGCGACGACGTCGTGATCGAATCGCATCTCGCACATCACTTCGACGCCGACCGGGTCGTCGTGCTCCGGTGCCACCCCGAAACGCTCGAGAGGCGGCTGCGCGAACGCGGCGAGACCGATGCAAAGGCGGCGGAAAACGCCGAAAGCGAGGCGCTTGACGTGATCCTCTCGGAGGCCGTCGAGGAACACGGCCTCGAGTCGGTTTACGAGATCGACACGACGGATCGCGACCCCGACGCAGTCGCGGACGAACTCGTGGCGGTCGCGGCGGGCGAGCGCGAGCCAAGCGCCGGCGAGGTCGACTTTATGGACTATCTGACATGACGCTCGACAAGTTCCGTCCGTACGTCTCGGGTGCCCTCGACCCGTTCGTGAAGGGGTTCGACCGCGTTGGAATGACGCCCAACGGCGTGAGCGTGCTCGCGTTCGGGATGGCGATGCTCGCTGCTGGGGCGTTCGCACTCGGCGGCCTCGAGGATCCGATCTGGTACGCCGTCGCGGCGGTGCTCGTCTTTCTCAACGGGTGGCTCGACATCGTCGACGGCGCGCTCGCGCGCGAACAAGAGGTCGCCTCGGCCGGCGGCGACCTGTTAGATCACGTCCTCGACCGCTATGCGGACATCGTCGTCATCGCCGGGCTGGCCGCGGGCCTCGAGAACTACCTGCTCGGCTTCGCTGCCGTGACCGGCGTCGTGATGACCTCCTATCTGGGCACGCAGGCCCAGGCCGTCGGGCTCGATCGGGTCTATGGCGGCCTCGTGGGTCGTGCGGATCGGCTGGCGATCATCGGGCTCGTCGGCTTTCTGGCCTATCCGCTCTCGGGACCGGTCATCGGCGACGTGACGCTCGTCGGCCTGCTGTTGGTCTTCCTCGCGGTGGTCGGCCACCTGACCGCGCTCCAGCGCTTTTACTACGCCTGGGTTGCCCTCGAGTAAGCGGGTGTTTGCGGCCGTTACCTGGATTTCCGGCGGTCTGAAACGACGCCGTATCCTTTATCCCTCGGCGCGATATAGAACTGGGTATGGTTCAGTGCGAGATGTGTGGGGCCGAGACGTCGTCCCCGAAGACGATCAAAGTCGAGGGTGCGAAGCTAGACGTGTGTTCGAACTGCACGGACTTCGGCACTGAAGTCAAACAGACCTCGAGTTCGAGCACGTCGACCAAGTACTCGACCGACTCGAGTTCGTCCGCATCGAGCGGGAGTGGGCAGTCGACGACGAGTACGAGTACGTCGAATTCCGGCGGCTCGAGCCAGCGTCGCTCGGACATGTTCGACGACATGGACGAGCTCGCGACCGATTACGACGATCGCGTCCGCAACGCCCGCGAGAGCAAGGGACTGAGCCAGTCCGAACTGGCGAACGAACTCAACGAGAAAGCAAGCCTCATCCGCAAGATCGAACGCGGTGACACCCTCCCGAGCGACCGCGTCCAGTCCAAACTCGAGAACTTCCTCGAGATCAACCTGAGCGCGCAGGGAAGTTCCGCTGAGGATTCGGAGTGGTCCGGCGGCTCTTCGACGGGCAGCTATACCCTCGGCGACGTCGTCAAGCGCAAAGACTGACGTGTGACGCGGGGCGTGTCCGCAGGGTCCGCGTCGCCGACTCGCAAGCTATTTCTTCCGTGCGGGTGCGGTTGCCGATATGTTCGTCCTAGTCAACCTGAAGACCTATCCGTGTGATCCGGTAGCAGTGGCGGAAGCCGTCCGCGACGTCAATGAAACCACCGACGCCCGGCTGGCCGTCGCGCCACCGGCGACCCACATCGAGCGCGTCGCCGAGACGGGCGCGGAGACGTGGGCCCAGCACGTCGATCCGATCGAGCACGGCAGCAACACCGGTCACACCCTCGCCGAGCACGCCGCCGACGCGGGAGCGGTCGGCACGCTGATTAACCACTCCGAGCGGCGACTGAAACTGGCCGACATCGACGGTGCCGTTCAGGCAGCCGAGCGAGCCGACCTCGAGACGGTCGTCTGTGCGAACAACCCGGCCCAGATCGGCGCAGCTGCAGCGCTCGGCCCGGACGCCGTCGCCGTCGAACCCCCCGAACTTATCGGGACCGGAACGCCGGTCAGCCAGGCCGATCCCGACGTCGTCGAGGACGCCGTCGACGCCGCGGCGAGCGTCGACGCCGATGTCTCGGTTCTCTGTGGAGCGGGCATCAGTACGGGCGACGATGTCGTCGCCGCGGGGGACCTCGGTTCCGAAGGGGTGTTGCTCGCAAGCGGCGTCGCGAAAGCCGACGACCCGAAAGCGGCGCTCGAGGATCTCGTCGCGCCGTTGTGAATTGGGTCGCGAGCGAGAGACGATAAAACAGCGTCGCCGACCGACTTTTCTCTCTGCCCGTCGAATGACACGTATGACCGACGACCGGGCCACCGCCGAGCGCGATTCGGTAACCGGAGAGCGTCCCGTCGCCGTGACGCTCGAGAATCGCCTGATGAGCCACGGCATCTACCTGACCTCGTTCGCGTGGAAAGACGAGGGCGACTCGCCCGCCGAGGACGGAGCCGGGATCGAACTCGAGTACGAAGTCGTCGCCGAGACGCCCAGGATTACACGCAACGAGGTCGGCGCAGTGCTGCGGACGCTGCTGACGATCGGTGACGAACGCTCGTGGACGCCGGGCCGGCTGGAGGTGACGTCGCTGACGACCGACGGAGATGTCCGCGGCTGGTGGTACGTCGAACGCGAGTGGTTCGAGCACCTCGAGTCGGGGCTTTCCCAACTCGAATTTTCCCAACGCGTTCTCTCGACGATCAAAAATTACCGACCGAAACACGACAGTAGTTAAATTCGAGTCTGACGTAGGTTAATAATGGTTCGGACACCTGCTTCTCGTAGACAGTTCCATGACCGACGAACAGGTGTACGTCTCTCACGCGCCAGGTGATCTCTCGCTCGTCCAGGACCTGTTTTCGACGGTCAAGAACTTCCCCTTCGGCGTCCACATCGCGCTCGAGGAACTCGAATCCGTCGGCGATCGGAAGCGACTCGAGGGCCGCGTCGCCAACAGCGACATCGTGGTCGCAGTGCTGACCGAGGACATGACCGAGACCACGTGGATCGATCAGGAGATCGGGTACGCGGTCGCCAAGGGAATTCCCGTGGTACCGCTGCGTGAGGAGGGGGTGAGCCGTCGCGGCTACGTCGGTGACATCGAGGACGTGACGATCGATCGGTCGGACCTCACGGTGAGATCTTCAACCTGCTCTCCCGGCTGCGAAGCGAACTTGCACCGCTTGGGGCGCTGTCGGTTCCGAACTGGTACATTCGGTTCCCGTGTACGGTCCCGGACTGTGGCCATCCGGTCACGCTCGAGCTCGAACAGGGACAGACCAAGCTCTGGAAACTCTATACGCACGGCAAACATCTGACAGCGTCGTGTTCCGGTTGCGGCTCGACGTACTGTTTCAATCCGGCGACGATCGGTTTCAGGGGTCGTAAAGAGTGATCACTCGTCGTCGCGGAGCCGCTCGTAGGCCTCCGTGACGAGCTGAAACGCGGCTCTGCTGCCGCTTTTGCGATCGGGATGGGCGCGTTTGATCTGGTCGTGATAGACGGCTCGGAGTTCGTCGTCGGTCACGTCCGGCGCCACCCCGAGGATCTCGCGTGCTCTGGTCTTTCGCATGTCGACAGCTGCAACGATGCCGCGGTCCTCGGCAGTAGCCTTGCACTCGACACACAGCCGCTCGGTGCGCTCGTCGACCGTCGTCACGCGGAACGGTTCCTCGGCGAGCTGGTCGTGACATTGCGTACAGCGGTATCGATCCGTGTCAGCCGGCTCGGAATCGGTCGCCGGACCGGCATCGGTGGCACCGCCCGCATCGGGGGCCGACGCATCGTCACAGGTCGCCGTCGGGGCCTCGGTGGCACACGATGGACAACAGGTCAAGACGGTGCCGTCGTCGAGGACTACGGTCTCGAGATCGGCCACGGGGAACGTGCCGGTACAGCCGTCACAGGTATCCCGGCGCTGATCGAGCGAGCCGCCCTTCCGTGCGGCTGCTCTGGCGTGAGGCTCACAGTCAGGGCAGCAGGCGACCCGCTGGCCGTCCGGCATCGTCACTGTCGTCAGGTTCTCGAGCGTGACTGTTCGGCCACAGCCATCGCAGCCGACTCGGTCATCGCCGACCACAGCTATCACGACGGCGATTCGGTGGCGGCCAATATTAGTTCTTCTGCAGAGAGTCTCGAACCCGATCACGTTGTGACGGTAGTCAGCCGTGATTCGGCTGTCGTAATACGATATTACTGCGTCGCCGCGTTGGACAGTCCGACAGCCACGCCTGAACGACGCTGCTAACAAAGTAGTTCCCCGTCGACTGTCCATCCGTGCGAGGGTGACCTCGCACGAAGACGCGCTGTCCGGTGGGCGGCACTCGGCGACCGATGCTCGCCGAGGTCCACCACTCCTGTCAGGTCGTTTTCCCCCACTCCGAACCGGGAGACCAATAGGGCCGCGGTGCGGACGCTTTCGTATGGATACGGCAGTTCAGACCGGGTCCCGAGAGAACACGCTCGACCGGAAGCAGGTCGTCATCGGCGTCGTCGACCTCGTTGTGATCGTTGGGCTGGTCCTCCTCGGAAATATCGAACACGGTGGGAACCCGATCGCCGAACCGCTTGCATCGCTCACGACGGCCATCCCGTTCGTGATCGGGTGGCTCGCTGTTGCAGCCCTCGCGGGCGTTTACACACGCCCCGGCGGGATCGACGACATCCGACTGACGGCCGTTTCGTGGATCGCGGCAGCAAACGTCGGACTCATGATCCGTGGCTCACCGCTGTTCGAGGGTGGGACGACCTGGCCGTTCCCGATCGTCATCACGGGCACCGTCCTCGTCGCCTTGCTCGGCTGGCGGCTGGGCTACGCCCTGTTCGTATCACGAACCCGGTAAGTCTCACGAGCCTTGAGCGATCTCGAGTTCGCGGCCGCTCATCGAATTCTCCACTATCCGACGTGGATCAGCAGATCTCGTATTTTCTCGGGTATGAACGGTACGTACGGGCAATCGAGATTCCTTTAGTATTTTATACGAAATCGGCACTCGCCAACATGGCTGTTTTCTAACCATCCGAAACCATTTCATAAGTTATAGGGATAAAACTTGGTGGATACAGATCATAGATACATCCACCATTGGCAGATTATGGGAAACACTTATATGGCTATTTCCCATAGTATACGTTAGATTATGACTGGATACTACGACATTGTTCTTGGCCTCATCCCAGTCGCACTGCTCGGAATTACTGCAGCCCTGACCGTCGTCGGCATCTCGCTGACGGCGGCGGTTCCGATCGGCGCGCTCGTTTCGATGTCGATCATCGGACACGCGATGTTCATCAACACGCCGACAGACGTTTCCGACGAGGCCAACTCTGCGCGTCCGCCGCTCAACGCGGACTAACTCCAGTCACGGTTTCTTCTCCCGTCATCTGCGGCCGGGTGCTTTTCCCGATTCGTCGCCTCTGATTGCGTATGACCGACACTCTGTTTCTGACCAGCGCCGACGTTACCGACCTTGCGACGCCGGCCGAGTACGTCGATGCCGTCCGCGAGGGATATCGCCAGCGTGGTACGGGTGCACCGGCACAGCCGCGGTCGAAACTCCTCCGGAGCGATCCCGAGGGTATGTTCACCAGCTATGCCGCTGTTCTCCCCGAGATGGGTGTGATGGGGGGCTACATGTACAGCGCCGGCTTCAGTGCTGGCGACGCCTGGTTTATGACGCCGCTGTTCGACGCCGACAGCGGCGCGCCGCTTGCCTTGCTCGACGGTGCGAGCATGAACCCGTTCAAGACCGGCGCGGCCGGTGCCGTCGCAGTCGACGAACTCGCCCGCACGGACGCTAAAACCCTCGCCGTTATCGGCACCGGCGCGCAAGCCCGGGGCCAACTGCGTGCGACCACGACAGTCCGGACGTTCGACGAGATCCGTGTCTACTCGCCGACCCCCGAGAACCGAGAGGCGTTCGCCGCCGAATTCGACGAGTCCCTCGAGGCATCGATCCGCGCGGTCGACTCGAGTGCAGCCGCCGTCGCCGGGGCGGACGTCGTGATCACGGCAACGACCGCCAGTGAACCAGTTTTCGACGGTGACGACCTCGAGCCCGGCACGCACGTCACCGCGATGGGCCAGTACTCGCCGGACAAGCGCGAACTAGATACGACGACCATCGAGCGGGCGACGTACGTCCCCGACCTCCGCGAGCGAACGACGCTCGATGCCGGGTCGTTCATCCACGCGCTCGAGGAGGGAGCCATCACGGAGGACCATGTCCACGCGGAACTGGGCGAGGTCGTCGCCGGGAAGGCACCCGGACGGATGAGCGACGACGAGATTACGGTCTTCGACAGCGGCGGGACCGGCATCGAAACGGTCGCTGCGGCGTCGCTGCTCTACGATCGCGCACTCGAGGCCGGCCGCGGTACCAAAATCGAGTTCGCGCCGGCGAGCGAGGCGTTGACTGGAGCGTAGAGACTCCAGGGCCACGTTCGTGTCCCCGACGCGGGTTTCAAGCGTCTCGCCGGCGTACTGTGGATATGTCTCGTGCGGCCGAACTCGTGTCCGTGCTCGAGGCGACCGACTCGCTGGCGATCGTCTGTCACGACAATCCGGATCCGGACTGTCTCGCCGGTGCGCTCGCACTCGAGACGATTGCCTACGATCACGACGTCGCGGACGTGACGATCGCCTACGGCGGGGAGATTTCCCACCAACAAAACCGTGCGTTCGTCAACCTGCTGGATATCAACCTCCAGACGCTCGCGAAGACCTGCCTCGAGGAGTACGACTGTTTGAGTTTCGTCGATCACAGCACACCGGGTGCGAACACTGAAGTCCCGACGAGTGTCGTCCCGGACATCGTCATCGATCACCATCCCGGCGAGCCGGCTGGCGCAACGTTCGTCGACGTGCGAACCGAGTACGGCGCGACGGCGACGATCTTCGTCGAGTATCTCTGCGAGCTCGAGGTCGACCCCACCGAGCGTCTCGCGTCGGCGCTGCTCTTTGCACTCCACCGCGAGCGTCTCGACTTCGTCCGGGAGCCGACGCGGCGCGAGTACGAGGCCGCACTGGCGATCTACTCCGACGCGGACCTCGAGACCCTCGAACAACTGTACGGCAGCACGTTCTCGCCGGGGACCCTCGATGCGATCGGACAGGCGATCACCAGCCGGGAACGACGCGGCTCGGCGCTCGTCGCGAGCGTGGGTATGACCGGCGAAACCGACGCGCTGCCGCAGGCAGCTGACTACCTGCTCAACCTCGAGGGCGTGGACACGGTGCTCGTCTACGGCGTCGTCAACGATGCGATCCGCCTGAGCGGCCGCTCGATCGATCCACGGGTCAACTTGGGGAAGACACTCCAAGACGGCTTCAACGAACTGGGATCGGTCGGCGGCCATCACGACATGGCCGGCGGCCGGATCGAACTCGGACTGTTCGCCGACGAGGGCGACGACACCGACGAGCTCCTCGCGTTCATCGGGGAGCGACTCACTCGACGGTTTTTCGATTCATTACATCTCGACGAATGAGACGGGCGGCCAAACAGGGACGCCCGACAGTGTGAACGCGGACTGCTACTCGATGTCGATCGAGTGTGCCTCCTCGCTGGGCTCGCGCTTTGGGAGTCGGACCGTCAGGATGCCGTTGTTGACGCTGGCCTGCACCGCGTCCTCGTCGACCGGTTCCGGCAACCGAATCTGCCGGCTGAACGACTGTGCCTTCCGCTCACGCCGGAGATAGGTCTCGTCCTCGCCACCGACCTCCTCGGTTCGCTCTCGTGTACCCGAGATCGCCAACGTCTCCCCGGTGAGTCGCAACTCGATGTCGTCGCTTTCGTAGCCGGGGACGTCGACAGTGACGACGAATTCGTCGTCCTCGTCCGCGAGGTCGAGTTGCATCTCCGAGCCGCTCGTCGAGAGGTCGAGTCGACTCCGGGTGTCCAGTTGGCTTTCCCACGACTTGGTGGCCGTCTCTATCTGGCGATTCAATCGGTCGAGCAGTTCCTCGATGCCGTCGAACGGGCGGGGTCGATCTGCCATGGTCTCACCTGCCAATGTAGGCGGCCGAGCGCGAAAAAGGCCACCCTCTCCAGTGACGACGGTCGGCAGTACCGATAGATTAGCGCACTGACTTGCGGCAGAACCGACGGGTGGGCTGGTCGTTTTCAGGCTGCCCGGCGTAGCACTGCCTATGACGGATGCACTGTTTGTCGTCAGCGAGGAAGGTTACTGGGGCGAAGAATGCGTCGAGCCCCTCGAGACGCTCTCGGATGCGGGCGTCGAGATTACGGTCGCGACACCCTCGGGCAGTCCACCGGTGATCGACGAGCGCTCGACTGACCCCGATCAGGTCGGCGAGGAGACTGCCGAACACGTCCGAGAGGTCCACGAGACCGACGCGCGACTGAACGATCCGATTTCGGTCACGCAGGCCAACGCCGAGGGATACGACGCCGTTTTCTTCCCCGGTGGCCACGGCACCGAGTGGGATATCAACCAGGACAAACACGCCCGCGAACTCCTCCGCGACATCATCGAGGGTGACGGCAAGGCGCTGGTCGTCTGCCACGCCGTCGGCATGCTCGCGTTCGCCCGTGACAGCCACGGCGCATTCATCGTCAACGGCCGTGACGTGACCGGCTTCCCCAACGAGTGGGAGGAGGGCATCGTCGACGAAGCCGACCGCATGCCCGACGGCCGCAAACTACCCTACTGGGTCGAAGACGAGGTGAAAACGGCCGGCGGCAACTGGGACGCCGAACTCGACCAAGAGACCAGCGTCACCGTCGACGGCGATCTCATCACCGGCCGCGGCCCCGGCTCCTCGCACGCAGCCGCCAAAACCTTGCTCGAGGAACTGGACGTCGAACTCGAGGCCTGAGGGCGAGCGAGGACGGACAGATCGGTCGGCGGCGTCTTACCGCGAATCAGTCCCTTTTTACACGCCGACGGGGAAGCACTGGCTATGAGCTTCGAGAAAGACGATCAAGTAGTCCTCAACGACGAGCACAGCGAGTTCGACGGCGAGACCGGTACCGTGACCCAGACGATGGAGTCGATGTTCGGCGACGTCACCTATACCGTCAGCTTCGAGGACGGGCAGGAAACCGGTGTGCCCGAGGACGACCTCGAGGCAGCCGACGAAGACGACGAAGACGACGAATAATCTCGATCGCGGACGACCGCGCTCGCTCGAGCCCCGTTCCCTGACCACATCGGAATTCGACCTGCAGATGCCACAGATCCCGCTTCACTACGTCGATTTACGGACGTTCTGCTACGCCACCGAGGACGAAAAACGCGTCGAGGAAGCCCTGCGCACCTTCCTCCCCGACCGCGACGACGAACCGTTCGAGATCGAGCGCGTCGAAAGTGAGGGCCACTACGGCGACCGCATTCTCGTGCTCTCGGCCCGCGTCGAAAACGCCGACGACGTTCGGCACGTCCTCTCGCGGTTGGCCGACCTCGAGTCGTTCGACGACCTGATCGACGAACTCGACGAGCGGGTCACCGAGAACACCGAGCTGTTCCTTCGACTCGACAAACAGGCCGCCTTCGAGGGTGACGTTCGGCTGGGCGACGGCATCACCTTCCGTGGCAAGGTCGAGGCCTACCCCGCGAAAAAAGAGAAGGCGGTCGAAAACGCCGAAGAAGTCCTCGAGCGGCTGCGCGACGAGCACTGATCGGTTCGTTACTGGTTGCCGATATCAACTCCTTCTGATACGGTCTGCTGTCCCGAGTGACCGGCACACCCGCAGGACAGGTCGCGGGTGCGCCGGCACCCACTGACAGGAGTCCGTATGACGAGTTACGTCGATAGCGGTCGGTGTTCGTTCTTCGTGCGGATTGCCGTTCGGTACTGGCGCTGGCTCACAGACCGGTTGCGTGTGCCTCTCAGCCACCGCCGACAATGGACGAAGGGCTTTTGACTGGCCAGTCAGTAAGTTTGGATAGATCCGTTCTGAATGTCCGACGAAACCATCGACGACCTCATGGAGGCGACATATTGTGCCCTCTGTAAACACGGGTACGCGGAGCTGACGATGCAAGACATCGCCGCGGAGTCGGCCAAGAGCAAGGGCACTCTCCACTATCACTTCGATAGCAAACAGGACCTCCTCGAGTCATTTCTCGAGTTTCTGCTGGACCGGTTCGAGGAGCGAACCGAGACCGTGCCCGGCGAGACGCCGGCCGAGCGGCTCCACGAGTTCACCGACGAACTACTGACGCCGTCGGACGACTCCGCCGAGGAGTTCCGGACGGCGATCCTCGAGATCAAAGCGCAGTCGCCGTACAACGAGGCCTACCGGGAGCGATTGCGCGAGTTCGACCGCGCACTCCGAGAGCGCATCGCGACGCTCGTCGCCGACGGGCTCGAGGCGGGTGAGTTCCGTGACGACGTCGAGCCGGAGGCGACGGCCGACTTCCTCGTCACGCTGTTTCACGGCGCACAGACGCGCGCGACTGCGGTCGATCGGCCGCCCGAACGAACGCGTCAGTACGTCCACGAGTATATCGACGAAACCCTGCGGCCGGCGGCAGCGAGTGGGGGTGACGCTTCACCACCGACCGACGGGACCGGAGACGGGGAGGCAAACGGATGAGCCTCCTGGATCGTCTCTCGGGGCTGTTCAAGGGCCGCGACGAGTTCGATCTGACTTCCGGCGACATCGCGGGGCCGCTGTTCTACCTGTCGCTGCCGATCATCGTGACGAACCTGCTGCAGACCGCCTACAACCTCATCGACACGTTCTGGCTGGGCCAGTACAGCACCGAGGCGCTCGCAGCGATTAGCTTCGCGTTTCCGATGGTCTTTCTGCTGATTTCGGTTGGAATGGGACTATCAGTCGCCGGGAGCGTCCTCGTCGCACAGTACACCGGTGCGGATGAGGAGTCGAAAGCGGAGTACGCCGCCTCCCAGACGGTGGCGGTGTCACTGCTCGGTGCGATGATTCTCGGGCTCGTCGGCTACGGCTTCGTCAGTGAACTGCTCGGTCTGCTGGGCGCATCGGACGACGTATTGTGGCTTGCGACCGACTACATGCAGGTCATCTCGCTCGGGCTGCCGTTTATGTTCGGTTTCTTCGTCTTCATCGCACTAATGCGGGGCTACGGGGACACGATCACACCGATGTTGGTCATGTTCGGCTCGGTGCTGCTCAACGTCATCCTCGACCCCTTCCTGATCTTCGGCTGGGGGCCGTTCCCCAGACTCGGAATCGAGGGGGCAGCGATCGCGACGGTCTTCTCCCGTTCCCTCGCGCTCGTCGTCGGGCTCGCGATCATGTTTCAGGGTTCGAGAGGTGTTCGGATCCGGGTCGGACAGATGCGGCCGGATCTCTCCTTCACGAAGAAACTCGTCAGCATCGGGTTCCCGGCGTCGATCGAGGGGATGGGCCGTGCACTCTCGATCAACCTACTGCTGGTGATCGTCGGGCTGTTCCCCACCTACGTCGTCGCAGCCTACGGGATCGGAACGCGCGTGTTCTCGGTCATCTTCCTCCCAGCGATCGCGGTCGCTCGTGGCGTCGAGACGATGACCGGCCAGAACGTCGGGGCGGACAAACCGGAGCGCGCAGAGGCTGCCGCAAACTTCGCCGCCCGCACCATGTTCGTTATCCTCGGCGTACTCGGCGTCGTGGCCTGGCTCGCCGCGGAACCGATCACGGCCGCCTTTACCGACGACCAGCAGGTCATCGAGGTCGGCGTGACGTTCCTCCGGTATGTCGCGCCGTCGTTCGGGTTCATCGGCGTGATGCGTGCGTACAACGGCAGCTTCCGTGGGACCGGCAAGACGCTGACCGCGGCGGCGATCGTCCTCGTGACGTACGCGCTGATCCGACTGCCGACCGCATACGGCCTTTCACAGGTGATCGACTACCGCGGGATCTGGATCGCCTTTGCGATCTCGAACGTCGTCGGTGCCGCGCTCACCTACGGCTGGTATCGCAGAGGAACTTGGCGTAACGTCGACGTAACTGAGAGCCCTGCGGGGCCGACGCTGGGCGACGAAATCGAGACCGGAACCGAACTCGAGACCAGTACCAACGACTGAGACGGGCTGCTGTCCCAATGTCCCGGTCGGACCGCCGGGTCGCGGGCCCGCCGGCACTGACTGACAGAAGTCCGTATGAAGCGGGCCGTCGTCTCGAGTTTCGAGAGTCCAGTTTCTGCCCGGTTCAGTAAAGTACCTGTGTGTCGTTTGGCTCGACCGAGTCGAGCGTCGATGGAACATCCACCAGCCACAGCCACCCCGGAGGTGTAGCGAATGGTCGAGACGGTCAGCATCGACCTACTGAGCCTGCTGCTCGTTCTCACCGTCGCGTGGGTGTTCGGGGCACTCGCCGAGCGCGTCGGCTATCCGACGATGATGGGCGAGCTATTCGCCGGCATCGCGTTCGGCCCCGCGTTGCTCGGCGTATTACACCCCTCGGAGCTACTCTCGGTGCTGTCCGAACTCGGCGTGTTCCTCCTGATGATCTACGTCGGCATGGAGGTCGACCTCCGCGAACTGTTCGAACTCGGGCCACAGGCGCTGTTGATCGCCTTCGGGGCCTTCGTCATCCCGTTCGGCATGGGCTATGCGGCCGGCGTCTGGCTCGGGGTCTCCGTCGGCGCGGCGCTGTTTCTCGGCCTCGCGATGGCCGCTACCTCGCTGGCCACGAAATCGCGCATTCTCGCGGATCTCGACCTGCTCGAGACGCGGATCGCGAACGTATTACTCGGCGGGGCGCTCGCCTCCGACGTTGGCGTCCTCATCGTGTACGCGGGCGTCGATAGCTACGTGACCGCCGGTGGGCTCGACCCGACTGAGATCGGTGTGATCCTCCTCAAAGCGCTTGGCTTCTTCGTAGTCACGCTCGTGATCGGCTATCGCTTCCTGCCACTCGCGTGGCGATATATCGAAACTCAGCGCGAGCGATACGGCTTCGTCAATCGGACGACCGCGTTCACGTTCGCCCTGCTGGTTTCGCTGCTGTTCGCCCAGCTCGCGACGCTTGCGGACCTGCACATGATCATCGGCGGGTTCATCGCGGGCATGTTCCTCCGGCAGGCCGATGTCGAGCCCAGCCTCTACGAGCACATCCACGTGGTCATCTACGATCTCGCGATGGGGCTGTTCGCACCGGTCTTTTTCGTCACGATCGGCTTCCAGATCACGTTCGACGTGTTCGCTGACAGCTTTGGCGTGCTCGTCGTGCTCGTTGGCATCGCGTTTCTCGGCAAAATCGTCGGCTCCTGGCTGTTTGCGCTCCCAACGTCGCTGACATCCCGCGAGGGACTGGTCGTCGGCTTCGGGATGAACGGGCGCGGCACCGTCGAGATCATCATTGCGGGCGTCGCCTATCAGGCCGGCGTGATCGACCAGTCGCTGTTCTCGATCCTCGTCTTCATCGCCGTCTTTACGACTGCGCTCGTCCCCGTCACCGTCACCTGGGGGGTGCGCCTGCTCGAGAACGCCGACGAACTCGTCTACGTCGATTCGATGGCACCATCCGAAGATTGATCCGGGCACCCACCTCGACGACGCTCGAGCGGGGCGTTTTTGCCGCCCGCCCCAGCAGATAGGGGTATGCAAGTCTCCGTCGTGGGTGACGAGCCGGTCCGCGAAGCCGTCGTCACCGCGCTTGATGATGTCGACGTCGGCGTCCGCGATGCCAATGCCAGCGAGGTTGCCGACGCTCGCTTTGCAGTCGTCAGCGACGTCGCCGGCTCGGCGACGTTCGACCGGGCGAACGAAGCCGCACTCGAGGGTGGCACACCCTGGATCGCCGTCGAGATCGGCGGGGTCGGCAACCATCCGCTCCCAGACGTTGACGCGGCTATCTCGGGCTTTGCGCCCGCCACCGCCTGTTTCGACTGCCTGCGCGCACGCGTTGCGTCGAACGTCGAGGATCGCGCCGCGAAGCCACAGGCCGACCGCGCCGCCGCACGACTCGCCGGTGCGATTGCCGGCCGGGAGTGCGTGCGCGTCCTCTCCGGTGACGAGGAGTCGATCATCGGGCAGGTACGCGAAGTCCCACACGCTCGCCGGCAGATACTGCCCGTCCCGGGCTGTACGTGTGCCGAAGGCGAGCGGGAGCGCACGCTCGAGCGCGACGCCGAGACGCTCCCCCTCGAGACTGCGGTCGAACACGCCGAGGGAGCGATCGACGACCGCGTTGGCCCGATCTCGAGCATCGCCGAAGTCGAGTCCTTCCCGGCGCCCTACTACCTCTCCACGGTCGCAGACACGACCGCCTACAGCGACGCGAGTGCGCCCCGGCAGGCCGCCGGCGTCGCCGACGACTGGAACGCGGCGCTGATGAAAGCCGTCGGCGAAGGGCTCGAGCGCTACTGTGCCGGCGTCTATCTCGAGGCGGACTTCGTCCACGCAAGCGAAGACGATCTCGAAAACACGGTCGCGCCGACGGTACTCGTCCGACCCGAGGACGCGCCGGCCTACGACTCGAGCGACGAACACTGCTGGGTCCCCGGCGAGAACCTCGCAACGGGCGAGGAGACCCACCTACCCGCCGCGGCAGTCCAGTTCCCCCAGCCCGGCGAGGCGCTGGTCCCGGCGATCACGACCGGGCTGGGGCTTGGCTCCTCGACGGTCGACGCGCTGGTCTCCGGGCTGACGGAAGTGATCGAGCGCGATGCGACCATGCTCGCGTGGTACTCGACGTTCGAGCCGCTCGGCCTGTCGGTCGACACGGACGCGTTCCACACGCTCGAGCGCCGCGCCCGAAGCGAGGGACTGTCGGTGACGCCGCTGCTCGTCACACAGGATATCGACGTGCCCGTCGTCGCCGTGGCCGTCCACCGCGAGCCGGACGCGATCGCCGGTGACGAGCCGATCTCGGCCAACGACGACGCGTGGCCGGCGTTCGCTGTCGGCTCGGCGGCCGGCCTCGACGCCGAAGCAGCCGCGACGTCGGCGCTCGAGGAAGCCATCCAAAACTGGATGGAGCTGCGCAGTCTCGGCCCCGACGAGGTCGACGACGCCGGTGGCGCGATCGGCGAATACGCCGCGTTCCCAGAGCGCGCACGGGACTTCGTCGATGTCGGTCGGACGGTGCCCGCGGCGAGCGTCGGGCCCGATCCGGTCCCGACCGGCGCAGATCGACTCGAGGCGCTGTGCTCGCGGGTGCGCGACGCCGACCTGACGCCCTCCGCCGCACGGCTGACGACTCGAGACGTCGAGGCGCTCGGCTTCGAGGCCGTCCGGGTCGTCGTCCCCGGTGCCCAGCCGCTGTTTACCGACAGGCCGTTCTTCGGGGAGCGTGCGCGGACGGTGCCCGCGGAGCTGGGCTTCGAATCGCGTCTCGAGCGGGCGTTCCATCCGTATCCCTGATCGTCTCGTCGAGACACGAGCGGTACAGTTGCATGGGCGCACAAGAAGTCGCCGACGAGCCCACCCGTCAGTCGGACGCGTTGGCGGTAGACTCGGAGGGACCCGTTTCGGCGTCGCCCGGGGCTGATTCGGTCGCGTTCGTTCCGGGCTCGGTCTCCTCGTCTTTGGACTCGAGTTCGAGGAGGAGGTCGTCGTCAGTGATCCGTATGACCACGGTGCTCGTGTTCTGCGTGATCGTCGCCCGTTTGGTGAGCTGTCGGTCGCGTTGCTCCCGGTCGATCTTGGTTACACGAAAGCGTTGCTCGGTCGCCTCGAGATGCGGTGCCGTCGCCCGCTGGCCGGCCGTGACCGTGAAGCTCTCGTCGTACGTCTGACGGTCCGTTTCGCGCTCGAAGGCCTCGAGTGTGACGTCGTAGGGCCGTTCGGCCTCGCTGTAGATTTCGACCGGGACAACCCCCTGGAAACTGCCCGTGTAGTGTTCCTGTAGCGCCTCGACACAGCCCGAGAGCCCGATAGTGGCGGTCACGCCCGCGGTTCGAAGTACCGTCCGACGGTTCACGTCAACCGTTCAGGAGTGGACGACTGTAGGCGTTACTCTTCTGACCGCCCAAATACATCACTTTGTTAACTTGTTCGAGCCGGACCCTTTTCACGGGGGATCGAGTGATTCAACGTATGGCTACAGCAGACAGTTCGACCGACCGAATCGACACGACACTCTTTCTCACAGTCTCCGGTCCACCGGGCTGTGGGGCGACCACGCTGTGTGAACGCCTCGCCGACGCGATGGGCTGTCCCTACGTCTCCGGTGGCGACATCTTCCGCGAACTCGCCGAAGATCGCGACATGAGCTTGAACCAGCTCACCGCGAAAGCCGACGAGGACGAAGAGATCGACCGCGCGTTAGACCAGCGCCTCCAGCAGATCGCCGAGAAATGGGGGACGGCAAACAAACCCTTCATCCTCGAGTCGCGGCTGGCGGGCTGGCTGGCCGGTGATCGCGCTGACCTTCGGATCTGGTTGGACGCGCCTGAAGACGTCCGACTCGAGCGCATCGCCGACCGTATCGAAACCGAAGCGGAAATGCGTGTCCGCGAGGTCAGCGAAGCCGGACGCTACGAATCGTACTACGAGATCGACATCGATGACCGGTCGTTCTACGACCTCGAGATCAACACTGCCCGCTGGAGCAAACAGGGCGTGTTCTCGATCGTCCGAGCCGCGATCGAAGAATACGACCCCGAACTGGACGAGGGGGCGTTTCGAACCCCATCGATAGACATCTAGCTGACCGCAACTCGTTTCGTCGGGTGTCATACTGTCGGACAACAGTTTACGAGCACCCGATCACGCTCGACGCATTCGCTGCCCACGACGGCGGCTCGAGTGCGGTCGCTGTGTGATCTGTGTTGGCTGGTACGGACTACTGCCAGTCAGTGCCAGCGCAGCCGCCACCTGTCCTGCGGTCCCACCGGGACATCGGTACAGCAGACCGTATGACAGTATCAGTTACCGTCTGTGCATCTGCGACCGTCGTACGGTTCCACCGGAACACAGCACGGTGGACACGCAGCGAGCGTCTATCCGTGGCGGACATCTTCTCACTGACCGCCGAATGATTAAAATATGTGTTTGTGGTCCGCTGTGAGGTGTAGGAACATGGCAATTACCACCAATACTAGACGAGCCGCCCATCACGATGTCCCCGCCTCCGGGCGCTTTCGATCGAGGTGGCAGCGACCCACGTGGCAGAGACTCACGAGCACCTCGGAACGCGACGGACGGAGGTCTGTATGTCACGAAACGCGTTGATGTCTGGAATCGCCCTCCTCGCGGTAGGAGCGCTCGTCGCTGCGAGTCTCGGAGCCTATCGCGTGTTCTCGTACGTCGCGGGGGTGCTCATCCTTGCCGTCGTCGCCTCCGCGTCGATCGAACACGACGGCTCGGCACTCGAGCCCTACACCGGCCTCGTCGCCGGGCTTACCGTGCTGTTCCTCGGCGGATTGACGGGGATCTGGCTGCTGTGGAGCCCGGACGTGACGAGCTACACCTACGTGCTCGGTGTACCGAGGCCGACGCTCGTCTACTTCGCGTTCCTGTGGCTCGCCCCTGCGTTCGCGGCGATCTACTACTCGGTGATGGTTTTCGACCGGATCGGCAGCGATGCGGTCGTCGACGAGATCATCAGCGAGGCACGGGATCGACAGCAACGAGCGGACCTCCCGCTCGAACCGCGGCGAATCGAGCGAGCAACGAGCGCGGACCGGCCCGACCGGACACCCGACGTGGAGGGGAACGATGATTGAACGCACGTCGCTCCTGCCTACCCCGCTGCAGTCGGGTGGCATTCCGGTCGCCGACGATCCGATCATCCTTGCCTTCGGGGCGGCGTACCTACTGATCGTCGTCCTGATCGGGGCGTGGGGCTACATGCGAACACAGACGACCGGCGACTTCCTCATCACCGGCAAGAGCATCGGAACGTGGGTCCTCGCGATGACCGCCTTTTCGGTCATCCAGTCCGGGTTCGGCTTCGTCGGCGGCCCCGAACTCGTCTACGCGTTCGGGACGACGTCGCTCTGGATCTTCTTTACCGCACCGTTCGGATTCCTGCTGACCTGGGTCGTCCTCGCCAAACGGCTGCGCCTGCTCGCGGACATCCGGAACGTCCTCACGCTGGCCGATGGGATGTACGTCCGCTACGAAAGCGACTGGGTCCGCGGGCTCACCGGACTTGCCGTCATCGTCGGGGTGATCGCCTATCTGGCGACGAACCTCGCGGCGTTGCAGTTCGTCATGCGCGCGATCTTCGGCATCCCGGTCATCTGGGGGCTGCTTGGCGGTGCCCTCATCCTGCTGCTCTACAGCATGCTCGGCGGCATGATTGCGGGCGTCTGGACCGACTTCTTGCAGGCGCTGACGATGATCACCGGCGCAGTATTCGTCTTCGCGTACGCGATGTCCGTCGGCGGCGGCATGGGAACGATCTCGAGAAACCTCGCGACCGCCGATCCGGCCCTCGTCTCGCCGTTTGGCGCGATGGGCGAGGCGACGACGGCCGTCCTCGTCGGCATCGCATGGTGGATCCTCTTTTCGGTCGGTGCTGCCGGCCAGCCCCACCTGATCACGAAGTTCTACATGAGCCGTAATCTCGAGATCCTGAAGTGGGGCGCGCCGATCGCCGCCCTCTCGTATGCCGTCTCGAGCCTGATCGCCTTCTCGGCAGGGCTATCGATGCGCTCGATGGTCGAAGCCGGCGAGATCGCGGAGACATTCAGCGCGAGCGAGGTCGGCCCCGTCTTCGTCCTCGAGTACACGCCGAGTATCGTCGCTGGCCTCATCCTCGCAGCGCTGCTCGCGGCGATCATGTCGACGAGCGACTCGTTTCTCAACATCGGTGCGGCGGCCGTCTCGAGGGACATTCCACGAGCGCTTGGCCAACCGATCGAGGACGACAAGACGGAGCTTCGGGTCACGCAGGCTGCGCTGGCCGGGCTGACGATCCTCTCGACCGGCGTCGTCTACTACTCCGAGACGCTGGTCGGCATCCTTGGGACGATCGGCTGGGGCTTCTTCGCTGCGGCGTTCGTCCCGATCGCCGTCTTCGGCATGAACTGGAAGGGCGCGACGAAGTGGGGTGCGATCGCTTCGATCGTCGGTGGCCTCACCGTCAACATCCTCTACAGCGCCATCCCGATGGCCGCAGACGTCGCGGGCTACGGCGGGCTCGCAAGCGGCATCATGGCGTTCTATCCGTTCCCCGACGCGTTCCCGGTTGGCACCGTCGCACTCCTCGTCGCCGTCGTGTTATTTATCGGTGTCTCGCTTGCGACCCAGGAGTGGGAGGAACTGCCGACCGATCTCCACCCGCTGCTCGAGCACTGACCACAAATGCCCGACCACACAGTCCCCCAGCCGGCGGTCGAACACGCCGGTGATGACCCAATGACGACCGAGACCATCATCGCGCGGCTCACCCACTGGTTTCGCCAGCGACCGAACTCGATCGAGTTCTGGGAACTGATCCTGACCGACGAGCGACTGATCCTCTGTTTCGTCGGCGAATCCTACCGCTCGCTGCTCTTGCGGGCCGATATGGGCGAACGCGATCGGGCCACGATCGCGGATCTCCCGCCCGACGACATCGAAACGTTCGACGAACGGAATGTCACCGTCCCGCTCGAGGCCGTAGAGAAACTCCATCTCGTCACTGGGACGCGACTGCGCCGGGCACGGCTCGTCGTCAGCTGGCAAGTTGGAAACGACGTCGAGTCCGACGAGTGGACGCTGTATCAGTCGCGAACGGCGGACCCGCAACGCGAACTCGTGACCGAGTTAGAATCGGATCCGCGACTCGAAGACGTGGACATCGCCGTCGAGACGCCACGATTCCCTCGTCTGTAGTCCGGGCCAGCCCAGGCACTGACTCCGGCCCAACCGTTTATTTGAGGCTTCGTGGTATGGCGCGGTATGTCGTGGTATGTCACTTTCGATGAAGATTCGTACGACGCGGCTCGCGAGTCGTTCGAGTGGGACGTCCCAGCAGGGTTCAACGCGGCGACCGATCTAGTGGCGAAACACCCCGACGGCGATCGACCGGCGCTCTTCCAGGCATACCCGGACGGCCGCCGCGAGACGTACACGTTCGACGACCTCGATCGGCGATCGAACGCCGTCGCCAACACTCTCGAGTCGATGGGTGTCGATCAGGGAGATCGAGTCGCGATCGCCGTCCCACAGAAACCGGCGAACGTCCTCACCCACCTCGCGTGCTGGAAGCGCGGGGCAGTGTCGCTCCCGTTGTCGGTGCTGTTCGGTGACGACGCGCTTCGCTACCGCCTGCAGGACAGCGAGGCGCGGGTCGCCGTCGTCGACGCCGCTCAGTGGGAGACGATCCGTGCCGTCGCACCCGACTGTCCTGCCTTAGAACACGTCCTCGTAGTCGACGGTGACCCGGAGACAGCACAGATCAGTGAAACGACCGTCCGGACATTCGAGACGGCGGTCGAGGGGCGCTCGAGCGAGTACGAGGTCGTCGCGACGGACGCCGAAACGCCGGCGATCGTCATGTATACGAGCGGCAGCACCGGTGATCCGAAAGGTGTTCTCCACACTCACGACCTCTGGGTCGGCCACTGTCCAGCGTTTTCGATGTACTTCGAACGGGACGTCCGCGGCGACTCGGTCTACTGGACGCCGGCCGACTGGGCGTGGATCGGTGCGCTGGGCGACCTCGTCTTCCCCGCGTGGCACTACGGCCGGCCGGTCGTCGGCTACCCGATGGGCTCGTTCGACCCCGAAACCGCCTTCGAGATCGCCGCGGAGTTCGACGTGACGAACGCTTTCATTCCGCCGACGGCAATCCGGATGCTCATGGAGGTCGACGAACCCACCGAACGGTACGACCTGTCGCTCGAGGCGATCTGTTCGGGCGGCGAACCGCTGACGAACGAGATCCTCGAGTGGGCGGACGCGGAACTCGCGGGGACCGTGATCAACGAACTGTACGGCCAGACGGAGGCGAACCTGCTGGTCACGAACTGTCGCGACTGGTTCCCCGCGAAGCCGGGGAGCATGGGGAAACCGGTTCCCGGTCACGACGTCGCGGTTATCGATCCGGACAGCGGCGAGCCCGTCGACCCCGGCGAGGTCGGCGAGATCGCGGTCCGGCGCGGCGACGATCCCGTGATCTTCGAGGAGTACTGGAACGCCCCCGAGAAGACGGCCGCGGTGACGCTCGAGGAGTGGCATCGGACGGGCGACCTCGCAGAACGCGACGAGGACGGCTCCCTCTGGTTCGTCTCGCGGGACGACGACTTGATCATCACGAGCGGCTATCGCGTCGCTCCGCGCGAAGTCGAGGAAGCGATCCTCGAGCACGACGCCGTCGAGCAAGTCGGCGTCGTCGGTGTCCCCGACGAGACCCGCGGCGAGATCATCAAGGCAGTCGTCCAGCCGGCCACAGGAGAGACGGGCTCGGACGAGTTACGGACGGAAATCCAGACGCTCGTTCGAGAGCGGCTAGCAGAATACGAGTATCCGCGCGAGATCGAGTTCGTCGACGAGTTGCCAACGACCACGACCGGGAAGATTCGCCGGACGGAGTTAGTGTAAGCCGCGTCAGTGCTGACTGGCGTCCGTTACTCGCTGTCGGGCGAGTAGTTCGGTGCTTCGTCGGTGATGACGACGTCGTGGGCGTGGCTCTCGGCCTGGCCGGCCGAGGAGATGCGGACGAACTCGCTGCGCTCTTTGAATTCGGGGACCGTCTCGGCACCGACGTAGCCCATCCCCGACTGCATGCCACCGGCGAGCTGGTGGAGTTCCGACTTGAGGGTGCCTTTGTACGGCGTTGCCGCCTCGACGCCCTCCGGGACGTACTCGTCGTCCTCGTCGGGCTCGTCCTTGAGATACCGGTCGCTGTCGCCGGATTTCATCGCGCCGACCGACCCCATGCCGCGGTACTGCTTGTACTTCTTGCCGTTCATGGTGACGACGCGGCCGGGTGCCTCGTCAGTGCCGGCAAAATACGAGCCGAGCATGACTGCGTCCGCACCGGCGGCGATCGCCTTGATGGCGTCGCCGGAGTATCGAATGCCACCGTCGGCGATGACAGGGACGTCGTGTTCGGCGGCCACGTCTGCGACCTGTGCAACGGCCGTGATCTGGGGCATGCCGGCTCCCGAGACGACGCGCGTGGTACAGATCGAGCCCGGTCCGATGCCGACCTTGATCCCGTCGGCGAAGTCGACGAGATCCGCGGCCGCTTCGCGGGTGCCGACGTTGCCGACGACGACGTCCGCGTCGACGGATTCCTTGATCTCGCGCGCACCGTCGATAACGTTCAGGTTGTGCGCGTGTGCGGTGTCAATAAAGAGGATGTCCGCGCCGGCCTCGTCGGCGGCCTCCGCGCGGTCTTGCTCGAAGGGACTGACCGCGACGCCAAGCCGGAGCCGACCCTCCTCGTCGCGAACTGCTTCCTGGTACTCGCGGCGCTGGAGGATGCCCTGCATCGTCACGAGGCCCACCAACAGGTTCTCGTCGTCGACGACCGGCACGCGCTCGATCTTGTGTTCGTACATCAGGTCGAAGGCGTCGCGGGCGTCGATGTCCTCGTGGGCCGTGATGACTTCGTCAGTCATCGCTTCCGTGACCGGGTCGTCCTCGTTGACCTCGAGGTGGGGTCGGATGTCCGTACTCGAGATGATCCCCAAGACCTCGCCGTTGGTGTTGACGACGGGCGCGCCGCCGACGCCCTGCCGGGCCATCAGGTTGTCGACCTCGCGGACGCTCATTTCCGGGTCGGCAGTGACGACGTCCTCGAGGGGGATGATGAGTTCGTCGGCGCTTTTGACGCGCTCGATCTCCTCGACCATCTCGTCGACGTTCATGTTGCGATGAAGGACACCAAGCCCGCCGTGGCGGGCCATCGCGATCGCCATGCCGCTCTCGGTGACGGTGTCCATCGCCGCCGAAAGGATCGGGACGGAGACCTCGACGTTTTTCGAGACGTTCGAGGTGAGATCGGCATCGTCGGGTTCGACACGGCTCTCCTTCGGCCGAAGAAGGACATCGTCGAACGTTAGCGCTTCCGGTACCTGTAGTTTCGAAGAATAGGGCTCGTGCTCAGGAACGTCGTTCGCCATGTAAACTGTCCGGTGTCCCGGGGGAAAAGCGTTGCGAGATGAAACTCGGGTGAGAACGGTTGTCGAGGGCGTCAGTGGGCGATTCGTTGTGCCATGCGAATGATCATCTCGGTTCAACTCCCGACCGATACTGTCGGATACAGACCCGCGTCTCGATCGGACTCAAGGCGATCGCCGCGACGTCTGCCCACATCCAGTGCAGGTCTGTCCATTTCCGTACGAATACGGCAGATACCATACGAATACTACCTGGTCGTGAAACCCTCTCTCACGCAACGTTTATTGACAATCCTGTCGTTGATTTGGGTATGTACGCTGTGAGTGCATCCGACGCCCGAACTGCTGGCCGGACGAGCTTCGACTCCGTCGCCACCGTTGCGTTCGGGAATTTTACACCGAAACTCACAGCGAATGGCCAGAAACCCAAATCGGTCGAGCGGTGTGCGGACCGATCGGTCTGGGATCGGCATTCATATCGCCCACTGGCCTCGGGTCACGGCCATCGGCCCTGACCGATGAGTACGTCACAACACCCCGTCGCGCTCCGCATGGAGCGCATCGTCGGCGGTGACGCGAGACTGCTCGCGCTGGTGATGATGCTCCCGTTAGTCGACGGTGTCTTCCCCGCGTTGATCCTGGCCGGTGCGCTCGACGATCCGCTTGGCGCGATTCAGGTCGGCCTCTTGATCTTCGGCGGAAGCGCGACCGTCGCCGTCATCCTCGCAGAGATGGACGGCTCTCCCCGCGAACAGGCGACGGTCGTCATGCTCGTCGGCATTCCGTTGATCCTGCTGGCAGCCGTCCAGGCCGCGCTCGCGCCGACCTTCGAGAGCCTCGTCGACATCGCGATCTTCGAACGGTTCGCGGCGCTGGTGATCGCCGCCATCGCGGCCAAGACCGCCAGCGCGACCATCGGCGACTACCTCCCCAACCCCGTCGTCGTCATCGGGCTGGGGCTGGTCGCCAGCGTCGATCCGTCCGGGCTGACGGTGCAGGTGATGACCGATCCCGTCCTCGTCGCCAACGCGACGCTGGCCGCGGCCATCGGCGTCGCCTTCGCGCTGACGATCGCACTGACCGGCCCCTACCTCCGGCGGTGTATGGACATCGACCGATTCCGATTCGGCAGCGCCGTCGCACTGGGCCTGCTCCCGCTGTCCCTGCTCGGGATGGCCTTCGGGCAGGCCCCACTGGCCGCGTTGCTCGTCGCCGCCGTCTTTGCCGTCGACCTGCCACTGGGAGGGAGCGACTCGAAGGCGGAGCCAGACGCGGCTGCCACGCTAAGTGCATTGCCCGACGGTGGGGACGGGGAGGGCTCGAGCGAGCCACCGGTGACGGACAGCGAAGACGAGCCGGACACGTATCCGGGTGACGAGACGACGGACACCGCGGGTCGGGCCCCGTGGCTGTAGTGCGGTTTCGGTCCGAATCGAAACCACTTTAGGTAAGATCCCCAAACTGAGAGTCGAGGGGTCGTGGCCAAGCCAGGCATGGCGGCTGACTCCAGAGGCAACGCGCCCGGGACGAAACTCCAGACTGATATACTGATCGGACACCTGATCAGTGTCCGTGTGATGACCCTCTGGAGTTCCGAGGCGCACCGGAGATATCAGTAGATCGGGGGTTCAAATCCCTCCGACCCCATACTTCTGCCGCGAGCAAATTCGCGAGCGGCAGGGATGTAATTTGGAGGATTTAAACGAGACTGAGGTTCTGCGACCGACGGGAGCAGGTTCTCAGGCGTTGTTCAAATCCCTCCAACCCAACTTCTCGAGCCAAACACATTCGCGAGCCGTGAGTATTGGACGAGTGGGGGTTGAACTAAAACGGAGTGTAACCACTACTTCGCAACAACTCATTTTGTATTCTATTGGTAACGGTTCTGATTTGATCATAATCCGTGGCTCGAGAACGTGGTCGGCAAGGCGACAGCACCAAAAAATTACAGCGCCCCATCCCCGCCTCCATTGAGTTCCAGTTGGTCCAGATAAAACGGGAGGTATTCCAGAAATGGGTTGCCACCATTTTTTATCAAATAGCCGCTGATCGAGTAGTATGGACTCTGAAACGCTAACGTATATCGTGTCTATCGTGTTACTATTCCTCTTGGTTTGTGCAGCTATGATCTTGGCGGTAGCGTACGGGGCGATAGATATTTTTGCCGACTACTACGGTTGGGTGTTGTCTGGTTTCTAACTATTAGGTCGGGGACCGCCGGCGAGTACGTGTGCCGATGGGACGCGATCGACGGGCAGCTGCCGTCGCCGACTGCAACACGACGTACGCAGCCGTGAGTGCCTGCGACGCTGGACCGACGGTCGTCTAGACCGTCGTCAGGTCCTCGAGCGCGACGATCTCACCGCAGTGGTACGATAGCTGCAGGTTCAAGTAAGCGTCTTACGTCACTGTAGAAACGCCGGCTAAGGGCCGACGCAAGCACACTCATTGCCCAAATGGTGGTTGCTTGTATATGATCCGAGATCGTCACCGGATGGTTGGCAGTGGAACGATCCCAGGTACAGCGAGGATATCTGGTTAGATCGACCGCCCCTCGCATCCCTTCCTTGGAGCGCCGTTATATTAGACTATTGCCTGCCCGAGAATATGGTGCACATCAGCGACCCACGACTGAATGAGGGCGCAAGATTGTCGTCCTTTTCCGGGTCCGCGTGCGACACTCCCGCCGGTCGCTCGGTGACGGCTGCTCACTGTGGGTGCACCTGGTTAGTAAGATACAATTACACAATAAATACATACTGATCTAGATATACCTTGAATACGGCGTGCGTGGCAGACCCACGTATGAGCCGAACACGATCCGCGGATGATTCATCAGTGTTAGTCCAGCGAACTGCCGGACTGACGGCGGTGCTCGGCGCGTTCGTCATGGTGTCGACAGTGATCTTCACGATCACCGACTTTATGGGAATCCAGAACGTCTTCGCCGGCGCAGCGGTGGCCTTTCTCGCCGCGTTTCAGGCCTACCGGACCAACGAGCGCCGGTCGCCAAGTATCGTCATCGCGGCGGTCCTCGCCGTGTTGGGAATCTGGATCGTGGTAGCACCACTCGTTCTAGACGCTGACCGCGCGCTGGTGATCGGGGTCAACGGTGTCGCCGGTGTGCTCATCGTCATTCTGTCCCTCGCCGGAGCGTACGGCAGCCGCCAGTTGTCGACCACCGCATCGGCGAGCGCGTAGGATCGATTTTTCGGCCCCTCGAGACACAGGACGACAGCACAGCACGTCACCCGGCCACCCCAGTCATACGGTCTGCTGTAACAATGTACCAGTGCAACCGCAGTGCCGGTCGTGGTTGCACTGGAACTGACTGACAGGAGTCCGTATCAGGCGACGAAGAACACGCCGATCGCGACGAGGATGAACACAGCCTTGAGACAGACGTTGACGACGATCACTTTCGTGCCGAACGACGCCCCCCAGATGCCGAACTGAAACGGAATCGAGCGCTTGACCGTCCCGATCGTCAGCGAGACGAGGCTGCCGACCAGCAGCGTGATCACCGCTTCCGGAGGCGTCAACACGTCGCCGATCATGGGTGCGACGGTGATCGCGCCGGTTGTTGGATCGACCAGCGAGACGAGGATCACCGGCACCGCGGCTCCTGGCAGTCCCAACAGGCCGGCAACCGACTCGAGCACCACACCCGGATCGTCGAGGCCGACGGACGCGAACACGGCGAGGACCGGGTCCACGGACTCGAGAATCTGATCCGAGTACTCGAGCGCGACGAAGACCAGCGAGTAGACGATCGCGAGTCGGGGAACGATCGAGCGCAGGCGCTCGTAGGTACTCTGCCCGGCAGCGGAGAGTTTCTCGCGGGTCGTCTGCGAGCCATCGTCCTCGTCGGGAATGTCGGGCTCGATGGCGTTGCCGTCGTAGTCGGTGCCCCGCAGGAGGACAGCCCCGGCGAGCAAGCCGACGAGCGTGATGGCAAGCGAGATGCCAGCTCGAGCACCGACGTACATCAGTCCGACCTGTAACCCGAGGATCGGGACGAGAACGGGGCCGTAGTACGTGAAGATGTGCTGGATGAAGCCGAAGAAGGTGTTGATGACGACGGCGATCAGCGTGGCCCGATCGTCGAGCAGGCCTTCCTCGCGAAACTCAGCGAGCATGCCGTAGCCGGCGGTCACTGAGACCGCGTTCGTGAGAACGGCAGTACCGACTTCCGGAGGCAGGTTCGCCGGCTCCGTGAGATAGCGGCCAACACGGGCGACGAGTTCGACCAAGCCGTACTCCACCGCGAGATTAGCCAGGCCGACACCCACTCCGATCAGGAGCGTGATCGTCACCACACGCGGCAGTGCCTCCTCGAGCAAGACGGTGAGCAGCGACTGCACGATCATCGGTTCGAATTTCGAGGGGAAAGGGCCATCGGATCGAGGGCACGTAGCAGGTACTTTTTCCTGCTAACCAGTCGTCAGGACAGCTATGAGCAACAGTGACGTCCACGTGGCCGCGCTCTGTGGTAGTCTCCGCGACGGAAGCTACACCCGAATCGCACTCGAGCAGGCACTTTCGGCCGCCGAACGGACCGGAGCCACCACCGAACTTGTCGATCTCCGCGAGTACGAGTTGCCGGTCTTCGACGCGGATCGCGACCGCGAGGATGCGGGCGATGCAGACAAGCTGGCGGCTCGCGTCCGCGCGGCCGATACGATCCTGCTCGGGTCGCCGATGTATCACGGGTCGTTTTCCTCACCGCTGAAGACCGCGCTCGACTACTGTGGGTTCGACGAGTTCGAGGACAAGACCGTCGGCTTGCTTGCCGTCTCCGGCGGGGCCTTCCCCGTGACGGCCTTAGAGCATATGCGGTCGGTCTGTCGCGCGCTGAACGCGTGGGTCATTCCCCACGAGGCGGCGATCCCGAACGCGAGCGCCGCCATCGACGACGGCGCGTTCGTCGATCCGAAACTCGAGGAACGGGTGACGACGCTGGGCCGGCGAGCGGTACAGTACGCGTCGATCGAACCGGACCCGGACTCCTTCGAGAGTGACCAGAACGTGGGTGCACAGGGAAAGTGATACTGCCGACGGAAAACGAATCGGCGGCCCCTAGGGCTCGAGAAGTCGCTGAAAGCGGTGCTGATGAGCGAGGAACGCGAAGAGGCCGAAGACGAACATGCCGAGGTGGACGGCCCCGATCCGAAACACGATAGTCGTCGAGCCGAGTACGAGCGGTGACGAAGAAATCGCCCAGTCGGTAAACCAGACAGTCGCGAGCAGCGTCGACGCACCAGCAGCCAGTAACAGCCCCGAAACAGCCAGTGTGATCAGTCGGCCATCGACTGCGGACTGGCTGAAGCTGTGTCGCTCAAGGACGAACTGGCCGGTGAGCATGCCGGCAAACACGACGGCTGCGACGGCGACACCGAGAGGATCGCCGATCAGTTCGGCCAGGAACAGCCAGACGACCCAGGTGGACGTCAGCGCGACCGTCACGCCGAGTTCTTTCGGCTGCAGGAGCTCACCGAGGTCGCTAACCGTCGCACGGAAGATTCCCATTCTGAGCAGTGACCCAGAGAAGAGCACACCGAGCCCTGCGAGCGCGGTTGACGTCGTCCGCGAGCCGACGACGAGGCTGAACCAGCACCCGACCGCGACCGTTTCGACGGCCGCCGCAGAGAGTGCAGCGGTGACGCCAACGACGCGCCGCCGGGCCGTTCGGCCGAGTACCTCGGGCTGGCGGAGAACGCTCATACGTGCATCCCTCTCATTGATACCTTTCGTTATGCAAGCCGTTCCACACCGATACCGTGCCCTCGGTGTCCCGATGTGACCTTATAGGGCAAGAAGAACGGGGTTTAGACGGCGATGCGACTCGTCGAGCGACTGTAACGGATATCTGACCCGTTCACTTTCGCGAGTATATTTGTGTTATCGCCCGCGCACGAGAGCCGTCGGCACGAATACCGCCTGCTCTCGGGTATGATCGCGTATTCGTCCGAGAGAGGCAATCTCGAGCCTGTTCTCGCAGGCCGCTGGCGTCGTCGTTCGACGAGGCTCGCTCGGACGTGGGCGCTCCAGCCGGCAGTTAACAAGAAATTATACCGTCAGCTTTTCCGAGTAGTTCATGCATACGAGAGAACGGACGCGGCCGATCGATGGAAACGAGGGATAGAATTATGTATAGTGGTGTGGTCGGAGCGGATTATGCCCGAGACGGAACAACAGGACGCGACACTATCCGAGCTCGTCGTCAGAGAAGCGGTCAACAGAGGGATGGACTCTCCGATGCGCGAGACGATTCTCGAGGCCGTCGAGGAATCCGAAGGATCTCGTTCAGGCGGGCGGTTCCCGCTTGCAGGAGCGTTGTTTGGCCTCGGCACGGCCATCGGCTTTCTCCTCGGTCGGCAGTCACCGACGCTCGAAGAGACATCACTCGAGGACGTCGAACAGCCGGAGATCATTGAGGACATCCGGGAGCCAAGCGAAGAAATCGGCGAGACGGCGGAACCGATGACGGACGACACCGAACCCGATGCTCCCTCGCGGCTGTCGCGACTCCTGCTCGCAGTGGGCGTGCTCGCAGGAGCGGCACTCCTTCGCCGGCGACTCAAATCAGGCGAAGAAGAGGAGTGGGAACCGATCGAGGAGTTCGAGCCGGCGACCGACATCGAGGACGAAACCGAGACGGACGAAGACGCCGAGCTCGAGACTGAGGAGACCGACGAGAGCAGCGAGGAGTAACGAGCGACCCGCTCGAGCGGGGGCGATCGGCTGTCGTATTTTCTGTGCTGTGCGTCGCCTGACGAAGAAGCTAAGGGAGAGACGCCGACAGTGCAAGCCAATGGAGACCACTCACCGCGTGGTCGTCGGTGACTCTCGCGCGCTCTCGGACGTGGCCGACGAGTCGGTCGAACTCGTCGTGACGTCGCCGCCGTATCCGATGATCGAGATGTGGGACGACCTCTTTACGGAGCTCGATCCCGCGATCGGCGACGCACTGGACGCCGGCGACGGTCAAGCCGCCTTCGAGGCGATGCACGCACAACTCGAGGCCGTCTGGGACGAACTCGAGCGGGTGCTGGTCGACGGCGGGATCGCCTGTATCAACGTCGGCGACGCCACCCGGTCGGTCGACGGCAGTTTTCGGGTCTATCCCAACCACGCCCGCGTCCTCGCGGCGTTCGAAGAGCGGGGATTCGACCCGCTGCCGGACGTGCTCTGGCGCAAGCCGGCAAACAGTGCGGCCAAGTTCATGGGCAGCGGGATGATCCCGCCGAACGCCTACGTCACCCTCGAGCACGAGTACGTCCTGATCTTTCGGAAGGGGGGCCAGCGTCGCGCGTTCGAGCCCGGTGCCGACCGACGGTACGAAGCCGCCTACTTCTGGGAGGAACGCAACCGCTGGTTCTCGGACGTCTGGACCGACGTGACCGGCGAGCTCCAAGCACTCGAGGCGGTCGACGACGAACTTCGGGAGCGGTCGGCGGCCTATCCACTCGAGATCCCCTATCGGCTGATCTGTATGTACTCGGCCTATGGGGATACCGTCCTCGATCCCTTCTGGGGGACCGGGACGACCACGCTCGCAGCGATGTGTGCCGGCCGAAACTCGGTCGGGATCGAACTCGAGGACGCGTTTCTCGAGGTGTTCGACGAGGGAGTCGATGAGGTGCCGGCGCTGTCACGGTCGGTCGGTCGTGCCCGCCTCGATCGCCACCGGGAGTTCGTCACACGCCGCCGACAGGAAGGGAAGGGGTTCGAGTACGAAGCCGACTACTACGACACGCCGGTCGTCACCAAGATGGAACAGGGGATCAGACTCCGGGACGTGCGTGCGGTCGAGACGTACGACGACGGCTACCGGGCCGAGCACGGCACGCTCACACTCGATTGACATCCTCCCCGCGCTAAAGCGCGAGGATTCCCCCGTTGGGGGTTCGGCTACCGACCCACGGAGGCAACTTGCGGGTTTGTGCGCACTTCTTTGGGACTTTCATGAGGGTGTGGTTTCCCCGACCAGTCGTGGTCGTCCCACTCGAATCGCACGGGCCGTGCCATCGGCCTGATTTCGCAATCGCTGTGTTCTCGAAGGAACGTCTCTGACGCCGTGAGGTCGGCGTGCCCCTCGAAACCGCACGGACACGTCAGTGTATCTTCGTGGCGAACCGTCGCCTTATGGTCGCCACACTCGGGACACGTCTGACTCGTCCACGCTTCCGACTCGGCTTCCAGAGAGATGCCGTACTCCTCACAGACACACACAAGACGATGGATAAAATTCTTGAACGCCCAGAAGTTGTGCGTCTTCTCGTTCACCTTGACCGACCAGTGCGTTTCCAGCACGTCGGTCAAGTCGCCCACGTACACTGTCGCCACGCCCTCGTCGTACAGCCGTTCAACGAGCTCGCGCACCAGCGCGTTCTGTGCGTGGTCACGGCGTTTCGTCCGCTGTCGGTACAGCCGTCGAATCCGATTCGAGGAGTAGCGCCCCTCTCGGAGTTTTGACTGTAGACGGGCGATTTCGTCGGTCGTCTCGCGGAACCGTCCGAACAACTCCCGACCGTCGTAGAGGTACTGGTTCCCAGTGGTCGTGGAACACGCGACGAGATTGTTCGCGCCAACGTCGAGGGCGGCTTCGTGAGAAGCCAGTGGTGAATCCAGTCGAGAATCAGGTACGGTGACTGGTTGAAAAGCCCTGAACGTGTCGCTCACCTCGTCATACTCAAGTTCCAGACGACCCTGTTTCCCCTCCCATTTCGGGTTGCCTCGGACTTCGAGGCAGAGTCGTTCGTGGTAGCCGAGTCCGTATTCGTCTTTCAGTTCTTGCCCGACAGGAATTTCGAGACGCGACCGCTTTCCCCACTGAATCGTGTACTGGTTGCACCGAATGTAGGTGCAGAGTTCGCGCCCATCTTCCTCGTTGCCCCAGTACGACGGTGGGTTGGCGTACTCGCCTTTCTCCTTGAGGGCGAAGAACGACCGCCACGCTTCGCTGTTCTTGCGCGTGACCTGTTGGACGGTCGCGCTTCCGACGACACCGTTGTACTGTCCACGGTATTCGGAAGTGTCCCACACGTCGCCGTCACCGAAGTAGTTCTGACGACGTTTGTAGGTCAGTTCGTTCCACAGGGAGGCGGAGGCGTCGAGTAGCCGTAGGAGGCACTCTTTGCTGTTCTCGGACTGTGGAACCACCTCGAAGGTGTTGACGCGCTTCATTTGTCGTCGCTCTCCTGTTCAGCGATGTAGCGTTCGACAGCGCCCTTCGTGGCGCTTCCCGCCGTACCGACGTAGTACGAACGAGTCCATTTCACGCGGTCGTCGTACCGCTGGTTATACTTCCGCGCCGAGATGCCTTTCACCCAGTTGACGATGAGTGATGGGGCGTTCTTCGGCGGACTCCCGATAAACAGGTGTACGTGGTCGGGCATGACCTCGCACTCGGCCAGTTCGAGGCCCTTGTCCTCACAGATTTCCGTGAAGATGGCTTCGAGACGTTTCTTCGTCTTCCCCGTCAGGTTCGAGCGCCGATACTGAGCGGAACCCTGTTCCGCGAGGTCAGCGGAATCTTCGATTCCGCCCGATTTGGGCACGAACACTATGTGGTAATAGAGTTCGTATTTCGCGTGACGGGTACTCTTTACCATCTATGCATACTATTGTGACCGGACGGGTTAAAGATTGCGTGGGAACCCCGCCTACGCCATCGTCGGCAGTTGAATACTGTTGTTCGGCTTCATCCCCGCCCTGAAGTGCGAGGCTTTTGCCTCGAATTTTCCGTAACCGAGTCCTCCCTCGGATCGATTACCGACGCTCACGGAGCAGAGTTACGCGAGTTCGTGGCCGATTCTTCGGGGGGACGCGCACGGATCGACGTCCCGGCCACGGTCGAAATCCGCGACATCATCGCCGGGATCGGCCGGAGCGGCCCCGACGTGTCGATGGTCGCTCGCCGTGTTGTGACGACAGATGGGGACTCAACAGTCGCCAACCACGCGCGTAGTGCCTTGCTCGAGACCTTCACCGATCGCCAGCGAGAGGTCGTCCAGACGGCATACCACGGGGGGTTCTTCGAATGGCCTCGTCGGGCGAACGGCGAAGAGATCGCGGACTCGTTGAACATCTCCTCGCCTGCCTTCCACAAGCACGTTCGGGCCGTCGAACGGAAACTCTTCGCCGTCCTGTTCGAGGGAGCGACTGCTTCCGAGGTTAACTGATTAACCACCTGCTGTGGTGGCACTTACACAGTTAACGAGTAGGTTCTTTACAACAACTCGGCTCTATTGAATCGCAAGAGGGCGTTGGAATCAGCGGGTCACGTACTGTTTTATGTTGTAGACGAGACACATCAGCACGATCTCACGGAACTCACGGTACCATTCACGCGCTCGGACGGCAGAGCCGTACGAGCGCTTGACCGAGGAGTTCACTGTCTCGGTCATTGAGCGCTGGTTGTAGAGTTCGTCCTCGATTCGTGCGTTGTGCGCGTGGTCGTACGGAGCGAAGACGCGGTGTTTTATGAGGGGACGTATGCCCATGTCTCGGAGGGTCTCACGCAATGGCTGGCTATCATAGCCTCTGTCCGCTGCAAGGGTCTGCAACTCGCCCGCGTACCGGCGGGCGAGTTGCGCACACACGTCTGCGTCGCTTCCTTCTCGTGTGGTCGTGCAATGGACGTCTAAGATCGCTTGCGTGTCTGTATCAACGAGTTTCGTCGCTTCGACCGTCTGAACGCGGTAGTTCGTGCGGTCGCAGTAGTGCTTGCTCGCCGGTGACCGCTCGTAGTACGTTGCGTCAACGGCGACGTGTGGCGATGGGTTGTGCAGCTGCGCCGAGTGGCGCAGCAGCACGCGCCAGACCTGCATCACGATCTTGTCAAGCCACTTATTCAACGTCGATGGATGCGGGAGATCATCGGACTCAAGGCCGATGATCTCCAGAATTGGCGGCATCACCTCCAGCCGGTCAATGATCATCTCGTAGGTCTCATCGAGGAAAATTCGCAGCCCGTGGAGGGAAATCATCGCGTACTCTGCGAAGCTGCCGCCACCTTCCGGGGCGGCAGCTTCGTCGGAATCGTCGCAATAACTTTTGGCCAGCGACACCATCTCCTCAGTGAAGCGGGTAGTGAGGTTCATCCAAACTGCCACTTACCCGCTTCAACTCCTTTGATTTACCGACCCATCCCGACGCCGTCTAGTGATTCAATGGAGCCAACAACTCTTGAACCACGAAACGACTTCCCACCGTACTGGGGGTACGTATACGCTATGAGCAAGATGAGTTCACCAACACCGGCGACCGAGATTGGGGATCACTACACCGTGCACTACGATCAACTCGGCGACGAACCGCTCAGCGTCGCCGTCGCGGACGCCGTCGCAACGTTCCTGAACGAAGACGTCACTGAACTCGAGCCACTGCATTATTCGATCAACGCCGACGCGCTCGAGCGACTGTTCGAACCACGCGTGAACGGCCTCCGCCCCAACGGCTCGGTGTCCTTCGAGTACAGCGAGTGTCTGGTGACTGTCACAGCAGACGGCGAGGTTCGCGTCGAGACCGTTTAGCGACTCGACGCCGTCTGCGGGCATAGTGGTATCCTCCTTTTTACGCTCGAATTCCGTACGGAGAAACGAGAGCGACCAGGTGTTGACGGACCGTTGGTCAACAGTATATAAGCAAGTCCGTCTCGAACACTCACGTATGTCACCTCGCTTTCTCGTCCCGACCGACGGGAGTGACCCCGCAACCGCAGCGTTCGAGCACACCCTCGACATCGCCAGTGAGCGGGACGCGACCGTCCACCTGCTTCACATCGCGGACACGAACCAACCGAGTCTCACCCGACTCGGCACTGACGTCGTCGACGTCCTCGAGGAAGAAGGTGAATCGCTCGTCTCGGAGGGTGTCGCGCTCGCCGAGGAACGCGGCGTGTCCGTGGTCACGGACGTCGTACAGGGTGATCCCCGGCCGACGATCGTCGACTACGTCAGCGCCGACGAGTTCGAGTTCATCGCAATGGGTGCCCACGGTCGGCGCGGACTGGGAGAGTACGTTCTCGGGAGCGTCACGGATCACGTCGTAAACCGAAGCCCCGTGCCGGTGATGACGGTTCGAGCAGCCGACGGCGTGACGCCGACGTACCCCTACACCGACGTGCTCGTTCCAACCGATGGGAGCAACCATGCAACGGCGGCGCTGAAACTGGCAGCGACGGCCGCCGAACGTACCGGTGCGACGCTTCACTTGCTGTCTATCGTCGACGAACTCCCGGAGGTCGGCGACGCGGAATCGGCACAGCTCTCCGAGCAACTCGAGGAGAACGTCCAGTCGGTTCTCGACGAGGCAGAGGCGACTGCCACGCAGGCGGGCGTCGACGACGTCACAACGACCATTGTGACCGGCTCGATGCCACAAGAGGTCACGAGGTATGCCGACGAGAAGGAGATCGATCTCGTCGTGATGGGGACACACGGCCGCACCGGCCTCGATCGACACCTGCTCGGGAGCTTCACCGAGCGGGTGATCCGCACGTCGCCGGTGCCCGTCCTGACGACGCGGGCGGACGAGCAGGAGTAGTACTATCGAACCACGTTCCTCGTCGGAAGAAGCGCTCGAGTCGTTAGCCCAGTCGCTGTTGGGACGGGCACGATATGCTGTCCGTCCCGCGGAGAATAGAACGTTCAACAACGTACTAATATCTCGATCAGGAAACAAAGGACAATGCGTCCCCAAACGGCATGCCGAAACGGGATGGTGAGAATACCGTGACCGAACAATCGCTTCCGTCGCTCGAGCGGGTTCGGTCGGAAATAACGAGAACCCGGCTCCGGGCTGCGCTCGCCGTTCTAATCCTGCTGTCCGCCGCCGTCGTCGCCGGCGCAGCAGGAGAGGGCGTCTCGACGTCCTCGAGAGCAGACGTTCCGGACGCGCCGCCGACGGAGCACCACACGGTCGTCACCGAGTCGGGTCGTGCTGGAACAATCACCGCCTATCAGCCAAGTGGCGAGGTCCTCTACTACAACAACTCGCGGACGAAATACTTCGACGCCGATCCCGTCGCGGGCGACCCGTTGACCGTCGAATACGCCGCGACGGATACGATCCACACCGAAGGGGAGAACTGTGGCGCTCCGCCGTGTACCCGCAACGTCATCGAGCGGGCCGACCTCGAGACCGGTGAGGTCGAGGTGCTCTACGAGCGCTACGACTACAAGGAGTACGCCGGCGAGTGGCACGACGTCGACCGCATCAACGAGACCCACTTCGTCGTCGCCGACATGGTCGCCGATCAGGTCTTCGTCGTCAACACCGAGACGGAGGTCGTCGAGTGGCTCTGGGACGCCCAGAGCGATTTCCCGCTCGAGGGTGGTCACTCCTGGCCCCGTGACTGGGCACACATCAACGACGTCGAGTACATCGAAAGCGGGCAGATGGAAGGCCGAATCATGGCCAGTCTGCGCAACCAGGACCAGGTCGTCTTCCTCGATCGGGAAGAAGGACTGCTCGAGGACTGGACGCTCGGATCGGAAAACGAGTACGACATCCTCCACGAACAGCACAACCCCGATTTCATTCCCGAGAGCCAAGGCGGGCCGGCGATCATCGTTGCCGACTCCGAGAACGCCCAGATCAAGGAGTTCCAGCGTGAAGACGGCGAGTGGAACCAGACCTGGCAGTGGGAAGACGATCGGATCCAGTGGCCACGGGACGCCGATCGGCTTCCAAACGGCAACACGCTGATCGCAGACACCCACGGCAACCGCGTCATCGAGGTCAACGAATCCGGCGATATCGTCTGGGAGGTCGGCTCGTCACTCCCCTACGAAGCCGAGCGCCTCGAGACCGGCGACGAAAGCGCGGGCGGCCAGAGCGCTCAGACGCTCGGCCTCGAGAACCGGACCGCAGCCGAGACCAGCAGCAGCGGCGGTGGCGGTGGTGGTAGCGGCCTCGACTTCAGCCCCCTCGAGTTCCTCGGTGATCTCATTGAGTCAATCCTCCCACACCGGATCTACAACGCCCTCCTGTTCGTGAGTCCGGTCTGGATGGGGTCCTCTGAGTTCGCCGCGATCGGCGTTGCGTTGCTGACCGGCCTCTCGTGGGCCGGCCTCGAGCTCAGGTGGCAACTCCGCGACGCTGGCGTCCGGTTCCGGCTGCCGGTCTACCGACAGGGGAAGAACTAACCCGCTGCGAGACGCGTTTCGTTTTCGGCCGCTCGATCACGCCAACAGGCGACCACCGAGGAGATACAGCGCCGCGAGAATCGACTGAAACGACAGCGAGCCGATCGCCGACAGCGCGACGAACGCGCGGCCGTCCATCTCTGAGAGCCCCGCAGGGACGGTCAACAGCCCGCGGACGAACAACATCGTATTACTTACCGCGACGGCCACCGCACCCCAGCGATCGAACCAGCCGTCGAACCGCTCGAGTCGCGACTCCGTGACCGGAAACCAGCTCTTTCGGAGGACGTACTCCCGGCCAGCCCGGCGGACGAGACAGAAGAGCCCGAACTGACCGATGGTCGTCCCCGCGACCGCGATCGCGATGATCGTCACTACTTTCGACATCGATGACCCGATCAGCGCCAGTGCGGCCGGGACGACGAGTTCGCTCGGCATAAATCGCAGCAGCATCGCTCCCTCGAGGACACAGATCCCGAAGAACACGGCAAGTGCGAGCTCGGACGTCAGCATCGACTCGAGCCAGGACGGCATCTCCTCGAGTTGCAACGGATACATAACCCGTGGGTAGTTCACCCCGAATGTAAGCATTGTTGATTCAGGCCCGGTGATCGGTCGCGACAGTGGCTGTCGTCCAACGGTTGGTATCCATCGCTCCCGCCTTCGAAGAGCATAAGCTATGTGGTGACACCGGCCGAAACTATCGCCGATGGAGATCGGACGGATATTGTTTCTGACGGGTGCGTTCGCGACCCATGCGTTCGTCGGCTACACCCTGGTTGCCGGACTCACCGACGCCGATCCACGGATCGGGCTCCTCTTCGGACTGCTTCCGGACATCGACTTGCTCTTTCCAGCGGGCTGGGCCTGGCCGTTCGTCCACCGCGGGATCACCCACACGCCCCTGTTCGCGCTGGCGGTCGTCGCTGGCGGGTACGCCGTTGGTCGTCAGCAGCCGTCCACGATCGGGCGACGCGTCGCGCTCGCCGTCGGACTGGCACTCGGTTCACATCTCGCGATCGATTCGCTGTCGCCGAAGGGGATCGACTTCCTGTTCCCGCTTCGGACGAGCTGGAGCCCCGGACTGGCGGTCCACAGTCCGACCGCGACAGTCTTCCTCTGGACTGCGTCGCTCGCGCTCCTCGTCTGGGATGCAAACGAGCAGCAGTCGCTCTAAGCCTTGAGTCGACCCGGAATCGAGCGAGACCGAACAGCCGGGACGGGTCAACTCGTCGGAACGACCGCCGACAGCCCCATCGTCAGGAGCAGCGACGCGAACAGCGCACTCGAGCCGACGAGCAACAACGCCCGGTTGATCCGGCTGTTCTTGGATTTGAACCACTCGAGCGTGACGTGATACCGCCAGACGGGTGCGAACGGGCTGATCCCCATCGGCGTCACGATGTCGCCGGCGAGGTGGGCGAGGATGCCGCAGGTGCCGACGACGAATCCGAACCGGAACGCGACCGGTGCCGCAGGGACGAGCAGTTCGGTCCCGATACCAGCCACCAACCCGACGAGGACCGCAAACCAGACGGTATGGGTCGGCCCGCGATGGCGTATGCGCGGCAACGGCTGATCGAGATCAGGGATGTTGGCGACCCCGACGGCCACGAGCGCACCGACCAGCGCCAGCTCGAGCGACCAGACGTAGCTCACGACGGGGAGAACCGGCGCATAGAGCAAGGCGTTGAAACCGGCGTGGCCTTCCCGGTACATGGTCGATCGGCCGACCGTCGGGGCCGGACGGCAATGATCCTATCGGCCAGCAGCCGCTTACCGCACTGCCCGGACGCCGAACGCCGACACCGACAGTCCGCCGATCAGGACCGGCATCCAGTAGATCGCGCCCCGGAAGATGAGGACGGCCGCGGTGATAGCCGACCCCGGGATGCCGGTCGTTGGCACGAGCAGCGCGACGAACGCGGCTTCGATACTGCCGAGCCCGCCCGGCAGCGGCGCAGCGCCCGCGAGGTTCGCAAGCGGGATCACGAACAGCAGGACGTACGCCGAGACGTCGTAGCCGATCGCGTCGAACGCGACCGTAAGCGCGGCCGTCTGAAAGAGCCAACCACACAGCGACAAGCCGATGATCGCGGCCAGTCGCCATCGATCGGTCGCCACGCGTTCGATGTTCTCGAAGAACCGCCCTAAGCGATCGGCGATGTCTTCCTCGAGCGTCTCGGAGTCGAACCGGTCGAATCCAAGCCGCGCGATCCGGGGGGCGACGATGGCAGGGAGCCGATCGACGAGTGTTCGGTGATAGCGCCACACGAGTCCCATCACGATGACGATGCCCGCGATCAACACGACCGCCGAGCCGACGGCCGTCTCGAGGCGCTGGCCGATCGCCGCGGTGGTCGCGTAGTAGCCGACGCCCACGAGGATCAGCGAGATCGAGGGGACGACGTTGATGACGTCGACGGTGGCGATCCCGACGAGGCTGGTCTCGTAGCGTGCGTCGGCGGTCTTCGAGATGAGCAAGGCGGCGATCGGCTCGCCGCCGGCCTGTCCGAACGGGGTGACGTTGTTCGCGAAGACGGCGCCCGCATAGACGAGAAACGACTTGCCGATCGGGAGTTCGATATCGAGCGAAGATAGCACGGTCCGCAGCATCAGGCTCCAGGCGGCCAGCCAGCCGAGCGCGAGCGCGAACGTCGCGACGACCAGGGAGGGCGTCGCCGAGAGCAACGAGTCGAGAACGTCACGGACACCGACGAGGAAAAACAGGATCGCGAAGGCCGCGATCGCGCCGGCGATTCCGATGAGAAATGCCCGCCGATTTCGCTCGTCCATGGCGGGTATGAATCGTCAGTAAACTTGAAACATCTGATCGGCACCGACTCGATCGAACATAGTGCGTCGGACCCTTCAATCGATTTATTTGCGTGGAGCGAAGTGTGGCCAGTAATGGACAGGACTCGCCAGTCGAACGTCCTCTTCGTCGTTCTGGATACGGTCCGGAAGGATCGACTCGAGCCATATGGATACGAGCGGGCGACGACGCCGGAACTCTCGCGGTTTGCCGAGGAAGCGACCGTCTTCGAATCGGCGATCGCACCCGCGCCGTGGACGCTGCCGGTTCACGCCTCGCTGTTTACCGGCCGGTATCCGAGCCAGCACGGAGCCGATCAGGGCAGTCCGTATCTCGACGGCGATACGACCCTCGCGTCGGTCCTGTCGGCGGCTGGCTACGACACGGCCTGTTACTCCTCGAACGCCTGGATCACTCCCTACACCGGGCTCACCGATGGGTTCGACGCGCAGGATTCCTTTTTCGAGGTACTGCCCGGCGACGTCCTCTCGGGGCCGCTGGCGAGTGCGTGGCAGGCGATCAACGACAACGACTACCTCCGCGATCTGGCATCGAAGCTCGTCCACCTCGGCGCGATGGCTCACTCGAAACTCGCCAGCGGCGAGAGTGCCGACTCGAAGACACCGTCGGTCATCGACCGCACGAAGTCCTTCATCGACGACAGCGATAGCGACGACGGCTGGTTCGCGTTCGTCAATCTGATGGACGCCCACCTCCCGTACTACCCGCCTGAAGAGTACCGCGAGGAGTTCGCCCCCGGCGTCGACCCCGACGATGTCTGCCAGAACTCCAAGGAGTTCAACTCCGGTGCGCGAGACATCGACGACGAGGAGTGGGAGGCGATCCGCGGGCTCTACGACGCCGAAATCGCCCACATGGACGCCGAACTCGGCCGGTTGTTCGACTGGCTGCGCAAAACCGGCCAGTGGGAAGACACCACCGTCATCGTTGCGGCCGACCACGGCGAACTCCACGGCGAACACGACCTCTACGGCCACGAGTTCGCCCTCTACGACCAGCTCATCAACGTCCCGCTGCTCGTTAAGCATCCCGACCTCGAGGGCGACCGTCGCGACGACCTCGTCGAGTTGCTCGACTGCTATCACACCGTGTTGGACTCGCTGGATGTCGATCCCGAGGCGGTCGGTCTGGCTGGCGATGCTGCCGGTGCCGTCGCTCGCGACCCGACGCGCTCGCTGCTTGCCGACGAGTATCGTGCCTTCGACGGGGCGACGGACCCCGACGTCGGGCAACGGGCGGTCCTCGAGGGCGACGACGCGGACGACTACGCGTTCGTCGAGTACGCCCAGCCGGTCATCGAACTGCACCACCTAGAGGAGAAAGCCAGCGAGGCCGGCATCACCCTCCCCGAGGATCACCGCGCGTACTCGCGGCTGCGGGCTGCCCGCAGCACGGCCGCGAAGTATGTTCGCGCAGATCGCATCCCCGACGAGGGGTATCGTCTCGACAAGGATCCCGGCGAGACGTCGCCGGTCGACCCGGCTGACGACGACGTTGTCGCTGTGACCGAGCAGGCACTCGCCCGCTTCGAGGCAAACGTCGGCGGCGCGTGGGACGATCCGTCCGAGACCGATACCGACGATATCGACGCCCTCGAGGAGGCCGACGAGGAGACCCGCGACCGGCTCCGGGAGCTCGGCTATCTCGAGTAACCTGCCAAGCCGGCAGTATGCTGGCACTGCCTGACAGCTAGACCGGCGGTATCGCGGCTGGCTGGCGCGAAAATAGTGTTTTGACTGACTTTCCGAGAACCAATAAGAATACATAGGTCGGTTCGCAAGATAGTCGCAACTAATGGACGACCAGCACTTCCTCGAGTCAGAGTGGGACTACTGTCTCGTGCTGGATGCGTGTCGGTACGACGTATTCAGCGAGGTCTACGACGAGTATCTCGACGGGACGCTGGAAAAGCGCCGGAGTGTCGGTTCGTCAACGCCGGAGTGGGCCTATCGAACCTTCACCGAGGAACACGACATCGCGTACTTCTCGGGGAACCCATTTATCAACGACCTCGGCATTCCGTTGAACGAGCTCAAGTGGGGGGCCAGTTGTGACTACGAGTGGTCGGCTTCGAATCACATCAGCAACGTCTTCGACGTGTGGAAATCGGGCTGGGACGACGATCTCGGCACGGTGCCGCCGGACGGCATCGCGGAGGCGTTCTATAACAACCAAGACGCCGTCGAGGACGCCGACCGGACGGTGCTCCACTACATGCAGCCCCACGCGCCCTACCTCGCTCGCGGCAAGGGCCAAAAACTCAAACAGATCCAGAAGGGGATTCGGAAACAGGAGGAAGCCGAAGAAAGTGAGGACGGCAGCGGCGGTGCGCTCGCCTCGCTTGGCGATACGATCCGCCCGAAAGTCGAGAACAAACTCGAGGGCAGCGAACTCGCACAGAAGGCGGGCCTGTGGCTCGAGCTCGATCCCACCGAAGTCGTCACGAACGGCACTCGCGAGGCGGCGATGGCGCTCTACGAGGAGAACCTGCGGATCGCACTCGAGTCCGTCGCCGATCTCGTCGACGACCTCGACGGCACCGTCATCGTGACCGCAGACCACGGCGAAGCCTTCGGCGAGGAGGGCGTCTGGGAACACCACATCGAGACGTACATTCCGGCGCTCATGGAAGTGCCGTGGCTCGAAGTCGAGTGAGACCGTCGCACTCGACCAGCGGGGACCGCACCGATCACCACTGTCTCGCGACGACCGCACGGCTACGGCAGTAACTCGTCCGACTCACAAAGGGAATCCGGTATGAAAATCAGTCACTACTTCGAACTCGAGTCCCACGTCACCGGCGGTATCCACGAGTCGGTCGTCCACCAGCGGAAGATGCTCGATCGGCTGGACCTGACCTACACGACCGAGCCGACGCTCGAGGCAGACGTTTTCCACTGTAACCTTATGGGACCACGGTCGGTCTGGTACGCACGGCAGGCGCAATCGAAGGGGGTCCCCGTCGTCGCGAACACACACGTAACTGCCGAGGACTTCGGCGACAGCTTTCGGTTCACGAACGCCCTCGCGAAGCCGCTCAAACCGTATCTCGAGTGGGCCTACGGGCTGGCCGACGCGCTCGTCTGTCCCTCCGAATACAACCAGGAACTGATCGAGACGTACACCGACACGCCGACGACGGTCGTCTCGAACGGCGTCGACCGGTCGAAGCTCGCGGGGTTCGAATCGCTCGAGAACGAGTACCGCGACCGGTACGACCTCGAGTCACCGACCGTCTTCCTCGTCGGCCACGTCATCAAGCGCAAGGGCCTCAAAACGTTCGTCGAACTGGCCCGCCGGCTGCCGGACCTGGATTTCGCCTGGTTCGGGCCGCTGGACCTCTCCTTGAAGGGCCGTGAGACGACGGCGCTGATCGAGAACGCCCCGGACAACTGTACGTTCACCGGCTACGTCGACGACATCCGTGGTGCGTACGCCGCGGGCGACATCTTCTGTTTCCCCACGCACGAGGAAAACGAGGGAATCGCGTTGCTCGAGGCGATGGCAGCCGGCAAACCGCCTCTCGTCCGCGACATTGAGACGTTCTCGTGGCTCGAGGACGGCGAGGACTGCCTGAAAGTCGCGGACGACGGTGTCGACGGCTTCGAGGCGGCCCTCGAGCGACTCCGCGACCCGGCGCTTCGAGAGCAACTCGGATCGAACGCGGCCGCCCGCAGTGAGGAATTTTCGCTCGAGGCGGTCGCGAACCAGTATCAGTCGTTATACGAGGAGGTGGTCTGAATGAAGATTGGATTCTTTACGGATAGCTACTTTCCCGAGATCGATGGCGTAACGTATACGATCAAACTCTGGCGTGAGGAACTGGAGCGGAAAGGACACGAGGTGTACGTCATCTACCCGGATGGCGACTACGAGCCCGGCGACCGCGAGATTCCAGTGACCTCGATGCCGAACCCCTTCTATGCCGGCTATCGGATTCCGGTGACGAAACGACCGTCGACGCTGCCCGACCTCGATGTCGTCCACTGTCACGGCCCCGCCCCCATCGGCGTCCTCGGTCGGTACTACGCCTGGAAACACGACCTGCCGGCGATCTACACCCATCACACGCCACTCGAAGAGTACTTTCACCAGAGCATCAAACTCGAGTCGGTCGCGGGCCTGCTTTCCGGCCTGTACGTGCCCGTCGAGAACAGCTTCCTCCAAAGTTTCGACGTCGTGACGGCATCGACCGAACGGATCGACCGCGACGTCGAACACGTCCAGTTACCGGTCGGAATCGACATGGATTTCTTCCAGCCGACTGCCGAGGACCGGTATCCCGATCGGACCGTGATCGGCTACAGCGGCCGACTCAGCATGGAGAAAAACGTCAGCGAGATTCTCCGGGCCGCCGAAGCGCTCCCGGAGTACGACTTCGTCATCGTTGGCGACGGGCCGTATCGCGACTCCCTCGAGCGTGCAGCCCCGGACAACGTCGACATTCGCGGCTTCCTCCCCCGTGAGGAGCTGCCGGTCTTCTATTCATCGCTCAATACGTTCGTCACCGCGTCGACTGCCGACACACTCGGTCTGTCGACGCTCGAGGCCAACGCCTGTGGGACGCCCGTCGCCGCCGCCGACGTCGCGCCGTTCGATCGGACGATCGGGGCCGACAACGGCGAACGGTTCACCTACGGCGACCGCGAGTCGATGATCGACGCCATCGAGACGTGTCTGGCAACCGACCGCGACACCAGGGCTGGCGTCGAACGCTACGCGGTCGACTACACGATGGACCACCTCGAGCAACTGTACGAGACCGTCCCGCTCGCGACGGACGAAAGCGCCACCGACGCCGAGAGTCCGTGGCGTCTCTCCGAAGAAGAGCGAAGCTGAGACGGCTTGCTTCGAGCACCCACTACGCACTATAGTAGCCACTGAAAGTCAGTGCATACCTGATCGCACGACAGCTGTGCGATCAGCGTGTAAACAGTTTCAGTTGTTACTATAGCTTCTTTCAGATTCTCGCCTTCAGTCTGTAAGCACCGGAATGACGGCAGACAAAACCAGTATCAACTCAAACGGCAGGATATCGGGGCAGGGAAAGCGGCTCGAGCACGAGCATGATGAGACGACGAAATGCACGAATTTGACTATAAGAATGAAGGGATGACAGAAACCCCAGGCAACACGTCTGATCATCGCTGTGGATGTTTTACTTGAAATCGTTATAGCGATTTACCGGTGACTGCTCCTGATGTCAGTACCTTGCTGTTGCTCGCCCCACATTTTCATACCCCCATGTGATCTGAGAAAAATGCCGTCCCAATCGACTTCGACTTATGAATGTCCAGAGACTGAAACACGATTCGCGCACGCTATTCTGTCGCCTAGCATGAACCGGCGGAATGTCATTCACGCTGGTGTAGGTATCGGAATTACTGTGGCCACGGGCTGCCTCGGCGGTCAAGATGCTGATGAGAGTGTGACCACAAATACCAATCGATCAAATACTGATACCGAGGATGCGATCTCGGACAGTAACGAGGCTGGTGAGATAGCTCTTGAACCAGAGGAACCTGGACCTATCGAACAGTTCTCTCTCGTCGATACTACCGACATCGGTTCAGCGGAAGCAACTGCCATGCACCGAATCATCATTGAGAATACTGGGAACGAGACGCGGGAGTTCACACTTCAAATCACGCATGACGGAGACATCGTGCTTGATGATACCGACGAGTTGCCTGCCGGTACAGCCCTCGAACTTACTGTGGACAAAGGAGGGACCTACACGACGACGATCGAATCCCACTCCTCCTATAGCAGTACTACGACGACAGTATCGGACAGCGACTGTAACTCTCGATCAGTCATCACCTTTGATAACAGCGGTGTGAGTTCAATGCATAATGAAAAACACTGCTGATGAGATCTTCCTTGCTTTCGTACTGAAACTCTTGAACCGCTCTCTCTTTCGTGATTAGTGAGCAAATATAGAGATACAAAACGGCGTCGTACTGGTCTGGACTAGAAGTGACGTGATTGACTAACTGAGAAACGTCGGCCAACGCTTCTCACCGACCCGTGAGGACATGCAACTCGGTTCAGTCACATGCGCTCATTCCGGGAAGGGCCACACATTATTGCTCGTGTAAAAAATTGCAGCGCTCTTCGTTAGTAGTCTTCGTTGATCTGCTCGTTGTCGTTGTATCTATCAGACTGAAGGTTCTCGTTAAGATCTATGTTGGTGCCGGATTCCCCGCTATTGGCGTTCACTTGGGTGTTATCGTTGGAGCCATCGTACCCTGAGAACTGCCTGTTGTCGTTCTCCTGGTAGTTTTCAGCAGCGGCGGTATTACGGTTGATCTGCATGTTGTAGGCCTCCGAATCGAGTGTTGACGGCGTCGTATCGCGCTGGTTGTTGTCGTTTATCTGTGTATTCTGATACTCACCAGCGGTATTATGGTTCTCTTGGTAATTATAGCTCCAAGGCGCCACTTGTTCGTTCGAATTTGCTTGGTAATTATTGGCCCCGCCGTCGTTGACGTTCACCTGTTCACTATAGGCAGCAACTCCTCCAACTCCGCCGATCATGAGTATACTACCCATCACCGCGAGCGCCAGTAGGACTGTGATTGGTCGTTTCATGTTTTTGTTCTCCGGGCACGTAGGAGGAGACGGCGTCGCCACTGATTGCACCTCCGTGGGGACGCCCCGGTTATTCGGGACGTGTCTCGCCGTCCTCCGTCCGTTACCCGGGAGAGTGTCGCAACAGGGTCTATATTAACCGGGACCCATTGTTTCGCAAGCCGGGAGTATATTTATAGGATCAATCCCCAGTCGATCACATTGGATTAGGATGAGTGTCTGCTTGGCGAAGGTGTGCAATCAATCCAAGCAGACAACGAGCTAAAAGAAGAGCACCTGCTTAATTTTGTCGTCAACAGTCTCGATGAGGAACTTTCGCTGGAGCTCGGAGAGAGTGTAGCGGTCACGACGGAGGAGTTGTACGAGGTCCTCGCCGGCGCCAGCGCCGGCGGGACCTCGATCAATCACGTCTGCGAGAAAACGAACGACTCGCCCCACGCCAATACCGTCCGTGGATATCTTACCGATCAGTTCGATCTTGATACCGTTGAAACGGTTGGGAACACGCTCCTTCAACGAGATGTCCTTGAGACGCTTCCAGATCGACCGGTAGAGGTCGTCGCCGACCTCCACCTCGATTCCTACTACGGTGACGAGGACGAGACGGAGTCACTGTACTTCTCACAGGCGAAACGAGGAACCACTGCCTTTCACACCTACGTCACGCTCTATGCACGGGTGCGTAACAAGCGATACACACTGGCGGTTCGCCAGCTGGTCGCTGGCGAAGCCACCAGCGATGCTCTTGATGAGTTCCTCGAACTCCTCGACGGCCTTGACCTGCGCGTCAAGGCCGTCTACCTTGACCGCGGATTCTACAACAGCACCTGTCTCAAACTGCTGTACGCGCACAACTACGCCTACATCATGCCAATTGTCAAGTGGGGCGAAACAATTCAAGACGAACTCAGCAAAGGCTGGAGTCGCGTGATCGAACACGAACTCGCTGGGCGAGTAACATTCCCTGTGTTCATCGATTGTGTCTACCAGCGAGGACGATACGGCGAACATGGGGTGGCGCGTCACGGCTACGCCGCTGACGCGCCGTTCATCCACACGCCACAGGATGCACGAGAACACTATCGCAAGCGCTTCGGCATCGAATCAAGCTACCGATTAGCCAAGCAGAGCCTTTCTCTCACCAGTTCTCGGGACGCTGGGCTTCGGTTATTGCTGTTTGTCGTGAGTCTGTTGCTGCAGAACGTTTGGCGATATCTTCACTGGATGTACGTGGCGGCTCCCCGCCGTGGGGGGCGCCGCCTCTGGGAGTGGTCGTTCACGGAGTTCTGTGAGATGGTGGTTCGTGCTGCCTGGACAGCTCTCGGTGTGCGCAGAGCTGTCCCAGCGAATCAACCACCTGACGACCGGTTCTTCCGGTAGCTGTCCCTGAATTGGGGCAGCGCTCGTGAGTGGCTACACTGTCGCGTCGGCGGCGATCCGCCGCCGACAGCGACTGACTGATATCAGATCCCGCCACCACTATCGCTCCGAAGGCTATCCAGATATCACAGACGTAGATTCAGTGCCTACTGGAGAAGATCGTGAGTCTCTCGATGTGATCGACTGATCCCGGTGTAAAACCGGGGTGAAATGCCCTGAATCGCATGATTAGTGTATTAGGGCATCGACGTCATCTGAATCGGCCCTAATGTAAAAATATAGTAAAGAATCTAGAGGAAGGAAAATTTAGACAGAAACAGTAAATCACAGTGCGTATACAACGTTCTCAAACACACTATTCGATACTGCTACTAGTTAGTGTAATTAGTGGAGAACGCTTAAACTACATATGCTCTATTTAAAGCGGTCACCGGCATAAGTGTGATTCTAATAATGGAACGGTCTGCCGTTCGATGGGCATGCTACAAGCACCACTTCCATACAAACTCGTTAAGTCCGGAGTTCGTCCCCGGACGCATCCGATATCCCGGCGTCAATATCCTTTACCTCGAGAGTAAAGCACTCACTATTCGTTCTATTCCAGTTCACTGGTGAACAAATATAGATTGGTTGCATAATATATGATATCATGCATCAAGCACCTTTCGTGTGATAGGAATTTCAAGAACGGTTTCTCATTGGCGCACCACATAGGACAGATGACATTCGAGATATTCAAGCAACGTATCATCGGAGGATCTCCTCCTTGCTCTCGGTCTCGTTTTGGCCGATCGGGATGCCCTCGAGCTTGCTCTCTCACGGCTGGCTAGTCTGGGCTGTCGTCGAAGGAACGCTGTATCAGCGTATTGTGACGCTCGATCGTCCCTGTCAGATGATCTGGCTGACCGGTCGAGTTAGTTCACGACGGGAGAACGTGTGACTCCAGCGGAGTAGCCTCCCACAACTGAATGTTCTTACGGTGACGTAGGTGTGATTTGAGAAGCATGCCCGGGGAGGGCTCCGAACCCTCGATCTCCGCATGTCCCAGGTTCGAGGCTCGGCAGTCCTCGAGGGACACGGAGGCTTCCAAGGCGAAACCGCACCGAATCTCTGAACCCTATGAGTGCGGCGCTATGTCCAGCTAAGCCACCCGGGCTCGAGTAGGAGTAGTGGCGTCTATTTCTTTAAGCTTCTCATTCGAATCCGCCGTGCAACGCGGACCCACGGATTTATCACACGGTGTTACTAACTCCGGAGCATGAGCGTTCCTGGTATCGTCACCGCTACTCTCGACGGCGAGGAGATCGCAGCACGCGTCTCCCTCGGCGGCGACGACGAGCTTTTCATTACGCCGACGCGGACTATCGTCTATCGTTCCGACGGCCTCCTGAGCGACGAATCGGCAGACGACTACCCACACGACGCCGACCGGCTGACCCTCTCGGAAGGCCGGCGCAAGACGAAGTTCGTTTTCGAGTACGCCCTTGAGGGAGAACAAGCGTTTACGGTTCCCTCGAGCGTGACCGACGACGTGCTCCACCCCGTGCTCGCCGGCGTGTTGAGCGGAAACGGGATCACAGAACCCGGCGAGACGGTCGTCAAGACCTACCGCTTTAGCGAGCTGACCCTGATCATCACGAGCGAACGGCTGGTGAAACACATCGGGGGCGCGGTCTGGGACGAAGACTACGAGGAGTACCGCTTCGAGGGCGTGACGAACCTCGACTTCGAGGACGGCAGCGTCGCGACCCAGATCGTCCTCACCGTCGACGGCCGCCCTGAGCGGATCAAAGCCCCCAACGAAGAGGCAAACGATCTCCGGGAGCGGCTGAAACGCGCACTCTTCGAGTATCACGACGTCAGTTCGCTCGAGGAACTCAACGAGACGGTTGGCGAAGACGACGAGGACGACAGCCGCGAGACATCGGTCGATTTCGGCGGCGGTGTCGACCCGCTCGATGCCGATCCGCCGGAACCGGACGACGGCGACCGCGATACGCCGGCACGCAACGGCGACGACGCCCAGTCGGCTGATCCACTCGCCGACAGTGGGTCCGACGGTGTCGCGGCCGCTGACGCGGGACGGCAGTCGAACACAACCGATGGGTCGCAGGCCCAGTGGGCACACGCGACGGAGACAGCAACCCGCGACGACAGCGACAGCGCGGCAACCGCTACGAACTCCGACTCGTTCTTCGAGGAGAGCGGCGAAGCGGACACGGCCGCCGATACTGATGATCCTGCGCGACGCACCGACGAGCCCCATCCCGACCTCATCGAGCGACTCGAGTCACTCGAGGCGGCAGTCGAGCGGCAAAACGAGATCATCGAGAAGCAAGGGGAGACGATCGAGCAGTTGATCGCGGAGCTTCGGCAGGGCCGGTAACACGCGGCGACAGCGACCGGCGACGGCTTCGATTTACTCTCGGCCAGTCACTTTTCGGATACACGAGGAGCCGAAGGGCCCGAGTTCGCCGGCCTCGAGATCGATGAAGTAGCCGGTCGACAGCCCGGAGCCACAGCGTTTGCAGGTAAAGTCGCCCTCTTTCGTGATGACGTCTTGGTCGAAGCTGACGTACTGGCGGCTTTTCGGGCGGACGATCCCGTCATCGCGCTCGATCAGCCCGCGGAGTTCGGCCTGATCGAGGATCGTGCGCGTCACTGTCGGATCGGTCGTGACCGTCTCGATCCGGTCGATCACCGCGGCCAGCGAGAGCGATTCGTGCTCGAGTCGCGCGAGCAACGCCAGGCCGAGTTCGACGCGGTCGTCAGTTATTGCAGCATCGCCGTTCCGTCCTTCCGCGTCCGCGGTGTGCTCCTCGTCGCGATCCATCTATCAGTGGTCTCATCTCGGCGTGAATAAACGTGTTTACCTCGGAGAGCTAGCCACAGAGTCACAAGGCAAGAACGCTGTTGCCGGTTCCCACGGCGTGAGAATCCACCAGTTGTTGATACTGTCGCTGTCCTCTCTTTCGAGCGAGAGCAGGATCCGACCGGAGCGAGACTCCGGCGACCGCACCCCAATGACCAGAATAACGACCGACGGCACACCACGAACGAGGACCGATCCACTCACGCTGGCGAGTCTACGTGAGAAGGGCGATGGCTGCACGGTCACGATTCGAAACGACTACCGAACGCAGCTGGAGCTCGACGGGACACCCCGTGATCGATAGATGTTTGGACGACAGCTCGAGCAAGAGATCCTCGCGGCCCTCGTCGACGAGGGGCCGCTGTCTGCCGTCGATCTCGCTGCGATGCTCGACGAGCATCCGCTGACGGTCGAGCAAGCGTGCGATCGCCTCTGCGAACAGGGTGACATCCGGTCGGTCGGCAGCCGCCGGTACGAACTCGTCGCGTCAGGACGTCACCAACTCACCGACGCGGAACCGACACGGAGTGGTTCGGGTAGCTCCGATCTGAGCGGCCTGGCGGACTGATACCCGATTCGACCGACGGTTGGTTTCTTGATTGGCACCTCGCTTACTCGACCCAGACAGTCTTTCGGTTGACGAACTCGAGCATCCCTTCTCGCGCGAGTTCGCGGCCGTAGCCCGATTCCTTGACGCCGCCGAACGGTACTCGCGGATCGGACTTGACGAGTTGATTGACGTAGACACAACCGGCGTCGATCTCGCGTGCGAGCCGTTGGCCACGCTCGCGGTCGGTCGTCCAGATGCTCGCGCCGAGTCCGAACTCCGTGTCGTTGGCTTTCTCGACGATCGCTACCTCGTCGTTGATTTCGTAGACGGCGGCGACGGGGCCGAATGTCTCCTCGCTGTCGGCCGGACAGCCCTCCGGGATGTCGGTCAGCACGGTCGGCGGGTAGTACGCGCCCTCGCGGTCCATCGGCTCGCCGCCCGTGAGCACGTCGGCACCGGCCTCGACGCTCGCCTCAACCTGCTCGTGGAGGTCGTCCATGAGATCCGCTCTGGCTTGAGGACCGATGTCGGTCCCCTCATCGGTCGGATCGCCGACGGTGAGTGACTCGATCTCGTCGACGAATCGCTCGAGGAATTCGTTGTAGACGTCGGTGTGGACGAGAAACCGCTTGCCGGCGATGCAGGACTGGCCGCCGTTCTGGTTACGCGCCCACGCGCCGGTTTCGGCCGCGTCGTCGATGTCAGCGTCGTTGAGGACGATGAAGGGGTCGCTCCCTCCGAGTTCGAGGACCGACTTCTTGAGCTGGTCGCCAGCCGTCGAGGCGACTGCCCGGCCTGCGGGGCCGCTTCCGGTGACGGTCGCGGCTTTGACGCGCTCGTCCTCGATGATATCGTCGACCAGATCCGAGGGGATCAACAGCGACTGGAAGACGCCGTCGGGATAGCCGGCCCGTCGGAACACGTCCTCGATGGCCTGTGCACAGCCGGGGACGTTCGAGGCGTGCTTGAGCAGTCCGACGTTACCCGACGTGAGATGCGGGGCTGCGAAGCGAAACACCTGCCAGAACGGGAAGTTCCACGGCATCACCGCCAGAATCGGGCCGAGCGGATCGTAGACAGTCTTGACGTCCGACCCCGGCGAGCTCGCGTGGGAATCGGCCTCGAGATAGGCGCTTCCGTGTTCCGCGTAGTGGTCACAGACCCACGCACACTTCTCGACCTCGGCGATCGCCTGCGAGATCGGCTTTCCCATCTCGCGGGTCATCGTCTCTGCGTAGTCGCGTTTGTTCTCGCGGAGGACGTCGCCGGCTGCCGCGAGCAGTTCCTCCCGCTCGCGGATCGGTCGGTCACGCCACTCCTCGAAGGCCGTCGTCGCTCGCTCGAGGGCATCCTCGACGTCGGATTCGGTCTGTGCTTCGATCGTGTCCTCTCGCTCGCCAGTGGCCGGATTGATTACCTCCATACCCATGACTGTGTATGTCGAACACGATTAGTGTTTCCGCGAACGGAGCGGTGACCGCAACTGTAGTCGACTCGACACTCGTCCGACTGCAGAACCCGGTCCCGGAGATACAAGTACGCGAGTCAGCACAGTTCACTCATGCCAGAGATCACATCGGTCGACTCGCTCGAGTCGACGCCACACGCCGAGGTATTCGACACCGACGCACCACGAACGGTTCGCCTTCAACTCGAGGCGGACGAACGCATGCCGAAACACCGCCATCCGGAGTCGAACGTCGTATTGTACGTCTTGGAGGGGACACTCGCGCTCACGCTCGGGGACGACAGCTACGACCTCGAGGCGGGTGACGTCGTCCGCTTCGATGGGGACCAGGATATCTCGCCGCACGCGCGCACTGAGTGCGCGTCGTTGCTCGTCTTCGCGCCGAAGACGGACTCTTAGCCGACGGTCGTCGCGACGCCTTTCGTCTGTCGGTAATCGCTGTCGAGGATCGCCTCGAGTCGCGACACGATCGCCTCGCGGTCGTCGCCGTACCACTCGACTGGGTCTTTGACCGGGACGACCAGAAAGCCACGGCCGCGGATGTCGGTGGCGTGGAGGTCGTCCATCTCGAGGTCGAGCCGATGTCGCTGGGTCGTATACTCTCGGAGGACGTGGTCGGTCGCGCGAGCGCCGACCGGCAGCAAGATGTGTGCGTTGATCGCGCGCAGTTCGGCGTCGAAAAAGCGCTCGAGCGTCGCGTAGTCGTCGTCTGTCGGCGTCTCCCCGTCCGGCAGGCTGCACATGTGGATGTAGCTCAGAAAGCAGTTCTCGAGGGTAGGTTCGTCACGCGGACCGCTGGCGAAGTCGACTGTCCGCAGGACGTCCTGAATCGCACGTCCGCTCTCGGTTTCAGTAAACGGAACGCCGGTAGATTCGCCGCCGTGGACGCCGGGATAGTCCCCGATCACGTGAAAATCGGCATTGGCGTCACCGTAGCCGAAGACCGCCGGTCGATCGTCGGGATCGGAGCGGTCAAAGGGTGGCTCGAGTCCGAACGGGTTGCTCGTCCTGTCGGTCACGTTTTGCACACTGGGAGAAAGCGGCGAGCAGTCAAAACGACAGCGGTCGGATCGGGATCGGTGATCGAACGGCGGTGGACTTATGGTTCGTTCGTCCGTGTTCTGTCGCAGATGTATCAGACGGGTCACTACGGTGGCGCGCTCGTGGCGTACACGCCACTTGGGACCGTCGTCGGCCTGCTGGGATACGGCGAACTCGCCATCGTCGGCGGCCTCGTCTGTGTGGCGCTGTCGACGCTGCCAGACGTCGATCACCGACTCCCGCTGATCGACCACCGCGGAGCGACTCACACGATCCTGTTTGCGCTGACCGTCGGCGTCGGCCTCGCCACACTGGCTGCCGTCCTCGTCGGCACGGCCTCCGCGTTCGTCGAGACCGGCATCGGGAGCTTCGCGTTTCTCGTCGGCGTAGTGTCGATCGGCTCCCATCTCCTCGCGGACGCGCTGACACCGATGGGAATTCGGCCATTCTGGCCGGTTTCGAGCCGTCGGTACTCGCTTGCGGTGACGACGGCCGCCAACCCGGCCGCCAACTATGGCCTGTTCGGGCTGGGGATTACAGCCGCCCTCGTGGGGCTGTCGCTTGTTATCGTCCTCGGGTGACGACGAGGCTGCCGACGAACGTCACGAGGAGCGCGGCTGTGGCGGCGAAGTAAGGTAGCTCGAGTGCGGGGTTGACCGCCTGCCGGCCGAAAAAGAGGACGAGAACGACGAGCGGCGGCGCGACGAGCAGCGGCGCGACGGACTGGCCGGAGAGCCGACGGCGACCGACCATCGCGGCGACGATTGCTGCACCGAGCAGTGTGAGCGTCACGGCGTACTGAATCAGTTGCATCGTCGGCGAGTACGTCTCGATGCCGGCATCGACGGCGGGGCTGAGGACCACGTGGGCCGGCAACGCGACGATTCCGAGCGCGAGTGCGCCGGTGACGTGGGTCGTCGTCAGTCGCGATGCCCACACGAGGACTGTCGCGACGAGGAACAGCGTGAAGATGGTGACAGCCGTCCAGAAGTGCAGTGACAGGATGTCCATCGTGTACTGCGTGACGGTTTCGCGGCCGAGTGCGACCTGGACCGGCGTCAACACCATCCCGAGGACGACCAGTCCGGTGACGCGCCGGTCGACGTCGGGCAGTCGCCAGGCTGCAAGCGCCGAGCCGATGATGGCGAAGCCGGCGAACATGGCGACGAAGCGGTGGAACCACTCGTAGAAACTCGGCAGGTTCGCCGGAAACAGGTTGTACGGGCCAGCATCACACTGGGGCCAGTTCGCCTGACAGGCCAGGCCGGAGCCCGTTGCTTTCGCCGCAACACCCAGCAGGATCGTCGCCGCAACCAGCGTGAGCGTCGCAGTCAACAGGTGCGGGTAACTGAACCGATCGATCAGCGACTGAACTCTCGAGGCGGGCGTGTGATTGTCGTACGACACGGGCGTTCACGGAGGGATTAGAACGGACCATACTTAGGTTGACCGAGTCGTTCGGTTCGGCGGGAAGCAGTCCGGATCGTCAGTCTGTGCCGCTCAGATGGCTGGCGTCCGGCGGACAAAGTCAAGTAGCCTTGTACGCCCCTCGGGAATCTCTTTCTGATCAGTACAGTGTAGGGTTGTCGAGATATCACTTAGAATTCATCACAGCCACCATTAGTCGAGGGCTACCTCTTCGTTCGGAGGTGCTCCGAGAACAACCACGGCAACTCCAGTTAGTGCGACCAACAACATTGTTCTCCCCCATAAGTATTTTTATTAAAAATACATAATATGGTATAAATTAGGGCGAGAGAGGTGTTCACCAGTTAACGATGATTTAGGGCAAGACTATTATTTCACTGCCTAATTAATGGGAATCTTACTATATTTCTTCTCGCTTAGATCCGAGTACAGTCTGGTGAGAAGTATGAAAATAAGATGGGTAAAAGGTAGGAAGCGTGCGGCGGCACTGATGGGGGTTCTCCTCATTGTAGTGGCGGGGGTCGGCATAATCACGCTCGGGGGCGTTGCGGTTGACAACCCGTTCACAGTGGACGACAGTAGCACGGACACCCCCACGACCTCCGGAAGCGAAGGTGCCGCGGACGAGGAGGCCATCCCGGCGGGCGAAGAGAACTCGACGACACCGCCACCCACGACAGCTGAGTCCGACCCTGAACCCTCGGACGACCAAGTTGAGGATAGGTCAGGGGTCAACTTCGTTCCAGGTGTCAGGGATTTCAACGTTTCAACAGAAGTGTTTGATGAGTCCAGCCCTGACGTCGAAGACGGCTTTGTAACCCCAGGCGAACATAGGCTACTCCGGTTTGATATGATCATCTACAATATGGGAGACACGGATGCCGAATTAGGCCGTCCTGAGAACCGCCCGGATCTATTCGAATATTCGGAATCCCATGGTCACGCGCACTTAAAAGGTTTCAATAAATATATACTGCTTGACAAATCAGGTCAGAGGACGGGTGCGGTGAGAAAACAGACATTTTGTCTTCGGGATCTGTACCAAACCCGTTCAACCGCCAGGAGTAGTTCCCAGTTCGATTGTGAGTATCAAGGGATTAGTGCCGGGTGGGCTGACGAGTATGACGCGTCTCTGCCCGGTCAATACATTGTTATTGACGATCTCCCTGATGGAGAGTACACACTGCAAGCCACGACGAACGCAGCAGGCACGATTGACGAGACTTGCGACGGCGATAACACCGTTCGGGTTGACCTTAGTATAAAAAATGATATAGTTACGGTCCATACTTCACAAAGCCACTATGTGAGACCATCTGCTTGCTGAGAGATTTAGACTTCTCTTAGGATTATAACATATATAGTTCAACATGTATTTTTAAATGTAGAATATCAATCAATCGTTCAGTCATTTTCGATTCCCGTTTTCGAGTATTCAACTATAACTGCTATGTATGATGTCTCCACAGTTCAACTCGAGATGCGACCTACCAAACTCACTCGGCGCGGGTTCGTCGGAGGTATCGGTCTACTCGCCGGAACCGCAGCAACCGGGACAGCTGTCGCACGACGACGGCGGAAGGGCCAAAGCGGTGGTTCATCGGGCTCTCTTGAGTCGTTATCGGATGCAGAACGAGCAGGCATTCGCTACATGCGTGAGGAAGAAAAACTCGCTCGTGACGTCTATCTCACATTCTACGAGGAATGGGGGCTGACGATCTTCGATCGGATCGCGAATTCGGAACAGCGACACACGGACGTGATCAAGAATCTGATCGATAAGTATGGCCTCGACGACCCATACCGCGATGCGATCGGGTCGTTCACGAACGACGAACTCCAGTCGCTCTACGATTCACTGGTGGCACGCGGTCGCGAATCGCCAACGGAGGCACTCATAGTCGGCGGACTCATCGAAGAGACCGACATCGTCGATATTCAGGACTTCATCGACCAGACCGACAACGACGACATCATCACCGTCTATTCCAACCTGATAGAGAGTTCGGAGAACCACCTGTCCGCGTTCGTCGACGTGCTTGCAAAGCGCGACATCGACTACGAACCGCAGGTTCTCTCTCAGGAGACCTACGACCGAATTGTCGCGTAAGCGGGTTCGAGCGTTACGACTCGAGCGTGACCCACTCGCCGCGGTCGTCGCTCTCCTCGATCGCGTCGAGGACCCGCTGAGCGCCGAGGCCGTCCGCGAAGCTGGGTTCGTACTCCTTGCCATCGGCGACGGCACACAGGAACTCGTAGTTCTCGTGGACGAACAGATGCTCCCAGCCGATGACGTGGCCCGGCGGCCACCAGTGGTCGATGTAGGGGTCGGCTTCGTCGGTGACCAGAATCGTCTCGTAGCCGCGATCGCCGGCGCGGAGCACCTCGAGTTCGTTCAGCCGCTCGAGTGAAAATCGCAGACTGCCCTCGGAGCCATGGACCTCGATCGTGTGGTCGTTCTTGTGACCCGTCGCGAAGCGTGATCCCTCGAGCGTACCCATCGCGCCGTTTTCGAACGCGAGTTGGGCCGAGTAGGCGTCGTCGACGGTGACGGGGCGAGTTTCGGGGTCGGCATTGTCGACCGTGTCTTCGGTCGGGCGCTCCTCGACGAACGTCCGTAAGTGGCCGCTGACGCGTTCGATGTCGCCTGCGAGGTCGTCGCTGCCGACGAGAAACCGCAGGAGATCGACCGTGTGCGCGCCGAGATCTCCCAGTGCGCCCGACCCGGCCAGTTCCGCGTCGTTGCGCCACGACCACGGGGCCTCGGGATCGACTAGCCAGTCTTGGAGATAGCGCCCGCGGATGTGATGGATCTCACCCAGTTCGCCCGCTTCGAGCAGTTCCTTGGTATACTGGATCGCCGGCACGAACCGGTAATTGAACGCACACCCCGCCGGAACGTCGCCGCCGGCCTCGCGTGCTGCGTCGGCCATCACCTCGGCCTCGTCGAGCGTCGGCGCGAGTGGCTTCTCACAGAAAACCGGGGTTCCCGCTTCGAGGGCGGCGACCGACGGCTCGCGGTGGACGTGGTTCGGCCCGAGGTTGTAGAAGACGTCGACCTCGTCGACGACGTCGCGCCAATCGGTCGCGGTCGAGTCGAAGCCAAGTCGCTCGGCGGCGTCGGCCAGCGCCGACTCGGTTCGGCCGATCAGGACGCTGCGTTCGATTTCGGGCGCGTCCGGGAAGAACATCGGCAGCCGCGCCATCGCGTTCGCGTGTGCTTTGCCCATGAACCCGTAGCCGAGCACGCCGACCTCGAGAGGCATGGACAGGCGTTCACCGGCCCGGTAGTTAGCGCTTTGTGGTGCGACAGCCGGGGGTGGTTACGACTCGTCGGTCTCGAAGCCGCCGCGGTGGACGATTTCTGCGAGCGGCTTGCGGTCGCTGGGCTGTTCGCGCGCTTGCAACTCATCAGGGAGCGTCTCGGGCGGTGCGCGCTCGCCGATCGCGACCATCGCTTCGACGGCGAACTCCTCGGGAACCTCGAGTTCGGCGGCCGCACGCTCGTAGTCAAAGCCAGCCATCCCGTGGATGGCCAGATCGCGGCGTGCGCCCTCGAGCGCGAGGTTCTGCCAAGCGGAACCGGTGTCAAAGGAGTGAACCGGGGCCGGTTCGCCGTTGTGGTCGAACGTCGTCTTCGAGACGATCACGGCGAGTACGGCAGCGTCGGTCGCCCACGCCCGATTCCCTTCGGAGAGGAGGTCGACGAAGGTGTCCCACTCGTCGTCCTCGCGACTTGCATAAATGAACCGCCAGTGCTGGTTGTTGAACGCGGAGGGTGCCCAGCGGGCGGCCTCGAACAGTGGAAGATACTCGGCTTCGTCGAGCGGTTCGCCAGTCATCGCGCGTGGCGACCACCGGTTGACGAACAGCGGGTCGATCTCGTGGTCGGGGTCGCGGTGGTCGGCAACGTCGTCGCGCAGGTCGTGGCGAGTCGCAGTGGATTCTGCCATCGATCGCTGGTAGGGACCTGCGATATGTATACGTTATCGGACAAACGGGATACCAGGTAACACTCGTGTCGTGGTCATGTCCGCTGATTATACACTGATAACTGTCATGATTCGTGTGTGATAGACACTCGTGACAGCAGAGATCGCTGGGTACTGTGAATCCGGTTGCGCTGCCGTAATCCGGCGCGAAAAACGTGGAGAGAGAAGATCGTACGTCGATCGAGCGATCAGTCGTCGGCCGGCGTCGGTGTCTCGCGTTCGATATCGATGTCGCCCGCGTCGAGGTCCGCCTCGACGTTCCGGGCTGCCTGCACCATGTTCTCCATCTTGCCGTAGGCGACCTCACGGGGCAGCAGCTTCAGGCCACAGTCCGGCGAGACGACCAGCTGTTCCGGCGGGACGATCTCGAGACCCTTCTTGATGTTCTCCTCGATCTGTTCGACCGACTCGACCTCGGCGACGTGGACGTCAGTGACGCCAAGCGCGAGATCGGCAGTGAACTCGGGGTCTTTGAACACGTCGAGCTGTTCGTAGTCGCCGTTTGCGAGTTCGAGGTCGAACTCGTCGACGGGGAACTCGAGGATTTCGGGGTAGATCCGAGAGTAGTCGCCGTAACAGACGTGCAGCCCGATGCGGACGTCTTCGGGGATGTCTGCGACGATGCGCTCTAGGGCTTCGCCGACGATGGCGTGGTCGTCGGGCGTGGTCGCGAGCGCGGGCTCGTCGATCTGGATGTAGCGTGCGCCGGCGTCGACGAGCTTTTCGATCTCCTCGTTGACGAGGTCAGCGAGGGCGTAGGCGAGGTCCGCGTCGTCCTCGTAGGCCTCGTTGAACGCCCAGCTTGCGAGCGTGTAGGGTCCGGTGATCGGGACCTTCACGGGGCGGGATGTGGCGCTGGCGGTGAACTTGTACTCGTCGACGAGCCAGCTTTCGTCGTACTCGACTTCGCTGACGACGGAGGGCTTGTCGAAGTAGTTGTGTCCCCACACCTTGACGGGGCCGTTGAACTCGTAGCCGTCGATGCGGTGGGCGAAGAACTCGACCATCTCGTTGCGTCGCATCTCGCCGTCGACGACGGTGTCGAGGCCGGCACGCTCGTGTTCGTTCGTAATGACGCGAGCGGCGTCGTCTTTCGCTTCCTGCCAGTTGTCCTCGTCGAAGTCGGCCTCGTCGTCCTCGTAGAGCTCTTTCGCGCGGTTGAGCCACTTGGGTTTGGGGTAGGAGCCGACGACGCTCGTCAGCAGGAAGTGGTCGTTCTCGTGATCCTCGGGTCGGAACTGGTCTTTGTTGTCGCTCATGCTGGGGTCACCTCCGCGAGGTCCGCAGCTTCCGCAAGGACCTCGAGTTTCTCGACGTACTTCGCGTAGGGCAGGTAGAACGTCTCCGTGTTCGTCGTCAGGTAGACCGTCTCGAAGTCGGCCGTCTGCAGTTGTCCCTCGACCCATTCGACGCGGTCGCGGATCGCTTCGGCGTCCTCGACGAGGGTGTTCTGGCCGTCAGCGAGGCCGAGTGCGATGTCGTCGGTCGCGCCGTACTCCTGAATGTTGTAGAGGTTATCGTCCTGATCCGAAACGAAGTCGAAGCCGACGGCGTCGATGTCGGCGTCGAGCAGGTGGGCGTAGACCTTCTCCTCGAGTGCGCCCCAGTAGGGGTGGACGACGACGTCGGCGTCGATCGCACTCGCGACCTGGTCGATCGCCTCGCTCGCGCGTTCGTCTTCGCCGTCGTCGGGTGCGTTCTCGACCAGCGAGGGCTCGAGCAAGAAGAGCGTCTCGACATCGGGGAAGGCGTCGGCCTCGTCGGCGAGGAAGTCGGCGATCGCGGCGAGGAAGTCGGCCTCGTCGCCGTAGTGTTCGTCGGTCGCGAGGTCGGCAAGCGAGTAGGGGCCGGGGAGGACGGCCTGCAGATCGTCGCCGTCGGTCAGGTCGGCCGCCGCCTCGAGTTCCGAGGCGATGTCACCGGTGGCTGCGAGGTCGTCGGTGACGACCGGCTCTCGATAGAAGTTGTTGTTGTCGTAGTAGCGGACGATCCCGCGCGTTTCGACGGCGTCGGCGACTGCGAGCGGGTGAGCGAGCATGTCGTCCCAGCGCAGCTGTCCTTCGACGATGCGGTCGAGGCCGGCGTCTCCCTGGACGCCGATCACTTCGTCGCGGGCCTCCTCGTAGACTGCGGTGATCTCCTCACCCTCGTCGCCGCTGATGAGGTCGTGTTTCTGGTGGCCTTTGAGATGCGAGAGGTCGTCTTTCGCCCAGTCCGGGAGCGGATACAGCCCCGGCGTGGTCGAAACGTACTCAGTCATCGTACACCTGGCTAGGCTATACCGACGCTTAATATTTTCCATCCACTGTAATACACTGCAGTAATTCTTGCGGGTTTCGACGTGATCGACGGCTCGAGTTGGGAACGGTGTGAACATACGTCACAGGCAGAGAGACATCGGTTTTGCCATCTGCACTCGAGACTGGCGATAACTGATGCCGTATGAACAGTTCACACATTTCCCGTGAGAGCCTTCAGTCGATCAGTACAGGTAACGGACAGGTCTCAGAGGATACTAACTCAGTCGTACACGTCTGAAAATGAAATCGTCGTTCACGGTCGCCGAGGCGACAATGAAGTCAGAATTAGTTGCGGACGACGTTCGTCGCGCGGGGACCCTTGGGGGCCTGTTCGATATCGAAGTCAATGTCTGTGCCTTCTTCGAGGTCCGGACCGCCAACGTCTTCCATGTGGAAGAACACGTCATCGTCCGCGTCGTCCGTCGAAATGAAACCGTAGCCGCCTGTGTCGTTGAAGAAATCAACCGTACCGTTTGCCATTACACTAATTCAAAGTGCAATCATACGGTTAAGTATTCCGCATTTGTTTTTGAAAGGCGGTAACAACAGTTACAATATCTCGTAATATAGTGTTTGAATAGGCATTTAACCACCATTCGGCAAGAATAAGACCAATAGTGTCTGGTGCGTCACAATGGAGGAAGACTTCCGATATATCCACAGTTCTGCTACGTTGGTGTGGTCCACGCACTCACAGAGTGGGTTTGTAGACAGTCTGGCGTTCAGTTCGCAGACCGATAGTAGCCACTGAACGTTACTACACACCTGATCGCACGACGACCCGGCGTCGTGTGTCACTCGGTTCAGTTGTTACGATACTCACCAGCTGGTTCACCGTAGATCTGGGGTTGTCAACACCAGAGGAAGACTTCTCCGACACCCACAGTATGGCAAACCCGCGTTCGTCATGTCGGCTCCTCAGCGATGCAACTCGAGCACAGTCAGCGTCTCGAAGGGGAACGACTCGTCAGCGACGGCGACAGCGCTAAACCCTTCTTCGCCGGCACGCTCGACGACCGCGTCGACGCCGGTGAGACTGCTAACCAGCAGGTAGACGACGCCGTCGGGAGCGAGCACGCGGCCGACAGCGGCGAGGAACGGATCGATGACGGCCCGGCCGTCTTCACCGCCCGAGAGCGCGTGTTCCATCCAGTCGTCCCACTCGTTTTCGGGGTCTGTCGGCAGGTACGGCGGGTTGAACACTACCGTATCGAACATCCCATCCTGAAACGGAGTGACGAGATCCGCCCGCACCGTTTCGACGTTCGCAGCCCGTGCCTGGCGGACTGCGTGCGGGTTCAAATCAGAGGCGATCACGCGCGCCCCCGTCTCGTCGGCGATTCTGCCGGCGACGTAGCCCGAACCGGTGCCGACCTCGAGCACGAGTTCGTCCCCTGTCAGGCGCGCTGTGGCTGTCTCGGCCAGCAGCTGCGAGTCCTCTGCAGGCTGATAGACGTCCGGTTCTTGATCACGTCGGTCCTCGAGTCCCATCTATCGTTCCTCCGGTGTCGTCATACGCTGTTCCGTGTGGTTATCGGCTGGCTCGGTCCCGGGGGCGTCGGCGACCCGAAAGCCGCCGGTCTCGGCACGGCCGGTGAGTTCACGCTGTGGGTATGGGATCTTGATGCCTTCGGCTTCGAACGCGTCCTTGATCGCGTTGATCGCGGCGGTCCGGGCGTTCCAGTAGCGTCTGGCACTCGGTTTGTCGATCCAGAACCGAACCCCGAGCACGACTGCGGAGTCGCCGAAGGACTTGCCGACGACCTGTGGAGACGGTGCCGCCAGCACGTCGTCGACCTCGCCGATCGCTGCTTCCGCGAGGTCGGCAGCCCGTTCGACGTCGGCCTCGTAGTCGACGCCGACCTCGACCTCGATGCGGAGTCGGCCCCGCCTCGAGCGGTTGGTCACCATACTCGTCGAGATGACGTCGTTGGGGATCATGATGTACTCGCCGTCGAACGAGCGGATGCGGGTATTGACGATCGAGATGTCGGTGACGATTCCCTCGTTGTCTTCGACTTCGATCCAGTCGCCGATCTCGAACGGCCGGGCGAACATCAGGACGAAGCCCGCAAGCACGGTTCCGAGGGTCTGACGGGCAGCCATACCAATGACGATACCGAGAAACCCGGCCCCGACGAGGAGGCTTCCGAGGTCCTCGATCCAGATCCCCAGAACGACGACCAGCGAGACCGACCAGATGATGACCTGCGTGATGCGGTGAGTGATCTCGCGCTGGTGGTCGGTCACGGCCGCGGCCGATCCCAGGACCTCCCGAAGCACGCGACGCACGAACCGCGTGAGGATGACCGTGCCGATCAGCAGGAGAAACGAGAAAACCGCCTTTACGACGATGTCCCCGCCGAGTTCGAGGTTCGCGTACTGCCGCTGGACGGTCGCGGTCTGGTCCCAGACGCCGACCAAGACGGCGAGGCTCACCAGACAGGTGCCGGCGAGCAAGGCCATCGACACGATGTCGGCGTACAACGGCTTCGTCCGCTCGGCGAGTCGCTCGTGGAGCCGTCGGTAGGAGAGCAAGACGGCAAGGACGAGTCCGGCCGCCAGAAGCGACACTACGAGTTTCAGCTCGGTGGTCGGCACCGCCTCCGACAGCCAATCGAGCCCCGTCAGTAGTCCGGCCATACGTTCGTCTCTCCGACCTGTCGTCCGCGCAGCTTTGAGTATCCGTTGGTTGGGCCCGATCGGCTCTATCGTCGGGGAAATCCGAACAATTCGGGCTCGTCGGCCGACTCGGGCTTATACTACTGGACAGCAGTCAAGACGACGCCGGTCGCGAATTTGCGGCCGACACCTGCGGGGACGGCCACATACATGCGACCGGCGTCACGTCGGTCTGTCCGGCAGTATTAGTCGGCGTCAGGCTCGCCGACCTCCCACGCGAGCTGAGCCAGCGCAGCGAACTCGGCAGGTGCCATCGCACCGGCTCGCTTCTGGAGGACGTCGTCATCGGCCGCGTCGACGACTGCTTTCGGTTCTGCGAGCCCGGAGATGTGTGCCGTGTTCCGGATCGCGTTCCGGATCGTCTTCCGGCGCTGGGTGAACAGCGCCTTGACGAACCGCAGGAAAAACTCCTCGTCGTCGACCTCGTAGTCGGGCTCGCGTGGGACCGCGCGAATCACTGCGCTCTGGACCGCCGGCGGCGGCGAAAACGCCTCCTTCGGGATCGACTCGACGAGTTGGATGTCCGCATAGTGCTGGCTCGAGACCGAGAGCCGGCCGTACTCGCTCGTTCCGGACTCGGCGACCATCCGCTCGGCGAACTCCTGCTGGAACATCAACACGAGCGGCTTCCCCTCGGGAAACAGCCGGAAGGCGATCTCGCTCGAGACGCCGTAGGGCAGATTTGAGACCGACGCCGAGAAGTCGGGCAGGTCGACTGCGAGAGCGTCGCCTTCGATCACGGTCAGTTCGCCGGCCGCGATTTTGTCGGCGAACTCCTCACGCAGGAACGCAGCGAGGTCGGGGTCGCGTTCGACGACAGTTACCTCGTCGCCGACCGCGAGCAACCGATCGGTCAGTACGCCCGTTCCACCGCCGATCTCGAGTACGTGGCTCGTGTCGGCGTCGATCTCCTCGAGATACGTCGGTAGCCGGTCGAGGACGCGATCGTCGACGAGAAAGTGCTGGTCGTGGTCCGGATCGCCGCGGATACCCGCCCGGGCGATCAGTGCGTCTGGATCTCTCATTGCCGTCGCTATGACGAGAAGCGGTGTAAACGCACTGTCTTACACGTGCCTTTTTGCGCCTCGGGTTCGCTCGCGGTGCTCGCTCACTGCTCACCGCAAAAACCTACGCTAAAAAGGCCGCTCGCTCCCGATGGTCGCTCACGGGTGCTGCACTTGCAGCCTGACTGCAGTGGGAATTGCTCCGATCTAGATGAACACGCCCGCGATGCCAACGAATTCGCCGCCGACAAAGCCAGTAACAGGTAGTAATCGTCCTTGCCGGTCCACTCGAGTCTTCTCGAGCTACCTATGCCGGTGGAAAATAACTCCCCTCTCGGGTAACAGACTCGTTACTGGTTCTGTTCTTGTTCCCGTCGGCCCACGAACGTCTGATATTTCAGATCGTCGTCGCGCAGTTCCTCGAGAATCCGCTCGACGAGAATGTCGTCGGGATCGTGCAGGCCGGAGACCCGGTCGGACAGCTCCTCGAAGCTCTCGAAGGGCTTGCGCTTGCGCTCATCGAGGATGCTGTTGCGGAGCTTCTTCCCGATTCCCGGCAGCAGGTTCAGCTGGTGGAGTCGCAACGTGATCGGCTGTGCATCGTTGTAGAAATCGACGAAGCGTTCCTCGTTGTCCGTGACGAGATCGGCGACGACGTACTCGAGTTCCGACTGCGCACCCGAAGAGAGGGCTTCGTATTCGACGCGGTGGGCTTCGGTGACGACCTCCCGCTCGGCGGGCGGCTCGACGACGACCTCGCTGCCGATCGTGAGCCGTTCGTCCTCGTCGAACGCGACCTGATAGAGCTGGAAGTCATCAATGCCGACAGCGTACCCTGCCGGTGACTTCGCGTATTGCGGTCGGCCGTCGTCAGACAGCCCGTGTGCGAGGTAATCCAACACGACCGCGCGCCGAACATCCGTTTCGTCGCCATCGGCTTCGCTCATTATTGTTTGTTACGGCGAGGGCGTACTTAAATAGTCGGCTCGCTTTCAAGAGGCGGCACGCGGAACTGCCGCGGTTTCGATACGACTACATCGCATACTGTCGGCCAACGGCTGGAGTCCGGATCGCCGAGCCGATTTTCGAGAGAATCAGTACCCGAACGCCGCTCTCAGACGTACTGTGCGACGACGTTGAGAATGTCGTCGAGTTCGTCCCCCGACAGCGAGTAGCGCTGCTGTGCGTACACCGACCGGAGTTCGTCCCGGTCCTGTGGCAGGAGGTTGGCGATCTTGTAGGCCGTCGGTTCGTCGACCTTCTCGAGGTCCTGGAGGTCCTCGACGAGTGTCTGGGCCTCCTCGGGCTCTAAGACGGCGAACCGGTTGGCGTGTTCGATCGCTCGCGCGAGTTCGTAGCGCAGCTCGCGATCCTCGTCCAGCGCGCGTTCGGCTTCGATGTCGGCGAGCAGCTCCTTCGTCTCCGAGACCGTCAGGAACTCCTCGTCGACGATCTCTTTGAAGATCGTCATCCCTGTTCAGATCCGGCTCTTTTCCTGGTTCTGTGCGCGCATGTGTGCCGCAGCGACGAGTAGGGTCTTCTCCTTGCCGCCGTCGTTGATCTCGACTTTGAAGACGCTACCCTGTTTGCCGACGACTTCGCCGGTGAGACCGTCGAAGCGCGGGTGGAAGCGACCGTCTGCGACGCTTGGGTCGATCTTCAGGTGGACTTTCTCACCCTCCTCGTACTCCTGAATCGCACGCTGTGGCGGCGACGTGCCGCGGTCTCGAGGATCGTTTGCGAGCTTTCTCCGGGTTCCCTGACGAGGGCCATTAGATTTCGGCATAGTCGTACGACCGCTTTGTCCGGTGATGGTTATAAAACACACGTATTCGGGTTGCTCGAGTGGCGGCAGCGATCCTGTCGGAGCCCCCAACACACGGCGACGGACGCGATCACCGCATCGACGTCGATGAGCGGTCGGCTGCGTCGGGTGCATCACTCGAGATGATGGGAACGAGGATAACCGATTAAGTAGCGATACGACCACGGCTCGTATATGGACGAGTCCAGTGAGATTCGAGTCGACGAAACAGCGCTCGGAAGTGCAGTAGGTGTTCTCTGGGCCGGTGGTGTCGTTGTCCTCGGGCTGGCGGCGCGGCTGGGATGGGGAGACAAGTGGCGTGATATGCTGTCTGACGTGTACATCGGGTACGACTCGACACCCCGCGGGATCACGATGGGTGCTGTCTGGGCGTTCGTCGATGGGTTCGTCGGTGCGTATCTCCTCGCCTGGCTCTACAATCGCTTTCGTCGGATGGGGAAGTGAGACAGAGAAGATGACGTGGGTTCGCTCGTTGCTCTCACGCAGTCGCGAGGGGAAAATCGGGCTCCCAGAAGTCGGCGGGATGGTCTCGGGCGGGATCTACGCCGTCCTTGGCGTCGCGATGCGGCAAGCCGGGAACGCGGTCCCGCTCTCGTATCTCATCGCGGGGGCGATTACGGAGAATCAAGGAGAAAGCCCCACCCTTCAGGGCGGGGATGAATCCGACACTTTCCTTCACAAACCACCATTCGATGGCACGGCAGGATATTCCACGCTGCGTAATCCATACCTTCAAGTAGGTTTTTCTACATAGGTTACGTATGGCGGAACAGGTCGTCACCCGCACCTACACTGCTTCCATCAGGAATCAGCCACAGGTGCAAGACGGCCTTGAGTCGCTCGGGTTCGCCGCCAGTAAACTCTGGAACGTCGGACGGTGGACAATCAGTCGTGTCTGGGATGAAATCAACTACATCCCTGAACATGATGAATTAACCGCGTACCTCAAGTCGCACGAGCGCTATGATGACCTGCATTCTCAGTCAAGTCAGCGAGTCCTTCAAGAACTCGCTGAAGCGTTCAACGGCTGGTACGGCAAACGACGTAACGAAGACCAACGGGCGAATCCGCCCGGCTACCGTAAACACGGCGACGACCACCCACGAAGCACGGTCACGTTCAAGCAGAAAGGTTTCAAACTCGATACTCAGTACAACCGCGTCCGACTCTCCAAAGGCTCGAACCTCAAAGAGTATTGGTCGGACTTCGTTCTCTGCGAGTACCAGACGCGGCCCGACGTTGACCTCTCTACCGTCGAGAGCGTCCAACAAGTTCGGGCGGTCTGGACTGGTGAGGAGTGGGAACTACACTTCGTGTGCAAAGTCGAAATCGAAGTGGCTGCCGCGCCCGGAGAGAAGACTGTGGGTGTTGATCTCGGGATCAACAACTTCGCCGCACTCGCCTACGAGGATGGTCACAGCGAACTGTACCCGCTGAACTGCTTGAAACAGGACGACTACTACTTCAGCAAGCGTCTCGCTCGCTGTGACGATTCTGACTCAGAGCAGGCCACGCGGTTGAACCAGAAGAAATCGGCTCGCCGAACCCACTACTTCCACACACTCTCGAAACACATCGTCCAACGATGTGTGGACGAAGAAGTTGGAACTATTGTGGTGGGCGACCTTTCCGGTATCCGTGAGGACGAGGAGAACGGCGAGTCGAAGAACTGGGGGAAACATGGCAACCTCGACTTGCACTCGTGGGCGTTCGACCGGTTCACTGACCTACTCGAATACAAGGCCGAGATGGAAGGCATCTCGGTTGAGGAGGTATCCGAGCGGGATACGTCGAAGTCGTGTTCGTGTTGTGGACGCAAACGCGACTCAAACCGTGTTGAACGTGGGTTGTACGTATGCGACGAATGCGGTATGGTGGCGAACGCTGATGTGAACGGTGCTGAGAACATTCGACAGAAAGTATCTCCGAGTCCCGCCACGGATGGCGGTGATAGGAGTAACGGCTGGTTGGCACAGCCATCGACGTACCTGTTTGACAAGGAAGCTGGTGCGTTCGAACCTCAAGAACAGGTCACGTCGTAAACCACAATATCCCAACGCGGGAATCCTCGCCCTTCAGGGCGGGGAGGATGTCAAGCTGGTAACTCAGGCTGTCATAGAAGAGTTCACACGACCGACGTATAGAGATCTCTATTAAGAGTACCACCAGTTTTAGACACTGTTTCCATACTCGACCTTCGGGACTCCATGGCATACTTCACGCTCCAGGTATTTCAGCGGGATTCTCATGGAGTCACCCTCAGGACACCCACAGCTATCATACTGGCAGCGAATGCCCGTCGTATGCACGCCGAAGACGATGCTGGCCTGCACGCACTGCCGATCACGGTCGCGTACGGCGAGCGAGAACTGACCGTCACACCTGCAATCGTCGAGACCGACCGCGGGCTCGTCCTCTGTGACGTCGGTCCACAGGGAGCCGTCGACGGCCTCGAGACCCACCTGGGAAGCCTGGGCTACGACCTCGAGGACATCTGGCTGGTAGTCCTCACTCACCACGACGGGGATCATGCCGGTGGGCTGTCAGAACTGAACGAACGCGTCGATACAGTCGTCGCGACCCACCACGCGGAAGCGCCGTACGTCGCCGGCGAGCGCGAGCCGATCAAGGGCGACGGCGACCGCTACCCGCCCGTCGCCGTCGACATCGAACTGGTCGACGGGGTTCGGATTCCGACGGTCGCCGGCCCCATGGAAGTCGTCGCGACACCTGGCCACGCGCCGGGGCATCTCTCGCTGTACCTCCCCGACGGAAACCTGCTCGTCGCGGGGGACACACTCGTCGCGGACGGAGCTGAACCACTTGCCGGCCCGAAACCGCAGTTTACGCCCGACATGGACCGCGCGATCGAGTCGGTCGGGAAGCTGGCTGACCTCGAAATCGACCACACGCTGTGCTATCACGGCGGCTACGTCCAAGCGGGAAGTGACAGGATTCGCGAGATTCACGAGCAGCTGCGCAAGTAAGCGCACGAACGAAACCGCGGTGCCGATCGATCCCAACGGAGGGCTACAGCCGCGGTCGACGACGGGACTGAAGCGGAATTCTCATCGGTGTCGACGACGAAAACGGGATAATGCGACTCGAACTCCGCGTCTGTCAGCACTGTCTCGATGGCGATCACGGCAACGAGCGTCGCACGGCGCTTCTCAACGACATGGTCAACTGCGCCGAACAGATCAAGGAACACAAGGACGTCCTCGACCTCGATGCGGTCCACATCCGCAAGGTCAGAGACGACGAACAGGGGAAACCGGCGGCGCTGCCGGTCGTCTCGGCGACGATTCAGAACGATCAAATCGTGCTCAACGACACGCAACTCGTCGCGGAGGGCCAGGACGGAAACATGCTCGTCTACACCAACCCCGACGACGTGCTGACCGTCCTCGCGGGGAACCTAGACGAAATCAGCAAGGCCGTCACCGACGACGTAACCGTCGACCTCTCGTCGATCGGCGCAGAGATCGTCTCGCAGGCCAACTTGGGTGCGAACCGCGGCGATCAAGAACAGAGCCAGTAAGCGCTCGGCGTTTCTTCGTCGTCCCAACTCACGTTCTGGTGACGATCCGTCCAGTAGCGACAGCGAACGCTACTGGCGGACTACTACTGTCGGCTGCTGGCCGCGAGTGGCCCAGCGCCGAAACGGCTGAAAAACGGACGCTCGCCGTTTAGATACGGCCGACGTTCTCGACGCCGACGCTTTCGACGCCGTCGACCTCGGTGAAGTTCTCCTCGACGGTCTCCGTGCCGCCCGCACTGTCGGGGACGATCACGGTCGGGTACAGGGCAACGAGACCGAACGCGACTTCCTCACGTTCGACGCCGTTGATCTTTGCACCCTCGGGGAGGGTACTCTCGAGGCGCTCCTGGAGCGCGTCGAGGTCGATTTCGGGGCTGTCCGGCATGACCTTGATTTTGGCAGCGACTTTTCCCATGGTAGTTACGGGCCGGTGAAACCGCAGTCGGGACACTCATAGAGGTTGCTCTGCTTGCGACATTTGGCACAGCGGTAGATCTGCTGGCCGCAGTCGGGACATTTGAACGCAGCTGCGTTCGTGCCCGCGATGTTGAGCCCGCAAGAGACACAGGCACGTGCCTCTCGGTCGTCGGTCGTACTCATACACCTCCCTTCCCGCCCGCCGTTTTTAACGGTTGTCTTTCGACGGCTGCGCGAGCGAACCGAGCCGGGGACGATGATCACGCTTCCGAAACGGCGAGTGCCGGTCGCGTTTTCAGAGGGAGAAAAGACGGTGGCGGATACTTTATGCCCCAGTTGAAACATCGATGTGAGATCCGGTTGCTCGACGCCCAACCGGATCTCTGCCTCTGACATTTCATACTGCCGGACAGACCGGCGTCGTCTTGACTGCTGTCCAGTAGTATCACTCGATCACCAAGTTTTTCGACAGTATCAACATTCAAAGTCGTGCCCGTCCTACGGCGAGTGAATGCGCCTCGACGACTACATCGAGGAGTTAGAGCCCGACGAGGAGGCAGAGCGTCGCCGCCTCGCCAAAGAGAAGTCCTACGCGATCACGGACCATTTAGCGGACTTCGAGCGGCGGTTCGACGACGCCGTCAGTGGCGACACCCTCGTCGGCTCGACCGCACCCTCGATCTTCGTTGGGCGATCGAACTACCCTGATATTCCCGTCGGCGTGCTCTCGCCGGTCGGCGACGAAGATGCCGCCGCGGAGTACGTCACCGACGGCGACTGGTACCAGCAGGGGTATGCGATCGACGACGTGCTCCAGCGACGAACTGGACTGCTGAACTCGAGCAAGCGCGCCAACGTCGACTCGCCGTCGATCGCGAGCCGGCTGACGCCCTCGGTTCATGACACGTGGGACGGCTTCGTCGGCATCCAGCGCGAGGTCGCCATCGCCGACCGGCCGGTCGACCTCGAGATCGGCCTGGACGACACCCCCGATCTCGGCCTCGATGCTGGAACGGACGTCGCGACGCCGCGAGGCCCGCGTGCCAACGCGCGCAACGCCGAACTGCGCGAGAACCCCTACGTGCCTCGGCCGGTCAAGAAGACGCTCGAGGACGACGACTGGCAGGCCGAAGGGGCGATGACCTACCTGTATCGGCGCGGCTTCGACGTCTACGACATCAACTCGATCCTCTCGGCGGGCGCACTCGGGCAGACCGAGCAGCGCCGGCTCGTCCCGACGCGGTGGTCGATCACGGCCGTCGACGACACCGTCGGGAAGTACCTGCGTGGGCGTATCCGGAACGCACCCAGCGTCGACGAGGTGCAAGTCTGGGCCAACGAGTACATGGGCAACCGCTACTGGGTCGTGCTCGCACCCGGCACCTGGGAGTTCGAACTCGTCGAGATGAAAGCGCCAGGCAGCATCTGGAATCCGAACCCAAACGACGACGTCTGGCTCCAGAGCGCCAGCGAGGGCTACGAGGGGCGCTCGAGTTACGTCGAGGAGACCGCCGGTGCCTACTACGCCGCCCGGCTGGGGGTCTTAGAGTATCTCGAGTCGATCGGCCGGCAGGCGAAGTGTCTCGTCTTGCGTGAAGTGTCGGACGACTACTGGGCTCCCGTCGGCGTCTGGCAGGTTCGCGAGAGCGTTCGCAACGCCTTCGAGGGTGTTCCCGGGAGCGCCAGCGACCGGGGGCTCGGCGAGCGGGAATCGCTCGCCGGTGAGTACGGTGAAGCGGAGACGTTCCACGAGGCCGTCGCGGCGGTCGCGACACAACTCCCGGTCTCCTACGCGCGCCTGCAGCGCAAATCCGAACTCGCAGCCGGATTACAGTCGAACCTGAACGCCTTCTCGAACCTGGAGTAAGTCGGCCGAACGAGTCGACACGCCAGCTGAGTTACTGGTCGAGCTCCGTGAACGACGTCTCTCGCTCGCGATCGACGTCAGAACCGCCATCCACGTCCGCCGACGACGAGCGCTCGAGGCGATCGAAAACCGTTACGCTGGCTTTGAACACCGCGAGCACGACAGGGCCGATGAACAGGCCGACGAGCCCGAAGAGGACGCCGCCGCCGACGACACCCACCAGCGCGAGTGCTGGATGGATCCCGGAGCCTCGATCGACCAGGAGTGCCCGGAGATAGGCGTCGACGACGGCGAGCACGGCGAGCCCGTATCCCAGCAGGACCACGCCGCCGAGCGGACCGCTCGAGATCGCGTGGACGACGGTCACCGGCCCCCAGACGAGCCAGATCCCGACCGTGGGCACCACCGCCACGACCGACAGTGCGATCGTCAGCACGGTCGCGTGCGGAACGCCGAGCAGAACCAGCCCCAGCCCGCCGAGGAGTCCCTGTAACACGGCGACTACCAAATGACTGCGCAACACCGCCCAGACGACGCTGTGAATCTCCGCGACCAGCTCGTCGACGAGTCGACGTTCGAGCGGGGCGATCCGTCGGAGCCAATCGAGGGCCGCGGGACCGTCGACGAGCAGGAAGTAGAGAACGACGACGAACACGAGCGTTCCGGCGACGACGTCGACGACGGTGGTCACGAAGCCGACGGTCTGGGCGACGGTGACATCGGTCGCCGTCCTGATCGTGTCCGCGAGTTCGCTCCAGAGCGCCGCCTCGAGCGTCGCGGCCGCCGGCGCGTCCAGTCCGAGCGTCGTCCGTGCGAACGTTCGTCCGGATGCAGCGATCGCGTCGGCAGACACGGTCTCGAGCACCGACGTAGCGGCCTCGAGAACGAGCACGGAGACGACCACCAGCGGGACGACACCGCCGGCGACGGCGAAGGCAGTGACCACGACACCAGCAGGTCGCGTGCCGACGTGTGGGACCAGTCGCTCGTACGCCGGCCGGAGGGCGACCGCGAGCACGCAGGCGGCCAGCACGTACTCGACGAGCGGGAGGACGATCAGCGCAGCGAGCGCACCGAGGACACAGATCGGGAGGGCGACCACCGCGGACCGAGCGTCCATACGCCTGTCTCTCTCGAGAGTGCCATAAGTGTTGACTATCTATACTCTCTCTGCGATAGACAATACGGGCGACCGCGAGCACAGAACGGCTACAGCGGGACCGGCAGCCACTCGAGGAACCGAATCACGAAGAGCGGATCGAACACCGGCTCGTGCAGGACGAGCCAGTCGAGCAAGATCAGCCCGCCGCCGTGAGCGACGACTGACGGGAGAATAGAGTCGGAGGCGTAATCGACGGCCCCGAACAGGACGTCCGTCGGGCCCGACAGCACGAACTCGATCGGTGGCTTCGACGTATGGTGGAGCATATAGACGAGGGGGCTGATGAACACCGCGACGATGCCGATCTCCTTGACGCCGACACAGAGTAATCCGCGATAGTAGGTTTCGGCGGCGAGTGCGAGTATGAGGAGCTTGATCGCGTGTGGGACGAACGCTGCGGGCGTGGCAGCCGTCTCCCAGATCGGATAGTATGCACGGATCGTCGGCAACGTCGAGCCGACGAGGTAAAAGGGGAGGACGAACAGCGCGAGCAGGACGGTGTTTCGCACCGCGACGCGATCGACGTGCCACCCGATCCGGTTTCCGTGTGACAGGCCAAGCGCGAGCGGCCCGCCGATCAGGAGCACGCCGTCGACGACGAGCCGGCGGTTCAACTCGCCGGGGACTAGGTACATCCACAGCAGCGAGAGCACGATACCGACGACGAGCGTCTTCTGGACCCAGGACAGTCGGAGCCGATCCCGGAGCCAGCGGACGGCGTGTCGATCCGGCTCGGACGCCACTGGTTACTCGTCGGCAGTTGGAATCGGGCCGGTCCCGATCACGTCCCGGACGTGAGCCTCGAACTCCTGATGGCGCTGGAAGTACGTCTCGTCGACGTCCGCGAGGACGGCCGACAGTTCGCGGGGTCCATCGGGGGTCCGGATCACGGTCTCGCCCTCGAGGCGGTCGACTTCGCTTTTCTCCTTGGGCCAGGTCAGTCGCGAACTCACGCGAGCAAGCGGCGCACCCTCGACGGGCGTGTGGGTCCCGAGTGAGACAGCCGGCTCCGCGTCCTCGTCCTCGTCACTCATGGGCGTCGGTTTGCGAGCGCGGTGATTCAAACTTTCGCTTCCATGGGTCTGGCCAGGGGCCCGAAACGGCCGGAACCTCTCCGGTAACCGAGGTGTGTCTGACGTATCGTTTTGTGGTGGGGCACCGAACGGCCGCGTATGACAAGCCTGACGGAGGTCTACGACGGGACTGCACCGGGGGTGACGAGCCGCCGGCTGTACGCGGGCACGGCGCTCGTGCTCCTCGGTGCGGTCCTGGCCGTCGTAGCCGTGCTCGTGGCGACGACCGACCTCTTCGGCGGGTACGTGGTCGCTCTTTCCGGAGACATCGCCCCCCAGTTCGCGACCGTCCGTATCGGGGGCGCTCTCGCCGGATTGAGTGTCCCAACCGCGCTCGTCGGCGTCTTCGTCGTCTTACCGGCCAGCCGTCGCGTACAGGCCGCCGCCGTGATCAGTGGCAGCCTCTGTCTGCTCGGCGTCGCACTCTTCTGGCACGCCTACCCAACCCACTGGCGTGGCTACGGCCAACAGCTCACGCTCGAGGTGTCCGTCGTCTACCTGCTCGGGCTTCTGACGTCCGTGTGGAGTCTGTTCAGCGCCATCGCGACGTTCAAGCGGCGCAACGACCCTGGCGGGTCCCTCCAGATGAACGTCACCCGACACAACAAGACAGTCATCGAGGCCGACGACGAGGAGGTCTCGGAGGGCCTTGGCGGGATCGGATTCCTCGGCGGGACGCCCGACGGAGACGTCGAGACACAGACCAACGCGGACGATACATCCGGAGCGGCGCTCTCGTACGACGAGCGCTCGAGTACGACCACGACAACGGGATCGGCGGCCGGCGGTACCGGTCAACGCGACCGACACGTCGGCGCGGCTACCAGCGACGGTGGCTCCGCGGCGTCGGATATCTCCTCACCGCTCGAGGGCGGCGACGGCCGCGACGCCGAGATCGTCGAGTCGACGCCCGACCAGCCGGCAGAACCCACGGACCGCTACTGTGGGAACTGTGCGGACTTCGAATACGTCCGGTCCTCCGAAGGGATGGTCCCCTACTGTGCGCGCCACGAGACGGCTATGGACGACATGGACGCGTGTGAGGAATGGACGGCGAATCGGCGCTAACGAATGTGCTGGGCGGTTCGGACGCGTTTCGTCTCGCAGTGACAGCAGGTATCAAATCCCGAGCAGCTGTCGACCCAGTTCGAAGCCCCGCCGGGGGAACTCAAAGATGACCACTGCGGCCAGTGCCAGTTCGCCGACGGTGACGACCGTGGTCACGAAGTCGGCGCGCTTGCTACTGACCGTGACCCCGGTTGGGAGCCCGAACTCTTGCTTCCAGACCGGATAGAACAACGCGATCCCGCGCTTGCTGCCCGCCACGTCGAGGACGTAGTGAGTCAATACGCCGATCCAGACGTACTCGAGGTTACCGAAGATGTAGGGAAACGCGACGAACCCGAGTAAGACCGGCAGGTTGTGCAGGGTCTTCCGGTGTTTGCCGAACTCGGTGTCGACGTCAGGGAAGAGCGCCCCCAGCGTGATCGGCACGCCGATCATCACGATCGTTTTGAACGTCTCCAGATCCCCCACCGGCTCAAGCAGATACCCCAGCCCGATGCTCAACAACACGGCGTTCAGCACGTGTCCCTTCTTGTTCATCTACCACTATCTGGGGAGTCACGTGGGGAATAGTTTTCTCTCGAGAGAGTCGCCGACGCGAACGGGTTTCCGAGCTGATCACTGGGCCTCGATCTCGGCGAGCAGATCCTCGAGCGCCCGATCGACGGTCTTCGCGCGAACGGCGGCCCGGTCGCCGTCGAAGACATACCGGGTGACGGTCGCATACGATTCCTCGCTGCCCCACGGGCCCGCATAGGAGATGCCGATATAGACGGTGCCGACCGGATCATCGTCGGTCCCGCCGGTTGGACCGGCGATCCCAGTCGTTGCGACCCCCCACGTCACGTCCGTGACGTCGCGGACCCCCTGTGCCATCTGGCGGGCGACCGGTTCGGAGACGGCACCGTGTTCGTCCAGCGCCTCGCGGCTCACGCCGAGGTGGCGGCGCTTGGCGTCGTAGGCGTAGGTTGCCAGGCCGGCGTCGAAGTAGTCGCTGGCACCCGGGACGGCGGTGATCGCGGCACCGATCAGCCCGCCGGTACAGGACTCGGCGACGGCTAGCGTCTCCTCGCGGTCGCGAAGCGCGTCGCCGACTGCCATCGGCAACTCGCGGTCGATGTCGTCGGTCATACTCGAGTCGATGGGCGGGATCGTTGTGAAAGCGCGGGTAGCGATCTCGGTCGCTTCGATCGCCGCGCCGAACCCGTCCCGCTCGAGCCGGAAACGGAAAGAACACGGGACATGGCGTCCGAGTATCCGGTATGAACTACGAGACGCCGCTGTTCTTCCACGTGATGAAGTATGCGGACGCGGCGGACCGCGACGTCATCGATATGGTCAGCGGAAACCCCGACTGGGAACCCCCCGAAGCGCTCCGGGAGGGGCTGCGCGAGTACGCCGACCTCGAGCCCGACCGGTTCCAGTACGCGCCAAGCGAGGGACTGCGCGAGTTGCGCGCGGAGATCGCCGCCCGTCGCGGCGTCGACGCCGAGCAGGTCGTCGTCACGAACGGCGCGGGCGAAGCGAACTACCTCGCGATGGCGCGAGCGCTCGAGCGCGAGTGTGGAAACGAGATCCTGCTGACCGATCCCGTCTATCCGTACTATCCGGGGAAGACGACGATGCTCGGCGGGCGGCAGCGATTCGTCTCGGTCGACAACGAGGGATACCTGGACCCCGCCGATGTCCGTGCGGCCGCAAGCGACGAGACGGCCGCGATCGTCGTGAACACGCCGAACAACCCGACGGGTGCGGTCTATCCCGCCGAAACGATGCGCGAACTCGTCGCGATCGCCGAAGAGTACGACGCGATCCTGATCAGCGACGAGGTGTACGACCACTACGACCTTTCGGGGGCGTTCGCGAGCGCGCTCGAGACCGACTCGGCCCACCGGATCGTCACCAACGCGTTCTCGAAGTCGATGGCGATCACCGGGGTGCGGGTCGGCTACGCGATCTTCCCGCCGGAACTCGTCGCGGACGCTAAGAGTCGCCACATGCTGGTCAACGTCGCGACCACCCGACCGGGCCAGTACGCCGTGTTGCAGGCACTTCGCGAGACCGGCCCCGACTACTACGAGCGCAACCGGGAGCGGCTCCGCGAGCGAGTCGCAACGTTTACCGACGCGCTCGAGGCGGCCGGCGCAGAATACACCACGCCGAGCGGGTCGTTCTACGTGATGGCACGCTTCGAGGGCTATCCGGGCACGCTCGAAAACGTCGAACGGCTGATCGACGAGGCCGGCGTGGCCGGAATGCCCGGCGAGGCATTTGGCGACGCGCGCAGCGAGTGGCTGCGGTTCGCGCTCGTGACGCCACGCGTCGAAGAGGCGGCCGAACGGCTGGCGGCGTATTTCGACTGAGATCGACTCGAGGGCTCGAGACCGACGAATACTCGTGTCGGGACGGGAAACCCCGGAGTATGAGCGGCATCGACGTCGAACCGGTCGAGGAAGACGAGCAAACGACGAGGGATAGCGACGACGGCGAAAACACGATCGAGGTCACGCCGACGGACTCCGTCGACGCCGACGAGGAGCGCGACACCATCGACGTCGAGCCGTCCGACGAGCCGATCGACGGCCCCGACTACGTCCTCTACGGTGGGAAAGGCGGCGTCGGAAAGACGACGATGGCGGCTGCGACCGCCCTCGACAGCGCCCGCAGCGGGACGCCGACGCTGGTCGTTTCGACCGATCCCGCACACTCGCTTTCGGATACCTTCGAAACCGACGTGCCGGCCGAGCCCGGCCGAATTCGCGACGACATTCCGCTCTACGCGGCCGAAATCGATCCCGAGGCTGCGATGGAGCGCGGCGAGACCCCCTTCGGCGGGGCGGGTGGAAGTGCCGGAACGGAAGCGGACGACGATCCCTTCGCCGGCGGAGCGGGCGCGGGCGGTGCCTCCCCCTTCCCCGGTGGTGAAGGAGCGGAGGGCGGTCCACTCGGGGGTCTCGGCGACATGCTCGGCGGCGAATCACCGATGGACGCCCTCTTCGGCGGTGCAATGCCGGGTGCCGACGAGGCCGCCGCGATGCAACTTCTGCTCGAGTACATGGACGACGAGCGCTTCGAGCGCGTGGTCGTCGACACGGCCCCGACCGGCCACACCCTCCGCCTGCTGCAGTTGCCCGAGATCATGGACACGATGATGGGCCGGCTGATGAAGTTCCGCCAGCGCATCGGCGGCATGCTCGAGGGTGTCAAGGGGATGTTCGGCGGGCAGGAGACGCCGGAAAACGAAAACGAGCTCGAGGATCTGGAAGTGCTGCGCGAACGCATCGAACGGCTGCGGGCGGCGCTGCAAGATCCCGCGCGGACCGACTTCCGGATCGTGATGATCCCCGAGGAGATGAGCGTCTTCGAATCCAAACGACTCCGCCAGCAGCTTCAGGAGTTCGAGATCCCTGTCGGCACCGTCGTCGTCAACCGGGTGATGGAGCCGCTGTCGAACGTCACCGACGACGTCGAAGGTGAGTTCCTCCAGCCGAACCTCGACGACTGCGAGTTCTGTCAACGTCGCTGGGATGTCCAACAGTCCGCACTCGCCGAGGCACAGGACCTCTTCCGCGGGACCGACGTCCGGCGCGTGCCGCTGTTCGCCGACGAAGTCCGCGGCGAAGACATGCTTGCGGTCGTCGCTGCCTGTCTTCGATAGTCGTCGCGACTGGGGCTCGAGCCCTAGTCGGAATCAGCGCTGTCTCCGGACCACTCGCCGCCGACCCGGTCGACGCCCATCATCGCCTCGCCGGGATGCTCGGTGAAGACGACCTTCTGATTTTCGTCGGGGACGTCGAACGTCTCGCTGACGTATGCCATCGTTGCGAGAGCGAACGACCGCTTTCGATCGAACGAGCGACCCTGTCGGATCTCCGCATCGAGAAAGAGCAACGGTCCTTCGACGGCGCGTCCGAGATGGAGGTCGGCCCCGTCGCGCTCGCGGATCGTCACGGCGACGTGTCCCGCGGTCGTCGCCATCTCGGTCGTATAGAGGTCTGTCACCCGCTCGGCGAAGTCGGTTTTCTCTGCGTCGGATAGCGACAGCGTCGTCTCGAACTGTAAGAGTGGCATGCCTCGAGTTAGCCGGTCAGTCTCTTGTGCGTTCCGCGGCTCGTCTTCCGGTGCTTTTGACCGACCGTTTACCGAGGGACGCCTCGCTGTGTGGCGACGCCACCAGCGCGGCAAACCGCAGAGTAAAAGGTTGTTAGTCGTCCGCAGGCAGCTGCTGTTCGCCGATATCGGGGCGGCTCACGTCGCGGTCGGTCTCCTCGCCTTCGATATCGTAGGGGTACTCCCCGGTGACACAGCCCAGACAGAGGTCGATACGGTCTTTCTCGAGTACCTCGGCGACGGCGTCGGTCGAGAGGTACGCGAGGCTGTCAGCACTGATCTCGTCACGGATCTCGGCGACGGATTTGTCCGCGGCGATCAGTTCATCCCGGGTGGCCATGTCGATACCCATGTAGCATGGGGCGACGATCGCCGGTGCGCCGATGCGGACGTGGACTTCCTCGGCCCCGCAGTCTTTCAGGAGCTGGACGAGCTGGGTCGAGGTCGTTCCGCGGACGATCGAGTCGTCGATGACGGTGACGGTTTTGCCCTCGATCGTGGACTTGATCGGGTTGAGCTTCAGCCGGACCGCGCGTTCGCGTTCGTCCTGGGTCGGCATGATGAACGTCCGGCCGACGTAGCGGTTTTTCATCAGTCCTTCGGCGAACTCGACGCCGTCGTCGCTCTCGGCTCGCGGCTCGCCGTCGGCGGTCGTCTCGCTTGCGGCGTCGGCGTAGCCCGAGGCGAAGGCGCGGCCGGAGTCGGGGACAGGCATCACGACGTCGGTCTCGACGCCGCTTTCCTCCCAGAGCTTGCGCCCGAGTTCGCGCCGGGCCTCGTAGACGAGGGTGTCGTCGATGACGCTGTCCGGGCGCGCGAAGTAGACGTGTTCGAAAAAGCAGTGGGCAGTGTGTTCCTGTTCGACGAGCTGGTAGGTATCGAAGCCCTGGCCGTCGTCCTGGAGGACGACGAGTTCGCCCGGCCGAACGTCGCGAATCAGTTCACCGTCCAGCGTGTCGATCGCCGCCGATTCCGAGGCCAGGATGTAGCCGTCCTCGAGTTCCCCGATACACAGCGGCCGGTTCCCCTGCGGATCGCGCACGCCCAGTACCGTGTCATCGTGGCTGATCGTCAGCGAGTACGAGCCGTGGATACGTCCCATCGTGCGCTTGACGGCGCGGACCAGATCCTCTTCCAAGAGGTTGCGCGCGAGATCGTGGGCGATAACCTCGGTGTCGCCGTCACTCGTAAAGGCATGTCCCGCGGCTGCGAGTTCCTCACGGATCTCGTCGGCGTTGACGAGGTTGCCGTTGTGCGAGAGGCCAAGCGACCCGCTCTTGAACGAGACGGAGAAGGGCTGTGCACAGGAAGAGTCGACCGAGCCGGCCGTCGGATACCGGACGTGGCCGATCCCGGCCGCCCCGTTGAGCGTCTCGAGATCGTCCTCGCCGAAAGCGTCGCCGACGAGGCCCATTTCGACGTGGCTGTGCTGCTGAAAGCCGTCGTGTGTGACGATCCCCGCGGACTCCTGGCCCCGATGCTGGAGCGCGTAGAGTGCATAGTACAACGGTCGTGCCGCGTCCCGACCGTCGAGTGAGACGCCGACGACGCCGCACTTTTCGGTCATTCCTGTTCGCCGGGGAGTTTCGCCCCGCCCATCAGTCATGGGAGTCAGTAGTGACTCGAGCCGATAAAAACCCCCGTGTTTGTGCTTCTATAGACGGTCCTACAATCGAATTATATCCACGAACGTGGATATTTCTCGGGAACCACACGATGAAGAGGCCTCGCTACGGCTCGCACCCGCTCCAACGATCAATTACGAGTCGCCCAACGATGGTGTGGATGAACCCGTGTCCGGCAGTATCAAGAGCGTTCCCTCGAGTCCACCGTGTATGCGACTCGAGGAGTACTGGGGAGTCGGTCCGAAGACGCGGGAGACGCTGGTCGAGGCGCTGGGTCGCGAGCGGGCGGTCCAGGCGATCGAGAGTGGGGACGTCCGGGCGCTTGCCGACGCCGGGTTAGCCCGCGGGCGGGCGACACGAATTCTCCGGCGGGCAACCGACAGCGCCGGCATGGACGTGTTAGCGACCAGTGACGCGCGAGCGGCCTACAAGGAACTGCTCGATCTGGCGGTCGACCACGCCGTCACGCAGCGCGCGGCGGATCGCATTCGGGTGCTCACGCCACTCGAGAGTCGGACAGCGATGGCGGAACGACTCGACGCCGTTCTCGCGGCCAGGGACGCCTGGGCAGATCTCGACGACGCCGACCGCGAGACCGTCCTCGCGGCCTACGAGCGCTACGACGAACGCGAGGGCAGCGAACACGCCGCCGTCGAGGCCGCGCTCGCGCTGGACGAGGCTGGCGTCGACTCCGGGCCGTTCGCTGCGATCGCTGATCTCGAGCGCGCGCGGCTCGAGGAGGCCGCCGAGGCGCTGGCAGCGCTGGATGGCGGCCGAGTCCGGTCGGGTGCCGACGAGGAACTCGACCGGCTTCGGGGCGTGCTGGGTACCGTCGAGGACATGGACGCCAACGCAGTCGACCTGATCGAAGACCTGCGATCAGAGGGCGTTCGCGACGTCGAAGGCTTTCGCCAGTCCTTCGAGGATCACCTCCTGAGCGAGACGGACGTGACGATCGATCGGGTTCGGGATGCGATGCCCACCGACGCGACGGACGCGACCGACTTCGTCGGCGGGACGTTGCGCACCCTCCGGAGCGAGCTCACCGCGGCGGTCGACGAACGCGAGGAGACCATCGCCAGCGACCTTCAGGAAACGCTCGCGGATGCCCGCGAGGCCGTCGATCGGGCGGTCGAAGCGGTCGACGAGATCGCGTTGCAGCTCTCGCTGGCCCGCTTTGCGCTCGCGTACGACTGTACTCGGCCGACGTTCGTCGAAGGTGAGCAGGCGGCCGTCTCCGTCGTCAACGCACGCAATCTCACGCTCGCCGCGCGCGATGAGACATCGGTGCAGCCGGTCACCTACGGACTGGGTGAACACCGCGTCGCGAGCGTTCCCGACGACGTGAACGCGGTTCCCAGCGAAGAGCGCGTCGCCGTCCTGACGGGGGCTAACAGCGGCGGGAAGACGACGCTGCTCGAGACGCTGTGCCAGGTCGTCCTGCTGGCGATGATGGGGCTGCCGGTGCCCGCGGATCGAGCCGAAGTGACACCCGTGGACTCGCTGGTCTTTCACCGCCGCCACGCGAGTTTCAACGCTGGCGTCCTCGAGTCCACGTTGCGCTCGATCGTTCCGCCGCTGTCGTCGGGCGGCCGGACGCTGATGCTTGTCGACGAGTTCGAGGCGATCACAGAGCCGGGCAGCGCGGCCGACCTGCTCCACGGGCTGGTCACGCTCGCCGTCGACCGCGAGGCGCTCGGTGTGTTCGTCACCCACCTCGCGGACGATCTGGAGCCGCTGCCGCCCGAGGCGCGGGTCGACGGCATTTTCGCGGAAGGGCTGAACCCCGACCTCGAGTTGCGCGTCGATTATCAGCCACGGTTCGACACGGTGGGCCGGTCGACGCCGGAGTTCATCGTCTCGCGGCTGGTCGCTAACGCGGGCGACCGGCGCGAGCGAGCCGGCTTCGAGACGCTGGCGGCGGCCGTCGGGGACGAGGTCGTCCAGCGGACGCTCGCGGATGCGCGCTGGAGCGCTGACGAGTAACACAGGACGATCGCTCCAGCCTCCGCGGTCCGTTTCGCTGCGCTAGTTCTGTCGATCCCCGCGTCGATCGTCGTCCTCGAGCCAGCAGTCCGGCGCGGGTTCGTCTCTGTCCCCACGGTCATCATCGAGCGAGTCGCCGTACGTGTAGACGGTGCTGTCGTACTCCTCGCAGACGCGTGCCTCGAGGTAGGCCCGTGCGGCCCGCCGGGAGAGGCCGCCCAGTTCGACGACGTCGGCCAGCGCGGTTTTGATCGCGCGAAACCAGATCCTGAGCGCGCGGTCGTCGGCGGGGTCGACCGCCACGATCGCGCCGCGGCTCCCGTCGGCGATCGGATCCGACGTCGCTCGCGAGCCCACGGATCGCTCACCGCCGTCGCGGCCGTCACCCCACTCGAGCCAGCAGACCCGGTAGGCGTCGACCGCGTAGTCGGCCGCCGGATCGACGAGATACAGCGCCTCGTAGACGCGGGGATCGAGCTGGTCGGTCAGGATTCGTTCGCGGGTGATCGAATCCGTCACGAGTGAGGGGGCGATCGCACCGGCTGCCAGGGGTGTGGCGGCGCTGATCTCGTCGGTCAGCGACAGGTCGTCGCCGCCCCAGTGACTGTATCGCAACTCGTAGAGCCGATCCGGCCGCCGATAGGCGACCAACGCCCTATGGCCCATCGTTCACCCGGGCTGGCAGTGACGGCGGCTGGTCCTCGAGACTCGGTATGCGTACTGTCTGATGGATCACGGGGGGCTTGGCCGCCCGTCCGTACTTGAATCTGCGGACGACGACCGCGACCGACGGGCGGTTACGTCGTCGCGCTGGCCCGTCGCTCGGCGCGGGCCGCGACTGCCTTGTTCATCGCGACGAACGCCCGTTCGACCTTGGTCTCGTCGAACACCAGCGAGGTAAGAGCGCCACGAACCGTCTCCCGCTGGAGCAACCGCGTCCGCCGTCCATCGTCGATCGGCTGGAGATGAAACTCGTGGTAGCGATCGAGCGCGAACGGGAGCCAGAATCGGTCGAGCCAGGCGAGCCGTCTGTACGGCTCGACGGTGACGAGCACTTGGCCGTCGAGGAGTCCACGAGCGTCAGCGGGTTCATCCCGCCCTCGGCGCTCCGTCCCGTCGATCACGATCCCCTCGACCCGACGAGTGAGGGGGTTCCACTCGGGATAGGTGTCGAACGCGAGCAGGGCTTCCCAGACGACCTCGGGCGGCGCGTCGATCTCGACGAACACCTCGACCTCGTTCATAGAGACCGTAGCACATACACAGGAAAGGCTGTACCGGTCGCCGCCGTCGACAGTTGCGGTGCTCCGGCGGTGGCGCGACCGCCCGAGTGTGGACGAATGATGGCCGACAGCTTATGCGCTGTCGTTGAATCGCCGGTTCGTCGACAGCGGTGCGTCGCCGGGTTCGCCCCGGACGAAGTGGCCGGCCGGGTTGATCTCGCCATCGCGTTCCATCGAGAGGAGTTCGACGAACCACGCCTCGTGTTCGATCTCCTCCTGGAGAATGCGCGAGGCCATGTCGTAGGTCCGCGGGTCGACGTCACGAGTCATATCGCAGACCTCCGACCACGTCCGGATCGCACAGCGTTCGGCCTCGAGCAGGACCTCGAGAACCCCTTCGGCATCGAGGCTGGTGGTGTTGAACCCGCCCTCGTCGTCCATCGGCGTCGGTACCTCTGCGTCCGGACAGGAGGCCCGATCAGCGAAATCTCGGATGTCGTTGGGGAGCGCCCCGCCGAGTTCGTACACCCGCGGCGCGACGAGTTCGAAGTGGGCCCGGTCCTCAAGACGGGCATCTTCGGTGATCTCCTTGTAGTCTTCGTGCCCCGCCAGATGCATCCGCAGGTTCGTATAGTAGTAGTAGGTGGTGAACTCGGCCCCGATCGCGTCGATCAGTTTCTCGCGGAGGTCTTCCGGCTCGAGTCCACGTTCGCGGATGACTTCCATACCGACGCGTTCACTCGTATCGCCGTGACTAACGCTCCCTGCAGAGTGTGGTTTGTCATCAGACATCGCATCCGTTGGCACCATAACGCGTCACTTAGAGGTTCGCGTACAGTCTCGAGATAATATTCGTTTTATCGTTACGATCACCCACTTCTGACAGCAAATCAACTTCGTGTGGCCAGACGGTTAGACGACAGTCCGTCCGAAACGGCTGTCGCGTCAAGCGTTATGACGGGACGGTATCAGAAAGGGAAGGGGTTCGTGGCCGATCGTCGAGTCGGTATCGCACGGGGTCAGCAGGACCGTAATTCCCTTGCCCGACGGACACACAGAGTCGTCTATGGACCGACCGGATCGTGGGATCTCGCGTCGTGCGTTCGTCCGCAGCGCCGTCGCCATCGGCGGTGCGAGCGCACTCTCCGCCTGCCTCCAGCGCGAACCGACCGAGGACGTGCCACAGGCCACCCACGCACCTGATGCGCTTCCCGATCGCCAGCACGCCTGGAACGAGTTTCTCGAGCCCGACGACCACGGCAACGACCTGCCCCCCGAACATCACCTCTTGCTCGGCCTCGAGTACGTCGGCGACGGTCCCGCCGACGCCACCGACGAACGCGAGCAACTCGAGGCCGCGTTCCGAACCCTCGAGAAGGCGTACAAACGCGGCAACGAGGGACTGGTGTTTACGATGGGCTACGGGCCGGCCTATTTCGACCGGTTTGAGGCCGACCTCGCGGGCGTCGACCTCCCCAAGCCGACGGCGCTGACACCGTTCGAGGCCCCGCAACTCGACGAGTACGACGCGTTGCTCCACCTGGCCAGCGACTACGGCCACGTCACGCTGAGTGTCGAGGAAGCCATGAAAGGCGACCTCGAGCAACTCAACGGCATCGACGTCGACGGAACCTTCGACGGCATCTTCGAGGTTGCCGAGCGCCGAACCGGCTTTATCGGGAGCGGTCTCCCGGCGGACAACCAGTCCGACGTCATCGGGGTTCCCGACGGCGATCCCGTTCCGGAGGACGCGCCGATGTTCATGGGGTTCAAATCGGGCTTCAAAGGGAACCAAGCGACCGAAGACCGCGTCACGATTCAGGACGGCCCGTTCGCCGGCGGCACGACGCTTCACCTCTCGAAGCTCCAGTTGAACCTCCATCAGTGGTATGACCAGGACAGTCGCCACCAGCGCGTCAGCAAGATGTTCTCGCCGACCCACGCCGACGACGACCTCGTCGAGGGGGCCGGGCACAACCTCGGTGACTCGAGTCGCGTGACCGAAGTCAGCGAGGACGCAGCCGAGGTTGCCCGGAAAGGCACAGTCGGTCACGCCCAAAAGGCCGCTCGCGCCCGCGAGGGCGGCGAGCCGATCATCCTGCGTCGGGACTTCGACTCGACCGACGACGATCAGGCGGCCACCCACTTCCTCTCACTACATCGATCGATCGCTGATTTCGTCAAGACTCGTGAGGCGATGACCGGGACCGACCTCGCCAAGAGTGGCTCAGTCGGCACACTAACTAACAACGGCATTCTTCAGTATCTCAGTGTCCACAACCGAGCAAACTACCTCGTGCCGCCGCGGGGACTGCGGTCCCTGCCTGTGCCGAATCCGACGTAACGAGTGAACTTGCCGTGTAAGGTCGGAATCCAAACTGTGGCCGCCGATAATAGTTAAGACAGAGACACACATCTACGTTAATATGTTCTCAGAGGGGCTAGAGATCCCGGAGTGCGTCGCCGATCTAATCACAATCGTTCAACTGCTTCTGGGAGTGCTGATCCCGATCGCGATGATCGGATGGGTTGACATGATTCTCGACAGCTACTTCCGCCCGGACGACCTCCGGTTCTATCCTGAAGTGGCGCTAGCCCAGGTCGGTGGGGTCGTCGTGATATACCTTCTCGGCACGCTCTACGAGTAATCATTTGCTGCCGTCTCTTTCGTCACGAACCGAACGACTCCTCTCTCGCCCACGCTGGATATCGATTCCGTCCTCGAGTGTCACTGCTCGAGCGACTCAGTCTGAGTCGGTCGGCACGTGTGTCCGACTGCTGTTTGCTGCCAGCTCGTCGAACAGTGCCGCGGCATCGTCGGCGAGGGGATAGGCGTCATGATAGGGATCGATCTCGCGGTCGGTCCCCGTGACGGACTGGATCGCGTCGGCGACTCGCTCGTAGTTCTCGCCCACGATGTCCTGAACGAGCACAGGCATGCCAGCACGCTCACAGAGTTCACTCGCGGCAGCCCGGCCCGCCCAGACCGTCTCGGCATCGATATCGACGAAAAACAGCGCAAAAGGGTCCTCGCCGAACTGCGCCTCGAGAAAGTCCTGTGCGGCCGGATCGTCCCAGGGGACGACGCCGACGCCCTCGAGCTGGCGCATCGCGGTCGAGGCGGCCGAACAGAACGGGCAGTCGCCGTCGTAGAGAAGGATGCCGGTGAACTGTGACGTCATATCGGTACATACCACCTGCAGGGAGAAAACGTATGCGACGGCACAGGGGCGCATGCTCGTGGGATGGGCGCTATCCGAGCTTCGACCGACCCGGTGGCCTGTCGTGGTCGGCGCGGTGCTGGAGCAGTTCGCCGTACTGTTCGACTTCGATGACGCAATCGGAGCGGGGGCGTGCGACACAGGTGAGGACGAATCCCGCCGCTTCGTCTTCGGGGTAGTACCGCTTGGCTTGGCTGTGATCGACCTCGCCGGAGATGAGTTTCGCGCCGCAGGTGATACACCAGCCCTGCTGGCAGTCCGCGGAGAGCCAGATGCCAGCCGACCGGGCCGCTGCGAGGATCGATTCGTCCGCCCGGACCTCGATCGTTCGGGAGTCGCCGGCGGCGTCCAGCTCGGCGTCGACTGGCACGCGAAGTTCGACGTCCCACGTCGCGGGATCAGTCACGGAGACGGGTACGGCCGCCCGCGAAAAAGGCCTGCGGTCGGCAGCCTGCAAGCCCCGGCTCGCCGGAATCGATCGACTCGGTTCCGCGTCGATCGCTCGCTCGATCGGAGACGAATCGGCCGGAACGCGCTGGGGCGGCCTATATCTGCCGCGTCGGTGTCCGTTCGCTATGACGAACATCGCCATCACCGGTGCGGCGGGGAACGTTGGGCGGGCGATCGTCGACGCGTTCCCGTCCGACGACCACGAGCTGACGCTCTTTTCCCACAGCGAGACCGACGACCTCGAGACGACACTCCTCGAGATCACCGACCGGGAGGAGTTCGTCGACGCGCTCGCGGGTCAGGACGTGGTGATCCACCTCGCGGCCATCGCCTCGCCACGGGCCGCGTGGGACGAGCTGCGCGGACCGAATATCGACGGGCTCTACAACGCCTTCGAGGCCGCCCTCGAGAACGATCTCGAGCGGGTAGTCTTCGCGAGTTCGAACCACGCAGTCAACATGCGAAACACCGTCTCACCGATCCGCCCGGAGTCGACGGTCGGCATGCCCGAGGTCGTCCGCCCGGACGGGGCGATCGATCCGGACACCTACTACGGCGTTACAAAGGTCTTCGGCGAGGCGATGGGCTCGTACTATGCGAACCGACACGGACTCGAGGTCGTCAATCTCCGGATCGGCTGGCTACTCACCCGCGACGAACTCCGCCAGGAATGTCGGGAGCGAGACGGGGCCGGCGAACGCTACGCACGTGCGATGTGGCTCAGCCCCGGCGACTGCCGGCGGTTGCTCAACGCGGCCGCGACGGCGACGCTCGAGACGTCGCCGCTGGTCGCACACGGCATCTCCGATAACTCGGAGCGGTTTCTCTCACTGTCCGAGACCATGCAGGCCCTCGCATACCGTCCCACAGACGACGCCGAAGCGGTGCTCAGCGACGCGTCGGACGGGCGAGCCGGGCTCGAGACGAGTTGATTCCCGGCAGTCGCGGCGACATATCTCCGTTCCAGAGTGGATTCGCCGAACCGTAACATGGAATACCGACACGTTCGTAGGCGCACACATGTCAGTCAAGGTGTCAGAGTCGACCGGCTATGGGCCGAACACACAGATGTCCCTGTTCGGCTATATCATGGCCGCAGTACTCGTTATCATCCTTCTTCCGCTTCTCCCCGTGCTGGCTGTCGTGTGGGTTCTCTGGAAGGTGTTCGTCTCGGACGAGGAACTCGAGCATAGTTTCGAAACGTGGCGCCGTGAAGCCGACCGCTCCAGCACCGACCGACTCGAGGCTGCCGACGACGATGCCGAAACCGACGAGGACGCAGCCGACGACGCCTAAACCGAATCGACCAACCCGCTGTTTTGAAACGCCGTCATCGCGCCGTTGTCGCTTCTACCGCTGTTAGTCGTCTATACTGACCGCCGCACGGAGGTCCGACGGCGCCTCGCCGGGCAGCGCGTCGCGGTCGTGGGGGGTCTCGAACTCGAGGTCGGGACCGCGGGCGACGATCCGGTGGGGATTCACGTCGGGGTGGGTCGTGTAGTAGTGTTCTTTGATGTGGGCCATGTTCACCGTCTCGGCGACGCCGGGCGTCTGGTACAGATCACGCAGATATGGCCAGAGGTTGTCGTACTCTCGGATTGGCTGGACGTTACACATGAAGTGCGTGTAATAGACGTTGTCGAAGCGGACGAGGGTGGTGAACATCGCAATGTCCGCCTCCGTCAGCCGATCGCCCGCGAGATAGCGCTGGTCTCCAAGCACCTCGTCCCAGTGATCGAGCGCCGCGAAGAGCTCATCGACTGCCTCGTCGTAGGGCTTCTGTTTCGTGGCGAAGCCGGCCCGATAGACGCCGTTGTTGATCGGCTCGTAGATTTCGTCGATGATCCGATCGACCTCGTCCCGATAGCCCTCGGGATACAGGTCCACGTCTCGTTGCGCATACTCGTCGAACTCGGTATCAAACATTCGCATGATCTCTTCGGATTCGTTGTTGACGATCGTGTCTTCCTCGGTGTCCCACAGCACCGGCACTGTCACGCGACAGGTCGCGTCCGGGTCCGCACGGACGTAGAGTTCCCGGAGGAAGTCCGCGTCGTGGACGTGATCGCGGGTACAGCCGTCCTTCTCGGGCGTGAACTGCCACCCGTCTTCGTCACGATACGGATCGACGACCGAGACCGAAATCGCGTCCTCGAGCCCCAGAAGCGACCGCAGCAAAAGCGTTCGATGAGCCCACGGACAGGCATACGAGACGTAGAGGTGGTACCGACCCGCTTCGGGCTGAAACCGGGCGTCGGGATCGTCCCGGATTTCGTCTCGAAACGGCGTCTCCTGGCGCTCGAACGACCCATCGCTGGTGGTGAGGTCGAACGCGTCGGTGCGCCACTCGCCGTCGACGAGCATGTTCATAGACCCGTCTCGGGTCGCGAGCAGCAAGTACCCTCGCTAACACCCATGTCACTGGGTTCGCCGCTTGTCACTGCGTCCGTCGATCGAGACCTCAGAGTGCCACGCTCACGACCCAGTAGCTCACCCCGAGTGCGACGAGGGCAATACCCTCGAGCCGGGTCAGCCGCCGGCCGGTCGCAAGCACGGCCGTCGCGAACGCGGTCAGCACGCAGAGCCACCCGATGCCGAGGAAGACGGCGGGGTCGACCGTCGTCGGCCGGACGACGGCGACGAGCCCCAGAACGCCGAGAGCGTTAAAGACGTTCGAGCCGACGACGTTGCCCGCCGCGATGCCCACGTCGCCCCGACGGATGGCGACGACGGAGGTGACGAGTTCCGGCAGCGAGGTTCCGGTCGCGACGATCGTCGCGCCGACCGTCCACTCCGAGATGCCGACGGCCAGTGCCAGTCCGACCGCAGAATCGATCAACACGCGCCCGCCGCCGATCACGAGGAGGAGGCCCGCGAGGGCGCGACCGCCCTCGAGCGCCGGCCGAATCTCGCGCGGATCGCCCTCGTCTGGAGCGAGCGGCGGTGGCGTCGCTCCCCCGTCGGTCGGTTCGGGTCGGCTACCGCCGGCCCGGGTTCCCGCCCGAATCGCGACGCCGAGCGCGCCGAGGTAGCCGCCCAGCAGCGCGAGGAGGAGTGCTCCCTCGAGTCGCGAGACGGCCCCGTTCAGGAGGACGACGGTGGCGACTGCCGTCGCGGCAGCCATTGCGAGTGCGTCTCGACGGACCAGCGTCTCGGTGACCCGAAACGGCGAAAGGACGCCAATGAGACCGAGGACCACGCCGAGGTTGAACAGGTTCGAGCCGACGACGTTGCCGACCGAGACGTCGCCCCGGCCCGCGAACGCGGCCTCGACCGAAACGGCGATCTCCGGCGCGGAGGTTCCGAAGGCGACGACCGTGAGGCCGACGACGAGCGCGGAGACGCCGGCCGCACCGGCGAGTCGCGAGGCCCCGGTCACGAGGAGGCGTGCACCGATCCACAGAGCGAGGACGCCCACTGCGAGCAGGACGGCGTCGACGACGAGAACCATCGGTACTGGTGCTTTTCGGAGAACACAGTGAAAAACGTCGGGCACGCAGGCCGGTCGACGCGAGCCACAAGCGTTTAAGCGGTCCCCGTGAGCACTCGAGGGTATGGCAGACGACGGGGAGCGACACCGCCAGAGTCGGCTGTTCACGGACGACGACGGCGGGTTCGACGCCGACCGCGCACGCGAGGAATCCCTGCCGGTTGAGGACGGCAAGGTGGTCGACACCGACGAGTTAGCCGACCACCAGCGCTACGTCGAGGGGCGGGGGATCTACGACGAGCGCAATCGGGTCAACGACCTCACGGGCAAGGAGTGGAAGTACGCCACGAAATCCATCATCGCGGAGGGCTACCCGCCCGACCTCCAGCACGAGCTGCGCAGCGAACACGGCGGGCAGAAACCCCCGCGGCTCTGTGCCGAGTTGATCGGCCGGTTCAGCAAGGCCGGCGACACCGTCCTCGACCCCTTCGCCGGCGTCGGCGGCACCTTGCTGGGCGCGAGCCTCTGTGAACACGAGGGCACCGGTCGCCGTGAGGCGATCGGCTTCGAGCGCACCGACCGGTGGGTCGAGATCTATCACGAGGTCCTCGAGCGCGAAAACGACGAGCGCCGCGCCCGCGGCGAGCCGCCGCTGGCTGCCCAGGACATGCGCCACGGCGACTGTGCCGACCTGATCGACGACGTTGACGACGACTCGGTCGACCTCCTTCTTACCGACGTCCCCTACTGGCACATGGACGAACTCGAGCAGACGCGCAATGAGCGCCGAACTCGTGAGAGTAAGCTGGGATCGTTCGACGGACCGGACGACAGCGAGGACGGCGACATACCCTCCGAAACAGACGCGACCTGGGAGACGAAAGCCGACTGGCTCGCGGACATGGCCGAGAAGTTCGACCGCTTTACCGACGCTGTCGCCCCGGACGGGCACGTCGTCGTCTTCATCGGGGATATGTACCGCGAGCAGTCCTACGAATTCCTCTCGGCGGAGCTGGCACAGGCAATCGAGTCGACCGCACCGCTGTCGCTCGCGGCGACCCTGATCTGGTACGATCCAACCAAGGACCTCCACGTCTACGGCTACCCGTTCTCCTTCGTTCCCTCGATGGTCCATCAGAACGTCCTCGTCTTCCGTCTCGAGGACGACGTTTCATCGTCCGACTGAGACGAACAGGTAAACCGATGTCCCGGCTCTCGTGGACCGAGAGGTGGATCAGGAAACGGGACGACGGCTGCCCGTCTGACCGCTGTCGGCCGATCGTCTGACGCGGTTTTATTATCCCACACCGTAACGAAACGAATAGGCGCGCTGGCGGCCTCCCCACCACACTCCCCCCATCCACTCGCCTGCGCGCCTGCTCCCGTTTCTCTTCCCATAACCTTCGGGACACGTACCACAGTCGGACCGGTATCGCGATGGTAGCTCCCGCGGCCGGCCCTCAGGCGCTTGCAGGTAACAGTGCGGACCGAACCGCATCCGCACGGTCTGTTTCAGTGATGACCGCCACCTCGTCCCCGACTGCGAGTTCCGTTCCCGGCAGCGGGATCGTCAGCGGCTCGCGAGCGCGGCCGTGGGCGTAGATCCGTGCGGATTCGGGCAACTCGAGTTCGCTCATTCGCTTTCCGACCGCTGGCGACCCCTCCGTGATCTCGAGGACGGTCAACTGGAGGTTTGCCGCGAGGTCGGCAACGACGTTGAAGTCGCCGCCCAGCAGGGCGGTTTTCGCACCCGCAGCGCCGAGTCGTTCAGGGTAGATAATCTCGTCGACCTCCGCAGCGTACTTCTCGTAGATGTCCTCGCGGTAGTCCGCGTCGATCCGCAGGACGGTCCGACAGCCGTGGTGAGTCCCGACCATACAGGCTGCGAAGTTGACGTTGAGATCGGGCGTAAAGGCCCCGATCGCGTCGGCCGTCTCGATTCCAGCATCAGCGAGGACGTCTTCGTCGGATCCATCGCCGTGTACTGTCTCGAACTCGCCGTCGGAGACACGCTTGAGCCGGTCGATGTCGTTGTCGACAACGGCGACATCGTGGCCCTCTTCGTCGAGGATCGTTGCCGTCCGCGAGCCAACTCGGCCGTATCCAACGATGACGAATCTCATGGTACCACAGTACACGCTCCTGGGTCAAATACGTTCGTCCGCCGACCGTGGGCAGTCGCCCACCCACACCCAATCCGATCGCCGGCTCGTCAGCCTATCAATCAGGACGCATGAATGTTCTTTCGTGACATACCGTGCTGGACAAAAACGCTTAACTAACCAGTGTTGCTACGCTCGAGCATCCAAAATGGGGGCTATCGAGTTACTGGCGTCGTATTTCGAGTTCGAGGAACACGATACCGATTTCACGACCGAACTGGTCGCGGGGATTACGACGTTCCTGGCGATGTCGTATATCATCGTGGTGAACCCGACGGTGTTGCTGCCGGCGATTATGGGGTTCAACGAACAGGGCGATATCAACCAGCAGACGACCATCGACGGGGCCGTCTACGGCTTAAACGAAGTGTTCCAGATGCTGGCGATCGCGACGATCATCGCCTCGGTCGTCGCGGTGCTGGTGATGGCGCTGTACGCCAACCGACCGTTCGGACTGGCTCCCGGCATGGGGCTCAACGCCTTCTTTACGTTCACCGTCGTCATCGGGATGGGGATTCCGTGGCAAACAGCCCTCGCCGCGGTTTTCGTCGAGGGAATCATCTTCATCGCGATCACGGCGGTCGGTGCCCGGAAGTACGTTATTAACCTCTTCCCCGAACCAGTCAAATTCTCGGTCGGTGCGGGGATCGGTGTGTTCCTGCTGTTTATCGGGCTTCAAGAGATGCAGGTCGTTACGGGCGATCCAGCGACCCTGGTCACGCTCGGTAACATCGCACAGAATCCAGCCGCGATCCTCGGGCTCGCCGGCCTCTTCTTGACGTTTATCCTGTGGGCACGCGGGATGAAGGGCGCGATCATCGCTGGCATCGTCACGACAGCCGTTGCCGGCTGGGGACTGTTGCTCACTGGCGTTGCAAGCGCGTCAGCACTCGCACCCGAGACGTTGTTCGACGAGAGAACCGGCGAGGTCACCTTCGAAGCAGTGACATCCCCACACTACGACATCACGCCGCTTGCCGGTGCGTTCGTCGAGGGACTTCGTGATGTCGACCCGCTGACGTTCGTACTCGTCGTGTTCACGTTCTTCTTCGTCGACTTCTTCGACACCGCCGGGACGCTCATCGGCGTCGCCCAGTTCGGTGAGTTCTTGGACGAAGACGGCGAACTCCCCGAAATCGAGAAGCCACTAATGGCCGACGCTATCGGGACGACTGTCGGGGCGATGGTCGGCACCTCGACGGTGACGACCTTCGTCGAGTCGTCGACTGGCGTCGAGGAAGGCGGCCGCACCGGGTTCACTGCCCTCGTAGTTGGTGCCCTGTTTGCAGTGTCGCTGGTCGCAGTACCAGTCATCGCCGCGATCCCTGCCTACGCCTCGTTTATCGCGCTCGTCGCCGTCGGGGTCATCATGCTCCAGGGCGTCCTCGATATCGACTGGCAGGACCCGGCGTGGTCGGTTTCCGCCGGCCTAACGATCACCATCATGCCGCTGACGTACTCGATCGCCACCGGCCTGGCTGCCGGGATCATCGCCTACCCGCTGATCAAAACGGCGATGGGCGAGCGTACCGACGTTCGTCTCGGGCAGTGGGCGATCGCCGTCGCGCTGATCGGCTACTTCTACGTCTCCACCAGCGGGATGCTCGGCTAAGCTCACGTCGAGCACCGCTCGAGCGGCCACTGAACCGATCCACTCATACGGTTTGCTGTAACGATGTACCAGTGCAACCGCAGGGCGGTCGCGGTTGCACCGGTAATGATTTACAGTAGACCGTATCAGAACGCGCTCGTGTGCAGTCGTTGCTGGCCGATACCAAACCATCGCAATCACTGTGCTCTTGGGGTTCGAGGCCCCTACCTTCGGTCACGATGGCAGACATCACGCTGTACGACCTCCCCGGCTGTCCGTTCTGTGCGATGGTCCGGACGAAACTCGACGACCTCGACCTCGACTACGACACCATCGAGGTGCCCCGCTTGCACGGCGACCGGACTGAAGTCAAGCAAGTCAGCGGCCAGACGGGCGTGCCGGTCATCACCGACGAGGCGACCGGCGTCGAAGGAATGCCTGAAAGCAGCGACATCGTCGAGTACCTCGAGGAAACGTACGGCGACGAGACCGCCTGATACCGGCGACAATCAGCCGGTTCCAGGACAGCCACGAATCGGCGTACTACGACAACAAAACACAGTGACAACGGGCGGGAGCTGTATCGAACGCCGATCAAACGGCTAGACGCGACCGATCAAGCTGCTTCTTCGTACTCCGACCGCTCCCGGATGACGTCTCGCAGTTCGTCGGCGTTTCGAAGATCAGCGAGCTCGTCGCGTTCGACCAGCGCCGTGCCGTCGACGGACTCCTGTTTCGCCCGGTCGACGACGTAGACCGACCGCGTGCGGGTAACTGCCCCGATCGAACTCATGATCCGGGCGCGTTTCTTCGCGGCCTTCGTGAACTTCGAGTGACCCGTCAGGACGATGTCGCTGTCGTCTTCGTCCTCACTGACGGCCGTAAACGGCGAGCGGACCGTCGGATGGACGCTGTAGCCGGCCCGCGTGAAGACGGCGACTACCTGTTGGTCGTCGGGGTCGGCCTCCGGGTCGTCCGGCGTCGCCTCGCTCTCGTGGACCTCGTCGGCCCCCTCGAGGACGTCGACTGGGCTCGTCAGGGGTGCTTCGAACAGTTCCTCGAGCGCCATCGCGACCTCGACGGAGGCGTTCATGCCGTCTTCGTACTTCGAGACGGTGCGCCGCGAGACGCCGAGTTCGCTGGCCAGTTGGCCGAGACTCCAGTCTTTGTCCTGGCGTTCGTCGGCCAGCAGATCGCCGTCGATGTTGACGTAGAGGCCGCCCGGCGCAGCGTAGATCAGCGGCGGGACGTTCTCGATAAAGAGATTGTACGCCGTATCGGGACTGAAGACGGGGACGCCGTGTCGGAAATAGACGACGTCCGGTTTCAGGTCCTCGTCACGGCTGCGCAGTCCGATGACCAGCGGCGTCGCTTCCAGGTAGGTTCCAAGCCGACGCATCTCGTGGCCGGTCGCCTCGTTGAACGCGTCGATATTCGCGAGGATCTTGACGAGGATCAGATCGTCGCCACGTCGCGCAGCAATATCGAAACTCTTCGGCCGAATCGCACACCGATCGCTCACCACGAATCCCGCGTCCTCTAACATCGCGGTCACGTTGCCGACCAGTGCGGAGCGGGACATACGGGGTTGTAAGCGATTCCTCCTATAAGAGAGTTTCCCCGTGATGTCCGCGTCCCGTGTCGCGATTCGAGCCAATCTCAGGAGTATTCTTATATAGAGGTTTCTACCGCCGGCGGTGATGGGACGGATCCCGAAAGGGGTTACTCGGCGGGCGTGCAACCATCGCCGATGACCGTCGTCGGGATCGACGATACGGACTCGCGCGAGCTGGGAATGTGTACGACATACGTCGCCGCGGCGATCGCCGAGCGACTGCGCCAGGACGGCTCGAGCGCGATCCCGCGGCTCCTGCTCGTCCGGCTCAACCCCGCCGTCGAGTACAAAACCCGGGGCAACGCCGCGCTGGCGATTCACACGGACTGTGATTCCGATCGCGCGTTCGCACTCGCGCGCGAGCGACTCGAGTCACTGGCCGAGACCACGGACGAGCGGACGAACCCCGGGCTCGTCGTGGCGGCCCACGACCCCGACGACGATCCAGTGCCGGACGACGTCACTGCGTTCGCTCGAGCGGCGATCCGCGATCACCTCGCAATCGACGATGCCGAGAGCCTGATCGACCGCCACGGCTACCGATCGTGGCACACCGGCGACGGCCGCGGCCGGATCGGTGCGCTGGCCGCGATCGGGGCCTGGGACGCGCTCGCGGAGTGGACCTACGAGTACATCTCCTACCGCGAACCCGACCGGTGGGGAACGCCCCGCGAGGTCGACCACGAGAGCGTCGTCGACGCGGCCGACTGGGGCTATCCCGACGTGTGGGATACGGTCGACCGTGGCGAGAACGAGACCGTTTGCGTGCCCCACACGCCCGGTCCAATCTTGCATGGTATCCGCGGCGACGATGCAGACGCCGTCCGCGCGGTCGCCGACCGGATCGAGAGCGAACCCGTCGCCGCGACCCAACTGTTCGTCACGAATCAGGGGACGGATGTCCACTTGCAGGACGGCTCGCTGTCGACAGTCGACGACGGCCACGCCTACCGCCTCGAGGGACGGGTCGCCAGCGAACCCGAAACACGACGCGGCGGCCACGTCTTCGTCGAGCTCGAGCCGCCAGCCGCTGGCGACAGCGCGGCCGACGGTGCGTCCGAGCGACTCATGTGTGCCGCCTTCGAGCCGACGAAACGCTTCCGGGATCGCGTGCGAGCGCTTCGTATCGGCGATCGACTCACCGCCTGTGGCGAGGTATCCGACGGCACGCTCAAACTCGAGAAGTTCGCCGTCCACGAGCTCGTGCGAACCGAACGGGTCACCCCGATCTGTCCAGATTGTGGACGGACGATGAAGAGTGCCGGGCGGAACCAGGGCTACCGCTGTCGGGAGTGTGGCACGTCGGCGGCAGAGAAACCGACACAGGAACTCGAGCGCGAACTCGAGGACGGTTGGTACGAGGTGCCGCCGTGTGCACGTCGGCATATTGCGAAGCCGCTCGTCCGGGGTGGATTCGACGCGCCGACGCATCCGGAGCGGTAGACGGCGGGTCGTCGTTCGAAGGAGAACTGGTGATACGATCCGCTGTCTCGAGTGACTGGCAACTTGCAGGAGCGGTCGCGGGCCCACCGGCACTAGCTGACAGACGGCCGTATGACAGTGGTTCGTATGACGTGGCTTGCAACCGGCAATACGAGCCGTCACCGGACGATCGTGACCGAAACGGGAGAGCGACGGGTGACCGCCTCCGCGACGCTGCCCAACAGGACTCTCGACATTCCGGACCGACCAGTACTGCCCATCACGACGTGATCGATGTCGTGCTCGTCGATATACCGGCGGATCGTGCGGGCGGTATGGCCCTCGATGAGCGCCGTTTTGATCTCCCGATCGTGTGTCTCGGCGGTCGTCGCCGCGTCCTCGAGAAACGCTTGCCCCTGCTCTTTGGCGTATTCGTAGGGCGTCGTCCCCGGGTCCGACGGGACCCGAGTGACCTGAATGACGTGCAAGACGTGGATCTCGGCGTCGGGAAACAGGTCGAACGCTTCCTCGAGTGCGTCGGTCGCTCGCGAGGAGCCGTCAACCGGAACCAGAACGCGAGTCATAGTCCACGTAGACGCCGGGCAGACAAGGGGCTACCGTGACTGTAAGCAGACGTGATAGGTCAGTATCGACCGTAGCGGGGTAGTGGTAGCCGAGCGACTCTATCCCATACCGATGTGTGCGCCGTCGCCACGTCGCGAAGCCGCTCGTCCGGGGTAGGTTCGACGCGCCGGTGCATCCGGAGTGATAACACGGCACGGATGTCTGAGCGCCACCGCGAGCGCGTCGTCGGCTCGGCGCTGACCTGTCCAGCCGATGGAGAGACGGGCGAGGATCAACCGCGTTTCTCGTCGAGTTTCGATCGGAGTTGTCGTGCGATGACCTCGTCGTCGAGCAGCGAATCGGGGCCGGTGAAGTGAACGACCGGGCCGTTCTCGACGCGGAGCCACTCGTCGCTGCCGGTGCCGGCGAGCGTTACGGTCCGTCGCGACGCGGGGAGTCCGTTCGCACGTCGCCGGTCGGTCAGTTCGCGAACACTCGCGACCTCGAGTGCGGTCTCGTCGATCGGTGAGACGACGAGGTCGTACCGTGACAGCGACGGATCGAGCGTTCGCATCGCATCACGGTAACGGTGAGCGGCGTCACAGGCTCGCTGGGCATCGGCGTGGGTGTCGAATCGTGCGTCCGTGACCGGCGCGGGTCGAATCCCCGACTCGCGACAGGAGACGACGAAGCCACCGTCGGTGCTTCGAAGGGCAGCAACGGTGTCTCGCGCCGCCCTGATCGTCTCGACTGGAGTCGCGTACTCCTCGCTCTTGGCTGTCGTCTCGCGGGTCACGGGCAATGCACCATCGGGTTCGAACCGTCGGCTTGCCTCGTTTTCGCGACGACACGACCGCTGTCTCCGGATCGTCTCAGACACGCCGGTTCCGTATTCCCTGTCAGCGTTCCCGCCATATTTTTAGGCAGGCCTAAATCAATATAGGCATTCTGGTTTCGGCTAGCCACAGCGCTCACAAACAGCCATCACCACGAAAAAACCACAGTCAGTTCGGCAGTCAATGTGCCGTCGACGGAAGCCGATCACTGTATGACTATTGATAGAAATTGCAAAATCCGACGGTCAGCGCACGTTGACGCCATGCCGGGCGAGGAACTCGCTGGCTCGTTTGATCTCGACGGGGCTGCCGACGATCCGGCACTGGTCGTCGCCCTCGGTGAAGACCGAAACCGTACAGACGTCATCGAGCTGCGCCTCGAGCCCCTCGAGTGCCTCGCTGGGGAGGACGATCTGGGTGCTGTCACGCAGCTGCGATGCGTTCGACATACTTGATTGGACGGTCGCCGGTCGTTTATGTGTGTCGAAATTACGTTGCCAATGGTGATGTTGTTTAGTAGTGGTGTCCGCGCATCAGCCCGTTCCACGGACCGTGACCGTCCGCGTGTCGCTCGAGTGGGGCGACCGGACCGTCACCGGGAACGTGTCGTCGTTGGCCACCGGATAGGTTTCGTACCCCAGCGAGACCGTCGCCGTCTGGCCGGGTTGAAGACTAACGGCCTGGGAATCGACCACCTCGGGCGAGCGACCGACCACGAGCTCGACGTCGTGCGAGGCTGCGGTCTCGCCACCGTTTTCGACGGTCGCGGTCACCTCGAGCCAGTCGCCGCCGTCCACCGGCGCATTCGTCCCGGTGATCGACACCGAGAACCTCGCCTCGCCGGACCCACCGTTCCCGTCCCCATCGCGGCCGTAAACCAGGACGGACCGCGAGGCCGAATCGTCGCCCGTCCGCACCCGAACCGGAAACTCGTCGTCGTTCGCGACGGGGTATGTCTCGTAGCCCAGTGAGACGGTCGTCGTCTCGCCCGCGTCGAGGGTCACCCGTTGCGTGTCGACAGTCGTCGGATCGTGCCCGACCACGAGTTCGACCTCGCGGCTAGCAGGCCCCTCACCTCCGTTCTCGAGCGTCGCCGTCACCTCGAGCCAGTCACCGCCGGTCACGGGGGCGTTCGTCGACAGGTCCGACACGTTTAGTTGGCCGGCCCCCTTGTCGTCGGTTCCGATGACGGTAACGTCCGTCTCCGCGGCCGCGTGGCGCGTCTCGACGCGGACCGGAAACGTCTGCGTGTTACGGACGGTCGCGGTCGTGAACTCGAGTTGGACCGTCTCCGTCCGGCCGGCGAACACCTCGACAGTCGTGCTGTCGACGTGGGTGGGATCGTGGCCGACGATCAGATCGAGTGTCGCCTCGACGAGGCCGTGATAGGTGCTGTCGCCGTCGATCTCAAGTTCGGCATCGACGACGAGATCCTCTCCCGCCTGTACCGGGGCGTTCGTCCCGGTGATCCGCACGTCACGCATCGCTTCGATCGACGGTCCCTCGGTTCGGGCGGCGGACACGCGACCGTCGCGGCAGACGACCCACGCCATCATCGGGTAGCCACCGATGAACCAGATGGCGTCGCCCGCCGTCGTCGTGTACGTGGCCCTCGCGTCCGCCCCCGAGACGTCGGCGCTGTCGACGTACGTGGCGTTGCGCCCTTCTTGCCGGAGGACGCGCTCGAGGATCCCACTGTCGTCCGTGGCCGTCGCAGTCACTGTGAGCTCGTCGCGCGTGGTGATCGTGGCATCCGGCCCGGGATCGCACGTGACCGTCACGCTCGGAGCCGTCGGCGCGTCGTCGGTGACCGTCACCCGCCAGGAGGCCGTGGCCCCGTCGGCGGCCACAACGACCTCGTACGTCCCGGCCTCGTCGAACTGACCGTGAGCGGCTGGATTCCCCGTTCGGTGCGTGTAACTCCAGAACGGTGCGCCCGGTGCTATCTCAGCTACTCCGCGACCGTCGACCCACCACTCGACCGCCGTCGGGTCGATGCCGGGTGCGGCCGCAGCCTCGAACATCACCTCACCGCCGGGCTGGACGGCAGTGTCGCCGTCGGCCGGGAGGACTCGCTCGAGGCGGCGCGGCTGGGCACGCCCGATCCGCGTCGCCGTGAGGGCGCTCACGCTACTCCCCACCGCTGTGACGTAGTCCCGCCTGTGCATACGGAAGAATGCGGAAGATAGACGGGTATAGCTAACACAACGTTGGTGAGACGTACACACCAGAGGAAGCGAATGTTCAGTACACTGGAACGGCGGCGACGACGGGCAGGTTCGTCTCCGTGGCCGCGTCGGTCGGCGCGGGTCTCGAAAGGGTTTTTCGGCACGACCGGTTGTGTACGGGCAAATGGGGCTCGAGGATGAAATCGAGGCAATCGAGGAAGAAATCGCCAACACGCCCTACAACAAGTCGACGGAGGCCCACATCGGCCGGCTGAAGTCCAAGCTCGCGGAAAAAAAGGAGAAACTCGAGAAACAGCAGTCCGGCTCGGGCGGCGGTGGTGGCTACTCCGTCGAGAAACACGGCGACGCGACTGTCGCACTGGTAGGGTTCCCGAGCGTCGGCAAGTCGTCGATGTTGAACTCGCTAACCAACGCCGAGAGCGAGACCGGCTCCTACGAGTTCACGACGCTCGACGTCAACCCGGGGATGCTCAACCACCGCGGCGCGAACATCCAGCTGCTCGACGTGCCGGGGCTGATCGAGGGCGCGGCGACAGGGAAAGGCGACGGGCAGCAGGTGCTGGCGGTCGTCCGCAACGCCGACCTGATCATCTACGTCCTCTCGGTGTTCGAGATCGACCAGTACGACCGCCTGCAGAAGGAACTCTACGACATCAACATCCGCGTCGACCAGGACCCCCCGCGAGTCACCGTCCGCCCGAAGATCAAAGACGGTATCAAGATCACCTCGAGCACCGATCAGGACCTCGACGAGAAAACGATTCAGGACGTGCTCCGTGACCAGGGCTACGTCAACGCCGACCTCAACCTGCAGGAAAACGTCACCATCGACCGGCTGGTCGACGGGCTGATGGACAACCGCGAGTACATCCCCTCGATCACCTGCGTCAACAAGGTCGACCTGATCCAGCCGGACTACAAAGAGACCGTCGACGAACAGTTGCGCGACCGCGATCTCGACCCCGAGGAGGTCACGTTCATCAGCGCCGCGAAGGAGAAGGGGCTCGACGCGCTCAAGGACCGAATCTGGGAGAATCTCGGACTCATCCGGGTCTACATGGATAAACCCGGCCGCGGCGTCGACTGGGAGGAGCCGCTAGTCATCGAGGAGGGAGCCACCGTCGGCGAAGCGATCGAGAAACTCGGCGGCGAGATGGAAGACCGCTTCCGCTTTGCCCGCGTCAGCGGCCCCAGCGCGACCCACGACGAACAGCAGGTTGGGATGGATCACGTCCTCGAGGACGAAGACGTGCTGAAGCTGATTCTGCGCCGATAGTCGCGGTCGGCCCGTCGTCGGAGCGCCGGCACTAGTTCGTGTTCGACGCCTCGAGTCGAATTAAGACGTTCATTGTGACAATAGTATAATATTCATTTTCGAGACGGGTTGTCTCGGGGCAGACCAGCACGATCATCACGGATTCTATCGTGCGTGATTATTGATTAGACAGGAGTTGGATCGGAACGGTGAAGCATGTCCGGCGACCCGACGACTAGGTAGTTATGGCAGAGTTCGGCGCGCTCTCGCTCGTTCCCCCGTTGCTCGCGATCGGTCTCGCGATCGTGACCCGGCGGCCGATGCTGTCGCTGTTTCTTGGCATCTGGTCGGGGGCGGCCATTTACACCGAGAGCCTCGGCATCGGACAGACCTTCGACTGGATCGTCGCCGCGATCATCGTCGATGATGGGTTTCACGTCCAGATCCTCGTCTTCACGCTCCTGTTGGGGTCGGGCGTTGCACTTATTTGGCGACTCGGCGGCGCGCTCGCCGTCCGCGAGTGGGCGACGGATCACTTAGAGAGCCAGCGGACCGTCGGGATGACCACGTGGATTCTGGGGGTCGCCATGTTCTTCGACGACTACGCCAACACGGCGATCGTCGGGAGCACGATGCGCGAGATCTCCGACGAGTTGCGGATCTCCCGCGAGAAACTCGCCTACATCGTCGACTCGACGGCCGCCCCCGTTGCGACGCTCGGTATCTCGAGTTGGGTCGCATTCCAGCTGTCGCTGATCAGCGACGCCTACGAGAGCATGGGCGTCGCGGAGGAAGCGCCGACCGCGTTCGCGACGTTCGTCCGATCGATCCCCTACAACACCTATGCGCTGCTGGCGATCGTCATGGTCGGCATCATCGTCTACACCGGTCGGGACTACGGCGAGATGCTCGACGCCGAACACCGATCGTGGACGACCGGCAATGTCAACCGTGAGGACGCACAGCCCCTGCAGAAGGTCGAGGAGGAACTGGGCGCGCCGATCGATCAGCGGCCGATGCTCCGGATCTTCTTTGCGCCCGTCGTCGTTCTGATCGCGGTGACACTCGCGAGCGCGTTCTGGACGGGCTACCAGTCGTGGGCCACGGTCCAGGCTGAGGCAGGACAGCCGACATCGATCGGAGCCGCAGTTGAGGGCGACGGGATCGAAGCGCTCGTGTCTGCGACCGTTCAGGTACTGGTCGACATCGTCGGCGCGGGTGACTTCGCGACGGCGCTGACCTGGGGATCGTTCGCCATGGTCGTCTCGGCGATCCTCCTCGGGCTCGCCTACGGGCTGTTCGATATCGGAGAGGCCGTCGACACCGTCCTCGACGGCTTCGGGATCATGCTGACGGCGGTGACGATCCTCGTTCTCGCCTGGACGATCAGCAGCGTCGCGGACACGCTCGGCACGGGAGACTACGTCGCCGGGCTCGCGCAGGGCTACCTGTCGGCGGAACTGCTCCCCGTGCTCATCCTGTTCGTCGCCGCCTTCGTCGCGTTCACGATGGGGTCGTCGTGGGCGACGATGGGGCTGGTCACGCCCATCGCCGTGCAGGTCGCCTACGAGTTCGGAACTGGATTCGAACTCGTCCCGGTCGCCGTCGGTGCCGTCTTCTCCGGTGCGATCTTCGGCGATCACTCCTCACCGATCTCCGACACGACGGTGCTCTCAGCGACGTTCAGCGGAGCCGACCTGATCGACCACGTGCGGACGCAACTGCCCTACGCCGCGACCGTCTTCGTCGTTGTCGTGGGCTGTTACCTCCTCAACGGCTACCTTGGCGTGCCCGCGATCATCTTCCTGCCGCTGGGCGTCATCGCCCTCGTCGGCCTCGTCGTCGGCCTCTCGAGAGTCGACGCCGACCGAAAGGACCTCGAGCCGGTTGCCACGCGGCGGGCGGCAGACATCGACCGCCGTGGTCGTGAGGGGGACGGAGAGCTCTCAGAGGGAGCCGAGTAGACGGCCGCCCCGCCAATTTTTTGGAGCGCGCAGGCTTCTACTGGGGTATGGACGGAACACTCGACCATACGATGATCCGCGTCGCGGACCTCGAGGAATCGCTCGACTGGTACCAGACTCACCTCGAGTACGAGGAGAAAGACCGCTACGAGGGCGACGGCTTCACTATCGTCTATCTCGGGCCCGAAGACATGCACGAGGACGGTGCGATGCTCGAGCTGACCCACAACGAAGGCGACGAACCCGAGGTCGGCGACGCCTGGGGGCACGTTGCGGTCCGCGTTCCCGACGGCGAACTCGAGGACTACTACCAGCAGCTCATGGACGAGGGCGTCGAGGATTACCGCGACCCCGAATCCTGTGGCGGCCGCTACGCGTTCGTCAAGGACCCCGACGGCCACGAGATCGAACTCGTCCAGCGCGACCCCGACGAAGGGGCGCTCTGGTCGCTCGACCACACGATGATCCGCGTCGAGGACGCCGACGAGGCGCTCGGCTTCTGGACCCGCAAGTTCGGCTACGACGAGGTCGGCCGCTGGGAAGCCGACACTTTCGCGAACTACTTCGTCGAACCCACCGACGCCGCCCCCGAGGCGATGTCGGTCGAACTCACCTACAACTACGACGGTCGCAGCTACGAGCAGGGTGACGCCTGGGGCCACCTCTGTGTTCGCGTCGACGACCTCGAGGAAGACTGGGACCAGCTCATGACGCGCGAGGCCGACGACTACCGCGACCCAGAGAGCAACGACAACATGTACGCCTTCACGAAAGACCCGGACGGCCACGAGATCGAACTCATTGAACGCGACCTCGCGGCTGACTCGCTGTTCCCCTTCTAATACTACCGGACAACAGTCAGTGAATACTCGATCGCGTCTCGACAGCGTCTTGGGTGCGAACGAGGTCTGAACCGTTTTGTCCGGCAGTATAACTCGCTCGAGCGTTATTCGGGGATCGGCACGACGACGACCGGCCGATCCGCGGCCGCGAGGAGCCGTCGAGCGCTCGAGCCGACCTCGCGCGTCGCATCGGGACCGCCACCGTGTGTCCCGATAACGAGTTCGTCGGCGTCATAGTCCGCCGCGGCCTCACAGAGCACGTCGGCGGGCGTCCCCGATCGCCGCTCGGTCTCGACATCGCCGACGGCCGCGAGCCGAACGGTGGCGACGTTCAGCGCCTCGCCGGCGTCGCGACGCGCCGTCGGATCGTCCGATGGCGCGACCGCGATCACGGTTACGGCGTCGTCGGCCGTCGCGCGGTCGTCGAGATAGTCACAGATCGCCGCCGTCGTGTGGACGGAGTCGGTCCCCGCGAGATAGCGCATATCGGTCTTCGAACGGCACTCGCGAAGAATCCTGTGATGCGTGATCGCAGGACACGCGTTGGCGATACCGCTTTTTCCGACCCAGAAAACGCACTCGGATTACTAATACGATGGCAGCGGATGAACCGACCGGGGGACGAGATAGCCAGTCACCAACCCCGTGATGGTCCCCCGACCTCCCCACATCCGATCATCCCAGGGTCGCGACGACGGCCACGGTCCGTGGTCCCCCCTCTCGCGGACCGTGTCGCGTCGCTCGACCCCACCATGCTTCGGAATCGAAGAGTCAAAAAATCGCTTCGGCCCACCATAGGACCCACGTCGGACGCTCGTTTTCGAGTCTGCCAGCCTGCCTCTCATACGGTCCGTTGTCACGATGTACCGGCGAACCACGACCCGTCTGTGGGCGCGCCGGCACCCACTGACTGGAGTTCGTATCAGTGTTGGCCGTACAACGAATACGTGATCGCAACCAGTCCGAACAGCCGACTCAGGTTCTCGAGGAACGCGATGACGATCTGTTCTGGCTTGAGCAGCGTCGTCACCGCGACGTTGACCACGAACGGACACAGTGTCAATAACAGCAACCCGACGGCGAGATATAGCATCGATCGGGCATCGTTCCGGCGGTAGCCACGGTAGGCCTGATAGGCGATGAGCGTCCCGAAGAGCGCGACGAGAAAGAGACTCGCGACGGTCAGTAACTCGAACAGCGTCGCTCCATCGAGGCGCACGACGGACCGGGTCATCGCATCCCCTCCCACATACGGGTGAACTTGTCGGCGACGTCTTCGTCACGGTAGGTCAACTCGACCGAGAACGCCCCCTCGTCCAGCGAGAGTTCCAGTCGATCCAAGTTCGCACGGTAGACGCTGTAGTGGTTGCCGTCTTGGGCGAGTTCCGTCTCTTCGGTGACGAGGTGACACTCTTCGAGTCGGTCGAGTCGCCGATAGATCGTCGGGAGAGAAGCGTCACAGCGTTCGCTCAGGGTACTGGCAGACATGGGTTCGACGCTCGTGTGGGTGAGGATATCCCGTGCGTACTCATCGTCGAGGACTGCGAGCAGTGTCGACAGATCGGTGTCCTCACTCACTGGTATAGCAGTTCGTTTCGGGATCCCTATGAAAAGCAGTCCGATTTCTCTGAACGAGAAAACGCTGTCGTCGGCCGCCACGGCGTACGTCATCGACAGCGTCAGCGCTGCTTTCGGCGGCTGACTCGGCCCACGACAGTACCAGTAATCGATACTTTCGCCGTCCAAGGCGGAATTTCGCGTGCGAACGCTCCACAGAGGTTATTTTGGCGACCGTGGGGCAACTTCGATATGGATTCTCGTGTCTCGCGAGAGATCGGTCACGACGAGTACGATCCATGGGGGACGCTCTCACTCATCGTGCTGTACTTCGTGGCCCTCACGCTCATGTGGCTGTTCACGTATTTCATCGAGTTCGTCGGCAACGAGCCGACGGTGTTTAGCACAGGCGTGTGGGTGATCGTCGGATGAGGATCCATCAGTACGAGAAGATCTGGATCGTGGGTGCGATGATACTGATCGTCGGCTTCATCGTGACGATTACGTACGGATCGGTCGGGCTCGGTATCACGATGATCGGCGACGAGGAGGAGACGATCGCACCGGACGAACTCAACGATGACGAACAGTTCGGCGAGCCGCGAGTCGAACAGGTCGGTGAAAACGAGTACGCGGCCTACGTCGTCGCTCAGACGTTCATCTTTCAGCCGGATCCGATCGAAATACCGGCGAACAACGAGATTACGTTCCACGTGACGAGCCGGGACGTCATCCACGGCTTCTACGTCCCCGGAACGAATATCAACGCGATGGCCATTCCGGGCCAAGTCGCGAAGCTAACCGTCGAATTCGACGAACCCGGTGAGTATGGCCTCATCTGTCACGAATACTGTGGCTCCGCCCATCACACCATGGAAGGGCTGATTGTCGTTCAACCTGAGGACGAGTTCGACCTGACCGAACTATCCGCCGAGACACCGGACACCGTCGCGCCGGGCGACGAGGTCCAGCTAAACGCAACGGTCGAAAACGGTCAACTCGAGCCGCTCGAGACTACCGTCAACGCCGAAATCGGGGGACAGACGTTCCAGCGGGACGTCACCGTCGACGGCAATAGCTCCCAGAACGTGACGTTCACCGTCGAGAGCGACCAACTCGGTGAGGGCGAGTACGACTGGTCCGTCTCCGTCGACGACTACGAAGAAACTGGGTCGGTAGAAGTGGTTCCAAACGGAACAGCTGAGACCGAGGGGGGTGAGGGGCCGTGACGGCCCTGTTCGTCGACGAGTATCCCGCAGAGGCACGACTCGTTAAGGCTGCCTTTCTGAGCTCGTTTATCGCGTTCGGGATCGGCGCGCTCTTCGGGATCATTCAGGCGCTTCACCGGACGGACATCTTCCGATTCCTCGAATCAGCGAAGTACTATACCGTCCTGACGGGCCACGGCGTCTTCCTCGTCATCGCGTTCACGATCTTTTTCCTCGTCGGGTTGTACCAATGGGCTGTCACGGATAGCCTCGAGCGGGGCCCCGTCGACATCCGGTTCACTTGGCTCTGGTACGGCCTGATGGCGATTGGATCATTCCTCGCGGGGATTTCGATCCTCGCCGGATTCCTCGAGCAGCCCCCAATGGTGCTCGGCTCGGAGTTACGTGCGAACGTACTCTTTACGTTCTATGCGCCGCTGCAGGCCAATCCGCTCTACTATATTGGGCTCGCTCTCTTCTTAGTCGGGACATGGCTCGCAGGGATCGACTGGTTCCGCACGTGGTGGGCCTGGCGGGACGAAAACCCCGGAGAGCGGATTCCGCTCCGGACGTTTATGGTGTTGACGACGATGATCATGTTCTTCCTCGGATCGGTCGGCGTCATCGTTGCAGTCCTCGTGTTTATTCTGCCGTGGTCGCTCGAGATAACCGAGAGTCTCAACCCCTTGCTGACCCGAACGCTGTTCTGGTTCTTCGGCCACATGATCGTGTACTTCTGGTTGCTGCCGGCGTACCTGCTCTGGTACACCGTGTTGCCGAAGCTCTCGGGTGGGCGACTGTTCAGCGATCCACTCGCCAGAGTCGTGTTCATCCTGTTCGTTCTGCTGTCGACGCCGGTTGGAATCCATCATCAGTACATGGATCCCGGCATCGCGGAGGGGTTCAAGTTCATCGCGATGACCAACACGATGTTCCTGCTATTGCCAAGCTTCCTGACGGCGTTTACCGTCGTCGCCAGTATGGAACACGGTGCCCGCCAGCGCGGCGGCGAAGGGCGGTTTAACTGGCTTCAAGCACTTCCGTGGCGGAACCCGGCGTTTACTGGCATGGCGCTGGCCGGGCTGGTCTTCGCGTTCGGCGGCTTCACGGGCATCGTCAACGCGGGGATGAACATCAACTATCTCGTCCACAACGCGCTGTGGATCCCCGGACACATCCACGCACAGGTGGGCACCGCGACCGCATTGACGCTGATGGCCGGGTCGTACTGGCTCGTGCCACAGCTGACCGGGAACCGGCTCGTCGGCCGGCAGGTCGCCCTCTTCCAGGTCGTGCTCTGGTTCGTCGGGATCGTGTTCATGACGAACTCGATGTTTCGGGCTGGGCTCGTCGGCGTCCCACGGCGGACGGCGGAACCACAGTATCAGGGCTTCGAATACGACGTTGCCGTCGGTTCGATGGGCGAGCTCAACGCCCAGCTCGCGCTCGGTGGTACGTTGCTGTTCATTTCCGCGCTGCTCTTTCTCACGGTGATGCTCCTAACAGTGTTCAACAACGACAGTGAGCCGATCGTCGACGGGACGCTCCCGCCGGCGCTGTCCGGGCCGGAGGACTCGCCGCCGGTCCTCGACAACTTGCGGCTGTGGTTCGGGATCGCGTTCGCACTCGTCGTTCTGGCCTACGCTCTTCCACTGGCCGGGATCGCAGCTCAAAGTGGACTCTTCGGCCAGGACATTCAGCCGTTTCCCGTCTCCAGCGAAGCCGTCATGTATCTCGAGTTCGGACTAGACTATGTTGGAGCGTTAATCACCTGATGCATACTTCCCCCGCTAAATTACTCATCCTCATCGCACTGAGCCTCGTGATCCTCGTTGAGGGACGGACGGTCCTCGCGTTCTTCGGGATCGAGATCGCTCCGCTCGAGACGGCACTGATCGGGGTCGTCATCATCGCCACTCTCGTCATCTGGGCGGTCCGGCCGCTCCGTGGCAGTCCCTCGGAGTCGGAGTGACGAGGGTCCGGTCGCGACGCCGCTTTCGACGCCCCCAGCATGAGCGTATCGGCTGGAACAGTGTAGCAGATTAAAGACCATCCGGATGGAGCGTCCACACCATGTTCGAGACGCTTACGCCACGAGGCGCGATCACAGTAGGATTACTCGCGATCCTCCCTGCGGTCGTCTTTGGGCTCACTCGATCTGGGCTCGGTGGCCTCATCGCGACGGTAAACGTCGTCTTGATCTCTGCGGCGCTGTACATCGCGATGTCGCCACTCGAAGGACCAGCCCGGACTACCGCCCACGACGCGAGCATGTGACTCCCCATCAGTGGAATAGCGACCCGCAAGACACCGACCGGTGAGTCACGTTAGCGATCAGCCCACTCGAGCCAGCCAAACAGCCGGTCGCGCAGCCGCCGTTCGCCGGCTCGTGAGAACCGATGGCCCTCCCCTGCGAATCGCTCGAGACAGACATCAGTCTCGAGTCGCTTCGCCGTATCGAAACTGTCCGCGGGATCGACGACCGCGTCATCGCTGCCGTGGAAGATCGCAACTGGGACCGACAGGGTCGCCACGACGTCATCGAACGGATGCCGATCGAGAGCGTCGAAGAATCGGTGGTCGAGCCGTTCGCCGGTGTCGAACGTCCACTCCCCGTCACGCTCGACGGTCGCGCGATACTCGTCGAACGTCCCGGCGGTCGTCACGGGCGCTCGTGTCGCGACTGCCGTGACGCGGTCGTCGACAGCAGCGGTGTGAAGGGCGACTTTCCCGCCGAAACTCGAGCCGAACAGGACGTACGAGTCGGGATCGAAGTAGTCGACGACGTGGCGGAGATCAGTGAGCCGTGCCTCGAGTGTCGACTCGATGAACGTGCCGTCGGACTCACCGCAGCCCCGACAGTCGAAGCGGACCGCGTTGTAGCCCGCGTCGACGGCCCGTCGACACCGCTGCTCGTAGCTGCCCGATTTGTCGCTTCGGAGGCCATGACAGAAGACGAGCCAGTGGTCGGACTCGGCCTCGTGATGGACGGCAGCGACGGTCGGCGGCTCCGTGTCCGTCCCCGTCTCTGCGCCAGTGATCGGAACCCGATGTGTCTGGGACATTTCGTCCCGTTCCAACAGGGGCCGGGGCCTTGATATCGACGTTCCCGTAATCGCAGTTCCGTTCGGACTCGAGTCGGCGAACCGTTTATCGCATCCCGCGAGGTTGGTACGGCTATGACCCGCACGACCTATCGGTGTCAGTGTGGCGCGTTCCTCGAGTTCAAACAGGACCTCGAGAAAGAGCCCGGAACGACGACACGGAACTGGAAGTGCAGGGACTGTGGGACGCCGGTCCCAGGGATCACGGCTGAAAAGATCAGCCATCAGGACCCGTCCTGACAGCTGTGACAGCAGACCGACAGCTGTTCAGGGCAGTCGGACAGGGTATTCGGTGGCTCTCGGTGTCGTTCAGCCCGCGGTTGAGGGAGCTACTCGGCTTTTATTACAGGTAGTTGATATCGAAACACAGATTTACGGTCTCGGCCCAGTATCGTTCGCACAAATGGTCCGTCGTGTCGATCCCGCTGTCCGCGTTCGTGTCATTGGCCCGTCCGAGTCCAGGGTCCCGACACGAGCCCACGCAGCGACGGCGGCGACAGCAGGCGACGATCCGGACGACCCCACGGAGGTGACCAGCCGATGAGCAACGTCGCGATCAGGGACGCGGTCGATACCTACCTGCAGCGAAAAGCCGTCGGCGACCCCGACGGCCCGGGTGCAGGGACGTACGCCTCGAACGCCGAGTCGATCCTCCGGCGCTGGACCGAGTGGCTTGAGGGTGAACACGGCGTCAGGTCGATCACCGAACTCGACGTCGAGTCGATGCGTGCCTACGCCGTCGAACTCCGCCGTCGCACCGAGCGAGGCGAGTACACCGCCTCGACTGCGGGCACCTACTACGCGGTCGTGCGTGCGTTCCTCTCGTGGTGTGTCCACGGTGGGATCCGCGAGACGAACCCCGCGGCGACCGATCGCGCCGAAGACGCGCTCCCAAGCGCCGAGCCGCGGCCGGACAGCGACACCTGGACGGCCACCCAGCGACGGGAACTCGAGCGATACGTCCGCGAGCGAGCGATAAGCAGCGCCTCACACCCGGACCGTGAGCGCCGGAGTCGGCTGCGCGAGTACGCGATGGTCGCCGTCCTCGCCCACTCGACGGTTCGTGGCTCCGAACTGTTCCGGGTCCCCGACGACGACCGTCGAACCGGTGCGACGTGGGACGACGTGGACTTCTATACCGGAACGATCCGGGTGCTCGGCAAGTCCCAGCGCCTCGAGGACGTCCCCCTGCCTGCACGCGCCCGAACGCCGCTGCGGCGCTACCGGGTCGTCCTCGATCCACCGTCGACTGACTGGCCGCTGTTTCCGACCGCTCACGCACCGTCGATCGCCCGACGGGTACGGTCGGTCCTGCGCGATCGGGGCTACGAGGAGGACACGATCGAATCCTTACTCGAGGACGCCACGGCGACGGAACTCGCCCGCGAGCGGTCGATCGCACCGCCGGCGATCACCACCGAGGGGGCACGGTCTGTGTTACGACGGCTCTGTGAAGAAGCCGGTATCAACATCGACGGCGACTATCTGACGCCGCGTGGCGTTCGCCGGGATCGATCGACCGAGTCGTACAGACGAGAGGCGACGACCTCGAAGCCGACGCTGCGGGCGTCGGTGCTCGAGCAATCGATCGTCGTGCCCGACGAGGGCTCGCCCGCCGCTGGCGGGCGTGACGAGCCGACAGAAAACAACTGATTCTCGTCCGTTCGACGCGCTCAGACCACGAGCAGCCACAGGACCACCGTCAGGACGAGTGTCAATAGAAGGACGGTGGTCCCGATGCTCGCCCGGAGGTGAATCGTCGAGGGACGGCCACCGTCGGTCGGCTGGCGCTCGTCGACGTCGACCAGCGGGAGGCGGCGTGCGGCCGCATCGACAGCGAGGACCGGGTTGTTCCCGACCCAGTAGCAGCGTTTGACCGCGCCGACGACGGCGGCGTCGACGGCGGCGTACGTCTCCGTCACCGCGAGCATCGTCCAGCGGCTACCGTAGTACGTCACGGGGTAGACGACCATCGCCGGATCTCCCAGGTCGAGTTTCGAGAGCGGCTTCCGGACGACGGCGAAGGTGACGGCCGCAACGCCGGTCAGGATGCCGGCGGTCTCGAGGTGGCTCGGGCTGTAGGGATGGAGCGTGCCCTCGCCACCGGGGTACGCGAACGTGAAGTGGCCGCCGTGGGCGTGCAGCGTCGGTGCGAGATCGGCTAGTCCCTCCCACCAGACGCCAAAGAGGAGACAGGCACCGCCCAGCCCGAGCATCGCGACGGTCTGGCCGGGCTTGGCGTCGGCGACCTCGAACTCACTCTCGCCGTGGAAGAAGACGTAGTAGCCGAGCTTGATGAACGAGAGGAGCGTGCCGATCGCGCCGAGCCAAAGCAGCCAGTACAGCGCCTGGTACTCGGGCTGGCCGTAGTAGTGGGGATCGGGGTTCGCCGCGTCGAAGAGCATCCCCTTACTCACGTAGCCGTTGAAGCCCGGAATCGCAGTGATCGAGAGCGCGCCGAGCCCGTACCCGATCGTGGTCAGCGGCATCTCGCGCCAGAGCCCGCCGAGCTTATAGAGGTCCTCCTCGCCGGTCCGGTAGATGACGACGCCGACGGCCATGAACAGCAGGCTCTTGAAGAGGATGTTGTTGAACAGGTGCGACAGCGCGCCGGCGACGGCAATCTCGGAGGACATCGCCGCGCCCATACCGATCCCAGCCACGATGTACCCGAGCTGGGCTTGAATGTGGTAGGACAGCAGCGCCCGCATATCGTGTTGCAACAGAGCGAACGTCGCGCCGTAGACGGCCATCAGCCCGCCCATGTACGCGACGTAGATCGCCAGGTCGCTCTCGCTCCCGATCGGGAACGCCCGGTAGAGGATGAACGCGCTCGTCTTGGTCGTATAGACCGAGAGGAACACCGAGGCCGCGATATGCGGTCGCGGGTAGGTGTCGGGCAGCCAGGTGTGGACGCCGATGAAGGCGACGTTGACGCCCATCCCGAGCACTGCAAGCAACGCTGGAATGCCGGTGGCGATCCCGGTTTCAGTATAAATGAACGTCCCGGTCTGGACGTAGTGAGCGGCGATCGCCAGCATCACGAGCACGCCACCGGTGCCGTGGAAGAGCGCGTATCGGAAGCCGGCCCGGACCGCCTCGCCACCGTACTGCCAGACGACGAGCGTGCTGGTCACGGCCATTAGCTCCCACATGAACAGGAGCACGAGCCAGTCGCCGGCGAAGGCCGCGCCGATCGACGAAGAGACGTAGACGAGCGCCAATGCGACGAGCGTCTTGCTGGCCTCGCTCGAGTACGCGTAGATGACGCTACAGATCCCCAAAAAGCCGAGTCCGAGCCCGACCATCCTGGAGAAGTCGTCGACGTAGTAGGGAACGACCTCGAAGCCGAGGAACGTCCCGCCCAGATGCTCCCCACCGGGTGCGACCAGCGAAATCGCCAGCACGGCCGCGAGACTCAACGCACCGACAGCGAAGCCGGCGATTCGGGGCAGGACGAGGACGAGCAGTGCCGCCACAAAGACGAGAAGCGGCGGGTACGCCAGCGAGAGGAGTTCGAGTTCCATTAGTTGGTCACCTCCGTCATGAGCTCATCGAACGGCACGTCGCCGAGTTGCTCGAAGGGCATCCCGAAGACGCCTTCGACGATCTGCATCGCCAACTCGAGGAAGACCGCGTAGTCGGGACCGATCCCGAGGACGATTGCGCCGGTGGCGATGACGGCGATCGGTGCGAGCATGAGCCACGTGCTCTCTGTTCGCGGCGAGCGACGTGGCCAGCCACCGGCCGGCGGGCCACCGGTGAGGTGGTCGTCGTGGTCGCCGTGGTGATCGACGGCGGCGACGGCATCGTCGTGATCGTCGTGGTCGTCACGGGTGCTGGCCTCGGCCGCTTGCGTATCGGTGGACTGGCTCGATGCGTCCGTGCCATCGGCGGTCGTATGATCGCTTGGATATTTGTCGACAGCGTATTCGTAGTCATCCGTGTCGGCTGCGTGTGGCTCGTTCTCGATACCGGACGTGTCAGCGGGCTCGCCGCCATCGGCGGCGACGCTCTCGTCATCCGAGGTAGTAACGTACGACTGGATGAGGCCCCCCTCCGGGAACTCGAGTAAGGGTTTGGCGTCGTGGCGGTCCTCGCTCTCGAAGAAGGCAGTGTAGACGACCGGCCAGAAGTACGCGATGTTGAGCACGGCCGAGAGCAGGAGTGCACCGGCAAACAGCCAGTAGCTGCCGCCGACGTCGCCGGCCCCGATCAGCATGTAGAACTTGCTGACGAAGCCGGCGATCGGTGGCAGCCCGGCCATCCCTGCGGCACCGATGGTAAAGGCGCTCATCGTCAGCGGCATCCGTTTACCGATGCCGGCCATCTCACTGATGTAGTCGGTGTGGGTCTCGACGTGAATCGAACCTGCACAGAAGAACAGCGTGAGCTTTGCGAACGCGTGTGCGGGGATGTGGAACAGTGCCCCGACGATCGCGTAGGGATGCAGCAGTGAGAGCCCGAGCACGATGTAGGAGAGCTGTGCCGTCGTCGAGTAGGCCAGCCGGCGCTTGAGGTGGTCTTTGCGCATCGCGATGATACTCGCTGCGGTCAGCGTGAACGCCGCAACGATAGCTACCGGGATGTTCAGCCCGACCTCGCCGATCCCCGGGACGTCAAGTGGGAGGTCGTAGATCAGCCCAGGGCCGTAGACCTCGAGGATTACACGGGCGACACCGAACGCGCCGGATTTGACGACCGCGACCGCGTGGAGCAGCCCGGAGACAGGCGTCGGCGCGACCATCGCGTCGGCGAGCCAGGAGTGCAGCGGCATCAGCGCGGCCTTGACGCCGAAGCCGGCGATCAGCAGGAAAAAGGCCGCCTGTGCGTAGACCGGCTCGGCCTGCGCGGCTGTTGCGAGTGCGTCTATGCCACCTGCCTCGAAGGCGAGCGTCGGACCCCCGCCGACCAGGCTCGTCAGCCAGTAGATCATGACCGTCCCCGCGAGCAGGAAGACCCCACCGCCGAAGAACGTGTAGGTGAGGTACTTCCGGCCGGCGATGCGGGCCTCGGCGTCCTCGTTGTGGGCGACTAACGGATAGGTGACGAGCGACAGCAACTCGTAGAAGACGAAGATCGTCACCAGATTCGCCGCGAAGGCGATCCCGACGGCAGCCGAGAGGCTGGCCGCGAACGAGGCGAAAAAGCGGGTCTGATTGTGTTCGGACAGCCCGCGCATGTAGCCCGCGGCATAGAACGACGTGAAGATCCAGAGGAAACTCGCCAGCAGGGCAAAGAAGATCCCCAGTGGATCGGCACGCAGGGCGAAGTCGATGCCCTCGAGGAACTGGATTCCCGTCGACTCTTTGAGACTCCACTGGAAGACGGTGCCGTCCATGACGGCGGGGAGCATGCTGACGACGAGCCCGAACTTCGTCAGGGCAGCCAGCACGGACCACCCCTCGCGAAGGTTCGGGCGACGATGCGACGCGACGATCAGCACGATCGCGACGGCCGAGACGAGCACGGCAGCGAGCGGACGGATATCTGCAACCATTTAGTTGAACACCTCCATAAGGAACGGCTCGAGCAGCCCGGCGATCGTTCCGCCGGCGAAGCCGAGTGCGACGGCACCAACGGCGGCGATGACGACGATCGCGAGCATGCCGACCGAGACAGTCGTGTCACCGCCGTCGGTCGCGACCGGCTCCGTCGTGCGGGGCCAGTCGAGCGCCGCTGGTGGCGTGAAGTACATCTTCTCGAGCAGGCGGGCGGCGTAGGCCAGCGTCAGCATGGTACTGAGGAAGATCACGGCGGCGACGGGCCACAGTTCCGACTGGACGGCACCCAGTGCGATGTACCACTTGCCGACGAATCCGACGCCCGGCGGGACGCCGACGAGCGAGAGCAAGAGGACGGAAATTGCGCCGGCGACGACCGGCCGCTGTTTAGCGAGCCCAGCGTACTCGTCGACGGTGCGAGCACCGTAACTCCGCGCGACGAGTGCGACCCCCAAGAAGAGCCCGGCTTTCAGCAGGCCGTGGCCGATGAGGTGGATCGCAGCACCGATAAAGGCCGTCTCGGAGTTGCCGGCGATGACGACGCCATAGGCGGCCATGACGAGGCCGAACTGCGAGACCGACGAGTAGGCGAGCATCCGTTTGACCTCGGTCTGGATGACGGCGAGTACCGTTCCCGCAAGGACGCTCACGCAGCCGATCGTGAGGACGATCGTGGCCGCGTTTGGCATCGTGGTGAGATAGTCGACGCCGAAGACGGTCACGATCAGCCGGCCGAAGGCGTAGGCGGACGCCGTCGAGACGAGCGCGGCGATCAGCGGCGTCACGCCGTCGGGGGCCTGCTGATAGGCGCTTGGCTGCCAGGTGTGCAGCGGCCACTGGGCGACCTTGGTGGTGAAGCCGACGACGATGAATCCGAAGCCGGCCCGGATCAGCGTGGGTCGTTCCGCCGCCGGGATCGCCGTGGCGAGCTCGATCATGTTGAGCGTCCCCGTCGCCATCAGCACGAAGGCGACACCGATCAGATACATCGACGCAGCCATCGTCCCCAGGATCAGGTACTTCAGCGCGGCGACCGCCGACTCGGGGCCGTCGCCGCTTGCCACCAGCGCGTAGGTCGCGATGCTCGTGATCTCGAGGAAGACGAACAGGTTGAACACGTCGCCGGTCAGGGTGATCCCGAGCAGCCCACCGGTCAGCAGCAGGTAGGCGGTATAGAACGTGTTTCCACGCGGCCCGCCCTGGCGCGTATAGACGAGGACGCCGGTGGCAACCGCCGTCACGAGCAGGGCGATCAGGACCGAGAACTGGTCGGCGACGAGTTGGATCCCGTAGGTCTGCGGATAGCCGCCCAGTTCGTGGGTGATCGGGGCGTCGGTGCCGGTGTAAACGGCGCTCGCGAGGGCAACGGCAGCGCCGAAGAGGGCAGTGGTCGTGACCGCGGCGATAGGCCAGCCAGTCCGGTCGGTCCAGAGCCCGAGGACGATCGGCAGCGTTGCTGCCAGCAGTGGCGCGGCGATCAACAGCGGGAGGAGCAGGTCGACGTTACTCATCGGCACGCACCTCCCGAAGCGTGTCCTCGCGGAGCGTCCCGTACTCCGCGTAGATGCGGATGACCAGCGCCAGTCCGACCGCCGTTAGCGCGATACCGACGACGATGGCGGTCAGGACGATGACCTGGGGCAGCGGGCTCGCGACCATGAGTTCGCCGGGATTCTCCGCGTGGGGGACGATCGGCGCCGAGCCGCCCTCGATGTAGGCCATCGAGATGAAAAACAGGAAGATGGCCGTCTGGAAGAGACTCACGCCGATCAGTTTCTTCACGAGGTTTTCGCTGGCGATCGTCATGTAGATCCCGATCCCGAGCAATACGAACACTAAGACGTACGTGTAGTAGTTCGTCAGGAACTCAATCATCGTCGCTCACCTCCCGGTCGGTCGACGCCTCGCGGCCACCGGTTCCACTCGGGCGCTCGGGCGTGAACCCGGCCGCCATCGAGAAAAACAGGGAGATCATCACACCCGAAACGATCAGCGAGATGCCGGCGATCTCGATGGCCTCGAGCCCCCACTTGGGTTTGATGTGGAAGACTTCTTTGAGCTGGTAGAACTCGAGGAAGTTCCCGCCAAGCGCGATCATCCCGAGACCGATCGCGCCGAAGATGACGACGCCGCCGGTGATGAGGCCGACGAGAAACGAGTTGCGAAGCCACTGACGGGTGGGTTCGATGCCAAAAGCGAAAGCGAGCATGAGGACCGTGACGCCGACGATGGTCCCACCCTGGAAACCGCCACCGGGGGCACCGCCCCCGTGGAAGGTCATGAACAGCCCGTAGGTGAGCGTAAACGGTGCGATGATCTTTACGGCGGTCATGATCACCTGGCTCTCGGTGTAGGTATCGTCGTAGGGATCAGACATTCAGGCGAACACCTCGCGTTTCAAGACCAGCAGCGTCGAGACACCAGCAGCGAAGACGACGACCGCTTCGCCGAAGGTGTCGAACCCACGGTAGGCGGCGAGCACGGAGGTGACGGCGTTCTCGACGCCCGTTTGGGCGTACGTCTCCTGGATGTAGTGTTGGGTTACGTCGGGATTCGACCAGACTGGCGTCTCCGTGATTCCGACGGGGTACATCTCGGGCACGACGGCGACACAGAGTAAGAGGACGAGCGCGCCGACGACGGCGACCGCCGGTAGGTGAATCCGCTCGCGGAGCTGGTCGGTCGAGGGTCGTGTCGTCCGGGCGATCGTCAGTAACAACAGCAGCGTCGTCACGCCGGCGCCGATCGCGGCCTCGGTCATCGCCACGTCGGGTGCCAGCAGGAACGTATAGAGGATCGCCATGCCGAGACTGTAGGCTCCGAAGACGATGATCACGGAGAGCACGTCCCGGAACAGCGCCGTCGCGACCGCTGTCGCAAGGATGAACACCGCGAGCGTGTACGCGAGGACACTCATCGCGTCTCACCCTCGCTTTCGACAGCGGTCTCGGCGTCGTCGGGCTCCTCTGTGAGGATGGGGGCGACCCCCGTCTCGGCCGCGGAGCGTGCGATCGCGTGAGCCGCCGTCGGGTTCGTGATGAACACGAAAAACAGCAGTAAGACGGTATAGACCGTCGCGTGCTGCCAGCCGAAGGCGACAGCGACGGCAGCCAGTGCGAATCCGGCACCGAGCGTGTCCGTCTGGGAGGCAGTGTGGGCTCGCGCGTAGATGTCCGGCAGGCGGAGCACGCCGACCGTCGAGACGAGTGTAAAGAACACGCCGAGTCCGAGGAGGACGACGATCACCCAGAATCGGATCGTCTCGATCACAGCACACCACCTCGCTCGACGGTGAACTTCGAGATAGCGATCGACATCAGGAAGTTCAACAGCGCGTAGATCAGCGCCACGTCGAGAAACCACGCCTGATCGAGCCCCGCTGCTAGCAGGGCAAGGATGACGACCGTGTTCGTCCCGAGGACGTTGACCGCCAGCAGCCGATCCTGCGTCGTCGGGCCGACGACGGCACGATAGAACATCGCGATCGCGAGCACGACGAAGGCGGCGGCCCCGCCGAGGAACACCGTCTCGAGCGACCACGGCGTCACAGTTCTTCACCTCCGACGATCTCGGCGTCGTCGCGTTCACGCGGCGAAGGGATCGCCGCAGCGTCGCGGCCATAGAAGACAAAGCGGATCCCGCGCTCTAGGCCGCCGTCGAACAGGTCTTCGCGAGCGTCGGGGATCAGCGAATGGACGAGGAGCTCCTGGTTGGTTGCCCGAACCGTGAGCGTCCCCGGCGTGAGCGTAATGCTGTTTGCCAGCGCGGTCAGCGGCAGACCACCCCGGACGCGTGAATTGACTCGGCTCAGCGAGGGCTCGATCGGCATCGACGGCCGGAGGATCACCGCCGAGACGGCGATGTTGGCTTTGAGAATCTCCCAGAGGAGATACGGGACGTACAGCGCGAACCGGACGACCCGGATGGGTGACTGGACCCGATCGAGCGGCACGGTAAACGTCACCTGCGCGAGCGAAACGGCAGCGATACCAGCGACCGCCGCGCCGGTGACCAGATCGAACCAGTAGGTCGGATCGCCGAGGACGAGATAGAACCCATAGGAGATCCAGAACATCGCAAACAGCCGATCGAAGTCTTCAGTCCCGCCGACGAGCCGACCACGACGCGCCTGTCGTTCAACCGGTGCCTCGTCGTAGGTCAGCCCGATCCGCTCGAGTTCGCGCTCGAGGGGCTGGAGCAGCTGTGCGGTGACGCCGGGCTGATACTCCGGATCGATGACGAGACGGTCGATCCCGTGATCGGCGGCGTAGGCGTCGAAGATCTCGGCGTAGTCCCGGGGTCCGAAAAGGTACTCGTCGACGCCGATCGTTGCCGTCTCGATCGTCACATCGGCGCTGCCGGCGTCTTCCTCGACCCAGCTTCGCGCCCGCGAGAGCAGGTTCTCGGCATCGTCGCGATACCGGTCGCTCTCGGGTACGTCGGCGTCATATGGCATCGCGACGACGAGGTGACACTCGAGGGAATCGGCGTCATCGAGTCCGGACTGGACGGCGTAACCGACCGTCTGCCGGACGGTCACCGTGTCCGACAGCGGGACGAGCAGGCGCTCAACCGCCACGGTGGCTCCCTCCTGGTGACCGTCGGTGGACATTCATGACTGTCGTTGTTAGTCAACTCAAACGGTAGCCGTGGGAAAACGATTTCGTTATGAACCAGCAGTCGCGTGTTCCCACGGATTCCGCAAGCCATTCGTGACATTCCGGTCGCGTCTTCGTCGAACGGTTGACGGGAGTGAAATCAGCCGCTGGTGGTGAGAGATCGGTAGCTTTACAATACGAGTTTCAATAGAACAAGCTGACTTGTATGACAGCGGAAACCATTCACGACCGACTCGGAACCGCACGTGACGATCTCACGACTGCACAGCTACTGACCGTCTTCGCGTTCGTCGCAGCATCGACGTTCGCGCTGCTGTTCGTTCAGGAACCGCTCGTTCACGACTCAATGCACAACTTCCGACACGCTGTCGGCGTCGTCTGTCACTGATGCTCATCGGCTACCTCGAGCGGGGCGTCCTCGCTGGGTCGATCGCGGGTATCGTGTACGGGATCTACATGACGGTCGTCGCGAATCCATTGATCGGCTACATGGAAACGGTCGCGGAGGAGGCCACACACGGCGCTCATGCGCATAGTGCCAGTGACCACGCTCACGCTGCTGGCGAACACGCTCACGCCGTCAGCGAGGCGACGACTGCCGCCGTGAGTATCGGCAGCGGCGTCCTCTGGGGGATCTTACTCGGCGGCATCTTCGCGCTCGCATTTTATTTCCTCGAGCCAGCGCTGCCCGGCCGCAAGTATGTCAAAAGCTACGTACTCGCCGGCGCCAGCTTTTTGACCATCTCCGTCGCGCCGTGGCTTGTGTTACCGCCGGCGACGCCGGCAGCCGAGAAGGCGTTCGATCCGACGCTCCGGATCGGACTCTACATTGGGCTCATGGCCGTCGGTGCAGTTGTCGCCGCAGCGTCGATCGAGGGCTACAAGCGAGTGTCGATCCGCAGCCGTCCGCTCGGGATAGTAGCAGCGACAATCCCGATCGGTGCGCTCGTCGCGACCGCCGTACTCGCGGCACCGACAGTCGTCGACTCCGGCGCGATGTCAGCTTCGCTCGTGACCGCGTTCCGCGGACTGACTGTCCTGAGTCAGGCCGCACTCTGGGCAATCGTCGCTAGCTGTTTCAGCTGGCTGCAGACACGAGCCAACGTCCGGTCGGCAACCGAGCGACGCAACGACCTGCTGACGAGTCCATGAAAGATCAAACCGACCGCCAACGCGAGCGCCTCGACGCACACGTATTCGTCTGTACCACCGACCGCGACTCCGAGTACGCGAGCTGTGGCGCGGCCGGGGCTGAAGCAACCCTCGAGGCGGTCAAAGACTGGCTACGGGAACGAGATGCATTCTGGACTGCGGTCTCGGTCACCGAGACCTCGTGTCTCGGGCTGTGTAGCGAGGAAGGAACGGCGATTTCGATCCAGCCGCGAAACGTCTGGTACTCGGACGTACAGCCGGCGGACGTACCAGCGTTGCTCGAGTCGGAGTTCGGCCCGGACGCAGAACAGGTCGGCGACGAGCGCTGCGAAGCGGAAGTCGACCCCAATTAGATCGGCTGGCACACTGAGAACTGCCGAGGGTACCGAGCCTGGGAATCTGTTGTGACGATCGCCAGGTCTCACAGAACGGCGTGCGACCGTTAGAGCGGAATCTCGGCGACGTCCGTCGATCCACACACCGGGCAGTCAGTGTCGCGTTCCGAGAGCGTCTTGCCACACCGGCGACACTCGTAGTGGATGGGCGGTTGCTCGGTCGGATCACGACCGATCCCGATAATTGTAACCAATTCATCAAAGGCAGACATTCGTGATTTCGAATGAATCTCGCGATCCGTCCAGCAAATACTTTGTGGATATTTTTTCATTTTACGATCCTAGAACTAGACATTTACATCTTTGTTCCATATATTATCGACATTTGTCGTGTTCCGGCGGCCGTGAGACCGGGCAGTCGTCGTGGAGATGTCACCTCGAGCGCTTCGAGACGTTTACCTGTGGGCCGTCCTCACGTGGTGGCAATGACGCTGTACTCCCGTCTTCGCCCCCTGGCGTTCAAGCTGCCGGCCGAGACGGCCCATGAACTCGGCAAGCGGACGCTCCGGGCGGCCCAGTCGACCTGGCCGACGCGGCGGGCACTCTCGTCTGCCTACCAGTACGAGGATCCCGCGCTCGAGGTCGAGCTGTTCGATACGACGTTTCCGAATCCGGTTGGGATCGCCGCCGGCTTCGACAAGAACGCCGAAGTGACCCACGCACTCGCTGCGCTTGGTTTTGGCTTCGTCGAAATCGGCACCGTCACGCCGTACGCACAGGACGGGAACGACCGACCTCGGCTCTTCCGCCTGCGCGAAGACGGGGCGATGGTCAACCGAATGGGCTTCAACGGCCAGGGAATGGAAGCGGTCAAATCCCGGCTCGAAGCCGACGGCACCCCCGATATTCCGCTTGGGGTCAACGTCGGGAAAATGAACTCCTCGAGCGAACGCGAGGCGATCGAGGACTATCGGCGCGTCTTCGACCGGCTCTCACCGTTTGCCGACTACGTCGTCGTCAACGTCTCCTGTCCGAACACGCCCGAGGAGTTCGACGAGGGCTCGCCGGACCACCTGCGGGCGATCTTCGAGACGCTCGAGGCCGAAAACGACGCGGATGTCCCGCTACTGGTGAAGATCGGGCCTGACTCGCCCACAGACTCCGTCTTCGATCTCGTCGACATCGTCCAGGAGTTCGGCCTCGACGGTATCGTCGCGACGAACACCACGACGAGTCGCGAGGGACTCGTCTCGGCCAACAAACAGGAGTGGGGCGGCCTCAGCGGGAAGCCGCTGGAACGTCGCTCGACGGCCATGATCCGGTCGATCGCGGAATATACCGACGGCGAGTTGCCGATTATCGGCGTCGGCGGCGTCGACTCGGCCGCCAGCGCATACGCCAAGATCCGTGCGGGTGCCTCGCTCGTCCAGCTCTATACCGGATTCGTCTATCAGGGGCCGTCGACAGCAAAACAGATCAATCAGGGACTCGTCGAGTTGCTCGAGCGCGACGGCTTTTCGTCGGTCGAAGACGCGGTGGGTGCAGGCCTCGAGTGACTCACCCACTGCGTTCGTCACGGCCTCTGTCTTGACCGCGATCTCGATCGGTTCCGACCGCTGTCGTTATTCTTCTGGACAGTGCACGCGGAACCAGCAGATCTTTGCTTTCTCCTTTGGCTTGCCATCCATGGCACTCGTGATTGTGGCACAATATTGGCCGTCAACCTTCTCGGCGAAAACCGGCTCTTGTTCCTTACAGTCATCGAAGCAACCACACGAACCGTGCTTGCCACCGTGTTTACCACCGTGCTTGCCGCCGTGTTTGCCACCGTGTTTGCCACCGTGCTCGCCGTGTTTGCCACCGTGTTTGCCACCGTGCTCGCCGTGTTTGCCACCGTGCTTACCACCGTGCTCGCCGTGTTTGCCACCGTGCTTACCACCGTGCTCGCCGTGTTTGCCACCGTGCTCGCCATGGCCCCCGAAGAACTGATCGAACATGTTCTTGTGCTTCATATGGCCTTTCTTGTCGTGCCAACCTTTCCAGCCTTTCCAGCCCTTCCAGCCTTTCCAGCCACCTTTGCCTTTCCCGCCTTTCTTGCGGGTGGCATAGCTGACAACAAATGGGAAGGGTGCACAGATCGTTACTTCTTTTTGATCTCCCTCGATGGTGAATACGTCCGGATCGACTTCGTCCCCAATATCATCATAGGTATCTGGCCACCACTCGCCATACTTGTACTTGTACGCGATGTTGAGTCCATCAGGACACTCCGGCATCGGTTTCGGGCATTGAATATCGACTATTTCGGCGTATAACACCGTGTCGTTATACGTAATAACGACAGCCGAGATATCTCGATCTCCAGGCAGCGTAACGTGCGCGGTGCCGTCGGCCCCAACAGTGGGTTCGTACGTTTCCTCTCCGTCCCCGAATGTAACCGACACAGTGAGCGTATCACCACTGGGAATATTCGAAGTAGTAATATCTATTTTTTTACAAGTGACGATCACGTTGTCAACCGTCGGAACGTCCTCGCCGTCACACGAGTAGAACGTTGCGTTGCTGATGTCCTGTGATCCTTCCGGCAAGCACCATGTAACATCGTCTTCCGGATTTTGGGGCACTTCCGCCCGAAAACAGTTCTGTCCGGCTTTCAGCGTCAGATAGTCGGCGCTCTCCGGAATAGCTTCTGCCGGGAGCGTAAAGCAGGTCCCGGAGAGACCGGTGTACAAGGCAACAGCAGTTGGTTCAGTATCACACACCGCACGCACGCAGTTAATACATTGTCCTGCCTGCCCACCGGGTGGGTCCTCCGGTGGTGTGCTAGCTTCCCCACAGAACTCTGCTTCGATACTGTCTCCACTCTGTGCAGTGGTTGTCGCCGGGAAGCCACCGAGTGCAGCGAGGCTTATGCTCCCTGCGGTGATTCGTTTTAAATACCGTCTGCGATTAACACTACGACACTCCTGGTTGTCTTCTCTCATAGTCCAGATAGTGTCGCAACCTGACATATTATTGTTATAGAGGCCCTGTATCCTGTTTTGTAGAGTAGCACGTAACTACTATCCGACGTTATCTACGCCTAAAAGTAATCTCTCAGGTTCTAGTATGCGCTACAGTACTACGGATACAATCACGGAGAAAAGCATCAACTCGACCGAATTCGAGCGGTTGCTCGAGTCGTATGTTTTCAATCACGGGAGTAGCTACTGACCATCGCTTCAATCCGGCTGTCCCGGCGACCCCGCGACCCAAATGTCAATAACTGTAGTTATTGGTATAGATCAATCCTGAACACTGGAAGTAAGCGGATACTCTGCGGTGACGTTCAGGGGAACAAATAATCGGCTAGATGCCCAGTAGAGCGCTCGCATCGGTAATTACAACACGCAATCGGACACAGCCATCGGGTTCACGCGACGCGGAAATCGAAGCTCGCTCCGAAGACGGTGACTTGAGGCGGTCGCTACTCGTTATCGACGTCGACGCGGGTGCCATAGCCCGACTCGCCGACGACAGCGCCGTCCTCGTAGACGACCTCCCCGCGGACGACCGTCGCGACCGCGTTGCCGGTGAAGGACTCGCCCTCGAACGGCGTCACGCAGTTTTTCGAGTGCAGGCGTTCGCGATCCGCGAGCGTCCACTCGGCGTCGGGATCGACGATCGTGAAGTCGGCGTCGGTGCCGACCTGCAGCGAGCCCTTCTGGGGGTACATACCCCAGACCTGTGCCGGACGTGTCGAGTGGTGGTGGACCCACTCTTCGAGCGTGAACCGGCCCTCGTCGACGAAGGTGAGCATGGCGGGAACTTCGGTCTCGAGGCCGACGAAGCCCGAAATCGCGTCCCAGGTGTTACCGAACGGATCGTCGACTTTCTTTTCGTCGGGCGTGTGGGGCGCGTGGTCGGTAGCGATGCAGTCGATCGCGCCCTCCTCGAGGGCGTTCCAGAGTCGGTCCTGCTCGTCGGCGTCCCGGATGGGCGGCTGGACGCGGGCGACGTTGCCCTTCTCGCGCATGACCTCCTCAGTAAACCAGAGGTAGTGGGGGCACGTCTCGGCGGTCACGTCGACACCGCGGGCTTTCCCCCGGGCGACGGCCTCGGCCGCCGAGCCCGAGGAGACGTGGAACATGTGAATCTTCGCGTCCGTTTCCTCGGCAAAGGTGAGCATCCGCTCGACGGCTTCCTGTTCGGCGATCACGGGCCGGGAGTGAGAGTGGTCGATCGGCTCGTTTCGCCCCTCGGCCTGGAACTGCTCGGTGTAGTGGTCGATGATCTCGCCGTTTTCCTCGTGGAATCCCAGCCGCTTGCCCGTCTCGCCGATCCGCTCCATCGCCTCGAGAATTTCGCCGTCGTTCGGCGGCGGCACGTCGCCGACCGTCGAACCGAGGAAGATCTTGAAGCCGAGCGCACCGGCCTCGTCGATCGCCGGAATCTGATCGATGTTCTCGGAGGTGACGACGGCGTAGCTCTGGAAGTCGACGTGGGCCGACGCCTCGCCGCGCTCGAACTTGAGCTCGAGGTGGTCGGGCCGGTCGATGACGGGGTCCGTGTTGGGCATCCCGACGACGGTCGTCACGCCGCCGGCAGCAGCCGCTCGCGTCGCGGACTCCCAGTCTTCTTTGTACTCGAGGCCGGGCTCGCGGTTGTGGATGTGGCCATCGACGATGCCGGGAACCAGCACGTTCCCGTCGGCGTCGACGACGCGGTCGGCGTCGGGGAGTCGATCGCTACGGCCGACGGCGACGATCGTGCCGTCTTCGACTGCGATGCCCGCGTTGGGCGTCCGCCCCGCGGGCGTCACGACGGTACAGTTGCGTACGACGAGATCGACAGTCATTGCCCGGGAGTTGCCGAGGGCCGCGCATATAGCTTCCCCAAACGGCTCGCATCGCCACTGGGGCGGATGCCGACACGATTCAAAATATTTATTTTGGTTTGTGCGTGTCCGCACGCGTCACAAACATATAGTACCCGCTCGAGTCAGCTCCCGTATCACCGCACGTTGGCGACGAGCGGGCCTGTAGGAGGTGCCTTCCGCAGGATACTGACAGCAGACGCAGAGGGTACGAGTCGGATACTAAACAGCGAGGGACTGGTAGCGAAGCGAGATGGACTCGCCAGCGATTCGCGACCGAACAGTACTCGTGACCGGCGGTGCGGGCTTTATCGGGAGCCACCTCGTCGACGCCCTGCATCCACACAACGAGGTCAGGGTCCTCGATACCTTCACGACCGGCACGCGAGCCTACCTCCCCGACGGTGTAACGGTGATCGAGGGAGACATCCGCGACCCGATCGCCCTGCAGAAGGCCGCCCGCGGCGTCGACATCATCTTCCACCACGCCGCGCTCGTCAGCGTTTCCCAAAGCGTCGAGGCACCCCGACAGAGCAACGAAACCAACCTCGAGGCGAGCCTGCTGCTTTTAGAGCAGGCCCGCCAGGAGGACGCCCGGGTCGTCGTCGCCTCGAGCGCGGCGGTCTACGGCCATCCCGAAGACCTGCCGGTGTCCGAAACGACGCCGACGAAGCCGTCGTCGCCGTACGGCGTCCAGAAACTCGCACTCGATCAGTACACTCGCCTCTACGAGGACCTGTATGACGTCGAGACCGTCGCGCTGCGCTATTTCAACGTCTACGGGCCACGCCAGCAGGGGCCCTACAGCGGCGTCATCTCGACGTTCCTCGAGCAGGCGCGGGCGGACGAGCCGATCACGATCGAGGGAGACGGAAAGCAGAGCCGGGATTTCGTCCACATCAGTGATGTCGTCCGAGCGAACCTGCGAGCGGCGACGACCGACGCGGTCGGCGAAGCGTACAACATCGGAACGGGGCAGCAAACGACGATCGAGGAACTCGCCGAGACGATCCGCGACGCAACCGGCTCGTCATCACCGATCGTCCACTGCGAGCCCCGACCCGGCGACATCAGACACAGCGGCGCGGACACGTCCAAGGCGACCCGCGAACTCGGATTCGAGGCGCGAGTCGGCCTCGAGTCGGGGATTCGATCGCTAGTTGGCGAGGGGCAGCCAGCAGTGGCCGATGAGGAGGACGGACCCGCACAGAACCACCACTGGGAAAGCGGTTCGTATAGTTGAGACGGTCTGCTGTCACTGATACTGCCGGACGGAACGACGCGAAGCCGGCCGCATACGTGCGGCCGACCTCCGAGTATCACCTGTGGAGACGGCCGCGAAGTCGTGATCGGGCTCCTCCAAGTCAGTTCCGGCGCACCCGCGACCCGTCATGCGGGTGCGCCGGTACACAGTGACAGCAGACCGTATGACTGCTGTTCAGTAGGACGAGTCTCGGTGAACGACATCGCGAGTCGTGGATGCGCCGGCACTGACTGACGGGAATCAATATGACAGAACTCCGATATGATAAGCACTCCGACTAATCAGCCGAGTCATCTATGCGGTGTCAACCCGATCTGCTTTCGACACGGTAGTTGCCGAGCCACGCGAGTCGTCACGTCGTGTTCGATTCAGAGAGAGTCTCACCAACGTTTTTTTTACTCCGGCAACCCGGACCAAATCCGCGCTAACCGTCTCAAACGTCCAGTCGAGTTTATTCGGTTCGTTGAACAAAGGCGGTCCACTCCATGACTGGTGACTGTCTCGCCAAGCCGATCGTGGGTCGAGTCGATGCCCGTCCCGATAGAAGTGACTGGTCAGCAATGACACCTCGGTATCAGTTGGCCGAGCAGAATTCACGTTCGGGAAGAAATACAGCTAGAATACTAACAGCATATGTGCTATAAAAAAGCGTTTGTAGAGTGGTCACAACGATACAGGGCATGAACGAGGTGAATACGGACTTGCCACAGCCATGAGCATCTATCAACGGCTTTCCACGTCCATCGCAGTGTTCGTGCCATCGACCAGCGGAGCGGTCGTTGCTGTGGCAGGCACCGGCTCTCGAGTCGGGTTCGCGTCGTGGTCAGCCCGACCGCTCCAGTTGGATGGCGGTGCCCACCTCGCCGCGCTCATCGGCATATTTGCGCTTGCCCTTCTCGGAGGCGGACTCGTCGCTCGAAACCGGTACGGGACTGCAGCCGCGCTCACACCCGATTCTGAGACAGACCATGAGGAGTTTCTGACCGATCGAGAGCGCGTTTGTCGACTCTTGGAGGAAAACGGCGGCCGGATGAAACAGTCGAACATCGTCGACTCCGTCGACTGGTCGAAAGCGAAGGTCAGCCGATTGCTCGCCGATCTCGAGGAGGATGAGCAGGTCACGAAACTGCGACTCGGACGGGAAAATCTGGTTTGTCTGCCGGGTCACGAGCCGACGGCGTCGAAATCGTCCGAACAAACCCACAAAGACTAGCAGCGACCGTTCCTATCAACAATCGTTGGTTTCCGTGGGCGAAGCTGCCACTGCGGACACGCCCGCTGAGCCGTAGTATCCGATTTCTCAGCGTAATGGTTCTGCCGGTTTATCCGCTGTACGAACGACGGGGAAGACGCCTTTACGGCAACCATGAACGCACGCAATCAGTTGCTCGTCGTACTGACGGCACTGATGCTTGTCTGCTCGAGCGGGGCGATGGTCACAGCCGCGACATCCGGCGACGCCATCGATCAGGGCAGCGAGGTCAGTGCCGACGAGTACGACTCGGCAAACGAAACGGCAAACGAAACAGCAAACGAGACAGTCGCTACTGAACAGGTCGACAACGAAACCGATGCTGCGGACAACGAGTCCGCCCAGCAGCCAGCGTACGTGACGTTCAACGATCAGACGACCGACGGAGAAACGGTCGTCGTCGAGAACGTCTCGCTGGCGAGTCCCGGCTTCGTGACGATCCACGACAGTAGCCTCCTCGTTGGCAACGTCGTCGACAGCGTCATCGGTACCTCCGAGTACCTCGAGGCGGGCACGCATGAGAACGTCACGGTGACACTCGACGAGCCCCTCGAGGAAGACGAGACGCTGATCGCGATGCCACATCGCGACACGAACGACAACCAGACGTATGACTTCGTCGAGACTGACGGTCAAGAAGACGGACCGTTCCTTACGGCTACCGACGAACCGGTGACCGACGATGCGGTGGTCACCGTGGAAGATGGGGCCGCCGATGTGGAACAATCCGTCGAGGAGGAACCGGTTGACGACAACGTCACCGAAGAAGAGCCGGTCGTTGACGACGAGGAAGAAGACAACGTCACCGAAGAAGAGCCGGTCGTTGACGACGAGGAAGAAGACAACGTCACCGAAGAAGAGCCGGTCGTTGACGACGAGGAAGAAGACAACGTCACCGAAGAAGAGCCGGTCGTTGACGAGATGCCGATTGATGAACTGCCGGCTGCTGGTGACGGACAGCCGGTCATCATCGCAGTTGAAAACCCGACGATCGAGAACCTGAACGTCGAGAACGTCACGGTGTACGTCCTCGTCGTCGGTGAGGACGTCGACGCCGATCAGATCGCGGACCAACTCGACAACGTCACCGACGAAGAGCCGGTCCTCGATGATGAAGAAGATAACGTCACCGACGAAGAGCCGGTCCTCGATGATGAAGAGGATAACGTCACCGACGAAGAGCCGATCCTCGATGATGAAGAGGATAACGTCACTGACGAAGAGCCAGTCCTCGATGATGAAGAAGATAACGTCACCGACGAAGAGCCGGTCCTCGATGATGAAGAGGATAACGTCACCGACGAAGAGCCGATCCTCGATGATGAAGAGGATAACGTCACCGACGAAGAGCCAGTCCTCGATGACGAAGAGGATAACGTCACCGACGAAGAACCAGTCCTCGATGACGAAGAGGATAATGTCTCCGAGGAAGAGGAAGACCTCGGCGCGACTGCGTTCAACATCAGCGACCTCGAGGCACCGGACAGCGCCACGATCGGTGAGAACATCACCGTGACGGCGAACGTCTCGAACCCCACCGATGAGGAACGGACCGAGGCGATCCAGTTCCGTCTCGAGGGCGACCTCGTCGCCGAGCAGAACGTAACTCTCGAGAGTGACGAAAGCGAAACCGTCGAGTTCGAGGTCGACACCACTGATCTCGAACCCGGTGAGTACATCCACATGGTGCTGGGTGACGAAGCCGGCGAAGTCGCGATGATCGAGCTGACCGAAGCTGAAGACGTTGGTGACGACGACGAGATCGACGAGACCAACGAGACCGACACTGGCATCAACGAAACCGACGACGGTTTCGATGAATAGCCACGTGACGTGTGACCGATCCAGGTTCCTGGACCGGTTCGTCACGTAACTGCCGCCGCGCTACCGGACGCGCGTCTTTTCTCTTGGCGACGTAAGCGGCTGACTGGACGGTTTGATTCGATCGACGCGTAAACGAGACGCCAGTGACTTGCTGTGGCCGTCTCAGCCGAGTACCTGATACAGGCTGCTCGCGGCGACGGCGAGGAACATCATGACGCTCGAGAGCACCGGATCGATGCTCGAGAACAGCGGGAGTTCGAGGCCAGCCAGTGCGATGATCGTGAGCCCGAGAGTACAGAGCCCGAGATGGAGTTGCAAGACGCGGGAGTAGTCGTCCGCGTGTCCATCGACGTACTGGAGGACGTCGTCGAAGTGGCTGCCGGGGCGGATCGTCTTCGCGTCGGAGTCGTACTCGATCACGGCGTCTTCCTCGAGCTGTGGGAGATGTGTCTGCTGGAGGGAGACGTAGACGCTCTTGTAGAGGTTGTTCGGAACGGGCGTCGTATCCGACTCGGTCGCAGCGATCTCGGTCGCGACGTCGGAGACATCGATCTGCCCGTCCGCCGCTGCGAGGAGCTGGACGATAGCTCGCCGTCTATCGTTGCCGAGGATGTGAAAGACCTCACTCTCCTCGAGTGGCTCAGTTCTGTTCGTTTGAACTGACATCGATGAGAGAGAAGACGCGCGGGTTCTCGAGGGGCCGTCCACCACCAATGACCATGTATCCCCCACTTCACTGACCACTAACTTTAACTTTTGCAGGTTACGGTGGGTGCCGACAGTTCCCACGTGACCAAGGCACACGGGAGCAGTGGTAGAAGAACAGTACAGACGGGCAGTCAGTCCGCCACGCCCGCCACTGATCGAGGATGCGGACTCGAGAGACGGAGCGGTGGTGCTCTTGGGGAGCGAAGCCGCTGGAAAACAGGCGGACGGTCTCGCACTTATTCGCCGGGCAGATGACCGCCGGATTGCATCTCCCGATACGTCGTACATGACGGGCAGCCATGGACGATGTCACCGTTATCACCGAAGACGCGAGCGAACTGCTGTGTGACATGTGTCCCACAGTTTCGGCATCGAGCGCCGGCTGTCGACGATTCCATGGGCTTCCAGTCGTGTTGTTTGGGGGTCATGGGTCTGGGGGTGTACTCGGACGCGTATCGATGGTCTCGCCGCCGGCGGAATCGGTTGTGTTCGATTTCAATCCGGCGACGAGACCGCCGAACCAGCGCGATACCCGTCCGGGCATCATCGTACCGAGAGGAGCAAATGCGAATAAAGGACGTTGACTGTTCACTCCGGATGTGGGTGTGAGAACCGGGAAACAACCGCTTGCTGGCCGATATCGGCTCGAAGCAGCGTTGTAATCCGATCATCAGCGTGTCCACATCGTCCGACCTCAAGCCGGATTCAGCCGTGTTGGTGTGCATTCGGCGATCAAACCGCTCGTTGACGACACCGAAACCGTGTCGAAAGATGATGTTTCCGGATCGAAATACGATCTTACGTCATGTAACGACGTGGCGGCAGTTTGTAAGGTACATCGTTATAAAATACCACTATCGCTTACCGATCCTCGTGTCGGAATGTAATCGTGGTATCCCCGGCAGTGGTGGTCCAGTGATACTGTGGGCTGTCCGTACGGTGGGTTCGCCAGATGGTCTCGACGGCGCTCACGGCCGGTGACGGCCGGCAGTATCTCGGCCCTCTCGAATCGACACCTCTCACGGAGCGAACAGAGCGAACAGACACACCCCGTCGTAGACGGGTGATCACAACTATGTCAACACAAGCGAGTAACACTCGATCGGAATCGACCGCCGATCCAGCGGCCCAACTCGACGTCCTCGGGGACGACTGTGCCCGGACGATCCTCATCGCGACGAGCGAGGGGCCAAAGACGGCAAAGGAACTGACCGACCGAACGGATAGCTCGTCGGCAACGGTGTACCGACGAATCAACAACCTCCTCGAGAGTAATCTCATCGAAGAATGCGTGCGATTCGAAGACGACGGCTCGCATACGACCGCCTACGAGTCGACCGTCGACGTTCTCCACATCCGGATCGACGCGGACGGCATCAACGTCGCGGTCGCAGAGAGTGAGGGGTGACAGCCGACGAGCGTATCAGAGACGTGATGGCTATTCGTTCGCTGCCTCCACCAGCAGCGGTGCCCGGACGATGCCCCCTTCGAGCGCCGTTACAACGGCCCCGCTGACGATCGAGTGACTGTCACGAGAACTTGTAGTTTCGCTCGAGTAACACAGTGTAAACGGACGGAAGGGTCACTGTATGATACGGATAACAAATATCCACTTAGTGGAACGGTCAGTGTGATTGAACAATGCACGATCTGACCGGCTTCCAGCGCGACCTGCTGTACGTGATCGCAGGTGCTGACCGTCCGTCAGGGCAGACCGTCAAGGACGAGGTCGAGAAATACTATAGCTCGGAGATCAACCACGGGCGGTTGTATCCCAATCTCGACACGCTCGTCAACAAAGAGCTGGTCGAGAAAGGACAGCTCGACAGACGAACGAACTACTACGCGATCACCGATGCCGGTCGAGAGCAGATCGAGGCCCGTCGAGAGTGGGAAAAACAGTACGTCGACTTCTAGACCGTCCTCGACGCTCGTTGGGTTGTGACGGCCACGGGCGCGTGAGTAACGCAGCAACAGCAACGGACAGGACACCAGCACGGTGCTGGCGACACTGATCACACGGTCCGTATCAGTAACACAGCCATAACAAAGCACGGACGGCTGCACCGTCCAACGAGCATGCCACCCGTCTTCTCCGTGCAGAGACCGCATTCGACTGCCAACCGACGACGGCCGGTGGATCGTCGATGAGTCACCGAGCGAGTACCTGGCTCCCGGTCAGGTTCGTTCGCAGCTACCCGTTCGATCTCGCAGCCGCCTCAGTCGCTGCTGCCGCGGGGTATCTGCTGGTGACGCGATTGGGTGCCGGAAACGAGCTGCGCCTGTTCGCGACGGTACCGCTCGTCCTATTTTTCCCGGGGTATGCGCTCGTGTCGGTCCTGTTTCCGGCCGACAAGCGGAGCGCGAACAGCGCTGCAGCGACGACGGCGGAGGCCCGTCCCCGCGGCATCGACACCATCGAACGCATGGGGCTCGCGTTCGTCATGTCGCTTGCGATCATCCCAGTAATCGTGCTCGTGTTGCCGGTCACCGACTGGGGGTTGGCCGTACAGCCGATCGCCGCAGCGCTTGCACTCGTGACTGTCGTGTTCGCACAGTTGGCAGTTATCCGGCGCGTTCGAACTCCGGATGCAGAGCGCTTTACCGTCGCTCCGATCACGCGTCTCGGGCGGCTCCGCAGGACGGGTATCACGACATCCTCAGTGGTGCTCGTGCTCGCGATCGGCGCGGCAGTCGGCGCGTTGCTCGTCGGGGCGTTGTTCCCCGTCGCGGCGGGTGGCTACTCGGAACTCGCACTGTACAGCGAAGACGAAGACGGCGAGCTGGTCACGGGCGACCTCCCGAACGAGGTCTCTCCAGGGACATCGATTCCCGTGACCATCGAGATCGAAAATCACGAACGACACGAGCAGGCCTACACGGTCGTCGTTCAGCAACAGACCCTCGAGGACGGCGACGTCGTCGAGCGAACCGAGCTACAGCGGTTCAACACGACCGTCGCGGACGGTGCGACCGCACGCGGTGAGCGGTCGGTGACACCGACGGCGGGAGCAGACGAAACGGTGCGAATCAGCGTCTTGCTCTATCACGACGAGCCGCCGGCCACCCCGACGAACGAAAACGCAGCAGCGGAAACCCACTTCTGGGTGACTGTAACTGACGGGTGACGACCGTCCGCTGCTCGCAGACGAGCGCGGAACGCGGCAGTGACCGCGTTCTGTGGTCGGCTCGCCGCAGTGGTCCGTGACCGGGATGGCGTCTTCTCGAGCCGTGGCTTCTGCTGACGATGAGGCAACTAGCAGTCTCTGAGAGGGGCTGCTGTAACAACGTACTGGTGCAACCGCGACCCGCACTGCGGTCCCACCGGAAATGGCTTACAGCAGACCGTATGAGCAGGTGCTACGTAACGAGAAGGAGGGTGGTTATCTAAGGGTACCCGACGGCACTGTCCCGAACACGGGCCACGGGCTACCGGCTCGCGAAGCCACGTAGAAGGTCCACGTCGGGGCGACGTGAAACGTGCTGTGCCACCGAGAGGCTGAAGACCACGACACAGAGTGCCAGCGCGACGATGGGTGCGAGTCCACTCGTCAACGGCCCGACCGAAAGCCACGAGAGGCCAAACGCAACGACGCCGAGAGCGATGGCGGTTGCGTAGAAGCGGTGCCACGCGTGCTGGCTCTCGAGGGCTCGGCCGAGGTAGGGTTCGAACCGTTCTGCGTTCGGGAGCAACTCGATCTCGTGACCCTCCGGGTCCCAGTCGACGATGCCGTGGTCCTCGAGCATCGGCAGGTGGGTCTGGTACAGCGAGATGTAGACCCGTCGACGCTGGGTTCGGGTCACGTCGTCTGGATCGGTGTCGTTCTCCCAGGCGGCGACGTGCTCGACGAGCGGCGCGAGATCGCAGGACCCGCCCTGTTGGTTGAGGAACTGGACCGTTCGTCGTCGTCGCGCGTTGCTAAAGACGTCGAACAACTTGGCCTGAGTGAGTTCGGTTTCAGACATAGCTTCCCTCGTCACGTCGTCTCCGGTGGCGATTCCGGTGGACGGATGTGCTCGGATACCTCACGTCACTGAGTGCCAGTCTGTGACACTTTACTATCACTCGACTACCCGCGCGAAAGGGTTTTATACCAGTTAGCGGCCGTGACAGACGCTCAATCCGATGTTTCTGGATGGGAACTGATCCCATCTGTTCGTTCGGAGCCGCGAACGGCCGGTGCACGCCGTTTGTACGGGGATACGACTCGATGACGCTGTAGTTCGTGACTACACGCCCTGCAAGCCGGGGATAACAAAGCCTCGTTACCGGCTGTTTCAGCACGATCACCCACGCGGGTGTCGATTGACTATGCAACGAATACACGATCACTCACGACGCCACGGAGCGGCTCAAACGCCCCCCTCGACTATCCGTCACGGGCGCTCGGGCGACCGCTGGGGGAGCCGCGACGGCGATAGAGGTGGCCACCCATGAGCGAGACGGTACGAGAGGCGAGCTACGGTGACGGCTGTACGATCGACGACGATGCGACGGTCGGCTACGGCGAGTTCGACGAGCCGGCTCGAATCGGTGACGGTGCGACGATCAGAGCCGGCTCGATCGTCTACGGCGACGTGACGATTGGCGACGGCTTCGCGACCGGACACGACGTGCTGGTTCGTGAAGGGACGACGATCGGCGACGACGTGCTCGTCGGAACCAAGACGGTCATCGACGGCCAGACCGAGATCGGCTCGCACGTCAGCCTCCAGACGAACGTCTACGTCCCGACCCAGACGACGATCGGAAACAACGTCTTCGTCGGCCCAGGGGCGGTGTTAACGAACGATGAGTATCCCATCCGGACCGATAACGGCCTCGAGGGGCCGACGATCGAGGACGGCGCGTCGATCGGCGCAAACGCGACGCTGCTCCCGGGCGTGACGATCGGCGAGAACGCGTTCATCGCGGCCGGTGCAGTCGTCACCGACGATGTCCCGCCTGACACGTTAGCCGTCGGCACACCGGCGACGGTTCAACCACTTCCAGACCCCCTCGATGGGGCAAACCAGCTCGCATGACGGACCCCGATACGGCCCCCGAGACCGACGGTGGTATCGACGCCGGCACGAGTGCTGAATCGGGTTCCGACGGCGATCCCGGCGGCAACGCGACGCCAGTCCCGATCGCCGACCCCGAACTCAGCGCCGACGCCCGCGAGCGCGTCGCGGCCATCCTCGAAGACGGTCGACTCGCCGACGGGCCGGAAGTCAGGGCCTTCGAGGAGGAATTCGCGGCCTACTGCGGAGCCAACGAGGGTGTCGCGACGTCAAACGGAACGACCGCGTTACATGCCGCACTCGAGGCGGTCGGGCTCGACGATGGCGACGCAGTGATCACGTCACCGTTTTCGTTCGTCGCGAGCGCGAACGCGATTCGGCTGGCCGGCGGCACGCCCGTCTTCGCAGACATCGATCCCGAGACGTACACGCTCGATCCAGCCGACGTCCGACGGATACTCGAGAACCGAGACGACGTCGTCGGGCTCTTACCTGTCCATCTCTACGGGTTGCCCGCCGACATGCCCGCCCTGTGTGCGATCGCCGACGAGCACGACCTGTTCGTCGTCGAGGACGCCTGTCAGGCCCACGGGGCGAAAGTCGACGGCGACCGCGTCGGGACCTGCGGCGACGCGGCCTGTTTCTCGTTTTACCCGACCAAGAACATGACCACCGGCGAGGGCGGGATGGTCGTCACCGACCGGGACGATGTCGCCGATCGCGCCGCGAGTTTCGTCAATCACGGCCGGGACGTCAGCGGCACCGGAAGCTACGATCACGTTGCCCTCGGGCACAACTTCCGGATGACCAGCATGGCTGCGGCGATCGGCCGCGTCCAACTCGAGCGACTGCCCAGATTCAACCGCGCACGCCGCGAGAACGCCGCGTTCTACGACGAGCAACTCGCCGACCTGCCACTGGAGACGCCGACGGTGCCGACCGATCGGCGACACGTCTATCACCAGTATACGGTGCGGACGGACGACCGGGACGCGCTCGCGGCGACGCTCGAGGAACGAGACGTCGGCACCGGAATCTACTACGAGACGCCGATCCACCGCCAGGCGGCCTACGAGACGGTCAGCACAGCTGCAGCACGGCTCGTGGCGGCGGAACAGGCAGCTGACGAGGTACTGTCGCTGCCCGTCCACCAGGAGCTCTCGGCCGCTGACAGACGAACCGTCGTCGAAGCAGTGCGCGATCACTTCACTACCCAATGAACACGGAGCGAGCAGCCGACGCGACGACCGACGAACAGCTCCGAGCCGGCGTCGTCGGCGTCGGCTCGATGGGCGAAAACCACGCGCGGGTCTACGGCGAACTGCCCCGCGTCGATCTCGCCGGCGTCACCGACCACGACGACGAGGTCGCCGACCGCGTCGCCGCCGAGTACGACACCGAGGCGATCTCGCTCGAAACGCTGTGCGAACGCTGTGACGTCGTGACGGTGGCCGTCCCGACCCACGCCCACTACGAGACGGTCTCGACCTGTCTCGAGGCCGGCGTCCACGTCCTCGTGGAAAAACCGATCGCCGAAACCGTCCAACAGGGTCGAAAGCTGGCCGAACAGGCACACGACGCCGGCCTCGTCTTGCAGGTCGGCCATATCGAGCGATTCAACCCGGCCGTACAGACGGTCGCGGAGTTGATCGACGACCTCGACGTGATCAGCGTCGCGGCCGAGCGGCTCGGGCCACCGATCGATCGTGTGGCACCGGGCAACGTCATCTACGACCTGATGGTCCACGACGTCGACGTCGTCGGCGCGATCCTCGACGAGCGACCTCACTCAGTCGCCGCGATGGGCACCGACGACGGCCAGTACGCCACCGCGACGATCGAGTACGACGACGTCGTCGCGACCGTGACGGCGAGTCGCGTCACCCAGAAGAAAGTGCGCCGGCTCACCGTGACCGCCCGCGAGTGTCTCGTCGAGGTCGACTACCTCGAGCAGTCGGTGTTGATCCACCGGGATTCCTATCCCGAATACCTCGCGGACGACGGCCAGTCCCGATACCGCCACGAAAGCGTCGTCGAACGACCCCGCGTCGACACCGGTGAGCCGCTCCGAAACGAACTCGAGTCGTTCGTCGAGGCCGTCAGAACCAGCTCCGACCCCGAGGTGACGGCAGAGGACGGTATCGAGGCGCTCAAAACCGTCCAGCTGATCGATCGGCTCGCGACGGGGCCGAGCGACGGTGCGGACGGCGAGCAGGCACGGGAACAGGGGGTGGAAATCTGATGGCAGAGCGTTCAGCCGATACGAGCGCTGGCGCTGGCTCCCAGACGACTGGCGGGCTCTACGGCTCGAGGCTGTCGACCGACCGACAGCGCGAGCGCCTGACCAGTGGCGAGGTTCCGGTCGCCGTCTACGGACTCGGCAAGATGGGGCTGCCGCTGGCGGCGGTCTACGCCGAGACGACGGGAAACGTGACCGGCGTCGACGTCGACCCCGCCGTCGTCGAGACGATCACCGACGGGGAGAGTCACGTCGTCGGCGAGCCCGGGCTCGCGGAACTCGTCGCCGAGCAGGTCGGTTCGGGGCGGCTCGCGGCCACGACCGACGGACCGGCGGCAGCCGCGGCGGCCCGGATTCACGTCATCATCGTCCCGACGCTGTTGGACGAGGAGAACGAGCCAGATCTCACGACGGTCGAGTCGGTCGTCGACGACATCGCAGCCGGGCTCGCACCCGGTGATCTGGTGATCGCCGAGTCGACCCTGCCGCCGGGAACCTGCTGTGACGTGCTACAACCCCATCTCGCAAGCGAGAGCGGTCTTGCACCCGATGAGTTCGGGCTCGCCTTTTGCCCCGAGCGAACGTCCTCGGGCACCGCCTTGCGTGACATCCGCGGCCAGTACCCCAAGGTCGTCGGTGGTATCGATCCGGAGAGTACGCGGGCGGCTACGGTCGTCTACGACGAACTCTCGGACAACGAGGTGCATCCGGTCTCGGACGCGACGACAGCGGAGGCCGTCAAGGTGTTCGAAGGAGTCTATCGAGACGTGAATATCGGGCTGGCCAACGAACTGGGTCGGCTCGCAGACGAACTCGAGATATCGGTCCGCGAGGCGATCGACACGGCCAACGACCTGCCGATGTGCCAGCTCCACGATCCCGGCCCCGGCGTCGGCGGCCACTGCATTCCGTACTATCCACACTTCCTGCTCGGCCGGACCGGCGAGCCGATGACCGTCACCGAGACGGCTCGTCGGGTCAACGACGAGATGCCCGCAGTCGTCGTCGATCGGCTCGAGCGAGAGCTCGCAGAAACCGGCACCGACCTGGCGGACGCGTCGGTCGTCGTCCTCGGCGTTACGTACCGCCCGGGCGTCGAGGAAACGCGCGCTTCCCCGGCGCTTGGCGTCATCAACGCGCTGTCCGAGCGCGGGGCCGAGGTCGCCGGCGTCGACCCGCTCGTCGATCCGGCCGACTACGGCGCGCGATCGGTGGCGATCGACGAGCTGCCCGAAGAGGCGTTCGACGCTGCCGTCCTCGTCACACCCCACGCGGCGTTCGAGCGGATCGACTGGGCCGCCCTCGAGCCGATGGTCGTCGTCGACGGCCGGGACGCGGTCGACCTCTCGGGGACGCCACACCGAGAGTACGACCTCGCCGGCTCGAGCGACGGCCGGCCGCCGCGTGGCTCGCGTGACCGCGACAGCACTAACCGAGACGGGTCCGGGCCGAGGAGCGCGACAACTGACGGAGGGAACGATGTATAAGGGAAAACGGATCGCGGTCGTGGTCACAGCGTACGACGAGGCGGCGTTCGTCGGCCGGGTCATCGAGACGATCCCCGACTTCGTCGATCGGATCTACGCCGTCGACGACGCATCCCCTGACGATAGCTGGCGGGTGATCCAACGGGTCGCAACGCGGGTCAACGAAAACGCGGATGGCGAGACAACCGACCGCGCGCTCACGGCAGCCGATGGCGGCGACGACCGGCGCGTGGTGCCGATCCGCCATGCGGAAAACCGCGGCTACGGCGGGGCAGTCAAAACCGGCTATCGCCGTGCGGTCGCGGACGACATCGACGTCGTCGCAGTCATGAACGGCGACGGACAGATGGACCCAGCCATCCTCGACCGGATCATCGATCCGGTCGTCACCGGCGAAGCCGACTACGCGAAGGGGAATCGGCTCCTGCACGCCGACGACCGCGACGGAATGTCGACGTTCCGATTCGTCGGGAACGCCATGCTCACCGGCCTCTCGAAGTTCGCTACGGGCTACTGGTCGCTTGGCGACCCACAGAACGGCTACACCGCTATCTCGAGCGAAGCGATCGAACGGCTTGACCTCAAGGAGATCACCGACCGATATGGCTTCCTCAATCATCTGCTGACACATTTAAACGTCGCGGGGTGTCAGGTTACGGACGTCCCCATGTCGGCGATCTACGGCGACGAGGACAGCAGCATCACGTACGGGTCGTTCATCCGGTTCGTCTCCCTGCTGTTGCTGCGGAGCTTCTACTGGCGGCTCAAAACCCAGTACGTGGTCCGCTCGTTCAACCCGGCCGTCGTCTACTACGCCGTCGGGTCCCTGGGGCTGGCCGGCGGGCTGGCCGGCCTGGCCGGGTCGGCCGTCCGGGCGATACGCGGCGACGACGCCTTCACGGGTGGCCTCTCCTCGTTCGTCGCGACCCTGCTCGGGCTCATCTCGCTTGGCAGCGCCATCCGGCTCGACGCAGAGGCAAACGAGGACCTCGAGGTCCCGTATGACGACCGTGACGAGCCAGCGGAGACGAGCGACGACGATGCTCGAGCGCCGACTTACTCGATGGAGTAAGTGACGATCTCGTCGCCCTCGCAGGTCGGACACTGGGCGGTGCCGGCCGAGACGTTCGTCCCACAGTGGCGACACTCGCGGATGACCGTGACCGAACTGATACCGTCGCCGTCGCCATCGCTGTTACCATCACGTGCGTTGGCCGTCGGCATCTCGGCCCCGGTCTCATCGCCGGAAAACAGGTCACTGAGCAGTGCAGAGAGACTCATAAAACGGAACTAATCGGCCGTTTTCGGGAGATAGGTATAAGCTTTTCGTGACAGATCCGTCACTGTCCCATTCGAGTACATATTCAGCTGAGAGACAGCAGCGCTGTCCGGAAACGGTATCACGTCGTCCGCGATCGAGGCCGGAGCGCTTGCTTCGTCGACCGGTCGAGGCGCGTAACGGCTCCGCGGGATTCCGCCACGTCGACAAGCAGGCCGGTTAGGTTCACGAGGTCGCCGACGTACTCCTGTCGGCGGCGCTCCCATCGAATGGCGACGTCGTCATCGGCGAGCACCTCGAGCGAGCGGTCTCGAATCGCCTCGTAGCTGTCGAACTGCTCGGCGAGGCCGGCCCGCTCGAGTTCCTGAAATTCGCCGTACTCGTGGTCGTCGGTGCCGCGATAGCGAAACGCCGGAGTGCCAAGCAGTGCGGCCTCGGTGGCCATCGTGCCGGTATCCGCAACCAACAACTCGGCTTCGGCCATCGCATCGTGGATCAGCGCCGGGTGGAGGTCGTAGGGCCGTGCCGGCAGGTCCCGGAGATCGAGATCGTCGCCCTCGTCGGAGACGAACACCGTCGCGGCATCGCTCAACCGCTCGATCAGGTCGCGTCGCTGGTCGGGACGGAACCCCTCGAGATCGGCGTCGTGTAACGCATCGAGGGCGTTGAACCGGACGAGCACGTAGGGCTCGTCCGGATCGACATCGAGGTAGGTTCGGACGTCGGCCGTCGGCTCGAAGACATCGGGGTGGAGATAGGCACACTCCTTGAAGCCGTCGAAGGTGTAGTGGGCGTCGCCGAGATCGCGACGTGTCACGGCCGGCGAGAGGATACAGTCGGCGAACGGCCGCGAGACGGTGTGGTTGAAGTCACCGGGCTCGTCGTCGAGGACGAGCACGACTGGTGTCCGCGAAAGCGTCCCGGCGTAGGCCGCGTAGGGGCCCCGCCCGAAGACGACGTCAGGATCGAACCGGAGCGCTTCGACTCCGATCGTCAGGAACTGCCCGCCCACCTCGCTGGCGAATCCGAGCGTCGAGTACCCCTCCGTCCGGTGGTCGCCGTACACCCGGTAGGGCAGGTCGAAGTAGTCGAGTAGGTCGGTCGTACAGGCGTACTCCCTGGTGAGCACGAGCACGTCGTGACCCGCTTGCTCGAGGCGGTCGACGGCGTGTCGATACAGATGGACATGTGCTGGCGTATTCGCCAAGACGAGGATCCGCATTGCGCTCGAGTACCCGTTCTCGGCTCTTTGTAATCGGATCGCTACAGGCGAGGCCGGTCGAGCGCGCTCGTCCGCGAATCCAACGGATCGGTGTAAGTGAGAAAAACCGTCGACGCCGATTGTGCCGCCGATCGGAACCCGCGCGTATTCGCGGATTGACCGGCGCGTCAGAGTCGCTGTACCCTAGATAACAAAACGCAGTCGGGCCGTTTCGCCCGACAATCGATATGGACGTCCTCACCCTCACCACGTACGCGGACGCGCCGTTTATGACCCAGCAGCAGGCCGCACTCGAGGAGCGAGGCGTCTCGTTTTCGACGCTTCCAGTGGCCGGCGAGGTCGCTGCCGACGTCGACCGCAACCCGACAGATTACCTCCGGACCGTCCCGCGGGTGGTCCGAGAGGCGAGAACCGGCAACTACGATCTGATTCACGCCCACTACGGGCTGACGGGGCCGATGGCACTTGCACAGCGACGGCTCCCCGTGGTCCTTTCATTGTGGGGCTCGGACGTCCACGGTCCTGTCGCCCCTGTCAGTCGGGCGTCTGCGCAGTTTTGCGACGCGGTCGTCGTCATGTCCGAGGAGATGGCTGGGGCACTCGGCGTCGACTGTCGGGTGATCCCCGACGGCGTCAACCTCGAGCGATTCACGCCAGAGCCACAGGCACAGGCCAAACGACGGGTCGGCTGGGACGACGACACCGACGCTGCCAACGTTCTCTTTCCGTACCCACCGGCACGCGAGGTGAAAAACCACCCGCGAGCCGAGCGTATCGTGACAGTCGTCGACAACCTCCTCGAGCGCCCCGTCCGACTCCGAACCGTCCACGGCGTCGCCCACGACGCCGTTGCGGACTACATGAACGCTGCCGACGCGCTGTTGTTGACTTCCCACAGCGAAGGGTCGCCCAACTCAGTGAAAGAAGCGCTGGCCTGCAACTGCCCCGTCGTCGCCACGGACGTCGGCGACGTCCAGGAACGACTCGCTGGCGTCGAACCCTCCCACGTGGCCTCGAGCGACGAGGAGTTAGTTCGGGGGCTCATCGACGTCATAGAGCGCGACGAGCGCTCGAACGGTCGTGAGGCTGCCCGCGAGGTAAGCATCGACCAGACGGCAGATCGGATGCTCGCGGTCTACGAGCAAGTAACTGCCCAGACGAGTGACTCCAAGGTCAGAGATGCGAACCAGCGACAGCACGCACAGCGTGCCCTCCGATTCGAGTAAGCCACTCGAGCGCCAGTGGCTGCCGTCGGGCAGCTACTGTTCGGCTCGATACCACTCCATCGCATCGGGCACATGGGCCTCGAGTGGCTGATACTCGTATCCTAACTCGTCATGTGCTTTTCTCGAGGTATAGAACAACCGCTGGGTCGCGAGGTCGGCCATCTGTCGGTCGAAGGGGAACACGCGCCGATCGGCGACGACGTCGACGAGTTCGGCGACGGGGCCGGCAGCGCGGATGGCCGTCGCGGGCACGCGAATCCGCGCCGGTGAGCCATCGGCCGCGTCGGCGATCCGGGAGACCGCCTGCTCGAACGTGAGGTTCTCGCCGCCGAGGATGTAGTGTTCGCCGCTGGTACCGTGTTCGGCGGCCGCCAGGAGTCCGTCGACGATGTCCGCGACGCCGACGATGCTCAGGCCGCCGGGGAGGTGGGCCGGCATCGTCGGTTCGACGCCCATCGCGAGTAGCTGCGCGGTGAACTCTTCGTCACCTGGGCCGAAAATCGACGTCGGATGGACGGTGACTGCATCGCCGTCTTCCTGTGCGTGGCGGTCGACCAGTTCCTCGGCTGCAGCCTTCGAGGCCTGATAGGCTCCGATCGGCTCGGCAACGTCCGTCTCGTCGGCAAAGTCGTCACCTCCCTGTGGCCGGCGCGTCCCCGCGGTGCTAGTAAAGACGACCCGCTCAACGTCGCCGTCGCGACAGGCCGCGAGCACCCGTTCAGTGCCATCGCGGTTGACTTCCCAGACGGTCTCGGGGCCGGCACTCCAGAGGCCGATCCCCGCGAGATGAAAGACGACATCGGTGCCGTCGACGAGCGAGCGCAGCGTCTCCTCGTCGGCAAGATCGCCGACGTGCCACTCGACTCCCTCGAGCCCACCCCGTTCCGAGGTCGGCCGGCTGAGTCCGTGGACCGCCCAGCCCTCGGCGAGCAGGCGCTCACAGAGCCGCGAGCCGAGAAAGCCGGTCGCGCCGGTAACTGCTGCAGTCCGGGTGTCGGCCGTAGTCCGGGAGTCAGTTATCGCGGTCATCGACCACCCTCGAGCTGTGGCGGGACGGCGTCGCCGGCGACCGCCGCGTAGACGCGGTAGGCAGTCGAGACGGCCGGATGTGGATCGTCCGGCGGCGGGAGTTCGCCGTCCGGTAGCCGGGCCCGAAGCCGATCGAAGTCGATGTCACCGCCGTCGACGGACACTGGCCCCTCGTCCTCGCGGATCGTCTTCAGCGCATCGTCGGTCTCGAGCGAACGGCCGAGCAGGGAACTCGCGACGGCGTCGACAGCCGATGGCGCACCCGAAAACAGGACGTCTGCCGCCACCGGCTCGCCGCCGTAGGCGGTCGTCCCATCGACGACGGCGACCGCAGGCTCGAGGAGGCGCGTCGCCGCGACGGGGATCTGGTCGTGATCAGGAGCCACGCCCGAGTCGACGAGGGCGGCGAGCGTTCGCATCGCCCCGGCAACCGGTCCATCCGCGGTCGGGCGCAGCGATGGCACGACGACGACGGCGCTCTCGACGAGCCGCTCGGGAAGCGAGAGCATGACGGGCGTTCCGTCGACCGTATAGCCCTCGTCGATCCGGGATTCGGCGGCTAGATCGACGAGCGTGGCGTCGAATCGCTCGAGCAGACTCGTATAGCCGAGATACTCGGCGGTCCGGTCGAAGGCAATCGTGTCGTCGCTCGCGCCGGCGACGGCGATCTCGGCGTCCGTCTCGGCTTCGAGGAGACCGACCATCGCGCCGATCACGGCCGGATCGGTGACCATCCCCGTGGAAGGATGAAACGGGTAGTGGGCGTCGGGGACGAGCGTGATCCGGTCGGCGTCGGCGAGCGTCCCGAGCGAGGGGCCGAGGACGTCTCGCACGGGCGACTCGAGGGAGGCCAGGCGGGCGTCGATGTCGGGCACCCAGCCGCCGCGGCGGTCGGCGGCCTCGACGGCGGCCGCGCGGACCGACGCCGGGCTCATAGGGTCACCTCCGGCGTCTCGAGCCCGTCTCCGTCGGTGTCGTCGGCCTTCCGTGCGGCCAGTTCGTAGGCCTGTTCGGCGAGTGCGAGTGTCCGCCGGCCGTCGGCCCCGTCGACGGGGGGCTCCTCGTCATTGCGGATCGCATCACAGAAGTCCGCAAGCGCGTCGTAGTGGGCCTGCAGATAGAACGTCGGCCCGAAGACGTCCGGCTCGTCGCGGGTGAACCGGCTGGCGACGTTCGAGAGAGCGGATTTGGCCGCGCCGGCATAGAAGTTCTCGGGGAGGTGGTCCCGGTTGCTGATCGTGCCAGTCACGCCCTCGAGACGCAGCCGAGTGTTGACCTCCGGCAGCTGTTCCCACTGGTAGGAGCCACAGTGGAGCGTGACCGTCGTTCCCGTCTCCGGCGCGTCCATGAGCACGGTCGCTGCGTCTTCAACGTCGACCTCGAGCGTCCGCCCCATTGACGCATCACGCACTTCGAGGTCGCCGAACAGCCACTCCAAGACGTCGAAACAGTGGACGCCAAGCTCGAGTAAGGAACCGCCGCCGGCCGCCTCCCGGTCGAGCGGCCACGACGGCGGTGCGCCCTCGGCTGGGGGCCGACCGAGCGGGCCGTCGTTGAGCCGGGTGATCGAGGCGTAGGGAACGTGGCCGACGCGGCCCTCATCGTAGGCGGTTTTGACACCGGCCATATCCGGCTGGTAGCGCAGCGTGTGGTCGACGCCGACGGCGATGTTAGCCTCGCGGGCGGTCGCGAGCATCTCGTCGGCCTCCTCGGTCGAGCGCGCTAGCGGCTTCTCGACGAAGACGTCGACGCCGGCCGCTGCGGCCTGCTCGACGGCGTCGGCGTGGAGAAACGGCGGGAGCGCGACGACTGCCGCGTCGATGTCCTCGGCGTCCAACAGCGTCGTGTAATCATCGTACGTACGCAAAGCGCCGGCGCGCTCGGCGCGATCACGGTTCTCGGGAACGGCGTCGGCGGCCGCGACGACCTCGACATCGGGCATCGCGGCTGCTGACTTCAGGTGTACCAGACCGATGTTCCCGACGCCGAGTACCCCGAGCGACAGTGCGCTCGAGTCCGTCAATCGATTCAGAAATGCTGGTGCCATCTGCTCGCAAACGGGGTCGCTGCGGGCTTTGTTATCGTCGTCGTATCTATTCGAGGCACTCGTGTAGATCGTTCATTCACTGATACGGTCTGCTGTCACGAGTGACCGGGGTACCCGCAGGACAATCGCGGGTGCGCCAGCACCCACTGACAGGAGTCCGTATGAGAAAGACGAAAACGCGACAGACCTCGACGGGAACGCGTCAGCGCCGGCTCACTGTCGGTTTGACGCCGGCCTCGGCTGTGGTCCCGGTCACTCGATGAACGACATCGGCCATCGTCTCGACGGTGAGGTCGGTCTCGGCACGACGCTGTGCGAGGTACGACAGGATCGCGCGCATGCGCCGGTCGTCACGTTCGTGTGTCAGGTTGTTCGGATGGAGCCACATGTGGAAGATCCCGTCGCGTTCGGTGGCCTGGTCGATGCCGTGGCGGGCGAGCGCGACCATCGGATCGTCCCAGACCGACTCGGCGACCGTCCGTGCAGACCCCTCGAAGCCGAAGAGAAACAGGGAGGCTGGAATGTCAACGAGTCCGTGTTCGTCGATCGTCGGCGTCACGAGCAACGACTTGTTACGCACCGTCAGGTCGAAGATACACCGGATACCGTGGCCGGTCGGCGACTTGCTTCGATACGCGCGCAGTCCCTGCTCGGCCAGCACGTCGCGGTGGCCGACCGAATTGCGGGGATAGATGAACGATTCGACACACTGGTTCCAGTCGGCGGCAATCTCGAGGCTGCGCTCGAGTTCGGCCGCCGCGAGCTCGCGATCCGTCTCGGGACGGCCGAACAGCACGTGCGAAAAGGAGTGGCTGGCGAACTCGTGGTCGACGTCCGACCCGAGGAGATCCCTGACGAGATCGGGGCCAAAGCGGACGTCTTCGCGGTCCTGCCAGTCGGTTCGTTCACGCTCGAACCAGCCGTCCGGGGCTGGATGGTCGGCGTGTCGTCCATCACAGGACTCGAGCATGAGATGGCCGACGACCGCCCAGGTCGCCGGAATTCGATACTCCTCGAGCAACTCGAGCATGGTCGACCACCCACGACGACCGGCCTCGACCCGCCTCGTTGGCGGGTTCCGAAGATCGTGAAAGCCCCACCCGAGTTCTGCATCGAGAGAGAGTACTACGCTTCCCACAGCAACCACCTGATTTGAACCGGTGCCATATCCGGGTTCGTCTCCAGTAGGAGGCTTTGTTATGTCCGTCTTTTCACAGCCGGCGACGCCCATCAATGTGTGTGGTGATAACATACGTAGAACGAGGCAGAACAGCGCCTGAGACGTGTATTAATTCCATCGAACAGGGACACGTCAGTTGCCCTGGGTGGTGAATCATCTCTATAACAAAGCGGACCTCGGTCAACGTGGGGGACAGCAGGCGTCTTCGACGTCTCATAATGCAATCATGAGCGGATCTACAGCCCCCTCCGAGCGAGCGTTCGTGCTCGGACTCGACGGCGTGCCGTGGAGACTCATCGAGCAATGGAGCGACGAGGGCGAACTCCCCAACGTCGCCCGGATGCGCGAGGAGGGCGCATCCGGCACGCTCGAGAGCACCCGTCCGCCGACAACCCCCTTGGCGTGGCCGTCGATCGCAACGGGGGTCTGGCCGGACAAACACGGGATCTACGGCTTTCAAAACCTCTCGTCGGAATACAGCCACGAGATGTACACGAGCCACGATCTCGCACAGCCGGCACTGTGGGATCTGCTCGGCCCGTCCCACGTCGGGAACGTTCCGATGACATATCCGGCCCGTGAGATCGACGGCACCATGGTCACGGGCATGATGACGCCCTCGACGGACCGGGAGTTCACACGACCACCGGACCTGCAAGACGAGATCGAGTCTCGCATTCCGGACTACGAGATCAGCCTCGACTATCACACGTATGGCGATCGGCTGGACGACTTCGAGGTCGCCGTCGACGAGATGCTCGCGAACCGCCGCGAGCTAATGGAACTCCAGATGGACCGGGCCGGCGACGACTGGCAGCTGTTTTTCTTCGTCTACACCGCCCCCGACCGGTTCCAGCACCTCGTCTGGGATATGGATCGGCTGTTAGACCATTACAAGCGACTCGACGAGATCCTCGGCGAGGTCATGGAGTACACCGACGACCACGACGCGGATCTCTACGTCGTCTCCGATCACGGCTTCGGTCCGATCGACCGGCTCGTCTACGTCAATCGGATTCTCGAGCAGGAGGGCTACCTGTTCCGGCGCGAGGACGACGGGACCCGCGGCGCGCTCGCGAGCCTCGGAATCTCTCGAGACGCGATCACGAGCGCGCTCAACCGTGTCGGGATCACTGAAGAGACGCTCGTCCAGTCGCTTCCCCGGCAACTGGTCGACTCGGTGGCCGAACAGATCCCCGGCGATCACGCCCTCTACGACGTCGACTTCGACCGCACCGTCGCGTTCGTCCACGATACCGGCAACTGTTATATCAACGACAGCGGCCGCTTCGATGGTGGCGTCGTCTCGCCGAGTGAGGTCCCACAGGTGAAAGCGGATATCAAAACCGCGCTGGAGTCGGCGACTGACGCAGACGGCGAGCCACTGCTCGAGGTCTTCGACGGCGACGAGCTGTTCCCGACCGACGAGGACGCCCCCGACCTGGTCGTCTGTGGTAGGGAAACCTACGAGTCACGCAGTACGGTGTCCGACGAAGTCCTCGGTGATACCGGGGTCTACGATGCAAGTCACCGTAGCGAGGGGATCGTGCTGTGTCGCGGGCCGTCGATCGACGCCGGCGCGACGCTTCGCGGGGCCCGCGTGGTCGATATCGCACCGACCCTCCTACACGGGATCGGCGAACCGGTGCCGAAAAACGCCGACGGCAGAGTGTTGTTCGATGCGTTCGCCGCGGAGACGTCCCCTGCGACGACGAAAGTCGAGCGCTCGGCCGTCGCCCAGATCGACACCGGCGGAGACGTCGACGAGGACTTCGACGACGTCGAAGACCGGCTGAAAGGGCTCGGCTATATGGAGTGACGTCTCTCCCGCCGTTCACGGCGGCTTCTTCTCGCTAAATCCTTCGAGGCGGCGAGCGGACACCCGTCACAGTACCGCTGAGCCGCTGGTGGCCGTTTTCGATCCGACAGCCCGTCTGCTGGACTCCCACTGAGCGGGCTACGCGACGGCGCAGACGGCTGCGACGGAGTGTAAGACGTTGCTACGGCCTCTCAAGTAATACTTGTCGAATATAAGTTATTGTATAATTAAGCATCGTTGTGAAGACAGGGTTTCGTATACATGCTGAGACGCCACCCCCAGTCGACCGCGGACGACGGGGATCGACTACTGGTGGCGCGCTCGAGTGTGTGACACCGACCGTGATACCAATGAACGTCTACAAAGCCCTGTTTGGGATCGCAAGCGTCGCGCTCGGCCTCCTCGCCCTGCTCGGCTCCGGTGTGTTCGCCTCGCGCGATCACCAGGAGTCGGACGAGTCCGAGACGCCCGCGACCGTACAGTTCGATCAAAACGACGTTGCATCGACTCGCGACTCATCTCAATCGAGGACACGTCGCGAGTCGGCGAAACACCATGTTGACCCGATCTTCCGAACACCGTAGGTTCCGTCCGTCTGCCTGACCGACCAGTTATCGTTGTCTCGAGACGCCACAGTGACGGTTCGAGCTGAAACTCGGTTACGCGATTATTTACTAACACCGTGTCTGTGTCACTCGAGATACAGTTCAATCAAACTATGATCCAACTTGCAGTTGCAAAACCGGCCGGGGTGACCGCTCGATGAACGTCCTGTCGGTCGTCGGTGCGAGGCCACAGTTCATCAAGGCAGCTGCCGTTTCACAGCAGCTCCGACACGATCACGACGAACTGCTCGTCCATACTGGCCAACACTACGACCACGAACTCTCCGAGGTGTTCTTCGAGGAACTCGCGTTGCCCAAGCCGGCGTTCCATCTAGGTGTCGGTTCCGGCACCCACGCCCACCAGACCGCCGAAATGATGACAGAGTTAGAACGGATCGTCGACGACGAATCCCCCGATATCGTCCTCGTCTACGGGGACACCAACTCGACGCTCGCGGGCGCACTCGTCGCGGCGAAATCGTCGGCCCAGCTCGCACACGTCGAGGCTGGCTTGCGCTCGTACGACTGGTCGATGCCCGAGGAGGTCAACCGCCGACTGACCGATCACTGTTCAGACATCCTCTTCGCGCCGGGCCAGCACGCAAAGGAAACCCTCGAGCAGGAGGGGATTTCGGAGAACGTGTTCGTCCCGGGCGACGTCATGTACGATACGCTGTTACAAATTCGCGATCGGCTGCACAATACCGACGGTTCCGGGATCGAACGCCCCGACGAGTACGTGCTCGCAACGGTCCACCGGGCCAAGAATACGGACGATAGAGACAGACTCGCGGCGATCATCGATGCATTCTCCCAGTTACGTGTCCCGGTCGTGTTCCCTGCGCACCCGCGAACGGTGACAGCGCTACAGGAGTACGGACTCTGGGATCGGGCGACCGAAGCGAGCCGGATTATCGATCCCGTCAACTACGGACAGTTCATTACACTTGTCGAGGACGCGGTCTGTGTTGCGACGGACTCCGGCGGAGTCCAAAAGGAGGCGTTCTACCTGGACACACCGTGTATCACCCTCCGGGACACGACCGAATGGGTCGAAACGGTCGACGCCGGCTGGAACACGCTCGTCGGCGCAGAGACGAGTGAGATCGTCGACGCTGTTCGCGCTGCCGTCGATCCGCCGGCCAAGCCGGACCTGTACGGCAACGGGAACGCAGCCGCTCGCATCGTCGAGCAGCTCGAACGGAGCGTTCGCTGAGATGAGCGACACGACCAATCGGCGATCGCACGCCGACTCGAGGGTCAGGGACGGGCCAACTCGTTCGTCGACGCTGCCCACACCGGCTGCCGAGACCATCGCCGAACTGCCGCGAGAGCGGTCCGTGCTCCCGGACGATTCGACGTTCGCGCTCTGTCTCACACACGACGTCGACCGTCCGTACAAGGGGCTTCGGTCGCTTTACTATGCGACTCGAGAACGGCCAGCATACCACCTTCGGACCGCGCTCTCGTCGACCAATCCGTACTGGCAGTTCGACGAGATCATGGCTCTCGAGGACGACCTGGGTGTTCGCTCGGCGTTTTACTTCTTGAACGAACAACACCTCCTGGCCGACCGGCCGGTAACGGAGTGGGGCTCCCCGGCAAACTGGGTCCAGCACCTCGGCCGATACGACGTGACCGCATCCGAGATCGTCGACGTCATCCACGACCTCGATGACGGCGGGTGGGAAGTCGGCCTGCACGGATCGTATCACTCTCCGACCGATCCGGAGCGGTTGCACGAAGAAAAGACGCTGCTCGAGGATGTCCTCGAATGGTCTGTCATCGGCGGTCGACAGCACTACCTGAAGCTCACGGTGCCGGAAACGTGGCAGTATCACCACGCGATCGGTCTCGAGTACGACGCGACGCTCGGCTCGAGTACGGAGTGTGGGTTTCACAACGGATACCACCCGATTCGCCCCTTCGACGACGACTTCCTCGTCTTCCCGCTGACGATCATGGAGCAAGCACTGCCGAATCCGGCGTCGAACGTCGCGGCTGCTCGCGAGACCTGCGAGCGACTCTTGATGGAAGCTGCCGAAAACGGAGCTGTCATGACGGCTCTCTGGCATCCGCGGTACTTTAGCGAACGCGAGTTCCCCGGCTACCGGAGTCTGTATCGGTGGCTCATCGAGCGAGCGGCGGAGCTCGGCGCATGGATCGGACCGCCTCGAGCACTCTGTACTGACCGGGAGCACGACCGACCAGAGCAAGCGGGCCGTACAGGCACGACAGCCAACGAGTTCCACTTCACCCACGAGAGAGCCAACCCATGACTGGACGACAACTCACGATTGCCGTGCTGATCGGACTGCTAATTGTCGGCGGGATCGGGAGTGCCGCCGGCCAGACACACTCGACTGCCGACTCGTCGTCGGCACAGCTGAGTTCCCCGCCAGCAGACTCGTACGTCGTCGAACAGGGCTCGTTCTGTCAGCCGATCGAGCCGCTGTCAGGAGACGAGACGATCGAATCGTTCTACGAATATCGGAGCCACGAAACCCATCCAGACGATGTCGAGCGACTCTACAGTTCGTACGGAACGACAAACTTCCAGCGCGACGATACGAGTTCGCTCTTCCTCTATGAGGGGCCAGACGGACTGAGTCTCGGGATGGTCCACGATCGACTCGGCGGTGAGTCGGAGGGAGCGCTCGTCACGCTCGAGCTCGCTGGCCTGCCACACGAGAGCCAGTGGGTCGTGAAAGACGACAACTACACGGGCGAGACGAGAATGGACGAATACGAGCGCGGCGATGGATGGGCCGCAGCGTCCTGGGCATATCAAGATGGGCGAACCGACGGCGGTGCGCTGCGAGGCGGCCTCGACGGCGAGTTCGCCGTGACCGCCCATCCCAGGTTCAACGAGGACGCGGCGTTTGCTGGTTCTGAACTGCCTGTCTCCGGAATCCCCGAATCGGGAGGGATCGAGGAGTGGGACGTACTCTCCGGCAGTGCTGAGAATCCGGATCGGACATCCCTTCCCTCGCTTGATGACCCGATAACGATCCGAGCCGGTACCTGTGAAGAGCCGTCCGTGACGTACGACCGAACCAGCAACGGGATCACTGCCGACATAACAAACGCCGCGCCGGACGACTCCATCGGCGTGCAACCGACGAGGGGAACGGACGACGGCGTTCGCTTCGATCGGGTGGAACTGACCGGCATCGATGGCGATGCGTTAGTCACGTTCGAAAGCCGCTTCTCGGAAGTCTCGGAAACACCACCTGCCGACGTCGATCCACTCTCCTATCTGACGGTCGCAGAACAGTCAGAGACCAGTGACGCGGAAGCGACGGTCTCGGTTACCGTCTCGAAAGACCGCCTCAAGGAGCGCGGGCTCGAGCCGGACGAGATCGCACTCTATGAGCAACGCGGTGACGAGTGGACCGCCGTCGAAACGACGGTCAGCGATGAGTCCGAAAACGAATATCGATTCAAAGCAAACGTGACGTCCCTCTCGACGGTTGCCGTTGCACCGAACCCGGGCGCAACCAGCGCGGGTTCGATCGGCCTCGTCGGAATCGGGCTAGGGATCGCTGCCGGTGCCGTCCTTGGCCTTGGCTGGCTGGCAACGGCGCGCACTCGTGACTGAGTGCACTGCGATGAAACCTCATCGTCGCTCATGAAACACGCGACACAGACGATCGGATGAACTGATTTCGTAATCGATCGCACGCGACCGGCCGCAGTTGGCGATGCACAACGGGACTGTGGCATCATTGCCTGTTGTCCGAGGGTGTCACAGCGAGAAGACGAGCAGATTCAGTGACCGATTCGATAGAACGGCGGTCTCCGACCGAGTGTCTATAGCGCGTTCAGACCGGTCAATCGCTGCCGACGCCAACGGGTGGTTTCGATTCGGACGGCGTCCCCCGGCTGAACTGGCGGACCGCTTCGAGATCACCGACGCGACCACGTGCCGTCGCGACATTGACGAGCAACTCCGTGAGGTTCGTCTTGTCCGACAGGAAGTCATTTCGTCGCCGTGTCCACTCCTCGTTGACGCTGTCGTCGCGAAGCAGCGTCGTCGAGATGTCGACGATATCGGAGAAGCGAGCCACGTTGTGGATCAGCCCCTGGTTCTCGAGTTCGACGAAGTTCCCCATATCCGAGTCGCCGACGAACGAATTCGATCGAATCGCTGGCGTGCCAAGCAGCGCTGCCTCGGTGACCATCGTCTGGGTATCGGCTATCAAAAGCGTCGCCTCCGCGAGCGCGTCGTGCATCAGGGCGGGATGGAGGTCGAACGACCGTGCTGGAAGTCCCTCGAGATCCACGTCCTTTCCCTCGTCGGAGACGAGGATCGTCGCGTCATTACTCAGCCGGTCGATGAGCTGGTGACACTGCTCGTGGGTGATTCCGTCCTTGCCCACGTCGTGTTGTGAGCCAAAGGCATTGAGCCGGAGAATCACGTATGATTCGTCGGGTTCGACGCCGAGTCGATCGCGAATCGAGGGGTTCGATTCGTAGATTTCCGGATGGAGATACGCGCATTCTTTCAGGCCCGAAAACACATAGTGGTTTGTCCCGAGATCCTTCTGGAACGTATTCGGCGTGAGAACGGCGCGAGCGAACGGGGTCGAAATCGCATGGTCGAACGACGCCGGTTCGGAATCGATGAGCAACACCGTCGGCGTTCGGACCATCGCACCCGTATGTGCCGCATATCCTCCCATCCCGAAGATCAGATCCGGATCGAACTGTCTCGCCTGCCGGATCGCACGGACGTAGTGAGCTGGGAGGCGACTCAGCAGCGACTGTTTCGACGTATCACAGTAGCCGTAGACCTCGTAGGGCAGGTCGTACCACTCGAGCAGTTCGACCGTGCAGGTGTAATCTCGAGCGAGGACGAGGACCTCGTGGCCGTCCGCACACAGGGACTGAACGGCGTGTTTGTACAGGTGAACGTGTGCCGGCGTGTTCGTGAAGAACAGATATCTCATCTTGGAAACCACCCGTTCCGTGGCGATGAATAATATGATCAATCACAATTGTTATCTCGCTCATACCAGTTTGACAGGGACAGTTCATCCAGACGGTTGTAACTGGTTACCGACACGACCGCACGGCTGATCGCGGATATTCCCAGATGGACTGCCAACCGGTAGTATCTGCTACACGCGTTGTTTTACCCGCGTTACTCGTCTCGGTAGCCATCATATACTAATGGAAATACGTGTCCAGACGACGATAGATGCAGTTTGACGAGATTCCGTGGCTCGACATCCAGCGGATTTCGAGCACTATTCCAACACGAGCGACAGGCCAGACCAGCAAGTCGAAGACATCGGGATCCGTCCCGAACGCGACGACCCGCGTAACGGACCAATATCTATCCGTGCTCGAGTCGACGCTTGAGTATGCTCGCAAGCGAGACTACGTTGGGCCGGATTACGGCGATGGCATGAGCAGCGCTCTCCTGCAATCACTGCCGGTCGAAAACAGGTGGCTCAACATCGCCGTCCAGGAGACCGTCAAACGAGCCCCAGTCGACGTCAGGCCGCTGTTCCGCGTCGAACCCCGGCGAAACTACAAGGGAGGAGCCCTCTTTTCGATGGCGAACCTGAACTACGCCGAGTTGCAAGCCAAGCGAGACACAGCGAGTGACCCTAAATTCGATCCGCTTGCCGAAACGAAACGACTGGCAGACTGGCTCGTCGAGGAACGCTGTACCGGATACAACGGCTTCTGTGGGGGCCATCGCCACGAAATCCAGCACTTCCATACGAAAGGGGTGCCGAACGATCCCGATATCGTGTCGACTGCATACGCGGTAAAGGCGCTGCTGCGTGCCGCCCGGATCGACGAGGAGTACGCGGAGATCGCACGCACTGCGGCCTCGTTTCTAGTCGAGGACCTGAATTACCGGGAGGTTCCCGAGGGTGCGAAGATCGACTACCACCTGAACCACCCGGACGACTCCTATACGCTCAACTCCGCCGCACTCGGTGCGAGAACCCTCGTTGACCTCTACGAGTACTTCGGCGACGACGACCTCCGCGAGCGTGCGACGAAGATCCTTGACCACGTCGCCGCCCAGCAAACCGAGCAGGGCGGTTGGCCCTATCGGATTCCGGCCTCGGCGTCACACCTCTCGATGGACAGCCACCACAACGGGTTCATTATCGAGTCCTTCCAGCGCTACCGCGACGTCGTCGATGCAGACCGATACGCCGACACGCTGTCGCCGGCCCTCGAGTTCTATCGGACCGAGCTGTTCGAACTGGATGGCGCACCGAACTTCGACGAGGAAAACGCCTATCCCCGAGACATCCACGCTAGTACGCAGGGTATGCTGGTGTTTACCAGAGAGGACGACCTCGAGCTGGCCGATCGGATCCTTCGCTGGGTGCTTGCGAACCTGGAGGCCGATGACGGGCAGTTCTACTACCGGCAGTACCGCCACCACACGAAGCGGGTGACGCTGATGCGGTGGTGTCAGGGGTGGATGGCCTACGCGCTGTCGGAGTTTTTGCTTGCAGCGCAGGATGAAGATTCGCTCGGCGGTTCCTGATTGGCTCGCTCATTGTGGGAGAACTACCAGCTTGAGAACCGGGAACCAGCGATAGCAACACGACTCGACCACCGCCGGTGGGCAGCGAAAGACGAACTTGGGAGTTGCTGTTCATGACTCTCATCGATCTGTTACTGAGGGAATAACAAGGGCTATTGTCAGAACACGAGGAGTGTATGGACGTCAACCGAATCGGACTCGAGGCCTGGCGAGAGGCGCTGCCAGCCGATGGATATGAAGTGTTTCACGATCCGGACGCGCTCGCTGTCCTCGACGACCACACAGACGCGGAGTTACAGCTATACGGCGCGTACAAGGGCCAGCAGGCGGTCGGACTGCTCCCGGTGTTCGTCAGCGAGCAGCCGATCGGTCGAACGGTTCTCTCTCCGCCAGTCTCGTTCAGTGTTCCCCGACTCGGGCCAGTTATCAATCCAAACAGTCCGAAACGCCGGAAGCAGGAGCGGATCAACCAGCAGTTGGCTGAGGCCGTGATCGAGACCGTCGGCATCGACACGCGAACAACGCTGTTCCGAATGAGCTGTCCGATTGGGTATACAGATCCGCGGCCATACGAGTGGCAGGACCTATCGTTGACGCCTCGGTTCACGTACATCATCGATCTCGAGGACACTACCCTCGAGAGCGTGTTACAACGCTTTAGCAAGAGCCTGCGGCGGGAAATGCGCAAGCAAGACGAGATTGACCTCTCGATCGAGACGGAAGGGATCGACGCAGCCATGCGAATTTACGAGGATGTCGTTGACCAGTATCGTGCCTACGACGATCCGGCCCCGCTATCGCGGTCGTTCCTTCGAGACCTACTCTCGTCGCTCGATGACGATTGCTGGCGTGTCTACGTCGCGCGAACACCGGATGGAAAATACAAAAGCGGCGTCATAACTCTCTACTCCCCGGATCTTGCGTACTTCTGGCAGGGTGGTGTCACCGCCTCGCACGACGGGATCAGCGTCAACAGCCTTCTCCATCATGCCATTCTCGAGGACATTATTACTGATCCACAACTCGAGTCAGTGACCGGCTACGATCTCGTCGGTGCGAACACCGAGCGTCTCTGTGAATACAAGGCGAAGTTCAACAGCGATCTCCGCCAGTACTACGTCGTCGAGTCCACGGGGCTCGAGATGTCACTCGCGAAGTCGGCCTATCAGCGGCTCGCAAGCATCAAGTAACGCTGCAAGCACGCTGTTGTCACATCAATGCGAGGCGCATCGACGAACCAGAAATTAGTGTGTGAGCCTGTTCATTCGAACGGGAGTTAGTTGGTCTGTAACAAAGTCCGTCTTCGCGTAGTTAGCAGTATGTCTAACAGACCAGACGTATTGTTCCTGGTACTCGACTCGTTGCGCAAGGATCGCGTCTCTGCGTACGCTCACGATCGCGAGACGACCCCCACATTGTCGAAGCTATCGACGTGCGCGACGAGATATGAGAACGCGTTCACGCCAGCCCCCTGGACGCTCCCCTCACATACGTCGATGTTCACCGGCGTGTTCCCGTCCGAACACGGGGTGACGAATGGCTTTTCCGACGGTATGAGTCGACTGCCCGAATCACGGACGACGCTCTCCGAACACCTCTCGGATGGGGGCTACCGCACCGCCGGCTTCTCGAACAACCCGTGGGTCGGCCAACTCTCTGGTCTCGATCGAGGCTTCGACGAATTCGTGGAGTGGAACCTCGAGATCTCGCAGTCGGAAACCGATGGCGTCCACACGACCCGCGACGAGCTCTACTCTCGGTTGCATCCGGCGCTTGGCAAAGCGGCCCGCCAGCCGGTGTTCCTGTTGAAACGGCGCTTTTTTACCGACAGCCTCGTCAGTCGGGCGAAACGCTGGCTCACCCAGCAGGCCGAGTCGTCGGCACCGACGTTTACTTTTCTGAACCTCATGGAGGCCCACAGCCCTTACTTCCCGCCGAAACGGGCGTTCGAGTCGCTCGATCTCGAGCCGCCGTCGGCCATCGAGCCGCGCGTTCTCAACACAAAGCTGCTCGCGTACGTAATGGGGAAATCAGATCTCTCACCGGAAACGCGACGACGCGTCATGGAGTATTACGACGCAAGTGCACGTTACCAGGACGAAAAAGTCGCGGAGCTACTCGGGCTGTTACAGCACGAAGGACTGTTCGACGACACGCTCGTCATCGTCTGTTCCGATCACGGAAAGACACTCGGCGACTATCCGAGGACGGAACGACCACCGCATTACGTCCGTGACATCAACCTCAACGTGCCACTGTGGATCAAATGGCCTGCCCAGCGCGACGGCGAGACAGTCGACGACATGTTCGAACTCACCTCCGTGTTCGACGTTGTCAGGGACGGCAACCCGCCAACAGAGAGCTACACCACTGACGTCGCCATCGCAGAGGATTTCGTCCCACACGCCGGCCGCAGCACACCTGACGATGTCACTCGCTGGCGAGTCGCAGCCGACGAGGACCACAAGTACGTCCGAAACGATACCGGCGACGAATACCTGTACGATCGGCCGACCGATAGCCGCCGGTCACAGCCAGATCCCGATCGCTGTGGTGCATACGCCGAGAAACTGTCCGACCGCGTCCGTCAGTTCGGCACTGAGTCCGACGATGCGGCGGCGGCGACTGGCAAGGAGATTGACTCGAGCGTCGAGGCTCAGTTGAAGGACTTGGGATACATGTAAGTACGGTACGCGATGAGCCAATGACGACTTGGTGTATCGTCCTACGGTTTGAGCGAGTGCGACTGTTGCTGCTGTCTGATACGGTCTGCTGGCATGAATTGTCGGCACACCCGCGAGCCGTCCGGCAGTCGCGCCGGACGGGACTAACAGGAGCCCGTATGATACCAGTCACTACCTGCTCGAGTACACAACAGAGTGGGGCGCTGCTGCAGCGTGGCAGCCAAAAACACCCTACGTATCGGCCAGTGTCCGGAGAATCCGTCGCCAGTCGTCCCGTGCATTCGCATACGAAAACTCGTCTCGAACGGCGATGGCGTTCGTTCCGAGTCGCGTCCGCAGCTGATCGTTTGTAGCGAGGTCGCAAAGAGCATCGGCGAACGCCGACGGTGTCCGATCATCCACGACCAACGCGGTTTCGCGATTGACAGCAATATCTGGGACGGAGCCGATAGGCGAGACGACGCTTGCTGTCCCGGTCGCCATCGCTTCGACCAACGTCAGCGGGAGTGCATCTCGTGACGAGGTCAGAACGAACGTATCTGAATCGTAGTAGTACTGGCGCGGATCATCGACCCAGCCTGGCCGCTTGATCACATCTCCGAGGTCATGTGCTTTGATCGTCCGCTCGACCTCGTCGCGTTTGGCCCCGTTGCCAAGCATCGCCGCTCGAAACTCGACACCCATCGCCGAGAGTTCGTCGAGTGCCTCAACGAACAACACCGGATCCTTTTCCTCACTGAATCGCCCGATCCAGAGGAAATCGTACGCCGACTCGACCGGGTCGGGAGGGGGAGCATAATGTTCCGTATCAATCGCGTTTGATAGAATCGAGATCCGGGTCGCCGCAACGCCGAACCCGAGCAGTGCCTGCTGATGGACCGAGCCAGGAACAGATATCGAGTCAAACCGTCTGATTGCAGCTTGAACCACTGGGCCGTACCAAGCCGTCGCGTGAACGTCAATATCCGCCCCGATGATACCCAGGTGTGCCGGAGCCCCCACAAACGGCCGCAACGCGAGCGCATAGCACCCGTAGGGGAGCAGTGAGATCGAAACGATCGCATCGTAATCGTTGCGAATCCCCTCAAAGAGTGCAACAACAAACATAAAACAGATCCCGACGAGCCGGTGTCCGAACGTCGGAACGGTCCGATACGTGATCGAGTCGAGCGATTCGTAGGGGGTGAGACAGACCATGGTCGTCTGGCTCGAGATGTCGGCCAGGGGTCCGTAATGGCGTTCGATCTTCGACGGATTCTGGTGCTCTGAGACGATCAGTATTGAATCGACAGCGGTTGTGTCCACATCGGCACCCTCGGTCGACGACGTAGAACTCACAAGAGGGTTCTCTGACGGCTCGTTCGTTGCAGCCACGTGTATCACTGGTACCTGATCATTTGGTCCCGTTCGTTTTGTTAATCTGATTCTAATAGTGGTGAGACAGTCACGGACAGCTCAAAGAAGGCACATCCGTCCGAGTGACGTAACTAACTGGTAGGTGGCTGCTACCTCTATCTGGTGGCCATGACCGCAGTTGTTGCGCTCGTGTCGATCCATATGGAAGACGAGCCGGAGTGGGTGTGGGTGTGTGTGCATGTCTTTCGATAGGTAACTCCGCTATAACAATGGCTGAACGACAAGACAGATCGAGTAAACCACCGGTCTCAGGTGAGTGTACCAATGGCTGTTGATACCCCCAAAACTGTTCTTATCGGAATGGATGCACTGTCGTTCAACTATCTCGATCAGTTCGAACTCCCCAACATACACTCGCTGCGCTCACAGGGTGTTGAGGCCGAACTCGAGTCGACGTTCCCACCATGGACGGGGAGTGCCTGGCCGTCGGTCTACACGGGGGTTGATCCCTCCCATCACGGCGTCTACTCATTCTTTGACTTTCGTGGGACCTCTCCTGACGAGGCGGATATCGTCTCGCAAGCCACCGTTCGATCACCTGCAATCTGGGAGTATCTCTCCACACGTGGCGTGTCCGCATCCGTTCTGAACGTCCCAGTGACACATTCCGCAGACAGCTTCGATGGATCGCTGATACCGGGCTATCTCGCTCCCGAATCCGCCAGCGGCTCCCCGGCAGGCATTCGGGACGACCTCTCGAGCGAGCTCGGCGAGCAGTACCGGATCTATGGGGAGAACGAAGCAGGCGATGGATCGACAGCCGTCGACGACTTCGTGTCTTTGATCGATCATCGCCGGCAGGCAGCCCGGGCGTTCCTCGAGTCGACGGACTGGGAGTTCGCGTTTCTACAGCTTCAGAAGACCGATACAGTGTTTCACGAGTTCGAGCAGCTCGCCGCGTACCGCCGGGTCTACGAAGCCGCCGACGAGTTCGTCGGGATGGTCCTTGAAACGGTTCCCGACGAAACGAACGTCATCATCTGTTCCGATCACGGAATCGGTCGGACCGACGGCTACAACATCTATATCAACGAGATACTCCGACGGAACGGATTCGTCGAGACGTGTGCTCACGGCCGAACACCGACGCTCGGCGAGAGCAAGGCCGAACTCAATGAGAAAGCGGAAGGTTCCGACGACCGCTCGACCTCGATACAATTGGTTTCGACTGCTGAATCCGCGCTGGGCGCTGTCGGACTGACACCGGGTGACGCCTACCGGCTCGTCCAACGACTTGGGGCCGAGAGTATCGTCAAACGACTGCTTCCCGACGGCGCCCACGCAGCACTCGGCGAGAACGTCGATTGGCGGCGATCACAGGCTTACTGCCGGAGCGGGCCCGAACTTGGCGTTCGGATCAATCTCGAGGGACGGGACGAAAACGGTGAGGTATTGCCCGACAACTACGAGGGTGTACGATCCGAATTGATCCAGATACTCGAGTCACTTCGAACGCCGGACGGTAAGCCGGCCTTCGAGTGGGTAAAACCGCGAGAAGCGGTCTACGATGGACCGTACACGGAGGAGGCCTGTGACATCCTCTTCATGCCGCGAGCAATGAACAACCTGATCGCCACGAACCTGCTCGGTTCCATGTTCGTGCCGATCGACAAGCACAATCATAAACGGACGGGCGTCTTCATCGGCGCTGGGTCGAGAATCGACGAAGCTCCCCCTTCGGAGATCGGTCCGCTCTCGGTGATCGATGTCGCCCCGATCGCGATGGCGCTTCTTGACGAACCAGTTCCGGCACGGATGCAGGGGAGCGTTCCGCCGGAGGTCGTCGTCGACCCGCCACGGGTCGCCGAGTATGACGCGATCGACAACGCAGACAGTCGCAACGATGGTGAGCGACCCGAGATGGACTCCGACCGGCCCGAAGACGATGCGATGATCGACCGGCTGGAGAACCTCGGTTACCTCTAATGGTCGACGAACGTGACGTTTCGAAACTCCTCTCAAGCGCGGTGCTCATCGGTGCCGGACAGGTGTTTTACTCGGCGTCCCAGCTCATCGAGCGGATTATCGTCGCACGATTGCTGACGACTGAGGCCTACGGAGAGATCAGCGTCGGATTGGCGATCCTCACGTTCGTGACGACGATCGGGCTGCTCGGCGTCAAGGGTGGCATCCCTCGATTCATGTCCCGGTACGATGACGAGGCGAACGAACGCGGTGCCTGGCTGACCGGTGTCCTCATTTCGGGAACCGCGACGGTCGTGCTCACGATCGTCTTACTCTCAGGTACGGGAACCATCTCGGCGCTGCTGTTTGAGCGAGGTGATTCGACTCGTCTCGTGGCTCTGTTCGTGGCATGCATTCCGTTTACCGTTGGCTTAGAGCTCGCCGTTGCGGGGATTCGAGGCCGGGAGAACACGCTGTACCGGACGTACGCGAGGGATCTACTCTACCCCACCGGCCGATTGCTTTTTCTCGTCGGGTTCTTACTCGCAGGATTTGGCATTCATGCTGCTGCGATGGCCTACCTCGTCGGCGCGATTGTCTCGTGTGCATTGGCATGTGTACTTCTCAATCGACTCGTTCCACTCATTGGTTCTGCCCAGTTGCATGTCCGTGAACTGCTGTTCTTCTCCGTACCACTCGTCTTCGCGACAGTGCTTTCAAACATGCTCACCCACACTGATACGCTGATGCTCGGCTACTTTCGGTCGTCCCACGAAGTCGGTCTCTACAGCGCTGCCTACCCGCTCGCTAGCGGCATGTTGCTCGTGCTTTCGTCGTTCGGATTCATGTACCTTCCACTGGCGTCGCGGCTCGACGCGGAAGACGAACGATCCGAGGTCGGTTCGATCTACGAACTGACAACAAAGTGGGTTTTCATTGTCACGTTTCCACTGTTTCTCACATTCGTCGTTTTCTCCGGAGACGTTCTCGGGATCGTCTTCGGCGAGCGCTACGCCGAGGCCGGGAACGCGCTGTCGATCCTCGCGATTGGCTTCTTCACGAGCGCGATGTTCGGCCGCAACCGGGAGACACTCTCCGCACTCGGATTTACAACGGCAATCATGGGCGCAAACGGAGTTGCGTTCATCATCAATGCTGGGCTGAACCTGATACTCATCCCGCGGTACGGCTACATGGGTGCCGCAGTGACTTCGATGCTCTCGTTTGTCGTTCTCAACTTGACTGTCTACACCGTGCTAAAACTGAAATGCGACATCACGCCGTTCTCGCGGTGGTCTACACGCACGTTTATTGTCCTCCCGGTTACCCTGTTTCCACTCGCGTTCCTGCTTCGCGGTGCCATCACACTCACGCTCGTGACGTTACCGCTGTTCGTCATCGCCGTTGGTCTTTGCTCAATCGTGATCGTGTCCGTCACCGGCTGTCTACAACCAGAAGATCGTATCCCGATCTCTCTGCTTGAGCAACGGCTCGATGTGAGGATTCCTATCGTCCGTCGATACCTCCCGGATCCAGGCTACAGTAACAACTGACCTAGGAGACACACTGCTTGCAAAACCGTCGTGCGATCAGACGCCAGTGTCAATCTGTGTCAATGATAGTTGACAGCTCGGTCGAAAAATCGAGCCGCTACTCGTGACAGCGTAGTCGGTTAGCCCCAGAGCTGGTTTGGATCGACTTCGACACCGTTGACGCGAACGGTCGGACCGTCACCGATCCGGAGATCAGTGATTTCGCCGGAGAACCAGAAGCCGTCTGCGCCACCACGAACGAATCCGTTGACGGAGCCGTCGTTGATTTCGCCGCCCGTCCCGTACTCTGAGTAGTACTCGCTGTGCTCGAGTTCGCCATCAACAGTGAACTGATAGTCCACCCGTTTGGAACTTCCATCACCGTCGATTACCAGCGTATTCCCGAGATGTTCATCAGATTTATCGCTCCCGATCGTGGCTGGGTCAATCTCGACACCGTTGACGCGAACGATCGGGCCGTTGCCGATCTGGAGGTCAGTGAGTTCCCCGGAGAACCGGAAGCCATCCGCGCCACCGCGAACGAACCCTTCAACAGCATCATCGTTGATTTCGCCACCAGTACCGTACTCCGAGTAGTACTCGCTGTGTTCGGCTTCACCGTCGACGGTGAACTGATAGTCTACCCGTTTGGAACTCCCGTCACCGTCGATCACCAGCGTATTTTCGAGGGCGGTGTCGTCGTCCTTGCTTCCCGATCTATCTGTTTCGCTGGAGCCACCCTCGAAGGATGGGTTCGGATAGGAGTGTGCCTGACTCCAATCGAAGCTGCAGTCACGACTGCTCGCGGAGATCGCGCCACCAGAGAGTTCGGGACTAATACAGACGTTGTCGACGCTCGGATATTGGCCGCCAGAGGCGGCAACGGTCGCGCTCGATGCGTTCTCGGTGTCGAACACTAGATTCCGCAGTCGAGCGGAACCGCCGTTGTTCCAGCCGACGCCGGGAACGTCCGCCTGGTCGAGCAGGAACTGACAGTCTTCGACTTCGACCCACTCGTTATCGAGAAACCTGATCGCACCTGTTGCGTTAGGAACATTTCTCACGATGAACGAACAGTTCCGAACGTATCCACCGTTAGAAGCGCTTTCGCGGTTGTCTGCTGTAATTGCGCTCGCGTTCGAGACTCCGCGCTGTGGGTGTGCATGCGTCGTGTCGTCGAGCGAGATATCAAAGTAAAATGTACTGTTTTTCACGACCTCGTTGCTACCGCCAAGACGGACAGCGCTGACGTTGTTGTTGGCGAACACACAATTGTCGACTTCCAGTTCACCCGGCATCCGCGTGTAGATGCCGTTGTTCGGGAATCCAGAGAGAACCGAGTTCCGAACCGTCAGCTTGCCGGAACGCGACGACCAGATTCCAACTCGAGAGTTGCCGCCGTTGTACTGGGAGATGTTCCCGTTATTGTATGCGACGATGCCGTCGAGCAGGACCTCTCCGCTCGAGGACTCCGCACCGACGTTGAGCATGTTCGTCTGTTGTGCATTCCACGTTCGTGGACCGTCGCTTGCGACCGTGATGTCGCGGAACTCCGCGCGCTGATCGACGATGCAGCGGAAGCCTATTGCTGGCCTGCCATCGGAGTCGAACGTGAGGTTCTCCACCAAGACATTATCGCCGGACACGTTCAGCACGTAGCCGTTCTTGGTCCCTCTGCCACGACTGCCGGGAACGGAGATTTCGACGTCGCCCTCGCCGCGAATCCCCCAGTTCCGACGCGAGAACGACAGCGTCCGGTTCCACTCGTACGATCCCGACGGGACGACGAGCAGTTCACCGTTGCTTGAGTTCGCCACATACGACGAGAGGTCGTCGCCGTCCGAAATCGAGAGGCGCCGTTCGGACATCTGATCGGGATTTGCGACTTGTGGGTCGGCGTTGGCAGCCGAGACACTCGAGGTTGCGGCAGTAGTGCCGGTCGCAAGAGCAGCTGCAGCCGTTCCCGTCAGCTTGAGATACGACCGTCGATCGATTAATCCGCTATTACCCCTATTTTCGGGAGTTTCAACGCATCTATCTCCAACTTCGCTATCATCCGGTACCGCTGGATCGCGTGCCATACTATCGAGTAATTCAAACATACGTGTATAAACTTTCTGTTACACTAACCATAATATTTCCAGATTATAATTATTACCTGTGTTTTGTTTGCAACCACATTAGCCAATCGCCATCGAAAGTATACATTCATATAATAATTACCTTCTAAAGAAAATTTATATCAAATTTCTTGAACAGTGACTACTCAAAGTAGGGTTCACCTGTGTTGGTGGACAAAACGGGCTGGTCACCAAGCGGGACGCAAATCAGGTGGTGGATTACAAAACTCGGTCTGACCATCAAAACAGTGCACGCCGAACTCAGGTTTCCGGAGGGACCAATGAAGTTACAAACGATTCACGACGGACACGTCCTCGCCACGCACGATCGTTCGATCTACATCGAGTCTGCAGATGGAGACGGGTTGACACGGATCGGTCAGCTCCCCGAGCCGCCGTCAGCACGCATTGGTTATCGGCTGAAGACTACTGCTCCGTACCGATCACTCGTGACGGCTGTCACTGGCCGGTTTCCCGCAGTGAACGTCTGGTCAATCGACGAAACCACGCTATTAGCAAGCATCGACCGCTGGGTGTACCACTCATCTGATAGCGGTCGGCACTGGACCATCGTCGAAACGCTCCCGGAGTCGTCGCCACCGATAGGGGTCCTCCCATCGGCAGTCAGTGTAACGGATGAGTCGATCTACTTGGGCGAGTACCCCCTTGACGGGGACACGACACCACGTGTGCTCGTCTCGAACGACGGCGGCAAAACGTGGGCAACAGCCGCGACATTGCCGGGTGTTCGCCACATCCACGCCGTCCAGACGGATCCCTATACCGGCGATGTCTGGGTGACCACTGGCGACAGGGACACGGAGTGTCTGATCGGCCGCCTTCGGGATGGAAGGATCGATATCGTCGGTGGCGGCGACCAATCGTGGCGAGCGGTCGAACTGGCGTTTGCCCCAACAGCGGTTCTCTGGGGGGTTGACAGCGTCTACGCCGAGCAAAAGCCGATCCGAACCCTCTCTCGAGCGCAGTTCGACGACGCAGATCCGAAACCGGAAACAGTCCATGAGGTCTCGAGTTCAGTATACTATGCCGAAACAGTGACTATCGATGGAGAACAGTGGGTCCTCTTTTCGACGGCTATGGAGGCAGGCGAGGATAGCACTGGCCCTGACACACAGACGGTGCACTCTGACGGTGCGACTGTCGTCGCAGCATCGTCCGCCTCAGCGTTTACCGACTGGTACGAACTTGCCGCCTATCGAAAACGAACGACGCCGGCCGACCGGTGGAACCCGAATGGATATGTGCCAACGGCGAACGCGTATGTGTTTCTCGCAAGCGACCCAGAGCGTGGCGTGTTCATAAACCCATACAACACGGACCGGGACGATGGGACAGTTCAGACGATCCCGCCTCAAGCGTTTGCTGCCCACTCTTGACGCTCGTTCTCCCGATCGTCATGCTGCGTCGTTGCTCGCAGATACGTAGTATGTGGTGAGTTCGCCGTTCGACTGGACACGATCAAGGGAGGGATCGGTCGCAATAGCGTCGAAATCGTCTTCGGAGTAGCGAAGCCCCCGATAGGCAACTATCTCGCGCTCGTAATCGAGTTGCGAAACGACGAGATAGCGGTCAGTGTCGTAATAGGTTGTGGGGCCTTGTTCAACTGTTTCTGGAGTTACAGTCGTGTGGGCCCTCGTTCGTGTTTCCTGTCCGTTGAGGGCATCCGCGTAACGGTTCGGTGCACCACGGAATCCGGCGAACGCAATCCCATCGGCTGCGTTATCGAATGCGGTTTCGTACCCGTGCAGCTGTTGTTCCGAAACGTGTTGAGATTGTCTGTAGACGTACGGCGAGGCGAAGACGGAGAGCAGCGACAACACGAGCAGGAGAGCGAATGCGCCGGCAACGACAGTCTGAACCACGGTCGGTGACAGCCGATCGGAAAAGAATAACAGCCCTTCGTAGATCGCGATCGAAGCGAGAATCGCGGCGAATACCATCATCAGCCCGAACACACGGAAGTACATCTCGCTCGTCACACTCATAAAGTAGACGGCGAACAGGATTCCAAGCGCGAAAAGCCCGGCTGCCAGATACATCGTAACAGGCGGGATGTCGGGGAATCGGTTTAGTCGGCCGCGAAACAGGACGGCAAGGATCAGCCCAGCCGCAAGTAGCGTGATGACGACGTGGGGAAAAAAGAGCTTGAAGAAGATTTCAGTCAAGCTGACACCGATCGCAGCAAGCGAGCCGCCCTGTTGCGAGATCGAAGTCCCCGCATCTCCGGAGCCAATCAGCAAGAACGTAAGCGCCGACGAAACGGCGCGGCCAGCGAAGCCGGCGAAAAAGCCGTGATTCTCGGACCAAGCCAGAAAGACGGCGAGCAAGAACAGCGTCTGTCCGTACAGTCGCTGGTGGTCTGCCATCCGACGAGCAATTGATGTCCGCGAAAAATACGGTAGCCGCGGTGCCAGAAACTGCAGGAGACAAATGCCAATGCAGACGATGAGCATGTGTGCAGCGTACTGGGGGTGATAGACGACAGCTGCGGTCGCAACGAGTGCAAACAGGGCTGCAAGCGCCGTCGACGGGCAGTCATCCGTGGTAACGTACTTCAGGATGATGTAGATGAATAGCGCGAAAAGGAGGATCGACTGCGTCATTGCGTGAGGTTGCATGAACGTCGAAATCGTGGTGATCGGCAACAGTAGAAATCCAGTGAACGTCGCGATCGTCACGGCAAGCGAGTCCGGAACGAGCAATCCCACACTAAGTGGAACGAAGACAACGAACGCGATCGTCGCCAGCAGGACAACGAGCAACATCGCGTTCGAAAGCGTGATTCCGATGGCCGAGTTGATGAACACGGAAACCGTATGAATGCCAGGATACAGGAGCTCGAACGGCGAAATCGTACCATTGCTGATCCCGCGTGCCCAGCCAAGATGCGTCAACGCGTCCTGCTGGCCGAAGAAGTGGTAGCCACGAACGATGGGCAAGCCAGCGAAGACAGTCAGTGCGAGCCCGCCGAGGACAAGCGCGAGCGAACGGGTTCGACTACTCGCTATCGATCGATCGAACGCGACTGCCAGAGAGACGGCGAACGCGACGATCAGACCTGCCCAGACACCCTGGGGCGTCATAGTGTAGAGTGACAACTCGTATCCGGTTGCCGGCGAACGATGTGCAACGAGCGTGCTGACAGTAATCGCGAGAAATCCGAGTGCGAGTGCCAGCTTTCGGACCGGTTCGTCGGCGACTGCGTTGGAAGACATTCGAGGCTCTTTCGATCGTTGTTCGATATTGTACCTTGTTATTCTCCAGTTGCTGAATGTAAGTACGCAAATACCGCCATCAAGCTGCTCAAGCGCAACCGGCGTTCACCCGTCTTCGAAGAGCCCGTCGTCAACTACCTCGGTCCCGAAGTATACTGAACGGTACGCGTTGTCGGTCGTCGGTCGCTCGGGCACATCGTCGTCCATATACAGTAGAACTGCGATCCGAACGGTCCCGTCGTCCGTCTCGGGTGTGAGTTCCCGATCAGCGTACGTGGTCGTGCCATCTTCGACCGCGTAGTCAATCCGCTGTAACTCCGTGCGCTCAACCACCTCTCCGCCCTCGAGGCGCTGTTCCTGAACGACGGCCGTATATTCCATGCCCTGACCTTCCTGGTTTTCGACAGCGACGACGAGAGGAACTGAGTCACCGGCATCGATTTCTGAGGGATAGCCCGACGCGACGAGTTCACCAGTCTCGTCTTCGGTCAGGAGTTGCAGGCTTGTGTATTGCTCGCCGTCCTGTGGAGCGACGAGCGCATAGCCAACCGTCGTCATCGCAAGTACCATACTGCAGACGAGGGCAACGTTGACAACGACGTGAAACGACGACGTTGCGTCGAAGATTGCCACGCGAGCGGCCTCGAATCGGCGACCGAAGTCGATCTGATAGCGGTCGGCTGGGGGAACGGAAAGTCGGCGAGCGGTCGCAAGGCTGACGCCGATCAGGGCGAAGCACGCAACAGTACCCACGACGACCGGGCCGGTAAACGCCCATGGGGTGAGCGCGATGACGAGCCCGAGAATCGGCAGAAGGGCAAAACTGAGTCCGAACGAGAGTGCCACACGCTCGACATCGGTCAGGGCCTGCGTTTGCTGAATGAACTGCCGATCATCGGCCTGTGGCTGCTGAGCGGGAGCTGCTCGCGGAAAGAGCGCCGAAACGGTCACGTAGCCTGGCACGAGAAACAAGAGCGGAAACCCGACCGCTGCCCGTGCCACCGTTGATGAAACATTTATACTCACTAAAAGTACGGTCGCGACAGTGGTGAATCCAGCAACACCGATCAGGTCAGTCGGTGCCGCTGCGGCGAGGCGCTTGCTTCGCCGACGCAGGGTCGAGACGGGCTGAAACGGTAGGCCTTTCATTGTACTTGGCAGTTATCGGTCGCTCGCCTCCCCTAGCCATTGTTACTTGTTGGATAACGAATCCACACGTCCACGTATCACCTCTATTATCAATAGCGACAGCGGCGTAGGCAGATGCATGTGGCCATGGGAGCACGCGATTTTTGCATACGTCGTCTATTCGTTGGTCTGTCATACGTACTATCGGACCGCGCCTGGCGAGTATGAAACGGCGTTCGTCCTGCTCGCCTCCGTCTTTCCTGACGTGATTGACAAAACGCTATCCTGGCAGTTCGACGTATTTCAATCCGGCTACGCGCTTGCCCATTCGGTATTCATCGCCATCCCGCTCGCGATCGTCTCGGGACTGGTCGCTCGACGATACGGACGAGCCAAACTCGGACTCGCGTTCGGAATCGGGTATCCGCTTCACCTCGTCGGTGACGTGATCCCGATCTACCTCTCGAGCGGCGAATGGACGATCCACCACCTCCTCTGGCCGGTTGTCGTCATCGAGGGTCGCAGCCACGGCGGTCTGCTCGAGGGAGTTCGTCACAACTTCGTCCCGTACCTCGAGAAGGTGGTCGCGCTCGAGCCGACGCCGTATCTGGTCTTGCAGCTCTGTCTCGGCCTCGCTGCACTCGTGCTCTGGACCGTCGATGGCTGGCCGGGCTATCGGCTCGTCGTTCGCTGGAACCGGCTGGTGCACGACCGGCTCAATTGAGGATTGCGGTGTAACGCGCCGACACCCACAAAGAAGGAGTTGGCTGCCGCTGCGAGTATCCACGGGTAAGAGTATCGTAACTCCGGCGACAGCGATCGCGGCTCCCACGAGCGAGTCGACCGATCAGAATCGAATACTGACGATAGTGGAAATAAGTTGCTTACAAAGTGCCTCTGTGGCGAGTCGGTTCCTATGGACTGCGCTGAGACAGGACACCCACGTCAGCCGATCAACGGCAGAGGATCGAACCCATGAGTATCGACGTTCGCGTCGCGACCGACGACGACTTAGAGCAGTGGAACGGATACGTCGAGCGGTCGCCACAGGGGACGTTGTGTCACGAACTCGAGGCGCTGCGGGTCCAGGCCGACCACGCCGGCGCGACGTTGCACCCGCTGATCGGGTTCAAAGGACAGGAGCCGGTCGGACTCTTTCCCGTCTTCGAGATCAGAAAGCAGTTCGTGACGACTGCGTTTTCGCCGCCACCGCATCTCCGCGTGCCGTATCTCGGGCCGGCGTTTCTGAACATGGGGAAGCTGAAGCAGCGAAAGCGCGAACGGCGGCGACAGCGGTTCATGGACGGCTGCTTCGAGTGGATCAGTGCCGAACTGAATCCGAAGTACAGCCACGTTCGAACCGCGACGGCCTTCGAGGACGCACGCCCGTTCAAGTGGCAGGAATACGACGTGAGCCCGGAGTACACCTACGTGGTCGACCTCACGAGAGACGAAGACGACCTGCTAATGGCCTTTAGCAGTGACGCGCGGAGCAACGTTCGGAACACCGACGACGACGCCTACGAGATCACGGTCGGCGGCCCCAAGGAACGCCGCCTGATCCACGAACAGGTCCAGAATCGCTACGAATCCCAGGGGATCAGCTTCGACGTGCCGGTCGAGTTCGTCCTCGACCTCGCCGATCGGTCGCCGAACGGCCACGTTCGACCGTACACGCTCCGCGTCGACGGCGAGTTCATCGGCGGCATCTTGGCCCTTGAGTACGGCGACACCACCGGCCGGTGGATGGGTGGCGTCCGGACCGACGCCGACATCGACGTCCCGACGAACGACCTCCTCGACTGGGCGATCATGAAAGACGGAATAGAGCGCGGCCTCAAGGCGTACGATCTCGTCGGTGCCGATACGCGTCGGATCAACCGATACAAGGCGAAATTCAACCCCGAACTGCGGACGTACTACAGCCTCGAGGCAGGCACGTGGGGGATGCAAACGATCGCATCGCTGTACGATAGCGTCAAATGAGCTTCGGGCTGGAATCGGAGACGGACGAACGCGGGCCTGCCAGTACACGGTCGTTACTTCGGATGAGAAACGTACGGTGGCGATCAGTTTGTGACTGCCGACTCAGGACGGATTCGAACACAGTATTTTATTATCGGTAATTAAATCCATAACAAAGGGTCGCCGAAGTAGACAAGTCGACAATGGACGACGGATCTTCCCTTCAGACGCTCCTTGTCGGCATCGATGCTGCCTGTGATCGGGTACTGGCACCGCTGTTCGAAGACAACGAGATACCCACCCTCGAGTCGATCTACCGAACCGGAACGAGCGGAACCCTCGAATCCCAGATTCCGCCGTGGACGGCCTCGGCATGGCCGTCGCTCTACACGGGGATGAACCCGGGCAAACACGGCGTCTACGGCTTTCTCTCGTTCGAGGGCTACGATTGGGACGTCGTCAACGCGACCGACGTTCGCGAGCGAGCGCTCTGGGAACTGCTCGATCGCCATGGCGTGACGAGCGTGGTGGTCAACGTCCCGGTCACGTATCCGCCACGGGCGTTTGACGGGGCACTGATTCCGGGGTACACCGCGCCGGAGGATCCAGACTGCCATCCCGAGGGCGTGCTCGAGGACGTCCGGGAGGCGATTGGTGAGTATCGCGTCTATCCTGACGACACTGCCGATCTCAGCACTAGATATAGTGACTGCGTGCGCATGCGAGGCGAAGCGTTTCGCTATCTCGCCGACCGATACGATCCCGAGTTCGGTTTCGTCGAGTTCCAGGCGACCGATTCGGTGTTTCACAAGCGGCCCGAGGACGACGCAGCGATCAGCGCCATCTACCGCGAGGTCGATCGACAGCTCCACGAGATTCTCGAGGCCCACGAGCCGACGAACGTGATCATCGCCAGCGATCACGGGATGGGACCGTACGACGGCTACGAGTTTCGGATCAATGAACACCTCCGCGACGCGGGGTTCGTCGAGACCGAACACGGCGGGACGGGAATGCCCACGTGGGCGACCGTTCGCGACGACAATCTCAAGAAAGGGGACGACGCCACGAGCTACGAGCCCGGCGTCGCCGAACAGGCAATGGCAGCCGTCGCGGGCGTTGGCCTCACGAGCCAGCGACTCGGTGCCGTCCTCGAGCGACTCCGGCTCGACGACCTCGTCGCAGCGTACGCCCCAGCCGGGCTCGTCAGCGCAGGGGCAACCCAGGTCGATTTCCGTGCGTCGAGTGCGTACGTTCGCTCGCGAATCGAACTCGGAGTTCGGCTCAATCTCGAGGGTCGCGAGCCCGACGGCGTCGTCCCGCCCGAGGAGTACGAGGACGTCCGAGAACGGATCATCGACGCCTTGCGAACGGTCACGACGCCCGATGGCGAGCGTGTGTTCGAAGCGGTTGAGCGCAGGGAGGAATACTTCCACGGCCCCGAAAGCGACCACGCCGTGGATATCGTGACCGTCCCCGCGGACTTCGAGCACTTCATCTCGGCGACGCTGCGAGACGAGCAGTTCGGTCCGCCGAGCGAACTCTGGAACCACAAGCTCGAGGGAACGGTCGCGGCCTCCGGCGACGATATCGATCATACCGCCGGTGTCGATGACGCTCACCTCTTCGACATCGCACCGACCGTCCTCTCGACGCTCGGCGTGCCGGTCGACGAGCGGATGGACGGCGAGACGCTCCCATGTGTCGAGTCGACCGGAACGCGCCAGTATCCACGGCTCGAGGGGGATCGCTCGGTCGACACGGCCGACGAGGGTGTGGAAAAACGACTCGCGGATCTCGGCTATCTCGAGTGAGGGCCGAAAACGGTGGCAGGCTGTGGCGGACTATAGCGCTATCTGTCGGAGCGAACGAGCTGCAAGCCGGCTTTCGCCGTTCGCCACGCCGGGTACATCGTCCTGTAGACGCTGTTCGGGGTGTTTCTCGCACCGACCCAGAAGAGCCGATGGGTCAGCGGCGGCTCGGACGACGAGACCAACTCGTCTAAATCGACGGTTTCGAGCCACTCGAAGAACGTTCGCTCGGCCGGCGATGTCGGCTCTGTTTCGCGTGCGCGCTCGCGGATGTCGGCCCACATGTGCCGTTCGTCCTGGCCGAGCACCCAGTCGCCGCGCTCGAGCGAGCGCCGGAGGTCGTGGTAGTCTGCGTCCGCGAAGGGATAGCCGTGGGCCGGCGGCTCGAGCCCCGAAAGCCGGAGCCCAACGGCAGTACGATAGCACTTCTCGCACTCGCCGCAGTTGCCGTCCATTCGGTCGTTGCAGGTCTGCAACTGGAGCCCCGGATCTTCGTTACGGACGTAGTCAGCAATGACGTCGAGGCGTTCCTGGCGGGTGAGTTCGTAGGCGTCGTGGTGACACTGCGTGCCGGTCCAGCGGACGTGTTCGTCGATATCGGGGCGCGAACCCCACTCGAGGTCGATGCCGTCCCAGTGGGTCGCGGCGACGTAGAGATCGGTCATCCCGCGTGCGTAGGCCATCGGTGCACAGAGGCCCAAGAGTCCGAGGCCGTGGCCGACGGAGCTGTACCAGCCGCCGTCGACGTAGCGTTTGTAGTGGGCCAACAGCATTGGATGATCGAGAAACGAGAGCATGTTCGACTCGACGAACGCGGTCTCACAATCGTGATCGGCGGCGAACCGCGAGACGCGCTCGCGGAGTGCATTCCACTTCTCGTCGTCGGCTGCGTCCGGCGTGATCGTCCAGCCCCGAACGCTGATCAGCGTCGGCGACTCGTCGCGATGACGGACGTACGAACACGTCGAATCTACGCCGCCGGTAAACAACAGGCCGCTCTCGTCGCCCGGTTCAGGGTCGGGATCGATCGTTCGCCGCGCATAGAGCGTCCCGCCCTCGAGGAAGTCGTACATCTCACACAGCGACGCTTGCACGTCCTCGAGCGCCCGGGCGAACGTCGCGTCGACCTCGTCGACGTAGACGTCGGCCCCGTTGGCCCACGCGACCGGACAGACCTGTGCGAGCACCGGAATCGCGAGGACGCCCTCGGGGACGTCTTCGATCGGCACGTCGTAGCTGGTTCGAAACGGTTCGTCGGTGAAAAACCGCTCGAGGTCGGCCGAACTACGGACCGAACACTCGAGGCGGCCGTCGTGGACTGAAATTCCGTCAATGATGATCGATGACATAGGACGTGGTCGGATCGTCCAGACTGGATCACGACCGGCTACAAAAACCATCAGAACCGTTGAACGGCCGCGCGCCGAGGCGGCGCGCTGTAGGCAGGTGTCCCCTATCGACAGGGACAGCATATCTCGACGCGTGCGCGTGCCGTGACAGTCTGTCACACCGTTGTGCGAGCAACGACAACGGCTGTGTTCGCAGGTATGATCCCTATAACAATCCACGGCAGCGGCGACGACTGGGCCAATACATGCGTCTCGAGAGTGGTCCGGCCGCGCCGGGTGACAGCCCATGAGACGATCGACGATCGATGTGACGGTCGCGGTCGGCTTTCTCGCGGTTGCGATCGGGCTCCTCGTGGCGAGAGCGAATCCCGCGACCGCCTACGAGCCGTCGGTCTACGTGGGAACCCCGACGATCACATGGGCCGGGTTCGCGTTGGCGCTCGCGATCGCCGTCGGAACGACGCTGGTCTGTCGCGGTCGCCAGCAGGGCGTCGGGATCGGCCTCGGCACGCTGACGGTCACAGCGATCGTGAGTCTGCCGCTGGTCCGGAACTACCGCTTCGCCGGAATGGGCGATGCGCTCACGCATTTGGGGCTGACACGGGACATCGTCACTGGCGCAACCCAACCACACGAGCTCTTCTATCCCGGATTGCACGCGATCGCGGCGGTATTTCACTACCTCGCTGGGGTCCCGATCGAGCGTGGCCTCCTGATCGGCATGGTCGTCCTGTTCGTCCCCTTCGTCGTCTTCGTCCCGCTGGTCGTCCGCGGGATGGGCGCCAGTGGGGTCGCGGTCGGCCTCGCGGCGATCGTCTCCTGGATGGTGTTGCCGGTCAACAACATCGCGACCCACATGGCCGTCCACACCAACTCGAACGCGTTGTTTCTCGTTCCGGCCGTTCTCTTCGCGATCGTCGCCTACCTCCGACGACGCGCGACGGTCGAACGACTCCCCCTCGATGTGTCGCCGTTTAGCGTCCTCATCCTTCTCACTGGGTTCGTGCTCCTGGTGGTCCACCCCCAGCAGATGGTCAACGTCGTCGTCTTCATCGGTGCGGTCAGCGGTGTCCAGTATCTCGCTCGGCGACGCTTCGACGACCATCCGATGCTCGAGCATCCGACGACCTACGCCCATACGATCGCGCTGGGTGCCCTCTTTGGTCTCTGGGCGCTCGGCAACGAGCGGTTCAGGCAGGCTGTCGCCGGACTCGTCACCGGACTCCTCTCACAGGACATCGGCGGGAGTTCGACCGTCAATCAGCGCGGGACGTCGTTGACCGAAATCGGCGGGAGCCTCACCGAACTGTTCGTGAAGATGTTCCTCGATATGGCTATCATCGCCCTCGTCGTCGGCGTCTTTATCTTGCTCGTCTGGCTCCGTCGGACGAGCCTCGACGACGAACCCAGATCGTTCGTCAACTACGTCTCGCTCGCGCTGTTCCCGCTGACGGGCATGTTTTTCGTCTACTTCCTCGGGACGCCGACGATGGCGTTCCGGCAGATCGGCTTTATTTACGTTTTCCTGACGATCCTGGCCGGGATCGCCTTCGCGCGGCTCGTCGGCGGTCTCTCGAGTACGATCACGAGGCCGGGTGCGAACGCGGTCGTCGCGCTGGTCCTCAGTGCCTGTCTCGTCCTCGGGCTATTGACGGTGTTTACGTCGCCGCTGATCTACAATCCCAGCCAGCACGTGACCGACGAGATGATGAGCGGCTATGAGGACGCGTTGGACCACGGAAACGAGAGCGTCCCCTACGCTGGAATGGGCTACGACCCGTACCGGTACGCACACGGGCTCAACGGGGTCGCCGGCGGGACCAATACTGTCGGCGGCGCGTCGGCTGCCACCGGAACCGTCAACGCCAGCCTGTTCTCGGCGGGCAACTACACCGGTGCCTACCCCTCCGACGAGTACTACTTCGTCTACACGGAGTGGGACCGGACCAAAGAGATCGACATCTACAGAGAACTCAACTACGACCGCGCTGCACTCGAGGGACTCGACACCGAGCCGGACGCGAACAAGGTCATCTCGAACGACGAGTTCACGATGTACACGGTCAACGGGACGCCGACCAACAGCACACCGGCCACCGCCACTGCATGACATCCTCCCCGGCGTTCACGCCGGGGTTTCCTCTCGCTGGGAGTCTCGGCTACGCCGAGTCCACGGAGGCAACTTGCGGGTTCGTGTGCTCCTCGTTGGGACGGAGAGAGCGTGGTGACTCCAGCCAGTCGTGGCTGTCCCACTTGAGGCACACGGGCCGTGCCATCGGCCGTGCTACGTCTTCGTGCCGTTTCAGGAACGTCTCGCTTGCGCCGAGGTCCGCGTGGCCTTCGAAGCCGCAACGACAGGTGAGCGTGTCTTGATGCCGCGTTGTGTCCGTGATTGAGCCGCAGTTCGGACACATCTGCGAGCTCCACGCTTCCGTGCGGACTTCGACGGTTATGCCGAACTCCTCGGCGGTATCGGCGAGCCGTCCGACGAATCGCCGGAACGCCCAGAAGTTGTGCAACTTGGCGTTCGTCCGAACAGACCAGTGCGTCTCGAGTACGTCGGTAAGATCGCCGACATACACCGTGGAGACGCCTTGGTCGTACAGACGTTCGATCAGATCCCGGCAGAGCGCATCCTGTGCATGGTCGCGTCGTCGGGTCCGTCGCCGGTACAGCGAGTCGATTTGAGTCGAACGGTACCGCCCTTCGCGGAGTTTTGACTGAAGATCGGCAATTCGTTGCGTGGTGTCGCGGAACCGTTCGAACAGTTCGCGCCCTTCGTACAGGTACTGCTCGCCGGTTGAAACCGTACAGGCGACGATATTGTTCGCACCGATGTCCAGAGCGGCGGTTTCGTCCGCCAGTGGTTGTGCCAGTCGAGAATTGTCGATTGTGACTGGCTGAAAGGCTCTGAACGTCTCGCTCACATCGTCGTAATGCAGTTCCAATCGGCCCTGTTTGTCGTACTCCTTCCAGTTGGGTTTGCCCCGAACTTCGAGCCGGAGACGCTCTCCGTATCCAAGACCGTATTCCTCTTTCAGGTCTTGGCCGACAAGAATCTCGAGCCGAGAGTGTTGGCCCCATTCGACCGAGTACGACGTGTTTCGGATGGACGTCCGCAGTTCGCGACCCTTGTCTTGGTTGCCCCAGAAGCCGGGCTTGCCGTTGGCTTCTCCCTTCTCTTGGAGTTCGAAGAACGAGCGCCACGCTTCGCGGTTCTTGCGTTCGATCTGCTGAACGGTTGACGCGCCGAGCGTACCGCCGTACCGTCCGCGGTACTCGTCGATCTCCCAAACGTCGCCGTCCGGATCTTCGAAGTTGGTTCGGCGCTGATAATTGATCTCGTTCCAGAGAGCGGCTGAAGCGTCCAAGTGCCGTCGAAGCAACTCCTCGTCCGCGTCGGACTGGGAAACTACTTCGAACTCGTTGGTGCGCTTCATCGCTACTTCTGTGCACGAGTATAACTAACATAAATATACGAATTCTCGTAGATACTGTGTCGAACTACGTGAACATCGAAGTCCCCGACGACGAACAGTATGAGCGCATCAAACGCGTGAAAAACGAACACGGTCTGACGTGGCGCGGGATGTTGATCCACGCCGCCGACGACTTGGAGACTCCGGCCGGGGAGTAACCGGTGGTTCGCGTCGTCGAGTGACGCGATTCACGCCCGCCGTAAACGGCTGGACTCTCTCGCTGTTTTAGGTAGGCTCGCCGTCAGCACCGATGTCGGCATACGTGCCGGCTCAAGCAGGCGACCGTCACACACTAGGTCGATTCGATGTAGAAAGTCCCAATTGAGACCTGGGAAATACGTTGCTTCTCGCGTGAAACGACGCCGATCGCTGTGTAACAGTCTATCAACCGCTTGCCGAATTCGACCGTGAGAGCGCCTTTGTCCCGGGTATTTTCGTATTTACCGAGGAACGTTCCGATTTCGCCGCTGTGTTCGGCCGATATTTCGTTCGTAACTTCGAGAACGAACCATACTGAATTGTGTAATATTATCCATCGATTTGAATAGAGTCTGAAAATCTTGGCGATAGCAGCAAGAAAAAGTTTATGAGCGTAAGGTGGTGTTACGGAATTGTATGGCGCAGAATCCCCGTACGTCCGAAACGGAATCTACTCCGACTACAGGCCGTAACTCCGGATTAACCCGCCGCAACTACGTTCGCTCGCTCGCTGCAGTGGCGACGGCGACGACCGCGATCGGTGGGGCCGGCTCCGCTGCGGCCAAGGACGACTACGAGGTCATCAAAGCCCAGGGACAGACGATCACCATCGACGCGGGTGAGACCTGGGAGAACAAGCTCATCGACATGACGACCGGCCAGGACATCGTCATCACCGCCCACAGCAGTGACTGGACGGTCCGAAACATCGGATTCAAGGGCGAGAACACCTCTGGAACCGGCTCTGCCACCTTCGGCATCTCCGACACCGCCGGTGGTACCTGTACCGTCGAGAACGTCTACCTCGGCGACGGTGCGAGCACGGGCAACGGTAACCCCAACGGACACGGCCAGACTGCCTTCTGGGCTGCCCCCGACCACTCCGGCCACATCGACTTCAAGAACGTCAACATTCAGGGCTTCGCGGACAACGCGATCTACGGCTCCGCGCCCGGAACCAAAGGCGGCGGGACGATCCACATCGACAGCAGTTTCGCCGCGAACTGTTATGTCTCGCACTTCCGACTGGCCACCGAAGGCAGCAAGGTCACGAACTCGAGCGTCTACGTCGACTCCAGCGAGGGCTACGTCGGCCGCGGGATCTGGGCGTGGGCACCCGGGACGATCGAGGTCGAGAACTGCCAGCTCGAGATGAACGGCCAGAACAACGCCATCGTCGCCGGTGCAAACGGCAACCCGACCGAAGTCGTCGTCAAGAAATCCGACTACGACAAGACGGCGGGCATCGCCGAACACGCCGGCTCGAACGTCAAACTCGGTAAGAAGGTCGGAACCAGCCCCAAGGCTGTCATTCCGGACGGCGTCCCGACCTCCCCCGAAGAAGCGGCGTCCGGCGCGTCGAACTGAAGCTACTTCTGAGTCGAGCTACCGCATGACTGTAGCCCCGCTGACGCACCGCTCTCCGTCGATCAATCCCCGCTGACGCGACTGTCCTCCCCAACGCGGATCACTCCCTCCCTTCCACGATCCGCGCTGGCACACCACGCTGTTTTCGTTTCCTCCCGGTTCCGGAACGCTCGTTCTCGTCCGAGCAGTGCGGACTCTCCCGCTCGAGCGGCTGTAAGTGAGCTGCCACGGGCTGGGTAATATCGTTTTACTCAGAACCAGTGCTCGAGGTCGGGCGAGTTTCGGCGCTGCTACGCGGTAATACAGTATTACCATCAAGGAGAGTGGAATATGACGCGAATTCAAATTTCGTCGCATTCACCCACACAATCATTTATGAATTCTACAGATTATAGATACAGTCTGTAAATTTTAGGCTCTAGAATTGGGAAAGTTTATCTGGGTAGTCTCATATTACCCGATTGCATGGCACGCGACCTTTCGGAACTGGATGACGAGTCGTCGGTCTCTCGTGACGAAGAGACGATCGACGACAGCGGTAATGATGGATTACTCCACCGGCGATCGTATCTGAAGTTGGCCGGCGCGACGACAGCCGCCGCAACGCTGACAGGAACTGCGAGTGCGGCAACCGACGACTACGAGGTCATCGAGGCCCAGGGACAGACGGTCCGGATCGGCCGGGGTGACACCTTCGAGAACAAACTGATCGACTTCACCACCGGTGAGAGTTTTCTGCTCTACGTCGAGGGCGCGAACTCGGTGATTCGAAACATCGGGTTCAAAGGACTCTATCGGGGTGCGTCGTTCATCATCTCGATCAAAGCCGGACAGGGCGACATCCTCTTTGAGAACATCTATCTCGGAGACGGCGCGACGAAAGAAGGTGAAAATTTCGTACACGGCCCCGGTGCCGTGTTCATGCACCGCGGCAGCGAGGCGGACCTCACCTTCCGTCACTGCAACGTGCAAGGGTTCCCGAACAACGGTTTTTACTGTTCGAACACGCCCTACGGCGGCAGCGTTCGCTTCGAGAGCTGTTTCGGTAAGAACAACGGCGTCACCACCTTCCGATGTGGCAGCGACGACGACGAGATCGTCAACTGCGTCGCCTACAACGACAACACCGACTACGGACGCGGCTATGGTGGCTACACCGAGACCAACGGCCGGCCCGTCTGGGTCTGGAACGGCGGCACCGTGACGATCCGCGACTCGCACTTCGCCGACGGCCCCTACCCTTACGCGCTCGTGGCCGGCGCGAACGGCTCCCCCGGCAGCGTCGACTTCCAGAGCGGCGGCTATCGCGGCACGATCCAGCGCGCGAGCGGCTCGACAGTCTCGGTCGGCAGCGATGTCTCTCGAAACCCCGACCTCTCGATTCCCGACGGCGTCCCGACGTCGGCCGAGGAAGCCGCATCTGGATCCGGAAGTACGGGCTCGAGTAGTTCCGGTAGCACGGATACGAGTGACGAACCGGACCTGCCGAACCTGCTACTCGTCGACGGCAGTCCATCGGACGCGACGCGATACGAGTTCACCGTCGGCGGCGAGGTCGAACACTCCAACTACGAGGGCGCGTCGATCGACGACGGGGACTCCATCGATGGCTCGACCGTGCAGGGCACCGTCGCCGACTGGAAAGACGCCTTCCGCTATTCGGGCGACCTCGAGGGGCTTACCGTCGACGGGCCCGGCTCGGTGCTGGTCAACGGCGAGGAAGTCGACCCCGCCGACTACGGCAAAGAGCTCCCCCACGTCCTCGAGGTTGCAGGTCGCGGGACGCCGACGAGCTACGAGATCACGGTCGACGGCACGATCGAACTCGCATCGACGGACGAGCCGGCAACGGAGGCGACGACGATTTCGGGCTCGACCGTCCAGAGTTCGCTCACCGACGAAACCCAGACCTTCCGATTTTCGGGGACGTTGACGGACATTACGTTCACCGACGGCGAAGCTACCGTCACGCTCGACAGCGAGCAAATCGATCCGAGCGAGTACGGCGACACCGAACTGCCGCCCCACGCGCTCGTGATCGACGGCGTCGATACAGACGGACCGAGTACGTACGCCCTCGAGATCGACGGCACGGTCGTCAAATCGACCTATCAGAACGCCTCGATGGACGATAGTGACGTCATCGACGGGACGACCGTTCGCGGCGGTGTCGGCAACTGGATCGACGCCTACTGGTTCGACGGCGACGTCACCGACTTCCGGCTTCACGGCGAGGCGAGCGTCGATGTTCAGTACAACGCGCGAAATCAGTAACGAGCTGTAAAATAGCACACTGCTATCTCGGCAGCGCGTTCCTCCTAGCGAATTCTGTCAAAAGGCCCCCGCGCCGAGAACAGCTGCTGGCACGCGACTGTTCCGGTACTGGATGACGGTCGTCGGGAGCCATTCGAACGTACGGAACGGGGTGGTAAAAAGCCTTCTTCGAAGACGGAACATCTCGGACTGGATAGCGACACGACTTGGCCCTCTCCGAAAAAGGGGTGACGCTCGTTTGGCCTACACCCGAACGCATCCTCAGGCGAGATCTGTGCTGAAGAGCAACGAACGGATCGCATCGACGCTCAATCGATACGGGAGAGCTTTCCGTCGACATCGCGCTCCTGGTGACGGTTTTGGACGACGTGTACGGCCGAGAGACAGAGGAACGCAGCGACGACGATACTTGCGATGATGACTACCGGAATCGCCGATAGCAACGGGGCTCCGAGAAGGGTAGCTCCCAGCAGGGAGGCGCCGGCGACGCTGAGCCCGGCGTACCATCGGTCCCATCGATCCTGATGGTGGGACTCCGTATCGAGGTACATCATCAGCAGATCGGCGTTGTCCGCAAGGGAGATGAGCCCACGGTCCTGATCGTATTCGACGATCCCGGCATCGTCCATCTTCGGGAGATGTGTCTGATAGAGAGCGACGTAGACCCGCTTGCGCTGGTCGGAGTTGAGCGCGTTCACGCTGGTATCGTTCTCCCAGGCAGCGATCTGCTCTGCGAGTTCACCGAGCGTAACTGTTTCATCGGCTTCGAGCAGGTATGCGAGCACTTCCCGACGACGCCGATTCTTTAAGAGTTCGAAAATGACGTCCTTCGAGAGTCGTTCGTCCTCGTCGGCGGCGACCGACGTAATTTCATCAGGCAGCGACCGGTCGATCGACGACATTATTCTGACCACCCACCCGTAGCGACCCCATTCACGCTTGCTATCGCCTGTCGTCGGTGGCCAAAGTCACTGAAGTCTTGGCTTAGCGGCGACCGTTGTACGTTCAAACGACGAGTCGAACTCACGATTGACACACCAGGTTGTACACCAACAGAGATGCTCTTAAGGACAGCCACGTTTCGCACCGGCTGCAAAGCAGGTACGAAACGACTTCGTGACCGGCACACAGCGGTGGCTTCCGGTCGCCACGGCGATCGGGTATGCTCGTCCGACCGACCGGACAGTATCAGCCGGTTGTGCGTACGTATCCACGGCGTACGGTCGATTCGACCGAAACGAGATCGAGCGCCGGCACGAACCCGACCGACTGTCTGACAACACGGCACCAATACAGACCGTTCGACGCAACGAACATAAACTCGCGTGACAGTTCGTATCCGAAAGACGTGTTTACCGTGTCAATTCGACGTACCGACATCCGTGTTTCATGTGACAGACGCCTATTAATCCACCAGCGTGAGTGAGCCGGCCGGCGGTCGGTTCGTTCGGACACGACCACTGAGAGACGAGTTGTGCACCATCGGTGTCACTCTCCGCGAGCGAGTCGCGATTTCGTCGTTCGTCCCACTCCTTTTATTCGTTTAGGAATGAACCCAAAGTAAATCGGTGTTTCCCGCGAAACCATGGTAACCCCTTACAATGACTGCACGGCTTCGGTCGGGTACTGATGACGCGGTCTATTATCGAACACGCCAGCAACGAATCGCAGTCGGAGGCGGTCGAGGTCGACCGCTGTCCTGATTGCGAGACCGAGACGATCGTCCACGATCCGGACCGCGGCGAGCGGGTCTGTGAGGAATGTGGCCTCGTCCTTACGGAGGATCCCATCGATTACGGCCCGGAATGGCGGGCATTCAACGCACAGGAACACGACGACCTCTCGCGGGTCGGCGCACCGTTGACCCAGTCGATGCACGACCGGGGACTGACCACGACCATCGACTGGCGCAACAAGGACGCAAACGGCCACTCGATGTCCGCGGACAAACACGGCCAGCTCCATCGGCTGCGCGTCTGGCAGGAACGAATCCGAACCAAAAACGCGGGCGAACGCAACCTCAAATACGCCCTCTCCGAGATCGACCGGATGGTAAGCGCGTTAGGCGTCCCCAAGCCAGTCAAGGAGACGGCAAGCGTCATCTATAGACAGGCACTCGAGCAAGACCTCATCCGCGGACGCTCGATCGAGGGCGTCGCGACCAGCGCCCTCTACACGGCATGCCGTAAGGAGGGAATTCCCCGCAGCCTCGAGGAAGTAACGTCTGTTTCACGCGTCGATCAGCGCGAGATCGGCCGCACCTATCGGTACATCGCGGACGAATTAGACATCAACCTAGAGCCGACGAATCCCCGGCAGTTCGTCCCGCGGTTTTGCTCCGAACTCGACGTCGGCAAGGACGTCGAGACCAAAGCCATCGAGATCATCGATCGGACGACCGAACAGGGCCTCCACTCGGGCAAGTCACCGACCGGCTTCGCCGCCGCGGCTATCTACGCCGCCGGCCTGCTCTGTGACGAGACGATCCCGCAGCGAGCGGTCGCCGAGACCGCCCAGACGACCGTCGTCACCGTCCGCAACCGGTATCGGGAACAACTCGAGGCGATCGACCAACAGCCGGCTACATGACCGAGCGGTCATCCGCCTCGTAAATCTCCTCGTCGAGCAGGGCGTGGAGGTTGCTGTAGGGAACGAACGCGAGGAAGTTGTCGTCGGCGTCGTACAACTCGAGTCCGTCATCGGTGTGATCGTAGCGCTCGCAGACGATCTGTCCTTCGGGGAGGATCGCGTGGTACATGTGATCTTGTAACGCTGGCAAGTCAAATATAGCTGTTCTCGCTCGAAAGAGCCGACCCGTACTCGAGCCACGAGCGAAATGGGTTTACCCCCACCACCGCTACGACCCGGCAGTGACTGACGAACGTTCTTCGGCGGCTTCCGACGAGCAGCGAAGCGACGCCCACGATCCGGCTGGGGACGCGACGGCCGACGCCAGCGCGAAGCCCGACGAGAACGAGGCAGGTGACGCGTTCACTATCGCCGACTTCCACGACGCCAGCCAGCAGGCCGGTCGACCGGTACTCACTGCCGCAGCCGTCTCCCGTGCGCTCGAGATTCCCCACGAAGAGGCGAGCGATCGACTCGAGACCCTCGCCGAGTCGGGCGCTCTCGAGCGACTGTCCGTGTCCACGGACCCCGTTGTCTGGTATCCCAGCGAACTCGAGGACCTGACCGACCGCGAGCGCGTCGTCGTCTTTCCGAAGCGCCGCGAGATCATCGTCGACCGGCCCGACCAGTTTACGCGCGCGCAACTCTCCCAGTTCGCCCACCTCGCGGATGCCAACGGCGAGGACGGCTATCGCTACGTCGTCCGGCCGGAAGACGTCTGGAGCACGCCCCACGACAGTTTCGAGGACCTGGCCCGGACGATGCGTCAGGCGCTGGGTCAGCGTTCGGAGAACCTTGAGGAGTGGGTCGAAAGCCAGTGGGACCGCGCTCACCAGTTCCGGCTCGTGACCCACGAGGAGGGATACACCGTGCTCGAGGCCCAGACGCCCGAGATCATGGGCAACGTCGCCCGCCAGAAACTCGACGAGGAACACGTCCACGCGCCGATCTCCGAAACCGAAGACTGGGTCCGCGAGGGCTCGGAGGCCGCCATCAAGCGCATTCTGTACGAGGCCGGCTATCCGGTGCAGGATCATCGCGAGCTCGCCTCCGGCGAGGAGCTACCGATCGAACTGGGGGTTCAACTACGCGACTACCAGCAGACCTGGGTCGATCGATTCGCCGAGGCCGGCGAGGGCGTCTTCGTCGGCCCGCCGGGCAGCGGGAAGACAGTGGCCGCGATGGGGGCGATGGCTCACGTCGAGGGCGAGACTCTGGTCTTGGTGCCGAGTCGCGACCTCGCCCAGCAGTGGGCCGACGCGATCGTCGAGTACACGTCGCTCGAGGCCCACCAGATCGGCCAGTACCACGGCGGCCGTAAAGAAGTGCGCCCGGTGACGATCGCGACCTACCAGATCGCGGGGATGGATCGCCACCGGTCGCTCTTTGACGACCGCGAGTGGGGACTGGTGGTCTTCGACGAGTGCCAGCACGTCCCCTCGGACGTCTACCGGCGGAGCACGCACCTACAGTCGAAGCATCGGCTCGGATTGTCGGCGTCGCCAATACGGGAAGACGACCGCCAGACCGAGATCTTCACGCTCGTCGGCCCGCCGATCGGCACCGACTGGGAGGCGCTGTTCGAGGCCGGCTTCGTCGCCGAACCCGAACTCGAGATCCGCTACGTGCCGTGGGGCGACGACGAACAGGCCAACGCCTACGGCTCGGCCGACGGCCGCGAGAAGTACCGCATCGCGGCGAAGAATCGGGGGAAGATCGACGAGGTACGATACCTGCTGTCGGCCCACCCCGACGCGAAGGCCATCGTCTTCGTCGACTATCTCGAGCAGGGCCGGGACCTCTCCGAGGCGCTCGAGACGCCCTTCCTCAGCGGCGAGACGCCCCATCACGAGCGCCGGCGGCTGCTCGAAGAGTTCCGGCGGAACGAGCGCGATCTGCTGATCATCTCGCGGGTCGGCGACGAGGGGATCGACCTGCCGACAGCTGATCTGGCGATCGTCGCCTCCGGGCTGGGTGGCTCGCGCCGGCAGGGCACCCAGCGGGCGGGCCGGACGATGCGGCCGGCCGGCGGTGCGCTCGTCTACGTCCTCGCGACGCGGGGAACTCGCGAAGAGGATTTCGCGCGAAAACAGCTCCAGCACCTCGGTCGCAAGGGGATGACGATTCGCGAGCAGACAGTCGAGCGGGACGCTGAGACCGATACGAGCAACTGAACGTCGCTGCATCCCGATCGCGCGACGACCCTCGCTCGAGCAGCCCAGTCAAGAGGATGTCATTGGCCCGCATACATGACAGTGTTTCTGAAAGATTATACCAGTCCAAACACGATCTGATACTATGCCGTCGTTAGACGGTCTCAAGGCATGGTTTGACTACGAACTCCTCATCGTAGCACTTGCTCTCACCGTCATCGTTTCTGTCTGGGTGCGAACCCAAATCGCGGATTGTCTGGCGAGTCTCCCCCTTACGAGTCCGAGATTTGCGCTCACTGTCACAGCGATCGGCCTTGGGACGATTCTGTTGCTGATCGTACTGGCTGGCCGATATAACTGATCAGGAACGTCCGGCAAGATACCGCCACACCCGAGGCCAATCTTCAAGGTCACGTGTTCGGACAGTACAGATATCATGACGGAATCGTGCGTTTGCGGAGTGATCGACCGGTGAGCGACGAAGCCAGGCAGCGACAGATCCGCGTCGGCGAAACGGCAGACGGTGCCGATCTCAAACTGCCCGTCATCGAAGTCCTCACCGGACGCGGGTTCGCGACCGGGAAAAGCGGCTCCGGGAAGTCGAACACTGCGTCCGTCATCGCCGAGGAGCTGCTCGAGGCCGGCTATCCCCTCCTGATCGTCGACACGGACGGGGAGTACTACGGGCTCAAAGAGGAGTACGAAATGCTCCACGCCGGTGCCGACGAGGAGTGTGACATCCAAATCGGCCCGGAACACGCCGAACAGATGGCCACGATCGCACTCGAGGAGAACGTCCCCGTCATCCTCGACGTCTCGGGGTATCTCGACGAGGACGTGGCCGACGAACTGCTCCGGGAAGTCGCCCGACACCTGTTCGTCAAGGAGAAGAAACTCAAAAAGCCGTTCCTGCTGGTCGTCGAGGAGGTCCACGAGTACATCCCGGAGGGCGGTGGCGTCGGCGAGACGGGCAATCTGCTGATCAAGATCAGCAAACGCGGCCGCAAACACGGCCTTGGGATTTTGGGAATCAGCCAGCGGCCAGCCGACGTCAAGAAAGACTTCATCACGCAGGCCAACTGGCTCGTCTGGCACCGGTTGACCTGGGACAACGACACGAAAGTCGTCGGTCGGATCATCGACACCGAGTACGCGGAACTCGTCTCGGAACTCGACGACGGACAGGCATTCGTCCAGACCGACTGGACCGAAACCGACGTGCGCAAGGTCCAGTTTCGTCGCAAGCGGACCTTCGACGCCGGCGCGACGCCGGGGCTCGACGACTTCGAGCGCCCCGAACTCAAGTCCGTCTCCGATGCGCTGGTCGGCGACCTCCAAGACATCTCCGAGCGCAAGGACCGCGAACAGGATCGAATCCAGGAACTCGAGGCCGAACTCGAGAAAAAGAAAACGCGCATCGAGACCTTAGAGGACGAACTCGCTTCGGCCAGAGATGTGTCGAGCGCGGCGAAGCAGATGGCTGACGCCTTGCAGAACACGGAAACGGTCCAGTCGCAACTTCCCGGCGGCGGCGAAGATTTGCGCCGACTCCACGAGGAGATCGCCGATCTCGAGGCCGAACGCGACGAGCTCCGGGAGCGACTCGAGGCACGCGACGATCGGATCGAGACGCTCGAGGACGAACTGCATCGCCTGCAGGAGGAAAACGAGCAGTTACGGGAGGCTGTCAGCGAGCACGAGTCCACAGCCGAAACCGATGAGGAAACCACGATCCTGCAGGCCGGCGGTGACGACGTCGAGTTCGGGTACACGCCGGTCGACTGGGACGCGGCAACCGCCAATGCCGAATCGAACGACGGCGAACCCACGTCGACAGCCAATGAGACGACACATGCCACCACCGACGCCGGACGTGATCTCGCGACGGTACTCGAGTCCACGGCCGTCGGCGACCGCGTCGAGCGCGCGTGCGAGGGCTCGCAGTGTTCGCTCGAGACGGCACGCGAGGTGCTTGCCGCCCTCGATGAGCGTGGGTCGCTCGCGGCAGCGACCCTCACAGCGGAAGTCGAGCGGTCGAGGGTCGCGGTTCAGGGTCTCCTCTCGGAGTTGCGGACGGAAGGTGTTCTCGAGCGGACGGCCGACCGGCGGTACGCGTTGAGCGACGACGTTCGTGCGGAACTGTCGCCATCGGCTACCACCGAATAGGGAGGGGACGCGACGGCCGAATGCACAGCAGTTCGAGGGCCAGCTCACCGCTGAAGCCGATCGGCAGCCGCTTCGATCGCCGCCGGCTCGATCCCCTGGTGGACCGGCAGCGTGACGACCTCCTGTGAGAGGCGCGTCGCCGTGTCGTAGTCGTCGGCTTCGAACACGGACTGGCGGAGTATCGGCCAGGTATGCGCACCCACGACGCCACAGTCGTGAAGCGCCGTGAGAAACGCGTCCGGATCGCGCGCCCGGACGGGAAACTCGTATGGGCTGATACCCTCCGGCAGCCGCTCGTAGAACATCGTAATGTCCTCGCGGTCGGCCAACACCTGCTGCCACGTCCGGTAGTTCTCTCGGCGGGCAGTTCGGATCGCATCCGGATCGGCGGCGTCGGTGACCATCGCTGTGAGCTTCGACATCGAGGCTTTGGTGGCCTCGTATCGGGCACCCGGGTCCACGGACGACGGATCGTCGGCCCCGTCGAGCATCGACTCGATCGACTGATAGAGCGGGCCGAGGGCGGTTTCGGCGGCCGAGGTCGTGACAAACCGGCAGTCGGCGGCCGCGATCCGATCTGCGCTGCCGGCCAGCGGCGACGGAGCGTACTGCGTTTTGACCTCGTCGGCAACACGGTAGAGCACCGCCCCGTCGGGGACCGGTAGCAGTTTTCGCAACGTCGTGAACCCGAGATCGCCGTGAGTGCCGAGCAGCGTTCCGTCCGCGACGCTGATCGGGCCGTGTGCGTTGTCGTCGATGTGGTAACAGCCGTACTCGTCGGTCAGCGACATGAGCTGCTCGAGGCCGGGCTGGGGAAACCCGAAGTAGTTGACCGACATGACGGCGACGGTGTCGTCGTCGATCCGAGCCTCGAGATCGGCGAAATCCGGCGCAAGCGTTTCCTCGATGGCGTAGAATCGGGGCTCGAGCCCGAGCTCGCGGAACGGTTCGACGACGGCCGGCGAGAGGTAGGCGGGGACGAGAACGTTCTCGTCGGGCTCGACGAGGCCATCGAGGCCGTCGCGGAGCGCAACCTTGCCAGCACCGTAGTAGGTGTAGTCGATGTCGGGGGCGTGCCGGTCGACGAACGCGTCGATTCCTGCATCCCCCGACCGTGCGAGCGACGCGTCGAACACGGAGGGGGTGGCGCTGATCATCTGTCGAATCGGTGTCGACGAACACCGGTCGCGGTGTGCATCGACATAATACGGAACCACCTGCCACCTTAGTGATGGGGACGATACTTGCCGAAATCGGGCGACAATCGATCCTTACAGCCGCCGCGAGACGCGCCGTGGCGAGCGCTATTCCGACCGTACAGCCGGCCAGTACAAGGTTACAACCGTCCAGCAGTTGCATAACAAAGCCAAACCGACCACATACCACACCCATGGCAAGTTCGACGGACGGAGAAGACCTTCGTCTGCTCGTCGTGGGACTCGACGCCGGCTGTCGACCGATACTCGAGCCCCTATTCGAATCGGGTGAGGTGCCGACCATCGAGCGGCTGTTCGAAATGGGAGCTGCCGGGCCGCTCGAATCCCAGATCCCGCCGTGGACCGCAAGCGCGTGGCCGTCGCTCTACACCGGGAAGAACCCGGGCAAACACGGCGTCTACGATTTCCTGTCCTTCGACGGCTACGACTGGGACGTCGTCAACGCGACTCACGTCAGGGAACGGCCGGTCTGGGAGCTGTTGAGCGAGCACGGGTTTGCGAGCGTCGTCGTCAACATGCCCGTGACCCATCCCGCTCGAGCGTTCGACGGAGCCCTGATTCCGGGGCTGACTGCACCCGAGGACCCGGACTGTCACCCCGAGGGAATCCTCGAGGACGTCAAGCTGGCGTGTGGCGGCGACTACTGGATCTATCCGCAGAACAGCTCGGCTCCAGACCGGTCGATCGAGGGATACGAGCGAACGGTCGAACTCCGGGGCAAGGCGTTTCGGTATCTCTGCCGGCGGATCGAGCCGGATTTCGGCTTCCTCCAGTTCCAGCAGACCGACTCGGTGTTTCACGAGCGGCCGGGGGATAAGGAAGCGATCGAAGCCGTGTATCGGGCGGTCGACCGCCAGCTCGAGGAAACCATCGAGCGGACGGACCCTGAGAACGTCCTGCTCGTCAGCGATCACGGCATGGGGAAGGTAACCGGCGACGAGTTCCGGGTCAACGAGTTCCTCCGGACGGAGGGCTACGTGAGCGCCCAGAGCGGGGGCGAAGGGATGCCCGACTGGTCGAAATCCTGGGAGAACGACTTGCTCGAGGGGTCGGACGCCAGCGACGACGGGCCGAGCACGCTCGAACGGGCGATGAACCTGGCCGCGAACGTCGGGATTACGACCCAGCGAGTCGCGAACACGCTCGAGGTCGTCGGACTGAAAGAACCGATCGGTAAGCGGGTACCAAACGACATGATCCGGGCGGCAAGCGAGCAGGTCGACTTCCCGAACTCCCGGGCGTACGTCCGCTCGAAGAGCGAACTCGGCGTCCGGATCAACCTCGAGGGTCGCGAGCCAAACGGGCAGGTGCCGGCTGAGGACTACGAGCGGGTCCGCGAGGAGCTCATCGACGAACTGTCGGCGGTTCGGACGCCCGACGGCGAGCCAATGTTCGATGCCGTCGAGCCACGGGAATCCTACTTCGAAGGGCCGTACCTCGAGAAGGCACCCGACATTCTGACGGTCCCGGCGGAGTTCGACAACGCGATCGCCGCGTCGCTGGGGAACGGCCAGTTCGGCGAGCCGATGGAATCGTGGAATCACAAACGAAACGGTGTCGTCGCAGCCGCCGGGTCGGCGTTCGACGAGTCCGCCACGCTTTCCGGGGCGACGATCTTCGATATCGCGCCGACGATCTGCTCGCTGTTCGACGTTCCGATCGACGCCGCGATGGACGGCGATCCACTGCCGGTCATCGAGGGGGGCACCGAGCAACCGTACCCGGCGTACGATCCCGAGCCGATCACGGCAACCGACGACGGGGCTGTCGAAGACCGACTCTCCGACCTGGGGTATCTATGAGCGTCGAAATCCGCACCCTCAATCCACACGCCGACGCCGAGGAGTGGAACCGGTACGTCGAACGCTCGGACGACTCGAACCCGTTCTTTCGGGCGGAAGCACTCCGGTTGCAGGCCATCGATACCGACACGACGGCGCACCTGCTCGCGGGCTTCAAAGGCCAGGAAGCAGTCGGGATCTTCCCCGTCTTCGAATACACCAAGGGGCCAGTGACCGGCGCGTTCTCCCCGGCACCTCACTCGTGGACGACGTATCTCGGCCCGGCCCTGCTGAACATCGACAAGCTCAAACAGCGCAAGGCCGACCGCCGGATCAAACGGTTCATCGACGGCTGTCTCGAGTGGCTCGAGACCGAACTCTCGCCGCTGTATAGCAAGTTCGTCACCGGCAAGCTCGACGACGTCCGTCCGTTCGTCTGGAACGACTACGACGTCAAGCCAAGCCACACGTACGTCGTCGACCTCGATGGCTCCGAAGAGGAGCTGCTAAATCGGTTCAGCAGCGACGCACGAAGCAATATTCGGAACGCCGACGAGGACAGCTACACCATCGAGGAGGGCGATACGGACGACGTCGAACGCATCGTCGAGAAGGTCCGCGAGCGCTACGAGAGTCAGGGCCAGCCGTTCCGACTGAGCGTCGACTTCGCCCGATCCGTCCACGAACAGCTTCCCGACGGCGCGATCCGGCCCTACGTCTGTCGCGTCGGCGGCGAGTTCCTCGGGGGGATTCTCGTCGTCGAATCGGACCGGACGCGGTATCGATGGCAGGGTGGCGTCAAACCGGACGCTGACGTCGATATCGCGGTCAACGATCTGCTCGACTGGCACGTCATGCGCGATGGCCTCCACGCGGGAATCGAAGCGTACGACCTCGTCGGTGCCGGCGTCCCGAACATCAATCGATACAAGGCGAAATTCAACCCGCGGCTCGAGACCCATTACGAGATCACGTCGGGCGCGTTCGGGATCGATCTGCTGGTCGATCAGTATCAGAAACACCGGTAGCGGCACCGTCGCGCCCTGTCTGGCGCGTCGTATTGGTTGGCAGTCACTCGTCGATTCGGTACTTCGACTGTCGCGCGTCCGCGAGACAGGCGCGACTCGTCACGACACCATGGTCCTCGAGTCGTCCCAGTGCGTACCGGACGGTTCGGGGACAGAGCCGCGATTCGGCGGCGAGCTCTTCCTGTGTCAGTGGGGCCTCGTACTCGAGGACCTTGTAGACCAGTTTCGCACTCGGTGGCAGATCGGTGTCGATCGCCGGTTCGTCGCACTCGTCGCGTTGATCGTCGGCTTCGACGGGCTCCTCGGAGTTCGGGTCGGTCGCGCTCATAGATATCGATCAGTGTGCGCCACGTCCGGTGACCGGTTCGGCTGGCGGGTGATGAGCGGATCAGAATACATTTTCGTTCGCGTGTATCTGCGTGTGTCACATATACGGCACCGACAGTTCAACGAGACAGGCAGCAGCTAACGGGTGTGAACGCGAGCGCTCCAGCGATCGCCGCCATTTCGAGACCTTCTGAAACGAACCGGAAAACGCCACCACGCGACCCGGTCGAGGCCGCGAGGCCAGTAATCCGTGCATAGTAAGGCAGTCCCCCGACTCAGCACCGGTATGTTCGGAACCAGTGGTATCCGCGGCCGAGTCGGCGACGAGGTGACGGCAGGGCTGGCACTTTCTGTCGGTCGTGCAGTCGCCTCAGAGGGCTACGACCGGGTGGTTATCGGTCGCGACGTGCGAGACAGCGGCGCGATGCTCGTCGACGCGGTCAGCGCGGGACTGCGTGAGTGTGGGACTGACGTCGTCACGGTCGGCGTCGAGGCGACACCGACGGTCGCGCGGTCGATCGAGCACCTCGAGGCCGACGCGGGGGTCGTGGTGACGGCGTCGCACAATCCGGCGACTGACAACGGGATCAAGCTCTGGAACCCGTCGGGGAAGGCGTTCGGCCCCGACCAGCGCGACGCGATCGAACGCCGGATTCGCGAGGACGACTACGAGCTGGCCGCCTGGGACGGCGTCGGCGATCACACAGGCCACGACGGCGTTCGATCGATCCACGCCGACGCACTCACCGCGGCGGTCGATCTCGAGCAACCACTCAGCGTCGTCGTGGATCTCGGCACCGGTGCCGGCGGCGTCACCGCGGCGGTGCTCTCCGACCTGGGCTGTCACGTCCGGACGCTGAACGGCCAAGAAGACGGTTCCTTCCCCGGCCGTCCGAGCGAGCCGAACGCAGAGACCCTCGAGACGTTGTCGACGCTCGTTGCGGAGACGGACGCCGACGTAGGGATCGGCCACGACGGCGATGCCGACCGGATGGTCGCCGTCGACGAGACGGGCACCTTCGTCCCGAAAGACGCCTTGCTCGCCCTGTTCGCCCGCGAGGCGGCCGGCGACGGCGACCGCGTCGCGGCACCCGTCGACACGAGCCTCGCAGTCGACGACGCACTGGCTGCTGTCGGCGCGTCGGTAACGCGGACGCAGGTGGGCGACGTCTACGTCGCCGAACGGACGACCGAACCGGACGTCGCCTTCGGTGGCGAGCCAAGTGGGGCGTGGATCTGGCCCGACGAAACGCGGTGTCCCGACGGTCCGCTCGCGGCGTGTAAGCTGGTGGAACTCGTCGCCGATCGGGGGCCGCTCTCGGAACTCGTCGCCGAGATCGAGGGCTATCCCATCCGGCGAACGTCGATCGAGGTAACGGACAAAAAGGGGGTGATGGCCGACGTCAGCGAGGCGGTACACGACCGCTACGACGAGATCGAGACGCTCGACGGCGTCCGGGTCGAGACCGAGGACGGGTGGTTCCTGCTTCGCGCGAGTGGCACGCAGCCGTTGATCCGCGTCACGGCGGAAGCGCGGTCGGCCACGGACGCCGACACGTTGTTCGCGGACGCACAGGCGCTGGTGACCGAAACCGTCACGAGGAGGGACTGACTGACGAGTTCGGTGCGACCGGCGTTGAAAGCGTCATCGACGCTCTTTCGGAATGAAATCGGATGTCTTCATCTCACGGTACGTCGCGCAGTCGGGACAAGCGTGAACGACGTCCCGGTTGTCGCCGAAGACGCGAGCGAACTGTCGGGTCACCTGGTTGCCACAGTTGACACATCGGGGGGCAGTCGTTTGCTGGCCGGACGTCATTGGCGTCCACTTCGCGGATGGGTCCGTCGACATCAACAGTCCATACCCACAGAACGGTATTTACTATAGACCGCATAATCGACGCGACCGACGCTCGATCACTCAGTTGGCGACGAGTAGCACTCGAACGAAACACTCCGGATATCGAACGTATCAGCGCCACTCTCCTGAGAAATACAATATTACCCTCTCGAAATACCGTATTTCGAGCCGATATTCCTGTAGCTGTATTCACATTCCGCCACCCTCGAGCCGAGTCGGTTCCTCCCGTCTGTGCGGGCCGCTCGATTCGTAGCGATTGTGGGATAACCGCCCATAGATGGTCGCGCCGGCGGCCCGGAGTGATCAGGTGTGTCCTTTATACAGTGACCAATCCCTAGCTGAACTGGGGGGTGTGTTCGATACACACGATAGCGGGGACATCGCTACCGCGTCTCGATCGCTGCAGACCCTCCACGTTCGACAGCAGTCGAGTACGGGTTGTCGCTACCGCTGCCGTGTGGACTCGGGACTACGGGGGTGGCCTCACGTCCTGCGGCCTCGAAGCCCATACTCGAATCGCTCACCGGTGTACTGAGATCGGTGTCGGGAAGACACGATAGTGTGGCGCTCGAGAACAGTGACCGGATCGGCCGCATGGCCGACTTGGGCCTGCTATCGTCTTACTCGACCGTGACGCTTTTCGCGAGATTTCGCGGTTTGTCGATCGGGCGATCGAGGAGGTCGGCGGCGTGATAGGAGACGAGTTGGAGCTGCACGTTTGCCAGCAGCCCCGCGAGCTCGGATTCCGTGGCGGGAATCGAGAGGTGCTCGTCGGCCACCGCGACGGCAGCGTGGTCGTCGGGACAGACCGCGATGACGGGTGCACCGCGGGTCTGGGCTTCCTCAGCGTTTTTCAGGGTCTTCTCGTCTTCCTGGCCGGTGAAGACCGCGAACACCGGCGTCTCGGGCGTGACCAGTGCCAGCGGCCCGTGTTTCAACTCGCCGGAGGCAAAGCCCTCGGCGTGCTCGTAGGTGATCTCCTTGAACTTCAACGCGCCCTCGAGCGCCACGGGGAACCCGAGCCCGCGGCCAATGAAGAAGTACGACTGGCTGTCGTCGTACTGCCTGGCGATCGCCGCGGCGTCGGAGGACTCGAGCACTTCGTCGAGCGCACTCGGCATCGACTCGACGGCTGGCAACAGCGACTCGAGGTCGGCCGGCGGCTCACCCTGCCGGTCGGCAGCGATACGCTGACACAACAGCGTGAGCATGACGGCCTGTGAGGAGAACGTCTTCGTCGCGGCGACGCCGATCTCCGGCCCGGCGCGGATGAAGAGGGCATCGTCGGCTTCGCGAGCGGCCGTCGAGCCGACGACGTTCGTCACCGTCAGCGTCCGTGCGCCCTCGGCGGTTGCCTGTCGGAGTGCGTTCAGGGTGTCGGCGGTCTCGCCGCTTTGGGTGACCGCGATGACGAGGGTATCGTCGTCGACCGGCGGTGCGGCGACGCTGTACTCGTTGGCCAACAGTGCGGTCGACTGGACGCCGGCCTGATTTAGCCCGAGCGAGCCGTACAGCGCAGCGTGATAGGAGGTTCCACAGGCGATGAACTGGACGCTCTCGACGTCATCGAACGTCCCCGGTTCGAAGTCCGAAAGCGCGATCCGGCCGTTTCGGGTGTCGATTCGGCCCTCGAGCGCCTGGGCCAGCGAGGTCGGTTGCTCGTGAATCTCCTTGAGCATGAAGTGGTCGTACTCGCCCTTTCCGGCCTGTTCGGGGTCCCACTCCACCGTCTCGGGCGTTCGCGTGACCGGATTTCCCTCGAGGTCGGTGAACTCGACGCCGTCCTCGTCGACGAGGACGACATCGCCGTCCTCGAGATAGACCACGCTGTCGGTGTACTCGAGGAAGGCAGGGACGTCGCTGGCGAGGAAGTATTCGCCGTCTTCCATGCCGACGACGAGCGGCGAGCCCTGCCGGGCTGCATAGAGAACGTGTTCGCCCGACACCATGGCGGTAACGGCGTAACTGCCCTCGAGTTCGCTGATCGCGTGGCGGAACGCGCGCTCGCTATCGAAGCCTGCATCGAGGTAGTACTGGATGAGATGCGGGATGACCTCTGTATCGGTGTCGCTCGTGAACTCGTAGCCGTTCGCGGCCAGTCGCTCCTTGAGTTCGACGTAATTCTCGATGATGCCGTTATGGACGACGGCGACGTCCGTGCTCTCGTCAGTATGGGGGTGTGCGTTGGCGTCAGTCGGTGGTCCGTGGGTACTCCAGCGGGTATGGCCAATGCCGACTTCACCCCGCGGCGGGTCGCCGATCGATTCTTTCAGCTCTTCAACCTTTCCCGAGCGTTTCTCGATGTCGATGCCCGAGCCGTTCTGGACGGCAATGCCGGCCGAATCGTAGCCACGGTACTCGAGGTTCTCGAGTCCCGTCAGCAGTGGCTCGATGGCGCTCCCGTCGCCGACGCGACCGATAATGCCACACATCGGTCGATCACCGCCTGCCGGGCCGCTGGGAGTGGTCGGACGGCCCGGATACGAGTTTCGATTTGGCGGACGGGATGGCGGCCCCTCTGGGCTGTGCACCCGACGGTGACCGCCTCGTGGCCGACGGCCACGTCGAGATACTTGGTCGAGACAACCGGTATGCAACCATGAGGGGAGTTCAAACCTCCCGAACCCATTACTATAGACGGACTACTGAGCGGCGGAGCAGGAAAGCACGTGGCTACTGGCTGTCAGCTACGATTACTGTCGCTCACAGTGGGCCACGGCGTCGCGAACCGACACCGGCGACGAACTGTCGAGTGAGCGCATCTCACTCGCGGAAAACGCACGGACTGTCGGACCCGCCTCAAAAGTACGCCTGACGAACAGGAACCCGACGCTCGAGTACGGAGACACCAACGATCGGTAGTGACCGGCCACGACAAGTCGAAACGAGCGACAGTCGGTGTCGGATGGTTGTATCCCGCCCAAAACCGATCGATCGTTCGGACCGGTGCTCGAGGGAAGAGCGGTCGCTGGTCGACCCGTTTTGAATCCTCGCTGTCGACGAGGAGTAGCCCGAACCGTCACACCTTTTGTGGTGGGCCGGAAGGTGTACGTATGGGTTTTGGAAGCTACGACGAGTCCGAACAACAAGAGCAGACGACCAACGATGAGGACGTAGAGGCCGTCAACGTCCACGAAAATGATCATCACGGAGAGATGTCCTTCGAGTCCGACGTCTCGACGGACGAACTTGTCTCGCAGCTCGGCTCGATGAAAGACGACGACGCCGACGAGTAAGACGACTTCGACGCGGACACCTCGAGTTGGCCACGCTCGATCGACACCGACTGCCGCTCGTCATCGCTCGGCACCGATTCGGTCACTAACGTGCTTTTTTGAAGCCGTGATACGCCGTCGAATCAACCGGAAGCGACGAGTCCGGCTAGCAGGATAGCGACGACGCGCAGAGTTCACCGATCGCTCGTCGCAGTCGCTGCGAGACGGCCGACTTCGAAACGTCGAGTCGATCCGCGAGCTCGTCCTGAGAGATCCCACGCGGGACGTCGAAATAGCCTTCTTCGTGCGCGACCGTGAGTAGTTCCTCCTGTTTCGCCGTCAGCGCGACGACAGCATCGTCGCCGTCATCGGAGACACGAAGGTGATCGACGGTCACAGAGATATCATGGTCGCGACAATAATCGTTAAAAGCGACGAGCTGCTCCCGATCGGCGAACCGAAGCTGGACCTGCCAGCCGTTCCGGCAACTCGAGAGGTCGAGTAGCCGGCCGCCGACCGCGGCGGTGGTAGCGGTAAACGCCACCACGCAGTCAGTGAGCATCACCCGATAGACTCGTCTGTCGGGATACCGATCGACGAGCACGGGATCAGTGATCGTCGGATCCGTCTCGAGGCCGGTCTCGAACCGATCGAACGCGTCTCCGTACACGGTGACGAACACGAGCGTTCGACCCGGTTCGACGGTCGTCCAGTAGTCGGGTTCGACGGCCACGTCCGTCGCGTGCTGGAGCGTCGGCCGCAAGAACAGGTCAGGGTGGTCGAGCCGGAGTTGCGCGACGATCCCGCCGTCGGCCTGCGATCGAACCGGGGACCGATCGTCGGCCGTGTCGGCGGTCGTCTCGAGGCGCTCGGTGGCGTCGGCGAAATCGATGCTCACGAGTGCATCCGCCATCCGGAGAGACGGCCGCTGTAACTATCGCTTACCTCGAACACGCTCATTGAATAGCTCATTAGATGCCGAGGACATGATCGTAGGCGCTATACACGGAACCAGTTCCGTCCCGACGCTCAATACTGATTCATCGCTAGATTCCGTGATCAGTCAGGAAGCATGAAGAAATACGGTATTACTTACCGTTTCGGTCGAGGTTATAACTCATATACCGCCCGTCGCTGCCGATCTACGGCCTATCTTCGCTCGAGAGCGGCTCGACAGTCAACGGGGCCAGACATACAGTTGCGACTCAATCTGCCGTCGACTCGTCGAACAGCAGCGCGAACAGTTTCCGCTGGGCCAGCCGAAGATGCCGACTGAACGTCGGCTGGGAGACGCCGAGCGATTCAGCGACTTCTTCTCCGGTGTGTTCGCGCGGCCACTCGAAGAAGCCGCCGTAGTAGGCCGCCTCGAGCGTCCGCCGCTGGCGGTCGGACAGGTGGTCGTGCAACTCGTCGAACGGACGGGTCGAGCGAAGCGGTCGGTCGCGTTGTCGACGAGCGACGAGGTCCGTTCCCGGATAGCTGCGCTCGAGGTGCTGGACGAACGAGCGGACGTCGACCGGCCCGCCGAGTTCGATCACGAGTCGAGTTCGATCGTCGACCGGTGTCAGCGACCGGAGAACGCCACCGTGGTCTGCGACCGTCTCCGCGACGGTGGGCTCGGCGACGCCGATCTCGAGGACGCCGTCATCGCCCCGCTCGACGATCGAGAGCGAATCGACCGCCGGCAGCGATTCGACTGTCTCGCGAGTCGCATCGTCGACACCGCCATCGACGGCACAGAAGGCCGTCGATCCGCCGGACGTCCGCGGTACGATCGCGCGCACCGTCAGTCGCTGCTCGAGTCGGCTGGCGATCGCCGAGAGCGGTTCGGTGTCGTCTCGCAGGACGACCTCGAGTTCGGTGATCCGGTCGGCGAGCAGTGCGCGTTTCGTCTCGATCGCACCGATCACAGCACCGGCGATCGCAGCGAGGTGCTGGCACGCACGCCGGGTGTGGTCGTCGAACGCCGACGGCTCCGCCGCGTAGGCGGTGAGCGTCCCATAGCGGACCCCATTGGCCGTCAGCGCCACGCTGAGTGCGGACTGAACTCCTCGCTCGAGGAGTCGTCGCCGCCACGATTGGTCGTCGGCGTATGTCTCCCGGTCGCTCGAAAGGTCGTCGACGACCACCAGTTCCTCGGTCGCCGCTGCTGTCCCCGTCGGTATGTCGGCGTCCGCTCCCATAGGTACCGTCGCCGACTCGAGGAACTCGCCGTCTTGCCCGGCCCAGGTCGTCGGCACGACCGTCTCGCGACCGTCATCCACGTGGCCGACCCACGCGAGCGTGATTCCGTCGGTCGTCTCGAAAGGAGACAGGGAGACGACCGCCTCGCAGAGATGTCGTTCGAGCGCCTCGCGCGTCTCGGCCGTCAGCATCGCCCTCCCTGCGTCCCATACCCGTTCGCTCTGATCGGCGGTGGTTTCGAGGCGTGAGCGATCGTGCCGGCACGTCCGGAGGCTATCGGCACGCTCGAGGGACTCGAGGGCGACCGCGGCGGCGTCCGACACCGTCTCGATCGGGGCCGACTCGAGTCCGTCGAACGCCATCGGATCGGTGCTGGTCGCGAGGACGACAGCTTGCGTCGTAATCGGGACTGAGAGGACCCGCTCGGCGCGGAGTCCGGTTTGAGCGAGAAACGTGTCGAACTCGGCGCGCTCGTAAACGGTGGGCGAGCGAATCGTCGCTTCGTCCTCGACGGTGGCTGCCAGCGGTGTGTCGTCGAGATCGATCGGCGGTGGCTCGATCGAGTGGCGATCGCCACCGACGTGCTCGGCTGCCGCAAGCGTTGCCGGGTGCAGCCGATCGCCGGCGACGCGATACCAGACGGCCACGTCAGCGCCCGCGTGCTCGCAGATGGCATCCGTCGTAGCGTCGCGAACGACTGACGGCGCCTCTGCACGGCGAACGGTCGCGATCGTATCGTGGATCGTCGACAGGGTAGCCACACGAGAATCGCGTCTGTCACGGACGACACAGAGCGTTCGATCGGGGATCGACAGCGGCACGACGAAGACGTCGACCGGCGGTGCCTCGTCGGTCGCGAGCGTGCCCGAGACCGGCTCCATCCATCTGACGACCGGCGAGCGAGCTCGCGTTCGAATCGCCGACGCGAGGTCCTCGTCGAACATCGTCTCGAGCTCCTGGCCGGCGAGTGCGTCCGTGTTCGCGAGCTCTCGGAATGCTGGATTCGCCAGCCGAATCGTCGACTCCTCAAGGACGGCGATTCCATCGTCGAGTGCATCAATGACAGCCTCGAGCAGCTCGAGACGCTCCAGGTCCGGCTCGGCCGCAGCGTCGACGGGCCCTTTTCTCGCGTAGACTGAAACACCGTCGTCGCCAGGATGGACGCACATGGCGAGTCGCCCCTCGAGCGACGGTGCGGTCGCGCTACCCGTTTCGACCGCACCCGTCGATTCTGCGGCACGCACCCGGTCGAACAGCGCTTCGGTTATTTCGTCCGGAAGGAGGTCCCAGACGACGGTTCCAGTCACGTCTGTGGGATCGATCTGGCGGGTCTCGGGACGAAACAATGCGAGCGCCGCGTCGTTGGCATACTGCAGCTCATCCTGCGAGCCGAGGACGAAAAACGCGTCCGCAAGCCGGTCGACGCCCGCACGCAGGGCAGCGGGAGCGGCCGCTGCGCCGACCCCAGTTCGGGTCACGACGACTCCCTCGACGGTCGGGTCAGCGAGTCGATTCGCGCAGGCCAGCTCCGAGACACGCCACGTGCCATCGGCATCGCCCAGTCGCAGGGTAACACGTTCGGTCGTGCCGACCGACGCGTCGGTGACGGCCGCGAGCGTCTCGCGGATCGCCTCACGGTCGTCGGGATGGACGAGCCGATCGATCGGCGTCCGCTCGAGTTCGGCGGGTGTATATCCCAGTGCTGACTCGACTGCCGGGGTCGCGTATTCGATCTCGCCGTCGGCGTCGAGTACCCAAACGACAGCAGCGGCGTGCTCGAGGATCGACCGTCGGCGTCGGTCTGCGGCCGCAGCGGCCAGCCGATACTGCTCTCGCTCGGCTGCGGTTCGAACCCGCGCGGTTAGCACCGTCGGCGATTCGTCCCGAGCTACGACGTCGCTTGCGCCAGCCGAGAGCGCGTCGTCAGCATCCGGGCCATCGGTGATGGCCACGATTGGCCGCTCGTCGGATTCGACGGCGAGTCGCTCGAGTATCGATTCCTCCGCCAATCGATCGCCGGCAGCCGCGTCGAACGAACAGACCAGACAGTGGACGTCGCGCTCGGCGAGTCGCTCGCGGGCCCCCTCGAGCGTCGGCTCTCGAAGAATCGACGCGTCCGTAAATCGTGCAGTGAGCGCGTCCCTCGCGTCGTCAGCGGCGGCGTCATCTCCGACGATCAGCACACGAGGCGTGTCGCCGACGACGGTCGTGCTCCGCTCGCTCATGTGACGGCCACCTCCGGGTGAACCGCGCCGATAGCCGACACTCGCTGGCGACCCTGTTTCGTCGTCGGGTCCGGATGGCGAACGGCATAGCGAGCGGACTGCCCGACCACAATAGCGACTGCGTCGCGTTCTCGCAGGTTAAGTATCGGTCTCGTACCCGGTCGTAGCGATGGATTAGGAAGACGACCCACCGTGCTGGCAGCCGCTAGGACTGGGCTCGAACCGTGAGGACCGGAACGGGGGAATTTCGGACGATCTCTTCGGCAACGCTGCCCGAGAGCAGGTGATCGAGCCCGGAACGGCCAGCCGTCCCGACGATCACCATATCGACCGGGTTCGTCTCCGCGTAGTCGACGATCTGTTCCTGTGGGACGCCGTGGCGGATATCCGTTGTCGCGTCGACACCCTCTCGATCCGCCGCTTCTTTGGCTTCGTCGGCGGCCGTGGCGGCCTCCTCCTCCGGATCGGTCCGAAGCCGGTCCTGTTTGTTCTCCGCTTGTGGGCCGTCCTCCGAAACCGACAGCACGTGCAGGGTCGCATCGAGCTGGGCCGCGAGCTCGATTCCTTGCTCGGTCGCCCGGTGAGCGGCGTCGCTTCCGTCCGTTGCGAGGAGCAGGTCTTGATACATGGACGTCCGTTCGAGCGACTACGGGATACATCCCGGACCTGCCGTTGCCTGCCGGGAGAGTCTCATTCTCAAGCACCACTCAGCCCGCTATGCTTCGATTGCCCTCTCTAGAGTAGCAAGGAGAGCGCCTCGAGGCGTGACCCCAGATTGAAGTAATCGAAGACGACGAGAGCGAGATACAGTTGCCCGATTCCGGCGACGATCATTACCACACCCGCGATGCGCTTCAGCAATCCGGAGTAAGCCGTCAACCGACCAGCGCCGGCAATAAGCCCCATCCCCGTCGCGACGGTCAGCGAGATCATCAGCACGATGACGCTGCCGACGTAGGTTCCAAGGAGGACCACCGCATCGGCCGTCGAGAGCGACAGCGCACGGGTGACGACGCTGATGAACAGCGGCGCGACACAGCCCGCTGACGCGAGGGCATAGCCCATGCCAAAGATCCCAAAGCCGAGCACGCTCGAGCGCCGTTTCGGGAGGGTAACGGAGATCGATGGTGCACGGCCGGCGACGATCAGCGCACCGAGGACGACCAACACGAGGCCAGCCCCGGCTTCGAACCACTTGATCGACGAGATCATCGACTGACCGATCCAGAACGTCGCCCCGAGCAGCGCCGCGAACGTGACGAGGACGCCGAGGCCAGCGAACAGCCCGCGGCTCAGCGCACCACCGAGCGACGCCTGCTCGCCGTCGGTCTGGCTCACATAAAAGCCGACGTAGCCGGGCAACAGCGGGTACGCACACGGCGAGAAAAACGTCGCGATGCCGGTCGACAGCCCGAACACGATCGACGTGGTCAGCGCAGCGTCGACCATCCTTACTGTCCTCCGGGTTCGAGTGCCTGTTCGATGCCAGCGACGAGGTCATCCGTGGACTTCTTCCCACCCGACGACCACTGAATCCGTCCGGACGCGTCGATCGCGACGGCATACGGAATACCTTGAATGACGTACTGGGAGCTCAGTTCCGCGGTCGGATCGATCCCAACCGTCCAGCTTCCGTCGTTCTTTTCCCACCAGTCGACGATTTTCGCTTTCGTCACCGAGCGCCCGACTGCCTCGTTCGTGACTGACATGAACAGCACGTCGTCACCAAGCCGGTCGTGAGCCTCGATGAGCGCGGGCATCTGCTCTTCGCAGGGGTCACACCACGTCGCGAAGAAGTCGATGAATGTCGCTTGGTCGGTTGCCGGTACACGGACCTCCCCAGCCTCGCTTCCTGGCGCCTCGATCGTCTCAACCGTGCGTGGGTCGACCGGCTTGTTCCCGTCGTCGGATTCGTTGTCGGCGTTGTCGGCATTGCCGGCCGATGGGAAACCGTTGATCGCTACTGCACCCGCACCACCGATGACGCCCAGACTGCCGATTCCAGCGAGGACGTCTCGTCTTCGCATCTACTTCGTCACCACCGTTTCGACGTCGTCGACGACCTTCGACGGGTCGATGGCAGCGCCGTTCGGGTACGCACGCTCGACGATGCCGCGTTTGTTGGCAAGAAGGATCAGATTGTAGTGGGGAAACATGTACTCGAGATTGTCATACTCCGGGGCATCCGTCTTCTTGAAGGGGAGCCCGATGTCCTCGGTCATGATCGTCTTTGCCTCGTCATACGTCTCGGGCCTGAGGAAATGCCAGTTATCGGCTTCGGCGTCGACACCCTGCTGTTCGGCGAACGTCCGTAGTTTCGATTCAGTGTCTCGTTCGGGATCGAACGTCATCTCGAGGAGCGCAACGTCGTCGCTGAAGCCGTTTTCGGCGGCGGCTTCCTGGGTGCGTCGCAGCCGCAACGTGAGTGCTGGACACATCCCGTCCGGGCAGTTCGTATATACGAACGTCATCAACACGGCCCGCTCGCCCTCGAACTGGTCGGTCGAGATCGTCTCATCGATCAGGGGGTCGGGCAGGCTGAGCGTCGGCAACTCGTCGCCGTAGGTCGGGTGTGACGACTCGCTTAAATCCACCTCCGGCGGCTCGAGGATGGTATCGGGGGTGCCGGAATCCGAGGATCCGTTTCCGGACTCTCCGCCGCCGATCGTTTCGCCGAGACAGCCAGAAACACTGGTGAGACCTGCGATTCCGACTGTGCCAAGATATGTCCGCCGGTCCATAGATACGTTCTAGGAGCGGCAGATCAAAGGTTCGTTGGTTCACGTCGCGAAGGAACAATATTACAATCGCCGAACACTACTGAACCCCGCCAGCCACAGTGGACGCCCCATCGAGACGGGCGATCGCACGGGTATCACGTTCGACCAGTGAACCAACAGGCGTTTTGTCGGGGATTCCCAACCACCGGCCAATGAACCGCCGGGCTTTCCTCCGTGGTACAGCCGCAGCCGGAGCCGCCGGAACCGTCGGCCTCGCCGGCTGTCTCGACCAACTCGGGTTCGAAGAAGAATCTGCTTTTGCCAACCCGCCGCTCGTCGAGAACCGACCCGACGCCGTCTATCTCCCCTCCTCGCGCGACGGGATGGGGATGTACGGGATGGCGACCGACGGCGACTACGCCGCCATGCTCTCGTACACCTTCCCCCACCGGTTCTGGACCGTCGAAGCCACCGATGAGGGGAAAGAACTCGTCGAGATCACCGCTGACGACAATCTTCACCTCATGGTCACCGTCTGGGATCGCGAGACACACACCGTCCTTCCGGTGGACACGCGCCTCGAAATTCGACAGGACGGCGACCTCGTCGATATCGGCACCTCCTCGCTGTGGCCGATGATCTCCCAGCGGATGGGCTTTCACTACGGGGATAACATCCAGCTCCCGGGCGAAGGAACGTACACAGCACGCATTCAAGCCGGTCCGACCAGCCTCGAGCAGACCGGCGCGTTCGAGGGCCGACTGGGCTCGCTCGGCGCGCTCGAGATCGATTTCGAGTACGTCCGGTCGGACATTCACGACCTCACGTTCGAGACGATCCCCGAAGCACAGCGGGGGAACAGCGAGGCGTTGTCGCTTATGAAAATGAAACACGGTGATGACGGCGGGCACACGCCGATGGGGCAGGCCACGTCGCTCGAGGAACTGCCTGGGGAGTCACTCGAGGCCCAGCACAGTGGCGACGCGACGTTCGCCGCGCTCGTCTCCGACGCCGACCGGCTCACGGACGGTGGCTCGTATCTGGCGATCAGCCCCAGAACCCCGTACAACGGGATCATTCTGCCATTTACATCCCTGTCTGCGACCGTCGAACGGGATGGTGAGACCATCTACGACGGATCGCTCGCGGAGACGCTCGATCACGAGATCGGCCACCACTACGGCGTCGCCGTCGATGACCTCGCGTCCGGAGACCGCGTGACGGTGACCGTCGACTCACCACCGCAGGTGTCACGGCACGACGGCTACGAGACGGCGTTTTTCGACTTCGACGACATCACCTATACGGTGTGAATCGCCTCGGGGCCAAGCCCCAGGCATTCGCCTCGACCGCGCCTGTAAATCAGGCCGTACGACGAGTGAACGGAACGAAACGGTCCCCTGTCAGCACCGTACGATTGTGATAACTATCGGGGACGATCGACTACGTCTACGGTATGTCTCGAACCGGGAACGCGGATATGGATATCGGCTGTCCGGAGTGTGATGCGACGATCGCCACATCCATCCCACCAGGTCCCGGGATCCATGCAGAGAACGATTCGAACCGACTCCTCGGGAAAGAGACTCGGTGTCGGAACTGTGGCCACGAACTCGAACTCTACTACTACTAAGCGGCGGCTATCTCTCGATGCGACGAGTGCCCATACACCGTGACGGTTACCCGCACACCGAGTTTCCGGTGAAATCGTCGTCGGTCGGAACCCGTCCTCGTACGATTGACGATGGCGCTATCAGCTGAAACACGGTGTTGTCTGCTTCTAGGTGACACACACACCGGGTTTCCGGTGAACGGTATTCGCCTTTGCATCTATAGATCAGCTCCGTCCAGAAGCGGGCCCCAGATTCCTCCACTCGCGTACCAACGGAATTGTCCGAACAGAGCTTACGCGATTCACTCCTGCCCTGTTTGCTCCTCGGTTCCGACTGAGCGTCGGAACACTCATCACTCACGTGAAGGGCGGGATTCTCTCGCTGAATCAAGATAGAAGGCGGTGTCAGGAGAGCCCCCGACGAGCAGACACACCGTATTTCCGGTGAATCAGATATATTGATTGTCATGTGCAGTTCCCACGTCTGTATCGACACACACACACACCGTGTTTCCGGTGAAACGTCACGGACTGTCACCGGTGGCTTCCAGCAGTGCTGTCGAGTACACACCGGGTTTCCGGTGAAACGATCAGACATCCATCGGAACACCGGACGAACACTCACTCGAGGACGGAACCACCCACTGACACGAAACATCGAACTACAAAATGAAACGAAGATCTGATACGCTCCAGATCGCGATTAGCTAACGGGAATTCAGCATAGAATAGGTATATATAAGTTATAGATATGAGTATAGTTCATTAAGTGAATTAGAAACTAAAGAAGATATCTATTAGATATCGCCGCAATCGAACTCACTGTCTCTGATCAGCGAGGTCTTGTGCCTTCGAACACTGATCGCGATGTCTATCTCGAGCGACGATCGAAGAGATAGAACACTTCAAACCACGAGAACTCACGTTCCACCTTCCGTCGTACACCGGGTTTCCGGTGAAACGGATCTGGTCTAACCACCGTTTCGACTGTACCGACACTCCTGTTTTCACGGTTTCACCGGAAACCCGGTGTGTGTGTCTTCGGCCATCGGACGCTCACTCGTGGTCACTGACACGGATACAGCACGGTCGTCGAGCCTCCCGATCGACTGTATACCTTCTCTCGAGGCCGTATACTATCGATCAAGTCTCAGCACTGGGTTGCAACCGCCAAACGGAACAGCTATTTCACCGGAAACACGGTGTCCCTCTATGTCGAGTTCCGGCGATGACCTGTTCACCCGCGACGATCCGATCTTCGAGAACAAAGAACTCCTCGAAATCAACCACCTTCCTGAAGAAGGTCGGATCGTCGGCCGCGACGACGAGATTTCGGAACTTGCAAACGCGGTCAACCCCGCAATCTTCGGTCAGAGTCCGAGCAACCTGCTGATCTATGGAAAGACGGGAACTGGCAAATCCCTTTGTGCGAAGTACATCTCGGAGCGACTGGTCCGCGTCGCAGGGGAAGAAGGCGTCACGTCGGCGTTCGCTTACGTCGACTGCGCACAGGATAACACGGAAACGCAGGCCGTCCAGACGATCGCTCACACGTTAAACGAGCCAGCGGTTACCGATATCAGAATTCCCGACAAGGGTCTCAGTACCTCGACGTACTACAAGCGCCTCTGGACGGTGTTGGATACTCAGTACGACGTGGTCCTCGTCATTTTGGACGAGGTCGACAAACTCGACGACGACGACATTCTCATGCAACTCTCGCGCGCGGGCGAGGCTGGCAAGCTCGAGTCGTGCAAGATCGGCGTCATCGGGATCAGTAACAAGATCAAGTACAAGGACCGACTCGACGAGCGAGTCAAATCGAGCCTCTGTGAACGCGAGTTCGTCTTTCCTCCCTACGACGCAAATCAGCTCCGAGAGATCATGCAGGCCCGCAGCGACGCGTTCAAAGATGGCGTCCTCGAGCCCTCGGTCATTCCACGCGCCGCGGCGCTTGCGGCCCGCGAACACGGCGACGCTCGCAAGGCCATCGACATTCTCCGGTACGCCGGCGAGATCGCACAGTCGAACGGCAACGAGACCGTACAGGAAGAGTTCGTGGTCCAGGCACGCGAGCGGGCCGAAACGGATCGGTTTCGGGAACTCATCCGCGGCTCGACCCCACACTCGCGGTACGTCCTGCAGGCGCTTGCGGTCCTCTCGCTCAACACGCCCGAGGAAGACGGGTTCCGGACGACGAAGATCTACGACGTCTACGAGGAGATCTGCCGGCAGGAACGATCCGAACCGCTCTCCCTGCGGCGAGTTCGAGACCTGCTCAAAGAACACGCATTCCTCGACATCTTAGAGCAGGCCCGCCGGAGCGGCGGCAGCGCCGAAGGCAGCTATACCGAACACCAGTTGCTCGAGGACCCCGAAGTCGTTCGGAAGGTACTCGTCGAAACTGACGACGCCTGAGTCTGCGCTCGTCTCGCCTCTGATACCCGTTCAGTAACAACGAGAACCGATCGCGAGAGACCGAGATACGTCACGACTGATCGTACAAACAATCGAAAAGAGGTAGCGGAGCGTTACTCCTCAAGGAGCCCGAGCTGACCGAGGAAGTCATGCTGATCGAAGAACGCGCGCTCCTCTTGGAGTCTGCCGTCTTCGACCACGAACTTCGCCATATCCCGGACCTCGAATGTTTCGTGGGTCGGTGAAATCCCGTTGAACTCACCGTCGTGGGTGCCCGAAAGCGTCCCTTCTGCCATGACCAGTTGCTCGTCCGCGAGCATCTCGTGGACGGTTATTTGGAAATCGGGAAATGCGTCGACGACTTCCCGAGCGTACGCTTCGAAGGGCTCACGGCCCTGTATCGTGCCACTGGTCGGAGACGTGAAGGTAAACGATTCGGCGACGACGTTAGATAATCTCGAGAACTCCTGATCGTTCCAGATCTCTACGTACTCGTTGGCGAGCTGTGCCGCATCTACCGTGGTTTCTGCCACTGTCTCCCACCCCCAAGTTGCTCTATGCTGTTTGTTAACATAACTATCAACCTTGGCAATTCACGGTGAGCGTGGACCGGGTATCGACCGGTGCCGACTGGTTCGCCTGTACTGCCGCATCCGTCTGCCTTTTCTGAACTCCCTGTTGATCGCCTCCTTGATCTTGGAAAGCCGCCAGAGCCGTCGGATCACGGCTTCCATAGCCGCTATTTCACCGGAAACACGGTGTCTTGATCGACTCGAGCGAGCGAGGCCTGTCGACTCACAGACCGGTCTCCCAGCCACGCGGCGTCTCGTTTAATCGGTCGGCGCCGTCTTCGGTAACCTCCACCAGATCCTCGATCCGGACGCCGAACTCGCCCTCGAGGTAGATCCCCGGTTCGACGCTGAAGACCATGCCGGGTTCAAGCTCGCGGTCGTTGCCTGCAGTGATGTAGGGCGGTTCGTGGACCTCGAGGCCGACGCCGTGACCGGTCCGGTGAACGAAGGCGTCGCCGTAGCCGGCCGACTCGATGACCGATCTGGCGGCACGATCGATCAACCCTGCGGTGACCCCTGGTTCGACGGCGTCGATCGCGGCCTGCTGGGCCTCCCTGACGATGTCGTGGACGCGCTCGTACTCGGCCGGCGGGTCGCCGACGACGATCGTACGAGTCTGGTCGCCCGGATAGCGACCCGTTCCAGCCTCGAGGTCGGCTGGGACGAACGCACCGAAATCCAGCACGATGGGATCGCCAGCTTCGATCTGGCGCGAGCTGCTGTGGTGGTGTGGGCGGGCCCCGTTCGGACCGGCAGCGACGATCGTCTCGAAGGCGGGTTCCTCGCCGCCCTCGGCGACGAGCAGCCGGTCGATCTCGGCTGCCAGTTCCGATTCCGTCATGCCGACGAGTTCCTCTCCACGCCGGCGGATCTCGAGGGCGACGTGATCCGCGAGCTCGCCGGCGCGGCGCAGCGCCGTGAGTTCGACGTCGTCCTTGCGGATCCGCAGCGGCTCGAGAACGGTACTTGCGAGTCCGAACGCGGCGTCCGGCAGCAGGTCTCGGAGATCCTGCGTGAACGTCGCCCACATCCGGTCATCGACGAGAACGGTCGCTTCGTCTGCCTCCTCGAGCGAGTAGTCCGTCAACACGCGCCCGACGCCCTCGAGCGGGTCGTCCGAATCGGTCCAGCAGCGCAGTTGGAGCTCCGCGATCGGCAGCGAAGCGAGCTGTGTCTCGTACATCGCCGGCGCGACGATCGCGGGCTCGCCGTCCCGGGGGACGAACAGCAACAGGTGACGTTCGGACGGCGATTCCGCAAAGCCGGTCAGATAGGTCAAGTTCGGGCTCGGAAAGCAGACCAGCAGGTCGGCTCCGACGTTTGCGAGCCGGTCCTGACAGGCTACTATCCGGCGCTCGAACGGCGTCATGGCGACGGGTTCGCTCGAGTGAGCAATCAACGTTGGGTATCCTCGGTTACGAACGCGGCCGTCAGATGACGCCAGCAACCCGTGTTCCGGCAGACAGTCTCCGCGAGCGGACAGTCTGCTATCCGTGGGGACTAGTGGGAACCTATTAACCCACCAGCGAGTGCAGGCCGCGAAGCAACGAGTGGAGAGGCTGTGCTGTTTCAGCGAATGCGAGTTCCAGAGCGGTTGCCGACGACGACTGTGCCCGATCGACAGTATCGAACTCGAGCCAGCGACCGCGGACGAACGGCCGACGGGTCCGGAGACGACGGCCCGAACTGTCCCGGATCGCTGATCGTCGTCTCGAACCGCCAGCCGTACCGCCACGAGTTCGAGGCCGAGTCGGCCTCGGACCCTCAGTCCGATCCCAGCAGCGACGAGGACCCGTCGCTGGGAACCGACGGCGGGCTCGCTCGAGCGGCTCGCCAGCGATCGATTACGGTCGACGAGCCGACTGGCGGACTGACCGCTGGCCTCGATCCCGTCGTGCAGGAAACTGACGGGACCTGGATCGCTTGGGGCGACGGCGACGCGGACTTTGCGGTCACGGACGACCGCAACTGCGTGGCCGTCCCGCCGGACGAGGAGGCCTACACGCTGCGTCGACTCGACCTCTCGGAGGAAGCGGTCGACTCCTACTACTACGGCTTTAGCAACCGCGTACTCTGGCCGCTCTGCCACGGCTTTTCGGACCTGGTTGCGGATCGATCGAACGACTTCGAGTGGTACCGGACGGTCAACGAACAGTTCGCCGACGCAGTCACCGACCACGCCGACGAGGATTCCGTGATCTGGCTGCAGGACTACCACCTCGCGCTCGCACCGCGGCTGATTCGCGAATCGGTCCCCGACAGCGCGACCATCGCCCACTTCTGGCATATTCCGTGGCCGACGCCGGCGACGTTTCGGCACTGTCCCGCCGGCGGTCACGTTCTCGAGGGGCTGCTCGGCAACGATCTGCTCGGCTTCCACGTCGAGGGATACGTCGACCGGTTTCTGGACTGTGTCGACCGGTTTCTCCCGGCTGCTACCGTCGACCGAACACGGCGGACGATTCGCTACGACGGGGAGACGACTCGCGTCGTCGCGACCCCGATGGGTGTCGACGCCGAGGGGTACGACAGCGATGCACGCTCGACCGACCGCGACCGCCTCACAGCGCTGTTCGAGGAGTACGGGATTCCACAGGGGACGACGCTTGGACTGGGACTCGATCGCCTCGACTATACGAAGGGGATTCCGGAACGATTGGCCGCGCTCGAGCGGTTCTTCGAGCGCAATCCCGGCTGGCGCGGCGAGTTCACGTTCCTCCAGAAGGCGACGCCCTCGCGGACCGAAATCGGAACCTACCAGCAGTACGGTGACCTCGTTCGCAGCGAGGTCAAGCGGATCAATCGCCGCTTCGAGACCGCCGACTGGCGGCCGATCGTCTACACGGAGGACGTCCTGCCACGGGAAGGGATCTGTGCACTCTATCGCCATGCCGACGTGATGGTCGTCAGCCCGCTGGTCGACGGGATGAACCTGGTCGCACAGGAGTACATCGCGGCGAGTATTAACGGCGATGGCGCGTTACTGTTGAGCGACCGCACCGGTGCCCACGAACGGCTCGGCTCGCACGCCCTGACGATCGACCCCATCGATACCGACGGAACTGCGGCCCAGCTCGAGTACGCGCTCTCGATGTCGGCATACGAGCGCCAGCGCCGACTGAACACGCTCCGCCAGCGCGTCTTCAGCGGCGACATTCAGTCGTGGATGGAAACGCAGTTCGATTGGATCCGACGCGTTCGTGGCGACTCCGAGACTGGCGACGAATCCGGCCGATCCGACGGACGCACCGACTCCGAGTCAGGCTCTCACGAGCCCACGCCGCCGGTGTAACCGATGGCAGCGCCCGACGCACCCCCGCAACCGCTCGAGGAGCAGTTGTCACGGGTTCGGACGACGCTCGCGGACACGACGAAGCTGCTCGTCTGTCTCGATTTCGACGGCACGCTCGCGCCGATCGTCGACGACCCCGACGCAGCGAGGCCGACCGAACGCAATCAGGACGCCGTGGCCACGCTCGCTGACACGCCCGCGGTGACGACGGCGGTCGTCAGCGGTCGCGCTCTGTCGGACGTCCGCGAGCGCATCGATGGCCCATCGATCTACGCCGGGAATCACGGCCTCGAGCTCGCCCGCGAGGGGGACATCTCCATCCATCCGGTCGCACGCGAGCACGCCGCTCGTATCGAACGTCTCTGTGCTGTCCTCGAGGTCGTCCTCACGTCCGTTCCGAACTGCCGGATCGAGAACAAACGCCTGACCGGGACGGTCCACTTCCGCACTGTCCCGCCAGCAGCCGTCCCGATCGTCCGCCGGATCACTCACGATATCGTCGACAGATTCGGTGACGACGCCCTCGAACTCTCTCCCGGCAAGCAGATCCTCGAAATCGGGCCGGATCTGGCGTGGGGGAAAGGAGACGCAGTCGAGGTGATCGCCGCCGACGAACCATCCGAGACGGCCGTTATCTACATCGGTGACGACGTCACTGACGAATCGGCGTTCCGAGCCGTCGAACCGGACGGACTCGGAATCAGGGTCGGCGACGGACCCTCGAGCGCGTCCGCTCGCGTCGACTCGCCGGCGGCGGTCGCAGACTTCCTCTCGTGGCTTGGCTCGACCGGCGTCGACCTGCTCGAGTGATACGGTCTGCTGTCCCGATGTCCCGGCCCGACCGCAGGACGAGTCGCGGGCGCGCCGGCACCCACTGACAGGAGTCCGTATGAGACGCTCTATCGGACACAGGCCGAGCCCATCACCGATCCTGACTCCGTATCACGGTGGTTCATCAGCTGAGATAGCTGAATGCGTATGGTGATGGCCAATGCTGATTGAACCGTTGGGGCCGAAAGAATTAGTTACCACTGGAAATATAGTCCGGTACGAGAGTGAACACACGTGAAACTCCGTCAACCAACTGATTTCCTGATCCTCGAGGCGCTCGAGGACAAAGGCCGCAACGTCGCAACGAATCTGGCTTCGCATACGGGAAAAAGTCGGAAAAACATCAACACGAGACTCCCGGTGCTCGAGGATTATGGGCTCGTCCGCAAAATCGGCCCCGCAGAGCGGTCCGGGCTCTACGAGATCTCCGCGATGGGGAAGGCCGCGCTGGTCTACCAAGACCAGTACGACGAGGCCGACGACTTCGAAGCGCTCATCGAGGGACCAACTGCCAGCGCCGGCACGGATGGCGAGACACAGACGAGTTTCGCCCGTGGTGAACCGGACAGCGACGACGACGAGTGACGAGACACCCGACCCACGGGAGTTACTGCGCCGAATTCGGATGCCTCGAGTGAGCTCGACTCGATTCAGTTCTCTGTGAGACGAGTGGCCGTCACAGGGGCACCTCGCCGTCGTCGGTCGCGAGTTGACGACGTGCACACGAGGAAAAACTGAAGCTGAGTTTTCGGTGCCGGCCGTTCGCGTCGGGGATCGTCGTCCCACACTGCGAGCGATCGCGTTCGTATTCGGGATCCCACGCATAACTGCTGAGCATCGGCGTCGCGACGATGGCGTCGTCGGTGACGAACGCGGTACCGTGTTCGTGACCGAGGCCGAGTGCGTGGCCGATTTCGTGGAGAAGAACGTGCATCGTGTGCGCCGGCGTCGTATTCGGCGCGATCGATCGCGGCCCGTCGTCGACGAGCGTCTCGAACGACTCGAGGGCGGCGATGTGGCGCGCCCCACCGACGGATGCGACGTGCGGGACGCCGTAGCCGGTGGGTGCCGTGTCCATGCTCCCGTCAGTGACCAGCAGGTTGACGTCCGACGCCGGTTCGATGTCGCGCCCACTGAGAGCGCCCGTCGCGACGGCCATTGGCCACTCGCCACGGCTGGTGAGACGAGCAGCGTCCTCGCTCGAGACCGAGACGGTCCCGCCCATCGAGACGTCGAGCGTCCAGTACTCGAACGAGAGCGTCGCGGTGAGATACTCGTGGATCCGCTCGGCTACGCCATCGTACGTCGCGGCTCGTTCGGAGAGCCAGACGCCGATCTCGAGCGTGTCAGTGGCTCCGCGCGTCGTATAGGCAAGCGTCCCGAGCGAGAGCACCGAGCCCACCGTTCCGAGGAGCGCGCGACGATTCACGAGTGCGAGTTTCGAAGCACGCATCCAGTCTCTATGGCTGAACCTGATCGCGCATTAAATCGCCACGAGGCGAGCGCCCGTCGGTGGTTTGCCATGGCGTGACCGAGCCTACGCCGACGGCACGCGCCGAGTGTCGATGACGCGGGCACGCCGTTCAGTGACACGGATCTCGCGTCCCGCCGGCAACTCCTCGGGTTCGATCGGGACCAACAGGAGTAACGCATCGTCGTCGGTTTCGACCAGACGGCGGTGGGGGGTTCGCTGTTGCATGCAAAACGTCCACTCGCCGGTCCGAAGCCGGTGGCGAACCTGCCAGTCGGTGTAGTATCGCCCGTCCGAACCTTCAAACACCGTCTCGAACGGCAGTGCTACCACAGCCACCCCTCGCCCCACGACCGGGCAACGGCTCTCGTCTCGCGCATTCCTATTCGATCGACTGACTGTCACGCGTATTGGTGCTCGGATTCATATAGTCGACATTCAAATATCCATGATAGTCTTCGACGGATGAGAGTCGAGTTTCTGGGCAGCGCTTTCCGGCGTCACACCACCGACACAGCGTCTGTCGAGATCGGTCAGCGGCCGACCGTTGTCCGCCGCTCACTCGTGGGGCGGCTCATACGGTCTACTGTAACGGTTTCTCGGTGAGACCGCAGGGCGGTCGCGATCGCACCGGCACCGACTGACAGGAGTCCGTATCAGTCAGGGCTGGCACTGTCTTCGAAGAACTCCCCGAGAATCGATTTGAGACCCTTTCGAAGGTGTTGGTGCATCGTCGGCGCCGAGATGTTCATCGCCTCGGCGATCTCCTCACCGGTGCTCTTGCGCGGCCAGTCGAAGAACCCACCGTAGTAGGCGAGTCGCAACGTCGTCAGCTGGCGGTCAGTGAGTTCATCGAGAATCCGAGTTCGCCGCTCGGCTGCCGTCCTGACCGTCCGGTCGACCTCTCGTCTGGCGGCGAGTTCGGCCTTCTCGTAGATGTCGGTCAATGCCTCGGCGATCTCTCTGATGTCGGTCTCCTGTGACACCTCGACCAGGCAGATCCCGACGCCGTTCTCGATAGTGACATCTCGGATCGTCGCGCCGTGGTTGGCAAGCGTGCGAACGCCCGATCTCGTGAGCCGCAACTCGATCGTACAGTGCTCCTCGCCGTCGTCGATGAGCCGACACTCCTCGACGGAGTCATGTTCCTTCGCCTCCTCGAGGACCGTCTCACACCCGAGCCCGTCGACTGTCACGTACTGGACGACACGTCCGCTCGACGTGGTACCGGCCCACTCGAGCGAGCCGGTACAGTCGTATCGCTCGGAGAGATCGAAGCAGAACCTGTCGCCGCCGTCGATCTGGAACTCGAGTTCGACGACGGAGTCGGCAAAGAGCAGCTGGCGGTTTTTGACGGCCATGATGGTAAAGCCGATCGTCTCGCCGAGCAGCCTGAAACCCGCCCGTTCGCGCTCGCTGAAGGCGTCATCGCGACTCGCAAGCACGGTGAGAACCCCGTAGGTCACGTCCTCGTGTGTGATGGGAACGACGACGCCGGATCTGACATCGTCTTCGCGGGCCGCCGCCCGGAGTTCGTCCGGAAGCGACTCGTTGTCGATGATACAGTTCGTCGTCTGCAACTCGCTCGTATGGGCTGCCTGCGCGACCGGGCTTTCGTACTCGCCAGTGCACTCACGGACACACTCGAGGACGGCTTCGGCGTCGCCCGCACCGGTCCGGTAGGACAGTCGACCATCGCCGGTCCGTTCGGCGATCCACGAGCCACAATACAGGTCCGAGTCGACGAGCTGTTCGCAGACCTCTCGTTCGATGGTGTCTCTGGCCGGTGCCTCGACGAGCGTCTCGATGATCTGTCTGATGACGGCGTTGATCCGGTTCAACGTCTCGAGTTGGTCCTGTCGCGAACGGAGTCGGCGCTCGCGCTCGACGCGGTCGGTGATGTCTCGTGCCAGCCAGACGACAGCGCGTCGCCCTTGAATCCGCTCGTCGATCGGGACGACGCGGGCCTCGAACTGGCGGCGGCCATCAGTGGTGTCTGCTTGGTACTCGATCGACTGCACGCCGCTAGTTTGGATCGCCTGATCGATGCAGTCCTGTAAGTCCGCCGCGACCGCATCGGGAAACGCGTCCTCGAGCGTGGTGCCGACCAGCTCGTCGGCGGGGATGGTGTAGAGGTCCCCCGATTCGGGACGGACCTTCGCCTCGAGATAGGTGCCGTCCTCGCCGATGACGAACGCTTCGTCGGGGAGTTCAGTTGCGAGGATGCGCTGGTACCGGCTGTCGCCGTCGTCCGATTGAACGCTGGTTTCGCGGATCGTCGGGACGATCCGATCGATCGGGTCTTCGTCGCCGTCCGTCGGTACGTAGTCGGTCGCGTCGGCCCGAAGTGCCACCGTCGCGAGTTGCTCGCTGCCCTCGTGGGGTGCAACGATCGTCGGCACGTCCGGTAACACGGCATGGACACGCCGTAACAACGACTGGATGTCGCCGGGCCGGTCGAGTTCGAGCACGACGGCACCCGGTGTGATCGGCGCTGTCTCGCCGGCGGATCCCGTTTCCGCTGTGCCTGTGGATGCCGATTCCACACCGTGTTCTGCGTTCGTCTCCGTTCCGCCGTCGCGTTCGATGTCGGCGGCCTCGGTCAGCGACTCGAGAGGCGACTCGTGATCACAAACCGTTCGCACGTCGCGCTCGGTCGCCTGCTCGAGCCGTGGCCGAAGACGACTCTCCTGGACGCGGGTATCGATCACGACGACGATCGGTCTCGAGCGTTCTCTCTCGGTCATCTCTGGAGTTCCGTTCGGCCAGTCCGCATCTGGTCTCTTCTCTCACAACTACGCTATGGAATAAAAAGCCTGCTGGTAACCGGCCGACTCGCTTACCTGTCGACGAGAACCCGGACCGACTGCTGTCTGTGGCTTACAGCTCGTCTTGCTTTTCGAGCTCTCGAAGCAGGTCGTCGACGAGGGACTCGACATCATCATAGGGGAAATCGCCACCTGTTGTCTTGGTGTTGAGTTCCATCGCGGTCATCGAGAAGTCGCCGGATTCGAATGTCGTCCCCGGACCGTCAGGTAACGCCGGCACGAGGTCCATCGGACTCGAGACCGGGTAGTCGGCGTCTTCGAACGCGTCGATCATCTGCTCGCGGAGTTCGGTTTCGTCTACCATGACAGTCCGTCCTTTTGCGCGAATCCCAATAACTCTGCAGGTACACACGAACTGGATCTTGAGGCGTGATCAGCGCGTCGCTGTGCGTCTCCGTCGGTTCGGTCACGTCCGACAGCTCGTTTCACTGTTCATTTTCCAATCGAAACGGGATCGGCGAAACAATAATTAATGAGCACCGACCAGTCTAGGGAAATGGCGAAAGATACCGTCAGGTACCCCGACGACGTGGTCGAAGAGATCGATTCGCTCGTCGAAGACGGTATGTTCGAGAGCAAATCCGAGTTCTATCGGTTCTCCGCGGAGTACGTCCTCACGCTGATTAACGACGATCACGACGTCAAGACGTTCAACTTCGACGAGATCCAGGCCGAACTCGATATCAGCGACCGCGACCACGCCGAGGCGCTCGGAACCGACGGTGGCACCTTCTTTCTCGACGCCGTCATCAACGTCCGCAAACACGGGCTGCGCGGCAACTACGAGGCCGCCGAACGCTTCATCGATACCCACTACGACGAGACCGATCAGGAGTGTATCATCCTCGAGGAACTACTCGGAACCTACCGCGACGGGTCATGACATCCTCCGCGCCGTAAACGACGCGGTTTCCTCCGTGGAAGTCTCAGCCGGTCTACGTCTCCCCGGAGGCAACATTCCCGTCACGCTGGATGGTACTCGGGTCTGTGCGCTGTTCGTTGGGACGGTGAGAGCGTGATGACTCTGACCAGTCGTGGTCGTCCCACTGGAACCGCACGGGCCGTGCCATCGGCCTGACTGTGTTGCTCGTCTGCTGCTCTAGGAACGTCTTTGACGCCGTGAGGTCGGCATGGCCCTCGAACCCACACAGACAGGTGAGCGTGTCCTGATACCGTGTCGTTCGGTCTGTGCCCCCGCACTGCGGGCACTCCTGACTCGTCCACGCTTCTGACCGAACCTCGATCGAGATACCGTACTCTTCGGCGGTACAGGCCAGTTGCTCGGTGAACTGCTTGAACGCCCAGAAATTGTGCGTCTTGGCGTTCGTCTCCACTGACCAATGAGTTTCGAGGACATCGGTCAGCCCGCCAATATACACGGCTTCAACGCCATCGTCGTACAATCTTTCGATTAGATCACGACACAACGCTTCTTGAGCGTGGTCACGGCGACGAGTTCGCTTGCGATATAAGCGTCGGATGCGCTCACTACTGTAGCGACCGTCTTCGAGTTTCGACTGAAGCCGGGCGATTTCTCGTGTCGTGTCGCGGAACCGCTGGAATAGGTTACGACCCTCGTACAGATATTGCCCGCCGGTCGTTGTAGTACAGGCGACGAGATTGTTGGCACCAATGTCCAGAGCGGCCTTCTCTGCGGCCAGTGGAGTTGTCCGTGCGTCGTCAGAAACAGTCACGGGTTGCGAAGCTCGGAAGGTGCTATCAGTCTCGTCGTACCACAGGTCCAACCGGCCCTGTTTGTTGTACTCGGGCCAACTTGGGTTTCCAGCAATTTCCAGCCGGAGACGTCCGGTGTGGTCGTATCGGTCTTTCAACTCTTTGCCGACCAGTATCTCAAGACGGGAGCGGTCGCCCCATTCGGCGGTGTATGACGTGTTTCGAATGACGGTCTTGAGTCGGCGTCCGTCGTCCTCGTTCCCACGGAAGCCCGGTGGTTCCGGGTGGTCCGTAACCGACGTGTTCGACTTGTCGTGGTACTGTTCTTTCAGCCGGAAGAATCCGCGCCACGCTTCGCTATTCTTCCGTATCACCTGTTGGGAGGTGGATGCGCCGACCACGCCTTTGTATTTGCCTTCGAGTCGGCCTGTATCGGCGTCCCACACGCCGCCTTCGAAGCCGTTTTCCTCGTTGTACCGCATGAGGCGCTGGTAGTTGACTTCGTTCCAGAGAGCGGCGGAAGCGTCCAACAGGTCCCGTAGCAGTTGCTCTCCGGTATCGGAGAGCGGTCGCACGGCGAACCTGTTGGTGCGCTTCATGCCACAACTATTTTCACGTCGTCGAGTCAAATAAGACTTGTGTGACAATGCGACCAGCAATAGATATTTCGTATGGACTCCACGGACGGGTGAAAGACCACGCTGAAGCAAACAACCTGTCGCTCGATGAGGCGTATGTCGAGGTGCTGGAAACTGGACTCGATACGTTGGAGACCCAGGACGAGCAGTGACACGGTGGTTTCTCCTCGAGGGTTACGCGATTCACGCCCGCCCTGTTCGGCGCTCGGTTCCGACAGCAGCGTGTCGGAACACTCTCGCCTCACGGGAAGGGCGGGGACCCTCTCGCTGTCACAGGTAGCCGCTCGAGCGTCTCTGCTGGTTCGTCTCGTCGGCTATTTTTCACTCGTCGAACGGCTCGCCCAGCACCGCCAGATCGACGTGGTCGCTGACGAGTTGTGCCGCGCGATCGTACGGCGTCGATCCAGCCTCCGTCGCGTCCGGGTCCGTCGACGGTGACGCGTCCGTCTCCGCCCGCGGCGGCCAGTCGACTCCCGCCGTCGTCGCGACGTGTTCCAGAAACGCCGTCCGAACCGATTCGTTGTCGAATAGGCCGTGCAAATAGGTTCCGAGCACCTGTCCGTTGGCCGCACTCGAGTCGCCCAGCGGCCGGTTGACGTCCTCGAGCGCCTGTGTCCGGCCCGCGTGGATCTCGTACCCCGACGCAGGCCCGTCGGCTCCCGACAGCAACGGCGACGCCGACCCGTCGACGGGAACCGATGTCTGCTCGAGGCGCTTGTCCCCCTCGAAGCGGGTTTCGACCGGCAGCAGGCCGAGTCCGTCGACGACATCGTCCGTGCCTGTGCCCTCGAGTGCGGCGTTGGTGATCCGCTCGCCGAGCATTTGGTAGCCGCCACAGACCCCGACGACCGGGCCGTCGAAGGCCGCGAGCGCGTCGGTGAAGCCGGCCTCGTGGAGCGCCAGCAAGTCGTCGACCGTGTTCTTCGTCCCTGGGATGACGACTGCGTCGGCGTCGACTCCCTCGAGCGGGTCAGCTGTCCCGTCGCCGCCGACCGGCACGTAGACCACCGAGACGCCCGGCTCGTCTGCCAGCTCCTCGAGATCGGTCGCGTTCGAGATTCTGGGGAGTCGGGGCACGGCGATTCGGATGCGCTGATCGGCGGGAACGCCGTCGTCATCGCCGACGACGCCTCGCTCCTCGCTGCCGGGGAGGCCGACGCTGTCCTCTTCGGGCAGACCGGGATCGTCGTAGGGGAGCACGCCCAGAATCGGCACGCCGGTTCGGGATTCGATCTCCTCGATGCCGGGCTCGAGCAGCGACGGATCGCCACGGAACTTCGTGATGACCGCGCCGACGATGCGCTCGCGGAGGGCGTCGGGCACGAGTTCGATCGTTCCGTAGAGGCTGGCGAAGGCCCCGCCGCGTTCGATGTCGACCAGCAGGAGGATGTCGGCGTCCGCGAACTCGGCGGTCTCGACGTTCGCGAGGTCCCGATCGTGGAGGTTGATCTCGCCGATGCTGCCCGCGCCCTCGGCGACGATCACGTCGTTGTCGGCCGCCAGTCTGCGGTAGGACTCTTCGGCTGCCTCGCGCGCTCGGTCCCAGTACTCCTCGTAGTAAGTCCCCGCAGGGACGTGGTCGTGAGCCTCGCCCTGCAGGACGAGCTGACTCTCACCGTCCCCACGGGGCTTGAGAAGGACGGGGTTTGTATCGGTTGTTGGTGTCATGCGGGCCGCTCGAGCCTGGACGAACTGGGAGACGCCGATCTCGCCCCACCGAACGTCGGTGGCGGCGTCGGTTTCATCGCCTTGTTTGCCGTCCGCGTCTGGCCGAACGACGACGCGCGCGTTGTTGCTCATGTTCTGGCCCTTGTACGGCGCGACGTCGACCCCACGGTCGGCGAGCAATCGACAGAGACCGGCCGCGACTGTCGACTTGCCGACGTGGCTCGCGGTTCCGGCGATCAGAATCGTCTTCGTCATTCGGCGTTCCCTCGGACGATTTCGCTCGAGTGGCTTCGACGTATCGGTTCGCCCGTCACGGCTGATACCACAGCAGGTTCCAGTAGACGAGCACCCAGCAGATGGCGACGCCGGCGGTGGCGACGGCCGTGTAGTGCAGCCGGGCCGGCAGTCCCCACTGACGCTCGTACCACGCCAACGCCGCCAGCCCGACGGTCAGGACGGTGCCGACCGCCCCGAGCAGTGGCAGCACGAGCAGCAGCCGAAACTGCAGCGGATCGCCGAGCAACAGCCCGGTCGGATCGGTCGCGAGAACAGCACCGAACGCGACGGCAAAGGCGAGAAACGCTCCACTCGTTGCACCCGCGACCCAGCGAGCGTACCGGAGCGGCGGCTCGATTCCCTCGAGAGGTCCGGCCCGCCCGCGGTAGCGTCGCCAGCCGGCAGCCAGCGGCCAGCCGACTGCAGTGGCCAGAAAGACCAGCAGTGAGATCGCGAGCACTGTGAGGTGGACGGTCGGCGTCTCGCGTCTCGAGAGCCGTTCGAAGGCCGTAACCGGGGTGCTGTCGAGAAAGAGGTGTGTGATCTCGCCGTCGTCCTCACGGAAGGCGAGCCGGTTCGTCCCGTCGACTTCTGCAAACAGGAGCGGTTCGACTTCCACCCACTGCGTCGTCTCGCCGCCGAGGGGGTGGGTGACGAGTCGCCCCTCGTCGTCGACCGAAACGGAGATCGCCGAGGCGAACCCGAGGAACTTCTCGGACGTTGTATACGGGAGTCGATTCGAGCGATAGGTGCCGGTAATCGCATCAGCTCGCTCCGGCGGGCCGTCTGACTCGGGCGTCTCCGATTCCGATGGCGCGTCCGCGACGTACTGTTCGAAGAAGGCGTCGACGAATTCCGGTCTCGCCTCGAGTCCGCCGACGCTGTTGTACGAGATGAACACCCCCACATCGTGTTCGGGGAGCAAAAACAGGAGACTGTGAAACAGTTCGGTGTCGCCGCCGTGGCCGACCACGCGGACGCCATTCCTGCTCATCTCGTAGAAGCCAAACGCGATCCCGTTGAGCCGCTCGTCGTGGCCGAACCGCCGGCGGTGCATCTCCCCGACGGATTCCGCCTCAAGCAGTCGCCCATCGTCAGTCGCGCCGTCCTGTAAGAACGCCCGCACGAACGACGCCATGTCGGTCGCCGTGGCGCTCATCGCCCCCGCAGGCGGGATGCCGACGTACTCGAACTCGCCTTCAGTACGGCCATCCGTTCCGTATCCCTTCGAGAGATCGGCCGCGAATTCGTCCGGAGCCGGCTGGTCGAACGTGCTTCGATCCATCGAGAGCGGCTCGAAGATGTCTTCTTCGACGACCGTCTCGAACGACGCGCCAGCGGTTTCGGCGACCAGTTGACCGGCGAGCGCCGACCCGTAGTTCGAGTAGGCCGCAAACTCCCCCGGCGGCCGGACCCGCGACGGCTGTTCAGTTCGAAGCATCTCCGCGAGCGGCCGCAGCTCCGATTCGCTCCGGACGAACGTCCCCCGGACGCGTTCCTCGAAGCCGGGAGTGTGCGTCGCGAGGTGATCGAGTCTGATCGGCTCGTCGTACGTCTCAGGGAGATCGACCGCCTCGAGTGCCGCGTCGACGTCTTCGTCGATCGCAAGGTCACCCCGTTCGACCGCCTGCATGGCGGCAGTCCAGGTGAACAGTTTCGACACCGACCCGATCCGAAAGAGCGTCTCTTCGGCGTCGACTGGCGTTTCCGCTTCGACATCGGCGTAGCCGTACCCCTTCGCGAACTCGTCGTCACCGTCGACGACGGCGACCGTCGCGCCCGCGATGTCGTGGCTCTCGAGATGTGCCTCCATTACGCCGTCGAGAAACGCCTCGAACGCGTCGAGATCGGCGAGAGGATTCACTTGCTGCTGGATCGGCTCCGTCCCCGTCTGGGCTGCGCTCACGGTTGTCGGTGCGGCCACTGTTGCACCCGCGGCTCCGATGCCCGCGAGGACCGATCGCCGCGTCGGGTCGGGTCGACTCACGGATTCCGCCACCTGTGGACACAGACTCCGACTCGCTCGATAGCGCTCACGGCCGTCGGTTTGTCCTCCCGACAAATAGCTCGTGATGATAACTCCCGTACCGTGAGAGTCAGCGATCGTCACTCCCGTCGATATCGCCGCTCCCAGCGCGGCCCGGCGCGACTCGAGAGGACGATCCCAACGACACCCATCAAGACCCCGCCGACGCTGAGCGCAGCAGCGAGTTCGAGCGACGGCGGGACGACGACGAAGCCGGCGACCAGCGTCGGCACGAGCGCGATGGCAACGCCGATGGTAAACGTCGCGAAGCGGACAGCATCGAAGAGGAACTCGTTCGGATCGAAGCCAGCGATGTAGACGGTCAGGCCGTAGTAGTACAGCGCGTAGCCAGCCAGCAGGATCGCGCCGACGACGGCATCCAGAAGCGTCGCCTCGAACCAGACGACGGCCGCGAGGTAGGGCACGGCGACCGTCGGTGAGCCCACGAGGACGAAGGCGATCCGTTTGGCCCGGAAGACGTCCGCGACCGAGACCGGATAAGTGAGATAGGCATCGAGCGAGTCGAACTGCGTCAGCCAGTTGTAGGTCGTAAACGCCGAGAGCCCGAGGACGCCGCCGAAGAAGATCCCTGGCGCGGGCGCGATGCCGGTGATCGAGTCGACGACGCCGACGAACGCGGCCACGAGTGCCAGCAGGATCGACGCCGAGACGAACGGCTTCCAGACGCCACCTGACGAGCGCGCGAGGTCAAGCAGCGACTTCGTGACTAACGGGGAGTTCTCGAGGGGCAGTGCCCCGCTGAGGCGAGCAAAGCGATCGGTCGCGGTCCGCGAGGGCCGACCGTACGTTGGATCGTAAGCCGCGAGCGAGACCGTCGCGACGGCGATGGTGCTGACGGCCAGCCCCCCAGCGGCGATCGCGGAGCCGCGCACCGGCACCAGAACGGACTGGACGACGCCGAGACTGCCCGTCGCCCAAGTGCCGACGACGGTGAGGCCGATCACCAGCCCGATGGCCCACGGCGGCACGCCCCGGGTCCGGACGGCGATTAGCGCGACGGTCATCGCCATTCCGACCGCGAAGACGAGACAGAGCGACAGCCAGAACAGCCCGACTGCGAGCGGCGTCGCAGCCGAGAATCCTGTTAGGGCTGCGCTCGAGAGCGCCATCGGCAACACGAATGCAACGCCGTAGAACAGGGCGTCTTTCAGAAGGAAGACGCCGAGCAACCGCCGTCGCGAAAGCGGCAGCGTCGTTGACGACGAGAGCAACAGCGACAGTCGGCCGAAGACGTTCTCGAGCATGTCCGACCCCGCGAAACCGGCGGTGCCGCTATAGAGGCCGAAGCCGACGGCGAGCGCGTGCAGGCCACCGACGATCGTTCCTTGCGCAGTACCGGTCTCGAGCAGCGCGACCGTCGCGCTCACGGCGAGGACGGCGATGACGACCGGGAAGAGCGCAAATCGCCAGCCGCCGAACAGCTGGGTGTGCATGCGCCACTCCTCGCGGAAGAGCACCGCGAGCAGCCGCCGGGTCGAAAGGCCGCCTCCCGAATCTGGCCGATCGCTCGTCGTGGACCCAGTCATGAGCCCAGGTGCTCGAGCGACGGCGTGTCTCGCGTCTCTTCGGCCTCGACGCGCTCGAGGAAGATTTCGAGCAGCGAGTCATCACGATTACCCTCGAGCGAGCGTTCGGTCACGAGCTGGCCGTCGGCGACGATGCCGACACGGGTACAGATCTCCTCGGCGACGTCGATGTTGTGCGTCGAGACGAAGACGGCGTTGTCGCCGGCCGCATACGAGACGAGAAAGCGCTTGACTTGCTCTTGGACGAGCGGGTCGAGGTTCGCCAACGGCTCGTCGATGAAGACCACGTCCGGTTCGTGGATGAACGCCTGCGTGATCATCACCTTCTGTTGCTGGCCACGGGAGAGGTCGGTATGCAGCGTATCCAGCTTGCTTTCGAACCCCAGTCGCTCGGCCCATGCCGCCGTCCCCTTGGCGACCCGGTCGGCCGAGAGCTCGCGCACCTCGCCGACGAACTCGAGGTACTCACGCGGCGTCAGAAAGCTCGGTGGCGATCCCTGTTCTGGCAGAATGCCCACCCGACGGCGCGTTTCGAGAGGTTCCGTCGCCGGATCGGTCTCGAGGACGCGGACCGTTCCGGCGTCCGGCTGAATCTGCCCGGTTAGCGTTCGGATCGTCGTCGTCTTCCCGGCGCCGTTCGGACCGAGAAAGCCGTACAGTTCGCCGCGCTCGACGGTGAAGTTCATCCCGGCGACCGCCTCGACGGACCCGTAGGACTTTCGCAGCCCGTCTACGCGAATTGCACCCATTTGAACGCCAACCCATTCACACGAACTGATATTAACGATACTGGTCGCGGAATCCACACGCGCTCAGTTCGTGCCACGCTTGGCCAGCGATCGGTGACGACCACCGAACGAGTTGCACTGTCCGCAATCTTCAACGGTCGGCCGACCGAACCCTCGTGTATGATTACAGGCGAGCGAATGGCCGCTGTCGACGCGAACGCCGCGGCACTGGGCGTGCCACGAAAGCAGTTGATGGAGTCGAGCGGACACGCGGTCGCTCAAGCGCTCCGAGAGATCGCCGACCCGGGCGCTCGAGTCGTCATCGTCGCCGGCCGCGGGAACAACGGCGGTGACGCGTTCGTCGCCGCCCGGTTTCTGGACGCATACGATGTCACCACGCTACTGCTCGGCCGTGCCGACCTGATCGGGTCCGACATCGCCCGTGAGAACTGGGACGCGCTCGAGCAGGCCGACTACGACACCTGCGAGGTGACAGACTCGAGCGCCCTCGCAGCCGACTCGGATGCGTTCGATCTTGAGGAAGCGGACGTGATCGTCGACGCGATGCTCGGCACGGGCATCAGCGGCGACCTTCGGGAACCGGCAGCGACCGCAGCGGCGGCGATCAACGACGCCGACGCGACCGTCCTCGCGGTCGACGTGCCCTCCGGGTTCGACGCTGACGGCGGCGATCACGCGGCCAACGGTGTCGAGGCCGACCGTCTCGTCACCTTCCACGACACGAAACCGGGACTTGACGACCTCGACGCCGATGTTACCGTCGCGGACATCGGAATCCCAGCCGCCGCAGAACAGTTCGTTGGCCCCGGCGACGTTGCCCTCGCTCGACCCCACAGTCGCGATGGCCGCGTCTTCGTCATCGGCGGCGGCCCCTACACCGGCGCGCCGGCACTCGCGGCACAGGCAGCGCTCCGTGCCGGGGTCGAACTCTCCTTCGTTGCCGCGCCGGAATCCGTCGCCGGCGAGATCCAGAGCTATGCCGAGGATCTCATCGTCCAGCCTTACGGAAGCGATCGCCTCTCGCCCGACCAAGCAGACGAACTCGCCGAGACAGCCGAACGCCACGACGACATCGTCGTTCTCGGTCCCGGTCTCGGTACCGCAGATGAGACGCTCGAGGCGACGCGTCAGTTCCTCGCGTCCTACACGGGGCCGGCGGTCGTCGACGCCGACGCGCTGTCGGTTGTCCCCGAGATCGACACCGAGGCGACGCTCGTCTGTACGCCCAATCGCCGCGAACTCGCCCGAATGGGCGGGCCGGACACCGACTCGCTACGCGACGCAGCAGACGAGATCGAGGAATTTGCAGCCGACCTGGGCCACGTCGTCCTCGCGAAAGGCGTCGACGACGTGATAACCGACGGCGAGCGCACCCGGATCTGCCGGTCGGGCACGCCTGGGATGAAAGTCGGCGGCACCGGTGACTTGCTTGCGGGGATCGTTGCGGCGCTGCTCGAGGAAGCCGACCCGCTCGAGGCCGCGACAGCCGGTGCGTACGTCAACGGCGTTGCAGGCGAGCGCCTCGCCGACACCGATGCGCTCGGCGTACTCGCCTCAGAGATGCTCGACGAAATCCCCGCGGCGCTGTGGGGTGAGGCAGATGAGTGAGAACGACGACGCGGCAGACGCGAGCGGAGACGACCACGCAGCCGACGACCTCACCCACACTACCGACGAAGGCGATGTCCAGATGGTCGACGTCGGCGACAAACCCGACAGCGAGCGTCGCGCGGTCGCGGCTGGCGAGATTCGGCTCCAGCCGTCGACGATCGAGGCCATCCGCGCAGATCAGGTGGGCAAAGGCGACGTGCTCGCGACTGCCCGTGTCGGGGCGATCCAGGCTGTCAAGCACACGTGGGAGACGATTCCAATGTGCCATCAGATTCCGATCACGAACGTCGATACTGACTTCTCGCTCGCCGAGGACCGAATCGAGCTTCGGGTTGCCGTCGAGACGACTGGAAAGACGGGTTGTGAGATGGAGGCCCTCGAGGGCGTGACGACCGGTCTCAACGTCGTCTGGGACATGGTCAAGGCCGTGGAGAAAGACGATGCGGGTCAGTATCCCGATACCGGGATCGAAAACGTGCGGGTGCTCACGAAGGAAAAACAGCGCGCGTGACCTGAGTTTGAGGGATACGGGTCGAGACAGCTGAGCGCCTCTTCTTTGTTTTTCGAATCTCAGGCTCCCCTTCGTGTACTACCGAACCGGTCTCGAATGATAGTTCAAGTGAAAATCCGATCCACAAGAACAATAGTCGTCCATTACTGTCATTCTTGACATGCCAATCAGTTCTGCGGTGGTCCTTGCAGCCGGCGAAGGGGCCAGACTTCGGCCGCTGACGAAGCATCGACCGAAGCCGATGCTTCCCGCAGCGGCCAAACCCATACTCGAGCACGTCTTCGATGCGCTCGTCGACGCCGACATCACTGAGATTACCGTCGTCGTCGGTTACGGTCGCACGCACGTGCAGTCGCATTTCGGCTCGACGTACCGCGGCGCGTCGATCGACTACATCATACAAGACAAGCAACTCGGCAGTGGCCATGCGCTTCTGAAAACCGAACCAGAGGTTTCGGGCCCGCAGCTTGTTCTCAACGGCGATCAGCTCGTCGAACAGGGCCTCATCGAGGACGTTCGCGAGGCCCACAACAACGATGCCATTGCGACGCTCGGACTCGTTCGAGATGGGGACATCGCCAACTACGGCGGCGTAATCCTCGAGGACGGTGAGCACGTCTCAGAGATCGTCGAACGGCCCCATGACGACCGCAGTTATCATCTTAACGCAGGCGTCTATGCGTTCGAACCAGAGATCTTCGAATACCTCCGTGGTCCGGAACCACAGTTCAACGAATACTCGCTCGTCGACGGCATTGCGAACGCGATCGACGCAGGCGAAACTGTTCGCGGTGTCAACTCTGACGGGTTCTGGTACGACGCGACGTATCCATGGGACTTACTCGAGGTAACTGAGACGCTCCTCGGGAGTACAGACGGCGTCGAAAGCACGGTCTCGACCGACGCCCGGGTTCACGAGTCCGCGACGGTTATCGAACCGGTCGTGATTTCGACGGACTGTGTCGTCGGTCCGGGGAGCGTCGTCGGCCCGAACGTCGCGCTCGGCGAGAACGTGACGGTAGGGGCAAACGCAGTCGTCAAAAACAGTGTCGTCGATGCAGACACTCGTGTCGGGGCGAACGCGACGCTCATCGATGGCGTGACCGGCCATGGCGTCCAGATCGGCGCTAGCTCGACAATCGTCGGCGGCCCTGGCGATGTCCGCGTTGGCGATCGAGTCCACGAGAACGAGCGGTTAGGCGCACTGCTCGCGGATCGCGTTCACGACGAGGGCGGTGTGACCTATGCGCCGGGAACGATCGTCGGCTCTGATGCCGTCATCACCGCCGGTACGGCTGTCCAAGGGACGATCGATGGCGAAACGGAGGTGCAGTGACGATGTGTGGAATCGTCGGGTACGTTGGGGCGTCCGACGGTGTCGATGCCGTCGATGTCGTCCTCGATGGCCTGTCAAGTCTCGAGTACCGTGGCTACGACTCCGCTGGTCTCGCTGTGCCGACGCCGTCGATAACAGTTCACAAGACAGAGGGTGAGCTGTCAGCACTCGAGAGCACGGTTCCGAGGACTGACCTCGAGGGGTCACTGACTGGGATCGGCCATACGCGCTGGAGCACGCACGGTCCCCCATCCGATGTGAACGCACATCCACACCGCGACGAAGCGGATCGCGTTGCCGTGGTTCACAACGGCATCATCGAGAACTACCAGCGGCTGCGCGACGACCTCGCCGACGCTGGAATCACGTTCCAGAGTGAGACCGACACCGAAGTCGTCCCACAGCTGATCGGACAGTATCTCGACCGCGGCGCGGCTCCCGAGGAAGCGTTCCGACTGGCGATCGACCAACTCGAAGGCAGTTACGCGATCGCCGCTGTCTTCGACGGCTCGGAGACGGTGTATGCGGCTCGACAGGACTCCCCTCTCGTCGTCGGCCTCGGCGAGACTGGGACGTATCTCGCGAGTGATGTCCCCGCGTTCGTCGATCACACGGACCGCGTCTGTTATCTCGAGGATGGCGATTTCGTTCGGCTGACCGCCGACGGTGCTGTCATCACCGACTCGGAGGGCAACCCCGTCGATCGACCGACCGAAACGGTTGCGTGGGACCCCGAAGATGCGGAAAAAAGTGGCTACGACCACTACATGCTCAAGGAGATCCACGAGCAGCCGAAAGCCCTGCGGCAGTGCCTGCGGGGTCGAATCGACGAACTCGACGGCACGGTCGATCTCGAGGATCTGGCTGACCTCGATCACGAGGGGCCGATTCAGTTCGTCGCCTGCGGAACGTCGTATCACGCGGCGCTATTCGGTGCTGAGCGGCTCCGAACGGCTGGAGTTCGCGCGCAGGCGTTTCTCGCCAGCGAGTACGCGAGTGATCGCATCCCCATTGATGAGGACTCTCTCGTCGTCGGTGTCACGCAGAGCGGCGAGACGGCAGACACACTCCGTGCGCTGCGAGAAGCAGACCGCGCTGGGGCGACGACGCTCGCGGTGACCAATACGGTCGCCAGTTCGGCCGCACGGGAGTGTGACCACGCACTCTATATCAGGGCCGGTCCAGAGATCGGCGTCGCCGCGACGAAGACCTTCGCAAGCCAGCAGTTGGCACTCGCCCTCTTGGCATTCACGCTCGGTGACGGACCGACTCGCGAAGAGCTCGAGGCACTCCGGGATATTCCCGGCCAGGTCAGGACTGTCCTCGAGACGACGGACGCCCGGGCGATCGCCGAGGAGTACGTCGATGCCGACGCTTACTTTTTCATCGGCCGTGGGTACCACTACCCGGTCGCGCTCGAGGGGGCATTGAAAATGAAAGAGATAACCTACCGGCACGCGGAAGGGTTCGCGGCTGGTGAGCTGAAACACGGCCCGCTCGCACTCGTGACCGAAGACACGCCAGTATTCGCGGTCGTCACCGGTGATGGCGAGACGGCCCGGAAAACTATCGGGAACGTCAAAGAAGTCGAAGCCCGCAACGCGCCCGTCGTGGCGATCACCGACGGCAAGTCCGACATGGGGCGGTACGCCGATCACGTCCTTGAGATTCCCGCCGTCGGCGATCTCGGTGGGTCCGTGCTCGCGAACATTCAGTTACAACTGGTCGCCTATTGGGTTGCGAACCTGCTTGGCCGTTCCATCGATAAACCGCGTAATCTGGCCAAGAGCGTCACAGTCGAATAGTGAATGCGAACGGTCGATTCCGACCTACTGCACTACGCAGTTAGAGCGGGAGTCCACTGACAAGCCTCGGGGTCGTTCGGAAGATCTTCGATCTTCCGTGATGACGAGACGTCGGAGGCGTCTCGAACCACTTGACCCGAGGCAGTTGACTTAAGTTGTCGCACTATCGCATCATCATCAGTGAGCCGAATCGACCTCGTCGTCGCAATTCTCGCCGGAATCGTTCAGGGAGTCGTCGAGTGGTTGCCCGTCTCGAGTCAGGGCAACCTGGCGCTGTTCCTGACGGTCGCGGGCACCGACCCTGCAGTTGCGGTCCAACTGGCGCTGTTCTTGCAGGTCGGCACGACGCTCTCGGCAGCGGTCTACTACCGCGACGATATTGCGACGGCCATCCGGGCAGTGCCCGGCTGGCGACCCGACAGCGCGTACGCTGGCGAGAACGCCATCGCGTCGTACGTCGTCGTCGCCACGCTAATGACTGGCGTCGTGGGAATCCCACTGTACGTGTATGCGGTTGATCTCGCCGGCCAGCTTACCGGCGGCATCTTCATCGCGGTTATCGGTGTCCTCCTGGTGCTCACGGGTATCCTTCAGCTCGCCTCGGAGTCGGTGTCAATGGGGATCCGTGACGCGCCGACGCTACCTGACTCGATTCTTGTCGGCGCCGTTCAGGGCGTCGCGATCCTTCCAGGAATCTCACGATCCGGTATCACGACGAGCGCACTGTTGTTTCGGAGCTACGATCCGCCGGCAGCGTTCCGACTTTCTTTTCTGTTGTCGATCCCTGCCAGCCTCGGTGCGGCTGCCCTCACTGTCACGGGTGCCGGTGGCCTTCCCGGTATCGAACCAGTACCTGCGCTGGCGGCACTGAGTGTCAGTTCCTTTGTCGGCTATCTCACCATCGACGCCCTCATGCGTATCGTCGATCGCATCCCGTTCTGGGTCGTCTGTTTCGGACTCGGCGGGCTCGCGATCGTCGGCGGCGGGATTGTTTCCGTCGTCGTGTGACTAATTGTTGAGCCACGCCACCCACCGATCGTCATAATCATCTTTAGCCCCCGCAAGGTGGTGTTGTGCGGCAATAGAACGGAATTCTAGGAACAGAGAAGAAGGACTCGAGATAATCTCCCAACTCGAGTAGACACCCTCAAATTGGTGTCGTGAAGCAAAGCGGGCATCCCAGAAGCGTAATCACGCCAGCAAACACGACCGAAACGTGATGGCTGAAGTCCCATAATCGACTTCCGTCTATCGGTTTTGAACTGCCGATGTCTACCATCTACTCGAGAAGCGAGAGAGATTTTCCCCACTCATAGAGCGACCTCGATCACCAGTGCGTAGAGCGACTCGAGAAAACCCAGACAAAGAATCCCGAGAAGGAGGTCTATTCAACCGATTTTATGTGATTGAGGTGTGGGTCTATACCACCATTCGCCGATTTCAATCCCGACTCGAGTATGAGAACCAATTTCTGCGAGCTACGATCTCAACAGCCAACCCACCGCTCGAGCAATCTCCGTCCTAGGTTCTCACTCGAGAGACCCCTACAACAACACTTGCGGGGGAGAGAGCCGATTATGACGATTGGATCGCGTTTCTGTGACCTGTGTAGACCGGCTCGAGAACAGAACAGACACCGATTCTGGGAGAATCGAGAATATGATCCGAACACCGATAGAAAGACGCCACAGAAGGAGAACTACACAGTCCAGTGAACTACGGGAGATCCGGCGAGCGATCCCGGAGCCACTCTGCAGGATAGACAGCCGTCATCCCTGGCGTGTCGATGCGGAATTGTTGGGGTGGCGTGGTCTTTGCATACGTTTTCTCGACTCGAGGAGGCCCCTCGAGCGGATCGTTGAGCGCGGAGAGTATTTTGTGGCCATCGGCCTGTTTCATGACGACCCAGATTGCAGCCTCGGGTTCGCACGCAGCCATTTTGTCGAAATCGACGGGTACTGCACGCCGGACATCGTGGTTGATACGTTCAACCTCCGCTGTGACAATGATCTCGCCATCGGCATCTACACCCGCGAGATCGAGTCGATGTTGATCGTCGAGTTCGTAATACGGAATGACTTCGGTGACGTCCGACTGGGGATCTTCCGCGTACGCTTCTTCGAGATGCTGTCGGGTGACTTCGACGCCAAGGACGTGTTCACTGGATTCATCGAGATCACCGACTCCGTGGCCGTAATCGACGCCTTTGCGATAGCTTTCGCCGATTACAGACCGCCCTTCTGATGAAACGGTGTAGAGACGGTGTGGATGATCTGTATCGTGTCTGAGGAGGTCTGCCTCGAGCAATGGGACGATCTCGTCGGTTTCGATCCCGACGTACTCCTGCAGTCTAATCATCGAGTCGTGGAGAAGATCGTACTCGAGTGGATCATACCGAAGCTGCTGTGCGTTGTACACCGTCTGTAAGAAGAGCAGTTTTCGGTCACTCCAGTCAGAGAGATTTCGCTCTTCGGCTGTGAGCTTGAGGTTAATATCGCAGACAGGGATGTCGTCAGGCTCGACATCTGTGAGTGAACGACAGCACTCAATCGACCGTTTCATCCCCTCGATAGTCGGATCGTAGCGGTTCTCACAGGATCCACAACAGAGGGCGTGTATCGATTCGTCGTAGCTCACGTACTCGGGGAGCCGCTTCGTGTGTGGCAACAGCGAGTCAACCCGGAGTGACGCTTCTTCCGTTGTGTCATCCTCATCCGATCCGTTCTCGGTGCCCGGATGGTCGCTTTCATATTTGAGTCCAGATTCGTTCCACGTCTCAAGTGCAGTGAGTTCGAATGCTGTGTTGAAGGCCTGATACTGCTCGTCGCCAAGTGGAGTCTCACTTGCTGGGTGTCCATCGGGAGCGGGTAGTGATCGTCCGAGAAACGGTCGTGGGGCAGGTGAGCCAAATGTGGCTGCAGGGCGGACGAGCCACTCGCCATGACGAATTGCTGCAAGCCGCCTGGCAACCTTTTTTGGTGGCACGTCGTCGGTCGCGAGCGCCTTCGCAAGATCGTCTTCGATGCTGACGTTACCAACGACGAACGTCCCGATCTCGTTGAGCGCTTCCTCGTACGTGTGATTCGACGGATCTGGAGAATCGAGTTGACTGGGGAATTGAACGCCAAGCATGAGCGAGAGGCCAAACGATCGCCCTTGCGAGAGGAGGGTGTCGACCAGTTGTGTCGCGGCGATGTCTTTCGCTTCCTCGAGATAGAGGTTGACTCGTGGGGGCTGTTGGTGTGACGTTTTCTGGGCTGCTGAACGTGCTTTCAGTGCAATCCACAGATTTGAGAGCAAGACGAGTGTCAGTGCGCGTTTAATCCGCTCTTCCATTCCACCGAAATCGAAGATAACGACGGTATCGTTGTCGATGACGTCTGTGAAATCGAAGTGAGGGTCTGTTTCGTCACTCTCAGTGTTGTCTTCCTCTGTGGGGGTATAATGGACGTGATCGAACAGCGGTGCAAGTCGGTCATCGGTTGCGATTATCTCGACTCGAGCCACGGCGCCACCGAGAACCATGTTGAAGACGTCTCGATCGCGTTCGAGCAATCCAGCGAAGTACTCGGTGAGTCGTTCATCCGAAGTCGGTGGCGGTGTTTGATCGCTCAGTGTACGCTGGAGCGCCCGGTAGAGATCTTTGTGTGAAACGGTATCGGTGCCGTGAATCGGGTCGTATAATGCTCGAAGGTGATTGCGAATCGCCTTCGTCGATTCCGTCGCTCCATAGTACTGTTCTTCGCCCATCAGCCCCGCGAGGATCTCTTCGTAATGGCCTGCGATTCTCGAGCGTGCTTCTTCTCGTGAGAGCCCGGAATCGAGCAGCGACCTGATATCGAAAATCGACAGCGCAGGTAGTATTTCGGTGAGGTCGAAGTAGCTGACGTCCTCGAGACCATCGTGTGCTGTGTAGTGTGCTTGAAGGAACTCCTCGGCGGTTCCCCCTCCCTTGTAATCGAAGAGGATCTCGGGGCCATCTGTGGCCTCGACGTTCGACAGCATTGCACCAGTTGTGAGAACGGATTTTCCGGAGCCTGTATCGCCGATGACGAAGAGATGTCTATCCTGAAGTGTTGGTGGAAGGACGAACGGGCTTTGGTAGGGTTGGCGGTCATCGGTTAGTGGCATGCAGAGCGCCTGTCCGGTTCCCGTGTATTGTGCGAGGTGATCCGGTGATGGCAGGGAAAGACCGGTTCGCTCGGATTGTCGAGCCTCGAGTGCTCGTTGACCAGATGGTGTGAGGCCGACACCATCGATCAGACAGAACCCAGGGAGTTCGTCTGGTGCGACGACGATGCCAGCGCTCTCGTGTGGCTTCCATGGGAGACGGCTTTTGAGCGTTTCATATGTTGGTTCGGGATAGGTTCGTCGACAGATGTCCTCGAAAAGTTGGCTTGCAGGCGTATCGCGATTGGTATCCGTGATGAGGTGTCCGTGGATCGAATGAAAGGGGCCACTGAGATGGCCGAATACGTTTGTGAGTCTTCGAGCGGTTGTCTCAGCTTGTTCTGAGTTCGTGTCATCTGTAAGCGCCACTGCTCGAGCAGAAAGACAAAACGTCCGTCGGAGGTCACGCGTTTCGAGTTCGGTGAGACGGTCACGATATGGACGAGCGAGGTTTTCAGGCTCGAGTTTCTCTTTCGATCGAGGGAAGACGAAATTGAGGAGACGATCGGCTGGTGTGACGAGGGCGCACTCGAGATCATAGCGATACTGTTCTACGTCTACTCGCTGATCGCCAAGCGGACTGCAGATCACCTGGTACACGACGGGAACTGCGGAGTCACAGAGCGTTTCGACGAGCGTTGCCAGTGGGACACGACGGGAATTTGATTTCTGTTTCTCTGGTTGTGTCTTTCGAGAGTGGTCGGTGAGTTCATCGAACGATGCGAGCGAGGTTTGCCAGTCCTGGCGGATTTTTGCTACGCCGCGATACTCGACGCCAGCGGCATATGGCTGACTTTGGGTGTCAGCGGTGGCTGGTGTTGAACCGTCGTTGTCTGTGGGGGGAGAGTGAGACGGTGTGAGTTGTCCTGGATGCCAGTCGACTTGCGTCAGTTCGTACGTATTTGGAAACGCCGTCCGAAGGATCGCCTCGAGTTCGTCGAGGAATTCGTCCTGTGTGGTTCCGACGAGGTACCGAATGCTCGTGTCTGATTGGCCGTCAGCAACGAGCAGCCACTCTATGAGCGGTTGCTGGGTTTTCTTTCGGAGGGACAGCCATGTGCTCGAGTTTGAGAGGTTGTAGAGACTCTCGTAGAGAAGCGTCGTTGCCTGTGAGACAGCTGCACGGTTGAGTGGCTTTGTCGACGGCCGGATTTCGATATATGTTCGTGACTCGAGGGATGTGGGTGTAGGCGTCGTGGGATCTACGTCTGTGATGTGTGACTGGGTACTCGAGTCGCTGTGATCGTCTCCATCAGGAATCGGACTCGAGTGTTGGGATGGTACAGTCGTCTCTTCAGTAGTCGGCGTGGTGTCTTTCTCTATCGCCATCGGTTAGAAAGAGAGTTAGATGCAGCCAGCGCTCAGATACTGTCCTCGAGAACGCTTCTGATACTATGACTCTCAATACCCGGAGAATAACTTCGACCTATATAAACGCGTGTTAGGGGTGAGTGAACTGTCTTTGTAGTCGATAGTCTAAAGGAGGGAAAGAAGCAGGTTGACGCTCGAGGTGCTAGAGTGTATCACTGAATATTGCTTCACGCTGCAGTGAGAGAGTACATTTCGTGTGCTTTCAGACAGGGAAGGAGACTAGTAGGTTAGGTGCTAGAGAGTACATTTCGTGTGCTTCACTGAGGTAGGGAAGCGAACCAGTTGGTTGGTATGAGAGTACATTTCGTGTGCTTTCAGACAGGGAAGGAGACCAGTAGGTTGGGTGCTTGAGAGTACATTTCGTGTGCTTTCTCAATTCTTGAGAAATCATCGCGAAACAGTCATCCGTAATAGAATGGTATTTCGTGTGCTTTAGCTGAACATCTGCGAGATCTCTTCTCTCGTTTCGAGAACAATTGTTGGATCAAGGTCGAGTTCGTACTCGTAGTACTGCCCCCCGCTAAGCCCTTGATTTCGTTCATGTCTGATCAAGAATCCAAGCATATGGAGATCAGATAAGTGATCTTGGATGCTTTTCAGCGTAGTAAGAGGTGTTGCACCGTAAGCATCCGCAACCTGCTCATACCCATCTTGGATCGTCTTCGACCGTGCTGGGACCTCTTTACGCTTCTCGAGCTTCGCGATCGTTTCCAAGATATACTGAGCGTGTTCGGTCTGGTCACGAATCCTGTTTCTCAGTCTCCCACGCTGGACAAGTGTACGTGCATCTTCAATGTGATCATCGCAGACGATGTCGTCTCCTTGCTTCTCAGTCACCTCTGCACCAACACGGAGGAGATCGATTGCTTGCCGTGCATTTCCCATATCTTGAGCAGAAAGTGCGGCAGCTTTCGCGATTGCCGAATCGTCACAGGCACCGTCAATGAACGCTCTATCGGCACGGTGGTGAAGAATGGTTCTGAGTTCGCCAGCGTCGTACGAAGTGAACGAAATCTCTGTCTCCATGAGAGTATCCTTGACTTTCGAGGAGAGTGATTGACGGAATGTGTAGTTGTTGCTGATCCCGATAATCCCGACCAAAGCATCTTCGATATAATTGTTTGATCGTGCTCGAGGAAGCTCATAGAGAAGTGTATTGACGTCATCCAAGTGATCAATTTCGTCAAAGACTATCAGATGCGTCCCGCCTAATCGATCGAGTTGTCGGTAGAGTTCGTCAAAGGCATCACCTGTTCCAAGACCACGCTTCGGAAATGGACTTGCATCCTCTGGAAGAAGGTTATTCACGAGACGACGGACAACCATGAACAGTGTCTTACCGTTACAATTGATATCATGAATATAGAGATCGTCCGCTTCATCTCGGTCTTCCACTTCTTCCTTTAGTTCATCCATCATGTACTTCGTAACTGCCGTCTTTCCGAGCCCTGCCTTCCCATACAGGAAGATATTCTCAGGTTCACGCCCAAAGAGGACATCTTGAAGTGCATGGCTGAATGCGTCTATCTCCTCGTCTCGCTCAAGGATTTCCTCTGGCTGGTAACTCTCATTGAGAACAGACTTGTCAGCGAAGATTGTGTCTGTTATATCACTAAACGGTCCAGACATTCCTTATCAGGAGTCTTATCTAGGATATATTAAAGCCTTGCTTCGTTTGTTTCGTTTGCTCTGGTTGGTGATGACGACACGCCGTTAGCGCTTCTCTGAACCGCCTCTCTCCGTACTCGTGAGAGAAAGCACACGAAATCTACTCTCACTCTTTTACAGCAGTTGATTGAATACACATATGTAATAATTGTCATCTACCCAAGCATCAGCGGTATATACTCCTTCATGTTTTCGAACGCTCTCAACACGCAAAAAGTGCTCCTCACACACTAGCCGACAGCCAAGCCGATAGGCCCCTACTCGAATTTTTTGGAACGGTGAATAGGTTAACGGTTCGAGGAAGTTCGCAGTCTTACGCCATTCTGAGTAGACAACGTTATCGAGTTTGGAGATGATCCGCTCTTGCGTTTCTGGATCCAGCTATGCAAATTCTTGTGAACGCTGTCTCCCCATACTCGCTCACGGCTAATGCCGTCGCTCTTTGAGGACGGGGGCTTAGCGCCCTCTCTTTCAGCTAACCGCGAGGCCTTTCCAGAATCCAGCACCCTCTGAGTGGTTTAGAACTATTACCTTCGATATTTTCGTAGCTTTCGCACCTAACACGCATTACGATGCACAGCATATCTCTCTCCAACGATGTCCATCGATCGAGAAACGTTCGAGAACGCGAGCGAGGACGAACTCGAGAAACTCTCTATTCCGGACCAAGTACTCGGATTTCTCGCTGCCCACGAAGATCGTGCGTTCAAAGCGCGTGAAATTGCTTCCCAGATTAGCGTCGACGAGGGCGCAGTCAGCACCGCCCTCTCACGGTTAAAGGACCGCGGTCTTGTCGAACACAAGGCGACATATTGGGCGGTGATCGATGATGCCGATCGACTCAAAGGATACAGCAGTTACAAGCGGGCGACTGCCCTGTTCAATGAGCAGTTCGGTGAAGAGGATACGGAAGCGTGGCGTGAGCATGCCCTCCGCGAGCCACATCCGAGTGTGGAGAACGAGCAGTGACCGACGAAGGAGTTTCTCTGGTCTTTGAATGGGGCGATGTCGTCTACGGCGACGACCCGTTCAAAGGCGAAGAGGATGCCCGACCGTGGCTGACTCTCTTGAACCACAAGGACGTCCGTTCCACGGCGAGCAATACATCACGCTGACATTGATATCGAAATCGCGGATGGACAGGCTCATCAATATCCCTGAGAAGAGTTGGCTTCGCGGTGGGACTCCAAACGAGAATCGGATCGTCCCATGGGGAGTCCAATCGATCGGCCACGAGGGTATTGACTTCTGTCGAGGCCGTCTCGAGACCGATATCGTCAACGAGGCTATCGCTGCTCTCGTTAAACAACTACCGTAGCCGGTCGTTCCAGCAATCCTGGTTCGACTGAGACCCAGATGGCACTCGAGATCGGACGCTGGGCTCTGTTTTCGCTGATGGCGTTGCGATGAACACGTGGTACGGTTTCATTCGACGAGGGCTATTGACTCGTCAAGACCTTACGATCTTGAAACATGCTGGTCGAAGCACCGAGACAGGAGTTCACAGCAAAATTGCGGTTATTAAAATCGTGATTTAGAAGAATAACTCATCTCGTCGATGAGCTAGAAGATCAGACGAACATCAATGCGGCTGCGGACATCGCCAGTCGCTTTGGCCGTGGCGAGAGAGCGTTTATCGCCTATCCGGACGCGATGACTCGCCACAGGATGGAAGCATCCTTGACAGTGCCACAGCTCACCGCGAGTTGAGTGCACTACTGATAGAAACATATCTGGCCTTCAGAAAATATATATGAGCCACCTCATCGAAGGTGGAACCATGCCGGACCGAGCAGGGTCTTCAAGCGATTCCACGAACCAGTGGGAGTCGGATCGGACGACGTTCCAACGTGTCTACGATGTCCTCACTGGCACGTCCAAGCCCGTGTCTGCACAACAGTTCTCGGAGTCGGCAGTGTGCTCCGAAAACGGTGCTCGGCAAGCACTCGAGCAACTCGTCGAGATGGAAATCGCAGAGCAAACAGAGACCAGTCCGGCGCTGTATCGGCGGAACCCATCGTATTTCGAGTGGAAGCGTGTCGAGAGGCTTGCGCGTGAACACAGCTCTGGTGAGCTTCGTGCTCGACTGGAAGACCTCCTTGAAACAGATCAGAAACTCCAGGAGAAATACGGTGTTCTAGATCCAGGCGCTGTCGTCGTCACTGATGACCCGGCTGAGGATCACGACATGCTTCACGACCGCTGGGGCGACCTCACAGAATGGCGGACGGTTCGTCAGGACATTACTATGTTGAAACGTGCTGTTCGAAGAACCGAGACAGGATGCCACGGAAAAAACATCCATTAGTAAAATCGTGGTTAGTAAAATCACGATTTAGATAATCGCATTACTGTAGTACTCCTGCAAACGCAGACGGAGTGACAACACACCGATAGAACGAGAAAAGACCGTAATCCGAAGCAACTGCCGGCAGTTGCGAGGAATGCGACTCCTCTCAACACCCGCGTCTTTGGCGTGGTGAGACGGGAGTTGTCGGGCCGTGGTGGAGCGGCCGACCCTCACGGACGCACCGAGCGTTCGGGTATTACTTCCAGACGACTCGTCATGGGAAGTCCGAGGGGAATTAAACTCGCCTGCGACCGCACGGCTCGTTTCGGGACGTGCAGTCAAAACGGTGAAGCCGCGGAGCTTGCCCCCGCGGTACTTCACAACTGCACCCCATTAATTTCATATATGGGTTCTAGAAATGACACGGGATAGGAATTTTGATGAGAACTCCTTAGATCCTTCTCGTATTAGTTAATGATAGAATGGCGGAATCTACCGACTATCGGGGGCGAATTTACCTTCCAAAGGATATCCGTGAGCGTTTCGGGGACAAGTATCGTATTGTCGAACTCCCCAGTCATGTGGCACTGTTCCCTGTTGATGATGATCCGATAGAAGGAATTCGTGCAGCTGTCGGCGACGCATTTGAAGGGCAAGATACTGACCAGTTGAAGACAGATGCCCGCAAGCAAATCTCTCGCGAGGTGCAGAAAGACGCCGAAAATAGTTCACAGGAGCGGGAAGATTGACCTCTACAGAAAAAGCAGGTCGAGTGCCCCAGGGCTTGACCCCGAGGCGGTTCACACATCGAAACTGGTTTTCTGACAGCACTCATCAACTATTTATCGTGCTGTCATACATTTCTTCGAACTCCTGCTCGCCGCGGATCAGCTCGTCGACACCTTCAGAGAGTGTGACTTCTCCGAACACAGTTGCCCGATAATACGTGTATAGTCCGTCTTGTCCTCGTTCCGTACGCTGGCGCTTCTCAATGAGGCCGACATCAACAAGTTTGTTGAGGTGATAGTGAAGTGTACTATCGTCGACATTAATCACCTCCTCGAGCTCTTTCGGACTCATCTCTCCACTGTGGACAAGCCGGTAGAGGATTTCATATCGAGTACGGTGTCCGACGGCAGCATGCATCTCAAGATATTCGTCGAGACTGAGAATACTATCCTCTGGTAGCAGGTCTTCCGGATCTTCCGGATTCTTCCCACCAATCGCACTCGGTTGATTTGTCGCCATCTTGGTCTAGAGTACTGGCGGCAAACTTTTAGCCTTTATCAAGCCAAGATATCTCGAAAACGCCCTCTTTTATAAAGGCCGAGTGAGCAAGAACCCCTATGACCACTGAAATCACACGTAATTTGATCACTGAGCGGCTGGGGAGCGTGAAATACGACCGTTTCCTTTTCTATTTGATGGGTCCGTACAAGTCGTTCAATCTCAACTATGTACTCAGTGAGGAAGAACGCCGCGAGATCGATATCGGAGAACTCCCCGGGCCGTTACGCCGACTCTTTCGACACAAGGACGATATCAATTCGGCGCAAGCGCTCTTACGGCGGATACAAGGAGAGCTTCGGACGGATCCAGGAGTGAACGCATTTCTGGCCCTCGATGCGGAGGTAGATACTGATGAGGTGGATGCAGTGACACAAAGCATCGAGTACGCAAGATGCAGCAACGCGACCGCATTCGTGGTTCCGTTTCTTGGGCACAATTTTGGCGTTGGAGAAGAGGCTGGAAGTGTTCTTGAGAGCCTCGCGGAAACACACGGTGATCGGCTACTCTTTGCCCATGAAGATGACGTGACAAGTGCGATGATTCGATCATCCAAGGTGCGATGGGATCTACGAGTCGAGACGTATGAAACGGAAGAGGAACTCGTTAGTAAACTTCGACGGTTCGCAGGTGGAGTCATGCAGCGCGAACGTCGTGGCGATCTTAGATGTTTGGATTGAGTGAACGCTGGCGTTGAAAACTCGAAGACAAGTCTGAACGGTCGATTTTCTCGGCCTCATTTTCATCCTCTGCCTGAAAGAGGAGGTATCTGCTGGCGTCAGTGGGAGCTCGAGGACTCCGAGTGCCCGTCGGGCGCGTGACCTCCTCCTCGCCGTAAACGGCGAGGCTTCCCACGGCACCGCACCGCTGGGTTGGGATATTTGCTGGTTTACGACCCGTCGGTATGACGGGCCGATGGCGGGGCCACACCGCCGTTACTCCTATCCCCGGCACGGGGACTCGGAGTTATCTTGGTGACCGAGACACCACAGCGGTTCGAGATGAGTGTCTCGAACGTTCTGGGTCTCGGAGTCCCGATATTGTCCGATTAGGTGGGCGGACGTGCCGCCTCGGTGTATGTCATACTACACCTCGACTGAACTTAAATACCCGTATTGCTACCGAACGGGGACTGTGTAAGCGTTGTCGGATTCACGCCCGGTCGTCAGACTACGTCTGACGGGCAATCAGAAATCTTCGATTTCTGATGACGGCGTAAACGCCGGAATTCTCTCCTTGAAGAAAGATAGATGCGGTGCAGTTCCTCGAGCGCTTTCGGCTGGTCTGTGACGGGCAGATCATGGAGCACCCGGCGCGCGGTTACCACGTTTTGGGTATCGGTCAGAATGGGAAGTCGCGTGGCGTCGCCGGCGACGGTAGTGACATCGAGACCGGCAGCCGGCCGTTGAGGATGGCGAGGGCCAGCTGTTCCCGCTGATAATGACCTACAGCCAGCAACCGATGACAACGTAGTAGACTCAATTTCAGACGGATATTTTCATGGCCGATACAAAAACAGTTCTTCATCCATGCACTATAATTCCGAGCTAATATAATACACAAGATATATACTCAGTCATCGGCGAGTGAATTTGACGATCTAATGAATAAATTTCTGAACCAATCCGTCGGTTCTCACGAGATTTCTCAGTAGGTCTGAAATTCACCAAATGAATATAAAAACTCCAGTTTCGAGCCGAATACTCGAGACAGACGAATCTTCGAGCGTACGACGCCGAATAGCACGCTCTGGTCTTGGATCACTCATATTGCTATCCGTTCTTGCTGTTGAACCGGCCTTGGCACAGGAAAGCGTCGTTTGCGATGCTGAAGGATTACCCGAGATGATCTCCGGGTTCTTCCAGATCTCGACCGGGATCGGCCTTATCGGCCTAGTTGTCGTCTGGCAAGCCGATTCGCTCGCTGAGATATTCACGACGACCACCGAGCAGAAGAAAGACCTGAAGGCACACAAGCGAACGGCGTTGCGGTCGACGGTTATTCTGGTGGTCCTTGGACCGCTGTATACGGTTGTTGGCTCGACGATGGGTCTTCCGTTAGCTGGCTGTGTGGATTTCGTGCCGTGGTAATGCCGATCGGTAAACAGCCCGACTTGAGCCAGAGGCCCTAATGGGACTCGAGAGGTCGAAACTCGGCGTTGCGGTCATACTCACAGCCGTTGGTATCGCCGTTGTTCTCGGTGGAACCGAGATCGGCAGTGCTGGCGGTTCGCTCGAGAGGGGCGACGAACACGGGCTGGACGAAAATGAGACGGCGACGCTGTGGTCGAAAACGCCGGATAAGTGCATTAGCACTGCCGAGTACGAGCGGCGATATGGCGAAACGCGAACTGGGATGGAAGAACTCGGTAATTGCACCGATATCACGTTCAAAGCGCCTCCTGATACGGCCGAGCGCTGGACAGCAGCCGACTATGAATCACTCGAGGGAGGTGGTGCAGACACCTCGATCTATCCCAGGCATGCCTCGCGTACGGATTCCGTGATTATCGCCGACGCACATGTGACGACATTCGCGATCCAGCCGTCGACGAAGACACATCTGGATGCGAACGAGACGGTCCACTACATCGCTCCGGAGGGTGAACTCCGTGGATTCGTCGATTATCGCATCCGGCTTGATGGGGACTCATCAATTCGAAATCACGGGATCGAAGACGTCCGACTGCTCCGTGATGGGGAGCTGGTTGAAGCAACTGGTGGGACGCACACACCGATCTTCGAGTATGCGTTTGATCGAGGTGGGTCGGCGACGCTGACGCTCGAGGCAGACATCAGTGCTCGAGTCGAGCGGGAGGTTGGCAACGAGACAGAAGTGATCACCGATCAAGTGACCGTCTCCCAGGATCTCGAGGTGGAGGTCTACGATCTTCGGGCATCGATCTACTATGCCTCGTATCCAAACGGCGACAGCGGCATTGCGATCTATCAGGCTCAGCCGTGGCATGGATACACCCTGTCGGACGATGGCGACGCGAAGGTTCGTGGGGTGTGGCGTTACTACACCGCTCGAGAGACTGGCTGGGACGAACTCACGCATGCAACACGAGGGAGAAGGGAGACCGTTGGCTCCGATGCAATGCCGGTGTACGTCCATGCGTACCCATCCGAGTTAGGTCCGCGTGCGGAGCCGATCCGGGATGGGCCAGAGATCCTCGAGGTGTGGGGAACGGAGAGTTCCTCGCCGGAGCCATCAATTCACGAAACCGTCGAGGTAGACGTGGTTTCTGCGCCCTATACGCGATCGTATGGGCTTGCGCTTCGTCACGGCGGTGTCGATCGAGATGCTGTTGTTGTTGACGGGATCGTACGAGGCGTCTCTGCGGAGCTTATCGAGCCCAACGGTGGGGCAGAGCGAGAGATTCGCGAGAGTGAGCTATCGCTCGAGATCATTGATTCAAACGCGACGGCGGTGACCCTGGGGATCGAACTTCGCGATGGAGAGACTGGCGAGCCGATTGTGCTCGAGAATCCGTACGAGGGCCCACGATTCTGGCTGATCGGCCACGATGTTCGTGAGGGCTATATCACGATCGGCGATCAGCGCGTACGGACGAATTCTGAGGGTAGTGCTGCAGTCACTGTTTCCCAGCCAGGGATTTACACTGCAGAATATCATCCGGGTTCGTGGCGATCACATAGCCCGGCGTATCTCGGTGATACTGTTACTGAGACGTGGCACCCACTGGCGACGCCGACGGGCTGGTTCACGCTTCTGGTGGATGTGATTCGGTATGCGATTCCGTTCGTGATTGCGCTGTATGCGGCGAAGCGACTCGGGAACTTCTTGAAAATGAGAGATGAGATATGATTGAGGGGGTAGGAACGGTGTGGAGAGGTATTGTTCTTCGAACACTTCGATGGAGGGGTGCTGCTGAGTGGGTTGGTTTGAGTTGTACTGCTCTCGAGAGAGATTGGAGACTCGAACGCGAGTGTGTTGTACCTGCCTCGAGTGTGGATTTCGAGGGTGGTGATGGCGTGGTTGAGCTCAAGGATGCTGGTTGTGTGATCGAACTCGAGAGGGTTGCATAATGCCCTCGTGGTCGCTCTCCGATGTCGGGATCAAGTGGTTCGAAGACGCGATTGACAAGCTCATTGAATGGTTCCAGGAGGGGTTAGCGGATGGGTATGCTGCGATCACTGCCCAGGTGTTTGGAACACCAACGCCGGAAACGGACGGTGCGTTCGTGTTCGGCCAGCCGTCGAATACTCCCTGGGATAGTATCCACAGCAACCTTGTCAGCGGCGAGATCATGCTTGTTGCCCTGTTGTTACTGGTGATGTGTGTACAGGGCCGGCATGCAATTCGGATTTTCAATATCGGCAGTGCATACGAGACACGAAAGGCAAAGCGAAGTGCGTGGACTGGTGCGTTTTTGATCGTCACCTGGTACTGGGTCGCGGTCTTGGCGCTCTATCTCGTCGATGGCTTCACGATTGCACTGATTCCGGACATTGCGACCGTGACGAGTGCGATGATGGGGTTACTCGCGTTGAGTATCTCAAACCCGATTCTTGCGCTCTTTCTCACGGGCGTTGGTGCGGTCGCGATGTGGGCCCTGCAGGCGCTGTTCTTCCTTCGCGAAATCATATTGTACATATTGGTTTATGCAATGCCGATCGGGATTGCATTGGCCTATGGGAACCTTCCTGTCGTCTCGCACATCGCGAGAACAGTTTCTTTGAAATTTGTGCCGCTTGCGATCATGCCGATTCCGGTGGCGTTGCTGTTCAAAGGCTATGAACTGCTCTTCAGTGAGGGGACAGAGTCAGCGCTGGTTCCAGACAGTGCGTTTTTGAGTTACCTCATTGCAGTCACGCTGCCACTGCTTTCGATTGCTATCGTCTGGAAGCTGTTCAAGTACGCCAGTCCGATGACGACGAAGATCGTGGGTGCAACGACAAAGGCAGGGGTCACTGCAGGGGCAGTAGTCGGTGCTGGTGTCGTTGCTGGTCCCGCTGCTGCAACGACAACTGCGATGTGGGGCCCGAAGGCGGCTGTTGGCTATTCCGCTGCGTCGAAGATGCGCCAAAGTGGTGGCTCTCGAGCTGGGGATGCAAGTGGTGATACTGGGGAGCGAGCGGCCCACGATAATGTCGTGGGAGACGCGTATGGCCAGGACGGCGTCCCGGCATACCGTCGCACTGAGAACGATCCGGGGTACTTCAAGTGACACAAGAAAGCGGTGCAGCTGGCCGGCGAATCATGGACGAACTGGGCGAAGAAAGTCGAATCCCGATTCTGAATATCGAGGAGGGGGATGTCTACGTTCTCCTTGGCTTCCCGATTGCGGGGCTTCTCGTTGGCGGGTTAATTGGGCTCGAGGGGGCGATCTTACCGTTCGTTCTCTTGGGTGTTGTGGTGGGTGGTGCAGTTGTCTATGCATCGCCAAATCATCTTCCTGCATCGACGTGGTTGGGAGATGTCTATCGCTACTACTGCAAACGGCCTCGATTCACGTACAGTGCAGTCGAGTCTGGTGAGTCGGGTACTGATGGTGGGCTCGTAAGTTACACGCCGTTCAAACCGGACGAGCGAACGCAGGATCTCACGAACATCATGCGTGCATGGCCCGGTACCGGTGCGATCGAGCGTTCAGATGGGGCGATGGAGGCCTATCTCGAGATCGATCCTGGGAACATGGACTTCGCGATGTCCGGGGACTGGGCACAAATCCAGCAACTCGGCGAGGAGTTCGCGAATAAGGAGCTTGACTTTAGACTCAAGTTCCATGCGACGACTCGTTCGTTCCCAGTGGAGAGACTGATCGAGCGAATTGATGGGCGACTCTCTGATAGTGATGTTGAGGAGAACCCGATCTTTCGGGAGTTACTCGAGGAGTATCGTGAGCAACGGCCACGAGATCTCGAGGGTGCCCAGCAGATCCGATATTTCATCGGTGTCGAAGTTGACCCGTTCGAGGTCTATGACCGTTATCAAGATGAGCGCTCTCCTGCAGAGAAACTCACCTCGTTTCCGGTGATTGGGTTTCTGTTCAACCCGTTCGTGACCCGGCGCAATGATATGACCGACGCAGAGATTCGAGCGGCCATGTTCGAGAAACTCGAAAACCGATGTCACAGCCTCCAGACGGAGTTCATCCAGAAGGTGTCCGGGTGGTCTGTCCATCGGCTCACGACTGTCGAGCTGTTCGTTCTCTCGATGGACTTCTGGAACGGAGAAGAACACGAGTACGACGATGGCGCGGATGCGATTCGCGATTATCCAGTGGTCGATCATCACCGGAGGGCCGGCCAGTGATCGATTCGGTTGTTTCGGTTGCGGGTCAGGTGCAGAGTTTGCTTCCTGATACGGGGACTCGAGCAGGGCTTGCTCTCTCTGTTGGAGGAACGGCGTTGGTCACACTTCTCGCGAAGATTGCGTGGGACTACTGGCGAGCGGAGGAGGTTGAGGAAGTCGAGTTAGTTGACCTCCTCGAGGAGACGACTGTGGACGACGGCATCGGTGAAGGTGAGATCCTCGACGATATCGCAGAGCACCACCAGCACGTTATCGCACCAGCAGCGATCGAGTGGGATACGCGTACTGCTCGCGTTGGTGATCACTGGACATCGACACTCTACATTGCTGATTATCCCGATTATCCGAAAGACGGCTATCTGACGGAACTTTTCGAACTCACGGATATCGAGTTCGACCTAACGGTTCACATCACACCGAAGAGCCAGCAGAAGGCTCGAGACGAACTCCAGCATGTTGCCGACGATCTCCAGGCTGATGCAGACCTCGAGCGAACCGTTCGGGGGAGCTATCTGCAAGAACGTGCGAACGAGGCGTTATCGACGTACAAAAGCGTCGAAAATGGAAGCCGGGTCTTCGATCAGGGGATGTTCATCACGGTCCGTGCGGATTCCCGTGATGAGTTGCGTGAGGATGTTCGGACGATTCGCAGTCGGCTTCGTGAACAGCCATCGGGCCTCTCGCCGAAAACAGCGATCTGTAAGCAGGATCTGGCGATTCAGGCTGCGGCACCGGTGGGTCCAAATCCGTTTGGTCGAGAGGCAACGGCGCTTGGTGGTGCTATCGGTGCGTTGCTTGCGTCGCCGCACAATGCGACGATTCTCGAGGACGGCGGTGTCGAGTTCGGCGCTCACTGGAAGAATCAGAGCCCGGTCGTGATCGATCCTTTTGCTCGAGAGAACGGCTATGCGATGTTCACGATTGGCGATCCTGGCTCTGGCAAATCCTTCGGCTCGAAGCAGAATTTCGTTCGGTCGATCGAGCAGAGCGAGGATCGTATTGGGATCATCCTCGAGCCATTGAACAACTGGGCTGGTGTCGCTGAGGCAGTCGGTGGCGAGCGAATCACGATTGGTGGTGATATGGGATTGAACCCGCTCGAGATCAAGCCGACGCCCGAGCGTGTCCAGCAGGCGATGGGCGAGGATGCGAGTCCGTATCGGGAGAAGCTCGATAGCGTGATGAGCTTCTTGTCGAATTACTTTGCGACTCGTGGGATTTCACTCGGGGATCGACGGACTACGTTGGAGACAGCGATCGAGAAGGCGTATGCGAGGAATGGCATCACCGACGATATCGCGACTCATCACAACGCGAGTCCGACGATGCGGGACGTACTCGACATCCTCGAGAAGATGGTGGAGACGCCCACAGAGTACGTTGTCCGGACAGACGAAGAGACGACGAAGATTCGGGAGGACGCAACGTGGCTCATCGATCAGTTGCGTCCGTTTGCCGTGGGTGGTCGCTATGAGAATCTGGGGCGTGAGACGGCATTCGATATCCGCGACGAGAAGGTGATCTACCTCGATCTCGCCCAGCAGGAAGGGAGTCTCGGTGGGAGTACGAGCTTGATTATGCAGTTACTGATCTCGCTGGTCTACGAGCGCGCGAAGGAGACGGACAAAGAGGTCGTCTTCGTCATTGACGAAGCACGGTATATCATGCAGGATGCGGCGAGTCTCGAGTACCTCGAGATCGTCTTCCGACATCATCGTCATCACAACCTCTCGATTCGCCTCGTCACCCAGACTGTTGATGAGTTTTTCCAGCATCCAGAGTCGGAAGCGATCATCGACCAGTGTGCGATCAAGCAGTTCCACCATCTCGACGGGATGGATCGTGAATGGGCCAACGAGTTCGGACTTAACTCGGCACAGATGCGCTTCGTCCAGGAGGCCGTTCCGGGGAACGATCGGACGGGATATTCTGAAGCACTTGTTGGTGTCGACGGTGAATGGCGCGGGATCGAAGTCCGGGCGATGGACGACGAGACGGCAGTGATCGATTTCGATCCGAAGGAGCAGTCTCGATCCGAATTGCCAGGGCAGTCTAGTGGTGTTTCTGATCGTATGATGAGTGGTGGTCAGAGTTCGCTGGGGCTTTCGGATTGAGAGATATGGATGATAGAATGACTCTCCCGGAGGCGCTGTGTACTCGAGACCAGTGGATCTGCTGGAAGCGAGCAGAGCGCAACGGCGAGACGACGAAGGTTCCGGTTGATCCGCAGACGGCAGGGTTCGCATCGACAACGAATGATGAGACGTGGTGTAGTTTAGAGACTGCTCTCGAGTGCGTGGAATCGGGCTCAACGGCAGTCGATGGACTTGGGTTCGTGTTCACCGAGTCTGGTCCATTTGTGGGGATTGATCTGGACGACTGTCGTGACCCAGATACCGGTCAACCGACTGAGCAAGCGAAGACCATCGTTGGTCGGCTGGATTCGTATACGGAAGTCTCGCCGTCGGGGACAGGGTATCACGTCTTGGTACGTGGTGGGCTTCCTGCAGGTCGCAATCGACGTGGCCACATCGAGATGTACGACCACGCCCGGTACTTCACCGTCACTGGAGAGCACGTCTCGGGGACGCCAACGCAAATCGAATCTCGGCAACGCGAACTCGAGGAGATTCATTCAGCGTATGTTGGGAAGGGTGATGACGATGTTCGTGAGGCGTCTGGATCGGAGTCAGGGTCGAAAACTCGGCTCTCGGACGACGAGTTACTCGAGAAGGCCCGAAATGCATCGAATGGGGATAAGTTCGAACGCCTCTGGAACGGGTCGACTGTTGGGTATACGAGTCAGTCAGAGGCGGATATGGCGCTGTGTTGTTTGCTTGCGTTCTGGACTGGTGGCCATGCCGGACAGATGGACCGACTGTTTCGGCGATCGAAACTGGACCGTCCGAAGTGGGGAGAAGAACACTACGCAGATGGGTCAACGTATGGCGAGAAGACGATCGCTCGAGCAATTGCACACACCTCTGAGTTCTATGAGCCCTCGGCGAGTGAGGTGAAGGCTCAGAGAGTAGGATCGTCGCGAGATCGCGAGCATGTGTACCTCAAAGAGAGGGTCTCTCTGCTTCGAAAGCAGACGACGTCTCTCGAGAGCGAAGTGGAGGCGAAGAGTGCGCGGATCGAACGGCTTGAGCGGCGACTCGAGGCATATGAGGCGAGATCGGTGACTAGCTCAGAGGAGTCTGAATCCTCGAGAGAGACGCAGTCGAAGTCTCTTGTTCGGCGGTTACGTGGGATTTTCGGCCGATAGCAGAAGAGACTGGAGTCAAAGTCACCAATTCGTTTTTTGTTTGTAGCAGCCGTAGTGTGCTATATGACAACAGTGCTCGAACGTGTTCGACGACGGTATGAAACTACGGATAAGAAGTGTCCCGACTGTGGATATGTGGACGAGGAGGGCAACTGGGAGAGCCGAACGAACGGCCAGCAAGTCGTGTATCGTCACGTCTGTCCCAGTTGTGGTGCGACTCGAGAGCACACGTTCAACCTCCAGTGATGGTGGCTTGCAGCTGCCGGTGAAGAGTACACACCCGATCGGTGTGGTTTCTCGAGCGGGATTTTTGTTGGACTGGGTAGCAGGTAGTAAAGAGTAGGATGTGTGGCCGAAATATACAGGACGAGCCCTCTCTTTATTGTCACTATGTCACGAACTGTTGACGATCTTCGAAACGAGATCCGGCTGGCTGTGGGTCGATACGAACGGCAGGAATCCACTGCCTTCACCAAAGAAGCCCTTGCTGCAATTTGTAACACCGTGGACTACGAGATTGATACGAACCGTCTGCCTTCCAAGTCACAGATGCGAGCGGGGATTCTTTGGAAAATCGGCGTGATCGACGACGATGACCCAGACAAGGCAGGGACTGCCTTCCGGAAGGACGAACTCAAATCTATCGCCGCTTCGCTTCAAAACGAGTAGCGACCGTTAATAACTTGATAGAAATTCAATCACATTCGCCTGTTCATAGAGTCCAGTGACATCGCTAACTTCAGTGACCGTCTGAGGAACGGGACCTAGCTTATTCGGAAGTTGACCGTAGGGGATCTGAATGACATCCCCGTATTCGTTACGAGCCCATTCTACTTCACGAACGAATAGATGATCGTCACTGACATCCTCGCCCCGGAATGACACCGTTGAACCATTAGGTTGATACTCTGGGTACTCACCGACAACCCGGCCAAAGGCCATTCCATTCCCCAAATTCCCTAAGAATGGAGTTCCGTCGGTCAATTTATTGAAAAAACGGTTGAGGCTTCCGGCAGCAAATCCCGCCTGTTGAGTTGGATTCTTGTCCTCGCCTCGCTTCTTATTCCACTTTTTATAATTGTCTTCTAAGACCGTTCGGATGGAGTCGCTCCGGAAGTTGAGTCGTGATCCACCACGAGATGGATCGCGAACGTCTTTATCGACTTTGTCGGGCGTGATAGGGCCTTCTAGTTGATTGCTATTCAATAATTCTCCAATCGGAATTCCCCAACTTCCTATCGAGATAAGATTCTCAGTCATCCACACCTCTGTCATAAGATCAACATTAACACCCCTGTCGTTACCTCGGTTAATCCGAAAGAGGCCTTTCTCTTCAATGTGATTCCGAATCATTCCTGCAATCTCTTTTGTATCGGATTCGCTCTGAGACATACCAAGATGTCTATCACCATCTCACAAAAATGTATTGGCCCATTTCTTAGAAATGGGTACGTACATTTCATCACTCCAAAACCCATATCTTAAGACTGAAAAGTAGAACTATCTTCCCGAATATAATTGGACATATATTGTATTTAGTCCAGACAGTTCGAACATCTCGGCGAATATGATTAATATTTGCTATAATTTCTGGTTTTAGTTTCATATATTTGCTGGTCAGTCCACCGCAAATGTGTGTAACCAATAGCCGCGAGAAGAATTCTTTGGCACCCCCGAGCCGAATCAGCCACTGGTAGCAGCGACAAACAACAAGATCAGAAGCAGCATCACACCCAGTGCGACGAGATGTGGCGCGGCTGTATTGGCAAGAGGAGATACGGCATTAGGAATTACATTCCTTCATAAAAGAAGTTCTTATTGCAGTTTATGAAGCGCCTGCATACTTTTATCCTCTCTTCAAATGACGGTATCACATGGAAAATCCCACCACTGAATGGCAAGAATATACAATAACATCTAAAATTCTCCAGAAGATCTCTGAAAAAGAAAACTGTGATGAACTTGATCTACCGCCACTTTACTACAGTGTTGATCCTTATGCACTTGACGCCCTGAGTGCGGCGAGTAGGATCCAATTTAAATATATTGGATACAATATAATTATTGAAAACGGGGAAGTGACTATTGAGAATTAACATGCACTCCGGTCTAAAGGCCGTGATATTGCGCCTATTCAGCGTATAATCTTGATTCAATCAATACCGCGAGAAGGATTCTTTGGCACCCTTGAGCCACATCAACTGCTCGTAGCAGCGACAAACAACAAGAGGAGAAGCAGTGCCTCGCTCAGCGCGACGAGGTGTGGAGAGGCTGTATCAGTAAGGTTGGTTCGGGTACGCAGCACTGTGGCCAGCATGAATGTCGTGACGGCACCGAGAAAGCCCAGGATCGATCCGAAGACGCTCGAGAGATACTGTGCGCGGACAACTGGCCGATCGAGCGTGTAGTGGAATGCAAAGAGATCAACCCAGGGCGAGTCATGGAATGCGCGCAATTTGAGTTCGTAGACGGGTGCGATATGATGGATATCGGGTCCCAGACCCCAGAGGCCACCGAGTGCGACGAGCCACAGCGGTACCCACGGCGCCAGTCGGTATCGAAGCGCGATCGGTATTATGAGCAGCAACAGGAGCGATGCGCCGACGAGGAAGTGAGCGATTGCAGGTGCCATCGGTTTGCGCCGGTCATGTGGCCGGTCGACGGCTGTTGGCTTCAGTAGGAGCCGTGTAACTGTCTCCTTGAATGAAGGTGGGTGGTCTCGAGGGCGATATTTGAGGTAGTCTGTAGGCAGCTATTGTCACTGATGGAGGTTCTCGAGGCCGTATTCGGGAGTGACCGGCGAAGACCGCTCGAGAGACCCACCTCTAGCTAACGCACCTGGTGCTCGCTAGCTCAATTGTCGAGCATGTCACGCGTAAAGAGGTCAAGCACACTGCAGACGAGCACGGTGAGCGGCATGGCCACATCGACGAAGGCGACCGTCTCGAGGCGGAGTGCAGTGACAAGAAGCGGGTCAGTAACCGAACCCGCAGCGAGGATTGTACCGGAACTGAGAAACAGGAGCGCGGTTCCGTATAGCGCTGCCCAACTGCAGCCACGCGCCCACTGGCGCCGGTAGAGGTGGCCAGTACCTGGCCAGCACACAGCCAGCAGATACGCCGGCCATCGTTTCAGGTACGCAACGAGGCGAACCGCGGTTATAGGTGGAACAGGCGCAATACCACGGCCTTCAGGCCGTGGATACGCGCCGTCACTCAGTGACCCGTTCCACCGATACCGACAGGGCCGGATATTCCACGTCAAACATAGCCTCTAAGATCCTCTGTTTCATAACTGATTATGAACACAGTACGATGCTGGAGACAACCCGCACCTACGTCGCACGCATCACGAATCACACGCAGATTCGTGACAACCTCGACCAGTGCGGGTTCGCAGCATCGAAACTGTGGAACGTCGGTCGCTACTACATCCAAGAACGGTGGGATGAAGACGGTGAGATACCCGATGAAGCCGAACTGAAGTCGGAGTTGAAAGACCACGAACGCTACAGTGACCTCCATTCTCAGTCAAGTCAGCGAGTTCTCGAAGAGCTTGCTGAAGCGTTTACCGGCTGGTACAACTCCAACGACGGCAACAACCCACCGGGCTACCGGAAACGTGGCAACCGACACCCGCGATCGACCGTCACGTGGAAAAAGCGAGCTATCAAGCACGACGACAAGCACGGCCAACTCCGCCTCTCGAAAGGGTTCAACCTGAAAGAGTCACGGTCTGACTTCATCCTCGCGGAGTACGAAACCCGCCCCGACGTAGAAGTCGAGAACATCCAGCAAGTGCGTGCCGTCTGGAACGGCGACGAGTGGGAACTCCATCTCGTCTGCAAGAAAAAGATTCCAGTCGAAGACACACCCGGCGACAACACGGCGGGTATTGACCTCGGTATCAGTAACTATCTTGCCATCGACTACGAAGATGGCACAAGTGAGCTATATCCGGGGAACGTGCTAAAAGAGGACAAGCACTACTTCACCCGCGAGGAGTACCAGACCGAAGGCGAGAACGGGCCGTCGAAACGTGCATTGAAGGCTCGCCGGAAACTCTCCCGACGCAAAGACCACTTCCTCCACACACTCTCGAAACACATCGTCGAGCGGTGTGTCGAAGAAGGCGTGGCGAAGATAGCAGTTGGCGATCTCAGCGATATTCGAGAAGACGACAACGGCGACTCGCGGAACTGGGGTGCGTCAGGGAACAAGAAACTCCACGGATGGGAGTTTGACCGATTCGCCCGTCTACTTGAATACAAGGCCGAAGAACACGGCATCCTCGTTGACCGCGTAGACGAGGAGAACACCTCGAAGACGTGTTCGTGTTGCGGGCAGATTCGGGATAGCAACCGCGTGGAACGTGGTCTGTACGTCTGTTCGTCGTGCGAAACGACGATGAACGCAGACGTGAACGGTGCGGTGAACATTCGGAGAAAGATAACTCAGAGTCCCCCGACCGGGGATATGAGTAACGGCTGGTTGGCACAGCCCGGAGTCTTCCTGTTCGACCGTGAGAGCGGACGGTTCACACCGAGAGAACAGGGAGTCTGCAAACCCTAATATCCCAACGCTCGGGATTCCTCCGGGTTCAGCCGGAGGAGGATGTCAATGCGGGTCGTGTCGATCGGAGAGCCTCGCTGACAGACCGTGGGCCAGTTTCCGTTCGGGGAGGTGCTGAGTCTGACGTCGCCATAGCAACCGTGATCACATTGTCGTGTAAAAATGTCAGTCAGACTTTTGTGTGACACCGTGCCAGTGTGCGATGTGGAGCGGCGGTCGCCCCGAACACTTGCTCGCTAGCCAATCGAGATGCACGATACGGTCGCAGAGCCGAGCGAACGGACAGCAAGTCGTGTATCGTCACACCTGACCACGTTCGGTCCAACTCGAGAGCACACACAAACCTCGAGTGAGAGCTCGCGCCTGAGCCAAAGAACATACACCAGCCGCCGTATATTCGAAGAAGCTTGGTTCGCACTAGTCGATTCGTCGGCGGACACCATTTATCGCTGGATTTTCTTCACTTGGACGGGTATCTGGACAGAACTCCCTTCATTCGTCTTCGGCAAGCCACTGCAACGTTTCGACGAGGGCCTGTGTGGGTGTATTCACAGTTGTGCGATTCGCAAGTTGGTTCGATTTGTTGATCGGTCCCTCGAGTACACGCCACGTGTTGCCGCTTTTTGTGGCTATCAACTGCTGTTGCTGGTCGTGGTCCTCAACCATAATCACATCATCATCGAGGTCGAGTTCGATATTGGCCACTGGTTAGTGTTCCATCATCTCTCTTTTGAACGTATCGGTAAGGAACCGACTTGGGACCAACGGCTGTGAGTGGCAGAGGGGAGACGTTCGATAGAATCCACGGGCAACTGTCGTCTCCAGTATAGTTGCTCGAGGTTGTACTTGGAAGTAGCCGCCGCGGACCACTCGAGAACTCCACCCGTTTGCCGAGAATTACGACGCCGATAGAGTGAATGACAGAGTCAGACCGGCCTTCAGATGTGAGTGTGCTCCTCCTGTAACAAACACACAAAACAGCTATCGACCCACGGTACCAACAGTAATCTATGTCGAACGGCACCATCGATATCGACGAGTTCGAGAACGCCGACGACGACGAATTCGAGGAACGAAACGACACCGAGCGGATCGTGCTATTCCTCGACGAGAACGACGACCGGGCGTGGAAGGCGGCAACGATTGCTGAACAACTCGACCTAGATACGGACGCCGTCAGTGCGATCCTCTCGCGACTGAAGGAACGAGGTCTTGTGCGGCACAAGCGCCCGTACTGGGCGATCACAGACAACGAGGACCGGCTTCGGGCCGCCTACCGGCTTCACCAGCACCACCAGACTGCAGACGAGCAGTACGGCGAGGAGCATCTCGAGGAGCTGAAAACTGACAAGATGGAGGAAGTTCGGTGACCGCGTTCGAGGAACTGGAACGCAGCGACTTGACATCCTCCTCCGCGTGAACGCGGAGGAATCCCGAGCGGTGGGAGTTTCAGGTTTGCAACCATGGATACCGCCACTTTACGGGAGTTTGCATCTAACCCAGTCGTCGTGGTCGGTGGCTGACTGGCGGTGCCAAACCGCCGTTACTCCTATCCTCAGCGTCATTGACTCCCAGTTGTTGTTTTTGCCAGCAGGGAGTCACTGACACGTTGACAGACTTGGAGGTATCGTCGTGCTTGCTCAGGCCGACGGGCACAAGACGAACCCTTCGTGGATTTGCGTTCACCGCGTCGGCATTTCGGATACTGCCTCGTTACGAGGGCGGACAGGCCGCCTCCGAAGGTGGTTCGAAATCCGCTCCGTTCCGACCTGACCTTGCCATTGTGTAGGGGTTCCTGTGAGTTGAATGTTTAGGATTGGAAACTCGGCTATGCTATTGTCGGTGGAACGTATCATTGAGTGACAGCGCGTATCCACGGCGTGAACGCCGTGGTATTGCGCCTGTTCAGCGTATAAGTGCACGCAGACAGTTGCTCCTGAGTGTTTATGTGCCATGAGACCGTATTTTCGCTCAATGAGAACCAGTGAGAACGCTGCTATCGATGAATCCCTCCCTCTCGAGACTCTTCAAGAGGTATTGCAGGAGCATCCGGTACAGTTGGCCATTGTCTTCGGTTCTCACGCAACTGGAGAGTCTCACTCTCGAAGCGACATCGATATCGCAGTTGAATTCGACACTGTCCACCCGAGTGATCCAGCCTACAACGAGGTCTTTCTTGGGTTGAGTGTGGACCTCAGCGAAGCGCTCGAGACTGATGATGTCGATCTCGTCGATCTCCAGACAACGTCACCGGAACTGGCGGAGACGATCTTCGATCACGGTGTCCTTCTCATCGGTGATCGAGAGCATGTGGCTGATGTCCGACGCCAACTCACCGCAACTGAGAAGCAGACTCAGTCACCGCGCGAACGGTTTGATGCGGCAGTCGCCAGAATCGATAGACATCTTGGTGGGTCTGCTGTGACAGCGACTGATGGCGAGACTCGTGATCGATGACAGACGAGGCATTTCCTGCTGATCGTCTCAATAGAATACTCAACGCTGTCGAAACGATTGAAACCAGTTTAGGTGTATATAGATCTGTGAGCAGGCGCGAGGTTGTAGGTTTCTAGGTCCGAAAACTCAGGAATACTATCCAATTTTGACAAGATGTTTTCCTTACTTGTCTCTCTTGATGTCCCATGTATCCTTACTCGCAATGTGGCTCTCGAACTGGTTGCAATCCTCTCTAATGCGTGTCTCGAGCGTAAGTATAGGAGTGGCTTCGGTGGTCAGGCGTGACAGCTGGCCATCGCCGCTCGGGCCGACGGAGCAACACACTGCTTCTGTGTATCGTCGAGCTTCAACTGACCAAATGAGTGTATTGATCGATCTGACAGTCACTACAATATGCAGTTGGGTTGTTGTTCTACTCGGGGGACAATGTGAGCGGAGAGAGTTCTACCTATCGCCTGTCGATTTTCGTGTAGACGCGCCGTTGGAGACAGCCGTCTAGAACAGTCTCGTTTATATAGAGTTCAGACAATCAGGAAGATTTCCTCAATATAGAAGGGTCTGATGAATATCTCACGGCCAGTGACGGGCGGTGCATATTGAAGGTCACGGGTATTGGCTCGATCGGGTATGGACGGAACTGACCCCGACCGATCACATCTCGGCCGCCGATCGTATCTCTTCGGCGCCCTAGGTGTGGGCTCACTCGTTATGGGCCGCAGATATGGCGGCAAGGACGAGACGATCACAGGCCAGACTGGGCACAACGCTGAGACGCCGTCGAGTCTGGCTGGTAGTGAGGACACCACAACCGCAGATCAGGATCGTGGCGAGGGCGAGACGACGACGGATCAGACGGAATCGACAGGTGCTGAGTCTCTGCGGATTATTTCGACGAACGGGCCCGTTGTGGGCGGCGACCTGCTCGAGGTGGCCGCCGAAGTCGAGAACACAGGCGAGACAGCAATCCGCCCAGCGATCGACTACGTTGTTGATGGCGAGCAACGATCGACGATCACGACGACGGTCGCGCCCGGGGAGACGAAACCGATCGACCCAGGAAGTTATCGGACATATCCCGTTGCACAAACCGATACTGTGACGGTTCGGTTCGAGACCGCGACCGCTGTGGCCGAACGCACAGTCGACGTGCGCGCCGTCGATGAACTCGCCGCCGCTCAGACAACGCCCGCCCGCGAGATCACTGTGCAGCCGGGTACAGAGGTCTTGTTTGACATCGAATCCGACGCACTCGGTGCGTACGGTGGCAGAACGCACTGGTTTGTCGATGAAATGTACGAAGGACACTCACTGGGGCCTTGGCACACCGCCTACTACAGCCATCAGGGGGCCGAGTACTGGCGTCACACCTTCGAATCGCCGGGAACCTACGAGGTCACTGCCGCCATCGACGGCGACGAGACGAACCACCGAGCGACCTGGACGGTCCACGTGTCTCCGACCGGGACTCCAGCGCCGACTATCGACGGGAAACGGCCGGCCGCCGACTCGCTTTCCGTCGGTCGTGATGCGACTCGCGATCTCGAGCTAGCCGTGAGGCATCCCGATGGGCGCCTCGACCGCGTTATCTGGTGGCTCGGGCATGCGGACCGCATCCTTGGCGTGAGCGACGTCAGCGGGGCCGCCGACACCGCAGCGCTGTCTCTCGACAGCGGGTGTCACGGCTGTCCGATTATCGCCTGGGTGATTGGCGACGACGGCGCGATCACTGCAGACCAGGTGTGGATGATCGACGAGCGCATTTCAGCGTGAGCAAGCGTCGCGACCGACACCAGTGGGGAAGAGTGGCCGCCGCTTGGCGGTTCGCCCCTACACGGCGACTCACGTTTTTGCGGAGTGTCTTGATGACATCAGGAATCACGGTGCCCAGAGTCGGGCGCCGACGATATTTGCAATACGGACCGGCCGGACGGTGAGCCCGGAGGAGGTGTCAGACGACCACTGACATCGCTGTTGATACGGGGCGGTTTTCTCCCAGTGCTCCCTGGGATACTTGCCCTGAATCACAAGAAGATATGTCCTCGATAAACCCTATGCGTCTGATCATACAGAGTCAAATCCCCAAATTGTCCGTTTCGGGAGATAATATCTCGAATATAAGCATGTAATACAGGTGTATAGCGACTATCGATGATCCGAGAGGCATACCAAGCTGCAAATCAGGCTCGAAAACTCATCCAAGAAGAGCGTCAATCCGGTCCAGCATTCGATTTATCTCTCCGTGACCGACTTCAGCACTACAAGCATGGATTTTTGAGTAAATCTGGTGTCCTTTACGACTTCGAGAGTCATGATCCGAGCACCTATCTTAGTGACTACCAACGATTCATTCGATCGAGCCGCATCAACGGCCACTGGAACGCCCTCATCGATAACAAGCTCGCGTTTCATCGGGTCCTTGGCGAGTTTCCCTCGCACCGGCCGTCGGTATATGGTCTTCTCAAAGACGGGCGCTTCCATCTCTTCGACCCGGACGACAACAGGACAGTTGTGAGCGACGGTGGGAGTGAACTCGAGTATCAGAACCAGACTGCTCCCGACACTGCACAACCAACCATGGATCCGCTCGAGTGGTTTGACGCTAATCTCTCAGACGGGGACCAACTCGTGTTGAAGTGGTTCAGCGGCGGTGGCGGGAACAACGTCCACTTTCTCGAACGGCGAGACGGATCGTACCTGTACGACGGAACCGCAAAAACCGACGCCGAACTCACTAACATACTCGTATCCCTTGAGGACTACCTCGTCTGCGAGTTTGTCGAACAAGCTGACTATGCGGACACCCTGTTTCCTGAGACGACGAACACGGTTCGGGTCCTCACGATGTACGATGAGCAGACACAGGATGCGTTTGTTCCAATCGCGATTCACCGGATCGGGAGCAGCGATTCTGTACCCGTCGACAACTTCTCGAACGGTGGACTAAGTGCAGAAGTCGATCGGGAAACAGGACAACTCAGTGCCGGCGCTGAGTATCCTCACGATGGCACTGTCGACTGGCACGATACACACCCCGAAACCGGTGCTCAAATTGAAGGCACGGCGATCCCTGGGTGGGAGGCGATTCGCGAGCGATTGCTCGAGATCGCCAGTACGTTCTCACACCTGCCATATGTCGGCTGGGACCTTGTCGTGACCAGCAAGGGCGAGTTCAAGATCATAGAGGCCAACAGCTATCCAGGCGTGGCCTCGCTCCAGGTACATCGGCCGCTTCTAACAGAGGAACGGACACGACGCTTCTATCAACGGCATAGCGTCGTGTAAACTACTCTGCCCTACTCGTTCCCTCACGCAGTGCGCTCGGTCGCTCCTTGAGGCCGAGAGGTTCCACCTCAGATTGTGCTGAACGGGGTGTTGTGACGAAGAATCCTCACGCTCCGCGACAACGACTACGAAGGTGAGCCACTCGAGGAACGAAGTCATGTCCTTCCGTGATCGCTCGCGACCCTCAACAGTGCGATAGAGGTGGAATTCCATATGACCTCTCTCGTCGACGAACGCATCGAGGACGTGGCCATACAGTTAATTAACTATAATACTCGAGCGTTTCCTACGATGGTCACACCCCCGAGGAGTTGGGCTTCGACACCGTGCGCTACATAGTGCGTGGTATTAATACTACCGGCACATCTATTAGTGTATGGGCCCTACACTAGGGTAGAGGTAAATCATACGTGTCTGGGAACACCGAACGCGACGAAAATGGACAGTTTGAGTCTGAACTTGCCAACGAGGATATCATGAGCTATTTCACTAATGGACGGCCATTCCACACTGCACAAGAGGTGGCAGACCGGTTTGGTATTGATCGGTCAACCGCATATCGACGGTTGAGTCGGTTAGAAGACGAGGATAGACTTGAGAAGGTTTCTCTTGGTAGTCGAACGGTTGTCTGGTGGTACACAGCGGACACGGAAACAACCCCTGATGAGATCGCTCCTGATGACCCACTCTTCTCTGCTCCAAAGTTCTCGGTTGATGAGCCCGTTGAGGAAGACGAGATTGACGATGTTCTCTACGGCGAGATCGAGGGATGAGCGGCCCAGGAACCACACCCTTGTTTGTTGATACAGGCGCGTTCTTCGCCCATTTTGTTGAAACATCACCTCGTCACAAGCGTGCTCGTGCAGTGATGGATGGTATCCAAGCAGGACATCTTCACTTTCGTCCAATATATACCACGGGCTATGTTCTAAGTGAGCTGACAACACTACTCTTGCGGAAGAAGAACCACGAGAAAGCCATGGACACGTTGAGTCGCATCCGGAATTCACCAGTAGTGACAATTCTCCATCCAGATGAATCGCAGTTCGAATCGGTCTGCGATGAATTCGAGCGGTTCGATGACCAGCAGATTTCATTTGTCGATCATACGACTAGCACGCTCGCAAGTGAATTTGACGCGGAACATATCTTCGCCTTCGATAGTGATTTCCGGACGCTGGGATTCTCACTTGTTCCGGACGACATCAATCTCCCAGGGGAGTGAACTACCTCGCCCTACTCGCTCCCTCACGCAGTGCGTTCGGTCGCTCCTTGAGGCCGAGAGACTCCACCTCGGATTATCCTAAACGGAGTGTTAGAATATGGCCGCATTTCTTTCCCACATACCAAAGCCACCAAGACGCGATCGTTTGTACTCTCGTACACGAACTCAAGCGACAGATGAAACTGCGCTACTACGCCGAAGCGGACGTCGGAGTCGATCACCGTCGGACACTCGAGTTACTCGAGTCGATCCATGAGGAACACGCGATCCCAGTCGAAGTCGTACAGGTCGATCCACAGCGAGCGCCGCCGCCAGAGTTCGTCGGTGAGACAGAGACCCGTTCACTCGAGGACGCCTGGGACGATTTCACGTACAACAAGACACTCCAGAAAGGGCTCGGCGGTGCCCCCTCCAAGCGGTATCGCGATCGAGAGGACATCGTGGGGAACGTTGGCATCGTCGTCGATGACGAACTCGTGTGGGCAACGGAGTTCTGGGGAACCCATCACGGCTGGGGGAACGTCGACCCGACAGAAACTGCCATCGGCTTTCTCGAGGAAGTCGAGGCGAGGGGGACGCCTGCAGTGGCCGAGCGTGTCCCACTTGCGGACTGGTCGTGGTCACCCGACTCGTCCGGTTCCGGTTCCCGTTCTGAATCTCGAGACGGGGCCAGTGCCGATGTGACTGCCGCCGAGATTCACGAGCCAACCCGTGATGCGATTCGAGATCTCTGTACCGCACAGTCGTTCCAGCGCGGCGTCTCCTATTTCGAAGACGGGCGTATACGGGACCTCACGGTTGAGGGTTCTGAGGTGACTGCAACAGTACGGGGGAGCCGGGAATATCGAACAACGGTAGACCTCTCTGCCGAGAACTTCGACGGCTGGTGTTCCTGTCCGTACGACTACGCTGGCGACTGCAAACACATCGTCGCCGTGTTGCTGGCGGTACGAGACCGGTACGACGAGCTGATTGAGCAGTTCCAAGATCAGGGAGAGACAACCCCGGACGAACCATCGAGTGTGTCGGAGTCCATGTCCCCCGAGACGTCGATAGCGGGCGACGATCTCGAATCAGCACTCGAGACCGCAGATATCGAGACGCTCCGGGGCTTTCTGCGTTCGGTCCTCGCCGACAACGAGTCTCTTCGAGAGCGGTTTCTCGCAGCAGTTGGCCAACCGGTCGAGAAGAGTGTCGCCGATTACAAGCGCGATATCGACCGCCGATTCGAGAACGCCATCGACCGCCGCGGGATCATCGAGTCCGATACCTACCTCGAGTTCACCGACTACGACGACCTCGCAGCGACCTACCAGGAGAACGGCAAGTACGAGCGTGCCCTCGAGATTTACCGGGCGCTGTCGGAAGCGATACGCGAGAATCTGGAACGAATCGATGACAGTAGTGGCCACTACGGTCACCAACTCGAGTCTGCCATCGATGCTTACGCTGCGTGTCTTTGCGAGGCAGAGTTTGATCCCGAGACGAGGCGTGAGCACCTCGAGTATCTGTATGAGCAGTATCGGTCCGCCGAATTCCGCTTCGTCCGTGACTACTACGACGGCGCGCTCCGTGAGATGTGTAATACAGCTGATGACCTCGAGTACCTGCTCTCGCTCGTGCAATCTGACCTTCCAGCGCTGGATGGTATCGCCAGTGACGAGACGGAAGCGGTCGCCACGGCCGAGTCCGGATCAGAGAGTGGGACACCACAAGCAGATGTCGACGATGTCGTTGAGGCAGATGAGAAGCTTCCAGATCCGACCCAGTGGCGACTCGAGGTCGAATTGTTCACCGGTGGCGAACTGGATGTCGACCATCTGGCTGTCGGCCCGCTCGAGGTGACGGATTTTGTCGGTGAGACGCTCACGACGACTCTCGAGGACATGGAGCCACGACCGGGCGAGAACGCGGGGACGGCCAGGTCTCGAAGTGGCGACGATCGTCCAGAGGAGGAGCTAAATCTCTCCGTGGACGAGCAACAGCTCCTGTCGACCTATCTGTGGATCCTCTCAGAACTCGAGGACCGCGAGCAGCTAGCCGCCGTCCTCGAAGATGTGTACACTGAGCGGAGCGAGTTCTATCGCCAATATGTCGACGTCCTCCAAGCCAATGGGCAGGACGAGCGAGCACAGGAGGTCGTCGAGGACGGACTGGAAGAGTTTCCACACGCTGTCGACGTCCATCAGCTGGCAGCCGAGTTCTATCAGGGACGCGACGATGAGCGCTATCGAGAGGTGTTGCGGACCCTGTTCGTCCGCTTCGAGGACTGGGATGCCTACGATGATCTGCGATCGGCCAGTTCTGCCGAGGTGTGGGAGTCGATCTCTCATGGGTTGCGAACCCAACTCGGCCGACTCGACCCCGACCGACTGATCGAACTGTACGTCCGGGAGGGTGACCTCGAGACGGCTTTCGAGAAGGTTCTTGAGAGTGACGACCTCGAGACGCTTCGGCGGTATCGAGAGCCCGTCGCCGAGGTCGATCCAGAAGCGTACCTCGAGGCGTATCGAGACCTGCTGGAACCGTATCTGGCGGCCGATACCGGACGCGACCACTACAAGACGGTTATCGAATATTTGCGAGACATGGAGGAACTCGAGTTCGATACGGAGCTGGCAGCGTTCGTTGAGCATCTTCGCGAGAAGCACTCGAACCGGCCGGCGTTTCTCGACGAACTCGAAACAGCAGGATACTGAGTCGCTCCGTTACTAGTAGGGATCGTACTTAGCGACGGGGATGACTTCTTGGACGTCATCCGTCCAGAACTGCTTCTCCGCCGTCGCGAACCGTCCCCCATGTTCTTGAGCAGAGGCAGCGATCAGTGCATCGAGTTGATCGACTGGTGCTCCTCGATCCTGGAGTTCTTCTTGCAAGTCGTGTGCCTCCATCGCAGTCTCTTCTGTCGTCTCGAGGATCTCCATTGAGACGTTCACAGCCTGGGTGATTTCGTCCGGAGAAGCATCGATATACCCGTAGAGGCTACCCATGAGAGCCTCAAAGAGGACGATAGAGGAGACTCCCCACCGATCCTGCTCGTACTCCTCAAGTAACTCCCTTGCGTCATCTTCACCGTTCAGGTAGTCGCTCAACAGATTGTTATCGAGAACGAGCAGCGTCACTGCCCCAGCTCCTCGATGTGATCGTCCATCCGGCTGCGCATCTGCTCCCGGATCTCATCCATTCCCTCGTCATCTGTGCTCGATGCGATCCCAAATCCAGCCCACTTATCGTCCGATGTGAGACGGATGATTACGTCGTTATAGCACTCATCATCTCTTTTGAAGAGATCTAAACGAAAAACAGCGCGAGTTCCCCGCCCAACCGTGGGCGGGGGTGAAGCGCGTGCGCTCGACTGCCGTCAGGAGAAATACCCACATTTTTGAGAGAGTGAATGCCAAATCGAAGTATGGGTGAGGAAGCCACGAAGACGATTCAGACGCGCCTTCACGTAGCGTCTGGTGACCGGTCGTGGCTTCACGACGCTCGCCTCGCCGCACGCGAAATATTCAACCAAACCATCCGCCTCAAACAACAAGGGTACACTCGCACCGAGATACAGAAAGAGGTTGACCGCGACGACTTCTTGCGGAACAACAAGTGCGCGGTCGTCGGCAAAGCCCTCCAGACGTGGGACTCCTATCAGTCACTTCTCGACTGGTGGGAAAATCAAGACGGTCCGGACGGAGGGAAACCGACGCCGCCCAGTACCGACAAAACTGGTGCGTACCCACTCGTGATGGCACACACGGAAGGCTACCGCCTCACCGTGGACGACGACACGAACCGCGTCCAGTTCCGTATCAGCCCGAAGCCCTACAAGAAGGTGAAGGGGCATCTGCGCGGTGAGCCGGACGCGATGGACGAACTTCGGGACGCTCTCACGTCGAATGAGGTGGATGTAGGGCAGGCCGAACTCCTGTACCGCGATGGCGTGTATTACCTACATGTCTCGGTCACACGCGAGCTCGACGTCCCTGAACCCGATACCAGCGACACGTTAGTCGGCGTAGACATCAACGAGCGCAACGTCGCACTCACCGCCCTCGACCGCGAGACGATGCGGACGAAAGGCACGCTCGTCCTCGACTACGGACAAGTCAAGCAGGAACGCCAACGCTACCACACCATCACCACCCGGTGTCAGGAACACGGCAAGACGAGCATCCACCGGAAGCTCGGTGACAAGGAGGAACGGTTCACCGAGTGGGTTATGCACCGTCTCTCCGGTGCTGTCGTGGAGTTCGCAGAGCAGTTCTCAAACCCGGTCATCGTGTTCGAGGATATGAGCGGCATCCGCGACGAAATCAAGTACGGGACATATATGAACCGTCGATTGCACAAACTGCCGTTCCACAAGTTCGAGAAGTTCGTCTCGTACAAGGCGACGTGGCGAGAGATTCCTACAGATACGGTGGACGTTTATTACAACTCACAGACGTGTTCGTGTTGTGGTGAGCATGGGTATCGGCAGGGGCGGCGGTTCCGGTGTACGAACGACGAGTGTGACGTGGTTCAAGACCACGCTGACCGGAATGCGTCGGTGAACATCGCGTGGCGCGAGACGGCGAAACTCGACGGTAACGAATCGAATTACCGGACTCACAAAACCCAACCACAGGTTCGGTTGGTGCGTCTGTCCGGGTCGGGGCGTGTAAGCCGCCCAACCTCATCCCGCTCGCTTGCCGAGCAGGGAGTGCTAGCGCACGGCTGAGGGAATTACAAAAGCCTCGGGCCACCGCGCCCGAGGCTGTTTACGCGCGATTTAGCCTTCTCCGAAAGTCGAATTGAGATACTCATGTATGCACTTATGCATGCACGTTGAATAAGTGTTTCACCAGTGTGGGGAATATACCGCACACAGTTCACTTTGCAGCGGTAGTGGCGCTCGTGACGGGCCCCTCGGCACGGGAATGGGGCGTTGGTGTTGACCCCGGACGAGATCCTACTTGTTGTTCCTGGCGCGGCTCTCTTCGGCGCAGTGACCGGCGCAGTGGCGATCCTTGGTCATATCGCAGCGGACGCCTACGCCGATGGGAATCAAGCCACTCGGCGACGACGGGCCGCATATCTCCAACGACGTGTGTCGGGCCGACAGTACGCTCGGGAAGGAACTACGGCCTGCTTGCGCTGGGTATCTCCGTCGCGGTGGGTTCCTTCTGCCTCGCTCGAGGCGTGAACGCTGTCGCCGCCCAGGCGATCACATGAGTCGACTGAGGACTTATCTGTCTCACACGTGTCTCACAGCATATGAGCACAGAAACCGATGGGTCCCACAACGGCGACCGCATGGAAAAGATCGACGTCCGGGTGCCCGCCGACCTCCTCGAGCAGATCAACAAGGAATACGGCCGCCGCGGGTATGCGTCCCGATCCGAAGCGATCCGCGACGCCCTCCGCGACTGGCTGAACCCGAGTGTCGAGCTGTCCGACGACGTCCTCGAGGATCTCGCGACGAGTCGCGAGCAGCGCGACCGTGACGAGACCCGCTCGCTCGAGAGTGTGATGCACAAATACGGCGTCGACGGTGACGACAGTGATCCTGACAAGTAGTAGGGTTCATGACCGACGTCGAGATTACGCCGCAAGCCGACGAGCACCTGGAAGGATTGGACGCCGAACCACGCGAGCGGGTTCTCAGGAAGCTCGCCGAAGCCCAAGAGTGACCGACCACCGCCTCGAGCGCCTCCAAGGGTGGGCTACTCACCATCACTCATCGTATTCGGGATACTGTGGCGGTGCATCGCCCTGCTCGTCGACGACGACTGGCTCGCCTTCAAGCGACCCCTCACGGATTTCCTGCAGTTCGATGTGATGTTCCCAGCCGTCGCCGAAGTCGAACTCGTAGAATAGCGACTGCGATTGCTCGAGATCAAGGTCTTCGATGGTGGTTTTAGCGGCGTTGCCTTCGTCCGGTGGATTCTTTCGGAGGTTTCTGAATCGGTCTTTGGCCTCCTCGGGAACGTCGTCAGGGACAGCCTGTTCGATGAACTGATCGATGTCCTCGTCGTTCATCGAGGGCCAGCTCTGGTCGCCGCTGTACATCTGGGGATGGACGTGACATCCTCCGCGCCGTAAACGGAGAGGGATCTTCGATCCCTCAGGCAGTCGGGCTACGCCCGACGACGGCGCGGCTTCCCGTACTGCGGGTGGGATATTTGCTGGTCTACGACACGACCTGTTCTCTCGTCTGAAACGTCCCGCTCTCGCGGTCGAACAGGTGTACCGATGGCTGTGCCACACAGCCGTTACTCCTATCCTCACCGTGAAGACTCGGAGTTATCTTCTGGCGCATGTTTTCCGCTCCGTTACAATCCGCGTTGGCTACCAACTCACACGACTCACAGACGTACAGGCCACGTTCGACACGGTTCGACTTCGTCGCATCGCCACAGCGTGAGCAGGTCTTACTGGTATCCCACTCGTTCTCCTTCAGCACCTCGACGCCACGAATCTCGCCTTTGTATGCGAGGTACTGGTAGATGCGGTCAAACGCCCACGAGTGCAACTTCTTGTTCCCCGTCTTGCCCCAGTCGGACTCTCGAACGTCTTCGGGCCAACTCACCGCGAGCGTGCCAACACCGCGTTCGACACACTCCGTGATGATCGTGTCCGTAAGCGTGTGGTAGAAGTGAGTTTCACGGTCTGTGAGTTTCCTGCGTGCCCGCATCGACTTCTCCGAGGGGCCGTTCTCACCCTCAGTGTCGTACTCTGCTCGGGTGAAGTAGTGCTTGTCCTGTTTGAGCGAGTTGCCGGGGTACAGGATGTACTCGTCGGGGAATGCGACTGTGGCGATGTTCTTGATACCGAGATCGATACCGGCCACTTCGTTGCCTGCTGAGTCGTTGGTTTCGAGTTCGACTTTGCAGACGAAGTGCAGTTCCCACTCGTCGCCATTCCAGACGGCTCGAACGTTCTGCACCTTGTTGACTTCTGAAAGGTCAACGTCGGGGCGGATCTGGTACTCGCAGAGCAGGAAGTCCGACCAGTGTTCTTTCAGGTTCTTGCCCTTTGAGAGTCGGACGCGGTCGTGTTCGGGGTCGTGTTTGAAGCCGTCTGCTTTGAACGTGACCGTACTCTTGGGTCGAGTGTCGCCGTGTTTACGGTAGCCGGGAGGATTCGCCTCGTCAAACTTGTGTCGCAAGTCGAACCATGACTGGAAAGCGTCGGAAAGTTCTTCGATGACTTTCTGACTGGATTGTGCGTTCAGGTCTTTCCAGCACGACTGGTTCTTCATGTACGCTTTGAGCGTTCCTTCGTCTGGTATTTCGCCAACTTCATCCCAGATGCGGTCTGCTGTCCAGCGTGCGACGTTCCAGATTTTCGAGGCGGAATCACCGAGCGAATCGAGGCCATCGCAGACCTGTTGCTGGTTCTGGATGGAACCAACATAGGTTCGAGTGGCCTCAACCGTCATACATAGCCTATGTAGACAAACCTACTTAATCATTCAGATTAGCGTTGAATATCTGGTCTGTTATTGAGCGGTGGATCCCGTAGTTGAGTGACGCGATTCACGCCCGCCGTGAACGGCGGGATTCTCTCGCTGGTTAAAGATAGCCTATTTCGAAATAGCCTATTTCGAAATAGCCTATTTTGAGATTGGCTAATTTGAAACTGGCTATAGAAGAGCAAACGCACTTGTCATTCTCGAAGCAGCACTAGATGCGGAGATGCACGTAGTCGTCGAGGGCGAGGGCGAACTCTCGAGTCGTGGGTAACTCGAGCCAGGAATAGGTGAATTCGGCGCCCTGTTCGTCCCCATCGCCAGTCACCACGTGCGTCCACGTGTCGCGGTCGACATCAACCTCTGCATGGAAGAAATGCCGGTGGTACCGTTTGGGAGGTGTGCGCCGGCGCGTCCAGACATCACTTGTCAGGTGTTCGATGTTCTGAAGTGTTGTGAGGCCGCTTTCTTCCCAGACTTCGCGCTCGAGTGCATCCCACGGCGATTCGCCAGGCTCGATCGTTCCTTTCGGGATCTGGAGTCCATCGTGCCCGGGTCCCTCGAACACGAGCAACTCGTGGCCATTCCGGGTGAGATACGCACAGACTTTGGGGACACAGGGCACTACCGACTTGTGTATACTAGTAGGAATGTTGATAATATACTATCGCTTCGAAACAGCACCAGTTCATTTCGAAAGCGTATCGAGTTTTTGAATTATTTTCGTGTAGACATCAGGAGCGCAATACCACCCCTCGTCGATCATCGTATCGATTACGGTTCGTGCGTCGTCGACATCGATCGCGTCCTGCTTCGCGAGTTTTAGGATGAGATACGCCGTGCCCCGAGTTGTGATTCCTTCAGCCGCGGCGACGTCACGACCATACGTCTCATCCATCACAGCCACACCGTCATACGAATCGGCACAGGCAAGGACGGCGACGTCAGCGTCGCTGAGATTACTATTATCTTGGATCCGTGACAGCAATGGGGAGGGTTCAACTGTCACGATTTCGAACTGGTTGGCGTCGACGCTCCGCTCGATACGACGGGCGTCCGGATATCCTTCGTCAATGCCGGTTGTGACAACTTCCTCGTAGACTCGCTCAGGAATCACACACGAGGCTTCGAGGTGTTGGGCGAGCGTGAGTCGATCAACCTTCGCGAGATATATGAGCGGTGTCGCGTCGAAGACCCACATTCACAGCGCCTCGAGATCTGCATCAAGATGCTCTGTTGAATGCCGGCGCCGTCTGCGGATTGTATCGCTGATTTCAGGGGATTTGGACGCCGTCTGGCGATATGGGGCGTCTCAAGAACCTCGCACGGACGTTTCGAGACTTTGCCACGAACCACGTAGAAGAACCAGATGTACCCGCCGCGCCGGACGGCGCGGACGGGTACGCCAAGTCAACGAAAATCGCGCTCCTTTTGCTCAAAGAAGAGATCAACAAACCGCTCCGGAAGCTCGAAGACTATCTCAACGAGATGCCGGGAATCCTCGATGTGTTCGGCCTTGAGAAGTCTCCTGATTATTCGTCTTTCAGCGTGTGGGACGGTGAATTTCCGATGCAAGAGTTGCGCCGCCTGCTCCGCCGATCAGCGGAGCAGGCGGGACTCTCGGGAACTGCGTCGATTGATGCCAGCGGCTTCCAACGAGATCAGGCCAGCTCACACTACCGGAATCGTGTGGGCTACTCGTTCAACGCCATGAAGACGACGCTGTTGGTTGATACGGAGTCGCTTGCAATCATGGACGCCCATTTTACGACAAAGAAAGCCTATGACGGGCATATCGGGTTGCAGGTCTTCCGGCGGAACGCCGGAGACCTGCAGACACTGCTGGCTGACAAAATGTACTCGTGGACAGAACTCCGAGAGGCCTGTCGTGCAGCAGCGACGCGACCAGTGATCAAACACTGTGAGCAAAATGCGCTCAAGAAGGCTCACAACGCACGAATTGACGACGATGTCTACAACCAACGATCAATGAGTGAGACGGTGTTTGCGATGCTGAAAGACGATGGCGACGAGCTCCGCTCCCGGAGTTGGCACGGCCAATTCCGGGAGCCCACACGGAAGTGCATCGTCCATAACCTCGCGCAGGCGGCGAGTCCCTAACTCGCCGCCTGCTCTCTTTCTCCGGACGTATCCGAGAGAGGCATCACCATCGTCTATCACATACTTCACGCAGTATCTTGTGAAACTGATGCTTTGATCACCGAGCAAGTCGGCTGAAATAGAATCGTCTGTTCTCAGAATTCGACGATAGAGCGACTATACTGGCATATAACTGCATGTCAGAATATCAATACTGCCGCCGTCTTGCGTTCAACACTGCACATCAAGATGATCGTCCGCCACCCAGGTGATGTCACGCTCTTTAGCGAGCTGAGCAAAATCCCAGACGGACATCCCTGCCATCTCAGCCGCTTTACTGAATGAGATGGTTCCAGCTGCAAGTTGGTCGAGTGCTCGTTCGCGCCGCCACTCTTCAAGACCCTCGGAGAGCAGCTTCCGAACGGCCGTACTCCGGTCGAGGTTCTCGTCCTCAAGATACGCGTCGAGTTCAGTCTCCAACTCATCGGGCACACGTACCGAGATCGATCCCATACTGTTTACATGGTATACAATGTATACGAGTGTTTCGGTGGCTCATTCGTTTGAGGTGACAACTTCCCTTCGTATGTTGCCAGTTGACCACGATACTTGTCTCTGCACACCGATGGAGACTTATGTCCGATACTTACACGCTTACCGTCCGAGTGGATTCGTATGAGTTCAGCGGTGAGTTCTATTTTGTCGGTGAGGGGTACGGTACGGGGGAGGAAGTGTTGAAACACGTGGCAACCGACCATATCCTGGCAATGAAACAACGTCCACATGTTAGTGAGTATCTGCTCGAGACTCTCCAGAAGGGTGAGAACGTGAGTGAATCGGAGTACAGACAGGCAGACTCAGATGTCTCTTGCGGACTCCACTTCGATGTCGACCACCAGGAGTTTCATTTCTGGGTTGGCGATCATGAGGTCGAGATTGGGGTACAGCCGACTAGGAGCGAGCTTCGCTCGATTGCTGAAGACCTCCCGCTATGACATCCTCCCCGGCGTGAACGCCGTGGTTTCCTCTCGCTGGGAGTCTCGGCTACGCCGAGTCCACGGAGGCAACTTGCGGGTTCGTGTGCTCCTCGTTGGGACGGGGAGAGCGTGGTAACTCCAGCCAGTCGTGGCTGTCCCACTTGAGGCACACGGGCCGTGCCATCGGCCGTGCTACGTCTTCGTGCTGTTTCAGGAACGTCTCGCTTGCGCCGAGGTCCGCGTGGCCTTCGAAGCCGCAACGACAGGTGAGCGTGTCTTGATGCCGCGTTGTGTCCTTGGTCGAGCCGCAGTTCGGACACGTCTGCGAGGTCCACGCTTCCGTGCGGACTTCGACGGTTATGCCGAACTCCTCGGCGGTATCGGCGAGCCGTCCGACGAATCGACGGAACGCCCAGAAGTTGTGCAGCTTGGCGTTCGTCCGAACAGACCAGTGCGTCTCGAGTACGTCGGTGAGATCGCCGACATACACCGTGGAGACGCCTTGGTCGTACAGACGTTCGATCAGATCCCGGCAGAGCGCGTCCTGTGCATGGTCGCGTCGTCGGGTCCGTCGTCGGTACAGCGAGTCGATTTGATTCGAACTGTACCGCCCTTCGTGGAGTTTTGACTGGAGATCGGCAATTCGTTGCGTGGTGTCGCGGAACCGTTCGAACAGATCGCGCCCTTCGTACAGGTACTGCTCGCCGGTTGAAACCGTACAGGCGACGATATTGTTCGCGCCGATGTCCAGAGCGGCGGTTTCGTCCGCCAGTGGTTGTGCCAGTCGAGAATTGTCGATTGTGACTGGCTGAAAGGCTCTGAATGTCTCGCTCACATCGTCGTAATACAGCTCCAATCGGCCCTGTTTGTCGTACTCTTTCCAGTTGGGTTCGCCCCGGACTTTGAGCCGAAGCCGTTCTTGGTATCCAAGACCGTACTCCTCTTTCAGGTCTTGGCCGACAAGAATCTCGAGCCGAGAGTGTTCGCCCCATTCAACCGAGTACGACGTGTTTCGGATGTACGTCCGCAGTTCGCGACCCTCGTCTTGATTGCCCCAGAAGCCGGGCTTGCCGTTGGCTTCTCCCGTTTCTCGGAGTGCGAAGAACGAGCGCCACGCTTCGCGGTTCTTGCGTTCGATCTGCTGAACGGTTGACGCGCCGAGCGTACCGCCGTACCGTCCGCGGTACTCGTCGATCTCCCAAACGTCGCCGTCCGGGTCTTCGAAGTTGGTTCGGCGCTGATAATTGATCTCGTTCCAGAGAGCGGCTGAAGCGTCCAAGTGCCGTCGAAGCAACTCCTCGTCCGCGTCGGACTGGGGAACTACTTCGAACTCGTTGGTGCGCTTCATCGCTACTTCTGTGCACGAGCATAACTAACATAAATCTACGGATTCTCGTAGATACTGTGTCGAACTACGTTAACATCGAAGTCCCCGATGACGAACAGTATGAGCGCATCAAACGCGTGAAAAATGAACACGGTCTGACGTGGCGCGGGATGTTAATCCACGCTGCCGACGACTTGGAGACTCCGGTCGGGGAGTAACCGGTGGTTCGCGTCGTCGAGTGACGCGATTCACGCCCGCCGTGAACGGCAGGACTCTCTCGCTGTTGAAAGGTAGGAGTCAAGCACGGCTTCCACCTTTTGGCGCTCCTCGAGGGTGTTCGCCACCTTCCCGACGCCGATGTAAAGTTCCAGAACGGTCATCGAGGGAATCACCAGCGGAACGCTCTCGGTTTCGAGTTCCCGTTCTTTCTGGACGGCGGGGTCAATGTCGTCGATAACGTCTAGAACGAACTCCTATCAATGATCATTCGAAGCGCTCCGCGACCTCACGGACCTCATCACGGTCCGCCTGATCAGCGCCCTCGACGGCGTCCCGCATCTCGCTCACCTGGTCGTCGTCGAACACATCGCGGAGATCACGGAGTGACCGCCCACTGATGAGTCGGTCCACGGCATCGCTGAACGACTCGTCATCACGCTTGTTCGCTTTGATACGTTCGTACACGTCATCTTCGAGACGAATCTGACGCGACATCCTTGTTGACAGCGTTGACGCTCTACGAGAATCAATGTTCGGATGGTCCGAACTGACTGGATCTCGAGGCGGGAGCAGTCGCCCATCTCGAGGGTGTACTGATCGTTACGGAAAATTCGAGGCGAAAGCCTCGTCATTCACGGCAGGGATGATGCCCAAGTAGCGACAAGTCCTTACGATTCACGCATGGAGACCGACACAGCATTTCGCGAAATACAGCGGTTTCGCCAGTGGTGGCTTTGGACACTCCTTGGGGGTGTTGCGCTACTCATGCTCGTATTAGGGCCGATCTCGTGGGGTGGACTCATCGTTATTGGGGCCATCGCCGCATTCCTCTACAATCTTCGTCTCCAGACCGAGGTCAGAGCCGACGGTATTTATTTCAAGATGTGGCCGCTTCACTGGTCATTCCGTCGAATTGCCTGGTCGGAGATCGAGCGATACGAACCCAGACAGTACAGGCCGCTTCGTGAGTTCGGCGGATGGGGAATTCGCTGGGCGCCCGGGAAGCTTGCATACAATGTCAGTGGCAACCGAGGCGTCTGGATCGATCGAGCAAACGGGCGCGCAGTTCTGATCGGATCGCAACGCCCCGAGGACTTCGTCAGGGCAATCGAGGAAGTCTCCGAAAGCTGAGGGGTGTGTGGTCAAGGCATCTGTGGACAGCCGTCGTCTTCGGACACTCCTTCCGAGACCGTATTCGGAAGTGACCGCCGAGGACCGCTCGAGAGACCCACCTATAGCTAACCAACCTCCAAACCAACCGCCTGCGTGATGTGTGGGTGGTGTGTGCTGAGAGATTTAGCCTCTCTCGAGGGTGATTTCTACCCGGTGTCTACGGGTAGCCGTGGACGCCAGCTGTCTCTGGGGTCTGTCCTAACTCACTCGGGTCTGGTGTCTCACCCGGGATTTCTGCATCGGTGGGGAGTATGAGCCGGCGTTCGGTGTACTCGAGGCCGTTCTTTCGCTCAGTTCGTTTGCGAACCGCGACACGATGATTCGAGAGGTCGAGTGCGGCGTCGATCGTCCTGGAGACGAGCTTCTTTGCATACGTCTCGCTTGTTCCTGGCTCTTGTCTGCGGATCCAGTGTTTCAGGTCGCTCGCTTTGACGTACTCTTTGATTCCCTTGCACCCGGACTCCCAGGGGTTGTCACCGACGCTCGAGTCGGTACGTGCTTTCCACAGCTTTGCAGCTAACCGCGTTGGCAACGCATTCGCCGTCGAGCGAAGCATCTCTTCGTCCATTCGGGAGAGTTGCTGAACCGGAAGCAAGTCACCGTGGGCAAGTGCGACGTTCCCACTTCGGTCGAGTGGATCGTCCGACTCGGGGAGCCGATAGTAGGTGTGGCCGTCGTCTTTGGTGATCCGCTCGAGGTGATCGCCGTCGATATCGATCTCGTGGTGATCGACAGTCTCTGTGCGGAGATGGGCTCCTTTCTCGAGTTCGCGGGCCTGGAGTTCTTCGATCCGCTGTTTGTTCACTCCCGATCGCTTACGTGCAGCATCTGTGAGCGCGTCGAGCCGAGTGGTCTCCTGTTCGCAGTTGTCGAGTCGATCGTGAAGGCGTTCGTTCGTCTCCTGGAGGTCTGCTTTCTCAGTTTCGAGGTCCTCGAGTTCGTCTTGGGTCTGTTCAAGATCGTCCTCGAGTGTACCGACACGGTCGGTGAGTTGTCTGTTTTGTTCCTGGAGGTGCTCGATCGTTTCTGCGAGGGTTTCAATGTCGATCTCACCGCATTCGGGGAGACTACTCATCGGCATCACCTCCGTTCAGATATGGATGAGCGTGGAATGACGCGATTTCGTTTCTGTCGTCACTGACGAACGAGATCTCCTCGAGATACTCGATCCCGACTTCTCGCCACTGAGACTCGCATAGTTCGAACTCGATGCGGGCCCACGCGTACTCGCCCTCGAGTTGGGGTTCGAAGACGAACTTTCGCATCGGGCCATGGACTGGTGTCCATTGAAGGGTAAACTCGTCTTTCATCGGTCCACCTCCACTCGCTCGAGGATTTCGCAGTAGGCGCGTTCAAGATCTCCGGGGGTGATTGGTGGCTCGAATTCGAGTGAGATGGTGACTCGGCGTTCGTTGGTCACCGTCGATCACCCTCGTGCATTTTGGCGAAAACCTCCGTGACGTCAAGGTGGATCGGACGTTTTGTCCAGCCTCTGACCGACTCGACGTACGCGATCCACCTGTTGCGGTCTTCGTCTCGCTCGAGTTTTTCTGTGTGGTCTAGTTCGCCATGGACGCGAAACCAGTACAGGCCCGCATTGTCGGGGAGGAATCGTTCCGCGCGGTCTGGCGTCACGTAGACGGTGTTCGTGGCCTCATCGACGTGATGGTGGAAGCCCTCCCCGTCTTGCCCGAGGTAGCCGTAGTAGCTTCCCGATTGCTCGAGGACGATATTGTCCTGGGTCAGTGTAGTCGAAATTGTTTCGTGTCTCGCTGGTGTATCTGACATTGCTGGTTGCTCCAGCACGGGGTCGGTGCTGTAACACCGGCCTCAGAAATTCTGAGGCGTCCCGTACTCATTCTACAGTATGTGCTAACAGCACTTAACCCTTAGGTCCTAAGGATTGTGGAGTAAGGATTATATCCAAAGCCATCGTCCATTTAGACGTGAGCGTAACAACTACTAACCGAGATTCGATGCTTGACGAAGAAGATCTCGGGCCAGCCGACGAGAAGTTGCTGAATATGCTGAAAGAGGGGCGTGTTACTGCGCCTTTTGTTGCTGACGAGACTGGATATAGCCTACAGTATGTCCGTGACCGTCTCGGCCGGCTCGTGGAGCATGGCAACGCGCGCAAAGTGTATGAGGGACTCTACGAACTCATCGAAGATCCTCGAGAGGAAGAGACGCACAACGTGTAATGTAGATAAGTTCAGGTCGTGCCGAGCCTAGTGAATGTGTCGAACTCTAGTATAATTCGAGGGTTGTTTGCTTGACTCGAGGGTATCATAAAACGGTTGGCACACCGTATTTCAGCTCTCCAGAATCGCTTAACACAGATGGAGAACTTGGCACACGCCGCCGAGAAAGCAGAACGGTTAAAAATCAATTTGCAAATCATTCATCTCATGAGTGAGGGTTCAGTACCGAAACTCGTCGTTGACGAGAAAGTAGAGATAGCGGTGTCTCTGGTAGGAATTTTAGCAGTCTGTGCAGCCACCTACCACGTGGGAAAGACGGGGAACTGGGAGCCGCTGTCGGCGACATCTATTGGGCTGGCACTCGTCGTCCTATTCGTCACGTCTGAGCAATAGGCACATCTACCAACCTCTCCACGCTCAAAGTTCAGAAGGAGAACGGACGCGCTGCTGGAATGCTCAAGTGGAAACCGCCTCGGGAGTATCGGTCGCTCACCTACAATCAGTCCGGCTTCAAACTCAAGAATACGAGTGGTCGGCCTGTCCTGTGGTTGAGCAAAATCGGTGAGATTCCGATTTACCTCCACCGAGACATCCCCGAGAACGCAACCATCAAACAAGTCACGATCAAACAGGAACCCACAGGCGAGTGGTACGCTGCGTTCGGTATCGACGTGGATGAAGCCGCGCCCGAGAAACCGGAGACGGCGGAGAAGGTTATTGGCATTGACGTGGTGATTCTCACGTACGCCCACGACACCGATGGCTGCGCCATCGAAAGTCCCGACTTCAGCGACGAACGTGAGCGGCTCGAACGCGCACAGCGCGATCTTTCCTCGTGCCCCGCGTGTGGGTTTGAAGCGGATAGGGACGCGAATGCGGCGTGGAATATTCTTTCTCGCGGTTTTGAAGAGTAGGAGTGGTTCACTCCGAATCACCGTCCCCAGAAATCGAAGATTTCTGGTGTGCGAACGAATCGCTCCGCGATTCGTTAACGCCTGTGGAGACTGTGCTCCCTGTGGATACGTCCGTATCTGCAAAGCACGTCGTGGAAGCAGGAAGCCCCACCCTCACGGAGCGAACGGCGTCAGCCGTGAGCGAGTAGGGTGGGGTAGTTCACAACTCGTCGGCCAGGCTTTCGAGCGTGCAGTCAATCTGCACAATCTCTGCAGCGATCTCATCTGATGATGAAGTGATTGCCTCCAACTCTGCGACTCGAGTGTGCACTCTCGCTAATGGGCGTCGCCATGGACCACCTGCTATGGTGCTTTGCTGACGGTGTGTTCGAGCCCGCGGCGCACAGCACCGAGCCCAGGCGTACCGTCGCGGTACCAGACAATGAGCGCGACGAGGACCAGTCCGAGCTGGACCAACTCATACCAACCCATGGAGTACCGGAGGAAGCCGGCAAGAATGCTGCCAGGTGAGTGGTATTCCGGCGGCTCGAGGACAGGCCAGAATAGAAACGTCGTTGCCGAGAGGTCCCACGAGAGGAGCACGGACGGCGGAATATCGGAGAGTAGGTGTGAGACGTGTCCAATGGCGAACGCAGGCCCGATAGCAGGCCGGTCAACACGATGGGCAAGCAGGCCGACAGTCGGGAGGAGTAGCGCAGCGAAGAACACTGAGTGAGCGAATGTTCGCCCACCGGGGAGGACCCCGAATGACCACGCGAGCGGCTTATCGATCAGGTCCGGAAACTGCGAGCCAATCGCGAGGACGACTATCGGAAGTGCGCATGGTCTTCGACCGTCGCGGTGAGTGTAGATCGTGTACAACAGATACGCGACAGCGAGGTGTCCCCAGGGCCACATCGCCTCGGTCTTTCAGGGGGAGTTGCAAAGGCGTGTCGTTCGCAGGGGAACGCGGTTTGTGCAGGTCTACCGGAGATGGACGACGAACACGACTCAGACTGGCAGGTACTGTCACACCAATTGGTAACGACGGTGCTCGCACCGCTGACTCGTGTACTCTGGGTGTGCCTCAAGGGTAGAACGGTCAGCGTGTCATCAGTGTTGGGAACAATAGTCATATGTATTGATAGTATCAACTGGCCACCAAGGTTATTACGTCATGATTTTAAGATATCGGTGGCGAGGTGAAGGATCTGTCGGAGACCCGGCACTGATCCGCTCCGAGACAATTTCCTCGCCACTTCGAGATCGGTTCCCCTCAAGTTAATAGCCACACTGACCCGATCTCGATCCTTCCGTGAATCTCACTGGAAGGGGGCTCAACGTCGGCCTCCCGGCTGACGTTTCTGATGTAATCATTCACCACTAAGAGGTATTTCTTAGCCTACTGCTCGAGTCCTATTCTCACAATTATCTCTACGGCTCGATCTAAAACACATTCTAAGTTGATCTAACGCTGTGTAGACTGGAGTGCTCACGTTGGGAGATCCGCCTATTCGAGACTATCTTTGAGTTTCGAACCAAGACATACTTGGTAAACCAACGCACTCGGTAACAGGATCGGTTAACAGCGCATAGCTCCACACTGACAACCAGGCCGTCACAGGGCAGTTTGGATTTCCAACGACTGTTCACATTTGTGTTTATTCTCCTTATACATATGAGCCGACAATAATAAGTGGGTTGTACTCTCTGGATAACTGTATGGAGTCGATCTCGGCTGTCGTTCTTGCAGGAGGGGAGGGCACGCGGCTACGTCCATTAACCCAAAATCGTCCTAAACCGATGCTGCCAGCTGCGACAGCGCCGATTCTCGAACACGTCTTCGATCAGCTGCTTGAAGCCGGCGTGACGAACATTACTGTCGTTGTCGGCTACAAGCGCAACCGCGTTCAAGCCTACTTTGGGTCGACGTACAAGAACGTTCCACTCACATACGTTACACAAGACCGGCAGCTCGGCAGTGGTCATGCACTGCTCGCCGCTGAATCTGAAGTTGACGGGCCGCTGCTGGTTGTGAACGGCGACCAGCTGGTTGAGAGCCGGATCATCAGCGACGTCATTGGGGCACACGCCAACGCCGATGCAGCGGCGACGCTTGGGCTGCTCAACCGTACAGATGTCGACGACTATGGCGGCGTAATTCTCGAGGACGAAACGGTTACGGAGATAATTGAGAAGCCACAGGACGAGCGCTCATATCGCTTCAATGCCGGCGTTTATGCGTTCGAGACGCAAGTTTTCGATGCGATTCGTGCTGCCGAACCACGAGCCGGTGAGCAGTCGCTGATCGACGGTATTCGCGAACTGATTGAATCTGATTCTGAGGTCCGAGGTATTGTTTCAGAAGGCCTCTGGGTTGACGCGACGTATCCTTGGGATTTGCTTGATGTTTCGTTTGATTTGTTTGAGGCGGGCTTGGTCGATGGCAGCCAAGGTGATGGGAGTAACCCGTCTGCGACAATCCATGAGTCAGCTGTTGTTCGCGAGCCAGTTGTGATTGCACCTGATTGTGAGATTGGACCAGGGGCCGTTGTCGGCCCATATGTTTGTCTCGGTGAAAACACGACGGTCGGTTCGAATGCAATTGTCGAACAGAGTGTTATCGACGCAGATACCCGTATCGGGGCTGGGGCCAACGTGATCGACTGTGTCACCGGGGTCGGCGTGACTATCGGTAGCGGTACGACTATTCCCGGTGGGCCAGGAGATGTCCGCGTCGGGAATCGTGTCTTCGAGAATGAAGATCTTGGTGCGCTGTTGGCTGACCGCGTAGAGGATCAAGGAGGGAGTGCGTATGTTCCGGGTGCGATTGTCGGCCCGGACTCGGTTGTCGAAGCGGGCACGACCGTCCGTGGAACTCTCTCAGAGGGAACGGAGGTGTGGTCCTGATGTGCGGAATTATCGGCTATACTGGGACTGACGGCGCTGTCGGTGACGTATTAATGACTGGCTTGTCGGGCCTCGAGTATCGTGGCTATGACTCTGCCGGTGTAGCGGTCGCCGACTCGTCACTATCGGTCCACAAGCGGCAAGGAGAGGTTTCAGAACTCGAGGCGGTCCTTCCTGACAATGGAATTGATGGTGTGGCTGGAATCGGACATACGCGCTGGAGTACGCACGGGCCACCGACAGATACGAACGCACACCCGCACACGGACTGTACTGGTGATGTGGCAGTTGTCCATAACGGGATTATCGAGAACTACCAGCAGCTACGTTCGGATCTCGAAACTGGGGGCCACGAGTTCACGAGCGACACCGACACCGAGGTTATTCCGCATCTGATCGAAACGGCACTCGAGACTGGTGCTAATCGTGAAGAGGCATTCCGAGAGGCAGTGCACCAGCTTGAGGGTAGCTACGCTGTTGCGGCAGTGTTCCCCGGCAGCGAGACCGTGTATGCGGCGCGAAACGAGTCGCCGCTCGTGCTCGGGATTGGTGATAATGGGCATTATTTGGCAAGCGACGTGCCCGCGTTTATCGAGTACACGGATCGCGTCGTGTACCTCGAAGATGGGCAGTTCGCGCGGATCAATCCGTCGGGGATCGTCGTGACAGACGAGCAGGGCGCCGTCGTCGAAACGGCCGTCGAGACCGTCGACTGGGATCCGGAAGACGCCGGCAAGAGTGGCTATGACCACTACATGCTCAAGGAGATCCACGAGCAACCGCAGGCAATCCGCAAGTGCCTGCGTGAGCGCGTCTCCGAACTAGAGGGTGAAGTGACGGTCGACGAGCTAGACGACCTCGAACTCGAGGGGCCGGTGCAGTTCGTCGCCTGCGGAACCTCCTATCATGCGGCGCTCTACGGTGCGCGAATGCTGCGTGAGCACGGGATTCAGACACAGTGCTTCCTCGCCAGCGAGTACGACATCGATGCGATTCCGGTAACGGCGGAGACGTTGGTTGTGGGGGTTACCCAGAGCGGCGAGACAGCCGACACGATGAGCGCGCTCCGAGCGGCCAACCGCACAGGGGCGACGACGCTGGCGGTGACCAACACGGTCGGGAGTTCGGCCGCCCGGGAGTGCGACCACGTGATGTACATCCGCGCCGGACCGGAGATCGGCGTGGCGGCGACGAAGACGTTCGCCAGTCAGCAAGTCGCGCTGGCGATGCTGGCGAGTGTGCTGTCGGGAGAATGTTCGGCAGAATTCGTCGAACGGCTGCGCGATCTGCCTGACCTGGTCCAGCAGGTCTTGGATACGTCGAACGCGCGCGCAATTGCTGAGGAATACGAGACAGCGGACGCCTACTTCTTCATCGGCCGCGGATACAACGCCTCGGTTGCGCTCGAGGGTGCGTTGAAGATGAAGGAGATTACGTACAAACATGCTGAAGGGTTCGCCGCTGGCGAACTGAAGCACGGTCCGCTCGCACTGGTAGACGGGGCAACGCCTGTGTTCGCGATGGTGACTGGGGACACAAACGCTGCAAAGACACTTGGGAACGTGAAGGAAGTGGAAGCACGCAGCGCGCCTGTTGTCGCAGTGACTGACGCGCCTGAGGAAGTCGAACAGTATGCAGATCACGTATTAGAAGTGCCAGCGGTGGGGCCGCGCCTCACACCAATCCTCGCGAACGTGCAGTTGCAACTCGTCGCGTATTGGGTTGCGAATCGATTAGGGCGGTCGATCGATAAGCCACGGAATTTGGCGAAGAGCGTAACGGTTGAATGAGCTGTCGGATGCCAAAGTCGGGACGAAAAAGGGCATAGCGGCCGCCTAGTGTACTGTCAGCCGTGAGTTGAAAGGCTCATATTGTCGTGGATAGTAGGTTGGTGGCAATGACCCAGTCGACGTATCCAATCGAGTTGACCGAAGAAGAGCGAGATACACTGAACAGCATTACATCGCACGGCGTCCACCGGGCGCAGAAGATTACTCGCGCACGTATCCTCCTCCAAGCCGACGACGGTAAGAGTGACTCGGCGATCGCCGAGTCACTCGGCTGTAGCCCGAGTACTCCGTGGCGAACACGGAAGAAGTTCCACGAACGTGACCGGCTCGAAGCCATCGAACGCAAGGATCCTGACCGCACCTACGAACGCAAACTCGACGGTGAGGACGAAGCTCACCTTATCGCCCTCGCGACCAGCGAACCGCCCGAAGGCTACTCCCAGTGGTCGCTCCGGCTTCTTGCCGACGAACTCGTTGTCCTCGAGGAGATCGACCACGAGTCGATCTCCCACGAGACCATTCGTCAAGTCCTCAAAAAAACGAACTCCAGCCTCACCGATCCAAACAGTGGGTGATTCCGCCGGGTCAAGACTCCGAGTTCGTCTATCACATGGAGGACATCCTCTCGCTCTACCGCGAACCATACGATCCAGACCGACCTCTCGTCTGTTTCGACGAGCACCCGACACAGTTGATCAAGCACGTCAAGCAACCGCGCCCGGCAGAGCCGGGCACGGTTGCCCGTGAGGATTACCACTACGAGCGCAACGGCACCAAGAACCTGTTTCTGGCCTCCGAACCGCTCGCCGGCTGGCGAGCGGTAAGGGTCAAAGACCGACGAACCACCGAAGACTGGGTGCATTTCATCCAGCATCTCGTGGATCAGCACTACCCGGATGCGGACTGCATCCGGGTGGTGCTGGACAATCTCAACACGCACAACCCAGCTGCCTTCTACGAATATTTCGAACCGGCTGAAGCACGTCGGTTACTCGACAAGCTCGAATTCCACTTCACGCCAGTCCATGGCAGTTGGCTCAACATGGCGGAAATCGAGTTCAATACGCTGCAACAGCAGTGTCTCGACCGACGTATTCCCGATGCGGCGACACTCCGTCAGGAGGTCGCCGCATGGAAAAAGGAACGAAACAGCGGTGAAACGGATATTGACTGGCGATTTACGACCGACGATGCTCGCATCAAATTGAAACGCCTATATCCTTCAATTGACGCCTGACAGAGCACTAGCTGTAGGGGGCGCGATGGTGACTTCACCCCAGGCACAGGCCGTGATCCCGGAGTGCGGGCAGGAGACCTGAAAGCTTATGCCACCACTCTCGGATACCACCGCTGTGCAACAGTATCGGCCACCGCCGACGCCACCTGGCCAGCCCAACGACTGTCTGGGCTGTGGCACCGAAATCGACGGTGACGCAGTGGAAGGGGTCTGGGTGGAGCGCGACCACTGGCAGGCGCCGACCACGTACGAACTTCACTGTCTCTCCTGTGTGTCGAGCAAGTGAACTACCCTACTCACTCGCCGCTGGCGCGGCTCGTTCCTTGAGGGTAGGGCTTCCTGCTTCCAAGACGCGCTTTGCAGGAACCGTCGTGGTTCCCGTAGGGAGCGCAGTCTCCACAGGCATTGATTCGGAGTGTCCCTCTCCTACTCGCTTGATACCGCGAGAAAGAATGTTCCACGCTGCGTTCCAGTCTCGGTCGGCGGTGAATCCGCACGACGGACAGGAATGTTCGCGGACCCACAACGGCTTGTCCGTCGAGATACCGCACGCCGCGCACTCCTTGGTCGTCCCTGCTGGTTCGACCGCCACGAAATGCGTTCCTTCTCGTTCGCACTTGTATTCAAGCAGTGAGAGGAACGTTCGCCACGCGGCAGAGGCAGTGTTGCGGCTGTTCGACGGCGACTCCATCATCCCCTTCACGTTCAGGTCTTCGACCGCTACAAGGTCGTACTCTCGAGCGTAGTAGTTCGAGAGCTTGTGCATGAAGTCGCGGCGCTTCCGTTGGAGGTCCGCGTGACACTCCGCGACTCGACGCCGTTGCTTCTCGCAGTTGTTCGACCCGTGTTGCTTCGGCGAGAGTTTCCGTTGCTCGCGTTCCAACCGCTCGCGTTCGTCCGAGAAGTCAACCGATTCGACCGCCGTTCCGTCGGTGTCGTGAGCGTACTTCAGGATACCCACGTCGATACCGACGCACTTCTCGGGATTCTCGGGTGGTTCGGGCGGTTCACGGTCCATTTCAACACCGAACGTGGCGAACCAGTCGCCCGTCGGCTCTTTTTTGAGCGTGACCTGCTTGAGCTTGGCGCCGTCGAGGATAGGACGGTGAAGCCGAATCGGTATGTCCGCAAGTTTCGAGAGCGAGAGGACAGTCTGACCGCCCTTCTTGTCGAGCTTGAAGCCAGACTGACTGTACGTGAAACTGCGGAATTCCCGAGGCGGTTTCCACTTGAGTTGGCCGACACCGTAGCCGTTCTCCTTGAGCTTGGAGAGTCCTTTGAGGTTGTCGAACAGGCGTTCCACGACGGTTTGGAGAACCTTCGAGTATATGTCCGAGAGGTCGTCCCACCACTCTTTGAGGTCGGGGAGTTCCGACCGCAGGGTGGTCATGGACGGCAGTTCGCCGTGTTCGTTTTGATACTCGTTGAGGCGGTAGCGCGTGTGGTTGTACAGTTGCCTACAAATATCGCGGTGGCGGTCCAACTCCTTGCGATGGGCGTCCGACGGCTTGAGACGATACTTGTAGGCGTAGTACATTCTACTCGCGCTCTTCGATGAGTTCGTCCAGTTGCTCACGGACGAACGACGAGAGGTTGAGGTGTTGATCCTCTATCCACTCGTCTTGGTCCTCTCGGATGGTGATTGTCTTCCGTTTCACTGTAATGCACACTATGCACGTTACACGCATAATGGCTTCGGTGAAGCGTTGGCCTGTGGGCCAAGTGCCGAACGTGTTTGAGAATCGTGCGGCGCTGTATCTCCTCCCTGTTCGCGCCTCCCATTCGGTCGGCGTTCGCTGAGGAAGGGGGCTTAGCGCCTACCTTCAGCTAAACGAAGGCGATGCAGCCATCTGGAGTACTCGTCGGCGGACTCGAGGGGGCGCTGAAGACGAAGGAGATCACATACAAGCACGCGGAAGGGTTGCCGTCGGCGAGTTGAAGCATGGCCCGCTCGCGTTGGTCGATGACCAGACGCCGGTGTTCGTGATGGTCACTGGTGATGATGCGGCGAAGACGCTGGGGAACGTCAAGGAATTCGAGGCACGTGACGCCCCCGTCGTTGTGGTGACCGATTCGCCCGACGACGTCGGGCAGTACGCGGATCACGTTCTGGACGTGCCGGTGGCGGGACCGCGACTCACACCGATTCTGGCGAACGTGCAGCTGCAGTTGGTGTCCTACTGGGTCGCGAACCGACTGGGATGGTCGATCGACAAGCCACGGAATCTCGCAAAGAGTGTAACAGTCGAATAAGCAGTGGTAGTTCCGGCCGATCCGACATCTCGTCTATTACTGTTTGATCGCGACGAGGCGTGGGTCCACTTGACGGAGTATCTATCTTCCGCTTCCTATTCCGTCGGTTTCCACGAACGAGTGCTGCAACTGGCAGTTATACTCACGACTGTCTGTCCTATCTTACCACACCTGGACCGCAGGCGTCCCGCACGTATCACATACCATTGCCGTGTTTCCCTTGTACTCCCCTGACGCGAGCTGCCCATCAGCACAAAAGTCACAGGTCGCCCCCATCAGCCGGCCGAACAACACCGCTTCATCCGTCCCCTCAGCGTATTGCATTCTGAATAGATCATTCCATGTGTACTACATATATTTTTGGTCTCTCTGATAATTTCCCTGTGAACGGTGACTACTGCCCATCAGCTATAGCACTATGGATGAAAGCGAACCGTTCCTGCTTCGCTAGGACTGCAGTCGCCCTGTGGATCGTGTGTGGTGTCCTGTGAACGCGAACCGCTGCGGTAGAGGAAATCTCATCAAACCATTTTAATAAGTGAGGTGAATATCTGTTCGTAGAGCCTGTCATAGAATCCATCTCATAGCTTCTCACAGCCCGGATTGTTTCCTCGCTCGTAGTTGGTGATCGCCACGACGAGTCGGAGACACAGCGCAAGGAACACTTCTGTCCGTGCGTGGACGCGGCCTCGGGCGCGGACGTGCCCGAGGCCGCAGTCCTTGACTGCGTCGTTGGTTCGTTCGACTCCTGTCCGGTTGTTGTACGTCTCCTCCAAGATGGACTGTTTCAGCTGCACGTCCTCGCTGTGTTCCTCGATTCGGTCTTCGACCCTGTACTCGATGTCTATCGGGTCGTCAGTGTTTCGCGGATTGTATGGAGCGATTGGCACGACCCCTGCGGCCAGCAGGTGGTCGTGCCAATCGAGGATGTCGTAGGCGCTGTCTCCCAGCATCCAGACCGGTGTATCGACGGCGAGCGCGTCACGTGTGACGCGCATCGCCGTCTCCTGATCCGCTTGTTTGGCCTGTGTGAACTCCGCTGCTATCGGGATCTTTGAACCGGTTGAAACGATCGTACAGCCGAAGCCGTAGTAGTATTCTTCAGCTGTTGGATCATAATTCCACGAGGCAGCGTCGTTGTGTTGGATCGCTTCAACGTGGGTCGAATCGATGGAGTACGTGGAGTCGAGCAGGCCGCGGGCAGCGGCCTGCTGGACGAGTCTGTCGAAGACATCGTCAATAACGTGTTCGAGGTCGGTGAGAAAGCGATCAACCGTATCTCTGGATGGCGGTTTGTCGAGTCCGCAGTAGTACCAGACAAGGCCGTTCTGAAGTTCTCGTGTAACCGGACGCGTGCCGTAGACATCCTCGTAGTAGCAGTGCAAAAAGCCGCGAAAGAGATCAGGTGGCTCGTGAACTCGTGTTCGCCCCCGCTTCGAGGGGGCGAACACGTCGTATTCCAGTAGAAACTCGAACTCAAGATGGTCGAACAGCGGTACCGTCTCGGTAGCCGCGACATTCAAGAAGTCGTCTACCGAAGCTACGTCTTGCAGGGCTGTGCTGGTGTTGGACACACTTCGCGCACCCTGCCGCTTCGTACGTGACGCTTTCTATGACAGGCTCGTTCGTATGGAAGATCAGCATGTTCTCGTGACTGGCGGCGCGGGTTTTATCGGCTCGAATCTCGCGAACCACCTGGCCAAGTCGAACGACGTCACCGTCGTCGACGACTGCTATCTCGGCACGCCGGCGAACCTCGCGGACGACGTCGAGTTTGTCGAGGCGAGCGTCTTAGATGACGACTTGCCGACGGACGTCGACGTCGTCTTTCATCTCGCGGCGCTGTCGTCGTACGCGATGCACGAGGACGATCCAACGGTAGGTGCTCGAGTGAACGTCGAAGGGTTCGTTAATGTAGTCGAGCAGGCCCGCCAGGACGGCTGCAAGATGGTCGTCTATGCCTCAACCTCGTCGATCTACGGTAGTCGCACGGAGCCATCGCCAGAAGACATGGATGTGGGCGTAAATACTGGGTATGAAGCGTCGAAACTCGCACGCGAGCGCTACGGCGAGTACTTCTCGAACCACTACGACATGTCGATGGCCGGCATGCGCTTTTTCTCGGTGTATCAGGGCTACGGCGGTGCCGAGGAACACAAAGGCGAGTACGCCAACGTTATCGCGCAGTTCGCCGACGACATCGCCAACGGCGAGTCGCCGGTGCTGTACGGCGACGGCACCCAGACGCGGGACTTTACACACGTCTCCGACATCGTCCGCGGTCTCGAGCAGGCTGCAACGAACGACCTCGATGGCATCTACAACCTTGGAACCGGCGAGGCATACGATTTCAACACCGTTGTCGAACTGCTCAACGACGAACTCGGGACCGACGTCGAATCGGAATACGTCGAGAACCCGATCCCCAAGTCGGTGTACGTCCACGATACCTGTGCCGACGCCTCGAAGATCCGCAAGGAAACCGGCTGGGAACCCCAGATCGACTTCGAAGAGGGGATTCGGCGGGTTTGTGAGCAATACCAGTAGGGATCAGAACTCCCGGGCGACGCGCCGTTGGCACTGCGTATCGACTGGCTGCAGTCCGGACGGCACTAGTCGTCGCTGCGTCGGTCACCTAGTTTCTCCCAGATCTCGACACAGCCAGCGCCATCTTCGATCTCGTCCAAGTGCTCCCGGTCGATTTCCTCTTCCGACTCTGTGTTACTCATATCTCTAGTAACGAGATGGATAGTTAGTACGATAAACATTGTGGTTTTAGATAGTATATTCGGTGACATATGCGCCGACCGGCCCTTTATAATCCCCAACTGATTGAACTACTGCCAGTTCTGCAACCGGGAGTTTGACAATGGTTGCAAGCAGTTCCGTGGACTATGACTGACGACGCTGAGGCAGTATTTGAGCAACTTGAGTTAAAGGAGTACGAGACGACAGCGTTGAAGCATATACTGACACTTGGGCGAACGACTGCCCCCAATCTCGCTGAGGCGACCGGCATCCCGAAGGCACGTATTTACGGAATTCTCGACACACTCGCTGATCGGGGTTTTATCAAAATCATTCCTGGCCGTCCGAAAGAGTACCAGCCAAAGCCACCTGCGACAATTCTTGAACAGGCGAAAGAAAACAGGCGGCAGAAATATGAAAAATTCTGCGCAGATCTCGAGGCAGTTCGAGACCCATTCATCGACCGGTTCCAACCGCTGTACGAGCAGGCAAGCGACGATGTTACGCCTGCTGATGAGTTGTTCTATGTCGTTTCTGTGGGTGAGCCAAGCGAGCGCGAAACAAAGTCGCTGTATCGCGATGCAACAGACAGCGTCTACGTTATTACGAAAAGCTTCGAGTATTTCGATGCTGTCGAGCCAGCGATACAGGATGCACTAAATCAAGATGTATCGATTCAAGCACTCTTGCTCCATCCCCGCCACCTCTCAGCGACGAATCAAGAGATACAAAGTACAGTTCTAGACTACGTAACTGACAAGTATCCCGAAATAGCGGTACGGTTCAGTACCGAATTGCTGCCGTGGCGCGGGACACTGATCGACCCGAGTATGGACTATGAGACGGGTCAGGCAATCGTCTTGGTCGAAGAGAAGGATGTCCCGCTCCATATGCGGCAAGCCGCAGTCACCGAGAACGGCTCGTTCGTTGCCGGACTGCACCGATATTTCGATCTGATCTGGGAATACGATAGCGTCGGCCAAATAGAGTGAGATGTCTGTCAAATCATGTCTCACCCTACGCGAAATAGACTACTCTGTCGTCTCGTGCTTACGGATGAGTTGTCGGATCGAGTCTTCGACGGTGAACTTCGGTTCCCAGCCAAGTTCATCGTGTGTTCGTGTCGTATCAACAGCGAACTCGTTGACCAATGTCTCTCCAGCTCGCGGATTCTCAACGAGTTTGACTTCGGGACTCCGTCCGAGTTCTTCCTCAGCGATTTGTGCAACTAGTTCAGCCGTCTCGTGGACGCTCGGATCCTCATCGGTCGCGAGTGTATACTTGTCGACCCCAGTATCACCCTGCTCGAGTTGACTCTGGAGGCGTTCAGCACTTCGAACATACGCGCGAGCGATGTCTTTGACGTGAACGAAGTTCCGTGACTGCGTTCCGGGTTCGTAGACGGTCAGTGGCTCGCCAGCAACGGCCCGATTGACGAAGAAGTTGATCACAGTCCCTTTTGAGACGGTTTGTGACCCAACCTGGTGTTCGCCATAGAGATTCGATTTAAGATATATATGAGCCGGGAACGCTCCATCAGCGAGCGTTTCGATCGCTTGCTCGCTGAGGACTTTGGTCCGGCCGTACCAGTTCAGAGGGTCACGAGAATGCTCGGTCGTGATCGGGAAGGATTGAGGGTCACCGATAATTGCCATACTCGCAGGGAAGACCAATCCTGCACCCTGCTTGCGACAGAACCACGCGATGGTATTCGTCGCATTGACATTGACCTCGTGCGCGAGATCAGCGTTCGTCTCACAGTCATCGACGCCGCTGAGCGCAGCCAGATGCATGACGATATCGGCACCCTCGAGTGCCGCTTCCAATTGGTCGTGATCACGGATATCAACATGCTCAACGGTTACATCCCCGATCTCCCGAACTGTACCCCGGTAGAAATTATCGATCGCCGTGATAGACCAGTCAGGATGCGAAGTCTGAAGTCGGTCAACGACTCGGCTTCCGATATATCCCGCTGCACCAGTTACTGCGATCGTTAGCTCGTCGTCAGTTGTCATTGTTAACTCCAAGAGTCAGTGGTTGTCTACCGACCGTGTCCGTTGTTTCATCGAATTGTGATTCAGCGGTGAATCGCGTCGCCAAGTCGCGGACCCCATCGCGAAGGGTCCATTGGGGCTCGAATCCGGTCGTTGCGAGTCGGTCGAAGTTGACGTGATATGACGGGCCAGGATTCTCGTCTTCGAGATACGTTAACTCGAGGCCGGTATCCAGTTCATCGCGGACAATCTCGGCAATCGTCTCGATCTGGTAGTTCTCGTCGTTCGAACCAACGTTGTAAACGTGCTCTGACCAGGCATCTGGCTCACAGGTGGCCTGATAGTACGCCCGCGCGGCATCGCGAACGTGAATGAACGGCCGCCAGTTACTGCCGTCCCCATAGACTGTCAGCGGACGATTCGTCAGTGCGCGGAAGACGAAATGATTAACGACGAGATTGAACCGGATCCCGGGCGCATAGCCGAAATTCGTACTCATCCGGAGCGCGGTTCCGGTGAATGCACCCTCATCAACGTACTCCTTGAGGAGGGTTTCAGCTTCGTACTTCGTCTCCGCATATGGATTGAGGGGATCGGGCTCAGTCGCTTCGTCGAGATCAGTACTGGCTGCTCGGCCGTAGTTATTACACGAAGAGGCGAACACGACACGGTCCACGTCGACTTTCCGTGCAGCGTTGAACACATTACGGCTCCCCTCGAGATTGACTGCCCGCGTCTCCTCGACGCGCTCGTGGGTGCTCTCAGCGCCGGTGATCGCGGCCAGGTGGATGACGCGGTCAACGGTCCGCATGGCGGTTTCGACATCGCCGTAGTTGCGGATATCTCCACGGATGAACTCGAGGTTGCCGTCAAATTGAGCAGCCATGAGGTTCGCCGGTGAGCCGGCCGAGAGTGAGTCGAAGACGGTGATCTGATCGATTCTCTCGTCGGCCTGCAGCAGGGGGATGAGAGCACTGCCAATATAGCCACACCCTCCGGTGACGAGCACGTGCATTCCGGTTTTGTCGCCGTCAGTTGGCATCGGGTGTAGGTTCAGCCTCTTCGGCAGCGTCGCCTTCGTACGCGAGTTCGGTCTCGTCGGCAGCGTCGTCTTCCTTCTCCCAGTCGTCGAGCACGCCTGGCAGGAAGCGGTCCTCGTGGGCGGTGATTGTCTCTTCGTACTCGACAAGCGTCCCGAGCACGTCATGGACGCCCTCAGTGAAGTCCTGACGCTGCTCGCCGATCAGATCCATGTATCGTTCGTTCTCCATCTCCATCTTGTGCGTCTCGTCCTCGTCACGCGGGTTCTCGAAGTGCTCGACGGAGACATCGAGGTCGAACTCGTCGCCGACATCGGCGATCGTTTCGGCGATTTCGACGATACTGATCGCGCGCGTGACTTGATTGTAGACAACGTGATCATCGGGACGCTCATCCGGATCGCTGAGCGCTAAACGGGAGAGTCCTTCGACGGCATCCTCGAGGCTGATGAACGGTTTGCGCTGTTCGCCTTTGCCGTAGACGGTCGTGGGATAGCCAGCAATGGCCTGTGCACAGAAGCGGTGGGCAACGACGCCGAAGTAGTAGTCAAAGTCGAACCGAGTGGCAAGGCGTGGATCAGCAGCCGTTTCGGTAGTTTGGGTGCCGTAGGTGATGGCAGTTCGGACGTCCGAGATCGGGATATCGAACTGCTTGTGCGCGAGTCGCATGTTGGCGGCGTCGTGACTTTTCGTGAGGTGATACCACGAACCCGCCATCGCGGGGAACGGCACTTCGTCGCTCTCGCCCTGGTTTTCCATCGTCGCACCGCCTTCGGGAATGGGGAACTCTGGTGCACCGTAGACACCTGTCGTGGTCGTTTCGATGAAGTGGGTGTCGGTCAGGTTGTGTTCCTCGAGGCCCCACAGCAGGTTGCGTGTCGCCTGCAGGTTGTTGTGCTGCGTGTAGTTCGCTCGCTCGCCGTTGATCTGGGAGTACGGCGCGGACGGCTGCGCTGCCGTGTGGACGATTGTCTCAGGTTCGTGAACCTCGAGAAGTTCGTCGACGAACGATTTGTCGGTGAGATCGCCCTCGACAAACGAGAGGTTGTGGAGGTCGTGGACCTCTTTTGCGGCCTCGAGGCGTTCCTCTGGCGTTGCGATCGGCGTGGCGCTCGTGCTGCCAACCTCTTCGACCCATTCGCGGCGGGCATAATTATCGACGCAGACAACGCGGTCGTCAGTTCGGGTTGCAATACGGAGTGCGGTCGGCCAGCCGATGTAGCCATCGGCGCCAGTGAGGAGGATCGTCATTTGTTACTCGATTTCTGAATGACTAGTCCGCTTGAAAAGGTTTGTTATTCAGATGGTGCGACTACTTTTAACATGCAATGAAACAGATCGGTCACATCTGAGCTGACATCAGTTTTCTTCTTCCCTCTTGTTCTCCACCTACACGGCAGTCGTATCGTGAAACGCAGATCCGACTCTGTTATCAGGTTATCATCACTGGTTCGAGACAGCGACCACCACAGAAGGCACAGCTAGACCAATTAGCTGTCCGAAAATAGAGCGGCGAGTGCACACTGGTCGTTCTATTGTGAATAGCTGCTACTACCTGAGCAAGGCGCGGCAGTGGCCCGTACTATCGGTAGTTCCCATCGAGTCAGCAGTTAGTTACGACTGATGAGATTAGATTCTCAGAAAGCGTCTAGATGGGTGTTGTGCAATTCCTATACCATCCAGACACCGTTCTTACGGCCTCTGACCTTGAAACCTTAGCGCTTGATCTCCTCTCTGAGATCCCTATCCCCGGAGTCGAAGCTACAGCCTTCGACTCCGGGATTATCCGCCAGACACTCCTCCAAGCCGCTGTCGATCAGAAATCCATCAAGGCTGTCACTGACAGCACTCTCGGAACGTACTCCGACGACTACACACTCGCTCAGCTTCATACCATTCCTGCTGCTGAGCTCGAAGCCGTCGTTAACGTCCTCCTCGCTCAGCAAGCGGCGATGATCCTCGGCCCCGGCCCGAGGATCATCTGCCTCGACTTCGTCGATATCCACTACCACGGCTGTCCACACCGTGATGCCGGAGAGCTCTGTCATACGATACCCCGCGATGGCACCTCTCAGTGCCATCGCTACCTTGTTGGGTTTGTCCTCTGCCGAGCCAAGCCGCTCGTCGTCGCGGTTACTCCTGTCCGAGGTGATGAACCCAAAAGCGACGCGGTCGAGCGACTGCTCGACCACGTCGCGGCCCTTCCCTTCCCTGTCGCTGGCCTCCTCGTTGACCGCGGATTCTACGATGGAACGTCGATCGAGCGACTGGATGCAGTCGCACCAGTCGCTCTCCCCGTCATCCGTCGTGGAAAACAGATGGCTGAGAAACTAGACACATCGGTCTCTTACTGGACGGAGTACGTGATGTACGAAGGAAGCGAGCGAGAACTGCGCTTCCCGCTCGCGGTCTGTGTCTCCTACCAACAGGGAAACCGTGGCAAGCACGGTTTGCTTGTCCGGGCGTATGTGGCGTGCGATCTCGAGTGGTCGGCGCTATGTTTGAATCTGCAGGGCGCGTATAGACCCCGATGAAGACAACTCGTCAGACTGAAATGGTGAAGCATCTGTCGGAAAAACAGCTTGATGAAGCAATCAATGAAGCCCAGAAGGCGGACGAGACCCGTCTCGTCCGACGACTCTGCTTCATCAAAAACGTCTCTCTTGGCGACACTGACAAAATGGCTGCACGACGTGTCGGTGCGTCCCAACCAACCGGCGGACGCTGGCTCAAAGCCTGGAACGAAGGTGGAGTCGATGGACTTCGACCGAGCTTCGCGGGCGGCCGCCCCGCGAAGCTCTCCTCTGAACAGTTTGACGAGTTCTTTACACTCCTCGAAGACGGGCAACCGTGGACACCACAGGAGATCGACGATCTTCTTTGGGACCGCTACGGCGTGACGTACGATCGATCCCACCTTGCTCGAATTCTCCGTGCTGATGGAATGCAGTACGCAAAACCACGACCGATGGACCCGCGACAATCACCGGATGCTGAGGAGGATTTTCGTGAGCGCCTGGGAGAGGCGCTCACGAAAGACAATGGTGATGAACCACTCGTTCTCGGCTTCTTCGATGCTTCGTGGCCACAACCGTTCGAGAATTCCCAGCGACTGTGGTCGTACGATCGAACCGTGGAAATCGACAAACCACTGGTCGCAGTCCCCTGGAAAACGCTTGGCTTCTATGCATTACTCGGCAAGAGTACGCTCATCTTCCGGAAACGAACGACGAAAGAGAGTATCTGCGCAGCGTTAGAGGCAATCCGTGAGCAGAATCCGGTCGGGCGGATTCTGCTCATCGCAGACAACGATGGCGGTCATCATGCGAAACTCACCCAGCAACGGGCCGACGAACTCGGCATCGAGTTCGTCTTTCTCCCACCGTATTCGCCCATGTTCAATGCCATCGAACCGCTCTGGAAGACGCTCAAACGGAAGATTTCACCAGAAATCTTCGAAGGAAAGGATCACTTCAAGCAGTTCGTTACTCACACATTTCTAGACTTATCCAAACGCGTTAGCTTCGCCGACAACTGGATCGAAACGTTCCTCCCGGATATTCAAAAGTTACGCTGACCACTCGGCGCGGCGGGCGAGCACTGCCGACCTGGTTCCGCTTTGAACTGTTTCGGGAGTGGATCGACCATACCCTCGACGAATCACTGCTACGGAAGTGGGAGGCACCAACCAACGGTGTCGGAATTCCCGAGATCTATAGCCAACTGGACGCGGGCTGATTGAGCCCGCGTCCAGCGGTAGCCCCCGCAGAGAGCGACGACTTCGAATCGGAAGTGCAGAGCCGGCGCTCTCACTGGTGTGAGACCGCCTTCTACGTCGATCTCTTTTCGAGCGAGATGAATTCTGTCGCTCACGTTGCCGGGAATCAAGTCAATGTGGAGTAACGATGGGAACTACCGACTATAGGTGAGACAGGAGCAGAGTGGAAACGGCCATCACGACCAACCGGCACGCATGGTCCCTGTATCGTTCGAATTACACGGCACGTGAGACAACCACAAGGAAGTATGGGCTCCAGCCAGCAGATATTTATACGATTCACATATAGTTATTTTTGACTGAAATATCCGTTACGGCGTAGATCTAACAATAGGAACATGGAAACGGCAATACTCGGAGTAGGACACGAAGCAGTACTGTCCGTCTCAAGCGATCACTGGTTAGCAATAGAATGACTGGCAGAAATAGACTACTATATATAAATTTGTTTATACAGAGTGGGTGGAAGTACGACAAATTCGGCTCTGATGACTGGATGATGAATCACAGCGAATGGACCGCCAATCGGCTTGTGGAGGATGGATAATGGAATTTGAACACACGAAGACATCGAACGCTGAAAATCAACAACAGGAGCGGGTTTCTAGAAAATCCGCGACTAAAGCAGGAAAGCAGCAACATCCTGCGGTTGGGTTCGTAGCGACGCGAAACAATACCGATGCGTTGCTGAGAGAAGTCCTTCGAGCAACCGCAGCAGGGCATCAAGTATTCGTAACGCATGCGAATCAGTCGGACCTGGAGGTTCTCGCTCTAGCCGAGCACGTGGGGGTCTCTATTGTTGAGCCCCACGGTTCTGATCCTAATGAGGACGAATTGAAACGGGAGTTGATTACGACAGCAAAAGCGCACTCCACTCCCGGACTTATCTACAATCCGGACGTTACTATTCCAACCGATTATGCAACTAGCACGACACGGGTTGCAGAGAGCGACCAGTACTGTGTGGAGCGGATCCCGGCCCCCACAGAAGAGGCTGACGTGCTCGTTGCGATCCCGGCCTACAACGAGGCCGCCACAATCGCAGATGTCGTAACGACAGCACAGGACTACGCTGATACCGTCCTCGTGGTTGATGACGGCAGCACGGACAGCACTGCTGCGCTCGCGAGAGACGCTGGCGCAATCGTCGTTGAACACGACGTGAATAGTGGCTACGGCGCCGCGTTGAAAACGATCTTCCAAGAGGCCAAGAGCAGGGAGGCAACGCATCTGGTTATCATTGATGCAGATGACCAGCACGACCCCGCTGATATTCCCAACTTGGTCGAGGCCCAACAAGACAGTGAAGCTGAAATTGTCATCGGAAGCCGATTTACAGATGACGGGACGATGAATGCCCCCCTTTATCGGCGATTAGGACTATTCGTCGTGAATATGCTGACAAATCTGAGTTTCGGAGCTGTGCGGCCACAGTCCTGGATTGGCGATACCCAAAGTGGGTTCCGCGCTTATAATACTCGTGCAATTGATAGCTTGGCGAATGACAACGAGATCGGCGATCGTATGAGCGCTAGTACCGATATTCTCCACCACGCACATACGCATGGCTACGGAATTGAGGAAATCGGGACGACAGTTGACTACGATGTGGAAGATGCGAGTAGTCAACACCCGCTTTCCCATGGACTCACGCTCGTGAGTAATATCCTGAAGACAGTTGAGCGCGAGCGGCCGATCATGTCCCTCGGCGTACCTGGTTTTCTCAGTTCATTTATCGGGATCGGATTCGGTTATTGGACGCTCGCAAATTATGTTATGTCAGGCACATTCCCCCTTGGTCTTGCGATTATATCCGTCTTCTTTGGTTTGGCAGGAATCTTCGCCTGTTTCACATCAATTGTTCTCCATTCGTTGGATGCACACCTATATTGAAATTTAATTCAATGGTTAAATACGAGTGAAATGCGAAGATTGAAAAGCGACTCATACAATATGCAAATAAGTGACTAACACTATGGAGAAGCCTATTTCGATTTTATTAATCAATCCAGCTGACAAGATTCGTGCAGAGGTTAAAAATCTTATGTCTACTCTCCCGGAAATGGGATTTGAGGTTTCTGTATTCCTCTCTCAAAAGGCTAAAAAAGATCTATCTACCAGTAGCAGTGCAAAAATAATCACATTCAATGGCACCTATATACCTAGGATTAGATACAGTCTTCCTACATCATCTTTCTTACGGTCTCTGAGTGATGTAATCAGAGACCATGATATAGTGCATATTTGTAGCCATATTTATTTGACCTCCTTTGCTGCGTCGATAGTTGGCAAGTTTCATGATAAACCTATAATTGTCACTGTTGACACATTCCCAGGGCTTAGCTGGTCATACGGAAATGCTTTTATTGATTCTATAGGTAAATTATATAATAATACATTTGGGAAAATAATACTAAGGAATGCTACTCAAGTCGTTGGGCTAGGGAAATACCTGCAAGAAGATCTGGACAAAATATCAACCCTCGATAAGGTGACTTACATACATAATGGTATTGACATAGATAAGTATTCTCCGAAGCATAAACGTAGTGTGATGGAAAATCCAGAAAGTATTTCTCTTTTATTTGTTGGGAGGCTTGACTCAATTAAAAATGTGGGGGAGCTAATAAAATCTCTTAATCACCTCAGAGATAGTGGCAGGAATTATCAACTTACTATCGTAGGAGACGGGTCATTGCGAACAGAACTTGAAGAGCTTGCTAAAACGACAGGTGTTTCTGAAGTAGTCGAATTTGTAGGTTGGCAACAAAACGTTGTGCAATACTACCGTGAGGCAGACATATTTGTGCTACCTTCCTTGTCTGAGGGGCAACCCACTGTATTAATGGAGGCACATGCTTGTGGACTTCCGGTCGTGACGACTAATGTTGGTGGTGCAAAAGAATTGGTTACAGTTGGAAGTGTTGTTTCTACCCCTGACGAAAATGCATTGGCAGAAGCTGTAGAACAACTTGTCAACCGAGATCTTGTTGGTTACTCCAAACAGGCTCGAGAGGTAGCTGTTGAGGAGTACTCGTCCGAAGCTATGGCAAAAGGATATGCGGAACTCTACTCAGATGTTGCTTAAACCATATTTATAAATGATCTTCAATAAACATCGAAAAGAATTAGGTTACTCTGTGATTTGATCAGCTATGGATGAAAATAAAGGAGAGATAAAAGAATTCACGAAACTTCTCCAGGGAAGTGGGATTATTTTTCTTGGCTTTATATTAGATAGAGGGTTCACTTTCGGTGGGCAAGTCCTTTTGGCACGTATTCTTGGTCGTGCTGACTTCGGAGCAGTTTCGATTGGACAAACAATAGCAGGTACTCTTGGAACACTTGTCCTAATTGGCCTCAATACCGGTGTAGGGAGGTATCTTCCTAGAGCAAATAGTTCTAGCAAACGACGAGGAGTTATTTTATCGGCTCTACATTTGATTGCCCCAATTTCTCTTCTTGTAGGGGGCTTGATCATCTACTATGCTCGAACGATCGCTCTCGTTGGGTTCAACAATCCTTCCCTGACACCGCTAATTCAGATTTTTGCCATTGGGATCCCACTTTTAGCTATTAAAAAATTCACAATTGGTGTAGTTCAAGGTAGAGAACAATCACGCCCAAAAGTGTTCATACAGAACATCATTCAGCCTATTTCTAAGATCATTCTTATAGGGGCCGCATTATTGATTGGATTCGAAGAGATAGGAATTTCTATTTCGATAGTCCTTGCATACGGCATTACTACATTTGTTTCTATCATATATCTAGTACGTTATACACCATTACTTGATGATATTGTGCCCGACTATATCCATAGAGAGCTCATATACTTTTCCGCACCATTAGTTGTCACCTCAGCAATGATTATATTTTTGTCAGATATTGATACATTGATGATAGGGTATTTTTCTACGACAAGTGATGTGGGGAGATATAAAGTGGTTTATCCTATTGCCCAACTCCTAACACTAGTTTTCTTGTCTGTCAAATTCGTATCTATGCCATTACTGTCACGGATAGACAGCAGGGGAAATCGTTCAAGATTCCAGTACATTTATTCTAAGGCGACAAAATGGATTTTAGTCACGACTTTGCCCCTTTACGTTCTTATAACAGTCTATTCAGAATGGATTATTAAAAGTGTTTATGGAACGCAGTATATCACCGGTGCTGCTGTTCTTCCGATCCTTACCTCCGGATTCTTTGTTCACGCTATAGCTGGACCTACAGAAGGAACACTGACCTCACTTGGACGGACTCGATCTATAATGGCTGTTAGTATTATAACTGGGGTGTCTAATATAGTTCTAAACTATATACTAATTCAAAACTTTGGGATTATTGGTGCAGCAATCGCCACTGCAATTTCATATGCCTTTATGAACTTAATGTACATTACTATTCTAGTAGTAAGTGAAGGTATCTCGCCGTTCCGAAGGGAACTCTTTCGTGTAAGTGCTGTTGGGGTAGTATCTCTCTTGGCCGGGTTCTCAATGACACAAATTGAACTCCTTCCCTATCAAATATTGCCTGGATTGACTTTCATTCTAGTTTATATTCCTGGTATCATTTTACTCTGTGTTTCTGATGAGGAAATTGAATCTGTTAAAAACAATACTCCATCTGAAAATGTAATAGCTGACGTATTCTCACGACTTTTCCGCTAGAGGGTGTCATAGAAAGCGTCACGTGCGAAGCAGCAGGGTGCGCGAAGTGTGTCCAACACAAGCGCAACCCTGCAAGACATAGCTTCGGTAGACGACTTCTTGAATGTCGCGGCTACCGAGACAGTACCGCGGTTCGAGCACCTTGAGTTCGAGTTTCTGCTGGAATACGACGTGTTCGCCCCCTCGAAGCGGGGGCGAACACGAGTTCACCAGCCACCAGACCTCTTTCGCGGCTTTCTGCACTGCTACTACTGTTCTGTCAAACCTCATCCGCTAAGGCTATTCTTGCCTTGTTGAACGCAAGACGGCATCGGGGTGGAGTTGCTGATCTACAATTTTACGGCGTTAGAGACGACTTTTCGACCTCAGAAGATGCAGTAGCTGTCAGTCACAGCGATTGCTGATGAGTCAAAACTATGGTACCTTGCTCCGTTGTTCCGGTGACGACGGCGATGCCTCTCCGGGATACGTCAGGAAAAGGGGAGCAGGCGGCGAGCCCTAACTCGCCGCCTGCGTTAGGTTATGCACGATGCACTTGCGAGTTAGCTCCCGGAACTGGCCGGAGTGGTCGGCGCTATGTTTGAATCTGCAGGGCGCGTATAGACTCTGATGAAGACAGCTCGTCGGACTGAAATGGTGAAGCATCTGTCGGAAAAACAGCTTGATGAAGCAATCAATGAAGCCCAGAAGGCGGACGAGACCCGTCTCGTCCGACGACTCTGCTTCATCAAAAACGTCTCTCTTGGCGACACTGACAAAATGGCTGCACGACGTGTCGGTGCGTCCCAACCAACCGGCGGACGCTGGCTCAAAGCCTGGAACGAAGGTGGAGTCGATGGACTTCGACCGAGCTTCGCGGGCGGCCGCCCCGCGAAGCTCTCCTCTGAACAGTTTGACGAGTTCTTTACACTCCTCGAAGACGGTCAACCGTGGACACCACAGGAGATCGACGATCTTCTTTGGGACCGCTACGGCGTGACGTACGATCGATCCCACCTTGCTCGAATTCTCCGTGCTGATGGAATGCAGTACGCAAAACCACGACCGATGGACCCGCGACAATCACCGGATGCTGAGGAGGATTTTCGTGAGCGCCTGGGAGAGGCGCTCACGAAAGACAATGGTGATGAACCACTCGTTCTCGGCTTCTTCGACGCTTCGTGGCCACAACCGTTCGAGAATTCCCAGCGACTGTGGTCGTACGATCGAACCGTGGAAATCGACAAACCACTGGTCGCAGTCCCCTGGAAAACGCTTGGCTTCTATGCATTACTCGGCAAGAGTACGCTCATCTTCCGGAAACGAACGACGAAAGAGAGTATCTGCGCAGCGTTAGAGGCAATCCGTGAGCAGAATCCGGTCGAGTCAGGAGTCCCGAACGACAGATTCTGTGCACGAGACGGGTGACTGACTCCGATTGCTTACCGACTGTAAAGGGATGTCTCAAACGACATCCGAGTTCGAGTCTGCGATCAGCAGACTCGAACAACAGGCCGAGGAATTGATTCACAAAGACACGGACCTCCTGACCGTGGTCCGTGGGTTTGACTTCAGTGAGACTGCAGTCTACGAAGCTGGGAAAACCGAATGGAACGCTCGCTACGGCTACGAGCCGATGGTACGGGCGTTCTATTGCAAGGAGCTCGCCGGCTTCACGATGACAGAACTCCACGACTACCTCGCGACTGCCGAGCGTGCCAGCACGCTCGGCTTTGATCCCGACCAGTTCGCTGGGGACAAAACCGCACCGGGTCGGACCACACTCGGTCGCGCCTGGCGCGACCGGTTCCCGAACCGGCTTCAAGCCTTCATCCGAATGTCTGCTGAATGTATCCTCGCGGTTGCCCACGAGATGGGCAACCCGCTTGGACTGCGCGCGCTTCACCCTGAGGACAAGAGCGACCTTTCCAACCGCTCGGAACAGCGCTACGTCACAGGCAAAGCAAAGGACGTCACGGAGGCTCTCTGTCAGATCGTGTTTCCGGCGATTGACCTCGATCGACCGGACGACGGAACGCGGTATCGTCATACCGCGTTCCTCGATCTCCAGAGCTACCTCGGATTGACCGGGACTGCTGCCAACCAAGGAAGCCGGATCTTCGACGAGGAAACAACCCGCGAAAACGGCGGTCCTGACGGTGATACGCATCTCCACTACATCAAGCAACTCGAGGCGATGGAGATCGCCTCGATGGTCAACGGAGCGATTGGAACAATGATGTGGGCTGCTGAGCAATACTATTCGATCGATCGCCACGTCGATGTGGCGATCGCATCCGTTCTAGTTTAGCAGATCGGGGAATCCAGAGACACCAAGCTAGAATAGTTAGTAACTAGAAACGTGAGAATCCGGTAGAGAATGTGTACACCCTACCGGATTCAGTAGTTGTGAACCGCATTCAAAGAGCGTTTCCATCCGATGAGTTGCGCGAGCGTGCTCGCGCAACGAATCTCATCCAGCGAGAGCGGAAACTCGACGTCGTCGCCCTGTTTTACACGCTTTCACTCGGCTTCGCAGCCGGATCTGATCGATCCATCCAGGCGTTTCTTGAACGCTACGTCGAGATGGCTGACTGTGACGACCTCTCGTATGCGACGTTTCACGGGTGGTTCAAACCGGGGTTTGTCGCACTCCTTCGAGAGATTCTCGATGACGCCATCGAGAATCTCGACACGGGCCAAACCGAGCTGACCGGACGTCTCGAACGATTTCGAGACGTCCTCATCGTTGACGCTACGATCATCTCGCTTTATCAAGATGCCAAAGATGTCTACGCACTCGATGACGACCGAGCTGGGACGAAACTCCATCTCACCGAATCGCTCTCAACGGGGCTTCCGACACGATTCCAGACAACCAACGCGAGCACCCACGAACGGAGCCAGCTACCCACCGGCGAGTGGGTAGCTGGCGCCCTCATTCTGTTCGATCTCGGCTACTACGATTTCTGGCTGTTCGACCGCATTGACGAAAATGACGGATGGTTCGTCTCTCGCGTCAAAGAAAACGCGGACTTCGAGATCGTCGAAGAACTCCGTACGTGGCGCGGGAACAGCATTCCGCTAGAAGGCCAGTCGCTGCAGGCCGTCCTCGACGACCTGCAGCGACAGGAAATCGACGTACAAATCACGCTCTCGTTCGACCGCAAACGAGGGTCGGGCGCCAGCGCGACCCGAGCCTTCCGATTAGTCGGCGTTCGCAACGATGACAGCGGCGAGTATCATCTGTACCTGACGAATCTCGACAGAGACGACTACCGCGCGCCCGATATCGCACAGCTCTATCGGGCGCGCTGGGAGATCGAACTGCTGTTCAAAGAACTCAAATCACGGTTTAGTTTGGACGAGATCAACACAACCGACGCTTACATCATTGAGGCGCTGATCATCATGGCAGCACTCTCGTTGCTGATGAGCCGGGTTATCGTCGACGAACTCCAAAAGCTGGACGCAAACCAGCGAGACTGCGCCGACGACGCCGAGGCGTCGTCGACGCGGCTTCCTCGACGACGATGTTCACACGCTGTCGAACGGCACGCGCATCTGATCCAGTTGTACCTGATGCTGGATCTGGGGTATGAGCTACCGGATCTCGATTCGTTGTTGCTGTGGTCGTCACGAGATCCAAATCCACACCGTCCGAGGTTACGTGAACAGGTAGAGTCAGGCGAGTTCTGGTAGAGAACTCGCCTGACGAAACGGGCTGGATCGCCCGGACTGATCAGCGACGGCTCTGGAACGGCGGCGCACTCACGACTGCGAGTGCGCCACCTTAGACGGGAGACATGACCAAGAACCGGCTGGTTTGCTGAAACAGCAGCTATCTCGGTATGATCGCGGTCAGACTCGACGCAATTTCGACGTGATCACCGTCTCAGTCTGTCGCTAAGCTATAGTATCCGTTAGAACTTTCTACTCAGGCTGTGTTGCTAAACACAGTGGACCATCTCGACGAGATCTCTGTCGAGGAATTGCAAGATGCCCTTGACAACGTGGAGGGGAAGAAGCCGACAGAACGGCTCTTAGCAGCAATAGCATACAAGAACGGCGTCACGCAGACTGAACTAGCCGAGTGGTACGACGTTCAGCGACGGACAATCTATAGCTGGCTCAAGCGACTCGACACCGACGAGTCGCTTGAGCAAGCCGTTACTGATGCTCATCGCTCTGGGAGAAAACGAAAGCTCTCAGAAAAAGAGCAAAAAGAATTCGAAGAAGCTGTCCACGAATCACCAGAGAATGTTGGGGTTGATGCGCCGGCGTGGACGCCGGCGCTCGTCCAGCAGTATCTTGATGAGGCGTACGATGTCGACTACTCAATCCCGAGCTGTCGGCGGTTGCTCAAAGAAGCGGGATTGAGCTATCAAAAACCTCGCCGTACAGCCGCTGAGTCTGATGCTGATGAGCAAGAAACGTTCCGTGAGGAGCTCAAAAAAAGCGGCAGGAAATGGACGCCACAGTAGTCTGCATCGATCAAACCAAGAAATCCGTCCAAGTTGAGCCGCGTGCCGCGTGGTTTCCCCGCGGTACGCGGCCGTCCGTCGAGTTATCTGGACGACGTGACTGGACGTGTCTGTTAGGCGCGATCACCGAGGACGGTGATCGCTTTTTCTCTCGATTTGAAGAGTACGTTACCGCCGATCACGCAAAACATTTCATTCTGGCATTATGCAAAGAGTTCGAAGAGGATCTAATTATTGTCCTGGATGGTGCACCGTATTTTCGGGCGTCGGCCGTCACGGACCTAGCGGCCCGTGACGACCTTGCCTTCGTAACATTGCCGGCGTACTCACCAGAGCTAAACCCGGTTGAAGAGTGCTGGAGACAGCTCCAATCAGCGCTTAGCAACCGGTTCTTTGACTCACTTTCTGAACTCACGGCAGCGATTGATACGGCTCTTGATCAACTCTCTATACCTGATATGAGCAATTATTTCTAATGTCTACTATAGAACGGATGGTGGCGATCGATATCACCTATATCGCCTACTACGGTGATCGTGACGAGTTCCAGATGAGTACAGGTGCACCACCGAGCAAATCGTACTCGTGGTGCTACAAAATGGCGACCGTCTCGATCGTTGGCGAAGAAGTGAAGTTCACGCTCGGGATGCGGCCGCTACGCGGCTACATCCCTCGGCGAGTTCTCGTTGAGCAACTGCTCGAAATCGCGAGTGATCATGTTTCAATCGGGACGGTCCACGCCGACGCCGAATTCGACGGCGTCGGCGTGATCCACGCGGTCGAAGAGGCGGGGCTCTTCTATCTCATCCGAAAATCCTCGGATGACCCAGTCAAGCGGTTTGTACAGGACATGGACCACGACGTCGGCGTCAAACAGAACCACGAGATGGAAGGAACCATCGTGGGTGGCAGTGTAACGGTCACCCCGACGCTGGTTGGGGTTCCCTCAGATCGGAAGGAAGGTGCAACGGTGACGTTCGTGACGAACTTCTCGGTAAGTGACGCGACAAAGAAGGCGCGGGGGCGTACCCGCCGCGTGATGCGGCGGTACGCCCGCCGATGGGGAATAGAGAACAGCTACAAGTCGATCAAAGACTTCCTCGCGTGGACGACTTCTCGAAACACCGCCGTTCGAGTGTTTTACTTCGGCTTTGCGGTTATTCTCTACGATATGTGGTTGCTCGTTGACCTGCTGGTGCAGGTCAGCCTCGACATTGACCAGCGACTGAAACCACGCGTGCCTGCGCGGACATTCCTGAATATCGTCCGCAAGGAGGTACCTGTGACGTAGGCGTTCCGCGGCGGCGGAACGCCGACTCATGAGAGATATCTCTGCTTAGCCATTCTATTTTCGATCAAATCACGCCAGGAATGAACGATGCCGATCTTCGAGCGCTAACTTGAACAGGCAGCTCTAATTTTTCACTTCACCCATCAGTGTAGCAAATTGACGCTCATCGCTCGCTGATGCACATTCCGAACACCTGACTCGTGCCAGCTCCGGGAGCGGAGCTTCTCGCCGTCGTCTTGCTTCAACTGCGAGAAGCCGGTTTCACCCATCCAGCGCTGGTTGTAGTCCTCGTTCATCCGGGCGTTGTGAGCCTTCTGTAACGGTGTCTGTTCCCTGTGCTTGATCAACGGTCGAGTTGAGTTGGAGCGACACTCCTCGCGGAGGTCGCTCCACGAGTAGTTTGCGTCAGCAGACAACACACGCAGGTCTTCCGCGTTCCGGCGGAAGACCTGCATCCCAATGTGACCATCCCACGCCTTCTGCGTCGTAAAATGAACGTCCTTGATTGCTAGCGAGTTTACGTCGATCAAGATCGTCGTCTTCAGCGACCGATACGAGAAGCCTGCCCGGTCACGGTAATGATGGCTGGTTTGATCGCGCTGGAAGCCACTCGCGTCAATCGCGGCTTCGCCACTCCAGCCCGCCTGCTCCGCCGAAGCGCGGAGCAGGCGGCGGAGTTCACGCATTCGATACTGTTGTTCCCATCGGGACAGCGAACTGTAGTGCGGTGCCTCGTCGAGATCAAATACAGCAAGAACAGCTGGCATCTCGTTGAGGTAGTCTTCAGTTTCACGGAGGCTCTTCTCCAGTTCGACGCGGAACAGAATCAACGCGATCTGTGTCCACTTGGCGTACCCGTCCGCGCCTTCCGGCGCGGCGGGTACGTCCGGATCGTCAACGTGCTGTTTGGCAAGGTCTCGACACATTCGCGCTAGCCGTCTGAGCGATGCCATATCGCCAGACGGCGTCCATTTCCCGGTTAATCTGACGGAAGATCACCGTGAGAGCGTCTGAGACTGTCGTCATTCGGCGGCAAAACAAGGCATGATCGCTTCAAGCGCGGCTTTTGACCCAGCGTACTGCTGGGCAAAGTCGTCGAGGTTCGCGTTTTCGACGCGAACCTCTTCGACGATCTCACCGTTTTGGTCCAATACTGCGATTTGTGAGTACCGCTTGTGTACGTCGATTCCGATGAACATTGGGTTCACCTCGGGACGGTGGTGCGTGAAACAGAGATTCACCTATACGGGCTTTCCCGACTGCCGCTCCCGGCGGCAGTCGGGCTGTAATGCCCAGGACTCGGCTTCCTACGCACTCGGGCCAGTCAACAGCACGTGCTTCAGAGCACGGAACAGCGCTCGGCCTCTTGCGTCCCATACTTGTTTCACGCTCTCATGGGATAGCAGGATTTCCATCGAGTCAACAGAGCAAGCTTGTCAAGGCCGATATTCGCGTGCGCGAAGATCTAGTCGGTCTTGTCGTTGAATGTGCGGTCGCAATCCTTACAGAGATACCGCTGATACTCTCGGTAGCTGCCGTGTTTGATCACTGATTCAGACCGGCAGCGCGGATACTGGAAGCCATCGCGCCAGCGAACCTGCTCTAGCAGATTCGCGGCGCTTGCCTCCGAGCAAAACACTTCAACTGGGAATATAGCCGGGTGATGCTGACGAATCACCCTTGCCCGCTACGCTTCCACAACGGCAGCTCTGCCCGACCAACAATCTGCTTCCGAAGAGCAAAGCTATTTTTCATTAGATTTGATCGCCTGTCGATACGCCCTTAAATATTTATCAGTCACTTTCTGGAAGGAGTGTTGATCATGGACAACTGTTTCAGCAGTCGCTCCCATAGACCGCCGTTTTCCAGGCTTTTCTAAAAGTTCCTGTAATTTAAATCTCAATTGGGTGATATCCTCTGATGAGAAAAGATAACCAGTCTCACCATCTTTGACAACATTATTAACACCAGGTATATCGCTTGCAATAATTGGTTTACTGGAACCCATCGCTTCTAGTAAAGCGACTGGCATCCCCTCATGGAGAGATGGTAAGATATAGACAGAACATCTTGCAAGCAGATCATGGAATTCAGATTTTGGTAACCAAGATCGTAGCTGTACCTCATCTTCGATACCTAAATCCTTGATTAATGATCTTATCTGAGGTTCTTCAGGACCCTCGCCGACGATCATTAATGGGTATGACGACCTGGTGCTTGGTGGAAGTTTGGCATACGCTTCCACCAGATACCTTACCCCTTTCTCCTTTGACAATCTACCGCCATACAGAATATATGACTCATCGCCAAAATTTTGGTACCGATTTATGTCAATACCAGTTGGTATCTGCATCAAGTCTGTCGTCGGAACCTTCTCTTCCCAATATGACTTAACTGAGTTGTTCCGAACAACAAGAATGTCTGAATTATGCGCAATTCTTTTTTCTATATAACCCGTGAGCATTTTCGAATACAAACTTGTCCCTGGTGTAGCTCGTACTGGATTATTAAAGGCAAAATGTACTGTAGGGAAGGGATTTTTACAGGTGAAGTATGACGAGTACTTCATAATGATATTCACTACATCTGGCTGTATATCGTGGAGATAATCCCGGACACGAGCTGAAAAAAACATCTTTGTCCCGATACCACCTACAAACCCATCAGGGAATTTCAGACTCTTTATATCATGAATTTTTATTCCATCTATGTTGGTGATATTATATTCCCTTTCTGACCAGCGGATAATATCTACTATATGGCCCCTTTTATTTAATTCTTTAGCAACCCCATATATCTGGGACTCCGTACCACTTAGGTCTCCATTTTCAAAATCAACATGTGCCGATGGTGATGCTGTAGTTACAAATGTTACCTTCATTTTCAACTCTAATAGTTATTTAACGTCTTTGTATACAATTCTATATATTGATCGGCGATCGTGCTCCAGGAATACTTTTTTGCGTTTTCCGACGCCTGCTTACTCATTTCTGCTTTTAGCTCACTATCAGAAAGAATCTGACCAATACTCTTCGCTATAGCTTCCGGATTGCGAGAAGAGATATATCCGTCTTGTCCATCATTAACTATTTCTTGAAAGCATGGTAGATCACTCACAACAACAGGTGTTCCCTGAAGTTGTGCTTCCAGAAGCACAAGGCCAAACGATTCATGGGCAGATGGTAAACAGAACACATCTGCAGCCTTATAATAGATTCTCTTCTTGTTCTCTGGAATAAAGCCTGGGAAATATACTTTTTCATTCAAATTCTTTGACTTAGCGAGGTCTTCTAATTCCGACCGCTTACGCCCTTGACCGGCTATGATACATGTTGCTTTTGGATAGTGATCTGTGAGCCTGGCGAGGGCACGAATAAGTAAGTCCGGGCGTTTACGATCGACAAGAGTTCCAAGAAACAAGATCAGTGGTTCAGTGGGCTCATGACCTAGCTTTTTTTTTGCTTCCTCTTGCGAATGGTCACATTCATCCGATAGGTCAATGCCATTTGGTATGACATCTACATATTCCCCATCAGTATTAAAATAGTCAACCATTTCAATCATTCCCTTCGAAACGGCAGTATTAGCATCCGTTCTCATTACGATATAGTCTAAAAATTTCTTAAAGACTGATATCAGTTTGTCACGAATTCTATCATCTCCATTGAGTTGTATTTCTCCATGCCCTGTTAATACTAAAGGGCAATCATGATAAGTGGCATAGAGCAAGCCAGAAATTACGTTCGAAGGAAAGCCGAGGTGGACGTGTGCAATATCTAATTCAGTATCTAATGGCCTATATAGCATTGGAATAGAAACCGGAGTTCCTCCAATTTCAATAGTAGACTTGTACCGATGAACCGTTATTTGTTCAAAAGATTGTTTTCCCACATCTATTTTTGATGAAGTATTAGTGAATATATTTACTTCATGCCCCTTTTCATTTAGAGACAACGAAAGATTATAGACGACTTCAGCGACACCTCCCCAAGTTGATGATCTCCTCTGTTCAAATGGTGGCTTTGACACGAAGTCTGATGAAAAAATCCCAATATTCATGGTAGTTCTCCTGTTTCCATAGCGGGCCTACAATGGTAAGTGTTACTAAATAATGCTACAAGACGCGCTGTCTAGTTGTCAGCCTTTGCCACCCCGGTCTTTCATCCATGCGTGGGGACTTAGCAGGCTTTCATCCCATCAGTACCTTCCTACCATATATTTCCGCAATCAACAGAATAGTATATTCCAATCCAATAATGTGACCTGACGTGACCGAAGACCAGAACACTGTATCAGCTGATATTGGGGATGTCCTACTAGTTGCTAACCTTAATCAACTAAAGTCAGGCTCTGTTAAAAATGATAAGTTTTTAGAGGTAATTGAACCAATTGCTCAATCCATACACCTAGTTGCTGCTCAACGACCAGCAAGCTTTAATGATGAACACTCATTCACACAGATAGAAAGTCCTATAAAAAACCGTAACACGGCCATCCGAAAAGGCCTTAACTTCATCTACGTCCAATTTTTACTCTTTATATTGTTGATATACCGCCGAGATGAATATGATCGGGTCGTCCTATTCATGGGGTATTTTGGTCCAGCAGCCGCCGGTCGGTTATTAGGAAAGCCTGTTGTCCGCTTCCATGGTGGGCCAAAGAGTCAGGGGCCATTGTATGAACAATTCCTTGCAGAACACTTGCCCGATTTGTTGGTTCACCGCATCATTGTCCCCGCAGAGGGGTGTATTGAACACTTTGGTCTCGAACGCTACCGCGAAAAAATTTCTATTGGTCACTTTCATATAGACGATTCTTTCAATGTTAAAGTTCCATACCATCAGCGGTCTTGTAAAGTAGGATTCCTTGGACATATGACTCATTCAAAAGGTGTCGACCAGATAGTTGAAGCCATGAAAATAGTAAATAATCGGACTGATGAGTCTATTGAATTAGAACTCGGTGGCAATGGGCCATTGGCAACAGAACTTGACCTTGATCTAGATTTTGTGACCTACCACGGGTGGCTTGATCATGACGAAACTCCTGCCTTCTATAATCAACTCAGTCTTTTTATCCTTCCATCTATCTCCGAAGGACTCCCAACAGTACTTGTCGAGAGCATGGCTTGCGGGACTCCCGTCCTTGCCACATCCGTTGGTGGAATACCTGATCTTGTTGCCGACGAGGAGAATGGTCGGTTGATCACTGATCGGAATCCGGAGACACTAGCGGATGCTATCATTGATATGTTAAAAGCAAATCAGTTGGGTGATTTTCACGAAAGTGCTGTTGAAACTATTGGTGAGAATTACCGAAAGCAACCGGTTCAGGATCAATTCTGCGAACTTCTGACGCTGGAGTGACTAATATCTGGAATAGTCTACTCACGCGACACTTAGTTATAAAAATGAATCAAGATGATTTTCTGGATCTATGGCAGAAATCGACCTCTCCGGCGGTCGGAGCGACTAATCGACTTTGATTTTGTGGAGTGAGAACGGAGACCGCATTGGTCTTTACCTATGGGAATTCTGTTACCTGAACAAACCACCGTTGACGGCATAATATTTTGGACCGCCGAGCTGGGCGATCCAGGAAGCGAGAAAACCGCCAGACCGGAGGCCGATGCCATTTTTAACCAGCCGCAAGCGGGAGACATCGTGTGCGGTAGTTGTGGTTGATGCGGTCCGCGACCCGGCCACTGACCGCCGCCGGTCAGGCACTTACACCTGGTGGGTCATACACCTCCTCTCGGTTGAACATGTGATAAATTGACACCAGCAACTTGCGAGCGGTTGCGACAATCGCTTTCTGTGATCCTTTCTTTCCTGCTAGCCGATCATAGAATCGACTTAGATACTCGTCTTGACATGTATGGACGGCTGTCCGCGCACACTGGACGAGGATCCATCGTAACTGCCGTGAGCCGCGCTTCGAGATCCCACCCTCGATCCGCGAGTCGCCTGACTCGCGGATCACCGGATTCAATCCAGCGTAACTCACTACTTCTTTGTCCCGATCAAATCGCTCTATCTCGCCTACCTCCGCATAGATCATCAGCGCTGAGTAGTAGCTCACGCCGGGAATCGTCATCAGCAGCTGGGTCTCTGGCAGAGACCCAGCGCGCTCTTCAATCGCAGCTTCGAGCCGTTCTATCTCCTCGGTGAGAGTCTCGATCATCGCAAGATACGATGCTCCGTTGAACGCCGACGCCCTCTGCGGATTGTATCGCTGATTTCAGGGGATTTGGACGCCGCCTGGCGATATGGGACGTCTCAGGAACCTCGCACAGACGTTTCACGAGTTTGCCACGACCCACGTAGAAGAGCCAGACGTACCCGCCGTCGCCGACGGCGACGACGGGTACGACAAATCCACGAAGATCGCGTTGCTCCTGCTCAAAGAGGAAGTCAACAAGCCGCTCCGGCAGTTCGAGGACTATCTGAACGAGATGCCGGGAATCCTTGCTGTGTTCGGCCTTGAGAAATCACCTGATTACACGTCTTTCAGCGTATGGGACGGAGAATTCCCGATGAAAGAGTTGCGCCGCCTGCTCCGCCGATCAGCGGAGCAGGCGGGGCTCTCGGGTACTGCTTCGATCGATGCCAGCGGCTTCCAGCGAGATCAGGCTAGTTCGCACTACCGAAATCGTGTCGGCTACTCGTTCAATGCGATGAAAACAACGCTGCTCGTCGATACGGAGTCTCTTGCTATTATGGACGCTCATTTCACCACGAAGAAAGCCTATGACGGCCACATTGGGCTGCAGGTCTTTCGGCGCAACGCCGAAGACCTGCAGGCACTTCTGGCTGACAAGATGTACTCATGGAGCAATCTCCGGGAGGCCTGTCGTGAAGCGTCAACGCGACCAGTGATTAAACACTGTGAGCAAAACGCACTCAAGAAGGCTCACAACGCCAGAATTGACGACGAAGTCTACAATCAACGGTCAATGAGTGAGACCGTATTTGCGATGCTGAAGGACGACGGCGACGAGATCCGCTCCCGGAGCTGGCATGGCCAGTTCCGGGAGCTCACACGGAAGTGCATCGTCCATAACCTCGCGCAGGCGGCGAGTTAAGGCTCGCCGCCTGCTCCTCTTCTCCGGACGTATTCGAGAGAGGCATCGCCATCGTCCATCTCACACTTCGTGCAGCATCTTGTGAAACTGATGTTTTAATCACTGCACAAGTCGGCTGAAATCGAATCGTCCGATCTCAGAACCTACCGATAGAGCGTAGCTACCGGTGGAAAAGTGAATGTCAAAATCCCTATGGTGGCGCTGTCTTGCGTTCAACACTGCAAGATACGACGTTAGCAATTCGTTCCATGGCGTCGGGAGCGAGAGTTCCCGCAGGGACTCTCGCCCCGACACACTCAGCGGTTTGACCTGACGAGTAATTCCGTGATCAGACAGTAATCCGTGGATCTTATTGGCAAACTCAGTGCGGTTCTGAACTAACTTCTGTCGCCCGCGCACGAGTGCGCGGGTTTCTCTGATCTCATCAGTTGGAACATAACTCTCCGGCACTGAATCCAAGCGAACCATCCGTGCCAATTCCTTTGCATCGACGCGATCAGTCTTCTTGTCCGTGTTAGCGATCAGCGTCAGCTTGGTAGGATGAGTAGCTGTGACATCCAAATACTCTGACAGAGTATCGTAGATGTGGTAGTGGTTGTTAATTGCTTCGATTGCAGCTTTGGCTCCAGCATAGTGCTGCGCGAGTTCGTCGAGGTTCGCGTTCTCGACGCGAACCTCTTCGACGATCTCACCAGCCTCATCCATCACTGCCACTTGTGCATACGGCTTGTGGATGTCAATTCCAAGGTACATGGATTCTCACTCCGGGACGCCGGTGCGTGAAACAGAGATTCACCTATTCGGGCTTTCCCGACTGCCGCTTGCCGCGGCAGTCGGGCTGTGACGCCCAAGACTCCGCTTCCTACGCACTCGGACCAGTCTGCTAAACGTGCTCGAAGGCACGAAAGACCGATTGGTCTCTTGCGCTCCATATCTTGTTTCACGCTCTCATGGGGTAGCAGAATTTCTATCGAGTCAGCTAAGCCTCAGCAGTCGGTTTGATGGCGGTAGCGAGTTGTTCTTGGAGGCGCTGTTCAGACAAGGTCTGTAGTGACTCGGACGAAATTATTGAAGCAGTCAACACGATTTTGAGCCCATAATAGCTTACACTTTCGTATTGAATTATCTTATTTTAATATAGTATAATCAATTATATACAACGCTACTGCGTAGCCGTTGTTGATTTCAGAGTGTCGCTTGGACAGCACGTTTGAGTGTGTTTCGCCCTGATTTTCGGTATTATCCACGAAGCTGAAACGCTCTGGTACTGTGTCAACTTGTCCTTGGAGATCACTCTCGCAAGTGGTGGTGTGAACGTCGTCCAGTGTATTCTCCATCGCCATGGACGACGTATTCGCGGTCGAATGTGTCGTCCTCATCCAGCAATTCATACGCTCGAAAGCCGTCAGTATAGACAGTGAGCGACTCCTGCTGGCAGTCGGCCAGCAGGAGCCGAATCGTCGATTCGTCAGCGGCTTTCGCTGGGATCACGTATTGCTGTCCAGTCACTCGATCTGCGAGAATGAGCACGGGTGGTTTGTCACCGTAGTATAAACCACGGTCGCGCGTGGACAGGCCACGCGAGCACGATTAGATGTGCTCGCAGTCTTTCTTCCCAGCAGAGCTTACACTTCGTCGATTTTAACCGGACCAACGAGATTGACAGAGGGCGCATTAAGCGCTTGGATGAAGTGCTCTATGCGCCGGTAGGTCACGTCAATCACACACTGTAGCTGCCGGAGATTCGTGTTAAACCGGTGAACGTATAGATCGAAAACAGCCACTCGCTGAAAATGCCCGTAACTGCTATTTCTGACCGGACGGTCAGAACAGCAGCAGGGACAAACATCGTTACGCCAGCGAACCTGCTGGAACAGGTTCGTTGCGACCGATTCCCGATCCAGACACATCCAGCGGAATCATTCGTATCCAGTCCGCTGACGAGGTACTCCTGTCCTCTTCGACTCCACAGCAACAGCAGTATCAACAATCACCTACAGAAGAGCGTACCTACAAACTCAACGAAGATACTATATGACAGTATGATTGTAACCAGGCAACCATTTTTCTCTTTTTCAGGATACATACCAAATCTCATATCCACCATTTGTGTAAACACTATTTACAGCCGGGTCGGATCGAAGTTGATTGAAGTCCTTCTCGTTGTATTGCGCTATATTTTGTCGGACATTAGGAGGAAACATTAGGGGGAACTGACGGTCAACTGGAGTAGTATGTAAAGACACTGTTTGGTTAGACACCCCACGGATATCTTGTGATCTTGAGCTATAGCCAAAGTGTGGCGGTATCTGTGACTTGATATTCTGGTAGTGAATTGGATCTGAATGGTAATGCATCAGGCGGTCTAGGGGAGCATGGCTATAAAGGGCGATTTGGTCCTCTGATCGGTAATCGAGATACCATCCACTGCCGTCAATTTGTGCTTCAGTGACCTGTGGATTTGACTTATAGATGTTTGGAGATGGATGAACATTAAAGGCGCCTACAATTGCTGCCGAAATAACAGTAACGACTACTATGCTTTGGATGACCCTGTGCGCCTCTAAGCCAGACCTATTAGATATATGATTTAACATAAAAGGGAGGGCTATTGTGACAAATAGCGTCGTCCATTTTAGATTCCGTGTCAAACCAGTGATTGGCCATGGCAAAACGAGAATAACACCACCGAAAATTGCTGCTGTAACCGCGAGACCTGTGAAAACCAAAACACTACGAGGTGGTCGAGCTCTCTTGAGGCCTACTTGATATAAGAGCCAGCAAATGGCCAGGCCGAATATAGAGTAATAAGCGAACATCTGTCCCATTCGAGAGAAGATGAGATCGGCTAATTGGACATTAGTAAAATCAGCTTCGGTTATTTTTGAGGTTATTATTGAAATCGCATTTGAGAAGAAACCTCCCGGTCGCCCTCCTTGGGTACCAGCGCTGCTTGTCGAGGTCTCCCCCGAGGATGCCCATGACATAATTAGTGATATGAATCGACGCTGTATTGCCTCAAAGGAAAAATACCAGGAATAAATGGTCAAAATAGAAACTGCGCTGAAATTCACGAATGACTGTGAATTCCACCACGCTCTGCCGTTCTGCGCCTCCTTTTTGTCCTCTGGGAAAAGCCAATAGAATACAAACATAATATTAACGAACAGAATAGAAAATAGCGCTGAGAGTGGGTGTAGGAAGGCGATCGCCAAGTAAAAGAGGAAAAACAAGTCAGCCCTACTTTTGATAAAAGTGAACAGTAGGAAAGGAAATAAAAAGAAAGCCAGGAAAGCCGGTTGATTCGCCACGTGGTGGTAAGTATGCATGAATGGTGTCATGAAAAGGACGACCATGACTGAAGAACGTCTTCCAATCAGTCGTCGGGAAACAATGAATACTGATAGCAAGAATCCTATATAGAATACGATTGAACCTACTGATGATATCCTACCTGGTGTAACCCCAGTTACAGATGCGAGTTCAGAGTAAAATATGTGCATCAGCGGGTAAAAATCACCATTAGGTATGTATGATTGGTTGACAATTATTCGTATATCACCAAGGTGGCTCAGAATATCACCTTTTCCGTATACGGGGTATCCTCGAAAAAGCGGTAGCGCAAGGAGAATTGTGTTTGCGCTGGCAAACATTATAATACCTGGATAGCCACTGACTCGCTTTTCTTCCCCAAGATAGAACCCAATAACTACTGAAATAGCCCCACAGGTAATTACAGTAAGAATGAACAACCAGAAAGCCAGTGGATATGCACTATAAATCGAAATTTCATATCCTTCGGCAGGCCCAATAGTTACTGCAGAATAAGATACAAAAATAAGCGACATGGCGCTCAGGCCGAGTAGTACTGACCGTACGAAACTCAATCGGCTCTGTGACACTATTGGTTTGTTGTGTCGGGTTTTATTTTACCTATTCCGGTTTCAGATTGGATCATATATTTATGTTGGATATCTGAATTCACTAAATAAATATTGGGATCATAGGCCGATGGAAGAATGGAACTGCCAATGTTCTCGCCACGTATTTCACCACCTGCCCGTGATCAGCCGTCTGAATGTGGTTCTCCTTGCGCTGCTCCAGTCCTCCTTGCGTTTCCGGAGATTGTTGCGGTCCGCCTTCCATCATGCCTTGTTTTGCCGCCGAATGACGACAGTCTCAGACGCTCTCACGGTGATCTTCCGTCAGATTAACCGGGAAATGGACGCCGTCTGGCGATATGGCATCGCTCAGACGGCTAGCGCGAATGTGTCGAGACCTTGCCAAACAGCACGTCGACGATCCGGACGTACCCGCCGCGCCGGACGGCGCGGACGGGTACGCCAAGTGGACACAGATCGCGTTAATTCTGTTCCGCGTCGAACTGGAGAAGAGTCTCCGTGAAACTGAAGACTACCTCAACGAGATGCCAGGTGTTCTTGCTGTATTCGATCTCGACGAGGCACCGCACTACAGTTCGTTCTGCCGGTGGGAAGACGAGTATCGGATGCGTGAACTCCGCCGCCTGCTCCGCCGAAGCGCGGAGCAGGCGGGCTGGAGTGGTGAAGCTGCGATTGATGCAAGTGGCTTCCAGCGCGATCAAACCAGTCACCACTACCGCGACCGAGCGAACTACTCATTCCAGTCGATGAAGACAACGATCTTGATCGACGTGAACTCACTGGCGATCAAGGACGTTCATTTTACGACGCAGAAGGCCTGGGACGGCCACATCGGGATGCAGGTCTTCCGCCGGAACGCGGAAGACCTGCGTGTGTTGTCTGCTGACGCGAACTACTCGTGGAGCGACCTCCGTGAGGAGTGTCGCTCCGAGTCAACGCGACCGTTGATCAAGCACAGGGAGCAGACACCGTTGCAGAAGGCCCACAACGCACGAATGAACGATGACTACAACCAGCGCTGGATGAGTGAAACCGGCTTCTCGCAGTTGAAGCAAGACGACGGCGAGAAGCTCCGCTCCCGGAGCTGGCACGGCCAGTTCCGGGAGCTAACTCGCAAGTGCATCGTGCATAACCTAACGCAGGCGGCGAGTTAGGGCTCGCCGCCTGCTCCCCTTTTCCGGACGTATCCGGGAGAGGCATCGCCGTCGTCACCGGAACAACGGAGCAAGGTACCATAGTTTTGACTCATCAGCAATTGCTGTGACTGACAGCTACTGCATCTTCTGAGGTCGAAAAGTCGTCTCTAACGCCGTGAAATTGTAGATCAGCAACCCCACCCCGATGCCGTCTTGCGTTCAACAAGGCATTCCATCATCAGGGAATGCTCTGAATGTGGGCGTTTGAATACTCGGACTTAAGAACGAACGGCGTCGCGAGTACAGGAGGAATATCTCGCTGTCTTCGAGCCGCGAGTAGTTCATCCGAGGATACCAGCTGTCGCTAGAAGAGTCTCATATTCACTTGGGTGGCCGCCCGGTCCCATTTCTCTTTATTCGTCTTCAGCAAGCCACGGTAACGTGTCGACAAGGGCCTGTGTGGGCGTATCCACAGTCGTGCGATTTGCGAGTCGTTTCGATTCATCAATCGGTCCCTCGAGTATACGCCAGAAATTCCCGCTCTTTGTGGCTATGAGCTGCTGCCGGTCATGGTCCTCAACCAGAATCACGTCATCCCCAAGGTCCAGTTCGATATCAACCACTGGTTAGTGTTCTATTATTTATATTTTGAATGTATCGATAGCAAACTGCCGTGGGATCAACAAGGACCAACAACTATGAGCGGTATAAAGGGCGATGTTCGATATAGCCCGTGGACGGCTGTCGTCTCCAGGATCGATGCTCAAGGCCGTATTCGGAAGTGACCGCCGAATACCGCTCGAGAGATCCACCCATAGCTAACCAACCTACCAACAAACCGTCTGCGTGATGTGAGGTGGTGTGTGCTGAGAGATTGAGCCTCTCTCGAGGGTGTGTTCTACCGGATGTCTATGGGTGGCTGTGGACGCCAGCTGTCTCCGGAGCCTGTTCCAGCTCATTCGAGCCAGATATCTCACCGGGGATCGCTGCATCGGTGGAGAGTATCAACCGCCGTTCGGTGTACTCGAGACCGTTCTTTCGCTCTGTTCGTTTGCGAACCGCGACCCGATGATTCGACAGATCGAGTACGGCGTCAATCATCCGAGAGACAAGCTTCTTTGCGTACGTCTCGCTTGTCCCTGGCTCTTGGCGGCGAATCCAGTGTTTCAGATCACTCGCTTTGACGTACTCTGCGATATCCTTGCAGCCGAATTCCCATGGGTTGTCGCCAACGCTCGAGTCAGTACGTGCTTTCCACAGCTTTGCGGCGAGCTGTGTCGGAAGAGAATTCGCCGTCGAACGACGCATTTCCTCGTCCATCTGTGCGAGTTGCTGGATCGGCAGCAAGTCTCCGTGTGCGAGTGTAACGCTACTACCACGCTCAAGTGGGTCTTCCGATTGAGGAAGCCGGTAGTAGGTGTGGCCGTCGTCTTTGGCGATCCGCTCGAGACGGTCTCCATCGACATCGATTTCGTGATGATCGACGGTCTCCGTGAGGAGGTGAGCACCCTTTTCGAGTTCGCGGGCTTGGAGTTCCTCAATACGCTGTTTGTTCGCTCCTGATCGCTTACGCGCAGCATCTGTGAGTGCGTCAAGTCGAGTGGTCGCTTGCTCACAGTCATCGAGACGATCACGAAGGTGTTCGTTCGTCTCTTGGAGGTTTACTTTCTCAGTTTCGAGGCCCTCGAGTTTGTCTTGGGTCTGTTCGAGATCACCCTCGAGCGTACCGACACGCTCGGTGAGCCGTTTGTTCTGCTCATAGAGATCTTCGATCGCTTCTGCGAGTGTCTCGATGGTGATCTCACCGTATTCTGAGAGACTACGCATCAGCGTCACCCTCTTCGAAATGAGTACGATCGTAGGGTAGTGAAGTCCCCTCTCCGTCGTCACGGGCAAACGAAAGTTCCTCGAGATACTCGATACCGACTTCTCGCCACTGGGATTCGCATAGTTCGAACTCGATGCGCGCCCACGCATACTCGCCTTCGGGTTGTGGCTCGAAGACGAACTTTCGCATTGGGCCATGCACGGGCGTCCACTGAAGGGAGAGTTCGTCCATTATCGACCCTCCTTAGCCTGCTCGAGAAGTTCGCAATAGGCGTACTCGAGATCGCCCGGTGTAATCGGATGCTCGAGCTCGAGTGTAATGGTGACTCGCTTCTCATCGGTCATCGCAGATCACCCTCGTGCATCGCGGCGAAGATCTCTGTGACATCGAGGTGGGCCGGGCGGTCTGTCCGGCCTCTGACCGAGTCAACGTACGCGATCCATCTGTCGCGGTCTTCGTCTCGCTCGAGTTCTTCGATATGATCGGCTTCGCCGCGGACACGAAACCAGTACACTCCCGCATTCTCGGGAAGAAAGCTCTCAGCGCGGTCTGGCGTCACATAGACAGTGTTCGTGGCCTCATCAACGTGATGATGGAAGCCTTCGCTGTCTTTCCCGAGGTAACCGTAGTAGCTTCCTGATTGCTCGAGGACGATGTTGTCCTGCTGTGCATCCGAAATCGTTTCGTTTGAGGTAGTCGTAGTTGACATTGCCTTGTCTCAAGGCACGGTCGGCGGCGGTGGAGCGCCGCCGGCACAGACGTTTCATCTGACCGTATCCCGTGCTTCAACCTACTCGAGCCTGTCATAGAATCCATCTCATAGCTTCTCACAGCCCGGATTGTTTCCTCGCTCGTAGTTGGTGATCGCCACGACGAGTCGGAGACACAGCGCAAGGAACACTTCTGTCCGTGCGTGGACGCGGCCTCGGGCGCGGACGTGCCCGAGGCCGCAGTCCTTGACTGCGTCGTTGGTTCGTTCGACTCCTGTCCGGTTGTTGTACGTCTCCTCCAAGATGGACTGTTTCAGCTGCACGTCCTCGCTGTGTTCCTCGATTCGGTCTTCGACCCTGTACTCGATGTCTATCGGGTCGTCAGTGTTTCGCGGATTGTATGGAGCGATTGGCACGACCCCTGCGGCCAGCAGGTGGTCGTGCCAATCGAGGATGTCGTAGGCGCTGTCTCCCAGCATCCAGACCGGTGTATCGACGGCGAGCGCGTCACGTGTGACGCGCATCGCCGTCTCCTGATCCGCTTGTTTGGCCTGTGTGAACTCCGCTGCTATCGGGATCTTTGAACCGGTTGAAACGATCGTACAGCCGAAGCCGTAGTAGTATTCTTCAGCTGTTGGATCATAATTCCACGAGGCAGCGTCGTTGTGTTGGATCGCTTCAACGTGGGTCGAATCGATGGAGTACGTGGAGTCGAGCAGGCCGCGGGCAGCGGCCTGCTGGACGAGTCTGTCGAAGACATCGTCAATAACGTGTTCGAGGTCGGTGAGAAAGCGATCAACCGTATCTCTGGATGGCGGTTTGTCGAGTCCGCAGTAGTACCAGACAAGGCCGTTCTGAAGTTCTCGTGTAACCGGACGCGTGCCGTAGACATCCTCGTAGTAGCAGTGCAAAAAGCCGCGAAAGAGATCAGGTGGCTCGTGAACTCGTGTTCGCCCCCGCTTCGAGGGGGCGAACACGTCGTATTCCAGTAGAAACTCGAACTCAAGATGGTCGAACAGCGGTACCGTCTCGGTAGCCGCGACATTCAAGAAGTCGTCTACCGAAGCTACGTCTTGCAGGGCTGTGCTGGTGTTGGACACACTTCGCGCACCCTGCCGCTTCGTACGTGACGCTTTCTATGACAGGCTCTACTCTACAATCTTGAACTACATAGCACTTACGCAGTAAGTTTATAGAAAGTTCTATGTATGCGTGAAACGATCACGCTGATAGTCATGGGTATACAAACATTTGATATGGTTGAGTTGGACGACCGAGATCGATCTGTACTTGATGTGATGATCGACGGTCGGGCGAATCCATATCTGATTCGTGAGGAAACGGGATTGGACAAAGGGGATGTGAATACTGTGCTTGTAAGACTCGCTCGATTAGGCTATGTGGAACAGGTAACTCGAGGTCTGTATGAGATCACGGACAAAGGGCGCACAGCTGTAAACAAAGCGGACAGCAAAAAATAAGATTGACATCGATAACCGAGAAGACGCCAGTTTACGAGCCTAGCAGACCATCTTCACAGTCATACAGAGATTTCTCTTAATTTCGTCTCATCTGTGGATGCTTTACGAATACTGGTGATTATGACAGCCTCAAGACTGTTGATGAGTGGCTCTGAGCCCAGCAGACCTTTCCAGAACCACCCCTTCGAGCACTACTGTTGTGAAGGGGTTGTCCGAAGCGCGTCTCGTATTCTTTCGAGGGCTAACTCGAGTCGTTCAACGTCTCCCGATTCCAGTGCGTACTCGAGTTCGTCGAGATTACAGGTAACTTGTCGTCGAAGGTTCTCGAGTGCGGTTTCGAGTTGCTGCCGCCGTTCCTGTTCGAACTCCAACTGCATTCTTGCTCGTTCGGCGGCTGATTTCGCCGTTGCTGGGCAGGTTGCCTGATAGCGCGCGCTACCTATGCTCATTACGCAGTTCATCTGCTCGAGTTGCGACATGGTCATTCGAACCTCTTCGTCCGACAGATCGAGATTGCGACAGAGAAAACGGAGTGAGTGTTCTTTCTCTTTCAGCATGCGAAGGATGGTGAGCGCATTGTCCCGCCCGGTTTCTTTGAACTGTCGTTCAACGTGTGCCCCCTCGATATGACTGTGGCACGTCCCACAGACGGTAACGAGATTGAGGTCGACACGTGCATCCGCTTTGGGCAGATATTTTCCAGGAACGATGTGATGCGTCTCCATCACCAGTGGGTGATATTCGTAGTTTCCGTTGTGATCGCCACAGCGTTGACAGATATTCTGGTCTCGTTCCTTGACCTTCTTCGAGCGCTTTGTCCACCCGTATCCACGCTTCGTCGGATCGTCGAACTCCACAGCATCGTCCCTACGGGATTGTTCAGCAAACTCTGGTAGCTCCGAGAACGGACTCATGGTGCTGATCCCTCCTCTGGCGGGCTAAACGCTCGAGTTGCGAGTTCGGTCAAACAGAGTTGGTGCTTCCGTGGTGTAGGAAATGCGATCGTCCCGAGACGACCACCAACGAGCACTTCCGTTATACCAAGCGTGGGTGAACTGATCTTGTCAGGTGCACAGTCACGGCAGTACACCCGTGGAACGTCCCACTGTACGGAGTCAGCACACCGGCAGGCGTACGCGAACACGATGTCGGTCTCATGTAGCGCTATCCCACATCCGATACAAAGAGTGGTGTTTGATTTGGAGTCGACAGGGTGACCCTGTAGAACCTGTTTCGGCGTCGAAATAATGGATCGACTATCTTCACACGTTGAGCGTGTTTTGGCGAAAGAAGAATGATTGTCAGCGGTCATTCTCACTACTCACCTCGATAGACGACGGTTCAAAATATGTAAAACAGGATAGTCGATCACCAGTTGGACTATCACACCAGCTGTGATCGCATTGTTTGTTGTCGGTACGTTTTAATAGGGTAGTAGTCGAATTTGTCATTGCTTCTCGTCCCTCAGAGAAGCACGGGCCGGTGTACCAGCACCGGGCCGCAGAGTTTCTGCAGCCATTGTGCTTCTCATCTAGGTCTACTTCGGCCACCTACTTAATATTTTGCTAAGCAAAATGCTTGGCTGTGTCCTATGCTACCTTCTTAGCATAAGATGTAGTATTATGTTCTGTGATGCACGAGACGCTAATAATGGTTAATCAGAATTACGAGCCGAATGAACGAGAAGAAATCATTCTCGAACTCTTTAAAGAAGGCAAAGAATCCGGTGTGCCGTGGGGACGCGCGAATCCTCAGTTCTTTCGTGAACGAACAGATCTCGAAAAGGGACAAGTTGAGTACGCATTAAGAAATCTCACCACCGCTGGATGGATACGGCGATTAAACAAAGGGGGATTATATGAATTCGTTGAGGATCCACGCGACGAGAAGTAAACTACCCCCTATTCACTTGCTTGCCCTCACTCCGTGAGGAGACTTCCTGCCTCGAGAATGTTTCAGGCTGCATGCCGCCCTATCCGCCGTGAAGTTGAAAATGACAACTTGGTGACGGTATAACACACTTTCTCAATGACGGTCGACGACCTCGAGATGCTGCAGGAATTGCTGAGCAACCGATCTGACGGAGAGACTGCTCTTGAGGCCGTTCTCGCGGCCGACGCTAGTAACGAGAATCTCGCTAATCTCGGAACGGCTATTCTGACCGCCTTTTCAGATAATGGAACAGCCAGCCATTCGGAAACTATTATGTCGGCTCAGCTATGAGTGAGTTGCTCAGGGGAGATATTAGATGCTCGAGAAAGAGACAATCGGGAACGATCGTGCGTGGGAAATCTACTGCAATCGCGGAACGATCTGTCCGGGACACGCTGCTGAAATCACTGAACGCCGACAACTGTGTCGAGAATGGGCTGTTGCCGGTGAGCCACTTAGGTAACCGAGGACACCGCACCTAGGAAGTGGTGGAGTCGAGATGTGACTACAAGTACGATCGGCTGAGCCTTAAGCAGGTACTCTCTGTCTCGAAGCCAGGAGGAGTCGAGCGCCTCAAGATCGACGAGTTGCGTGTCCTACAGCCACGTTACCTATAGTCATAGCTACACTGGTAGCCGAACAGAGGCCATCGAACAGCGTGTTCTCCAGCGGTAGGAGGCTTGGGCCGACACCGCCGCGTGACGGAGAAGTAGCGGGGATGGCGCGGCTCTACTGGCGTCAGCAGAAGCTGCCACAGGCCAGACAGACGGCTGGCAACCACGGTTTGTCGGTGTGGATCGTGTCGTGGCGCTCGCAGCTGGGACACGTCTGCTCTGTTGGATGCCGGTTGGACATGTGTTAGAAACTAGTCGTTTGCCCGATGTATATGTGGGTTGCTATGTTGTCAGTGAAGTGCTATATAGGCCTCCTATGGCGCGGGACCGGCCGACACAGCGGGACGTGATGGCGGCTCCCGGCACCAGCGGGCCCGCCGGGAACAGAAGACATTTGGCCCCGCTAGCGCATCTCCACGAGAAGGACTATGTCGGATCCGCACGGGCATCGCAGTCGCGTGCTTGCCGGCGTCGTGCTCGTCGGACTCCTGATCACGTGTTCGGTCTGGGCGGGTGCGACGGTCGGCGACCTGACGGAGAGCGCGTATTCAGACCAGGCCGACGTGAGGTCGGAACCAGCAGCGTACGTGGGCGACCAGGTCGTTCTCGGCGGCATCGTCGTCGCTGCCGACCCTGTCGTGATCGCGACGCGGGCCAGCGGCTACGGACGGTTCACGCTCGAGGACGCCGACGCCCGACTCAAAACCGGTAACGCGCCGCTCGAGCGGGGGGACCGGGTGACGGCGTTCGGCACCCTTACAACCGAGTCGACCCTCGCCGTCGAGCGCGCGCTGACGCGCGACCCGGCCGAGACGCGTTACATGCTGGTCGTCTCGGCGCTGGGCGGGCTCTGGGTTGTCGGCCGGTTCGTCCGCCACTGGCGCGTCGACCGGACCACGCTCGCGTTTGTACCACGCGAGCGATCGCGTGGTGGCCGCCCCGACGACGACGGCCCCGAGAGGCGTGGCGCACGAGCGCTTGAGGGCCGGGCCGACCACTCGGCCACGACCGACGGCCCACGGACCGGCACTCACCGCGACCAGCGCAAGCGCACTAAGGGCGGAGGTGAGCCGCGTGCCTGACGTCTTGACCCACGTGCTCGTCAGCTACACCCTTGGCATGCTGCTCTCGGTTCGCTATGCGTGGCTGCGCCCGGCTCACGTCACGCTCGTCATGGCTGGCGCGCTCGTGCCAGACCTCATGAAGATCCAGCTGCTGGTGCCGGACGAGTTTGTCGCTTGGGTCCTCGGCGTCCCGTTCACCTGGAGCCCGATCCACACCCTCGTCGGCTCCGCGCTCATCATCGGCCTCGGTGGGCTCTTCGTGGCGCCGGCCCAGCGTCCCCGCACGGTCGCCCTGCTTGCGGTCGGCGCCGGCTCCCACCATGCCCTCGATCTCCTGTTGGTGACGGCGTCGGGCGAAGCCTACGCCATTTTCTGGCCGCTGCTCGACTATCGCCCGCCGGCGGGGGACCTCTATCTGAGCAGCGACCGCTGGCCGGCGGTCGTCGCCGGGGTGAGTGCGCTCTGCGTCTGGCTCGTTGCCCGCCGGCGGGATTCGGACCTGGCGCACGAGTGAGGCCCGTCTCGTCGCGGCCGGGACTCGAGACGGCCGCACTGCGCTATTTTAACGTGAGGAGACCCCCACAAGAACCTCGCGAGCCGTGGCCGTGTCGACAGTCCGCCTCGGCGTCGCCGATATGGTGGACGACTGGATCCGCCGGCGTCCCTTGGTCTCTCAGCATGCTGGTTCTCACCGCCGAGACGACACGCTGGGCTGACGGCTCTGGAAAATCGGGACTCGCTACGGTCCCGTGTCGACGAGTTCTGCTTCGCCGTGGGTCTCGTCAACGGCGGTGACTCGGACTGTGGCTTCGATTGCCGCAGTATCCGCCTCGAGAAAGAGGACGAACCCACTCTCCGTTTTACAGACGAGCGTACCGTCGGCTTGCTCGTCGACGATGTCGACGGTGACTTCGTCACCGGGATCTGGTTTCCCGCCGAGGGATTCGCCACATCGCCAACAGGCAGTGTCGTATGCTGTACTCCCTTCGGGGGCGTTGTTTGCCCCGCAGCGAGGCGTCTCACATTTGATGAACGAGTCGTGCGTTCTCGGCTGGTAGCGTCCCACACCGCCTCGACGCGACGGTTCACTAAAAACGTGCTGCCGGGCCAGCGACGCGGGCGTCGCGTGACCGGCAATGGCGGCGCTTGGGCCTTGGTCGCCGACCAGCGGCACCAACCTCTGGAGAGTGGTGACAGTCGGCCGCTTCCAGCCCCACCGCCAGCAGCGCAAGAGGCTTGTATCCTGTTCTGTTCCCGTCCGTCGTCGGTCACCAGCGGTTTCGGTGGCCGTCCAGCGACACCATCTCGACCGTGCTGCCGCTGGTCTTGGCGATCGAGCGGGTCTGCGAGCACCGTCACCAGCCCAGTGCTGGACCGCGCTCCATCTCCCGGTGCACTTGGCTCGCTGTCCCCGCTCATCGACTGGGATACCCGGGGCCGTTGGCCCGGCGCTCGACGCCGAGACCCACGAGGCTGTCAAGGCAGACATCGACGAATTGAGCCGCGGGACGCTGTCGCGACTTGACGATGAAACTCTGTGATACGTCGGTGCTCGTCGAGATCGATCAGGGCGGCGTCGGTGACCGGGTCGCGACCCTCGACGATGAGGGCCGCCACGCGATCAGCACGGTCACGGTCACCGAACTCTGACTCGGCGTGAACCGCCTCGGGGTCAAGCCCCGAGGCTTCCTGTTTCCACGACGTTGTCAGACTCTGTCTGACAGCCTGTCGAGGTTCCCTCGACAAACGCGCTTTGCAGACACCGAGGTGGTGTCCGTAGGGAGCGCAGTCTCCACAGGCGTGTCTTCGGGCCATCCCAGCCCTAGTTCAGAAAAGCCGCGTTGTAACACGTTCATCGCCGCATTCGCGTCACGGTCACACTCGAACCCACACGACGGGCAGGAGTGTTCCCGCACCCAGATGGGCTTCGCCGTCTCTACACCGCACGACGCGCATTCTTTCGTCGTTCCTGCCGCTTCGACCTGCACGACGTGGCAACCGTACAGGTCGGCCTTGTATTCGAGCAGAGTGATGAACTGTCGCCACGCCGCATCCTGCTTGTTCCGGGCGTTGTGCGACTGTTCGAGCATCCCTTTCACGTCCAAGTCCTCAACGAATACGGCGTCGTACTCGCGGACGAGCCACGTCGTAATCTTGTGTTGATAGTCCAACACCTTCCGGCGGATGTGGCGCTTGACCTTGGCGACCTGCTTGCGTTGTTTCTCGTAGTTGTTCGAACCTTGCTCCTTCCGCGAGAGTTTGCGCTGTTCGCGGCGTAATCGCTCGTACTCGTCTTCGAGGTCAAGCCAATCCACAGTCTTGCCGTCCGACGTGTGGATGTAGTTGAGGATGCCGAGGTCAATCCCGACGCTGTTACTCGCGTTGAGCGAGTCCACGTCGGGTTTCTCGGGCAGGTCGTCCTCATCGGTTTCCAGCCCGAAGGAGACGAACCAATCGCCGGTCGTTTCCTTCTTGACCGTGACTTCCTTGATGTCTGCTTCGTCGGGGATGTTGCGGTGGTAGCGGATTTTGATGTCGCCGATTTTGGAGAGCCAGAGTGTCGCATGTCGGCCACTCGTGTTTTTGAGTTCGAAGCCAGACTGCGAATACGTCATACTCTGGAACTCCCGTGGTGACTTCCACTTGAGTTTCCCTACCTTGTTCCCGTTCGCCTTCTGGTCAGAGAGGTTCGAGAGGTTCTGGTAGAATCGCGTGACAGTTCGTTGTAGGGCCTTCGAATTGACCTCTGAGAAGACGGGAAACTCGTCTTTCCAGCCGGGAAGTCGGTAGTGGTGTTTGTATGCAGACCCGATGGTATCGGCGTCAACGTGGGCGTACTCGTACAGAGTGTAGTTGTATGCTTGGCGATGAACGTCGATGTGGTATTCCAGTTCAGCCGCTACCTCTTGTGTCGGGTATACAGGGTAGCGGTGACTGTATTCCATCGCTGTCTCTTGGTTAGAAATGTGTTTACTTAGTGGTTTGTACCCCTGCCTATCGGATTCAACCCCGGGGTCAAGCCCCGGGGCATTCTCCTATACCGCTTGTAAACAAGCGCTATGACGGGGCGACGGCCCGGCAGGACGCCCTCGAGCATCTCGTTACGTGCGAATGATGATGTGGTCCCTGATGTCCTGGATGCAACTGATGGGAACGAGGAGTCGGCCGTCGTCGGTCGTTTCGAAGCCCGCTGACTCACTCGAGAATCGCCCGTGGGGGTCGACGACGAGATGGTCAAGCGTGCCCGATTTAATGCGCATTATGACATTGTGTACGATCCCGACCTCGCTGCCGTCGATGCCTACAACAGATTTCTGTCGAAGATCGCTTGCAAGTAGCTCGTCCATACGAGACTGTACACCGTTCTCCCCAGTAAACTATACTCGCCATTAAACAAATTGCAGTCATAGAATAGTTTGGTATACTAAGTTTTCGAACTGACAGACATAGGAATACACGACTGGAGTGGGTGAGAAGCAGGTTCCACCAGCGACGTCAGTGACCACTGTTAAACTCACCACCACTACGTCTCCACGCATACCACAACCACATATTTTTATATTATGATATAAGAAATCCTACTATATGCACAACTCGGTAGTGCCCTGTGTCCCCAAAGTCTGTGCGTATCTTACCCGGAATGGCCACGAGTTGCTCGTGTTCGAGGGACCCGGCCACGATGGACTCCAAATTCCGAAAGGAACGATTGAACCCGGCGAATCGCCACGGGATGCACTCGAGCGCGAAGTCCGGGAAGAAAGCGGCCTCACAACACTTCAGAACGTCGAACACCTGACGAGCGATGTCTGGACGCGCCGGCGCACACCCCCCAAAAGATACCACCGGCATTTCTTCCATGCAGAGGTCGATGTTGACCGAGATACGTGGACACACGTGGTGACTGGTGATGGGGAAGAACAGGGCGTCGAATTTACCTATTCCTGGCTCGAGTTACCCACGACTCGAGAGTTTGCCCTCTCCCTTGACGACTATGTGCATCTTCTCTCATAGAGCCAGTCAATTGTAATTGATAGCGCATACCTGCGTCTGCAAGCGTGGGAGGAGGTCAATGTACTGTGATTTCGGTAGTTGATCCCCACCGACGCTCGAGTTCGATGGTTTCCTCGCTCTCGAACTCGACCAGCTTGTTGTCCATATCCATCTGATACCCAACATGACAATTTCCTCGTTAGCCAGCACAGATATATTACCATAAATAGAATATCCTCTATGAGAGGTAGTTAGAGATAATGGGAGACACCAATGAATTAATCCAAGCGCTGGAACATGCTGAGGATCAGCTCGCTGATGCCGAAGACGTTGTCTGGAACGTTAATACAGAACTTTGTGACGAGGAAACAGAGCAGTCACTTGATCAGCTAGTGGAAGAGTTGTGGAGCGTTCAGAGTCACATCGCAGAAATCAAAGAGACTGTACCAAGCGACGATTGATACCTTTCCCGGCAAAGCATCCACTCTCAGAATCGAACATGGACACCGATAGCTGTGCCAACCAGCCGTTATTTCTATTCTCGGACGGATTCAGAGATACTTTCTGTCGAATGTTCTCAGCACCGTTTACGTCCGCGTTCGCTACCGTACCGCACTTGTCACACACGTTGAGTGCTGGTTTCGAAAAACGCTGGCCGGAAGCCAGCGTCGGAGCCCCATCTGAAAGGTGGTGTGTCAATGGGGTTGGGATCGAGTGGTAGTCGAACGATCCCGGAGTCGCGGCGAGGTTCCGTCTGTATTGAAGCCGGACAGATTCGGTCGGACAAGGACTGAATCTTTTCCTCGCCACCGCTTGCTTTGAACTACGCTGAAATAAACCTGTTGGAAATTTCACACCAAATCAAAGATCAAATCCCAATGGACAAAATAATGAATTGTCTTCGACGCTACCAATGGAGGCTCCCTCCCCATTATTACCATTTTACTGAATACTCGATCGGTATTTTTGATTGCTGGCTTCTGCAGCAATCGCCGTAGCGCAGTGAATTACCTTGGAGACATGGCTCGAGGCATTCTCTCATACTGCGTGTAACCTGCTGAGTTTCTCGTAACAGCGGAAGGATTTTATTCATAGTTTCAAAATGTTCATTCATGCGGACAAGTGCCCTCCAAGTCGTCAGCGTTTGTCTAATCGTCCTTGCCTCCGTCTCGCTTGCTGCCCCAGTAGCATCGGAGTCAGACTACGATCTCGAGGTCGTTGATGCAATTTCGACCCCCGAAGAGACAATCGAGATCGAAGGAACAGAGTATCCGGTTGATGGTGTCGGTGTCATCAAACCGGGCGAACCGATCGAAATCGAAGTCACCTCTCAAGAACAATATAGTATCTACCTCTACAATACAGACGAAAAAGCTGAGTACAGTAACGTATGGACCGCGGACAAAACCCGTGTTGCGATGGGAACCGAAGATGACGCGCTCGATACAAGCACGCTCGAGCCTGGGACGTACATGCTATCCTTGGAACCTCGAGGACAGGGTCGGCAAGCAGTGTATCCCGTGGTCGTCGAAGAGTTCGATCTTGAGGTCGACCATCCGACATCCGCAACAGTCAATGAAGAAATCAAAGTTACTGCATCAATCGAGCCAACGGATGCAGCAACGAATGTAGACGCTGTTGATGTCGCGATCTGGAACGAAGCTAACGACGATGGAAAAAACATTACGTTAGGCGCTGAAGGTGACGGAACATATAGTACGACTACCAATCTCAGCGACTTCGGTGAAGGCGAGTATCATGTTTACGGTGCTGTACAGGGTGACGAGGAAGCACAGGGATACCCGACCATTGTCGCGATCGATAACGGAGAGACGCTCACGGTAACAGCCGACGACACCGATGAAGATGATGGAACCGGCAGCGGCGGAGGGAGTAGCGGTGGTGGCGGTGGCGGTAGCGGAGGAGTTGCTTCCCCGGACGACAGTGTATCCGAAGACGATACTAACAGTTCTAACAGCAGTACCGATCAGTCAAATGAATCTGTGGATGACGATTCGGTAACCGAAGACAGTTCTAACGAGAGTGAGACGGATACGAATGAGACGTCCGTCTCAGGCTCTGACACCGAGAGTGTGAATGAGACTAATTCTGACAACGAAAGCACCCAAGAGAGTCCTGATCAGGATCAGGTTCTCAATCCAAACAACGAGTCTGAGACGTCTAATGAGCCGACTAATACAGAGACCGACTCGGTTGGCAACCCGGGCTTTTTCCCCGTAGTAACTGTCTTTGCACTACTCATAGTTGGATATCGCCAGACACAGTAGCTCTGAGGTGCAAAAGCGATAGAACAATCGCTGTCCGAACTCGAGGCAGATATCCGTTTACAGTTTTGATACATAATGCGAGCGCATACCCGTGTCTTCACAGTAGTTGCCGATTCAGATTTCAGGGAGATCGCTGGAGCGGGAGGAGGTCAACTACAGGATTCATATTAATCAAGTGGTAGTTCTATTGGTCCTTACGGCCTTCAATATTCATATAAAAATCCCAATTATTTATTACTTAATTTTATATATTTTGATATATAAACTATAACTAAATATTAAGATTTTATTCATTATACGTTAGAATAGTATAACTAGATCCGGAGGTGGGGGGACTTATGCACGAGAATACGACGATCAGCATTTCCGAGGTGGAGCCTCCGACCTCAAGGAGTGAACAGAGTGAGCGAGTAGGCCGAAAAGGAAACCGACATGGTACGACACAACCTGCATACTGCGACCGCCTGACTCCCGAACGGTTAAGAACCGTCAGCACTCCATCTGAAATATGGAGGTCCGGCGTACCGCGCCCGTCAAACTCGTCGTTCCCGACGAGCGACGCGACGACCTCCACGAATCCGCCCGGCAGTTCCTTCACTGCGCCAACCGTGCCGCCGAGTTCTGTTGGTCCGACGACTCCTACACCGAGTGCATCACAGCCAACACGACCGCACGAGACGCTCTTTACGACGAACTCCGCGACGAAACCGAACTCACCGCGAACCTCGTCCAAGAAGCCATCCGACGCGCTGTCCAAGCCGTCAAGGGATGCGTCGAACGGTGGAAACAAGGAAAACGAGTGAGCCAGCCGGAACTCACGTCGTGGAGTATGCTCTACGACAAACGGAGCGCCACATTCTACCGGAACAAAGTCTCACTCTCGACTGTCAACGGGCGTGTCGAGTGCGACTTTGAACTTCCCTCGGACAGCCCCACGCCATATGAGCGGTACGTGCTGTCCGAGGAGTTTGAGTTCCGAGCGAGTACGCTCCAGTACGACGCAATAGACGACGAGTTCTACTTCCACATCACCACTCGGAAGTACGACTCCGATGGAGACGGCGAGTTGTCTGAGGTTTCGGGAGATACCGAGCACCAAACAGTCCTTGGTATCGACCTCGGCGTTAACAGTCTCGCCGTCGCCTCCACCGGGCGCTTCTGGCAGGGAGACGACTACGACCACTGGTGCCGCGAGTTCGAGAAGCAACGTGGAGAGATGCAACAGCGCGGCACGCAAGCCGCGCACAACGCCCTGCTTCGCCTCGGCAAGCGCGAAGAAGCATGGCGGAAACAGTACATCCACACGGTCGCTAACGAAGTCGTCACGGAGGCCGTCGAACACGACTGCGACGTAATCGTGTTCGAGGATTTGACCGATATTCGAGAGCGGCTTCCACAGGCAAAGTGGCACCATGTCTGGGCGTTCCGACGCCTATTCGAGTATGTCTCCTACAAGGCACCTGAGAAGGGCGTCTACGTGGAACAAGTCGAGCCGAACCACACGTCCCAACGCTGTTCTCGAACGGACTGCGGGTTCACGCACGACGGCAACCGCCATGGAGAACACTTCTGTTGCCAGAAGTGCGGGTACGAAGTGAACGCGGACTACAACGCCGCGAAGAACATCGGGACGCGGTACGCTCGGAAGCGAACACACAGACTCCGTTCCTCGCCCAAGTCGGGGGATGGAGACGCACCAGTAAACGTGCGTATAAATGGTGGGACATTAAACGGCAAGAGTCACCAGCCTATTGCTGGGGGCTGATTGCCGGGAGTCCACATCAAAGCCCACCCTCAAGAACCGAGGCGCGTAGCGCCGAGGGAGTAGGGTGGGGTAGTTTACATCAGTCTATTGTCCATATTGTGGTACTGAGCGAGAAGTTCAGATTACCATTCCGCGGCAAGGGGAGAAGACAACGACTCGATCTGCCTACTGTCCACACTGCGACGATGACCGGGATATTCGAATCACCGTCCCATGGCAGGCAGATATATGTACCAGCTGCGGACAGAACATTGGAGACGGGGTGAATTGATATCGGTACGCTCCGCCGTCAGTACGGTGACTGACTGGGATAGCAAGTGGTTGAGGCTATGCCGACAACTGCCAACGACAGTGTGCGCTGTTGACATCCTCCTCCGGCTGAAGCCGGAGAAATCCCCAGCGTTGGGATATTAGGGTTTGCAGACTCCCTGTTCTCTCGGTGTAAACCGTCCGCTCTCGCGGTCGAACAGGAAGACTCCGGGCTGTGCCAACCAGCCGTTACTCATATCCCCGGTCGGGGGACTCTGAGTTATCTTTCTCCGAATATTTACCGCACGGTTCACGTCTGCGTTCATCGTCGTTTCGCACGACGAACAGACATACAGACCACGCTCTACGCGGTTGCTATCCCGAATCCGCCCGCAACACGAACACGTCTTCGAGGTGTTCTCCTCGTCTACGCGGTCAACGAGGATGCCGTATTCCTCGGCCTTGTATTCAAGTAGACGGGCAAATCGGTCGAACTCCCATCCGTGGAGTTTCTTGTTCCCCGACACACCCCAGTTCCGCGAGTCGCCGTTGTCGTCTTCTCGAATGTCGCTGAGGTCGCCAACTGCTATCTTCGCCACGCCTTCTTCGACACACCGCTCGACGATGTGTTTCGAGAGTGTGTGGAGGAAGTGGTTTTTGCGTCGGGAGAGTTTCCGGCGAGCCTTCAACGCACGTTTCGACGGCCCGTTCTTGCCTTCGGTCTGGTACTCCTCGCGAGTGAAGTAGTGCTTGTCCTCTTTTAGCACGTTCCCCGGATATAGTTCACTTGCGCCATCTTCGTAGTCTATGGCAAGATAGTTACTGATACCGAGGTCAATACCCGCCGTGTTGTCCCCGGGTGCGTCTTCGACTGGAATCTTTTTCCTGCAGACGAGATGGAGTTCCCACTCGTCGCCGTTCCAGACGGCACGCACTTGCTGGATGTTCTCGACTTCTACGTCGGGGCGGGTTTCGTACTCCGCGAGGATGAAGTCAGACCGTGACTCTTTCAGGTTGAACCCTTTCGAGAGGCGGAGTTGGCCGTGCTTGTCGTCGTGCTTGATAGCTCTCTTTTTCCACGTGACGGTGGAGCGCGGGTGTCGGTTGCCACGTTTCCGGTAGCCCGGTGGGTTGTTGCCGTCGTTGGAGTTGTACCAGCCGGTAAACGCTTCAGCAAGCTCTTCGAGAACTCGCTGACTTGACTGAGAATGGAGGTCACTGTAGCGTTCGTGGTCTTTCAACTCCGACTTCAGTTCGGCTTCATCAGGAATCTCACCGTCTTCATCCCACCGTTCTTGGATGTAGTAGCGACCGACGTTCCACAGTTTCGATGCTGCGAATCCGCACTGGTCGAGGTCGTCACGAACCTGCGTGTGGTTCGTGATGCGTGCGACGTAGGTGCGGGTTGTCTCCAGCATCGTACTGCGTTCATAATCAGTTATGAAACGGAGAGTATTAAAGGCTATGTTTGACGTTGAATATCCGTCCCTGTCGGTATCGGTGGAACGGGTCACTGAATGACGGCACGTATCCACGGCCTGAAGGCCGTGGTATTGCGCCTGTTCAGCGTATAAGCGACTCGAGGAAATACTGAGTCTAGCTCCGAGGTAATTCACTCGGTAGTGTTAAATCTGTGGAGTTTATTTTCTTGAGATATGAAACGTCAGCCTGTCATTGCGCTATTATTCAGCGCTATGATTCTCCTCAGCCCAATTGCAGGGGTCGTGGGAGCCTCGAGTGGAACAGCTTCAACCTCATACCAATCAATAGCGGCGAGCGACGGAACAGACGACTCATACATTGACGTCACCGAGAACATGAGTGTCTGGGACCGGTCGGCACTCTCGCTACGGGCAAATACGAGTGCGAACGATGCAGTGACCGTCGACAATCTCTACTTGGACGCACAAACCCCACAGGGCGACGTATCGTCAGGTGATATGGATCGAGCTACGCTTGCTGTCTTCCAGACTGGAAATGAGGTGACACTCTCCTTTGGAGAAAACGTTGACACGAGTAATGTCCCTACTGACGGTGCTCAGCTTCTGACTGCGCATCTCGAGGAACAAACGAGTGCCACACCGACGACTGGACGAGAACTGCTTAATGAACTCTCGAACGAAAACATCGAGAATCTCAACCAGAACGCTTCATTTACGGAGAAGAGCATCATTCTTAGCGGTGATCAAGAGCTAACAGCCACGCCGGACAAACCCGGACACTACGTGTACGTGCTTGCGACAGGCGGTAATCTAAGCACGTCTAACGGTGATCTCGAAATCAACGGTGAGACAACGATTCTCGGAGTCGAACAACTCGCTGCGCAGGATACCCCATCCGAGGTCTCGGTTTCGCCTGACTCGCCAGAGCCAGGCGACACTCTGACTTTTGATGTTAATGCGACTGAATTAGACGGCGAAACGTCACACGCTGTTGCCGTCTATGACGAGTCGAATTTCACTACGAGCCAGATGACTGTCAATATCTCCGAACAGCTGAGTACAGACCTCTCTGCTGAGAACGTGACTATCAAGCATGAAATTAAGGAATTCAATGGGGTGCAAAACCTCACAGATGATGTCTCGATAGTCAACCAGCAAATCGGAGAGCAGTCCGGGACAGGGCTAACTCAGTTCGGAGATGTTGTTAGTTTCATCGCAAACGAAGGCAACGTCGATGAAATCGAAACAGAGGTTACCGGAGAAACCACTCTCGATGCCTCTACCACTGCAGTGAAAGCTGGTCCTGAAACGTCGATTGCCGTAGAGACGTATCAGAATTGGACGGAAGGTGACTATCGCTGGATCCACATCGCAACCGGTTCCTCGAGTGAAGAACTCCAAGTGAACACCGGTACGATGACGATTCAAGCCGAAACCACCGGCGGAGGCGGTGGCGGCGGTGGCGGAGGCGGTGGCGGCGGTGGCGGAGGCGGTGGCGGCGGTGGCGGTGGAGCCCCCGGCGCACCCGGAGGGGGTGAGCCAGATCAACCAAACGCTGTGATCTCTATCGACCCCAACCCAGCTACAGTCGGCGAGACAGTTACATTCTCCGCTGCGAAGTCGACAGACGACGATCAAGATATCGTCGATTATGAGTGGGAAATAAATAACGAGACGTTTGAAGGGAAGACCGTTACCAAGACATTCAACAAGCCTGGTGGGTATCCAGTCAAACTCACGGTTGAAAATGAAGCCGGCGGGACTGATACTGCAACAGCAACACTGGCCGTCAAGAAAGATACGAAACCTGTACCTGATGATCCTGATGAACCCCCCGTCGATGATCCTCCGCGTCAGCCTGACGAACCTGACGAACCTGAGGACGATGGCGCCTTCCCAATCCCCGGATTTGGTGTGAACGTCACACTTGTCGCCCTCTTGGCAGCTGCATTGCTCTTGGCCCGCCGACAAAACTAACCAACAGAACACGCTCTTCTTTCCTCGAAAGCAAAGCGAGAGACCACTTATTCACGAGAACATAACTGTTAATTAGCCATAAGAACCTTCGATTTGTATGGTCGGGGCTGTTACCTCAAGCAAGGACATTGATTCTTCTTCACCTATTGTCACGGCAAGGAACGTGACGAAAATCTATAAACGAGGCTCAGAACCTGGATTGATTGGTCGCATATTAGGCCGATCGGAGCCACCGGCAGTCCATGCAGTTGACTCAGTCTCACTCGAGATTACTCCCGGCGAAATCGTTGGTCTCGCAGGATCAAGTGGCAGTGGGAAATCAACACTGTTGCATCTCTTATCTGGATTAGAACAGCCGACTGCAGGTACGGTTTCGTTCCACGAGACCGACCTTGCAACACTGTCTGCTCGTGAACGAACTCGGCATCGACTCGAGAATATTGGGATCGTGTTCCAGCGGTTCCATCTACTCGATTCTCTCTCTGCTCGTGCAAATGTTGCGCTTCCACTCGTTGAACTTGGTGTTCCCAAGAAAGAACGCCGGAAGCGAGCTACAGAGTTACTCGAGCGAATTGGACTCGAAGATCGGATCACGCATCGACCAGGTGAACTCAGCGGTGGGGAACAACAACGCGTTGCGATCGCCCGTGCGCTTATCACGGATCCAGCACTTGTGATCGCTGACGAACCAACCGGCGAACTAGACACAGCAACTGGGCGAACGATACTCGAGGAGTTCAAACAGGTTGCTGAGAATCGAACTATCGTTCTTGCCTCACACGATCAGGAGACACTCGAGATTTGTGATCGGGTAATTCAGCTTCGAGATGGTGCCATCACTAATCGTCGGACACAAGAGATCCGTCCATGAAAATTCGGCGGCTACTTACCCGGTGGATTGGGCTGATTGCTGTCGGGATTCGTCGCACAGCATCACGTGCAACCCATACAGCGAAGCAACGGAGTCGATTTAGTGTCCTTGGTGTTGCCGTCGCCATCGCACTCTTGATTATGGTCACTGGACTTGGGGTCGGTCTCGCGACGAGCACCACTGTCTATGACGATGAGGTTGATTACTGGATCGTCCCTGAGACAGACAGTCCAGAGTCACCGTTAATTGCAACCGATAATATACAGTTCAGTTCGGTCCATGAGACGAACGATCGTATCCGTAGCTACGATGGAGTAGATGCAACAACACCAGTGTTAGCTCAAGTTCTCCAAATCGAATCAAGCGACACGGCTGAGTACGTTCTTGTTGTCGGGGTTATAAACACACCCGAGCTGGATCGCGTTGTTGGAGTCAACTCTGACTTGCTTACACCACAGGATCCCTACTATGCGAACGGAGAGTACAACGGTGAGTGGACAGGTGAGGTGGTCCTTTCGGACGGTGCAGCAGACATTCTTGCAACCTCACCAGGTGAATCAGTCGCAGTTGCAGGAAACAACACGTTCACCGTTACGGCTATCGACAACCAGTCAAGTTCGACAGGCGATATTCCGACAGCACTTGTCCAACTAAGCGAGTTACAACAGATAACTGGCGCTGCAGAATATGACCAAGCAGACCAATTCGTTGTCAGTACGAATTCGCCAGCCGTGCAAAATAAGCTTGAAGGAGTTTATCCACAGTCATCTGTCCAGACACGTGGTGAAATGACAGCAAACGAAGTAGCTGAGTCAGATCTGTCATTGGCACTCGCGCTTACTGCACTTGTGGTATCGCTCTCTATTGGAACGCTTTTTGTTGTCACAACATCGGGACTCGAGATCGTTGCAGATCGGCAGCAATTAGCAGTTCTCTCTGCAATGGGGATCTCGATCAAAAGCCAGTTACAGCTTGTGGGAACACAGACAGTTGTGCTGACAGGGCTTGGTGGGTTGATAGGCACTATTGGCGGGTTAGCAGGAATCCGGCTGATAAACACTATTGCGATCCGAACAATAACGACGGAGCCGATAGCGACCTCACATCCGATCTTCATTGTCTATGGAATCGCCACTGCACTGGTAGTGGGCTTACTCTCACTGCCAGTCCTGTTGCTGACAGCTCGCCGTGTTTCAGGAGGTGTTCCATAGTGTTTAGACAACTTTACAATTGGGTGAGTCAGGGAGTTATTCGCCTGCGTACTGCAGGGAGTCTCACTGTTGCTCAATTCCGACAACACAAACTCCAACTCACGTTAGCGATCATCGGTGTCGCATTAGCTGTCCTCTCAATGACGCTACTTGCCGGTGCAGGAATTGGTGTTCTTGAAACCGGCGAGCAAGGATTTGATGCTGCTGATCGTGACCTCTGGGTCACGTCAGGCGAAACTCGAATAACGTCTGCAGGCGGCGGTGGGTTCGAAAACACGTTATACAACTCTCGAAATCTATCCGCCGAAATGGAAGCACATGAGGACGTACAGCATGCTATTCCGTTAGCGTTCGATACTGTATATGTCAGCACCAACCACAGTGATGAATTCCATACGTTCGTTGCAACAGGTGTTCCAGGAGGTGGCCCAGTAGTTCAAATAACAGAAGGTGAGGGACTTCAGGGAGACACTCATTACGCGAATGGAACATATGAGGGCGAGATGACTCGAGAGGTGGTGATTGATAAAGAAACAGCTGATACGCTCAATATTTCAACTGGTGACACAGTCAACATTGGCGGATCACTGGCTGCTGCGAGGCAAAATCAGTTCACCATCGTTGGGATCTCACCAACTTTCGAGCGAATGCTCGGAACACCAACAGTGACAATGCCACTCAGTGAACTGCACGAGGTCACGGGAACTACTCAAACTGAGCCAGCAACGTTCATCACAATCACTGTCGAGGACGGTGCAAGCGCCAATACGGTTCAGCAGGACTTGGAAGAAGCATATCCTGAATACGAAATTCGAACAAACCAAGAGCAACTTTCGGCTGTGTTGCAAGAACAAGTGCTTCTACTAGCAGCTGCAGGGGCACTCGTCTTGTTGGCTATCGGTTCTGGCATCGCACTAACGGTATCGTTGCTCTCGCTTGTAATTCACCAACAACGCCAGACATTTGCGGCTCTCACAGCTCAAGGAGTCTCACGATCACTCCTTGTCTCAACCGTGATTGGACAGGGGTTCATAATTGGATTCATTGGGGGAGTAATTGGAATACTACTCACAGTTCCTGCTGTTAGTGTTTTTAATCGCCTTGCAGCAGCTATTGTCGGGTTCGAAGGGCTTCTTCAAACTGCACCATGGATTTACGGGACCGGTCTCGGGATTGCCGTGGTCGTTGGAACGATTGCTGCAGCTACTGCTGGTTGGCGGATTAGTCGCACGCCCCCACTGGAACTACTACACTAGCGGAGAGTAGGTGCCAGCACCCCAATGTGTTCCATGTCGACGATCGCGAAGTGGCTCCCTTCAATTTGATGTCGGCTTCGAGGACATCATCAATACCGACGCCGATATAGCGTCTTTTTGCTCTGTGATCAATCTCCTTTTGAGGCCCCACTATCACTGCTCGAGAAGAAGAATTCGAGAAAGACAGTTAGCCAGCGATGCCGATATCTTCACGACTCGGAGACATTCACCCAGAGATGGACGGAGTACTCTGTGTCGTCCATCGAGGGCTCGGCTGGCACGTCGCCACCAGGGAAAAGGAGCCAGACTATCCGCTGGTTCTCCCCGGCCATCGTTGGCTCGAGCGCGTACTCGTGGTGCCAACTCTCGTTGTGTGCAATCGTGGTGCTAAAGCGATCGAGCTCTCGCTGTTCCTGAACGATTGTCTCGTTGACCGTCGTATTAGTATCTCCCTCACTGGTAGCCGTCTCGTTCTCGACCACCTCGACATCCTGCTCGAGGACCACCACCGTGTACTCTGTCGTTTCGTGTTCGTGGTTGTCGATCCCAACGATCAGCTCTTTGCTCTCTCCTTGGACGAACTCGGTCGGATAATCGTCGGCGACCCGTTCGCCGTCATCATCCTCGGTTAATAGATAGATCGCTGAAAATTGTTCGCCGTCAGCTGGGACCATCACAGCGAAACTCACGCTCCCAGCTGCAAGCACGACTGATATCACCAGCAGAACATTCAGTGCAGCATCTGCACGGGTATCCGGTTCAAGCAACTCTTCGCGTCCAGCAGCGTACCACTCTCGGTAGGGGACTTGGAACCGCTCGTCGACCGGCAGTTCCCGTCGGCGTTCTGCTGCCACGACTGTCGAAACGAGTGTGAAGCCGCTGACCGACACCACGATCGGCACCAAACGAATTCCCCAGGGTGTGAAATTCAACACGAGGCCGATCAGAGGCACGATTGCAATACTGAGTCCGAAAGAAAGTGCTACGCGCTCGATGCCATCGATTCCGGACCGTGAAGCAATCGAGTCGTACAATCCATCCGAATCCGAGTCGTCGACCATCGTCTGGCTGTCAGCCGGTGGTGTAGGCTCGTCGGACGACGCAGATGACTCGCCAGCCTCGGGAAACAGCGCCGCGATAAACGCATAGCCAGGGACGAAGAGGACGAACGCGAGGCCGAGCGGAACCCGAAGGGGCGTCTCTCGAATCACAGGGGCCAGCGCAGCGATGTTAGTCGCGATAACGAGCGCCACCACAGCAGCAAGATCAGCGGGCAGTTGTCTGACTCGTCGTGGGAGCAACAGCCACAACGACCGGAACGCGACCATTCAATCCATAGTATTGACAACGGAGGTAAAAACAAACCGAAAGGTATGCGCGAGCGCCGTCGACAACACCCTGTGAAACTCTCATCATACTATGCCGACTGCTGCGATCGGTGTGTTCGTCAACAGTGCCGCTCGAGAAGGCCGGCAACCGAAAAGATGGTGCTGTAGCCGATTCGTTAATCGTCGGCAGGTGCGCCATCGCTCGACGACTCGTCGCTGCCACACAATCGCCGCGCTCGCTCGAGAATACCTGATGCCTCGTCTGTCGAAACACTCTCACGGCCGAACGCGGCGCGTTCGTATCCTTGCGTGATATCGTGGAGCAACTCGGCGTCTGGCACATCTTCGCTGCGATAGGTTCGATAGAACTCCCAGTGAGTCAGCGCCCCCTGTTTATCCATCCGTGCCGCCAATGCTCGGCGAACGGCTGCATAGCTCGTTCGTGCCGCGTCGTCAGGCCGTCCGCTGGTGAGCTGCTCGTGGGCCCGTTCGAGCAATGGTGTGACGGTGTCGGACGACAGGTCCGACGACTTCTTAGTGGCGGTTGTACCGTCCAATGTAGACTGTCGGTCATCTGCCGGTCCACCCGATGGGATCTCTGTCGCGGAGCGACGGTACCACCAGAAACCAAGACCGGCTGCGATCACTGCGAGGAAGCCACCAGCGAGCCATACTGATGTCGGTAGCTGCGTTCCCGTCTGGCCGATCACAACGACCGTTTCAGCGGTCGTTGGTGCGAGATTGGAGCCACTCCCCTCGTAGACCACAGCAACCGTCACATCGCTCCCGCTAATTGAATCTGGAACAGAAACCGTCTCACCGAACGACCCGCCTTCCCCAGTCGTGACGGTACCGACAGATGTTCCGTCAATTCGAAGCTGCACGGTCTCGCCTGCGACCCCGTCGCCGCTGGCGGTTCCAAGTGTCCCGTTGACCGTGATCTCTCGACTGCCAGTCGACTCCCCTTCGATCGAGAGCTTGCTTTCGGTCTCGCGAACGGTCACGGTCGTTGTGTTGTTCGTCGCGGCGAGTGCCTGATCATCGAACGGCAGTCGGACGCCTAGTTCAGCCACTCCGTCGGGGACGGACGCTGAGACCGTCCCTGTCCCGCTGAACTCGCCATCTGTGACGGTGGCCGTCCCGATCTGCTCACCCTCAAGGACCACAGCAAGAGTGACCCCGTCGACGGGAGTTCCATCGACCGCCAACTCACCGGCGACGGCTGCCTCATCGTTGTACGAAACCTCACTACTTACCTCGCTCAGTGAAACGGTCGGTTCGGCCTGCTCAATCGAGACACTGACGTTAGTCTCGTCACCCAGGTACACTGATTCCGTCTTGGGCACGTACTGGACGGCAAGTTTGTCGGTCGATAGTTGCTCGTCGGTCGGACGATACTCGAGCGTGAATGCGCCCGCTGAATCCGTTGTGACCCACTTAGTATGGTTTCCGATAGTGAGTCGAATCTCCTCGTTCGCAATCGGAGTCCCGTCAGCTGTCCGTAGTTCGCCCGTCGCGACCAGTGGTTCAAGGAACGAGATCGTCTCACGTTCGGATGTCAGCGTCAGCTCTGTTTTCTCAAACGACTGTTCGCGAACGACTGCCTGTTCGGTCTGGATCGTTTCAGTAACGTTCTCGACTGCCGTGTCTGCCTCCGAAAGATCGGCATTCGTCTGGTTCTCGATCTTGTCGTAGCTCTCACGGACTGAGCCACCGAGGGACTCGATCTCGTTGGCAAGTGTCTCGAGTTCACGTGCGCGCTCACGTGCGCGCTGTTCATTTCCTTCTTCACGGGCTGCTTCGTACTCGTCTTTCGTCTCCCGATACTCCTGAACGGTGTCGGATAGCCGAGACTGCTTTTCGCCGGCTTCCTCGAATTCGTCTTCCTGACTCTCGCCGTCAGTCTCTCCCGCGACATCGACGTATTGCCCCAGCCGCTCGCGATAGTCCTCACCGACATAGTCTTTCGCGAGTTCGTATTCACCCTCGCTCAGTTGGATCGCACTCTCGCCAAGCTGCGTCGACAGACGGTCCGCTAGCCACCCTTCGACGCTGTTGAGGTCACCGTCTTCGGAGTAGTTGTCGGGATTCCGATGCGGGGTCGTCTCGTTTTGCTCCTCGTCGGTGCCGTTTTGCTGGACGGCGACACGATAGACGGCATCACCGTCCGCCGCACTCGCCGGATTCGCCACGGCAATTCCACTGGTAACCGTCATTAAGATGATCAAGAGGGCGAAGACGAGCGAACGACCACCGACAGTATTCACATCTGAGGGATTTTCAGTGCACCCCAATAAGGTATTCTCTCGAGCGGCGGCACTCGCCACAACCGACTGGACTGTCCACGCATTGGGATACACCTACCTCCGCCTGCACTTCGATTCCGGATCGTCTCGCCTGTTGGCAATCAGTACTTTGAACACGGTCACGGAAATCTGTCAAGACATGTATCCCACGCGCCAGGGATGGACGGTCGCCGCACTCGCCGTTGTGCTTGCCGTCCTTGCAGTAGTGTTCGCACGCCCGCTCGTGCTTGTTGGGTCGGCCCTCATCGGCGCGTGGCTACTGGCCCACCAGTATCGCTTCACCCGTGACCTCGAGCGAACAGTGGAGTCGCTGTCGGTCGTTCAGTCTCCTGCCCGTATGGCCGTCCGAACTGGAGACGAGGTGCCGGTCACGCTCACCGCGACGCGAGAAACCAAGACGGAACTGACACTCGAGGTTTCTGCTGGGATACCGGTCGCAGCGACCGCGACTAGACCGTTTGTTGTTTCACTTGAACCAGCCATCGAACAGGCAAACCGAACACGGACGGTCACCTGGCCCGTCGCTGGTCGTCACACGTTCGACAAAGTGACCGTGACAGCGACGGATGGGCTGTTCCGAGAGACGATTACGGCTGGTTCAACGCCGACAGTGACCGTCGAGCCGCCTAGTCCCCGGTCAATTCACGTCGGTGAGGGAGGTGACCGGATTGCCGCGTCGTACGGGTCCCACGAGTCTAGACGTACCGGCACAGGAATCGAACCGGCTGAACTTCGCGAGTATCTCCCTGGCGATACAGGGAAACGGATCGACTGGAAGGCGACGGCACGGCACACGACGCCGTACGTCCGCGAGTACGAAGCCGAGAGTGATCGCCGGACCCTGCTGGTCGTCGACCACCGTAGCTCACTCGCGATGGGTTCAGAAGGCGAAACAAAACTTGAAGCTCTCCGCGAGGTGGCCCTCGTTATCGCAGGAAACACCCGTCGACTCAACAACCCGCTTGGGCTCGTGACGGTTGGCGATGGGGGAATCACTAGCTATCGGGGAATAGCATCGTCGACCGTCAATTACAGGCCAATTCGGCGTCAACTGCTCGCTCTCGAGCCGACGATAGCGGCTGACACATCCGCTTCGACAGGTATCTCTAATCCGGCGGGGGCCACGACGATGAACCGCACTGAGGCTGACTCGAATGAACTGAGCGCATCAATGTCCACAAACACCCAATTGGAGACGGTCAGCGCGGGCGAAAGCAGCGTTTCGCTTCTGCGACGGAACACCACTCCCACGGACGCCCAGCGGTCGTTATCCGATCTTGAAGGAACAGATGACGCGTTTGGACGGACACTGCGTCCATTCTATTCTGATCAACAGAGATACCGGGAACGGATCACCGAGGATCCACTGTACGGAGCAGTCCACAGGGGTGTGACGAACGCACAGGGTTCTATCTGGACCGTCATCTGTACCGACGATTCACGACCAGCGGAGCTCCGCGAGACGGTCTCGCTCGCACGACAGGGCGGAAGCGAGGTCTTGGTTCTGCTCGCACCCTCGGTACTCTACGAACCGGGTGGGCTGGCGGATATCGAGCAGGCCTATGATCGCTACGTCGAATTCGAGGAATTCCGGCGAGAACTCGCCCGGATCGATAACGTGACCGCCCTCGAGGTTGGGCCAACCGATCGGCTATCGGCCGTCATTGAGGCAGGCCGCTCGAGAGGTGGTCATGCGTGAGCGCCCGAATCGAGACGGTCCCGGCCGCGACCGGCCGCGACTGGTCAACCGTCATCTCTCTCGCTGCGATCGTCGTTGCGTTCGGTGCCGTCGCTGGCCCACTTGGCGCACTCGCAGGAATCGCGACGGCACTCGTTGGCTACCTGTTTGGGATACCATATGCGCTTGCGGCCGGTCACGTTGCACTCGTCGCCTCCTTCCCGGACGGGATCGATCCACTCCCGTTCATTATCGTCGAAGTCACGTTTATAGCCGTCCTGATCGCACCCATCCGCTGGACGAGGAGTCCAGGTCGTATTACGCTCGTCGCGCTCACGAGCGCTCTTACGCTGGCAGGCGCTGCGTGGCTCATCGTTGACTCGCAGTCGGTCTATTTGGCCGCCGCAACGGTGATCGTTCTCCTCGCAATCGCCTCGTATGGTCTCCACCGACTCGAGCTTGTTCGACTCGGGCTGGTTCCAGATCTCGAAGACGGAGAGCAGGCACGCCAGACCGATACTGATCGGACTGCTGAACCAACCACTGATACGGATACCGAGACGACCGCCAAACCGACGACTGAATCATCCACTGATATATGAGTACAAGTGATGTTGACATAGACGAGACGACGACCGACTTAGACGCTGACCGAGCAGACGGGCAGGACGATGACCGGCTCGAGCTTGCGGCGCGGACAGAACTTCTAGAGGCGGAAAACGAGCGGCTACGGGCCGAGTATGCTCGCACCAAGCAATCGCAATACCGTCGCACTGCAGCGGGACTTGCCCTCGTTGGTACCTGTGCAGCCCTCGCTGCAGTCCTCTTCCCTGATGGCCGGGAGGTGCTCTTCGCACTCGCTTCGGTGGGTCTGTTTGGCGGAGTACTCACATACTACCTGACGCCTGGGACGTTTGTCGCTGCGGATGTCGGTGAACGAATCTATGCTGCGATGGCAGCCAACGAGGCCGCAATTGCCAGCGAACTCGGCCTGAGCGACAATCGCGTCTACCTCCCGACTGACGACGCCGCGGGTGCGCGCTTATATGTTCCCCAGCAGACGACCGGCGAACTGTCCACGCTGGACGATCTCGAGGGACCAATCTTGACTGATCCTGAGCACCGTGGACTTGTCCTTGAGCCCACTGGAGCAACGCTGCTCGAAGACTTCGAGCGTGCGCTAACTGACGAGTTCGCGACTGCGCCGGCACCGCTTGCAACCCAGCTCACTGACGGCCTCGTCGAGCAGTTCGAACTCGCAGGCAGTGCCGAGCCAGATGTCGATGTAGCCTCGAACCGTATCACCGTCGCCATTGACGATAGCGCGTTCGGTGATCTTGACCGCTTTGACCATCCTATCGTCTCATTTCTCGCAGTTGGGTTCGTAACTGGGCTCGAGCGGCCAATTCGACTCGAGGTCACACCAGCCAACGAGCGATCGGACTGGCTGGTCACCTGCCGGTGGGATGATCATACAGACGTGGAAGATATCGACGACTAAGGCACCACGAAAGACGACAACAGCAACGAGAGAGACGAAATCGCATCGGAGTGAGTCTCCGTTAACAGACTTCCAAGGAGGATGCGACTGACCTCGACCTCGAGGCAGGGCAGTTCACCTCATGCTAAAAGGTCGAAGCTGTTCGGGAATCGATGAAAAGAGGTCGGTTGCTATCGCCAGTTCTCGAGGGATAGCGCGTCGTCGGCGTTGATTGTAATCCACTGGGTCGGCACGTCGCCGTCCGGGTCACGGGGCACGAACGCAATTTCGTTGGGTCGGTCCTCGTATTCAACGGCGAAGTACTCGAGGGAAGTATTGCGCTGGTTGGCGTCCGGCGTGTCGTGTGTCGTGGGGTCAGTCACCCACTGGAAGGGATCGGTATCAGTCATTGATGGAGGGCTGCTGAGTCTTGCTTGCGTTCGGTATCGTACCTGAGTTAGCGGATCGCTTCCTCAACGTTGTCTTGCGTGGCATCAGTCATGCTTGCCTTGCTTGCTGAACTTCGTGTGAGTCGTCGCTTCCCATTGAGGTGGGCAGAGGTTTTGGGACTGAAATCCCAAGCGGCGATTTTCGAGGTCAACGGATCGTCGATCGCCGGGTCGCGAATTCCGTGGTCCTCGAGATTAGTCTACACAACCTCGTGGCCAACGTCGTCACCAAATAGTGTTGCGATCTCTCAATCGGCGAGATCACGTTCACAGAATACGTCTCGAGTCGGTCGGCGTCGTGCCACCACTTCCCGGGAACTGAACACGGATGGCTGTTCCATGTGGTCACGGTCGTCGACGGGGAACTGTGGCCGATCGGTCTCGTCGGGGACGATACCACCGTCGAGGCGTCAGCTATGTGCGCGTGAGGAGGAACTCACTCGAGAATCTTCTCGTCGCCGTCGCTCGCGGCGGCCGATTCGAATGCCTGCTTCGTATCGGCTCCTGGCGGCTCGACCGTGTCGACAATCTCCGCGACGATAGCTTCGGGGTCGACATCGCTCAGATCGGCACTGGTACTCAATACGAGCCGATGACGCAGTACCGGTTCGGCCATCGTCTTTACGTCATCAGGAATTGCATAGTCGCGGCCACGGATCGCGGCACGTGCCTTGGCACCGTTGAGAAACGCCAGTGTCGCACGCGGTGAAGCACCGTGTTCGACATCAGCATGCGACCGTGTCGCTGCGACGAGATCGAGCACGTACTCTTTGACAGCCGGTGCGACGTGGACCGATTGAACGGTCTGGCGCGCATCGGCGAGCTTCTGTGGCTCGATGACCTGTTCGACATCGTCAGGACCGAGTTCCGGATTATTGTCAAACCGGTCGAGCAACTCTCGTTCGTCTGCTCGATCCGGTAGATCGAGCGTCAGCTTAAACTGGAAACGGTCTCGCTGAGCTTCTGGGAGCTGGAACACCCCTTCGGACTCGATCGGGTTCTGAGTCGCGACGACCATAAACGGATCTGGCAGCGAGAGCGTCTCCCCTTCGATGGTCACGCGACGCTCTTCCATCGCCTCGAGCAACGCGCTCTGGGTCTTCGGTGTCGCGCGATTGATTTCGTCAGCAACCACGAGGTTTGCGAAGACGGGGCCGCGCTGGAGTTCGAACGTTCCCGCACCCTGTCGATAGATGTGCGTTCCCGTGATGTCGGCCGGGAGGGTGTCGGGAGTCATCTGGACCCGGTTGTATTCCAGGCCAGTCGTCCGCGCAAAAAGATTCGCGAGCGTCGTCTTGGCGATACCTGGAACCCCTTCAAGCAGGAGATGCCCACGGGTCAGTAACGCGACTGTCAAATACTCGACTGCCTCGTCGTTGCCGATGAGAACGCGGTCGATCTCTCCGCGAAGCGAGTCATAGATAGCTTCAGGATCACCGCTCGTCCCGTCGGCGAAATCAGTGGTACCGCTCATTCGTCTGTCTCATCTTCCGAACGGGGATGGTTAAGCGCTGTTATCATGCGTTGGATTTGCTCCTCATCCCAGTCGGGATGCTGTCTGCGGAGGAACTCGGCGCGTTCGGAATCAGAGAGTCCAGGCCCATTCGTTCCACTATTGCGATTCCTGGCAGGCTGGAAGCGCGCTGGCAGCCGGGACTGCATAGCCTCGAGTGCAGACGTGACCCGAATCTGAGAGAGCACTGCAACAAATCCGATGCCAACGGTACCAACGAGCAGCTGTAACAATGGTGAGCCCCGGACCACCAACATCGCAGCGGCCAGCGGAGGGACCCCGGAACCGTGCGAGCGGTCGAAGATCACATGATCGGCATCAGCATACAAACCGCGCACGAACGCGGCGTTGTCCGGTTCACTGTACATCGCGTTGATCGTGATACTTGGGTCACCGACGACGACCACCTTCCCCTTGCTGACGTTTTCGACCGTGGCGACCGGATACGATCTGAGTTCGTCCTGATTGTCTAGCTCGTCATCCTCAGGACCAAGGTATGCGAAGTCGCTGGTCGCTACTAGCACTGTTGCGTTTCTTGGTTCGACCGCAGTTCCATAGTTGAGCGTCAGCTGGTCAACACCAGACGTGAGCGTGTGGTTCGCGGTTTCCGTCGCAATGGGCATTGTTGGCCCACGGAAATGGTGGCGCTCATCCCGAACAAGTTGTCCATCCACACGTGCTTCAGCACCAACATCGGCTAGCAGTTCGTTTCCTGGCTCGCCGAAGTTCTCGAGGACGACTAGCGTACCACCTTCATCGACGAACTCTCTGATCCGTTCGGCATCCTCTCCCTCGTAGGGTTTGTCTGGCGCGATGACGAACGCGACCGTCTCGTTGGCCGGCAGTTCATCGTACCGGGCGGTGTCACTCAACAGATGGCTCTCGACTGTGGGATTATCCTCAGCATCCTGCCGGAAGTCAGACGATCCATCCCAGGATGGATTGTACGGGCCGAATGCAGTCGACGACGTCGCGGCTACGGTACCTAGTGTAACGAGTACGGTGATGGTGAGTGCGAGCAACAGGATTCGCGGCCAGTCGATTCTGCCGTCGCCAAGCCAGCTCATTGAATCACCTTCATGGCTCGAGTGAGGCAGAGTCCATAATTGAGACTCATACCGGAATCACCTCCGGTGGCAGAATTTCGAGAATCCGTCGCACGACGATGACTGCGAAACCTGCGAGGCCAAGCAGAATAAGCCAACGGAGCCGGCGTCGCCACGTCGGTGTGACATTGAATGGAGCCGTCAGTTCCGTGATGACCAGAAAGCCGATCAGTGAAAGAACGAAAACCAACTCGTAGGACAGCGCGTTCAACAGTGTGAGCACGAGGACTGTCGCGATCATCCATGCGACCTGTCCATGTACAAACCGCATTCTGCGCTGAGTTGGCATCTAGTAGTCAAGTACGAACCCCTCAAGGTACCTAAACGTAGCGCACTGTCATCGTGGGCTACATCAACACACAGCATGCTCAGTATGTGCTACTCCTCATGTGCCGTCTCCGACAACCCTATGAGAGAAAATTTCCTACCTAAACGCACCTTTCTCGAGTTCGAGCGCAGTGGTGACTGGTTTTCGCCCATCACCCTACGTGGAGTGCATCTCGGCAAAGATTTTCGTGACGTTGAGGTGGAGCGGACGGTCTGTCCAGCCTCTGACTCTCAAGTCAGCTCATAGGTAGTCCATAGTAAGGACAGTTGGAACAACCACTCTCTTCGGCACTCAAGTACGCAGAACGAAAGGTCCATGTGCGATAACTGTTACACTCTTTCTGAATGACGGCCGACGACCTCGAGACAGTGCAGGAGTTTCTGGACGAGCGACCCGATGGGGAAACCGTCCTTGAGGCCGTCCTTGCAGTTGACGCCGACAGTGGGACCTGGACATTCGATGATGTCGATCTTGATTCAGGAACCTTCGGAGAACTCGTATCCTGCGGCATCGTCACGAAAGTCGATGATGCATATCAAGTCGCGAACCCAGCAGTCGTCGAATCAGTATTGACGGGCGAAGAACTTGAGGAGCCCACAGACGACCGCAAGTTCGCGGTCGATCTCGATCGGTTCCTGAATAGCGTCGATGTTCGCGCACTGACGGCGCTGCTTGGATCGCTGCTGGTCGTCGCCATAGCAAGGATGACAGCGTTTCGATCGGTGTTTCAGCACGGCTACGTCGTCTCTCCAGGGAACGATCCATACTACTTCCGCTACTGGATGAGAGAGTTGATGGCAACGGCCTCGGGACCCCTGGATTATCAGGTACTGGTAGATGCGCCGCCTGGTGTCTCAGGAGTGCAACCGCTTTCCCATGCGACGAACTGGTTCCTCGCCGAGTTGCTTGGCGGCGGCCAGGGGGCGGCTGGCACTGTTGCTGCATGGCTCCCTATCGCCGCCTCCATCGCGCTCGGACTCGCGATCTACAAGATGACCGTCTTGCTTACTCGAGACGTTCGTGTCGGTGTCGCGTCAGTCCTTGTCTTCGCAGTGACACCGATCAACGCGGTCTATACGGGCCTCGGCTTCATCGATCATCAGCTCCACCAGTACTTCTGGCTCGGGATCACATTGGTGACGGTGACATGGCTCGCTGTCGACCTCCAACGGCGACTCGAGGGCGGTCTGGAACCACACACATGCGTTCGGGAGCATCTCCAAACGCCAATGACGTGGATCGTCGCTCTCGTCTTTGGACTCTCGATCGCGGCTGGGATACACGCCTGGGGTGGCTCACCGCTCCTGTTGATACCTCTTGCGGGATACATCGGACTGAGAGTTTCTATGGATGCTCGAGCGGAGGTGTCGCCCACACTCGCGAACCTCCCGCTGCTCATTGGACTGGCTATCGGGAGCGCACTCTCGCTCGCTCTTCACCACTGCTGGGGGTGGCACGCGGAATTCGTCGCGACCACGCCAGCGCTAGTTCTCGGCGGTGCGGTCACGGTCGTTGCACTCAGCGAACTATGGCGGCGGTTCGACTTTCATATCGGCGGATTGCTCGCGTTCGAAGGCATCGTCGCGGCCGGTGGACTCTACGCGTTTAAGCGACTACAGCCTACAAACTGGGCCGAGGCGATGGCGCGCGTTGATGATCTCTTCTTCCGGGAGGGGATGACCGAGACGATATCGCTGTTCTCGACGGAGTACGCCGTCTTTTTCGGCCCGATGTACCAGCTCGGCATGGGGTTCTACGTCGCCCTGATCGTGCTCGGCTGGGTCATCTGGCGTGTCTATCGGCAGTACGAACCCGGCTGGTTGCTCGTCGGCACCTACACAGGGTATCTGCTCGTGCTAGCGGGGATTCAGGTTCGCTTTGCCGGCCAACTCGCGATACCGCTGGCTGTGCTCACCGGACTCGGGTTCGTCCAATTACTCTCGGTGGTAGAACTGGCCCGAACGCCAGTGCCGTTCCAGAGTTCAGATGTGTCAACAGGTGATGCTCGAGACGGCGAGCCAGTCGCCGCCGACGGCGGTCAAGCACTCGAGCCATCGATTGTGCTGCCGGATGGGCGAGCAATCGGCTACCTCCTCGGAGTTGGCCTGCTCGTGTTCGGACTGAGCCTCATTTATGTTCCCGGACTAACAGGTGACGTGACCCACGGCAAGGCAAAGATCGAAGCGGTAAGCGCGATCGATGACCATGCTGAGGTAGTGAATCAAACCTATCCGGACAACTACGTATTGAGCGAGTGGGGCGACAGCCGGATGTACAACCACTTCGTGAATGGCGAGTCACGAGGATACAGGTACGCACAGAACAATTACCAAGCGTTCCGGACCAGTTCAAACCCTGATAGCTGGTACGATCGATTCAACGGCCGAGTCGGCTATGTCGTTGTGAGTGAGGTCGACGAAGAGGTATCGTCTGAGAGTGCACAGGCACAGCTGCTCGAGCAGTACGGTGCGGGCGGAAGCGAGACGGACGCTCTCGCTCACTATCAGGCTGTCTTCATCTCTGATCGTGTTGCAGCGTTCGCGGTGGTTCCCGGGGCAACGCTCGAGGTATCTGGTGAGCCAGGTACGCAGGTAACTGTCAAGAAAGACGTGTCTGCTTCCGGTAAATCGTTCACCTACGAGCGCGAGGTGGCTGTCAGGGATAATGGGCGGGCCATAGTGACGGTGCCGTATATCGGCAACTACTCTGTCGATAACCGGACGGCAACCGTAACTGAGGAAGAACTGATGAACGGACGGGCAGTTGTACTAGAAGAGTGAGTCTCCCGTTCGCTGTGGATGGGCTGGCGTCACTTTCATCAAGTCTCGTGTGAACCGAGCGTGAGGTCCATACTGCCTGCAGGGTAGCTTGACATGGATAAAACCGAAGTAGATGAGAGAACAAACTATTGTTACGAATTAAGTCCTGTGGCGAGGTTTGCGGTTACCTGTATCCGAGATCTTCTAACCGGTTCTCAACGACCTCGGAGTCCATCTGTTCGTTCTTATAGGGAGGGTTAGTTGTGATATGTCGTCGGTTCGATCCTTCGATGACGAGCCATGGAACCGTCACTAGTTCAGGAGCATAGAACCCTCTTGGATGGCCATAGCCCTTAACAGGGATTGGTCTAGTTCGATCTCCAGTCAAATTCCCGTGATCAGAGGTCACCACACTTTTTCCATCTAACGAACTGACGAGTTCGCGAACATGTGGGAGCGTAAGTTCAAGATTTTCTCTATAAGCAGCGTAAACGAAATCTTCGTCAATGTCCAGTTTTCGGTCACGTAACCCAGACCAGACGTGTGGTGTCTGTTCATTGCTTGTCTTGTTCCCCGGTGTTACCCCGGCGTGTGTGATCTTTTGTCCTTTCTCGCCGATAAATGGAAAATGGGGCTGCATATAGTGAACAATAAGACGCTTATTTGGGTGCTTTTCGTGTACCTTGAGCGCCTCCTTTGTCATTGCCTCTGGAGTGACTGTTCTTAGATCTTCATCCCACTGGTGTTTGAGTAGGTTTACCGTCCGATAAAAGGTGTTGTCGTCAAGTTTGGGTGCGTGCGGGTTTGCCGTGACGTATATTACATCATGTAGCTGTCGTCCCTGAAAGTTCTCACAGAGAAATTCCCAACTTTCGCTCCCAACTGAAGTTCGTGATCCAAGTCGTCCATCAAGGAAGTTCACCTCCTCAAAAAGGTCATATCGACAGCCATCTAGAATGATCAGATTATCCCAATCCTCATCTATAACTTCACATGTTCCATTAAATCCTCGTAGCCGAGAGTATGCCGCATTCGCGGATAGTGCAAGGCGTCTTCCCTCAACGAGGAAGAGTGTTGGGTCGTGAACGGCTTTCTTGAGATTAGAAAGAGTATAGTGCACTGGAAACTTCATCACTATTATATCGTTCTCGCTCGGCTTTATGTGATCTTTGCGTTTCTCTTTCACGACACTGATCAGTAGCAAGTGGGGCTATTAGTGAGGTATAAAAGACAAAACTTACCAATATCAGAGAGAGCCAACTATTCAGAAATGGATTCAGAAGAGTCCCACGAGAGCACGATCGCCCGCGGTACGGGATTCATCCTCATGGGCACGATTCTGAGTACTGGTCTCGGATTTCTCATTCGGATGTTTTTGATTCGTCAACTTCCCACAGGTGACTACGGACTCTTCGCATTGGCGCTGACCGTCGGCGGTGGGTTCACGACTATCGGCACGCTCGGCTTACGTCAGGGTGTCGCCCGCACCGTCTCACGGTGTGAGAGCGAATCAGAGATTCGAGACGTGACGCTGACCGCGATTACAAGTACTATCGCTGTTTCCCTTTTGTTCTCTGGTATCCTAATTTGGTTTGCCGAACCTCTTGCGAGTCAGGTATTTCGCGAAGACGGACTCGCACCGTTCCTGCGAGTGACCGGTACACTCGTTCCTAGTATGACAATCCAAGCTGTCACTATCGCCACATTCCGCGGAAAGAAACGTGTTTACGAGCGAATTGTGGTCCATAATTTCGTCTCTCCTGTGGCTCGTCTCGCACTTATCGTTGGAGCTACCCTCATCGGATACGGTGCCTTCGGAGCGATAGTTGCGTGGACCGTCGGCATTGGACTGTCGACGGGACTCAGTCTATACTACCTCTATCGTCGGACGGATACATTTGAGTTCACCCCTTTCAAGCCTCGTTATAGAACACTACTCAAGTTCTCCCTTCCGCTGATGATTTCATCAGCGATGTGGACCGCTGTCCAGCAAGCAGACAATCTTCTAATAGGATATTACGAGACTAGCGCAGAGGTTGGCATCTACGACGGTGCCTTCCTCCTCGCCCGCCTTCTGTTGATGATTCTCGGTTCGTTTGGTTTCCTCTTCATGCCAGTCTTCTCTGAATTGGAGGCTGCGGACGAATTCGATCGAATGCATGATGTTTATAATTCGGTTACTGAGTGGGCAGTGTTGCTTGTTCTGCCAATATACGTCGCGATGATGCTTTCACCGGAGGCTCTTCTAACCGGAGTATTCAAAGAGACGTACGCACTCGGAACGATTCCACTAATGCTTGTCGCGAGCGGCTTTTTCGTCCATGTCCTAAGCGGTTCATCTGGTGATGCGCTGGTCGCGCTCGGGCGGACTCGACTTGTGATGACCGGAAATATTGGAGCTGGTATACTTAATATCATACTAAACATCATGTTAATTCCCCGATTCGGAATTATAGGGGCAGCAGCGGCCTCTGCCAGTGCATACGCGCTATTCAACCTCTTTTATTTATTTTGGCTCCACCGAGAGACCGGTATCCTGCCATTTTCCCGTTCATTTCTTAAGCCGCTTTTCGCAAGCACGGTTGTCATCACTGCTGTCTGGAGCATTGCAAATCTTGTAAGCAAGTTAGATGTCGTTTCTCTTTTAATTATGCTAATTGTGACGTACCTATTGCACATTGTCATTATATTAAGGACAAAGCAAATCTCTTCAGGAGATGAACAAATCCTTTCAAAGATCGAAGAAAAACTTGATATTAATGCCCGTTATATTATCGGGCTACTTCGGTGAGAAGCAAGGAGTAATTATCAAGATCTATTACCTTCCTATCCTTGTTGTCAGACTGCTCGTACAATATGCGTATCTGCAGCCACGCTCACTTTATCGACCTTTGGAAGCCAGTTCGACGGTCAGATTGATATAAAATAGCAGTGGATCGATGAGGCTACGATGGGGTATCGAAATCTAAATCACTAACAATCTCAATTAACTAATAATGAGCGAAACTCTTTCGAAATGGTATAGAGATGTGCTTGGAATAAGTACAGATATACCAAAAAGTATTACTTCAAATAAGGCACTAAAAACCAGCTTCGCGTTAACCTTACTGTTAGTATTTTTTGTGCCCGTTGCTTTTCTTTCGAGTGATCTATCACCACTTCTCCTTATAGGCATTTCTGGGTTGATGTACTTCCTCTATTTGCTTGTGACCAACCAAATTATCACTGGAATAGGAAGTTCCTTTTTCGTTCTACTGACATTCAATGCTAATATTCCACTTATCGCATCACCAGGAATCGCGCAGGGGAATCTATACCTATTTGATCTTATACTTCTTCCTGTCTTTGGAGTTTTGATTTACTGGCACTCACAAACGGCAGACCAGTTATCGGACATAGGTCGCGTAACGGTCGCTACACTGTTTCTATTTGCAATCTGGTCAATGGTCTCAGTGGTTTTCGGAGCTGGTTCGTCGACTGTTGCTGGGATAATATTCAGTCTTGAACAGTTCCGCTTTCTTTTTATCTTGATTACTGCCACCTTGTATGTCACCTACACTAATCCAAAGTGTGCCATCTATCCTCTTCTTGTTGCTGTTGCGGGCCATTCATTTTTTGCGTTCGCACAAGCATATCATGGCACTATTTTCGGTCTCAGTTATCTCGGTGAGACTAGCTCTTATCATATTGGATCTATCACCATCGGCCCCTTCGCGTATCAGGCAGGTCAGCATACGGGTGGTTTTGCTGGGTCGTCTCGAGTCCTCGTTGGGTTGATCATCCTTTGTATCCCAATACTACTTGCCTTGTCTCTTGACTCATGGCGGCGTTCTATACTCGGGCTATTTGGAGCAAGCATAGCTGGAATCCTCGTTCTGATGGCTGATACAGACGCTGGGTTAGGTGCCTTTTTTCTAGAAACCATATTTCTCGTGGTTTTGTTTGGAATCCTGTATCGAAAAAAGACGAAAAAGCTGTTTCAGAGGGGCGTGAGTGTTACCACCTTGGTTGTGGTCGTGAATATTGTTTTGCGTGAGTGGGTGCGTATTGCGTCGAAAATCAAACATATGTCGATCAGGGGTGAGAGAGAAGATCCAGCAACCACGTCCTCATCGGAATTAGCTGATAGTGGGGAATCATCAAACAACAGTTCAGAAATTTCAGGGGAAGAAGCGTTAAACAATAGTTCGAAGGTACCAGAACCATCTAATCTTGAGACGGGTGGTGGGGACGTCGTCGATACCAGTACACTTGGAATACGGCTTAAACAGTACAATTCGGCCCTGAACATCGGGGGAGACTATCCCGCATTTGGTCTTGGTGGGAACAATTTCAATATTATTGCCACGAGATATGGCATTCCAGACGGAATGGCCATTCATAACACTTTTTTGGCATATCTTGTTGCAACAGGGCTCCCAGGACTTTTGTTGTTTTTAACGTCAGTAAGTGCAGCCATTTCACATATTATTTACACTGCATATGTTGCGTCTGAGTTCCGCTGCCGATTGGCGATCGGTCTTTTAGCTGGAATTACAGGTTTTCTTGCTATGTCTTTCTGGACAACACTCTACAATAATACAACAGCAATGGTTACATTTTGGGCGATTTGCGGTATTGGGGTCAGTATGAATACCAAATCCGAATAGGGCGCTCTTGTGGCGGAAAAGTGGTGAGTCATAGCGCAGTTTCGGATTTCCGTTTACAATAAACGCGGCGGCAGGGATGGAACGCTTATAGCAACTTGATAGACATGGTACATCACATCACAGAAAGCGTCTCGTACGAGGCAGCAGAGTGCGGTAAGTGTGTCTAGCACAACGCAGCCCTGCAAGACGTAGCTTCGGCAGACGAGTTCTTGAATGCGGCGGCTACCGAGACAGTACCGCTATTCGAGTACCTTGAGTTCGAGTTTCTGCTGGAGTACGATGTGTTCACCCCTCGAAGCGGGGTCGAACACGAGATCATGAGCCACCAGAGATGATGCGTAGCTTCCTCCATTGCTACTACAAAGACATCTACGGCATCCGCCCCGTTGAACGAGAGCTTCAGAATACCGTTGTCTGGCTCAGTTGTGGCTTCGATCGACCGCCGTCGAGAGACGCGGTCGATCGCTTTCTCACCGATCTCGAACACGTCGTTGACGAAATCTTCGACCACCTCGTCGAGCAGGCCGCCCGCCGCGGCCTGCTCGACTTGACCTACTGCATCGATTCGACTGACGTGAGAACGATGCCAGCCGATCAAGACGCGTCGAAATGCTACGATCCAACCGCCGAAGAATACTACTACGGCTACGGCTGTACGATCGTCTCGACCGGACAAAAGATCCCTATCGCCGCGGAATTCACCGAGAGCAAACAAGCACCAGAAGAGACGGCGATGCGCGTCACGCGTGACGCGCTCGCCGTCGAACAGCCGATCTGGATGGTCGGTGATAGTGCCTACGACACGCTTGACTGGCACGACCATCTGCTGGCCGCAGGGGTCGTGCCAGTCGCTCCGTACAACGCACGAAACACTGACGACCCGAAAGACATCGAATACAGGGTCGAAGACCGCATCACCGAGCACAGTAAGGACGTTCAGCTGAAGCAGTCGACGTTAGACGAGACGTACAACCGCCGCACAGGAGTCGAACGAGCCAACAATGCAGTCAAGGACTGCGGCCTCGGGCACGTCCGAGCCCGAGGCCGCGTCCATGCACGAGCGCAGGTATTTCTTGCTCTATGTCTCCGTCTCGTCGTTGCGATCACTAACTATGAACGTGGAGACAATCCAGGAAGTACCGTGATCTCGGTGTGAGAAGACTTCTATGACACCCTCACAAGGATGTCAACGGCATACGTCCGGTTACACGAGAACTCTAGCACACGCTTGTCTGGTACTACTGTAGACTCGACAAACTGCTGTCCAGAGACACGATTGACCGCTTCCTCACCGGCTTCGAACTCGTCATCAACAATATCTTCGACCTGCTCGCGTACTACTCCATCGATTCGCCTCAAGTCGAAGAAACGATTCAGTACAACGACGCTGCGTCGTGGAACTCCGATCCAACAGCCAAAGAGCACTACTACGGCTTCGACAATTGTCTCAACAGGCTCAAAGATTCGGTCCCGTCCCAAACTCGTCTAGAGTTCGCCTCTGGTAGCGTCAACTGACACCTCCATTGTGATGGCTGTTTTGGCTGATCGCTCGAGCAGTTCGTCGGCGAACGCCGCGAACTGCTCGGGATCGGCATACTGCACCAAGTTCAACCAGAGAAGCGACTCTAACCCTGCTTCTGACCACTGCATCCATTGATTCTTACACCGCTTCGAAACTTCACCCATGGCTCGTTCGACCACGTTTGACGTCCACGGAACCTGCTGTTGATCAAGCGCGAGTTCCGCGAACGTCACGGTTGCTTCTGCCCATTCCCGGAGGTACGCCGTCGCTTTCGGGGAGTCTTGACGCTCTAACCTCCAGGCTTCCTTCCCGAGATTCTCGAGCGTTTGGTCGATCCGCTCGCGGATCGCCAAACGCTCATTCCTCGGTGCATGGAGTGCGACAGAGTTCTTCAGATGGAACAGATCATCCGTAACGCCAGAGACGATCGCTTTCCGCTCGGAGAGCGGAAACGCATCGTCTTTCCAGAGCTTGTACCCGAGCGTTCGACCAACGTGAACGAGATCGAGCTGGTGAGATCGGTCACCACTCTCGAACGCATCGACGAGTGCCTTTTCGGCGTCACTGACGACCGTGGCGTCGTCAGTGACCGCCTCAGTCTCTTCGAGGGCTTCTGCTGTTTCATCCCAGGATTCGTTGACGTTGACGTCTAAGAGTGTGGTTTCTGTGTCGTCACCCTCGGCCGTCTGCCCGAGGGTGACGTTGACATCATGGTAGGTGCAGTGATCCTGCTGGCTATGACACTTCGTTCCGTCAGGAACGACAGTGTCTGCATTCGTCCCAGGAAGCCGATCACGAACGAAGTCACCGAGCTTGCTGCCGTATTCACGGACTCGGCGGTTGACCGTCGTGATCGAGGGCATGGGAGTGAAGCCGTCGCCGTGGGCGACGGCATCACGATAGCTGAGCGAAGTAGCAAGTTCGGCAGCCTGGAGCGAGATATCCTCTTGATAGATGCGCTGGCCGTCGAAGTCGATAAGATCCTCGAGCGGACGGAAATAGGTCGGATCGCCGTCGGTAGCAGCAGTGTCTTTGACGTGATGGAGGGTGAATTCGTGTTCTCCTGCGGTTGTCACAGCGGTTCGTGTGGAGGTTCCAGCGCGCTGGAAACGGCAGTCGCCGTTTCCGCGCGCATGTTTCTCACCACAGTACGCCTCGACGAGGCGCTCGTCGAGGCTTCTAACGAGTTCCTCGAGGATAGTGGCCTCAAGCTGAATCTCAGTGAGAGATTCAGCGAGAGTGGCAAGCGGTAGCGTTTTGTCTTGGTCGAGACTAACTGTGAACTGCGCGTCAATTGTGGCGTGCATGGGTCACTTCGGGCTGGATACCAGAGGTGACCCTGCTTCCACAGGAGTCAGTTACGACTCTAGACGAGTTTGGGACACGACCAAAGATTCTGATCGCGGCAGAGTTCACACAGACCAAACAAGCATCCCAAGAGACGGCGACGTGCGTCACACGTGACGCGCTCGCCGTCGAAACACCGATCTGGATGCTTGGAGACAGCACCTACGAAATCCTCGACTGGCACGATCTCCTGCTGGCTGCAAGGATCGTGCCGATCGCTCCGTACAACCCGCGAAATACTGACGATCCGGTCGATATCGAGTGCAGGTTCGAAGCCCGTATTAAGGAACACAGCAAGGACGTTCAGTTCAAGCAATCCATCTTGGACGAGACGTACAACTGTCGGACAGGGGGCGAACGAACTAACGACACGGTCAAGGGCAGCGGCCTCGGACACGTCCGGGCCCGCGTACGCACACGAGTAGAAGTATTCCTTGCGCTGTGTCTCCGGATCATTGTTGCAATCACCAATTTCGAGCGGGGAGATGATCCGGGCCGTGAGAAACTCAAGCTATGAGATGAATTTTATGACACACTTATCGTGAGTAATTCAGTGGGCATCCTCTCAGCGGTATCTCTGGGATCACGTAATCAGGAAAAACCAATGTAGTTTTAGCCAAAGCGTCACGTCGGCCTTAGTAATGAGTAACCGGGCTGTCCTCTTTCTATTTCAACAAGTGAAATGTGGCCGGAATAAGTCACAGTATCAGCGTGCACAGTACGCTTGTCAGCACTATGAAACACATTTTATTACTCGTCGGGGAATCTGCTCAGAGCTTGAAGACGATGCAGCAACAGTCCACACGGCTGGTGAAACCGCTTTTATGCGGTTTGTCTTACCCATCTGGATGATTTATACCGCGCTGAAAATCGTCCGCAGCCACGATGTCGCCTACACTCATACTGATTATTCCCCACAAGCCCTCCTCGCTGGCTACTGTCTCCACTTAGCAGGACTCCCGTGGGTTGCAGACATTTTCGATAGCCCCCATTTCGGGATCGATCTCGAAGGAATGCCACAGTCACCTGGCAGAGTTATCGCACGTATCTATAACAATGGTCTATTGGCTATTACTCGACGTACTCTCAAACATGCGAACCTAGTAGTCATTGCCCTTGCGCCTGGTATTCTCAGCTCTTACGATATCAACCCGGACAGAGATAACGTGCTCTACACCACTAATGGAACAGATGTTGACTACACTAGCCGCCAGATTGTGCAATGGGATGATCACACCACTGATGACTTAGTCACTCTTGCCTACATCGGCCCTATCCGAGAACAACGAGGGCTCCAGCAAGTCTTAGACGCGATCTCTCAGCTTGATCGAGACGATATTGAACTTCGTCTCGTCGGGCCGCTCCGCCAACAGAACGACGACTGGCTTTCCAACATACAAAATCAACGACATGATGTCACAGTGCTTGGGCGTGTCCCGCATCCTGACGCACTCAAAGAGATATCAAACGCCGATATTTGTTTGTGTCCGTTGACGGACTCTATTGAGAACTATCAGTATTCATACCCTGTGAAAGTATTTGAATACATGGCTGCTGGAAAGCCAATTATTGCCACCGAATTGGACGGGGTTTCTCAAATTGTAACAGACCAAGAGTCGGCAATTCTTGTCCCACCAGATAATTCCGACGAATGGGCTACAGCCATTGAAGACTTAGCTGATACGCCAACACGTAGAGAGTTATTAGGAGAGACAGCCCGTGAGGAAGTCAAGCAGTATGATTGGGGAAGGATAAATAATAAAATATGGGAAGCGATAGAGGTGGAGATATGAATACACCAACCCTATCATTTTGTCTCATCACTTACAATAGAAAGAATGAGTTGAGAGACGCTATCGACTCGATTCTTGCACAAGATTACGACGATTACGAAATTATCGTCATCAGTAATTCAACGGACGGAACAAGCAACCTATTTTCCGATGGCGGCCAGTATGACCGGCCAAAAATCAATTACTACCACTACGATGGTCGAATGGGTGTTCCACAAGCGCGAAATATCGCTCACGAGAAAGCAACTGGAGACTATCTCGTCACCATTGACGATGATGCAGAGTTCACAACTGACGACTGCGCAAGTCATATCGAGAGTGTTTTTGAGCAATACGACGAGGTTGGGGTTCTCGCGTTCAAAGTCCGGAATGCGTACTCCAAAAAAGTGGAATCGTTCCCTGGATATGATAAAGATCAGATGAAAGACACTCGGTTTGAAACTACATGGTATGTTGGCTGCGGACATGCGATTCGTGCGTCAGCATTAGCTAAGACAGATGGATATCCGTCTGAATTTGAGTATGGTTCAGAAGAGTTGGATTTGTCGTATCAGCTCTTAGAGCAAGGGTATACGATTATCTACGAGCCGTCCGTCGAGATAATTCATAAAGAATCTCCAGAGGGACGGAATGGTGATTCGTATTACACTCAGAAGATGATTGAGAACCGAATCCGCCTCTCAGTACGGCATGTCCCGTGGCGGTTCGCGATAATTTACTTATTCATTTGGACAGGATATACGTTGTATCTCTCGCGGCTAGATATTCCAGCTGTTATCCGCGGGTGGATCTCTGCTCTCCAAGATTTACCGAGCTTGCTCCGGCAGCGAACCCCCATTTCGGATCAAACTGTGACGCGGCTAAGAAATCTCCCTAACCGTCTATACTACTAACTATACCACACAGCAATCAACCATCACTCATCAAGCAATTGTCGACGAAAATACCTTCTATCTCCCTGCAAGGAAAGGCCGTATGGCACCGCTTAGTTACGCACGCCAAGAGTCTGCTACTTTAGCTCCTGTTCGGTCTGTCTTGAGTGCTAAGTCCCGAGCAGACTCAGCCACCGCAGTCGGACCTGTGTCAGGAATCTCGCGGTGGAAAATGAAACAGACGTACATCAATGCTGTCTTATTTATCCGTCTATTTTATTTACCCGAATATGCCAAGCTTGTCACTCTCAGCTCTTTGCACTACCTACCATGGTGATAATCCTGCGGAATTATCCCAATCGCTCTGTAGTATCCGAAATCAAACTCGTCCTCCAGACGAACTTGTTTTAGTGAAAGATGGACCAGTCCCAGAAGTTATTAATAATGTGATTAGGGATGTTCTGGGACCAACAGAGTTCCCGGTAGAGGTTGTTTCCCTACCCCGTAATAGGGGCCACGGAGCAGCACTTCGTGAAGCTGTTAAAAACGCTACCAAGGATATCGTTGCGATTCACGATGCTGACGATATCTGCATTCCGGAACGGTTTGAGACCCAGCTCGCATTTCTTGATGAAACGGGCGCTGATGTTGTTGGGGGATACATTGCTGAGTTTGAAGATGATCCAGGAGATCCACATGCCGTCCGCGAAGTCCCAGTTGAACACGAGTCTATAACAGCGATGGCCAAATTTCGCTGTCCAATGAATCAGACAACTGTCAGCGCACGACGTGAATCAATTGTTGATGCTGGTAACTACCGCCCAGTCGATCGAATGGAAGACTATGAGATTTGGGCACGAATGATTCAATCTGGTTATGAGTTCCGCAATCAAGCCAAAGTCCTTGTGAAAGTACGAGGAGGAACCAATATGTACACCCGACGTGGAGGCTTGGAATATGCTCGAGAGGAGATACGTCTTCAAAAGGATTTTTATGATATTGGATTTGTCTCTGCTCCAAGGGCTTTCTCAAATGCAATGATTAGAACTGTACCGCGACTGCTCCCAAATCGAATTCGTGGACAACTCTATCAGAGATTCTTAAGAGCATAAATCAGTCTTATTGGTTGAATACTATTCTCTTAATCAGCCCTGATATAATTGGCGTGGACACTCACCATACGTGGGTTTCATATGATGATATTGGAGATGAAATACATAATCATCTCCAGATAGTCCCACATACGTCCTCAAGAACCTTCCAAATCTGACGAATTACGATCTTTACATCGAACCAGAACGACTGTCGTCGGATATATTCGAGATCGTACCGAAGTTTTTCATCGGGGTCGGTACTTTTCGCGTCGTTAATCTGCGCGAGACCAGTCAATCCCGGCTTCACGAACCACCGCTTGCGCCAGGCCGGAGTATCTTGCTCAAGCAGGGCTTCCTCCTCTGTCCACGCAGCTCTGGGGCCAACAACGCTCATATCACCCGTAAATATCGACCACAATTGCGGCAATTCGTCTAGGTGAGTCCTTCGTAACACCTGACCAACACGTGTAATCCGATTATTTTCTTCGTCTTCAGTAGGTGTTGCATCTTCCCCTTCAGGAACCATTGATCGGAATTTGTATACGGGAAAAGTTCCGCCAAAACCTGCAGTTCGATTCTGGCTGTAGAATATAGGTCCTGGACTATCGAATTTGATTGCGGCGGCGATCACCATCATTAACGGCGTGAACACGACTAACCCGATAATCGCGAACACAAAGTCGAATATTCGCTTGAGTATGTGGTCCAGCGGATCCCAAGGCTCGAGATCAACGTCTACTAACTCTCCTACGTCCCCTTCTGAAACCAGGACGCTATCGGCGTACTGTCGGTGGACTTTTGCATCCACACCATACTCGTGGCAGGCATCTAATGCTCCGAAGAACTCCGCGCGGTCTGCCTGTCGGAACGCCAGCACGGCGGTTTCGATATCGTACTCAATAAGGATGTCCTCAAGTCGCGAGAGGCCACCAAGCCGGGACGCCGCGTCAAGCGGTCCTGGTTGATCAGGTCCGTCATTGCGCTCAGCAACATCTTCATGGCGAAGTTCGATACCGCCGTCCGTGATCGCTTTTCCTTTGGCATTTTTGGACACTGATCTGTCCTGTTCCTCAGTGACCGTCGGACAGAGGTAACCTATCACGGGTGTATCCACAACAGGTACGACTCGTTTGATCTGCGTGAGGTCGTCGCCAACGATCACTGTGCGACCGTCTGAATCAGTTGTTCGACCTCGAATCAAGAGGAACCACCCTGGAAGCACGACCATGAGGAATCCGACAATCATCACGAGTGTCGCCCGTGGTAGGCGGTGGGACCACTGAAAATAGCCCAGCGTCGCAAGTGCGAGTCCACCGACAAGAACCCGCTTTTGGACAAGAAAGACCGTGTCGAGGATGCGGCGAGGTCGAGGTTTGTACAGTGGCCAGACCGCCCCCGCGATCGCAAGGACGCTCAGGGCTAGTGCCCACCACAGTGACGATCCACTGAGAATGGTTGGTTCCAACCGATTGAATACAGGAACGAAGGTGGTGAAAAGTGATTGAGCAGTCGAAAAATTCGCGACAAGAACCGCGACGACGACGAGACATGCAGTTCCCGCCGCACTCACAAATCTATACCGCCAGCCAGTAAGCATCGAGTAAGGGAAGGAACCTACACTCACATATATTCTTTGAAGTAACTAGTGCACCAACATACGGACATATTAATTTTGGTTATTTCCCAATCGAGGGATTGGGCTTACGATTCACCGATGTCTGGTGTAATCGATGAAGTGTAACACTTTTGCTTGAGTTCGAGTAGACTATCGACAACGCCCGAAGCGAGTACGGTCCCAAGACTGCGCACGGGATCTCGAACATGTCCATGATTGATCTTCGATCCCGGACAATCACTGAAAATAGAGGTAAATTCAAAGGACGCTATTTCTATTCCGAACTTCAAACGAAGAGAGACTACTACCCATCGCTCACTGTCGACGACGCAGAATCGTCGGTGTCCACCCAGATTTGGAAGAGATCACGGTAGAAAATGGCTCCGACAAAAAGCATGTACACTGCCCCGATCGGCATTGAGAACCAGTGGACATTGGTTGACGACCCGACAAGCCATTGATCGTATAGCAGTGCTCGACTCAAGATGAACAGTCCACCAGATACGATGAAGGCGACGCCAACGGTGCGATCGCCCCGGCGTTCCAAGACTGGAGGCTTGACGATCCATGTTGCGAGAATGTACAGTGTCGCAAGTAGGGCCAGTGCTGCAGCGCCAAGCCAGCAGAATAACGCGACTCGGCCGCTCGGATCGAATCGGTTGTTAAGACGGTAGAGGCGTATTGGTGTGAGGAACTGAGTGCCAACAGCGTTTGAATTGACGAAGCGACCAAATGTAAAGTACGCTCCCCAACCGATATTTTGACCATAATGATATACATCAAACGGGAGTAATACTGCTGTCAGTGCAAACAGACGCTTAGAAGTGCTGATCGTAAACATTATTCGAAAAAGCGGATAGTCTATATCAGACTGTATCGGACTCTTCAGCGATAACAGTCTTTGTGTCTCCCTTGACGGTAGTGTTCAGATAAGCTGATTCCATGCGAAGCTGAACGATCTGAGCCAGTCGTCGGCAGTTTCTGCTTCGGCATTGCTAAAGCAGTTTGAGAAACAGAGAGTTCGTCGTTTTATCTCTCGAAAGACACGTTCAACAGCATTCCGATTTCCATGTTTCTCGTATCTGAAATCAAAGCCGTGACGCTGACATGCATCTTGTAACGAATGCGATCCATCGACGAGAAACACGGCGTCGGAGACGTCGTGTTTCTCGGAGAGTTCCGTAAGAAACGAATGAGCAAGAACCTTCGTTGTTGTCGGCTCAAGCTTTGTATGGAGCAATTCGCTTGTCTTGGGATCGACTGCGGCGTACAGCCAATACTGCTCATTATTCAGTTGGATCACAGTCTCGTCAACCGCAACGTGATCCGGACACCGATCAGATTCGGGCTGTAGATCGGCCTTGTGAACCCAATTGTGAACGGTGGACCGAGCGCGTTCGACACCGAATATCTCAAGAATAGAGACAGTATTCGAAAGCGAGAGTCCCGCGAGATGCAGCTGAATACTGAGCTTCATCAGCAATCGCGGTGTCGCTTCTCGTTCAACAAACTCTAAGTTGATCTCGTCTAAACAACCATTGAGGCGGTCGTTTTCGGGCATAGATCACTCAGAAAACGAACCGCCTCATCCTTCATCCTTATCTGAACACCGCCCTGCGGACGGTGAGAAAGCTTATTGACACCCTTCCCAAACGACGAGGTGCAGACAGGGGGAGTGTAGTATAACCCATTGCGTCCCCGCTTTCTCAGACCGACTTACCGATGCTAACTGGCAGAGGGGACCAGACCAATATATATCTAGAGGATAGTGATCAGTCTGTAAAAGTGAATTGTTTTTAAATCTGATAATCAGCGGCTCTTATCGGTCTCTCAGCGACTGCTTGAAATCACACCATCGGGCGATTCTCCATAGTGTCTGATTTGTTGATAATAGTTGCACCGATCTCGTCGCATGGCACTGATCACAGGGAAACGGTCAAATACACAGTCCGTTCGTCCGAGTCGCATTTGATGCAGACCGCCGTCGCTTTCAGTCTGTCGTCAACGGCCTCGCCCTCCAGGCTCAGAAGTACTGCACCGACGAACCGCTGGCGTTCAAGTTGGCGATCGGGACTGCAAGAGACACTAGTGCCTCTCGGCCGCCGCGCTTCGATCGACACACTCACTCGCAGATTTCCTCGAGAGCCGACCAGCGAAACTACTCATAGCAGCACTCGAACCCCCGGAACCACCTGAGTCACACCAACTATTGATAGAGAAGGAACCAACGAACAAAACTACGGACCAACCGGACCCACTCGAGGAACCAGAATCCTCGGACACGAAGAAACAGATAACCCGAAACCGCTAACGACCAGAACCGCGAGAGACCCCTTCTAGAGGTCCATTCCGCCGTTGACGTCGATCACTTCTCCCGTCACGTACGACGAGTCTTCACTCGCCAAGAACCGCACCACAGCAGCGATGTCTTCCACTTCAGCAAGCCGCTCGAGCGGAATCTCCGCGATGATTCGATCGAGCACGTGATCCGGGACGCTCGTGACCATGTCAGTGGCGGTAAAGCCGGGGGCAACACAGTTAGCCGTCGAGCCGCCCTTGGCAAACTCGAGGGCAATCGTCCGGGTAAACCCGAACATGCCACTTTTCGCAGCGGCGTAGTTGGCTTGGCCGAAGTTGCCCTGTTTGCCGACGACGCTCGAGATGTTGATTAGCCGGCCTTCGTGGGCGTTCCAGATATCGTCGTAGAACACCTGGGTGCAGTTGAACATGCCGCCGAGGTTGACGTCCATCACGCGGTCCCACTCCTCGCGGGACATCTCGGTAAACTGCTTGTCAGCAGTGATACCGGCGTTGTTCACCAGCACATCACACTGGCCGAAGGCCTCGTGGCAGACTTCGCGCATGTGCTCGACATCCGCGCGGTTGGAGACATCGGCCTGCGCGGCGACGGCAGAACCGCCTGCCGATTCGATCGCGTCAACAGCCTCGTGTGCGGCCTCCTCCGACGATCGGTAGTTGATGACAACGTTCGCCCCCTCGTCACCGAGATACTCTGCGATTCCACGACCGATACCCCGTGCCGAGCCTGTGATTACACAGGTGCGACCATCCATGGACATAGTCTGTATGTTCGATCCCCGATGATAAATAATGACGTGTTATTAATCAGTAATTTGATAGTGGTAACAGCCGTACGAAGCGGAGGCGAGCGCACGTGAACTACCCGCCCTACTCGCCGCCTTCGGCTGCTCCTTGAGGGCGGGGGCTTGGCACCCTCAACGCCACCGCTAACCATGTCCAAAATTACATAAGAGAATGGGGGGCATCGTCGTGGGGGCTGCTACTCTCGAGCGGCTACCGTACTCCCAACGGAACTCCAAACGGGAGCTACCGTTCTTGAGCCTGCTCGATCCAGTCTTCGATCCGGCTTGGAGCGATTCCCGTCTCGGCGGCGAGATCAGCGACATCTGCCTCTGCGAGCTGGTCGAACGTGTCGATGCCGGCTGCAGAGAGGTCCTCAGCGTACGCCTGACCGACACCGGTCAGCTCCGTGAGATCGTCGGTCTCGGACTCGGCTTCCTCGTCCGAACCGCCCTCGCTCGTCTCGGCGTCAAGCTCCGTCTCCGTACTGGAACCCGCCACGGAGTCGAGGTCCGTCTGGGAACTGCTCTCAGAACTCGTCTCGACAGTCGAGCCACCGTTGGTAAGATCCACTGCTCCCGACTCGTCTCCCGCGACGCCTTCAGCTTCGGATGCTGTTATTTCCGGCTCAGCACTTTCCTCCGTGCCGTTCGAGCGCGCTTCGAACCAGTCACAGACCTGTGGCCAGAGCTCCTCGTGACTGCGTGAGGAGACGGACATCCCGATGTGACCCGTCGCGAACTCGAGGATTTCGGTGTCCTCGGACGGGATCTTCTCGTTGAACGGTTTGGAAGCTCCTGGCGGGATAAGGTGGTCGTACTCGGCAACGATTTGGAGGACGGGCATGTCGATGTTGGTGAGGTCGACGTGCTCGCCACCCAGCTCGAGTTCGTTGTTGTAGAGTTTGTTCTCCTGATAGATGTCGCTGATGAACTCCTCGTAGGCGTTCCCGGCGACATCGATCCCTTCGTCGAGCCAGCGTTCCATCCGGGCGAAGTTCTCGACGAAGTCCTCGTCCTCGACGTTGTCGTAGAACCGGACGTACTTCGTCACGTTGTTCGCGACAGGGTCCATCAGCGCGAAGCCGATATCTAAGAACTCCGCAGGGACGTTGTCGAACGTCTCGGTGACTCGCTCGGGATCGTAGTAGTTTTCAGCACCCCAGAGCTCGAGGACGCCACCGTCGCCAGCAAAGCAAAGACCGGCAGCCATCAGCCCCAGATTCTTGACCTTCTCTGGGTACAGCGAGGCGTACATCGCCGACATCGTCCCGCCCATGCAGTAGCCGAGGATGTTGATCGCGTCCTGGCCGGAGCGCTCGCGGACGACGTCAGTACAGTTGTCGATGTAGCGGTTGACGTAATCGTCGAGCGAGAGCTGTCGATCCAGTTTGGATGGCTCGCCCCAGTCGATCAGGTAGACGTCGAAGCCCTCTTCGAGCAGCGTCTGCACCACAGAGCGGTCGGGCTGGAGATCGAGGATGTACGGCTTGTTGATCAGCGCGTAGACGACGAGGATCGGAACGTCGTGTTGCTCCTCCGTCTTCGACTCGTAGTGGAGCAGTCGGAGTTTGTTCTCCTCGTAGACGACCTCGCTTGGCGTCTGTCCGACTTCAGCGTTCTCGAGTGTCTCGGTGCGCTCGGGGGCGACCTGGCTCTTCTCGGCTAGGCCGGCAGTCGCCTCCCAGGCCTGTCGCTGCATTTCCAGCGCGGTTGCGTACGGGTTCTTCATTGCTCGTCCAGGTGCTCGAGGACGCGGTCGAGTTTCTCCTCGACGGCGTGCTGGCGGCGCTCGAGTTCGACGAGGCGGTCACCGATCTCGACGACGTCGTCCTCGGTGGCGAAGCCGAGCGATCGGAGCGTCTCCTGGGAGGCCTCGTCGGCCTGCTGCTGGAGTTCGAGGACGTCACCGACGGTCTCGCCGGTCATTTTCGCGAAAGCGGTCGTCGACATGACGTCTTTGAACGCCTCGTTGGCCGTGTTGAGCCAGATATCGCGGAACTCCTCGACGTTGACGTCTTCGCCCTCGAGCTGGTCGTTCATGCGCTCGACCATCTGCTGAGAGGCGTTCATCCACGTCTCGTAGGCGCGGGCATAGCCCTCGACGCCGTCGGACAGTTCGTTGTCCTCGCTGACCTCACCGACGGTCTCCGACCAACTCTCGACGAATTGTGCTTGGGCTTCCATGTTGTCCTCGAGGGCTTCGAGGAACTGTTCGTTCCACTGTTCGACAAACGCGTTCCAGTTCTGTGACTGGGGCTGTGAATCTGTCATTGGGATAAAATTGGGAGTCGACTACTAAAAGACTAGGCCAGTCCGACGGTCTACGCCGTGGCGTCGAACTCGTCGGTGGCTGCTTCGACGTTCTCTGCGACGGCGCTCATGTTCTCTTCGATCTGCTCGTGGGCCTCGAGAGCCGCATCGAACGACGTATCGACGACCTCGGTGTAGCTCTGGGCGAACTCCTCGTAGGCGACTTCCGACTCCTCGAGGGCCTCGAGCATCGCGTCGATCGACTGCGTCTGGGCCTCGGTGGCCGAGTCGACGCCCTCGTCGACGAGCTCGCGAAGTTCGTCGAAGTCGGCTGCGTCCTCGGGCATCGAGGCCTCGATGGCGTCGAAGTAGGCGTGGACAGCGCCCTTGGTCAGTTCGGCGTTGGACTCGACCATCGAGCTCGACGTTTCGACGGCGTCGGCGAAGACGCTGATCGACGTCTGTTGTGCCTCGAGGGCATCGTGGGTGAACGACTGGCTCTGTTCGAGTGCGGTGCGCTGTGCGTCGAAGACTGCGGTGAATGGGTTCTGAGTCATGATTATTGATCCTCTCGGTTGCGTTTGACGGGAACGACGATGGTCTGGACGATATCGCCCTCTTCGATGTCGAGGGCTTCCCGTTCGGGACCGGGAATGCTGATCCGACCGCCGCTCTGGACGCGGGCTTTGAACGTCGCCGTGCCCATGTTCATCGGCCCGAACGCCGACGTGTTCTCGAGCGGGTTCGCCGACGTGGCCTGCAGCAACTGTTTCATCATCTCCTGCTGGGATTCAGCGACCTGCTCGCCTGCTTCCTGCATCTGCTCGGTAAACATCGTGGGTGGGAACCAGAGCGATCGGTCGGAGTCGTCCGTCATCAACAGTGAGTTGGATCGCGGACATAATAAGCCTTTCCACTAGATACCATTTGATGGCATGGGATGGTGAGTACAGTCTAGTAATCCCTCTCTATTACGATGAGGGACAGCGATCACGGCTGGTCAGCTGACATAATTGCCCTCCCTGTAAGCGGATATTTACAGGCAGAGCGTCGCTAAGTCCCAGTTACTGTGATTTTCCGTCAGAAAATGAGACTTGCAACAGCCAAAGAAGTCATATAGTCGCCACACTTAGCCGCCTATAGATGTCCCATCAGAACGCGGGCGAAGATAACCTTGCGGCCATGACCGACGCGTGGTCGGCGATGACGCGAGGATTCCTTCGAACGGCGACCGCGGCGAATCGTGCTGCTGTCTCTGCAATGCTGCCATCGACCGACGAGAGCAATGGCGCAGAGGTCGACCAAATTGCGCCGTCAATTCCGTCAATCGACTACTCCGATTTAGACTGGCAGTTCGACCGGACTGTCGACGATCCGGACCACATCACCGTCGGCGACACCGTCACCTTCGAGAAGGCGCTCACCGACGAGGACATCCGGGCGTTCGCCGCTGTCAGCGGCGACACGAACCGACTCCACCTCGACGAAGAGTTCGCATCCGAAACCCGATTTGGCGAACGCATCGTCCACGGCACGCTTGTCTCCGGGCTCATCAGTGCCGCCCTCGCGCGGCTTCCTGGACTCACGATCTACCTCTCGCAAGACCTCGAGTTCAGCGGCCCCGTCGGCATCGGCGATCGCGTCTCCGCGCGCGTCGAAGTCGTCGAGAGCCTTGGGAACGATCAGTACCGACTCGAGACGCTCGTCCGAGACGAAGACGACGACACGACCGTGATCAACGGTGAGGCCGTCGTCCTGATCGACGATCTGCCCGCCGAGTAAGAACCCAACGGTCGACTGACAGGAGCGCTCGCTGCGTACCACAGCCGCTTCTATCTCCACATGCCTGCCGCGTTCGGCATACAGGGACTGTTGCAACGCCGTTGACTACCGCGCCCTATTTCTTCTGATGGGTTCCTCGAGGAAAGAGGCACAGAATCAACACAGGCTAAGTGGCTCCTCGAGGAACCCATACACATGAGACTTTTTGGGACTGCAGGAATTCGCGGTCCGGTCGAGGACGTCACACCCTCGCTCGCGCTCGCTGTCGGACAGGCTGCCGGCGAGCCCAGCGAAACGTTCGTCGTCGGCCGCGACGGTCGAGAGACGGGACCGGCGCTTGCGGCAGCGATGGAGGCCGGCCTCGAGAGCGCCGGAGCCGACGTCCGCCGACTCGGACAGGTACCGACGCCCGCGCTCGCTTTTGCCTCGCGTGGCCGACGCGGCGTGATGCTCACCGCCAGTCACAACCCGCCCGCGGACAACGGTATCAAACTCTTCGTCGACGGCGTCGAGTACGACAGCGACGCAGAACAAACGGTTGACGACCACGTGGCAAGCGACGACGCTGGACTCGCCCGCTGGGAGAAGTGGGGTGACTCGGAACACCTCGCCATACTCGAGCAGTATCGCGATGCTGTCGTCAGCTACGTCCGCGAGCGGTTTGGAACCCACTCCAGCGAGGACCAGCCACTCGCGGGGCTTCGGGTCGCCGTCGACTGCGGCAACGGCGTGGGTGCACTGGCGACGCCACAGGTTCTCGAGCGCCTCGGCGCGACGGTCGTCGCGGTCAACGCGTCCGTCGACGGTCACTTCCCCGGCCGCGAGAGCAAGCCGACGCCGGAGACGTTGACGGAGTTCAGCGAATTCCTCGCAAACGGTACGTTCGACCTCGGACTGGCCCACGACGGCGACGCCGACCGCCTCGTCGTTCTCGGCTCCGGCGGCGACGTGATCCACGAGGACACGATTCTCGCCGTGGTCGCGGCCCGCTACACGGCCGACAGCGACGCCGGTGACCCGGTCGTCGTCACGACACCGAACGCCTCGGCACGGATCGACGAGCGGGTCCGAGCGGCCGGCGGCCGGGTCGAGCGCGTCCACCTAGGGGTCCTCCACGAGGGAATCGCCAGAGAACGCGAACAAGGTACCGAAGACACCGAGATCGTCTTCGCCGCCGAGCCCTGGAAACACATCCACACCGCGTTCGGCGGCTGGATCGACGGCGTCGTGAGCGCTGCCGTCGTCACCGCGCTCGTCGCCGAGGCCGGCGACACGGCAACGCTTCGCGAGCCGGTTACTGAACGTCCCTACCGAAAAGTAAGCGTCGACTGTCCCGACGCGGCTAAAGCCGACGCGATGGCCACCCTCGAGACGACCCTCCCCGATGCGTTCCCGGGCGCAGCGGTCGACACGGAATACGGTATCCGCCTCGAGTTCGAGGACGCCTCGTGGTTGCTCGTCCGACCCAGCGGAACGGAGCCGTACATCCGCCTGTATGCGGAAAGCGAGTCCGTCGACGACCTCGTCGCCGAAGCGCGGTCGGTCATCGAGACGGCGATCGAGCAGCGGCTGTAGGGAGTCGATATCCTTTGGTGGCCACTGGTCGAATCGACCGTCTATGGACGAACTGATCGAGGCCGCTCGCGACGTTCAGGACCGCGCGCACGTCCCCTACTCCGAGTATCGAGTTGGTGCTGCCCTCGAGACCGAAGACGGCGAGGTCTTTGTCGGTTGCAACCTCGAGAACGCCAACTTCAGCAATAGCCTCCACGCCGAGGAGGTCGCGATCGCCGAGGCAGTCAAGAAGGGCCACCGTGAGTTCGCACGACTCGCGGTGAGCTCGGATCGTCGTGACGGCGTCACCCCCTGTGGGATGTGTCGTCAGACGCTCACCGAGTTCTGTGACGACGATCTCGTAGTGCTTTGTGACGAAGGCGAGGGCGAAGTGACCGAGTACACGCTCGGCGAATTGCTCCCGAATACGATCACGCAGGAAACACTCGAGTGACGACAGCTACAGGCGGAGCAGGCTGAGTGCCTCGGGGTCAAGTGGTTCGAGAGAGCGACGCTCTCCCGTCATCGCAGAAGATCTTCGACCTTCCGAACGACCCCGAGGCGATTCACGATATCGTTTCCTCGAGTCTCTCCCGAAGAATCGTCCGGTGGCACCGCTTTCTTTCGGTATTTTCGTAGCAGACCAGCGCTAGCGATTCGCCGGCCGAGAGCCGTTCCTCGAGGTCCGACAGTGCTGCTTGCGCTTCGGCAGACTCCTCGAGATACTCCCGATACGCCGACTCGAACCCGACCTGGTCCCACGCGGCGTTGTGCGCGCCTTCCTCACAGAACCCCTGCATCTTCATGTCCTCTTCGGCATCGCGAAACGCCTCGAGTAGGTCCGTTGGCGGCCCGAGCTCGGGCAGGTTCTCGTCGATGGCCGCGTGAAACCAGCCGGTCGGTCGCCGAACGACGCCGATGCGGGTCGCGTCCGGCGGGAGATCGGCCAAGTCGTGCTGGATTGCGGCGACGTACGTGTCTGTGAGTGTCCCCCGTGACATAGCATGACCCTACTCGTCCTGCAGTTATATACCGCAACACATCGAATCGCCGCTATCCAATGGTTCGCGATAGCGAAGATCCGAACGCCGACGTCCAGTACCATCTCGAGGTCGGCTCCGACGATGTAGCAGACACCGTCCTGTTGCCAGGCAATCCCGAGCGACTCGAGACGATCGTCGCGTTCTGGGACGACCACGAAAATCGGGCACACCACCGCGAGTACCGGACAGCGACGGGAACGTACGAGGGAACGCCGATCTCGGTCACCTCGACCGGCATCGGTAGTCCGTCGGCTGCGATTGCCGTCGAGGAGTTGGCTCGCGTGGGTGTCGAGACGATGATCCGCGTCGGTTCGTGCGGGGCGATCCAGCCGGAGATGGCCGTCGGCGATCTGGTGATCACGACCGGCGCAGTTCGGCAAGAAGGAACGAGCGACGAGTACGTCCGCGAGGACTATCCGGCCGCCGCAGATTACGAAGTCGTTTCCGCGCTCGTCGCCGCCGCCGAACGACTCGACTACGACTACCACACTGGCGTGACGATGAGCGCGGATTCGTTCTACGCCGGACAGGGCCGGCCCGGTTTCGATGGCTTCGAGGCCGCCGGCGCTGACGAGTTGGTCGCCGATCTCAAAGCGGCGAACGTCAAAAACATCGAGATGGAGGCGAGCGCTATTCTCACGCTCGCGAACCTGTATGGCCTTCGTGCAGGCGCGATCTGTACCGTCTACGCCAACCGCGAAACCGGCGAGTTCAGAACCGAGGGAGAAGCCCGCGCCGCCGAGACTGCGACACTCGCAACCCACCTTCTAGCGAAAATGGACGCCGTTAAACGCGAGGCCGGTGTCGACCACTGGCACGCCGGGCTCTCGCTCGAGTAGCTACCGACAAGATCCACTCTCAGTCGCGAATGCGGACGATTCCGTCCTCGAAGACCTTCCGGTTCGGAACGATATATTCCTCGGAGTCGTCTTCGATCTTGGTGACGAACAGATCGACTTCCTGAACGATCCCGCGCTGATCGCCGATCCGAACCCGATCGCCGATCCCGTAAGGCTGGTTGAGCAGCAGATAGATGCCGGCGGCGCTCGAGACGAGGAAGTCTTTGAACGCGACGGTGCCGACGATGACGACGCCGATGGCGTAGACGGTCAGGAGAATCAGCAAGGCGAGGACGTGGACGCCGATCTGGCCCAGTGCGATGATGAAGGCGACGTATAGAACGGAGTATTTGACCAGTTTCGGGATGATCGATACTTCAGGGAGCTTGACGCCTCGTAGATACTCGCTGACGACCAGTTCAGACTTGTCTGCGACGACGAATCCAACGATGAGTACGAGCACGGCGATAAACAGCTGCGGGATGAACTCCGTAATCCGGAGCCAGAAGGCGTTTGTATCCAGTAGTCGAGCGATGTGAATCGCGGTCAGCACCGCGATCCCATAGATGAACCAGGAACTCAGCCTGGCGACGATCTCGACCGTCGAGGTGCCAAGCGACTGGGCGGTTCGCTCGAACGGCGTCCCCTCGACAGCGTCCGGGACGCCCGACGCCGCAAGCAACTCCTCGTTGAGTCGGCCGACGAAATAGCCGACGATGAGCCCGAGTGCCAGTACTGCCGCCGCGATGACCGCTGGCTCGTTGAGCAACGACTGCCACGCTACCATATCAGTACGCCTCCGGGTCGACCTCCAGGATGAGTTCACCGCCCTTGAACGCTCGGACGAGTCCGTCGCTCTCCGAGAGGACGATCGCGATCGCGTTCGTATCCCGCGTGATCGCGCCGCCGGCCATGTGGCGTGCACCCAGTCCCTTTGGAATGTCGACGCCCTCTGCGGAGGGCTCCAAGTAGCGATACGCCGAGACGATCTTGCCCGCATCCGAGATGACGAACGCGCCGTCGAGCCGCGAGAACTCCTTTAACATCACGTTGACGATCGGATCGCCGACGTGCACGTGGGACTTCTCGAAGGGGTTGTACGACAGCGGTCGGGACTTGTTCATCACCTTGCCCGCATCGCCGACGACGAACAGCGCACCCACGGGTTTGCCCTTCTGCCCCTTCTGTCCCAGTTCGATCGCCAGCTCGAGGACCGCCTTGACCACCTCCGGTTCGGCGCGAGATTTAGCGAAGAGATCGTAGATCCCCGTGTGGGATTCTGCGTCCGCCCGGACGCGAGAGATTGTATCGATCCCGTCGCTGAAGGCGCTGGTCGCACAGAGGAGTTCGTCGCCATCCTCAATGACGTCCTGTTCTAACGCCCCCTCGAGACCGAAGCGGATCCGCTCGGTGATATCCTCGAACTCGAGGGGTAACTCGACGAACGTCTCCGCGCCGACGGCGTTTTCGGTGCCGACGACGATCACGTTCAGGTCCTCGACGGCTGCGACCTGTTCGTAGTAGGAGCCACTCGGCGAAAAGAGCGCCACGGCATCCACACTCGCAAAGAGATCCCCGAACACGTCGTCTAACCCGGCCATTGATACTACAACTCGTTGCCGCGTGAATAAGCGTTGTGGGGTGTCGGACACACGTCTTTCGATTATGACGCGCTACGGTCGAATGCGAGCCGTCTGCCGGAGCACAGTCGGTGATTCGTCGGCCGTGGGTCGCTATCGGACAGTCGGTCTCCGGAAGATGGCTCGAGCAAGTACGCGGGACCGGATTCGAACAACGCGAAGACGTGCTCGCTTCGCTGCGCGCGTCTTCTCTCGTTCGAATCGGTCGACGATACTTCTCCTCGCGAAATTGCTCGGAGAAACATGCGCGGGACCGGATTCGAACCGGCGGACCCCTACGGGACAGCGTCCTAAGCGCTGCGCCGTTGGCCTGGCTTGGCTACCCGCGCTCGTCTTCGCCTTTCGCAGAATCGAGTAAGTACCTGTCGGTCCGCGTTAGCAACGGGTCACTGATTCCTCCGGCGACCAGTCCGGTGGCACGATATAGGTCACGTGCTCGGGATCCCGCAACTGATGCAACTCGGCGGCCTCTTCGGCGAGCGCCCGCTCTCGATAGGGCATCTCGAGACCGCAACCAGTACAAACGAGTTTACAGGTTGGCTCTTTCATGGGGCGTCGTGGACCGCCACCGACCGCTGGTGTGGGGCGCAGTTCGGCTGGTAACCGGTTTAGTAGTTGTATCCTAGCCAACCGCCTCGGGGTCAAGCCCCGAGGCTTGTCAGTGAACTCCCGTTCTACCCGAGTAACTCGGTAGGCGTGTAGTCGCCGTTCACGTTCAACGCCCCTGACTTGAGGGCTAGCTGACTGGTAGCCCATCCACCGCGAGACTTCTGCCCGCGATGGATATACCCGCAATACCGATTCGCGATGTTCTTCGCTGCGTTGTAATCCGCGTTCACCTCGTACCCACACGATTGACACGCGAACTGCTTGTCGTCACGATTGTCCTCGTGGGTAAACCCACAGTGCGAACACCGCTGGCTCGTGTACGCGGGATTCACCGTGTCCACGAACAACTCCGTGGACTCGATCTTGTACTCCACGAGTTTCATGAACTTCGCATACGCCCACTGCTGGAACTTCGAGCCATTGGCAATATTCTCGCGGATATGGTTGAGGTTCTCGAAGATGATGCCGTCCACATTCGCGTCTTGGGCTTCTTCGATAAGGTTGTTCGCACGGTTCTGGAGCCAGTCAAGCGACCAGTTCGAGAACCGACTGCCGATAGACTGAATCGTGAGGTGAGCCGACCGAGTGCCCACCTGTTGGAGGCGTCCACGCCGTTGTTCGTACTGGTCGCGCTTGTGGTTGAGGTGGTCTGCGCTCCCGAGGAATGCTCCGGTACTGGTGACGGCGAACGCGCCAGTCACGTTCAAGTCCACGCCGAGAACCACTCCGTTCTCGGGGGTTTCATCATCGTGACTGGCTTCTTGGCGTTCCGTTCCGTCAACCACGTAGTCCGGGTTTTTCAGCGTGACGTGCAGGTAGAACGTGTCGTCTTGCTCGTCGTACTGAAGCGTGGCGCTGGAGGCATTCCAGTCGTCTCTCTCGTAGTATCGACCGAACGGCGTACTCTCACGTTCGTCCTCGGGTGGAAGGACGTATTCGCAGGTGACTCTGCCGTTCGGCGTGGAGAGCGTGGCGTGGTCGTCGTTGAACGTCGCACTCCGCTTGTCGTACACCACGCTCCACGAGTCGAACTCGGGCTGACTCGTCTTCTCGCCCTGTTTCAGTTTCCCGACGCCACCTGTGACGGCTTCGATGGCGCGTCGGATGCCCTTCTGGACGAGGTTGGCGGTGAGGTCGGTTTCCTCACGCAGCTCACCGTACAGGGCGTTTTCAGCCTTTGACTTACTGGTGATGCAGTAGTCGTCGTACCGCCATGCCCACTCGCTAGTGCGGTTGGCACAGTGCAGAAATTGGGCTTTGGTTTGATGGAGGTCGCCACGACGCTCTTCGGGCACATCGAGTTTGATGGGGACGGTGCGTCGTGGCGCGTCGTCCATCTGTGGTTCACATTCACAGCGGTTACCTAATAAAGATTTACGTATAGGTGGGGAATCGGCCTTGCCATCGAGCGTGGTGAGCTTCATCGAGTGTCGGCTTCCTCCCCGACCTCAAGGGTCGGGGCATCCGCCTCGTACCGCCTGTGAAATCAGCAGTGAACGGCCGATTTACAAGCGGTATAGGAGAATGCCCCGGGGCTTGACCCCGAGGCGGTTCACTGAGTAATTCGTAGTGAACTGTTGCACGACGTAGTGTCGCATTGGGATGTGACGAACCCGCGTCAGCCGGCGAGTGCGTGGCTTGGACCACACGTTTATCTCATCCGACCCGATAGGCGACGTATGCACAGCGCGCGAGATCGCATCGAGTACGAACCGTGGCTCGAGGAACTCTCGGAGATCGCCGACCGGCTGGAGCTGACGACGGAGGCGCGGTCGTGTGCAGCCGATCTCTTCCTCGCTGACGTCCCTGACTCCGACCGATCGAAGCGAGCGGTGCTGGCCGCCAGCGTGTACGCCGGCTCGCTCGTCGCCGGTGACGGCCGCACCCAGCGTGCAGTCGCCGACGCTGCGGACGTCTCCCGGCTGTCGATTCAGTCACGCTGGAAGGATCTGCTCGAGTCGGCGGGGCTCGAGCCGCCGCGCTGGTAAGGGTCACGCACGACCGACGCATCTGACGCTGTGAGACAGCGCCGTGACGTGTATCTCTGCGACGAAACCGTTCCAGCGCCGGAGAGCCACATCACTTGTCGTCGCGAACGGCTCCGTGTTCGTCGATCTCGCCGTTGACGATCCGGGTGCTCGAGATGATGTCGCCGTCGTCGGCAAGAACGTGTGGAACGACGACCACCTCGAGAGGGTCATGGCCGCGTTCATGGCGGATCTCGTTGATCTGTGCGCCGCCCTCGCGGGTTTCGGGAGAGACGACGAGATAGTCGAACTGCGGTTCAGTCGCGATTCCTGTCGGCGACTCGAGTTTGCGGATCTCGAACTCGCGGTCGTACTCGGCCGCGATCGGCTCGAGTTCGGTCGCGAGTGTCTCCTTTCGGTCGTCGTGTGATCGGACCTGCCGGTCCGAGCTGCGTGTCTTCGGCGCGAGTTCGTCGCTGGTCAACCCGACCGTCACGTCTCCAAGTTCGAACGCCCGTTTGAACAGTCGTCGATGACCGTCGTGAACGGGGTCGAAGGTCCCACCAAGCGCGACGTCCATACCCCACGTCACTCTCGCGGTCCGTATAAAACGGTCGAATTGCTGTGTTTTCTCACTCACACTCTCGTCTCCCGGTTCCTGCCCTAAGTTCGACGATCGTCGATTGTCCCCTTCGCATTGTTTTTAGTAGTCCCCGACAGTGTCCCCAATATGGGATTAGACGAGGACGCACTGGAGTACCACCGGACGGACCCCCCAGGAAAGATCGAGATTTCGACGACGAAATCGACGAACACGCAGCGTGATCTCGCGCTTGCGTACTCGCCGGGCGTCGCCGCGCCGTGTCTCGAGATCGACGAAGACGAAACCGACGCCTACAGTTACACGGCGAAGGGCAACCTCGTCGGCGTCGTCTCGAACGGTTCGGCCGTGCTCGGACTCGGCGACATCGGCGCACAGGCGTCGAAACCCGTCATGGAGGGGAAAGGCGTCCTGTTCAAGCGGTTTGCCGATATCGACGTCTTCGACATCGAACTCGACGAAGCAGATCCCGACAAACTGGTCGAGGCCATCAAGATGATGGAGCCGACCTTCGGTGGGATCAATCTCGAGGACATCAAAGCCCCCGAGTGTTTCACCGTCGAGGAGCGACTGCGCGAGGAGATCGACATTCCGGTCTTCCACGACGACCAGCACGGCACCGCGATCATCTCCGGTGCCGCACTGCTCAACGCTGCCGACATCGCAGATAAAAATCTCGACGAACTCGAGGTCACGTTCTCGGGCGCGGGGGCAAGTGCGATCGCGAGCGCCCGCTTCTACGTCTCGCTTGGCGTCCAGAAAGAGAACATCACGATGTGTGATTCGACGGGGATCATCACTGAAGAACGCGCCAAATCGGGCGACGTCAACGAGTACAAACAGCAGTTCGCCCGTGACGTTCCCGGGGGAAGCCTCGCGGACGCGATGGATGGCGCGGACGTCTTCGTCGGCCTCTCGGCCGGCGGCATCGTCACCCAGGAGATGGTCGCGTCGATGGCGGACAACCCGATCGTCTTCGCGATGGCCAATCCCGACCCCGAAATCGGCTACGAGGAAGCCAAGGCGGCCCGCGACGACAACGTCATCATGGCCACTGGCCGATCGGACTACCCCAATCAGGTCAACAACGTCCTCGGGTTCCCGTTCATCTTCCGCGGCGCGCTCGACGCCCGCGCCACCGAGATCAACGAGGACATGAAAGTCGCCTGTGCCGAGGCGCTGGCCGACCTCGCTCGACAGGACGTGCCAGACGCAGTCGTCAAGGCCTACGGTGACGAGCCACTGCAGTACGGCCCCGACTACATCATTCCGAAGCCCGTCGACCCGCGTGTGCTCTTCCGCGTCGCACCGGCGATCGCCGAGGCCGCGATGGAATCCGGTGCTGCCCGCATCGACCTCGATCTCGAGGAGTACGAGGAAGAACTCGAGGCCCGACTGGGCAAATCACGGGAGATGATGCGCGTCGTCCTCAACAAGGCGAAAAGCGACCCCAAGACGATCGCACTCGCCGAGGGCGAAAACGAGAAGATGATTCGGGCGGCCTACCAGATTCAGGAGCAGGGAATCGCCCTGCCGATCCTCATCGGCGACGAAGACGAGATCAAGGGAACGGCTGCGAACCTTGGCCTCGACTACGATCCGCAGGTCGCCGATCCATCCGTCGGCGACTACGAGGAGTACGCCGATCGGCTCCACGAACTCCGCGCGCGCAAGGGAATCACGCGAAGCGAGGCCGGCGAACTCATCGAGCACGATACGAACTACTTCGGCAGCGTCATGGTCGAACAGGGCGACGCCGACGCCTTGCTGTCCGGGCTCTCCCATCACTACCCGTCGGCACTTCGCCCACCGTTGCAGGTGATCGGCACCGCTGACGACGTCGACTACGCGGCGGGCGTCTACATGCTGACGTTCAAAAACCGCGTGATCTTCATCGCCGACGCGACGGTCAATCAGGCCCCCGACGAAGACGTGCTCGCGGAAGTCACCAAACAGACAGGCAAACTCGCCCGCCGGTTCAACGTCGAACCCCGTGCGGCCCTGCTCTCGTACTCGAACTTCGGCAGCGTCAACAACGAGGGGACGCGCAAGCCACGCAAGGCGGCCGCGATGCTCCAGGACGACCCCGAAGTCGACTTCCCCGTCGACGGCGAAATGCAGGCCGATACCGCTGTCGTCGAGGACATCCTCGAGGGAACCTACGGCTTCTCCGAACTCGACGAGCCCGCGAACGTGCTGGTCTTCCCCAACCTCGAGTCGGGGAACATCGGCTACAAGCTGCTCCAGCGCCTCGGCGGTGCAGACGCGATCGGTCCGATGCTGGTCGGCATGGACGAGCCGGTCCACGTCCTCCAGCGCGGCGACGAAGTCAAAGACATCGTGAACCTCGCAGGTGTGGCGGTCGTCGACGCCCAGAAAGAGTAACACGTGAACGAGGAGGCCGCCGACCGTCGGGACGAAACGTCCGATCGAGAGGGCGAGACAGCCGATAGTCCGCGGCTCTCCAGACGCCAGCTTCTCTGTACTGCCAGCGCTGCTGGCATGATGGGTCTTGCCGGCTGTGCCGGACGAGCGTATCGCTCGAGACCCAACTGTTCGCCCATCGCTGCCACGATGAATACGGACGAGTACGTGCCGCTTCCGGCGGACGACGAGGTTTCTATGTTTCGACGTGGCCTACGCCGGTATGGCTACTACCCCAACGAAACCGTTCCCGATACCGTCCGCAAAGCGTGGTCGTTTCCGGTCAACCGCATCGGCCACACCGCCGCCAAGTCGACGCCCCGGCCGACGCCCGACGGCGAAACGATCCTCGTCGCCGGCGACACCGGGACGATCCACGCCGTCAGGCCGACCGGTGAGCGACGCTGGACGCTCGAGACTGGTGCCGGTCGCAGCCTCGGCTTTCATGGCACGCCGGCGATCGTCGGCGACACCGCTTACATCGGCGGCTACGACGGCGAACTCTACGCCGTCGATATCCCGTCCGGCGAGCTGATCTGGCAGACCCGACTGCGCGAGTTCGGCGGCTCGATCGCGATCGGCTCGAGTCCCGCCTACATCGACGGCAACCTCTACCTCGTCGCGGAGTACAAGAACCCCGCCAAGGGCGCACTGTGGGAGGTCGACGCCGAAACTGGGAATCCGACCTGGAGCGACGACCGCATCTGGGGGATGCCCCACCCCTCGCCGGCAATCGACTGCGAGGCCGGCAAACTCGTCACCGGCTCCAACGACGGCGTCGTTTACTGCTGGGAGTTTCCCTCTCTCGAGTTCGCCTGGTCGTTTCAGGCTGGCGGCGAGGGTGGCCCCGACGGCAAGCCGATGGCCGATGGGCGATTCCACCTCGGGGCACAGATCAAGGGCACGATCCCGGTCTACGACGGCGCGGCGTTCGTCGGCTCCTGGGACGGTCGCTTCTATCGGCTCGATCTCGAAGACGGCAGCGAGGAGTGGTCGTTCGACACTGGCGACGTCGTCATGTCGAATCCGGCGATCGACCCCGATCAGGGCATCGTCTACGTCGGCGGCGACGACCACCGCGTCCATGCGCTCGACGCTGCAACCGGCGACAAACGCTGGTCAGCGTACGTCGGTGGCCACGTTATCGGCTCGATCACGGCGACCGCCGAGACGATCCTCGTCGGCTCCTATGACACCCACTTGTATGCACTCGACAGAGAGACTGGTGAACGCCGTTGGCAGATCCGAAACCACGGTCACGTGACCAGCGGCGCGATCCCCCACGACGGGCGGCTCTACTATGCCGAGCGCGGCGTCTTCGAGAATTACTACGACGAAGACGAGGAAACCGTGCTCGAGAAGCCCGGCCGTGCCTACTGTTTAGTTCCTGACGAGTGAGGTCGTCTACCGGCAGTTGTCCTCCTTGAATCGCTCGAAGTTCTCGATGGTGATTGCGATTGCGTCCCGATCCGGCAGGTCACGGACTGCGTACGCGGTCGGATAGCGACCGGCTCTGGCGTACGTTTCTGGCTGTGCGATCGCTCGCCGATCGGTCCCGGAATGCCCACGAAGGTACGTCCGGGTGAGCATCGGCTCGACGAACGAGAGCTCCGCAATCCCGTCGCCGTCCGGGTCGGCGGCCCCCCAGATGAGCGTATTCGTAAACGTCCCTCCGTTCATCTCGGGGACGGTGGGATCGACCAGGTGTTCGCCCATGTCGGTGATAACCCGTTCGTCGACGATTGGATTTCGAGCGTATCCCTCGGGAACGTATCTGTCCGGGAGGTCGTAGGTCGGCGCGGCCGGCCCAGTGATCGCGTCGACGGTCTCGGTCGGCAGCATGTGAAAGTGGACGTCGAAATGCGGCACCGTCCAGACGCCGTCCGGCGGATGGCCACCCGGGTTCCAGTTCAGTCCGAGAAACGTAATCGGTGTCGCATCCGTCTCCGGGAACGGAACGAAGAATTCCTGGGACCATTTGTGGTGGATGATCGTCGACTCACCGTTCGGACCGTACTTGTCTGCGTAATCGCCCTCGCCAGAGTTTGCGAGTGCGTCGGCCGATGGGAGCCCCTCGAGTACGGCCCGTTCCATCAAGAGACCATGATATTTCGGGACCCCTGACGGCGTGACAGTCGTAAACGGCGTCGCCTCGCCGTTTCCGAGGCTGACTGATCGTCCCCAGTCGGTGATGCCTGCTGGGGGAAATTTCTCGTTTGTATTCGCGGTTGCCAGTCCACTCAGCCCGATGGCTACGCCACTGGCAGCTACGGTCCCGATAAATTGTCGTCTCCCGCTGTGAAATCGATCGTGGTCAGCGTTCCACTCTCGAGTGTGTTTTCGTGTCATTGGTGACTGAGAGTGCCGCGGTAACGGTCCCTCTCGAGCCCATACCACATGAAGGTGGTAAGGTAACACGCATCATAATCGCCTGATAATCTCGCACCGGTAGATGTGAGCCAGTCCATCGGCAGCTGGCCATCTCGGAGCGTCTATCAGACGAAACCGGTGCTGTACCTTCGCCCTACGATGCTCTTCGGCCACTTCACTCTCCAATCGCTCGAGGGATCGTCAATCACCCTCCATCCGCGAAACCGACGGTTTCGCTTGCTGATGCGATGTCGGGACCGTCTCGAGCCACGCTGCTTCGTCAACACGAGACAATAGCAACCGAATCTCAGGTGGAATTTCGTAGCAGTGCATTCAAGTAGACGCCAAGATTTTGATCTGGTATGCAAGATCAGGGACGCTCTACGCGCAAGCGAACCGGTGGTCGACTGAAGAACGTCCGAAAACGCCGCAAGGACGAACTCGGCCGGCTGCCGACCGAAACGCAGGTCGGCGAGCCGCGGTTCCGAACCATCGACGTTCGTGGCAACGACACGAAGACGCGTGCGCTCGCGACGAACGTTGCAAGCGTCAACAAAGGTGGCGAGACGGTCTCCGCTGAGATCGAAGACGTCGTCGAGAACGACGCCAACCCGAACTACGTCCGCCGGAACATCGTCACGAAGGGTGCCGTCATCGAGACCTCGGAAGGACAGGCACGTGTCACGTCCCGTCCCGGTCAGACCGGTCAGGTCAACGCCGTCCTCGTCGAATAACGCCGACTCTGCCGAACTGAACTGTTTTCAGATTGTTGGTTGTGGCCGGGGAGAGCTATCTCTCCTCGCCAGCCCAGTACAGTCAGCGGTCCCACTGTCACGTGTCCTTCTGGCGCTATGGACACTCGAGTGAGTTAATCTGATAGACAGTTATCGGCGAGGCTCGAGAAGCGAAATAGCGTGACCGAGCAACAAAGCGGACGATGACTGGAAGGAGTTAGGGCCGCGGTGCGGCCTTCTGGAGTGCCGTCTCGGCGATGTTGCCGCCGTAGTCGGCACTTCGGGACAGCGAGTCGACGATCAGTCCGAGCGACTGGGCCTGTGCCGGCTCGAGATCGCGAAGCTTGTCGTCGATTCTGCGGGTGTGTTCGTCGATGTCGACGACAGCGGCGAGCGCGTCGTGGCCGAGCTGGTTCGCTTCGTCGGCGTCCTCGGCGAACAGCGCATCCATCGACTGTTCGAAGACGCTGCCGGCTTCGGCGTGGAGGCCGTTGATCGCATCGGCGACGTCTGCCGGGAGGTCGCCGAGTTTGAGCGCGATGTCGCTGATCTTGACGGCGTGATCGGCGATCCGCTCGAGCTGGCGGGCACTCGAGTGGAAGTCGAAACAGTCCTCGCGCGAGACGCCCAGTTCTTCGACGGCACGGGGTGAGCGAAGCGTCGCGCGGAAGATCCGCGAGACGACGAGCCAGAGTCGATCGACGTCGTCGTCGCGCTCGATCACGTCGTGGGCGATGTCGTCATCGTTCTCGACCAGCGCACGGACGGCGTCTTCGAGCATCGACTGGGCGATCAGCCGCATCCTGGTGACCGCGTTGACGATCGAGAGTTCGGCGGAATCGAGCAAGTCCTGAATCACGACGCTGTCGCTCGTCTCTTGGAGCACTTCGACGCCGACGAGGCGCTGGGTTGCGTCGCGAATCGCGCTGCGCTGGTCGGTCGTGATCCGACCGGCCTCGAGCGTGATGATGTCGAAGCCGCTGACGTACATCGTCATCACGGCCCGCATCAGCTGTTCGTCCTCGAGGCCGGAGACATCGATCGACCCCTCCTGTCGCCGCGTTTCTTGCTCGGGAGTCAAGAGCAATTCGTCGCCTTCCGGATAGAACTCGACCGTCGTCCCACTGCTGACATCGTTGTCAGTCGCCCACGTTTTCGGCAGCGAAACAGTATACGTCGACCCACCAGTCATCTGGACTTTTCGCGTCTCCATATTGGGCCGCTTTCTACTACAACAATATAAATCCACCAGACTATAGAGCGGTATGGTTATAGCGAGGCTGGCGATAGAGCGACCAGAACTCCTGTTTTCGGCACCTTTGGCACGTTATTCCTCTATCGATAACAATTACCAACCATAGGTCTATATAGATATAGTACTTCGTAAATTCTGGTCAGCAGGTCGCTAGCGCAGCTCGTCGAGATCGACGACCGCCTCGAGATCCACCGACATCCACTTTGTCAACCGTTCAATTTCGGAACACTCGCGTGGCGCGATCGTACACCGATCGGGTCCATCCTCGTATCGGACGACGGTCGACTCGAGGGTCAACGTGTCCTGATCGTACTGCGTGGCCGTGGCAAGTCGCTGTCGGGTGGTCCGGTCGTCGTAACCGCTGGTGGATCCGGTCATGGGTTCGGATGGGGTCGCGTATGTGAACCGACCAACGGCACGTACAAAGCCACTGCTAGTTGTACTATTGAGCGGTTTGTATCGGTTCCAGACACTCCATACGAGGATAACAGACGGTCATCGGCGCTGCGCTGCCATGATTTCCAGCCACGAATACAGGACCGTGCGTCTCACGAGCCGACAGCAGGCGGAGAGAGCTATCCAACCCAGCCTGCAAGGGCCGCTACGTCAGAGAATCGGGCCAGCCGTCCAGTGCCGTCCGCATGAACGTCTCGTGAACGTTCGTGGTCGATCCATCCGTGTCGGACTCACATCGCTCATAGCTCCCATCCGAACGCATCACCCATCGGTTCTGATCGTCCGACAGCAACGTCTCGAGGATCGTCTCGAGCCGGTCCTGCAGCCTCGGGGCTTCGATCGGCGCGATCGCCTCGACTCGGCTGTCGAGATTGCGGGTCATCCAGTCGGCCGAACCAATGTAGTAGCGGTCCTCGCCGCCCGCCCGGAAGTAGAAAATTCGGGAGTGTTCGAGAAAGCGACCGACGATGCTGTAGACGTCGATCGTCTCGCTGATCCCCTCGAGACCAGGCCGGAGCCGGCAAATGTCGCGGACAATGAGATCGATGTCGACGCCGGCCATCGATGCCTCGTAGAGTTCACGGACGATTGCGGGATCCTCGAGCCGGTTCATCTTGGCGACGATACGAGCGTCCTCGCCGTTGCGGGCACGTTCGGCTTCGGCCCGAATGAGCTCAACGAAGCGCTCGCGCATGTTTCCGGGCGCGATGAGCAACTTTCGGTAGTCGCGGTGCATCGAGTGGCCCGTAAAGTAGTTGAACAGCCTGACGAGGTCTTGTCCGATGTCCCGGTCAACGGTCAACAGGCCGAGATCTTCGTAGTGCTTTGCGGTCTCGGAGTGGTAGTTGCCAGTACCGACGTGGGAGTACAGCCGCACCCCATCGTCTTCCTCACGGACAACCAGCGACGTCTTCGTGTGGGTCTTGTATCCGATCGTCCCGTAGGCGACGTGAATCCCCTCTTCTTCGAGTTTCTTCGCCCACTCGAGGTTGTTCTCCTCGTCGAAGCGGGCTTTGAGTTCGACCATGACGGCGACCTGCTTGCCGTTGCGCGCGGCCTCGAGCAAACTCTCGATGATCTGTGAATCGCTGGCGGTCCGGTAGATCGCTGCCTTGATCGCGAGGACGTCAGGGTCGTTGGCCGCGGCCTCGAGGAATCGCTGGACGGTTCCCTCGAAGGAGTGGTACGGGTGGTGGACAAGCACGTCGTCGTTGCTGATCACGTCGAAGACGGTCATTCCGTCGTCGGCCCGCTTGAGCCGTGGATGGGGCTGTGGTGACCATTCTGGGAGTTTCAGGTCCGGGTGGTCGAGCTCCGTCAGCTCCGCGAAGTCCCGATAGTCGAGGGGGCCGTCGAGTTCGAACACTTCCCGCTCGTCGAGATCGAGTTCGCGCGTTAGAATCTCGCGGACCGCCTCGGGCGCGTCGCGTTCGATCTCGAGTCGAACGGCAGTCGCGAACCGTCGCTCTTCGATGACCTCCTCGATCATCTCGATCAGATCCTCGGCGACCTCCTCGTTGCGCCGGACCTCTGCGTTGCGCGTGACCCGGAACAGCGCGGTGTCGACGATTTCGACGTCCGGGAAGAGCAACTCGAGGTTGGCTCGAACGATGTCCTCGAGAAGGACGTACCGCGTGTCGTCGCTGAGCTGGACGAAACGGACCTGGTTGCGTGGAATCTTCACTCGCGAGAAGGTGAGTTCGGCATTGGGCCGTTCCCGCGTCAGAACCGCCAATGAGAGGCTCTGATACATAGTGTGAGCGCATACCCGCGTCTTCAGGCGCGGGTCGAGCGGTAGGCATAGTGCGTCCGGGCACGTTGCTACGAACGGCTGGATTTCCCACGTAACTCGGTAGTTTTAAGATCGTCACTCATCATAGTGTGTAGTACGGATGAAGACCACACGACACGCGACTTACAACCTCAACTACCACATAGTGTGGTTGCCGAAGTACCGCAACTCGGTACTGGTTAATGAGGTCGAAGACCGTGTGCGTCGAATCCTCCACGAAATCGCCGACGAGAAAGACTTAGAGAGGCTATGTTGAATCGCCATACGGCGTTGGATTTCACTGTTTGATGGCCTGCTTGATGTTATAGACGACACACATCAAGGCGATTTCACGGAACTCTCGATACCAGGTACGCGCTCGCACGGCGTAGCCGAGCGAGCGCTTGACAGCTGAGTTGACGGTTTCGGCCATTGACCGCTGAGCGTACCGATCGTCGTCAATGCGGGCGTTGTGTGCGTGATCGTACGGTGCGAAGATCCGGTGTTTGATCAGCGGGCGGATGTCGAGTTCACGCAGTCGTTCTCGGAGTTGTTGCTTGTCATAGCCTTTGTCAGCAGCAAGCGACCGCAGATCGCCCGCATTCCGGCGGGCGATCTGCTCGGCGAGGTCTGCGTCGCTCCCTTCTAACGTCGTCGAACAGTGGAGATCGAGAACGGCTTGCGTTGCTGTATCGACGAGCTTTGTGACTTTGAGCGTTTGAACGTGGTAATTCGTTCGGTGGCAGTAGTGGCGGCTCGCACGATCACGTTCGTAGAATGTTGCGTCAATAGCAGCGTGTTCGGATGGATCATGTAGCTGCGCCGACTGGCGCAGCAACACTCGACAGACGCTCATACTGATCCGGTCGAACGCCTTACACAACGTGGATGGTGAGGGGAGATCGGCCGCGCTGAGGCCGATCTCCCCGGTTATTTGTGGCATCTCTTTGAGCAGGTCTATCGTCATCCGGTAGGACGTATCGAGGTAAATCCGCAGACAATGGAGAGAAACGAGGGCATAGTCGGCGAATCCGCCGCCTCCTTCCGGGGCGGCGGATTCGTCTCCATCGCCAGTAACGTTTTGAGCGACCGGGACAACTTCCCCAATGAAGCGGGAGATTTGGGTCATGGACAACTCGACTCTCCCGCTTCAACACCTTTGATTTAGCGACCTATCCCGCTGCCGTCTAGTGATTCAACACAGCCCTTAGAGATTATCGACCTCACGGTCCAATCCGACCACGTTCACTTGTTCGTGAGTAGTCCTCCGAAGCACGCTCCGTCTCTTCTCGCCAACTGGTTCAAGGGCATCAGTTCGCGGAAGTACAATCACCGCTACGCCGACCACGACAACGAGAAAATCAAGTGGTCACGCGGCTACTACGCAGGAACAGCGGGACACGTCTCAAGCGAAACGGTCCAAGACTACATTCAGCGCCACGAGGAGGAACAGTGACCGAACTCACCGAGACGCTGGAACTCAAGCTTGTGGAGCCGAACGTCCACAAGCACCGGAAGCTCTGTGAGACGAAACAGGCGTACCAAGACGCTCTCGAAGCCGCGTTCAACGCTAACTGTACCACCCAGACCGAAGCGAACGACGTGGTGGTTGACTACAACCTGAGCGGCTACGCGAAGAACGCCCTCAAGAAGTACGTCCCACAACTCTGCGGCGGAAGCTACGACGCAAAAGAGCTTCATGACGACCACCCTGTCCGGTTCACGAACGAAGGCCCGAAGCTCGACCACAAGCCACAGAACGCCATCGAGTGGTACGTGAAAATCCCGCATCACGACGACTACAACCTGTGGCTCCCCGCGCAACTGAATCCTGAACAACGGGAGTGGCTGGAAGCGTTGCACGCGGGAGACGCGACGATGGGCGAGTGTCGGTTGTTCGACCGAAACGGTGAGTGGTACTTGCACATCGTCGCAACGCGAGACGTGGAGGAACGGCCCAGTTCGGCGTCCGAAACGCCGATTGGGGTAGACATCGGGGAAGCCTCTTTGTTAACGGTGTGTCACCGTGACGAGCGCGGCTCCCCGGCTACACCCAACCTCTGGAACGACGAAGGTAAGCGAGTCCGACAACTCCGTGAGACGTACTTCACGGCGACCCGACGCCTTCAGAAACGCGGAAGCGAACGTATCACCGAGTCCTACGGTGATTCACTCTGGCGACAGATAGACGACATTCTCCACACGGTCACGTCGGAGGTCGTCGCCTACGCCGACCAATTCGAGAACCCCGTATTGGTCCTCGAAGACCTGACGCACATCCGTGAGAACATGGACTACGGTGCGTTCATGAACCGACGGCTTCACGGGTGGAGCTTCGCAAAGATGCACGCTCAGATTCGGTACAAGGCCGCCGAAAAAGGGATTCGCGTGGAGACAGTGAATCCTGCGTACACCTCGAAAACGTGCCACTGTTGCGGAGAGCAGGGCTACCGCCCCGACCAAGCGACGTTCAAGTGTTCCAACTCGGAGTGTTGGGTCTCGGAGTACCACGCGGACATCAACGCCGCGCTCAATATTGCAGACCGCTACCTCAGCGGAGAGAGCCATTCAAGAGAACACACGGATGGCGATGACTCGGCTGAGGAAGGGGGCCGTTTGATCGGCCCACAAGACAGCCAAGCTGATGCTGAAGCCCAGCAATTGACGCTTGGAGCGTATGCGTCTTGAAACCTGAGGGCCACGCACGGCCTGAAATCCCATGGTGGGATTCCCGCGACTTTCGGCGCGGGAGGAGGTCAATCGAAATGAAGGGGAACGGATGAGCCGGATCGAACGTTAGCGGCGTCAGCGTCGGCAGGACAGAACTCTCGAAGTACTCGCGCAGGTGTTGGCGTTCGGCAGTGGTGAGGTCGTCGTAGTCGACGATGTGAATTCCTTCCCCGCCAGTGCGGGCCGGATCTCCTCGCGATAACACTCGGACTGGCGCTCGAACAACGGTCGGGCCTCCTCGAGGGCCTCAGCCCACTGCTCGCGGGGCGTGCGTCCGTCGGGTGTCTCATCGATAACCCCAGCCGCGATCTGCTGTTTTAGGCCACCGACGCGCTTGCGGAAGAACTCATCAAGGTTCGTCGTGACGATCGCGAGGAACTTCACGCGCTCTAGTAGCGGATTGTCGTCATCGAGTACCTCGTGGAGCACGCGCCGCTGAAAGGCGAGTCCACTGAGTTCGCGGTTTAGATAGTACGACGGCTCCGAGAGATCGACGGCATGACTCGCGGCGTCGGATTCCGTGTCGTCGCCTGCGGTCGTCGCGTCGAGTGCCGCCGATTCGACTTCGTCGGTTGCCCTCAAGTCGGGGTCGGCAGATCGATCGAATCCCCCGTCATCGACTGGATCGAGGCGTGCAGCCGATTCGCTGTCGGCGGGGAGCATCCCGTCTTCAGCGTTCCCGTCCGTCGACTGGTCGGGTGCGCTCGAGTCGCCGTTTTCGCTCGTCTCACCCAGCATCGACCGAAACGCAAACGTATCTCCACCGTCGGCCACCGAGTCGTGCCGTTGGTCGTCCGATTCCACCTTCTCCTCATCGTTCTCGGTCGTGTTTCCATCGCTCATCTGAGTGTCCACCTCAGCTATCGCCAAGCGCGACAATTTTCGCGGCCGAGCGTTCGACGTGATCAGGCCCGGAAACGCTGTGGAAGCGATCGCGTCGAACGTCGTACGCGGTAAGTTCCCCACCGTAGACACAGCCGGTATCGAGGCCGACCGCCCACTCTCGGTCGATCGGCGTATCGAGGACAGTATGGCCGAAAAAGACCCGCGGCTGCCCCTCGTAGGTCTCGAACCAGAACGGACCGTCGTAGCCGTCGCCGTCCGGTGCTCGCATCGTCAGGAGGTCATCGGTGGCGTGTGCCGACAGCGGTCGGTTCGGATCGACGCCGCCGTGGACGACGAGGCCACCATCCCACGAAATCGCCGTCGGCAGTGACTTCAGGTACTGCTGGTCAGCCAGGTCAAGCGACGACAGCGACTTCTCCCCGTCGATAAGCTTCTGCTCGTTGTTCCCTTTCACCGACAGCAGCCGTGGCGACCGCCTGACGCGATCGAGGACGGCCTTGCTCTCCGGTCCCTTTCGAACCAGATCCCCCACGAACACGGCGAGGTCGTTATCGGCAAGGTCGAGCGTCTCTAGAAGGTCCTCGAGCGCGTCCAGACAGCCGTGAACGTCACCGATGACGTAGACGTCGTCCCGTTTCTCGAGATCGATATGTCGGTGGTCGAATGATACCGCGTCGTCGATCGCGAAGTTCCCGGTCGTCACGTGCTTTCTGTTGCAGTGCTCCAGCGAGACCGGATAAGTCGTTTATATGTTCTGTATTGTATACTATGTAGTGCCATATATACGGGATGCCTGTCGACAACTGCGTTGAATTCGGCTGGCAGGATCTCGAGACACGGGGATTTCTTTACCACAGCCACCTCACCACGGGTATGCACGTCGTCGTCAACGCCGCCATGAGTGCGGACGGTAAGCTCTCCTCGCGTCGACGCGAACAGATTGCGATCAGCGGCGAGGCAGACTTCGACCGCGTCGACCGACTTCGGGCGGACAGCGACGCCGTCGTGGTCGGTGTCGGGACTGTCCTCGCAGACGACCCACACCTGATCGTCAAAGACGAAATCTTGCGCGAGAAACGCCGCGACAACGACCGCCCGGCAAACCCCGCGCGTGTCGTCGTGGACTCGAGCGGCCGGACCCCAACAGATGCAGCGATCCTCGACGACGCGGCGACGACGTACGTTTGTCTGAGCGAGGCCGCATCCGTCGAGCGCCGCGCAGCCCTCGCCGATCGGGCCGAGTTGGTCACCGCGGGCGACGAGCGGGTCGATCTCCTCCGTGCGTTCGCAACGCTGCAGGAGCAAGGACTGGAGCAAGTCATGGTCGAAGGCGGCGGCGAACTCATCTTTTCGCTGTTCGACGCCGGGCTGGTCGATGAACTCCGGGTATTCATCGGGCCGAAAATTATCGGCGGCCGCGACGCCCCGACGCTGGCCGACGGTGAGGGGTTCGTCACGGAATTTCCATCGCTCGATCTCGAGTCGGTTGACCGACTCGACGACGGCGTGGTCCTGACCTGGTGCGTCGCCGATCGCTAGACGCGCTATTCGAAGTCCGGCTCTCGGTCCTCGACGAACGCCGACATCCCCTCGCGCTGGTCGTGCGTCCCGAAGAGGCTCGCGAAGGCGCGCTTTTCGTACGCGATACCGCTCTCTTGCGAGCCCTCGTGGGTCTGGTTGATTGCCTGTTTGGCAGTCTGCATCGCAAAGGCCGGCTTCGAGGCGAGACGGGTAGCGAGTTCATCGACGACGTTCTCGAGTTCGTCATCAGCGACGACTTCGCCGACGAGTCCGGCTTCGGCGGCCGACTCGGCGTCGAGGCGTTCGCCGAGGAAGATCATCCGGCGTGCGGTTTCGTCGCCGACCAGCCGCGGCAGCCGCTGGGTGGCTCCCCAGCCGGGAATGATCCCGAGATCGATCTCGGTGTTGCCGATCAGTGCCGACTCGGCCGCGACCCGCAGATCACAGGCCATCGCCATCTCGCAGCCGCCACCGAACGCATAGCCGTTGATCGCGGCAATCGTCGGCGCGGGGAAGGCCTCGAGCGCGTCGGCGACATCGTGGCCGAGCGCACCCCACTCTTCGCCCTCCGCTGTGGAGAGATCCTGCATATACTTGATGTCGGCACCGGCGATGAACGCGTCGCCGGACCCCGTCAGAACGAGCGCGCGAGCGCCCTCTTCGGCGGCTTCCTCGAGTGCTTCACCCATCGCCTCGAGCGTCTCGATGTTCAACGCGTTCAGCGCATCGGGTCGATCGACAGTTAGCGTCGCAACGTCTCCGTCCCACTCGAGTCGGACTGTGTCCCAAGACATACTCCGGCGTTTGACGGCCACCGTCAAATCCTTTCGGACACGGTGACGGTTCGACTGCCCAACGTGCGACCGCGACTGCGATCCCGGCCCCCGTCACATCTTTCCTCGCGCGCGCCCTCAGATCAGGTATGGAACGAGCTACGTTCGGCGGCGGGTGTTTCTGGTGTATCGAGGCGGCGTTCGAAGAACTCGAGGGCGTCGAATCGGTGACCTCGGGCTATGCCGGCGGTCACACTGAGGACCCGGGCTACCGAGAGGTCTGTTCCGGCAAGACCGGCCACACCGAGGTCGTCCAGATCGAATACGATCCCGATCAGATCGCCTACGAGGACTTACTCGAGGTCTTCTTTACGATCCACGATCCAACGACAAAGGACCGTCAGGGCCCGGACGTCGGTTCTCAGTACCGGTCGGCGATCTACGCACACAGCGACGCACAACTCGAGACCGCCGAGGCGTTCGCTGCGGAACTGGAACAGGAAGGCGTCTACGAGGGGATCGTGACAGAAATCGAACCGCTTGACACCTTCTACGAGGCCGAGGAGTACCACCAGAACTACTTCGAAAAGAACCCGACCGACGCCTACTGTCGGATGCACGCCGCGCCGAAAGTCGAGAAGGTCCGGAAGAAGTTCGCGGAGAAAGCGGCTGCAGACGATTGAATCTGTCCCAGGTCATTCGGTGAAAGGTATCTCCGTCTCGAGTCAAACAAGTACATATGGAGAGTCACCCGGACGTCCTCGTTATCGGCGGCGGCGCGACCGGAACGGGAATCGCCAGAGACCTCGCACTGCGGGGCGTCGACGTCACGCTCGTCGAACGAGACGGACTCGCAGCCGGCACCTCCGGCCGCTCGCACGGCCTGCTCCACAGCGGCGCTCGCTATGCCGAGGCCGACGGCCCGGAAGCCCGCGAGTGTCTCGAGGAAAACCGCATCCTCCGCACGATCGCCGGTGAGTGTATCCGGGACACGCGGGGTCTGTTCGTCCAACTCGCCGACGACGACCCGGCGTACTTCGACGCAAAGCGCGCCGCCTGCGACGACGTGGGAATCCCGACCGACGTGATCGACGGGGCGGCTGCCCGCGAGGCAGTCCCGAACCTCGCCGCCGACGTCGAACGGGCGATGTGGGTCCCGGATGGCGTCGTCGTTCCATCCCGGCTAGTCGCTGCCAACGCGGTCGACGCCCGCGAGCACGGCGCTCGCGTCCGCACGCACGCGCCGGTCACGTCGATGACCGTCGAGGGCGGGCGAGTGACGAGCGTCACGCTCGGCGGCGACGCGAACGAGACGATTCATCCGCGCTACGTCGTGAACGCGGCCGGACCCCACGCTGGCCACGTCGCCGAACTGGCCGGCGTCACCGTCGCGATGCGGCCGACCCGGGGTGTCATGGTCTCGGTTGAGTACGACGGCCTCGAGCCAGTGCTCAACCGCTGTCGCGACCCCGACGACGGCGATATCGTCGTCCCACACGACGGGCAGGTCGTTCTGGGGACAACGAGCGTCCCGGTCGACGATCCGGATGACTACGAGCGGGCTGACTGGGAACTCGAGCGGACGATCGACGAGTGTGCAGCGATGCTCCCCCTGGTCGCCGACGCCGAGCACGTCCGAACGTGGTGGGGCGTGCGGCCGCTGTACGAACCCGAGGAAGCCGCCCGCGGCGGGCGCGGCATCTCGAGAGGATTTCACCTGCTCGAGCACGCCGACGAGGGCGTCGAGAACTGCTGTAGCATCGTCGGCGGAAAACTCACGACCTACCGGGCGATGGCCGAGGCGACGGCCGATCTGGTCTGTGACCGACTCGGCGTCGACGCCGACTGTCGCACGGCGGAGACCGAACTCCCGGGCGCGTCGGACCCCGAAAGGCTCGATGCGTTCGTCGGAGAGTTCGACGGACAGGGACCGACGGATGTGGACATCGTCGACTCGAGCTGAACTGGAACGCCAGAAGCCGATTGTGGGTGACGTCGCTTCGTCACTCTTTCTCATACTCCTCGAGATCGAACTGTCTCTCCGGTCGTGAATTGACTTTCTTACCCCTGCTGGTGTGCGATGGGGTGCATGAGCGACAATACCGACTCATCACGGTCGACGATCGATCGACGATCCATCCTCGTTTCGGGGGGCACCACGCTGGCGGGACTGGGGACGCTCGCGGCAGTCCAGACAGCGGCTGCACAGCGCGATCACGAGTGGCCTGTCGGCGGCTCACACGGCGGAAACGGACACCATGAGGGCGAGGGCGCACAGGACAGAGAGCACGTCACCGACGGTCAGGAGTACGAGGACCAGCAGACGGTCACCGACGACACCGGAACCATCGAGGTCACGATTCCGGCCGCTTGGAGCGACGTCGACACCGCGCCGGCCAGTATCGGTCCCTCGATCTGGGCCGCACCGGATCTCGAGGCGTTCATCGCCAGCTGGGACGTTCCCGGTATCGAAGTGTATACGACGACGGAACTAGGCTCTGACCTCGAGGACGCCCTCGACCAATATCTCGAGGAACTCGAGGTCGGTGAGCAGTGTACTGACGGCGGCCAGCGGTTATTCGTGTCCGACGAGTACGTGTTCCTGGGTCAGCTCTTCTACCAGTGTGGCGACAGCGACACGCTGTTTTTGGCGATGGCAGGAACGCCAGCGGACGAATCGACGTTCGACATGCCGGACGGCAACATGACATCGAACGGAAATATGACGTCCGATCGTCACGGGATGGCCGGCACTCAGGGACCGCAAAACGAGACATCAAACGGAAACACGACGCAAGGCGGCGGCATCGGCTCCGTATTTCCGGGATCCCAGTCCGAGATTCCCGACGATCAGATCCCGTCGGACGCCCCGTACGTGATCCTCTTTGGCGCCCAGATCGTCACGGGACCGGACCTCGAAGCCGCCCTCATCGCCCTCGACTCGCTCGAGGCGCAGTCGCCCGACGCCGAAAACGCCTGATCGAAAGAGACCCAGCCCCGGCTCGTGAGCGTACCAGCCACCCTCGGCAGCCGATGCGGTCACACCTCTCGGCTGGCGTTCGCCCAGATACCCAGCGATCGATCGCTCGAGCGATCGACAGCGATGCGAAACGTCCGCTCGTCGTCGAGACCGATCGTGATCCGGTCGAAATCGATCACGTACCGCGATGTGTAGTGGCTGCCCTGCCGAACGCCGACGGTTTCGGTGACGAGGCCTGCCTCGGTCAACTGGTCGAGTTTCCGATAGGCCGTTGACAGCGGGAGGTCCGCTGCCGCTGCGATCTCGGGGACGGTCTTTGGCCCGTCGAGTACCGAGAGTATTCGCTGACAGCCGGCATCGTCCAGCGCGGCGATAATGCGCTCGAAACGCGGCGTGTCGTCGGCGGATGACCGCTCGAGAACCATTGCGCTCCGTTAGCAGCGGGTCTACAAGACGCGTTTGGTTACGCCGTGGAAACGCCGAGTGGCCAACTACATGTACGCACGGTTCGACCGATCGCGTATGAGCGACGACCGGACATCCGAGTCACCGATCGAGAACACGCCCGGCCAGGGACGGACGCCCGAAGCCGAGCGGATCGAACCGGCCGCCCCCGAGGAGTTCGGCCTCGTCCAGGTCTGGTGGGGCGACGGCAAGGGGAAAACGACCGCGACGCTCGGCATGGGCATGCGCGCCGCCGGTCACGGCTACCGCGTCCACATGCTCCAGTTCATGAAAGGCGGTGCCTCGAGCGTCGACGCAGTCCGCGGCGAGTACAACGCGATCGCCGCCCTCCCCGGAATGAGCTACGAAAACCTCGGCCACTACGGCTGGCACGGGATGGCCGACGGCAGCGACGAGGCCGACCACGAGGCCGAAGCCCAGGCCGGCCTCGAGCGCGCTCACGAACTGCTCGCGGCAGCCGACGACGCCGCCCTCGACGAGCCGATCGCCCTCGACGCGGAGCCGGAGGCGGGGATGCACATGCTGATTCTCGATGAGGTGCTCTACGCTGCAGACCGCGGACTCCTCTCCGAGGACGACGTTTACGGGCTCATCGACGCGAAGCCCGCCAATCTCGAACTGGTGCTGTCGGGCAGCCACACCGAACCGTCGTACCTCGATGACCGTGCGGACCTGATCACCAACGTCCGGAAGATCAAACATCCGATCGACGACGGCCAGCGGGCGCGACGCGGCACCGAGTTCTGATTGCCACAGGACGACCGACCGCGATTCGAATGGACCCGGATTTTTGACCGTCGACGGCGACGTCTCGCACATGGCAGGACGGACCCGCGCACACGTCTTCGTCTCGGGAAGCGTACAGGGCGTCTACTACCGTGCGAACACCCGCGACACCGCCCGCGAGGAGGGCATCGACGGCTGGGTGAAAAATCTCGAGGACGGCCGCGTCGAGGCGGTCTTCGAAGGGCCCGAGGACGCCGTCGAGTTGATGATCGAGTGGTGTCACGAGGGCAGTCCCGCAGCCGAGGTCGACGCCGTCGAAGCCGAATACGAGGAGCCACAGGGCAAAGACGGATTCGAGATCCGCTACTGACCCGCGAACGGCTCGGAGGGGACCGCTGATGGGCATCATCGACCGCTTCGAAGCGGAATATCTCGACGTCTCGAGCAGCCGCACGACGGTTCGGGAACTGCTCGAGTTGTTTGTCGGCGCGGTGTTGTTCGTCGTCGGTGCGAGCGCGCTGGCGTATTATCTACTCGGACAGCGGGTCGCAGTGTGGCTCGCCGTGGTGTTGACCGTCGTTTTCACGCTCACGCTCGTCTCACAGGCCTACTGGGCCGTGACCGGGCGCGAGGATTACGACGACTAGCTTGTATCCGGTCAGTCACTTTCGCTCTCGTAGTAGCGAGCGCCACGAATCATTCGGACGGTGAGCACTCCGACACCGACGACGAACACGATCCAAGCAACCCCGGAACTGTCGGTGGGGGACGTATACTCGACGATCGCGACGAGCAGGACGAGCGCCGCGACGTACAGGACGTTTGTCCCGATGAAATCGGCCAGTCCTTCCTCGTCGGTGACGCGATCCGGATCGTAGCCCGCGATCAACTGCACCATCCCGAAGTGCTTGATCAGGATCCCCAGCGCGCCGATGAATCCCGCAGTCGCGATGAGAGAGATGACCGACGCAGTGACCATATCCGGAATTGTCAACCGACCCACAAAACGGTTCCGGACGGCCCAGTCAGCGATGGCCGGCCCATCACTCCCCGGTTCGGAGATGATGAAAGACGTACGTCTGGGCGTAGCCGGCGTACTCGCCGCCCAGGCGGTCGCGGAGCGCCCGTGAGGTGGCAGCGTAGGAACCGCGATCGCACTCGGGATAGTACTCCTCGATCGCCGATTTGATCCAGGTGTCGAGCGGGACTGCCTCGTCGAAGCCCAGCGAAAACAACAAGACGCAGTCAGCCACCTTGTCGCCGACGCCGACGAACTGCGTCAGATGCTCGCGCGCGTCCTCGTACTCGAGGGATCGCGCGGCTTCCGGATGGGCCTCGCCGCTTGCGACCATCTCGGCTGTGCGGACGACATACGGGGCGCGATAGCCCAGCCCGAGATCACGGAGTTCGGCCTCGGTCGCGGTCGCGAGCTGATCCGGCGTCGGAAAGGCGTGGTAGGTCTCGCCGTCGAACGCGACCGCGTCGCCGTACTCCCGTGCTAGCGTCGTGACCATCGTGTGAATTCGTTCGACGCGCATCTGGGCCGAGCAAATAAACGAGATGAGACAGCCGAAGGACGGATCATCGACGAGTCGCATCCCGCGGTGAGCCTCGTAGGCCTCACGGAGGAGCGGCTCGTCCGGCCCGGCCGCGACGATCGACTCGAGGTCGTCGTCGAGACGCAACAGCCGACGGACGATCGGCTCGGCATCGGTCGTCGACTCCCACTCGAGGCGGCCGTCGCGGGTCCGCACGCGGATCACGTCCCAGTCACCTGTGCCGTCCGAGCCGACGACCGTCGTATACCACGCGTCAGATGCCGGCGTGGTGCCGTACATCTCGCCGTCCGAGCGCTGCCAGAGGTACGTCTGACCGCTCTCGAGCGTTCGGTACAGGTCGAAGCCTCCGGCGAGTTCGTCGATCGAGATCGTCCCCGTCTCCATTCGTCCGACCCTTCGGTGGTGTGGGCTTTTGTCTTTCGACCCACCGTCAAGCTGTCAAACACCCGATTACTGCGGGACAGGATAGCGCAGTGGGACGAGCGGTGACGGGTGAGTTGGGGCGAACCTTCTTACTGCAGGGCATCCAATGTCATGGTATGAATTGCAGGGTCGTCGTTGAAGCTGCTGTGCCGGTCTTCGACGTTGAGACGGAGGACGAGGCGATCCGGATCGGTATTTCGAAAACGGGTGAGATGCTGAACCCTGATTTAAACTACGTCGAAATCAACATGGGCGAGCGTACTTCCCCATCCGGTGAGGAGCTCCCGCCTGCGTTTATCGCAGCCGACGAAGCGCTCGTCGCACTCGAACTGGAGATGACCGTCTTCAACGTCGAACGTGAGGAACACGCCTCGCGGATCGCACGGAAGGAGATCGGTCAACGTCTCGAGAATATCCCACTCGAGGTTATAGAGGTCGAGGTCATCGAAGAGGAAACGACTGACGAAGCAGAGACCGACGAGTCGACGGATACGGAGTCGACGGATACGGAGACTGCCGACGAAACCGAGGAGTCGGACGACGAGATCCTCCCGGAGTTCGAGGATCTAGTCGAGTGACGGCCTCGTTTTCCCGATCGGTGCGAGACGCCGATCAACATCGTATCGCTATTTTTTGGCCGGCACACCAGTGATATCTCCCGGCGCAAACGGCGGAACGTGCTCCGCGTAGACAGAGTACACAACGAGTCTCGCCAGTCACTGGTAGAGCAACGATCGGAGGATACGACGATATTCTCAGTCGGCAGTTGCGGCGACTGCTTCCTGCTCTTCTTCCCGCATATTCTTCGTAATGCCCCCGGCGAGCGCAAAAACAGCAGCTTTGTGATCAGTTTTCGATTTGTGGATGGATGTCGGCCGAATACCTCGCGATTCGTACTCCTCGAGGTCGATCTGGCAGTCTTCCCACTCTGCACACTGGTTCGATACCTCCGCGAGAAGGCCGTGAAGGTGAATGAGCTCCTGCTTCTTCATAACCATCCTCTCCTACCCACTGCAGGGTTATATTATTATCTTGAGTCGCGTTAACACGCGCCCAGTATTGAGAGATTGGTGTATCATCATCAGAGACGATTCGAATGCAGTTATTACGCGATCGGATTCAGGAGATGAAACCGTGTTAGTATTCTATTTACTGGTGTAACAGCGTCTTTCGGCATAATTTCATTGAGGCACGAGCAGCATTAAGAAGATCATACGCGATCGTCGAGCACCTGATCGAGCAGCTCTGCGCCATTCGAAGAGCGTCCCGACCGGCCCGTATTCCACACCGACCACAGAACTGACGTACGACCAGGTGTGCAGTAGCAAGCAGTCACTACAAAACTGTTATACGCTGAACAGGCGCAATACCACGGCCTTTAGGCCGTGGATACGCGCCGTCACTCAGGGTTACGTTCAACCGATACTGACAGGCCAGGATATTCCACCGTTCTCAGCCCAAGCTTTTACAAAAGAAACGAGTATAAGGGATTATACAGACGTTCAGAATGCTGGAAGTCCACTGCACCCACCGTGCGAAAATCCGCAATCACTCACAGGTCGCGGAGTCGCTCGACCAACATGGGTGGAGCGCCAGCAAACTCTGGAACGTCGCCAACTATCACTCCCGCCAAGTCTGGGAGGAGACGGGCGAAATTCCTGACCACGAGGAGTTGAAAGACGAGTTGAAGACTCATCCAAAGTACAAGGGACTGCATAGTCAGTCCAGTCAGCGAGTTCTGGAGGAACTCGCTGAAGCCTTCAACTCGTGGTACGGTTCCGATGACGAGCGGGACAATCCACCCGGCTACCGAAAAGAAAACTACTACGACTCGGAAGGCCGCCGCGTCCACGAAGAACACCCGCGTTCCACCGTGACGTGGAAGCAAAACGGCATCCGTCACGACACCAATAACAACCGTGTTCGCCTCTCAAAAGGTGCGAATCACAAGGAACATCCCCGAGCGTGGGAATACATCCTTGTCGAATACGAGACTCGTCCCGACGTCACGGTTGAGAACCTACAGCAGGTTCGTGCTGTCTACGATAACGCGAAGGAGCGGTGGGAACTGCACCTCGTCTGTAAAGACGAGATCGAGATGCCCGACGCTCCCGGTAACGAGACAGCGGGTATTGACCTCGGTATCAGCAACTTCGCAGCTGTTGCGTACAGCACCGAAGTCGCTGACCTGTATCCCGGAAACCGGCTGAAACAGGATAGCTACTACTTCCCGAAGGAGATCGCCAAGTGCGACGATTCAGGCGGTGAGCGAGCTACGCTACTACAGCACAAGTGGTCGGAACGCCGCACCCACTTTTTCCATAGTCTCGCCAAACACATCGTCCAACGGTGTGTCGAGAAGGGTGTTGGCCGCATCAACGTCGGAGACTTGGAAGGCGTCCGTGAAGACGAGAACGGCGACTCGAAAAACTGGGGTAAACACGGCAACCTCGACTTGCACGGGTGGGCGTTCGACCGGTTCACCTCGATCCTCACGTACAAGGCGAAAGTCGAGGGTATCGAGGTCGAGGTAGTCTCGGAAAAAGGCACGAGTAAGACGTGTTGCGTATGCGGTAGGGAAGACGATAGTCAGCGAGTTGAGCGAGGTCTGTACGTCTGCAAGGCGTGTGACGCGGCGTTCAACGCTGATGTGAATGGGGCGGAGAACATCCGCCTCAACCTGAACGAAAGTAACTCCGAGTCTGCACCCGATTTGGGTGGAGATAGGAGTACCGGCTGGTTGGCACAGCCCGGAGTCTACCTTCACGACCTCTCCCGAGGATTCCAACCTCGGGTAGAGGTGGTAGACTGCAAACCCTAATATCCCAACTGCGGTCGGGATTCCTCCGCCTTCAGGCCGAGGAGGATGTCAATCGGGGTTGTCGACGGTTGGCCGCCGTTTCGACCGTGACTCTAGCCGAGCTGTTTCAGGGTCTGAAGGTCGCGATCCGTCCGCATGAACTCGGCAGTGCGGTGTGAGGCATGACAGTTCGGGCAGTGAAACATGTCGGCGGGCGCAGGAAGTTCAGCTGGAGAAACTTGCCAATCCTTCGCACATTCGGGACACAACAGCTGGACGGTCGTTTTATCCATGTCACCCTCTTTCACACGAGAGATCAAAAACATTGCCGCAGTTCCAGTCGGCCGAAAACACCACCCGCGATACAGTCTGCGATCCGACGGCCGTCGAAAGGGCCCTTACGCGGGTGCAGCCGTGTCCGAAGCCTCGAGCAGTTCCTTGTACCGGTTGCGGATCGTGACTTCCGAGATGCTTGCGACCTCACTGACCTCGTTTTGGGTGACCTTCTCGTTGGTCAGCAGGGCGGCAGCGTAGACCGATGCGGCCGCGAGGCCGACCGGTGACTTGCCGCTGTGGACGCCTTCCTGGCGGGCCGACTCGAGTAGTTCGCGAGCCATCCGCTCAGTCTCGTCCGAGAGGTCCAGATCGCTGACGAACCGAGGGACGTAGTGTTCGGGGTCGGCCGGTTTGACCTCGAGACCGAGTTCCCGGATGATGTAGCGGTAGGTGCGGGTCAACTCCATCTTCTCGACGCGGGAGACGGCCGAGATCTCGTCGAGGCTGCGCGGCGTGCCGGCCTGGCGGGCAGCGGCGTACAGTGATGCGGTCGCGACACCTTCGATCGAGCGGCCAGGCAGCAGGTCTTCCTCGAGTGCGCGTCGGTAGATGACACTCGCCGTCTCGCGGACGTTCTCGGGGAGGCCGAGCGCGGATGCCATCCGGTCGATCTCACCGAGTGCCTGCTTGAGGTTGCGCTCCTTGGAGTCGCGGGTACGGAACCGCTCGTTCCAGGTGCGCAGGCGCTGCATCTTCTGGCGCTGGCGGCTCGAGAGCGCCCGGCCGTAGGCGTCTTTGTCCTGCCAGCCGATGTTGGTCGACAGCCCCTGGTCGTGCATCATGTTCGTCGTGGGCGCGCCCACGCGGGACTTCTCGTCTTTCTCGGCGGCGTCGAACGCACGCCATTCGGGGCCGCGGTCGATTTCGTCTTCCTCGACGACGAGGCCACACTCGGTACAGACGGTCTCGGCGTGCTCGTCGTCCGAGACCAGTCGGCCGCCACACTCCGGGCAGCGTTCCTGCTCGTCGGCTACCGACGTGGTTTCTTCCTCCTCAGGTTCTTGCTCGCTCGTATAGGTTCGAATGTTTGTATCAGTCATTGTGTATCGGGTGGGTTACTCGGGGCTCCCGGGTGGGGTAACCAGAAGAAACCCGGTCGCCTCAGCTAACATAGAGTAAGGCCGTAAGGCATATAAAGATTTCGGCTACTTTATAAACTAACCGCGTTTGCTGGTATATATGTTCCGGTTACATAGTTATTAATCATCAAAGATGCCGCCGCCAACGGTCGTGTCCGAACTACACCAGATACCTCAACAGAACTGACCCACCACCACGACCACACACCCAAGCGGTCGGCACTGTCGACGAGATTCATACTGTCGGGCAGCAGTCAATACGACATCGGTCGCGAGTTCGGGGCCGTCTCCGGGTGATGACGGCCGCAGCAGCGCGACCGATCGTCACGTCGTTCTGTCCGACAGTATCAGCACTACTACTCGACAGTGAAGAGATGCCCGTCCCGTGGGACGTCGAACAGGCCAACGCGAGCGCCGGCATCGAGCCACGCGTGGCCGTACGAAAACGACGCCAGCGCGTTGACGAGATCGTCTTGGTCCTGGAAGTGGGTTCCGTCCTCGAGATACGACGCCGCCATCTCGTAACAGTCGGCGGCTGCGTCCGCCATCGGTGTTCCCTCCGGCGGCGCGATCGTCGCCGCGTCGAGCGCCTCGGCGAGCAACTCGCCGTATCGATCCGTCTTCTCCTCGAGATCGGCAGCCATAGTCGTTCGTCGTCGCTTGCCACCGTAAGTGCGTCGTGTCGACGCGAGGGATCGACGACGTTCGGGTTGCACGGCCGTTTGCGGCGACCGTGTCGCTCGAGACACACCAGTAGCTCGGCTACAGAAATCCTCTACAAATAAGCAAGGCGAGTGCCTCGGGGCTTGACCCTGAGGCGGTTCACTGACGGAACAACGGTAGCAGACGCCACGTTAGCACCGTCACAGTAAGGGGGACTCGTTGCTGCGAGCACAAGCGGTTTAGGGTCTCTGGCCCAACACCTGCAATATGACCGACCAGCCACGCGTCGAGATCTATACCAAGGGCAATTGTTCACACTGCGACCGAGTCAAGGACCTCTTCGAAAGCAAGGGCGTCGACTACGAGGAGTATAACGTCTCCGAGAACGACGAGCGCTTCGAAGAGATGGTAGAACGGGCAGACGGTCGCAAGACCGCTCCGGAAGTGTTCATCGACGACGAACACGTCGGTGGCTGGGACGATACACACGAACTCGACGAGACCGGTGAACTCGACGAGCTGCTCGGTATCACCGATGACGAGGTCGTCGAACACCGTACGCTGATCATCGCCGGCACCGGTATCGCGGGCCTGACCGCGGCGATCTACGCCGGCCGCGCGAACAACGAGCCGCTGATCATCGAAGGCGACGAACCCGGCGGCCAGCTCACGCTGACCACCGATGTCGCCAACTACCCCGGCTTCCCGGAGGGCATCGGTGGCCCCGAACTCGTCAACCGGATGAAAGAGCAGGCCACGCAGTTCGGTGCCGAGCTGAAAAACGGCATTATCGAGTCGGTAAACGACTCGAGCCGCCCCTTCCGCGTCGAACTCAGAAACGGCGACGTCTACACCGCCGACGCCGTCATCGCCGCCTCGGGGGCCAGCGCTCGCACGCTCGGGATTCCCGGCGAAGACGAACTCATGGGCTATGGCCTCTCGACGTGTGCGACCTGTGACGGTGCGTTCTTCCGCGACGAGGACATGCTCGTCGTCGGCGGCGGCGACGCCGCCATGGAGGAAGCCACGTTCCTCACGAAGTTCGCTGACACTGTCTACATCGCCCACCGCCGCGAGGAGTTCCGCGCGGAGGACTACTGGGTCGACCGCGTCCACGAAAAGGTCGAGGAAGGCGAGATCGAGATCATGAAAAACACCGAACTGATCGAGCTCCACGGCTCTCAGGAAGACGGCGTCGACCACGTCACCCTCGTCGAAAACGACGCCGGCCACCCCACCGACCGCCTCGACGACCCCGAAACCGAGGAGTTCGACTTCGATGTCGGTGCAGTCTTCTTCGCGATCGGCCACACCCCCAACACCGACTACCTCGAGGACACCGGCGTCCAGCTAGACGACGAAGGCTATCTCGAAACCAAAGGCGGCGACGGCGGCGGCCAGACCGAAACCCACGTCCCCGGCCTGTTCGGTGCCGGCGACGTCGTCGACTTCCACTACCAGCAGGCCGTCACCGCGGCGGGGATGGGCTCGAAAGCCGCGTTGGATGCGGATGAATATCTCGAAGATCTAGAGCGGGCCGACTCGAGCGCCGAGGAAGCCGAAGCGGCTGCAGCGGACGACTAGCACTTCGACGCTGTTGACCCCGCGTTCGATCGGTTCCGCAGTTGTTGTTGCGTCTGCCACCGAGAACCGCTCACCGTCTATGACGTGGAGGTCGTCAGTCGATCGAGTGACTGGTTGATTGATCTATTCACTCTGCTGTGAGTTGTTCTTCGAACGAACGAGTACGAACGGTCGTGGGTGTCGGTTCCGAGACGTCCGGTGGTAATAGGTAATTATGTAAGACAAGGGTGTGGACACTCAGATCTGGTAATAAACCAATATCACTATGAGCGTGGCGTAATATACAATTAATTGAATGCGCATTCAACATTGGACAGCGGATAGACATACTCGAATCGGTGGCGGATCGGTTACAGGGTCGAGCGGAGGAAGACGATGAAATCGAGGACACAGATTACATCTATCCTCGTTATCGTTCTGGTCACGACCGCAGGGGTTGGCCCTGCGATCGCACAACAGTCGTCGGGTACTGTCGTCGGACAGCCCGATATCTCGATCGACACGTCAGCTGGGAAACTCGCTCCTGGCACGTCGGTCGGGCTTCCGATATCGATCACGAACCGTGGCCAGATCGACCGCGCGGGTCCACAGCAATATGAGAGTCGTGTCACGACCGCACGCGGACTGACGATGACGTTCCAAGACGACAAGTCGCCGCTCGAGGTGAACAGTGGCCAGATTTCGGTCGGAAACGTCCCGACGGGAACGAGCAACGTTGACCCGGTCGAGATCACCGTCCCGGAGAACCTCGACCCGGGCGTCTACGAACTCCCCGTTGAATACGAGTACGCGTACACACGCGTTGCCGAGTTCAACACACAAAGTGCGGAGTACGCTGATCTGACGCGAACGCGGACGGCAACGCTCACCGTCGAAGTCGACGACAAGCCACAGTTCGAGGTCGTCGGTGTCGAATCGGACGCGCAGATTGGCGATCGAAACGACGTCTCGGTGACGCTCCGGAACACGGGAACCGAGCCAGCACGGGACGCGAGCGTGACGGCCCGGTCGGGCACTGGTCACCTGTCGTTCGGAACCGGCCAAGGCCAGAGTTCGACGGGATACGTCGGTGCCTGGCAGCCTGGCGAATCGAAGACGGTCACTTACAGCGTTTCGCTTGCGTCGGATGCCCCACACCGATCGTACGCTACTGACGTCACCGTTGATTACACCGACACGAACGGCATCGACCAGACGTCCGAACGACTCACGGCTGGCATCGCGACTGCGGCCGAACAGTCGTTTGCCCTCGAGAACGTCTCCTCGACGCTGCGCGTCGGCGAAGACGGTGAGATAACAGGGACAGTCACGAACACAGGACCGAACGCGGTCGACAGCGCCGTCGTCCGGTTTACTGACCAGAGCTCGCCGAACGTGATCCCGATCGAACGATCCGTCGCCGTCGGGGCGCTCGAGGCCGGCGAAGCGAAGTCGTTCCGGCTCCCGATCGAAGTGAGCAGCGAAGCCGAAGCGGGCACGAAATCGTTCGACTTCGGGGTGCAGTATCGAAACTCGAATGACGAGAAGCGCCAGTACGACAAACTCAGTGTCGTCGCTGCGGTTGCACCGGAGCGCGATCAGTTCGCTGTCGACGTCGAGGAGACGACGATCAGCGCCGGTAACAGCAAGGCGCTCACCGTCGAGGTCACGAACAACCTCAATCAGACGGTGACTGACGTCGAAGCGCGCATCTTCGCCGACGATCCACTCAGCACCGGTGACGACGATACGGGATACGTCGAGTCACTCGAGCCGGGCGAGTCCGTCACGATGTCGTTCGAACTGAGCGCGTCCGAGTCGGCCACCGAGAAGACGTACCCGGTCTCGTTCGACTTCCGATACGACGACGAGCGGGGCAACAGCCAGCTCTCGAACACGATCCGTGTTCCGATGGCCGTCTCCAGCAGCGACGGTGGTGGCTTCCCGCTCACGTCGATGCTCGTCGTTGGCTCGCTTCTCGCCGGCGCAGTCGGTGTCTTCTGGCATCGGAGGGACTGACCGATGACAACCGGTGAGCGAATCGAGGCCGCAACCGAAGCTCTCAACGAGGTCATCGTCTCTCGATCGAAGACGGTCGTGATCGCGTTTCTGGTCATGACCGTCGTCTTCGCCGGTGGATTCGGACTGGTCTCTACCGATACGGACTCGACGGATTCGTTTACCAATGACCTCCCCGAACAGGACGCTCTCGACGCCGTCAACGAGGAGTTCGAGGGGCCGTTCGAAGCCTCCGACGAATCTACACAACTGGTTCACAGCGGCAATAACGTCCTCACGAAGACGGCACTCGTTCGGAACCTTGCGGTCCTCGAACGCGTCGAACAACGCGACGACCTCCGAGTGGCGTCGGCAACCGGTCCCGCCCCGCTTATCGCACAGACCATCGATCCGTCGGCGACCACTGCAGCCGAGCAGCGTCGAGTGATCGAATCGGCGACGTCCGCCGAAATTCGGCAGGCGATCCGAGAACGCAGCGACGACCCGCGATTTACGGGAACCGTTTCCGAGGACTTCAATCCAACAGCGGCATCAGCATCAGCGTCGGTCACAGGGATTACACACGACGTCCCGAGCGACTTCAGTGACGACGATCTCACCGAAATTCAGCTGGCCATCGAGACGATCGCAAGCGAGGAGTCAGGCGACATCCGCGCGTTTGGGTCCGGGATCGTCGATGCAGAGACTGGAACCGTCATCGGCGACTCGATGACGCTCGTCATGCCCGTCGTCATCGTGCTCTTGCTCGTGTTTCTCATCGTTGCGTATCGCGACCCGATCGACCTCGCACTGGGGCTGTTGGCGCTGTTGATGACGGTCATCTGGACGTTCGGCTTCCTTGGCTACTCCGGAATCCCGTTCAACCAACAGATGATCTCCGTCCCCGTCTTGCTGTTGGCGGTCGGCGTCGACTTCGGGATCCACATCATCAACCGCTACCGCGAAGAAACGGTCCAGGGCTTCGAACCGCTCGAGGCGATGCGAACCGCGAACAACCAGCTCATGGTGGCGTTCGTCATCGTCACCGTGACGACGGTCTTCGGGTTCGGGGCGAACATCGCCTCGGATCTGGGCCCTATCCGGAACATGGGGATCGCCTCGAGTGTCGGGATCATCTTTACGTTCCTCATCTTCGGGCTCTTCCTCCCCGCGGCCAAACTCGAGGTCGACGAACTCCGCGAGCGGTTCGGCGTGCCGGAGTTTAACTCCGAGCCGATTGCCTCCGAGGAGTCGACACTCGGCCGTCTCCTGGCGATGCCTGCCAAAGCGAGTCAGCACGCGCCGCTGCTGTTGGTCGTCGTGATCCTCGTCGCCGGCGCTGGGGCAGCCGGCTACGGCGCTGGTGTCGATACCAGCTTCGAAGAAAAAGACTTCCTGCCGCCGGAGGAGCAGCCGGCGTACATCGAATACGTCCCGGGGCCACTCGCCCCTGGCGAATATACGGTGACCGAGACGTACAACCTCCTCGAAGACAAGTTCGCGACGAATCAAGACCAGTCCGTGAAGATATACGTCAAAGGGTCATTCGAGGAAGATCACGCACTCGAGGCCCTGGCCAGTCCGAACGACGATCCGCCGAGCAACCTCGCTGTCGGCGAGGGCGGCAAAGCGGATGCCCGGAGTATCGTCACGGTCATTCAGGCCTATGCCGATCGGGACCCCGAGTTCGCCGCGCTCGTCGAACGGAACGATCGCGACGGAAACGGAATTCCCGACCGGAACCTCGATATCATCTACGACGAGCTGTTCGCCTCGCCGGCCGCGCCACAGGCCGAACGGTACCTGACCGAGGACCGGCGCAGCGCACAGGTCGAGTACGCGATCGATTCCGACGCGTCACAGCGGGCCGCGGCCGCGGACGCCGCCGAATTCGCGGACGACTTCCGGTATACGGCGACGGCGACGGGCGGGATCGTCGTCTTCGCCGCGGTGACCGACCTGATCTTCGCGTCGGCGATTGAGGGACTAATCCTCGCGGTCGGGTTGACCGCCGTGTTCCTCGTGATCGCCTACGCTGCACTCGAGCGCAAGCCGTTGCTCGGGATCGTCAACGTGTTTCCGATCCTGATCTCGATCGCGTTCCTGATCGGTACGATGCGGTATCTCGGGATGTCGCTGAACGCGCTGACGGCGACGATCCTCTCGATCTCCGTCGGTCTCGGGATCGCCTACTCCGTCCACGCGACACACCGGTTCATCGACGAACTCAAGGAGAGCGATGATGCGCTCACGGCACTCATCACGACGCTCTCTGGAACCGGGGGCGCACTCATGGGAAGTATGCTCACGACCTCGCTCGGGACCGGGGCACTCGCGTTAGCGATCACGCCCGTCCTGGGTGACTTCGGCTTGCTGATGGCCTTGAGCGTGCTGTATTCGTTTATCACGTCAATCGTCGCGCTGCCGCCCGCCATGCTACTGTGGGCCAGATATGACGAGTCCCAGTCGCTGTGGAAACGGCTCTTCGCAGGGTCGAAAGCCACCAAGTAACCGTCTCAACATCTCTCTCAGTGAAATTGACCTACTTCTCGATAGGGGGCTTTCGGGTTGCCTCGTACGGTCTGCTGTCACGATGTGCTGGTGCAACCGCAGGGCGGTGTAGCGGTCCCACCGGCACTGACTGACAGTCGTCCGTATCGATCGACTGTCTTTTGCTGGTATTCTCGGGGAGCGAACTCTCGTGGCAATTAGCACGCGTCGTCCTCTGCGATGCTTTCGTTGTTCCAAGCCAGTGTACGTCGTCGCGAATGCGACGCGTTTGCTGCTATAGTAGCTTGCGATCGCGTCTGACCGTCGTGACTAGTTCCAGTACGAATGCGTCTGCTATACTGTCGGACAGAACTATTTGAAGACCGCTCGCTCAGGCTCGGCTGTCACCGCTGGAGACAGGCGGCTTTCGCGAGCGACTTCTCACTGACTTCTATCCGACAGTATATTACGACCGGCCATTCCGTTCTCTCCATCAGTCGATCCACACACTGACCACTGCTTCGTGATCGTTCGAGGTACTGATTGGTGGCTTTCGACGTATTCGACGGTCGTGTGCTCGCTGACTCGAGCAGGATCAACAGCCGAATGCGACCGTGGTGTCGCGACCGGCTGTCGGCCGTTCCCGCCGCTGTTCGTTACCCCTCGAGCACGATCGACGAAGGCTCCGCGAACGGTCGCTTTCGATGAGTCCGTTCAGTACCGATGTTGGTCTCTCGGTGCAATCGGGCGCTCTGTCTGCTATCAGCAATTACACCATGGGCGACGTGTGTTTTGCACCGATCAAACGCACTCACGAGCGTCTGCTACCAAGCCGTGCCGGTACCACGACAGCTCGGTGAGCCCGCTGTCCGTGCAGTCGAACGGGACGACTTCGGGCTGATGGCCCCCTCAGCAATCACTGGTCTGGACCCGCGATGAACAGGTACTCGAGCGGTCGTCCGTTCGATCAGGCAGAGACCGGCCGTATCCGTCAAACGCTTGCCCACACTGTCGTCGCATTGTTATCGGTTCAGATCTCGTCTACAGATGACCGAAGTGAGTGTCTCGGAGTCGAGTCGTCCGAGAGGCTTCGTCTCTCGTGACCGCGAAACGCAGCGGTTTTCGGACGACTCCGGGGCAGCCCACAGCGTTGCATGTATTGATCCGTCGATCAGTTGGCTCCTCGGGTCGGTGCGGGGTGACGTATCAGTCCGTTCTGACAGATTATGGAGCACTCGTGAAAGTGTTCAGAACCACTCTATCTGCGTCCGTGTTCGATGTAAGAGTAGTGAAACGAGTGACCAGTGACCTCTCGCTATCAGTGGGTATCGGTGTACAGCCGATCGAACGAGAGCCGTAAACAGTCTGGAATCGTCGCAGGACAGCCTATCGGTTCGTAGTAACGCGTGTGTTGCCACTGTCCGAGTAGTGCGTCGAAAGAAAAACGAAATGCAGCACGTCCGGGCCGCTGCCCGGATAGTTAGCGGGTAGCTGTCAGCGCTTAGTTGTCGCGACGGAGTGCGAACAGTGCAGCGCCGAGCAGTGCGACGAGAGCGACGCCGACACCGAAGCCGGGCGAACCGCTGGACCCGTCGGAGCCGCCGTCGTCAGCGCTACCGTCGTCGGACTGACCGTCGTCGGACTGACCGTCGTCGGACTGACCGTCGTCGGACTGACCGTCGTCGGACTGACCGTCGTCGGACTGACCGTCGTCGGACTGACCGTCGTCGGACTGACCGTCGTCGGACTGACCGTCGTCGGACTGACCGTCGTCGGACTGACCGTCGTCAGGCTGAGACTCGACGATCTCGAGGTCCGCGCGGTCGGTCGTTTCGCCGTCGTCGGACTCGAGCGTGTAGGTACCAACGTCGAGGTTCTCGGTGCTGAGTTCAACGGACCACTGACCGTCAGTGTTCCACTCGTCAGTGCTGGTGATCGTCTGCGAGTTACCCTGTTCGTTCAGGACCTCCACCGTGATGGTGTTGTCCTCAGGCTGGAGGTTGGTCTGACCTTCGACGACGATCGTACCGTCGACGGGGACAGGGTTGACGCCGCTTGCGTCAGCGCCTGCGGGGTAGATCGAATCAATCGTGGACGACGCGTCGGTGTAACGGAAGGTGTCCGTGACCATGCGGTCGTCGCTGGCGGATTCGTCGACAGTCTCACTAGCGATGCGTTCGCGGACCTGTTCGCCAGTCAGACCATCGAGGTCATCGTTGATCCAGGAGACGAGTCCGACGTCCTCGGGGAGGTCACCGTCACCGTAGGTATCGTCACGACCGTCCGAGATGATGTGTGCGGAGACCGAGCCCTGCGAGAGGTCGGACAGGGGCAGGTCTTCTTCTTCGAAGGTACCGTCATCGTCAACGGAGATTTCCTGGGCCATCGTGTTGCCACGTTCGTCAACGAAGGCGAGGACAACGTTGTCCTGACCAGTCGCGGTACCGTTCACGTCGATGTCGCCGTCAACGTCCTGGGCGATTTCACCGTTGATGGTTTCGAAGTCGGCGCTCAGGTCACCTTCGACCACACGAATCGACTGAGTGGCACTGGTGCCCTGGTTGAACTCCGTAGTCGTGAGAGTGTCGCTCGTCGCGTCGGATTGAGCGATGATACCAAGACGGTACGTACCGGGCAGGCTCAGAATGTCCGAGCCATCCGTATCGAGGCTGGAGAGAACGACATCTTCCTCTTCGAAGGTGTCGTCGGACTCAACATCGATGTTCTCCGTGACAAGTTCCCAGTCGCCGTTATCGCGAGCGTAGACTGCAACGTTGTCGGTACCTGCTGCGCTACCGGTGATGTCGACTTCCTCACCGACAACGTAGGTGCCTTCTGGGCTGTCCATCGTGATGTCACCTTCCTCAACGTCGAGGGTGGTGTCATCTTCCGAGTCTTCAGTGTCGACATTTTCAACGGAAATGTCGTTTTCATAGACCTCAACGTCGATTGAGGAATCGTCGAGGTACTGGGTTTCGATCGAGCCGACAGCAGTCGTACCGTCCATCTCGACGATGGCGTACGCAACGTCGCTGTCGCTGTTGAAGCCGACCTCTTCCGTGTCGTCAACGTTTCGGAAGATAGACTCCTTCTCGTCAGCCGTGATACCGTCACGGAAGTCGGAGCTTTCGATTGCCACAACGTGGGTCTGGCCGTCAGTCCCACCAGTGACGGTGTACTGGACGTCGTCACCGCGGACAGCGGAGTCGTTGGCCAGTTCGATACCGAGGTCTTCGTCGCTAGTCAGGGTGACCGTCGTGGTCTCGACAGCGCTACCGAAGTCAAGGTTTTCCGTCCCTTTTGCCGTAATCGTGTATTCACCGGTGTCCGAGTCGGAGAGGTCAACCATGATGCCGTTACCGCTCGTGTCGATCAGTGCATCCTCGCTTTCGAGGACCTCGGCGGTGACATCCGAGCCGCTCTCGTCCGTAATCTCGACTTCGACAGGCTCAGCCTGCTCGAAGTTGTACTTGACGTTGATTCTCATGTGCTCCGCATCTTCAGTCGAGATGCTGGAGCCCTCAACTTCATCCGAGATAACGTTACCCTCGGAGTCCAGATTGTAGACGGAGACCTCCGCGACTCGCGGCTGTGAAACCGTCACGCGGTTGTCGTTAGCGCCTTTGTAGATACCAGTTTCCTGGTCTTCCGGAATCTGAAGGTTGGTGTCGAGAGTCTGACCCTCAGCGCCACCACTCTCCGTACCGGTCAGCGTGGTCGAGAAGCCATCAGCGAAGGTAAGGTCATCCTCACCCTGATAGATTGTGTCGCCATCTTCTACAGCAATACCATCTTCATACCGATTGTTCTCTGCTGCTGCTGCGCCGCCGACAAACGCTGCGGACATCGCAACGACAGAGAGCACCATCATCGCGGTCAGGAACACTGCACGTCCCTTCTCACGATAGGTTATGTTATCTTTTGTCATGTGTTAGTTTAGGTTTCGCTTGTGCGGCCACGCTTGCGTTCCAATCGAGTGACCCGGTAATCAGATATTACATCCGATCCCCGAGATGTTAGTCGATCGTACTTGCTTGCACGACCATGGGTAGGGGTACGAGTGTTCGTTGCGACCGATTACATATATGCTTTGTTGTCCAACCGGACTATAACCATATGAATAAGAGCATAAAATAGGTGTATTTATTATATATTACTCCAGTTGCCGCTATTCGGGAACTGCACGATAGGCGTTAACATGGCCGTTTGGCGCGGTTTGACCCAATTCACATCGCGCCCGCGCAATGGGCTACAGGTATCGCTCGTCAAGTCTGTTCTGCCGTCGAACCGGTTGGTCCTAAGATGATTTTACGACAGCAATACCATGCTGACTCGAGCCAACAGAACGGTAATACCGACTTTCCGCTGCTTGCGATCACTGCCAAGTGTCTTGCTCACAACCCATCCGCAAAGCGGTCAAATCAGTGTGGTGGACTGACTGCTACGCATCGCATTCGACCCACCGACGATGTGGCTCGGTTCGATCAGGCGTACACGCGCGTTTCAAGATATTTCTGGATCTCGAGCTGTACATCCGCCGCCCACTCCTCAAGATCGTCAGCAGTGCTGGCCAATCGCAACGCCCGCCCGAAGTAGAGCAGTTGGAGCATCTCCGCGACGGCGGCCGGGTCACAGTCCCGAAACTCGCCGGATGCGACGCCGGCGCGAATGATCGATGCGATCGACTCGGTGAACACTCGATCACTCCGGGTGAAGTGTTCCCGGTAGGCTGCATCGTGGATCGCCTGGACCCGCAACTCGAGGACCGTCTGCATAAACGCCTGCCACTCATCGCTCATTGCGGAGCCGAACCCCCAGTCGAGGAGCCCCTCGAGGCGCTCGCGGGGATCCTCGATCGAGCCCCGACCGAGTTCGTCCTCGAAGTGATCGAGCAAGTACTCGAGACAGGCGAGTACGAGCGCGTCCTTGTCCTCGTAGTGGTGGTAGATGAGCGACGGGCTCTGCTCGAGTTCGTCGCCGATCTTCTGGATCGTCAGGTCGGCGTAGCCGTGGCGTCGCAGGCTTCGATAGGTCGCCGCCAGAATCTCTTCACGGGTCGTCGCTGGATCGTCGAAGATATCGTCGTTCACGATCGGTCACCGCGCCAATGGTTGTGTCGCCACTGCAGCCGGGTGCCTGCTGCTAATATAGGTCGTGGCGTGCTCGAACGCATTGCCCGAAATCGCTCCTTGGAGCACATAATCGATTTGATCGCGTTGGTGGTGGTGGTCCTCGAGACTAGAACTATCTCACAGGAACAGCTGCCGGGGATACCATATTTGTCTTATTAGTGGTAAGGTACGAGTTCGATTTCGTACCACTTGTGGCGGATCTCCTTGAACTCGTCCCTGTACGAGACGGCGAAGGGCGACAAATCGTTCTGAAGGCCGTCAATTACTACGACGAAGGAATAACATCGTTCGTTGCATTCCATGCAGCGACTGCGGAAACACGCGGTATGGACGTGCGTTCTCTGAGAAAGACTACGGAGACATCGAGGTAGGGCGAGTCCCGCTAGAACCGGCTGATGAACGAGAGTGAAGTCGCTGTATACTCTCCTACCGACTCTCTCGCTGCTCGACCTTGTTCAACTCGATCAGTAGCCGGAAAATCGCTTTGACGAGGTTCGCATCGACGTCGAACTGTTCGGCGTTGTCTCCCGCGCGTTCCATAACTTGTTGTTCTTGTTTCTCGTCGGTCGTCGGCAGCCCCTGTTCGTCTTTGACCGCCGCGATCGTGTCCGCGACGTAGGTTCGCTGGGCGATCAGCTCGACGATCTCCTGGTCGATCGTCCGGATCTCCTCGCGCAGTTCGTCGAGGCTCATCTCCTCAGGTGTCAGTGTCTCCTCGTCGATCCTGTCGTCGGTCGCTGTGTCCGTTTGCTCTCGAGTCATAGCGTTCGTGTTCCGTCGGTTCGCGTCTGCAGTAATCGTGTCGTTCCGTCGCGTTCAGCCCATCGCTTGCGCACGGCCTCGAGCGTCTCCCGATCGCCGACGGCGACGTAGCTGGGACCTGTTCCCGAAAGCGAGACGCCGTCGACATCGGGCATCGCGTCGATCATCGGGCCCGTCGAGAACTCGAGTGCAGCGGCGAACGCAAAGCCGTTGACGGTCATCGCTTCGCCGTAGCGACCGTCGAGTGCGAGTTCTTCGACGAGTGTGGCCATCGGTGCAATCCGCTCGCAGGCCGAGACGTCGGCGTCGGCGCTGTAGGCCTGTTCGGGTGGCGTGTAGACCAGCGCGTGCCAGTCAACCTCCTCGCGGGCGAGCAACGCGTCGCTCGTGTTGTCGGTGACAGTCACACCGCCGAGCATGCTCGCGCTGGCGTCGTCGAACGCGCCCGTCGCCGTCACGCCGGCATCGCGGGCGGCCCGGACACCGAGTCGACAGGCGTCGATCCGATCGACCGCATCGGCGACTTCGAGGGCGTCGAGGGTCGCAAGCACCGTCGCGTTGGCCGCAGCGCTGGAACTTTTCAGGCCAGCGGCCATCGGCACCTCGCTTTCGGTGCGGACGCGAGCGCCCACATCCGATTCGTCGAGTCCCGCCGCGTCTGCATATTCGGTGATCGTCAGTTCGGCACAGCGCTCGATGAGTGTCGCATCGGCCTCGGGCTGATTGGCGATCTCGCCGACGATTTCACCGTCGTCGGTGAGATCGACGGTCGCCGTCGTCTCGAGGTCGATCGCAAACGCCGAGCCAGTCCCGGTCGCGAGTGCGTTGAGTACCGTCCCGGCTGCGGGGGCGACAGCACGACCATCCATATCCGCACACTCACAGACCGACTACTTACGGCTGACGATCCCCGTGACATGTCGACACGGCGAGTGTGTGTCTTTTGATCCCGACGGTACCGGGAACGCACGCCTTTTGCCCGATCCGATCGAACGGAGTGACTATGAGCGCGCGCAACGACGTCGCCCCCAGCACGATCGGCGTCGATCTCGTCGACGGCGGTATCGTCGTCCAGTATCTCGATGGCCGCGAGGTGTTCTACCACGGGCCACCCGAACCCGTCGAGGGGCCGCTGACGACCCCCCCAGGCAAAGAGGTACACGTCCTCGTCACCGATCCCGACGGCGTCGAGGGCGTCATGACCTACGTCAACGATCGGAACACCCACGACGACATCCTCGAGTCGACGGGCGTCGGCCGCGTCATGCTCGACCGCGACGACGAGGAGGAACTGTTCCCTGGCGTGACCGTCGCGACGGAGGCCTACTCGATCCGCGTCGATGCCGACCTGTCGGTCGTCGACGGTCGCGTCTTCGTCTTCGCCGAGGACGAAATGAGCGAACACGCTTACGAACTCGTCGAGAATACTGAGTAATGCCGCTTCAGAAACCCTGGCGCGACCTCGAGCGTGAGACGGTCGCCGCGGCACCGGATCGGCCCGGCGTCTACGAACTCGGCGACGGGTCGGGAACGGTGCTGGCGGTCGACCATGGCGTCCTCCGGGACGAGCTCAAAACCGCGCTCGCCTACGGCGACGGCGACCGCGTCCGCTGGACGGAAACCCACACGATGGAGCAGGCACGCGACCTCGCGACCGAGCATCGCGACCGACTCGAGTAGCCGATTTCGGATCTAGCGGTTGTCCTACTGAATGTAAGACGGGTCGCTGTCGTTACACATCTGTTCGTGGTCCGTTGCGGCCGACTTCTCGTCGAAGAGGAGGCCACAGGTCTCACACTCGTACCAGGTTGTGTCGTCGCGTTCTGTCTGGACGACCATGCACTCTCGTGCGAGACGAACAACAAAAGGCGTTTTTCCGGTTCCAGTGACCGAAACAGTGACCTCGAGAATCCCGTGTTCGATGGCGTCTCGCGACTCTCGCGGGGACAATTCTCAAGGTGGCAGGCCCGAAAGGAACGGCTATGAGTTCGTCGGAGGGAGACGGCGTGACGCTATCGGTACGTGCCGCCGAGAAGGGGGACGCAGGCCGAGGCGTCGCGCGAATTCCCGAGCCAGTGCGGCGACAGCTCGGCATCCTGAGTGGCGACGCCGTCGTGATCGACGGCGAGTCGAAGACGGTCGCCAAGATGTGGCCCGCAGATCCGTCCGTCCCGGACGACGCCGTTCAGATCGACGGGGATACCAGAGCCAACGCCGGCGTTCACGTCGGCGACACCGTGACCGTCCGCGCGAAGGACAAATCGACGATCACCGACGCCGACCGCGTCACGCTGATCGCACCGCCAGGACTTACCGAGAACCAGCGACGGGCCGCCGAAACCGGTGCGGCGGAGAAGCTCCGCAACCGACCGGTTCGTGCCGGCGAGCAGGTCCGAATCGAGGGTATCGATCAACAGCCGTTCAAAGTTACCGACACGGATCCGGACGGCGACGTGCGGATCACGCGGGAGACGACGGTCCGGATCGTCGACACCGGCTCGAGCGCGCCCGCTACTGACTCGGGGGAGCATGAATCGGGGACTACCAGCCGCAGCCCCGACGCGAGCGACTCGACAGCGTCGGGGGCAGCGACGACATCCCCCGGCGACGCCGATGCGCCCCCCACGAGTTCCGGGGTCACCTACGAGGACATCGGCGGCCTGGATGAGGAGCTCGAGTTAGTCCGCGAGATGATCGAACTGCCGCTGTCGGAGCCCGAACTGTTCAGACGGCTCGGTGTCGAGCCGCCTTCGGGCGTCTTGCTGCATGGCCCGCCGGGCACAGGCAAGACGTTGATCGCCCGCGCGGTGGCCAACGAGGTCGACGCCCGCTTCGAGACGATCTCGGGCCCGGAGATCATGTCGAAGTACAAAGGCGAGTCGGAAGAACAGCTTCGGCGAACCTTCGAGCGCGCCCGCGAGGAAGCGCCGACGATCATCTTCTTCGACGAGATCGACTCGATCGCCGGCACGCGCGACGACGAGAGCGACGCCGAAAACCGGATCGTCGGGCAGTTGCTGACGCTGATGGACGGGCTCGACGCCCGCGGCGAAGTCATCGTTATCGGCGCGACTAACCGGGTCGACGCCATCGATCCCGCACTTCGGCGTGGCGGTCGCTTCGACCGCGAGATCGGGATCGGCGTCCCCGACGAGGCCGGTCGTCGAGAGATTCTCGAGGTCCACACCCGCGGCATGCCACTCGCCGACGACGTCGACATCGACGCGATCGCACGCCGGACTCACGGCTTCGTCGGAGCCGACTTAGACGCTGTCGCGAGCGAGGCCGCGATGGCTGCTATCCGCGATCGGCCGGGTGACGACGACGAGCGCCGCGAGTGGAATCGGAATCCGACAGTCCAGAAGCCCCACTTCGACGCCGCGCTGGCCTCCGTCGAACCCTCGGCGATGCGTGAGTACGTCGCCGAATCGCCGACGACGGACTTTTCGAACGTCGGCGGCCTCGAGGACGCAAAGCGGACCCTCCGCGAGTCCGTCGAGTGGCCGCTGACCTACGACAAACTCTTCGAGGAGACCAACACCGACCCGCCATCTGGCGTCCTCCTGCACGGGCCGCCGGGCACCGGGAAGACGCTGCTCGCGCGCGCGTTAGCAGGTGAAACAGATGTCAACTTCGTCCGCGTCGACGGTCCAGAAATAATCGACCGCTACGTCGGCGAGTCGGAGAAGGCGATCCGGAAGGTGTTCGAGCGGGCTCGACAGGCGTCGCCGTCGATCGTTTTCTTCGACGAGATCGACGCGATCACGGCCGCCCGCGGCGAGGGCCACGAGGTCACTGAACGCGTCGTCTCACAACTGCTGACCGAACTCGACGGGATGAGCGAAAATCCCAATCTCGTCGTGCTGGCTGCGACCAATCGCAAAGATCAGATCGATCCAGCGCTGCTCCGGCCCGGCCGACTCGACACACACGTCTTCGTCGGCGAACCAGAGCGTGAGGCACGCGAGAAGATCCTCGACGTCCACACCCGCGGCAAACCCCTCGCCGACGATGTCGATATCGCCGCCCTCGCAGCCGACCTCGAGGGCTATACTGGTGCTGATCTCGAGGCGCTGGTCAGAGACGCTTCGATGCGGGCGATCCGCGAGGTCGCAAGCGAGCACGATCCCGAGACGGCCAACGAGAAGGCGTCGACGGTCCGCATCGAACGACGACACTTCGAGGCGGCTCGAGAATCAACTGATCGATTGTAAATAATACGGTCACTGGATCTCAGCGTCACCGCACGACGATCGCGGACGTCGATACTGACGACCGACGGTCTGACTCGAGCGCTGCCGGGAGGTCCGTGTGCTCTATCGGCTCCGCTCACGTCACGGAAGGACGGCGAACGAAGTCGGGGACAGAACAGCGGAAAACTGGGATCGCGAGATCGAGGTTACTGGAAGCCGATCCGGCTGCCGCGCCGGCCGGTCGGGTCGGGGCCGCCGGCCGTGCCGCCGCGGAACTCCTCTTCGATCTGCTCGTAGTACTCGAGGATCTCGTCGGTGATCGTCGGCCGGACGTTCTCCATGGCCTGTCGGAAGTGGCGCATCTCGACGATGTCGGCCTCCTCGTCCTCGCGCAGGGCCTCGATAGCCGCTTCGCGGGCGATCGACTCGAGGTCGCTGCCCACGTAGCCGTCCGTGATCTCGGCGATTTCTCGTAGCGTGACGTCTGCGGCCAGGGGCGTGTCCTCGGTGTGGATCTCGAGGATGCGCTCGCGGCCGTCGACATCGGGTTGGCCGATCATGACCAGCCGGTCGAACCGACCCGAGCGCAGCAGTGCCGGGTCGATCATGTCCGGCCGGTTGGTCGCGCCGATGACCATGACGTTGCCCATCTCCTCTAACCCATCAAGCTCGGTCAGCAGCTGGTTGACGACGCGTTCGGAGACATTCGAGCCGGTCTCACCGCCCCGGCCCGGCGCGAGCGCGTCGAGCTCGTCGAAGAAGATCACCGTCGGCGAGACCTGTCGGGCCTTCCGGAAGGTCTGACGGATCGCCTTCTCCGACTCGCCGACCCACTTGCTGAGGAGCTGTGGGCCGCGCACCGAGATGAAGTTCGCGTTGGTCTCGTTGGCGACTGCCTTGGCCATCAGGGTCTTCCCGGTGCCCGGTGGCCCGTACAGCAGGACGCCGGCCGGTGGGTCGACGCCCAGCCGGTCGAACCGCTCGGGGCTCGAGAGCGGCCACTCGACAGACTCTTTGACCTGATCTTTGGCGTCGTGGAGGCCACCCACGTCGTCCCAGGAGATCTTCGGGAGTTCGACGAGGACCTCCCGCATCGCCGAGGGTTCGACCTCGTTCAACGCACCGCGGAAGTCCTCGCGTTTGACGATCATCCGGTCGATGAGGCTCGGGGGGATGTCCTCCTCGTCGAGATCGATTTCGGGGAGGTACCGACGCAGCGCTTTCATCGCGGCCTCTTTGGTCAGGCTCTCGATGTCGGCCCCGACGAAGCCGTGGGTCTCGTCGGCGAGATGCCCGAGGCTGACGTCGTCCGACAGCGGCATACCGCGCGTGTGGATCTGGAGGATCTCCTCGCGGCCCGTCTCGTCGGGGACGCCGATCTCGATCTCGCGGTCGAACCGACCCGGTCGGCGCAGGGCGGGGTCGACGCTGTCGACGCGGTTGGTCGCCGCGATGACGATGACCTGCCCGCGTGACTCGAGGCCGTCCATCATCGTCAGCAACTGGGCGACGACGCGGCGTTCGACCTCGCCGGTGACGTCTTCACGCTTGGGCGCGATTGAGTCGAGTTCGTCGATGAAGATGATCGAGGGCGACTCCTCGGTGGCGTCCTCGAAGATTTCCCGGAGTTGCTGTTCGGACTCGCCGTAGTACTTCGAGATGATCTCCGGGCCAGCGATAGAGAAGAAACTGGCAGAGGTTTCGTTAGCGACGGCTTTCGCGAGTAGGGTCTTCCCGGTGCCCGGCGGACCATGCAGGAGGACGCCCTGTGGCGGCTCGATGCCGAGCTTCTTGAAGATCTGCGGGTGCTTCATCGGGAGTTCGACCATCTCCCGAACCCGCTGGATCTCGTTTTGAAGGCCGCCGATGTCCTCGTAGGTGATCCCGCCGCCGGTCTTCTCGAAGCCCGAGATCGGCTCCTCGCGGAGTTCGACGTCGGTGTCTTCGGTGATGAGAACGACCCCTTCGGGTTCGGTTTCGACGGCGATCAGCGGGATCGCCTGCCCCGGCGAGCGCATGAACGGGTGGTTCGTCGAGCTCATGACCGGGACGATGTCGCGGCCGACGACCGGCCGTTTGAGGATCTGGCGTTTCACCATGCCGGCGGCGTCGGAGCCGAACTGGACCGACGCCTCCTCCGGTGGAGCAAGCGTCAGCTTGTCGGCTTTCGTCGCCTCGGCTTTGCGGATCGTCACGCGCTCGCCGATGCCGACGTCTGCGTTCTGGCGGGTGAACCCGTCGATACGGACGGTATCGGTGTTCCAGTCCTGCCGGTCTGCACGCCAGACCTTCGCGGCGGTGGTGTCTGCACCTTCGATTTCGATGATGTCGCCCGGACTGAGCTTTAAGTGCAACAGCGTGTCCGGGTCGAGTCTGGCGATACCACGACCCGAATCGTTCGGGTACGCCTTCGCGACCTCGAGTTGGACTTCGTTCATGGTTTAGGGATGGACGGCGATGTCAATGACTCCGATACGTGATCGGATAGGTTTTGTGTTACCCCACATCTATGTGCTAGTCTGTACCATAGGTACTTGGGGCCGGACGCTACAAAGATGTACCGGCCTCGGTGGGTTTTGGCCCTACCGACAGCGTGCCGACTGGCCGGAGAGATGGCTTTTTCTCGCTTCCCATCCGGAGTATGAACATGCGCGTTCTTGCTTTCGATGGCCGGATGGGTGCGAGCGGTGATATGATCCTCGCCGCCCTCCTCGACGCCGGTGCCGATCCTGCTGTCTTGGAGTCCGTGACTGACGCCCTCGAGGTCGAATATGAGATCGATACCGTCGACAAAAGCGGCATCGCCGCGACATCGGTCGACGTGCTCCTGACTGACGACGACTCGCACGACGGCCACGACCACGATCATGGTGACTCGAGTCACGATCACGGCCACGACGATAGCCATGAGCACGACCACGGCCACAGTCACGACCATACCCACGACCACGACAACCACCACGATCACGACCACACCCACGACGGCGTCCACGCCGAAGGACACGGCCCCCACCGCAGCTATCGCGAGGTCTGCGAGATCGTCACCGACATGGACCTCGAGCCGGCGGTCGAACGCGACGCGCTCGCGATCTTCGAACTCCTCGGCGAGGCCGAAGCTGGCGTCCACGGCGAGGACCTCGAGTCGATCCACTTCCACGAGGTCGGAGCTGACGACGCGATCGCGGACGTCGTTGGTGCCGCCGCGCTGCTCCACGATCTCGAGCCCGATCGGATCGTTACCACGCCGCTTTCGACCGGCAATGGAACGGTGTCGATGAGCCATGGCGAGTACCCCATCCCCGCACCGGCGGTCGTCGAGATCGCCGAGCGGGCCGACTGGTCGCTGCGCGGCGGGCCGGTCGACCCGGAGTTGCTCACGCCTACCGGCGCGGCGATTCTGGGACACATCGCCGCGGGGATCGATACACTGCCGACGCTCTCGCTCGAGGGATCGGGCTACGGCGCCGGCGGCTACGACCTCGATCCACACCCGAACGTGCTCCGCGTGCTGGTCGGCGACGGCAGCGGCCAGGGTGAGTTAGTCGAAGACGACATCGCCGTCCTCGAGACCAACCTCGACGACGCGACGCCCGAAGTGCTCGGCGGCCTCCAGGAGACGCTCTCGGACGCGGGCGCGCGTGATGTTTCGATTCTGCCAGCGACGATGAAAAAGTCCCGACCCGGCCACCTCGTGAAGGTCATCTGCAAGCCCGAAGACCGCGAACGGGTTGCTCGAGCGCTAGCCGAAGAGACGGGTACGCTGGGGGTGCGTGACGCAGGGGCGACCCATCGGTGGATCGCGAATCGGGAGTTCGAGACGGTGACGCTCGAGGTCGATGGCGATGAGTACGAGGTCGCCGTGAAAATCGCGAGTGACTCCGACGGGAACGTGTACGACGTGAGTGCGGAGTACGACGATGCGGCGGCGGTGGCACGAGAAACGACGCTCCCAGTTCGAACCGTGTTGAAACGGGCCGAAGCAGCTGCCAGTGTCGATCGCACGGCGGAATGACCCTCGCGACGGACAGCCGTCTCACCGGGAGACTGTCTTCGATCAAAACGACTGTCACTGCCAGTCGTCCTCAAGTGTACTTGAAATCCCACTCGTCATATCGTGACGGCCTGTCGGCTCTCGGGGTCGATCCGTCGGCTACCGACAACAGCCAATAAAAAACAGTACCGCAATCGATCGTAAAGCGATCGGCTCAGCCAGAGAGGATCGGAATCAGATCCTCGAAATCGAAGTCGTCGTCACCGGTGCTGTTGTCGCCGTTGTCCTCGGACATATCATAGGAGGAGACCGTGCCGGTGAACGGATAGCGGGTGGTATCGACCTCGTAGTCTCGCGTTTCTCCGTCAGCATTGACTTGAACGAGATCGGGGGCGTCAGCGCCGGCGTAGCCTTCGTAGGTCCACTCCACTTTGACTGGGCCGTTCTCGTTGTAGTCTTTGACGTTCAACGAGATTTCGTCGTTCTTGTCTACCTTTTCGATCGCGAACTCGTCGCCGGTCCATGTCGCCTGCGCGAGCTGCTCGAGTTCGCCGCCATCATCGTTGTAAAACGTGATGGTATCGATGGCAGCCACCTCGCTGTCGTGTTCTTCGGTTCCGTCATCGGCGCTGTCTCCATCACCATCGCCGACAGCGTCGCCGTCATCGGTGCTGTTGTCGCCGTCGTCCGCGGGCATGTCATAGGAGGAGACCGTGCCGGTGAACGGATAGCGGGTGGTATCGACTTCGTGGTCACGCGTCTCACCGTCGGCATTGACTCGAACGAGATCGGGGGCATCAGCGCCGGCGTATCCTTCGTAGGTCCACTCCACTTTGACCGGGCCGTTCTCGTTGTAATCTTTGACGTTGAGCGTGATCTCGTCGTCTTCGTCTAGCTTTTCCACCGTGAACTCGTCGTGGTCGTCATTCCACGTCGCCTGTGCGAGCTGCTCGAGCTCGCCACCATCGGTGTTATAAAACGTGATGGTGTCGATAGCAGCTGCCTCGCTGTCGTGGTCCTCGGCAGCCGCCGTTCCAGCGACACCTGCGAACATCATGCTACCGACGAGAGCGAGCGCCAGCAGTACAGTGAATTTCCGTTTCATAGTGTATTGATCTCGGTTATCCGGGTGATCGCATACGTACTCGAACAGGTGTCCGAGCAGGACATGGATCACCACGGATTGTTGACTTGCTCGCAACCCGTGGCTCTCCGACCCTTCCCACGATGCGTCACCCAGTCGAAATCGATTGTGTCGGGCCACATGAAGGCGGAACACTGTTCAAATTCATAACAGATGTCTAAATTGCGTAATGACGTGCATGGTATAAAATCAACGAATGTTGGTATTTCCAATGTTTAACCTGTAGAATCATAAGATGGAGTTAGGACACTGATATAAAACTGAATTCGAATTTTAGCGCTCATAGTATCTTCGACGATTATATCACGGATATCATAACTCCTCGAAGCAGGCAGTGAGTCGATGGACAGGCACTGGTGTGGAATGTCAATGAATAGCCAGATAAACGAGACAGCAGTCGTCTGTATCGCTACCGTACCATCCGAAACGAGTGAGACACCGATCGTACGACAGTCCTGTGATCGGTATAGTCTCCATTTCAGGTATTTCTACATTAGTAGGCTTCTTCTGACCGATCCACTAGTCGGATGACTGTCCTGTTTCTGCCACCATTGTCCTCGTTACAACAGTTGGTCCGCACCGAGACATGCCAGGAGTTACTGACCAGTTTGATCACCGTTTCCTGCCGCAATAGCTCGAATTTGGGTTACTGACTGGAATATCGCGTCCTGACCGATCCGATGTGGCCGCGGGATCAAAGCCCTTCTTGCACGAGTCGACTGTGGCTCCCGCGATTGATAGTTACGTCTGAGAGTCAGGTTAGGCAGTTAATTCGAGATGGTAACCAATCTATTCCGAACTCATTGCTGTGTATATTAAAGTTACCACTCGCAATACGCTGTTTCACCCCGAAAGGGTGAGTGAGACAGATGGTACACGAAATCGAACGGTTGCGCCGGACAGAAAGTACTGCCCTCGCGAACGTCGCGGGGGCAGGGACGGGTACGTCCGCGTTCTTCACGAGTCAGCGACTGACTCTGTCAGGGCTAGACTCGCGAGCTCACGACGCTGAGAGTCGACTCGGCCTCTAACCAACCGAAAACAGACATATAATACAAAATGACAACCAAACCGACCACTCTCGAAAAAGGACGCGCAGTAGTGCTGGCAGGACTCATGGTCCTGTCCGTAATTGCGATGTCCGTAGCGTTTGCAGGCGGGGCAGCGGCACAAACCGAAGACAGTGTAACGTTCAACGATCAGGCCATCGGTGTCTATAACGGTTCGGACACCATGGTCGTTGGGCCCATTTATGCCCAGGAAGGACAGTACCTCGAGGTCACAGACGAGTCCGGAGCGGTCGTGGATGAAACGGTAATTCCTGTGAATGCCACGGATGCTGCTATCTTCGCGACCCCTGACGGACCGGGAGAGTACACTGCGACGCTCTACACAGAAGAGGGCGGCGACGAAATAGACGACGATGACGCGATGGTCTACGATGCCACTATCGAGCTGTCCGATCAGAAATCCGCGAAGGGCACGCTCGAGCAGGTCACTGTCGACACAGCGAGCCTGCTGGATGGCGACGATAACGACACCGAGTTCGACGTCGTCCTGACTGATGCGGACGGCAACGAGCTCGGTCGTGCGACCGACCTAACCGGGACGAACGAAGATATCACGGTCGACACGTCGAAGATCACAGCACAGACCGAGGTCACAGCGACGATTTTCGTCGACGATGAACCGCTCCAGGCCTACGATGAAGACGCCGGAAACTTCGTCCCCGTGTCCGACTCGGCCACCGTGGACCCAGACATGAAGAACAAACACGACGAGAAGGGAGACGACACCAAGCACGACAAGAAGAAAGGTGACAAAGACTACACCGAGAAAGGTGAGAAGGACAAGTCGGACGCAGGTGACGACGCCGCTGACGGCGATGACAGCACTGAGTCGGGAGTCTCGAACGATGCGAGCACTGACCAGGATACGTCTGCGGAAACAAATCAGGACCAAAACGTCGATCAGTCGAACGACCAAGACGCTAACAACGATCAGGATGAGGACGCGTCGCAGTCGAACAGCGGTGACAGTATGCCCGGGTTCGGCGTCGGCGTCGCCCTGGTTGCCCTCCTCGGAGCAGCTATGCTGGCGTTCCGTCAGCAGAACTAAACTGCAGTAACTACCGAATCGCTTCGGCCACTCCGATTTCATTTTTACCGACACTGCGATTGTGCAGTGAGCAGTCTGGTACTTACTTGACGACGGCAGCTGAGGCACCGCTACAGGAGATCGCGTTGCTATTTCTCGGCATCCATAACGGTTCCCGTGATCCGCTTGGTTTTGGGCCCGGGATCAACTGCGACAAAAAACGTGGACCGAAAACCGGAGATGGATTTTACCGCGGTGTTACAGTGCAGCGTTGACGAAGTCCTCCAGGTTAGTTATTGGGACAGCGACACTGTTTGCATCAGTATTGCTGTTCTGGCGCTGGTTGGCGTTTGGCTGGTTGTCTAGATCGTTGTTGGTGCTCTGGCGCTGGTTGAGGTTGTTCCTCTGATTAGCGTTGTTGACTGCATTCGCATTACCGTCGCCAGCCAGTGCGATGTTGTCACCTTGGTCAGCCTCGTTCGACTGCTCAGCCTCTTGGTCTTGGTCGTTCTCGACGTTTTGGTCGTTCGACTGATCGATGTCTTGGTTCTGGTCAGTCGTCGCCTCCGTATCTTGGTTGACGCTATTGTCGGTATCGACGCCAGCGTTGTTCTGGAAGTCGCCTGCGGCCGCTGTTCCAGCGACCCCCACGAATGTGAGGCCGCCGATCACTGCTACCGTCAGTGCGAGTGTGAGTGCGCGTTTCATAGTTATAGCCGTGTACGGGCGCACGTGTCAATCAGATTCGACCCGTCACTAGTCTCTTCTCGCCGCTACCAATCTCGCTCCGCTATAGCACGTTGCCCAACTGGTAGCCACCGCGGAGATGAATATGAACCCCGGGAACGGTTTCGGCTAAAACGCCGAATTAGTTCATCAAAAGATATCAAAACGATGTTCTCGGATCTCTGAATATCGACTAGTTGAATTCAGCATCCATAAATACAAAAACGAATATTTTGATACACGTTCAGAATAAAGTCAGTTCTAATAGATGATGATTCTAATTCATTTCTACTGGACAATCGAGCACCGAATACTGCAAATCTGAAGAGACACTAATGGATACAATAGACTGATCGGTACTTATTTACAGTTGTTTCATTCTGTCCGTGTCTTGCAGTTTCAACCGTACAGCCGAATGTTTCCCCGTAAGATGGTTCGACGCCTGGTTGCAATTCTTCTCTCAGTAGTGCGTTTCTCGATACTACAGTATCTCCCGCAATGTTAGCGACATATGGTCTTTTTCAATATATTATAGTAAATGCAAGCACTCGAATTAGTAGTCTAAAACCACTATAATACTACATATTATCAGAGTGTCGATTCAATGACAACACCCTGCGACCGTGCTAGGGTGGGACGGAAACTCGAGACAGCACCCCGGATCAATAGCCGGAACAGAGTCGGGATCGCTGTTGCTGCAGAGACAGCTGGGTCGCTAGCCGAACCGAATATGACGGATGAAGTAGCACGATCTCGAGAACGGCGACGATCGCTGAGTTATCTTTGCCACTGATTCAGTAATCAGCTGCTTGATGTGTGGTAGTGTGAGTAGCTGTTCTCGTGAGAGACTCGTCTCCGAATTCAAGAACAGTGACGGAAAAAACGCGGAACGAAAATCGGATATGGTTTTACCGCAGCGTTACAGTGCGGCGTTGACGAAGTCGGTCAGGTTGGTGATCGGGACAGCGATGCTACCTGCACCAGTCTTCCCTTTCTGCTTCTGGTCAGCATCTGGCTTGTTCTCCAGGTCGTTCTTGGCCTTCTGATCCTGGTGGAGCTTGTTCGTCTGGTCAGCGTTGTTGAATGCATACGCACCACCGCTGCCAGCCAGTGCGATGTTGTCACCCTGGTCAAGCTCGTTCTCCTGCTCAGCCTCCTGGTCCTGTTCGTTCTCGCCGTCTTGCTCGGACGACTGATCGGTGTCTTGGGCCTGATCAGTCGCCGCATCCGTATCTTGGTCGACGCCAGCGTCGTTCTGGAAGTCAGCCGCGGCCGCTGTTCCAGCGAACCCCATGAACGTGAGGCTGCCGATCAATGCTACCGTCAGTGCGAGCGTGAGTGCGCGTTTCATAGTTTTTGCGTGTCGGGCATACGTGTCGGATCATCTGACTCGACTCGTCGCCAACCCCTCATCAGTGGACTCGATTGTTCACCGCTATGGCACGTTGCCCAGGTGAGAATCACCTTGGAGATGAATATGAACCCCAGGAACAGTTTCGCCTAAAACGCCGAATTGGCCAATCTAAGGCCCAGAAAACAGCATTCTTGCATCTCTGACTATCCTCTGTACGAGTTCGATATCAAATCATCAACAAATAAATACAGAGACTTAACTCCGAAATATAGTCACCTTTCACGATCAAATCAATCCGTTATTTTCGATACACATCCTTATAATGAATATGCACAATATGAAATGTTATTGATGTATACAGTGTGGTGATCGGCACCCGCTTACGCTTGTTCTGTCTCACCCGTGTCTTGTGGTTTCAGGCATATAGTCAGCCATTTCTTCGAACGCTGTTTGATGACTTTGTGAGTTTTATTCAGTGAAACTCTTGTCCCGCTGGTAGTTGGCTGCTGCGTTCTTATAACTGCTAGATAACAAAGACTGTGTCCGGCTGTTAGCAGTTTATACCGATGACAGTCAATACGAACAGACTCTCAGCACAGGTGTCTGGACAGGACAACAAGAGCTTATGACGAGACTCTCGAGTCCGACAGCACTGTTTGTCGCTGCGCTGGTCGTCCTCTCGATGGCCGGAGCTGGAGCCGGGACCGCTGTTGCCGCAGAGACAACCGAGACGTCAGCCGAACCGGGTTCGACGGCTGAGGCCGTACAGACACTCGAGAACGACGACGAACTCTACTTCGTCTTCGGTGCGGATCTGGGGAATCGGTCGCTTGATGAGTTTCTCGAGTCCCAGGTGGCGACCCCGACCGACCCAAGCGTCGAGGCCAATCAGGAGTCGATTGCCGACATCGTGCAGTACCAGAACGTCGAAAAGGTAAATCTCAATCAGCAGGGAGGGGCAGTCTCCATCGCGATCGACGGCGGGGAGGCAACCGCCATCCAGGAGGAGACACAACAGAACACGAACAGCCAGGTTGGTGAGGCGACTGCCGAGAGCACCATAGCCCCATCCCAAGATCTCAGCTTCGAAAACGTCGGCGACGTGCACATCGTCTTCGGTAATAGTGACGATCGAGGGTTCGATGGGTGGAGCGTCCGTGACGAGACCAATAGCAGCGGTCGGGACAGCGGACTGCCGACTGAGGCCTCAACCACCCAACAGCAAAACGTTAGTCAGGTTAATTTCAACGACCAAAGCATCGCCGTCGCACTCGCCGAGAACGAGAGCACCGCACTGGCGTATCAACGCTCCACACAGACCAACAAGAATCGACAGCAGGGATCGACGACCCTCCGCGAGACTGGCGCTGCCGCCGGGGCTGCCGGCCAGTCCGCACAGGCAACCATCGATCAGTCACAGACCCTCTCACAGATCAACCAGAACCAGCAGGGGACGGCAGTCGCGATCGCGGTCGGAAACAACTCCGTTGCGACGGCCGTCCAGCTCACCGATCAAACGAATCTCAACGAACAGTACGCGTCCGTCGAAACGCTTTCCCATCTCGAGTCGATGGCAGGGATGAACATCGCCACGGCGGACGGAACCGACAAGAGCATGCTGACGACGGGGAGCGAGATTTTCCACGATGATGAAGACGAAAGCGAAGCAGCCGACGTCAGTGTGACGCAGTACCAACACTCAGAACAGGTGAACATTAATTTGCAGAGTGCGGCAGTCGCGATCGCGCTCGACGGAAGCAATGCGACTGCGATCCAGCTGGCCGAACAGCGCAATTACAACGAACAGATCGGCGTGACGACTGCAGCGTCCATCTATGAAAACGTCACTGCTAACGCCGGAACCGTGATTACCAACGAAACGACGCTGACGATCGGCGGAGACGCCATTCGCGGGACGGCACCGATCACGCTCGGGAGCGACGGCAAGAACGCCGAGAACGACCAGCGGACCAGCGACGAACAGTACTCGAGCGCCCGGTTCGAACAGATCCAGTTCATCACCCAAGAAAACAGGAATCAACAACGGGCTGCGATCGCCGTCGCCGAGCGCAACGCGAGTGCGAACGCGTCTCACATAACGGTTCAACGGAACAGAAATGTACGGTTCGCCGACGTCGAGGCGACTGTCGATACGAGCGGCGACACTGCAGAGAGCGACGATGGGACCGGCAGTGAAACGGTCGAAAACGGGTCCGGAGGCGATACCGCCAACGGGACGACCAAGAAGAAAGCTGGCAAGAAATCCGACACGACTGGTGACGAGACGAACGGCAACGTGACTGACGACGAGGCCATGCGGACTGACACCGACGCTGGTGACGAGACGGCTGACGAAGTGGCCACCGATGAGCCGACCACCGCTCCGTCCGACGAGACGGACAATTCGATCCCTGGGTTCGGCGTCGCCGTTACCCTCATTGCGTTGCTCGCTGCTGCACTGCTCGCGATACGCAAAGAACGCTGACCAGTATCGCTAACGTAGCAATTCCGGCCCGAACTGGCCGGCCGGTTTTCGCCCGCTCGGCCGTTCGCGTATGGTCGGCTATCGACGAGCCGGGTGATCGAACGCTCGTTATTCAGTCTCTTCCGTCATCGGCGTCCGACGGTTCGAGATCCGACTCCGACTCGTCGTCACGGTGCTCCGCGAGTGCTTCATCGATCGTCAACTCGCCGGCGGCAACGCGTCGGGCCAGCAGTTCGTCGATCGCCCGGTTTTCCTCGCTTTGCTCGCGCGAGCGGTCCTTGATCACCTGTAACTCGCCTTCTGTCGGCTCGATCTCGCGCGCGTCGACGACATCGCCCTCGCGGCGTGCGATATTGACGGCCGCGAGGACGTCACCCATACCTCGCGTGCCCGTTCCGAGATAGGGGGTTGTCCCCGTCTCGTCGACGAGTTCAACTCGCACAGTATCGAGTTCGTTGACCAGTTTCGCGCTCTCGAGGCGGGAGCCGTTGCCGATTCGGACGATGGGGGATGGTGCCTCGTCGGCCTCGCGCCGAATCAAGTCAACGGCGTCGCCGAGCGGAACCTGAAACGCCGCGACGACCGTTTCGCCGGTGAGGACGGCGATGCCAGGGTTGCGTCCTGGATCGACGCCGATGATCGTCCGGCCGCCGTCGCCACGAACTGCGGCCAGCGCCTGATCGACCGCACGCCGGGGCGCGTCCGGATCGGCGACAATCGTTGGGACGGCACCGAAATCGTCGACATGATCGGGCCCGGTGACGACGACGTCGGTGTGATCCGGGAGCTCCTCGTCGGGCTCAACGGTCGTAAACGTCGTCCCGCGCTCGCGGAGCTCATTGACGACGCCGTGGTACACTTCGAAATCTGACGTGGCGACGACGATCACACTGTGGAGTTCGGTCTCACGATGAGTGAATGTTACCCCGCGCACGGTGGCGCGGGGCATCCGTTCCTCACGGGTTCGGTGTTCCTGTTTCGATGACGTGACTTGCAGACATGGACTCAAATTGTGCCGTGTCCGTAGCGGTCACAGTCTCCACAGGCGTGGATTCGGGCCATCCCTGCCCTAATTCAAAAAAGCCGCGTTGAAGAACGTTCATCGCCGCGTTCGCGTCCCTGTCTGTCTCGAACCCACACGCAGGGCACGAATGCTCGCGCATCCAGATGCGTTTCAGCGTTTCACCACCACACTTCGCACACTCTTTCGTTGTCCCCTCGGGTTCGACCTGCACGACATGCGTGCCGTACAAATTCCCTTTGTATTCGAGAAGCGTGATGAACTGTCGCCACGCCGCGTCCTGCTTGTTCCGAGCGTTCCTGTCGTCCTGAAGCATTCCGGCTACGTTGAGGTCTTCCACGAATATGGCGTCGTACTCTTTGGCGAGCCACGTTGTAAGCTTGTGCTGGTAGTCCAGCACCGTCCGACGAATCTTCCGCTTCGCTTTGGCGACCGTTCGCCGTTGCTTTTTATAGTTCTGACTGCCGTGTTCCTTCCGCGACAACTTGCGTTGCTCGCGCCGGAGTCGTTCGTACTCGTCATCGAGATCAAGCCAATCCACGGTCTTCCCGTCGCTAGTATGGATGTAGTTCTGTATGCCAAGGTCAATACCCACACTGTTGCTCGTGTCGAGCGACTCCAACGCGGGTTTCTCGGGCAAATCAGTGTCGTCGGTTTCGAGACTGAATGTCACATACCATTCGCCTGTCCGTTCTTTCTTGAACGTAGCTTCTTTCGTCGTGGTGTGTTCTGGGAGCGGGCGGTGGTAGCGGATTTTTATCCAGCCGACTTTGCTGAAGCGCACGTATGCATATCCGTCCCGGCCCCTCTTGTCATCGAGGTCAAAGCCAGACTGATTGTACGTAACACTCCGGTAGTCGGCGGGAGGTTGTCGTTTGAGCCGACCAACGTTGTACCCCTTCTCTTTCTTCTTCCGAAGGTTCGAGAGGTTGCGGTGGAAGCGGGCAACCGTGGCTTGGGCAGCCTTCGAGTGCGTTTCCGCGAACAGCAGCCACTTACGTTTCCACTCAGGGAGTTTGTTGTTCTGGTCGTACTCGCTTGGCTTGTCGTCCTCGGGACTGTTTTCGTAGTCCCAGCGGACGTGGTTGTAAAGTTGGCGATGAACGTCTACCTGATGGTCCAGTCCTTCCGCTACATCTTTTGTCGGGTAGGCACGGTAGCGGTGACTGTGTTCTATCGCTATCTATCAATTAACTATACATACATTTATTGGTTTGTATCACCGGGTGTCAGCTTCATCCCCAGCCACGGTGGGCCAGGGTATTTGCATTGCTACCTGATATAAATGTACACGGATGGCGTGTCCTGACCGCAGAGTCGACAGAGGAACCCCACGGAATCACCGGCCTCGAGGGTGTCACGGAGCACTACTCCACTCGTTGACTATCGATGTTCAAAACCGGGAGAAACCGCAGTAGCGGTCGTTGTATACCGTGCTCTGAGTTCACTCATAAAGACTGAATAGATACAGGAGACAGTTCATGATCGGTGATTTTCTGAATATACGTGTTGATGAGCCGAATATCGAGACGAGGGATATCCCTCACGATGGTTGCGGTTCTCTTGGTGAGTATGGTCGGGCCGGGCGTTGCAGCGGCCGCGCCATCCGCCACGGGAACGGACATGGCCGACACCGCCGTTACAAATTCGAACCAGATCACGACGACGAATAGTAAGACTGTAACGTCACAATTCCAGCAGGAACAGGCCAACTCCTGTTCTCCGCTCGAGACACGTCTAGCCAGTATTTTCAGTGCGTACGGATACACAGTCCCTGACAGCCTCTCCGACTGTACTGATCACGACTCGGATACTGTCGATAGCGACGAGCCGTCGGAGACAGGACCGGATTCGCCCGGCTCGGGCGACAGTGACACCGAGACGACTACGGACGACGACACTGACCAGACCGCGGACGAGAGCGACAGCGACGAAGCCGACGAGGTCGAGGAGCCGGCTGAAGAGACGAGTGACACGACCGATGACTCGTCCGACAGTGACGAGACGAAGACCGAGGATTCCGACGAATCGGTTGACACTGACTCCAGCTCCGATGCTGAGGATGCGAACGAGACGAACGAACAGTCGACCGACGATACGACCGACTCGAGTTGGTTCGATGAGCTCGAGACCGACGAGGAGACTGACGCCGACACGACAACAGAAGACCGTGACGGCGATCAGACCGAACCCGCGACTGAGGAGGAGACCGACGGCGGCTTCGATCGCGCCGCTGTCGAGCGTGGGATTCACGAGGCCGTCAACGACGAGCGAACCGCGCGTGGCCTGAACGAATTGGCGTTCGACACGGAACTCCGTGACATCGCACGAGATCACAGCCGAGACATGGCCGAGCGAGGCTACTTCTCGCACACGAGCCCTGAAGGCGATAATTTCGCCGATCGGTACGCCGACGCGGGATACACGTGCCGTGTCGATGGCAGCGGCAACACGTACTACACTGGCGGCGAGAACATCGCGCAGACGTGGTACGACACGCCCGTGCGAACTGACGGCGGAACCGACACGTACACCTCCGAAACCGAACTCGCGAACGCAATCGTCACCCAGTGGATGAACTCGCCGGGTCACCGAGAGAACATCCTCGCACCCCAGTGGGAAAACGAGGGTATCGGCGTCTACGTCACTGACGACGGCAAAGTGTACGCTACGCAGAACTTCTGCTAATCGTCGTCTACACGCCGCGGCATTTTTTCACTCACTCGTCGTGAGTGGGATCATCCCACGACCGTTCGCAGGCCGATATACGAGAGTAGCCTGTCGAATACCGATCGCAGACGACAGTCGATACCGATCGTCGGCCGGTTCCGGGGCCTTTTTCCTCACAGCCGGCCAACTCGAACCGTGACCGACGAGGCGATTTCGACCGGCTGTGACCCGGTCGACGAGTTGCTCGGTGAGGGGTTCGAACGCGGGACTGTCACGCAGTTGTACGGTCCACCGGCTGCCGGGAAGACCAACCTCGCGCTGTCAGCAGCCGTCGAAACGGCCGTCGACGGCGGGACGGTCGTCTATATCGACACCGAAGGCATCTCCGTCGACCGCTTCCAGCAGTTGCTCGAAGCCGCCGTCGACGACGGACCGGTTCGATCGCGCGCCGACGCTGGCGACGACATCGAGGCGGTCGCTTCACGGATCGTCATCGAAGACGTCCTGGACTTCGAAGAGCAAGCCGAGGCCGTCCGCGACGCCGAGGAGTTCGCCGAACGTGCCGACCTGATCGTGTTAGACAGCGCGACCGGCTTCTACCGACTCGAGCGCACCGCCGACGGCGACGAGGGCGAGGCGTTGCGCAGCGTCACCCGGCAGGTGACACACCTCCTCTCACTGGCGCGGAAACACGATCTTGCGGTCGTTCTGACGAATCAGGTCTTTTCCGATCCGGACTCGGATCGTACCCGCGGGCTTGGCGGCAATACCTTGGAACACTGGACCGGTGCCGTCGTCCGCCTCGAGCGCTTCCGTGGTGGCAACCGACGGGCGACGCTCGAGAAACACCGCTCGAAACCCGCCGGGGAATCGGTCCAGTTCCGGATTACGGCAGCCGGGCTCGAGGGCGTCGACGAAATGAGCCGTCCCTGAGCGGCGGGCGTTCGATCACCTACGAGTGCTTTCATTCTGTGGCATCCGCTGTCCGTCACCATCCACGCGCAAAAAATGCGACCGCCGTCGTCCAAGCGAGACTGACCTAGATCTCGTTGAGCTTCCGCAGGAGCTGGCCGCGGTACTCCTCGTCGCTGGTGACGCCTTTGAGTTCTAAGACGTTGCGCTCGAGTTTATCCAGTGCGACCCGGAATGCGTTCTCGGCGCCGTAGCCTTCGCCGGTGCCGGCGACCTGGCCCTTGTTGGTACGCAGGCGGATCTGCGACTGGACGAGCGGGGTGCCACGGAGTTTCTCGTTGTGTTCGTGGAAGCGGACGTGGGCGTGCATCACCTGCATGTCGGCGTACTTGTCCGAGACGTCCTCGATGCTCTGGACGATCGACTCCCGGGTGATGGTATCGAGCATCGAGATGTTGGTGATCTGGACGTCCATGTGCTCTTCCTCGGTAAACGTCAGCGCGCGCAGGATGTCCGTCTTGGTGATAATGCCGATGACGACGCGGTCGTCGTCCGCCGGCGTGACCATCAGGCCCGCGTAATCGTCCTTGAGCATCGCCTCGGCGGCTTCCTTGGCGGTGGCATCGAGCGTCGTCGTCTCGACGGGGCTGTTCATGATGTCGTAGACGGGGACGTCGAGCATCCGCTGGCTGTCGCCGACCCGGTCACCGGTCGTCGTCGTGTCGCTTTTGCGGATGACGAAGTCCGCGATGTCGTGGGTGGTTACGACACCCGAGAGGTAGCCGTTCTCGTTGAGAATCGGCAGTCGAGAGATACCGTGCTCGCGGAGGAGATTGATCGCCTTGCCGACCCCATCGTCCTCGCGGAGCGTGACCGGATCGTCGGTGTAGATGTCCTCGACGGTGAGCGCATCGAGGTTGTCCAGGACCGCCTCGAGGATGTCGTCGTTGCTGATGACTCCCCAGAGCTCGCCGTGTTCGAAGACGGGTGCGACCTTCGCGTTGCTCTCGACGAGGACGCGTGCGGTCTCCCGGACGTCCTCTTGGCGGTCGACCTTGGGCGATGGCGTGCTTCGGCTTGGTTTGGTGAGTGCCGACACCTTGGCGTCGTCCTCGACGTGGGACTGGAGGATCTCCCGCTCGCTGATGACGCCCTCGTAGTCCCCATCGTTGGTGACGATAATTCCCTTGGGGTTGCCGTTCTCGAACTGTGAACGGACTTTCCCCATGCGCGTGCCAGCGTCGACTTCGATAAACTCCGTAGTGGCGATATCAGCGATATTCATCTGTCTGTCCTGATGTACTGCCCCCAGGTATTTAAGATACTGCCCGTTTTGTCCGGGTGGCTCCAGCCCAGGGGTTTTTATAGCTGCCGTTGAATTGCAGCCGATGCTCGACATCAGCGTCTTCGGCCGGTACACCTACCTCGTCACCGAGATCGTGTGGGGTACCGTCGCCGCCATCCTGTTACGTCGCGCGAACGCGCTCCGGAAGGCAGCGGTCACGATCCTCGCGTTGTACCCCATCGCCTACGTCTGGGACCGATACACGCTCGCTGTCGGCGTCTTCGACATCAAACTCCGGACCGGCATCGACATCGCCGGCATCCCGCTCGAGGAACACCTGTTCATGGCGGTCGTCCCCGGGCTCGTCGTCGGGGTCCATGAGACAATCTTCGGCGACAGGACAGAGAACAGCCCCTCCGGGTGAGCGTGCGCATGGTTCAGGCAGCAATAACCGCGTGCTGACTGGATCAGCCTTCTCGTTCGCGCAGCGTCGCCAGATCGTCGTTGATCTCCTGCCTGGTCACTCGCGGCGACTCGGGATTCCGTTGGGCCTGGAGTTTGTAGGCGCGTTCGACGTATCCGTCCCTGTTCGCGAGGAGGATCACGCCTGTGTGCGAGAACATGTAGGCGTCCATGTCCTCCGGCTCCGTTTTGGTGAAATACACGCCGTACCCGTCCTGGACGACCTCCTTGGCGCGGTCCTTGGTCTCGGGCCGCAGGAAGTACCAGTTATCGTCGTCCATTTCGACCCGGTGTTTGTCCGCCCACTGGCTGAAGGCGTCGGCGTCGTCCCGTTCGGGGTCGAACGTTGTCTCGACGAATGACACCTGGTCACTGTAACTTTCCTCGCGTGCGTAGTCCTGCGTATGCGCCATAAGACTGGTCAGGCGCGGACACATCGTCATGCAGGTCGTGTAAATGAACGTCACCAGCAGATCCGTCTCGAAGTCGTCAGGCATCGAGACCTCGGCGCCGTCCCGCAACGGTGCCGGCAGGGTCGCTGACGGGAGTTCCTGGCCATGTGTCGGGAATGGGAGTTTGGACGGGTCATCGACCCCATCCCACTCTTGGGCGTCGAGATACGTATTCGACCCGCCGTCGCTCCCGTTGCCCAGCATACCCATACAGCCGCTCAGGCTCAGTGCGACACCGGAGCCAACTGACGCAAGCAGTGTCCGTTTGCGCATCGATATCGATCGTTGCAGTCTCAGCGTAAAGCATCATCTGGTATAGCCCTCGAAATCCGGATTTCAGGAGATAAGCGGGTGTTATATCAACCCCTGTGGGTGTCTCAGCCGCTGTGAGCGGTCACGGCTCTCTTGTAGCCACGGGCCAACTGTCGACGCGATGGATCGCCGGCGGCCTGCAACGGCGAGGAGCGACCCGGACGGGAACACCGACCGCGCACTGGTGCGGGGACTGGTGAACCTCCTCGTCGCCGTCGTCCTCGTCTGTTCGCTCGCGCTCGGAACGGCCCTGTTTGCACCCCAACTCCTCGATGGCCTCGGCGTCGAAGACGGACCCTCCCCCAGCCCCGAGCCGCCACCGGCTGGCGATCGAACCCCCGCCGTCGTCGACCCCGACGATCCGGGGAACTCGAGTTACGAGACCGACGTCGAGGTTGTACGCTCCGCAGCCGTCGAGAGCTTCGTCCACGCGAAGATCAACGAGCGACGGGCCGCCCACGGCCTCGAGCCCCTCGAGTGGGACGGGACGGTCGCATCCGTCTCGCGCGCACACACCGTGGATATGGCCCGGCGTGACTACTTCGCTCACCGGAATCCGGACGGGCAAGCGCCAGCCGATCGGTTTCAGGACGTCGGCGATTACTGCCGAGGATACGGCGAGAACATCGCCCAAACGTGGCTCGACCGCCGTGTCAGCCGGGCCAGCGGTGACGGCATCGTTCGACACCAAACCGCCGAGGGACTCGCGACCGGGCTAGTCAATCAGTGGATGAACTCCACGTCCCACCGGCAGGCCATTCTCGAGGAGGGGCGTACGCCCAGTTGGGACCGCGCCGGTGTCGGCGTTTACATCACCGACGACGGTGCGGTCTACGCGGGGCAGAACTTCTGCCAGGAATGGTGAGATATCGTGAGTTCTGATCTGCGAATCGGCAGTCACGATCGCTGACAGCCGCGGCGAAAACGCCGATACCGCTTGCGGTACAGGGAGTGCGAACGACTTACAGGTTCTTGGGCATCACCGTCGTACGTTCCCTATGGAGGTTCCCGAGACGCTCACCGCGATCTATCGGACGGCGAGCGACCGCGATCTGACCTTCCTCGCAGCCGGCTTCGCGTATTACGCGTTCGTGTCGCTTATCCCGCTGGTCTTGCTCGCGCTCGTCGTTGGCTCGCTGATCGGCGGTGAGCAGGCGGCCGAGCAGCTGATCACCGCCGCCGGCGACTTTCTCCCGGCGGCAGGCGAAGAACTCGTGACTGATGCACTGACGACCGAATCCGGGCGCGCTGAAGCGACCATCATCGCGCTCGTCGTCGCCGCGTGGGGTGCGCTCAAGGTCTTTCGCGGACTAAGTCTGGCGTTCGACAAGGTCTACGACGAGGTGGCCGAGGACTCGATAGCCGACCAAATCAAAGACGGGCTCACAGTTATCCTCGCCGGCGCGGGCGCGCTCGTATTGATGATCGGAATCGGGATGCTGCTTGCGATCGTTGCCGACACCGTCCCGTTCGTCGGTGCTCTGGGCTGGCTTTCGCTGCTGGTCGGGCTCGTCTTCGTTTTCCTGCCGATCTACTACGTCTTGCCGCCGATTCCGGTCGATGTCCGCGAGATCCTTCCCGGCGCTGTCTTCGCCGCTGTCGGCTGGACGCTCCTGCAGGCAGGGTTCCAGCTCTATGCCGCGAACGCTTCCCAGTACGAGGCCTACGGTGCCGTCGGGGTCGTCCTCCTGTTCGTCACCTGGCTCTACTTCGCCGGGATCATCATCCTCGTCGGTGCCGTCCTCAACGTCGTCCAGTCGCGGCCTCCGCTTGCGGAGTAGCCTCTGCTCGAGCCGCGTTCTGTCTCGAATTCCGGACTGTCGTGACAGGGGAACAGTTATGTCCTCGGCAGCGCCAGACTGCCACCATGAGCGACGAGCATGCAGCCGATCCGGACACGGCCGACGACGCCGAGTCGGGCGACAGTCTCGAGCCAAGTGGTGGTCCCCAGCGTGTCGTCTCAGAGGAAAGCGTCGACGACATTCTCGCGTCGCTCGACGAAACGACAGCCGAGTCTGCGGGCTCAGACGACGCGACTGTCACGACGAGCGAATCGGACGACGCCGTCACGACCACGTTCGACGAGGACGACGCCGTCACGACCACGTTCGACGAGGACGACGTTCCGGCAGCCGACGAGACGACTGACGACAGTCAGTCAGACACAGGAGCCGCGACCGCGACTCCGACGGCCGAGCGCACGACTACCGAAAGCGAGCCGGATGCGGACCCAGCCGACGACACCGATGCCCAGTCCGGAACCGACTCGGCCGCGGCCGACACGGCGACGGTCGATGCCACCGCCTCGAGTCTGCCCGACAACGCCTCGCTCGAGGACCTGGCTGCTCGCGTCGAAGAGGGGACCGTCACCGGCGCGGACGTCCGGGCTGCCGAGGCCGGCGAGGGCCGAGAGTCGACCCCCGAGATCGACGAGGTGGATCTCTCGCTGGACGACCTCGAGACGTCGGGGACAGGTGCTGGCGGCACCGATGGCGATGCCGACGTGCCCGACGATGCCGGCCCACTGGCCGGCTCGATCGACCGCAACGCAGTCCCCGAAGCAAGCAACGACGACGGTGACAGCGACGATAGTCCGGGACTGCTCGGTCGCCTCAAAAATCTCTTCTCGCGATAGCACGGCTCCGTTTCGAGGCCGCATTGCTCGAGGCTCGTCGCCCAATGCAGAGAGGGGCTCCCGCTTAGCCGACCAGCGTGATGAGCACGAACAGTGTCGCGATCGAGAGCAGCGTCGTGAGGAACACGTTTAGCGATGCGAACTCCCGGTCGCCGCCAAGTTCGTTCGCGAAGACGAACGTCGAGACGGCCGTCGGCGTCCCGAACATCACCACGCTAGCGGTGAACGTCGCCGAATCGACGGCCAGCGTTGAGAAGACGGCCCACGCGATCACCGGCATCAGCCCGATTTTGAGCGCGACGACGGCGGCAGTCGCCTCAAGATCGATGTTCGTGGAATCGATCTGCAGGGAGGCACCCACACAGAGCAACGCGATCGGCAACGCCAGCGAGCCGACGGTGTCGAGCCCGCTCGCGGCAGCCGACGGAATCGCGATTCCGAGCGAGCCAACGGCGAGTCCGCCGACCAGCGTCACCAACACGGGATTGGTCACGAGCCCGCGGAGTTCACGCGCGAGCGAGACGTCGGCCCCGTTCAGCGTCGAGAGGACGAGAATCGTCAGCGGCATCTGCGTCAGCGTCACGACGCCTAAGACGACGCTCGCGATCGCCGTCACCGACGCGTCGAACGTCGCCGCGACCAGCGGCAAGCCAAGATAGCCCAGATTCGAGTGATACGACTGGACGATCGCGACACTGCGGCGCGCGCTCGAGTCACGATTCCGATGAACGAGCGCGGCGAGTCCCACGGTCGCAAACAGTACGAAGAGGAGACCACCGAGCAGTGCCGGTGAGAGCAGTTCACCGATCGCCTGGTCGTAAGTGGAGACGAAGATCAGCGCCGGCAGCGCGACGTAGTACGCGAAGGCATTCAGCAGTTCGGTCCGACGGCGATCGAGGATGCCGGTCGTCCGCAGTCCAGCACCGACCAGCAACACCGCGAGCAGCGCCAGCAGCCGGCCGACGACTTCCATATCCCGGTCAAGTCGACTCGCGGGTTTGTACCGTTCGGTCGCGTACGGCCATGTGGAGTAGTTGCACACCACTTTCGCTCAGCCAGTTCTCCAATCCGGTGGCGAACGCCCAGTCGTGAGTGAGTTCGACGATCGGTATCAACGGTAACGGTCCCATTCGATCGGCTGGCAATGGGCTGTCTCCCGTCCTTGCGGCGTGGCAGCGATTCAGAAACGCTCATCATGTATTACCTAAAATTCAGGCGCTAATGCCCCGTCCTCAAGGAGCAACGCAGGCCGAAGGCCGAGTAGCGCAGTAGGGCGGGGATACAGCGCCGTCGTCGTCTCACATACGCTCCACAACGACCGGCCCACAGGCCAACCGAAGCGTTTGCTTGTCGAGACAATGTATCTACATCGTACATGGGACAGTTCACAATCAACGGCCACGAAGTCGTGGATGGCGACGTAAAAGCTACCGGCAACGGCGCTCACGTCTACGTCCCGAAACGCTGGCGTGGCGCAGACGTGAAAGTCGTCCGTACTTCTGACCCCGATGACGAATAGATGAACTACAACTACAGGTATCGGCTGAACCCGTTCGACGACCTCCGCAAGCGGTTAGCGTGGACTGTCGATACCTGTAGACAGGTCTACAATCATTTTCTCCACCGCCTCAACAGACACGACGACACGTCGGCATACTCCGAACAGAAACGCCTACCGGATCTCAAGAAGTGGTGGAGTGACCTGCGAGACGTTCACTCGAAGGTGCTTCAGAAAGTCGTTCAGCGGTTATACGACAACCTCTCAACGCTCAACGCTCGCAAAGAGAACGGCTACAACGTTGGGAAGTTGAAGTGGAAAGCACCGGGAGAGTACCAGTCGTTCACCTACAGTCAGTCCGGCTTCAAACTCAAAAACACGAGTGGCCGGACTCAACTGTGGCTCTCGAAGATTGGTGACATTCCCCTCACGTTCCACCGTGACCTTCCCGACGACGCCATCATCAAGACCGTCACGGTCAAACGCGAACCCACCGGCAAGTGGTACGCCATTCTCGGCGTCGAAACTCTCGACGACCCACCCGAGAAACCCGATGAAGTGACCGACGCAGTTGGTATCGATGTAGGTATCCTAAAATACGTCCATGACAGCGATGATCTCGCCGTCGAGTCGCCGGACCTTTCGGATGAACGCGAGCGGTTGGAACGTGCCCAACGCAACCTCTCGCGGAAAGAGCATGGGTCGAACAATTGGGAGGAACAGCGCAAGACAGTTGCCCGCCGACACGCCGATTTGAAGCGAAAGCGGCGGGATTTCCTCCACAAACTCTCGGCATACTACGCCCGTGAGTACAACCTTGTAGCGGTCGAGGACTTGGACGCGAAGGGACTGGTCGAACTTCCGGGCAACTCGCGGAACCGAGCCGGGGCCTCGTGGGGAACGTTCCTCCGAATACTCGAATACAAGTGCAAGCGTGAGGGGACGTATTTCGTCGCCGTAGACCCGCGAGGAACGACGAAAGAGTGTGCGTCGTGTGGGTTCGAGGCGGACAGAGACGCGAATGCGTCGTGGAACATTCTTTCTCGCGGTCTCGACAAAGTAGGGACGGGCTGTCCCGAATCACCGCCTGTGGAGACTGCGCTCCTACGGGAACCACTTCGGTTCCTGCAAAGCGCGTTTGTCGAGGGAACCTCGACAGGCTGTCAGACGAAGTCTGACAACGTCGTGGAAACAGGAAGCCCCACCCTCAAGGAGCGAACCGCGTCAGCGGTGAGCGAGTAGGGTGGGGAGGAAGTCACCAGCCGTGACGATGTTGCGGATCCGGTCGACGCGATTCGGACCCCGATCGAGGCCGCCGCGGGCGAGACGGAACGGGCGACCGAGGCAAGCGACGACCTCGCGTGGCTCGTCTCGACTGCGGGGCACGGTCACCTCGTGTTTGGCGGCTACGGCGAGTCGTTCGAGCCCGCCTCCGAAAGCGACGACGACAGCGGTGATGACGTCTCCGACACCGGAAGCGGAACCCAGGACGACTTGGACATGGGGTACACCGAACTCGAGGGCGTCGACGGCAGCGTCAGTTCGCTCACGTTCGACAACGCTGGATCGAAGGCGACCGGTGAGTTCGCGGCAATCCTCGGCGACGCGGACGCGAGCGCGCTCGAGGAGTCGCTCGGCTCGTCGGCCACTGAGCGCTCGGTCGACGTCGGAGACGGTCGCGTAACTGCCTCTGCAACCTGGGAATCGATTAACTGACGCTCACGCCGTGTTCGGGGTTACGCCTCGAGACGGTGCCGTCGCCCCATCGCTGCCATGCGGAACTCGGTCGTTCCCGTGACGAGGAGGGCACCTCCGACACCCGCGAGCAGGAGCGTGGTGACCGGCGGTGTGAGGCCGGCGACGAGGACGATCCCGCCGACAGCGCCGGCGACGAAGCCAAACTGGACCGCGACGACGCTCGCGACGCCCCAGCGGCGGCTGACTGGGGCGTACAGTCCGCCGACAGCGACCGTCTCGGCGATCGCGTGCACCGTCAGGAAGACAAGAGCGAGCAGTCCGAACGAGGCGTTCGCCGTGTAGATACCCGCAACGAGGATCCCCTCGACAACGCGATGGGTCAGTATCGCGCCGAATGCGGCATCTGCACAGCCGGCGTGGGGCGAGACGCCGTGTGTTCGGCCGACCCATGCGAGTCCCCCGCCGAGCAGTCCGCCACCGATCGCCAGAAGCCACTGCTGGGTAACCCCCGACAGCAACGCTACGAGACCAAGCACGATCACCAGCACCGTCACCTCACGTCGCGTCGTCGCGCTGTGGGCGTCCGCAACGGCAGGGTTTGCTCGATAATGCGAGACGGACCCGAGGCCGACTGCGACGCCGAGCAATGCCGAGAACCCGATCGCGACGACAAACGGAATCGACGGGCCGTGGGCTCCGGTCGCTGTAGTCTCTGCGCCGGTCCCGTGGGCGCTGACAGCTGCGGGCCAGCTCGCGAGCGCGACGAGCGCGGTTGCGGCCGCTCGACTTACCCGCATCGTCGCTCACCGGTTTTCGTTGACTGGACGGTCATTGTATTGTCACCGTTTCGACCGGCCCACGTTCCGTCAGCGGGCCGCGTCCACCCCCGCGAGCGGTTGTCGTCTCGAGAGGGCGGCTTCGTTCATCTCGCCTACATCCAGACGTCGCTCGTGCAGTCGCCGTCGGGCCAGCGGATCTCGTGGGCGCGGGCCGGTCCCTCGGGCAGCGTTCCGAAGTCGACGAGGAACTCCTCGTCGAGAGTCATCGTCCCCTTGCGCGGATTCACGTCGGCTTTCAGCATCACGGAGCCCTGCTTGCCTTCCTCGGGGAAGAACTGGTCGTCCCACGTCGAGTACAGCGACGTCGTGAAGTACAGGCGCTCGCCGTCGAGCGAAAGCTGGAGCATCTGCGGCCCGGCATTGATCGGCCGGCCCTGAACCTCCTGGCGGTCACTGAACAGCCCGCCCACGGAGATCGTGTCGGCCAGCCGTGGGGTCGACGGATCGGAGATGTCGTACATGCGGACCTCGCCGTGGAGCCAGTTCGCGAAGAACAGGTAGCGGTCGTCCATCGAGACCAGGAGGTCCGTGATGAGGCCCGGCACCGGCATGTCCCAGTCCTCGTGTTCGCGTGCCTCCACGTCGATGACGTTGTCCGCGCGCCACTCGCCGTTCTCCCGGTACAGGTGGAACATGTTCGACGAGAGCGCGGCCCCGACATAGGCGTGGTCAGATTCGGGGGTGTGCAGGAAGCGCACCTCGAGCGGGATCATCCCCTCTTCGCCGAGGTCGATCGTCTGCTCAACCGTTCGGTCCTCCCAGTTCCAGAAGTGCAGCTTCTGGCCGTATTTCCCGGCTTCGACGTCCTCGAGGTCGAACCCCGGATAGTAGGTTTTCGGCGCAGCCCACTCGCTCGAGACCATCACGTTCCGGCGCGGCTGGTACCAGTAGTCGTAGTTCATCTCGATGTCGCCTGGCGTGTCCCAGCGCCCTTCGATCTCGAAGTCCTCGTTGAGGAGGAGGAACCCGCCCGGGAGGTCGCCGTCGGCGTTGCCCAGCATGCTGATCATGATCTTCCCCTCCGGAATGCAGTGGACCGTGTGCGGGGCCGAAAGGTCGTGTTCGAAGACCGCCTCGGGTTCGATCACGTTGACGAGTTCGGGATTTTCCCGATCTTTCGTGTCGATAATGTGGATGCGCGACGAGCGGTTGCCGGGAACGACGAGATATCGTCGCTCTGCCCCCTCGACGTGGCAGGACGACGAACAGGCGTTCCAGCCGAAGTGGTGTAACTCGTCACCGACGGTCGGCATCTCGATCCGATCGATGATCTCACAGTAGGTCGACGAGTCGGGGTCGACGTCGACGACGGTCAGCATGTCGGGCGCGTCGACATCCGTGCCGACGTAGAGGGCTGGCACGTAGGCGACGGTCTCTCGAGTCGCCTCCTCGATGGCGGCCTGTGGCGTCTCGTATCCCACCGCGCTGGGGTGGTGTTCGTGGACGTGACTCTCACCAGAGTGTTTTGAGTGCGAACTCATGTCCTATATTACACCGAGTGATAACATAAACTAATATCGTGGAAAACAAAGACAATTTTTCGGTCAAGTGTTTCGGTGGGACGTTCTCGTGTTGGGGAAAGGGACAGTCGACTCGAGCTGTTGACCGATCCGGACTGATTCAGAAGTCCAGCACCTCGCGTTTTCGGGGCCGCTGAGTCATGTTCCGTTCGGGATCTCGTCTCGATGCCTTGTATCACTGAAAGTAGGGCCGAAGCAGGTTTGAACGCTGCACCTACAACGAGGTCGTTCGACGCAAACGGAGAGGCAGATCATCGTCACGGCTCATGCTATTTGTGTGTCAGCCGTGTTAGACAACTGTATGTCCCCAGATGGCCCTCCTTCCAACGGGAGTTCTCGTCTCTCTACGGACGAAAAGACGAGAGTACAATACTGGGCACCAGCAATCGCCGTGAGTCTGACGACGTTCATCGTGGTCCTCAATGCATCCCTGATGAACGTGGCGATCCCCACGATGGTCGACGACTTCGGTACTACGGTCACCGTGATTCAGGGGGCGGTTGCACTCTACTCGCTGGTGACAGCTGCGCTGGTTCTCCCGGCCGGTACACTGCCGTCTCGGCATAGTATTCGGCGTGTACTGGCAGTCGCATTGATGGTCTATGCTGGTGGGACGGTGGTGGCGTCGATTAGCTGGAATACGACGGTCCTCTACCTCGGCTGGTCGCTCATCCAGGGGTCTGCGGCTGCCGTGATATTTCCCCTGACATTCACTGTCTTGATCATCAGTTACGAAGATGATGACCGGGCGAAGGCGTTCGGACTGTTGGCTGGCGTGAGCGGGGTTGGATCAACTATTGGACCGATTATCGGTGGCGCACTGACCACGTACGCCAGTTGGCGGTGGGGATTTACGCTGCAACTCATCGGTGTGGGGGTTGTTCTCTTCTTCGCTCAGTACGTGAGTCCGAACCCACTGTCGGAAACGCCCCGTTCACTGGATAAAGGTGGGACAGCGCTGTCCATCGTCAGTTCGACATCGCTCGTCACTGGGTTCGTTCTGAGCGGGAAGTATGGATGGGTAGTCGAACGGCGGCCGTTTGTTGTCGACGGAATACAGTTCAATCCGCTTGGAACATCGCCGGCAATCTGGCTTCTCGGGGTCGGACTGCTCGCGTTCGCCGCGTTCGTTCAGTACGAACGCCGACTGGAACGTGCTGGGAAGTCGCCGCTCGTTCCGCTGCATGTACTGACGAACCGCCCGTTTTTAGCCGGCGTTCTCACATACAACATGCGCTCGATCGTCTCAGCTGGCTTCTTTTTTATCTTCCCGGTCTATCTTCAGGCCGTACTCGGATACACCGCCTTCGAAACAGGGCTTGCGTTGTTGCCGTATTCACTCGCGTCGGTCGCTTTTTCGACGGTTACGCCCAACTGGCGGAAGCACATCTCGCCAAAGACGCTTATCCAGATCGGGATCGTGTGTATGGCCGTTGCACTGGTGCTGTTGTACGAGCAGACAGGTCCCGGTCAGACGATCCTCAAGATGGCTCTGCCAGTGGCGCTTTATGGAGCCGGTGTCGGGCTCATCCTAGCACAGATCACCAATATGACGATGTCGGCTGTCCCGACTGCGTACTCCGCCGAGGCATCCGGCGTCCTGAACGTCAGCTATTCGATCGGATTTTCCCTGGGGACAGCAGTCGTTGGCTCGTACTTTCTCGGACACTTCTATGGTGGTGTCGTCGATAGAGTGCTCCAAGCAGAGGGCGAGACCGTTTCAGCGGCCCAACGAACTGATCTGGTGATCGCGCTCGAAGATGCCGTAGAGACAGCGACCGACGCCACCCAGCAACAGTTCCTGGACCAACTCACTCCAGCGCAACGACAGTTGCTCGAGAGCATCTTCGAGGCAGCGATGTTCGACGCCCAGCGGGCGACGCTGCTGCTTCTCGTGCTGTTCGTGTTGCTCCTGCTTCTCGCATCGACGTTCTTGCCACGGCAGATACCGGGCGACGACGCCGGAACTAACCAGTCCGAATCATCCCCGGATGCAACACCAGAGACCTCTGAAACGATCGTGAAGGACTGACCAAAACTTGCCGGTCGCGTAGTGATCGCGGGAAAAGTAGTGGGTTGGGGCAGATTTGAACTGCCGGCCTCCTCCATGTCAAGGAGGTGTCATAACCAGACTAGACCACCAACCCGCCTGGCTTCGGTCTGCGTGACCTCGCTGCCACGCTTCCTGACTGCATTCAATCGTTGCTCGCCACCGTAATTGAAGGTTTCGAATCGAACGCCGTACGGGAGTCCCCCTCACGCACCCGGTCGACACGCTTAAGGTGATGTACGGATTTGGGCATTACAAGACAACAACGTACATTGGTGTTCACTATGCAGGAGTACGTCGAACGAGTGACGGAGGGACAGGATCTGACACAGGAAGAGGCTCGAGCGGCGTCGACGGCCGTCTTCGAGGGCGCAACGGAGGCGCAGATCGGCGCATTGCTGACGGCGTTGCGCGCGAAAGGGGAGACGGAAGCCGAGATCGCGGGCTTCGCCGAAGGGATGCGCGATGCGGCCAGAACGATCTCGCCGGATCGCGAGCCACTCGTCGACACCTGCGGCACCGGCGGTGACGACTACAACACGATCAACGTCTCGACGACGAGCGCGATCGTCGCCGCGGGTGCTGGCGTTCCGATCGCCAAGCACGGCAACTACTCGGTTTCATCGTCGTCGGGCAGCGCGGACGTCTTGGAAGAAGTCGGCGTCAACGTCGAAGCCGAACCGCCGGCGGTCGAGGAAGCCATCGAGGACGACGGCATCGGCTTCATGCTTGCACCGGTGTTCCACCCGGCGATGAAAGCCGTCATCGGGCCGCGCAAGGAACTCGGGATGCGGACGATCTTCAACGTCCTCGGACCGCTGACCAACCCCGCAGGGGCCGACGCACAGGTCGTCGGCGTTTACGACGCCGATCTCGTCTCGACGCTCGCGGACGCCCTCTCGCGGATGGACATCGATCGCGCGCTGGTCGTCCACGGTGCGGGCACCGACGAGATCGCCATCCACGGCGAGACCGTCGCCGCGGAAGTCGAGGGCAGCTCCGTCGAGCAGTACTCCCTTGAGCCCGCGGATCTGGGCCTCGACGAGCACGCGATCGACGACATCGCGGGCGGCGCGCCCGAAGAGAACGCCGCCGATATGCGCGGCATCGTCGAGGGCGATGTGACCGGCGCGAAACGCGACGTCATCCTGGCCAACGCCGGGGCAGCGATCTACGTCGCCGGCGAGGCTGACTCGCTCGCAGCCGGTGCCGACGCCGCCCACGAGGCGATCGATTCGGGCGCGGCGGCGCGAAAACTCGAGCAGCTCTGCAGCGTGACGCCACAGCCGGAGGGACGATGACGCGGGTCAAGGTCTGTGGACTCACCAGCGAAGCCGACCTCGGGACGGCCGTCGACGCAGGCGCGGACGCGGTCGGCATCATCTGTGACGTGCCGGTCGAGACGCCGCGTGAGGTATCCGTCGAGCAGGCCACGGAACTGGCGGCTGCTACGCCGCCGTTCGTGACGAGCGTACTCGTGACGATGGTCGACGATCCCGTCGACGCAGTCGAACTGGTCGAGAGGGTCGAGCCCGACGCGCTCCAGCTCCACGGTGGCGGCCGTCCCGACGACCTCGACGCCCTGCAGTCGGCGGTCGACGCCGATCTCTTGCTCGCGATCGACGCCGACGACGTCCCGTCCGCCGAAGCCTACGATGATATCGTCGACGGCCTCATCGTCGACACGGCAGGCGAAGATGGCGGTGGCGGAACCGGTCGGACCCACGACTGGGATCGGACCCGCGACGCCGCGTCGACCCTCGAGTCGCCGGTGATCCTCGCGGGCGGACTCACGCCCGCGAACGTCGCCGATGCGGTTCGAACCGTCGAGCCCTTCGCCGTCGACGTGGCAAGCGGCGTCGAGCAACGCGGCGGCGTCAAGGACGTCGACGCCGTCCGCTCCTTTGTCGAGCGAGCGACGACTGCCCGCCGACGGGCGGAGCCGGAACCGTGACCACCATGACCGACACCGATACCACCGAGTCGCCGACGTTCGACATCGATCGAGAGACGTTTTGCGACCACGCGGGCACGAGCGACGAGCGAGCGGACCAGCCGGCCGTCGTCCGTGCCGTCGCGACCCTCGAGGTCGACACGACGCCGCTTGCAGCCTACGCCGCGCTGACCGGCCGTTCCGCGGCGAGCGACCGCGAGCGCTCACCGTACGCCTTCCTGCTCGAGAGCGCCGAGAAGACAGCCTCGAGCGATCCGGACGGTGCCTTCCGGCCGAGTACCACGGGTGCCGCGCGCCACGCGCGCTACTCCTACGTGGGCTACGATCCCGAAGCCGTCGTGACGGTTGAATCCGGCGATGCGACCGTCGAGGTGCTGTCAGATGACGCACCGATTGCAGCGATCGAGACGGACGCCGACGGCGATACCGTCGACGCGCTGCGAGCCGCGATGCCCGACGTGCGCCTCGAGAACGTGCCAGACCACGACCGCCAGCATCTCGAGGGCGGGTTGGTCGGCTTTCTGGCCTACGACGCCGTCTACGACCTCTGGCTCGAGGAAGTCGGGCTCGAGCGGCCCGATTCGCGGTTCCCGGACGCGCAGTTCCTCCTGACGACGAAGACGCTGGCGTTCGACGAGCGCGATGGAACGGTCTCGCTGGTCTTTACGCCGGTGCTCGAGGGCGACGACGACCCCGAGGCGGTCTACGACACCCTGCAGGCGGAAGCCGCCGACGCCGCGGCGACGCTTGCCGACGCCGACCACCCCGAGACCGGCGGGTTCGTCCGCGAGAACGAAGTCGCGGGGCCGAAAGCGGAGTACGAAGACAGCGTTCGGCAGGCCAAAGAACACGTCCTCGATGGCGACATCTATCAGGGCGTGATCTCCCGCACCCGGGAGCTCTACGGCGACATCGATCCGCTCGGGTTCTACGAGGCGATGCGCGACGTGAACCCGTCGCCGTACATGTATCTGCTCGACCACGACGATCTAACCGTCGTCGGCGCCAGCCCTGAAACGCTCATTTCGGTGCGCGGCCGCGAGGTCATGTCGAACCCGATCGCGGGGACCTGCGACCGGGGCTCGAGTCCCGTCGAAGACCGCCGACTCGCCGGCGAGATGCTCGCCGACGGCAAGGAACGGGCCGAGCACACGATGCTGGTCGATCTGGCGCGCAACGACGTGCGTCGTGTCTCGGAGCCGGGGTCGGTCCGCGTCGATGAGTTCATGAACGTCCTCAAATACAGCCACGTCCAACACATCGAGTCGACGGTGACCGGCCGACTGGCCGACGATTCGGATGCGTTCGACGCGACGCGAGCGTCATTCCCCGCCGGGACGCTCTCGGGCGCGCCGAAGATCCGCGCGATGGAGATCATCGACGACCTCGAGACCGAGCCACGCGGCCTCTACGGCGGCGGCGTCGGATACTATTCCTGGACCGGCGACGCGGACTTCGCGATCGTGATTCGAACCGCGACGGTCGAAGACGAGGGCGACCGGGATCGGATCACGGTGCAGGCCGGCGCAGGACTGGTCGCAGACAGCGATCCGACCGCCGAGTACGAGGAGACGGAAAAGAAGATGGGCGGCGTCTTGGCAGCGCTCGAAGAGATCGAACGGCCAGCTATCGAGTCGGACGTAAGTGACGCCGAAGCGACGCCGGAGGTGAGCCGATGAGCGCGACGACGGACGAGGCGGACGCGAACGGACCGGCCGATGGGTCGGCTGAGTCGATGACGGTCCTGTTCATCGACAACTACGACTCCTTTACATACAACCTCGTCGAGTACGTCAGCCAACTGCCCGGCACCGAAACCGAGGTGCTGAAGAACACGGCCTCGCTCGCGGACGTGCGCGCCGTCGATCCCGACGCGATCGTCATCAGCCCCGGCCCTGGCCACCCGAAACACGACCGCGACGTCGGTGTCTCGATGGCCGTCCTCCGAGAACTCTCACCGGAGGTGCCGACGCTCGGGGTCTGTCTGGGTCTGGAAGCCGCCGTCTACGAGTACGGTGGCACCGTCGGCCGCGCGCCCGAACCGATCCACGGAAAGGCATCCGCGGTCGACCACGACGGCGAGGGCGTCTTCGCTGGACTCGAGCAGGGGTTTCGGGCCGGTCGGTATCACTCGCTCGTCGCGACCGACGTGCCGGACTGCTTCGAGGTCTCTGCGACCGCAGAACACGACGCGGAGACGCTTGTCATGGGCGTGCGCCACCGCGAGTATCCACTCGAGTGCGTGCAGTTCCATCCCGAAAGCGTGCTCACGGCGGCTGGACACGACGTGATCGAAAACTTCCTCGCGCTGGTCTGAGTCCGACACGTACTGTGCTGTTTTGTGGCAGCGAACCGGGACGGCAACGCTCAGAAAAAGGGCAGAAACGCGAGATCAGTCAGACCGACGGCATAGAGCGCTGCGAGGATAACCGCGGCGGCGATCCCGATTCTGACGGCCAGTTTGACCGCAATCTTGATCGCGACGGCTGCGACGGCGAAGGCGGCAAGCGCGGTCAGTACCAGCAAGATCGGTGGTACCGACGTGAGTGCATCGATCATATGTACCTCCCGATGCCGCAGGGACGTAATCTTTCTGGATATCATGACTGATCACCGACAGTGAGTAACTCGAGCGACACTGTCTAGACGGTCCAGCCATAGGTAAGTGAAAGAGAAAATCACACGAAAGAGACGGGATACCGTCGCTTACAATCACTTTCAGTTCGGTCTGAAAATCGTTAAGTCGGTCGGCAACGTAGTATCGAATGACCGCACAGGCGGCCGTTTCGGCGGCCGCGGGAGACCTAGACACGATAGGCTACAGAGGCATCTATACAACTATATTTGTACTATTACAAGTAGAGTAGGAGAAAACACCACGCTTAAGATGAATACGTGAATACTGAACCTTCGTCACGAATGATTAGAGTCAGGACCCGGACCCACGCCAGAATCGACGCGTTGCAGCGGTGTAGCGACGAGGTGGCTCGCGCATGAGCGACGCCGACCTCTCCGCGGCGGAGTTGACGCTCCCGATCAAGCGCACCGAGGGCGACACCCTCGAGGAGCGACTGACCGACAACGCCTACCACAACATTCTGCCAGCGCGCTATCTGCGGAAAAACGCCGACGGCGATCTCATCGAAGAGCAGGAAGACCTCTTCGACCGCGTCGGAAAGAACATCGCACTCGCGGAAGCCGTCTACGAGGCCGAGAAACAGGACCTCGAGATCACGGTCACGCCCGACCAGCTTAAGCCCGACCACCCGCGGCGGGACGAACTCGCTGCGGAGGTCTTCGGCGCCGGTACCACTACGGACGACGAGACTGAAACCACGCTTTCTATCTACAACGTCAACAAGTTCGCCTACGACACTATCGTCCCCGAACTCCCCGACGAGATCCGCGAGCACGTCGTGGACGTCGCCGACGAGTTCCAAGAGATGATGGCGAACCTCGACTTCATGCCGAACTCGCCGACCCTGATGAACGCGGGCGACGAACTCCAACAGCTCTCGGCGTGTTTCGTCGACTCTCCCGATGACGATATCGACGACATCCACCAGACCGCCAAGGAGGCCGCGCAGGTCTTCCAGAGCGGCGGCGGCATGGGCTATGCCTTCTGGCGGCTCCGTCCCTACGGCGACGCGGTCGGCTCGACCGGCGGCATCGCGTCGGGACCGATCACGTTCATGCGCACGTACGACCAGATGTGCGAGACGATCGCCCAGGGCGGCGCTCGCCGCGGCGCGCAGATGGGCGTCATGCGCGTCTCCCACCCCGACGTCATCCAGTTCATCCACGCCAAGAACAAGGACGTCTCGCTGGCCGAGACGCTGCGCCTGAACGACCCCGACGACTACACCCACACCTCCTTCCAGGAAGCCTTGGACGAAGCCCGCGAACTCATCGACGATGAGGGGCGGGTCCCCAAGCATCTCCGGAACGCCGTCGAGGGGCACCTCTCGAACTTCAACATCTCCGTGGGCATCACCGACGGCTTCATGGAAGCCCTACAGAACGGCGAGGAGTTTACCTTCACGAACCCGCGAACGGGCGAGCCCCACGTCGCCACCGAGGAGACGAAGGAGCTGTACGACATGTTCGGCCTCGGCGAGTACGTCGAGGTCGGCGCGGAGCTGTCGATCCCAGCCGAGGAACTCTGGGACGACATCGTCGAGGGCGCTCACGAGAACGGCGAACCCGGCGTTATCTACCTCGAGCGGGTGAACAAGCAACACTCCTTCGACATCGAGAAACACCCCGACCACCGCATCCTCGCGACGAACCCCTGTGGCGAGCAGCCCCTCGAGGAGTACGAGGCCTGTAACCTCGGCCACATCAACCTCTCGACGCTCGCGGACCTCGAGGCTCCTGACTGGCGCGTCTGGTACGACGAGCACGGTGACGAGTACGACACACTCGCGGACGCCGTGGACGCCTTCCTCGAAGACGCCGTCGACTTCGAGGAGTTCGACCGCCGCATCGAGATGGGCACCCGGTTCCTCGAGAACGTCGTCACGATGTCGGACTTCCCGGTCGAAAAGATCGAACAGAAGGTCCGAGAGATGCGCAAGATCGGGCTGGGAATCATGGGCCTGGCGCAGCTGTACATCCAGCTCGGCATGGAGTACGGCAGCGAGGCCTCCAACGAGGTCGCGCGCCAGCTGATGACCCACATCAACCACACCTCGAAGTGGACGTCCCACGAACTCGCCGAGGAGCGCGGGAGCTTCGACGAGTGGGACAAGTCCAAGTACGCGAACCCGACCGAGTACCGCGAGTGGTTCGAGCACCAGACCGGCCTCGACGCCGACGACTGGGAGGACGGGTTCCCGATCCGGAACCACAACACGACGACCATCGCCCCCACGGGCACCACGAGCATGGTCGGCAACACCACCGGCGGCTGTGAACCCATCTACAACGTTGCCTACTACAAGAACGTCTCCGACGACGTTCAGGGCGACGAGATGCTCGTCGAGTTCGACGACTACTTCCTCCGCGTCCTGAAGGACAACGACATCGACGTCGACGCGGTCAAGGAAGAGGCCAAAGAGCAGATGGCGACCAATCAGTTCAACGGCGTCGAGGGACTCTCGACGGTGCCCGACGCCATCGGCGAACTGTTCGTCACGACCGGTGATCTCTCGGCGAAAGAGCACGCCGGCGTGCAGGTCGCCTGCCAGGAAGGCGTCGACTCCGCGATCTCGAAGACTGTCAACGCGCCCAACGACTCCACGCTCGAGGACGCCAAGGACGTGTTCGAGTACATCTACGAGCACGGCGGCAAGGGTGTTACCTACTACCGCGACGGGACTCGCAGCAAGCAGGTGCTGACCACGCGCGCCGACAACGCCGACTTCGCCGACGAAACCGAGGCCGCCGAGGCGCTGGTCGAGCAGATCGACGAGATCTTCGGCGGACTCGAGCAGTTCCTCGAGAGCAAAGAGGTCCAGGACATCCTCGAGGAAGACGTCGACGCGCTGTTGGGCGACGCCGAGCCGATGCAGGTCGACTTCACCGAGAAGCGCGAACGGCCCGACGCCCTCCAGGGCGTCAGCCAGCGCATCGACACCGGCTACGGGAAGATCTACGTCACGATCAACGAAGATCCCGAGACCGGCCAGCCCTTCGAGCTGTTCGCGAACATCGGCCACTCCGGTGGCTTCACCAACTCCTTTACCGAGGCGCTGGCGAAGGTCATCTCGACCTCGCTGCGCTCGGGTGTCGACCCCGAGGAGATCGTCGACGAACTCTGTGGCACCCGCAGCCCGAAAGTCGCCTGGGACAAGGGCGAACAGATTCAGTCGATCCCCGACGCGATCGGTACCGCGATGCGTCGCTATCTCGAGGGCGAAATCGACAAGCCGTATCCGAAACAGCAGACGCTCGAGGAGTCGGCTGACGCGGATCGCGTCGAATCCCCCGGTCACAAGACCGACGGCGGTGCAGCCGCCGCACAGGGCGGTGCGGCCGCAGAGACCGACGACGATACCACCCAGGACCTCATCGACGCCGGCGAGTCGCCGGAGTGTCCCGACTGTGGGTCGATGTCGCTGTACTTCTCCGAAGGCTGCAAGACCTGCGAGTCCTGTGGCTGGAGCGAGTGCTAAGCGCTGACTGAGGCCGTTTCGAGCGGTATCTTCGTTTTATCTCTCATTTTCCGTCGCTGAACCACCGGAAACACCACACTTAGCACTGACCAGCGAGAATAGTGTCCTATGACTGCCGACAGTGGGGATGGCACCGCTGGTGGCGCTCCCGTGGACGACCCGAGCGACCGCGCGGCTGGCGGCCCGCGCTGTCCACACTGTGAGGCACCGATGTACAAACGCCACTGCAAGTACGTCTGTCCACACCACGGCGTCATCATCGATTGCAGCGATCCCTTCCGCTGAGCACTTCTCGAAACCGAAGGGGCCAGTTAGCCGTCCGTCGATCGTCTCGAGCCGTCGGCTCACTGCTGAGTCCGCGCACGCAGCGCACGATAGAGCGGACCGGCGAGCAAGAGGACAGCAGCGAGCGCACAGCTAAGCGAGAGTGCGAGCCCGAGATCACCGAGCCCGTTCGTCGAGACCGTTGCTGCGGAGGCACCGACGACGACCGCGGCGACTGTCCACGGCAGCTCACCGATCGCCGTCCCGACGATCAGATGCCGGAGATCGACGTCGCTGACGGCGGCCGCACACGTCGCGACGTCCGAGGGGATTGGTGCCAGCCGCGAGGCGGTGACACCCCGCAGCGGCCCTGCAGTATCGTAATAGCGCGCGACGGTTTCGCCGGCTTGCTCGAGTAGGCTACCGCTGCTGTCAGCCGCGGCGGCTGTGTCGTCGCCGGTAAGCCACCGGACCGCGACGAAAATCGGGAGCACCGTCGTGACGACGCCGGCGAGCGCGATCGGAATCCCAGCGGTGACGCCGAAACCGTACCCGACGACGGCCGCAAGTGGCGTGGTCGGCCAGGCCAGCGCTGGTCGCACGAGATAGAGCCCCGCGACGACGACCCCAAACGCGAGTGGATCCGCGGCCACCGCGTCGACGGTCTCGAGCACCGTCGTCGGCGAGACGAGGACGCCGGCGGCGACCATCCCGACAGCGACGAGCGCGCCGGCGATCGCGCGCGACCGATTCGACGGCACAGACATCGGTCGAATCTATCGCTCGAGCGTTGAAGCCTTTGTGACTGTCCCGGCCGCAGTGAAGATAGCGGCAAGTATCGCGACAAGCAGCGGTCGATCGACCGATGGCGACGGGAATCAGCCGGGTATCCATCATTCAGGTAGAACTAGCAGTGTGTGATTCGACCGCAGTCGCGGACGCAAAGGAAAGGGCTTTTATAATCACACTGGATACGATTGAGTGCAGACAAAGACAGCGAGCGTGGGTAGCCAAGCCAGGCCAACGGCGCAGCGTTGAGGGCGCTGTCCCGTAGGGGTCCGCCGGTTCGAATCCGGTCCCACGCATCGCATCGGTGGAACACATCCACCACAATCGATGCAGGTGATCTCCCTTCGTGGACATCACCCACGCATAATCCTTTCCGACACTACTTCCGACGAGCGATAGCCGTCTCGAGCGCGGCATACCGACTCGCACAGCGACAGCACCCCAGAGAGTAACCACTTTCCCGCTGCGCTCGAACGACCACACATGGAATACGTCCCCAGAGAGCGCGTGCGGCTTCTCACCGGCGTGTTGAGCGTGGTATCGCTGGCGGTCGTCTTCGCGGCCGCGGGCGGCCGAATTCCGTCCTCGAGCGTGCCCGCAGCGCCAGAGTGGGTCATCGAAACGATTCCGCTCGTCAACGCCGTGCTCAGCGCGGCCGCGATCGGGACGATCACGATGGGGTGGCGGGAGATCCGTCGCGGGAACGTCGACCGCCACCGGGTCGCGATGATGGCGTCGTTCGGCCTCTTCGTGGGCTTTCTCGTCCTCTATCTGTACCGATTGACCGTGACGGGCGGGCCGCAGCCGTTCCCTGGCCCAGAGACCGTCTACCAGTTCGTCTATCTGCCGTTGCTGGCGATCCACATCCTGCTGGCGGTCGTCTGTATTCCGTTGCTCTACTACGTCCTCATGCTCGCGTTCTCCCGGCCGGCCGCGGAACTCGCCCGGACAAGTCACGCCCGCGTGGGCCGGATCGCGGCGACGCTGTGGCTGATCTCGTTTACACTCGGGATCGTCGTGTTCGTGATCCTCCACGTCATCTACTGACTGCGCTCGGCGAGCAGCTATCGATTCGGTGAGTACGTCTCCGGAAGACGTACTCGAGAAAGAGGTCAGTCGAGAATATCGCCGATCCGACGGGGCTCGCCCTGCAGGTTCGGCTGTTCGGCAACGATTTTCAGGACTTCGTGGTCAGTCACGTCGTAATAGGATTTCTCGGTGGCTTCCTCGATCAGGTCCTTCTCGAGGCGGAACTCGGTGCCTTCGTAGACGACATCGACGCCGTCGTCGTCGAACGCGAGTGTAGTCATGACTGGCCGTACGCAACGGGAGTGTAAAAACGGGGCGACTGTCCGCGGCAGTTGGCTCACCGAACCGGCAGACGCACGTCAGACGAACGGCCGACGACGCGCGAGATTTATTAGGTGATATGTCCTTGTGACGTGAATGTGGCCTTCAGTAGGGATCCGCTCGACGAACTCATCGTTCCAGACGGAACGGAAACGCAAGAGCGCGACGTCGTTACCGACGGGGACGTCCTCGTCGGTGGGCGCTCGACCGTCGAGTTCGGGGTCCGCGGCCGGAACGTCTTGGCCGGCGAAGGGGCCGAGTTCGGCGGCGCGATCGAAGCCGACGGCGACTGTCGACTCGACATGTGGTGTGACGTTGCCGACAACGTCCTCGTCGGCCAGGACGCCTACATCGGTGAACGCGTCCACGTCGGCGGCAGGTTGAAAGTCGCGGGCGATCTCGACATCGGCGACGACGTCGAGATCGAGGATGGATTCGAGGCAAACGGCTGGATCGTCATTCGCAACCCGATGCCGACGATCGTCTTCCTGTTCGTCTATCTTAAACACCTCCTGTTGATCGGCGAGGACGACACGGCCCAGCAACTCGTTTCCGAACTCCTCGAGGACGACGAAGACGCCGAGGCCGAGCCGCTGGTGATCCCACAGAACGCGACCGTCGGCGACGACGCCTGGCGCGTCTCGACGCCCGCGACGATCGGCGACGACTGCCGACTCCACGGGAACGTCCGCGCGGAGACGATCGACGTCGGGACGGCCTGCAATATCTTTGGAAGCCTCCGGGCACGCGGCGACATCACCGTCGGCGACGACACGCGCATTCACGGCGACGTCACCACCCGCAACGGCGACGTCGAGCTCGGCAGCGAGACGCGCATCCTCGGAGACGTCTCCTGTGGCGATCTCGAGCTCGGTCCCGACGCCGAAGTCGACGGCACGATCCGTGCCGCTGGCGAGATCACGATGGGGACGACCGAACGCGAGCAGGAATAACACGACCGCTCATCCGGCCAGCCAACGCGGGATCATATCCCGATCGCACGCGGGTCATGCCGGGCCCTGCTAACACGATCTTCCAGATATCACTCGAGAGAAACCCGCTTTGTGGCCATTTCCGACCAGCGATTTCCTCCCCTATTCTTAATACTGATACTATGATAGGGGGTCACAGACATGCGAATAGTAACCACACAGTCGCGGAGGGGACGATGAGATCGATCGTACTCACGAAAGGCGTCCCGGACTTCTCGGAGGGGGCCGTCTCGTTCGACGAGGACGGCCACTTAGAACGGGGGAAGACGCCGACCGTGATGAACCCCAACGACGAGTTCGCGCTGCAGGCTGCGCTGCAGACGAAAGTCCGCCATGGCGGCCACGTCACCGGTATGAGCATGGGGCCGCCAGGGTACGCCGAGGTCTTGCAAGGGGCGATGGAGACGGTCTACACCGACGACAGCTATCTGCTCTCGGATCGCGAGTTAGCTGCCTCCGACACGTGGGCGACGGCGATCACGTTGAGCGCCGGCCTCGAGAAATATCAGGACGAAATCGCGGACGTCGATCTGGTCTTTGCCGGGTTCAAGACGGCGGACGGAGAAACCGGCCAGACCGGTCCCCAGACCTGCTGGGCGATGGACTGGCCGATCGTTACCCACGTCATTGCACTCGACATCGATCCCGACGAGCGGATGCTGCGTGCGAAACGGCTCGTTGAGGGCGATATCGACGAGGTCGAAACCGTGGAAGCGCCCTTGCCCTGTTTCGTCATCACCGATCCCGAGTTCGAGCCGACCTACCGGAAGGCCTCACATCGACTGACACACAAGGAGTTGCGAGCCGAGACCGAACAGCGAGCCGCGAACCACGACGACTATCTGACGACGTGGGATCACGCCGATCTCAATCTCGACCCCGACTACATTGGACTTGACGGCTCGCCGACGATCGTTTCGTCGGTCGACCCGATCCCCAAAGCGCCGTCCGAGCGAGAGGCCACGATGATCGACCCCGCCGAAAACGAGATGGTACCGGTTCTCGAGGAACTGCAGCCCCACGCCGCGGAGGCAGGTGATTGAAATGACAGCCATCGATCCCGACGACTACACCGTCGACGAACTGACCGACGAACTCGAGACGATCGACGACGCGGATGACCTCCAGGCGGTTCTCGAGGCCGAGCGGACCGGCCAAGATCGGACGACGGCCCGCGAGGCGATCCAAGACCGGCTCGAGGAACTCGGCGTCGATCACGAGGGTGTCGAGGAGGACACAGAGACGGAAGGCGAGTACGAAGAGACCGAAGGTGATACCGGCGACGAGGCAGCGGGCGACACCGTCGACGATGAGGGGGCCGACGAGTCGGACGCCGAGGCCGAACCAGAAGAGGATGACGACCTCACCCACCCGACCCGCGACAAAAAACACGTCCGGGCGCTCGCAGACGGCGCGTACGCAGACATGTGGGTCTTCTGTGAGACGCAGGGCGGTGAGTTGCTCGACGTCTCGAAGGAGATGCTCGGCAAGGCTCGCGAGCTCATGGACGGCTTCGAGGAGGACTACGGAGACGACGAAGACGTCGTCGCCTTCCTGATGGGCGACGATTGTGAGGGGCTGGCCGAGGAGTGTATCGCCTACGGGGCCGACGTCGCCGTCTACCACGACGACGAGCGCCTCGAGCGGTTCCTGCACAAACCCTACACCGAAATCGCGGCCCACATGGCACGCGGGAAGGGAACCGTCGAGAGCACCGACTGGCGCGACTACGACGAACCACGGTATATCCTGTTCCCGGCGACGAACAACGGGCGGGACCTCTCGGCGAAGGTCCAGGCTGAACTCGACTCCGGGCTGGCGTCGGACTGTTCTGATCTGTTTATCGAGGCCGAAGAGGTGTCAAACCCGGTCAAGACCGGCGAGCCCGGCGTCAAGAAGACCTTCGAGAAAGTCCTGCACATGAAGCGGCCGGACTTCTCGGGCTTCGAGTACTCGACGATCCTGTGTCTCGACAATCCGGGCCGAGAGTTCCATCCACAGGGCTGTTCAGTCATTCCGGGCAGCTTCGAGCCGATAGAGCGCGATCCCGATCACGAGGGACTGGTCGTCGAACACGATATGGAATTGGACGAGGACTGGTTCCGCGTCGAAATCACCGACCACGACCGTCTCGAGGCCGGGATCGACCTCACCGGCCACGACGTGATCGTCTGTCTCGGCCGCGGGATCGCTGACGACCCCACCGAGGGGATGGAACTCGGCCTCGAGCTGGTCGACGCCTTCGAGAACGCTGAACTCGGCATCACGCGGGGGATCGTCACCTCCTCGTATCAGTTCGAAGGTCACGTCGAGAACTACTCGAACGAGGAACGTCAGATCGGCGAGACCGGCCAGGTCGTCGCACCCGATGTCTACATCGCGGCGGGTGTCTCCGGGGCGGTCCAGCACAAAGTCGGTATGGACGAATCCGACACGATCGTCGCGATCAACACCGATCCTGACGCCCGCATTCGGGACTTCAGCGATTACTTCATCAAGGGCGACCTCTTCGAGGTCCTGCCACGGCTCACCGCGGCCGTGGAATCGGGTGAGCGGGGCCTCGAGCCCGAGGCCGTCGCCGACGGAGGTGACGAGTGATGGCGGCCGGAACGGACGTCTACGAACACTACGAGGCCGTCGTCGTCGGCTGTGGGCCCGGTGGAGCCGCAGCGGCTTCGCGACTGGCAGACCACGATATCGAGACGCTCGTTCTCGAACGCGGAACGGAGGCGGGCGCAAAGAACGTCTCCGGCGGGCTGATCTACGCCGAAGACTCGGCCCCCTACACCATCGACGACCTCTTCGACGGCTTCCGCGAGCGCGCGTCCGAGCGGCCGGTTACGGACTACTACATCCACAACATCGCCGGCAACGCGGTCAAGACCTACGACCTGACCGATCTCCACGAACACGACACCGACTGGTGTGACGCCGTCCTCCGCCGGGAGATGGACTCGTGGCTCGAGCAACGGGTCCACGAGAAGACCAGCGAAACCGGCGGCGGCGTCCTGACGAACGTCCGTGTCGACGGCCTCCTTCGTGAAGACGGGGAGATCGTCGGCATCACCTGCGACGAACTCGATCCGATCAAGGCGGATCTGATCGTCGCGGCCGACGGCGTCAACTCCGAACTCGCCCGCGAGGCAGGACTGATGGACTGGGAGGAACCCGACGAGTGGTTCCAAGGGGTCAAAGCCGTCGTCGACATGGACCCCGACGCGATCGACGATCGGTTCGACATAGGGCCCGACGAAGGAGCCGCCCACCTGTTCTCCGGAGATCTCTTCAGCGATGTCCGCGGCGGCGGCTTCCTCTATACCAACGAGGACTCGCTGTCGATCGGGACCGTCTTCCACCTCGATAGCCTCGTCGAGCAGGAGGCCGAACCCCACGAACTGCTCGACGCGCTGCTGACGCATCCGGTACTGGCGGGCTGGTTCCAAAACGAGTACCACGAGCGAGAGTACGCGGCGAAACTCGTCCCCGACTCGAAGAAGGTCGCCCACCGCCGTCCCTACCGCGACCGGCTCGTCCTCGTCGGCGACGCCGCCGGCCAGATGCAGGCCCAGGGACCGATCATCAAAGGCATGAACCACGCCGTCACCGCGGGCGCGCTCGCGGCTGACGCCTTCGCCATCACCCGCGGCAACCGCGATCCGGAAGCCGCCGGTCGGCGCTACACGAAACTGCTCGAGGACTCCGGAACGATGGACAAGCTCCGGCCTCGGCGGTACGAACTCAGTCAGAGCGTCAGCGAACACGACGCCGTGACGAACGCGGTCGAACGAGTGCTTGACTCGCCGATCGGCTCGCTGGCGGTCGGCAATCCCATCGCCGATCGGCTGCTCGAGCGGGCGTACAACTCGCCGTTTTTGGTGTCGATGCTGCCCGATACGAAGACCGGCTACGTCTCCCTGCCGACGCTGATCGCCGAGGAACACGGCAAGACGATCTACTGGGACAGCGACATCGAGCCGCCGAGTCTCGAGGAGCGCATTGGCGAGTTGACCTACGATACGGACGTCGGCAATCCACACATCGAACTGCTTGACGAGTCCGCCGAGGCAAGCGGCGCAGCCGTCACCGCCTGCCCAGTCAGCGCCGAGGACTTCGGCGGCGGCTGTTACCGATCGGAGACGGTCAAGACCAACGGCACCGCAGAGACGCTGGTGAGCCTCGACACCCAGCCCTGCGTCGAGTGTGGGACCTGTGCGATCGTCGCCGACACGGCGTGGGAACACCCCCGCGGCGGCAAGGGCATCGAGTTCCGCGAGGGATAAGATGAGCCGGTACGGGCCACGGATCGCTGCACTCGCACGCCGCGCCGAACGCGAGCGGGCAGCGTTCGACGGAGTCGAGACGCGCTCGACCGACGATCCGATGCCGGACGGTCCGACGAGTCCCGACGATGCCACCGACTTCCTCCGGGAGGGCGCAGGCCAGGCCATCTGGCTCTACGTCGAGGCCCGAACCGGCGGGCGGCTCGTGCCGTTTTCAGCGGCCGAATTCGATGCCCTCGAGACCGCGATGAACCGCTGGCTCGAGTGTTACACGCGCTGTCACGGCGTCGCCCTCGAGGCCGAGTTTACGATCCGCGAGGCGGCGGAAATGTTGCTCGAAACGCGAAACATCGTCGACACGGCACAGTTGTTGACCCGCGTTCCGGAGCGACGCGCCCATCAGCTATCGGCGCGGTGACCTAAAGCGGGTCAGGGACGTTCGGATCGGTAAACGGAGTCGTCACTGTCCTGTGCCAGCCTGCACTTGACTCCCACGCAGGAGACGGGTATTCGGCTATTCCGGTCGAGCGCAAAGGTAGCCTGATGGCACGAGACGATCGGTTATCCCGACGACGAATGCTTCAGTTGACAGGCGTTGCTGCGTCGACGGCAGTTGTCGCAGGCTGTGGCGGTGGTGGCAACGGAAACGGGAACGGGAACGGAAACGGCGGTGGCGGTGGCGGCGTGGAGATCGATCCCGGCACGCAAATCGAGTTTGACGGGCAGACGGCCGGCTGGGAAGGACTCGCACCCTCCTCGATCGAGGGCACGTCGAACCCGACGCTCATCCTCCAAGAAGGAGAAACGTACGAAATCGGCTGGACAACTGGTGACGGTGCCCGGCACAACATCGAAATCCATAACGAAAACGACGAAGTCATCGACGACCTGGCGACGGAAGTCGTCACCGAACCCCAAGACCAGTGGCTCGAGTTCACTGCCAGCCCCGAGATGACCACGTACATCTGCCAGATCCACCCGACGACGATGATCGGCGATATTCAAATGGGTGGCAGCGGTGGTGGCGGTGGCGGCGGTGGTGGCGGGAACGAAACCGGAAATGAAACTGGCAACGAAACTGGCAACGAAAGCGGCAACGAAAGCAGCTAGACGCTGAGTTACGCCGGAACCCGTTTCGAAGAGCGAGACGCAGCGACGATACTGATCACCAACCGTCCGTGAACACCCGATCGCGTTTCACGTGCGATCGGTGCGTAACTCGGTTTATGTAGGGTCTCAGTAGATGAGATCGTCGTCGTTTTCGACCATGTACAGCGTGCGCGCGGCGATGTTAACCGTGTGGTCGCCGACGCGCTCGAGGTCCCGAATCGTCAACAGAAGCCGTGAAACGTCCTGAAGCAGCTGTTCGACCTCGTTGGGCGACTCGAGTTCGCGCTCGATGAGATCGCGGACGACGATCTCGCTGGCCCGCTCGGCGAAGTGATCGAGTTCATCGTCACGGGCAGCTAGTTCGCGACAGGCGTCGGTGTTCTCGGTGTCGTAGGCGAGCATCGCGTCCTCGAGCATGTCGAGGGTCAACTCGCCCATTTCTTGGACGTCGACGTCGGGGAACAGATCGCGCTCGGCGTCGAGCGTGTACTCGCCGAGGTTGGTCGCGAGGTCGCCGATTCGCTCTAAGTCGGTGATAATCTTGAACGAGGCGGCAATAAACCGTAGATCGCTCGCCACCGGCTGCTGGAGGGCGAGCAGGTCGATACAGTCCTGCTCGAGATCGAGGTACATCCGGTTGATCTCGCCGTCGCCTTCGATCACTTCGCGGGCGAGGTCCTCGTCTTTCTGTTCCAAGGCGTCAAGTCCCATGCGAAGCCGTTCCATGACGACTTCGCTCATGTAGAGGACGTCCTCACGGAGTTCCGTGAGTTTGTCCTGATACGATTGTCTGGCCATACCGTTTTCACGGTGTCCGTTCCTGATAAAGGCTGCGTGCAGTACCAATTCTAGCGACGACTCCGACGTGAGACCTCCCCTATCGCTCGTCGACCCCTATAGTAGCCACTGAACGTCACTGCACACCCGATCGCACGACTACTGTGCGATCGGTGTTAAATCGTTTCAGTTGTTACTAGAGCCCATTCCGGGGCCTCGAGCGATTGCGGAGGACGTACTACCGGAACCACTCGAGAACCGGTTTCGACCTAAACGAGGGTGGCCGGTACTCGCCGTCGTGTTTCAGTGCGAGCAACCCGCCGAGAATCATGGGGACTGCAACGGCTGATGTGAGCGAGTTGAGCAGCAACCAATCGACCGACAGGCCATACAGCGTCTGGTCGACGGGCGCGAACAGCCGGACACCACCCGACAGGGAATCAAGGACGATATGTGACCCGAATCCGATCGCAGCAGCCTGCCGGGGGCCGAAATACGAGAAGAGAGCGACCACGATGATGCCTCCAAGAAGCGAGTGTGTGAGTCCCCGGTGACTCCACAGGGCGCCGGTTACGTATCCGAGTTCGACCAGCGGCCGAAAGACGAACGTATCGCTGTCGGGAACGGTAGCGGCGAGCGCCGCAACGAGGTACGGCTCGGGCTGTCTGGACCGACCCATCAGCATGACCAGTGCCAGCCCGACCAGGATGTGAACCCCAGTGGCGACCATCCGTTTCCGACGGATGCGATATCAGCTAATAAATTGCATAGTTAGCACTCAACACACAATCGGTCGCTCGACTGTCTCCGCACAGACGACATTCGACTCTGAGAAAAACGCAACCGATCGCAACCGACGGCTCGACTGAAACCGCGAACCGCACGGCAATAGCGCGACGGTTTGATTACCCGAACTTGCCGGTGATGTAGTCCTCGACGCGTTGACTCTCGGGGTTCTCGAAGATCTTGTCGGTGTCGTCGAACTCGGCGAGTTCGCCACCGGTCAGGAAGACCGCCGTCTTATCCGAGATTCGGGCAGCCTGTTGCATGTTGTGCGTGACGATGACGACCGTATACTCCTCGGACAGCTCTTCGATCAGATCCTCGATCTTCGAGGTCGCGACCGGGTCCAGCGCCGACGCCGGCTCGTCCATCAGGAGTACGTCCGGATCGGGTGCGATCGCACGCGCGATACAGAGGCGCTGTTGTTGTCCACCGGAGAGGTCCAGTCCGCTCGAGTCGAGTTGGTCTTTGACCTCGTCCCAGAGCGCAGCGCGGCGGAGTGCCTTCTCGACGATCGCGTCGTAATCGCCCTCGATCCCCTGGACGTTCAGGCCGTAGGCGACGTTGTCGTAGATGCTCTTGGGGAATGGATTCGGCGACTGGAAGACCATCCCGATCTTGCGCCGAAGGACGACTGGATCGACGTTATCGTCGTAGACGTTTTTCCCTTCGAAGTTCAACTCGCCCTCGATTCGTGCAGCGTCGACGAGGTCGTTCATCCGGTTGATACACCGGAGGAACGTCGATTTCCCACAACCGGACGGACCGATGATCGCCGTGACCTTTTCGGCCGGGATCTCGATGTCGACGCTCTGCAGCGCCTGCGTCTCGTCGTAGAACACGTCGAGGTCCCGGGATTCGATTACTGTCCTCGTTTCTCCCCCGGGGCTGCCCGACTGGCCGGTGTTGATCGACGAATCGACGAGCGGATCGCTCGTTTGATTCGATCCCTCGAAGTCGGTCGATTGGCTACCAGTACGGCTGTCCGGGTCAGTCATTGAATCTTGTGTCATAGGTTACTCTCGGCGTTGATACTTGTTACGAATCAGGATGGCAGCGCCGTTCATGAGCAGGAGAACGACCAGTAGCGTGACAACGCCAGCTGCCAACACCCCGTGTCGGAACGCGGCATCGATCTCGCCCGACCAGGTGTAGATCTGGCGTGGCATCGCGCTGAACTTGTTCGTAAACGAGTTCGGTGCGATTCGGACGACAGCTGGTGCGCCGATGATGAGCAGCGGTGCCGTCTCACCGATCGCTCGTCCCATCGCGAGGATGTTGCCGGTCATGATCCCCGGCAGTGCCTCCGGAAGGACGACGTTGCGGGTCGTCTGCCACTTGGTTGCACCCATGCCGTACGATGCCTGGCGCATCGAGTCAGGGACGGCACTGATCGCCTCTTGCGAGGAGATAATGACGATCGGGAGAATCAACAGGCCGACCGTGAAGCCGCCGACGAGGGCAGTTCCTGACCCGAACCCACCCGCTCGGATGAACAGTGCGAGCCCGAGGACCCCGTAGACGACCGATGGCACGCCGGCGAGGTTCCCGATGTTGACTTCGATCAGGTCAACGAGCCGGCCCCAGCGACCTCGTTTCGGGGCGTACTCCTCGAGATAGAGTGCGGCGCCGACGCCGACCGGGAACGCGGAGACGACGATGATGAGCAACATCATCACCGAGCCGACCAGCGGCGGATAGAAGCCAGCGTCTTCGGGCGTCCGCGAGGGGACGTTCGTCAGGAATCCCCAGTCGAGCCACGGCGTCGGGCCGGCGACCCCGAGTGCGTCCGTAAGGGCGACGCTTGCGACGATCCCACCGACGACGATCAGCGGGAACGCGAGCCCTGACACGCCGACTCCACGGCGGATGACGCTCTCGACGTAGAGAGCGACGGGGACGGCGGTGACCGTAACGAGCAGCATCCAGACGAACGGGGTGATGCCGACGACGGGCGCAACGCCGAATCCTGCTGCCGCCCCGACGAGCGTCAGTACCGCAGCGATCGCACCGTCACGGTCGTTTTCGCGCTGTCTGCGGACGAACAGGCCGACGACGACTGCGACCGGCACGACGAACGATCCCAGCAGCGCAAGCGACTGCGTCGGCAACATCGGCAGCGAGAGGATGAGCCCCGGAATGAACCAGAGCACGAGCGCTGGCACAGCTACGACGACAACGAGTCGCTCGAGGTCGGCCTCCGTTCGAACGCGGCTGTGGGCGTACACGATCCCGCCGGCGACGACGAGCGAGACGAGGATCGAGAGCCACTGATAGACGCTGACGACGTGTTCGAACGTGATGAACACCCCGCCGGTGAGCAGCAGCGAGACGACCGGTAAGCCGAGCGCGATGGTCGCCGTCTCACCCGCCCTCGTATCGCGCGTATAGTAGTAGCCGATCGCCCCCAGAGCAGGGACGACGACCGTCCCGATGGTGACGAGCAGCCACCCCATGTCCGCCGAAAGGGGCTGGAAAGCGTCGTTCGCGACGTACAGGAGGAGCACGAAGACGGACAACAGGGCCAGAAGGGTCGCGCTGAGACAGAGCGTCTTGAACGCTTTGCCACGGACGCGGCTGACTGCCTCGCCCGTTCCATACCACGTCGCGGTCTGTTGGTCAGTCGCCATTATCGATCCACCTCCATCGTTTCGTCGGTGTCACTCATTGGTACTCCTCCTGATAGCGTGATGCGACGTAATCGCTCGCGAGGTTCATCACGAACGTGATGACGAACAGCGTCAGGCCGAGTGCGAACATACTCAAATACGTTGCCGAGCCGCCGGTCGCGTCACTGGTGACGGCGCTAACCATACCGGCGGTCATCGGCTGTCCCGAACTGAGCAGGTTGTCGAGTGGGTTCGCGAAGTTGAACATCCGCGGTCGCAAGCCGGCAGCCATGACGACGATCATCGTCTCACCGATCGCTCGCGAGAGTGCGAGGATAAACGACGAGAAGATCCCCGAAATGGCAGCCGGAATCACGACCCCGGTCGACACTTCGTATTTCGTCGCCCCCATCCCGTAGCCCGCCTGCCGGAGCGCATCCGGGACGGAACTCATCGCGTCTTCCGACAGCGACGAGACCATCGGGATAATCATGATCCCGACCATGATAGACGCGGACAGCAGATTGAACGTGCTGACGGGGATGCCGATCCACTGGAGCGCCGGCGTCAGGTAGACGAGCGCCAGGTAGCCGTAGACGACCGTCGGAATCCCGGCAAGGATCTCGAGTGACGGTTTCAGGATCGAGCGCATCCGGTCGCTGGCGTACTCACTGAGATAGACGGCAGCTGCGACGCCGGTTGGCACCGCGACGAGCGCCGAGACGAAGGTGATTGTCAGCGTCGCAGTCACAAGCGGCCAGACGCCGAAGGTCCCGCCGTCGGAGCGGGCAATCCACTCCGTTCCGGTAAAGAACCCAGCTACACTGGCGTCTTCTGTCATGAAGAACGCAATCGCGTCGGTAGCCAGCGTGTAGATGATCGCCGCTGTAACGAACACGGTCAGCGCAGCACAAGCGAACAGCAGCCACTTGTAGATGCGCTCTTTGACGACTCGACCCGACGATGATCGTGTCAAGTCGACATCTATCGATCGTTCACTCATTTGTGGGGCGTAGTTGACTTACCATGGTGAATCGTTCGATTCGCCGCGTCAGTTCGCTTCGCTCTCGAGTTTGTCGAGGTTTGACTGGGCCTGCTCTTCGCTTACGGGGACGTAGCCGACATCGGAGATGACGTCGGTCGAAGACTGCTCGATGTAGAACTCGACGAAGTCGTAGACCGCATCCTGCTGGAGCGCGTCCTTGTTAACGTAGATATACAGCGGTCGTGCCATCGGATACGTGCCCGACTGGGCCTCGTCGATGCTCGGTGCGGTGCACTCGTCGTCCTCGGTCTCGCGGATCTCGAGTGCTTTGAGTGCGTCCTGGTTTTCCCGATAGTACGCGTAGCCGAAGTAGCCGATCGCGTTTTGAGTCGACGAGATGCCCTGCACGAGCTCGTTGTCGTTTTCGGTCTTCTCGTACTGCGTGACGTGGCTCCCGGCGTCGCCGATGACGTTGGTATTGAACCAGTCGAAGGTTCCAGACGTCGATGGCGGGCCGAAACGTACGATCTCCTCATCGGGCCAGTCGGAGTTGACGTCGGCCCACGTTTCTGCGCCGCCCTCGCTCCAAATCTGGGCGAGTTCGTCGTAAGTCACACAGTCGATCGGCGAATCGTTGTGGACGGCCATCGTGACCGCGTCTTTCCCAACCTGGAACTCGATGGGGTCGACGCCGCTGTCGCTGCAGTCTTGGACCTCAGCATCCTTGATCGGTCGCGAAGCACCGTTGATATCGGAGTCGCCTGGACAGAAATTGTTGTTGAAGCCGCCACCGGTTCCAGTCGAGTCGGTGGTGACGCTTATACCGTCATTTTGCTCCATGAACTCTTCGGCGAGCCTGTCGGACACCGGGAACACCGTACTACTTCCCGTGACGACGACACGCTCGTTCCCACCATTACCCGTGTTTTCGGTACAGCCAGCGATCGCAGCGGCACCCACTGCGCCCGTCGCGGCCAGGAACTTTCGTCGAGAAAACGAGCGACCCGAACGATCCATCTGGGTATCGGTCATCAGGTGAACGTTCGACTGTATATAGAAATACGATGCTATGTTAGCTATGTATTGCTATATAGATCGCCATAGCTCCGAATAGCTTACTCGGCGAAGACCAATTCCACGACACTGAACGGTTTAACGCGTTACTGACGGCATTAGGTACTATGCGCACATTCACCACATATTACATAGCCGACTATAGCTGTGTGAGACTATAGATTTCGCAAAACTATAGTGGGGAGACCTGCCAGACGAGATATCGTCGCCACTCTCAAAAAACCGTTCCGGTACGGCGACACCGTGAACTCAAGATCCGCAATAACGACACCGGTCGATTCGGTCCCTGTTCGGATCGAAACCGACCGCAATCCCGTTACTCCCCGGCGATCCCCTCGAGCGTCTGGAGATTCGTCGCGGCCTGTTCGTTGCTCGAGGGGACGTAGTTGATCTCGTTTGCGATCCAGTCGGCCGTCGAATTCTCGAGATAGAATCGCACGAAAGCGGCGACTTCCTCACGCTGGAGTGCCTCCTCGGAGGGGTATATAAATAGCGGCCGAGCCATCGGGTAAGTACCTGTTCGGGCTGCCTGCAGGCTCGGATCGCCACACGCGTCGCTCGCGTCTGCTTTGATCGCCAGCGCCGTGATACGGTCTTGGTTCTGTGCGTAGTAGGAATACCCGAAGTAGCCGATCGCGTACGGACTACTCTCGAGCCCCTGGACGATGGTCTCGTCGTCCTCCGTACTGACGTAGTCGGAGCGGTGGGTGCCAGCGCGACTGACGACGTGCTGGGAGAACCAGTCGTAGGTCCCCGATGTCGTGTCGGGGCCGTAGAGTTCGAACGGCTCATCGGGCCAGTCGGCGTTCAGGTCAGCCCACGTTTCTGCGCCGCCGCTCTAGATCTGGGCGAGCTGGTCAAAGGAGAGGCAGTTAGCCCACGTGTTTTCCGTGCTGACGGCCATCGTGAGCGCGTCGCCTGCGATCCGCATCTCGACCGGCGTCACGTCGTTTTTGCTACAATGAGTTTTCTCCGCATCCTTGACCGGGCGTGACGCTGCGTTGATGTCCGAATCGCCGGGGCAAAAGTGGTTCTCGAACCCGCCGCCGCTGCCGGTCGAATCGACCGTGACGGTGACATCCGGATGTTTTTCCATAAATCGGGTTTTCATCTCCTCGGAGATCGGATACACCGTACTCGAGCCCGTGATCGTGATCTCCCCGGAGAGGCCGTCGCTGCCCTCGGTTTCATCCTGGCCGTTGCCAGCGGGTTCGTCGTCACTGCTAGTTTCGCTTCCGAGACAGCCGGCGAACGCAGCCGCCGTTACCCCGCTGGTCGCTGTCAAGACGTTCCGCCGCGACACCCCCTCGAAAGACCGTCCGAACTGGTCGCGTCTCATCATGTGAACGACACGGAAGCCTATAAAAATACGATGCTATGAGGACTGTATATCTATCAATAGTATTCAGTTCGTATATAGATCCGTTCGCCACGCCGTAGGCCCCGATCGCTCAGGCGAGCAACTCCTCGCTGTTCTCGAGTGCATAGAGCGTCCGAGCGGCCACGTTCACTGCGTGGTCACCAACTCGCTCTATGTCGCGGACGATCACAAGCGTCCGAGAGACGTCCGAAAGGACGTTTTCGAGTGGCCACTCGTCTGACCCGTTCGGGAACGCCTGTGGACTGTTGACTGCATCGCCGTCGACGCGGAGGTCGATGAGCGTGCGGACGATGCGCTCGGTCACGGCCTCACAGCGGGCATCGAGTTCGTCGTCACGATCGGCGACCGCAAAACAGGCGTCCACGTCGTCCGTGACGAACGCCTCGATCGCGTCCTCGACGAACTCGAGTGCGAGCGCGGCGATCCGCTCGAAATCGACATCGGGAAGCGTCGGTGCAGACCCAGTCGACGCCAGTGTATACTCTGCCAAGTTGGTCGCGAGATCGCCCACCCGCTCGAGATCGGTGACGATCTTGAACGTCGCGATGACGCTCCGAAGGTCGCTAGCGACCGGCTGGTACAGCGCCAGCAGGTCGAGACATTCGCTCTCGATCTCGAGGGAGCGGCGATTGACGGCCTGATCGCTCGCGATTACTTCGCGCGCGAGCGCACGATCACCGGCGAACAGCGCGCTGAATCCATCTGCGAGCTGGTCGCGGACGAGATCGCCCAGTGCGATGACCGTCTCGCGAAGGCGCTCGAGGCGGTCCTGATAGTCCCCGCGTGTCATCACCCGAACTTGCCGGTGACGTAGTCCTCAACCCGTTCGCTCTCAGGGTTCTCGAAGATCTTGTCGGTGTTATCGTACTCGACGAGCTTGCCGCCGGTGAGGAACACAGCGGTCTGGTCGCTGATCCGCGCGGCCTGCTGCATGTTGTGGGTGACGACCACGACGGTGTACTCCTCGGCAAGCTGCTCGATGAGGTCCTCGATCTTGGCGGTTGCGACCGGGTCCAGCGCGCTCGCGGGCTCGTCCATCAGAATCACGTCGGGGTCGACGGCGAGACAGCGCGCGATGCACAGACGCTGTTGCTGGCCGCCCGAGAGCCCGAGTGCGTTGTCGTCGAGGCGATCGGACACTTCGTCCCACAGCGCGGCCTGCTTGAGCGAACGCTCGACGATCTGTATTTCTGCCTCGCTGTCGTCGCCGCCGAGCAGCTTGCCCAGCAGGCCGACGTTCACGTCGCCGTGCTTGCGCGGCCCGTAGGAGACGTTCTCGCGGATCGACTTCGGGAACGGGTTCGGGCTCTGGAACACCATCCCGACCTTCTTCCGGAGCTTCACCAGGTCGGTGTCGCCCTCGTAGATGTTCTCGCCATCGATCTCGACGGTCCCCTCAACTCGGGCACTGTCGATCCGATCGTTCATCCGGTTGAGACATCGAAGGAACGTCGACTTCCCGCAGCCGCTCGGGCCGATCAGAGCCGTCACGCTCTGCTCGGGAATGTCCATCGAGACGCTGTCGATGGCGTGGTCGTCGCCGTAGTACACGTCGAGGTCCTCGACCGTGATCGCGGCCTCGTCCTCGAACTCGTAGTCAGTCCACGAGTCGACGAGTCGCTCGTCGGTCTCGGCGTCGACCGTGAGGCTGTTGGATTGCTGTTCCGTGAGGCTCTTGGATTGCTGTTCCTCGTTCGTTCGTGTCACTGTTTGGTCGCTCATTGGTTTAGCTTCTTCCTGAAGTAGATCCGCGAGGTGATACCGATGGCGTAGAAGCCCAGTACCACCATCAGCAGTACGAGGGCGGTCCCCCATCCGAACGCCTCCTCCTGGCCGACGCCGGCGGTGATGACGGCGTACAGCTGGTAGGGGAGCGCGCTCGAGGCCTGTAGCAGCGCCTCGTTCTGGACGAACGGCGGCGCCGCGGTGAACCGGAACGAGCCAAGGATACTTGGCGCGCGCGCCGGGAACGGTGTCCCGCTGGTGACCAGCAGGATCGGCGCCGTCTCGCCAGCGATCCGACCGACGCCGAGGATTACGCCCGTCACGACGCCGGGCATCGCGGCCGGCAGCACGACGCTCCGGATCGTCTGCCACTGGTTGACGCCCAGCGCGGCACTGGCGTCGCGGTACTCGTCGGGAACGCTCTTGATCGACTCCCGACTGGTGATGACGACCAGAGGTAGCAGCATGAACCCAAGCACCATCATCCCTGCCAGCAGCGAGTTCGCGTTGCCGAACCGCGGCACGAGGAACGCGTAGCCGAACAGGCCGTAGACGATACTGGGCGTACTCCACAGCGCGTTGGTCGCGGTCTCGATGACCGCGGTGAATCGGCCCTGTTCGGCGTACTCGGTGAGGAAGACGGCGGCGCCGATCCCCATCGGGATCGCGAGTACCACCGCGCCGACCACGAGCCAGACCGTGCCGACGATAGCCGGGAAGATGCCGTTGTGCTGCTGGCCGAGCATGACGCCCTTCGTGAGGAAGGGAACGGAGATGTTCAGCCCTGGACCGAACTGTGCGCCCTCGAGGAGCTTCGGCAGCCCCTTGCGGACGACGAACAGAATCAGCAACAGGAGTACGGCGATCATGCCGAATGCGTTCAGCCCGATCATCAGATACGCGCCGTTCTGTCGGCCCTGGCTGCCGAACTCCTCGGCGACGATCGCTCCGCTCCAGGCGACCAGCAGGCTGAGCGCGATCGTCACCAGCGGCACGACGATCGGCGCGTGGAACGTGGCCTTGATCGACGGCGGATCCCAGACCCAGCCGACGTCGACGAATCCAGCGACGAGCAAGACGCCCCAAGCCAGCGCGAGGAGGCCGACTGGGAGCGTTGTCCCGATGTCTTCCGGGAGCACTGCGACGCCGAGCGTCGCGATGAGCGCGACGACCAGCCCCACGAGGACGCTGCCGGTCGCGCCGACGCCAAACAGGATCGTCGTCACGAGACCGCCGGTTGCGAAGCCGACGACGCCGAACGCAACACCGGTGCCGAGTCCGGTGTACTGGTCGGCGGTGGTCTCGAAGAGGCCGACGTTCGACGCGATCCCAGCGGTGATCAAACCGGCGCCAGCGAGCAGGAACACGACGCCGAACAGCGCGAACAGGGAGAGGCCCGCGACTGCGGTGTCTGGGCTCGTGCGATCGAACAGCGTCGTCCAGCCGAGCAAGAACGTGACGATAGAGATCCCAACGATCCCCAGCGCGACGCGATCGAACATGTCGATCCCCGGCGCAGCCGTCCGGGAGGAAGTCTCTCCGCTCATGATTCACCCTGTAGCTGATGTTTCATCCGTCGTTCAATATACTGCGAGCCGATCGACAGCACGGTGACGCTGACGAACAGCACGACGCCCGCGGCGAACAGCGCGCTCATGTGCGTTCCGCTGGCGACCCCGTACTGGCTCGCGATGAGGCTGGTCAGCGTCTCCGTATTCCCGAAGACGTCGTATAGTGGGTCGGGCAGCCGCTGGGCGTGGCCCAGGATCACCGTCGCCGCCATCGTTTCGCCGACGGCACGCCCGACGCCGAGTAGCACGGCAGCCGAGACTCCCGAGAACGCGGCGGGGATGGTGATGCTCTTGATCGTCTGCCAGTCGGTCGTTCCAAGCGCGAGCGAGCCGCTTTTCATCGATTCAGGGACGCTCGCGATGGCGTCCTCGGCGACGGAGACGACCGTCGGCAGCGACATCAGACCGACGACCAGTCCCACGATAACGAGGCTGCCGGATGTCGGCAGTTCCAGGTTCTCCATCATGTAGTCGTTCAGAATGGTGAAGCCGATGAAGCCGTAGACGATCGAGGGAATTCCCGCGAGCGTCTCGACGGCGGGCTTGACGATCTCGCGGACCGCGTCGGGCGCGATCTCGCTGATGAACAGCGCGCCCGCGACGCCGAGCGGCCCGGCGATCAGCATCGCCAGGATCGTCGTGACGAGCGTGCCCCACATCATCGGGACCAGCGAGTACACTTCCTCGCCGCGGGTTCGCCACATCGGCGCGGACGTCTCGGTGAACATCGCGAGGCCCATCTCCCGCATCGCCGGAAGCGCCTCGATGATAAGGTAGACGGTAATCAGCGCGAGGATCGCTCCCGTCGCGATCGTCGCGAGGAAGGTCAGCGCCTTCGCCGTCGTCGCCTGATGGTTCCACAGTCCGTACCCGACGGTGAATAGGAATCCCGCCAGGGGGATCGCCGTGAACTGCGAGCCGAGCAGGAACAGGATCGTGGTCGCGACGAGACACAGCGCGCCCGCTGCCCCCGCGGTGACGACGCGGTCGTCTGACGCCTCGACCCCGAATCGGTCCTTCAGTTGTTGGTGTAGTTCTGTCGTTGACATAAAATACCGTGGTTGAACGGCGACGCGGCTTAGTTAGACGGCTCGGGAAGCTTCGAGAGCTGCTCTTCGCGCTCCTCCGGCGGAATCATGAAGTAGTTGTTCGGCGCGACGAAGTTCTGCTGGCCGAACTCGCTCAGCAGCATGCGGATGAACGCGGCCTCCTTCTCGCTGGTGTCCTCGTAGGTGTAGCAGTGGAGGTCCCGGGAGAGCGGGTAGTCCTTCGAGCCGAGGTTCTCGCCGAGGGTGTAGGTCGTGCCGTCGAGCGTCAGCGAGATGGCGGGGACGCGGTTCTCGTCGACGAACGCCAGCGCCATGTACGCGATGGCGTTGTCGGAGTTCGCGACCGTCGTCTGGACCTGCTGGTTCTGGCCCTGGCGGACGTCAACGCTCATTTCCGCCTCGGGGTCGCCGAGCATGTTGGCGCGGAACGCGGTGTCGGTACCGGAGCCGACTGCGCGGCCGACAGCCTGGATCTCCTTGTCGGGGCCGGAGTACTTGTCGATCTCGGACCAGTTCGTGATCTCGCCGGTGTAGATCCCGCGGACCTGGTCGCCGTTGAGTTCGGTCACGCCCGCGTCGTAGATCTCCTTGCTGACGACGACCGGCTGGCCGTCGCGGCCGACGACGTGGTCGACGTACTTGTCGAGTTCCTCCTGGCTGGCGTCGGGCAGCTCGTCCGCGACGCCGGAACTGGCGTCGCCGATGTCGACCTGCCCGTTCGCGACCTTCTCGATGCCGGTTCCCGAGTGGCTGAGACCGACGTTGACCTGGAACGGCGGAGTGCCGTCGTCGTTGGCCTCGAAGCCGTAGAGGCCGGCCCAGTAGTCGGCCATCGGCTTGTCGGTGTCGATGTCGTACTGGCCGGGGCCCCAGTACTCCTCGTCGTCGGCCGGCGGGTTGGAGTTCCAGACCGACGCGCCGTCGGACGTGATCGGGTACACTGTCGAGGAACCGTCGGCCGTCAGTGGGCTAGTGCTACCGTCGCTGCTTGCATTGCCCAGACAGCCGGCGGCCGCCATCGTCCCGAGTGCGCCGGTCGCTGCGATGAACTTCCGTCGCGAAACCGAATCCACAGAGCGCTCGAACTGGTTGTCTGCCATCACCTGAGAAATCCGACGGGCTATAAAAATACGATGCTATGAACCATATATACCGATCAGTGGCGACATAGCTCTATATAGCTCTACGCCGGCGGCAACCAACGCGACGGGTGGCGACTACAAAGCGCTCGGCTCCGCGTGACGGTATCGCTACTCGTACCCGGGTCGGAGTCAACGAATCGCGACACTGACTTACAGCTAGCAGTATAACTCGGCGTATGAGTTCCCTGCAGGTGGGCACAGTCGTACTCCTTGGGATCGCGCTCGTGCTCGGCTGTGCCGCCGTCGTCTATCGGGACGCGACACGAAACGAGGTCTCGAGACCCCCACTCTGGGCGGGCGTCGTGGGCGTCGCCTGGGGTAGCGCGCTGGGGCTCTATCTCTCATCCCTGGCTGTGCCGATTCCCGGCTTGCTCGTGATGGTCGTCGGGGGGCCGGCGCTGTACCTGTTCGAGCGCGACGACGCGACACATGACGACGAACCCGCCGATCCGTTCTCGCTGCCGAACGGTCCCAGCGATGACTCCGCGAGCGACAGTCGTCACGACGAGTGACGAACAACCGGCCGACTGCCGCATACACCACACGTCTTTTGCCCCCGCCCGTCTAACGGCCGCCAACATGAGCGACTCCGCACCTTCTGGGGCCGACACCGACGCCGACGACGGCGGAGCGGCACAGGTCTCGAGCCCGGACTACCACAGCGAGAACCACACGGCCGCCCAGACCTGCGGCTGGACGGCAAACGCCCTCCGCGGCGAAGGCAAGTGTTACAAGAACATCTTCTACGGCATCGAATCCCATCGGTGCATTCAGATGACGCCGGTCGTCCGGTGTAACGAGCGGTGTGTCTTCTGCTGGCGCGATCACAACGGCCACGCCTACGAACTGGACGACGTCGAGTGGGACGACCCCGAAGCGGTGGTCGACGCCTCGATCGACCTCCAGAAGAAATTGCTCTCGGGTTTCGGCGGCAACGAAGAGGTCCCCCGTGAGGTCTTCGACCAGGCGATGGAACCGCGCCACGTCGCCATCAGCCTCGACGGCGAGCCGACGCTGTATCCCTACTTGCCCGAACTCATCGAGGCCTTCCACGATCGGGACATCACGACGTTCCTCGTTTCCAATGGCACCCGCCCCGAGGTGCTCGCCGAGTGCGACCCCACCCAGCTGTACGTCAGCGTCGACGCCCCCGAGCGCCACACCTTCGATCAGGTCGTCGGCGCGATGGAAGACGACGCCTGGGAGAAGCTGCTCGAGACGATGGCCGTCCTCGCCGACAAAGACGAGACTCGCACGGTCATCCGGACGACGCTGGTCGACGGAGAGAACATGCACCATCCCGACTGGTACGCCGGCTTCTACCAGCAGGCCGATCCCGACTTCATCGAACTGAAAGCGTACATGCACGTCGGCCACTCGCGGGGCCGCCTCGACCGCTCGTCGATGCCCGACCACGAGGACGTTGTCGAGTTCACGGAATCAGTGGCTGAACACATGCCCGAGTTCGACGAGGTCATGGGCGTCCCAGCATCCCGCGTCGCGTTGCTCTCGAAGACGACCGACACGTGGGTGCCGAAACTGAAGAAGGGGAGCGAGTTCTGGGAGAGCGATCCCGTCACTGGGGACTGATACGGACTGTTGTCACTGTATCCCGGTACACCCCATGGCGGGTCGTGAGTGCGCCGGCACTAGCTGACAGGACTCCGGACGACCCAGCAGCCAACGGCCCGCGATCTCGAGGGCCGCATAGTTGGCAAGCATATTTACGTGTCGCACGTCCGAACGTGCGCTAGTGTCACTTCGATCGTTCATCGACGATACCGGCTCCCCCGATCGGACGATCGCAGTCGTCAACGACGACGCGGCCGGCCCCCTCGAGGGGATGCTCGCCGACACGTTCGACGGCCAGTCGATCAGCGTCGCGCCGAACGCGGCCGTCCCGTCCGAGGGACAGCTCGCGCCCGAAATCGCCGCGACGCTCGAGACAAGCGAGGATACCGCCGTTCTTCTCGAGGACGGGGAGCCGGTCGCGGCCTCCCCAATGCACGAACTCTACGAGTCGATCCTCGCGATCAACTCCGATCTGTTCGTCACCGGCGCACGCAGCGTCGGCGAGATCGAGTTTCCCGACGTGCTGGCGGGACTCGGAGGGACCCGCTTCCAGCTACGGGGGTACCCGCTCGCACACAAGGAGAAGCTGCTGTTGATCATCGTCTCGCGGTACATCGAACAGCGTGCCTGGACAGCCGGTAGCGGCACGCTCCGCAGTGCATTCCAGCGCCTCTCGCGTATCGACGACGAGATCGGTACCTACGAGACCTACGCGGCGATCGCGGAGACCGCCGTCGATGTCCACGCCTACGGGGCCGACGGCGGTGGCTCGACCGACCTGCCCGTGACACCCCATACGGGACCGGACGCGGAGTACCGGGACGGCTGGTTCGTCGTGTTCACCCCGGACGAGCGCACATCGCCCGACACGGACGGGATCGCGCTCGTCTGTCTCGAGACCGAGCCGCGTGTCTGGGACGGCTTCTGGACGAGCGATCAAGAGCGCGTCGCCGCGATCGACGACTACATCGCGCGGGCACTGTAGCGCGGCGCGTCTCACCCGCGACGCCGGTCTCCTTCGAGCAGCCTATAATTCGAGGCGGGAACTTTGGACGACCCCTTCGATCGTCACGCGGAGTTTCTGACTGATCGCGACCAGTGCCGCCGAGTACACAGCCGCACCGACCGAGACGACGGCGAGCAGGTGGTACCACCGATCGACGGGGACGGTTCGGAGGAGTAGAAGGACGACGACGAACATCAGCACCGATGCCACGACCTGCTCGAGCAGCGTCCGGGGGACCAACTCGACCGCCGGCAGTTCCTGCCTGACGACGTATGCGGAGAGGAGATACCGGAGCGCCTCGGCGACGACCGTTGCGATCACGACTCCGATCGCGCCGTATGCGAGCGTCAGCGCGACGCCGAGGACGACGTTCAGCCCGAGCGTCGTCGCCGAGATCCATGTATTGACGTCCGGCCGATCGATCCCACCGATCGCGCTCGTGAGTGGCCCGCTTTGTGTACTCACGATCTGGAACAGCGCGAGCCCGATCAGCAACGAGGCGGCGTCGGCGTACTCGGCCCCGAACGCGGTTACGACGAGCGTTTCGGGCATCGCGGCGGCGCCGAAGAACATCGGAATCGCGACGATGCTCGAGAACGCGAGCGTGTTCGAGATGTCATCGCTGACGTCCTCGCCCTGGCTGTGGAGCCGGCTGACGCGGGCCATCAGCACGCTCTGGGCGGCCAGCATCACGAACGTCGCCGGGACGGTGAGCTTCAGTGCGACTTCGTACTGGCCGGCCGCGGCGGGTGCCAGCAGGTAGCCGAGCAGGATAATGTCGAATCGATCGTAGGCCTGCCCGAGAAACGAGTTTGGGATGCTGTACTTCGCGTACGACCAGAGGCTCTCGAGCGTGTCACGTGACGGGACCGTCGGTGTCGTCCGGACGAAATACCAGAGTGCGGGCAGCGAGAGGAACGTCGCTGCGGCGAGCCCGTAGGCCATCCCCGCAGCGCCGAGGCCGAGAAGGACGAGCCCGAGCTGCAGCGGGAAGGTCAGCAGCGACCGAAACGTATCGATCCACATCGATGCGCCGGCGAGCCCCCGGGCCTGGACGACGCGGTCTGTGGGCTCGTACAGCGTGACGGCCCCCATCAGGACGACAAATAGCACCGGCGCCGCGGGGATCCCAGTGTAGGAGACGAGCCACTGCGACGCGAGCATGCTGACCACGCCCGTGAGCACGACCCACGCCAGTGTGAACACCAGTTGGCCGCCGACCAGCTCCCGTTCGGGGGCGTCGGCTTCCGAGAACCGCTTCATAATCGCCGTCCCCCACCCGTTGACCGCCCGGTCGCCGAGCTTGACCAGCGAGAAGAGAAGATAGTAGCCGCCGAACCCGGTCGGACCGAGCATCCGCGCGAAGACGACGGTCCCGGCAAAGCCGATCGCGGCCATCGCGAACTTCGCAGCCGTCGCCTTCACCGTCTCGCCGCCGAGGCTGACCGACGTCGCGTCCGTCATCCGTCTCGAGCAGAACGTGGCGACCGATGGCTCAGACCGGCGGGTCCGGTCCGGCGATCGAGCGGCGCGCGGACGATCACCCGCGCCGGCGTTCGGGCGACGACGTTCGATCGACGTGAATTTGGAATAGCGTGGATCGTCACCATCGATGTCAGTGGACGAGTTAGAGACGACTGCATCATCCGGCGGTATCAGTGTACCGCCTGCCACAACTGCCGATCGCGCTGCCGGCCGGACATTGAATAGCACGTTCGTGGTTCACACGTCTATGACGCTGGGGATCGTCGCTCTCGACGCCGCCGACTACGACCTCGCCCGCGACTGGGGCTGTGAGAACATGCTGCTCGAGACCCACCAGCAACTCGACACGTTCGCCTACTCCGGCGAGAACCCGAACACACTCGAGGTCTGGACGTCGACTGCGACCGGCGTCGGACCCGAGGAGCACGACCTCGCCTCGACCGGCGAGCAACAGCAGTGGCACAATCCGGTCCTCGAGTACGCGAGCGCGGTGGCACCCTATCTCCTGCCGAAAGAGGCACGCGTCAGGATCGGCACGTGGCTGCGCAGCGACGGTGGCGATACGACCCGAAACGGTGGTGGAAACGGAGGCGTCGGAATGACACTCCGGCAGACCAACCACTCACACCTCTTCGAGCCGGAGAATCGCGCCGTCCGGTGGTGGCCCGGAGTCACTCCCGGCGAGCACTTGAGCGAGACCTGGCACTGGCTCAACCTCGCCTCGAACGGTGATATCTCCGACGACGACCTCTGGCGGCGGCTGTACGGGAATGCCGGGCTCGAGGCCGGCTGGCTGCAGGGGATGGGACAGACGGACGTAGCCGTCGCCGGCGTCCACATGCATGTCCTCGATGCCGCCGGCCACGCCTTCGCGACGCATCCGGACCGCCTACAGGAGGTGTACGAACGGGTCGATCGCTTGCTTGGGTCCGTCCGCGAGCACGTCGACGAACTACTGGTGCTGTCGGATCACGGGATGCAAGTCGAGTGGATCGACGGCGATTCCGAACCCGGCTTTCACAGTTGGCGGGCGCTCGCATCGACGACGCTCGCCGCCGACCCGCCAAAAAGCGTGTTCGACGTTCGCGACTGGGTCGACGAACACGCAGCCGACAGCGACGACAGGCGGGCTGAGCGGCAACCAGCAGTCATGGACACGACAGAAAAACAGCTTCGGGATCTGGGCTATCTCGAATGACCGGCACGGGACGGTGCCGCTCACTCGAGGTAGCCGAGTTCACGCAGATGGTCTTCTGGGACGTTGATAGCCTCCCTGCTCCCGTCGTTCTCGCGTTCGACACGCGTGTCGCTGACGTGCGCATCGACCCATGCTCTGACGTCGAACACTGATTCTGGACGAGTGTCGGTCGTTGCACTCGTGTACGCCCGCCAAGAATGTGTCGCTGAGTTCTCGCCGGCGTCGGGCGGGTAGAATTCAGTGCGCATGCCGTGGTCGCTAAGTAGCAGAAGGTCGTCGCCGTCTTCGAGTGCGTCGGCGACCTCCTCAACGAACTCGCCAACGCGGACATAGACGTGTCGAAGGGCGTCCTCGTCGTCGGCGTAGGCGTGGCCGGCGGCGTCGAGGGCATGAACGTGGACGCCGGCGATCGAGACGGGGTGGCGAAGCATCTCGCGCGCCCAAGCGAACTGCTGGGCACACTGGCCGAACAGTTCGCGCTCGAACGTGCTGCGTGGCATCCCCTCGGCAACGGCGTTCATCAGATCCCACGCCCGCTGGAGCGGCCGGCCGTCGGCGACGCCCGGCCAGTTGTGGACGGCTGCGTCCTCGGCATCGAAGATCGACGCGGCGTCGGTCCGGCCGATCCGCTCGCGTTCGCCCGTTTGCGACCGGATGAACTTTCCAAGCGTCCCGCGGGTCGACTCGTCGAGCCGCCCGGAGATGCGGGAGAGTCCCTCGAGGACGGGATTGTCCCACTCGCTCGTGCCACCGCCGGTCACGCCGTGCTCCTCGGGTGACAGACCGGTCGCGACCGTCGCCCACACCTCCGGTGTGTACGGTAGCTCCTGTGTGTTCGCGAACGTCTCGAGGTCACCGCTCGAGGTGAGACGGAACGCGTCGAGGTCGAAGTACTCGACCAGTCCAGCGTCGAGAGCGTCCAGTGCTAAGACAATCACCGTCATTCGCCGCACCCTCCGTCAGTCGGTCGTTGCTCACCGATCATGCATATCCTAGGTCCTCCAGGTCCTCCTGCAGCGCATCCTCTTTGACCACGTACTCGGGATCGAACCGCTCGAGCTGTCGTTCGAGCGCAGGGTCGGTCGCCGGGTCGCCGTCTGAGAGTCGAACGGTTCCATCGTTTGTCGCGAGGTGCTCGTTGTTCATCGCCGCCTTTTGTTCGCCGTAGGCAGCGAAGGCAGCCTCGCGCTCGAGGGTTCCGACGCCGTGTTCGCGCTCGGTTAAGATCGTCGGAACGTCGATCAGCGAGACAACGTCACCGAGGTCGGGCGCGTTTCGGATGCCAAAGGGCACGCGTAACAGTTCCGGCCGCATCTCGCCGGGATGACCCCACAGACCGTCCTCGCCCAACAGTTCGCCGTGGTCCGCACAGAAGACGACGCGCGTCTCATCGGGAATCCGCTCCCAAAGGCGCGCGAGTTTTCGGTCGAGTTCAACGACCTCCCGGCGGTACAGATCGCGAACGAGGTCTTCGTCGCCCGCCGAGCCGCGACCCGAGAGCACACGGCGGGTCACCCGCTGGGCTTCGGCCCGGCTTACGTCCGCGCTATCTGGATCGTACGGATGGTGTGGTTCCATGAAATGGAGCCAGCCGAACCACTCGTCGTGTCCCTCGCATTCCGTGAGGAACTGATTAATCACGTCGTCGGCGGGTCGAAACGACTTCTCGATGTCGGTCACGCGACTCCGGAGCGCCTGATACCGGTTCCAGCCCCAACTCGCGACACGATAGGCAAGGGTCCCGCGATCCAGCAATACCGCCCCCCTCTCTTTGAGTGTCTCGCCGCCTCCTTTCGGAGAGGTAAACGAGTCGAAGCCGTCGTCGTAGCCGTATTCGGCCGACAGGAGGTGATTCGTCGTCACGCCGACGCAGTGACGGTCGAACGCGCGAGCGACGCTCGTTCCGTCTCCGAGGCCGCCACCGGCCGCGTACTCACCGCCGACGATCGCGGGGAAACTCCCGAGGGTCGCCGTCGATGTCGAAAACGCCCGCGGGTGCATCTGCTCAAGGAACTCTTGCGTCCGGTCCATCTCATCGAAGTGATCGGCCCGTAGCGAGTCGACAGTGACCAGTAGCGTTCGTGTCGTCTTCCAGCTGTGACGTTCCTCGAGGCCGTCCGGTATCATCGCAGCAGCCCTCCGATCGCTTTGAGCGCTTCGATAGGCCCCTTTCGCTTCGCGGCCTCGAGTCGTAACCGCGCATCGCGTACGTCGACCACCTTCGCGCCGAGGCGAGCAGGCAGGCAGACCGGAAAGTCGCCATCGAGGGTCGCAAACGGCTTGTCGACTGACTGGTTGCCGAGCCAGAACCCACGCGCGACTATCCCCTCGTATCCCCACTTGTCTAAGAAGTACGACTTGCCCGCCAGCAACTTCTCCGGATTCAGGCGGTTGGCGTCGTACTCGCTACCGCCGCCGGGGTAGTGGGGGAAGAGCACGGACGGACAGGTACCGAACTGCCAGTCGGTCTCACGCCAGTGGCCCACGAAGAAATCGAGGTGATCACGGCCGATGACGTAGTTCTCGTCCCAAGCCAGCTCCTCAAGACACTCCCGCCGGAACGTCACCACGTTCGGGACGAAGTCGAATTCAACGAGTGGGTACTCCGCCACCGTCTCCGTCGTCTTGGGTCCCGTGTCGCGGACGAGCACGTCGTCCTCCTCGTAAAAGTCGTGGCATAGACCCTGGATCCGTCCGTGCTCTAGGAGTAGACCACTAACGCCGCCAAACTCCGGGCGCTCCTTTAGCTGCCTCGCAAGCACGTCGGCGTTCGGCGCTACCTCGTGGTCGCTATCGACGGCTGTGAGGAACTCCTCCTCTAGTGCGTCGAGGATGGCGTTCCGGCCGACTCCCACCCCCGCGTCGTAGGGGAGGTCAAGTACCTCAAGGTCGAACTGCCACTCCCGCTCGTAGAGGTGGGCTCGCTCCTCTGTACGTCCGTCGTCGGCGACATAGACTGTCTCGTACTCATCGGTGGGAACGGACTCAAGCAGCGTCTCGAGCTTCTCAGTTCGGTTGAAGACCTTGACGCTCATCGCCATCGACGTGTCGCTCATCCGTTGTGCACCTCCGCTTGGCTCGATCCGTCGAACGTGTCTTGGTTGACGTTCAGTTCGCGAAATTGCCCTACTCCCTTTCGGTCGGTATAACTGAAGGACACTAGACGTTGCCTGATCCCCCTGTCGACACCCTCACGCTCGAAGACCGTCACGTTGAGGAAGTTACTTATACACAGGCCGTACTCTCGCGGCTCATAGGCGTTCTCGAGCGACCGGCGAACGCCACGGTCAGGGAGGTTCTGGACGAACCGGTTGATCCCCATCAGCTGACCACCTCCTCCGAGTACGACGTGAGGATCCGACGCCCGGTCATGCGTATCCCAGATCCTCGAGTTGTTGCATCACCGACTCATCGAGTTCGCCGTCTTCCTCGACGTCCTCGCGACGCTCGAGCGAGTCGACGAGAGCGTACAGCCGCGCCTGCGGGTCCTCGTAGGGCGCATCGCCCCACTCCGCGAATCTATCGAATGTTTCGTAGCCGAAGTACCCGCCGAGCGCGACCCCCTCGAGCCACCGGGTTCGGTACGAGACATCCTCGAAACCCTTCCGGCGCATGGCGTCGAGGTGTCGGTCGGGGAGGCCGTGATACTCGACGAGGGTTTCACCCTCGCGAAACTTGTCGGGTGCATCATCAGACTCGACAGCGGTCTCGGCGTCGCGTTCCGGGAGCGCAGTGAGATCGCGGCCTCGAGTAGCAGAATCGGACTCGAGGTCGGCCCCGGCGAGAACCGTCTCGTGGACGTCCATGAGATTCACCGACCGGCTATCGGTTGTGGTCCCCTCGACGTGGCCGTCGCGTGCGTCGTAGACCGACAGCGGCACCCGGGCGAGTTCGGGATAGATGCCTGAGAGGTGTTCCCAGCCGCCGTGTTCGCCGAGGAGTTCGCCGTGGTCGCTGACCGTGATAATCAGGTCAAAGGAGTCGCGCAGGGTCGCGAAGATCCGCTCGTACATATGCGAGAGGTAGCGGACGCTATCGTCGTAGGCCCGTTCGATGTCCGCGGGGTCGTCTTTCGGCTCGCCAAGTGAGGCGGCCAGCCCCTCGATATCGACGTCGACGGTCTTCCAATCCGGGGGAGGATCGTACGGCGAGTGAGCCTCCATCAGGTTCATGAACAGGAACTCGTCGTCGCCGAACGCCGTCTCGCGGGCGAGCTCGAGCGCCGTGCTCACACCGTCGTCGACGACCTCGGTGTGGCGACCGAAGCGGGAGTCACGCAATTTTAGTTTTGCGCCGTGTTTCAGCGACGGGATCGTTTGGTTGTCCCCAAGCACTACTTCCTTGAGCGCGAGCGCGTACCGCTCGGGGCCGCTGTCGCGTGTCTGTGCGATAAACCCATCCCAGTCGAAGAGGTCCTCACCATGGTGTTTGAGCCGCCAGCTCTTCTCGAACTCCTCGAAGCCGCGATCGGCGTCGAACACCGGCGAGATGTTGGGATTCGCGCTGAACGCCCGGGTCGTGTAGCCAGCACCCTGCAGCCGCTCGGCGAGCAGCGGTTCGGGGCAGTCGAACGTCTGTGCGCCGGCGTAGATGCCGACCTCGCTGGCGTACCGTCCCGTAAACAGCGATGCGTGGGCCGGAACCGTCCAGTGGCTCGTACTCCAGGCATGCTCAAATCGCCGGCCGGGCAGCCAGTCGAAGTGCTTCTCGAAGGAATCGTATCGAAGCGTATCGAGAACGATGAGTGCAACGTTCGTCATTGATTCGTATGGAGGGTTATCTGTTTGATCGAATGGCGTTCGGCAGGTCATATCGGAGCGTGTCGACGACGTTCCAGACCCCCTTTCGCCACAGCCAGTCGTTGACCCGTCCCGGGAGTGTATCAGGGACGAGCACGCTCTCGTAACGGTCGGGATACTCCCGTTTCAGGCGTGCCTCGAGCATTTCGTCGAGTGTCGCCCGCGGCGGATCGGGATGGTGCATCCGGACTTCGTCGTGATACGCACAGTGGCCGTCGGCGTCGCGCTCCATCCGCCAGCCGAACTCGGTGTCGTCGCGCCAGCCGGCGAACGTCGATCGAAAGCCGCCGACGCTGAGCGCTACGTCACGGTCGAACGCGAGGTTGCAGCCGACGTAGCGACGCTCCCCGCCGTATGTCCGCCCGCCGAAGACGGCCCCCTCGAGACAGACGAGCTCCGGATCGCGGTCGAACGCGGACACGATCTTCGAAAGCCAGTCTCGAGGCGGCAGACAGTCGTCGTCAGTCAGTGCGACGATCTCGCCGTGGGAAGCGCGAATCCCTTCGTTTCGTGCCTCGCAGATGTCGAGCGTCGCATCGTCGACGACGATTACCTCGTATGCGTCGGCCGTCTGCTCGCGGAGGGACTCGACGACGGCGTCGTGACTGTTTGCAGGAATTGTTGGGATGACCACGGAGATGGTCGGGTCTGGATGGTCGATCGGATGCAGCAGCGAGCCGTCTGTGGGTTCCGTCATTCGTCGGTCACCCCCTCAAGCGACGCGTCACGGTCCTCATCGAGGGCGCGGATAGCCTCGGTGGGGCGGCGTCGTTGGCCCGGTTCGAGCCGCTCCAGTTCGTCGGTACTGGGGCCCACGTCAGCGGCCGCCGTCTCCGCGACGACCGCACGAAGATCCTCCGCGAAGCGGTCGTACTCGTAGCGTCTAGCGGCCTGGCGGATCTCGACGGGGTCGAAGTCGTCGGGATCGAACCGCCGTACCGTCTCCCGGATCGACGAGACGGTCGGCTCGAAGCACAGCCCCGTCCGCCCTCCTTGTACCTGATACCGCGTGAACCCCTCGTCGACCCCGAGCAGGGGTTTGCCGGCCATCATCGTTTCCGCGCCGACGAGACCGAAGTCCTCCTGTTTCGGCGCGTAGACGACGGCGGTGGCCCGCGCGACCAGCGACTCGATGTCGTCGACGTAGCCCCGGACCTCGATGTTGTCGTGGGTCGCCGCGAACGCCTCGAGTCGCTCGCGTTGGTGGCCATCGCCGGCGATCACGAGCCGTTCGTCCAGCCCCGCGAAGGCCTTCGCGATCAGGTCGATCCGCTTTTCCGGGGCGAGTCGCGACCAGGTGACGAAGTAGCCGTCGTCGCCCTCGTTTCGCCAGTCGCCAGTGACCGGCGGGTAGACGACCGTCGCGTCCCGGTCGTAGTATCGGCGGATCCGATCGCGGACCAGTTCGCTGTTCGCGACGAACTGATCGACGTAGTCGTTTGCCTCCTTGTCGAGTGCCCGCCATCCCTTCGCGTAGGCCTTGACGCCGGCCTCGACGATCGGTTTGCGAAACGACGAGAGCCGGTCCCGGTAGAGGTCGTAGAGCCACCGCGGCGGACTGTGCGGGTAGTGGACGATCCGCTGGCCGACTTCGGGTACGTAGGATTTCGACAGCGGCGCACTCTCTAGGATCACGTCGTACTCTGCAAGCGCCGGATGCGCATCTGTCATATCGAGCGCCACGTTGAGCGTCTCGAGGGGGTTCATTCCCTCGTTTTGCCACTCGAGAAACGGCTGCCAGGGCAGCGAGGTGTACTTTTCCTGTCGGAACGGGACCACGGTGACGTCGGTGGGAATGTCGGTTCCCCCAGTGACGTAGGCCGTGTAGATCGGTGCGTCGAGGACGCGTGCGGCCTCGATGGCGAACTCCTCGCCACCCCCGATTCCGGGGAAGCGGTCGTGGAGGATCGCCACGTCGGTCACTGTAACACCTCCCGGAGTTCTTCGTCGGGCATCCACGTGCCGTCGTGGGTCTCGTCGTCGCTGTCGGCTCGAGCGCGTAGGAGGGTAACGCTCGCACGAAACAGCGAGATCTGGGTGTCGAACAGCGAATAGAGCGGCTGGAGCGGCCCAAGTGCGTCGCGGGAGCCAAGCGCCGTGAACGCGAGGATGCCGGCCGGTGTCACCAGTCCGAACGGGCCAAGCAGCGCCAGCGAACCGACCGTGGCCAGCGCGAGTCCCGCCGCAACGAGCCACGGTGAGACGATCATAAACCACCAGTTGAAGGGGAGGACGACCCGGCCGTAGGCGCCGTGGCGGCCGAGGGCGTCGCGCTGTCGCCAGAGGAGTCGCAACAGCCCCATCGCGCGCCGGTCTTTCTGTTCGCGGCGCTTGCCGAACGACGAGTGGGCGGCTTCCTTGTAGTGGATGGCCGGATCGAAGACGACCCGGCCGCCGTTGCGTCGAATCTTGAGCGCGAGTTCGGTGTCGTCGGCGATCGAATCCTCGTCGATCGGGACGATCGCGTCGCGTTCGAACGCTGAAAACGGCCCGTGGAAGATCAGCGTCGAGTCGATATGGGACTCGAGCACCTGAATCATCGTCTGGATGTCGCGATAGCCCCGCTCGACTTCGCTGTCGCCGAGGATCTCGGCGTTGCGGCCAGTCACCCCCGCGACCTCGGGATCGGCGAGGTTCGCCACGGCTCGCCGGACGGCATCGGGTGCGATCCGGGAGTCGCAGTCGGTCTTGATGACGACCTCGTTGGCCGCGGCCGCGTAGGCCTCGTTCAGCGCGACTGCAAGCCCCCGGCGTTCGTCTTCGCGGATGAGCGTCAACTGGGGTTCGTCTCGGCCGGCGAAGAACGTCTCGACCAGCTCGGCCGTTCCATCGTCGCTCGAGTCGACGACGACGATTTCGACTTTCTCCATCGGGTAGTCGAGTTCGACCAGTTCCTCGAGTTTCGACTCGACGATGGCTGCCTCGTTGTACGTCGGCAGGACGATGCTCACCGACGGCTCTCGCGGCCACGTGGTGGCGGGCGTTCCCGATGGCCGTCGGAGGTAGTAGACGCCGAGGTAGATCAAATACGGAAGTCCAGTCAGTGCGATCAGCCCGAATAGCGCCTCGAGGAACCGCTTCATGCGAGTACGCCTGAACGCTCAACGGGTTGCGGCAAAGCACGACGGCTTGCATAGTGCAGGGGGTGGTCGTCTTCCCCCAATCGCGGCCAACGATATCCGGTGGTCACCAGACGAGTCCGTCTCGTTCGAGTGATTCTACGGACTCCTGTCATACGGTCTGCTGTACCGATGTACCGGTGCAACCGCAGTGCAGGTCGCGGTTGCACCGGAACTGACTGACAGTAGTCCGTATCAGTGCCGGCGCACCCGAATGGCGGATCGCGAGTGCGCTGGGACCCAGTGACCATAGACCGTACTGTGCCTGACCGGATCAGCGCCGAACCACCCGTTTTCGAGTCATTCAGTTCGAAGACGCACTTCCGTTAATACTGTTGCCATGATATCACTACCCATGGCTGAAACCGACTCATCAGTCCGCAACGTCCGCGTCTGGGCAGCACACGGCCACCTCGGCTGGTGGGTGCTGGGAGCCGTGTTGTTGGCCGTGCTGGGACTCGTCGTCGACCAGTACCTCCCCTGGCTCGTCTTCGGGTTGTTCATCTACTACGTCGCACGGCCGATCACCCGACGGCTTGAGCGGCGGATCGCCTCGCCGACACTCGTTGCCGCACTGACGTTGCTGCTGATCGTTGTCCCGATCGTCGTGATGATCGGCGCGGTGTTGCTCGTCGCGCTCGGGCAACTGGTGACGATGGTCGCTGATCTGCCGGTCGACAGAATCCTCGCGCAGTTGCCAGTCCAGGTCACGGACCTCCCAAACACGCCCTCGGAGGTGTACGACACGACGGTCGTACTGATCCAGGACCCGTCAGTGCAAACCGTGGTTGGCTCCGTCGGGCAGGTGATCGGAGCGGTCGGTGCAGTGCTGTTTAACATGTTCATCTCGCTGCTGATCGCGTTCTTCCTGCTGATCAGCGACCGCAACATCGCCACCTGGTTCGAATCGAACGTGTTCGGCGAGGAGAGTCTGGCGACGGACTATCTCTCGGCTGTCGATCGCGGGCTGAGTTCGGTCTACTTCGGCTACACGATGACGATCTTCGCGGTGATCATCCTCTCGGCGATCATCTACACGGTGTTTAATTTCTTTGCGCCTGCCGACCTGGCGATTCCCTCGGCGGTGCTGTTCGCCGTCGTCACCGGCCTCTTCACGCTCGTGCCGCTCGTGGGGCGATCGGTCGTCTATTTTGCGATCGCTGGGACGCTTGCAGTGCAGGCAGCGTTGAGCGATCCGCGACTCCTCTGGTTCCCGCTCGTCTTCCTTGCGGTCATGATCGTCGCCTTCGACAACCTCGTCCGGACCTACATCCGGCCGTACCTCTCCGGGCGAACGCTCAACACCGGGCTGGTCATGTTCGCGTACCTGTTCGGCCCACCGCTATTCGGCTGGTACGGGATCTTCCTCGGCCCGTTCCTGATGCTGTTCATCGTGATGTTCGTCCGGCTGATCCTCCCGGTTCTGGCCAATCCAGACCGTGAGCGCGTCGCCGTCGAACCCGAACACACGCTCGACGAGTTCACCGAGCGCGTCCCCGAGCGCGAGAAAGCCCCGCCGTCGGATGTCGATCGGACCGATATCGGATCGGGATAAGCCTCATTCATACGGTCTGCTGGGTTCCGCATACCCACATGTCGGGTCGCGGGCCCGCTAACGCTGGCTGACAGTGGTCCGTCTCACAGGACAAGATAACTACCGATCCAGTAGCCCGCATAGAGGAGCGCGAGGATGACCGCCTCGAGGCGTTTGATCCGGCCGCGACGGAGAAACAGACCGATGGCGACCGTCGACACGAAAAACGCCGGCCAGTAGAACGTCAGGACGGAGGGCTCGAGCGCGAATCCGCGCGTGACAGCGAGGAGGCCGACGTTTCCGGTGGCGAAAAAGATCAGGCTGCCGACGATGTTGCCGACGGCGATGCTCGGCCGTCCCTCGCGGATCGGGGCCACGACCAGCGTCACCTCCTCGAGTGACATCGCAGCCCCGACGACCGTCATCCCGAACACCGTTTGATTTAGGCCGAACGCGGTGACGATCCCGCGTGCACCCCGGACGGCAAGTTCGGAGCCGACAACGATGCCGACGACGAACAGCGCCGATAGCCCGAGGTAGTACAGCGACCCGCGCCCGTCGGTGTCGACGTCCTCGAGCGCCTCTTCGGCTTCTTCGTCCCGAAAGGTCTCTCGCCCGCGGTGCTCTTCGCGATAGATGTACCCGAGAATGAGTCCGAAGATTACGAGGAGAGTGATTCCGTCCAGACGAGAGACGGTCCCGTCGACGATGAACGCGAGCAACACGAGCGGCGAGACGAGCAATAAGAACAGATAGTCGCGGTCGATCGTCGGTTCGAACGGCGTGAGGAAGCCGCCGACCGCGACTGCAACCCCGACGAGGAAGAGCCCGGACCCCAATGCGGAGCCGATCGCAACGCCCGGTAGGTCACTGAGTATTGACGCGACGCCGAACGCCCAGTTTTCGAGGTCCAGACCCGCAAAGAAGATCGCGAGGACGAACGTCGACAGCCCCGTCACCACTGCCGCTTTCGTAATGCTTTCGACGAGTTCCTCGGCGCTGTATACGATCAGTCCGACCCCGACGAGGAACGCCACCACAGCGACGAGTGGGGACGCGATCGCCATAGAGCCCCTTCGTGACAAACTGCCAAATAGACCGGGCCGGCCGTAGACCAGCTGTGAACGAGACACACCGACCGGTGGCTTTTTTCTCCTCGCCTCGAGAGATCCACGTACGCGATTCCCCGCTTGGAACCCATCACACTTCCGTTACGCATTCCACATTCGATATGCTTTTAGGGGACTACGGTATAGATGCGTGTATGTCTGTGCTAGCTGAGTCCGCCGTCGGGCACGACGAACTCGCCGTGCTCAAACTCCTTGCACTCGAGGGTGGACTCGAGGGCGACGTCAAAATCTCCTGTTCGCATCTCGCCGATCGACTCGACGCATCGAGTCAGACCGCCTCCCGTCGGCTTCAGCGCCTCGAGAGTGCCGACTTACTCGAGCGCGATACCGTCAGCGACGGCCAGTGGGTCCAGATTACGGAGACCGGCGAGCGCACGTTACGTGCCGAATACGAGGATTACCGGCGTATCTTCGAGACGGACGCGCAGGTTGCACTCGAGGGCACCGTCACCAGCGGCATGGGTGAGGGCCGCCACTACATCTCCTTGCCCGGCTACCAGCGTCAGTTCGAGGAGCGCCTGGGCTACGAGCCGTTCCCCGGCACGTTGAACGTCGATCTCCGCGAGGACAGCGTCCGCCGACGCAGCGCCATGGCCTCGCTCGAGCCGGTCCCAATCGATGGCTGGGAGTCCGAGGATCGGACCTACGGTCCCGCCGTCTGTTATCCCGCGACGATCGAAACCGGCGACGGCGAGGTCTACGACGACGCCCACACCATCGCACCCGAACGCACCCACCACGACGACGACCAACTCGAGGTGATCGCTCCCGACAAGCTCCGGGAGGAACTCGAACTCGAGGACGGCGATCACGTCACCGTCTCGGTGGGTGATCGCGAATGACTGGCCAGGCCGGTCCACAATCGGCCGACGATGGATCGCAAACGCCGACAGATGTGGCCTCGAGCGCGTTCGACGACGCGCTCGAGTCGCTGCGAGCGGGCGAGCCGATCCTCGTCCACGACGCGGCCGACCGCGAAGGTGAGACTGACCTGATCTATCACGCCGACGCCGTCACGCCCGAGGCCGTCGCTCGCCTGCGCAACGACGCGGGCGGGCTCGTCTGCGTCGCACTGGGCCACGACGTCGCGGAGGCGTTCGATCTCCCCTTCTACTCGGAAGTGATCGACCACCCCGCGACGGCCAACCACGAACTCGGCTACGACGACCGCTCGTCGTTCTCACTGACGGTCAACCACCGCGATACCTACACCGGCATCACCGACGAGGACCGGTCGACGACCATTCAGGCGCTCGGCGAGGCTGCCGCTGCGCCCGCTGCGACGGACTTCGCTGCGGAGTTTCGGGTCCCCGGCCACGTTCATCTGCTGAAAGGTGCCCCTGACCTGCTCGCTCAGCGCGAGGGCCACACCGAACTCGGCCTCGCCTTGGCCAACGCCGCCGATCGCTCGCCCGCCGTCGTCGTCTGCGAGATGCTCGACGACGACACCGGCGAAGCACTCTCGCCTGCCGACGCCCGCGCCTACGCCGATCGGCACGGCTTTGCCTACCTCGAGGGCCGAGACGTCCTCGCGCGGCTCGGGGATGGCGCGCGGCAATAACGCCCGTCCGGACGAGCCGCTCGAGTCGCGCCGAATTGACCCGTCAGCCGGCGTCCAGCCACAAATCGCGAACACTTAGTACGGGGGCTTTCAACAGTTCTGATCATGGGATTCGACGAGATGGACGTCGATACGATCTGGATGGACGGCGAATTCGTCGACTGGGACGAGGCGCAGGTCCACGTTCTCACGCACGGCCTCCACTATGGGTCGGGCGTCTTCGAGGGTGCGCGCTGTTATGAAACCGACAAGGGCCCGGCACTGTTCCGCTGGGAGGAACACCTAGAGCGGCTGTTCCAGTCCGCAAAGCCCTACGAAATGGACATCGGGTTCACGAAGGAGGAACTCACCGAGGCGACCAAGGAACTCATTCGGCGCCAGGGGCTCCCCTCCTGTTACGTTCGCCCGATCGCCTACTACGGCTACAATTCGCTCGGCGTCAGCCCAAAGGACTGCCCGACTCGCACCGCCATCGCGGTCTGGCCGTGGGGTGCCTACCTCGGCGAGGAGGCCCTCGAGAACGGCATCGACGTGATGATCTCCTCGTGGCGGAAACACGCCTCGAGTCAGATTCCGACCAACGCCAAGACGACCGGCCTCTACGTCAACAGCATGCTCGCGGGCGAGGAGGCCCGCCGCAACGGCTACGCCGAAGCGCTCGTCCTCAACAAGGAGGGCAACGTCGCCGAAGGCCCCGGCGAGAACGTCTTCCTCGTGCGCGACGACGAGATCTACACGCCCGCCCTCTCGGAGTCGATTCTCGACGGTATCACTCGTGACTCCGTAATCGAAATCGCGGAAGAGCTTGGCTACACCGTCCACGACGACGTCTCCATCTCGCGTGGCGAACTCAACACCGCCGACGAGCTGTTCTTTACCGGCTCCGCGGCCGAGGTCACGCCCATCCGAAAGGTCGACAACGTCGTCGTCGGCGACGGCTCGCGCGGCCCCGTGACCGAAGAGATCCAGCAGCAGTTCTTCGAGATCGTCGAAGAAGCCCCCGACGAGTACGCCGAGTGGTTCGAGTTCGTCGACATCGAATAATCGATTCCTCGCAATAGAACTGGCTATCGGGCTCGCTGTAAGTCGATTTCTGCACTTGTCTTCGAACGTGTGATCGCTGTGGCGGGAGCGCGGCTCGAGCAGCTGCGAGAGCCACGCGACTCTACGGAAGAGCACGCTCTTCCGAGCATCGCGGAAGCGAAGCTTCCGCTCAGCGGGGGAGGGCAGGCGATTACCGATACTCACCGCGAGCGAACGGGTACGCGGCGCAAAGCGCCGCGGAAAGACGAACGGCGTAGCCGTGAGTCAGTGACCGAGCGGGCCGACGACTGATCGAGAGGCCGCGCAACGCGCGGCTGGCGGGGAAGGAGGAGTGCTTTTAATCGAAATTTTCCCGAGGGAGCGGCTTCGCCGCGACCGCAGCGTAAAATTTCGTTGTTTAATCGTCGTCGGTCCTGCCCGCCTTCGCTTCGTCGATGACGTCGATCGAGATGCCAGCGTCCATGCCACGGTGGTTTGCGTCGCCGAACCCGGCACTGAGCACGCGCGTCAGCGCGTCCTCGACGTCCTCCTCGAGCTCCGTAATTTCGTCCGGTTCGACTTCGACGACGTATCCTGTCGTGATGTTCGGCGAGGTCGGGAGAAACAGGACTTCGCGGCCGTCGTTGGTCACCTTGCCGGTCTTGAACGCCGTCATCCGCAGCCCTTCCCAGGTTTCGATCTTGACCGGTTTCTGGAGCGATTCCTGTTCCCCGAAGGCCGTCTCGGCGGCCATCTTCGAGGCGTTGTAGACGACCCGGATCACGGGCACCCGATTCGCAAGATTGTCGACGAGCCGTTCGACCAGCCCGCCGATGGTCGTCCGCATGAGATAGCCGACCGAAAACGTCAGAATTACGAAGACGGTCAGCGCGACGATCACGCGGAGAAACTGGGCCACCTGCTCGCGCGTCTGCTCGGCCTGTGCGCTCGAGCCCGAAATGAGTGGCTCGAGCGCATCGGCGTTGAGAATCAGCCCCGGTGTCAGACCGGCAACCAGTCCATAGAGCCAATAGATAGCGTAGAGCGTGACGAGAATGGGACCCAGGACGACGAGCCCGCTCGCGAAGTCCCGTTTCCACGATGCCATGTGCTGAAACTCACACTACTGGCTAATGAGCCCTTCCCTTTCTCGTATTTTTCCCGTTGATAGTGGTCCTCGGTGACGCCCGACACGGATAGTTCAAGCCGCCAGCCTGTAAAGCAGCGACTATGAGTCCCACGGAGGAATCCGCAGACGGGCGGGCCGATCCGCTGGACGCGTTCCGTCAGTTTTTCGCGCTCGAGCGGGACGTGCTCGTTCTCTCGGTAGCGATGTTCGCCTTTAGCCTCGGCTTCCAGATGACGAGCCGATATATGGCCGAGTACATGTCGGCGCTCGGGGCCTCCGTGTTCGTCATCGGACTCTTCGGCACGTTCGGGAACGTCATCAGCGCCGTCTACCCCTATCCCGGCGGCGCGATCTCGGATCGGATCGGCTCGCGGTACGCCCTGACGGCGTTTGGGCTCTGCTCGACGCTCGGATTCGGGGTCTGGCTCGTTGCGCCCGCACTCGCGGACGTGACCGTCGGCCCGACATCGCTTGCGATCGTCGTGATCTTTCTCGGCTTGCTGCTCGCGCAGGCGTGGAAATCGTTCGGGCTCGGGGCGACCTTCGCCATCGTCAAACAGGCGGTGCCGCCCTCGCAGCTGGCCGCCGGCTTCGCGAGCACCGAGACGTTTCGCCGAAGCGCCTTCCTCGTCGGCCCGCTGGTCGCCGCCGCACTCTTTTTCCCGTTCGGCTCGAGCGACGGGGAGATCGTCATCGCCTTCCAGTTGCTCTTGCTCGTGTCCGTTGCCTTCGGCGTCTTTGGGACGGTCGTCCAGCACGTTCGTTACAGGCCCGACACGGACGGCATCGGCAAGGAATTCGAGGGCGTCTCCCAGTTGCTGGCCGACCTTCGTGCGATGCCCGCCGAACTTCGGCCCCTGCTGATCGGTGATACGCTCGTTCGCTTCGCCAACGGGATGGTCTACGTCTTCTTCGTCATCGTCGTCACCCGGTTTCTCGAGGTCGGCCTGGCCGTCTCCCTGCCGATCGTCGGCGCGATCGCCCTCTCGCCGCAGTCGTATTTCGGGCTGCTACTCGGGCTCGAGATGGTCGTCGCTCTGTTGACGATGATTCCGGTCGCAAAGGCCGCCGAACGAGTCGGACTGAAGCCGGTCGTCGCGCTCGGGTTCGTGGTCTATGCAGTCTTTCCGGTCCTGTTGATCAACGCGCCCGCTGACCCCGCCGTCCTCGCGGCCCTCTTTGCGTTCTCGGGGCTTCGGTTCGCGGGCTTGCCGGCCCACAAGGCGCTGATCGTCGGCCCCGCCGAACAGGGTGCTGGCGGTCGGGTGACTGGCGCGTACTATCTCCTGCGAAACGTGGTCGTCATCCCGAGCGCCGCACTCGGCGGCTTGCTCTGGGACGGCGTCTCGAACCCGCTGACCGGCACGCAGGTGTTTGCCGGCGATCCAGTCGTCGCCTTCTCCATCGCGACGGGAATCGGCCTCGTCGGCACCGCGTACTTCCTGCTGTTCGGCGAGGAGTTCGAAGCCTATCGGTAGCCACCACTAGAGGAACAGCCGGTAGTAATACGGGCTGACGAACCCCTCGATGATCGCCGCGACCGCAAGCACGATTCCGATCCCGATTAGGACCCAGAACGCACGCTCGAGCGCGGCTGCGAGTTCGGGCCGCTCGACACGCCCCCGCCACGTCTGCCAGGCGGTGACGCCGACAGAAATCCCCAGCGCGCCGGCGATCAGGATCACCGGAATCTCGAGGATGCCGTGTGGGAGGACGAACGCGGCGAGTTCGAACGGATCGACCTCGAGGCGGGCAAGGACACCGATACTGACACCGTTGAACAGCAGCGACACGATCGCCGGGATCGCGAACGCGACGCCCGCGTAGGCCGTCGTGAACGCGACCAGCCAGTTGTTGCCAAACAGGTTCGCCGCCATCGTCGGCGGGAACTCCCCCTCGAGGCGAGCCGTAATCGACGCCTCGAACGTGCCGACGAAGGGACCGGCGGCAACCCACCCCATCCAGAACCCGAGGAGGCCGAGGCCGGCGGCGACCACGTGGGCTCCTGGGTGTGCCCGGACGAACGCGATCAGTTCGTGCCAGCCACGACGGAGTCCGGCTTGGACCCCGTCGCGAAGCGATCGTGCCGGTGGCTCCGGTGGGCGTAGTCGCCCACGATAGCCACAGTAGATGGCAGTCTTCAGCAGGTCCAGCGCCGGCATGACGACCAGCGCGGAGAGCAGCGAGCCGACGGTGACGATGTCAGCCACCGAGAACAGGCCCGTGATCGTCGAGAGCCCGACGAGCACACCGATCGCGATTACATAATAAAAGGCCGCCGCGACCGGCTGCGAGCGAACGAATCCGAGAACGTTCCGCAGCGAGGTGACCACGCCCGCGTCGTCGACGACGATCGCGACCGGCGCGAGCGCGAAGAGCGCACGAACGACGAGCACACCGAGGAATGCGACGAACGCGCCCAGCAGGACGACGGGGATCGCGACGGCCCCCGAACCGGCCGCAAGCGAGATGCCGCCGGCGAACAGCGCCGTGGCGATACCGACAGTCCCGAGGACGACCGCCCAGCACACCAACTCGAGGACGAACAGCCCGAGAAACCGGAGCCAGAAGCGAACCGCGCCGTCGATTCCGGTACGGAGCCCGCGAGTCCCACGGAGCCGGCCGTAACAGGCCGACACCTGGCCCGCAGCGACGGCGGCCGACAGCACCGCGAACACCAACACGCTCGCAATGACCGAGACAGCGGCGAGTGCGAGCAGCGGCGGCGTCACGAGCTGGTCGACGAGCGGCTCGAGGCCGCTGGCCCACGTCTCGAACGCTTCGGGATCGGCGTTAGGGTCGGGCGGCGATTCGAGGTCTGCTAGCTGGGTTTGGATCGTCTCGAGTCGACCGGTCGCCGCGAGCTGCAGGTAGGCAACGCCGAGCGCGAGAAACGGGACGACACGGACGATCGCGGGAACCGCGACGCCAAGGAGGTACAGCGGCAGGAGATCGCCCGGTCGACGGCGGAGGACGGCGACAACCGCGGCGACGAAATCTGACAGGGCCATACCGGCCCTTGGATCGCATATCAGTTAAACGACTGGTCTCGTCGACCTACCAGCCAGTGGCGACCCCGGCAGCTGACGCCTCGTCGTTTACGTCGCTCGAGGCGATACAATCGTGTATGGTTAACACAATTTCACCCGAACGGCTCGCAGAACTACAGGATGAGGACGGGGAGTACGTCCTCGTCGATACTCGCCCGGAAGACAACTACGAGTCATGGCACGTCTCGGGTGCGGTCAACTTCCCGTTCGGTCCCGAGGAGGAACTCGACGGCAAACTCGCGGACCTGCGAGATGTCGTCGGAGACACCGACCGCGTGATCGCTATCTGTGCGAAGGGGATCTCCTCGAGCAATCTGGCGACACGGCTGGAGTCGGCGACCGACGAGTTCGACGTCGTGGCCGTCGACGGTGGCATGAAGGGGTGGAGCGGTGTCTACGACCGCGTTGAGATCGATGTCGGCGAGGAGCTGACGATCGTCCAGCTTCAGCGGCGCGCGAAGGGCTGTCTGGGCTATCTCGTCGGCTGTGCCGAGACAGGCGAGGCCGTCGTCGTCGATCCGACCGCGGACACCGACGAGTACGAAGCAGCCGCCGAGGAGGCTGATCTCTCGATTACGGGCGTGATCGACACGCACGTCCACGCCGACCACATCTCCGGCGGTCACCAGTTGGCCGACGACCTCGGAGTGCCCTACTATCTCGGCGAGCACGCCAGCGAGCGCGACGTCGAACGCGAGTACACGCCGCTCGAGCACAATGAAGTCCTCACCGTCGGCGAGCGCGACCTCAAAGCCATCTACACGCCGGGGCATACCAGCGAGATGATCACCCTGCTGGTCGACGGGAAGGCGCTGCTGACCGCCGACACGCTCCACGTCGACTCGACCGGCCGGACGGAACTCGAGTTCAGCGAGGACGAAGGGGAGAAAGGAGCCAGGATGCTCTACGAGACTCTCCACCGGACGATTCTGTCCGAACCCGAGGGTCTCGTCGTCCTTCCGGGACACGTAACGGTCACCGCGGACGGCGAGTTCGAACACGGCGCACCCGGTGAGCCGATTCGGACGACGATCCGCGATGCGCGGACAGGCATCGACCTGCTCGGACTCGACGAAGACGCGTTCGTCGAGCGGATGGCCGACGCCGGTGAGAAGCCGTCGAACTACGAAGAGATCATCGAGTTCAATCGCGGCGTCACTGCGATTCCGCCGGAAGATCGGGTCGAACTCGAGCTCGGGCCGAACAACTGTTCGGCCTGATCACCGTGAATAGGTCTCGAGCCGGCTGATCCGCCCGTCCTCGAGTTCGAAGAAGTCCGCGAACTCAAACAGCGTCCGCCCGTCGTCGATTACGCGGCCGCGGACCGCGACGCGGTCGTCCCCGACGACCACCGACTCGATATCGTGGCTGGTGTCGGGGTTCGGCCGCTTCTCGCGCATGAACGCGACGAACGTCTCACGGTCCTCGAACGTGCGGTCGGGACGGCGCTGCGAGAACGTCGGTAAGAGCACCGCCTCGAGGGCAGCGTAGTCGTGCTCGTCGAGCGCGGCGTAGTACCGACGGACGAGAGCACGACCGTCGTCTGGCGCGGTATCCGTCACGTCCGACTCCGGATCCATATCACCGCATTCGTCGCCACCGACAAAAGCGTACGACCCCGGTCCCGAACCGTGTGCTTTTCTCGCGGCCGTTCGTACCTCCTCACGTGGAGTGTCACGTCTACTACGAGGGCGACGACGACCCCGATAAGTGCACCGCGCGTCGCCTCGAGAAGTTCGACAAGGCGACCCTCTATCGGTCGATGGGGCAGGTGCCCTACGGGATCGTGCTCAACCCCCACGCCGAGCAGGCGCTCTCGCCGGCCGACGCCGACGACGGGCTGGGGACACTCGTTGCGCTCGATTGCTCGTGGGAGTCCGCCGAAGCCGCGTCGTTCAAAATGCGCGGGATTCATCGGGCACTTCCCTTTCTCGTCGCCGCTAACCCGATCAACTACGGCCGCCCGTTCCAGCTGACGACCGTCGAAGCGCTCGCTGGTGCGGCCTGTATCCTCGGCGAATGGGAGTTAGCCGAGGACATCCTCGAGCCGTTTCGCTGGGGCGAGACCTTCCTGACGCTCAATGAGGAGCCGCTGCGCCGATACAGCGAGTGTACCGACTCGAGCGAGGTCGTCGCGGTGCAGGACGATTATCTGGCCGACGAGGAGTGACGGAAGACGGAGCAGCGTCCCACCGGAACTGATTGTCGCGGTCGTCTTACTCGTCCGACGACGGCGTCGTACGGCGTGCGAGCCACGACTCGTAACCGGCGTAGCCGAGCGCGATCACAGCGAAGAGAACGAGGTAGCCGACGGCAACGAACGCTCGTCCGCCGGCTGCTCTTTCGGCTTGCTTGGCTAGCGTGGCGAAGCCGATCGCTGTCGCGAGGAATCCGACCCCGATCGCGGCCAGCACGATTCGCATCGGGCGCGTCGTTCCGGCCGTCTTCGGCTCTGCGGTCGGGGTCGCGGCAAGTCCCGCCTCGAGCGTGCGCTCGACCGTCTCGACGTGTCGATCCGGAACTGGAACGACCACCGGGTTCCCCCGCACTCGCCGGAGCACGACGAACCGCCAGCGCGACAGTGGCCCAAGCGGAACCCGCCAGACGTCGGTGACGTTCTCGAGGCCTACGACGGTCGGGCTGCCGAATCCCTCGTCGTCGCCGAGTGTCAGTCGTCGCGCCCGTGGCTCGAGTGCGACCGGCGTCGTGAACAGACTACCGACCACGACCGCGACCAGCACAGCGGTGACGAAGACGGCTAGTAACTCGGCTGCGACGGTTATCGCGGCTACGATGAGGAGCCCACCGACGACCGCCGAGAGGGCGACGCCACGGTTCGTGATCTGGGCCCCTGTGTGCTGTCCCAGCCACTTCGACCCGTTCGAGCCGTAGGTCACGAGGAGCCACAGATACAGCAGCGACATCGGCCCGCCGACGAGTGCGAGAACTACGAGCACCGCCAGCACCGATGCGTCAACCGCCCCAAAGGCGATGAGCGCCACGCCGCCGATCAGGGCCAGGAGGGCGACCCCGCCGAGGAGACCGTACGGCGCGTACGTCACGAGCCGCGCAAGCCAGCTTTCACGCGGGTCGAACGTCCATCGAACCGGATCGGTCGCCATTATCGACCGCTACGTCTCGCCTACACCTAACTGTTGGTTCTCGAACTAGTCTGTCGAGACGCGAACGCCCCAGTCGGATCACAGAGATTAAATGCGCCACAGTCAAAAGCCGGGTATGGCCAGTTTCGACGCCGCCGAGAAACGGATGCTCGAGAAGATGATCTGCATGCGCTGTAACGCTCGCAACTCCAAAGACGCCAAGCGCTGCCGCAAGTGCGGCTACAAGAAGCTTCGCCCCAAGGCGAAGGAAGCGCGCGCGGCATAATCGGGCGTTTTTCTTACCGATTCTCAGCGATCATAGCCACAGCACCCGGTACGCGCAGTGCTCGCGGTGCTACTCGTCGGGATACTTCGGCGCTCGCTTTTCGGCCCGCTCGAGTCCCGTCTCGACCACATCGCGCACGTCGCCGTGGAAGACGCCGCCGTGGCCCGCGTACATGTGCTCGACGCCGTCTGGCATGCGCTCGAGGAGGTCCTGAATGCTCTCGATGAGCCGTTCGCGCGACTGGCCGGCCATGTCGGTGCGGCCGAAGCTGCCGTAGTCGAACGCGCCGTCGTCGTGGACGACCACGTCGCCGGAGAACAGCGACGATGCGGAGACCAGGGAGACGTGGTCGTCGGCGTGGCCCGGCGTGTAGACGACCTCGAACTCCTCGTCGCCGATCGCCACCGTGTCGCCGTCGTCGATCGCGTGGGTGCGCGTCGGATGGTCGGCGTAGGCGTACACGTCAGGGTCGAACGCCTCCACGACGGCCTCGAGCTGGGCGACGTGGTCGCCGTGCTGGTGGGTCATGACGACGGCCTCGAGTTCGTCGGTGTACTCGCGAATCGCATCGACGATGCCGTCCATCGCCCCGGCGTCGACCAGCGTGGGATGGTCGCCGACGGCCAGGTAGGCGTTGCAGGTGAACGTCTCCGCGTCCTCGGTGACGTGGTGAACTTCCATACACGGGTCGTCGACGGCCGAGGGCAAAAACGGTCTCATCGATGACTGTTCTCCGCCGTCGGGCGGCGATCCAATCAGCCCATCATATGACGAGCGTCTTATATTCCCTGTTGGGACGGGTCGTGTTGGGCCGCCTCCGGACGATTCCGTGGACTTGGTGACCCCTAATAAACCAGTGACCACTGAATTTTTCAATCCGAACCGCGTAGTGGACACTGTATGGGATTCGGGAGCTACGACGAATCCGAGCAGCAGGAGGTAGACGCTGATTTTGACGACGATGACGCAGTCAAGTCGGGATCGAACAGCCACAATGGAACCATCGAGTTCGAAAACGGTGCATCGAGCGACGAGCTCCTCGACCGGCTCAAGGAGATCAAAGACGAAGACGAGACCTGATGAAGTCCGGGGTGAGAGCGCTGGGTATCGCCGAATCGTACCGCGGCGATCGGGGCCGAAGCACGCTCGCCGGTGCTGTCGTTCGTGCCGACCGAGTCTGTGACGGACTCGCGTACAGCTCCTGTCGTGTCGGCGGCACCGACGCGACCGACGCCGTGATCGAACTGCTCGACGAGCTCGGCCGGCCGGACGTCCGGTACGTCCTGCTTGGCGCTATCGCCCCCGCGTGGTACAACCTTCTCGATCTATCACGGATTCACGAGACAGCCGACCGTCCCGTGATCGCCGTCACCTTCGAGGCAAGCGACGGGCTCGCGGCTGGCCTTCGCGATGCCTTTTCGGGTTCCGAACTCGAGACGCGCCTCGAAACCTACCGGGCACTACCCGAGCGACGGGAACTGTCGCTCGACGGCGACACCGTGTACGTCAGAGCTATTGGCCTCGAGTCCACCGAGACGGACGACATCATCCGGGCGTTTACGCCCGAAGGTGGCCGTCCGGAGCCGATCCGCGTCGCGCGGCTGGCGGCTCGAGCGGCTGATTCATACGCTCGTTCGTTTGACCACTCGGAGTGACCGGCACGTGCGTCCCGAAAGAGGTAGGAGGTGACCGCCTGAGCCACCAGTATGGGCGAGATGGAAGACCTCTGTGTCACGGAGTGTACGCGTTGTCCGGCGTTAGTCGAGTCTCGAAGTCAGATCGTCAACGGTGTCGGCCCCGACGACGCCGACCTGCTGTTCGTCGGCGAAGGGCCCGGAGCCAACGAAGACGAGCAGGGTGAGCCGTTTGTCGGCCGCAGCGGCTCGGTCCTCGACGACGGTCTCAGAACCGTCGGTCTCGCACGCGCCGACGTTCGGATTACCAACTGCGTGCGTTGTCGCCCGCCCGAAAACCGTGACCCGACGACCGAGGAACTCGAGCACTGCCGGGGCTACCTCGAGCGCGAGATCGACCGGCTCGATCCCGAGGTGATCGTCACGCTAGGAAAGGTCCCGAGCGAACACCTGTTGGAGCGGTCGGTCGCGGTCACCAAAGAGGCCGGCTCGCTCGAGGAGGTCCGGATCGGCGGGACGCCGCGGCGACTGCTGATTTGTGTCCACCCGGCAGCGACGCTGTACGACCGGAGTCAAGAGGAGACGTTCGAGAACGCACTCCAGCGAGCGGCGGAGCTTGCGGGCGTCGATGACAGCGATGGTGGGCAAACGCGTCTCGACGGCTTTTGACACCAAGGCGATCCACCCACCGACCGCCGCGAGATGCGATCGATATGAATCGACTGATATCCACAGTCTGACCCGCGCTGCACTCACCGAGAAACAGGTGTGTCGACGAAGGAAGCTAGAACGCGTCGGTTTCGACGGTGACGTTGGCGTGCAGCCCCTCGCGAAGCGCTGCGTGAACGTGACAGATCTCTTCACCGCGGGCGACTAGTTCGTCCGGATCGTCGACGTCAGCTTCGACGGACAGGGTGAACTCGATCGACTCGAGGTGATCGTCGTCGTCGAGCGTCGCCGTCGCGTCGATTTCCATGCGGCCGAGATCGCTCTCGCCGGCCTTCCGTGCGCCGAGACGGACGGCAGGCAGGAAACACGACGCGTAGTCGGCGACAAGTACTTCGTTCGGGTTCGGTCCCGTCTTTTGCATCGGATCGATCTCGAGTTCGAAGTCGCCGATGAGACTCTGCGTGTCGAATCCGTCGTCACTGATCGTCGTCAGGGAAACGTCGTCCATCGTTGTATTGTGTGATGAACACTATATGGCAAAATACCTTTCGAATCGACTATCGAAGCGAGGGCGAGATACGTCGTATCCGAGGGTTGAAACTGACTATGATGGATTCCATCACAGAGCGTAGTCGACACCTTCAAATGTAGTTATGCCTACTTGCTACTATATTGGGCGTGTATGAGTAATGTAGAACGGACCACAGACGACACGTGGTCACGGATCGCGACCACGATCGAGTTCTTCGGGCCACAGTGGTTCGGGTCGACGATGGGGACTGGCGTTCTCGGTGTCGCACTCGCGCTGGTCGCAGCACGGGCCGATCTCGCTCCTGTCGCGACGCTTGCCGTGGCGTTCGTCGGCCTTACGGTGGTCGCGACGGTCGCGTACCTGATCCCGTGGTGCTTGCGGCTCGTCCTCTATCCCGACCGGGTGTGGGCCGATCTGACCCACCCGATCCGGAGCCAGTTCTTTCCAACGATGCCGATCACGCTGATCGTGCTCGGCGTCGGTATCGCCCAGACGATGGGCGACGCCTTGCCTGAGGCGACGCTGCGACCGCTCCTGACGGCCCTGTTCGCCGCCGGGAGCGCCGGGATCTTCGGGTTCGGCCTGCTGCTGGTCTCGCTCATGTTCACCAACGACCGGATCGGTCCCGATGATAGCGTCTTTGCGTGGTATATCCCGCCGGTGTCCCATCTCGTGATTCCGCTCCTCGGCTTTCTGCTCGTAAGTGAGTACTACGCCGGCACGCTCGCCGGACAGATACTTTTCGCCGTCTCTGTGATTGCACTCGGCGTCGGGACGTTCATGTTCCTGTTTTTCGGCTCGATCGTCCTCTCCCGGTACGCCTACGAGACGCTGCCCCACGAGAAACTCGCCCCGACGTTCACCATCGGGCTTGCGCCGACGGCTGTCCTTGTCGTCGACGTCGCACGACTGACTCAGGCGTTACAGGCTGGCGTCGGCTTCGACATCGCGGTCGCCCCACTGGTGCCACTGTTAAAGCTGCTGGCGCTGTTGCTGTGGGGCTTTTCGGCCTGGTGGTTCGTCCTGACGGGCGTGCTCGTCGCCTACTACGTCACGCGTCGGACTCACTCGTTCTTCTTCACGTGGTGGGCCTACACGTTCCCGATCGGCGCGTTCGCCGTCTCGGCCGACGTGCTCGCGACCTTCCTCGGCGTCGCCGTCTTCGGCCACGTTCTGATCGGGGTGACGGCGCTGTTGCTGGTCATCTGGACGATTACTGCAGGACAGACCTGGCGGCTCGTCGCCCGTGGCCGTGCGTTCACGGCCGATTAGCACCAGTCAGCCGCCGTGTTGTCGATACCAGACGCGGGACCCGATCGGTGACTCGTCGTCCGCGAGGTCGAGCCGTCGCAACACCAGCTCTCCGATCGCAGTCGTGACGACGAGTTCGATCGTCTCGCCGGCGGCGGTTCGGACCTCGAAGACGCAGTGGCCGTCCCGGTCGGTGATCGACTCGATTGTGCCGACGGACCAGCGCTCGAGGTCGTGTGTCGGTTTCCGGGCGTGGATTCGGTCGTGAGTCATGGTCGTATGGACGGGTGGCGATCCGTTGAGCGTCGTGGTCGACTCGAGCGCGTAGTGTGGTGACCGATCCGTGTCGATCAGTAGTCGCCAAGCACACCGAGGCGTCGCGCCCGACGGGTCGCATACTGGAAGACGACGTACCCAAGCGCCAAATAGCCGGCCGCAGTGACGAACAACAGCGTGAGATCGAACGCTGTGAACTCCCAGAGACGGATACCGTCGACCATCGTTCGCTGAAGGAGGGCGCTGCCGTGGGCAAGCGGGAGCACCTGCATCCACCCGAGGTCGAACGCGGGAGCGGAAATGAGAACGATGAACCCGAACTGGAGGAGGTTCAGCCAGTTGCCGATCTGTTTGTAGAGCACCGTCACCCCACCGGCTGCGAGCCCGAGTCCGAGCACCGAGACGATGCTGAGCGTCGCCACGACGACAATCGTGAGCAGGTTCAGTTGGAGCGTCGTGCCGGTGAGAAGAATCATCACGACCAGAATGACCGTCGAGGTAATGAACGTCCGGACGATCTTCGCGACGCCTTTCAACAGCGCCACGGGTGCGAACCCGAACGGCGTCATCACGTGGCGCTCGAGGGTTCCCCACTGGACCTCGCTCGCGATGTCGTTCGAGATCGAGGAGTACGCGCCCACCGACAGCGTCCACAGGAAGTAGCCGACGATGATCCCCTCGATCGAGTCGGTCAGCGCTTGTCCGGCGATCATCTGTCCGCCATAGAAGAGGACGCCGAAGAAGAACACCGAGATGACGATGCCGCCGATCGCGTTGGCGGGATAGCGGACGAAGATCAGAAATTCGCGGTAGAGCACTGCCCGCGCGAGGTGATAGTAACCGGCCGGACGCGGCGTTTCATCCGTCCCCTGCTGGCTGGCCATTATCGGTCCCTCCCGGCCGTCAAGTCGACGAAGACGTCCTCGAGATCCGGTTCGATCGTCCGGACGCGCTCGAGGGAGACGTCTTCGGCGCGGAGATGGGCAAACAGCGCGTACAGCCCATCACTGTCCGTCGTCACGGTGACCCGGTGCCCTCGCTCGCGCGGTTCGACAGTGATCGTCTCGAAGCGCTCTACGAGGGTCGAGACGATGGCCGAATCGAGATCGCGACTCGTAATCTCGATGGAGTGCAAATCGGAGCCTGACAGCAGCGCGTCGACGGTGTCGTCCGCGATGATCCCGCCGTTGGACATAATGAGGACGCGGTCACACACCGTCTCGACGACATCCATGTCGTGGCTGCTGAGCACGACGGTGAGAGCTTCTTCCTCGACGAGGCGTCGCAGTTCTCGCTGGAGCGTTCGCGAACTCTCAATATCCAGTCCCAGGGTCGGCTCGTCGAGGAACACGACCTCGGCACCGCCAGCGAGGACGCTGGCCAATGAGACTTTTTGTTTCATCCCTCGCGACAACTCACGAACGGGAACGTCTGCTTTCTCCGCAAGTCCCAACTGTGTCAGCAGCCGCTCGTGGCGCCCGCGAACCGAATCCGGGTCGACGCCGCTGATCGTCGCGAAGTACCGCAGGTTCTCCTTGACGGTCAACCGCCAGTAGTCGTTCCGGGCTCCCTCGAGCATCGCATCAACGTGCGCGTACGCGTCTCGAGGGCGTTCATAGACATCGACGCCGCCGATCCGAACGGACCCCTCGTCTGGAAGCACCATGCCCAGAATCGACTTGATGAGCGTCGTTTTTCCGGCGCCGTTCGGTCCCAACAGACCGACAATCGAGCCGGTTTCGATGTCGAAGGAAACGTCGTCGACGGCGATAACGGACTCCGTTCCGTCGCCGAAGCGCTTTCGCAGACCAGTAACGGAAACAGCGATGCCGCTGCCCTCCGTCGACGGTGTGTCAACGCGGGAAGAGCGGTCCGACAGCGGATCGTTTCCCTCACTGCAGGTCCCTTCGTCGAGCGACAGCCGATCGGCGGCGCTCACGACCGATCTGTCACCGAGAAGGTGATCGACGGGCTCACCGTTCGGCTGCCGCTCGTTTTCTCGCGCGGTCACGATCACCACTTAAGTACCCAAGTTACAAAAGTGCGAGGCCAACGCCTTCGACAGCAGTCGCTACGGTTTTTGGGTGGCTGCTGTACGAACGGCCTCGTTGAGAAGCACTGTCGAGAGCCAACGGATATCATCAATCAGAAGCTGGCGTGGAGCCCCATTCGGTGGTGGCAGGTCAACCGAAGGGGATCAGCGATCGCGTTTCAGTCGAGACTCGGTTCAGTCGGTCTCAGAGGTCCTCGAGCCACCCGAAGGACACGTCTTCGTCGTCGATCGAGCCGACGTAGGGTTTCACGTCGATGACGGGCGTTCCATCGACGAGGTCGAGCCCCTTGACGTGAAGTGTCGTCCCATCGCGCTCGAGCAACTCGACGGTCGTCTGGGCGAGCGGGTTCGGTCGGTGGGGGCTCCGCGTCGCGAAGGTGCCGACCTCGAGGTCGTCGGCGTGTGGCGGTCGAGCGATGGACCGGTACTCGTCGATCTCGTCCAAGTGGGCGAAAACGACGATGTGTGAGAAGTCGTCGATGCCCTCGAGGCCGTCCTCGTAGTCATCCTCGAGGACGATTTCACCGGTCGTCTCGTCGACCGCGTCATGGTCGACGTCTGCGGGAGTGTCGTACGGTGAGCAAACGTGTCCGATTGAGGTGAACGTGATGGTCATGGGTGTCGTGTGTCTGTGATCCGAAGTGGGTTAGTGTCCGTGCGATTCAGTGGGGTGTCCCTGCCTTCGAGACCGAAAGCACCGCGGCGGCCGCGACGAGCGGGAACACCGCGAGCACGCCGAACAGCAGCGAGTAGGAACTGCTCGAGAGGAGCCAGCCGGCCAGTGAAGCACCGAGCGCGCCGATCCCGAAGTTGACGGTAAAGACGAGCCCGAAGCCGATGCCCTGTCCCGCGTCAGGCGTGTGTTTCGCGACGAGCGACGATTGGAGCGGCGCGAGCGTAAAGAGGAGGGCACCGAAGATGAGTCCGACCCCGATGACGGCGGTGCCGGAGAGCCCGCCGAGAGCGAGCAGTGCGAGACTCGTCGCGACGAAGACGCCGAGCAAGACACGCTCGATCTCGAAGCGTTCGCCGAGGTGGCCGCCGACGATTTGGCCGACCGAGCCGGTCAGCAGGATCAGCGAGTAGAGCCACTGCCCGGCACCGACGGATTCCCCTGCGAGATCTAGACTCGGCAGTGACGACAGCGTGTCGATGAACTGCGGGAGGAAGGTCAGTGTACCGCGGTAGTAAATCCCCGCGAACACGTAGACGGCGATGATCCCGAGGAAGACGGGAGTGACGAGCGCACGGAGCTGGGTGAGGACGTCACCGAGTGAGTGCTCCGAGGCCGTGTGGTCGTTCGAGTCCGCGGGTCCCCGGAACGCAAAGAGGACGCCGAATCCAAGCAGCGGAACGGCGAGGAGCGACAGTACGGTTCGCCAGTCGCTGACCGCCAGGCCGGCCGTGATGATCAGGGGCCCGATACCGATTCCGAGATTCGCGCCGATGCCGTGGTAGGCAAAGCCCTTGCTCGGTGCCTCCGCCTCACGGCTGATAAAGGCGAGCGCCGGCGGATGGTAAAAGCCGGCACCAGCACCCGCGAGGGCAACGACAGCTGTCAGCGTCGCAAATGAGTTGACGAAGGGAACGGCCAGGAAGACCGCGCCGGTCGAGAGCAAGAATCCAGTGATAACCGTATCGGCCCCAAAGCGGTCGCTCAGAATCCCCGAGGGAAGCGCCATGACGCCGTACAGTCCAGTCATCACTGTCACGAGCAGCCCCAGTTCGTAGGTCGTCACCTGAAACTCCTCGAGCCAGATCGGGACGAAAAGTGGAATCGACAGGATCACGAGGTGATCAAGTGCGTGCGCACCCGTCGTGTACCCGACGAGCCGCTGGTCTGCTGCCGGGATCCCTCGAGCGGCGAAGCGATCGCGTATCGTGTGTCTGAGTCGCATTAGTCTTGTTCTTCTCGCGCAATTATTATTTGGACAGTGGTTGTTAATAGGCCTTCGATACCGGAGACGAGTTCCTTCCCCGAGATCGACGCGTATGATGCCAATCTGCCAGAATTCGGCGTTTTGTACACGATCTATGAGCAAGAACTGGACTATCGTAAGCTGACACCTCCAAGGGTAATACTGGTCAGCCCCGACAATTGGTTCTATATAATCCCATATATGCACAATAGTGTGTGACAGCGTGGTCCAGAATCGGTAGATTACGTCTTGTCGTCACGAGCCATCGAACTCGCCGGATCAGTAGAGCGAATCCGCTGCGTGAGAGACGATTGCCCGAATGGTAATTCACTTCAACGGGCCACACCGAGTTGACGTATGAGCACCGTTTCGTCCCCACCGGAGGAGACGCTCGCCTCCGTCGTCATAGTCGACTACGGGCTTGGAAACCTCCGTAGCGTCACTCGTGGCTTAGAGCGTGCGGGTGCCGACGTCGAGATCACTGACGATCCTGTGGCCTTCCACGACGCCGATGGCGTCGTCCTCCCAGGTGTCGGCGCGTTCCGAGAGGGCGTTGAGAACGCTGATCCGCTTCGAGAGGACCTCCTCGAGGTCGCCGAAAGCGGCACGCCGCTGTTCGGTATCTGTCTCGGCATGCAGATGCTGCTCACGACGAGTGAGGAGGGTGAAACCGACGGCGAATCGGCCGTCCAGGGACTCGATCTGATCCCCGGCACGAACGTCCGATTCGATGAAGGCCAGAAAGTTCCGCACATGGGCTGGAACGAACTCGAGGTCGAACGCGAGCACCCGCTCGTCGAGGGCGTCGACGGAAACTACGCCTACTTCGTCCACTCGTACTACGCGGCTCCTGACGACGAGAACGCAATCGTCGCAACGACGGACTACGGACGGGAGTTCCCCTCGATTGTCGCGAACGAGGACGGTACCGTCTTCGGGACGCAGTTCCACCCCGAGAAAAGCGGCGAGACCGGACTACGGATTTTGCAGAACTTCGTGGAGATCTGCGCCGAGGAATAACGCTACTGCGTATTCGATTTGTTCGTCGAATTGTTCTGACTTGAGGAGTTCCGATTAGACTCAGTACCTCACAAGGCATCTTCCGCTGAGCCGGTCTGAAGTCTGAGTTCCGTTGTCGGTCTCAGTGATCAGTTTGAATCTCCTCGACGATCGGTGAGGAGCTGTCGCTGTCGGCGGCGATCAGCCGCCGACGCGACAGCGTTGCCACTTGGGAGAGGGCATACTCGGTCGGTGGTTAGCGGTGGAACCGGTCGTCCGGTGGTCGGTTTGCGGGGACGGCCCGACGCACTGCGAGGGCCGTCCACGCTGCCCGTCGAATCATGTTGATGAATTCCTTGAACGACCAGGACCAGAGGCGACGCCCGCCACGGCGGGGCGTCGCCACATATTCCCAGTGCAGATACCGCCAGACGTTCTGCAACAGCAGACTCACCACGACGTACAACAGCCGAACTACCGGATCTTGTGTCGACGTTGTCGCAATACTCTGTTCAGAGAGGCGGTAGCTGGCCTCGATACCGAAGCGTTTCGCGTAGTGGTATCGAGCGTCTCGTGGCGTCTCAATGAACGGCGCGTCAGCGGCGTAGCCGTGACGCGCCACGCCATGTTCGTCGTATCGTCCGTTCTGGTAGGTACAGTCGATGTAGACGGGAAACTCGACGGTCTAGCTGTGACCGTCGAGTTTCCCCGTCAGATTGTGCTGGATTATTCGGCTCCATCCAGTCGAGAGTTCCTGCTTGATCGTCTTTCCCCACCGGACGATCGACATGACGTAGGCGTGATTGTGTGCCTGAAGCAACCTGAGACACTTGCTGTCGTAGAATTCGCGATCAAGATAGACGGCCTTGACTTCAGCGTCAAGGCCGTCGAGAACACCAAGAAACGCTGCAAGGATGCTGCTGGCAGTGTCGCCGTCTTCGAGACGGCGACACTGCCAGCGTGAATCGCTTGTTCTTCACACGCGCGTAGAGTGTGGCATAGGCGTGGAAGGCAGTCGTTCCACGTTTTGCTTCCGAGTGATAGAGGCCGTTCGTCTCGTCTTCGTCACCATAGTAGGGTCGCAGGTGGAGGTCAGCTACGACCTCCACCTGCTCAGGCAGAATGTCGAGAACGTCCTTCTGAAGCAGTTATTGCCGGCTTGTTCAACCGATTCTAGATCGAACTTCTTGCGGAGGTGGTACAGAACTGTGTTTTGGTGAAGTGAATCTTCGCTCTTCTCGCAGAGTGTCGAGACCGAGGTCCCGTCGGCGCATGCGCCGACGAGGACCTCGTAAATGTCTTCAGACGTTGCTTCGGCGTTTGGAGCGAAGTCAAGATCGACTTCCTCGTCAATCGTGTTGACGAGGAAGTTAAGAAGTTGGTCCTCGTGGATTGAATTGTCTGCTTGCTGGGTACTAGGCACACTTCATGCAAGCAGACTTTTCAACTAACCAGCTTTGTGAAGTACTGAGACTAGCAAACCGAGCAGTGGCGACCACCAAATTGAGCGACGGGGAAGCCGAATGAAGAGACACACCCCACGGTGCCGCTGTAAAGAGGCAGGATAGCGGCTGCTATCCGATGCTTTTCGTGACACGGTTGATCGAGTGGAAACACGGTGACTCCCATCACTCCGATACTCGATCGAAAGACGTTATCGCTAAATATGATTAGTGTGTTATCGTCCATTGAGTGTTTTGAACGCAGACGTGTTCGATCGGTTTCGAACGCAGAACCGTCGCTTGAGTTGATGAAGTCGGTTGCAGTCCGTTTTGGTCGTTCGCCTGATCAGGTCGCTGAAACCATCACTCGCTGGATCAGCACTTCCCAACCCCCGTTTCTCGTAATCCGACACTGCCAGGCACTTACAGCGGCACCGCGGGGTGTGTGTCTCCACATACAGCGGCACTGTGGGGTGAGCATCGGGAGACTCTCCGAGTTGGTTACAGCGGAACTCCGGGGTCCTGTTTCACGAATACAGCGGAACTGAGGGGTGGCTTTCCTGCTTATTAGGGCCTGAAAGCACAAAAACACACTCATACAGCGGCATCGTGGTTCGAACACATTAAGTGCTCTCCGCGGAATGTCTCCGGCAACTGAATGCCTAATTCGATGGATTACTTCGGCAGCGAAAACGAGATCTTCCGGAACAAGGAACTCCTACAGGTCTCGCACCTCCCCGACGGTGACCGGATCATCGGTCGCGAAGACGAACTGACGAACCTCGCGAACGCGATCAAACCGGCCACGCGCGGGAACACGCCAAACAACGTCCTCGTCTACGGGAAGACGGGCACCGGCAAGTCTCTCTGTTCGAAGTTTATTACCAACCAAGCCATCGAGCGTGCGAAGGGCAATGATGTCTCGATCGGCGTCGCCTACGTCGACTGTCTACAGGAGTCGACAGAGACACAGGCTGTCCAGTCGGCTGGCCACCAACTCAACGACCAGACGGCAACGGACATCTCTATTCCCCACTCGGGGTTGAGTACCTCGGAGTACTATCGACGGCTCTGGCGGATCGTCGATAGCCGGTATGACGTCGCGCTAATTATTCTAGACGAGGTGGACAAGATCGAGGACGACGATATCCTGATGCAGCTCTCGCGGGCAGTCGAGTCCGGCAAACTCACCGAGAGTACGATCGGCGTCATCGGTATCTCGAATAAGGTTCGTTACAAGGACTCGCTGGACGAGCGGATTAAATCCAGCCTCTGCGAACGGGAGTACGTCTTCTCGCCGTACGACGCGACCCAGATCCGTGAGATCCTGCGATCGCGTTCGGACGCGTTCCACGAGGGCGTCCTTGAGGACGGTGTTATCCCCCGTGTGGCTGCTCTCGCTGCCCGCGAACACGGTGACGCTCGGAAGGCCATCGACATTCTCCGCTTTGCCGGCGAAATCGCTGAGGAAAGCGACCTTGAGTCTGTCACGGAGGACTGCGTCGATCACGCCCACGAACGCGAGGAGACGAGTCGACTCGCCGAACTTATTTCCAAGAGCCCAAGTCACGCGAAACTGGTCCTTGAGGCGATGGCACTGCTCTCCCAGCAGAAGGAAGGCGACAACGCGCCGGTAACGACGAACGAGGCCTACGATCTCTACAAGCGACTCTGTGAGCGCGACGAGTCTGACCACCTGAAGCTCCGGCGTGTCCGCGACATTCTCTCGGAACTCGAGTTCCTCTCGATCATCGAACAAGAACGAAAGTGGGCCGGACGGGGAAAAGGGAATTACATGGAGAATCGGCTGATCGACGATCCAGAGGTAATCATCGCCGCCTGTAACGAGTCCGAGTAGCAGCGGTCAGCGGTTCGATCGCCGGGGAGCTGCCATCACAGGAATTCGCGCACGTCTGAGTACCACATGTCGTGGTAGTCGACGTGGCCCACCCGGCGTGCGATCGCGACGGCAAGCGAGTGCCAGCAGCGTTCGGTCGGGTCGTCCCCATCCAAGTTGTACTCGCTGTCCTTGCAGGTACAGTTCCCGTCCTCGACGATGTATTCGTCGTCGTAGCCGACGACGATGGTGAAATCGCGGTAGGCTTTCACCCGGTTTTCGCCGACGGCCTCGATCGCCTGCGCCCCACGATCACCGTGAATCTGCGTGATCTGGCCGACGATCTCGGGCGTGAGTTCGCCAGCTTCCTCGAGAGCGGCTTGCCATCGCTCGACGGGATCAGCCTTCGACACGTCCGGAACTGTGCGCCCGACTGTAAAATCGGTTTGGTTGTCCGTCCAGCGTGGCCGCCTGAGACCACACCGTTTTTCGCCCGCTACCGACGAGACGTGGTATGCGCGTCACCGAGGGCGGGGTCGAACTCGAGGTGCCCGGCGAACAGACCGAGGGCATCGAGGAGGCTGTTTTCTACAACCCGCGACAGGAGTTGAACCGGGACCTAACGATCGCGACGCTGCGGGCCTACCGCGAGCGCGAGGAGCGTGCCACGTCGTATCTCGATGCGATGACCGCAAGCGGGGTCCGTGGCGTGCGGGCCGCCGCCGATGGCTGGGACGTCACCTGCTGTGACGTCGACGAGGAGGCCGTCGACCTGGCGCGGGAGAACCTCGAGCGAAACGACTGCGAGGCGACGGTCGAACATCGCAACGTCAACGCCTTGATGCACGAGGGGCCGTTCGACGTGATCGATCTCGACCCCTACGGGACGCCGATGCCCTTCGCGGACGCGGCCTTCGCGAACTGTCGTGATCTGGTCTGTGTCACCGCGACCGACACCGCACCGCTGTGTGGTGCCCACTTCAACAGCGGCGTTCGCTCGTATTCTGCGGTGCCGCGAAACACGGACTACCACGCCGAGATGGGCGTGCGCGTGCTCATTTCTGCGCTCGCCCGCAGCGCTGCCCGCTTCGACGTGGGCGTCGAGCCGATCCTGACCCACGCGACCAGCCACTATGTGCGGACGTATCTCGAGCTCGAGCACAAGGCCACGTCGGCCGACGCAGCGATCGACGAGTTAGGCCATCTCTACCACTGTGAAGACTGCCTCTACCGCGAGGCCGATCCCGGGCTGATCGCCGACCCACTCGAGACTTGCCCCCACTGCGACGGGAATCGCATGCTCACTGCCGGGCCGGTCTGGCTCGGCCCCGTTCAGGACCCGGACTTCATCGCCGCCGTCCGGGACGAAATCCCCTACACCTTCAACACCGCGCCACAGGCGCGCGAACTCTGTGATACGCTCGCGGCGGAACTCGACGAACCGACCCACTACGACCAGCACAAGCTCTGTCGGAACTGGGGGCTGCCCGCCAACGCGATGGACGACTTCCTCGCTGACCTCCGCGACGCCGGCTACCAGGCCTCGAGAGCCCACTACGGGGGGACGACGTTCAAAACGGACGCCGACGTCGGAGAGATCCGCGCGGCGACCGAAGACAGTCTCGAGTAGCTGGGTCTCGGCACCCGGCGAAGCGAGCGGTTACAGCGCACTTCTCCTCACTCGCCCGTCACTGCGGTGCGTATGGGTTCACATACCGGTCTGCCCGGTGCCTGTGCCGTGTGATTACATATTGTGGGGGAACCTGAAACGGGGAGCGTGACCGACCACGGATGGGGACTCGAGCTCGTGGGGCGGGCCTTTCGGCTCGCGAGAGACGAGCAGATAACGCTGCTCGCTGCCGGCGTCGCGTTCTACGGCTTTCTCTCGCTCGTGCCGCTCACGCTACTGGCGCTTGGGATCGCGGCGTCGATCGGCGGTGAGGCGCTTGCGATGCAACTCTCGGTCGCAGCCACCGACATCCTCACGCCAGCGGCCCGAGAGGTGCTCGCCGAGACGATCATCGACGAGACCGGTCGGCAAAGTGCGACCGTCGTCGGCATCCTCGGCTTGCTGTGGGGCTCGAGCCGAGTGCTCCGCGGTCTCGATCGGGCCTTCTCGCGCGTGTACGGGACGGTAGGAGCGAAATCGCTGCTCGATACGTTTTGGGACGCGACGATCGTCGCGATCGGTAGCTCGCTGGGGCTCGTCGCTGTCGGCGTCCTCGAGTTCCTGATCCGGTTCGTGCCGGGGTTCGGGCTGCCAATCGTCGGCCAACTGTTCGTCGTCATGGGGTTGATCGCGACGTTCCTGCCGCTGTACGTCATCTTTCCGGACGCCAACGTCGGGATCCGGGAGGCGCTTCCGGGAACGGTCATCGCAGCCGTCGGCTGGGTCGCGCTCAGCGGGACGTTTTCCCTCTATACTGACTTCGCCACCGGCTACACGATCTACGGCGCACTCGGAGCTGTGTTCCTCGTGCTCATCTGGCTGTACGTCGGTGCGATCATCCTCGTCTTCGGGGCGGTCCTCAACGCGACCCTAGCCGACCGTGAAGTGGATCGGCAGCTACAAAGTCCCCGCGGACGACAGGTCTCGACAGAAGCGATGACCGACGACGCCACGGGTGCCGACGAGGGGGCGACCGAGGACCGGGCCAGCGACCGCGCCAGCGCCCGGACACACGACCGCGCGGACGATCCCGAAGTACTGCGCGAGGAGATCGAGCGGCTGCGCGATCGCGTCGAAACCTTCGAGGACGACGTCGAGGACCGCACCGTCAGAAAGGAGTCCCTCGAGAGCGAGCTCAAACGCTACGTCCGTCGCCGCGTTCGACGCGGCCACGCTCGCGACTGGGGGCCGTACATCGTCTTGCTCTACGGGACCGCGATGTCGATCGCGGCGTTTTACTTCCTCACAGGCCCATGGGCGATTCTGTCGCTGTTGGTCGTCTGGACCTCGACGCTCGGCGTCTACGTGCTGATGGTCCTGTTCGGGTTCGGCATCTCTCTACTCGACGTGCCCGGCCGCCTGCGCAATGCGATCGGCGAGCGGCGCTCCTAAGCGGTCGTCGACTGATCCCGTTCCCGAACCCACCGTCGTTCTCCCGGCCGTTTTCGATTCGTATGGCCCGGCCGACCGCTTCGCCGTGTCGACGCCGACCTAGTGTTGCGTCAGGACGGTCCGGTTGACGAACCGACGAACCCGGTCCGCGTACGCCGTTGGGCGGTGGAGATTACAGATGTGACCAGCGTCCGTAAGTACTTCCACGCGGCCATTCTGTGCGGCCCCGGCGTGGGCCTGCTCACCCCGGCGCATCAGCGTGTCGTTTATTCCGTTGAGGATGAGCGTCGAGCCGGGATAGGTCGAGAGTTTCGCCCGGAAGTCCTCGCCCGCGATGTCCGGCCCCGCGTCGCCGAATCCCTTCGGATAGAAGCCGGCCTCGATGATTTCCCGTTCGATATCCGGTGGAAGGTTCCGCTTTCGAACCCAGCGTGCGGCCAATTTCTCGGCAGCTCGCTCCCCGAGATCGGGTTTGGTCAGAAGCCGCGCAAGCCCGCCAGTCAGTCGGGTGCCGAGTTCCAACTTCCCTACTGGGTTCGCACTACTCCCCGACAGCACCAGCGCGTCGATCTGGTCAGGATAGCGGTAGGCGTACTCCGTGATCGTGTAGCCGCCTAATGAGAGCCCGACGAGCACCGCCGATCCGTCGACGTGCGTCTCGAGGGTCTCCTCCAGAACGTCGATCGCCGGCTCCATCCGGAACGGTTTGTCGGCACGAGCCCCGTGTCCCGGTAAGTCGGGAGCAACGATGTGGAACTCCCCGGAGAGTTCCTGCTGCTGGGGTAGCCATATCTTTCGCGTGAACATCGACCCGTGTACGAATACGATCGACTGTGCGTCCACGGAGCCGGCGACGTCGACACCCTCGAGACTCCCTCTGTCGTCTGTCGAGACCATGGCCGACATATCACAAGGAGAGACTTAGTAGATAGCCCGGCGAACCGCGGTGACGTGGGCTGCCACTGTAGTCACGACGTTGCCGGTCTCACTCTCGTTGAGAACTCTGCACCGGCTGACTCCGTCTCCAGCGCTTGCTACGGCGGCTCACGTCGCTCGGACCTCATCTCGGCCGTCGAACCGTCCCGAATCGGCAGGTCGCCCTTGAGCCGGATCACATCGTCGGCGATTTCGTGTACCGATTCCCGCTCGAGAGTGACCGTTGCCTCGGCGCCTTTCTCCCAGCCGAGCGACGACTTGATCGAGTCGACGACCGTCGGGTCTGGCCTGACGTAGGCGACATCATCCTTGACGGCCGTGACGACTCCGACCGATTCCCCGTTGTCGTTCTCAACGGGTTTGTCGACATCGCCATCCGTAAACGTCGCACGCATACTGTCAGCTATCATGACTTGAGGAAAGCCGGTGGTGCCTGCAACAGCCAGTCGTTGTTCGGCCGTCACGCCACAGGCGGGGGATGCCCGCAGTTACGAGCGAATCAGAACTGAACTTCGTGCCGGCGTGCTTACCGGTCGCGCTCGAGTTGGTCGCCGCCGAACTCGTCGTCGCTCTGGATGCGGGAGGCCTGTGGGCCGTCCTGGTCCTGGTACTTGGAGCCGCGCTCGCTGCCGTAGGGACGCTCGGCTTCCGTCTTGAGTTCGGTGAAGGTGAGCTGGGAGATGCGCATACCCGGCGTGAGCGCGACCGGTGCCGTCCCGAGATTCGACAGCTCGAGCGTAATCTGGCCGCGATAGCCGGGGTCACAGAGGCCGGCCGTTGCGTGGACGACGACGGCGAGCCGACCCAGCGAGGAGCGGCCCTCGACGTGGGCGATCAGGTCCGCCGGAATCTCGACGCGCTCGTGGGTCGTCCCGAGCACGAAGTCACCGGGGTGGAGGATGAAGTCGTCGCCGTCTTCGACGATGGTCTCCGTGACGTACTCGTCGACTTCCCGTTCAGAGTTGGGATGAATGCAGGGAATGTTCGTCCGCTGGAACTCGAGAAACTCCCGTCCCAGCCGCAGGTCGATACTGGCGGGCTGGATCTGCAGTTCCGGGTCGTCGAGGGGCTCGACGACGAGGTCGCCGGCCTCGAGACGCTCGAGGATGTCCGCATCGGAGAGGATCATACCGAGTAGGAGCGAGTACGGGGCCCTAAATTCCTCGGTCCGCACTCGAGCGGTCGGGGCCGCCATGTTCTATCGTGCATGGTAATAGCTATCTCTTATTATCAAGATGAAATTATAGTCTGTACGGCCTAATAAATTATAATGATACACGATGAACGCCGTTCCATGGATGGGGAACGGGATCGCTTCAACGGCGATACGAAAGTCTTGCATCAGCGAGCGGTGAGGGTGCCGCTTCCCGACACCGCAGCCGAGCGAGCCTTCCACGAGAACATGATGACCGTGGCGGACGCTCGAGAGCGGAAAGCGGAGTTACTCGCCGATCCCGAGGTTCCGCTGCTGGCTGCCTACGAGGCGGAACTCGAGCGCATCGCTGAGAGTTTTGAGCGGCGGCTCAGGCGGATTGCAGGCGATGACTACGAGAAGGTCGCGATGGCGTATGCCCGTGGCGATCGTGACGACCGGGTCGGGGCACTGGCTGCCTACTACTTCGAGGGACTGTGGCGGATCCAACAGCGAACCACGATTACGGAGATGATGTTTTCACCAGTCATCCTCCGGTATCCGGACAGCTTTACGATGAACATCCGCTTTACGGATGGGTACACAACGACGAAGTCGATCTGTTACGAGTCACCGGAACACTCCACCGAGGAACTGGCTGACGAATATGCCGAGGCATACTACAAGGACAGTTGCTACTCACAGCAGCAGGCGGCAACGTATCTCAGAGAGACCGCACAGATCATCCGCGAGCAGTTCCCCGATCCCGACGACACCTCGTTTGAAGACCGCAAGTACGGCGGCATCGTCTCGGCCGGTGGCCGTCGCGGCTCGGTCTTCTCCGCGATGCTCGAGCCGCTCGAGCCCGACCCGAACCGGTTTTCAGAGTCGATCGACGAGCCGACGCTCGTCGACGCGGGCCCGGAGGCGAAACGGACGGAACGGGAATTCCTTCGCAACGAGGCCATCGTCCTCTGAGCCAGCGGACAAGCCACCTGCATACTAGAGACGGTCGATGACTAGTTCTGGACTCGATCGGGGCCGCTATCGCCGGATCCACACGAGCGCACCGACCGACAGCACGCCGAGGAGCGCACCGGCGGCGAGCGTGGGAAACGCCACAGCATAGCCGCCACGGTCGAGTGCCAGCCCGAAGACGATCGGTGAGACGACCGTCGTCGAGAAACCGGCCAGCGACTGGATCGACAGCGCGGTGCCGACGTGTTCGTCGGCGACGACCTCGGTCACGAGCGTCGACGTGGGCGCGCTATCGAGCGCGAGAACGACGCCGTAGACGAGCGTCACGGCCACGAGCGCCGCCAGCGGCAGTCCACCGAGAAGCCCGAACGTCGCACTCAGGACGGTACTGGCACCGAGGCCGGCGGCGATCGTCTGTGGCCGGCCGACGCGGTCGCTGAGCCAGCCGCCGGCAGCGTTGCCGACGCCGCTCATGGCGATCATCGCACCGACGACCAGTCCTGGCAAGACCGCCGAGTCAGTCGCCACAAACGCCGGCGTCGCCACGAGAAAGGCAAGCAACCAGTTGCGGACGCCGAACAGCTCCCAGTTGTGCCACGAGTAGATGCTGACCGCAGCGAGGTATTCCCGGTTTCGGAAGATCGAGCGATCGAAGCCACCGGTGGACGACGTCGTCCGCTCGGGACTGTCACGGGTCAGTCCGACCATTACCGGCGCGACGAACAGCGCGCCGACGCTCGTGACGGCGATCGCAAGCCGCCAGTCGACAGCCTCCGCGGCGATCGTTGCGAAGACGAACGAAAAGCCGCTGCCGAGTTCGTAGGTGGCGATGTAGAGCCCCAATGCCCGACCGCGCGTGGCCTCGGGGTACCAATCGCTGACAAAGCGCATCCCCGGAACGTAGACGCCAGCGACGAAGAGCCCCGACAGGAATCGCAAAACGGTGCCGACGAGGAGCCCGTCGGCGACCGCGGCGAACGCGAGACTCGGGAGAGCGGTCCCAGTGGCACCGACGGCGATCACCCACCGCGGCGAGTAGCGGTCCGCGAGCAAGCCCGCGGGGACGATCGCGACGAGATAGCCTGCCTGAAGCGCGCCGAAGACGATCCCCGCTTCGGTCCCCGAGAGACCCCACTCCTCGACGATTAACGGGAGCACCGCGGAATAATTGAACCACACCAGCACAGAGAGGAAGAGTGCAATCGACGTCACGACGAGGACCCGCCGGCGCTCCTGCATGACAGATCATGTGGTGGTCACGCACATCAATGCTACCGCCATCCGGACCGGTTGCCGGTTCCGGCGTCGGGATAGGTACAAGTAAAGGGATCCCCGCCCTCGAGTCGGCCATGAAACAGGCCATCGTCGCCCGGACCGACATCGGCATGGGGACAGGCAAACTCGCCGCCCAGGTCGCCCACGCGTCGCTGTCGGCCTACGAGAAGGCAGACAGCCAGCTGCAATCCCAGTGGAAACAGGGCGGCCAGAAGAAGGTCGTTCTCAAAGGCGAGAGCGAACGCCAATTGCACGAACTCTCGGAGATCGCCGATAGCAACGGCATCCCCAATGCGCTTATCCGCGACGCCGGGCACACCCAACTCGAGCCCGGCACCGTCACCGCACTGGCCGTCGGCCCGGCGGCTGACGACCGTGTCGACAGCGTGACTGGCGAACTGTCGCTGTTCTGATCGGCGGTCCTAATCAGCGCCTCGAGGTTCGCTCGAGCGCAGCGAATCAGTCCGAGCGGTAGCCCCGCGGTTCTTCTCTGACGACCGACTCGTCGTCGGCAGACGGCACGTCGGCACCGATATCCGGGAGCAGCGAGCGGACGTCGATCGACTTGCTGCCGAGCACCGCGAAGCCGGCGAAGATCGTCAGGAAGCCGGCGATCGCGAGCGCGTCGATCGTCTCATCGAGCAGCGCCCAGCCGCCGAGCGTCGAGACGACGGGCACGACGTAGAAGATCAGGTTCGCGCGGATCGCGCCGGCCGAATCGATGAGTCCGAAGTAGGCGACGTAGGCGACGGCGCCGGCGAAGATACTCACGTAGCCGAGCGCCAGCAGCGCCTCGGTCGTCCACGTGATCGCAGCCGCCGACTCGCCGCTGGTCCAGGCCAGCAGGTGGCTCACCGCCGCGGCGAAGGGCAGCCCCCAGGCGACGCGGACTGGACTCGAGAGGCCGCTGTCGGCCCGGCGGATCAACACGGCACCGAGCGCCGCACTGATCGCGCCAGCGAAGAGGAGTCCCTTGCCGACGGCCCCACCGAGCAGGTTCGCAGGGTCGGGACTGACTACGAGGCCGACGCCGACGAGGCCGAGCCCCATCCCGGCCGCGCCGCGCCGAGAGAGGCGTTCGTCGGAGAGCAACGCCGCGGCGAACACCGGCGTCATGATCGGGTTGAGACTGTAGATGATCGAGGCGACGGCGCTCGAGACGTACTGCTGGCCGACGAACAGCAAGGCGTTCGTCAGCCCGATCGCGAGGACGCCGGTCGCGAGAATGCTGGCGACGTCGCCGCTGTTTTGCGGAAGCAGCTCCGACCGCGAGCTGGTCAGGCCGACGTACACCAGCATGACCACCGCCGCAACGTCGTAGCGAAGCGCCACGAACAGCAGCGGCGGAAAGTACGCGAGCCCGGCCTTCGCGGCGACGAACGTCCCGCCGAAGAGCAGACTCGAGAGCGCAAAGAAGACGGCACTGCGACGGGACATCATTCTCCCGTCACCACCGTGGAGACCGGCTGCGCCGACTCGAGAGCAGCCGACGCGTGAATCGCGAAGATCATCATAGTACACCGTACGAACTCCGGGCTTATAGTTTGATTCAGAAAATATTTCATAGCAAGAAAAGCGAGCGAGCCGGGAAAGAGCCCGGAGACCTGCTATCGCTGCATCCTTTGAAATATTTGCACGGTGCGAAACCAATATCCCGTGGCACCGACGAGAGTCCGTATGGAATCGGCGCTCGAGGAGATCGAGTTTCTCGCACTGTCGTCGAACCGCGTCGAGGTGCTCAGACTGCTCTCGGACGGGCGCCAGACGCGAACCGACCTGGCCGACGCGACCGGGGCCTCACAGGCAACGCTGGGACGAATTCTCAGTGATTTCGAAGATCGATCGTGGATCAGACACGACGGCAACGCGTACGTCGCGACCGCGACGGGGCGACTCGTCGCGGAGGGGTTTACCGACTTGCAGGCGATCCTCGAGACGGAGGCGAAACTCCGCGAGATCGTCGACTACCTGCCGACCCACGCGATGGACTTCGACCTGCGGCGGCTCTCGGACGCGACGATCACGACCCCCAGCGCGACGCGGCCGAACGCGCCGCTGAGTCGATTGCTCGACGTTCTCCGGACTGGCGAAGAGGTCCGGACATTTTCACACACGTTCAACGAACAGACGCTGGGCGTCGTTCGAGACCGTGTGACTGCGGGCGAGCAGCGCTTCAGGGGCGTCTTCGGCCGGAACGCGATCGACGCGCTGGCCGACGAGTCGGAGCTTCGCCGTCAACTCGAGGCGCTGCTCGACGCCGACGACGCCGAGATCAGGGTCCGCGAAGAGGGTGTCCCGATCGCGATCATGATCGTCGACGAGGATGTCTGCCTGCTCTTGCGCGACGAGACTGGCATCCTGCGGGCTGCCGTCGACACCGACGACGACGCCGTCCGCGCGTGGGCTGAGGACTCGCTCGATCACTACTGGCGGACGGCGACACCGCTCGAGGCCGACGCGCTTTCGGAGTAACGGGTAGCAGCAGCGTACTTGGGGCAGCCGCGTCAGGACGGGATCGACTCGAGTCCCGGCGTCGGCCGTGCGTGTGCAGGCAGTTCCGGCCCGACTGCGATAGATGCTGGCTCCGGCTGCGTCTCGTCCTCCCCAGTTTGCTCGATGACGTACTCTTGGCCCACCGTCGACGCCTGGAGGTTGTCGACGGGTGCGTGATCCTCGGTCAGCAGCGGCACGTCGTCGGTGTTCGGCGCGTCCATGTAGGCGTCGACCTCGCTACGCAAGTCGATTCCCAGGTCGCGCTGGTCGTTTCGTGTCTCGAGGCCGGCCTCGGTAAAGTTCGTCTCGGCTTTCGTCGCGGCGATTTCGATGTTCTGGACGGAGTCCCAGCTCGAGGTGCGGAAGCTGTAGGTCGACGCGAAGGCCTCGTCGATCGTCTTGTACTGCGCCCGGTAGAACGCCGAGCCGGAACCGCTGGGCGCGGCGATGACGTTCGCGAGCAAGACGCCGTCCTCATCTAGATGGCTTTCGGCCAGCTCCATGAACTCCACTTGCGTGAGGTGAATGGGGACCTGATCCTTCTGATAGGCGTCGAGGACGATCACGTCGTAGGTCTTGTCGGTCTCCTGGAGGAAGATCCGCCCGTCTTCCGTGTGGGCGGACAGGTTCTCGCTTTCCTCGAGCCGGAAGTACTCCTTGGCCGTCCGCGTCACTTCGGGGTCGAGTTCGGCGACGTCGACGTCGACGTCGTACTTCCGTTCGAAATCCTTTGGCCCGGTGTAGCCGCCCCCGCCGATGAACAACACGTTCTCGACCTCGTCTGGATCGTCGACCATCAGCATGGGGAGGTGGAAATATCGCGTGTACTCGAAGACGTGCCGGTCGGGGTCCTCGAGATCCATCGCGCTGTGGCGTGCCCCATCGAGATACAGCGTCCGGACGTCGCCGTCGTCGATGACCTCGAGTTCCTGGTAGGCCGTCTGGGTCTGGTAGACGACATCGCCGCGGTGGTCGAACGCCACCGGGCCGAGGCCGGCCGCGACGACGAGCATGATCGCGATCGCGACGCTGGCCGACGCCGGCTTCGGGGTGAGTCTGGGCAGTGTCAGCGCGAACGCGGTCCCGACGAGGATGAACCCGAACAGGAGGCCGATCATGTCGATGCCGAGTGCGGGAACGAGGACGTACGTCGTCGCACCCGCACCGACGATGCTGCCGATGGTGCCGAGCGCGTAGACGTGGCCCGATGCTTCGCCGGTCCCCTCCTTCTGGGACAGTTCGGCCGCGTACGGACTGATAAAGCCCAGCAGGTAGGTCGGCGGCCCGAAGAGCATGATGACAGCCGGGAGTGAGGCATAGCGGGCCGGCAGCGGGATCGCCGACGCCGAGAGCAGCAGTTGGTCGCTCCCGTAGATCACGACGGCAACGTATGCCGCCGTCCCCAACAGCAGCCAGCTCATGCGCCGATTCGACGCCGTCGCCGCTTTCTTCCCGCCCTGCCAGTAGCCCAGACTCAACGCGGCGAGAAAGACGGTGATGATGCTCCCCCAGGTGTAGATGCTGCTCCCGAACTGTGGGGCGATGATCCGACCGGCGAGAATCTCGAGACCCATGCTCGTGACGCCGGAGACGAACACCGCGACGTCGGGTTTCGTCGGCCGAAAGGCGGAGGACTTCCCCATACTCATTATCGGCCTAACGTGGGCCCGTGACGAGAACTTGTCGGCGCAGTACGGACTCGCCGGCTCTCGAATCGGAGACTCGAGTTCTCGATCGAACCGTCCGAAACGGGATGACGATCGGCTCTCATACGGTCTACTGTACGTCATTTCCGGCGCACCCGCGACTCGTCTTGCGGGTGCGCCGGGAAATCGTTACAGCAAACCGTATCAGTTCGTCGTGATGACTTCGATCACGTCTCGGGACTCGACTTCGTAGTCTTTGCCCAGTTGCCGGTTCGTCCGGCAGTCGATCGCGTGCAGGAAGCCGTCGCCGATATCGGAGTGAAGGCTGTAGGCGAAGTCCTCCGCGGTTGAGTTCGGCGGGATCAGATAACAGTCGGGCAGCACCTCGCCGCGTTCGTTGCCCAGCCCGTTCGCGCCGCCGGGGAACACCGGCGTCACGCCGAGGACGTCGAACAGTGCCGTCTCGAGGGCAGCCTGCACACCCGTCGCGCCGAACTCGGTGAGGAACTCCCGGATCTGCTCCAAGCCCTGTTCCTGGTCGCCGGAGACGTCGCCGGTGATCTCGAAGTCGCTATCGCCGGGTCGGTAGTCGACGACGCCAGCCTTGTCGGCCGATTTCAGCGCCTTCTCGGCGTGGGCGCTGCAGGGGACGATCGTCAGGTGATCGTAGTCGGGATCGTTCGTGATCTCCTCGTAGTTATCCTGTGCTTCGGGCGTGTCCATCTTGTTCGCCGCGATGACCATCGGCTTGGTCTCCTTGCGGATCTCGCGGGCGAGCTCGAGTTTGTCCGCTTCCTCCCACTCGTCGGGCTCGAAACCGATGTCGACGCGTCGGATGAGGCGTTTGATCTCGTCTTCGTTGGTTTTGAACGCGCTCATCTGTTCGGCTAGCTCTTCCTCGATAGCGTCGTCCTCGGTGGTGTAGCCCGTCTCGTAGCGTTCGATACCCTTCTTCAGGACGCCCAGGTACCACTGGTCGAGTTCCTCCTCGAGGAAGGCGATGTCATCTCGCGGGTCGTGGCCCTCGGTGGGTTCGCCCTCGGCGTCCGTTTTCCCGGAGAAGTCGACGACGTGAACGAGCACGTCTGTTTCGTTGAGATCGGAGAGGAACTGGTTGCCGAGCCCGTTGCCCTCGTGTGCGCCGGGGATCAGTCCGGCGACGTCGACGAGTTTCGTCGGGACGAACCGCGTCCCGTGGTCGCAGTAGCCGACGTTGGGCGTACACTCCTCGTCGAACTCCGGTGCCGCACAGTCGACGCGGACGTAGGCCTCGCCGACGCTGGGGTCGATCGTCGTGAACGGGTAGGCCCCCTCGGGCACGTCGTTCATCGTCGCCGCGTTGAAGAAAGAGGACTTGCCGACGGAGGGTTTGCCGACGAGTCCGATCCGGTAACTCGTACTCATTGTTCGTCCCTGGAGCGGCCGGGCTAAACGGGTTTTGTTCCGCTCTCGGCGTGCTATGAGTAAACGTGGCGAGTCCAAACGACCACCAGCTCAGACGTGTGTCGGTGGTTCGACGGCCGTCTCGATGTCGAGTTCCGCGGCGACGTCGTCAAGCAGGTCGCCTTTGACCTCCGAACTCCGCCAGCCGATCTCGGCGACCAGCGGCGGCTCGAACTCGGATCGGATCGTCTCGAGGCGTTCCTCCTCCGTCGTGACGCGTTCGCGGAGGTAGCGTGCACCGCGGCCGTTCTCGTCGGGGTCGGGCGACGGCGTGAGTTTGTTGGCGACGAGACCGCGAACCTCGAGATCCTTGTCCTGCAGGTCGTCGATCGCACGCTCGGTCTCGTTCAGCGAGAGTTCGTCTGGATTCACAACGAGGAAAAAGGCAGCATCGTCGTGCAACGCTGCGCCGGCGAACTCGAAGAACTCCTTGCGCTCTTCGAGCCGCGCGAGGACCGGATCGCCCTCCATCACGCGGCGCGGTTCGTTGTTGCCGACCGCGGCCTTCTCGAAGAGGTCGATACTCGTCCGGCGCTTGTACATCAGCCGGTCGATCCACCCCTCGAGCAGTTCCGGCAAGCCGAGCAGTCGAAGCGTACTGCCGGTCGGCGAGGTGTCGAAGACGACGCGGTCGTACGGCTCCGAGTTACGCATCACGTCGACGAAGCGGTCGAACAGGGCCGATTCGTAGGCTCCCGGCGTGCCGTGGGCCATCTCGAGTTGGCGGTTGATCTCGTTGACCATCGACGCCGACACCTGTTCGGAGAGGTCCTGACGGATCTCGTCTAGGTGGCGGGTGACTTCGTCCTCGGGATCGATCTGCATCGCGTCGAGTCCCTCGACGCCATCGACGGACTGCGGGGAGTCGTCGAACGGCTGGTCGAACACGTCGGTGACGGAGTGAGCAGGGTCGGTCGAGACGACGAGCGTCCGCTGGCCGTCGCGCGCACAGCGCAACGCGTAGGCACACGAGACGGTTGTTTTCCCGACGCCGCCTTTCCCACCGAAGAAGACGAATGGCTCCATCAGAAGTGGTACTGCTGGCCCTTGCGCTCGAGGTACGTGCCACGATCCCACAGCCGTCGTTCCCAGGCCTCGAACTCGTCTTCGAGATACGGGAGCAGTTCGGCGGTGTAGTAGGAAACCGGCGACGGAATGCCGAAGGCGTCCGGGAAACACGCCAGAATGAACGCGTCCTCGGCGTCTTCGGCTTCCTTCTCGATTTTCTCGTAGGCCGGATGCGAGATCATGCCGTGATAGAGCCCTCGCAGCCACTCCTCGAGGGTCTCGCGAAACGATTCGATCCGGTCGGCCAGATCCATGCCTGTCTCTGGGTGCCGAACGCTCAAAACTCCCGTGGCTCGCTTTCAAGACGCTGTGGCCCCTGGAGCGAGATATGGAGACGGATACGGATGGGGGAATCCCGGTAACAATCCTCTCGGGCAGTCTGGGTGCTGGCAAAACGACGCTGCTTAACCACCTGCTGTCGACCGCCGGCGACCGGACGCTGGCCGTCCTGGTCAACGATATGGGCGAAGTCAACGTCGACGCCGAACTTGTCGCGGAGGGATCAGAACTCGAACTCGACGACGGCGTCGCCGAACTCTCGAACGGCTGTATCTGCTGTGAACTGCAGGATGACCTCGAGACCGCGGTGGTCCGGTTGGCCCGCGACCGCACGTTCGATCACCTCGTCGTCGAGTCGTCGGGTATCTCCGAACCCGCCCCCGTCGCGCGACTGTTCACGACCGAATCCCGCGTCGCGGCGCTGTACGACGTCGACACGCTGGTGACCGTCCTCGACACGCCCGCCTTTCTCGAGGCCTTCGCGGGAGAGGGAACGCCACAGCGTCGAGGCAGCGACGGCGATCGTCCGCTGTCGGACCTCCTCGTCGAGCAGGTCGAAGTGTCGAATATCGTCTTGCTCAACAAAGCCGACCTATGTACTGACGCGGAACTCGAGGAGGCCACAGAACTCGTCAACGCGTTGCAGCCCGATGCCGAGACCATCTCCATCGAATTCGCGGCGGTCGACCCCGATCGACTACTCGGTGCTGGCCTGTTCGACCCTAGTCGAGTAAACGACCTGCCGGGCTGGAAGCGCGCGCTCGAGTCGGCCAGCGACGATCACGGTCACGAAACGACCACAAACCACGACGAGCACAGTCACGGGGGCGACACCCATCACGACGACCACCACGGCCATCACCATCCCGACGAAGTGTACGGCGTCACCTCGTTCGTCTACCGACGTCGCCGCCCGTTCCATCCCGGCCGGTTCGCCTCGTTTCTCGCGGACCTCCCGCCGGCGATCGTCCGCGCGAAGGGAACCGCCTGGATCGCCGACAACGACATGCGGGTGGCGATCGCCCAGGCCGGGCCGTCGATCCGCGCCACAGCGCAGGGGCCCTGGATCGCGAGCCTTCCCGAGATCGAACGCGACATGTACCGGTCGAACCGGCCCGACCTCGAGTGGCACGACGAGCACGGCGATCGACGCACCGAACTCGTCTTCATCGGCACTGAGTACGACGAATCGGCGCTGCGGGCGGCCCTCGAGGACGCGCTGGTCACCGACGAAGAGTTAGAGATGGCTCTCGCGGGCCCCTTCCCCGACGAGCAGGGCGACGAGGTCGTCGTCCGCGAGCCCTGATCAGCACGCACAGCTCCGGCCGGTCGACCGCTCGAAGCGCATCTCGGCACCGCAGTCCGGACAGACCGGCTCTCCCTCGAGGTCGACGTCCCTGATCCGGACGCCACAGTCGTCACACCAGTACGCCCCGTCGGAGCCGTCGTCGGGCCGATTCTTCGGCGTGGGTGAAGCGAGGGCTGTTTTCACCGACTCGATGAGCCCCATAGTCGATCGTTGCCCGGGGACGATAATAAGTCTGTGCCACTATGTAGCACGCCCTGCGGTCGAAACTCCGGTGATGTCGACGCACAATTCGCCTGCCTCAAGCAGTCTATAGCGACAACTGAAACGATTGACATACCGACCGCACAGCCGTCGTGCGATCGGGTGTGCAGTGACGGTCAGTGGCTACTATAGCTACCCGAGAATCAACGGTACCGAAAGCGCGACGATGAGGGCCGCGAGGATCGGAATGAGATAAAACAGTCGCTCGGCGCGGACCGCCGATGGGACACTGCCGGTCATTTCCGGGTCAAACGTCCAGACCTGCCGATAGAAAGCGACGACGGCGGCAACGGCGAACAGCGCAGCCGAGAGCACGATCGCCGTCTCGAGGGCCAGCCCCAGCTCTCGTCCGTACAGCGGGCCGAACGACAGCAAGACCATGAACGTGAGCCCGACGACCACGACGAACGGCACTGGATCGACGGGTGTTCCGTGACGATTGCGAAGGTGCATACGAGCCGTTCGCGCTCGAGGGGCAAAGAGCTACACCGTGGTCGCTCAGGTTTCGGACGTAGTCCACGAACTGCCGCCGGCGAACAGTTAAGTAGCGGTGCCATCGTCTCCCTGTATGAGCGATGGCGATAGCGACGCAGATGGGTTCGAGGCCGGTGTGGCGTCCTCGGAGGGGGACCCTCGAGTCCTGCTCGTGCTGAACGCCGTTCTGTCGACGCTCTTTGGGTGGACGATCGTCTGGGGGCTGTCGTATCTGGGGTTTCTCGAGTTCGGGTTCATCAACGTTGCCACAGCGGCGATACTGCTGTTCGCGATGACGTATCTCGTGACGATGTCGTAAGGCCGCGACCGGCTATCGGCCGTAGATCAGCCGCCGGCCGAGGTCGTCGAGTCGCTCGGTCACCCGTCCCATCCAGGCACCCAGCGAGATGCGCCGGAGCGTCTCGTCGTCGACCTCGATGGCGGCGTCGCCGAACGGGTCTCGAGTGGCGGTTCCCTCCTCGTCGTCCGCCTCGTCGGCCGACGCGACATCGACGACCGTCGACATGGAACATCGGCCGCACGCTTCCGTTTTCTTTCCATCCATGTGAGTTACGTACACGGTGGTACGACTCCCACGGCTAAAAGCTGCCGCCCCAGGTCGACGACCGTGCACCGCGACGCCAACCGGCCGACGTGACAGTACTCGTCACCGACGGCTATTTGAAACCTCGACGGATACCAGTGGTATGGGAATTCGGACCAGGGAACGTGCCTCGAGGGATGGCCAGTCATCGTCACACCCTCCCGAGACACGATGAGTGAGCGAGCGACGCCGGACGAATTACCGGCGGAGATCCGCGAGGCCGTCCCCGACTGGGACGACGAGTATCTCGACCGCGTGTCCGACCGGCTGATGTACAACTACGACCTCGAGAAAGACCGTCACGCCGGCGGTCAGCGGTGGGACCTCTACGGCGAGATGCGCGTCCGCAGCCAGAAACAGTTCTTCCATCCAGCGTTGAGTTACGCCGATCACGAGGCCGAGGAGTACCTCTTTGCCCGCCGCGAGTCGACGCCGACGGTGGCAGGACTCGAGCGCCTCGTCGACCTCGGCCACGAACTGGCGGACGAACACGTCGTCGCCGACGAGGAACACTTCGGGACGGACATTACGTTCGTCCTCGCTACCGACGAGGTGCCCGACGGCGTCCGCGAGTTCGTCGACGGCTTTCGCGACCGGACGTTACTGAAGTTCGGCTATCACGGCCACTACGAGGTCAATCTGGTCGTCGTCGTCCCCGTACACGAGACCCACGTCGCCAGCGAGGCTGCTGACGTCGCCGAGGCGTTTACTCTCTGGGACGATGTGACCACGCCCGAGGAGGGTTTTCTCTCGCGGTTCGCGAAACGATTCTGGCAGTAGGACAGTAGGCGGTTCGGCCATCACAGTCGCTCTGCGCATATAGAGCGTTCAACTGACGACTACTGTTGGGAGCGAAAAACGAACGACCAGCGAGCGTTAGTCGTCGCCCGGTTCGGCGGCGGGCGTCTCGGGGCCGCGACGGACGTTGCTAATGTTTCTGTATCCGAGCCTGACGAGTGCCAGCGCCAGGACGATGAGCACGAGCCCGATCACCATCTGGACGGCCGAGGAGAGCATCGCCTCGAGCGAGCCCGCGCCACCCTGCAGCAGGTTCAGGTACAAGTTCTCGTAGAACACCAGGATCGACAGCCCGAGGATGGTAATCGTCACCATGATCGCCATCGGGACGCCGGTGGAGACGAGTTGTTTGCTGTCGTCCCAGTTTGCCAGCCACACGGTCGCGGTCAGCAGCGCCAGCGCCGCAAGCAGCTGGTTTGCCCCGCCGAAGAGCTGCCAGAGGACGACCCACTGACCGGAGACGACCAGCAGGTACGCCGGAACGACCTGGATGATCGGATTCGTGTACCGGCCACGCGCGAACGACGCGGGATCGGCGCTCAGGCCCGTGGCAGTCCGTCCGGCGGGCGTGCCAACGATCTCTTCCATCATGTACCGGCCAAGACGGACGGCCGTGTCCGTCGAGGTCAGCAGGAAGCTACACAGCACCAGCGCCATGAACACGGCGCCGACGGTCTGGGGCACACCGAGACTGGTGAGGATCAGCCCACCACCGGACGCGAAGTTCGGCAATGCGGCACCGATCCCGCCAGCGGGATCGGCAAAGCCCCACACAGCGAGCGTCGAGAGTGCGACTGCAGCGAGCAGCCCCTCACCCAGCATACCACCATAGCCGATCAGCCGGGCGTCGGTCTCTTTGTCGAGCTGTTTGGCGGTCGTCCCCGAGGAGACCAGCGAGTGGAATCCACTGATCGTCCCGCAGGCGATCGTGATAAACAGCAGCGGGAACAGCGGTGCTAACCCCGCGGCCTCGACACCCCAGAATCCCTCGAACGCGCCGATGGTCTCGTCGATGACGAGCGGCTGGGCCGACGTGCCGAGGAACGTCCCGACGATGATCGCGACGGTCGCGCCGCCGACCCCAGTGTACAGCAGGAACGACGACAGGTAGTCACGCGGCTGGAGCAACACCCACACGGGCAGCGCGCTCGCGATCGCGGCGTAGACCATGACGAAGGGAATCCACGCTGCGGTGTTCCCGCCGAGAGCACCCGCGCCGGGCACCCACTCGCCGGCCCCACCGAACAACACGATCGTCCCGGCCGGGTAGTCGCCGGCGAACAACGCCAGCGGGTACTGAAGCCCGACCCAGACAGCGGCGAAGACCCCTGCGACGAACAGCACCGTCCCGGGAATGAACGGGCCGTTGAACTGGTAAAGGTAGACGCCGAACACCAGCGCCAGCCCGATGTAGAGCAACGATGCCGTGACGACCTGCGGGTACGCATTGAAGACGATCCCGACGACCAGTGCGAACACTGCCACCACGAGGACGATCGTCAGGAACGCGAACCACAGCAACATGTTCTTTCCGCTCTCGCCGACGTACTCGCCGATCATGTAGCCGATCGACTTCCCCTCGTGACGGAGACTGCCCGACAGCGAGACGAAGTCGTGAACCGCACCCATCAGCGGGTTGCCGATGGCGATCCACAGCAACGCGGGCACCCACCCCCAGATAGCACCGGCGGTGATCGGACCGACGATCGGCGCCCCACCCGCGATACTCGAGTAGTGATGGCCCAACAACACCGGTTTTTTCGAGGGGACGTACTCCTGTCCGTCCTCGTATTTGTGTGCTGGTGTTTCCGCCTCCTCGTCGAGCTCGACGAACCGTATGAGGTACCGCGAGTACCCCACGTAGCCGGCGGTAAACGTCACCAGTACTGCCGCGATGATCCATATGACTTGTGTCATGGTATCTCTACACAAATGAAGCGGGTCGAATACCCTTAATTGTTGGTTATTATTATTTGGGCCCGTTGGCTGTCTGTTTCGATCCTAGATGATACTCATATGTCATTGTATATGAAAAATTCAGTACCGCCTACAGAGGGATCGGCCGACTGTTTCTCGCTGCGAATTGTTCATTGCGTGCCAGTCAGCACGAAGATGGTATCCGTTCGGGTGTGGCGCTACTCGAGAACAGCGGCAAGCGCGTCCATCGTCCGGTCGACGCGGTCGATACGCGCGTTGTGGCCCATGTGGCCGACTCGGAGGACGTCGGCGGCGAGGTCGCCGAGCCCGGTCGCGAGGACGATATCGTGGTCGTCGGCCATTGCCGACTGAATCGCTTCCGCCTGTCCCGGAACCTCGAGCGCCGTTACGGTCGGTGACGACCGCGCCTCGTCCGGATACAGCGACAGCCCGAGTTCGCGAGCCCGGTCGCGGCAGTGTGCTGCGGCCGTCTCGTGGCGCTCGAAAACGCTCTCGAGGCCCTCCTCGAGCATCAGATCGATTGCGGTATCGAACCCATAGAGGTTCGATACGAGGTGGGTGTAGGGGAACCACTCTTTCTCGGCGGCGTCGCGCCAGGGCTCGAGGTCGGTGTAGAGACTCGGCGTCTCGAAGGACTCGATTTTGTCCCACGCGTGGTCGCTGATTGAGCAAACGGTCAGGCCTGGGGGCGCGCTGAAACACTTCTGGGAGGCACCGAGACAGACGTCGATCAGATCGGTGGGGACCGGCGTCCCGCCCAGCGAGGAGACAGCGTCGACGACGCTGATGACGTCGTGGTCGTCGAGAACCTCGAGAACCGGCTCGATGTCGTTGAGCATGCCCGTCGGCGTCTCGCAGTGAACCATCGTCGCGATGTCGAACGAGTCGGCTGCGAGGTGATCCTCGACCGCCTCGAGGTCCAGCGGCTCGTCCCACGGCGCGTCACAGACGACTGCCTCGCCGCCGGCCATCTCGACGAAGTCGGCGAAGCCCCCACCGTAGAGACCGTTCGAAATACACAACACCCGGTCGCCTGGCTCGACCAGCGACGCGATGGCGGCCTCGAGCCCGAGGATGCCCTCGCCACCCAGAATCGCGATTTCGTCGCCGCCGTAGATCGCCTCGAGTTTCTCGAGCAGGTCCCGGTAGAACGCGAAGAACTCGGGTTCGACGTCGGGATTCGGCATCGGCTCGCTCATCCGCTCGCGGACGGCTGCTGGCACCGCAGTTGGGCCCGGAGTCATCCGGAGTCGATCGTCGGTCATACGGAGTCTACCGCTACGTTCGGGCATAAAACCACTCGAGACGGTGCCGTGTCTCGCGTGGGCACTCGGACCGCCGCCGTCGGATTGGGGCCGAACTGGCCGTGATAGACGGGCCTTTTTAAGTTCTCTGCGACGGTAGCCGCGGTTATGACGACACTCGACGGAGAGACGGTCATCGTCACCGGTGCGAGCCGGGGACTCGGCGCATCGATGGCGAAACGGTTCGCCCGCGAAGGGGCGAACGTCGTGGTAACCGCTCGCAACGAGGCCGATCTCGAGGCGGTCGCCGCCGCCGTCGCAGACGCGGCTGGCGAGGTGCTCGTCGCGCCGGCGGACGTTACCGACGAGGCTGCGGTACGCGCGGTCGTCGACGCGACGATCGAGGAGTACGGCACGGTGACCGGCCTCGTGAACAACGCCGGTATCGGACTGTTGAGCATGTACGGCGAACAGCGCGTGCTCCACGAGGTCGACACCGCGGACTTCCGGCAGATTCTGGACGTGAACGTGACCGGCGTGTTCCTGTTCTCGAAGTACGTCGTCCCCGAACTGATCGACAACGGTCGCGGAGCCATCGTCAACATTTCGTCGGGCTTGGGCCGTCGCGGTGCGGCGAAATGGGGGCCGTACGTCGCCTCGAAGTGGGCCCTCGAGGGACTGACCCGGACACAGGCCGCCGAACTCGAGGACGATGGCATCACTGTCAACGCCATCGACCCTGGCGGCCGCGTCGAAACCGGTTTCTGGGATCACCTGACGGAATCGGAACGGGACGAGATTCGCGAGCCAGACGTGATGAACGACGCGGCCACGCGCTTGCTCGCGCAGGGGCCCGACGGCGTCACCGGCGAATCGATGGCCGCCAACGAGTGGGAACGTCGATTAGAGTGACGGGGGCTCGTTAGGAGGGGAGAGGGTGTCATAGAAGTCTTCGCTGGTGTGGATTACAGCGTCTTCTCCGGTGAATGGCATCATAAGTACAGCTGCATATTTCATGACGGCAAAGTTAGCTATAAGCTTAGCAAGTAAAAATCACTATTCGAGAGGTATCCACGGATATGACTGCTACTCGGAACCTTCGCAGGTTTCATACGGTCTGCTGTAACGATTTACCGGTGCAACCGCAGGACAGGTCGCCGTTGCACAGGAAATGACTGACAGCAGGCCGTATCAGGATTATTTCGCCCGGGTTCTTGGTCTCTGGATCGGCCTCACGGGCATTATCGCTACGATGGTTCTCAACGCTTTGCTTCCGGTGGAGTTTCTTGGGCCAGTAAGTGGGTTCGCTTACAACTATGTAATCGGGCCGGGACTGCTCCTTCTCGTCGGCTCCTATGTGGGGTGGCTCTCGACGCGCCCGTGGCGAGCCACTATTGGAACGGCGTTTCTCCTCTGGGGAGCGATGACGTTATTTCTCGGGTGTACCGGTGGCGCATGTCCAATCCCAGAAAATTACGAGCAGTGGCGAAATATCAAATTCGCTATTGACATAGGAATGGTCGGCCCGACCCTACTCGTTGACTCGCAACCGGGAGCCTGCGCATTTACCTGTCCCTACAGGATCAGATTACTCCCACTCGCTATTGGGTATGGGTTATTGGCTTTCGCAGTGATTGCAGACGAAGAGTACAGCGGGTCTGATTGAAAACCAACAGCGATATTGGCCGAGAGACGTTCCAGAGTCAGCCAATCAATCCTAATAACGTCTGGAGAAGTTGAGCCCCGCCCGGATAACTATCTTTTATCAGCGAGAGAATCCCGGCGTCGTCCAACAGTATATCACTCGAGCCGTCGTAGCCACAACCAGTACTGACATGGCTGACTGCGATCCACGGCACGCGACCGAGAGCGACCTGTTCGCGGCGCTGTACGATCGGCTCCCCGACCGCTTTCTGGTTGGCCCCCACCGCGAGTACCTCGCAACCGACCTCGCCGGAAACGTCCTCGATCTCGGTGCCGGCACCGGCGCGATGGTTCCCTACGTCGACGATGTCGCCGATGGCGACCTCGAGTATCACGCGATCGAACCGGACCCGAAGATGCGACGGCGGGCCGCCCGTAAGGCGGAGGCGGCCGACCTGCAGGTGCACCTCCGTGACGGACGCGGCGAGTCGTTGCCCTACGCCGACGACAGTTTCGACACCGTGCTCTCGAGTCTGGTCTTCTGTACCATCCCCGACTTCGACGCGGCGCTCGCGGAGGTCGCCCGCGTCCTGCGCCCAGGCGGAGAACTGCGCTTTCTCGAGCACGTCCGCAACGACGGCTGGCGCGCACGAGCACAGGATGCGTTGACGCCGCTGTGGTCGCGTGCAGCCGGTGGCTGTCAGTTGAACCGCGAGACGGTCGCACGGTTCGTCGCCGACGATGCGTTCGAGGTCCTTGAGGTCGAGCGGGCGAACGTCGGGGTCTTTCCGGCGACGCCGATCGTCCGCGGGCGGCTTCGACGGCGACAGCCGACGGACCGGTCGCTTCTCTCGAGTCTCACGCCGAACTGACTGACACGGAATCGGGGAATCGTCGTTAAGTCTACGCCTGTGGTAGGTCTCGACATGGGACGGAAGACGCTGGTCGCGATCGACGGCTCCCCGCAGGCCGAGGCAGCGCTTGCGTACGCACTCGAGGAGTTTCCCGAGTCGGCAATCACGGCAGTTCACGTCGTGCAGGTGCCGGAGGGATACTGGACGGCGTTTTCCGATTCGACGACGAAAGTGCCGGGTTACGAGGATGCAGTGGCACACGGCGAAGAACTACTGGAATCGGTCGCGGAAACGGTGGCTGATGAAGGGCATGCGCTCGAGACGGTCCTCAAAACCGGCAAGCCGTCCCGGGAACTCGTCGACTATGCCATCGACGAGGCGTTCGAACAGATCGTCATCGGCAGCCACGGTCGCCACGGCGTCGATCGGGTGATGCTCGGCAGCGTCTCCGAGACGGTCGTCCGTCGTGCACCGATGACGGTGATCGTCGTTCACGAGGAGTAATCGACACGACCACTCGGCGTGTGCGACACAAACCCATAGTGGGCTGCGATCGTAGGTTGCTGCTAGACCATGTTCGACGACAGAACTGACGCTGGCGAACGACTCGCCGCAGAACTCGAGGCCCGCGACCTCGATATCGACGTCGTCCTCGGGATTCCCCGCGGGGCCTTACCCGTCGCGCGCCCGGTCGCAGACGCACTCGACGCCGACTTAGACGTCGTCGTCGCGCGCAAGCTGGGTGCCCCGGGGAACCCCGAACTCGCCCTGGGTGCGGTCGCAAGCGACGGCAGCGTCTGGTACAACGACGATCTGATCGCCCGAGTCGACATCCCCGAGGAGTATCTCGAGGAGGTCCGGGCCGAAGAAGCGGAGAACGCGCGCGAAAAGGCGGACCGGTACCGTGAGACGGCGGGATTGCCGGAGCTCGAAGGCAAGCGGGTCGTGGTCGTCGATGACGGCGTCGCGACGGGTGCGACCGCAACCGCCTGCCTCCGACAGGTCCAGGAGAGCGGCGCAGAGTGGGTCGGGCTGGCCGTGCCCGTCGGCTCACCCCGATCGGTCGACGAACTCGAGCGGGAGACTGACGAGGTGATCGCCTTGCAGACGCCGGCGGATTTCCGCGCTGTTGGCCAGTACTACCGGAATTTTGGGCAGGTAACCGACGAAGAAGCGATCACGTATCTCGATCGAGACGGCTAACGGACCGGTCGCAACGAGCCGGGGACTATTCGATCGGCATCCGGCGGTTCCGCATCTCCGCACCGCAGTTCGGACAGGAATCAGGCGCAGTTGCGTGGACAACGGTTCCACAGTTGAAACACTCGTAGGTCGATTCCGTCTTGGGGTCGAGTTTGATGTCTTTCATGACAGAGACGATGGACGAGTCGGATTCTGGTGGTCGTCGCATTTAGGAATAATAGGGATATTAGGATGAACCTATCCGTCAACTATCTAGCGTCGGCAGGATCGAAGGGTTCAGTATTCAACCACCATCGGACGGCACTGCCGGAACGCCGAGTTCGCTGAAGACGACATCGAAGAGCTTCCGCTGGGCGGTCCGAATATGCCGGTAGAACGCTGCTGGAGAGATCTCGAGGGCCGCAGCGACGTCTTCGCCCGACTGGTCGCGTGGGGACTCGAAGTAGCCGCCGTAGTAGGCGACCTGGACGACCTCGAGCTGGCGGTCGGTGAGACGCTCGCGCAGCGTCGATCGGAAGTCCCGTGGCGACGGTCGCTCGACGGTCCGTTTCGAGCGGAGGTCGGCGTCCGCAAACGTCTTCGAGACGATGTCAGCGCTCTCCCGGACGTCGGCGGCGCTCGGCACGTCGACGACGACCCGAACGTTCGAGGGGGTCGCCTCGACGCCGCGCAACACGATGCCGTGATCGGCGAGTTGATGGGCGAATACGGGCCGTGAGAGCTGTACGCGGATCGTCCCGCCGGCTTCGTTCCCATCAGCGTCGAGGGTATCTGCCTCGGTGTCGCTGCCCGCGCGTCCCTCACTGCTGAGGACCTGTACGCGTTCGACGCCGACGAGGTCCGCTGCCACAGCCGCGACGGCGTCGGGTGGGGCACCGTCGATCGTCGCGAACACCGACGGTCCGTCGTCGTGTTGGCGAACGCCCCCGTCGAACGAGACGGTACACTCAGCCTGTCGGGCGAGTCGGGCAAAGAGGAACGTCTCGTCGGCCACGTCGAACTCGAGTCGCGTGCTCGCGTCCGACAGCAGGGCGTGTTTGCGCTCGACCGCAGCGATCGCGGCGGCGATCGTCTCGCCGAGTTCCGCGAGGACGGCCTGGATCATCTCGTCGAACGCCTCAGGTTGATCCGCATAGACGGTCAACACGCCATACGAGAACTCGTCGTAGGCCAGCGGGACACTCATAACGGACTGGTATCCGCAGGTGAGGGCAGTCGACCGCCATGGCTCGTCACGAAGCCCGTCGGCGACGTTCGACACGACGGTCGCTTCGCGGTCGGTGGCCGTCCTGACGGCCGGCTCGCTCGCGTCCGCACACGCAAGCGAGACGGTATCGATGTACTCCTGGCCGTCTACGGTGCCGCTTTGTGCCCGTGACTCGAGGTGCTCGCCGCCGGCCTCCGGAGCGCCGACCCAGGCAAAGGAGAACCGATCGGCGGTCGTGAGCCGATCACAGACGGCGTGTTCGATCTCCTCGCGGGTTTCCGCACGGACCAGCGCCTGATCGAGGTCTCGGATTATCTCGTTGATGTGGTTGAAACGCGTGAGCTGTCGGTTTCGACGCTTGAGTTCGCGATCCCGCTCGCGCAGCGTCCGCTCGCGCTCGAGCCGGTCGAGTGCCGCTTCTGCGGTCGCCGCCAACAAATCAGTGAGTTCCCGTGAGACGTCGTCGAACAGCCCCGGCTCGCTCGACCCCACGACGAAGACGCCGTGGTCGCCGAGGGGAACGTACGCGGCACTTCGCAGGTCCGTTTCGGGATTCGAAAGCAACGGGGAATCGTGAACGTCAGCGAAGAATCGCGTCTCCCCGTCGACGAAGACCCGACCGGGGATGCTGTCCTCGGACGCCCGATGGTCGCGGACCGGGCCGTGTACCCGTTCCATTCCCGGCGAGGACGCGGCCGGCCGTAATACGTTCTCGTCGGTATCGAACAGATAGGCGGCACTGGCCTCGAGATCGAGCACGTCCGTCGCGTCGTCGACGACGATCTCGGCGATTTCGCGGTCCGTTTCGGCGTACAGGAGCTGTCGCGTGGTCCGATGTAACGCCGTCAGCGCCTCCTCGCGGCGCTTGCGTGTCGTGATGTCGCGACAGCTATAGAGGGTCGTCCCGCCCTGGATCGAGACCTCGCGGACGTTGACCAGCAACGTGTGCTCGCGGCCTGCTCGATCGGTCGCCGTACACTCGATGTTGGTCAACACGCCTGTCGCCGCGAGTTCCTCGCGATCGAAGAGGTCCGGCCCGAGGAGGTCGTCGATCGCCCCCATCTCGTGGATCTCGTCGTCGGTGTAACCGAAGATAAAGTGGACGTTCGGACAGACGTAGGTGAACGCCCCGTCGTCGTCGGTGATGAGGACGGTGTCGGTCATGTTGTTGAGCGTCACCCGGTGGAGTTCCTCGGATTCGCGTAACTCCTGCTCGAGCCGAACGCGGTCGGTGACGTCAGTCGCCCGCGCGAGCAGCGAGACGACGGTGCCAGAGTTGTCGCGGACCGGTCGGATCGTCACCTCGAACGTGGTCGCCTCGTCGGGTGCGTCGCGCTCGCCGTGGGGTGTCAGTTCGCGGTGGGCGACCGTGCCGACCGCTGCCTGGTCGATCGCGTCCTCGATCGCAGCCGCGCCGTCCGCGGTCGACTGCCACCAGGGGAGAGTCGACAACGGCCGGCCGCGAACGTCGCTTGCGGTCGCATCGATCGCCGCGAGCGCGGGCTCGTTGGCCCGCCGAACGGAGCCATCCGGCTCGAGCACCCACGCGAACGTCTCCGGGTCCGCAAAGATCGCGTCGAACTGACGGGCACGGTTGTGCAGCTGACGGCGCTCGCGTCCGTCCGCAAGCGCCCGCTCGATAGCCCCCCGGCAGTCCGCGGCCGCCGGATCGGTCGCGCTCTCGCGGGGAACGTACGCAGAGACGTCCGCCGCAACCGCTGCGCTGGCCAGCGACTGGTCGCCATCGGCTGGTGCGAACACGATCGGCAGGTCGCGAGTGCGCTCGCGCACCCGCTCGCAGAGCTCGATTCCGGCCACCTCGTCCGCAAGCGACTGAGCGGTCACCAGACAGTCGACGGACTCGGTCTCGAGCCGGTCGAGCGTCTCGTCGACGGTCGAGACGGTAGTCACCGCGCGTGCGTCGTCCGCAAACGTACTCGAGAGGACGCGATTCGAGTCGGGTGGCTCGGCGACGAGGAGCCGGGCGTCGTCAAGCGTCCGTACGGAAGCCATTCGTCGCTCGTAGGGACTCCTGGGGCTACAAAGCATCGCTCGAGGCAATCAGTTGCGACCGTCGACAGTCGGTTCAGAAGAACGAATCCGGCCCGTCGATGCTGGAGCCGAGTTGCGATCGAGACTGATACGGATTCCTGTTAGTGGGTGCCGGCGCACCCGCAGGACGGGTCGCGGGTACGTCGGTAGATCGATACAGCAGACCGTATGGCCGCGTGTCCCACCAAAAGCGGTGGCCGAAGCGGATCACCGACAGTCGTCCAGGGTCACGGTCCCGTCCGTGGACATCGCAACCCAGGCGTCGTCTCGAGCGATGTCAGCGATGACGAGGTGTGATCGACCGTCGATTTCGTCGATCGCTGCCACGATGTCGCTCGACGCGTCCGCCTGCTGTCCAGCTGACGTCGCTTCGGGTGTCATATTCGATCGTATACCGACAGCAGTGATGAACGTTCCGAAACTCGCTCAATCTATGGTTGAATATCGAAGAAAATACCTTCATTTCGTATAAACCAAGATGTTATAACCAGAGGCAAGTAACAGTCGGAACTGTTATGTAGTTCGTCAGGGTTCGTCCGCGACGACTGACTGGACGTGCCCGACCACGCCGCTTTTCAGTCTGACATGTGGCTCTTCGGGGTCGTCACCGTAGACCGTCGCGATCTCGCCGATAAGCGGTTCGGTATCCTCAGACCGAGGGTCTGCGTTCTCCTGTCTGATCTCGACAGTGATTCCCTGCCGCAACTCGTCAGCAGTCGAACGATCGGCTGACATAGACGGAGAGGCGTCAAGTATCCCAAAAAGGACACTGCCTGCAGTTTCGACGGTCGGATCGGCGGCCTCAGCCGCGAGTATCGTGACTGCGATACGAGCCGTCTCCTCGATGCGACGGCACGACCTTCCGACTTCGGTCACTCCTCGTCGAACTCGAGGGCGACGGAGTTGATGCAGTAGCGCTTGCCAGTCGGGTCAGGGCCGTCCTCGAAGACGTGGCCGAGGTGGCCGCCACAGGAGGCACACAGGACCTCGGTGCGGCGCATGCCGTGGCTCGTGTCGAGTCGCGTCTCGATCCGGTCGTCGTCGGTATCGTAGAAACTGGGCCAGCCACAGCCCGATTCGAACTTCGTTTCGGAGTCGAACAGTTCCGCTCCACAGCCGGCACAGACGTACGTCCCATCGTCGGTATGCTCGACGTAGTCGCCGCTGAACGGGGGTTCGGTGCCCGCCTCGCGGAGGACCCGATACTCCTCGTCGCTCAGTTGGCTGCGCCACTCCTCGTCGCTCGTCGCGTGGTCTCCCTCGTTACTCATGGGCAGTAATAGGGCCGAGAGGCTCAAGAGTCTGTCTCCGAGCCGATCGCTAGGTGCCGCCACGGCGCACTCGAGCCACCCAAGACCGTCCGCTCAGCGGCTGGTGATGATGTCCGTACTCCCACAGCTCGGACACTGGGTCATGCGGCCCAGTTTGGGGACTTCGATCCGTCGCCATGCGTCGTCTCCGCCGGGCGCTTCGAACCCACAATTTCGGCACCGTGACCGTTCGTGCGCTGAGAGTTCGCTTGCCATGTCACGACATATGTCGGACGGTGTCATAGTTGTTGGTTCCGTTTACAGTGACCCTCGTCGATTACGACGGGTCGTGCGACCGACGGGCAACCGGCGTCGGCCGCGGGTGACAGGGGAGTGGAGCGTGGACGGCGCTACTTGATGGGGTTGGGCTCCGACGACACTCGTCACCGAAGTACCCCATCCGTTCGCGTGGATCGATCGGAGATCGTCTCGTCGATGCGACCACCGCCATCGAACGCCCGTTTTCGGATGGTGCCGTCGGGTTTCCGAACCCATCCGGGTCCAGCGCTCGCGTCGTCTCCGGGAGCTATCGCCCACCGTACCCGATCTCCGTCGAAAGTGTCCACAAACTATTATAAAAGTATTGCCGAACGTTTCATTCACCGATCACGACACCACTGGCCCCGTGTTCCCGTCATACAGTCCGCTGTCCCGATTTCCCGATTGGACCGCAGGGCGGGTGGCGGTCCAACCGGAACCCACTGACGGAGTCCGTATCAGTTACTCGAGTTCGATCACGGCGGACCGTCAGCCAGTCTGACCTGTCGCTACGTCTTCCAGTTGGATTAAGGGTACTCCAGCCGAATCGAGAGGTAATGGGTCCCGGGCACGAACTCGCCGCAACGGCGCTCGACACACTTCCGATCACCGTCGCAATCATCGACGATGAGGGAGAGATCCAACTGACGAATCGTTCGTGGAGCGAGTTCGCGAGCGCGGAGACCGACGCTGGACACGTCGGGGCGAACTATCTCGCGGCTGCCGTGACGACAGACGACGAATACGCCCAGCAGGCAGTCGACGGGCTCGAGGCCGTACTCGACGGCGATCGGGACTCGTTTTCGATGGAGTACCCCTGTCACACCCCCGACGAAAAGCGCTGGTTCCTGATGCGTGTCACCCGATTTTCCCACGACGGCCAGCGGCTGGCGTCGCTCGTCCACCTCGAGATCACCGAGCGAAAGCTGGCCGAACTCGCCGCCGAGGAACGCGCCCAGCAACTCCACGAGGAGCGACGGGCCGTCGAGCACGTCCTCGAGCGCGTCGACGGGCTCATCCGCGACGTCACCGACGCCGCCGTCAGTGCGGAGACGCGAGCCGAGATCGAACGCGAGGTCTGTCACCGACTCGCCGCGACCGACTCCTACGTGCTCGCCTGGATCGGCCGCGCCGACGTGACGAACCGCCGGCTCTCGCCTCGCGAGTGGGCCAGCGGCGACGACGTCCCCCTCGAGGACGACGAACTCCTCCTCGACGCCGACGGCGCACATCCCGCCGTCCAAGCGCTCGAACGCGACGATGCGCAGGTGATCGCGGACGTAACGGATCACGACGCCGCCGACCGGTTGTGGCCGATGGGGGCTGGCGACCAGTTCCGATCGGTCGTCGCCTTGCCGCTGACGTACGGCGACGTCACCTACGGCGTCCTGGTCGTGTTCGCCGACGAGCCCGATGCCTTCGACGAGCGAGAACTGCTCGTCCTCGAGTCGCTGTCCGGAACGGTCGCGACCGCGATGAACGCACTCGAGGTCAGGCGGATGCTGACGACCGAGGCCGTCGTCTCCGTCGAGGTCGCGATCGAGGACCCATCGCTGTTCATCACGGCGCTGTCGGCGTCGTTCGGCGCTACGGTCAGCTACCGCGGCCTGACCGAGGACGACGGCACGCAGCTGGTCGTCCTCCACGTCGATCGGACGCTCACAGACGACGAACTCGAGGCAGCCAGGGTCGAACACGACGTGACACCGCTCTCGACGACCGACGACGGCACGCTCCTCGAGGTCGCCATCACCGACGGGCTCGTGACGGCGTTAAGCGAGCACGGAGCGGTGATTCGCGAACTTGTCGCGACCGACGGCATCGCCGATCTCGCGGTCGACTTCCCGGACGGCCGCTCCGCACGGTCGGCGTACGACCTGCTCGAGCGCCGATACGACCGGGTCGAACTCCTCAGCTACCACGAGCGGGACGAACCCGCTCAGACGCCACACGACGTGACGGCACGCCTCGAGTCGTCGCTGACCGACCGGCAACTGATGGCGCTGCGCAAGGCCTACTACGCGAACTACTTCGAGTGGCCTCGCGATATCTCGGGGGAAGAGCTGGCCGAGTCGATGGACATCTCCCGGTCGACGTTCCACCAGCACCTGCGGGCTGCCCAGCGGAAAGTCCTCGCCGAACTGTTGGAGTGACGACCCCGACGCCTGTCGGTTTTCGTGTTAGTACACATAGTGAGGGGATGATACTTTATATGTACATGTCGTAGCGGATACATCCGAGCGCTAATGGCCGGGGTCAACGAGGCAGAGGATGCAACAGGAACACATCGACGCAGGCAAGGCGATACAGAAACGAACCGGGAAAACGTTCTATCTCGCGACGCGGTTTCTCCCCAAGCGCGTGCGACACGCCACGCACGTCCTCTACGCGTTCTTCCGGATCGCTGATGAGGTCGTCGACGACGCCAACGGCGTCCCCCCCGAGGAGCAACGCGCCCGACTCGAGGAACTTCGCGCAGAGGCGCTGGGCGAACGCACGCCCGACGATCCGGTCCTCGAGGCCTTCCAAGAGCTGCGGGCGGAGTACGGCATCACCGACGAGGAGATCAACGAGTTCATCGACGCGATGGCCACCGACATCGACACCGACCGCTACGAGACCTACGCCGACCTCGAGTCCTACATGCGGGGGTCGGCCGCATCGGTCGGCGTGATGATGACCGCGATCATGGAACCCGACGACGAGGCAACCGCGCTGCCACACGCGATCAAACTCGGCGAAGCCTTCCAGATGACGAACTTCCTGAGAGACGTCCGCGAGGACGTCCTCGATCGGGACCGCATCTACATCCCACGGGAGACGCTTCGGGAACACGGCGTCGATCCGATACAGATCGAGCGCCTCGAGTTCGACGAATCGTTCGCGTCGGCGATGGCCGCCGAACTCCAGCGAACCGAAGACCTCTACCGCGAGGGCGTCGCCGGCATCCGCTATCTCCCCGAGGATTGTCAGCTCCCGGTCTTGCTGGCGGCGGTCCTCTATGCGGAACACCACACTATCATTCGAGCGCAGGGATACGACGTGCTCACCGAAGAGCCGTCGCTGTCGACGACGCGAAAGCTGTGGTGTCTCGCAAAGACGCGCTGGCACTGGCACTGGAACCGCGACCCCGAGGCCGTGTTCCAGCGGGTGTCGGCGATCCCCTCGGGCGAACCGGAACACCGCGGCCCCGAACACGGAGAAAGCGTTCCGACTCGCTAGCGGATTATCAAACCCCCCGATATGGTGGCACTCATTTCGTTGTGTCGAGTGACGATTCACTCAGTATGTCCGTTAAACAACGCTCTGACATCATCGACGAGGAGCGAGAGATGGCCCGTACGGTCGCGATCAGTCTCGGTACATGGCTTGCGATAACAGTTGCTGCTGTGCTACTGTTGCTGCTGTTTGGTGGCCCGCTCGCAAACCTGCTGCTCTGACGGCTGCCTGCTGACGCAGTCGCTGCTACTTGGCGTCGTCGTCGATCAGCAGCGCCGCCTCGGCGACGATAAACATCGCCAGCTTTCGTTTGGTATGGTTCGCGAGAAGGTGATCCTCGAGTTGTTCGTCGGCGTCTGTCGGTTCGCGACAGACCGGACATTCGACCGGTGGTTTCCTTGCCATGCTAATAACTGACTAGCAGTAATCAAAAGACTCCTGCTGGAACTCTCAGCATCGCTCTCGGTCGCGCAGTGCTATTAGTTTCGGCCACCGGGATGTACGACTGCACGTATCGAGAGGTCGTAGCGCCCGGTCCGAAAAAGGACGAGACAGAACAGCCCAGCGACGGCGGCGGCCAGCCACTGGCCGTAGAGTGCGTTGATCGTCCCCCAGAGGAGGACGAAACTCACCAGATCGTCAAGCGCGAACTCACAGGTTCGGACGCGCTCGCGGACGGCCGCGCGGTCGAATGCGATGTCGACGAGGACGACGGCAATGGCTCCCGACAGGAGCCAGCCCCAGTAGTTCGACGCCGGAACGCCGTAGTAGCCCCCGGGCGGGACGTACGACCAGAAGCCGATGGCGACGGCCGCGGGGTCGAGTACCAGGTCGATCGCGAGAACGGCAGCGACCGCCGCGAGGACGCGTGGGACGATCTGGGTGGCCCGGTCGCCCAGCGCCAGCAGCGTCAGCAGGTAGCCGTTCAGGACCAGCGGGACGAAAAACAGCGGGAGCGCGAGCGGAATCTCGCCACCCAGCATCGGGCCGAGACTGATCCCGTACTCGAAGGTCCCGTAGGGCCAGCCGGTCTGCACGCCGACGAGTTCGATCGCGTACGTATATGTCGTCAGGATCACCAGCGGGACGAGCGCCCGACGGTCGAGTTCGGGGAGCAAGGCCACGACCAGCGGCGAGCGCATCACCAGCGTCCCGAACAGGATCAACAGCGGGTTGTACGACAGCAGCGGCGGCAAGAGCCCCTCCGCACTCGCGACCAACGTCACCGCGCCGATGACGGGGAAGACGACCGCGATGGTAAACCGGTTCTCGCGGATGAGGGCCTCGAGTCGCCGCTGCACGACGGCCCGCGTCGACTCGTCGGCGGTGTCGTCGTGGACCGACGGCGGGTGGCTGACACTGCTGTCCGTCCCGGCGCTCGAGGCCGACGGATTCGACGGATTCGACTCGCCGTTATCCATAGAACACCCTCCAGAGCCCGCCCATCGTCAGTGCGGCGCCGACGACGGTGTTGATCGCCGGGAACCACCAGTACGCACGGTCGACGGCGACGCTCGCCGTGGCGATCGCGACGACGAGGCTCGGGTAGACGAGCATGAGTGCGCCCAGCCGCACGTCGAGCGCGCCGAATGCGGCCGCGCTCGCGAGCCAGCAGACGCCACAGTAGACGTACGTGTGGTGCTTCCCTAACACCGTCGCTGTCGTCCGGATCCCCGTCTCGCGGTCGGGTTCGATGTCGGGGACCGCTGAAAAGGTATGCATCCCCATCGCCCACAGCCAGCCGCCGACGACGGCGAGTATGGGCGGTTGTGTGCCGGCGACGGTGGCGTAGGCAGCCGCGCCCGGCGTAATATACAGCCCGTTCGAGACTGAATCCACGAACGGCGTCGTCTTGAATCTGGCCGGTGGTGCGCTGTAGGCCGCCCCGAGGACGAGGAAGGCGATCAGCCAGGGGATCGCGGCGGTCGAGAGCACTGGGAGGAACAACACCGGCAGGGCTGCACAGAGCCCGACGACGGCGGGGACGTATCCCTGCCCGCGATAGCGCGCCTCGCGCTCGTCCTTTTTCGGGTTCGCTGCGTCGATCTCCCGATCGTAGACGTCGTTGATCCCATAGAGGAAGACGTTCGCGGGCAGGAGGAAGTACCCGAACAGGACGATCGGTGCGGGTGCGAACAGATCACCGACGGCGTCGGCCGCATAGGCCGCTCCGACGAGCACCGGCCCCGCAAGATATAGCCAGAACCGCGGCCGCGAGAGGACCAGCAGGTACGAGAGGTGTGCGCCGATGCCGTCGTCGATCGCCCTCGAGTTCGAACTCATCGGTGGTCACTCCGTCTCACGTCTGCAGTGTTCCCATCACGAGCGCGCGGCCGTTCACCACGGTCGCCTGCCGTCGGCGCCGTCACGGCTCGAGTCCGCTGCCGTGGTCCGCGAGTACCTTCTCCGCGGTCAGGTCGCCGCTGATGAGACACATCGGGACGCCGATTCCGGGTGTGGTATCAGCACCCACGAAGTAGAGTCCGTCGACTTCCTTCGAGCGGTGAGGCGGTCGAAAGAGCGACGTCTGCCGAAGGGTGTGGGCGAGCCCCAGCGCCGTCCCCTCGTGGCTGTTGTACCGGTTTGCGAAGTCTTCGATGCAGAACCGCTCCTCGAGGACGATCCGGTCGCGCAGGTCGGTGCCGGTGTTCGTTGCGATATCCTCGAGGATCATATCACGGTACTGCTCGCGGAGCTGGGGCGTGTCCTCGAGGCCGGGCGCGATCGGCACGAGGACGAACAGGGCGCTGTGACCGTCTGGGGCGACACTGTCGTCGGTCTCGGACGTGACACACAGGTAGTAAGCGGGATCGTCGGGCCAGCGTGGGTCATCGAAGATGTGCTCGAAGTGCTGGTCCCAGTCGGTCGGCAACACGAGCGTGTGGTGGGCGAGCTCGTCGACGTCGCCCTCGACGCCGAGATAGAGCAAGAACGCGGAGGGGGCGTAGGTCCGTTCGTCCCAGTAGTCGGCATCGTAGCCGCGGCGTTCGGGCGTGAGCAGGTCCTGCTCGGTGTGGGCGTAGTCAGTGTTGCTCACGACCAGATCCGTCCGGACGGGGCCGTCCGGCGTTTCGACTTCGAACCCACCAGTGCGGCCCTTGATCTCGGTTGCCGGCCGGTCGGTGTCGTACTCGACGCCTAACTCGCGGCCGAGATCGGTGATGCCGTCGACGACCGCGCCGATCCCGCCGTCGGGGTACCAGACGCCGAGGTTGAAATCGACGTGGCTCATCAGATTATACAGCGCCGGCGTGTTCGTCGGCGACCCGCCCAGAAACACCAGCGTGTACTGCATGATCTGCTGAAGCTTCGGATGGTCGAAGTAGCCCTCAACGTGGCCCTGCATCGACCCGAGCAAGGAGAGGCCGCGTGCCTGTCGTGCCACGTTGAGATCGATGTAGTCCCGCAGGCGCTCGCGGTCCTCGTAGACGAAGTGTTTCATCCCCACCTCATAGTTCTCCCTGGACTTCTCGAGGTACCGTTCCAAGGCCTCGCCGGCACCCGGCTCGTACTCCTCGAAGATGGCTTTCGTTCGCTCGAGGTCGGGCGTGATGTCGACCTGATCGCCGTCTTTGAAGAAGATCCGGTAGTGGGGATCGAGCTGCGTGAGTTCGTAGTAGTCACTCGGCGTCCGGTCGAAATGGGAGAAAAACCGCTCGAAGACATCGGGCATCAAATACCACGAGGGACCCATATCGAACCGAAAGCCATCTCGCTCGAGGCGACTCGCTCGGCCACCCACCTGTTCGTTCTTCTCGATGACGCGCACGTCCGCCCCTGCGTCGGCGAGATAACAAGCCGTCGAGAGCCCACCGATTCCGCCTCCGATCACGACGACCGACACGCCGGCCAGCGATTCCATACCTCACATGAGTAGACGATCGATGTTAAGCGTGTGTCATACATAGGTAGGGAATTCGATCAGTTATCGGTGAGGGTGCGAGACGAATGGGAACTGCGCCGTTCGCGACCGCCGAACCAGCCCTGACCGGTGCGTTCCTGTAGGCTGGGCGCGTACGATGTCTATGAACGGAACGACAGCTCTCGTGACTGGCGGGACACGTGGCATCGGCCGCGCCGTCGCCGGCGCGTTCGCAGCAGACGGGGCGACCGTCGTCGTCGGCGCTCGAGACGCCGACGAAGTCGCGGCGACTATCGACGCACTCGAGGCGACGGGTGCGACTGCGGACGGGTGCCGAACCGACGTCCGCGACGAGTACGACGTGGAACGGCTGGCCAGAACTGCCTCGCGGGCGGGTGAGACGGCCGGCATCGATATCATCGTTGCCGCGGCGGGCGTCTATCACGGCGAGGCCGGCCACACACCGACCGACGACGAATCCTATGCCGCGTTCGACGACCACGTACGGACGAATGGTCGCGGCGTGTACGCGACGATCAGCGAGTCGATTCCCCATCTAAACGACGGGGCACGGGTCCTCGTCCCGACGGGCTCGGTCGCCAGCGACGGCACCGCAGGCTATGGCTCCTACGCCATTTCGAAGGCGACCGCCGAGGCGGTCGTTCGCGGGTTCGCAGCCGATACCGAGTACGTCGTGGGGTGTCTGGACCCCGGCATCGTCGCGACGGAACTCACTGGCGGGCACGGCCGCGATCCGGAGACCGTCGCGCCGATGTTCGTCTGGGCGGCGACCGAGGCCGATCCCGCAGTGGTAGACGGCACCGTCGTTGGACTGGGCGAGTGGAAAAAGGCGACTCGCTGAACGGCAGTCATGCCGTCGCGATGGTTGGCGACTCGATATCGAATCGAGCGTTGACGTGTGCCTCCGCTCTCAGAACCCGCCGAAGGCCATCAGGAACAGCGCGACGGCAATGATTGCGAACAGGCAGCCGACGCCTTTCTTGATCGTCCCTGTGTCCAGCGCGGTCGAGACGTAAGGCGCGATCTGACCGCCCAGCGTCGTCGCGGGAACCGTCCAGACGACCATGTTCCAGGGCGTCGACGCGAGATCCATCGTGTGGCCGCCGGGAACCAGCCCGCCGCCGAAAACGTGGACGAGCGAGGCCAGCACCGCCGTCGTCGCGACGACGATGTGGTTGGTCCCGATGGCGACACGGACGGGCACCTCCGTCCGGAGCATCGAGATGATGCCGAGTTCACCGATCCCGAAGCCGGCCAGCCCCTGGAAGACGCCGCCGACACTGTAGTTCGCAAAGCGCTCGAGATATCCCGACCGTGAGTACGTGTAGTCGTTGCCGTCGCGGTCGACTCGGGTGACGGTGCCGCTCTCGTCCGTTTCGACGCCCGCCGGGCCGAGTTTGGCTGCGTCGTTCGGCAGGTCGCCGGTGGTGCCGCCGTCGGCTGCGACCGCCTCGCCGCCGGAGCCACCGCCGGGTTCCTCGTGGCCGAGGTCAGCTTTGAAGAGGAGGAACGCCGCCGCGAGCAGGGCGAGGCCGAGTAACGCGTGGAACAGCGGCTCGGGGATGACAAAGGAGAGCAGTGCTCCGCCGACGACGAACGGAACGCCGCCGAGAACGAGCGCCGTGCCGAGTCGCCGGTCGACCAATCCGTACTGGATGAAGGCGAGCGCGGAACTCGAGAGCCCGAAGGACTCACTGATGAGCCCGATTTTCACCAGCGTGTTCGGCTCTAAGGGGTACGCAACCAGTGGGAAAATGAAGATGAGGAAGGGGACGAACAGCGCGGAGCCGCTGATCCCAACGGTGTTGACGATCGTCGCGCCGGTGACGAACGCGATGAACAGCCACCAGTACTCGAGCCAGTAGCCGGTTCCGGCGTCCGCTGGCGTGGGCGCGAAGAAGTAAACGCCGACGACGAACGCCAGTGGCGCGAGGAACACGAACACGTGCTGATACTTCAGGAACGCCTTCTGAATCCGCGAAGCCGATGATGAGGCTGTCATTGAGCCGTGAGCGCTGCCTTTGGAGGGGTGAAATAAGAGTATTTTCGTCTCTGTCCGCCCTGTGAACCGTTCGTATGGTGTATATGGGACAACTACTGGCGGACAGTAACGCTCCTGGCCGGCGCGTGCAGGTCGGCCAACGCAGTTGGCGTATCCTCAATATTTATAGGGTCGGCTATGGTATTTACTATCACAATGAGTTTTCCAGAAGGGCCCCGCAAGCCGGGTGAGCAGTCTGCGATAGATGACGGCGCTGACGCAGTCGACCACGCCCCGACGGACGGACTCATCGCGACCGTACTCGAGGCGCTTCGGACACACAACGAGACGTGGGCGGACCGCTACGTCGAGATGCGCCTCGACGCGCGCCTCGGCAGTCGGGAGTAACGACCGCGCACTGTTTTCGGACCGCGTTCGTGACTGTCGGCTCGATCGCTACCAACGGTTATGGGTTTCTGTGCTGTATGATACCATGGTGGTCGAAAATGCAAACAGTCGCAACGGAAGCAGTTACCTGCCCGCACTGCGGGGACGAAGCGAGCGTTTCGCTCCCCAGTGAAGAGACGGAGTTGAAAGTACGGCACTCGATCGCCGCGTTCGGCGAATACACCACGGTCACGTGCTCGAACGACCATACCTACTGGGTGTACTTCTGTTAGTCCTCGAGCGCGTCGAGCGGCATTTTGCAGCCCTGACAGTTGGGGATCGAACCGTGCGAGCGAACGCAGTCGCTCCGGGAGATCGGTCACGACGCAGAAATCTAGTAGTGAACGAAGCCGCTACCGAGGTTCAATCGATATGGCCTTCGCGACGCAGTTGATCTGCGTCCTGGCCGGTGTAGCGCCACTCGATGGTGGCCTTTTCGTCTTGCCAGTCCCAGGGCTCGGCGACGACGATGTCGTCTTGCTCGATCCAGGTGCGGTATTTCATGCGCCCGGGAATGCGGCCGAGTCGCTCCTTGCCGTCCTCACAGCGGAGCTGGACGTGATTGCCACCGAGGTGTTCGGTGACGACAGCGAATACTTCGTCGTTGTTGGGCATACGGAGGTTCCGTCGCCCGGAGTCTTCTGTCACAGCTTACCTACGCGGGGCAGACGTTTAAATGGTTGGAGAGCCGTGGTACCGTGACGCGTACTGGATCGTTCAATTGTCGGCGGAGTGCTTCTGGGTGTTCCGGGCCTGTTCCGTGCGCCGGTCGGCTTGCTCCATCCGGTTTTGTACCGCGTTCGAGAGTGGCTCCGGAACGTCATCACTGGCCTCAGCGAGCCGACGTTCTACACGCTGGAGTCGTTCGGCAACGGTGGCAAGCTGCTTGTTGGCAGTGTCCCGCTCGCTGTCGCGTGCCCGCTCGGCAGCCGTTCGTGCGGCCTCGACGACGGCTGCGAGGGCGCGCTCGAGTCCGTTGACGGCGTTCGACGACCCGCCGTCTCGGTCAGCATCGTCGCCATCGCCAACCGCCGCAATCTCTGCACGCGTCTCGTCGGCGATATCCGCCACGAACGTCGCAAGCGATGCTTTGCCGGTTTCGGGGCGCTCGATACGGACCGTCGACTCGCCCCCGGGGGTCGGGTTGACCCGGTAGGCGCCGATGGCGTCGTCGCTGTCTCGAACTTCGGTCGTGTAGGCCCCGCCGGCGTGGACGTAGACAGCGTCGTTCCCGTCCACCGGCGATTCGTACAGCCGACCGGCGAAATCGTCTTCGAGCGCGACCGCCGAAAGATCGGTCGCAGCTTTTTCCCCGCCGATCTCGAGCTTCGTCGCGCGATCGCGGGCGACCAGCGGAATCTCGCCGCCGACGCCGGCCGCCGTCGGTGTGCCGTCGTCTGCAACGGCAATGCGTTCGCTGTGTGGCGCTTGGCCCGCACCGTTGACCGTCAGTCGGTGCTCGCCGGCCGGAACGTCCTGTACGACCGCGACGCCCCCGAACGTCGGGACGGCTTCGGGGTCACTCTCCAGCAGGACGACCGATTCGACCGTCGCCTCCGTCGTGGTCAGTCCCTCGTTCTCCGGCGCGTCGTCAGTTGTGACTGTCTCCGTGATGCGAGCGATCACGCTATTTATTGGGGCCGCCTCGCCGATGGCGTCGTAGCGGTCGGCCAGTGCTGTCCGGTGGTTGGGAACGGAGATGTCAGCCGCCGGATTACCGTAGCGGGGCTGGCTCCACGGCACTCCCGTCGTCGTGATGTGACCGGCAATGGCGTCCTCGACCACGTCAGGGACGGTGAACTCGAAGCTCAGCTGCGGCCCGGTGAAGGCCGCGATATGTTCGAGCTCGCTGCTCGGAACCAAGCTGTATTCGATGTCGGCGTCGGCCTCGCGCTCGCGGTGCCGGAAGACGAGTCCGGTCTCGCGCGTCGGCAGGTCCGTCGGCGGCGATGTCAGCGCGTCGTACGATCGGATCGTCAAATCGCCGTCGATCAGCGACCCACGGGTGACAGCTGGCAGGCGTTCGTGGTCGTAGATCGGGACGCCCTCGTACTCCGGGACGAGGAAGGGAAGTCGCGACCCTTCGTCTCGCGGCAGTCCGTACGCGAGCGGGATCTCGAGGTCCGCAAGATCCGCGATGCCTTCGATCGCCGTATTCGTGATATCCGCCAGCAAGTTCTCGATGGCGACCCGCTGGAAGCGATCGGGGACGTCGTTGACCGAGAGCGCACTCGAGTGTGAGCCGAGTTCCGAGAGAATACGCGGCACCAGTTCCAGGTCCGGATCCAGAAACTCGTTGTTCGGCACCGACCGGGAATGGGAGCTGGCGACGTACAGTTGCGGCTCGTCGGTCTCCGTGTCGACGAAGACGTGCAGCACTTCCCAATCGTGCCAGTGGAAGTTGGTCGTGAACTGGTCGAACACCGAATAGAACCAGAACTGGACCACGGCGAGTGGCGACTCCTCGTACTCGACAGCGTTGTAGAACACCGTCGGCTTCGGTGGGTCGCCGTCTCTGTATTGCTCGTGGTACCCGTCGAGGGCATCGAACCCGGTGACGACGGTCTCGCCATCGCGCTCGCTGGCGTAGGGCCGTGGGTCCGTCGGAAACCACGGCTCGTTCGCGTCGAAGTACAGCGTCGGAGCGAACTCCGTCGCCAGCTCTCGAGCAGCGTCACCGTCTAGGTTGCTCGTCTGGCCGTCGGTCTCACGTTCGAACGCCGAACAGCCAGCCAGCGCGGACCCACCGATGCCGGCGAGTGTGCCGAGGACAGTCCGGCGATCTACGCCGAACTCGATGTCGTCAGTCACGAGTCATCACGACCTCTCCAAGGCCCAACCGTCGGTACACGTACGACAACAGCGCTCCTGGCCATACCGCTGTGTAGAACCGTTTTCTCAAGAACCCTTCTGTACTGACCGCTCGCGACGTATCTACAGTTCGCGATCCGAATCGGGGTTCTCGAGGTCCCAGAGCAGTTCGGGCAAGAACGACTCGAGGTTGTCGATAACCGACCGCTCGCTGACGTTCAACCCCTCGCAGTGGTCGTGGGCTGACTCCCGGATGTCGACGTGGAGGTCGCCGTCCTCGAGCCAGACGCCGAGCGGAAAGACCGAACACCGGGTCGGTTTCCAGTCTTCCTCGAGATGGAGCGTACAGAGGCCATCCTCGCGCAGGAACGCACAGGCCGAGCCGTCCTCGGCGACGTGGTCGTCGCGATTTTTGCCCTCGCGGGTGACGAACTTCTCGCCGCGGAACTCGGTCGTGGTCTCGGCGAGGTTGGCTCGCTGGGCCAACTCGAGGAGGTCCCGGTCGTACAGCAACACGCCGTGGTGACAACACCACGTGCAGTCGTCGACGCACTCGAAGGTGAGGTCGGGATCGAACTCGACGACGACCTCGCGGTCGGGGTAGACTTCGACGCGTCGCGGGGCGTCAGCGCTCACGTATCGTGGGTGGGTGGTCGTCGTCAAGTGCCTTTCTACCCGTCGGTTCGGGTTGCGCTCCCGACCAACCCGTTATCGAACGAAACTCTACGCTCACCCTGCTCTCCAGCGGATCGCTCAGCACGAATCAACGGGGATCGCGAGTATGGATTCACAGCCGAGAGTAACCGATTCCGCGGTCACGCTCGAGACGGGTAAGCAATCGATACAACAGCGGGCAACCGCAACAGGTATATTAGCTTGTGCTAATATTAGCATCTACTAAAATGGCGGAACAGAAATCGAACGATGACTCGACTCAGTCTTCGTCTCAACAGCTGTCCTGCTGTGGTGACGCTGGCCACTCCCTGTCCGAACAGGAACTGGCGGCTGACATCCAGACGCTCGCTGCGATTGGGAACGAGACCAGATACGAGGCACTTCAGCTTATCGCGGCGGCTGATGACGGTGCCTGCGGCTGTGAATTGGAGCCCGCCCTTGGTGTCAGTCAGGGAGCGGTCAGTCAGGCCCTCTCACGGTTGTATTCCGCAGGACTTGTCACGCGGCGCAAGGACGGGCGATGGCGATACTACAGTGCGACAGCACGGGCCGAACGACTGCTGACTGTACTCGATGAAACGAGAAACCCCTCCAATGACTAACGAGACATCGTCGACGGACGTCGACACCGACGAGCTGAGCCCAGCGGAACAGCGGCGTATCGTGCGAGACCGATACGGCGAGATCGCCACCAGTTCCTCGTCCTGTTGTGGCGATACGGGAGCGAGTTCCTGCTGTAGCGATAGCAACTCTGACAGAGCGGCGTACGATGATCAGTCACGCTTGCTCGGCTACGCCGACGAGGAGCTCGATGCCGTCGAATCCGGTGCAAACTTGGGCCTCGGCTGTGGCAACCCGACCGCGATTGCGAGTCTCGAAGACGGAGCGACCGTTCTCGACCTCGGCTCCGGAGCAGGGTTCGATTGTTTCCTCGCCGCTCGAGAAGTCGGTTCGGACGGTCACGTCATCGGGGTCGATATGACGCCGGAGATGGTCGAGACGGCCCGCGAGAACATCACAAAGAACGACGCGACGAACGTGGAATTTCGACTCGGTGAGATCGAACACCTCCCAGTCGCTGATGAATCCGTCGACGTGATTCTATCGAACTGTGTCGTGAACCTCTCGCCGGACAAGTCACAAGTGTTCAGCGAAGCGTTTCGTGTGCTTCGACCAGGGGGACGGCTCGCTATCTCTGACGTCGTGCAAACCACACAGTTCCCGGAAGCGGTCCAGCAGGATCCAGCTTCCGTAGCCGGGTGTGTCGCAGGCGCGTCACCGATCTCCGAGCTCGAATCGATGCTGGACGAGGTGGGCTTCACTGCAATCTCGATCGACCCACAAGAAGAGAGTGAGGCGTTCATCCGCGACTGGGACGATGAACGGGATGTCAGTGACTACATCGTCTCTGCGACCATCGAAGGAAAGAAACCGAACCACTGAGCTCCGTGAGCCAGGTCGTAGACCCGGTGCCTGCAAGGCGATGCAAAGCGAACGAGCGGGCAGGTATTATTCACAGCGAATAGCAAATCAGCCAGAACGTACCCAACTGTCGTCTGATCGAGACGCTACGACCGAACCGTCTCGCCCTCGAGCGCCATGTTCTCTCGCTCGCTCGAGTCCACGACGGTATTCCGGAGCGTGCCGACGCCCTCGTAGGTGATCTCGACGGTGTCGCCGGGTTCGACGAGACCGGGGTTGGCGGGACTGCCGAACGAAACCACATCGCCGGGGCGGAAGGTGACGCGCTGCGAGAGGTGCGAGATGATCTCGTAGGGGTCGAACAACATGAGTTCGGTGTTGGCCTCCTGGCGGCGCTCGCCGGCAACATCGGTGTACATGTCAATCCCGGTCGGATCGACGGCGGTTTCGATCCACGGGCCGAGCGGGCCGGAGGCGTCGAAGGCCTTGCGGGGCGTGCGCCCGCCCTGGTCGAGCGCGTCCATGTCGTTCATGATCGTGTAGCCGCGAACGACATTCGGCACCTCGTCTTCGGAGAGATTCCGACAGGGCTCGTCGATCACGGCTGCGAGTTCGCCGGCGTAGGTCACCTCGTCACTGAACGACGGATACGGAATCGGGTCCCCGTGACCGACGAGCGACGCCGGTGGTTTGATGAAGAAGTCCGGCTCGTCGGGCCGTTCGTACTCCATCTGGTCGATCGTCGCCGCGAAGTTCCGTCCGACACAGTACAGCGCCGACGGCTCGCAAGGCGGCAGGAAGTCCGCGTCCGTTCCAACCTCGTAGACGCCGTCGTCCGTGTGCACGACGCCGTCCTCGTACCGTCCGGCGACCGGTCCATCGTCCGTCGCGATCCGCGCGAGTTTCATTATCGGCGCTCTCGAGTCCGGAGAATTAGTGATACCGGTTTGGCTCGAGCCCTACCCGAGCGTCTTGACTTCGACGCGGTGGGGACCGTCGGAGGTCTCGAGCGTGACGCTGTCGACGATCGACTCGCGAGCGCGTTGTTGCCACTCTTCGACAGCCTCGGCGTGGCGCTCGCGGAGTTCGTCGGCCGCGTCCGGGTCATCCACGTCGGCGAGCGCCGACTCGAGATCGGGATAGTCGGCAACGACGTCGTCTTCGATGATGTTCGCGGGTGAGACGTGGATCGCGCCGGTTAGCTCGGTGTCGTTGACGTGGTAGACGTGGATGCGGGCACGCATCCGGCCGTGAAACGGCGGCGTCGCTCGGAGAACGGCCTCGCCGGGATTTTCCTGACTGTAGACGTAGGCGTCGGCGGCGTCTGCTGGCGACAGCGCGATCGAACGGATCGCTGTCGGATCGTCGTCTGCTGCCATCGGAAACTGGTAGGAGTCGCGGTGGTTTAATGTTCGGGTTCGACGACTTCGTCCTCGACCGGCAGTCGAAAGACCTCCGCGCAAGCGTCGGTCGACACGCCGTAGGTCGCGTCGGCGACCGACGCCGGCGGAGTCATCTCAGTGTCCGTGTAGTGCGCGCGAAGCGACGCTCGAACGGCATCCCGGACGCAGGCACGGGTCGCAGCGCCGACCGCGGTCCCGCTGCCCGAAAAGCCGGCCGACTGGCCTGCCGGGTCGTGGCCGACGACGACCGCGTCCGTGGTCGTCCCTGGAAAGCCGGTTTCGGACAGCAGCGTCGCCGCCTTCGCCTCCGCGGCGACCGCGATCAGGTTCGCCAGCGCGCCGGATGCGAGCGCCCGCGTCGTCCCGACAATGACGTTGACGGTTCCACGGCCGGGGTCGAGTTCTGTCTCGACGGTGTCACCCGCGGTCCCATCCGAATCAGTGCTGGCCCCGGGCTCCATGGGCAACGCGGCAGGGTTCGACACCCCGGCAGTCGCGTAGGCCGTAACGGGGCCACAGCGCGCACCGCGAGCGTCGTCGATGTCGACGCCAGTCAGCAGTGCCGGCCCAGTTGCGTCCGCGGCGGTCGGGTCGAATCCCGCGCGCTCGAGGCGTTCGTCGACGTACGCACCGAGATCGGTTCGCTCCCACCCCTCGGGAACGGAGACGTTGTACACGCAGTCAGCCGTACAGCGCCCGCCGTTCCAACCGGTCGACAGCCACTCGGTGTCCGGGCGGCTGACCTGCAGGACACCGTCTCGTCGGATCGCGCGGTAGGCTGGCTCAGCGTCAGTCATCGTCGTGGGGTTCGACTGTCCCGTCTTCGGCGTCACCCACGCCCAGCGCGCCCAGCAGTCGGTCGTTCGCTGGCCGATCCTTGATCGCGACGCGGACGTGCGAGTCGAGCGCGCGGAACGTCGTCGCGTCCCGGATCGCCACGCCGGCCGCTCGGGCGTCGCTGATCACCGTCGCCACGTCACGGTCGCCGACATCACAGAGGAGATAAGGTGCGTCCGAGTCGTGGACGTCGAATCGTTGCTCGAGCGCCGCATGCATCCGCTCGCGCTCGCTGGCGACGCGCTCGCGGGTCTCGCGGACGAACTCGTCCTGTCGGAGACAGTGTGCGCCGACGCGAGCGGCCGGCGTGCCGAGCGACCACGCACGGCGGGCGGTCGCGAGCGCGTCCCGCCGCTCGCCGCGTGCGACGGCGAAGCCGGCACGAAGCCCTGGCAGGCCGAACAGCTTGGTCAGCGAACGGGCGACAACGACGTGGTCACGGCCCAGTTCGGCCGCTGACGGCCGGTCGGTGAAGCCGAGAAACGCCTCGTCGACCAGCAGGGTCGTGTCGGCGGCCCCACACCGGTCGACGAGCCTCTCGAGCGCGTCCTCCCCGATCGCATCGCCGGTCGGATTGTTCGGCGTACAGACCACCGCCAGCGCACACGGCTCGAGCACTGAGGGCCCGAGTTCGTGTAGTTCGTCGTAGCGAACGAATCGCGGCGTCGCCCCCTGGAGCCGGACTTCGCGAGCGTACTCTCCGAAACTCGGGTAGGGCACCAGCGCCTCGTCGCCGGGCTCGAGCGCCTGCTCCATCGCCAGCCGGATCGCGGCGAGTCCGCCGGGGGTCGGGATCACCTGCTCGGGCTCGCAGCCGACGAACGACGCTGCCGCCGCACAGTACCCGTGGTAGTCGTCGTCCGGATAGCGCCGTGACTCCTCGAGTGCAGCCGTATACACGTCCGCGACCCCGGCCGGCGTCCGTGGGTTGGTGTTCGCCGAGAAGTCCAGTACGTCGCGGTCGGGTTCGCCGCCGTGGGGCACCCGCGAGCCGGCGCGGATCGCGTCAGGGTCCACTGTTGCCCTCTGCGGCGTCGTTTTCGATGCCGAGTCGGTCACAGACCGTCTCGAGTCGGTCTCTGACCTCGCTCATCCGGCCGTCGGGGACCAGCGAGAGCGCGCCGCCCATCCCGACGCCTTCCTTGGCTTCGCCGGCGCAGTAGCGCTCCATGGCGACGTGGTCGCTCTCGTCGAAGCCGGGATCGGTGACGGTGAGGTCACAGCCGAGGCGATCGCAGGTCTCGGCGAGTCGGTCGCCCTGCTCGTCGGCGACGAACGAGGTGGTCGCGATCGATAGGTCCGTGTCGATCCCGGCATGGCGCAACAGGGCCGCGACGGCCACCATCTGCGTGCCGCCGGCCAGCGTCACGTCGGTGCCGCTCTCGAGCGCGCCGGCGGCGACGCCGGTCACCGTCGGCTGGACGGGATCACCGGCGGCTTCGATGGCCTCGAGCGGCGCGCCGTCGCAGTCGCCAGCCTCGAGGTCGCTTTCGGCCAGCGCCTCGTCGACGACCCGTCGCTTGCGCTCGATCGGGTTCTCGGGCAGCGACGAGGAGACGCCGCCCGGCTCGCCAAGCGCGGTGAGGACGCCGAGTGCCGTGGTCGTCCCGCCGGGGACCGTCTCGCCGATCATGACCTCGTCGTCCGGCAGGCTCGCGCCGAAGTCGTAGGCGCGGTCGAAAGTAGCGCTTGCGTTGGGGACCGCCGCAGATTCGCGGACGTCGACGCCCGGCTGAGCGCCGAGGTCGACTGTCGGCGCGGCCGTCGACTTGGCAAGTCCCGCATCGATCACGGACAGGTCGAAGCCGACGACCTCACGGACCGCGCGGGTCACGGCTGCAGGCGTCGGACAGCCGGTCGGACTCACCGGCGTCACCGGCGCTGCGGTCGGCTCGCCGTACGTGAGGATTTCGACGTCCGCCGAGGGCGTATGCGCCATCAGCTCGGGGGCGGCCCCGGCAGCACTGATGCCGTCGATCAGCGCCGTCTCGGTCGTTCCGGCAGCGAGGAGGACACGCATCTAGCGGCCCTCCGCCGACCGGGACAGCCGATCGGCTGCGATCCGTGCGTCTTCGAGCCGGTTCACGTTCACTGCAAGTCGCGAGTCGTCGTGTACGTCGATCATGGATGTGGAATCGGATGCGGTGCCGACGACGTTGACCCCGGTCGGCGCGAGGTGGTCGTTCGAGTCGAGTTGCGTGTCGATGCTGACACCGAGTCGGCGCTTGAGCGCGACGGGGACGCAGACGGTCCGCGAGGCGTCGCTGTCGCCGTGGGCCGCGAGCACGCGATCGATAACGGGGGCCTCGAGCAGCGGCAGATCCGCGGCGACGGTGAGGATCGGCGGGGAGAGATCAGGGCGCTTGAGGAGACTCATCAAATCGGCCACGTAGCCCTCACCGGCCGTTTCGATCGTCGTCACGCCGTCTGTTGCCTCGAGATGCGCCCGCGTCTCGGGTGCGTTCGGCGAGACGGCGGCGTAGATCGTCTCGAGTCGGCTGGCCGAAAGGCCCGACAGGACGTGGGCGATCATCGGCGTCCCGGCGATCGGGTGCAGCGGCTTTTCATGGGCGCTCTCGAGGCGGGTCCCTTTCCCGCCACACATCACGAGAGCGTCCATGCGATCACCCCCAGATGGATGCCGGCGATGCGGCCGATCTCGTTGGCCGCGCCGAAGATGTCGCCGTTGATCCCCCCGAGATGGCGAGTCGCCCAGTACCAGGGGAAGCCGACGCCGGCGACGGCTCCACAGAGCGCGACCGCACCGAGCGGCGGCTGCGGGACAGCAACCGTCGCGAAGGCAATCGCTGCGGGCGCGAGGAACGACCTGGCGGTGGCCCCGTCGGTGAACTGCTTGCCCATGCCCTCGGCGACCGCGTCCCCGAAACAGGCCAGCGCAGCCATCCCGAGTTTGGTTCCGACTTCGGCACCGATCGCGACGGCGACCGCCGCACGGACGGGGAGGCCGGCCAGTCCGAGGCCACCGAGCGCCAGCGCGGCGACGGCGATCGATACTGCAAGCAGCGCGCCAACGCCGGTCGTCGTATCCTTGAGCACCTCGCGGCGGCGCTCCCTGTCGCCGTGGACGACGAGCGCGTCGCCTAGGTCCGCAATGCCGTCGAGGTGGTGGATCCCCACCACGGCGTACACCGCAAGCAGGTAGCCGAGCGCGACGGTTGGGGTCGCGAGCGTCTCTACAGCGAGCAGCGGGATCGCCGCCAGCGTGCCCGCGACGAGGCCGACGATCGGAAACGCCGCCGGCGTCGTTCGAAACGCGTCCCAGTCACCCTCGCGGTAGCCGATCGGGAGCCGCGTGAGAAAGCCGAGCGCCCCGCGGACAGCGCCGAGCCAGTTGCCGATCATGCTATGGCAGAAACACCTCCGCAAGCATACTTGACTCGAGTCCCAGCCCCGTCGACACGAGCGCGACGAGGACGGCAGCGATGACGATCGAGACGCCAGCCGCCCGGCCGACGAGCGAGACGGCTCGCTCACCGTCGGCAAGCGTCGGCAGGTCGGCGTCGGGGTTGAGGGTATAGACGTCCGGCTTCTCGAGTCGGCTCGCGAGCGCGCAGGCTATTGTCGCCATCGGCCAACCGGAGTTGGGCGAGGGTGGTACCCGTGACCACGCTCGAGCGCTGACGAGCGCGGCCGGATCGACCGCGGCGATGGCGATCGCGGCCGCCGAGATCCGAGCGGGCAGGTACATCACGAGGTCGTCTAACCGCGCGCTCGCGGTGCCGACGGGCTTGGAGGGGTAGCCGAGCATCGAGTCGAGCGTGTTGACCCCTTTGACCCACGCCGCAACCGCTGCGGCGGCCGGCAGCGAGATTGGCGCGAGGACGGCAAACGGGAGTAACGCCGCGACCAGTCCGTCGGCAAGGTTCTCGGCGGCGCTCTCGACGGCAGCGCTGCGAAGCTCGGCAGCCGACAGCGTCGATGCGTCCCGGCCGACCAACCCACGGACCTGCGTGCGAGCGTCCGCGAGATCGCCGTCGGTGGCCGCGACGACGGTCTGGGTCAGCTCGAGCAGCGAGCGGATGCTGATCGTCAAAAAAAGGACGACGGCGGCAACGACGCCGCCGACCATTGGGTGAACGGCTGTCGCAGCGAAGACGACACCCGCGGCGACGACGGCGGCGACGAGCGGTGCGAGGGCGGCGATGCCGACGCCGGCCAGTCGCTGGCCGCGCTCGCTCTCGCTCCAGTCCCGGTCGAGCGCGCCGACGAGCCGGCCGAACCACGCCACCGGATGGGCGGGGGTCGGTGGCTCGCCAACCAGCAAGTCGAGGCTGACCGCCAGCCCGATGACTGCAAGCGCCGTCAGCACTCCGGCGACACCTCCACATAGCCAGCCCGCGGTCGTGCCCTCATGACTGCGCTGCCAGCGTCGCCAGTCGCGCCGGCACGTCCGCAAGCGGGCACTCCTCGAGCAACAGCGCCGTTCCTCCAACGCCTTCGATTCCGCCGTCAGCCTGCGGATCGTCGCCGACGTGGATCAACTCGTCAGGGGCGACGCCGAGTTCCTCGGCCGTCAGTTCGAAGATTTCGGTGGCGGGCTTGCGCCAGCCACAGCCGACGCTCGTGACGATCGCGTCGAAATCGTCGCGCTCGAAGTCCGAGCGGACGAGCGTCCGGCCGACCAGTTCGGGGACGCTACAGTTCGAACAGATCGCGACCGGCCCGTGCTCTCGAGCGGCGTCGACCGCCTCGAGCGCGCCCGGTCTGGTCTCGACGGTCGGGTCGAACGCCGCGACGACCGCGCGTCTGGCCGCGTTGTGCTCGTAGTCGACGCCGCGGCTCGCGAGCGCACGCGAGACGTGTGCCGGCAGCGGCACTTCCGCGCCGTCGGGTGCGTCGACGTGAGCCTCGGTATAGGCGTCGGCCCAGTCGTCGGGAACGGCGACGTCGCGGTTCTCGAGTTCGGTCGCGACGGCTGCGGCAGGGTCCGCTGGCCGGTCGGCGGTCACGAGCGTCCCGAAGAGGTCGAACGATACTCCCACAGTAGTGTGACTAGCACAACCTGACTTTAATTTCGCGGTCCACGGGCGACGGCTTCGCCACGCCGTCGGCGAGACCGATTCGAAGCATGGTCTCCCGTCCAGAGCCGGGAACAGGCGACAGGATCAGTCGAGGCGGGCGAACGCCAGATTGCCCGAGATGTTCTTGATGTAGATGTCGACGACGTCGCCCTCGTCGGCACCGGGGACGAAGATCGTGTAGTTGCCTTTCTCGGCAACACCGTCGCCCTTGCGACCGGTCCCAGTAATTTCGACCGTGTAGGTCTGGCCTTCCTCGACGGCATCCTGCTGTTGTTGCTGCTGGCTGCTGGTCGAACGCTTGGTGACCGGTCGGAACGCCCCGCAGGCGTCACAGCGCAACATTGGCGTGCGGTCCTCGCGGACGAGGCGGGTGTCCGGCAGGCCACACTCCGAACAGAGGACGTACTCGTCGACGTAGGCGTCGATCGCCGCGTCGAAGTCCTTCTGGGAGAAGGTCCCGTTGTACCGGCCGCGGCCGTTCTCGAGTTTGCCGCTGGTCCCCATCTCGCGCTGGATGAACCGGTGGAGGTGTTCGGTGTCCCGCGAGAGCACGTCGGCGATCTCGTCTACGTTCTTCACGCGCGTGAATGCGCCGTCTTTCTGTGTCTCCGGATCGGGGATCTGGAGTCGCTCTTCGTCGCCCCCGATGTCGGGGACGTCCTCCATCGCTCGGTCGAGACTCGATTCGTAATCCATACACGAGAGGTGGTGACGGGGACGTAAATCCGTTCTGCTATCACGATCAGCCTCTGGGAGTGGTGATCGATCGCACTGCGGAGACCGGGCCGAGAGCCCGTCAGACTAGTCCGTTCCGCCCCCGTGCTCGGTGACCGAGCCCGCGCTCTCCTCGTCTATAGTAGCCACTGAAAGTCACTGGACACCCGATCGCACGACTGCTGTGCGATCGGTGTGTGAATCGTTTCAGTTGTTACTATAGTTCGTCGAGGTCGCGCTCGAGATTGGCCTCGTTTGGAGTGCCGGCCTCGCCGGTGAGCTCGCCGTAGGCAGCCTCGCGGACTTCCTCCGGCGAGTCGTACTGCTCGTCCACCAGTCGGTCGAAGACGCTACCGATCGACTCCGTCTCGTTCGGCATGTCGATCGGCTCGGTAGCGTACTCCGTGGCAAGTTCCTCGCTGGTGACCGGATACTCGAGTTCGCCGAGGTCGCGTTCGACGGCCGCGAAGATCGATTCAGTGTGGTCGGCCCGCTCGGACTGGCGCTGTTCGGCGCGGTCCTGGACGCGGTCGCGATCCGGTTGCTCGTTGCTCATCGGTGGTGGTATCGTGACCTGTCGGAAAAGCGGCCGGCCGGCGCTCGCGTGGGACCAGCCACGCTGGCTCGTTCCGTCGTGTGCGACCCGCAACAGCATCCGTATCGAACGCTGACGATGGTAGAACAGCCGTTTAAGCGACGTCTACTGCACGTAGATGCTGTCTACTTTCGGTATAGGCTGCTCATATATAGGGCAGGATAGCCGGTACGTCAGCCTGATGATGAGTACACGATCAAGACAGTCAATGCGGTCGAACAGATGTGTGATCGACGTCCCAGCAACTGGAGATGAGGCGTGACCATGGTAGGCAGTGATCACTCTCGAGTGGCGCACGTTGGGAGACGCCTCTTGGCACTCGGACTCGGGCTGGCCGTGATCGTCGGGCTTGCTGTAACGGGGGCTGTCGGTGCGCCTCCCGATTCGAACGAAACCGTGTCGGAAGACGCATACGTCCAACCCGCACCGGAGTCTGGTGATCCGTACTTCGAGGCAGCGGCTGACGACGGGAGTTGGGTCAGTTACGACAATCCGCGCGACGAGTACCGAAATCCGTACCTCGGGGAAGGCTCCGGGAAAATCTGTGTCACCCTGCTCAATGAGAACGGCGAACCGGTCATCGGCGAGTCGGTACCGAACACGACGGTGACGGTCCCGACCGGCGGCGCGACGACGTGGCATTCCGAGGCCGACCCGATGACCGTCACGTTCCCGATGGACGACCACTACGAGTTCCCGCTCGATGGCGACCAGTTCGGAACGAGTCCGGACGTCGCACAGGGCGACGGCTACATGGACTCGCACTGTCTCGAATTCCACGGCAACCCCGAAGATGCGACGCTCACGTACGGCGAAGCCGAGATCAGCGGCGAGTACGCCGACCGGATCGACGTCGTCGGCTACATCCAGCAGGTCCCCGAGGGCGACGGCTGGGATACGGACATCGACCCGGTCAAAGCCGCAGAACCGTACGACGAAGCGGGCGGTGGCTGGACCTACACCAGCGATGCGTCCCACGGACAGGCCGTCGTCGTCTTGCAACTCGATGCACCAGCTGACGAACGATTCGAATCCACCGACTCGAACCCTGGCGGGTCGAACGACTCACAGACGACTGACAACGATGAGCCGTCCACTGCCAGCGATACGATGCCCGGATTCGGTGTGCTCACGGCCATCGTCGCACTGTCGGTTGCCGTCCTCGCACGCTATCGCAGCTAACGCCGACTTGCCCGGCTCGAGACACTGCAACGGCTCACGCTCGAGTGCTGTGTCGGGACGAAAGACAGGGAATGGCTACTGATGTAGCCAGGAACCATGGAGCTTCTCGCATATGGCGACGGGGCGAACGGATCAGGCAGGAGACCCCGCCAACAGACTGTCGTACCCCCGTCTATCTGATGATTCGCTCGGGCCATTATAATACTGCTGGCCGAAACGGACGCAAAGCGATGAAGACGGATGGAACACCGAGCTCTCGAACAGTGTCTGATCTGTCATACTATATATGTCTGAAAGTGACACATCGATACCGTGGTCGCTGCGTGAGCGTCGAATCAATTAGATTTTCACGATCGACGCGAGACACCCGACAAATGGCGAATACGAACGACGCGGACGAGAACGGCCCACGAGTCCCGATCGTCTGCCCTGCCTGCGAGACGACCTCCCGCATCCCGCTTGCCGACGTGGCCGACGCAGTCGACCGTCACAACGAGCAACTCCACGACGGCGAGGACATCGCCGAGGTCGATCCCGACATCGCCGATCAGATCGCAGATCTCGTCGCGACCGAACTCGGACTTCTCGAAGACGCCGGCTAATACTACTGGACAGGAGTCACGACGAAACCGGTCGCGAATTCGCGGCCGTCTCCACTGGCGACGGCCACATCTATGCGATCGGCGTCACGTCGGTCTGTCCGGCAGTATAACGACACAGCCACTGGACGCATCGGACTGTGCCGATGCGTGCCGCAAGTGAGTCCGCGAACCGACCCGCTCGTTCGATAGACCGCTGGCCCGTTCGCGCAAAATTCCGCCGCTCTTTCGCTCGAGCAGTTATATTTCACGTGAATATACCATTGGTTCAGTAAGAAGGATTATGATCCGATACCCGACTGTCTCCACCATATGGCGCAGATGAACGGAACCGATGATCGCGGCGACAGTCGTGGTCCTGCCGACCTCAGAACCCGAAACGAAACAGCAACGGGCACCCACCCGCCCGCGACGATCGCAGCGACGAGACTGCCGCCGGACGCTAACACAGACGAGTGGCCCAACGTGTTGATGATTATCGGACAGGGGACGCCCTCAAGTTTCGAACTGACCGTCGATGGTACAATCGAACTGACCGAGGACGCTCGGACAGCGGACGTGGTCGTCCGCTCGGGCACGACCGTCGAAGGGGCGATCGAGACTGGAACGGTGACGGTCCGGTTTACTGGCGACCTGACCGACGTCACGTTCGTCGACCGCGGTGTCACGGGACAAGAACCGGCGACAACCCCGAACGTGCACGTCGATTACGCTGCACCGACGCAGTAAGCCACGCCAGAGTGAAGCCGATTCAGAAACACATTCCTCTGCGGAGGTGGATGATATAGCCATGGACGAGTCGACGACCGACGCTGTGGACGACCCAGCGGCAGAGACCGAAAACGAAGCGGAGGAGGAAACTGACGCCGAGTGGATGGAGCCCGCGGACAAACCGATCCTCGAGTTCCTGCAGTCCGAAGACGCCTTCGAACCCGCCCAACTCGACGAGGCCGGACTCTGTCCGGGCAACTTCGGCGCCTACCGGTGTCGGGAGCTGACCAAGTACGGCCTCCTGAACAACCCAATTACTGGCGTCTACGAGGTGTCCAACCTGGGCGAACAGTATCTCGACGGCGAGCTCGATCCGAGCGAACTCGAGCCCGACGAGTGATACTGCCAGACGGACCAACGTGACGATCGATCGCGCTGCTGCGGCCGTCGCCAGTGGAGACGGCCGCGAATTCGCGACCGACTTCGTATTGACTGCTGTTCGACAGTATGAATATAACTTCCAATACGCGCACACGAGAGCGATCGACTGGTAGTTGCCCTCGCCGGAGTGGCCTTCGAAGCCGTTCGAGCCGCTGTGTCGTGCTGGTAGCGTCGCCTGAGGACGACCACCGAGAGCGTGGCGCTTCCGAACAGCGACGTCAGCTCGCGTCGACGGTGTCCGGAACGTTCGTTGCGAGGAACTCAGTGACGGCATCGCCACCCTGGAATCCGTCCGCCAGTCGTGCGGTTTCCGTTCCGTCCTCGAACAGGACCAACAGCGGCACCGACTGGACGTTGAAGCGGCCGACGAGGTCGGCGTCATCGCGGGGATTGATCGTCCCGATCGCGATGTCTGTTGCACGCGCGACGTTCCCCAGTACTGGTTCCATCGCCTGACACATCGCACACCCGCTGGTGTAAAATTCGACAAGTGCAACGTCATATGTCTCGACGAACTCGTCGAGTTCGTCGCCGGTCTCGAGCTGGCGTGGCTTGTTGGGTGCGGTCATAGAGACGAGTACGGTTCCGTCACAGATACCTGTGACGCCGAGCGACGGTGACGAGTCCGGTGTGGTTTCTGGATAGCGTCGTGTGATACTGCCGGACAGACCGACGTGACGCCGGTCGCATGGATGCGGCCGTCCCCGCAGGTGACGGCCGGAAATTCGCGACCGGCTTCGTCGTGACTGCTGTTAGTAGATTCCACGGGTTCGACTGCTGATCTCGTGCTTGAGATTCATTACATCCGACAGTTATATGCACTACGCAACGACCCTAACTTTATGCCTGGGGGCGCTATCCACGGTCGATGATTCCGTCCGCAACTGACCACGATGACGCAACGTCGATTCGGCGCAAAGCGACGCTGTTTTGCTGGGAATGTGAGCATTCGAGTCCCGTCGACGGTGACTGGCAGTTGCAACCACGGAAGCGATCCCTCGCGTACGTCTGCCCCGAATGCAAGACCACGATTACCACGCGTCCGCGGTCGACCGAGCCCACACAATCCCGTGCGGTGTCGGGGCCGCTCATCGCATGGCAGCACACGCTTCATGCCTCGGCGAGCGCCTGGCGGGCGTCGGTCGCTGTCGGTCTCTCGAGTCTGACGGCACTGACCGAACTCGCAGCCGCCGGCTCGCGGCTCCGCTCAGAGAGCTATAGTAGATGCTGAATTCCAGTTGTTCCTTTCATGACCGGCACCGAGATCGGACGATCAACGGATCGCTCCGAGGGGCAGTGAGTGACCGATACACCACCGCTCCGAGAGAGCACTACACGATCATCCAGTTTCAGCGGTAGTTTCCAGCCGCTGTCAACCATACTTCGACCATACCATATTATAAACCACATGCGATCACTTTTTAATCGATTTGCGTATATTCGCCCACAACAGCAGAGCTTTAATAGTAGAATCCATTGTTTGACTCGAGTAGAAGATGACGAATGGAAACCTCACTGCTGCGGAAACGGACGTGCTAGACGAAATCGAGGAGAAAGACATCGACTTCCTTCGGTTGCAGTTCACCGACATTCTGGGAACTGTCAAGAACGTCTCCGTGCCGGCACGGCAGGCCGAGAAGGCGTTTACCGAGGGGATCTACTTCGACGGCTCCTCGATCGAGGGGTTCGTTCGCATTCAGGAGTCGGACATGCGGCTCAAGCCTGATCCTGACACGTTCGCCATCCTCCCATGGCAAAACCGCGAGGACGGCGCATCGGCCCGCATGATCTGTGACGTTATCAACACCTCGACGGGCGAACCCTTCGAGGGTGATCCGCGTCGCGTCCTCAAAAACGCCTTAGAGCGCGCCGACGAGATGGGCTATACGGTCAACGCCGCGCCCGAACCGGAGTTCTTCCTCTTCGAAGAAGACGAGGAAGGCCGTGCGACGACAGAGACCGGCGACTACGGCGGCTACTTCGACCTCGCACCGAAAGACCTCGCGAGCGACGTCCGCCGGGACATCATTTATGGCTTAGAGGAGATGGGCTTCGAGATCGAGGCCAGCCACCACGAGGTCGCCCGCGGCCAACACGAGATCAACTTCGAGTACGACGACGCCCTGACGACGGCCGACAACGTCGGCACCTTCCGCACGGTCGTCCGTGCGATCGCCGCCCAGCACGACCAGCACGCGACGTTCATGCCCAAACCGATCCCGCGGATCAACGGCTCGGGGATGCACACGCACCTCTCGCTGTTCGAGGACGGCGAGAACGCCTTCCACGACGACGACGACGAGTTCGACCTCTCGGAGACGGCCCACTCCTTTATCGCCGGCATCTTGGAGCACGCGCCCGCGATCACGGCGGTCGCAAACCCCACTGTGAACAGCTACAAGCGGCTGGTGCCGGGCTACGAGGCTCCGGTCTACGTCGCCTGGTCCGACCGCAACCGCTCGGCGCTGATCCGCAAGCCTGCGGCCCGCGTCCCCGCTGCCTCGCGCGTCGAACTGCGCTCGCCCGATCCGTCGTGTAACCCCTACCTCGCCCTCGCGGCCATGATCCACGCCGGACTCGACGGCATCGAGCAGGACCTCGAGTGTCCTGAGCCAGTTCGCGAGAACATCTACGAGTTCGACGAGGCCAAACGTGAGGAGTACGGCATCGACACGCTCCCGACGAACCTCGGCGAAGCCGTCGACGCCTTGGAGGAGGACGAAGTCATCTACAGTGCGCTCGGCGACCACGTTGGCTCCAAGTTCGTTGAGGCCAAACGCCAGGAGTTCGAGGAGTACCTCGTCGACGTCTCCCAGTGGGAACTCGACCGCTACCTCGAGACGTTCTAACTGCTCCTGCTCCCACTGTGCGGTATGTTTCGGACGGCGACACGTCTCACGAGACGTGGTGGCGACGATAGAATGGTCGATACCCCTTCGTCCCTCGGCGCGACGACGTTCCGTTAGTTCGCGACGACGTACTCCGATCCCGACTGGTCGACGTAACCGTTACTCGACAGCGAGTTCAGCACGCTCAGGATGTTGATCTGCTTCATCGACAGGAATTCACCGAGCTCGTCGGCTGTGGCACCCTCACTTGCCTCGAGATAGATATACACGAGTTTCGCTCGCGCTGACTCGAGGTCGTCGGGAACCGGACCGATCTGCGTCGTAGGACGGTGTGTTTGTGACGTCATTGTCGACAGAACGGGCCACGTTCTCGTATATAAATCTACACGTAGTTGGGGTACTAGTGAATATTAGGTCCCAATATGGGTCACGTCACCGAGTAACAGGAGGGGGCGAGCAGGCTGGTCCCGACGCAAAAACGACGTTTTACGGGTCTCCCGTTCCCAGCAGGAGACATGCCTCCGGACGAGCGACCGACTCCGCCGCCGGAACTGGACAGCGTAAGCGACGAGACACGCGACGAGCTCATGGCACAAGACAGTGCGACACTTCGTGCGATGAGTTCCTACCTCGAGGAGCTGGCCGCGTGGAAGGACCGACACGACGACGGCGAAGACGCGTCATCGTCAGACGGGGCCGAGCCGGAGACGTATCCCGACGGCGTTCCGGACCGAGCGACAGTCTCGGTGACGGAGATCGCGGGAACCGAGTACTACTATTACCAGTGGCGTGAAGGCGACGAGATTCGGTCGGAAACGGTACGACGGTAGCTTTTACGTCCGTTCGTCGAGTGCGCCATCAGACCGACTCGTACGGTCCGAGTCGCGTTCCATCGAGCAGGTAGGCCTCGCCGTCGGCCAGCCCCGCGGGCAGAAACGGCGCGAGAAACGACTGGCCGGCCACGTTGAGCCACGTCCCGCCGACGAGGTCGTTGAACGCGGGCACCACCACGACGCGTGGCGGCGATTCGTCCGGCTGCTCGAGCCACGACACACCCTCGTATTCTGGCCGCTCGCGAAACGGCATGGGCGCGAGCCGACCCCGCAGCCACGCGCGCTCGATGCGGCTCCCACCGACCGCGTCCGTGAGCCGCACGCAGGGGTGTTCGTGGCCCAGACAGACGACCTCGCGCTCGAGGACCGCCGGATCAGGCCACGTGTGGCCATGACAGACACCGACCGCACCGAGGGCGACCCCCTTACCGGAAACGACGTCGACCGTCGCGTCGATGTCGTCGCTCTCGTCGAGCCAGGTTTCGATGCGGCCGTCGTGGTTGCCTTTGACGACCGTGATCGTGAGTGGCGCCGGCAGCGACTCGAACAGCACCTCGAGTTCGCCGCGTTCGGCCCCGCCTGGCTCGCCGATCGAGTGCATGAGGTCGCCGAGGATCACCAGTCGATCGGGACGGGTGCGCTCGCACAGTGCCAGCAGTCGCTCCCGGCGGTCGGGCGCGTGACTCGGGACGTCGACACCGCGCTCGTATCGCAACCCGGCCTCGTAGCCGGCGTGATAGTCGGCGACGAGTAATGCGCGTTCGCCCGCGATCGTGGCGGTCGCAGCGGGTTCGTCGGGAACGGGCTCGACGCGTGCGGGCGGCGACGCACCGCCGGCAGCGGAACGGTGAGGATCACCTCGCATCGCGACCGATCAGATCGCTTTCAGCGTCTCGTCGTTGGGTTCGTAACACTGCCCGCCCATCAGCGCGTCCTGAATCGCGTCTTCGACCTCGGCAGGCGAGGCCCCGGTTTCGTCGACGACCGTTTCGATCAGTTCCGTCTGATCGGCACCGTCGCCGTCGTCGAGCGTTTCCATGGTCTCGATGACGTACGTATCCAGGTCGACGTCGTCGGCTGGGTCGTCGCCGCTTGCAGTGTCGTCGGCGTCAGCATCCGTATCGTCCGCTTCGTCGGTTTCCGCGGCCTCGAGTCCGGATTCGGGCGGTGCGCCGAGGTCGTCAGATACCACACTTGCGTCGGCCTCGGATGCTCCTGGCTCGTCTTCGGTCGCTTCGTCATGGTCGGCGTCGATGGCTTCGTCCGAGTCCGGAACGTCGATATCGGCCTCGCCGGGGTCGTCGACCTCGCTGCCGGTCGTGAACTCCGCGCCGAACTCTTCCTCGAGCTGTTCGCGTTCCGCCTCGTCCATCTCGTACATGCCGTCGTCGACATCGCCGAGGTCGTCCGTCGTGTCGTCGCTGTCGGCCTCGAGCGTGTCGGCGTCGGGAGTAGCATCGACACCAGCTGATTCGTCACTCGTGGACTCGCTGATTGTCGGCTCGGACTCGGTGTCCGCTTTGGCTGTCTTGGTTTCGAGATCGGCCTCGGCAGTTTCTGTCTCGAGGGCGTCGTCGAGGTCTGCAGTCTCCGAGCGAGTACTCGTTGCCGTGCCGGCTGCGGACCCGGTGCCTGCGTCCGCCGTGTCGCCGCCGGCCGTCGCCGCAACCGGCTCTGTCGACTGTTCGTCGGGCGCAGCATCGGGCTCAGATTCGGCGTCACCGCTGGCCTCGAGCGCCTCGCGTTCGAGACCGTCGAGGGCGGCCAGCGACGCAGCCGTCGCGTCGTAGTCCGGGCTCGTCGCGTCAGGGGCAAGATCGAGGCCGGTCACCTGATCTCGCTCGCCCGCGACAACTTCGACCGCCTCGAGCGCACAGTCACGCAGCGCTGCGAGGTACGACGGCGTCGTGCCGTAGTGGTCCTGTGCGAGCGGAATCCCGGCTGCGAGGCCGGCTTCGACGCCAGCATCGCGGAGGGTGTCGGTCAGAGCCTCGCCACCGGCATCCAGCTCGGCCGCCCCGGCGTAGGTGCCGACGCGCTCGATGGTCCGCTCAGCCGCACTGACGACCCAGCGGTCCCGGGTATCCGCGTCGACCGCCGCGATGCTCTCGGGACGGATCGAGGTGTAGACCTGATCCGAATCGTCGGGCTGGAAGGTCCGGGCTTTGCCCGTCACCGCGACGAAGGCGGGGGGCGATGCTTGCTCGAGGAAGGCCAGTTCGTCGGGTTGGTACTGGCCGGCGTAGACGACGAACGCGCCGGTCGGGTCGACGACGCGGGCACGGACCATCTCGTCGTTGACCGACGTGATCTCCGTGAGCGTCCCGACGACGAACACGCGGTTGAGCCGCGCGCCGGTCGGCGAGATGACGTAGTTCGGCGCGCGTTCCTCGTCGCTTTCGGCATAGGACAGCGAGGCGTCGTCGTACTCGGCCGCGAACAGGCGGTAGGCGATTTCGCGGCTTGGGATCTCGTCGCCGTTCCCGTTCGCGCTCATGCGTCCACCTCCTCGAGGAAGGCCGTCGCACGCGCGGCCGGATCGTCGTCGCTCTCTTCGAAGGTCTCGGCATCGAGGTTCGCGCCGTACTCGTCGACAGAGAGGTGCCCGCGGACGCGGTACTCGCGGCCGACGATGCGCTCGCGGATCCGGTCGGCGACGACCTCCTGGTCCATCGCCTCGCGGGCCTGTTCTAAGGCGTCCTCCAAGGTGCCGCCGTAGACCCGCTCGGTCAACTCGTCGTCGAGGACGACCGTGACGGCACCGGTGCCGTCGTCGAGGATCGCCTTGACGCGCATGTCGTCGATGCCGTCGACGTCGCCGTGGGTTCGACACTGTCCTTTCTGGATAACCCGGTAACACTCCGGACAGCGCTGGATCAGCCCGGAACCATCACGGACCGCAAGCAGGTTGCCCACGACTTCGACGTCGTAGACCCCGCCGGTGGCGACGGCCTCGCCGATATCCATCGTCGCGGTGTCGCTGCCGACGTCGATCCCGCGCCCGAGTGCGGTGACCGTCGAGAACTCGGAGACGTTGACCTCGGGGACGCCGCGGAACTCCTGGACGTAGGCGTTCTCGATGCGAACCGAGCCGCCCTCCTCGATTTCGGGTGCTGGGTCCCAGTTCGTAAACGGAAGCCGGCCGCTCTCGTCGCCGACGACGCCGCTCAGGATGTCCGTCTCGCCGTCGCGGCCGTCGATCGTCTTGCGTTCACACTCGAGGACGCTGACTTCGATCGTGACGGCACGATCGCCCGTCTGTAAGTCGGCCAGCTGTGCGTCGCCGCCGATCTCGTGGGGGACCTCGAGCGACTTCTCGAGGAAGGAAAGCGAGGTGCTCTCACCGAGGTTGAGTTCGGGTTCGCCGTCCCACTCGCGGACGCCCGCGTTGCCCGCGGTGATCGTCTCGCCCGACGAGAGGCCGAAGTCCTCCCACGCCGTGTAATCGATAACGCCGGTCTCGTCGGCCAGTCGGCCTTCGACGATGACGTGGTCGGAGCCCTGATAGCGGATCGACCGCTTGCCGGCCGTCAGAACGACGCCGGTGACGGTGACGTTGCTATCGTCGGGCGTGATCTCGGCGATGTCTTTCGACGATGGTGTCCCACCACCGCCACTGGATCCATCGCCGTACTTGCGCCGGAGGCTCTGGACTGCCTCGTCGATCGGCACACTGTACTCTACCAAGTTCTGCAGGTCAGCTTTGACCTCCTCTTTGTCGACACCGAGGTCGGAGGCGAGATCCTCGGCACGGTCGTCGAGTTCCATCGTTTTCCTTTCGAGATGGGGCTTAAAAAGCGTTCCCGCAGGAGGGTGAAAGTGAACAGCGACAACTGGCAACGTGTAATCGAGCCGTAGACGTCAGGGCCGCGGTGCGGCCTTCTGCAGGGCCGTCTCGGCGATATTGCCGCCGTAGTCGGCACTTCTGGACAGCGAGTCGACGATCAAGCCCAGCGACTGGGCCTGTACCGGATCGAGCTCCCGGAGCATATCGTCGATCTGGCGCGTGTGTTCGTCGATCTCGAGGACGGCCTCACGAGCGTCGTGGCCGAGCCGGTTCGCCTCGTCGGCCGCCTCGGCGAACAGCGCGTCCATCGATTTCTCGAGAATCGTTGACGAATCCGCCTGAAGTTCCTGAAGTGCTTCAGCGACGTCCACGGGGATCTCGTCGAGTTTGAGCGCGAGGTTGCTGATCTTGGCGGCGTGGTCGGCGACGCGCTCGAGTTGACGGGCACTCGAGTGCAGGTCGAAACAGTCCTCGCGGGGGACGCCGAGTTCCTCGGCTGCCCGTGGCGAGCGCAGCGTCGCGCGGAAGATCCGCGAGACGACCAGCCAGAGCCGGTCGATGTCGTCGTCGCGCTCGATCACGTCGTGAGCGATGTCGTCGTCGTTTTCGATCAACGCCCGGATGGCGTCCTCGAGCATTGATTGAGAGATCAGGCGCATCCGCGTGACGGCGTTGACGATCGACAGTTCCGAGGAATCGAGCAGGTCCTGAATGACCACGCTGTCGGTCGTCTCCTCTAAGACCTCGACGCCGACCAATCCCTGCGTCGCGGTGCGGATCGCCCGGCGCTGATGCGTCGTAATCCGTCCCGCCTCGAGTCTGATGATGTCGAAGCCGCTGACGTACATCGTCATCACGGCCCGCGTCAGGCGCTCGCCCTCGAGATGCGAGATGTCGAGTGTTCCCTCCTGTCGTTCCGTCTCGCTCCGAGGCGTCAGCAATAGCGCGTCGTCTTCGGGGTAGAACTCGACGGTCGTGCCGGCGCTGACGTCGTTCTCGGTCGCCCACGTCTTTGGCAGCGAGACGGTGTAGGTCGATCCACCCGTCACCTGGACCTTGCGCGTCTCCATACGACGGGGTTCGACCGCGCGAATATAAATGTGGGCAAATATATAGAGTGGCGCCAGTCGGCCAGCAGCACTCGAGGAAACGGAGCGACGGAAACGCCATCCAAAGCCGCATCTGTCTCACACGACACCCCTCCGGTTCTTATCGGGGTACTATATAGACCAGACCGATTGTGACTATCCCTTCCGTACGAAAGCCGCGCCCTCTTCCGGGAACCAGCCTAACGACAAGGCATGATTGGAGCGTACACGATCGGCAAGAAGGCGGTCACATTCGGCTACAAACGCTACGGAATTCCGGGTGCGGTCGCCTCGGGCGGAGCGGCACTGGCAGGATATCTGGTCGTTCGACGAGCCCTGAAATCGTCGACGAACGACGGGAACATCGACTCGGCGATCGACGCCGGGACGATCCAGTCCGCGGTCAAAGAGCAGGGCCTGAGCGCGGTGACCGACAAGGGAACTCTCGAACAAGCGGTCGACGAGGACAAACTCGGCTCTCCCGTTGACATGGACGATGTCCAGTCGTCCGCGGAAGACGAAACCGATGAGGTCACCGATACGTCAGGGGATGGTGACTCGAGCGCCGACGGGAGCTAAGCTCGAATACTCGACTATCGGCTTTTCGTGACTATCGGCGCCCGTCGCGTTTGTCCGCTTTCGTTATGATTCCCGTCGATCGTAGTTCCCGAGACATCCCTATCCATATTCAAAGTTTTGACATCCTCCACCGGCTGAAGCCGGAGGAATCCCAAGCGTTGGGATATTAGAGTTTGTAGACTCCCTGTTCTCTCGGTGTGAACCGTCCGCTCTCGCGGTCGAACAGGAAGACTCCGGGCTGTGCCAACCAGCCGTTACTCATATCCCTGGTCGGGGGACTCTGAGTTATCTTTCTCCGAATGTTCACCGCACCGTTCACGTCTGCGTTCATCATCGTTTCGCACGACGAACAGACGTACAGACCACGCTCCACGCGGTTGCTATCCCGAATCCGCCCGCAACACGAACACGTCTTCGAGGTGTTCTCCTCGTCTACGCGGTCAACGAGGATGCCATATTCTTCGGCCTTGTATTCAAGTAGACGGGCGAATCGGTCAAACTCCCATCCATGGAGTTTCTTGTTCCCCGACGCACCCCAGTTCCGCGAGTCGCCGTTGTCGTCTTCTCGAATGTCGCTGAGGTCGCCAACTGCTATCTTCGCCACGCCTTCTTCGACACACCGCTCGACGATGTGTTTCGAGAGTGTGTGGAAGAAGTGGTCTTTGCGTCGGGAGAGTTTCCGGCGAGCCTTGAGCGCACGCTTTGACGGCCCGTTTTCGCCTTCGGTCTGGTACTCCTCGCGGGTGAAGTAGTGCTTGTCCTCTTTCAGCACGTTCCCCGGATATAGTTCACTTGCGCCGTCTTCGTAGTCGATGGCAAGGTAGTTACTGATACCGAGGTCAATACCCGCCGTGTTGTCGCCGGGCGCGTCTTCGACTGGAATCTTTTTCCTGCAGACGAGATGGAGTTCCCACTCGTCGCCGTTCCAGACGGCACGCACCTGCTGGATGTTCTCGACTTCTACGTCGGGACGGGTTTCGTACTCCGCGAGGATGAAGTCAGACCGTGACTCTTTCAGGTTGAATCCTTTCGAGAGGCGAAGTTGGCCGTGCTTGTCGTCGTGCTTGATAGCTCGCTTTTTCCACGTGACGGTCGAGCGCGGGTGTCGGTTGCCCCGTTTCCGGTAGCCCGGTGGATTGTTGCCGTCGTTGGAGTTGTACCAGCCGGTAAACGCCTCAGCAAGCTCTTCGAGAACTCGCTGACTTGACTGAGAATGGAGGTCACTGTAGCATTCATGGTCTTTCAACTCCGACTTCAGTTCGGCTTCATCGGGTATCTCACCGTCTTCATCCCACCGCTCTTGGATGTAGTAGCGACCGACGTTCCACAGTTTCGATGCTGCGAACCCGCACTGGTCGAGGTCGTCACGAACCTGCGTGTGGTTCGTGATGCGTGCGACGTAGGTGCGGGTTGTCTCCAGCATCGTACTGTGCTCATAATCAGTTATGGAACAGAGGATATTAGAGGCTATGTTTGACGTGGAATATCCGGCCCTGTCGGTATCGGTGGAACGGGTCACTGAGTGACGGCGCGTATCCACGGCCTGAAGGCCGTGGTATTACGCCTGTTCAGCGTATAATCCGCGTCAGTCGGGGACTACCACCTCGGTTTCTGATCGAACCGACACACCTCTTGTACCGAGTACGCCACCTAGCCTCTGAACAATACTGGTGTCCCTCGACGGTCCAAGTGATCAGCGCGTCCCGCGAATCCGCTCGAGCACTGCGAGCGTTCCATCGGCGTGAATCTCGTCGAGAACTTCGTCGGCGGCTGCTTTCGCCGCCTCGTCGGCGTTGGCGACGGCGAACCCGCGGCCGGCCACCTCGAACGTCGAGACATCGTTGATCGAGTCGCCGACGGCAACGCACTCATCGAGGTCGACCCCGACGTGGTCGGCGAGCCGCTCGAGCCCCGCTCCTTTGTTCGGATCGGCGTCCTTGACGTGGTAGGCGTAGCCGGTGTCGATCACCTCGAGGCCGTGGCGCGTGGCGATCTCGCGTAAGGGCTCGAGGGGCTGTTCTAAGTTGACTGCGATCTCGGTTTCTCGCCAGCGATTGACCGTGTCTTCGTCGCCCCAGCCGAGGTCGTAGCCGGCGGCCCGGTATTCCTCGGTGACGGCCTGAGCGGCCTCGCGGTCGGCGGTAAAGAAGACGTCGTCGCCGGTGTAGACGACGCCACCGTTCTCGGCGACGACGAGTTCGGGAATCCCGATGAAGTGACAGAGCGCAACGGGGTACGGGAAGGCCTTCCCGGTGGCGATCATGACGGGGGCCTCCCACTCGCGGAGCGGATCGAAGACGCGGGGATCGATACCCCACCCCTCGGGACGGGTCAGGGTACCGTCGACGTCGAGCACGAGCGGCGGATCGGCGGTCATACCTGTCACTCGAGGGTTGGATAACCTAAAGCGGTCGGTTCAATCAGGGAGCGGCCCAAGGATGTCGAGTTGATACTCTGCGGCGGCTTCAGTCAGTGCCGCGATGTCCGGTTCGGCTTGCGGCGGCGTCTCCAGTCGTTTTGCCGGTGTCCCGACCTCCCTGAAGAGCTCCTCGAGGCCCGCTGGCGTCACCTGTATGAGCATGCGACAGGCATCGTCGCTCACGACACGGAAGCCGTGTGGGACGTCTCGAGGGAGGAAAACTGTCTCTCCCGGACTTGCTCGGCTTACGTTCTCGCCGTCATCGCCGTAGTAGCAGTCGATCGCACCATCGAGGACGTAGAACAGTTCGTCCTCGCCGTGGTGGACGTGGTACGGCGTTTCGTACCCGGCGGGGGCAGTGTGCTCAAGCAGGGTGAACGCACCGTCTGTCCGCTCGGCATCGGCCTTGAAGATCATTAGCACACCGACGGACCACAGCGCCTTCCCATCGGTCTCGCCCATCACAGTCGGAGTCGCTTCTGGACTTGTCTGTGTACCCATACCTAGATAGCACATCACACAGTGCGATAAACTAGTAGTGACGGTGGCTCAGGGTGGGACGACGACGCGGCGGTCGGACTGCCAACTGCAAACCGATCACTTGCTGTGGACGACAGCAGTGCCGTGTGTCGGGCCATCCGACAGGCCCTCCGAAAAGCGGGCCACGGATGGCGTGTACACGGCGGTCAGAGTGCGAGATAGCCCGCGTTGGGGAGGAGCCCGGCCAGATAGAGCACGCCGAGAACTAACATGAACTCCGCGATTGCCATCGCCGGCGGGTCGACGTGGGTCCCGGAGTGAGAGTAGAAGATCCGCTGGCTCACTTCGGCGAGTAGGCCGGAGATCGCACCGAAGATACCAGCGATGAGCAGTGCAACCGGTTCGCTCCCGATGGCCGGCATCGCGATGATCGCACCCACCGCGCCCAAGAGCGTGATGTGGTGGGTGACTGGAATCTTCTCGACCCCGAGGTTGAGAAACAGCAGGCTGATCGCGGAGATCGCATAGCCCAGGAAGATACTCCCGGTCTCGAGCCAGATGTAGCCGCCGAGGATCCCTCCGACGATACCGATGGCCGTCACGCCGGACCACTTGTACTGGTGGGGGAGCCACGGCTCGGTTGCCAGTCGATCGGTTTCAGTGCCGCCGTCGGCCGCCATGCGTTTTTCCTCGCGCTCGAACGGCGACATATCGAGGATGCTCGAGCCGCCGACATTGCCGACGATCGGGTAGCCAAAGGCGAGTCGCGCGAGGAAGGCCGTCGCCACGACCGAGAGTGCGATGTTGTCCGTCGGGAAGCCGAGCCCGGTCATCACCTGCGTGATGAGCATCCCGACCGCGCCGAAGACCGCGCCGACCGCGAGGATGTCGGGTTTGGTACCGAACGCGTACAGGATGTCCTTCCCGAAGTGGTAGTCCCAGCCGGCGGGCTCCATCTCGGGATATCGCCGCCCGGCATAGGCCGTCGCGGCGACGCCACCAGCGAAGGCGATGTGTGGCCCGGTCACCGCGCCGAAGCCAATCGTGCCGGTGATGCCAGCCCCGAGTTCGTTGGCCGGAATGCCCTCGATCGCACCGACTTCGCGCTGGAGAATCGAGACACCTTCACCGAGGAAGACGACGAAGCCCGTGAAAATGAACGACGGCAGTGCGCCGAGTGCTGCACCGAACGCACCGCCGGCGAGGGCGGCGATGAGCAGGAGGACGAACGCGTCGGTCTCCATCCCGATGACTGGAATCTGAAGGAGTATCTGGACCATAGATCACTCCTCACTATCCCGCGCCCAGTCGCGCGCTCGGTCGATGGCGTCTCCCCAGCGGTCGTATCGCCGATCGGCGTCGTCCGGATCCATCTCGGGTTCGAACTCGGCGTCGACCTGCCAGTTGCTCCGCAACTCGTCGGGATCGCTCCAGTAGCCGACGGCGAGGCCGGCCGCGTAGGCCGACCCCAGCGCCGTCGTCTCGTCGACCACCGGGCGGACGATATCCGACCCGATGATGTCCGACTGGAGTTGACAGAGGAAGTTGTTCTTGACCGCGCCGCCGTCGACTTTCAGCGACGTCATCTCGATGCCCGAGTCGGCCTCCATCGCTTCGGCGACGTCACGGGTCTGGTAAGCGATCGACTCGAGGGTCGCGCGGACGACGTGTTCCTTGCGGGTGCCACGTGTCATCCCAACGATGGTGCCGCGTGCGCGCTGATCCCAGTGGGGTGCGCCCAGTCCCGTAAACGCGGGGACGACGTAGACGCCGTCGGTCGTGTCGACGCTGCGGGCCAGTTCCGCCGTCTCGGCGGGGTCGTCGATCAGCGTCATGTCCTCGAGCCACTCGATCGCCGCGCCGGTGACGAAGATCGCGCCCTCGAGTGCGTACTGGACGTCTTCGCCCGCGCGCTGGAAGCCTATCGTCGTCAGCAGGCCGTGGTCGGATTCGACGGCCTCGTTGCCGGTGTTCATCAGGAAGAACGACCCGGTTCCGTAGGTGTTCTTCGCGTCGCCGGCGTCGAAACAGGTCTGGCCGAACAGGGCCGCCTGTTGGTCGCCCAGTGCACCCGCGACCGGTACCTCGGCCTCGAGGAAGCCGTCGGGATCGGTCGACCCGTAGGTCTCGTCGTCGCTCGAGGGGCGGACCTCGGGAAGCATCGCCTCGGGGATATCGAACTCCGAGAGGAGGTCGTCGTCCCACTCGAGGTCGTGGATGTTGTAGAGCATCGTCCGCGAGGCGTTCGTGACTTCAGTGATGTGGTTGCCCGTGAGGTTGTAGATCAACCACGTATCGATGGTCCCGAACAGGACCTCGCCTTTCTCTGCGCGGTCGCGGATGTCTTCGGGGCGCGTACGCTCGAGTTTGATCGGATCGGCGTTGTCGAGCAGCCACTCGGCTTTCGTCGCCGAGAAGTAGGCGTCGGCCTCGAGGCCGGTCTTGTCGCGGATGGTCTCGACCATTCCCTCGTCCTCGAGAGCCTCGACGCGATCGGTCGTCCGACGATCCTGCCAGACGATGGCGTTGTGGACAGGTTTGCCAGTGTCTGCATCCCATAGCAGCGTCGTCTCTCGCTGGTTGGTCACGCCGATGGCCTCGAGCTGATCGGGGCCGATGCCGGCCTGCTCGAGGGCCTGTCCGATGACGGCTTTGGTGTTCTCCCAGATCTCCACTGGGTCGTGCTCGACCCAGCCGGGTTCGGGATAGATCTGTTCGTGTTTCTCGTAGGCGTTCGCGACGACCTGCCCCTCGTGATCGAAGACGATGAATCGGGTGCCAGTCGTCCCCTGGTCTACCGCACCGACGTATGTGTTGGCTGTCATAGGTGATCTCCCACACTCTCACGCGACGTCTTTACCGATGGACGCGTGCTACTGGTAAACAATTCCTACAATCATTATAAATGTTACCAAACCCATAACATAGCTATCATAAGATCGAGTGAAAATTCGAACAGTGTGAACGCTAATAGGGGCGATTTCAGCATAGGGCCGATAAGTGATCGGCCACATACATTTCGTTCCATTGGCTGGTGGGCCCGAAAATAGCTAATTGTTATGGGTGTTCTCTTACCGCCGATAAAATAAAGGTGGGGCTGTCCGTAGAGGCCAACGACAGAATGGCACGGGATACCGAGGTCCTCGTACTCGGCGGTGGCTCGACCGGCTGTGGTATCGCCCGCGATCTGGCGATGCGCGGCCTCGAGGTGACACTCGTCGAGCGGGGCAATCTGACAGACGGCACGACTGGTCGGATGCACGGCCTCCTCCATAGTGGCGGCCGCTACGCCGTCTCCGACCAGGCCAGTGCGACGGAGTGTATCGAGGAAAACGAGGTCCTTCGGGAGATCGCCGGCCACTGCGTCGAGGAGACCGGCGGGCTGTTCGTCCAGCGGCCCGAGGACTCGGACGACTACTTTCGGGAGAAACTCAAGGGCTGTCGGGAGTGTGGGATCCCCGCCCGTGTACTCTCGGGGTCGGAAGCCCGCGAGGTCGAACCCTACCTCGCAGACGACGTCAAACGAGCGATCGAGGTCCCCGACGGCGCGGTTGACCCGTTCCGGCTCTGTGTCGCGAACGCGATCGACGCCGAGAATCACGGCGCGCGCATCGAGACCCACGCCGAAGTGATCGACCTCCTGCGCGACGGCGACGACATTTACGGGGTCGAGGTCCGCCACGACTCCGGCCCTGGCAAACGCACGCACGGAACGCCCGGGACAACCGAGGAGATCACCGCCGAGTACGTCGTCAACGCGACCGGCGCGTGGGCCGGTCAGATCGGCGCGATGGCCGACCTCGAAGTCGAGGTCCGCCCTTCCAAGGGAGTGATGACGATCATGAACGTCCGGCAGGTCGACACCGTGATCAACCGCTGCCATCCGAAAGGCGACGCCGACATTATCGTTCCCCACGAGACGACCGCAATCTTGGGAACGACCGACGAGGAGGTCGCCGATCCGGATGACTACCCCGAGGAGCAGTGGGAAGTTGATCAGATGATCGACACCCTCTCGGAACTGGTGCCGATCCTCGAGGAGGCCCGGACGATACGCTCGTTCTGGGGTGTGCGCCCGCTCTACGAGCCGCCGGGAACCGGCACGCAGGACCCGACCGACATCACCCGGGACTTCTTCCTGCTCGATCATGCCGACCGCGACGGCGTCGCGGGGATGTCCAGTATCGTCGGCGGCAAGTTCACCACCTATCGGATGATGGCCGAAGATATCGCCGATCACGTCTGCGAGAAACTGGGCGTGACCGCCACCTGTGCGACCGCCGACGAGCCACTGCCCGGCAGCGAGAACATCGCAACGCTCGAGGCCGGAATGGACGACTTCGGGCTGCGCTCGCCAGTGGCCCGACGGAGCAAACAGCGGCTGGGCAGCCGGGCGCGCGAGGTGCTCGAGACGGGCGAGCCGAACCCGGTGATCTGCCAGTGTGAGGGCGTAACGCGTGCGGAAATTAAAGATGCAATCTCTCAGTCGGGGACGGACCTGAACGCGGTTCGCATCCGGACGCGGGCCTCGATGGGGAACTGCCAGGGTGGCTTTTGCTGTCAACCCATGGCGAACGAACTCCACCCCGAATACGACGAAGAGATGGTCCGCGAGGCGCTCGACGAGCTCTTTCAGGAACGCTGGAAAGGCGAGCGCCACGCGCTGTGGGGCGAACAGCTCTCGCAAGCGATGCTCAACTACGCCCTGCACGCGACGACGATGAACCGGGACCAGGATCCCGCGAGCGCGACGTCGACCGTCGATTTCGCGGCGTTCGACGACGGTCGAGCCGAGGGAGACCGGATCGACGGGATCCGAGGGGGCCGCTAGATGGCGATCGAAGACGACGTCCTCGTCATCGGCGGCGGACTCGCGGGCACAACCGCTGCACTCGCTGCGGCAGACGAAGGAGCGCAGGTCCGGCTCGTCTCGTACAAACAGAGTACGCTCCGCCACGCCAGCGGATTGATCGACGTACTCGGCTACACGCCGACGGGCGACGGCCCGCTCGTAGATCCATTCGGGGCGCTTGCCGACCTTCCCGAGGGACACCCCTACGAGCGCGTGGGACTTGAGGCAGTCCGCGAGGCCCTCTCGTTTTTCGACGAGATCGCGGGCGATACGTACGACGGCGGCCACACGGACGCGAACGCGCTCGTGCCGACTCACGGCGGCACGGTCAAGCCGACCGCCAGGTACCCGACATCGACCGCCGCCGGACTCGCAAGCGACGACCGCGATACCCTGCTCGTCGGGTTCGAGACGCTGCCGGACTTCGAGGCACCGCTGGCAGCATCTCATCTCGAGGCCGCCGGCGCACCTTTCGCGGCCCGCGGAGTCACGGTTCGGTTCCCCGGCATCGTCCGGGACGACGCGAAGGTCACGCGATACGCACACCTGCTCGATCAGGACGAAGCCGTGGAGACTGCAGCAGGCGAGACGACCGCCCGCGAAGCCCTCGCTGACATCGTTCGGTCCCAGATCGAGGACGAGAGTCGTGTCGGCTTTCCCGCGATCCTCGGAGATGACCACGCGAACGTGGTCAGGGCCGACCTCTCGGATCGGCTCGGCGTCGACGTTTTCGAGGTCCCGATGGGGCCGCCAAGTCTGCCCGGGCTACGACTCGAGGACCTGCTCTACGACGCGCTCGAAGACGCCGGCGTCCGGGTGACGACGGGGGTGCCGGTAGTCGAGTACGAGACCGACACTGACCGGCGGATCGACCACGTCGTCGTCGACCGCAACGGAACCGAGATTCCCCACCGCGCCGAGCAGTACGTGCTGGCGACGGGCGGGCTGGTCGGTAAGGGCGTGCGATCGGAGCGCAAGCGGGTCTTCGAACCGATCTTCGACTGTCACGTCCCACACGCGGCAGACCGCTACGACTGGTTCGTCGACGACGTCTTCGGCGACCAGCCCTACGCGCGATTCGGCCTGCCGGTCGACCGCGAGCTCCGACCGCTCGACGCCGGGGACGCGCCCGAGTTCTCGAATCTCCGTGCGGCGGGGGCGGTGCTTGGCGGCTACGACTTCGCAGCGGAGAAATCCGGCAGCGGCGTCTCGCTCGCGACGGGCTACGTCGCGGGCCAGCGCGCCGGGACGGAGGCGGGACAATGACAGGCACGGACGAACCGAGCGACTCGAGCGGCAAACGTGATCGGCCGAGTATGGATGAACGGACTCGAGCGAGCGATACAGCAAACAGCGACCGACTGACCCAGGTGATTCGATGAGTGATGCAGAACAGCCGACCGACGATGGCGTACCGGGAGACGACGACTTCGAACCGATTCAGGTCTTTCCGGAGGCCGAAGAGATGGACCTCCGGCCGGGGGCGGACAACTGTTACAAGTGCTCGACCTGCGATACCAACTGTCCAGTTGCCGAGGTCGATGACGAGTTCCCTGGCCCGAAGTTCCAAGGGCCCGAGCAGTGGCGGCTCAAGCGCCAGGACGATCACGACATCGACGACTCGGTGATGAAGTGTTCGAACTGCATGCGCTGTGACAGTGCCTGCCCCTCCGAGGTGCCGCTCTCGCAGATGCACAACACCGCCCGCGCCGAGTACGTCGAGGAGAACATGAGCACGCTCTCGCGGGAGTACTGGCGCAACCGCATGCTCGCGAACTACCGCCGACTCGCGCCGCTCGGATCGATGTTCCCACGGACGACGAACTTCGTGATGGGGCTGTCGGCGACGCAGTGGATGGGCGAGAAGCTCCTCGGAATCACGGGCGAACGGGAGTTCCCCGAATTCGCGACCGAAACCTTTCGTGAATGGTGGGCGGCGAGGGGCGGTGCAAAGGTCGAAAACGCGGACAAGCGCATCGCCTACTTCCACGGCTGCTACGCCAACTACAACACCCCGGAAGTCGCGAAGGCACTGGTGCGGGTCTACGAACACTTTGGTTACGAGATCATGGTCCCGGACCAGCACTGCTCGGGGACGCCGATGTTCGCAAACGGGATGCTCGAGGACGCACGCCGGTCGGCCGAGACGAACGTGCGCGAACTCGCCTGGGCCCTCGAAGACGGTGCTGACATCATCGCCTCTTGCAGTTCGTGTTCGATGTCGATCCGCCAGGAGTACCCCGAACTGTTCGACTTCGAGGGCACGGAAGAGGTCGCCGCAAACACCTGGGACGCCGTCGAGTACCTCCGCGTCCACGAGGACCTCGAGGGCGAACTCGAGGGGACCTCGGTCGGAGACGAGTTCGACGACTTCGCGTACCACGCGCCGTGTCACGCCCGGAATCAGGGGCTGGACGGCCAGACAGTCGAAGTACTCGACGCCATCGACGGCGTCGACGCCCACGACGTCGGTGACTCCTGTTCGGGGATCTCCGGGACGTACGGTTGGAAGGAGGAGAATTACGAAACCTCCATGAAAATCGGGGCAGAAATGTTCGAGCACATGGAAGACGCCGAGGCGACCACTGGGCTCACGGAGTGTCCGACCTGCTCGATGCAGATGGAACACGGGACTGGCTACGAAATCACCCACACACTCGAGGTGCTCGAGGCAGCGCTCGTCGGATCGGCAGCGGAGGCAGACGCCCAGGAATGGAGTTAGCGGAGCGAATCGCTCGCCGACGGTCATCGCGACAGGGAGGGCGCGTCGTCGTCGACCGCGACCACCTCAGCCCCGTCGTCCACCGGCCCGAGCCGGTGGGCCGCGGCCCCGTCCTGGAGCAACTGCTCGACGCGCTCGAGCCAGTTTTCGACGGCGAGTTGCCGCCGCCGGTTGCGGTGGTCGGCCCGCCGGGGTCGGGCACGTCCGCGATCGTGACCGCCCTGTTCGATGCACTCAACGATCAGTTCAGCGGCTCGACGCGGTCGATCGGCACAACGACGCGGGCCGGCAGTACCGGCCCGGTCACGTGGTTTGGTACCGTCGACGGGCGTCGTGTGGGGAGTCCGTTCTCGTTCTATCAGGCTGTTCTGTCGGCGATTTCGAACGAACCGGTCCCCGAAAGTGGCATCGGAACCGACGCGCTGCGCAAACGGCTCCGAGACCGACTCGCCCGTCCGAACCGGCGCGTGATCGTTGCGATCGATCACCACGACGAACCCGAGACGCTCGACGCCGGACGCGCTCGCGAACTCTTAGCTCCAGTCGACGAGCACGTCACGATCGTTCCGGTCGGCCAGCGCGAACCCGACGACTGGAAGGGGACGACCGTCTCCGTGCCGGCCTACCGCGATCACGAACTCGTCGACGTGATCACCGATCGCGCCTCGACGGGGCTTGCAGCGGGCACGCTCGACCACGATACCGTGCGCGACCTGGCCGCCTGGGCCGACGGAAACGCACACGATGCGCTCGCAGCCCTGTTCGGGGCCGCCGTGCTCGCGAGCGAGGCGGACGCGGATCGGATCGAACGCAACCATCTCGAGGCCGCACGGGCCGACGTGCCCGAAACCGGCGTCCACGTCGGCCGGGCGCTGGCGCTGTCGGAGACCCGACAGCAGGTGCTGTTGTCGCTCATCGAACTCGACGCGGCCGACCGGCCGATCCGCGAGATCGCGACCGCGATCGCGGGTCGATCGTCGCTGACCGCCGGCACGGTCAAACGATTCCTCTACGAACTCGCAGACCGCGGCGTCATCGAACGGGTGCCGCTGTCGACGTCCGACCGTGGCAGCGGCCGCCAGCCGAGTACGGTCAGGCCACTGTTTCCGACGGTCGTGTTCCGGTCGCTTGCGGCGACGTCGGTCCAGTCCGCCGACCGGAACGACAGCGGGTAGTCCGACCGGCCGATACAATTCTTTTTCACTGAGGAGTGAGTGTGGATAGTCAGTAACGGCTGAGCTATGACGATCTCGTTCGCGGAAACGACCGCCCCGACCGGGCTCGAGGTGTCCGACTCGATCGAGCAACGCCGCCTGCAGATCGAGACCCCTGGCTCCGTCTCGTTCGACGCCAGCGAGCCAGCACAGTTTTGTTTCCCGGTCGATCGGACCTGTCGGATCGAGACCGACACGCTCGCGTTCACGCAACTGTACTCCGTCACCGTCCACGACGAGGCTGGGCAGACGGAAGCGAGCTTCGCCGCCAGCGAAACGGGCCGGCTCGAGGACCGGCCCCAGTTCGTCGGACTGAGCGGTCCGATCAAACTGTACTGTCGCATCGACGCACCCGGCACGATAGATATCGGACTGACGTCGATTACGATCACGACCGATCGCGAGACGACGATCGAGCTCGGTGCCCGATCACTGCACGACCAGCCGCGGGGAACGATCACCACGCCACCCGATATCGATTCGATGATGGACGCCGTCTCCGCGCTTCCGTCCGCCCTGAAGACCACCTCGCCCGAGCGGACGTGGCCGACGCTGCGTGGCCATCCGCCGCTGATCGAACTCGGCGACCGACTCGAGATCCCCGACATCGTCGACCGGCCGGCCGGCGACATCACGGTTACGGTTCCACCGGACTACGCCTCGCTGTATCAGGTCGCGCCGCTCGCGTTTCTCCTCGGGGCGACGATCCAGCCGGGAGACGATCCGACACTCGAGACACCGGCGTTTACGTATTCGCTCTCGACCGGACGCACGTTCGAAGACGAGGTCGCCGGCCTTCTGAAGCGGTTTTTCTTCCTTGATTGCCTCGTTCGAACCGAGGGGGTCTTCCAGTACGATCTCGTCGAGCGATCGGCGCTCGAAGACGAGTTACCGTTCGACTTCGCTGCCACATACGAACTGGCGCTCGCAGACCGTCTCGAGCGATACCTCGACGTTCCCTTCGACGTGCTCGAGGCGCACATCCCGCGGTGGCCGCTGACCGTCCACGTTCCGTCAACGCCGGAAAGCGCACCGGTGCTCCCGTTCGTCGTCAACGAACTCGGCATCGTTCGCGACACGCGACAGCAGACACCCGCGTCGATTCCGAACACGGAGACAACGAACACCCAGTTCGTCCGCTCGGCGACGACGGCACGCTCGCCCCCATCCGAACGCGACGAGCCGCAGTTCGTCGTTCCGGCCGTGACCGGGGAATCGGTCGAACATGCTTGGTTCGGGGACGGCGTTCCCCAGCAGGCCTCGAAAGCGACGATCGAGGCCTACCGGAATCAACTGTATCACCGGGACCCCGTCGAATCGATCGAGCTCTTGCTCGTCTGTAACGATGCCCGCATGGTAGACGAACACGACCTGCTCGATGGTAGCTACGGCAACCGGTCGGATCTCCCCTTCGAGATCGACTCGAGATTCGGCGTCGACACCGACCAGTTGGCCACTCTGCTGACCGATGGCGGCTACGACTTCTTCCACTTCATCGGCCACGCGACCGAAAACGGGCTTCGCTGTCCCGATGGTGATCTCGACGTCCGAACCCTCGAGTCGGTCGACGTGGGTGTCTTCTTCCTCAACGCCTGTCGCTCCTACGAACAGGGGATCGCGCTCACCCGCCGGGGTGCGTTCGGCGGCGTCAGCACGTACGCCGACGTCATCAACGAACATGCAGTGACAGCCGGCGGGACCATGGCCAGACTGCTCAACCGCGGCTTCCCGCTTCGAGGCGCACTCGAGATCGCACAAGAGAATTCGATGCTCGGCGATCAGTATCTCATCGTCGGCGACGGCTCGACGGACATCGCTCAATCCGATGGAGGTGCTCCAATGCTCGTGGAGATCGAGTCCCGCGGCGAGAACGAATTCGATTTCGCCGTCAAATCGTACTCGACAAAAGAATTCAAACTTGGAAGTGTAACAGCGTCACCTATTGATTCGATTTCTGACACCCACTTATCCCCGGGAGAGACGCCATGGTTACCGGTAGAGACAATGGAACTTCAGGAATATCTGACTTGGACAGAGTTGCCAGTCGCCTTTGATGTGGCGTTACACTGGAACGACGGAATCGGGACGTCAGTCCTCGGCGAATAAAACGTCGTTACTCGTACTGCTTGATTGCGGCTGTTTTAGCGTCTGTTCGCGGGAAACGTTGTGAAGTGCGTGTGTCTATATATTAGGGTCCAACCTGAGTCATGCTCCCTGCTGCGGCCGTGCCCGCCTGACTAAGCAGGACGAACAGGGTAAACAGGGCGCCGATCATTCGGGGGTTCTGTGCGAGGTAGTCCTTCATGCTGTCTTCTTCGGACATTGCATTCCAATAGTTGTCACCGATCGAAATAAAATTACCTTATACTTACATATACAACTTTACATAATTGAGCAACAGACGTACTTGGCACCGTGATTGGCGGCTTACAGCGGTTTCTCGGGGAGATACTGTCGGATAGAACGAGGCGGTGGCTACTCGCTCGCGTCGGTGGCTATGTCACATCACAGAGACACATCACGAAACGATCTGTGACATCGAGGACGCTGCGACAGACGCTGTCGATCGAACTCGGATGTCAGATTGCTCTGTCGGATACCGCCATCCGTGTCGTCGTCTCGATGTCAGCGCCGATCAAAAACAGCCGCACAGCAAACTAGGCTCAACGCCGAGCCGCGACGCGAACTGTCGCGGCCAGTCTCATTCAGTGTGCCGGTTCGACCGCTACCGGCGCGAGCGCGTTAGTAGACTCAGTTTCAGTTCCGTTCCCTGACGAGTCGGTGCCTTCTGTGTCGGTCGATCCGTCGTCAGTTTCGTTCCCGTCCGCCACGTTGCTCGGCGGCGTCGCGACTTCCTCGAGTGTGACGTCGACGCTGTCGCCGTCCACCACTGCGGGTTCGGGGACAGCCGTCTCGCCGCTGTAGTAGGTCGACTCGCCGTCGCCGTTCGAAACGACGGTGACGGTGTAGTCACCAGTCGCCTCGACGCTGCTGTTAGTGTAGCCGTCCTCGACGCCGAGTTCGTCGTTCGTCGCATACGGCACAGTTAGTTCGAAGCTGCCGTCGGCCGCGAGGTCGCCACGTTGCGTGTAGTTGAACGTCCGGCCGGAATTCGTCTCGAGTTCGACCGTAGCCGCAACCGTGGCGTTTTCGGTGTCCGCCACGCTGTCGCCGGCGGTGCCGGTGATCGTCGCACCCTCGACGCGTTCGAACGTTTTCACGGCGGCCGCGCTCTTGGCATCGAAGACCCGGTAGTTCGGGCTGTTCTGGAGCTGGAGCAGTGTCTGCTGGGAGACGCGCCGGTTGACGACTACGGCAGGCTGTCCCTGTCCGGGTTGGACCGGCTGGCCGTTTTCGCCGAGGTGGACGACCTGGCCGTCACTAACCCGTGCATAGCTGACGAAAAAGGCCGTCCCGGCGTCGGTGTTCTCGTGAACGAGCCGGTAGTGTTCCATGTCACTGGTGTCGTCGAAGTACAGCTTCGAGACCATCGTGTCGTCGTACGGCAGGTCGCCAAAGACTTGGCCGACCTCGTTGGCGCTGATCGGCTGGCCGCTGTAGTCGTCCGGCGTCACGTAATGGCCGTAGTCGGGACCGGTCCACTGGGTGATCGCCCCGAACTTCCCGCCGGCCATCGCGTAATCGATCATCACGTAGCGGAGCTGCTCGTCCGACTCGTTGCTCGAGACCGCCTGTCGAAGCTCGTCGGTCGAGCGATCGGCGACGGGTTCGCCAGCCGCGATCCCCTCGAGGACCAGTTCGCCGCGTTCTTCAGACTCGGCGGTCAAGAACGCCGCCGACGAGCGTGCGTTCTGCTGGAACGGATTCGAGTGGGGGATCCGCTCAGCTTGCGTCGTTATCAGGTGGCCGTAGTCCCACCACGACATGACGCCGTAGGCACCCTCCGGATACTCGAAGTCTCCGTCACCCGGATTGTACGTGCCGTAGTAGTCGAGCTGGTCGGCGTTGTCCGCTCCGCCGTAGTTCCCCGGCGCGGGCGTGTTCTCCTGCAGCCATTCGTTCGACGCTTCCCACGTCATGGCGTCGGAGTTGGGCCCCGTCGATTCACCGACCTCCCACGCCGTTGCCTGGGCGAGTGGCGGCAAGACTGGGACAAAGAGGAGCAAGACCACGAGCGCGATGGCGATCACCTGGTAGGTCTCGAGGGATCTGATGGAGTCGAGACCGCTCTCGAGGTCGAGGTTAAAGAGGCGCACGAGTTCCGCGATGAACGCCGCGTTGACGATCGCGACCGCGAGCACGAGGTAGTACATGAACCGCACCTGCGTCGCGGCCATGCTGATCAGGAACAGCGACCAGACGATGACGAGGGTATGTTCGGCACGGAACTTGCGGCCGAAGAGTGGGCGGATCGCGAGGAACGCGAGGCCGGCAAGCATCGTGTAGAACGCGCTGCCGAACTCGGTGAAGACGCGGTTTAAGAAGTCGTCCGGCGGCTGGGCCTCGACGATGGTGAGTGTCCCCGTACCGGGGTTGAGCGGGATCATCCGGCTCGTGAGGTTTCCGATGAGCGTGCTGTAGAGTCCGGGAAGTACAAGCCACATGACGGCCACTGCGGCGACGATGATGCCCGCGATCGCAGCAGGGTAGTAGCGGCGCTCGAGGCCACGATCGTTCCACTCTCGGGCGAGCCAGGCCATGAAGATACAGCCAGCGGCGACGAGGAGGGCTGCCAGCGGCTGGAGGAGTCCCAGGTTCGTCGGGCTCGTACTACCAGGTTGTTCAATCAATAATACTGCCAGGATAGCAGTCACACCGAGGCTGACCGCGCCGACGAACGCGATATGGTCCGGTGACACACCGCGGACGTAGTCGAGACAGAGCTGAACGGCGAAGAAGACGCCGAAGATACCAACGAGCAGAACCGCCGACGGCCAGACCCAGATGTACAGCGTCAGCGCAACTCCGGCAAGGGCGCTATAGATCGCAGGTGTCCGAAGGGCGGTCCAGTCCCGTTCGACGATCAGTTCGTAGATCGGTTTCTCGCGCTCGCCCACGGTAACGGCGACCATCATCGCGACAACCGCGATTGCCATGAAAAGCGGCTCGACAGCCTGGTGGTCGAGTTGGCCGACTGTCGAGCGAGAGAGGAACTGTCCTGTCGAGAGCGCGATAACGAGGGCAGAAACAAGTCCACCGAGCGTCCCGCCGAGTCGCCGCCCCGCATAGAAGACGGGGATCGCGACGAGCGCTGCCATGATTGGCACCGCAAGCAACGAGACCGTGTATAGGGTTTGCTGTGACGGATCGCCCAGACCGATAATCATCGCCGCGGTGACGATGAGCTGGTCGTACAGCGTGCCAAACTGACCGACGTAGGTACCAGTTGGGAACCCCGTCCAGACCTCGTAGGGCATCGTGTGTGGATAATTCTCGGCAGTCCAGTTGATCGTCCGCCAGTGATACCACGAGTCGATGCCCGCGAGCGCGGGCGTACCGTCGTCAGTGACGAACCGGTCGTACGACTGGGTGCGTACCCAGAGCATGAACAGTATCACGACCCCGAGTACGGGGAGGTGATACCAGTCCCGCCACGACTTGAGGAAGGTGGTTTCGGCTCCTTCCTCAACGTGTTCGGTGTCTGTACTCATTAGGTTGCACCAGACCCAAGTCAAGAATAAGCCTTGTCATATACAGCGTTCTTTTGATACCCGCTAAGGACAAAGGAATCGACTCTGGCTTTTCATTGAGGTTGTGTATCGCAATAGGCGCAGACGGGGACTCTCGTCAATGATAGCTGAATTCGTTCTGAGATTATACGCGGAGCAGGCGCAATACCTGATGGGGGAGATAGGGATAACGGCTGGTTGGCACAGCCAGCGGTTCACCTGTTCAACTGGAGTGAGGATGTTCGCCCCACGAGAACAGGTCGTCAACCGCGAACCGTAATATCCCGACCCAGTCGGGATTCCCGCGACTTGAGGCGCGGGAGGATGTCAACTGGATAGGAATTCGCTGCAAAGATCGCGAATTACATTGACTGCGTCGATGCGAATCCTCTCGTTCAGTGCCAGCAGAATCACGAAATAGGTCATGGCACCGATTCCAATCAGTAATGTGATCCGGAACCATCCGAATGCACCGCCAAGTCGCAACTTGAGGCCGTATACGATGGTGGTCATAACTACCATCGAGACGAACTGTGATCCGACATCCTTGAGCGCCGATGGCGGGATTTGCTGATCGAGAAAGACGAGTAGACTGACGACACTCGCACCAAACGCGAGGACGGTCGCCCACGCAACGCCCCACGAACCAGCCAATAGTGTAAGAGGAACCGATAACAGCGCATATACAAATATGAGAAGGGCACCACTAGCTGCATAAAGCCGTGGTCGGTCTGTCCCAAGGAAGAAATGTTCTAATCCTTCTCGATAGCCATTGAGCAAGTTTGCTACAGCAAGTACCGGAATTAAGGCGTTTGCCGTACCGACGATACCGATGACAGGAAGGGAGAACGTCCCTGCGCTATTAGCGTAGATCGTCAACAAGAGCGAATTACCGATCACGGCTCCCCCACCGATCATCGGAACCGCAAACAAACCGGCGTACGTAAACACACTCGTCAATAGATCAGCGATCCGCTTATCATCTCCCTCCTCCGTCAGAGCCGAGAATTGCGGGAACGTGACCTGGGCCAGTGCGGACGAGAACAACATTGACGCTTCAGTGATCCGGAACACGTTCTGGTAAACGCCGGCCGCTCCGGGTCCGACGAACTGCCCGAGTAGTATGTAATCTGCTTGCTTAAACAGTTGGCTGGTAACGCTCTGAACGTACGCGTATTTGGAATAGTGGATAAAATCCCGAAACAGTTCTATCGAGGGTCGTGCGGGGACGACACGTGCGAATCCGACATATGAAATCAGGAAAACGAGGAACTGTCCGGCTATCAGCCCCCAAATAAGACCGAGAACGCCGAACCCCAAAGCGATCAGTGCGGCTTGAATCGGTACGATAAGCGCGTACCGGCCATTCTCTATCGCGCCAACGAGAGCGACCCGCTGTTTGCCTTCCAGAAACGATCCCGAGAGTCGAAACAGGCCCCACGACAGAACACCGAGTGGAACGAGCAGCGCGGCGTCGACACCTACTAACTTGTTTATTTGATCGCGAAATCCCAGCGATACAACGGTTACTATGGCGACACCGCCGAGAAGGATCAGCCCGCCGCTCGTGAATTGACGCGCTTCGTGTTTCTTCTCGCTGACCCGTTTTGTGAGAGTCGGGTATAGTCCAAAGCTGACGAGGTTCGCTGCCACCATCTGAACGCTAAAGAAGATCGCATAGATACCGATTCCATCGAATCCGAGTTCACGAGTGAAGAGGACTGTCCCGAGAAATCCAGCGATAGTTCCGAATATGTTCGTCGCAAACCGCTTCGAAATCTCCGTGCCGACCTTCATTACTCAAGGTAGCCAAGTTCCCGCAGTCGATCTTTGACTTCGTCTTCCTTTTCATCATCACCAGAAACCCCACCAGCGGCAACGGCGTCAGATCCGACAAAGTCGTAGTACTCAGGGTCGCGCTGAGCAGAGTCAGCATCGTTCGCAAAGATCGAGAGTACGTTGCCGGACATCGACTCCGGCAACCGGTACCCGAGCGCGTGCAAGACAGTAGGTGCGATGTCCACCAGACTAGCACCGTCGACAGTCCCATCGCGGAACGACGGACCGTGGGCCAGGAAGATCCCTTCGCGAGCGTGTCCACTCGTGTCGACCTCAAACAATGTGTCTGGAGCATCAAACCGGGATGAGGCGTGGACTTCTGGTGTTTCGATGATCATACAGAGGTCGGGCGTGTGGGGACCGGCACGCTCGAGCCGCTTGAACCGTACGTCAAGTCCCGCCTGCTTGGCACTCTCACGGAGAGCAGATTCCGCGCGGCTTTGGATGTGATCAATCTCGTCGGCATCGTCTTCGAGAATGTACACCATCGTCGTCTTCTGCCCCACATCCGCGATCGCTTGCGTCTCCGTCCAATCGATACGGCCCATGCTCAAAGCATTGTCAAGCCCGAGGGTATCGCCAGTCGGTACGTCAGTAAGTGCACTTTCAGGGACCACCTTCCGGGCCAGCGTCAGCAGTCCCGCGCGACCCAGAACGTCACTTGCAATATCACGGGCCGACCCGAGTGCCGCCTTAGTCGTGTCACCAGAGTCTGTCAGTGAAACGAGGCCGGCCTGTTCGAGGACGACATTAACTGCGAAGTTTGCACGGACTTTCTCGAAGCCGTGATCACTCATTACAATGATATCTTCGTCGGCGTGTGCGTCGAGAAAGGCACCAAGGCGCTCATCAACACGACGATAGATCTCAAACACTGGATTGTCCGGCGATGCTGGCGGAACGTCCTCATCGCCCCAGTAGTGGTGGGCGACGCGATCAGTCGCCCGAATCAGACCGACAGCTAGGTCGGGTGACTCCGTCCGAACGAAGTGCTCAAATGCATCGAAGCGCTTGCTGATCAACTCAAGGCTCAAGTCGACATAGGCGCGCGATCCCGGCGGCTCGTCGTTACGGAGTTTGTAGCCGTCGACGAGGTCTGTCAACTCTCCCCACCGTTCCGGCGGCTGCGCGTACTCGTCTTTGTACTCGGGGGCGGCCGCGATAATGGTACCGTCGATCTCCTGCCACGGGTACGAACCAGGGATATTGAATACGACCGACGAGCCACCTTGATCGTCAACGACGTCCCACATCTTGCCAGGGACGAACTCGTCGTGGCTCAGGTCGTTCTCTCGAGTTCCTCGATTGAAGTGAGTGAACCCATACATATCCAGCTCCGACGGATCACGACCCGTCGCGAAGGCGGGCCACGCCGGCACCGTAATCTCGGGGATCGTGCTTTCGAGTTCACCATGGGCACTCTCCTCAAGAAGCCGCTCGAAGTTTGGGAGGCAGCCAGAGGCCACCCACGGCTCGATGAGCGTGAAGGTAGCTCCGTCGAGTCCAAGGATGATCATGTGCGCCATGATGCAGACAACCGGCAAAAGGAATGTGTTCCACGTCGGCTACTCCAGATAGCCGAGGTCCGAGAGTCGCTGGGCGACCTCATCGTCCTCGGTTGCGGTCTGTTCGCGGACCGTGTATTCGGGGTAGGATGTCGGCTCGGGCGTGTCGAGCATCCCGAGAACGTCCCCATCCATCGTCTTAGCAGGAGCAATACCCAGCGACGCCAGCACTGTCGGCGCGACGTCGAACAACTGCGCGTTCACGAGTTCGGCGTCGGTATCGATGCCTGCACCGGCGAGCGCGATGACCCCATTCCGTTTGTGATTATACGGTTCAGGATCACCGAACTGGCGACCGACGACCGCAGATAAGGAGTGTTGGAAGTCGTTCGGAATGGTAAGGATGTCGACTGCCTCGTCGGCGTAGGGACCATGGATATACTCTTCGCGTTCAACTACTTCCTCAAACACCGGCATTCCGTCTGGAGTCGTGGCTTCGGCCAGAAGCGTGATGATCTCATCACGGACGATCTCATACTCGTCAGCAGAGACGACGCCGTCGGGATCGCGACCTTCGACGTTCAGTCTAAGGCCTAGCTCCGAAGGTGAGCGTAGATACGCCCGTGACATTCGAAAATCGACTGCATCGCTCGCAGCAAAGACGGCACTGACGGGGACACGTTTACCGACGAATTCGGCAAGACCGAGTGTCTCGAGGATCATCTTGCCCCGCTGGTACGTTAATCCCACACTTGCCGCAGCACCGGCGAGGCGCTCAAGAACTGGAGAACCAGCCTTGTCTGTCTCGCTTTCGGTCAGCCGCTCGTCTTTGATCTGGAACCATGAGGGGACACCCTGTCCTTCCGTCGTTGTCTCGACGATACCGGCCTCCCTGAGGTATCGGTTGACCCGGAACTCGTAACCCTCGTACTCGCCCATACCGTGATCGCTGGCGACGATGACAGTGTCTGGATCGCACTCGTTGAGAATCGCGCCGACCTGCTTGTCGACAGCCCGATAGATATGTCTAACTTTCTCGTGATCGCCGGGGAAGTCATGAAATACTGCGTCGGTCTTCTGGAACTGGATGAATCCGAATTCGGGATCGAACCTATCGGTAAGATAGCGAAACGCCTCGCCGCGCATCCGACTGAGTTCGAGGTAGTCGTCGAACTTTTCCGCGCCAGCGCGCTCGTCGGTCTCTCGACGAGCGTAGACGCGATAGCCGCCGATCGCATCGCGAACATCGTCGAGGATTCCTGTGGGGTGACACTGTGGGTTCTCGGAAGCGAGATATCCTGGAATAACTGCACCATCGATGTCTGGCGGTGGACTCGTCACCGGGGCATTGATTACGACGCTTGTCATTCCAGCTTCGTCGGCGTACTCCCAGAGGGTCCGCTGGCGAACGTCGGTCGAATTCACAATGTCCCAGTCATAGCCGTCGAACCGCAGAAAGTCAAAGACGCCGTGTTTCCCGGGATTGACCCCCGTGTATAGCGACGGCCACGCGCTTGCCGTCCAAGGCGGAATCTGTGACTCTAGGCGGCCTGCTGTCCCGTCTTTGAACACCGTCTCAAGGTGTGGCAACTCGCCATCCTCAAATAAGGGCCGGAGCACCGGAAAGCAGGCAGCGTCGAGTCCGACCAAAAGGGTCTGCATATCTCGACTCAGCAGTCCGTGGGGCTTAAAACTGCTTTTCGTCGAGCTATTCAATATATCCAAGTTCACGGAGGTTCCGCCTGACACCGGCACTGAGATCGTCATCGACATCGGCCTCCCCTCTCGAATCATTGAATTCCGCTCCAAGCGTCTTGATTACCCTGTCTCGGAGGCCTTCGATGATCGACTCATCAGGGTCGTCGATGAGTGTCTCATCCGGGAGCCGGTAGAGACGCTCGGAGCCGTCGGACCGCAGCTCGAATCGGTAGTCGCTGGTGCGTACTGACTTCCGACCGAGCTCAAACTCCCGTAGAGTGTTTGCTGAAACGTTACTCGCAGCGCTGGTCTCATGAAGATCAGACGGTGCTTCGGTCATAAAGACAGCTTCACGGCGCCGTTTCCCAAATAGTTCAATTCCATCGGTTACGGGCGCTTCAAGCCCACAGAAGTCACAGAGCGTAGCGAACAAATCGATATGTGATACGAGATCAGTGCGTCGTTCGCCTGCCGGAACGCCCGGGCCAGCGAATATAAGTGGTACGTGAGTGATTTCGTCGTAGAGGAAGTTACCGTGATACATAGCATCGTGCTCACCGAATAGTTCGCCGTGGTCGGACGTGAGCACGATAATCGTATTATCAGCCAGTGATTCGCTGGAGAACCAATCAAAGAAAGTCGAAAGCCGATCGTCGAGATATCGTAAGCTTGCAGCGTACCACCGTCTAAGTACTTCGACTTCGGCCATCGAAAGCGAGGATGGGTCATCGCGATATCGCAACGCGATACTCTGTGCGTCCGCACCGTCGGCTGCGGCAAATAACCGGTCGTCGTTGACCGTGGGGTTGTCGTATTCGCAGGGTTTGTTAAGCAGTTCCTCGCTCAGTCCGTACCGGGGTCGCGACAGTTCTGGCGTAGCTTCCTGCTTGTAGGGACGGGGAGGGTCGTAAGGTGCGTGGACCGTCGTCAGGTTCGCCATTGCAAAAAAGGGTTCACTCGTGTTATCAAGCCACTTTCTGAGTTTCTCGAACTTGATTTCGGTGTAGTAGTCGTTACCGCGTCCGACAAGTCGAACGAAGTCTCGACGGATGAGAGGATCCGTTAGAAGCTGTTTGAAATAGGCCAGTGACGGACGTTCGGCTACCTCTTCATATACTTCATAGTAGTGATCGAAACCACGATCAAGGCCAGTTTCCGATCCCATTTTGGCCGGGCCAGGGATTCCATATGTCTGGTAACCACGGTCAGCGAACCAGTCCGCGAGAAGTGGAAGTGAATCCGGCATAGTCGGCCACGCACCATTGAAACCGGTTGAATTCGGATAGCGACCGGAGAACATCGCACCGTGGGACGGTGGCGTCCATGGTCCGACAGCAAAGGCGCTATCGAATGCCGTTCCTCGCCTGACTATTTTATCGATCGTTTCGGTCTCGACGGGGAATGTACCGTCACCGTACGAGAGCGCGTCAGCCCGGAGCGTATCAAATATCAAAAGAAGAATGTTCGGCTGATCAACCATACTCGTAGCAGTGGAATTGATATATTAAAGTCCAAAGGTTCCACTCCCGAGCAAGAGGTTTATTTATTTATCAGACACTCTCCCAATCATGGATCCTGACGCCGCCCGCGTGGCGATGCTCCACCAGGATCCGCACCCGGCCCACCGCGGTTTCGCGGAAGCGATTGGTGCGGACCTTGTTGACTATCACCGGCTCGACGTCGGCCCGCTCGAGGGAACGATACTCGAGGATACGCTTAACGGACTCGTCTATCCCGACTATGATGTCTACCTTGTCGAAGGATCGCGGCCGTTATACGCTGCGCTGACTCGTCGGTTCGCCCGCGACGGGAAACTGGTTTATCTCTGTGCTGATCACGGCTTTTACCGACTTGGGAACGCGGATTTCGAGGGCGATTCGGCGTTGAAGTCGATGATTGGCAGGTTTGGGACGCCTGTAGTTCGCTCCGTCGGGCGACACGGTATCGACGGCGTCATCGCAGTCTCGGAATTCGCTGCGGCGTTTACTCGCCCTATCGTCGGTCCGGATACGCCGATCGAGATCGCCCATCCGTTCATTCAGCCCGACACGTACGACGCACTCGGCGACGTGACTCCTGACCTCGAGTCGAACGTCGCGGTGACCGTCGCCCGTCCGTGGGAGTACAAGGGTGTAGACATGCTCGTAGAGGCGTGGCCCAAGGTTCGCGAGACGATTCCAGACGCCGAACTCCACGTCGTCGGGAGCGGCCACCCCGAAGCGTATGCTCAGACGCCAGGTGTCCGCGTCCAGGGATATGTCGAGGCGCTTGCCGACGCGTTCACACCGGCATCGCTGTTCGTCCAGCCGTCGCGGATGGACACGTTCCCGGTGAGCACGCTCGAGGCGATGCGTGCCGGGCTCGTTCCGCTGGTCACGCGGACGACTGGAACCCGCTCTGAGGCCAGCGCGATCGATCCGTCACTCGTCGTGGATCCGAACGCGGATTCGCTCGCTCGTGGCGTCAATGCATATTTCGAGCGTGATATCGACGATCGGCAGGAGCTCTCGACTCACGCTCGGAAACGCGGAGCCCGGTTCGATCCCGAGTCCAGAATGACTGCGTTTCGCGAGGCATTCCGTGCAGTACTCAAAGAACTTTAGCCGGGAGAAGGCGACTGGTCACACATGACCGTTTATGTCGTTGGTCTCGACGGGGCCGACTGGTCGCTATTACGGCCTTGGATCGAGGAGGGACACCTTCCCACCTTCGACCGTATACTGGACGAAGGTGTCGCTGGCGACCTCAAAAGCACTCTTCCACCCGTCACTTTCCCTGCCTGGAAGTGTTACTCAACCGGAAAAACTCCGGGAAAGCTTGGCGTCTATGAGTGGTTCGCTTACGATCGAGACACCGACGAGATCTCAGCCAACGACGCTGGCGACTTCCGATCGCGGGAGTACTGGGACGTACTGGCAGAGCGAGGACACCGGGCCGGCGTCATCAACATGCCGACGACACATCCACCGGACGACGGGACACAGACCACAGACGGCGGTCGAACCTTTATCATCGCCGGTAGTCCCGCAAGTGAACGCAAGCGGTTTACCGCTCCCGACTCCTTGAAGGAAGATCTGCTTGAGTCGATCCCCGACTACCGCGTTAAGCCGGATCTCGTACTCGACGAGGCAACGCCAGACGAGCTGGTCGATGAGGCGACGACGTTATTCGAACAACGGTTTCACGCTGCTACGTGGCTTGCCGATGAGAAGGATTGCGATCTCGTCCACACCACGCTGTTCGCGACCGACACACTTCAACACCGTCTCTGGGACCGGCCACAGAAGCTGCGAGCAGCCTACGAACATGTCGACGACCTGCTCGCGGACCTACTTGAGCGCGACGACGCGGAGGCGGTTGTCCTGCTGAGCGACCACGGATTCCAGAAGATCGACGAGATATTCCTCGCCAATCAGTGGCTGCTTGATCGCGGCGACCTCGTAATCGAGGAGTCTGAGACCCGAGACGTGCTGTCGAGCGTAGGTCTCACTGAGGAACGGCTTAAACGGCTCGTCGGTAAACTGGGCCTGGTCAATCTTGCCCAGTCGCTGGTCCCCGAGTCAGTCCAGCGGCTCTTTCCGAGCGAGAGCGGACGAGTCGCGATCCAGGACGCCGAAATCGACTGGAGTCGGACCAAGGTAATTTCGCTCGGGCGTGGGCCGATCTACATCAATCGGGATGCATTCGCGAGCGACGACGCTGCCGACCGCTACGCAGCAGACCTTGCCGACGGTCTCGAGAATCAGGAGACGCCCACGGGTGACCCTGTGGTGACCGCAGTCTATGACCCGACTGAGGTCTATACCGGAGATCGACCTCGTGGTCCTGACCTCCTCGTTGAATATGCGCCGGGCATCGATGCACCCGAGTCGATCGGCGGCGAGGTGTTCGGTGAGGAGACCGAATGGCTAGCGACTCACCGCCGGACCGGTGTGTTCGCTGCGTGGGGCGACGATATTGCTGACGAAGCCGCAGATCTCGAACTATACGACCTCGCGCCGACGCTGTTGCATTATTTCGGCGCTCCTGTCCCGAAGGACGTCGACGGAGACGTACGGTTCGACGTGTTAACCGGAAAACCTGCGGCACGATCGGTCGATCGGGGACCACCGACCGCGACCGGGACGGACAGACGCGAAGTTGGTCCAGAAGTCGAAGAGACGCTGCGGGAGCTAGGGTATATGGAATAGCGATGGAGTCGCTGGCTAATAGAGTCCCCACGTGACGTGACCCTCGCCGTCTTCTGCGTCGTCGCCGTTGCCGTCGTTACAAATAGCCGAGTTCTTTCAGGTGATCTTCAGGTGCATCGATCGTCGCTGGATCGGTCGCTGGACCGTCCTCCTGCTCAAGACGCTGCTCAACCCATGACCGGACATCGAACACCGATTCCGGAAGTTCTCCGTCCATAGTTGTCGAAACCATCGCATGCCATGAATGGACGCCAGGATCCGAATCGTCAGTCAATGTCTGTTGCATTCCGTGATCAGAGACTATCACGAGGTCCTCTGCGACTTCTCGGAGCTGACCGACCAACGTATCGATTATTTCGTATCCCTCCCGGAGTTTCTCTGGCCGTTCCGCGTAGACGTGTCCAAGGTGGTCAAGGCCATGAATATGTGCGCCAGCGAGTGACGCATCTGTCAGTGCCTGTGCTTTGAGCCACCCGAGAACCTGTCCGTCATTTGCCACCTCTAGCTGGACATACTCTTTATCTGAGAGTTCACCTCGAGAAACCTGGCCGAACCACTCGCTCGCTCGACCCCACTCGCGGGCAGGTGTTATTCCCGGCCAGTTACGCACAGCTCCGGCATCGAAAAGATGCGAGATAGCGTCATCGATCTGGGGCGACTCGAGCGATGTATTCCCGCGGAATGGTCGGCCGAGCTGATATCTAGCTTCTGTTGGCAGGTAACTGGTGAGTCGACTACCGAGTCTAAGTATTGGGTTTTCCCACTCGAGGTTGTCTCTACTACCACCTAAGAGGCCATGTTCCTCAGGCGGAAGGCCAGTCGCGATTGAGGGCCACACCTCGATTGTTGCCGGAGTGTCCAGTGAGTGTGAAAACGTCTCGAGAGAAGCGTGATTGGTTAGCAGTAGGTTTTCGAGATTCCACCGTTTGACGAGCCGATAATCGGCCGCGTCAATCCCGAGAACGATCATTGATGACTATTATTCCCTAATATGTCTAATAACAATCGGTTGGCGGCCATCTGATCGAAATTGAGCCAGGCCGAAGCGAGTCTGTGCATCTTTTTGATCGGTAGTCGCGAACACCCTTACACGATCATTTGGTGCAGAAACGAGTCGGGATCTTGTTCTTTCGTCCGTAGCTGCGACCACGGCTCGCCATATCAGCCATAGCGGAGACTATTAGTCTTGTAAGAGAAAGAATTACGCATGAATCGAGTACAGAGCAGTTGCCTGACCCATGTGATACGGCATGACGCTCGCTGATTGGGCTTCAGATACCGCTGGGCGGATCAAGAGTGATCCAGTCGGCGGCATCAAAGAGAGTTTGTATGAGCTCTATCTCGGCGGACTCCGCCGTACAAACTTACTATATTCTGGTGGAGAGCATGTGTACGAACGCGACTGGGACGTGCTGGTCCTTCTGGACGCGTGTCGAGTCGACCTGCTTGAAGAAGTTGCAGACGAGTACTCGTTTCTCGACGACCCCCAGATGTTGACGTCCGTCGGAAGCTCGTCGATTGAGTGGCTAGAGAACACGTTTGTAGACGAATACACGCATGAAATGGGGGAGACAGCGTATATCACTGGAAACCCGTTCAGCAAGCGGGTGCTCTCTACAGAGGATCTGCTCGTCCTCGATGAAGTATGGCGCTACGAATGGGACGAGAAACGGGGGACGATCCCAGCCCGGGCTATCACTGACAGAGCGATTACTGCGGGTCGAGAGAACGACTGCGAACGGCTGATAATCCATTATATGCAACCGCATTTCCCGTCAGTTCCGGAGCCGCTCAGCGATGGGATGAACGCTGAAACGCTCGGTGACGGCGAGGGATGGGACTCGCCGTGGCATCGCCTCCAGCGTGGCGAACTGGATCAGGAAACTCTCTGGTCGTCGTACCGCGAGAACCTTCGTTACGTCCTTGACGATGTGACACTCCTGCTCGAGAACCTCGATGCCGAGACAGTCGTTATCAGCGCTGACCATGGGAACGCAGCGGGCGAGTTTGGTGTATACGGTCATCCAAAGGTACCGCTCAAGCCGATCCGGAACGTGCCATGGTACGAGACGACCGCGAACGACACCGAAAGCTACGTTCCCGAGCGAGAAATCGGCGTCGACCAGGGTAAGATCGAAGAAAAACTCGGTGCGCTGGGATATCTGTAGCTACTCCATATAGCCGAGATCACGCAGATGCTCCTCAACCATTTGATCATCTTCCGCGACACCCACTGACCCTCCCTCCCGCAACCGCTGCATCTGCTTCTGGTGCTCTTCCAGTGCCTGGGATAGCTCCTCGCACTCGGACAGCGCGTCGCCAGAGCGATCGTCTGCAGGATCTTCTGCCGGTGTCTCGGTCACGTCAAAGCAGAACTCCCCCTCGTCGTGACGCAGTGATTTCCAACCATCGGCGCGACGCGCGCAACACCGTCCATATTCGACCTGCCGTCCTACGTCACCGAAGGCGTACTCACGCGCGTCGGCTTCACCGTCGGCAACTGCGAGCGCTGATGCTCCTTGCCACCCGTCGAAGGCGTCGTGGCCGATAGCGTCAGCGATCGTCGGTGCCACGTCGAGGAGACGGATCTGTCCGTCTACGGTATCATCACCACGTTCGGGGTGGTAGAGGATGAACGGAACGCGGATGATTCCTTCCCAGAACTCCGGTGGATGGCCGGCGTGGCCGTGTTCACCGACAAGTTCGCCGTGATCAGCGGTAAAGAGGAGTACCGTCTCATCAAGGAGGTCACGTTCGCGAAGCGCCTTCAGCAGCGCCTCGAACTGATCGTCCACGTAGGCACACTCGGCATCGTAGAGTCCACGAATTAGATCCCACTCCTCGTCGGTTACGTCCTCAGGATGGTGAGTCCCCTTCCGAGCGAGTCCGCGACAGCGTGACAGCGAAAGCGATTCCTCGAGGAACTGCCGCTGATACTCGTCAGGTGCCTCATAAGGGTGGTGGACGTCCATGTAATGGAGCCAAGTAAACCAGTCGTCAGACTGCTCCTCGATCCAGTTTAGTGCACGCTTGTTTAACGACGCTGCACGCTCGTACTCGCTGTCATTACCCGTGGCGTTGGCGAAGAGCGCGTCGGCGTGGTTGTACACGCTTTCGATCGTTTTGAACAGTATACTGTCCTTGTCGAGATTCGATTGAACGAACTGTTTGAGCCGCCCAGCTTCGGCCGTTCCACTGGCGTCGTGCATCGTATCAAATCCACGATCATAGTGGTACGATCCGCTGGCGAAGTGATTGTCCGTGTACCCCGCAGTCGCGTATCCTGTCGCAGACAGTACTTCCGCCAGCGTTCGGATATCACTGTCCTCGTCACGGGGCGGAATACCTAACCCTTCGATACTGGCGAAGTGGCGACTGGCATGGATAGCTGGGAATGACGCGGGCGTCGACGGCCCGTTGGCGATACACTGCGTGAAATCTAAGGCGTCGTCGGCGAACGACCGGGTTGCGGGCATCAGAGTCGAAGACACCCGGTCGGCACGCAACGAGTCGACGGTCACCAAGAGGACGTTCATGTGGACTCGAAGTTAGGCGGTAGTAAAAATAATATGCACCTTCCGCTTCGACGTTCGAGATGCTGTCAATCGTATTGGTCGACGATGCGTTCGACGATGTCGTCCCAGTCAGGGACGGTGGCCGCGTCAACATCGCAGTTGATCGCCTCGCGAACGGCTGTTGCGATTGCAGCTGGTGTCATGGAGTCGACTCCGACACATCCGTCTCGGTCGGCCCAGCCCGCAAGGGCGCCAGATTCCCTGACCACACACGGTGTTCCAGCCGTCAGCGCCTCCGCGACCGTCATTCCGTATGATTCAACTGCTGAGAGAGTTACATACGCCGTGGCTCCAGCGTACAGCCCAGGTAATCGATCATCGGCCACGTAACCGAGAAACGTCACTCTGTCCGCGACGCCCTCTTCGCTGACAATCTGTTTCAGCGCTTTCATGTACGGTCCACGTCCGGCAATCAGAAGTTTGTATCCAGGGAGTTCAGACAGTGCACGGATCGCGTATTGAATACCCTTGTATTCTTCTAACCGGCCGACACATAGCAGGTAGGGCTCAGCGTTCGGTTCAGGAGCGGCGTTCGCGAACCGGTCCTTGTTTAGACCGTTCGGAATTACGGTCGCATCGACACCGAAGTCAGCTTGCAATTGCTTACGTTCCCAATCGCTTACAGCGATAACATCGTCGGCACGTCGAATGGCCCACCGTCCAAGCGGCCGATAGAGTTCCAGTAACGCGTTTCGAATATCGCTATTGCTTTCTCCGTGATAATGCGTCGTCACGACAAACTGCTGCCCTGTAACGCCGAGCGCGGCAAATAACAAGGGAAACGCGTGATAGTTGTGCGCGTGCACGACATCGGCATCAGACTGGCGAACGGCCTTAACCAACTGCGGCGCGATGTAGAATGCATTCCCGGGTCTAGCTGATCTATACCGCCGAACGAGAACTCCATCGTCGACGTTCTGTCTGTTGATGTTGTCCGTCGCGTCCGCACTGAATACCGTCACGTCGTGTCCCTTGGCATCGAGACGAACCGCGATTTCACGGACGTGAGTTTCGACCCCGCCAGTATGCGGTGGATATCGATGCGTGACAAGCAGGATCTTCATTCAAACGCCTCTCGCAATTCAGCATCGACATCCCACGTGCCGTCCGAGTCTCCAACCAACAGCTCGACACTGGCTCGTAACAACGACACCTGCGTGTCAAATATCGAGTACAGCGCTTGCACGGGTCCAAGGTGATCCTTCTGGCCCAAGTACGCGAACACACCAAGTAAACCGGGAAGCACCAATCCGCTGGCTCCGAATAGCGAGATGGCCGCTCCAGTCCCGACTATGAGCGTCACCGCCAGCAGCCACGGCGATACAATCATGAACCACCAGTTGAACGGCAATACGATCCTGCCGTATTTCCCATACCGTCCGAGAGCATCCCGATGCTGTACTAACAACCGAATGAGGCCCATGCCGCGTCTGTCCTTTTGCTTCCGGCGTTTCACGAACTCTGAGTGCGAAGCCTCCATATACTCCACAGCAGGATCGAAAATCACGCGTCCGCCTTGCCGTCGGATCTTTAATGCGAGTTCCGTATCATCAGCTAGCGAGTTCGGATCGATCGGAAGCAGTGCATCCTTCTCGAACGCGGAAAACGGCCCGTGAAAGATTAGCGTCGAATCAAGATTAGATTCCAACTGCTGAATGTGGCTTTGGACGCCACGATAGCCGGATTCGACCTCGCTCCCACCGAGGACTTCGACGTTTTGACCCGTCACGGCCGCGATATCGTCATCCGCAAGATTAGCGGCGGCTTCGCGAAGGACGTTCGGTGAGAGCTTCGAGTCACAATCGGTTTTCACGACCATCTCGTTCGACGCGGCAGCGTAGGCGTCGTTGAGCGCCGGCGCGAGTCCCCGTCGCTCGTCTTCCTCGAGCAACACGAGTTCGGGCGCATTGAGGTCCGAAAAGTACTCTCGAATGATTTCGCGTGTATCATCACTTGAGGAATCGACGACCACAAGCTCGACTTTCTCCATAGGGTAGTCGAGTGCGAGCAGATCATCGAGTTTCGTCTCGACGATCTGTGCCTCGTTATACGTCGGGAGCACGATACTGACAGTGGGTTCGGCAGGTTCCTTGTCAGCGGGCGATCCCTGTGGTCGAATCAACGCGTAAAGCACGAGATAGGAGACGTATGGCACAGCTGTCACCGCGAAAAGAGCGACAGCAGCCGCCGAAAGGAGACTCATGCGCGGCCATTGCGAGCGTTAGATAATAAACTTCTTCCTCTTGGGCTGAGTGTAAGATGCTCCGTATCACGCACCCATGCTCTGCTTTAGCGCAAAGACTCTTGATAAGAACGTCGCAGAACTATATAGCGTTGATAGCAACAATAATTAATTATGCGGACGAAATCATTCGAACAATGCAATCTCTCCGTGAACAGACCGATCAGTCCACGAAACTATTAGAACTCCTCGAGTCGACATCGTGTTCCTTCTGTGACGATGGCCTCCTCGTTCGAGATCGATACAAAGGACATGAAGCCGTCGTCTGCTCTTCGTGCTGGACACCAGGTGCACAAGTGTGGAATAGCCAATAGCCACTTCCACCATCATTCAAAGATCGTCTCTCGAGTAGCGGACTGCTCCACAAAACGCTCGGATAGCGAAAGATAGTCCTTGAATCACCACACACCAAGGTCGATCTGACGGAATTCGATCTTCTCGCGTTCGACAGCATGGCCCACAAAGTGCTTGTTAGCGGTCGCCGGATCAACGTCAACGAAGACGCCCTCGGGTGTGCACTAGACTGACCTGATAGCGAGACCACCGACGATGGTCCGTCGTAAAATCATCAGGGGTCGATCAGTAGCCTTTTGCGGTTCGGTGGGGGAGTAATGCCCAATGGAAGACGACGCGGTTCGCGCGGCATCGAGCCCTCTCTCGGACGGCGGCGACGTCGTCGCCGTAACCGAGCAAACGCGCGAAATCTCGCCGGAAGAGGTCTGCGTGCTCATCCCGACGCTCGAGGAGGCAGCCACGATCGGCGACGTGATCGAGGGCTTCTATGAGCAGGGCTATACGAACGTCGTCGTCATCGACGGCGACTCCGAGGACGACACTCGCGAGATCGCCCGCGAACACGGTGCAGAGGTGCTGGTCCAGTCGGGCAGCGGGAAAGGACAGGCCGTCCGCGAGGCACTCGAGTACGTGACGGTTCCCTACGTGTTGATGCTCGACGGCGATGGGACCTACGACCCAGCTGACGCCGATAAGATGATCGAGCCGCTCGCACGCGGGTACGAACACGTTATCGGCAACCGCTTTGCCGATATGGACGACGACGCGATGCGGGCGTTGAACGGCTTCGGCAACCGGATGATCAACCGCGCGTTCGCGTTCGTCCACGGAGCTAACTACGAGGACATCCTCTCAGGGTATCGGGCTTTCACTGTCGACTCGTTCCGCCGGCTCTCGCTCGATTCGGACGGCTTTACGATCGAGACCGAACTCGCCGTCGAGTGTGTCAAACACGGGATCGACACGACGGTCGTCCCGGTCAGTTACCGGGCTCGACCCGACGAGTCCGAGACTAACCTCCATCCGGTCAAAGACGGCGGCACGATCCTGCTCGCGCTGTACTCGCTGGCCAAGACCAACAACCCCCTGTTCTACTTCGGGAGCCTCGGCGTCGGCGGCATCGCCTCCGGTGCCCTCATTGCAATGTATGTCCTCTGGGAGTGGATTCAGTACACCCAGAGCCACGAGGTCCTGGCAGTGGTCTCGGCGGCCGCGATCATCCTCGGCGTCCAGTTACTCATGTTCGGCGTCCTCTCGGATATGCTCGTGACGCTCCACCGCGAACAACGCCGTCGCTTAGAGCGGATCGCTCGAGACGAGCGGGACAAGTGGGACGATTCTTAGGCCCCATAATCGGCTTGGCAGCTAATACGAGTGAAAACAGCTACTCGAGGCAGCCGCGCGGTCAGAACGGCAATAGCGATCGAACCTGCGAAACGACACTACCCGAACGGTTCCGTCGGTACTCCTCGAACGGCTCGTGGAGTGCGTTCAACAGCTCCTGCCGGGAGTCAAAGCGGTCCGTCGGGACGTCGTCGAGTATCTCGCCCAGCGCAACGTCGTTCCCGTGGACGTCGTAGGGGATGTGCTCGTGGCCGAGTTCGGCTCTGATGTCGTCTTTCGTGACCGGAAAAGACAGATCAGCGTCCTTGAGGTGAGCGTCGACGGCAGCGATGCCGAACTCGATACTGTCGGGTTTCTCGTCGTCTCCGCTCGATGGTGGCCGGACTCCCATGCCTTACCTCTCGCTACGGAGCCGAATACAAAAATGCCTGTGGAGACGGTCGACGACCGCCACTGACTGCGGACTGTGTTCGAACGCCGCCAGCAGGGATGCTACTGCTGTCTCGGCGACACCGACGCCCTACGCGCGATCCGCCGCTGTCGACACGCATTTGGGTCCCGCGACGGACTCTAGTGTATGACCGACTACACCACGGTGTCGATCCCGAAGGATCTCGCCGACCGCGTCGAGGAGACCATCGAAGGAACGAGTTTTCAGAGCACGAGCGACCTCGTCCGATTCCTGCTGCGCAGCATCGTCATTCAGCACCAGAAGGAGGGCGAGCTCACCGAAGCCCAGTTCGAAGAGATCACCGAACAGCTCCGCGGCCTTGGATACCTCGAGTAAATCCCCGGCTCGAACACCTCCGTGACTGACAGCCACCGGCCGGCTATTAAAGGGGAACAGCGCTTTTCGGCCTCGAGAGTATACCCACACACGGGGAGAGACATGACCCATATTCCGGACTTCCCAGCCGACGACGATGATGACGATGGACGTGACCGGAGCCCCGGCGGCATCATCGACCGGATCATCGGCGATGACGAGGTCCCAATCCCGACCGGGTGAACAGGGCCCACTCTTTTCGAGTGTGCACGCTATTTTTCAGCACTACCCACACTCTCGTCGGTTCACATCAGTCCGTCAACGACTGGTTTGGCGGCGAAGCGTCGATGATCTCGAGGGGCTGGCGCTCGCCGCTGCGGTCGAACGCGGCGAACGACCGCTCGTCGGTCTGCCAGGGTGGAACGGCGACGAAGACGATCTCGGCGAGGTCGTCTCGCCGAGTCACCTCGAGTTCGCCAACCGGATGAGAGATAAATCGGCCCTGAGCCTGCCGGGCGGGCATCGAGAGATCGACACCGAAGACGGCATTGACGGGATTGCCGGGATCAGGAAGGAAGAAATCCGTAAAGACTGGCGTCTCGGGCGGGAGGCCGTCTGCACCCTCGAGTTCGCCGGCCAGGGTAACCGAGACTCCCGTCGTCACGTCGTTAGGATCCGCGTCGCTGGCCAGATCCAGCAAGACGTCAATGAGCGCACGGGTGACGTAGACCACAGGTCATCTTTGGGTGGAAGGTAATTATGTTTATGCCCTCTAGAGGTCAGGTCGGCTCGACCTAACTGCTCTCAGATCGGTAGCATGTCCCAAGCCGTCTCGACGTACAGCCGAGGGGCTCGCCTCCGAGAACTGCCGAATGCATCCTTGAGCCCACGCGCAGCGCCGTCCATCACGCCGGTCCCGTGGCCGACGAGGACGCGCTTGGGCCTGATGTCGCGAAACGCCGCTCGTGGCGGGTTCAGTCGCAACATCGGATGCACGCCGAGTCGCTCGTCGCCAGCCAGGAAGTAGTCGACGGTCCCGACCGTTTCGGGGACGACGAGCGTTCCGTCGGCCGGATTGTAGAGAGCGACTTCCTGCCAGAAGCGGCTATCGACGACGGTGAGCGCACGGATCCCGGTATCCGAGAGTTCGTCACCGAAGCGGGCGACTGCGGTATCGATGTCCTCGGTTACGCCATCGAAGAACTCGGGGAGGTAGACGGGGACGCGATGACGCCTCGCGATGGCAGCGGCGTCGCGTTTGTGCCGATCCAGCGTGACGACGACGCCGGCCACGTCGCCGAACTCGGCGAACAGGTCGTCGATCCCCGCAGCGTCGACCGGATCGATCACCCAGACCTCGCCGTCGACCGCGAGGGCGTGGCTAGCACGTTGCATTCGTTCGTCAGGATGGGCGAGCCAGCCGACGCCGCCCTCGAAGCGGTCGATCTCTCGGAAGTCGGTTGCACGCTCGTCGACACGAAAGGCCATACCATTGTCTATGAACGCAGTAATGATAAAATCCCATCGCAGGGTGGTAGCCGGCCGGCAGCGACGCGACGCTGGGCATCTCGCCGATGGGATTCGACGGTTGGACGACAATCCTTTTTCTCTGCCGACACCTCGGTCGAGTTATATCGAATGCCAGCACTGATCCCGGACATCGTCGCGACAGTCGTTGCGCTGACGCTCGCCCAGCAACTCGAGCAGACGATCAGTTTCGGGATTTTCGTGCTCGGCGCGGCGCTGGCGACGCTCAGTGCGCTGGCGTGGCGACGGGAACGCGACCAGCGGATGGCCGTCGTCGCAGTCGGCTATCTCATGTTCGCGATTTATGGCTTTGTCGTCTTCCTTGAGTACTACCTCCTGCCGTATCTCTCCATGCGGACCGTCGAGTTGCTGGAACACAGCGTGGCGGCGCTCATCCTCGTGGGACTGCTCGCGTTCTTCGTCGCGCTGAGTCGGGACTGACCATGACGGACGCTGATTCGGACGCGGAGCCGGAACTGGAACTCCGCTCGCGACGGACGATCTATCAGCACGTCCGCGACAATCCGGGGGTTCACTTTCGTGCCCTCCTTGACGACCTCGAGTACGCCCAGGGGACGCTGCAGTATCACCTCCGCTGGCTCGAAGACAGAGATCTGCTCGAGGAATCTGACGATGGGAAGTACACGCGATACTATCCGGCCGAAGCGTTCGACGAGGTCGATCAGGCCGTGATGAACGCGCTGCGACGTGAGTATGCCCGCCGAATCATCGCCCATCTCGCCGTCGAGGGAGCGCTGTCGACCGCCGATCTGAGCGACCGCCTCGAGCGGTCGCCCTCGACGGTGTCGTGGCATCTCTCGAAGCTCGAGGACGCGGATCTCGTCACCAAGGAGCGACAGGGACGGAGTGTCGAATACGCGTTACGCGACCCGGAACGCGTGCAGTATCTCTACACCGTCCACCGGCGGACGTTCACCGATCGGGTCGTCGACCGGCTGTTCGACCTGTGGGACAGCTACTGATAGGGATCAGCGTGGATATTCGGAGATTCTCACGAGAAAAACAGCCTACTGGAAAACCGCACAACGAGAGCAACTATGAACTAGTCTGCTGATCCCTATGAGTTACTGCCGCGTCGGGTCGGGCGTCGACAGCCGCCCGCTGGCTACTAGCAGGCGCAACAGCAGGACGTAGCCGAGGAACGCGATCGCCGGGCCGAAGACGGGGCGGATCAGCCCTGCGACGTCGGTCCCGATGGCGACGGCGTGGATCGTCGCGAACACGAAGCCGCCGTAGGCGAACGCGTGGACGACGCGCGGACCCCAGGGACGGTCGAATCGCTGTGTGTCGAGAAATCCCAGGACCGCGACGACGAGCACCTGAAGTGCCCCGACGCCGACCACGACGCCGGCGAGAAGGTACGTCGTCGAATAGGCGGGCTGGGGGGCCGACCCAGAGACGATGAGCCAGGTATCGAGGACGCCGAGGACGCCATGGAGGAGCGTCACGAGCATCGCGAACACCGACACCTCGATGTGGGTTTTGCGAGCGAACCGGTGGAGCGGGCCGAACGACCGCGCGGTGTAGAGAATCCCCGTCAGAACCGCCAGATACAGCGCGGGATAGGCGACCAGCGCCGCACCACGGTCGAGATACCAGATGACCTCCATCACGAGGCCCCCGTCGTCTCGACGACATCCGGACAGCCGTCGCCGTCCTGGAAGCCGTTCGTCGTCTCCGGTCGCGTCGGGCACTGATCCGCGGTATCCCGAACCCCGTCGCCGTCGTAGTCGTTCGGAGCCTGTCTCGTCGACACCGTCGAGTCGACGAGGTCCGTCTGCTTGCGGTCGACCGCCTGCGCCTCGCGAACGTCCGCGATTCCCCACAGCACCGGCACCGTAGCGACAAGTAACACGACAGCGACGACCGTGATCGTCCCGCTATGCGACGTGCGCATCGAGTCCCTCCGTCGTCCGAAAGACGCCGTCGTGAACCACGAACGCCTCGAGGTCCGGCCACGCTTCCGCACGCTCGAGTGCGTCCGCAAGCGGCAGTGCAGCCAGCGTCGTCGCGAGTGCGTCAGCTTCCATGCAGTCGCGCTTTGCGACCACGGTGACCGACTCGTGGCGCGCACCGAGTCGCTCGCTCGTCGGATCGTAGACATGGTCGACACCATCGCGCTCCCGACGATAGTTCCCGGAGGTGGCGACGTTCCAGTCGGTCTCGAGGACTTTGAGTGGGCGTGAACCCCCGTAGGGGCTTTCGACGGCGATCGGTCCGGTCGGCGGTGACATGTCGCCACCGCCGCTGACGAAGCCGTGTCGGCCCGGCCCCGCCGCCGCGGCGGTCGCACGATCGACGATGTATCCCTTCGCGAGCCCGTTTAAATCGAGTTCCGTCTCGGTGACGACGCGGTCGCCGTCGACGCGTACCGACCCGGTCTCGAACGTCGCCGACACCGTCTCGCGGTCGCCGCGGAGGTACGCCTTCAGATCGTGTTCGACCGCCCCCTGCTGGATGTCGAAGACGCCATCGGTGCGCTCGTCGTACTCGAGGCCACGCCGAACCAGTCGGGCGACGTGTTCGTTTTCAACGTGTCCCGTCCGATTGAGACGCGCAACCGCACTCTCGGTATCGAACGCGTCGAGTTCGGCCTCGAGCGATAGCGCGGTTTCTCGAGCGCGTTCGGCCGCGGCGTCGGCGCGGTAGCCGGTCATCTGAACCGTGAAGTCGGTGTCACAGCATCGAAACTCGAGGCTGGCGTCACCGAGTCGCGTCCGGGCGGCGCTGAGAGTGTCTCCCAGGCTCATCGTCAGTCGTCCTCGTATTCCTCCGCTTCGTATTCTTCATGCTCCTCGTACTCTTCGTGCTCCTCATACTCCTCTTCGTAGTCCTCATGTTCACCGCCGTCGCCGCCGCTCTGGACTGCTGGGGTGAAGTCCTCGTTCGGCGTCGGCGCATCGCTCGCAACCGCCGGCGATCCATCGTCAGTCATCGTACTGTCGACGAGGCCGAGGCCAGGGGCAGCCAGCGCGAGCGCGACGACGCCGGTCAGCACCGCACCGGCGAGCGTAAGCGAAACGAGTCTGTTCGTCGGAACTGGGATTCTCATGGACAAGTGAAGATAGCTTACTGCCTTATCTATCGTTTCGCGTCCATCGATCGAATGTTCGTCCAACCATCGAATCGTCCGGTTCGGTCGCCGACGATTCTTTATTCCTCCTTCGAGTAGCCTGCGTCATGCTCACGGGGCTTTCCTGGCTGGCACTCGAGGTCAAATATCTCGAGTCAGCGCGGGTGTTTTACGAAGAAACGCTGGGACTGTCCGTTCACAAGCGTGGGAACGACGAACTCGTCGCCGCGGCCGGCGAGACCGATCTCGTGCTTCGCCGACCCAGCGGGCTCCCTCGAGGTGGCCTCCATACTCACTACGCGTTCTCAATCCCCGCGGCCGAGTACGACGACTGGTGGGACCGCCTGGACGACGACTACGGGCTCGAGGAGGCCCAGTTTGGCTCCACGCGGTCGCTGTACCTGTACGATCCAGACGGCAACTGCGTCGAACTCGGCCAGCAGGACGTGGCCGGCCCCGGCATCGATGGGATCTTCGAGGTCGTTCTCGAGGTCCAGGATCTCGACCGCGCGCAAGCCTTCTACGAAGACCTTGGCTTCGAGACCGTCGACGAGGGCGACGACCGCACACGGGTGCGCCTCCACGGGCCGATGGCGCTGGAGCTCTGGGAGCCCCACCTGGGGCTCGCCGACGCTCGCGGTGGCGTCCACGTCGATCTGGGATTCGAAACCGACGAACCGGCTGCTGCGCTCGCGGCCGTTCGCGATCGGATCCGATCGCTCGAGCGGGAGACGGACGACGAGATCATCGTTCGCGACCCGGACGGGCACTTCCTGACGTTCGTCGCCCCGTGAACGTGCCCGTATCCCTATTATTGGCCCCGTGGAAGGACGACAGACGGCGAGATACGAATGGTTCGATCGACAGTCGTGGCAGTGAGAGACCGGTTCACTCGGAATTACCTTCGAATCGGGTTCCTCGTGGTGCTGCTGGCGTGTGCTGCGGGAGTCGCATACGACACGGGCGGTGAATCCGTCGCCGAGTACACGGATGCCCCGGCCGATGCACCGGCGACCGACAACTACACCGTCATCACACAGTCGGGACGGGCTGGTAATATCCTCGCGTACGCGCCCAACGGAAGCCGCGTCTACGCCAACGACACACACACGAAGTACTACGACGTCGATCCCGTCGCCAACGAGTCGATGACCGTCGAGTACGCCGCGACGGACACGCTGTACGCCGAGAGTCCACGGTGTCAAGATCCCCCCTGTTCCCGCAACGTCATCGAACGGGCGAACCTCTCGACCGGCGAGGTGACCGAGGTCTATGCCCAGTACGTCTACCGCGAGTCCGTTGGCGAGTGGCACGACGCCGACCGGATCGACGACCGACACATCGTCGTCGCCGACATCGTCGTCGATCAGGTGTTCATGGTCGACACCGAAACGGAAATGATCGAGTGGACCTGGGACGCCCAGAGTGACTTCCCCGTCGAGGGTGGCGGTTCCTACCCCGGCAACTGGGTGCACCTCAACGACGTGGAAGTCCTCGAGGACGGGCGCGTGATGGCTAGCCTCCGCAACCAGGATCAGGTCGTCTTCATCGACCCCGAGACCGGGCTGGTGGACGACTGGACGCTCGGTGCAGAAGACGAGTACGCGATTCTGAACGAGCAACACAATCCTGACTACATCCCCGAGTCGCATGGCGGTCCTGCCGTCGTCGTCGCGGACTCCGAAAACGGACGCGTCCAAGAGTTCCAGCGTGACGACGGCGCGTGGAATCGCACCTGGACCTGGTCGGACGACCGGATGCAGTGGCCTCGCGACGCCGACCGGCTGCCCACCGGCAACACGCTCGTCACCGACACCGGCGGCGAGCGCGTCCTCGAGGTCAACCAAAGCGGCGATGTCGTCTGGCAACTCGGCCTTCCGCATCCCTACGACGCCGAACGGCTCGAGACCGGCGACGAGAGCACTGGCGGACAGAGCGCGGCGGCGCTCGGACTCGAGTCACAACGGCGTCAGTCTACCGACGGTGACGGCCAGCGGGACATCGACTTTGGCCCCTTCGATCCGGTCGTCGATCGGGTCCGGTCGCTCGTTCCGTCACATATCGTCACGTTCGTCATCTACGCCAGCCCGTCGTGGCTGGGGCCGTCGGCTCTCGGACCGGTGACCGTCGGCCTCGTGACGGCGCTGCTCTGGGGGGGCATCGAACTCAGATGGGCGCTCCGCGCGCGCGGAATCCGGCTTCGGTGGCCCGTATACAAAGAGAAATAGCCGTCCGTCTCACACCAGCTGCAAGAATGAGTCCTCCGAGCCGACGAGTGCTGCCTCGAGTCCGACGGGAGCGCGTTATTCACCCTCAGCGAGCGCGTGTGCAATCTCGAGTAACTGCAGTGCAGCGGTGTCGCCGATCCGGTAGTAGGTCCACTTGCCTTGGCGTCGCGTCTTGACCAGTCCTGCGTCTTTGAGCTCTCGCAGATGACTCGCCACCGTCGACTGGGGCGCGTCGAGGACGACTTGTAACTCACACGCACACAGTTCGCCCTCTTTGAGTGCCTCGAGGATCCGGATCCGGTGTTCGTTCGCCAGCGCTTTGAACACGCCAAGCTGTGCGTTCACCTGTTCGTCGTCCGGTGCGAGTTCGAACAGCGACGTCAGTCGGTTTTCGGGGTCCTCGTAGAGTCGGTCCAGCGTCTGCCGTGTCGATTCGGGCACTGAGTCACTCATTGTCGCTTATTGCTCTCCATCGTCAGTCGATCCTGCGCCGGCGAATGCAGCCGCAATCTTGCCGAACAACGAATTAGCCATACATATCGATAAAGGTCGTTTTAATACTAAAGGTTTCGATTAGAGAGGAGTATACGGGCCGAATGTTTCTCATTCCAGTATTGAACGTTGTCTTTTCAATTCAGGAATTCCCGATACGAGATGGCGATCTCGGAACGAACTACCGGATGCAATATCGGATGAATCGCTCTATTCTACAGGCGGGCAGGCCGAGTGCCTCGGGGCTTGACCCCCGAGGCGGTTCACTGTGAACAGCCGACTGCGAATCTAGAGTAGTAGATTGAAGAGCAATCCAATAGTCAAGATACCTGCCGCTAGTGTGGTCGCATATGCCGCGATCAGTTCCTTTTTCATCACTTTATTCAGGATCATGAACTGCGGGAACGAGAGTGCGGCGACCGACATCATGAACGCCAGGCCCGTCCCAACCGGCAGTCCTTTTCCGATCAGCGATTCGACGACCGGTATGACGCCGAGGATGTCGGTATACATTGGGACGCCGACGGCGACTGCGCCGAAAACGCCAAGCGGCCCCGACAGATACTGTGTTACCAGTTCGCCGGGCAGGTAGCCGTGGATAGCTGCACCCGCTCCAACGCCGACGATAACGTATGGCACGATTTCGACGATGATGTCTTTTGCCTCGACGTACGCCTCTCTGGCACGCTCTCTTCTCGAGGGTTCATCGATTTCGACATCCGAGTCGCCGAAATTGAACTCCTCGATGTATCTGTCGAATCCCAGTTTATTGAGGGTGTAGCCGCTGGACATCCCGATTACGATCCCGCTCACTGCATACAGGGCTGTCAGTTTGAACCCGACGACACCCGGTAACACGACGAGCGCAGCCTCGTTGATCATCGGTGAGACGGCGAGGAACGTGATCGTGATCCCGAACGGGATTCCCGCACCAACCATTCCGAGGAATATCGGGATCGTCGAACAGGAGCAAAACGGGGAGACGATTCCGAGCAACGCGGCGAGTGCATACCCTGTTATTGCTCGCTTCCCCTCGAGATAGTCCCTGATCTTCTCCGGTGGAAAGTACGTTCGGAGGTACGTCACGCCGAAAATCACCACGACGAGTATCGAGAGGATCTTCAGCGTGTCGTAGATCCAGAAATGAGCCGCCGCTCTCAGCGAGCCCGTGAGTCCGAGAGCCTCGACTACGTACGTGGCTATCTGTTGAAAAACCATGGTTTCTTACAACCGGTCCTCGATGAGCTCCTGTAACTGGTCTTCAGGCGGATTAGACCCGCTGAAGACCATTTCACCGTCGATTTCGAAACCTGGTGTGGACATAATGCCCTTCTCCGCCAGTTTCGCCATGTCCCCTTCTTTCTCTACGTCCGCATCAAATCCGTTTTCGTCGACGACGTTCTGGGCTTTCTCTTTGAGCCGCGAGCAGTTGCTGCAATCGCCCGGTCCATAAACGATGATTTTCATCGGTCGCCTCCGATTTTTTCGATTTCGACGCTCCAACGCCGGGAGTCATCTGCCGTCAAACCTGTTCCAGCCTGCGCGTCCACGATCTTGTCGACCATTGGATCTGCCATACATATCGATAAAGTCCGGTTCGGTATTAGTACGTTTCGATAAAACCCGATCTGTTCGAGCGGGCCTTGCTCAGAGTTGATCCTCGAGAGGGGGGTGTATTACCAGTTCAGAAAAGACAAAATATTGTGGGTATCGGGCTTATTCGAGAGAATAAGTGGTGATATGTCCGGTGAACGCAAGCACATGTCTGAATCGATCGGGTTCAGACCGGGTGCGACTGGACTCGAGTCGAGTGTCGGATAAATCGAGGACCTCCGATATAGAATCAATGCAGTCTACACAGGACGACTCACTTCGATACACTGTTTTTCGGATAGCATTCAGCTATCCCACGAGAAACAAACCCTTACTCGATCGCCGCAACTGCGTCGAGCTGAACGCTGGCACCGCCAAGTAACTCCGAGACACCGACGACGGCGCGCGCTGGGAGCTGCTCGCCGAATGCCTCACGATAGACCTCGTTGACCGCGTCATACTGTTCGAGGTCGGTGAGATACACCGTCATCTTGAGCACGTCTTCGAGCGTTCGGCCCTGTTCTTCGAGTGCCGTTTCGAGGTTCGAGAGCGCGCGGTTCATCTGTTCCGCCGCTGGCTGATCGCCGTCGACCACGCCGTCCTCGGTCGGGAGTTGCCCCTCGAGAAACAGGAGATCGGAACTCCCAGCCTTCGTGCCGTAGCCGCCGGTAAACGCCGTCCCGGAACGCTGTTTGCGACTCGAGGTGCTTGCACGAGACGACAACTGTTGCTGATTGATGTTCGACTGTTGCACATCCTAATTGAGGAACTGCTCACTTATAGGAGTGTTGGGCACTACGTGCAAGTCTGCTATGCAATCTCAAACAGCGGTCGAATCGACACTGCTGGCCTCCGGTCGGAACTATTAATTGAGGAGACTCTCAATTGAAGATGATGGCAACAGCGACACAACGACTCCAGCGATACCTCGAGGACGAACTCGATGACTGTCGTCCCGAGGACGTCGATCAACGACTCGACGAACTCGATACGCTCGAGGCGGTGCTCTCGACCGAGCGGATCGACTCGGATCTCGACGTGCTGGCGGCGCTTGCGAACGAAACGCGGTACAAGCTCGTTCGGCTGCTCGTCGCCGCCGACGGCGAACTCTGTGTCTGTGAACTGAATGCGATGATCGATACGAGCGAGAGCGCGATCAGTCACGCACTTTCAGAGCTAATCGAGGCCGGGCTGGTGACACGCCGGAAGGACGGGCGCTGGCGGAAGTATCGTGCCTCGAACGGCGCGATTGCGATCCTGACGCTGTTGGATGGAGTGTTCACGAATGAGTGATACCGACGCGCACGAACACGGCCCGAACTGTGGCTGCGAGAGTTGTGGCGATCCGCGGTCGATGGACTTCCTCGACAAGTATCTCACCGTCTGGATCTTCGGTGCGATGGCCGTCGGCATCGGCCTGGGTTTCGTCGCGCCGTCGGTCACGCAGCCGATTCAGGACTTCCACCTCGTCCAGATCGGCCTGATCGCGATGATGTATCCGCCGCTGGCGAAGGCGGACTACTCGCGGCTCCCGACCGTCTTTCGCAACTGGCGCGTCCTCGGATTGAGCCTCGTTCAAAACTGGCTCATCGGCCCGACGCTGATGTTCGGGCTCGCGGTCGTCTTCTTCAGCGGACTCGTTCCCGGACTTCCCGCGCGCCCGGAGTACTTCCTCGGACTCGTCTTCATCGGCATGGCCCGGTGTATCGCGATGGTGCTCGTCTGGAACGAACTCGCCGACGGCTCGACCGAGTACGTCACCGGGCTGGTCGCCTTCAACAGTCTCTTCCAGATCGTTACCTACGGCGTGTACGTCTGGTTCTTCGGCCTGTTTCTCCCGCCGCTCCTTGGCATGGAGACGCTCGTCGCCGGCATCGAGACGTTCAACGTGACGCCAGCGCAGGTGTTCAGAGCGATCGTCATCTTCCTCGGCATTCCCTTCGCCGGCGGCTTCCTTACCCGGTACGTCGGAACGCGAATCAAAGGCGAGGCGTGGTATGACGAGGAGCTCGTTCCGAAAATCGATCCCTTGACGCTGGTCGCACTCCTGTTTACCGTCATCGTAATGTTCGCGACCCAGGGCGAGACTATCGTCGCATCGCCCGGTGACGTCCTCCTGATCGCCGTCCCGCTGACGATCTACTTCGTCGTCATGTTCCTCGTGAGCTTCGGGATGGGCAGAGGGATCGGCGCGGACTACTCGACGACGACCGCGATCGGCTTTACCGCCGCCTCGAACAACTTCGAACTCGCGATCGCGGTCGCAGTTGCGGTCTTCGGCGTAGGCTCCGGCGTCGCCTTCACCACGGTCGTCGGCCCACTGATCGAGGTCCCGGTCCTGCTCGCGCTGGTCAACGTCGCGCTGTACTTCCAGCGGCGCTTCGACTGGAGCGGTGCCACGACCGGCCGCCTCGAGCCATCATCTCCAAAATCGACCCCCGACGACGACTGAGACCACACCAATGACTTCACACACCGATTCCACCGATCCGACTCGTATCGCCTTCGTCTGTGTCCAGAACGCGGGCCGCTCACAGATGGCCTATGCGTTCGCAAAGCAAGAACTCGAGGCGCGCGACCTCGCCGACGAGATCGACCTCCTCACCGGCGGCACACGACCGGCCGACCACGTCCACGACGAAGTCGTCCACGCGATGGCCGACACGAACATCGACATCGCCGACCGAACGCCACGAGAGGTCACGTTCGAGGACCTCCAGGGAAGCGACTACGTCATCACGATGGGCTGTTCGGCCTCCGACGTCTGTCCGGCCGGCTGGGCCGGCGAGAACCGCGACTGGGATCTCGAGGACCCGGACGGAAAATCACCGGCGGATGTCGCGACGATCCGTGACGAGATCGAGCGCCGTGTGTGTTCGCTGTTCGACGAACTCGAGAGAGCCTGATAAATAGCATTCACACGGCTGTACCCGGTATCGACGCTTACAGCCGATCCGTACTCACGTCCACACCCGGTGGCGTCACAAGCAGAAAGCCACGGAAGTGAACGAGATTCCCGCCCGATTCCCTGATATCGCGTGCGAATCCCGAGGCCAGTTCGTTCACGTCCCCCTCGACGTTGAGAACGAGCACGTTCCCCTTCGAGATTGCCTCGAGCCACTCCTCAGCCGGCGTCTCCCCGTCGAGGACGCCGAGGACGATGCTGCCTTCGATCTCGAGTTCGTCGTCGATGTGTTCCTCGACGGTTCGAAGGTCGAGGTCGAAATCGCTCATACCGGGTGCGTCGAACCGCGATGAGAAAAACGTTCGCCCCCGCCTTCGGCGCTGTTCACTCACAGTGGTCTCGAGGCCGGACGATCAATTCATCGGGAACTCTTTTTCGAACCCACGGAACTCGGTGCGGTGGGCCTCCTCGTCGGCGAGGATCGTCACCGCCACGTCTTCAGTGACGGGATCGTTCGCATCGTCGGCCGCCTCGACCAACGACCGATAGGTTTCGATGGCGGCCTCCTCGGCCTCGAGGACGCCCTCGATGACCGACTGGACGTCGGTCGTGTCTTCGGGCGGCTGAAGGCTGTGCTGGTTGGCCTCGAACGACTCCGAGCCCGGCGGGGATTCGTCGAGCTGTTTCAGTCGCTCGCCGAGGATTCGCGCGTGGTCGAGTTCCTCCTGAATGTCTGCCTCGAGGCTCTCTTTGACTTCCTCGGCGTGGATTCCGTCGAGGACGATCGCGTTCGTCTGGTAGTTCATTACAGTCTCGAGTTCGTCGATATACGCCTTCGTCAGCAGGTCGGTGATCTCATCGGTCGTCATGCGGCCAGTTCTATCACGTCCAGCCATAAGAAGGGTCACACGCCAGCAATCGCGGCCGCGTGGTGAACGTTCGTGGCTGCAATCGGTTGTGATGGGACGTTCGTCACAGTACTGACGTTCGCTGCCAACCGATTCCGACCGAACGTCCATCGTCAGTGCGCGCGAGCGCTCGAGCGAACTCGATCGGGGTCAAGCGGGCAGAATTCGCGATCACTGCTCGAGAGCAACGGCGATCGGCGGGCTCGTGCTATACAGTATTAGGAAGTATGGTCGGATAATAGGTCGACGCTGTCGGGCGATTTTCGAAAGTCAACAAACGATTGTGATGGTATCGATCGACGATCACCGTCGGAGACAGCGGTAGTTTTATATATGTCGTCGCACCTGGGATTCAGATACAATGTCTTCACAAGACAGCCCATCCTCTGACAACAGTCAGGGGGGTCGAGTTCTTCCAGGGCACGTTAGATTCCACTGACGAAATAGAGTCAGCACGTGTCTTCGATACGACCCTCCGGGACGGCGAGCAGTCGCCCGGCACTTCGTTCTCTTACGACGATAAACGGCAGATCGCGTCCATCTTGGACGAGATGGGAACCCACGTCATCGAGGCCGGGTTCCCCGTTAACTCGGACGCGGAGTTCGAGGCCGTTCGTGATATCGCTTCGGCAACCAGTTCGACGACCTGTGGCTTAGCCCGCGTCGTCGACAAGGACATCGAAGCGGCACTCGATTCCGGCGTCGAGATGGTGCATACGTTCGTATCCACCAGCGACGTCCAGATCGAGGATTCGATGCACGCCACCCGTGAGGAGGTCGTAGAACGCGCAGTCGAGTCGGTCGAACGCATCACCGAGGCAGGCGCAACCTGCATGTTCTCGCCGATGGATGCGACGCGAACCGACGAACAGTTCCTGATCGAGGTCATCGAGGCGGTCACCGAGGCCGGAACCGACTGGATCAACATTCCCGACACCACCGGCGTGGCGACGCCGACCCGGTTCAAGGCCATGATCGAGAAGGTCCTGGCCCACACCGACGCCCGGATCGACGTCCACGCCCACGACGACTTCGGGCTGGCCACCGCCAACGCCTTGGCCGGCATCGAAGCGGGCGCGTCCCAGGCGCAAGTGTCGGTCAACTCCATCGGTGAGCGGGCCGGCAACGCCGCCTACGAGGAGTTCGTGATGGCCGTCGAGTCGCTCTACCAGACCGACACGGGGATCGACACGACGCGAATTACCGAGCTCTCGGAGATCGTCGAGGAGAAAAGCGGGATGCCGACACCGGGCAACAAGCCCGTCGTCGGCGACAACGCCTTCTCCCACGAGAGCGGCATCCACGCCGCCGGCGTCATCGAAAACTCCGATACCTTCGAGCCCGGCGTCATGACCCCCGAAATGATCGGTGCCGAGCGCAAGCTCGTCATGGGGAAACACACCGGTACCCACTCGGTCCGCGAGCGGCTCGTCGAGTGTGGCTTCGACCCTACCGACGAGCAGGTCCGCGCCGTCACCCGGCGGGTCAAAGACTACGGGGCGGAGAAGCGCCGCGTCACCGTCGACGTCTTAGAGCGCTTCGCCAAGGAGGCTGGCGTCGAACGCCAGTCCGAGGAAGAGGAGGTGCGCGTCTGAGGGATGTCCTCCCCGTTTTCCACCGGCCGCGAGCACCGGCTATCGCGTTCGATCCCGAGAACTGGCGCGACTCGTAAGCGTTATACTCCTCGAGAGAGCTACGTAATCAGTAATGACGGTTCGCGCTTCCCTGTCGGCTCGTGTCCGCACAGCCGACACCAGCGCGCTCGCTCCGATTCGTATTGTAGGGGCGTCCTAGCCCCATCTTCAGTACTTCGCAGCTTCGGACCGGCATCCGCATCGTTCTCCGAGCGATCAGCAATCCACCAGATGACACACTACCGTACACCACCCGATCGCCGCACACCGGCGGGAGGTAATCGATGAGCGAACGCGCAGCAAAGGTCACGCCAACAGACGACGAACAGACCGAGGAGCAGATCGCCGACAGTGCCGCGCCCGACGCGGCGACCGAGTCCGACTCGGCAGCCGATGCCGAGTCCGAGACGACGACCGAACCCGTCACGTCGGGTGCCGAGTCAGTCGTCCGCGCACTCGAGAACGCGGGCGTCGAGTACGCCTTCGGCGTCCAGGGCGGGGCGATCATGCCCGTCTACGACGTCCTCTACGATTCGGACATCCGGCACGTGACGATGGCCCACGAACAGGGCGCAGCGCATGCCGCCGACGCCTACGGCATCGTCTCGGGCGAGCCGGGTGTCTGTCTCGCGACGTCAGGGCCGGGGGCGACCAACCTCGTCACCGGCATTGCCGACGCCGATATGGACTCGGACCCGCTGCTCGCGCTGACGGGACAGGTGCCGACGGAGTTCGTCGGCAACGACGCCTTCCAGGAGACCGACACCACCGGCGTCACGACGCCGATCACGAAGGACAACACCTTCTCGAGCGACGCCGACCACGTCGGCAGCGACGTCAGCGAGGCGTTCGCCCTCGCCGGCGAGGGCCGACCGGGGCCGACCCTGGTCGACCTCCCCAAAGACGTCACCAACGGCGAGACCGACCGCGAGCCCGACGAGCCGAAAACGCCCGACACCTACCACGTGCAAGAACGGGCCGACTCGGAAATCGTCGCGGCCGCGGCCGAGCGGATCGAGAACGCAGATCGTCCCGTCATGCTGCTCGGCGGCGGCGTTATCAAAGGTGAGGCCAGCGAGGCCTGTCGCGAGTTCGCCATCGAACACGAGATTCCGGTCATCACCACGATGCCCGGCCTCGGCGCGTTCCCCGAGGACCACGAGCTGTCCCTCGAAATGGCGGGCATGCACGGCACCGGCTATGCCAACATGGCGATCACCCACTGTGATACGCTGATCGGGATCGGGACCCGATTCGACGACCGCCTGACCGGCGGCATCGAGACCTTCGCGCCCGACGCGGAGGTCATCCACGTCGACATCGACCCCGCCGAGATCTCGAAGAATATCTACGCGGACTACCCGCTAGTCGGCGACGCCGAAACCGTCGTCGAGCAACTCGCCGAGGCGGTCGACGAGTCACCGGAAGTCAAGAAGTGGCGTGCCCAGTGCCAGCAGTGGAAATCCGACTACTCGATGGCCTACGAGGCACCCGAGGACGCGCCGGTCCAGCCGGAGTTCGTCGTCGAAGCCTTAGACGAAGCCACGAGCGACCGAGCGATCGTCACCACCGGCGTCGGCCAACACCAGATGTGGGCCGCCCAGTACTGGACCTACACCGAACCGCGAACCTGGGTCTCGAGTCACGGTCTCGGGACGATGGGCTACGGCCTGCCCGCGGCCATCGGCGCGCGGCTGGCAGCTGACGACGACCAGGAGGTCGTCTGTGTCGACGGTGACGGCTCGTTCCTGATGACGCTGCAGGGACTCTCCGTGGCCGTCCGCGAGAACTTGGACATCACGGTCGCCGTGCTCAACAACGAGTACATCGGCATGGTCCGCCAGTGGCAGGACGCCTTCTTCGAGGGCCGCCACGCCGCTTCGGACTACAACTGGATGCCCGAGTTCGACAAGCTCGCCGAAGCCTTCGGCGCTTGTGGCTTCCGAATCGACGACTACGACGACGTCGCCGACACCATCGAGGAGGCACTCGCCTACGACGGCCCCTCGGTGATCGACGTCCACATTGATCCCGACGCCAACGTCTACCCGATGGTGCCAAGTGGCGGCGACAACGGTCAGTTCGCACTGACGGAGGACCAATTATGAAACGCGGATTAGAAGGCCCACCACCGGAAGAGCGACCGACGCCCGCGGGACGGCGAAACAAGCAGGGAATTCGCATCGACCCCGAAGTCGAGGCGACCCACGATCCCCGGCGTACCGTAATCTCGGCGCTGGTCGAACACGAACCCGGCGTGCTCTCGGACGTCTCGGGACTGTTCTCGAGACGGCAGTTCAACATCGAGAGTCTGACCGTTGGCCCCACCGAAGACGAGGATCGCGCGCGGATCACGATCGTCGTCGAGGAGCCCGACCCCGGGATCGACCAGGTCGAAAAACAGCTGCGAAAGCTCGTGCCGGTCATCTCCGTGCGCGAACTCGAGCCCGACGCGATGCGCCGCGAGCTGGCGCTCGTGAAAGTCGACGCCGAGGATCCTGCATCGGTCAGCGCCGTCGCGGACATGTACGACGCGACGGCCGTCGACTCGAGTCCGGAGACGGCGACCTTCGAGATCACTGGCTCGCGCCAGAAGATCGAGGCCGCCGTCGAGACGTTCAGCCAGTTCGGCATCCGAGAGGTGTCCCGGACGGGGCTGACGGCGATGGCTCGTGGCACCGACCAGACCGCTGCGGCCGACCTGACAGCACAGCCCGCCGACGAGGCGAAGTATGGCGACCATACCCAACCAGCAGACGATGACTGACGAATTCACCACCGATATTTATTACGACGACGACGCAGACGTATCGACGCTTGACGACGAGACCGTGGCCGTACTGGGCTACGGGAGCCAGGGTCACGCCCACGCGCTGAACCTCCACGAGAGTGGGGTCGACGTAGTCGTCGGCCTGCGCGAGGACTCCTCCTCGCGATCGGCCGCCGAAGCTGACGGCCTCACCGTCGAAGCGCCCGCCGACGCGGTCGCACAGGCCTCCTACGTATCCGTCCTCGTGCCCGACACCGTCCAGGCGTCGGTCTACGAGAACGCCATCGCGCCCAACCTCGAGGCCGGTGACACGTTGCAGTTCGCCCACGGGCTGAACATCCACTACAATCAGATCGAGCCGCCGGAAGACGTCGACGTGACGATGGTCGCGCCCAAGAGCCCGGGCCACCTCGTTCGCCGCAACTACGAGAACGACGAAGGGACGCCCGGCCTGCTGGCGGTCTATCAGGACACCACTGGCGACGCACAGGAGCGTGCCCTCGCGTACGCGAAGGGGATCGGCTGTACCCGCGCCGGCGTCATCGAGACGACGTTCCAGGAAGAGGTCGAATCGGACCTCTTCGGCGAGCAGGCCGTCCTCTGTGGCGGCGTCACCTCGCTGGTCAAACACGGCTACGAGACGCTGGTCGACGCGGGCTACTCGCCGGAGATTGCCTACTTCGAGTGTCTCAACGAACTCAAACTGATCGTCGATCTGATGTACGAAGGCGGCAACATGGAGATGTGGAACTCCGTCTCCGACACCGCCGAGTACGGCGGTCTCACCCGTGGCGACCGCGTTGTCGACGACTCCGTCCGTGAGAACATGGACGAGATCCTCGAGGAAATCCAGAACGGCGAGTTCACGCGCGAATGGATCGTCGAGAACCAGGCTGGCCGCCCGAGCTACGGCCAGCTGCGCAACGCCGAACAGAACCACGAGATCGAAGACGTCGGCGAGCGACTGCGCGACCTGTTCGCCTGGGCCGAGGACGACGAAACCGAAGACGAGTCCGTCCAGGTGCAAGCCGACGACTAACCGAAAACGGAGAGCGACCAACCATGAACGAAACCGACACCACAACAGACACGATGGCCGACGTCAGCCACACGAACCCCTACACTGGGGAGACGGCTGGCCGGCTGTTCAACCGCGGGCCGATCGTCGCCGCTGACGGGGGCGAAGCGGAGGCCAACGGGAACGGGCGTACCGACAAGAAACAGACGATGCGCGACGTCGACCACACGCCGCCGAAACAGGCCGACGACGCGAACCGCGTCTTCGAGCGCGGGACCGAACACGGCGAGCACACCGACCGTGAGACGGTCGTAGAGGACGAGGAATGAGCGAGGGAACACTGTACGACAAGGTCTGGGATCGACACAAAGTCACCACGCTTCCGACTGGACAGGATCAGCTGTTCATCGGGCTGCACCTCATCCACGAGGTTACGAGCCCGCAGGCGTTCGGGATGCTCCGCGAGCGCGACCTCGAGGTCGCCTTCCCGAAGCTGACTCACGCGACGGTCGACCACATCGTCCCGACGTCCGACCAGTCCCGTCCCTACGAGGAGGACGCGGCCGAAGAGATGATGTCCGAACTCGAGGAGAACGCCCGCGAGGCGGGCATCGAGTTTTCGGACCCGACGACGGGCGATCAGGGGATTGTCCACGTCATCGGCCCAGAGCAGGGCCTGACTCAGCCCGGCAAGACGATCGTCTGTGGCGACTCGCATACCAGCACCCACGGCGCTTTCGGCGCACTCGCGTTCGGGATCGGGACCTCCCAGATCCGCGACGTGCTCGCGACGGGCAGCGTCGCCATGGAGAAACAGAAGGTCCGCAAGATCCAGGTCGACGGCGAACTCGGCGAGGGTGTCGAAGCCAAAGACATCATCTTAGAGATCATCCGACGACTCGGAACGGAAGGCGGCGTCGGCTACGTCTACGAGTACGCCGGCAAGGCCATCGAGAACCTCGGCATGGAAGGCCGGATGTCGATCTGTAACATGTCCATCGAGGGCGGTGCTCGTGCGGGCTACGTCAACCCCGACGAGACCACCTACGAGTGGCTCGAAGAGACCGACTACTTCCAGGAGAACCCCGAGAAGTTCGACGAGCTCAAACCCTACTGGGAGTCGATCGCGTCGGACGAGGACGCCGAGTACGACGACGTCGTCCACATCGACGCGAGCGAGCTCGAGCCGGTCGTCACCTGGGGCACCACGCCCGGCCAGGGCGTCGGCGTCACCGAGCCGATTCCGGCACCCGAGGACTTGCCCGAGGAGAAACAGGACACAGCCCGGCGCGCACAGGAACACATGCGCGTCGAGCCAGGCGAGACGATGGAGGGCTACGACATCGACGTCGCCTTCCTCGGCTCCTGTACGAACGCCCGCCTGCCGGACCTGCGACGCGCCGCGAACATTATCGAAGGCCGACAGGTCGACGACGACGTCCGCGCGATGGTCGTTCCCGGCAGCCAGCGCGTCCAACACGCCGCCGAGGAAGAAGGTCTCAAGGACACGTTCGAGGAAGCCGGCTTCGAGTGGCGCAATGCCGGCTGTTCGATGTGTCTCGGCATGAACGAAGACCAACTCGAGGGCGATGAGGCAAGCGCCTCCTCCTCGAACCGAAACTTCGTCGGCCGGCAGGGTTCGAAAGAAGGCCGAACCGTACTGATGAACCCACAGATGGTCGCTGCGGCGGCAGTCACTGGGGAAGTGACTGACGTGCGCGACCTCAAGGAGGTGACCGTCGCATGAGCGGAAGCGACGAAGTCGAGATTCCGGAAGTCGATTACGTCTCGGGGTCGGGCATCCCGATCCGAGGAAACGACATCGACACGGACCAGATCATCCCCGCGCGGTTCATGAAGGTCGTCACCTTCGACGGGCTGGGCGAGTTCGCCTTCTTCGACCTGCGCTTCGACGACGACGACAACCCCAAAGACCACCCGATGAACGAGGATCGGTTCCAGGACTCGTCGGTGATGGTCGTCAACGCCAACTTCGGCTGTGGCTCCTCGCGCGAGCACGCTCCCCAAGCGCTGATGCGCTGGGGCATCGACGCGATCATCGGCGAGAGCTTCGCCGAGATTTTCGCTGGTAACTGTCTGGCGCTCGGTATTCCGACCGTCACGGCGGACAGCGAGACGATCCAGGAACTGCAGGACTGGGTCGATGCAAACCCTGACGGCGAGATCGAGATCGATGTCGAAGCCGAGGAAGTGACCTACGGTGACACCACGATCGACGTCACCGTCGACGAGGCCCAGCGCAAGGCCCTCGTCGAAGGCGTCTGGGACACGACGGCGCTGATGAAGTCCAACGCCGACGCAGTCCGCGAGAAGGCCAAAGAACTCCCCTACGTCGACGACGCGGCGATTCCCGAAGCGGAGTAAGGAATCCGATTTCGCGACTCGGTTTCGACCGGTCGCTCCGTTCTTCGGTCGTTCTGACTCGAGTCGAACCGCCGACGCCTCGAGTCGCCACTCTCCACTTGCTGTTACGAACGCGGTGAGAGGCCACGGAACCGCGAGATACTTCGGACGATAGCCCGGAACAACGTGTATGTCTCGCTCCCTCGACGTGCCCCTTTTCGTGTTCCTCGCCGTTCTCTGGGGGCTTTCGTTTCCAGCGATTTCGATCGGCCTCGAGCATCTGCCGCCGCTACTGTTCGCAGCCGTTCGGTACGACATCGCGGCGGTTTTGCTCCTGGCCTACGCTGCCACTCAAGTCGATGGCTGGGTGCCGACTCGCCGGAACGATCTGGCGGCTGTTACGGGCGGCGGTATCTTTCTGATCGGCGGCAACGGCTTGCTCTTTCTGGCCCAGCAGACCGTCCCGAGCGGCGTCGCCGCGATCATTCAGGGACTGGTTCCCATCATCACCGCGTTGTGGGCAGTAGTGCTGCTCGGTGAGCGACTCTCGCCGCTCGGTGCCGTCGGGGCCGCGATCGGCTTTTTCGGCGTCGCGCTCGTCGTCCAGCCCGATCCAAACAACCTGTTGGCGGGCGATACCCTCGGCCGACTGCTCGTCGTCGGACAGGTGTGCAGTATCGCGCTTGGCGGGGTCCTGATTCAGCGCGCTGGCCCGACTATCGAGCGTGGGGCACTGGTCGGCTGGTCGATGGGCATCGGCAGCGTCGTCTTACACGCCGCCAGTCTCGCCGCAGGTGAGCTACCATCGCCGTCGCTCGTCGTCCCCACCGCAGTCGGCGCGCTCGTCTATCTCGGCGTCTTCGCGACCGCCATCGCCTTCCTGATCTACTTCCGGATCCTCGAGAAACACGGTGCGTTCGAGGCAGCGCTGGTCGGCTACGCCGTTCCGATCGTCGCAACGGTTGCAGGCGTCGTATTTCTCGAGGAGTCGATCAGTACGGTGACGGTCGCCGGGTTCGGACTGGTCGTCGTCGGGTTCACGTTGCTCAAACGACGTGCGATCGCCAACGCAGTCGGAATCAGCACTGGCGTCGGAAGTCCCTAAGCGACGACCAGTCCGGCAATCGATACCCTCTTTTCGGCCCCGCGACGATGGTTGGCCATGACTCACGAAATCGCCGTGATTCCGGGCGACGGAATCGGTAAAGAAGTAACACCCGCTGCAGTCGAAGTCCTTGAGACGCTCGACATCGACTTCGAGTTCATCGAAGCGGAAGCCGGCGACGCGGTCAAAGAAGAGACTGGCGAGGCGCTCCCACAGGAGACCTACGACCTCGCGGCGTCGGCCGACGCGACGCTGTTCGGCGCGGCCGGCGAGACGGCCGCGGACGTCATCCTGCCGCTGCGCGAAGCGGTCGACTCGTTCGTCAACGTCCGGCCCGCGAAGGCGTATCCGGGGATCGACGCCGTCCGCCCCGAAACGGATCTGCTCTTCCTCCGGGAGAACACCGAGGGCGTCTATTCGGGCCACGAAGACCGTCTGACCGACGACGTCTCGACGCTCACCCGCGTCGTCACGGAGTCGGCCTCCGAACGGCTCGCCGAGTTTGCCTGTGACTTCGTCGCCGACAGCGACAAGCACGACAGCTTCACGATCGTCCACAAGGCCAACGTCATGCGTGAGACGGACGGACTCTTCCGTGACACTGTCAAGTCGGTCGCCGACGAGCAGGGCGTCGACACCGACGAAGTGCTGATGGACGCCTTCGCGACGCGGGTCTGTCTCGACCCCGAGCAGTTCGACGTCGTCGTCTGCCCGAACCTCGCGGGCGACGTGCTCTCGGACCTCGCTGCTGGCCTCGTCGGCGGGCTCGGCCTGCTGCCGTCGGCCAACATCGGCCCCGAGCGCGCCCTGTTCGAGCCGGTCCACGGTACTGCACCCGACATCGCCGGTGAGAGCGTCGCGAACCCGGCTGCGAAGATCATCTCCGCCGCGATGATGCTCGAGTACCTCGGCTACGAAGAAGAGAGCGAGGCCGTCAACGCGGCCGTCGAAGCCACGCTCGCCGAAGGGCCGCGCACGCCCGATCTGGGTGGAGACGCGTCGACCGAGGACGTGACCGCCGCGGTCATCGACCGACTGTAGCGCTGCTGGCCGCTCTACAGCAACAGCACGGCCGTGATGATCGATTTTTGATATAGTGAAGAGTTATAGTCGCGAGTCGACTCGAGCCGATGTTTGTCCGCTACTTCAAACGATATCGAGCGTGTCCCGATCGGCACCGGCCAGTTCGACCAGCGCGTCGGCCTCGAGCAGGTGACACTCACCGGGAACGACGAGCAGGTGCAGTGGATCACCGAATTCTCGTTGTGCAAGTTCGGTCATCGTGCCGGCCTCGACGAGCGGCTCCGGGCTGCCCGCACGGGCGACGACGACGCCGACGAGATCGGGGTATTCCTCGGCGAGCAGTTCCGCGCCGACGTCAGCGGTCATGTACTCTTCACGTTCGGCTTTGATGTCCAGATAGACGACCGTGTGAAGGCCGTCAGCGCGGTTCTCGTCGATCGTCTCGGTTACGCTCGCGGGAAGCCCATCAGCACCGTGGGCGTAGGGGAAGGGAAGCGTCGTCGCCTTGCCGAACCGGTAGTTCTGGAGCCCGGTCAGCGAGCTGGTTGCCGTCTGAGCCGTGACGCCGTGAATGACCCGCGTTTCGACACCGCGCTCGTGGGCTCGCAGCCGCAGGTCGACGTGGGTCGTCGAGATCATCGTATCGCCCGCAGTCAGGAAGGCGACGTCCTCGTCTTCGGCCGCCTCGAGCATGTCTTCGGGGTGTTGTTCGACGCCGGCGCGGTCCCGGACGTCGATCTCGAGGTCGTGGGAGGACTCGAGGTCGTCGATCGTCGTCCCGATCAGCTGGCTGGTGTAGAACTCGGCATAGACGCGGTCGGCCGCCTGCAGGGCATCCCGCCCCTCGACGGTGATCGAACGCTCGTCGTAGAGACCGAGGCCGATGAAGGTGAGCATAGCCGCTCGTAGTCGTAGCGGCCGGAATACGCTTTCGAGATGCTCCCCTGTGAATCCAGCTCGCACATCGCCTCGAGCGGACAAGTGATTGAGACATTCATCGATGAAGGCACTCTCACAGTCGCTGGAGGTTCTATATAGCGAGTAGTGGTTTACCAACCGTGCTGTAGGGGAGCAGTCAGCGAAAACGTCAGCGTTACAGCGGCTCGCCGGCCAGTCCAAGTATGGAAGTTCCGTGCGTCCGCGTCACGCGTGAAGCCGGCGAAGCGACGCGTACGACGCTCGCCGACGCGGACCTGATCGACGACGACTATGAGATCGCCGTCGAGGACGGCTGGCTCTATATTCCAGTGACCGATCCCGACGCCGTTCAGGCGGTGCTCGAGGACGGTGAGATCGTTACCCGGACGGTCGACGAACGCGACACGCAGACGACGCCTGCCGATCTCCTCTCGTTCGAGCCGTCCTACGAACGGCTCGGCAGGGCCGCGCTCATCGACGAAGATGATTCCGAGCGCGCACGCGAGATCGCTGATGCCATCCTCGAGTCCGATCTCCCCGTCGAGACGGTGCTGAACAAGGCCTCGAAGGTGAAAGGCGAGACGCGCGTCCGCGACTGGGAGCTGCTCGCAGGCGAGAACACCGAGGTCGTCCACCGCGAGTACGGCTGTGAGTTCGTCTTAGATCTCGCCGAGGTGTACTTCTCCCCGCGGCTCGCGACCGAGCGCAACCGGGTCGCCGAGCAAGTCACGGAGGGCGAGCACGCCTTCGATATGTTCGCCGGTGTTGGCCCCTTTATCATCCCGTTCGCGAACCGCGGCGCGGAGTGTGTCGGCGTCGATATCAACGCCGACGCGATCGACTACCTGCGCGAGAACGCCCGGCGCAACGGGGTCGAAGACCGTGTGACGGCGATCAACGACGACGTTCGTGACGTCGCCACCGACTACGAGAATTGGGCCGACCGTATCATGATGAACCTCCCCCACAGCGCCGACGCATTCCTCGAGTCGGCTGTAACGCTCGCCGGCGACGACTGCGTCCTCCACTACTACGACATCCAGCACGAAGACGACCCGTTCGGGCCAGGCGAACGCGCGATCCGTGCGGCCGCCGAGCCCGAGTACGACGTGACCGTCGAGACGCGCCACACCGTCCGGTCGTACGCTCCCCACGAGCTGAACGTCTGTCTGGACGTGCGCCTCGAGCACTAATGCGACCGGAGTCCGTAACTCTCTGTCACAACTGGATCGATTCGCAACCCTTATGGCTGGTATCGGCCCTACGAATGAATGCAATCGCGCCGGTGTAGCTCAGACTGGCAGAGCGAATCCTTCGTAAGGATTAGGTCGAGGGTTCAAATCCCTCCACCGGCTCTTTTTGCGACGAACAAATCCGTAAGCGGCAACGCTGTCCAACGCCGTTCTGCGATTGAAGACCACTGTTGCTCTCACACCGTTACGAAGATTAGACGTACGGTGCGGGAAGCGTCGGCGTGACCAGTCGATCGTCGAACTCCGCCACCGAGAGCACCTCGAGGTCGCCCTTGCGTTCCCGTTTGGCGACCTCGTCGACGATCGACTCGAACGTATCGACATGGTAGCCGGCGTCCTCGAGGTCCCACATCGAGTGAAACAGCAACGTGACGACACCGGAGTGACGGACAGCTAGATCGAGCAGCCGGCTAGCAGCTGCCGGCTCGAGATTCCCACGTCGGGGAGCAAGCAGACGGTTTGGGACATGACCTGTTGCTGGCCATCCGGCGGCGAATCCGAGTCGGTGGTACTCGGCGGCGAGTTCGAGCGTCGTGGCGTCATAATTGCTGTACGGATAGGCGAAGTACTCGGCCCCGTCCGCGAACCCGTGGGCTGTGAGCCACTCCTTTGCATCGCGAATGCGCGCTTTTTGGGCGTCGCGCTCGAGTTCGTCCAGAGAGTCGTGTCGGTGCGCGTGGCTACAGATCGTCCAGCCATTGTCGTGGAGTTCGCTGAGCTGCTCGAGATTGAGCACACTTGACTCGCCGATGGTGGCTGGATTGACGAACGACGATGCGGGATAGCCATGCTCGGCGAGGATCGGACGGGCCTGCGTGTAGTCCGTGATGCTACCATCGTCGAACTGAAACAGCACCACCGGTGTTTCGGGCCGTGGGACCGACGAGAGTTCGTCACACCAGATCGACAGTGATTCGCCGCCACCGGTGTAGTGGACGATCCGGATTTCGGTGACGGCCGAGAGATCACAGCCGCCGTCGTGTTCGATCCCGAACGGATACAGCTGGATGGGGACGTTCGCGTGAACGGAGGCACGAACATCGAGCCGGTTTCGATCGGCGTCGAACAGTTGAATCTGTGGATAGACGGTCGCGGTCGTGCGCAGTGCCATCGACAGGGCCTGGCCGGCCAGATCGATCGGCTCGTCGAACGTTCTGCTGATCACTCCGCGCTTGTCGGACGGCCTGATGTAGAGTCGTGCGGCCTGCGACCCGGTGTAGTACGTCGATTCGTCCGCGATCAGCGTTCCACCGTAGCTGGTCCACGGCGAGAGATCCTCGAAGTCGTCGAGCGTACTGGCCCGCTCAGGCTGACCGGGCCGGGTATCGACGGGATCGTCATCGACCGGCTCATGGGTCGTCGATTCGTTGCCGCTCGAGTCGGTGTGTGTGTTGGTTGCCGTCTCGATTCCGGTACACCCTGCGAGACAACTCCCGATCGCAACACCTGCAAGCAGCATCTCTCGGCGGTGCATACCGTCGCAATTCCCCCACGACTTATTCGTTAATTACGGCGAATCTCATCTCTCAGCGAATTTAGTGGCCCATTATATGCCAGTACAGAACTGACATCCGGCGGCCCGTTCGGACTCGAGCGAAATCCTCGCGTATCGGCCATCGTCAACAATAAATCAAATATAGCGATATGAAATCTAGCGAGATAGTGCGGAGCGAGAGTACACCAGATGGACCGAAACACGAGTGGCTGACTCTCCCACCGCGGAGCGACACGGCAGGTGAGACAGCAGTGGCAGCGATAGTAACAACTGAAACGACTCACACACCGATCGCACAGCAGTCGTGCGATCGGGTGTCCATTGACTTTCAGTGGCTACTATAGACGTCACAGGACAGTGACTGATCGAGCGACTCGAGTCGCCGATACGAGACGGAAAACGGGAAATGATCGATCAGCAGAGGGATAAAATTCCGTCAGTCCGCCAGCGGCGACTCGGTTCCGCGGACGCTGTCGACGATGACATCACCGTCGGGCCGGGACGCGATCCAGAAGAGTTTGTACGCGTCGACTGACCGATCGAACGTCACGTCCGGCTCGGAGCCGACTGCGACCGTTCGGAGCGTCCATTTGAACACGGCGTCTTCGGCCTTCCGGAGGGTCTGTGCGTCGGAGAGTTCCGAGGGGATCACGAGCACGTCGTCGACCGATCGCATCTGCGTCTCCGGGAACGTGTCGGCTTGCACGGCCAGCCGGCGCGCGCGATCGACGGTGACGACATAGTCGAGGTCGCGATCCGCGATCACCGGCCGCTCGATCGTTGCGACCCCGTCGTAGACACGATAAGGATACGCGACGGCACCGACGCGGCCGCTCGAGTCGACGTCCTCGCGCGTGATCGTTGGTGTGATGACCGACAGCTCGGTACGCTCGCGGCGACCGCCTGCGGCATCGCTCGGCGTCGCCGGTGGACGACGTGGCGTGCTCATTTAGTCGTCCTCCTCGTCCCAGTAGTCGGTCGCGTCGACGTGGGCGCGGATGGTGTCGGTCTCCGTGACGGCTTTCGGGGAGACGTCGCGACCACCGTCGGTGACGTAGTCGGGCGCGCCGGTCGGACTCTCGCCGCTCGAGAGCGCCGAGAGTGGTTTGTCGAAGACGTCGAAGTGATCGTCAACACCCTCCGGCGGGCGCGTCAGCAGCGAAACGACGACCAACGTCGTCGTCGAGAGGATAAATGCGGGGAAGAGCCCGTAGGCGCCCACCAGTCCCGAGAGGAACGGCGACGCGTCGACTGCACTCTGAAGCCCGAGCACGCCGAGGAGTGCCGACAGCTGCGTCCACAGGAACATCGTCGCCGTGCCGACGATCATGCTCGCGACCGACCCTTTGGCGGTGACGCGTTTCCACCACAGCGACGCGATCAGCGTCGGGCCGATAGCCGCACCGAGGCCGCCCCAGGCGTAGTCGAGGACGAGCGTGTAGATGGGGGTGTCTTTCGCGATGTAGGCGAAGGCGATACTCGCCGCCCCGAGTGCAAGCGTGACGAGCTGGGAGTAGCGGACGAGTGTCGCCTGGCTCGCGTTCGGGTTGACGTAGCCGTGGTAGACGTCCTCGACGATGGCGCTGGTCGCGACGAGCAGCTGCGAGTCAGCACTGGACATCATCGCGGCGAGAGCCGCCGCCAGGATGATCCCCGCGATGGCACCGGGGAAGAACTCGAGTGTGAGCATCGGCATGACGTTGTTCGGATCGTCGATGCCGCCTTGCCCGAAGACGACCAGCGCGTACAGCCCGACGAAGCCGGCCCCGATGTAGGCGACGAACATGAACAGCTGGGCGACCAGCGCCGCCAGCCGGATGTTCTTGACCTCGTCGATCCCCATGAAGCGCACCATGACGTGTGGGTTGCCGGGGATTCCGAGCCCGATAGCGGCGTAGCTGATGATACCGAAAATCGCCGCCCACCCAGTCATTCCGGCCGTGATGCTCGTGTACGAACTCCCGACGGATGCGAGGTCGTTGAAGGGAAGCCCGTAGTTGGTAAACGCCAGGATCGGCAGGATGATGAACGCGAGCAGGATGATCGCGCCCTGAAAGTAGTCGGACCACGCGACGGCGAAGTAGCCACCGAGCATGGTGTAACCGACGACGATGACGCCGCCGCCGAGGATGCCGACCAGCGGCTCGACACCGGTGAGCACCTCGAGTAGCGTCCCGGCGGCGACGATCTGTGCACCCACGTATCCACCTTCGAAGATCATCAATACGACCGCGGAGACGCCTTTGACGAGTCCGGTGTCGTCCTGCAGACGCGTCTCGAAGAAGGTCGGCAGCGTGACCGCTTTCACGATCTCCGTGTACTTCCGAAGGCGTTTGGCGAGCCCGGCCCAGGCGAACAGATCAGCCGGAATCATGCCGAGCCCGTTGTAGAAGGCCATCACGCCCGTCCCGAAGGCGTCGCTTGGGACACCGAGCGTGAGCCAGCCGCTCATCTCGGAGGCTCGTTCGGAAAAGCCCGTGACGACCGGGCCGACGCTTCGACCGCCGATGACGTAGTCGTCGACGGTGTCCATAAGCCGAGAGGAGTAGAGCCCGATCCCGAGCAGGATGAGGAGATACGCCGCGAACGTTCCGAGGACCCACGCGCCGGCCGAGCCGGCGAGTCCGCTACTTGGCATACTCGCTCTCCTCGTATTGTGCTCGCAGTCGTTTTTCGCGCCGTCCTTCCCAGACGTAGTACACGCCGAGCATCACCAGATACACGGCGAAGGGGCCGAACAGCCACACGAGATCGACCGAACTATTCGCAGGCATTACCGTCGTGTCGACACCACCCGAATATAAGCGCGTCGAGGGAGAGCGCGGTCGAACTGTCAGCCTCTCGAGCGCTAATAGAACGCGGACACGGCGAGGACGACGGCCAGGCCCAGGACGGGATAGTCGACTCGCGAGAACGCAAGCGCCGGAAGCGTGGGGTTCCACGCGAAACACCGCGCCCGCAGTGCGAGCGAGAGCCGATCTGCCCGATCGAACGCACGCGTCACGCCGAGCATGCCGATCGTGCTGGCGCGGTCGACCACGCCCCGTTCGGTTCCCAGCCGGGCGGCCATCGCTTCCCGGATCGTCCGCAGATCGCCACGGAGGACGGGGAGAAACCGGAAGACGAGTCCAACACCGACGCCGAGGAGTTGGCCCGGCTTCCCGGGGATCGTCAGCTGGATCGCGGCTCGAGAGTCACGCACCGGCGTCGATCGGACGTAGGCGGCGCTGACGAGCAGGATGAGCAGCACCCGATAGCTCGCCAGCCCCGACGCGGTGGCGGCCGACCGGTCGAACCAGGGCGGGCCGACGGTGACGCCCGCGAGCAGCGGCGCGAGCGCGAGGACGACTAGCGCGAGCCGGTAGGAGACGAGGGTTCGACGGAGCGACAGCCGCGCTGTGGCCATCGCGACCGCCGTCAGGGCCGAGAAGGCGATGAGCGCACGCGGCGTCGTATGCGCCAGTGCAGTGGCGGCGAACCCGATCTGGACCGCCAGCTTGGCTCGCGGATCGAGCCGGTGTGCGAGGCTCTCGTCTGGTTCGTAGGTCAGCATCGTGTGGTATCCGGCACGCGTACCTCGAGCCCGTCGAGTTCGTCCAGTGCGTCCGCAGGCGGGCCATCGACGGCGACGCGGCCATCGTGCATGGCGATTACCCGGTCGGCGAGCCCGCAAACGTCCCGAAGATCGTGGGTGGCGAGCAGGACGCCGGTTCCGTCGGCCGACAGCGACGCGAGGCGCTCGAGGACCGAGCGGCGCGCGGGGTCGTCCAGTCCAGTAAAGGGTTCGTCGAGAACGAGGTGGGTCGGCTCCATCGCGAGCGCACCCGCGATCGCCACGCGAGACTGCTCACCGCCCGAGAGGGCGTCGATGCGCTCGTCCTCGCGGCCGGCCATGTTCACTGCCTCGAGTGCGGCCGTCACACGGCGGTCGATCTCTGCGCGCTCGAGCCCGAGGTTTTCGGGGCCGAAAGCGATGTCCTCGCCGACGGTCGCGGCGACGAACTGGTCACGCGGGTGCTGGAAGACCATGCCGACGCTCGAGCGGGCGGCGATCAGGTCCTCGGCGACCAGCGTGCCATCGACGAGTACCTCGCCGGAGTCGGGCTCGAGGAGGCCGTTGGAATGGCGCAACAGTGTCGTCTTCCCGCTGCCGTTGGCCCCCGCCAACAGGACGAACTCGCCGGCGTCGATCGACAGCGAGACGTCCTCGAGGACGGGGACATCGTCGAACGCGTGGGAGACGGATCGAAACTCGATCATCGGTACTGCGTGGGCTGGGGAACAGTCATGTCGCGATGCGTTCAGCCTCGACGATTGCGACCACGGCCGCGATCTTGATGAGATCGCCCGGAATAAACAGCACAACGCCGAGCTCGATCGCTTTGACCATGCTGAGGTCAACGACGTATCCGAGCCAGGCGGCCCCGAGCAGGTAGATGACGGTCAGCGCCGCGAGTAGCGTCACGACGAGGACCGGCCGCGACAGGTCGGCGGGATCGCCGGCCTCGCTCCGCCGGTGGACGACAGCGCCGATCAACAGGGCCGCGATCGGATACGACCAGAGATAGCCGGCGCTATCGCCGACGAGGACCCCGAATCCGGCGGCACGTTCGGCGAAGACGGGGAGTCCGACCGCGCCGGCGGTCAGGTACAACAGGAGCGAGAACGCTCCCCAGTACGGGCCGAGGTAGAGTCCCGCGAGATAGACGACGATCACGCCAAGCGATATCGGTACCGGCGAGACCGGGATCGGGATTGACCCGACAAAGACGGTCGCCGCCATCAGCGCTGCGAGGACGGCCGCCCGTGCGAAGGACTTGACGACGTCGTCGTCGACGAGTTCGACTGAATGCTGATCCGTTGCCATACCTCCGCTCTCTCGTAAACCAGGATGAAAACTTCGGTTTCCGAGACGGGGTGTGATCGGACCGACATGTCCTTGCAAGCGGTCACCGGCGCTGTCAGTACATAGAATCGGCGCGAAACAGGATGCTTCCTCTCAGCTTCACTGGCAGTTTCGATCGACCCACGACACGTCAGCGACGGTAGCTTCGAGCGTCAATCGGCCGTCTGCGACCGTCGGACGCAGAACAGGCCGCGGTAATAGCTGATTGTCTCGGTTCGCTAACCGAAACGACCGGCGGCCTTATGCAATCGTTCGGTCCGGTGGTGGGAAAATGAGTAGTCTACGTTCAGGGCCGAAACGGGGCGAAATCGGGGCCACTCCGAAGGGGAGCGCAGGCGTTCGCAGATGCGTTGTGAGAGGTGCCCACAGATGAGACGATCTAAGACGACCGCGACCGCCGTCGTCGTACTGCTTTCGGCCGCGCTGGTCGGCAGCGCCGTCGCGCTGCCGCTGCTGGGTGGAAATAGCGGGCAGGCCGCCGTCGGTGACGAGGCGACCCCCGCGGCGGCCGACGAGTCACCGGCTATATTCGAGCAGGCCGTCGTCCAAAACGACTCGCAACCCACCGCCGAGTCCGAGCTGGTGACCTTCGATCAGGAGGCGACGGCCGACGGTGGGACCGAGCAAGTGACGGGCCAGGAAACCACTGCAGCCGTCGAGGCCGGCGTCGAGGAAGGTGTCGAGCTTGCTCAAGCCCAGGGGATCGAAGTGACACAGGAACAGCGAGCGGCGGCGCTCGAGGGCGCTCGGTCGTCAGTTCAGCAGTATCAGACCGTCGAGGCCGAGCAGGTCCAGGCGGCGACGGCGGGGGCCGTCCACGGCTCGCTGCTCCAGTCCCAGTCGGCCAACGTGACCCAGCTCCAGTCCGCCGTCGGCGGAACGACCGACGGCGCGCTCTCCCAGTCCCAGTCCGCGAACGTGACCCAGATCCAGAGCGCGACGTGGGGCGCGGCACACGGGGCGCTCGCACAGAGCCAGCGCGTCAGCGCCGAGCAGATTCAGGTCGCAAGTCGGGGCGCAGCCGCCGGTGCCGCATACGAGGCGGGCACGAAAGATGTCGGCAAGACACCACACGTTCAGGAGGCTGCCCAGGGCGCGGCCTACGGTGCGCTGACGCAGTACCAGTCGGTCACGGCCGCGCAGCGCCAGCAGGTCACACTCGAGCACGTCCAGCACGCGGCCGCCGGAGGTGCAGCCGGCGCGCTCGCAGGGAGTACGGGCGCGGCGCTCGCACAGGACCAGCGCGTCGACGTCGAGCAGCGCCAGCGGGTGACGATCAAGCAGATTCAGAAGGCTGCGGCCGGCGCGGCGAAGGGGGCGCTCGTCCAGGAGCAGTCGGTGTCGGTCGAGCAGACCCAGGCTGCCGCCCGCGGGGCCGGACAGGGGTCGCTGAAACAGGTTCAGTCGACCCGCCTCGAGCAACGCCAGCGGGTGTCGATCACGCAGGTTCAGGAGGCGTCCTTCGGTGCGGCGAAGGGCGCGATCTCGCAGAGTCAAGAGGCGACCGTCGAACAGATTCAGGCTGCCGCCGACGGAAGCGCGGGCGGCGTGCTCGTCCAGCGCCAGACGGTCTCGATCACGCAGATCCAGTCCGCCGCGGTCGGGGCTGCCGAGGGAGCGGTCACGTCCGCGGTCCAGCGCCAGGAGGTGTCGATCGAGCAGATCCAGGCGGCCGCGTTCGGTGCCGGCGAGGGCGCAGTAACCCAGACGCAACTCGTCGAAGTGACGCAGGTCCAGCGACTCGCCCAGGGCAGTGCGAGCGGTGCCCTGGTCCAGTCACAGTCGGCGACGGTCACGCAGATCCAGACCGCGGCCCGAACCGCTAGTCAGGAGACGGCCCGGCTGGTCCAGTCTCAGCGGATCAGCATCACGCAGCTGCAGACGCTGACCCAGGAGGCCGCAGCCGAGGCGATCGCCTACGCAATCGATGAAGACACCGACGACGTGACCCAGATCACCCAGCGCGTCACGGTCATCGTCGAACAGCGGATCGAAACGATCGACCGGATAGAGGGGACGGCTTCGATCGACTTCCCCGACCAGGAGTCGGACGGCGAGCAGGTCACCATCGCGAACGTCTCGCTCTCGGAAGGCGGGTTCGTCGCGGTTTACGACGGTGTCACCGTCGACGCCGACCCGGCTGCCATCGTCGGTGTCTCGGAGTATCTCGAGGCCGGCGACCACGAGAACGTCACGATCGACCTCGACGAGTCGCTCACGGCCAGCGGTCCGCTGGTGGCAGCCGCCCATCTCGACACGAACGACGACGAGGCGTTCGCGTACGCCGAGTCGGGCGGCGAGGAGGACGTCCCGTACGTCACCGGTGCCGGCGCGCCGGTGATCGACGGCGCGTTCGTGACGGTCACGGACGAACCCGACGAGGCCAACGCGACGCTATCGGTCGCCGATCAGGAGGGGAACGGCTCGACACTCATCGTCGACGAAGCGAACGCGTCCGCCCCCTACTCCGTCACTGCATCATACGACGGTGAGACAGTCGCAAGCGACACGTTCGCGGCCGATGAGGCGGTGACGAATCTCTCACTCGAGTTAGAACCGCCGGTCGAGGAACCCACCACCGTCAACATCTCCGTAGTCGGCGAAGACGGGGCGGCGCTTGCGACCGAGACTATCGAGTACACCGTCGCAGAAGAGCCCGATGAACGGACCGCGACGCTTTCCGTGGCCGACCAGGAAGGCAACGGCTCGACGCTCACCGTCGACGAGGCCAATGCCTCCGTCGAGTACGCGCTCACCGTCACCGACGAAGACGGCGAGACGCGCGCCGAAAGCGACGCGTTCGCCGCCGCCGAACCGCTCACGAACGAGACCCTCGAGTTAGAACCGGCGCTCGAGGAGAATTCGACGCTCGAGGTGGCGGTCGTCGCGACTGAGGACAACGAGTCGCTCGCAAACGACACGCTCGAGTACACAGTCGAGGAATCGGCACCCGAAGAGCCAGAACCCGAGGCGTCGCTCTCGGTCGACAACCAGACGGGCGACGGTGAGACGCTAACGATCGACGGGGCGAGCGCGTCCGTGCCGTACATTCTCTCGGCCGAATACGACGGCGAACGCGTCGACAGCGAGACGATCGAGGCGAACACGACGGTCGCGGACGAGACGCTCGCGCTCGAGCCGCCGATAACGGAGAACACCACCGTCGACGTCTCCGTGCGTACCGCGGCCGACGACGCGGTGCTGGCAACCGACTCCATCGAGTACGCGGTCGAGGAGCTGGAACCCGGCGAACCGACGGCGAACCTCACGGTGGCCGATCAGGTCGGTGACGGCGAAACGCTGACGGTCACGCAGGCGAACGCGTCCGTGCCCTACGCCATCACCGTCACCGACGAGAACGGAACCCAGCTCGCAGCGAGCGACTCGTTCGGTGCGAACGAGACGATCGGTCCCGAGGAGTTCACGCTCGAGCCGCCACTCGAGGAAAACGCGACGCTCGAGGTCGCAGTCGTCGCGGCCGACGACGGGACACCCATCGAGACGGCGACTGTCGAGTACACGGTCGACGGGCCGCCGCCGGGATTCGACGTGGAGTTCACGGGCTGTCAGCGCGCGGTCGTCACCGCGTCGCTTGCGGAGGGTGATCGGGTCGCAGCCAGTACGATCTTCTACGCTCCCGGCGGCGTCGGCAACACCATCGTGGAGGACATGGTTACCGCCGGTGACGAGATCCCGGCACCGTACGATGGAACGATCGTCTTCGAGATCGGTGACGAGCGAGACGTGACGGTGGAAGACGAAAACGTGCGCGTCGAGGTGCCGGATTACGGCACCTTCGGGACGTACATCTCCGGGATCAGTTCACCCGAGCCGGCCGAGGTCGGCAGTATCGACTATCCGAACCCGTTAGAGCAGTGTGACGAGGCGGCCCGACCCGAGCAGCCGTCGATCGCGGTCGCGGAGACGACGCCCACGGAAGACGGCATCGACGTGACGTTCAGCTACGAGAACCCGAACGACGCTCCGCTGGGCTCGTACAGCCGGTTCGTCGAGGGAACCACGACCGACGAACCGCCGTCAGAGTTCGAACCGGGACAGCACACGTTCACCGTCGAGTGGACGCCCGAGAGCGACGACGAACGGCTCGTCTGGGAAGCGGACTTCTCGACGTTCGGCTACGAGGAACCGATCACCGCCGCGACGCCACCCGCCGGCGAACTCGAGCCGTCCCAGCCCGCGACCTTCAACGTCTCGAGCCTGGAAACGAATAGCCCAGTCGAGCAGGGCGTTCCGCTCGAGGTCGACGCCGAAATCGAGAACGTCGGCGGTGAAAACGGGACCCAAAACGTCTCGCTCGCAATTGACGAGACGACTGTCAACGAGACAGAAGTGTCGCTCGAGCCCGGTGAGAACCAGACGGCCTCGTTCACTGTGGACACCGACGACCTCGAGCCCGGTGAGTACCCGCTGTCGGTGGCCACCGAAAACGAGACAGCTGAGACGACGATCACTGTCGAGGAGCCGAGCGAGCCTGCAACCTTCGGCGTCTCGATCGACGAGACCAACAGCCCGGTCATACCGGGTGAACCGCTCGCCGTCGAGGCCACCCTCGAGAACGTCGGTGATCGCGCGGGGACACAGGACGTCGAGATCGCCGTTGACGACACGCCCGGCGAGTCGACAGCGGTGACGCTCGAGCCCGGTGGGACACAGACGGTCACGCTCAACTACGACACGGCGAATCTCGAGCCCGGCGAGTACTCGCTTACAGTGTCGACCGAAAACGAGACGGCCGAAGAGACGGTGATCGTCGAGCAGCCGGCGACGTTCGCTGTCGCCGACGTGACAGCGCCCGAAACCGGTCAGTCCGGTGAGGAGGTGACGGTGAGCGCGACGCTCGAGAACGTCGGTGACCGCGAGGGAACCCAGACGGTAGCCTATGCGATCGACGAGCAGGTCGTCGATGAGTCGTCCGTGACGCTCGCGAGTGGGGAAACGACGGAGATCTCGTTTACGTCACAGTTGCCGCCGGGAACGTCGACGCATACGATCGCGACCGATGACGATCAGGCATCGGTAACGATCGAGGCGGTCCCAGCAGACGGGGGTGCGACGCCTGAACCGGAGCCGCCAGGGCCACCGCAGCCACCCGAACAACCGCCGCAACCACCGCAGCCACCTGTAGAATCTCCGCCGGACACGGGACAAGCCGAGACGACGGACGGCGGCACCGCTGAGACGACTGCCGGTGGGATGGCCGAAGCCGCCGACGAGACGATTGGCGGTGAAAACGAGACGACCGGTGCTGAGTGACATCCTCGCCGGGATTCTCTCGCTGATAAAAGATAGGAATTCGGCAGCCGCTCAGTGCTGGTGGCCGGTCGCTTCGCCGAACGTGACGCCGAAGCGTTCCTCGAACAGATCCATCACTTCGGCTTCCTGAGCCTCGAGGTCTTCGTCTGCCTCGTGGCCGTGGTGGACGATGTGGTGGGCGCGGCTGGCAAACGAGAGGAGTACGAGGTCGCCGACCGTTTCGGCGTCGGTCTGGTCGCCCTCGGCGACGAGGTCGACGAGGCCGGATGGAACCGTGACCTCGTCGGTCTCGCCGTCGTCAGAACTGATCGAGAAGGTCGTCGTCTGAACTTCGTCTGTCATACCCTTACGGTCGGGAAGCGTGCCTAAAGGTGCTGTGGCTTGCACCGGGATCTGCCTGCTTCCGAACGGCGTGGCTTAGACCGCCGTGGTGTTTTTGCTGCTCGGCGACGAACGATCGACTATGCCATCCGTCGAACTCGACGAGGAGACGATCGAGCGCCTCGATGGGCTGCGCGTCGAGGACGAATCCTACGACGAGCTCGTCATGGAACTCGTCAACATTTACGAATCGAGCGAGTACACAATGTTCCACGCCGGTGACTGACCGGTAGACCCGTTACTGGCCGTCGGTGGCAGCGTGTCGAACCGTCTCCCATCGGCCCTTCGACTCGAGGTGTGACTGCAGTTCCGCGGCGTAGGCCTGTGTGAGCCGTTCGGCTGCCTCCCGCTGTTCTCGCTGGTCGTCGCTCCCGTCGTCACCTACCCCGAGTGCGCCCATGATCGAGTCGAGGAGCCCGCCGCTCGAGGTGTCCGAGCCGCCCCGGTCGGCACCCGGACCGCCCATCGCGCCCATTCCTGACTGAATGTTCTCGAGTTCGGGGATGATCCCCTCGAGTTTGTCCGTGTTGGCGACGATCCGCGCCTGTTCGGGATCGTCGGGGTGTTCGATCTCGAACTCCGTGGCGGTCATGATCAGACTCCACTGCTGATTGGAGAACTGCGACTGCTGGATCCGCTCGGCGAACGCCTGATCGACGGCCATCCGCTCGCCGACGATCCGATCCGTCCACGGGGTGTCGCTCATGGCCCCCGATTGGACTGGTGGCTGTATCAGCGTTTCCCTCCCGCGTGTCGCCAATCGAGACGCCGAAAAGCCGTCACCCGAACTGACCGTCGTTCATGTCAGAATAACGTTAATATATGCGACCGTTGTATGATAGCACATGACACTGTACGATAGCATTCTCGTTCCGACGGATGGCTCTCGGGAGGTCGAGCAGGCACTCGAGCACGCGTTCGACCTCGCAGCCACGCACAATGCGACGATCCACGCGTTGTACGTCATCAATGCAGCCGGCTATGGCGGACTGCAGATGGAAGCGGCTCTCGAGGGGATTGCCACCGCCTTACACGGCGAAGGTGAGGCTGCAGTCAATCGCGTCGAGCAACTCGCGCCGGCGAACGTCACGGTCGAAACAACAGTGCGCAAGGGGGCACCGAGTCAGGTCATCGTCGATGAGGCTGACACAGTGGCGTGTGATCTGGTGGTGATGGGGACACACGGCCGCGGCGGGATCGATCGACTGCTGCTCGGCAGCGTCACCGAACGGGTCGTCCGTCGGTCGCCGGTCCCTGTCCTGACAGTGCAGGTCGAACAGGACGATGCCGCGGACTCATCCGAACGGTCGCGGATCGCGCTCAAGTGACGTGAGCGCGACTCGTGGCCACCCACCCACTTCCGGCGGGAACGCCGATGCGAATCGGATAACCGAAGCGGGACAACGCTCAGCACTGGGCTACCCGACAGGAGACAGTTCGTCGCCGATCAGACTGGGCGCAGATGCTCACAGTCACCTGCCGAGACCGTCTCCCGGCCCTCGTCGGTCTCGACCACGAGCGCACCCGATTCCGTCACGTCGACTGCGTCCCCGACTACTTCACCCGACGGGCGATCGACCCGGACGTGCTGTCCGAGCGTATGCGACAGGTCGCGCCACGCTGGAACGATGGCCTCGAGGTCGTTGCGGTAACGGTCGAACTCCTCTAAGAACCGCTGGACGAAGCGCCGCCGATCGACGTCGCCGGCCTCGTCGCGGATGCTGGTTGCACCCTCGGGAAGCGTGTCGGCGTCGATATTCGCGTTCACGCCGACGCCGACGATGATCCACTCGACGCGATCCATCTCGCCTTCCATCTCCGTGAGAATGCCCGTGAGCTTCCGGTAGTCGCCCTCGTCACCGACCGGGACGACCACGTCGTTTGGCCACTTGATCTGGGCGTCGACGCCCGCTTCTCGAGCCGCCGTCGCCGCTGCGACCGCCGACGCGAGCGTATAGAGCGGTGCCTGTGCGGGCGTGATCTCGGGTCGGGAGATGACGCTTACCCAGACACCACCCGACGGTGCGGTCCACTCACGCTCGAGACGGCCGCGGCTGCCGACCTGTTCGTCCGCGAGGACAGCAACGTCCGCTGCGCCGTCGGCGGCGAGTTCGCGGGCCCGATCGTTCGTGCTCCCCACGGCGTCGTGATACTCGACCGAAAACGGGGCCTCGAGTCCGAACTCGACTGCCGGCGCGTTGTACGCCGTCACCTCGCCGAGTTCGTAGCCGTTCGACCCACTCTCGATATCGAAGTCAGCGTCGCGTAACGCCTCGATGTGTTTCCAGACCGCCGCCCGCGAGATGTCGAGCGACTCGGCCAGTTCCGGTCCCGACACCGGCCCGTCGGCGAGCGCCTCGAGAACCGCTCGTCGCGTTTCGTTCATGGCCTCGAAAGGGGGCCGCTCGTATTTCAATCGGCTGGATTCGTCCGGTCGCCGCCGACGGCAGTGATACGGTCTGCCGTCACTGTGTCTTGGCGCACCCGCATGACGAGTCGCGGATGTGCCGACCCTGACTGACAGGAGTCCGTATGAGAAGAAACAGTGCCGTCGGCTCGCTTACGCGCGCAGTTCGCGCAGTTTCTCGCGGCCCGGCGCGATCAGTTCGTCGAGGTAGGTCGCAAGCGTCCCCTTCGCGTCGGCGGGGTGGAGCTCGCCCGACTCGAGGTCCGCAGCGAGAGGCTCGTAGTCGTCGTAGGTCAAATCGCCGCCGTACTTCTCGGGACGTTCGACGACGACTTCGTCGAACCGCGGGAAGACGTGGTATTCGAAGAGTTCGAGCACGGGATTCTCGAGGTCGTCCTCTGGCTCCCGTGTTGGCGGACAGAACGCCGAGTTGACTTTCTCCTCGAGTTCCTCGGTCGAGTCCTCCATCGAGATGGTGATCCCTTCGCTCGAGGACATCTTCCCCTCGCCGCTGGTGAGGTCGGCGACGATCGGCGTATGGAGGGCGGGCCGGACCTCGTAGTCGAGTTCGGGCAGTTTCTCGCGGGCGAGCATGTGGACCTTGCGCTGATCGAGTCCACCGACCGCGAGATCGAGGTCGAGGTATTCGATGTCCAGGGTCTGCATCAGCGGGTAGACGAGGTGGCTCACCTTGGCCGTCTCGTCACCCTGCAGTTCGGCCATCGCACGCTGAGCGCGGTTCATCGTCGTCGCCTGCTCGAGGTAGTGGAGATCGAGCGCGTAGTCGTCGTCGAGCTGGAACTCCGAGCCGTAGACGAACTCGGTCTTGTCCTCGTCGAGCCCGTAGGCGAGGAACTGGGCTTTCATCTGCTCGGCGGTGTCGCGGATCTCCTCGAGCGTACCCTTCTCGTTGAGGTATGCGTGGACGTCCGCCAGCAGGACGACGATGTCCATGCCCGCTTCCTGCAGATCGATGAGCTTGTTCGCAGTCAAGAGATGGCCGAGGTGGAGCACGCCGGAGGGCTCGTAGCCGACGTAGGCGCGTTTCCCCGCCGGGTCGTCGGCGAGGTCGCGGACCTCCTCGTCGGTGACGACCTCCTCGGCGTTGCGCGTGACTAACTCGTAAGTGTCCATGTGTGGCAGGAACCGGAGGAGGAATTTATACTTCCTGAAAGGCACTTGGCCTGACTCGAGCGGGTCGCCACACGGATACATGAGGACTCAGTATCGGATTCCGAGACAGGAGAGCTGACTTCCGCGGTTGCATAACAGGACCCATACCGCTCGTCTCGAGGGAGTACGCGAGATCAGCGTGAACTGCCAGCCCAATACTCTTCCGGCCGGTCGTCATAGCCGTGCCAATCAATGAGCTACCGAGAGGACATCGTCAACGCCGTGCGCCGGAGTCTCATACCACAGCTTCACTTCCTCTTTCGAGGCACGTTCGGCGGCTACGCGATCAGTCACACGACCGCCGACGAGTACGTGCTAACGGCCCACTGCTCGGAGCAGGCGATCGAGGACATCCTCGAGCGACTGGGATTCTCGCGCAATCCGATCGCCGCGCTCAAGGTCAGAGTGGACGGCAACACCTCCGAAGGGTCGTGGGTGTGGCGGCCGTCGCTGCTCGCCGACAAGCAGCTGCACATCGTCCTCCACGACCTCGAGAACCAGTCGGGAGTCGACATCTACGCCCACTGGGAGTGCTCGTGGATTCGCCACCCATACAGACACTACCTCACCCGCGGCTACGACGCCGAGACGGGCGTCGCGCTGGCCCGATACTGGCTCATCGACGGCGACGAACTCGAGTACGGGCCGGGAATCAATTACGAAATCGACAACTCGCTCGCGCGGTCGCTTAGCGAACGGCTGTGGCTGTCGTACTACCGGGTCGAAGAGGGCATTGGATCTCTCAGGTCGAAACTGCCGTTCGTCGACGGTGTCGAGAAACAACAAGTCATCGAGCGCGACGGTGCGCGCGATTCCGTGTCACCGACAATTCCCGGAGCACCCTGAATATCGGTCCGATGAAACCGGTCAGAGATCGCCCGATCGGATGCGTTCTTCCGCGTTCTCGAGCGCCCGCTCCCGATCGAAGTCTTCGATAATCGCCCGCAGTTCAGCCTCGTCAGCGTCCGCTAACGCCTGCGCGTGCTCGGTCATGTTCGGCACCGCGCGGATGATGTTATCGACAATCGGCACGTCAGCTACCTGCGGCGAGCGTGACAGCGGGTTGAGGTCGATCACGATCTCGGTCTTACCCATTTCGTCTAACGCTTCGGCACGGTCGCCGTCCTCAAGCGGGACGAGCACCACGTCCGCGTCGTAGATGCCGTCGGCGTCGACTTTCGCTCGCTTGTGCTCTAAGTTCGGAATGCGCGCGTCGGCCTCGAGTCCCTTCACGTCCTCCGCACCGTGGTCGCGTAGATGGTCGGCGATGGCGTCGATCCGTTCCGGGGTGCGATTAAAGAGATTGACCTCGAGGTCGGCGTCGACGGCGGCGGCGAGGTCGACCATCTCGCCGGGGACCAGCGCCGCCACGTTGCCGTTGATCGAAAGCACCGGGTGCTCGGCCAGCAGCAGGTGGGCTGCGGCCGCCCGTTCGGCCGCGTCGGCGCTCGGGATCGTCTCCTCGCCCAGCAGGTAGTCGAACGCGCTGCCTCGTCCCTCGGCGTGCATCCCCTGGAGGTGTGTGATCCCCTTCTCGACGCCCTGCTCGATCCGGTGGCGAGTGAGCAGGTCCTGATATCTGGGGTGGTCCTCCGGAATCTCCTCCTCGTGCTCGACATCGGCGGAGACGCTGTCGTAGTCGCTCACGAGCGAGGACTCGCACCGATCGATAAAAAGTCGACTGATACCCGCCTGAGACCGGAGTACGCGGCGACCGTGATGCAGCCGAGAGCCCGGTTACACTGGTTCCGAACCCGGCTCACCCGCATCAGCCACACGGAGCAGCGGCTCGCTGATGTGGAACCGGCTCGCCGATCGGTCCGTTCGTATCGACGGGTTGTTCGACGCGATAGATCGTCACCGACTCGATATCGCCCGGCGTCTGCTCACATACGTACGCTGCGGCTGGCTGGACGACGCCGTCGGCACCCTGTGACTTCGTCCCATATCGTTTCCAGAGCGTCGTTGAATACCGTTCCATGGCGTTTGGTGGGCGATCGAAATCCATCGTCTCACCGTCGATGAGATCGATCGACGTCCCGGACTCGTACTCGGCTTCGACGACGTACCAGCTGTACGAATCCGGCGGGGCTGGCGCGAAAAACGCCCAGCTCGCGCTCTCGAGTGTGCTGTCTGCCGCCGAGGATGGCGTCTCGACGAGCCCTGCCGCGGCGACCTGCCAGCCGACCAGCATGACGAACAGACAGACGAGTACCCCTGCTGTAGCGAGGCGTGTGCCGCGTCGGACGAGCGGGGACCGGACGAAACCAAGTCGTGGAGATTCGGGTGGCTCTCTCAGAAGTGGCGTCAACCGGGACGAGACGCCGCTTTCGGTAACGAGTCGGTCGACGTGCTCCCAGAGTCGGGGCGGGAGGAACAACAGCACGACCGCGCTCATGATGAACGGAAAGGCACCGAGCCGCATCGTTGCGGCCATCGAAAGGTGTGCACCGACGAACGCGACGACGGTCGCGATCCGGAGCCAGCCGGTTGCGAGCACGAGCAGCACCGACGCAGACAGCACAGCGGTCCAGAGCCAGTTGATCCCGGTGAGGACTGCGGGATACTCCGCGAGGGTCGGACCCAACAGGTAGACGAAGTCTTCCAACTGAAAGACTCGTTGGACCGCCACGCCGCTCGTCCAGGCATCGCTCTGGAACTTGAGGATCGCGTTGATCGCATAGATCACGACGATATGGAGAAGAACCGTGGCAGTTGCCACCGAAACGATCCGGTCGTCGGCCTGTCGGTGGCGGCCACGAAGTGCCCACCGTGTGTCGAGCGGCAGAAACGCTCCGAAGACCAGCACTGAAATAAGGACTGTATCGCCTCCGTTGACCAGATATGGATTGCGAGCGTGCAACGACGCGAGCAGCAACGCCAACCCGATTGCCGCGAATCGAGATCGATAGCCAACGAGTAGACATACGGCGAGCATACTCGTGAGTCCCAGCAACAGCGCTTGTGCCCACAGGGACCCGGACATCGCGTGCAAGGACACCGTGCGAGCGTCGGAGACGTCTCCACGAGTGCGGCCCGAGGGAAGACCCCCTCATCCGTGTAGAACATCGCCAGTTGCGGGGCCCGAAGAACGAGGAGATCGGCGATGACAACGAGGGCAACCCCGATTCGAAACGCGCCCAGCGCTCGAGGATCGATCCCGAAATGGGACCGGAGACGCGCCCGAAGCGACGTGGCTCTCGCTTCGTCACCGTCAGACGTGGTCGGCGATGGAGCAGGAGAGGCAGGCATGGTGACCAGCGTGGCTGATCGCCGACTTTCAACCCAGCCTATAAGTGTTTTCTCCTTATTCGATGGCGCAAGAACCCACGCCAGACTGCGCGGCACCTGCGCTTCACACTTACCGCAGCATGGCACCGGCCGGATGGGTGGCACAGACCGACGGCTCGTAGCCCGCATCGGACAGCCCTGTCCCGAGTGCGAAGACGGTCTCACCAAGCATGGCCATCGAAGCCTGTCCCTCGACCGCCGAGACGTCGGCGATTGCCTCTCTGACCTGCTCCGTCAACAGTTCCGCATCGCGTGCGAACCGGCGCGACGCATACAGAAAGGACAGCAACGTCGGCTCGTCGACGACTCGAGCGAGTGCCTCTTTTCCGGCGGCTGTTAGCTGATCGGTATCGTCCGACAGTACGTCGGCCGTCGAGAGCTGGCCGAACGAGACGTACTCGACGCGTGCCCGTGCCGGAATCGCGTCGATGACGTTGTGCTGTGAGCCGCCGGGCTCGAGACGGATCGGGATGCCGCCGTGTGCCTGCGCGACCACGTCGCCGAGGCCGGTCCCAGCCTGTACCTCTGCCCCGTGGGCGATCGTGACCAGTTCGTTCGTCGAGAGCTTGCGTCCGAACACGCAGTTGGCTGCAAGCGCCGTCCCGAGTGCCATCGCCCCCGAGATGCCGAATCCGGCACCGAGCGGCAGGTCGGATTCTGCCTCGACGCGTGCGGTCACGTTGAGCGTCTCGAGGACGGTACGAACGGGATCGATCGCGAGTTCCTCGCCGTCGAGCACGATCGTCGACTCGCCGGATGTCGGTTCGACCGTCACCTCGACGCCGTCGGTCAGCGTCAGCCCCGCACCCCGGGAACCGGCTTTCGTCGGATCCTCGTCCGGGTGCGCGCTGAAAAAGCCCGTGATATGCCCTGGTACGAACGCGGTCGCCTCCTCACGCATTGGGCACCCTTACAACTGAGGTGATATAATAGTGAAGATTCGACACGGCGTTCGTCGACCGTCAGCGATACGATCCCTGACCGGCCTCGAGGCTGCCGTCGACGGCGATCCAGTCCGCTTGCGAGCCACCGAGCGCGACAGTCACCTCGTCGCTGTACCAATTACCGCTCCAGCCGCCGACCCACCACGAGTTCTCGCCGCGGTGTGAGACGCGGATCGAAACGTCGGTCGACGGATCGGCGTCGTACTCGGCATAGACGAAGCCGGTATACTCCTGACAACGTTCCGCTCCGTCGAGACACGCCGTCTCAGTGACGTCGACGCGTGGCTCGAGTACTGGCTCCGTGCCGACCGGCTCGCGCGTCTCGATTCGCTCGTCGCTCTCGATCCGGAGAGTCAGTTCGTACTGGTCGCGGTCGCGGACGAACATGTCGGGGTCGTCCGGATCGTACTCGTCGGCCGTGATCGGTTCCGTCCGCCCCATCTCGCCCTCTTCGACGACCCGGTAATACTCGGGGTCGACGACGAACTCGTCGGCAGTCACCTCGAGCATCGGGCCGCGGTCGGTCTCGACGATTCGAGATGAGAACGCGTCGGGCTGGGCGTAGTAGTCGCCATCCTCGAGCGCACCAGTAACGGACACCTCACCGTCCGAGACCGGCACCGGGACGAGCACCGTCGCGTTCGTCAGCGTCCCGTTCGTCGTGATTTCGACGTCGTAGCTGTACTCGCTCGTATAACTGTCCTCGGCGAGCGTCTCGGAGAGCACGACGAGTCCGCCGATCAGGAGTGCGGCGACGATCACCACAGCCAGGAGTCCGATACCGAGAGTGCGTTTCTGGGTCATGAAAGTTCCTCGAGCACATGGCCCTCGGTCGACGTGCGAACCGAGCGGCCGGCCTTGTCTATCGGTGACATCCTCCTCGCCGTAAACGGCGAGGCTTCCCGTACCGCAGGTGGGATATTTGCCGGTCTACGATACGACCTGTTCTCTCGTTTTGAACGTCCCGCTCTCGCGGTCGAACAGGTGTACCGATGGCTGTGCCACACAGCCGTTACTCCTATCCTCACCGTGAGGACTCGGAGTTATCTTCTGGCGCATATTCTCCGCCCCGTTACAATCCGCATTGGCCACTAACTCACACGACGAGCAGACGTACAAGCCCCGCTCCACCCGGTTCGACTTCGTGACGTCACCACACGCCGAACACGTCTTCGACGTCACCCACTCGTTTTCTTTCAGTACCTCAACACCACGTATCTGGCCTTTGTACGCGAGATACTGGTAAATGCGGTCGAACGCCCACGAGTGCAATTTCTTGTTGCCGGTCTTTCCCCAGTCAGACTTACGCACGCCTTCAGGCCAACTCACTGCCAACGTTCCAACACCTCGTTCAACACATTCGGTGATGATGGTGTCAGTGAGTGCGTGGTAGAAGTGTGTCTCCCGTTCTGTGAGTTTTCGACGCGCCCACATCGACTTTTCCGAGGGGCCGTTCTCTCCCTCGGTGTCGTACTCGGCACGTGTAAAGTAGTGTTTGTCCTGTTTGAGTGAGTTACCGGGGTACAGGACGTACTCGTCTGGGAAAGCAATCGTGGCAATGTTCGTGATGCCGAGGTCGATACCTGCGACTCCGTCATCTGCCGAGTCACTAGTTTCGAGTGCGACTTTGCAGACGAAGTGCAGTTCCCACTCGTCGCCGTTCCAGACGGCGCGAACGTTCTGTACTCGGGTGACTTCTGAGAGGTCAACGTCTGGCCGGGTCTGGTACTCGCAAAGGATAAAGTCCGACCAGTGTTCTTTCAGATTCGAGCCTTTCGAGAGTCTGACTCGGTTGTTCTCGGAGTCGTGTTTGAAACCGTCTGCTTTGAACGTGACTGTACTGCGCGGACGTTCGTCACCGTGTTTGCGGTAGCCGGGCGGATTCGCCTCGTTGTCCTTCTGTCGCAAGTCAAACCACGACTGGAAAGCGTCGGAAAGTTCTTCGATGACTTTCTGACTGGATTGTGCGTTCAGGTCTTTCCAGCACGGTTGGTTCTTCATGTACGCTTTCAACGATCCTTCATCGGGGATTTCGCCGGTTTCATCCCAGATGCGATCGGCTGTCCAGCGTGCAACGTTCCAGAGTTTCGAGACGGAATCGCCGAGCGAATCGAGGTCATCGCAGACCTGTCGCTGGTTCTGGATGGAACCAACATAGGTACGAGTAACCTGAATCGCCACACATAGGCTATGTAAATAAATCAACTTAATGGTGTGGATTATCGTAGAATATCCAGTCTGCCACCGACGGTGGCTTGTATAATCCAGTGACGCGATTCACGCCCACCGTAAACGGTGGGATTCTCTCGCTGTTCAAAGATAGAAACGGCTCGTGGACTCGTAGCTTTCGGTGATCGTTCCTCAAAACTGAGGATCAGTGTCTGCTGATCGACCGGAGCGATCGGTTTGGTCCGTCACCGGTCGCTGTAAGCGACAGGCGCTGCCGGTCCGGCGAGACTTCCTTCGGTCGTCTCGCTGACTCCCAGGTTTGCCGCCTACGGCGACAGGCGCTGCCGGTCGCGTGGGAACACGGTCGGAGCAAAGCACCTCCCTGCTCCCGATCGACGAACAGCGACCGCGCCTACGGCGAGAGTCGCTGTCGGTCTCTCGGGAACAACACAGCCTCTCGGATGTTGTCCAGCCCGAGGATCGTCATGATCAGACGCTCGCCACCGAGGCCGAAGCCGGCGTGGGGCGGCATGCCGTATTTGAACATCTTCGTGTAGTACTCGAACTGGTCGGGATCGAGCCCCTGCTGTTCGAAGCCCTCGATAAGCTTCTCGTGGCGGTGTTCACGCTGGCCGCCCGAGACCAGTTCCATGCGCGGGTGCATCAGGTCGAAGCCCGTCGAGAGTTCGGGATCGTCGTCGTGGTCCTTGATGTAGAACGGCTTGATCTCGCTCGGCCAGTCCGTGATGAAGTAGTGGCCGCCGACATCGTCGCCGAGCGCCTTCTCGGCTTCCGTCGAGAGGTCGTCGCCCCAGACGAGTTGTTCGTCGAGTTCGCCCGTCGCGTTGATGCGCTCGATGGCGTCCTCGTAGCTGATGCGCGGGAACGATTCCTCGGGTGCGCTGAACTCGTCTTCGAGACCGAGCGCCTCGAGTTCGTCGGCGCAGTTCTCGGCGATGGCCTCGTAGGCCGCTTTGACGACGCCTTCGACGACGTCCATGGCGTCGTTCTGGTCGCAGAACGCGCCCTCGAAGTCGATCGAGGTCGCCTCGTTCAGGTGTCGGGGCGTGTTGTGTTCCTCGGCGCGGAAGATCGGGCCGATCTCGAAGACGCGTTCGACGTTTGAGCCAGCGATGAGCTGTTTGAACAGCTGTGGCGACTGGTTCATGAACGCCTCTTCGCCGAAGTAGGTGATCGGGAAGAGTTCCGTGCCGCCTTCTGTTCCGGTCGCGACGATCTTCGGCGTGGTGATCTCCGTACAGCGGAACTCGCGGAACTGGTCGCGGACCGCGCGCAGGATCTCCGAGCGGATCTCGAAGATGGCCTGGACCTCGTCCTTGCGCAGGTCGAGGGTGCGGTTGTCCAGTCGCGTCGAGAGGTCGGCGTCGACCTTCCCGGAGGGGTCGAGCGGCAGTTCGGGATCGGCGGGCGCGACGACCTCGACGGACTCGGGCGTGACCTCGACGCCCGTCGGCGCGCGCGGCTCCTCCTCGACAGCGCCGGAGACTTGGACGACGCTCTCGCGAGAGACGCCCAGACCGGTCTCGACCAAGTCCTCGTCCATCTCGTCTTTCTCGAACTTGATCTGGATCTTACCCGAGGTGTCTCGGAGAATCAGGAAGGCGATGCCACCGAGATCGCGGATCTCGTGGACCCAGCCGGCGACGGTGACGTCGTCGCCCGGCTCGGCGTCGGCAGTGTAGGTTCTGTCCTGCATACCACCCGATTCACGCAGGCGGAACTTAAGCACAGTCGTTCGGACTCGCGGCAGCCGGTGTCCGTGAGTGCGCGAACGACGCCGGCACGTTACCGCTCGTGGACAGTCATCGGAATCTCGTGTTTCGGCCGCGCAGTCACCGTCGCCATCAGGTCAAGGTCCGTCCCGGGAACGAGTTCGAGGTGGTAGTCGCGGTAGACCGTCGCGAGGATGAGCCGCGCCTCGAGCATCGCAAAGCGATCGCCGATACAGCGACGCGGACCCGCCGCAAACGGGAAGTACGCCAGTTTCGGGAGGTCGCTTTCGAGGTCGTCGGTCCACCGGTCCGGCCGGAACGCGAGCGGATCGTCGTACCACCGGGGATCGCGGTGGACGACCCACTGGTGCATCCGGACGGTCGATCCCGGTTCGATCTCGTAGCCGTCGATGATGTCAGGTTTGACCGGTTCGCGGACGATCCCCGGCACGGGTGGATAGAGTCGCATCGACTCCTTGACGACGCGTTCGGTGTAGGACAGGTCAGAAAGGTCGTCCATCGTCGGCGTCCGGTCGCCGAGGACATCCTCGAGTTCCGTGACGAGCCGTTGCTCGACCTGCGGGTTCCTCGAGAGGAGATACATCGTCAGCGTCAGCGACAGCGCCGTCGTCTCGTGGCCGGCAAGCAACAGCGTGACCACCTCGTCCCGGATCTGGTCGTCCGACATCCCGGTGTCGCGCTCGTCGGTCGCCTCGAGCAGTTTCGAGATGACGTCGTGATCCGTCGGATCAGTCCGCCGTTGCTCGATCAGCCGGTAGACGACCTCATCAAGGTCTGCCCGCGCGCGCTGGATTTGCCGTCTGGCCGGCGTCGGGACGTTCGGAGGGAGGACATAGTTCGAGAGGCTTTCGGAGGCCTCCATGAAGCGCTCGAGCGCCGAGCCGATGGTGTCGACGTGATCGTCGACGTCGACCCCGAACAGCGCCCGGGCGACGATCTTCAGCGTCACCTCCATCATGTCCTCGTGGACGAGTCGTGTCTGGCCGTCGTCCCACGACTCGAGGGCCTGCTCGGTGAACTCGGTCATCATCGTCGCGTACTCCTGAATCCGGTCGGGGTGGAACGCGGGCTGGATCAGGTGGCGGTTGCGCCGCCAGACCGCGCCCTCGCTGTTGAGGATGCCGTTACCAGTCAGTGGCCCGAGAACGTTCTGGAAGCGCTCGCCTTTGACGTAGTTCTCGTTGTTCTGGACGAGGACGTGCTCGATGTAGTCGGGGTGGTTCAGCTGGTAGACTCGGCCTTCAGGATCCTTCCAGGAGGCGATATCGCCGTACTCGCGGGCCGTTCGCGTCATGAAGCCGTACGGATCACGGAGGAACGCGACCTGATTGCCAAGCAGCGGGAGTCCGTCCGGACCCGGCGGATAGCGGTCAGCGGTCGCAGACGTGTCGTGGCGCATTCGTAGCCGGAGAAAGGATCCGCGGCCACCTTTCTGTATGGCCGAGCACGCTAGGTGTTTTTAAGTTGAGGGCCGATACGGACCGCTATGAGTTCGTTCGTCGCTCCGATCTCAAACGCGCCGACCGACGACGCTGGCGGTGATCGGCGATGAGATACGCCACAATGGTGCTGACGTGGGCCGACGGTCGACTCAACGCGATCGACGACCACTTTGGCCGCAGCGACGCGGTCGAAATCGAAACGATCCGCTACCTGAATCCGATCCACGAACAGCGGTACGTCGAGCTCCTCGAGCTTCGTGGCGATCTCGAGCAGGCCCGCGCGTTGCTCGCCGACAGTCCGGAGGCACTCGAGTACGACGTCGCCGGCACGGACGGCCGCGGCGTCGCCTACGTGCAGTGTCAAATCGTCGAGCCCGTCGACGACCTGCTATCGATCCTCCGCGAGCACGAAATCGTCCTCGACTGGCCGATGGCCTACGTCGACACCGACGCCGCTCGCGGACTCGAGGTGACGGCGCTCGGGACGAGCCGGGCGCTCCAGCGCGCTGCCGCGGCGCTTCCCGAGGGGATCGACGTCGACCTTCAGCGGTTGGGCGAGTACGACCCCAGCGGTGGCAGCTCCGCGCCGACGCTGACCGCCCGCCAGCAGGAACTGTTCGAGCTCGCGGTCAGCGAGGGGTACTACGAAGTACCACGCGAGACGACCCACCGGGAACTGGCCGCGAAACTCGATCTTGCGCCGGGAACCGTCAGCGAACACCTCCAGCGGATCGACGCGACGCTGGCAGCCAGGTACGCGTCGACGATGCGATAATCGAATGGCCGATTCGCCTCGCTTTTATCGATCGGCCGTCGCTCTCTCGATATGGACGACCTCGAGTCACTCGCCGACGACATCCGACGTGCAGACACCGTCGTTGCCCTGACTGGCGCGGGTATCTCGGCCCCGTCGGGTGTCCCAACCTTCCGCGGTGACGACGGCATCTGGGACCGATTCGACGAAGGACAGTTCGCCTACGGCCGGCTTCAGCGCGATCCCGCAGGGTTCTGGGACGATCGCGTCGCCCTCCAGCAGGAACTGTTCGGCGACGACCCCGAGCCGAACGCGGCCCACAATGCGCTGGCCGCGATGGGGCGTGCGGGTACCCTCGAGGCGATCTGTACCCAGAATACGGACGGGTTACACGGCGCGGCGGCTGATACAGTCGTCGCTGGCGCCGGAGACGACTCGGACGACGACACGACGATCCTCGAACTCCACGGCAACGCCCAACGAGTTCGCTGTCAAGACTGTGGGCACCGCCGGGACAGCGAGCCGATTATCGAGCGTGCAGCCGCCGGCGATTTGCCGCCGACCTGTGACTGTGGCGGCGTCTTCAAGCCCGATGTCGTCCTCTTTGGCGAACAGCTGCCGGGTGCGGCGATCCAGCGCGCGCGATCGCTCGCCCGCGAGAGCGACGTCTTCCTCGCGGTCGGCTCCTCGCTGAGCGTCCAGCCCGCCGCTTCGCTCCCGCGACTTGCCGCGGAAACCGGCGCGACGGTCGGGGTCGTCAACCTCGAGTCGACGCCGTGTGACAGCCTCGCCGACGTCGTCTATCGCGAGGACGTGACGACTGTCTTACCGCGGCTACGGGAACTCGTCACCGAGTAACGGGCAGCAGTAGCAGTTCGTCAACAGCGCTGTAGGCCACGTTGCCCTACTGTTGCGTCGATCAATTCTGTAAGAGCTCTAAATTCTGCACTGTTGGGAGATGCCAGTCGTACGTAACCGCAGCTAACCGAGTCACGACGGTCACGGCAGCACACACCACAGCAGCCGTCCCCCCGTTTGCTCCGACCGTTCCCACGATCCAGTATGCACTCCCACCGAGGACGGCACAACTGGCATAGAAATCTTCGAAGAGAATGAACGGGGAGCGGTCGAGAAGGATATCCGCGAACGCACCGCCACCGACGGCGTTGATCGTTGCGATCGTAACGACACCAAATACTGATACACCAGCCTCGGTTGCGACGATCGCACCAGCTGTTGTAAAGGCAGCGAGCCCGATCGCATCCGAGACAAGCGTGATAGGGTGCGTCTCTGGAGAGGAGAGAACGACGCTCAGTACGATCGCTAACCCGACTCCAAGCAGCCCCAGACTGATTTCGATCGGGGACTGCAGTGCTAATGGAACCCGTCTCACAAGAATATCGCGTGTTGCCCCACCGCCGAATGCCATTGCCAACCCAACGATCGTAATGCCGAGCAAGTCGAATTCCTCACGGATCGCCTTCGACGATCCGACGAGGGCGAACGCGATCAACCCGATCGTGTTCATCACCGCAAATGGATCGCCAAACAATACCTCAAGAAGCTCCTGACCCATTAGGCGCTCCTAAGAGAACGAGTCTCTTGAGTGCTCCGAGACGACCCGTCTTCAGCGCCACTACCCCCTCACGTGCAGTGACTGCACGACCTGTACTCATATTGCCGGACAAAACGATTCATACCTCGATCGCACCCAAGACGCTGTCGCCGACGGCGACAGCCGTCGAGACGCGATCGAGAATTCACTGACTGTTGTCCGGTAGTATCACTTGGTCGTGAAATCCACAACGGATCGGTATGTGGGAGGGAGAGTTGTCCTAATCGGGGAGACGAGGGACAGTCGCGTTTATACGTCGTTTGCCGCTTCGACCGTTTCCTGAACGGCTTCGATACCCTCGTCGTGTGCGAGGTCACCGACGACGATGACATCGGCGTACTGGGCCATCGAATATGCGGAGTCGTAGTCGTGGATGCCACCGCCGTAGAACAACGTCGAATCGTCGGTGGCCTCGGCAGCGGCGTCGACGACGCCTTCGTCGCCGAGCATGCCTGAATACTCGAGATAGACGATCTCCTGGCCGAACATCCGCTCGGCGACCGTTGCGTAGGCGGCGACGTCGTCGGCGCCGAGGTCGCAGTTTGCCTCCGTCAGCGTCGCCACGTCGGCCTCGGGGTTCATGACGATGTAGGCCTCCGTCGTCGTCCGCTCCCAGTCGAGGTCGTCGTCGAGTCGGACCCACTCCTTGTGGGCCTCGGTGATCCAGAACGGCGAGCCGGCGTTGAACACCGTCGGAATAAGATAGCCGTCGAGCGCGTCGTCCTCGAGGACGACCTGCGGGTTCGAGGGCTCCTGATAGAGCGGGACGTCGTGTTCAGCACAGGCGTCGATGACGGCACTCATGTTCTCCTCGGTGATGCCCATCGTCCCGCCGACTTCGATCGCGTCAGTACCGGTCGCACAGAGATCGCCGTAGGTCACTCCCTCGGGTAACTCCTTGTCCGGATCGATCTTGAGAACGTGATTCCAGTCGTCCCAGGGGGTAGTCATACCGCGTCGTTGCCAGACAACCAGCAAAAGCGCTACGGAACGCCCCCGTCTCGAGCGTCCGCGTGTCACCCGACGAGACTGCCGCGATCAGTCCTGCACTCGAGCCCTAGCGGGCCGCTCGCCGCGCGCGAGCGGCATCGCGGTGGTCGCCCCGAGTCACAACTGCTCGGCACTGACAGCCTGTAGCGAGCTGTCGTTTTCGACCTCCCAGATCCGCAGCACGAGGTGGGCCTTGCAGTAATATTCGGCGGTCTCCAGACCGGTTTGCCCGTTCTTGAGAACGAGCTGGCACATGTCCCCGTTCGAACACTCTGGTGAATGTTCACACATTGGTACTCGTTTCGTCTACTCGTCTCGCAGTCAAGACACTGTCGGTGGTCGCCACCGATCCAGAACGGGGATCTGACCGGCTGCTATCGGTTTTGAGCGGATTTCGGAGTCGATATCACCGAGTACTAGGTACTCGTCCAGGAGCCGGTCAGATTCCCTGCCCCATCAGATGGCTGCGCAACACGTCGGCTTCCTTGTTCCCCGCCCCGGTGTTGACGATGACGATCGTTTCGTCGCCGTCGAACGCACCGCGCTCTGCGAGTTCCCACGCACCGCTTGCGGCCGCCGCGGCACTCGGCGTCGGCTCGAGCCCGGTCGCCTGCGCGACGCGCACGGCGGCCTCGAGGATATCCGGATCGTCGGTCGCGACCGCACCGCCGTCGGTCTCGCGGATCGCCTCGAGCACGCGCGGGCTCGCGGCGGGATCGGGAATCTCGAGTTCACCGCAGATCGTGTCCGGGTGTTCGACCGGCTCGTGGGCGTCGCGGTCGTCGTCGAACGCCTCGACGATCGGCGCACAGCCCGATGCCTGCGCGGCATACAGTGCGGGCATCTCGTCGATCAGCCCGAGGTCACGATACTCGGCTGCGCCTTTGGCCGCGCCGACGAGGCCGACGCCCTCCCCAGTAGGGAAACAGATCGCGTCGGGGACCTCCCACTCGAGTTGTTCGATGACCTCGTAGAACAGCGTCTTCGCGCCCTCGTGGCGATATGGGGTCTCGAACGGTCGCAGGGAGTACCAGTCGTCGTGTTCGCCCAGTCCCTCCTCGAAGGCCCCGACGGCGTCGTCGAAGCGACCGCCGACGACGTTCATGTCGCCGCCGTGGACGTTGACCATCGCCTTGTTCGTAAAGCCCGAGCGCGAGGGAAGATACGCGTGCGCCTCGAGTCCCGCGCGAGCCGCGTAGGCTGCGACGGCCTGCCCGCCGCTGCCCGTCGAGGGCAACGCGACGTCGGTCGCGCCGTGGTGGGCAGCCGCCGTGACGGCGACCGACGCACCACGATCCGTACTCGAGCCCGTCGGGTTCCGCCCGTCGTCCTTGATGAGTACGTGTCCGACGCCGAGTTCGTCGGCAAGATCGGGACAGTCGACCAGCGCGGTCGCACCCTCCGCGGTCGTCACCGCCGACTCGCGGGAAAACGGGAGCAACTCCGCGTAGCGCCACTGCCCGTCGAACGGCCGGGCGGCAAGCGTCTCGCGGTCGAGGTCGATCGCGTCGTACTCGTAGGTCGGGTCGAGCGTGCCGCCACAGTCCGGACAGCGGTGAGACTCCGCGACGGCGTCGACGGTGGCCCCGCAGTCGACACACTCGAGCCCAGTAAAGGCGTCTGTCGTCTCCATACGGGAGTGTTAGCGGCTCCGAACTAAGGGCTGTCCATCGGCGGCCCTCCGGAACACCGAACCGGTCGAGGCACGACCGTGGCTGTGATACGGTCTGCGAATACCGACAGCTACGCTATCGAGTGTGCGATCAGCGGAATCGAAAGAGAGACCCGAAAGATCAGTTGTCGCCGGCTTTCGACTGCCACTCGTAGTCGCGGCGTTTGGCCGATTTGCCGAAGCCGCACGACGAGCAGACCTTCTTCTTCGTGTGGTAGGACTTCTCTCCGCAGCGACGACACTTGGTGTGGGTCGTCTTGTTCTTCTTTCCTTGGCTCGGGGTTCCTGCACCAGTCATGGAGTGATCGAGACGACGTTGTCGCCGCGTATAATGGTTGTGTCTTCGACCGGGGCATCCTCTTCGACGCTTCCCTCGACGGGAATCGTTACGTCTTCGAGCACCAGATTCATGTGCTGATCGTAGCCGGCGAGTTCGCCGACGTGTTCGTCGCCACTCTTGAGTCGTACCGTGACGCGGTCACCGAGCGACGCCTCGAGAACGTCCAGCGGTCGTCCACTCATACGCAACACCGCAGGAGATGGCCACTTAATCGTACCGGTCCGGAGTCCAGTCCAGCCATATTTCATCCACGAGTCAACCGGTTGGACCTAACCAAACGGCTAAGTGTCCGCTCGTGGACCGGCTACGCATGGGCGACAAGAAGTTCACTCTCATCGAATTGCACTTCGACGGCGATACACAGTTCGGGCCGGGAACGATCGGCGAGACGCTCCCGATCGGCAGCACGGAATCGACAGCGGAGACGGAACCCGAGACAGAGTCTGACGAGGCTGTGGCTGCAGACGAGGAGTCCGGTGGCAAAGGCAAAAGCGCCGTCGGCGCGCTAGTCGCCCTCGCCGTCCTCGTCGGAATCGCCGTCGCCGCCAAGAAGTTCCGTGGCGGCGACGAGGAATCGGACCTCGAGCCCGAAGAGGAACCCGACGTCATCGTCACGTAATTGCCGGCCGGCGGTCGGCAGTGCCTGAGCGATAATACCAGCTCGTAGCACACGACTGATACTACTGGACAGCAGTCAATACGAAGCCGGCCGCATGCATGCGACCGGCGTCACGTCGTTCTGTCCGGCAGTATGAGCCGAACGCTTTTGCGCTTCCTTCCCCTATCCGTATCCGTGAATCTCTATCGTAGCGCCCGGGCCGTCGCCGGGGCGTCCGGTTCCGATGCGATCGACTGGCGATCGGCCGCCGACGCCGCCAAGGCGGCGACCGATCCCGGCACGCTCGAGCTCGAGGCCGGCGAGCGCGAGGGCTACGCCCGCGACGTTCGGGACGCGCGAGCGGCCGTGCGGGCGGTCTCCGGTGCCGACTTCGACGTGCCCGAGACGATCGAAATCCAGAACCGCCACCACTGGATCGACGCCAACGTCGCCACCTTCGAACGGGTCATGGGTGCCCTCGAGACCCACACCGGCGCGTTCCCCGGCGTCGCCCGAACGATCAACACGGGGACAATGACCGTTCTCCTTTCCTTCCTCGGACGGAACGTCCTGGGACAGTACGACCCACTCCTGCTGGCCGACATGCCCGATGAGGACCACGCGCTGTATTTCGTCCGGCCGAACATCCTCAACGCAGCCGACACGCTCGGCGTCGACGCCGATCGCTTCCGCCGCTGGATCGCCTTCCACGAAGTGACCCACGCCGCCGAATTCGGGGCCGCACCGTGGCTGTCGGACCACCTCGAGGCCCGCATGGAAGAGGGCATCGCCACCCTCTCGGAGGGCTCGTTCGACCGCGAGGCGTTCCGCGACCTCGACGCCGCGATGACTGTCGTCGAGGGCTATGCCGAACTTCTGATGGACCACGCCTTCGACGAGGAGTACGAGGACCTGCGACGCAAACTCGACGAGCGCCGGCAGGGCCGGGGTCCCCTCCAGCGGCTGTTCCGTCGCCTGCTCGGTCTCGGACTCAAGCAGCGCCAGTACGAGCGCGGGAAGAACTTCTTCGAACACGTCGTCGCCGTCCGCGACCTCGAGACGGCGGGGCTCGTCTGGGAACAACCGGAGAACCTGCCGACCCACGACGAACTCGACGCGCCGGACCTGTGGATTCGACGCATCGATCGCTGATCGGGCGCTCGAAGTCGATTCTGCGACCCCTAGTCGGTCAGGATCCAGACAAGGTACCACAACAACGCGCCACCGGCGACGATACCGCCGAGCATCGCGCCGCCGATCATGACCAGCGAGGCATCACTCTGGACGGCGATCAGGCCGCCTGAAAGCCCGACCAGCAATACGAACACGATTTTGAGCTGATCGGCCGCGTTCGGCTGCGTCCTCGAGCGTGAGGGGTCGCGACCCCGGCTCATAGGTCGTGTGGCGCGCTGACGTGCATCATGGCAAATCTCCAGTCGCGCGCACCGTCGCCGGCCGGTGGCTGGTTTACGAGCGTGGCGCTCCAGCGGCTATCGAAGCGGTGTCGATCGCCGCTTGTCGTATCCGTCCAGGCCATCGTGACGTCGTCGGCCATCGTCGCGAAGTCATCGCGTTCGTCGACGACGAGATGCCGGCTGCTGACCGTCCAGTTGTCGGTCGTTTCGGTCTGTTCTGCAAGCGCCCTCGCGATCTCGTCGCTCCCGAACAGGGACTCGCTGATGCCGAATTTGACGGTCGACACGTCGTCTCGGAAAAACGGAACGAGGGGGTCGCCGTTGCGGAGTGCGTCGTAGTAGTCGTGGACGACGGCCTCGGCGCTCGGTGACATAGCTCTCTGCTCGAGGCCCGCTCCCAAAGAGCCACCGGACGCGAACGCAGGCCCGGCCTTGCCGGCGGTCTCACATGAAGCCCCGATCGACTTCGTCGGTCTCGATCAACTCGTCGAGTTCGCTGTTCAACAGCTCGTCGGCCTCCTCGAAGCGCTCGGCGAGGCCCTCGAGTTCGTCGGGGCGGTCGTACTGGTCGTACGCCATCGGGCCGAAGGCGGGGCTCTCGATGGCCTCCATCACGTCGTCGAACAGATCCTGCGGGCGGGTCGGCGCGTCCGCATGCGTCTCGAGGACGGTCTCGAGGCGCTTGCCGACGGTCTCGGCCTGATCTTCGTCCTCGGGCGGGGATTGGACCGCGAAGCGACCGCCTGCGTCGCGTTCGGGCATGAACGAGCCGATTTCGTCGTCGAGGTTGCGGGCGACCCGCGTCCCGACGCCGCGCACCTCGAAGGGGTTTTTCGCGTACGTTTTCAGGAAGAAGACGCCGGCCCGAGGATGCGCGAGGTACATGTCTTCGCCGACGCCACCGGCGCGGTCACCGGCGACGGCGCGCCAGTCCTCCGAATCGACGTCTCGCTCCGTGACGTCCTCGAGTATGTCCTGCCACTCGCGTATCCGCATACGCGCCGGTTGGATCGCCGGCAGAAAGAACGTATCGATGACCGCGACAGACGCCCCGAAACGACTGTTACGCGAGACAATGACCGATTCGAGCCACGCAACGCGTGGATGTGAGACGGAACCAAAAGGGATACGACGACCCCCATCACAGGGAACGTAACCGACGCTTTCCCCATGTCCGGCCGTCACTCACTCTCGTTCGTCGAACTGTTTCGTGCCACGCCAGCGAAAAGTTCACTGCTGACGCTTGCCCCGCTCGTACTGGCGCTTGGACAGCTCGGCAATAGCTACGTCAACGGCGTTTCGCCGGCCGTCTCGATCGGCTTTGCCGCCGTTATGCTGGTGTTTTCCGCCGTCGCGATGAGCCACCACGCTGCTGAACACCGCATCCGTCGCCTCGAGTCCGACTACGGTCCGAGGCGGATCTAGGCACCTGTCTCGGGTTCGGTCGCGACCGTCCGTGCGTCGCGGGCCTCGTAGGCGTTGTATCCCGCAAGTCCGGCGACCAACAGCCCGGATGCGACCGTGTTCCAGAACACGCTGCCGGTCATCTCGAGCAATGCTGCCGAGACGATGAGCCAGATGCCGAGGATGGCGACCAGCGACGCGATGGCGGTGCTAAGCGGAATGTCGTTTGCCAGGCGATAATAGTTGTAGCCCGCCGCGGCGCCGACGACGAGACCGACCAGCACGTTGTTCCAGAGCGGCGCTGCCCCGGTCTCGAGGACGAGCGTCGACAGCGCGACCCACACACCGAGGGTGGCAACGAGCAGGCTGATGACCGAGATCTTGCGCCGGCGCTCCTCGTCTGAGACCTGAGTCGACTCGTCACGTGGGTCGCGGCCAGTATCCGCTCGATCACCGAAACCGGTGCCCGAATCGATATTGGCCGCTGCCGTTTCGGTGCGGTTGGATGGCCCGCCGTCGGTGTCGTCCTCGAGCCGGCTGTCCGACCGACGGTCGTCGCTGTTTGGGTCGCTCATAGCAGGCGGCGGTTGGTGCTCGCCCGCAAAAGCGTCCGCGTCCGTTCTTCCGATCACGAGGTGATTGATATCGGAGACGGTTCCGGGTCCCATTGAAACCAACAGTAAGAACGTTTTATTGACGGTCGAACGCGACTATCAGCTACCGAAACGCGGCCGGTGGACAGCGGCCGAGCGACCGATAGCGTTTTTGATCGCTCGGCCGTGACAGAACGGTGTGTACGTACGCGGAACCGTCGCTGACGAGGTCGACGTACGGTCGGTGTCGACGAGCTACGGCGAGAGCGAACTCGCCGAGGTGCCGCTTCGACTGGCCGACGACGAGATCGAACCGTCCGGCGACGCCACACCGACACTCGGCGACGGCGGGACGGCGACCGTCGCGGAGAGCCACGAGACCACGACGGTGACGCTCTGGAACAAGTGGACCGAGTCGGCCGAATTGCTCGAGCCGGGGATGGAACTGCTCGTGACGAACGCGAAAGAAGATGAATATCAGGGAGAGACGCAGTACGCGACGACGGGCGACTCCTACGTCGTCGTCGAACCCTCCTTTCTGGTCAGTGTGACGTCGATCCGCAACTGGGTCGAGTGTCCCCGGCTGTACTACTTGAACAAGCTCTCGGGCGTCCCATTGAACTACCCCGTTGTCAAGGGGACGCTCGTCCACGAGGTCTTCGGCGACCTCTTGCGGGGCCGCGACCTCGAGGAGTCGATCGAGGCCCGCGTCGAGGAACGGGGCCTGCAACTTGGCTTGCTGGGTGAGACGTCCGAGGCCGTCGCTGAGGACGTCCGTGAGAACGCCAAAGCAATCGAGGGCTGGCTCGAGCAGGGTCGGCTGACGGAGGAAGACAGTTGGCGCTCGGAACAACTGCTCATCAGCGAAACCTTCGGCATCCGCGGGCGGGCTGACGCCGTCCGGCGGGGCGCGCCGGTCGAACTCAAGACGGGGAAAAATCTGAAGAAGGAACCGCGGTTCAAAGACAAAGTCCAGGCCGCCTGTTACGCGCTGTTGCTCAAGGAGCACGGCGGCGACGTCGACACCGGAACCTTACTCTATACGAAGAACTCGGCGCTCGATCGCAACGAGGAAACCGGCGATCTCACCCCTGCAAAGGACTTCTCGATGGGCGACGGGCTCCTGAAGTACGTCGTCCGGTTGCGCAACGAGATTGCAGCGATGGAAGTCAGCAATGGGGTGCCGACCGGCTACGAGGCCGACGCGAAGTGTGAATACTGTTTCGAGCAGGACACCTGCATGGTCGTCTCCGGCCGCCTCGATCAGGAATCCAAGGCCGGCCAGATCGGGCAGCCATTGCCCGAGGCGGAACGCGAATACTTCGAGCGCTTCTATCGAGCGATCGAGGAGGAGCGGCGCGAGGTCCACCGCGAGTACGCCAAACTCTGGGAACAGAGCGCCGAGGAACGGGCCGACGACGACCGCGCGCTGATCGATCTCGAGTTCGTCGAGAAACGGCCGCTCGAAGGCGGCCGCTGGGAACTCAGAGCGCGCCGCGAGGGTGGTGCAACGTCGAAGCTCCGCGAGGGCGACCTCGTCCTCGCGAGCGACGGGCACCCGGTTCGGGGCGATTCCGAGTTAGCGCGGATCGAACGACTCGACGACGAGGTCGTGCTTACAGCGGACGAGCCAGTCGAAGTCACGCGGCTCGACGTCTATCCCTCCGAACTTACGACTGATCGGCTGCTCGTCGCGATGCACGACGCACTGCTGAAAGGCGAGGCACGACGCAAGGATGTCCTGTTCGGGCGTGCGGAACCTGAGTTCGAAAACGTCGACGAGACGTTCATCAACAACAACGAGCGCCAGAATGAGGCCGTGACGAAAGCCGTCGGCGCACGAGACTGTGCGCTAATCCATGGCCCGCCGGGCACCGGCAAGACCTACACCATCGCTCAGGCCATCCGCGCGATGGTCGAGCGCGGCGATCGCGTCCTGCTGTCGGCCTTTACGAATCGTGCCGTCGACAACGCACTCGAGGCCACCCTCGAGCAATTGACCGACGTGATCGACGATGACAGGGTCGTCCGCGTCGGCTCCGAAAGCGGCGTCCGCGAGGACATGGAGCCGTACCGGCTCGAGCGGGCGGGCGATCCCGACGATCGCGTCGCGAAACTGCAGAACGCACAGGTCGTGGCGGCGACGACCGCGACCTGTGGTTCACGGGTCATGAAAGAGCAGGCCTTCGACGTGGCGCTGGTCGACGAGGCCGCCCAACTCACCGAGCCCGGGACCTGTGCGGCGATCAATCTGGCCGACCGATTCGTTTTGGTGGGCGATCACGAGCAGCTCCCGCCCGTCGTGCGCGCCGAGAACGATCTCTCCGAGTCGCTGTTCGAGCGACTCGTCGACCTGTATCCCGACGCCGGTGTCATGCTCGACCGCCAGTACCGGATGAATCAGCGCATTCAGGCCTTCGCCTCCACGGAGTTCTACGACGGCCAGCTCCGGCCCGCGACACCGTCGGTCGCGGGGCGGACGCTCGACGATCTCGAGGGCGTCTCCCGCGGCGCGCTACCGCCGGAGTTGCAGGATCCAGTTTCGTTCGTCGACGTGGCAGGCGACCGGAGTCAGTACACCGACAGCGAGGAAGCCGCACGGATCGCCGACCTGATCGAATCGTACGAGGCCGCCGGCCTCGAGCGCTCCGAGATCGGCGTCATCGCACCTTTCCGCGCACAGGTCTCGGAGATTTCGAAGCACGTCCCCGACGATGTCGCCGTCGACACTGTCGACCGCTTCCAGGGCTCGAGCCAGGAAGTCATCATCGTCTCCTTTACCGCGACCGAGACGCTCGAGGGGCCGATCTTCGAGGACTACCGCCGAATCAACGTTGCGTTGACCCGGCCCAAGCGCGCGCTCGTGTTGGTCGGCGACGCGCAAGCACTTGCGTCCGATCCGGTCTACGAGCGACTGCTCGAGTGGGCACGCCGGTAACCTGCCTGGACGGCGTGAACCTCCGACATTTATCTTCCGCTGAGCGTAACGACCGATGATATGCGACTCGAGGAGCAGAGTGCATTCGTCCGGGATGCCGTCACTGCTGAGTACGCAGAGGTCGTCGTCTTCATCACCGAACTTGGCGGAACGACCGCACTCATGCTCCTGCTCGCGGTGCTGTTCTGGTGGTCGAGCCGTCGCCGAAGCGCGCTCGTGATCAGCTATGCGGTCGCCGGACTGGCGCTGATGCTGGCGCTCAAGACGCTGTTCGCGCTGCCGCGGCCGCCGGCAGACGCCATGCTCGTCGCACTCGAGGCCGAACGCACGGGCTACGGCTTCCCGAGCGGGCACGCCTTCGCCGCGGCCGTCGTCTACGGCGGTCTCGTCTCCGCGTACGACCGGACTCGGGACCGACGGGCACTGCTGGCTGCCGGGACGCTCGTCGTGCTCGTCTCGCTTTCGCGGGTCGTCCTCGGCGTTCACTACCTCGGTGACGTGATCGTCGGTGCAGGTCTGGGCGTCGGATTCGTCCTCGCCATGGATCGGCTCACGGGTGGCGACCCGACGATCGGCTTCGCGGTTGCACTCTGTCTCTCGGTTCCTGCGGTCGTCATTACCGGCGGCGCGGCTGACTCGCTGCTCGGTCTCGGCGGGTCGATCGGTGGCCTGCTTGGCTCGCGACGGCTGCCGGCGCTGCCGGCGCTGCGCTCCCGACTCGAGGGTGTCGCCCTTTTCGTCGTCGGTGGCGGGTTCGTGGCCGTCGTGCAAGCCGCCGAATCGGCTGTCGAATCGGTCGAACCCCTGCTGGTCGTCCTCTATGCGCTCCTCGTTGCCGGCATCCTCCTCGCACCGGCCGCCATCGGCCGACTCGAGATCGACGCGCTCGAGTCGCGGCAAGCGTAGGCCTCGTGCCGAGGGCGTCGGTCACCAGCCGCCAGCGATCGCGTCACTGATGGTCACCTCTCGCGGTCAGCGACAGTCTTTACTGTTATAAATACGACACTATCTGCATGGAAATCGTCACCACTGAAACGGTCCCCGGTCGCGACGTGCAGGAATCGCTCGGTATCGCACGCGGAAACACGGTCAAAGCGCGAAACATCGGCCGCGACATTACCCAGAGCATCCGCAACATCACCGGTGGCGAACTCAAGGCCTATTCGGAGTTGCTGACTGATGCACGTGATGAGGCGATCTCGCGCATGGAAGCGGACGCCAGATCGATGGGTGCCGACGCCATCGTCAACGTCCGACTCGAGAGTTCCGAGATCGCAAACGGCGGTTCGGAGGTCATCGCGTACGGGACAGCCGTTCGACTCGACTAAGTCGGAGCACGTTAGGTCTCGCGATCTGCCTGTTCCCAGAGCGGATAGAGATCATCTTCGATCGGCTCGGTGATCGACTCGCCGTCGAGGACGAGTTCAGGAACGTCAGCCGTCAGCGGCGCGACGGTACCAATCACTGCTGCCTCGAGTTCTGCCTCCGCTAAGTCTGCCAGACACGCCTCGAGCGCGTCTTCGGGAACGGTCGCGAGCAACGCCCCGGAGCCGAATATCTGCAGAGGATCGACGCCGGCGGCATCACACAGCGTTGCCGTGGCCTCGCGAACGGGGACGGCGTCGCGGGTTACCTCGAGTCGGACGTCCGAGGCGCGGGCCACCTCGAGCAAGCCCGACGTGACGCCACCTTCTGTGGGATCGTGCATCGCCGTCGCGTACTCGCGGACGATTCGGGCCTCGGGGACGACACTGATCTCCTCGAGATAGCTCGCGGCACGCTCGTTGATGGCTGGCTCGACGCCGAGTTCGTCGCCGAAATCTGCCGCGAGAATCGCCGTTCCTTCGATGCCCGCCGCTTTGGTGAGGACGACTGCGTCACCGGGCTGTGCGCCGCCAGTCGGCACGTACTGCTCGGTCGCCCCCATCGCCGTCAGCGAGAGCAGCGGCCGCTCGAGTTGGTCGACGTACTCCGAGTGGCCGCCGACGATCGACGCGCCGAGTTCGCGGGCAGCGGCGTCGAGGTCGTGGGTGATTTCTTCGAGGACGTTCGTATCAACGTCGGTCGGGAGCAATACGACAGCGGTCAGCCAGCGCGGGTCGGCCCCCGAGACGGCGACGTCGTTGGTCGCGACGGCGACGCCGAGTTGACCGACCTGCGAGGCGGCCAGCGAGATGGGATCGGAACTGACCACGAGCGTGTCCTCGCCGTCGGGCCAGTCGATCGCGGCGGCGTCCTCGCCCTCGGCCGGGCCCTGTAATACCGTCTCGTCCGTCTCGGCTGCCCCTGTTCGCTGGAAGACGTGCGTGAGCAGATCGTCCGGACTCACCTTGCCGGGCATACCACGAACTGGGACGATGTAAGGTTTGTAGCTGTCGAAGAATTCGTTCCCTGTATCGAAGAATACGGCGAAGCAGCTTTTGAGAACATCAAGAAAGCCCCGACAGCATTGCCCCTTTCATTCCCACCCGAACGTGGTTTGACGGGCTGTCGTCGTCGCCGGCTGCAGACCGCTCGTCGTGGGAAAGCCAGACGCGCTTCGAGGCCGGTTCAGATGTCGGGCGCGACCGCGTCCATCGTCTGTCGAATCTGTGCCTCGTCGGCACCGCGCGGGAAACTGACCGCGATGGCATCGAGGCCATCGACTGCCTCGTAGCGCGCGAGTGTCTCGCGGGCTGTCTCCGGATCGCCAACTGCACAGAGATCGTCGAGGATATCCTCGTCGACGAGTCCGAGCGCGCGCTCGCGGTCGCCGTCCTGCCAGGCGTCGTAGATCTCGGCAGCTTCGTCGTAGCCCTGGCGCTCGAGGGAATCGCGATAGAACGTGCCCATGCCACCGATGTAGAACGCAACGTGCTGGCGAGCAAGCGCCCGGGCCTCTCGGGGATCGTCCAGTACGCAGCAGGTAACGCCGGCAGTGACGTGGACGTCGTCGGGGTCGCGATCACCGAGGTCGGCACCGCGCTCGATGTCCTCGAGTCGGGTGTCGATTCCCTCGGGCGTGAGCATGATGCCGTGCCAGCCATCGGCGAATCGGCCCGCGAGTTCGACCGCCTTGGGGCCCATGCCGGTGACCTCGATCGGGGGTGTCGTCGCCGGCGGGTCACAGCGAAGGCGAAAGCCCGAGACCTCGAAGTCGTCGCCGTCGTAGTCGACCGGGTCGCCGGAGAGGACCTGTCGGACGATCTCGACCGTCTCACGGGTCCGTTTGAGCGGATTGCCGTACGTCACCCCGTGCCAGTTTTCGATCACGACGGGGCCACTCGGGCCGAGTCCCAGCCGGAACCGGCCCTCGGCGAGTTCCTGGAGTGTCGCCGCCGTCTGACCCAGCAGCGCCGGCGACCGCGAGTAGGTGTTGAGGATGCTCGAGCCGATATCGATCGACTCCGTTCGCTCAGCCATCGCCGAGAGGACGGTAACGGCGTCGCGACCCCACGTCTCGGGGAGCCATGCACAATCGTAGCCGGCGTCCTCGGCCGCCCGCGTGTAGTCGACGATCGAGTCGATCGTCGGCTGTGCGGCGACGGGAAGGTGGATATCTCTGTTAACCATCGTCATACATAGATGGAACCCGGCCTTTTGGGTGTATGGGAACCGAAAAGCGGTGGTAGACCGTTTATTTCGGGGTCAGCGTCTGCGGGGAACAGGTCGCACCGTCAGCTCTGACTCGGAGACAGCCTCCGCCCCACATCGGCGACCCAAGCACGCTCACGAACAGTGGCTGACTCGACACTGTCGACACGCTCGAGCGACCGTCGGGTGGCGGGTTGCAACCGGCAGTCAGTTGTCTGATGGCGATCCGTCCGACACGGATATTATTTGCGTAACAGAGTTTATGTGTCTTCAACAAGTAATTCGGGCGTCATCATGAATGTAGAAGAATTTACACAATCGAACGCGCCGAAAGACGGAAACAGCGGATTTCAAAAGGAGAACAAACGGCTTCTCGACATTCCCGTCGACGGAACGGTGATGGTCAAAGCCGGCTCGATGATCGGCTACACTGGGGAGCTGACGTTTACCGGAAAATCGTCTGCCGAAGGTGGACTCACGGGATTCGTCAAGGAGGCAGTGTCGAGCGAGGGAACGCCGGTGATGGAGGCCGAAGGAAGTGGCCACCTCTACGTTGCCGATCAGGGAAAGAAAGTCCAGATACTCGAGCTCGATGCGGAGCAGTCGATCTCGGTCAACGGGAACGACGTCCTCGCCTTCGAGTCGACGGTCGACTACGAAATCAATACCATCGGCAGCCTCTCGGAAGTCGCCGCGGGAGGCCTGACGAACGTGTACCTCACTGGGCCGGGCGCAGTTGCGATCTCCACACACGGGGACCCGCTGGTGGTGACGCCGCCAGTCACCACCGACCCGGATGCGACCGTCGCCTGGAGTACCAATCTCTCACCGTCGTTTGCGACCAACAAAACGATCGAGATCGGGCAAACCTCCGGTGAAAGCATCCAGATGGAATTTACTGGCTCGGAGGGATTCGTCGTCATCCAGCCGTACGAAGAAGGAGGAGCCCAGCCCTAGGCCGAACGCGCAGTGACTGCGACCGGACTGCTTCGAGTCCGTCCCGTGGGTCTCGAGAGTGACGAACGTGAAGAGAGGAGAAAACCAACTCCGAGAGCCGCGCCGGGAGGCGTCATCGCTCGCTGCGTTCCTTGCCGAGGTCCTCGTAGATCTGGGGATCGGTCTGGAACTTGAGGACGTTGTGGACCGCCGAGTTTCGAACGTTCTCGATGACCTTCCCGTGTTTCGAGTAGCAGTCGTGGATCCACTTGGGAACCTCCTGCCGGTCACGAAACATCATGATCGTCTTCCACTGGTACTCCCCATCGGCGAGGAAGAAAAACAGGGTGTGCTTGTCCGCACGGATGTCCTCCATCGCGGCGCGCCAGTGGTCGGCGAAGTGTTCAGTGTTGAACTTGAACTCGAACAGCGCGAAGATGTAGTACTCCTCGTTGGGGATGATCGCTTCGCGGAAGACCCCCTCGTCACGCATCCGTCGGATCGACTCACTGACGGTGACGTGAGAGACCTCGATATCGTACTTGTCCTCGAGTACCGTGGTGAGTTCCCGCGAGGAGAGTTGCGGGTCGTCGGCGAGCTCAGTGAGAATCGCGATATCCCGATCTTTAAAATCCCAGTTCGGTGGGTCGCTGCTCATGCTAGTCCAACTGTCGCGGCGGCCCTGATATAGATTGATATTGGCGCGATCGAACCGCCGTCGTGCGGTCGCGCGTGTAGTGACGATCAGCGGCTCCCCGAGTCGGCGTCTCGAGTCGTCGAGAGCCCCGCAAGCGACTCTTCGCCGATCTCTGCGAGGACGTGTTCGTGAAACGATTGGAGTACGGCGCTTTCGTCCTCGGCGAGGACGACGTCGCTGGCCGACAGCGTCGCGAGCCCGAACGCCCGCGGCGTCGGCGAGTCGAGGAGCTGCCGCGAGAGGGCGAGGTCGCCCCCATCGAGCGCGTCGACGATGTCCTCGATCTCGCTGACGTTCAGTTTGTCCTCTACGATCTCGCGGTAGGTCTCCTCGATGACAGCGAAGTCCTCTAACTCTTCGGCGAACCCGAGCAGCATCTCGCTCGAGACCTGCTGTTCGCTGGCGGATTTCTCATAGCCCTTGTAGCGTTTGAGGATCATCAGCGAGCGAGTCGCGTTGATCCGGAAATAGCGCTGGAGAAGGTCAGTCCCCGACAGCGCCGCTCGGAGATCGTCACGGACGTCGTCGGCCTCGAGGTCGGCGACGATCCCCCCGAGATCGACTTTCCGGTTGAGCGGCATCGAGAGGACGAAGCCGTTGTCCGCGACCGCGACGCGGACGTTCGCCGTCGCTTCCTGGGCACAGCGATAGGCAAGCAGACGGGAAAGACCATCGTTGACCTTCCGGCCGTAGTTCGAGCGAACGTAGTAGTGGCGTTCGTACTCCTCACGGTCGCGGACGACTTCGATCGCGAGCCGGTCGGGCGTACTCACACTTATCATACCGGCGTACTGCACTTGATGATCGAACAGCCGGGCGATCGCGCGAACGCTGTCGTCATCGAGGGGCAGGTCCCGGAGCCACGCGCGGACCCGCGGCGGGCCGCCAGCGTCGTAGCGCTCGAGGAGGTCGCGCTGAAACGCAAGGATCTCGCGGCCAAGATCGTACGACAGGGGCAGCCGCTCGGAGTACCACGAGGGGACGGTCGGGCGAGCGCTCGTGCGGTCGACGTAGACCTTCGAACCGCGCCGATAGCGGTACTCGAAGTGATCACCACCCAGGACGAAGACATCACCTTTCTCGAGGGTATCGAGATACCCCTCGTCTAACTGGCCGACCCACTCGTCGCTCGCCCGTGTATGGACATCGCAGGTAAACGAGTCGGGGATCGTTCCGATATTGGTCATGTAGATAACTCGCGCGAGCCGGCCGCGCTTGCCGATCAGCGGCTTGCCGACCGGGTACGCTTCGTGGTGGTGCTCGCCGTCGGGCGGATCGTTTTCGTCACGCCAGACTTTCGCGTAGACGTTCTTGTCCTCGAGACCGGCGTACTCGGCCGTGAGATATCGCATGAGCGATTCGTACTCCTCGTCCGTGTAGTTCCGATAGGGGTACGCACGCCGGAGAATTTCTTTCAGTTCGGATTCGGGCCGGATCTCGGCGATCGCCATCCCGTAGACGTGCTGGGCGGCAACGTCCTGGGCGTTTTCGGGAATCGACACCGAGTCGACGAACCCCTCCGTGGCCGTCTTGAGCATGACCGCACACTCGAGGAGTTCGTCCCGGTCGAGCGCGATCACCCGCCCCGTCACGGTCTGGCCGACGCGGTGGCCCGCCCGCCCGACCCGCTGGAGGAGCGAAGCGACGCTTTTGGGCGAACCGACCTGCACCACGAGGTCGATATGGGGCATGTCGATGCCCAGCTCGAGGCTCGTCGAGGTGGTGACGACCTCGAGCTCGCCGGCTTTCAGCCGGTCCTCGACATCCTGACGGACCTCTTTCGAGAGACTGCCGTGGTGACAGGCTGAGTTGGCTTCGTCGTAGGCGTCGAAGCGCTCCCGGAGGTTGTGGAGGACGCGTTCGGCCCCCGAGCGCGTGTTGGTGAACACCAGCGTGTTCGTGTGCGCCTGGACGTGCTCGTGGAGTTGCTGGTAGAACCGCTCCTGGACCACCTCGCGGGACGTGTTGATCAGATCGGCGGTCGGACACTCGAGTTGCAGGTCGAACTCACGGGCGAAGCGTGCATCGACGATCTCGTAGTCACGCGGCGCTCCACCAGGCGTTTCACGGCCCACCAGAAATTCCGCAACGCGAGAGAGCGGTTCGATCGTCGCCGAACAGCCGATTCTGGTGAGTTCGTTCTCAGCCATCGCCGCGAGTCGCTCGAGGCTCACCGCGAGGTGGGTCCCTCGCTTGCTCGCCGCCAGCGAGTGAATCTCGTCGACGATGACGTACTCGACGGTGCGAAGTTTCTCGCGGAACTTCGGCGCGTTCAGCAAGATTGCAAGGGTCTCGGGGGTCGTATTAAGGATGTGGGGCGTCTCCTCGAGCATCCGCTGGCGCTCGCTGGCGTCGGTATCGCCGTGGCGGATGGCGTGGCGGATCTCGCCGACCGACGCGTCGTCGCGCTCGGCCGCGATCTCCTCGATACCTTCGAGTGGCACCTCGAGATTGCGGTGGATGTCGTTCGCGAGGGATTTCAGCGGCGAGATGTAGAGACAGTACACCGAGTTCTCGAGGCCAGCGGGAGACTCCGTCTCCCGGGCAGACGGGCTCTGCCCGTCGACATCGTCGGCGTCCCGCTCGCGCTTGTACAGGGAGTTGATGATCGAGAGAAACGACGACATCGTCTTCCCCGAGCCCGTCGGCGCACAGACCAGCGTGTTCGTCCCTGCGTCGATCTTCGGGATCGCACCCCGCTGTGGCGGGGTGAAAAAGCCCTCGTTCTCGGGAACGAACTCGCCGAACTCCTCGAGCCACCACTGCTGGACCGCCGGCTCGAGAGAGTCGAAGACATCGCCATCCCTGATCGTCGTGGTGGCTGGATCGAACGGCAGGGAATCGTCGTCGACCGGCACCTCGAAGCGCTCGTCGCCGTCCATTACCGTCGTCTCCGGGGCCGGCGTGTAAGAGCGTTTGGACGGCGCAGTGAAAGTGAAACCGCGCTCGACGGCCCCGACGAGCACGGATCGATCCTGAGCGCGGACAGCAGCAATTTAATTATTCTTCTGTCCCTGACGTTCATGAAATGCGATCATCGCGGCTGCTCGTCGGTCTCGTGCTCACCATCGGGCTGGTGACGGCGGGGATCCTCGCTGGGACGACGGTCATCGACCCTGACGACGACGGGGAGCCGGTGGTGGGAGAATTGCGCGACGGAACAGCGCCGTTCGACGCCGACACCGATGGCGACGGGCTGGGCGATGGTGCGGAAACACGACACGGAACCGATCCGACCGTCGCCGATACCGACGGCGACGCCCTTGACGACGGCGACGAAGCGGACCACGGAACGGATCCACTCGAGGCCGACACCGACGACGACGGTCTCGACGACGGGACGGAAGTCCACGAGCACGGGACGGACCCCCTGACGGTGGATTCCGACGACGACGGAATAGTCGACCGTGCCGAACTCGAGACGTACGAGACCGATCCCACCGACCCGGATACGGACGGTGACGGGCTCACGGACGGTGCGGAAATCGACGATCACGGTACCGAGCCGACCGTGGCCGATACGGACGACGATGGACTCGACGACGGTCCAGAAGTGCAGGAGTATCGGACCGAGCCGACCGTGGCCGATACGGACGGCGACGGGCTCTCGGACGGCGCAGAGGTCTACCGCCAGGACCTCTTTCCCGACGCTGATCCGCTCAGTACCGACGTGTACGTCGAGGTCGACCGCATGGAGGGGGTCGCCTTCGAACGCGCCGAACTCGAGCGCGTCGTCGCGGAGTTCGACGACGCACCGCTTGCAAACCCCGACGGATCGTCCGGTGCGGACCTGCACGTCGTCGCCAACGAGACGATCCCGCGGGAGTCGTCGACCGACGTCGTCAATCTGACCCAATACCGATCACAGTACTTCGACCGGGCCGGGCAGGGCTATCACTATCTGGTTATCGTCGAGGACGTCGCCGGCGACACCGACCGCGGGAACGTCATCGGCAAGGCCAGCCTGGGAACGATGATGGTCGAATCACAGCCGGGTCGCGACCACACCGGTACGACCGTGATGCACGAACTCGGCCACTCGCTCGGACTCTCCCCGGCTGACTTCGACGGCATCGACTCCACCCGATACAGTTTCCGGGAGTACACCAGCGTGATGAACTACAACACCCCACGGGACTACTACGGCTTTTCCTCGAGCGGTGGCCCCACCAGCTTCGACGACTGGGATTCCCTCGAGAACCACATGTTTACGCCGGCGACGTCGTTCATCACCGTCGACGGGTAGCGGAGACGCCAGGACTTGCCGCACCGTTTTCGACCGACAACGAGGCGAAACCGCGGGCGAGCAGCGCTCGCTGCCAGCATGACTCACTGGAACGTCGAGGAGTCGTCAGTGTGACAATACTCTTATACGATACGGTGATTCTCGTCCCGTCAGCGCGACTGTTCAGGTGCGATCGGCGGAAATCGTGATGGATGGCTGTCTCTAACCACAGGAAAGATGAGCGTTCGATCACATCGAGTACGCAATGGAGCGAGATCGCAGATCAGTGCTGGGAAGTGTCGCGATGGGAACAGTAGCGCTGCTGGCAGGCTGTTCCGGAAGCGGTGACAGCTTGATCGGCGGTGGGTTAACCATCGACGACACGTCCGCGGAGACGACCGCGTTCGGAAACGTCGTCCTCACCGTTGCGATCTCGAACACGGGTGGCTCGTCAAAGACCAGCACCCTGTTCGGTCAGATCGACGTCTCCGACGGTGACACCTACACCAAAAACCGAGAGATCACGGTCGCCGGCGAGGACTCGAACACGTACGAACTCGAGTTCGATATCGATTTCTCCGACTCGCTCAGCGCCAGCGAATACGAGTACAGCGCACACCTCGAGTGAGGTGCTGGCGCTGTCATCGTGTGGCCCCCTGTGACCGCCGCGTGTACGGATCGCCATCCCTGACAGCCCGGACGGACTGTCCCGCTGTGTCGGCTGCTCGCAGTCGTCGCTCGCGGGTTCTCGGGCCTGTTCGGTCGTCACCAGTGGCTGTTGATCGGCCAGTGGAATACGTGATGGGTCCGTTCTCGAGCGACTGTCCGTTCCTTCGGTGGCGGCGATTACCGTGGAACCGAGCAAACGACGAGTCCGATCGAATCGATCTAGCTCCGTGTGTGCCTATTGACAGTGAGCATGTCATAGACGGCGAAGAGAGAACCTGGAATAACAAGGAGCCATCCAGCGTAAGAGAGGGGTGGAGATTCGAGCAAAGCCAGGTAGCACCCAACAAGGAGTGCAACACCAAAGACGAGGCGTGTGACGATTCGTGTGAGCGTCAGGTCATGATAATAGTATTCGATTAACGGATCAACGAAGATCGCTTTGAGGATATCTGAGAGGAGGGATTGCATATCCCACGCTGTTCGTGTTCGAAACAAAAATTTAGCGGTTGAGCAATAGTCACCTGCACGCTCGAGCGCGTCTCGTCGGTGTGCATAGGTGCCGACAGTCCTGCTCCGCAGACTCGTACACACGGCCTCGAGATCTATAACCCAGATGATCGAGATACAGCGCTTAGACTATTTGAACTAGTTAATATTATAGTTGAATTCACGATAACCAAGGAGAAGTTGATTGAAGAAGCCTACTCTGAAATTCCTGAGAATAAGAAAGACGGTATTGAACAACGAGACGGTTAGTATTGACCCTCCTAAGTGTTTCTGACAAGACCGATTATTAGAGCACCACTCTATCCCCTTAGCGAAACAGCGATTCTATAGCGCAATGTCGATCTACTCATTTTTACCAGCCTACGCTCTGCGCTGCATAATTGCTCTTCCCCTGTAGGGGACATTATTTATACAGGATGACTAACCACATTTGGCACATGAGTGGAGCAGATGATAATTTCTCCCCCGATGAATTCGTCAAAATGTTGGATGACTCTGTTTCATATATATACGGTAAGGACATCGGACTTATCACAGGTTTTTTATACGCCCAACTCACTATCTTTTTAGCTTTCCTAATTATAATCGGACTTATATATTCTCTTATTCAGCCTGAACCAACTATTCACCATTCTGAGCCAGGTTTTAATTATTGGAATATACCTACTAGGTTCCTCTCTGCTCACGTTAGCCATCTGGACATTACTCAAACTCATGTGGAGATTACGTCAACTCATTCAGTGGCGCGCGGAGTATGAAACTGAAAAACACCCATATAGTGAAATATTAGCAACATTATCTGGTATTTATGTAGGATACAAAACAGGATTTGCTTATACAAGAGAGAAACAGCAGAAACGCAGTATTATTTCTATTATTTTTATTAAGTTGATTTTCTATGGAGTACTCGCGGGAATTATTTATAAAATTTTGGGAGTCGGTATTGGACTGTATACTGTAGGCATATCATTTTTGATTACGACTCTCTATCGCGCATATTCATATTATAAGTAACAAATTTGGGGATAACATCCGTTTCATGTGCTTCAACTGGAGATCTACGTGTGGAGGTGGGGTGGGGCGCTGTAATTTTTTGGCGCTGTCACCGTGGCGACACCCCCCATGGGGGCGTTGCGGTGCGATCGCGGTGGCGACCCCGGCCTCGAGTCACCGACTCTACAACCACAGCGGACGCGTCGCTCTTCCGGGCGTTGCGTCGTGAAAAGTGGGACCGCCGAGAATTGAACTCGGGTCCTACGGACCCCATCCGCAGAGGATACCACTACCCCACGGTCCCGTACTTGGATCGATGGGCGTCTTCCGTTTAAGCGTGTCGTTTCAATGCCGGTGTGTCACCCGGTTTCGAGCCACTCATACGGACTGCTGTCAGTCATTGCCGGTGCAACCGCAACCGCCCTGGGTTGCACCGGTACGTCGGTACAGCATCCCGTATCAGACCAGCACGCGCTCGAGGTCGACGACGAGCCCGCTGTCAGCTTCGGGGTCCCCGACGAACGTGCCGAGACACACCGCCGCACCGTTTGGCGTATAACAGGCGACCAGCGAGTCGCGCTCGAGTCCGTCGTCGGCCTCGAGAACACCCGGCGCGTAGACGGGTGCCCCCTCTGCCACCTCACGGGCGGCGTTGTCGGCGATCACGACGCTGGGAATTCCCTCGAGAATCCGTTCGGCGGGGTCGACGACCTCGTATAGCGGGTCGGGGTCGTCGTCCTCGAGCCAGAACGCCAGTGCGTCGAGGAAATCGTGCGCGTTGTGGAGCGTCCGGTCGTCGAACGGCTCCGTCATCGTCCGGCGGAGGTGGCCCATGTGCGCGCCGGTTCCGAGTGCCAGTCCCAGATCGTGACACAGTTTGCGGACGTAGGTGCCACTCTCACAGCGGATCCGCAGGAGGAGGCGTCGCTCCTCGGCCTCGATAACCTCGAGGTCGTAAATCTCGCGCACACGCAGGCGGCGAGAGACGGCACTCTTGCGCGGGGGCTTCTGGTAGATCGGCCCCTCGAACTCGGCGACGACCGACTCGGCGTCGGCCGGAACCGGTGCGTGACACTCGAGGACGGCGACGTACTCTTTGGCACCCTCGAGGAAGACCGGCGCGAGACGGGTCGCGTCGCCGAGCATGATCGGGAGACAACCGGTCACCTTGGGGTCGAGCGTCCCCGCGTGGGCGGCGCGGTCGATGGTGACGTCGGCACCGCGGTCGGCGAGCGTCTCGTCGACGGCGTCGCGCAGCCAGCCGCTGACCTGGTGTGAGGAGGGACCCGGCGGCTTGTCGAGGTTGACGACACCGAAGGTGAGCAACTCGGCAGGGGACCGTTCCTCGGGTGGACCACGAAGCGACATTAGAACTCGTAGTCGGTGTCGACTGGTGTTTTCCCTTCGTCGCCGCCGGCGTCGTAGCGCTCGACCGCGGTGACGAGCATATCGAGGACCGCATCGGGCTCCCAGCGGGCCGTGTTCACCGACAGGTCGTAGATCGTCAGATCGCGGATGTCGATTCCGTAGTATTCCTCGTAGCGCTGTGCTTCGCTGGCCTCACGGGCCGTCGTTTCCTCGGTTGCGCGGGCGGGGTCTTTCCCTTCGCGTTCGGCGATGCGCTCGCCACGAACCTGTGGTGGGGCGTCGAGCCAGAAGCGGAAATCAGCCTGCTCGGCGGCCAGCCAGCCGGCGAGTCTGGACTCGAGGACCAGATCGTCTTCCTCGACGGCGATTTCGCGCAGCCGGCGGTCGAGATCGCGATCGATCTCGTCGTTTTCCTCGGCGAGTTTATTGAACTCGAGGGGGGTGTAGCCGCGTTCGTCGGCCAGTTCCCGAAAGATGTCACCGCCGCTGACGTGGTCGAGCTCGAAGGCGTCGGCGAGCAACTCGGCAGTCGTGCTCTTCCCGCTGCCCGGCGGGCCGGAGACGGTGAGTAACATAATCGATCTGCGAGCGGGCGGGTAAAATGGGTTTTGAATCCACGAGCACGGCCGTCGATGGCGGCCGCGAACGATAATCGACAAGTGGCTTCTTCGGCGACGGGTCGTAACGATCGAAACGGGAAGCCGACGCGATCAGGTGCCGGTCGGCGACATATCGATGTTCAGTGACTTGCGCAACAGCTGGGAAAAGCCCATCGAGCACAGGAAGTACCAGACGATCCAGGCTGGCATCGGGCCCACCAGCCCCGCCTGCCAGTCGGTCTTGCCGACGATCGGCAAAATAGCGGTCGCTTCCGCGCCGCTGAGGCCGACCGACTGGATCTTCCAGTACATCCAGAGGAACAGCGGGATCGTCAATAGCATGATCCAGACCATCGGTCGGAACTGCTCTTTGAACATCCCGAGGTTGTCCGCCATGGCCTCCATCTGCTCTTCGCGGATGCGCTCGAGTTCGTTCTCGAGGCGTTCGATTTCGGCCTCGCTCGCGCCGCGTTCTTCGGCCTCTTTCTTACGCTGGCGGAGGTCTTTTTGCTCCTCCTGGACGGCTTTCATCCGTTCTTGATACTTGCCCATAACCTCCGTGTTCATCAGGTTCGCCTGGAGCAGCGACGAGTACAGGCCAGTGATCAGTGCCACGGAGAGGATCACGGCGTAGAAGGGCAACGCCGCGTCGAGTGGTCCGAGGACGATATCGATCGTCCCACCCACGACGTTCCGGATCGAATCGAACCAGTACCCGGGCATCAACAGGAGCGCACCGACACCAGCTATCTTGTCCCACTGCGACCAGCTCGATTCCTCCTCGTCGATATCGACGTCGGCACCGGCGACGGTGCTGTCGCCGTCACCATCGAGCGCCTGATCGTAGGCCTCACGATCGGCGATCTCGAACCCCTCGTCGCCGTCGACTAATACGCCTTTCTCGATCAGCCGCCCCCATTGGCCGCTCGTCAGCTCGTCGCTGACGTCGGCCCACTGGACCTCGCCGCCGTTCCTGTCGGCTGCCTCGCGGATCGCCTCGAGCGCATCCGCCATCGAGGAATCCTCACGGACGAGGGCGTCGATCTTCTCGGCTGTACGCGTCATCTGCCCAAACCTAGGCGTCGTCCGGTATACAAGTGTTTTTCTTCGGTAGTCACAGTCGTCCACGAGGAGATCAGTAAGAAGGATTCTGTTGGGCGCTCGAGTACGGGTAAATATACTATTCCCATTTTTCAGTCAATATGAACTGTTTGATCGGTCGGACCTTTTATTAGACAGATATCCGAACTACTAGACAGGTAGTGTTCAGATAAGCTGATTCCATGCGAAGCTGAACGATCTGAGCCAGTCGTCGGCAGTTTCTGCGTCGGCATTGCTAAAACAGTTTGAGAAACAGAGTGTTCGTCGTTTTATCTCTCGAAAGACACGTTCGACAGCATTCCGATTTCCATGTTTCTCATATCTGAAATCGAAGCCGTGGCGCTGACACGCATCTTGCAACGAGTGCGATCCATCGACGAGAAACACGGCGTCATCGACGTTGTGTTTCTCGGATATTTCAGTCAGAAACGAATGAGCGAGAACCTTCGTTGTCGTTGGTTCAAGCTTTGTATGGAGTAATTCGTTCGTCTCGGGATCGACCGCAGCGTACAGCCAATACTGCTCGTCATTAAGTCGGATCACCGTCTCGTCAACCGCGACGTGATCCGGACTTTGGCCCTCTTCGGGCTGTAGATCGGCCTTGTGAACCCAATTGTGAACGGTGGATCGAGCGCGTTCGACACCGAATACCTCAAGAATAGAGACAGTATTCGAAAGCGAGAGTCCCGCGAGATGCAGCTGAATACTGAGCTTCATCAGCAATCGCGGTGTCGCTTCTCGTTCGACAAAGTCTAAGTTGATCTCGTCTAAACAACCGTCGAGGCGAGCGTTTTCGGGCATAGAGCACTCGGAAAACGCTCCGCCTCACCTTTCAATCCTTATCTGAACACCGCCACTAGACAATAGAATGACTTTAAGACGTACTGACGGCACAGCAATGCCGTCGGAAAGAGGTGTGTCCGCGATACTCGGCCTCGTGCTGTTGATCGGGATGGTGGCAACCATCAGCGTCGGGATCCTGCTTGTTGCCGGTGAGATGATGGGCGATACAGAACAACGGGCAGAAAATGATCGTATTGAAAAATCATTTACTGTCGGTAGTTCCCATCGTTCCCCCGTATTGACTTGATTTTCGGCAACGTGAGCGACAGGATTCATCTCGTTCGAAAAGAGATCGACGTAGAAGGCGGTCTCACACCAGTGAGAGCGCCGTCTCTGAACCTCCGATTCGAAGCCGTCGCTCTCTGCGGGGACTACCGCTGGACGCGGGCTCAATCAGCCCGCGTCCAGTTGGCTATAGACCTCGGGAATTCCGGCGCCGTTGGTTGGTGCCTCCCACTTCCGCAGCAGTGATTCGTCGAGGGTATGGTCGATCCACTCCCGAAACAGTTCGAAGCGGAACCAGGCCGGCAGTGCTCGCCCGCCGCGCCGCGGCGTGGCGAGCACTCCCCACCGGACGATCAGCCACAAGTTCCGCAACAGGAAGCCCACAAGCACAAACAACAACCGAACGACTGGATCGGTTGTACTCGTACGCGCACGTGCTTCTCTCATCGTTCGGAAGGCTGTCTCGATCGCTGAGCGTTTCTGGTAGAGAGCTTCGACTTCCTTCGGCGTGCGATCGGCCAGATCGCACGCCACATACGCCCGGACAAGCAGACCGTGCTTGCCACGGTTTCCCTGTTGGTAGGAGACACAGACCGCGAGCGGGAAGCGCAGTTCCCGCTCGCTTCCTTCGTACATCACGTACTCCGTCCAGTAAGAGACCGACGTGTCTAGTTTCTCAGCCATCTGTTTTCCACGACGGATGACGGGGAGAGCGACTGGTGCGACTGTATCCAGTCGCTCGATCGACGTTCCATCGTAGAATCCGCGGTCAACGAGGAGGCCAGCGACAGGGAAGGGCCGCGACGTGGTCGAGCAGCCGCTCGACCGCGTCGCTTTTGGGTTCATCACCTCGGACAGGAGTAACCGCGACGACGAGCGGCTTAGCTCGGCAAAGGACAAACCCAACAAGGTAGCGATGGCACTGAGAGGTGCCATCGCAGGGTATCGTATGACAGAGCTCTCCGGCATCACGGTGTGGACAGCCGTGGTAGTGGATGTCGACGAAGTCGAGGCAGATGATCCTCGGGCCGGGGCCGAGGATCATCGCCGCTTGCTGAGCGAGGAGGTCGTTAACGACGGCTTCGAGTTCAGCAGCAGGAACGGTATGAAGCTGAGCGAGTGTGTAGTCGTCGGAGTACGTTCCAAGAGTGCTGTCAGTGACAGCCTTGATGGATTTCTGATCGACAGCGGCTTGGAGGAGTGTCTGCCGGATGATCCCGGAGTCGAAGCCACAGCCTTCGACTCCGGGGATCGGGATCTCAGAGAGGAGATCAAGCGCTAACTTCTCGAGGTCAGCGGCCGTAAGGACAGTGTCTGGGTGGTACAACAACTTCATCAACACCCAGCCAGACGCTTCCTGAGAATCTAACCCTGTCAGTTGTGGCTATCTTCTGACTCGATGGGAACTACCGACTGTCTTAGATCAGCAAATGAGGACTGTTTCGAGGAATGGCGATATATCCCGATCAATGGCTTTCAATGCTGGTGAAAAAGGAGCAATCGTGAAAACAGACACTGCGTATATAAATATATCTAGTGATGGGTTTAATAAATCGATACCAGTAGGGGCAATTGAATACGAGGGAGATGAGGGTACCAGAATAGCATATCAGGCTGGGGGTGTTTTTCGTGAAACAGGGTCGGAAACACAAGTAGTGTCAGTACCTCCCATTAATTATAACGAGCGGAATTCTACAGTTTCTTTCCCAATAATTGAGTTGTCTGAAGAAAATGACATAAGCTCAGGAGATATCTCAATTACTCGTATAAACACTACACCTCATCCAGAGATGACATATGTTGAGCAAAGTACTATTAAAATGAATATCACAAGTGAATACTGCGTCGGGTGGGAGAATTATTTCAAACGCCAGACAGAAAAATCCCAGGGGCAAGCGATTCGAGAATCGTGCAGTGAGGGAGACGATGACACTGTTCGGGTTGAGCTCGGAAGGATGGATCTACCAAAAGGAACATTTGAAGACGGGATTGTCGCAAATGATGTGTCAGGAGACGATGATGATATGGATATAACTGAGAAAGAGGATTACTCGCCTCCAGTAGTAGATGATATAGTTGATCAAATGATTACTGATATGGACCCTGACAAGAACGAGAACGTTACTTCGATTGAAAATGTTAGCGGCAGTACAGCAACAAGTGGTACATACTTCACTGAAAACAAGACTCTTACTAACGACCTGACATTTAATCTGAGCGATGGAAATGCAACACTCGTCGTTAAAGGCGATTTGGATATAGACGGAAGCACATTCAGTGTCAAAAACTGGGAGCAACCCGATCAAAATCACACGCTCCAAATTTACGTCGAAGAAGGATTACACATTGATGGTGGGGGTAGTAAAATGTGTGTCGATCCATGTACATCAGGGAATATTGATCCAGAATATCTACAGGTGTACGGAAAATCAGATGCTCATTTAGCCATTGGCACGGGAGATTCCAGTTTTGAGGGCTTGATCTATGCTCCGTCGGAAGAGCCATTTTCCCCGGAGAACAGATACATTAATAAAAATGGACAGTTGGTGACACAATCGAATGCTGATATATACGGTTCAATCATCACCTCATCTGCACATATTCAGAGTAACGCCCCAAAAGGCATGTATGATCCAAGTCTCAAGAATTTCAACCCCCAAATGAACCCACAGGGGTATGTCTTTCCACCGCATCTTTCCTATCTCCATATTACTGAACATACCATTGAAGTGAAAAATAACTGAGATGACACGGCCTATGTGGGAGAAAAGATAATTATATATGTGATGTAATACAAAGAATATATCCTCTAAACATTCAAAATCGACTGCTTCAAAACCTTTCATCAAAATAGATGGTTTTTATCTCATCAAGAATGCTTCAAAACACTATTCTGCGTGGAGGCAATGCCACTGAGGCAAAAATAGTATAAAACTACAGTTCAGTTATTCATACAGCTTCTTCGATCGTCGCCTTCACGTCCTCCCAGACCTCGTCGGGTGCCTGCTCGCCGTCGACACGCTCTAAGTCGCCCTGCTCGTCGTAGTGCTCAATGACCGGTTCGGTGTTCTCGTGGAAGACAGAGAGCCGTTCGCGGACCGTCTCCTCGGTGTCGTCGTCGCGCTGGACGAGTCGGTCCTCGACCTCGGGGTCCTCCGGCGGGTTGTACTCGACGTGGTAGATGTCGCCAGTCTCGGGGTCCATCCGACGGCCGGTCAGTCGGTGGACGAGTTCTTCCTCACCGACCTCGAGGTAGAGTGCGAGATCGAGGTCAGTCATGTCCTCGAGCTCTTCGGCCTGTTCGAGGTTGCGCGGATAGCCGTCGAGAACGAAGCCGTCGGCCTGACTGAGCGCCTCGTCGACGATGGCGTTGACGACCTCGTCGGGGACGAGTTCACCCTGGTCCATGTATTCACCTGGCGTGTCGTACTCGGTGTCCATATCGGAGATGTCCATCTCCTTGTTATTCCGAAGCGCGTCGCCGGTGGTGATGTGATCGACGTCGAACTCGTCGATGATCTTTGCACTCTGCGTCCCCTTTCCTGCCCCGGGTGCACCCAGGATCAGAATTCGTGGCTGTGCCATATGGCACCGTTCATGCCCATCACATAAAGGCTTAAAGAATCGAGCACGTCCATCCGCTATGAGCCGCTTTGACGCCGCCGAACCCACCGAACGACGGAAACTGTACGTCGACGCGATTACCGCACATCGCGAACGCGGAAGTGCCTTCCTGACGCTCGAGGCCGACAGCGCCGTCCGTGAGGAACGTGACGAATCAGAGCCGCTGAGCGCGCCATGGGTCCAGTTCGGCGATGGCACGATCAACATCGACTGCACCGACGCAGAACTCGAGGCACTGAAAGCATTGCTCGAGGCGTTTCCGGCGTTCAAAATCGACGACCTGACGCGGCCTGAAGACGCTGACGGAATCAACGTCCGGGTCAGCGCGAAGGCGGATCCGAATCGGATCGCCCAGTTCATCGACGATATCTTTCTCGAGGTGTACGGCCTTCCGTCGACGGTTCGCATCTGGGTCGTCGACGTGTGAACGACCGGGCACAGTTCTGACTGAACCGAGTCACACACTGATCGAAGGGGTGCGTTCGAGTAGGTGGGTAGTGAGGAGAAGTATCGGGACATCCGTTTTATATTTGATAACGCGTACGCGGCCGAGCGTAACAGCAACTAAATTTGCCCCCATGCCTGTCCTCTGTACCTGACGTATCGCTATAGATCGACTCGAGCGAGCAGAGCGGCTCTGATTCGCTGGAAACCGATGCTCGACCGCATGATTACAACCATCTGTTGCCAACGCTGTTCACGCTCGGTATTGCACCGGTTTCGCGGGGAGAAGAGTTTAGGACCGGACGATATGACATGATTTATTGGCACCTACATAGTATCCGGACAAGCTAACGATAGACAAAAGGTCATTGACGACAACGGCAACCTGATGAGGGGTGACAGACGAAACCGGATGAGTCACAGTCAAGCCGTCGGACAGAGTCCGACAGACGACACGGATTCATCCGGGCGGTTTCCAAATAGATAAGTGCCCCCAGCAACCATCGTCCGACATATAACTGGCCTTCAAAAGAGATGAATACAATCTACAGCGCACTCATTGCCCCGATGCAGCGGACCCGCGTCGACGTGTTCGAGAGTATCTTCATGGTATTCCTCGGACTCGGCACGCTCGTTGGCATCGTCGTGGTCGCGTACACCTTGTACAACGCGTACAAGTATCGTGATACCGGCGGAGCCGGCGACGATAAGGACCGGCCGTCACTCGGGGAGTTACCGACAGGCGGAAAGGGCGGAAAAAAACTATTCCTCTCGTTCGGCATCAGTGCCGTCATCGTCATTTCGCTGGTGATCTGGACGTACACGATGCTGCTATACGTCGAAGATCCCACCGACGGTAGCAGCCCGCAAGAAGACGCACTGAACGTCGATGTGATCGGAGATAGCTTCTCGTGGTCGTTCGAGTACGACAACGGGGTCGAATCGACGGGGACGCTTCGTGTCCCGGCTGACCAACGGGTCTTCCTTGAGGTGACCTCAGGCGACGTCTGGCATACGTTCGGCATACCCGACCAACGGGTGAAAGTCGACGCCATTCCGGGCGAGACCGACACTGGTTGGTTCGAGGCCGACGAGCCCGGCCAACACAATATCAAATGTTTCGAACTCTGTGGTGAGTTCCACACCAACATGGTTGGAACGTTGCAGGTCATGGAACCTGATGAGTACGAGGCATGGATGGACGACCAGCTGACGATGGAGTTCGAGATGGTCGACGGCAACGAGTCCCCCGTGACGGACGGCTACGAGATGACGCTCGAAAGCCAGGAGGGAGACTTCGAGCAAACGTACACCGCCGATGACTTCGACGAGAACGGAACGATCACGATCAACGATGTCGAAGACGGTGGCAAATACAACGTGACGATCACGTCGACAGACGGGCAGTTCGAAACTGTCGAAAAGCAGTTCGACATGACCGGCCCGGTCAGCGAGACCTACACGCTCGAGATGAACGCAACGGAAAGTGATGCTACTGCAAGCGACACGAACGACGGAGGTGACGCCTGATGAGTGATCTTCCGCCAATGCGGTCGGTCAAGCGGTGGTTGGTAACGACCAACCACAAGGACGTCGGGATCCTGTATCTCGCGACGTCCCTGTTCTTCCTGATCTTCGGCGGCGTCCTCGCGCTGCTGTTCCGAGCCCACCTGTGGCAATCCGGTGGTCTCATGCTCGGCGGCGAGGCGCTGCTGACGAACGATCAGTACTACCAATCGGTGACGGGCCATGGACTGATAATGGTCTTCTGGTTCCTCTCACCGATCGCATCCGGCTTCGCGAACTACTTCGTCCCGCTTCAGATCGGGGCGAAAGACCTCGCATTCCCACGACTGAACGCCCTGAGTTACTGGTTCTACCTGTTCTCGGGGATCCTGTTCATCATCTCGTTCTTCCAGGGTGGGTCGTTCTCCGGCGGCTGGACGATGTACGCCCCGCTGAACGTGCCCATGTACACCTCGGTGATGGAAGCAACGGCAGGTGGTAACGCCGCGATCCTCGGCGTCGTCCTGTTTACCTTCTCGGTCACGATCGGGACGGTTAACTTCCTGACGACGATGCACCGGTCCCGTGCCGAAGGCATGGGGATGTGGAACCTGCCGATGTTCTCCTGGTCATGGCTACTGACGGCCTGGATGATGCTGTTCGCGTTCGCCGCACTGCTGGCTGCGGTGATGCTGCAGTCGATCGACCGACTGTTCCTCACGCAGTACTTCGCAACCAACGAGGGCTCGAGCATTTTGTGGGCGCACATCTTCTGGTTCTTCGGACACCCAGAAGTGTACATCGTCTACTTCCCCGCGCTCGGTGTCCTCTTCGAGACGTTCCAGACGTTCACCGGACGCCGACTGGTCGGCCGCAAGTGGGTCATGATCGCGATGGTCCTCGTTGCTGTCCAGTCGTTCCTCGTCTGGATGCACCACATGTTCCTGTCGACGATCAACCTCCCGATCAAGACGCTGTTCATGGCGACGACGATCGGGATCTCGCTGCCCTTCGACCTGATGGTCTTCGCGATGATCTACACCATGATCAAGGGCCGCGTGCGGTTTACGACGCCGTTCCTGTTCTCGCTGGGTGCACTCCTGTTGTTCATCCTCGGCGGGATCACCGGTGTCTTCCTGGGTGCCGTCGTGCTCGACTACGAGTTCCGTGGCACCTACTGGGTCGTTGCTCACTTCCACTACGTGATGGTCTCCGGTGTCACCGCACTGGTCGGCGGCCTCTACTACTGGTGGCCAAAGATCAGCGGCAAGATGTACTCCGAACGACTCGGGAAACTCAGCTTCGCCGTGTACTTCTTCGGCTTCAACCTGCTGTACTTCCCGATGTTCCTCACCTGGGAGACGCCACGACGTATCTTCCACTACAACGAAAGCGCACAGCTCTACCACCAACTTGCGACCGCCGGTGCGTTCGTCCTCGGGCTCGGCTTCCTGCTCGTGTTCGTGACGCTCGCAAAGAGTTTCATTTCGGGCCCCGACGCACCCGACAACCCGTGGACCCACTCGCGAACCGCCGAATGGGCGATTCCCTCGCCCCCACCGCTCGAGAACTGGCCGGACCGGCCAAGCTACGCCAGTGGCAGCCTCGAGTTCGTCGACGACACGCCGACCGCGACCGACGGCGGGATCGCACAGGGTGCGACTGCCACGGCTACAGCGACCCATGAGGAAGAACACGCCGATCACGCCAGCATCTGGCCGTTCGGCATCGGTGTCGCGACGTTCACGTTCTTCCTCGGTCTCAGCGGGCTGACGCCGTACGTCTACGACTTCGTCCAGTCTAACATCCACAGCGGTGACTTCGTGACCCTGTCCGAGGCACCGCCGAAGAGCGTCGTCTATCCGGCCCTGACCGGTCTCGGGATCGTCCTGCTCGGAATTACGCTGTTCCAGTTCGGCCGCGAGCAGTTCAAGGCACCAGAGATGGAGGTTGCCGAGCGCTGGCCGTTCGAGGGCATCAACAACGAGAAGCTGGGTGTCTGGTTCTTCCTGGCATCCGACGTCGTCGTCTTCGGTGCAGCGATCGGTGCCTTCGTCTTCATGCGTATCAACATGGGCTGGAACAACTGGCATCTCGCTTCCATCACCGAAGCAGGACTGTTCAACACCTACGTCCTGTTGACCTCGAGTTTCGCGGTCGTCATCGCACACGTGATGGCAGAACGCGGGAACAAGAAAGGACTACTCGGCGCGCTCACCACGACGATCCTGCTTGGCTTCGTGTTCATGGGCGTCAAGGCCTTCGAGTACACCAGCAAGTTTGCTGATGGTCACTACTGGTTCAGTAGTCTCGAGTACTCGATCTACTTCGTGACGACCGGCCTACACGCCTTGCACGTCATCCTCGGGCTGTTGATCGCCGGGTTCATGATCTATCGGGTCGTGACCGTCGACGCCTATCTCGAGGATCACATGCCAGTCGAGTACTTCGGCCTCTACTGGCACTTCGTCGACATCGTGTGGGTCTTCCTGTTCCCACTGTTCTACCTGATGTAGCGGCTCCCCGCTACACAGGCTGCGTCTCGTTTTCTCACTGCGTTTCTGCTCTGCACACACCGGACAGCGACAGCGTTGCTATGACCCGACTACCAATCGTACGCAGCAGTCGTCTCCACCCGGTAGTGGTGGCTCGCTACACTACGTGAGCCAAGCACGGCAACGGAATCGACCGCCAGCCGGCCCACAGCGGGCTGTCGCCGGAGATGTAGTGTAGTTGTAGACCTATCGTGTCGCGGCGACTCTCGACGGTTCTCGCGCTGCTGATGACACTCATAGACCATCGGTTTCGTCCACAACGCTGTAGTCCGCTCGAGCGAGCGCCTGTCGGCGAAACGAGCACCACGAGAGAACGGCGAGTTCGATCGGCTCGATTACGGGTCGGCTCTCACTAACTAGCCGGACCAGATCAGCGCGTACATGAACGTAAACAGGAAGTAGACCAGAAACACGGAGACAGCAGCTTTGAAGTGAAACGTGAACAGCTCGTACTCCTCGTCGCCGATCTCCTCTTCGAATGCCTCGCGTTCGTCCTCAGAGCAGACGTCAGCGTGATCGACGCCGATGTGGAACGTCGCGTATCGCTCGGATCGAAACGGTCGTCCACAGTACGGACAAGTTGCGACGGGCGTTTCGTCCGGTGGCACCTCGTACTCCCGCTCGAGCGGTCGGTCAGTCGCCATTCGATCGGCACTTGCAGGAGTGCGAGGAAGTGTTTGCCGGTTCGGTGCGCTAACCGAGACGCGGATAGGGGTGCAGTAAGAAGCGGCCGTTGCGTTAGCTCGGCACGTATGGCGGGCTCATCGTCCCCTGCGAGACGAGATAGAGACTCGCCATCGTGAAAAAGATCATCACGACGATGAGCGGATACTGGCTCCTGATCGCCTGCAGCTTCCCCGGAAAGAGGTCGAACGAGACGGTGTGCGAGACCCACACCGCGAGGATGTGACCGATCAGAATACCGGCGATTTCGATGTACCCGAACCAGCCCGGCACCACGTACTGAGTCGGATTCGGCGGCGGAGAAAGCGGGGACGCGAGCGCGCCGACGAGCGCTGGCCACAGCGAGATCGCAAAGGCGATGTAGTGTGCAAAGTGGTAGCCGGCGGCGATCGCAAGCAGTGGCGCGGCAAACCGAAGCCCGAGATACTCACGGGAGAGATACGTCTCGGCCCGCTCGCGGGTTCGGTCGATCGCGATCCAGTACACCTTCCAAAACAGGGCGAAGCCACCAACGAGCAAGAACAGATAGACGAGCACTGGCGGCACACCGACCCCAACGAGCGCTTCGACGGTCCTGACCCCAGCCGGCGTGACGATGAACCCGCTGTAGGTCAACTCCCAGACTAATGCGAGTACGAAAGCCACCAGCGAGGTGTCAGTGATCACGTCCTCCTCGCCCAGTTTCGACCCGGGATAGCGGAACTCGATCCCGTCGGGGGTCCGCTGGATCGGCGCAACGGCGCTGTAGAGTCGAAACCACAGCGAAAGCGGATCACCGCGTCGGAACCACGTTTCCGGTGAGAAGATGACTGCACTCGAGATCGTAAACAGCGAATACATGACGAGCATCAGCGCCAGCATGGTCGTCGAGGTAGTCAGTGGAGCGACGACCTCGAGCCAGACGAACGTCAACAGCGCCACGACGGCGGGCCAGGAACCAAAGGCCGGCGGGTACGTTTCGAAGTCATTGGGAAGTGCTGCAGCGATGCGTCGCCACGGGTTGAGCGCTGGCCACGGGTTGCCGACGGTGTACGCAAAGATCGTTAGCAGCGCCCGCCCACCGACGAACGTTGCCAGCACGGTCACGCTAACCAGCCCGATAGCTGGGCCGACGAACCCAGCAACGAGGATGATCGCAAGTCCGAGCAGCCCGAGCAACCCGAGCGATCGTGAGCCTGCAGCACGGAGGCGATCAGCAGCCGCTTCGAGCGAACGGTCGTGGTAGGTTCCGATCATGTCGCGATCGGTAACGAGCATGGTCAACAGTGCTGATGCGCCGACGGTACCGCCGCCAGTTGCGAGGTACAACCATGTTGGGATGGATACGTTGCTACTGCCCCCCATAAGACCAGAGGCAGTCATACTCGCAGCGACGACACCGGTGCCCGCGACAAGGGTTATGAGCGCGAACACGACGCCGATACTGGCTCGGCGAACGAGAGCCGAACGTCCACTCATTGCCGGCACTTCGAACCGGCGTTCCATCTACGTGTCGCTTCTGTGTGACCGCAGCTGGACTCGCGTTCGTGTTGGCTCACTCCCGTTCGATCGTATGAGGAAGCTATAAGTATCCGTCTCTCACATTCCCCACCAATGGCGAGTATTCGGAACTACGCATTGATTTACGTGGCACTGGTACTGCTGGCTACGGGGAAGTTCGTCTTCTTCCACTTCGACTTCTTCACCTACACGATGGCAGTAGGCGGCACGCTGGTGCTGGCAGCTATCAAGGTCGGTCTGATCGCCGGTTACTTCCAGCATCTCAAGTACGAGCCACGGGCAGTCACCTACACGATGGCTGTCGCGGCGTTTATGGTCGTCCTGCTTACGCTCGCAGCAGGCTACTCGATCCAGTAACGCACTACGGAACGTAGTCGGCTGGACTGCCAAACTGACCTCTTCTCGCCTCGTCGATCGATATTCGCCGGCCGACGGGCGTCGATCGGAACCCCACACTGTCTCACGGCCAGAGCACTGTCCGTCATACTGTCGGATTTATCGGGCCGTGACGAACAACCCCCCGTCCCAACAGGTGTCCGGCTGTAAACCGTCGACACAATGCCGACTCGAGCCCAGATTTCCGCGGTGTGCCACTCGTTTCAATTGTTACTATAGCCGACCGCACGCTCGAGGGGTATCTCGTGGCACAACACACGCCGCTCGAAGTCGCCCACCAACTCGCAGCCGTTCACGAGCGAGGTGGAACGCGGCTGGTTTCGGAGTAAAACGGTGGCCTGTCGATTACGCTAGCGATACTGTCAGATAACAGTCATACGGACTACTGTCAGTCAGTTTCGGTGCAACCGCGACCCGCACTGCGGTCCCACCGGTCACTCGGTACAGCAGACCGTATCAGTGTATTGTCGGTCGCTACGTGGATCGATGGCGAATCATGCCGACAGTCCGTGTGGGCATCATCACGCTCGAGCGCCCGTGAGCGTTTCCGCCAGTGAGTGCAGGATCACCAAACTGAAGCAGTAGCAACGGTGCAAAGCCGCTCACGTCGGCGGGAGTGAAACGAACGCAGTCGAAACAGAAAACGAGAGAGCGGGTATTACTCGCCGAACATCTGGCGCATCATCGGATGCATCTCCATGAGCTGCTCTTCAGCGATCTCCTCGTAGAGCTTGTACGTGATGGAGACCGCCAGCAGCAGTCCAGTTCCGGAGACGGAGCCGATGGTGCCGAGCATGTTCGCTGTGACGGCAAGCAAGCCGACCAGTGCGCCACCGATGATGGTCACCTGCGGGATGTACCGCTCCATGACCTTCTCGATGACGCCGACGTTCTGTCGGAAGCCCGGGATCTGCATCCCGGAGTTCTGGATCTGCTTTGCCGTCGCTTCGGGACCCATATCCGTGGTCTCGACCCAGAAGATGGCGAAGATCGCGCCACCGACGACCATGAACGTGACGTCGATGCCGATCCGGATCATCACCTGCCACCACTCCTGGGTGACCTGGCCGGTCCACCACATCCAGTCCTGTCTCGAGTAGATCGGGGACACGTAGTAGAAGAACCCGCTGACAGCCTGTCCTGCCGAGTTATACACTCCGAGCCACCCGGGCATGCCTGCCCACTGGCTGTCGAGGATCTGGCCCATGAACTGAACGTTCGCCTGCACTGCGCGAACGAGGATCATCGGCAGGACGCTCGCGTAGATGAGCTTCACGGGGAAGCGACCGCGTGCGCCCTTGACGCGGGCGTGGCTCAGCGGGATCTCGACGCGGACCGACTCCGCGTAGACGACGATCCCGAAGATCAGCACCGTCGTCAAGAGGGGAATGATGTGTCCCTCGTTGATCAACAGCGTCTGCAGACCGGCACCCGAGATGAGCGAGCCGACTTCGACCTGTCCGGTCAGAATGCGGTACCAGTCGAAGAAGAACCCACCAGTCGCGGGCTGGACGAGACCAGTGACCAGTCGCTGGCTCACACCGGCGATGATGAACAGACTGATCCCGCTGCCGACGCCCCACTTGCTGACGACCTCGTCCATGTAGAGGATGAGGATCCCGCCAACGAAGATCTGAGCGAAGATCAGCAGCTGGATCTGCGTCTGTCCGAGAGAGAGTCCGCCGAGCTGTAGCGACCGCTGAGCTGGCAGGAAGCCGCCGGCGAACACCATCGGGAGCGCGGTCAACACAACCATCACGACGACCAGCAGCTTCTGCAAGCCCTGATAGAGGACCTGATCTCGCGGGTCGTCCGTATCGAGCCCGAGCAGGTTCGCACCGCCAAGCAACTGTAAGACGATGCTCGCGGTGACGATCGGTCCGATACCGACCTGCAGCACCGACCCCTGAGAGCCGGCGAGGATCGCTCGGAACTGCCCGAAGAGGTCGCCACCCTGGCCCGTCTGCACACCGAGCAGCGTGATGTTCGTCAGGAAGAAATACAACATGAGGATCCCGGCAGACCACATCAGCTTGTCCTTGAAGGGAACGTGTCCCTCCGGACGGCGCACTGCTGGCATCCTCGTCAGGACCGGTTCAGCGGCTTCCTTCCATCCCATAGTTATTCCTCGTCCTGTTCAGTCTCGGCGTCAGCGTCCTCGGACGCCCGTTCTTCGCCGCGCTCGGAGAGAACCGCCTCGCCGCCGGCGGCCTCGAGTTTCTCCTCGGCTGCATCCGAGAAGGCGTCCGCGGTAACCGTCAGCTGGTTGCGGACCTGGCCCGAGCCGAGGACCTTGACGACGTCGGCCTCGTGGCCGTCCTCGACGATGTCGCGTGCGTCGAGTTCGTAACCGTCGCCGGTCTCCTCGGCGAGGTCGTCCGCAACGTAGAGGATGGCGTCCTCGTCGAGTTTCTGCACGTCGATCTCGAGGACCTCCTCGCGGATGTCGTGCGGTCGCTTGAAGCCGTGTTTGCCCTTCGGTTCGTAGTTGTGGAACTCGTGTTTGCTGCGCCCGGCACGGCCGCGGCCACCGCGGTGGCCCGCACCACGTCGGTTCTTGTGGGAGCCGCCGCTGTGGGTCCGCGAGCCGCGCTGGCGTCGTTTTTTGCTCGTCATGGTTATCGCATCGATTCTAGGAGGTCGTTAATCTCCCCCGTTGTATGCTTTCCGAGTTGGCCGCCCTCGGCCGTCGGTTTCTTGATACCTTCGTGACCGCCACGTGGCGGGTGGAGTCGAAGCGTCGGCGACAGGCCTTCGTCACGGAGCGTCGTCTCCTCAGCGAGCAGCGCCTCGGCCAGCGCACCGAAGTCGTCGTAGTCGGTGTTGTCGGCGAGCCACTCCTCGTCGACGTCTGCCTGCTTGCCCTCGAGGGGCTCGGCACGTTTTGCAAGCAGCGTCTCGAGGACGTCAGCGTTGGGTTCGCCGTGGGCAACGTAGTCGTTGACCTTGGCGACCATCCCGTTGTACGCGTCGGTCTCGGGGACGAGCGCACAGTGGTTGACGCTGTGGATGTTGAGCATTTCCAGGGTGTCCTGGACGTCTTCCTGACGGTTCACTTCGCCGCGAACCTGGACGATCGCTTTCATTGATCGGCCACCTCGCGTTCCTCACCGCGGTTCCGGCGTGGCTGGCGCGACTGCGAGGCGTTCTCGAGTGCGTTGAACGTCGCCTTCGCCAGGTTGACCGTCGTCCGGGTGTTGCCGTGGCTCTTGGTCCAGGCGTTTTCAATGCCGGCCAGTTCGAGGACGTGACGGACGGTGTCACTGGCGGCCAGTCCCAGCCCTTCGGGGGCGGGAATGACCTCGACTTCGACGGAGCCGGCCTTGCCGGTCGTCCGTCGGGTCAGCGAGTGAGGCCGGTCCGAGCGGTCCTCCCAGGAGCCCGAGCCGCGGGGCACCTTGATCATGTTCAGTTTCGCGATACCGATCGCCTTCTGGATGGCAGACCCGACCTGGTCGTCTCGACCCTCGGCGTAGCCGACGAAGCCGTCGCGGTTGCCGACAGCGACGACGCAACGGAACTTCACGCGTCGTCCGGAGTCGGTCATCCGCTGGACCATGTTGATGTCCAGTACCTCGTCTTCCAGTCCGGGAAGGAGCTGGTCGACGAGTTCGGGTTCCTTCAGCGGGAGGCCCGAGTTGAGGGCGGTCTCCATGTCCTCGATCTCGCCCTCCTGGACCATCCGGCCGAGACGGGTGACGGGCTGCCAACCGCCGTCGTTGTAGTCGTTTGCGCTCATTCGAGAATCGCCTCTCGTACCTCGTCGAAGTGTTCTGGAAGCTCGGTTGCGTCGAAGTCACCGCTGTACAGCGGCTCGTCGAGCTGTTCGGCGTACTCGGCGATGTGCTCGCCACGAGTGCGCGACCAGTCGGCCAGCACGCTGTCGTTGTGCGGGATCTCGAGGCCGGCGTCGATCGCGCCCTCCTGTACCGCGAACACCTTGTTGCCGGGCGTGGCCGTGTTGAGACCGATGTCGAGGACTGCCTCCTCGAGACCTGCCTCGACGGCTCGTGTACCGGCCAGCAGGCCGGTCAGGTACGCCGCGGAAATGTTGCTCGTGGGTGCTTCCCAGCCGTACTCCGCCAGATCGCTCGAGTGTGCGCTTGCGAGCGTCTCGTCTCCCTGAGGTCCGGGAGTGATCAGCTGCGCCGTAGTGTGCTTGTTGCTCTTGCGAGCGACGAGGCGGGGCTTACCCGATTTCAGCAGGCGCAACCTCTGGTGGTAGTCCGTCCGGACCTCACGGCGACGCCGCATCGGCACTTTGTATCGTGGTCCTGTCGCCATTATTGGTCACCGTAGTTGTCGTCAATGTAGTTCAACAGGTACCGGACGCTACGGAACTCCCCACCGCCAGCTTTCTTGTAAAGCTCGCGGTACTGCGTGGGCGTCAACTCGCCCTTGTCGCGGAGTTCTCGTAGTTTCCGTCGCTGTGCGCGGATCTTGTTCTGCCATTCGTCTTTCTCGTTCTGGCGTGCGCCCTTCTTGCCGCGGCGCTTGCCGTGGCCCTTCTGGTGGCCGTAGGAACGCTTTGCATTGCGCTCACGAGCACGACCGCGGGAATTGCCCGAGGGTTCGTCGGCCTGAATGCGACCGTCGTCGACGAGTTCGCGGATCTCGTCGCGGGTGATCGCTTCGGCGATGTCGCCCTGGGCTTCGGGGTCGAGCCAGACGCGGTTCTTGCCGACGTCTAAGACGTCGGCTGCCAGTCGCTTCTGTGCGGAGAGATCAGTCATCTGCTTCCACCTCGACTTCCTCGTAGGTCGGGTTCAGGACGCGAACGCCCTGTTCCTCGGCTTCCTCTTCGATCCGTTCGCGCTTGCGTGCGCCAACGGCCGACGCGATCCGAACCGCTTCGCGATCGCCGTCGACACCCTCGAGGTCGTCGAGGTTCTCGACGTAGACTTCCTCGAAGCCGCTTGGGTGTTTGCCCCGAACGGCTTTCGGCGTGCGGAAGCCAGCCTGGACCGTCGGGCCCTTGCCCTTGACGCCACGGCGCTGCTTGGACAGCTGACCGCGGGGTCGGCGCCAGGATTCCGGCGTCCGCTTTTTCTTGTGGTAGTCCTGTCGGTTGAACTGCGGCTTCCCTTCGCTCTTCCGGCGGGCGAGGAGTCGCTCCTCATCCTCGGAGAGATCGGGCGTCTTCTCGGTCAGCCCGCGGGGTTGCAGTTCGGTCTCGACGTCTTCTTCCGGCTCGGCTTCTTCCTCGACGCCTTCGTCTTCGATCTCAGCCTCGGTCTCCTCGGTGACCTCGAGGTCACCGACGTCGGCTTTGATTCGGGCGGCGAGTGCGTTGCCGATGCCGTTGGCCTCTGCCAGGTCGTCCTGGTCGGCCTCTTTGACGTCCTCGATGGACTCGAAGCCGGCCTCGCGCAGGGCATCTGCCTTGCTCTCGCCGACGCCGCTGATGTCCTCGAGTTCCTGTGGTTCAGATTGGTCGTCTGCCATCTATCAGACACCTCCTTTGGCGGGTTTGTTGGTGATGTAGACCCCGTCCTGGAAGACACGGGTGTCCTTGCCGCTGACCTTCGTCAGCTGCTCGATGTCGGCCGCCGTCTGTCCGACGTCCTCCTTGTTGGGGCCGGACAGGACGAGTTGCTCGTCGTCGACAGAGACATCGGTCTCACCGTGGATAGTCGTGCGTCGCGGTGCCTTTTCGCCGAGGAAGTTCTCGATGACGACCTCGTCGCCTTCCACACGGACCTGCATCGGGAAGTGAGAGTAGAAGACCTCCATCTCGTACTCCCAGCCCTCGGTCACGCCGTGGACGGCGTTGGTGATGTGGCTCTCGAAGGTGCCGACGGTCGAGTTCGTCTTCGCGTCCTCGGCGTCGCTTTCGATGACCACCTGGTCGTCGTCGGCTTCGACGGTCACGTCGGGGTACCAGAGGCGGCGGGTGACGCTGCCTTCGGGACCTTCGACGGTCACGTCGAATCGATCGACCTCGACGGTTACGTTTTCGGGGATTTCCAGTTCGACTCGCATGGTTAGTAGACGTATGCGATCACCTGGCCCCCAATACCCTGCTCGCGTGCCTCGTAGTGGCTCATGATGCCACTGCTCGTCGTGACGACGAGCGCACCGAAGTCTCGAGCGGGGAGATAGCGTTTCTCCCACTTCTCGAAGTCTTCAGCGCCAACGGCATAGCGGGGCTTGATGGGGCCGCACTCGTTGATCGCTCCTTTCAGTTCGACCTCGAACTGACCGGCTTTGCCGTCGTCGACGTACTCGAAGCCGTCGATGTACCCGCGGTCGTAGAAGACCTCGAGCACGCTGCCGATCTCGTTCGAGGCGGGCGTTACCTCGTGGGTGAGATGACCCACACTCTCGGCGTTGTCGAGTCCCGAGAGCGCGTTGCTGAGTGGATCGTTTCCAGTCATGTTATCGATACTTCTTGAATCCCATGTCGCGGGCGATCTCGCGGAAGCACTGTCGGCACAGGTTGATGTCGTACTTGCCGACCAGTCCCTGCTCGCGGCCACAGCGCTGACAGGACTCAATCTGTCCCGTCCGCTTTGCGGCGTGCTCGCCCGTACGGTCGTTTTCTGTTTCGCTTTCACTCATCGTCTGAGGCCTCCACGCTGACGTCGAAGTTCGCCTCGATGAACGCGACGGCGTCCTCGGGGGTCAGTCGGTGGCTCGAGGGGATCGAGCGGGTGGCTTTGTCGCGCTTGGCGATACGGTAGCCCGGACGCACCAGGTTGACGGTGACGTCCAGCCCGTAGATCCCGACGTTCGGGTCGTACTCCTGGCTCGGGAAGTCGGTGTGTTCCTCGACACCGAAGCTGAAGTTGCCGGTGTCGTCGAACTGCGTCGCGGAGATGTCCGCGAGCGGCAGCGCCGTCTCGAGGAACGCGTGGGCGTCGTCGTCACGAAGGGTGACCTTCGTGCCGATCGGGTCGCCCTGGCGAATGCCGAAGTCGGGTTCGGTCTTTTTCGCCTGAGTCCGGACGCTCTGTTGGCCCGTGACCTCCTCGATGATATCCTCAGCCTTGCCGAGTTCGCGACCACCCTGGCCGACGCCCATGTGGACGACGACTTTCTCGACGCGTGGTTCGCGCATCTCGTGGAACTCGCCTGCGTCAGCTTCGCTCATTCGTCATCACCCGTGAAGTTCTCGTCGATGACGACGACGTACTCTTCGACCGTCTCGAAGCCGCCGTCGTCCGTCGAGACGCCGACGGTGTTCGAGCCACTGCCGGGGGTGATGTCGATCGCGTCGACTTCGCCGATCTTGCCGCCGTGGTTGCCACGAACGGCCGTCACGAGCGCGCCCTCCTCGTAGGGGAAGTGGGCGACGATCGACTTGTCGTCGTTGTCGACGACGATCGAGTCGCGTGCGTTGTACTCGTCGTCCTCGACAAGGACGTTCGTCCCGTCGTGCAGCGTCAGCTGCGTCTGGCCGCCGGGGACCTGCTGTTTGCCCTCGATCTTGCCGAGACGGCTTTGGGCTGCGTCCTCGTCGATCGCGGTCAGTGCGAGTCGACCACCCTCGTCGGGGAAGACACGGTAGTACTCCTCACGTGCGGGGAAGGCGACGATGTCGAACATGCCGATCGGGCGCTGTTCGTCGTTGATCGCGTTCCCGTTGACGAGGATCGCATCCTCCGAGAGGGCGTAGCGCGCTTCCTTGCGCGAGTCCACGTAACCGAGCACGTCCCGCAGGAGGACGACGAGCGGCACGCCGTCTTGACCGTGCGGGCCGGCACCGGCTTTCACCGTGAAGGTCTCGGTCTTTCGCTCGACCGGCCAGGATTTCGGTACCGATAGTCGCTTCTGGTGTTTCGTCATTCGTTATCACCTTCGAGTCGCGCCTCGCGACGCTCGTCCTCGAGGTCGAGCTCCGTGATACGGACGTTCGACGGGTCGAGTGGCCGGGGCACTTCCTCGCCGTCGGCCGTCTCGACGGTGACGTCTTCGACGTGGATCGTGCCGTCCTCGAGGATGGCACGGATGACCTCGCCTTCCTCGCCGGCGTGGTCGCCACGCATGACCTCGACGGTGTCGCCCGCGTTGACGCGGGTGCGTCGAGTGTCGTACTCCTCGCGAAGCTCGTCGGACAGCGTCGCGTGCAGCTGCTTCTGTCGCTTGTGCAGCGGCGCGTTTCGCGTCTGCGTTCGCTGTTTGTGTGGTTGTTCAGTCATATCTATACGATCATCGTCGCCGTGCTGGCGATTGCTCCGAAGCGCTCTGCGACTTCGCGGGCGATCGGCCCCTTGATCTCCGTGCCGCGGGGCTCTTCGTTCTCGTCGATGATGACCGCCGCGTTGTCCTCGAACTTGAGTCGGGTGCCGTCAGGCCGGCGGATCGACTTCCGCTGGCGGACGACGACGGCCTCGAGGACCTGACGGCGCATCTCGGGGGTACCCTTCGTGACCGAGACGGTCACTTTGTCACCGATACCCGCCTTCGGCTGGCGGCTCTTGGTGCCGTGGTAGCCCGAGACGCTGATGACCTTCAGTTCACGCGCGCCGGTGTTGTCGGCACACGTGACCAGCGAGCCCTTCTTCAGGCCCTGCGTGACGTCGGCTTTCATTGCCTCCATCACTGATCACCCTCGTCTGCAGCGAGATCGTCCGCCGAGAGCTCCGGCTCAGGCTCGGCCTGGCCGGTCAGCTCGGCGACGTCTGCCGCAGTCGCTTCTTCGGTTACTTCGACGACCACGTGCGATTTCGTCTTCGACAGTGGTCGGGTCTCTGCGATCTTGACCGTGTCACCGACCGAGAGCGGCTCGAGCACGCCCGGCACGTGAGCCGGGATGCGCGAGCGACGTTTCATCTGGCGGTCATATTTCGGAACCGCCACGTCGTACTCTCGCTCGACGACTACGGTCTTGTCCATGTCCGTCGAGACGACGGTACCTTCGAGGACCTGGCCTCGAACGGCGAGGTCGCCGTAGAACGGACACTTCTCGTAGTCGTATTCCTCCGGGTTTTCTGGTTCCGGAGGGGTTTCAACGTCTAGTCCTATTGCCATGGTGAGTCACCATTCGTTTCCGTGCGTCGGGCGGGTCGTGAGAGCAGCCGCGATCCATCGACCGTAACGTAGGCTACGTCCTCGCCAGCGCCGTCCACCGGTGTGGATTGCTCCACCCCAGCAGGTTGAGTGTCGGCCAGTTTGGACGCAGTCCCCGACTCCTTCGCGAAGTCGGCGGCGTCATCTGTGATCGCGAACTCGAACGTCGAGCCCGACTTTGGCACCATCACCACCCGTGACTCGCCGTCCGTTCGAACTTCTATCGAGAGGGTATTGGTCGTCTCGATGACGACCCGTCCCTTCAGGCCGACCCGCGAGGCGTCGTCGCTTTCGACGACGCGCACCGGCAGGCCGTTGAGTTCGTGTCGCGGCAGCGTCTCGGGTGTCAGTGCCATTGTTGTCTTATTCTTCGTCTTCGAGGTCGCCTTCCTCGCGCTGGATCGTCTTGATCCGCGCGATGGTGCGACTCAGTTCGCCGATGCGGCCCGGGTTCTCCGGAGCACCACCGGCTGCGAGGACGGACTTCTGATTCAGCAGTTCGGTCTCGAGTTCGTCGAGTTCTTCTGCCCGTTCGGCGGGCGTCATGTCGCGGATCTCTTCGACGTGAAGGATCGCCATCAGGCGTCACCTCCCTCGTCTTCGTCGTCTTCCGCTTCCATCTCCTCGACGAGTTCTTCGGCTTCCGCTTCGACGTCTTCCTCGAGTTCCTCGAGTTCTTCTTCGACGTCTTCGTCGCCGCCGGGGACTTCGACCTCTTCGAACTCCTCGTCGGCGTCGGCGTCGGCCTCGACTTCCTCTTCGATGACTTCCTCGACGACGTCCTCGTCGAGTGCTTCCTCGTCGGCCTCCGTCGCCGGGGCCTCGGCCTCGGCGTCGGCGGCAGCAGCAGCGGCTTCAGCTTCCTCGGGTTCGCCCTCGAGGAGTTCCTCGACACCCTCGGCCTCGTTGGCCTCGACGGCGTCGGGGACGAGCTCTTCGGGATCCATGTCCTCGTTGACTTCGAAGTCGTCGGGGAGTTCGGCTCCCGGCGGGATGATCTTGACGTCGACACCGATGGTGCCGAGTTTCATCACCGCGACGCCCTGGCCGTGGTCGACGACCTCTTCGGCGGGCTCGCCGTTGTGCTTGATGTAACCGCGGTTGAACTTCTCGACGCGCGATCGCGCACCGGTGACCTTCCCGGAGAGGACGATCTCGGCGCCGAGTGCGCCGGCTTCCATGATCCGGTCGATCGTCGTGTGACCGGCCTTCCGGAAGTACCAGCCGCGCTCGAGTGCGTTGGCCAGTCGGTCCGCGACGATCCGTGCGTTGAGGTCGGGTTCCTCGACTTCCTGGACGTCGATCTGGGGGTCCTCGAGGTTGAACCGCTCCTCGAGGGCCGTCGTGACCTTCCGGATGTTCTCGCCGCCTTTGCCGATGACCATCCCGGGCTTTTCGGCCTTGAGGACGATCTGGGTTCCCATCGGCGTCTTGGCGACGTCCATACCACCGTAGCCTGCGCGGCCGAGTTCTTCCTGGAAGAACTCGTCGATCTGGGACCGCTGGAGGCCGTTCTCGATGAATTGGTGTTCGTCAGCCATTAGCTATCACCTTCCTCGTCCTCGTCGACTTCCTCGACGATGATCTCGACGTCGACCTGCGGCGTGTTCCAGGAGGACGCCCGCCCCATCGCGCGGGGCTTGCGGCCCACGGACTCGCCGACCTTGTGGGCGGCGACGTGGGCAATCTCCATGGACGCACCGTCGAAGCCCTGACTGTCCGCGTTGGCTTCGACGTTCTCGAGCAGGTCGAGGAATTCGCCCGAGACCTTCTCGGGATATTTGCCGGCGTCCCAGCCGTCGACGTCGGAGCGATGCCCCGCGCCGGCGTTGTGGGACTTGAACGGAACCGACTGTACTTCGTCGATGACGTCCTGGAGGTACGCCTGCGCGTCCGCAACGGTGCGGCCCTTGATCTCGCGGGCGACCTCCTTGCTGTGCTTGTGGCTCATATGACGCTCCCGAAGCATGGCTTTCGCCGTCGTGTCGGGGTCGGCGTCGACTGAGTAGTTGATTCCCATGCGTGGATCACTTCAGTGGGACGAACTTCGACGATCGGGTCGCGCCGATACCGGCCTGACCGTGCTCGACGGAGGTCCGGGTGAGCCGGAACTCGCCGAGGTAGTGGCCGATCATTTCGGGCTCGACGCGGACGCGCTCGAACGACTGTCCGTTGTAGACCTCGAAGGTCAGACCAACGAACTCCGGCAGGATCGGCATATCCCGCAGGTGCGTTCGGATCGGCGCGTTCGCCGTCTCTTCCTCGTCCTTCTCGCGGGCCTCCTCGAGCAGCTTCTGCTTCTCGACGGAGAGACCGCGTTCGATACTTCGCCGCTGTCGTGCGGGCAGCAGTTCCACGACCTCGTCGAGCTCCATGTCCTGCAGCTCCTCGACCGTGTAGCCGCGGTAGGTGAACTCACCTTCACGGCCGGTTCGGTACTCCTGACTCATTTGTTGCCACCTCGACCGGTGCGTCGGGACGAGATGTCACCGACCTTCCGTCCCGGCGGGGCGTCCCGCGAGACGGACTTTGGTTTGCCGGGGTGCTGGCGGCCACCGCCACCGAACGGGTGGTCGACGGCGTTCATTGCCACACCACGGACGCGAGGCCACTTGGTGCCCCGGGCCTTCATCTTGTGGTACTTGTTCCCTGCCTTGACCATCGGCTTCTCCGTGCGACCGCCACCGGCGACGACGCCGATCGTGGCACGACACTGCGGATCGAGGCGCTTGACCTCGCCGCTTGGAAGCTGGATGACCGCAGCGTTGCGGTCGTGGGTGATCAGGTCTGCGTTGGTTCCCGAGGCGCGGGCGAATCGACCGCCGTCGCCGGGGTTGGCTTCGACGTTGCAGACCGGAACCCCTTCGGGGATCTCCGCGAGCGGGAGCGTGTTGCCGGGCTTGATCTCCGCGCTGACGCCGACCTGTAGCTCCTCGCCGACGGTGATACCTTCGGGCGCGAGGATCAGTCGCTGATCGCCGTCGTCGAACTCGACGGCGGCGACCGGTGCGGATCGGGCCGGGTCGTGTTCGATGTCCACGACTGTCCCGCGCACGATGTCGTTGTCTTCCTCTTTCTTGTGGTCGAGCTTCGCCTTGTACCGGTGCGACGGGGCACGGAACGTGGAGGTCCCGCGACCGCGTCGTTGTCCTTGAATACGTCGTCCCATGCTCAGAACACCCCGATTCGCGAAGCGACTTCCTGTGCGTCGTCGTCCTCGGAGAGGCGGACGACCGCTTTCTTCTTGCCGTTCATCGTAACCTGCGTGTTGATCTTCTCGACCGAGACCTCGAAGCGCTCTTCGACCACGTCCCGAATTTCGGGCTTGGTCGCGTCCGGGTTGACGACGAACTGGAGCTTGTTCTCGAAGTCCATGTCGTCCATCGCCTTCTCGGTCACGAGCGGGTGTTCGATGATGGAACTCATCGGTCAGCCACCTCCTCGAGTGCGCTCTCGGTCCAGACGGTGAGCCGTCCAGGCTGTGCGCCGGGGGCGAGATCCTCCGCGTTGACCTCGGCGGCCGTCGTCACGTCGGCACCCGCGAGGTTGCGGGCTGCACGGGACGGGCCGGTCTCGCTCGAGGTGACAAAGAGGATCGACGTCGGCGTCTTGTACTTGCGGCCACGGGCTTTCCCCTGACCGGAGCGGACGCTGCGACCCTCGTCGGCGCGTTCGATGTCATCTTCGAGGCCGGCGGCCTCGAGGAACTCGACGACCTCCTTGGTCTTCTTGAGGTCCTCGAACTCGTCGGCGACGACGACCGGAATCTCGGCGTCGTCGTCGAACTCGTGGCCGCGTTCGGCGACGAGTTCGGCGTCGGTCGTCGCAGCGATGGCGCTGCGGACGGCCAGTTTCTTTGCTTTCGTGTTGATCGATTCGGACTGGTCCTTTTCGGCTTTCGGCGGGTGGGCCTTGCGTCCTTTGATGGTCTGGGGAACGCGTCGACCGCGACCCTCCTGTCGTGGGACGTGAGCCATGCCTCGGCCGCTACCGAACGATTCGGCCGGCGTTCGCAGCCCGGCGAACTCGTCGGCACCGTAGTCCTGTTTTCGGTTTGCCTGTGCGGCACGCACGGCGCGGCCGATCAAGTCCGGGCGGTAGGTGGTCTCGAAGACCGCCGGGAGCTCGATCGTACCCGCCTCGGAGCCGTCCAGGTTTCGTACTGTTGCGTCCATGTGTTATCCCTGGTTGGATGCGGTGGAGACGTAGCGCACCTCGGGATCGAGGCGCGGCTGGTCTCCGGGTCGGATCGCCGGGCGGAAGCGTACGAGACGCTGCTGTGGCCCGGGGAGCGAGCCCTTGATCAACGCGTGCGGGCCGTCGACTTCGCCGTAGTTGACGAAGCCGCCGTCGACCGTCGCGTCTGCGCCGTCGCCGATGTCGACGAGGCGCTTGTTCAGTTCCGTCCGCTGGTGGTAACCGGTCTGGCCCTGCTGGGGGACCGTCGAGCGGACGCGGGATGGGTTCCAGGGGCCGAGGTTGCCGATGCGGCGACGCCAGCCCTGCCGGGCGTGTTTGCCCTTGCGTTTCTGGACGCCCCATCGCTTGACGGGACCCTGGGTCCCTTTCCCTTTCGTGACGCCGCTTGCGTCGAGGTACTCGCCGGCGCGGAACACGTCGTTCATGACGTGCTCGCCGCCGTCCTCGAGCAGCTCGAGGGCGAAGTCGACGCGTTCGTCGACGGAACCGCCGCCGACGCGCGTTTCCATCACGTCCGGTTTCTTCTTCGGTACCGAGGGAACGTCCGACGGTACCGTGTGGGTGATGACGCGAACGTCGTCGACGCGGCCCTCCTCGTGGAGGCCACGGAGCTCGTCCGTGGCTGCGTCGGCGTCGTAATCGTCACCGGGAAGGTCCAGGACGCGATCGAGTTCGGGAACGAACTCGTCGGTCCAGACCTCGGTCAGTGGCTTCATACCGTACGGCGTGTCTTCGTACGCTCGCAGGGATACGGCGCGCATCGGCGGCGTCTCCACGATCGTCACAGGGACGGTCTGCTCCATCCCTTCGGTCGGCGAATTCGATTTATCGTCGACCATGACGACGTGGGTCATGCCGGCCTTGTAGCCCGCGAACCCCTGAAGCGTCGGCTGTCCGTCGTCGTCCGGCCACGAATTGAACCGTGGGACCTCGCTGGTCGCACGCTTTCGTGGGCCGAACCCGAGTGAGCCTTTGCGTGGTCTATTTGCTTGTGGCATGCAATCACTCTCTGAGTGAGAGGGGAGCGAGAGTCGCGAACAGAGCCTCCTCCGTTCTCACGACCTCGCTTCCCTGATTCGGAACCGTGTTTAGCCAGAGGTCGAACCCCGGATCGGCAGTGGGTTCGACTCCGTCATCCCCGTCCGTGGCTGTCTCCTGGACAGCCCCGACGGCGGATGCCTCGATTCCGAGGATATCCGGCAGCCCTCGTTCGGGCGCCCCGAAGGCGACAGTCATTCCGTCGCCCTCGACGCGGCCGGCCAGCGTCTCGAGCCGCCCGACGGTGAGTTCTTCACCGAATCGGGAGGCTGCGATACAGACGCCGGCATCCTCACGGCCGAGTGCTGTCGAAAGGTCCGTCCGCTCGACTGAAAGCCCCGGAAGGGGCTCGTCGACGAGCTTCGCCCGGACCGGTCGTCGCGAAGAGATCCTGACGGTTACGCGCTCTCCCTCCTCGACCTCCATGTCAGGAGGCGTATTGAGGGAGATCGGGTGTTGCAGTCCGCAATTGACCCGGACGCGCCCTTCAGGTCCGACCTCGGTCACGATCCCTTGTCTTGACGACCCCGAACCGTTCGATTCGGAGCCGGTCTGTGACACCGCGCGGAGCGGCGGCAAGACACCCGCGTACTCTAGTTCGTCCCGCATCCCCCAGACCTCGTTGCGGAGGTAGGGGGGCGTTGCGGCGTACCGTAAGACGGTTGTGACGAACCCGCCGTCGAATCGCCCCGTTTCGCCGTCCCGATCGGGATAGACGATGAGGCGATCGGCCCGGAAGATCGTCGCCGCGCGGGCGACGTATCCAACTTTGCGAGTTGCCTCGCGTTTGTCTTCGGCTTCCCGGGTGAGTGACGACGGGACGAGTACGCTGATGGTCATGCCGAGACGCTTCGGCGCCGCGTCACTAGACTGTAGCGATGTATTGCGGAGAGGGTCTTAAAAGAATAGCGGATTCGATCCCGGCTGTCAACCGCTCACACCCCCGAATTCGTGCCGAACGGGCACACACTCACGTTCGGCAACTGGTCGCAGACACCAACCGTAAATGCAGATGATATTGCTGGTATTAGAGAAGGTGTCGCTACTGGTGGGTCGCAAAATCGGCATGCTTGGGCATGCCGAAGGCGGGCCGATTCGCAACCCTTATACATCCATACGGCAGTATGTACGAATGCAACAGGGCGCTGGTAGTGTAGTGGTATCACGTGACCTTGCCATGGTCACAACCTGGGTTCAAATCCCAGCCAGCGCACTTTTCGCTGAAACAACGACGACAAGCGCAGCGAACCGCCCGTTCAGCAAAACTCGTTCTGAGTTGAGATAGACTGAGGTTCTGCGAGCGCAGCGGGCAGGTTCTCAGGCGTGGTTTAAATCCCAGCCAGCGCATACGGGTGTTTCGAGCGTTCTCCCTCCGATTTCAACTTGTATAATATCTGTCATTAGAGATACGTAACACTACACCTTCCACCTTCGTAGCACTTATGTAAATTTCTCGAGTGTTTTGAGGAGTGCTGATTCACACCCCTCAATGTGTCTGAACTCAGCAGTTGTCCTAACGAGATTACAATGTAGTCGGTCATTTCCGGTAACAGCCTCGCAGGAGAACGATCACGGTCATGTGCGCCGGTCAGCAGCTTGCTTCGTGTCGTCTCTTGCATTCGTAGTCAACATTAGCGAGTAAAAGGCCGGAATCCGAGTTGATGAAGTCAATCAGAAGAAAAGGCACTGATGAGATAACCGGTTACTCCGAGTAGTACGGATGCTACTATACCTAAGGCCTTCACCCACCCTTGCTGAAAACTCGACACACCCCTGCTTAGTTCGGGGCTGACTGTCGTCAGTTGAGCAGTATTTGATACTACGTATACACCCATCATGAGTACAACTGCGATGATTAGCATAGTAATGATTTCACTGCCTATGTCGTTTCTCCCCATTATCTCGAGGTATATCAAAGAACAATAAAGATCATGGGTGAGATGTGATTTCATTGTCGTTGATACCCTTATTCTTACCTCGCCCGATGCGGCGAATGCTTAATTCCAATTAGATATGTTTTCTTAAACAAAAGAAAATTATGATGAAATGGTGGTTTTAATATATTCGTAGGTTATTGTGCGGTGATGAGTCAAGAATCGAGGGTTTGGCTGCAAAGGGGGAGTCGCTTTCTGTCACTCCCGCCAGAGTGGTCTCACGTGACCTTGCCATGGTCACAATCTGGGTTCAAATCCCAGCCAGCGCGTCTCGCTGAACTCGGTCCTGCAAGCGACCGCGATCGATTTGGGCGACAGCTCATTCGTACACTGGCGCTCTGGAAGTGTTCCCGAGCCACCGCCACTCAACTCTCACAGGACCACGAGATTAATTTGTTGGTGAAATTCCACTTTCGATGTTCGTCAGTTATAAATAGGAATGGCACATTTGTCTACTTGCACTCGAGACGAACTGGCTAACCGATGCCAGTCGAGGGCGCTGGTAGTGTAGTGGTATCACGTGACCTTGCCATGGTCACAACCTGGGTTCAAATCCCAGCCAGCGCATTTCTCCGAACACTAACACTAATTCACGAGCGTTGCGTAGCAACGCGAGTATCCGTGTTCGGAGGAATCGTTCTGGGTTTGAATAAGGCCAGACGCGCGCAGTGAAACGAGCACGTCTGGACGTGGTTCAAATCCCAGCCAGCGCATTTCTCTGAATTCAATTCGACGAGCGAATCGTCCATGTAGCGAAATTCGTTCTGGATGTGAATGTGACTGAGGTCCTCTGAGCATCGCGTTCTGGTTACTCGTATTCCGCAGCGAGATCCTCGAGCGCCAGCTCGAGGTTCCACGTGTTTGCCTTCCAGAAGGCGTCGAAGACGACGCCGAGGACGGGGACGGAGCCGACGATGGCGTCGACGCCGACGTTTGCAAGCATGCGAAGCAGCGTCGAGCTGGAGACGCCCATGCGCGCGGCTTCGACGACGACGTATAGCGAGACGGCCGCGGCTGCGGTGTCGCCAGCCCCTGGGAGGATCCCGAGGATCGGATCGAGCCCGACTCGAGCGTCCGTTCCCGGGACTCGAATCCCCTCGTCGAGTGCGTGCGCGACGAACCGCATTCGCTCGATCGCCCCATCGTCGACCGTGGCGGGGAGGTCGTCCTCGAGTGCCTCGAGGTCTTCGCTGAGTGCGGTTGTTGTGTCGGATGCCATACCGTCGGTTAGCCCTCCCCGTCGATAAAGTCGGGGGTGGCCGTGGCAAGCGAGCGAGAGCCGTCATATTCGGACAGTCGTCCGGCGACTCCACGTCGGCTTTCGGGTAGGTCCGAAACGGAGACCACCACAGTTCAAAGAACGAATTCGTATCTGAGTGTATTTCACATTTGAGTGCCGTTACTGGCTGCGAGTGACTTTTATACTATGAGAGGGTACTGAACGGTGAACGATTGAACGATCAGATCTAGCAATGCAGACGGACTTCTCACCTGCAGACGGCACGACGGACCTCCAGTACGACCAGCCTAACGACCGCTACGTCTTCCACCACGACACGGACGGGACGGCGACGATCACCACGACGATCGTCCACGCGCTGGCGTCGATCGCGGACACCGACGTCTCGCAGGGAGAGTTCTCCCTGTACGATAGCGTCGACCCGGACGCGCTCGAGCGCATCTTCGCCACGAAATCGGACGGCACCGAGCGGACGGGCGGCCACGTCGCGTTCACCGCGCTCGAACACGAGGTGTACGTCTACGCGAACGGAGACGTGATCATCTACCCACCGGCGGAGACGCCGCGAACGCCGACAAGAGCCTGACCGCGGGTCGGGTATCCATACGCAACCGCGCTGATCGTTTTTCGAAACCGTCCCGTCTCGTGAGCGCCGCGGCCAACCCGCCACCCCTCTCTCAGAGAAACCCGCCGGATTGCACGGATTTAGGGAGCCATCGATCGTTGCTCGGTCGTATGACGGTAGTCGCGCTCCTGAGCGTTGCACCGGTAATCGAAGACAGTATGGCTGGCGAGGTCGCGAAGGCGGTCGACGCACTCGAGGACTACGATGTCTGCTACGAGACGAACCCGATGGGGACGGTGATCGAAGCCGAGACGACAGATGAACTCTTCGCGGCCGCACAGGCGGCCCACGACGCGGTCGACGCCGACCGCGTGAGTACGGTCCTGAAGATCGACGACAAGCGGACGCGGGATATCGACGCATCCGAGAAAGTCGATGTCGTCGAAGAGCGACTCGGCCGGCCAGCCCGAAATCGCGAGGCGTGAGCCGTCGGCCGAGCAACCCGCGTCAGGATGCTTGGAGTAGCAGGCTCAACACACGATCCAGCGGAGCGACTACGACGGATATGGACCAAACGACACTCACCGTCAGGGAGCTGATCGATGCCGACGGCGAACGAACGGTGACGACCGCCCTCGAGTCCCTCGAAGGAGTCGCAGCCGTCCGCGCGGATCACGAGCGCAACGTGGTGCGAGTCGAACACGACGCGTCGACCGTCGATACAGCGTCGGTAGCGAAGATGATAGAGGATGCGGGATACAGCGTCGACGAGTAGCGAGCCGAGACACAGCGCAGCACCGTCGGCAGTCGGGCGGAGACGAACTGACAAACGGTTTTACCACGGAGGCTGAAACCCGTCGCATGGAAAGTCTCAATCGGATGGCGATCGAGCTGGTCGACGAGGCCCTCGACTACGCCGAGGAGCTGAACATCGGCGGCTACGACCTTGCGAACGACGCGACGGTACTCGACTTCGGACTCGAGTTCGACGGCGGGATCGAGGCCGGGCTGCTGTTGACCGAGATCCAGACGGCCGGGATGGCGACGCCGAGCTACGAACTGGGCGAACTCGGCGACGCCTCGATCCCCTACGTGGAACTGTCGACCGACCAGCCCGCGCTCTCGCTGTTGTGCTCCCAGAAGGCCGGCTGGGAGCTGACCACGGAGGACTTCGAAGGGCTTGGCAGTGGTCCCGCGCGGGCGCTCGTGGCCGAAGAAGAGGAGTTTCGCCGCGTCGGCTACACCGATGCGTTCGATCTGACTGCGCTGGCGGTCGAGACCGAACTCGAGCCGACCGAAGCTGCGGCCGAGCAGGTCGCTGACCTCGCCGAAGTCGAGACGAGTAGCGTCTTCTTGCTCGCGTACCGAACCGCCAGCCTCGTCGGCAGCATCACGAACGCCGCCCGGACAGCCGAACTCGCCACCTTCCGGCTCGCCGAACTGGGCTACGATCCCCTCGACATCGTCTCGGCGACCGGTCGCGCCCCAGTCGCGCCCGTGGCAGGCGATGAACGGACGGCCATCGCGCGGACGAACGACGCGATCGCCTACGGCGGGCGGGCCCACCTCACCGTCCGGGAGGACGCCGATTTCTTCGACTCGGTGCCGTCGACCGCCGCCGAAGATCACGGCCGCCCGTTCGGCGACGTCTTCGACGACCTCGACTGGGAGTTCGAGGAAGTCCCGTCGGATCTCTTCGCGCCCGCAACGGTGACGATCGACGTGCTCGGCGGGCCGACGTACGTCTACGGCGAGACGGACGAAGACCTGCTCGTCGACTCTTTCGATCTCTGAGCGGCTCGAGGTCGCGTATAGAATATTTGTGACTTCGCGCCCGCGTGGGCGCGGAATCCGGAGACGGAGAAGAAGCGAGACGAAAACGACGAATTCTACTCGTCGGAGAGCCGGCCGGGCGTCCACTCGCCGTCGAACTCCTCGTGGGTGAACGGTTTCGCGTCCTCGCCGGCGTAGGTGGCCACGAGCTGGCCGTCGCCCTCGAGGTGGTACTTGTAGGTCGTCAGTCCCTCGAGGCCGACGGGGCCGCGGGCGTGGATCTTGCCCGTGCTGATGCCGACCTCGGCACCGAGGCCGTACCGGTAGCCGTCGGCAAAGCGGGTCGAGGCGTTGTGGAAGACGCTCGCCGAATCGAGGCTGCGCATGAAGGTGCTCGCACGGTCGGCGTCGTCGGTCACGATCGACTCGGTGTGTTTGGAGCTGTGGACCGTGATGTGGTCGATCGCGGTCTCGAGCGAGTCAACGACCTTGATCGAGACGATCAAATCGCCGTATTCGGTGTCCCAGTCGTCGTCGGTCGCCACCTCGACGTCGACGATCTCGCGAGTTGCCTCGTCGCCGCGCATCTCGACGCCGGCGGTCTCGTAGCGGTCGGCGATAGCCGGCAGGAACTCGTCGGCGACGTCTTCGTGGACCAGCAGCGTCTCGACGGCGTTACAGACGGCGGGATACTGGACCTTGGCGTCGTAGGCGATGTCCTCAGCCATCGACAGGTCGGCCTCGTCGTCGACGTAGACGTGGCAGATTCCCTCCGTGTGGCCGAGCACCGGGATGCTCGTGTTGTCCTGGATGTAGCTGACGAACCCGGAGCTGCCGCGGGGCATCAGCAGGTCGATCGCGTCGTCCATCTCGAGCAAGGCGGTGACGTCCTCGCGGGCCTCGATGTGCTGGGCCCAGCCGTCGGGGATGCCCGCCTCGGCAGCGGCCTCCTCGATGATCTCGAAGAGGATGCGATTCGAATGCAGCGCCTCGCTGCCGCCTTTCAGGATGACGGCGTTTCCGGATTTCAGGCCGAGCGCAGCGATCTGGACGAGCGCGTCGGGCCGGGACTCGAAGACGGTCCCCACGACGCCGATCGGCACGGCGACCTTGTAGAGCTCGAGATCGTCGTCGAGTTCGCGTGCAGAGAGCGTCTTGCCAAGCGGGTCGTCCTGTCCGGCGACGCTGCGGACCATCTCGGCGATGTCCTCGATCTTGGATTCGGAGAGTTTGAGCCGGTCGACGAGCGCCTGCGTGTACTCGCCCTCTTCGAGCAGCCGCTCGCCTTCTTCGACGTCTTTCTCGTTTTCCGTGAGGATCGCGTCGGTTCGGGCCTCGAGCGCGTCGGCGATCTCGTGGAGGGCCGCGCTGCGGTCCTCGTCGGAGCGTTTCGCAAGCTCTAGGGCCGCGGTCTGTGCCTCCTCGACGTCGCGTTCGATATCGGTCTCAGTCATCGCTCACACCGTTGATGGGGATGAATATGGTTCCCACGGGTTTGGCAGTAGCGATCTTCTCGAGGACATCGGGCTCGGTGGATTTCGCGATGACCGCCGGGGTGCCGTGTTCGCTGACATCGCGTGCGCCCTCGACTTTGGTCTGGATGCCGCCGAACCCCTCAGAGGTGGTCTCGGAAATGATCTCCTGGACCTGGTCGTAGTTGGCCCCGACGGCCTCGATCCGTTCGGCGTCGTCGTCGCGTTTCGGGTTGCCGGTGTAGACGCCGCCGACGTCGGTCAGCGTGACCAGCAGGTCGGCGTCGACGCCGATCGCTGCCGCCGACGAGAGCATGTCGTTGTCGCCGATTCGGATCTCCTCGGTGGCGACCGCGTCGTTCTCGTTGATGATCGGGACAACACCCCAGTCCAACAGCGTCTCGATCGTGTTCCGGAGGTTCGTAAAGCGCTCAGGATTCTCGAGGTCGTGCTGGGTCAACAGGAGCTGGGCGACCTTCCGGTCGTAGCGGGCGAAGCTCTCGGTGTAGCGGTGCATGAGGTGGCTCTGGCCGACAGTCGACAGCGCCTGTGTTTCCTCGACGGTCCCGCTCGATTGCTCGATCCGGCCCGTGCCGGCACCGACCGCACCAGAGGAGACGAGGATGACCTGTTTGTCCCGCGAGAGGAGGTCTTCGAGATCGTCGACGAGTTTGTCGAGTTTCTCGTCGTCGAGGTTCGACTCGTCGTCGGTTAGGGAGTTCGTTCCGGCCTTGACGATCACGCGGTCGGCGTCGGCTGCGAGCTGTCGGGCTTCGTCGACGGCCGCGTCCTCGAGTCCCTTACTCATCGGTGACCTCTCCGGCGAGTTCCGCAGAGCGGTCTTCGGCCGCTTTGACTGCCGCAGCGACGTCTTCGTTGGCGTTGCTGTCCCAGAGGATTTCCATCCCTTCGATGGTCGTTCCGTTGGGCGAGCAAACGGCGTCGATCAGATCGTCGAGGTCCTCGTCCGAACGGAGGACCGTCTCGGCAGCGCCCTTGAACGTCTGGGCGGCCAGCGTCTCGGCGTCGTCTGGCTCGAGGCCGCCCTCGACGCCTGCCTCCTTCATCGCCTGGATGAGATAGAAGACGAAGGCAGGGCCGCTTCCGTTGACGGCAGTCGCGATGTCCATCTTGCGTTCCTCGATCTCGGCGAACTCGCCGACGTCGTCGAGCAGTTCCAGGACCTCGTCGGGGACGTCGTCGCCGGTGACCGCCGCAGCCATGTCCCCGGTTTCGGCCGCGAGGTTCGGCATGATCCGGACGACGTTCGCGTCGGTTCGTGCGTCGACGTAGTCGGTGGAGACGCCCGCAGCGATAGAGACCAGTGTCTGGGCGGGCGAGAGATCGAGATCGTCCAGGACCGCGCCGACGATATCCGGTTTCACGGCGACGACGACGACATCAGCTTCGGCCGCCTCGGAAACGTCCGTCGTGGTGTGATCGACGTAGTCGGCGACCGCCTCGAGTGCGTCGGGATCGAGGTCACACGCGGTCACCGTGTGATTCCCCGACCGATGGAGCCCCTTGATCAGGGCGCTCCCCATGTTGCCACAACCGATAACGCTCGTCTGTACCATCTTACCCTAGCCCAGGAACCGAGGCGGACATACCAACTTTGGTTTCGCTCTGCCGGCGGCGCGGGTTAGACGAGGCCGAGAATTACGGTCGCGATCCCGTCGACGATCGTCTCCCAGATCGAGAACCCAGTCAGGATCTGCAACACCGTATCGAGCCCGAAGAAGAGAAACAGCGCCGCGCCAGCGAAGTGGGCCAGTCGAGCATCGAAGCGGTGTGAGAAACGGTGGAAGAAGTACGCGTTAATTGCACTCACGGGGATGATCGCGAGCATCTCGCCGGCCCAGATCGCGGGATTGGCACCGTATTTGACTGCGAGTCCGATCGTGACGAGCTGGGTCTTGTCACCGAATTCCCCAACGGCCATCAGGGCGAAGATCGGAACGAACCCGCGGAGATACGGCGGGATATCGTACCCGAAAATCGAGATATCCATTACGTCGCCCATCACCGTCCCGCCGTTGGTCGCGACTGACTGAGCGCTCGTCTCGGGTGCCGACCTGATGAGCAACACCGCAAAGAGCAGGAACAGCCCTGCCGTGATCGCATCGAGGTAGATCGGCGGCAGTGTGCCCCTGATCGCCGCACCGAAGAGAATCTCGAGGGCCGTCCACCCGGCGAAGGCGCTCCCTGCAGCGGCGACGACGATCCGCGGGTCGTACTGTGTCGAGAGGCCTGCGATGATGAACTGCACCTTCTCGCCAGGTAGCACCGACAACTGGAGGACGAACGCGACGACGAGAATCTCGAGCCAGCCGGTCATGGCTCGAGCGCAGCGAGAGCGCGCAGTCGTTCACATCGTCGGACGGACCGAGCGACCGCTGTTCGATCGCTCGAGTGATCGAGCAACCGCAACGACGGATAGGCAATAATCTCGCTGATGCCGCCAACCATGGTATGGATTAGCCTCGTCTAATGTATACGGTTTACGGAGCAAAATCTGGCGGGATCGATCGACGCGCGCTCACAGGGGCGGCGACCAAACTCGATACCGGTGGTCACTCCATCGGTGAGACGTCGGTGACCGTGCCGACGCCCTTGCTGCGGCCCTCACGGAAGACGAACTTCTGGCCCTCTTCAACGAGATACGGCCGGAACTTGAACTCGACGGTGGTCATGCCCGTATCGCCGGGCAGGAGGCGGCCGTTCTCCGGGTGGAAGACGGCGGCCTCGCCGATCGTCTCGAGGTGGACCACTGGTTCGTAGCCCTCGCCGATGCGGGTGGGATGGTTGAGCACCATGACCTCGGCTTCGAACTCTCGAACCGGGTCGGGGTCGGCATCCCGAGGCAACAGGACCATACCGCGCTCGATGGCGCTTTCTTTAATCCCTTTCAGCGCGATGCCGACGATCCGGCCTGCCTGTGCTTGATCGACCCGGTGGTAGTGCATCTCGATCGAGCGGACCTCGACCTCCTGGAAGCGGCCATCGGGCATGGGACCGATCAGGAGTTCGTCGCCAGCCTCGACCTCACCGGCCATCACGGTGCCCGAGGCGACCGCGCCGACGCCGGTCACCGAGTAACTGCGGTCGACGTACATCCGGAACTCGCCGGTATCTTGGGATGTCTTGGGAAGTCGGTCGAACAGTTCGTCCAGCGTCTCGAGGCCGTCCATCGTGATCGCGCTGGTCTCGACGATGGGGACGACGCGTTCGCTGATTTCCTCGACGGCGGCGTCGACGCCGTGACGGCTGACCCGCAGCGGCGACTTATCGACATCGCGGAGGAGTCGTTCGACCTTGCGTTCGACCTCCTCGACGCGTTCGGCATCGACGGCGTCGGTTTTCGTGATCGCGACGATCGTCGGGAGCTCGGTTGCGAGCAACACACCGAGGTGTTCACGCGTCGTCCGCGTCGGGCCATCGTCGGCGGCGACGACCAGCAGGCCGTAGTCGAGTTTTTGGCCGACGAGTCCGCGGATCGTCGTTCGGAGCCACGGTTCGTGGCCGACGGTGTCGACGAACGAGACGAGTCGGTCTGCCTCCTGGACGACTTCGGCGCGGTCTGCCTTGCGATTCGGATTTCGAACTCTGACCGGTCCTTCCTCGTCGAAGCCGTAGACCGCGTAGGACAGATCGGCCGAGAGGCCGCGTTCGACCTCGTGAGGTTGGACGTCGAGGAACGCTCGCGTCGCTCCGTCGCCGTCGTCAGCTTTGCCCGTCACGAGCGAGCCCACGAGCGTACTCTTCCCGTGGTCGACGTGGCCCGCCGTCCCCACGACGACGTGTTCGTCGTCGGTCTCGAGGACGCCACCCTCCCGTACCTGTGCGACGCCGACCAGTCCGTCAGCGATGCCCCACGTCTGGACGTCCTCGATGTGTGCATCCGCTTCCTCGGCCAGCAGGGAGAGGACGTCCATCGTCTCGGAGAAGGTGTCGGGATCGATGCCGGCGAGGCCGCCGTCGTCGGTGACGCCGACGACGTACGTCGCTTCGCCATCACCGGACAGCAGGCGGTGTCGAAGCTGTGCAGCTAGACTCTCGCGTCGTCCACCCTCGAGGTGGACGTCTCGTGACAGTCGTTCCTTGAATTCGACGTTGCCACCGTCCTGTTCGCCACGGTCCAGGGCTCGCTCGAGGAGAGCCCGGTCACGGCTCATGTGCCCCGTTAGAGTCCCACACAGCAAAAGGCTTCCCGTGGATTGCCACAGTCTGACACAGTAGGGCTCCCGAGCGGGGAGTCGACATTGCGTGTGTTCCGGGCGCGCTTTCAAGCCCCTCGAGCGTGTACCCCACGCTATGAGCGTCAGCGGTCTCTGTCAGATCTGCGAATCGCGCCCCGCCCAGCAGCGATGTCCAAACTGCGGCACGCTCGCCTGCGACGTTCACTACGACGACGAACTGGGGCTGTGTGCCGACTGCGCCGCGCAGGCTCAGCCGGGACAGCGAGACGACGTTGATATCAACCGGTTTTGAGCGTCGACCGAGCCGACCGGCTCGGTGGAAAACGCGAAGAGCGGCGATCTAGCTATCGCGGTACTGATTGAGCCGCTTCTTGAGCCGCTTTGCGGCCTGACCGCTGGCACTGGCGAAGTCCTCGCCGTCATCCTCTCCCGCAAAGATGATCCCGCGCGAGGAGTTGACGAGCCCGACGCCGTCTGCCAGCCCGTACTCGACGGCTGCCTCAGCATCGCCACCCTGTGCGCCGATGCCGGGGACGAGGAAGGGGAGATCTGGAACCTGCTCGCGGAGGTCTTCGAGTTCTTCGGGCTGGGTCGCACCGACGACGAGTCCGACGTTGTCGTTTTCGTCCCAGAGGTCTGCCAGCGCCGCGACGCGCTCGTAGACGGGCTCGCCCGTCTCGAGTTCGAGGTCCTGAATGTCGGCACCGCCCGGGTTCGACGTCCGGCAGAGGACGAAGACGCCGGACTCCTCGTCGGCCAGGAACGGCTGCAGCGAGTCCCGGCCCATGTAGGGATTGACGGTGATCGCGTCGACTTTCTCGAGCATCTGGGCGTACTGCCGGGTCGTGTTCCCGATGTCGGCTCGCTTGGCGTCCAGCAGGACGGGCACATCCTTGCCGTGGGCGTAGGCGATGGTCTCCTCGAGTGCGCGCCAGCCGTCGGGATCTTCGTAGAAGGCCGCGTTGGGTTTGTAGACGGCGGCGTGTTCGTGAGTCGCATCGATGATGCGTCGGTTGAACGCCCATCGGGGGAGGTCGTACTCGTTGAGGTGGTCGGGGATGCGCGACGGGTCGGGATCGAGGCCGACGGAGACGACGCTGTCGACCATTCGGATACGGTCGTGCAAGCGGTCGAAGAAGTTCATGCCGGAACTGGCCTCGGGACGGTCGAAAAGGTTGCTATCCACGGGCCAGTCGATCGGCTCGCGCCGACGCTGCGACGCAGCCACAATGCGAGTGAGACTAGGTCCGTCAGGTCTGCATCCAAATATCTTTGACAGTAACTACTTCATTCGTGTTCTAGTTGCCTACGGTATGGGAATCCGACGGAACGCGACGACGATCACACGCCGTCTTCACGACCAGATCCGATCGGCACTGTTGAACAAACGAGATACAACGGAGACCGAGACACCTCGAGACGGCGGCGAAACGGGAACCAACGTCTCGACGTCAGCTGGGAACCTCTTTCACTGCTCGCGGTGTCGCATCGTCTATATCGCCGCGGAAAAACGCAGGTGTTCGCAGTGTGATGGCGATGTCGAAGAAGTGCGATCGACGCTGGCCTGTCGAGGGCCGTGACACGTCTGCTCGATCAGACCACGTGTTCTCGCTCGACTCATACGGACTCCTGTCAGTCAGGTCCGGCCCGCCCGCGACCCGCACTGCGGGTGCACCGGGACATTGTGACAGCAGACCGTATCAGGCCTCAAGAATTTCGATCAGGTTCCCCTCGGGGTCCCGCAGGAACATGATCGTGGTCCCGCTCTCTGTTGTCCGGGGTTCACTAATCGTCGGCACGTCGTCGGGAAGTGACGCAGCGAACGACTCGAGGTCGTCGACCGAGAGGCCGACGTGTTTCGCACCCGGCTGATTGAGCCCCGCCGCCGGCGAACTCCGCGCCTCGGGGTCGTATTCGACGAGTTCGATCCGGACGCCGTCGGCCTCGAGGTGGGCGAAGTCGGCGCTTGCACCCTCAACCCCGACCGCGTCGGAAAACGCCTCGCCGCCGACGCTGAACCGAGTTGCAACTGGGAGGTCGAGCACGTCCCGGTAGAACGCGAGTGTCTCCTCGAGATCGGTGACAGTGATACCGACGTGGTGTGCGCTGAGTTCGGTCATCCGTCGTGAATCGACGCTGCACCGACGAAAAACGTTCGTCTGCGCGACGACGCCGTGTGTTCTCTGTGGTTCGAGCGCCGGCCGCGGACGTTTTGAGGTCAGTTCGCAAACAGATCGTCCATGAGGTCGGGAAAGATCTTGTCGGCGAAGTGGGTCGCGAGAACGACGACGATCGGACCGAGAAACAGGCCATACCAGCCGAACGCGAGCGTTCCGAGGAAGTATCCCAGCAGGACCAACCCCATGTGGATCCCACTGCGGGCGGACAGGAGCGACCGGGCGAAGAAGTCGGGGACGGTATCGACGACGACGAACGTAAGGATCAAAAACGCGATCGGGTGCCAAAGCGGCGTCGGTGTCGTCACCGCGAGCCCCAGCAAGAGCAGGCCGTACGGGACGTAGACGATCTTCATTCCGACGGCCGGGATCAGCGTCCCGATCCCGATAAGCAGGGAAAGCAACACTGGTGTTCCAACGACGGGCCCGCCCGAGGCGAGGAAGTTGAGACCGTAGTACGTGGCGACGGCGACGATCGCCGCCACCAGGATGACTGCGAGGTTACCGACGAAGACCGTCTCGAGGTCGTCATCGACATCGTTTGCGTAGTCGACGATCCGCTGCTCGTGGTCGATGCTGTCGTAGAACCACTGCCGTAATCGGTGATCGTCTCGCAGGAGATAAAAGAGGATCGTGAGCATGAGGAAGAGCCGGGCGAGGACCGAAAAGACGAAGCCGGCGATCGACGCCACCTGCTGGACGGCACTCGGGAGGCCCTGGCGGAGTACCTCCGTAATCGAGCTACCAGTGCCAGACCTGAACGACTCGAGCAGTTGCTCGATGTTTCCCTGATGGGCTAATCGAAGGTACGGCTGGAAGCGCGCCCGATACGCCTCGAGGTTGCTCGCGGCGAGAAACTGATCGAGTTCCCTGAGCGCAACGATGCCTGCATAGCCGATGATGGCCACCATCGGGATGATGACGAACAGGATCGTAATCGTTGTCGTCACGTTCGGGTGGTCGATGTAGCGGTCGAGCCAGCGGTAGAGTGGCCGCGTTGCGTAGTAGACGAAGATCGCAAAGAGTAGTGTCCCGACGTACCGGAAGAGGGCAAGTCCGATCAGCGCCGCGATGATCAGCCCCAGTATGGTCCAGACGAGGCGCTTGCCGTCACGGCCGCGAAAAACACCCATGCTCAATTTCACGGGATTGGGTAGCAAAAGTGCCCGTCTTGAACACCAATGCGGTGTGCTCGCTCCGAGACTGTCACGTCAGATTGACGGTCACGCTGGCGTCCAGTATCGAGACTGCCGCCACTCATCCGTCTGCTTCGATCGGATTCGAGAAGGTCACGACCACGGTTTTGTACTGTGCCACCGTCGACCACATCATGGCACGAACTGCCGTCATCGCCGGCGTCGGTCCCGGACTCGGCGCATCGATCGCCAAAAAATTCGTCACCGAAGGGTGTCAGGTCGGGCTGTTCGCCCGGTCGGCGGACTTCCTCGAGGAACTCGCAGCAGACCTCGGTGACGACGCGCTCGCCGTCCCGACCGATATCACCGATCCCGAAGCCGTCGAAGCGGGGTTTCGCGAGGTTCGCGACGCGTTCGGCCCCGTCGACGTGCTCGTCAATAACGCGAGTGGCGGCACCTGGAAGGGACTCCAGGACATCTCGCCGGACGAGTTCGAACAAACGTTGCGCGTCTCAGCACAGGGAGGGTTGTTGTGCTCACAGGAGGCCGTCGATGACATGCTCGCCGACGATGGTGGAACGATCATCTTCACCGGCGCAACCTCGGCGGTTCGCGGTCGCGGCGGCGCGCTCGGCTTCAGCGCGGCCAAGTTCGCCGCCCGTGGGATGGCCGAATCGATGGCCCGCGAGCTCGGTCCCGAGGGGATCCACGTCGCCCATGTCGTGATCGACGGCCAGATCGAGCCCCCGCAGCGTCGTGAGACACAGCCGGATCGGGATAGGGCCGAGTTCCTCGATCCGGACGCGATCGCCGACTCGTACTGGCAGCTGGTCACGCAAGATCGGTCGGCGTGGACGCTCGAGCTCGATCTCCGGCCACACGTCGAGGAGTTCTGACCACCACGAAGTGTCCGTCTCCGATGGGAAAGACCGCTCGAACTGATCCGAACGAGCCAGTGTCTCTCGCTGGAACCAGCGGTTCGTTTATTCTCCACGGGGTTGATGGACCGATATGACGCGCATCGCGCTGATCGCCCACGATCGGAAGAAGCCGGACCTCATCGAGTTTGCACAGACCCACGAGTCACAACTTCGGGAGTACGACCTGATCGCGACGGGAACGACGGGAAAGCGGCTGCGCGAGGAGACCGACCTCGGGGTCGAGCGCATGGAGTCCGGCCCCCACGGCGGCGACCTGATGATCGGCGCCGAAGTCGCAGCGGGGGACCTCGATGGCGTCGTCTTCCTTCGCGATCCGTTGCGAGCCCAGCCCCACGAGCCGGATATCTCGGCGCTGTTGCGGATCTGTGACGTGCGAGATACGGCACTGGCGACGAATCTCGCCTCCGCGACGTTTCTCATCGAGGGATTGGCCGAGTAGCGACTGACTGACCTCCAGGAAAGGCCACGTCCGACAGAGTGAACGGGTCATGCCATTTATTGGCGCGCGGTCCACTCGTTGTTGTATGACCATCTACGAGAGCGACCTCCCCGGTGTCGGGAAGAAATTCGAGGTCGAACTCGAGGACGACTCCCGGCTCGTCATCGTGACCCACAACACGGGGAAACGAGAGGTGTTCCTGAAACCGAACGCGGACGCCGACGGTGACAAGCTGTTCGAAGTCTCGGATCGGCTCGCCCGAAAGATCGGTACGATTCTGGAGGGGGCATACTTCCAGCCAGTCGAGGCCGAGGCAGTCGAGACGATGCTCTCCGACGAGACCTACCTCGAGTGGTACACCGTCACGGCGTCGGCTGAGATCGCCGGTCAGAGCCTCGCCGAAGCGAACATCCGCGATCGAACAGGCGTCTCGATCGTCGCCATCCAGCGCGGTGACGAGCTGGTCTCACCGCCGACGCCGGAGACGGTCCTCGAGACCGGTGACACGGTAGTCGTCATCGGCGACAGCGAGGACTGTGCCCGGTTCGAAGACCTGCTCGGCGACGGACTCGAGGAGTGATCTGAACGAATGTCTCCGTTCGAGGTGACCGCGAGTGGCAACTGAGACGGCACTCGTCGACGTGGGAATACTCTTTGCCGCGGTCGCACTCGCTGGCGTCGTCGCGAATCGAATCAATCAGTCCGTCATTCCATTGTACATTATCACCGGAATGGTACTGGGACCGAACGTCCTCGGCGAACTCTCTGACCTCGCCGGCAGCGAGGTTGCCGTCGGCGGCGTCGATCTTCTAGCAACACTCGGCGGGGTCGCACTCGGCGATACGGACTTCGTCGTCGTCGGCGCGGAACTCGGGATCGTCCTCCTGTTGTTCTTTCTGGGACTGGAGTTTAATCTGGAACGGCTGCTCGCGAGCAAGGATCGGATCGGCAAGGCGGGGACGGTAGATCTCGCTCTCAACTTCGGGATCGGACTACTGTTCGGCTATTTGGTCTTCGGCGATGTCCTTGCGGCCGTCCTGTTCGCCGGCGTCGTCTACATCTCCTCGAGCGCCATCATCACGAAGTCGCTGCTCGACCTGGGGTGGATCGCAAACGCCGAGTCCGAACCGATGCTAGGGACGCTCGTCTACGAGGACCTGTTTATCGCCGTCTACCTGGCAATCGTCTCCGCGCTCGTCCTCGGCGGGGGCGACCTCGGTGCGGCGGCGGGCCAGATCGGGATCGCGATCGCCGTCATCCTCGCGTTGCTCGCGCTCGTCACGTACGGGACCGACTTCTTCCAGCGCTTTCTCGATGCCGACACCAACGAGTTCGTCGTCGTCCGGGCGCTGGGCGTTACGATCCTCGTTGCCGGCATCGCGCTCGCGCTGGGCGTCAGCGAGGCCGTCGCTGCCTTCTTCGTCGGCATGGCTTTCTCCGGGACCGATCACGTCCACGACCTCGAACGGTTGCTTGAGCCCCTCCGGGACGCCTTCGCGGCGATCTTTTTCTTCTGGATCGGGCTCGTCACCGATCCGGGGCTGTTTACGCTCTCGGTCGTCGCGATTATCGTCGCCGCCGTGATCGTGACGACGCCGCCGAAGCTCGTCAGTGGCTACCTCGGCGGGCGGATCTACGACCTCGACGACCGCCGCTCGCTGCGCGTCGGGTTCGGCATGGCCACGCGCGGCGAGTTCTCGCTAATCATCGCGAGCGTCGCGCTCACCGGCGCTGGCAGCGGACTGCCAACCGAGACGGCGGAGACGATCTACGCCGTCGCCGTCGGCTACGTCCTCGTCATGAGCGTCCTCGGGACGTCGCTCATGCAGCACTCGAGCCGACTCGAACCCGTCTTTGTCTCCGCACTCGAGCGGGGACGCAGCCGGACTAGCCGAACGAGCGACGACTGACGTCGACCCGGCAGAACGGAAAGCTTCAACGGGCTCGAGCCCCCTCTCATGGCTATGCCACAGGCGGTCGTCTTCGATCTCGATTACACGCTCGCTGTTCCCCAGCGCGATCGGGCGACCATCCTCGAAGAGGCCACGACCATTACCGGTGCGCCGTCGCTATCGCGCGAGGCATATCTCGCGGCCCATCGACGGAACCTCACCACTGAGACGCGCGAACCGATCTTTGCCGACCTGCTCGAGGGCACCGACAGCGACGCCGACCCGGCCGCCGTCGCGACAGCATACCGCAAGACGATCGCCGACGCCCTCGAGCCGCTGCCGGGCGTCGAAGCCATGCTCGCCGACCTGCGCGGTGACTATCAGGTCGGACTCCTGACGAACGGCCCCGTCCGCGCCCAGCGAGACAAGATCGAGACACTGGGCTGGGAGGGGGCCTTCGACGCTGCGCTCGTCACCGGCGAACTCGAGGCTGGGAAACCTGATCCCCGTGCATTCGAGGCGATCACCGACGAACTGAACGTTGCGCCCGCCGAGGCAGTCTACATTGGCGACGAAATCGAGGCTGACATCCGGGGCGCGACCGAGGCTGGGCTGGCCGCAGTGCAGGTACTGCTCGAGGACGGCCCTGAACCGGACCCACGTGCTGTTGCGCATGTCGAACAGCGCGAGATTGCAACGGCGATTCCGGACCTCGTCGCGAGCCTCGAGTGAGATATGATCTCTGATTGAGCGTGGCGCTGACGCAGCTTTCGCTGTTGATATAGGGGTAGCGTACTGATTTGGGGCGACCATGCAATCCTGATTGGTCGACTTGATCGGTCGCTGAACATGTCGGCACTATCCTATGCAGTGGTCGAGTATTAGATTCAGAAAACCCCACACAGCTCCTGTAAACGCAGTTGCTCTGTGGGGGTGAAAGTATCGAGTATGAGTGGAGGCGGCGAAACGAGTTTCCCAGAGGGTCGCCCACTCCAGTACTCACCGTAACGCAGGCGGGCTTATCTTCCGTGTTCGGGATGGGTACGGGAGGAACCCCGCCGCTGTGGCCGCCGTAACGCCGACCAGCGGAATCGAACCGCCGTCATTCCAATATCGGTGGTGTGTCCAAGACCGTAGTATACGTGTAGTCCAGTTTGCGTCCGGACCCGTTCGCGCGTCACGGATCCAATGCGATTGTAGTATGAGTGTGTGGCTTGGCCGGTTAGTGCTCGCGGACTCAACACCTCGTTGCCTTGGTGCGTACATCCCGAGTCTATCGATCTCGTCTTCTACGAGTGGCCTCGGTGGTATCTCTTTTTCAGGTGGGTTTCGAGCTTAGATGCGTTCAGCTCTTACCCCGTGGTGCGTCGCTGCCCGGCACGTGCCCTTTCGGACAGCCGGTACACGAGTGGCACCCATTCGTAGTTCCTCTCGTACTATACGAACGTTCCCGTCAGATACCGTAACACCCCCAATAGATAGCAGCCGACCTGTCTCACGACGGTCTAAACCCAGCTCACGACCTCCTTTAATAGGCGAACAACCTCACCCTTGCCCGCTTCTGCACGGGCAGGATGGAGGGAACCGACATCGAGGTAGCAAGCCACCCGGTCGATATGTGCTCTTGCGGGTGACGACTCTGTTATCCCTAAGGTAGCTTTTCTGTCAGCAATTGGCCGCATCAAGCAGCCTAATTGGTTCGCTAGACCACGCTTTCGCGTCAGCGTCCGTCGTTGTGCCGGACACTGTCAGACTTCCGTATGCTCTTGCGCTCTTCCCCGCGTCTCTGACACGGGTGAGGAAATCTTGGGGCGCGCCCGATATCTTTTCAGGCGCGTACCGCCCCAGTCAAACTGCCCGGCTACCAGTGTCCTCCGCCAGGAGTGAGAGTCGCAGTCACCATCGGGTAGTATTTCAATGCTGGCTCGGTGGCCCGCTAGCGCGGGTACCTGTGTAACGCCTCCTACCTATGCTGCACAATGGCGACCACGTCTCAGTGACAGCCTGCAGTAAAGCTCTATAGGGTCTTCGCTTCCCCTTGGGGGTCTCCAGACTCCGCACTGGAACGTACAGTTCACCGGGCCCAACGTTGGGACAGTGGCGCTCTCGTTGATCCATTCATGCAAGCCGCTACTGAAGCGGCAAGGTACTACGCTACCTTAAGAGGGTCATAGTTACCCCCGCCGTTAACAGGTCCTTCGTCCCCTTGTACGGGGTGTTCAGATACCTGCACTGGGCAGGATTCAGTGACCGTACGAGTCCTTGCGGATTTGCGGTCACCTATGTTGTTACTAGACAGTCGGAGCGCCCGAGTCACTGCGACCTGCCCCATTGCGGGGCAGGCATCCCTTATTGCGAACGTACGGGACTAACTTGCCGAATTCCCTAACGTCGGTTGCTCCCGACAGACCTTGGCTTTCGCCGCCACGAGTACCTGTGTCGGATCTCGGTACGGACAGTGTGCTTGCCTTTTCACGGGCTCTAGGTTGACCTGACTTGCGCTATCCTGCCATTCGGTCGCTTCGTGCCATTACGGCTTCCACGAACTTCGACAGTTCGACCGGGCGAAAGCCCGGCTCAGGCGGCCCCAAAGCGTCGGCTTTGAGTGCACACTGGCATAGGAATATTAACCTATTTCCCTGTTGTCAGCTTCGACTTACGGGCTGACTTAGGACCGGCTAACCCTCAGCTGATCAGCATTGCTGAGGAACCCTTACTCGTTCGGCCGTCGGGGTTCTAACCCGACTAACGCTGCTACTATGACCAGGATTTTCGTTACTGAACGGTCCACACGAAATCTCTTCCGTGCTTCCACCCGAACAGAACGCCAACCTACGGGATCGTGTTGTGACACACGCCGCTAGGTCTCGGTGGTGGATTTGAGCCCCGATCATTTTGGGCGCCTCAAACCTCGGCCGGTAAGCTGTTACGCTTTTCTTAGAGGGTAGCTGCTTCTAAGCTCACCTCCCGGCTGTCTAGGGCTTGAGACCACCTTCGATCGCACTTAATCCACACTTGGGGACCTTAACCCAGCTCTGGGTTGTCTCCCTCACGGTACACAGGCTTACCCCGTGCACCGGACTCCCTGCGTCGAACGGCGTTCGTAGGTTCGGAGTTGGACAGGGGGGCGCACTCCTCTCGGAGTGCGGTCCCCCAATCCGTCGCTCTACCCCACGAACTACCTCGGCAGAGGTGATGCTTCGACATCTTTCGGTTGGAACCAGCTGTTTCCGGACTCGATGGGCCTTTCACCCCTAGACGTAGATCACGAGAGGGTATTGTAGGACACCAACTCTAACAGGCCTCCACGTGCCTTTCGGCACGCTTCACCTTGTCCACGCCTAGATCGTCCGGTTTCGGGTCGTGCCCGTTTGACTCCCCGCGCTTGAACACGGTGGTCCTGGTGCAAAGCACTGCGACCATATCGGTTTCCCTGCGCCTTCCCCGATGATCGGGTTAGACTCGTCAAACAGGCACACTCCCTGGTTCGTTTTTCAAAACGTACGACAGAACACCGGCTTCCCAAACTGCTTACTACAGGTTCGCACCTGATTCATTATGTCCGGGACCTTGTGTGCCCTGTCGCTCCATCGCCAACTGATTTCACGCCCTATTGCACCTCCCTTCGTGGGGTGCTTTTCAGCGTTCGCTCACGCTACTTGTTCGCTATCGGTCTTGAGGAGTGTTTAGTCTTCGCGGTCGATGCCCGCGATCTTCACGAGGGATATCCAACCCCCGATACTCTGGAGCTGACTCGTTCCGTACTTGTCGACAATACGGGACTGTCACCCTGTTTCGTGCTCTGTTCCAAGAGACTTCGTGTCGACGTTCGGGAAGTGATCGTCAGTCCGAACACCACATTGCCTGACGGCTTCGGTTTGGACTGTATCGCGTTCATTCGCCATTACTAACGACATCGCGTTTGCTTTCTTTTCCTGTCGATACTAAGATGTTTCAATTCTCGACGTTCCCCATTGCGCGAAGCAATTGCGGTGGGGATTCCCATTCGGAAATCCTGAGTTCTTCGCCTCCGTGCGGCTCCCTCAGGCTTATCGCAGCTTGGCACGTCCTTCTTCAGCTCTCAAGCCGAGCGATCCACCAGCTGGCACAGTAGCCACGTTCATCGGATCGGCGTTGCGACAAAGTCGCAACATCGTGACCCGGGAACGGGTCCAGTGGACGCCTGGACTACACGTACACACGGTCTCATCTGCACGCCAGTAGACAGCTGGCCTGCATTAACCCTTCCCAGCCACACTTGCGCGGGCTGGTGCATCGGTTCGGTCGTACTCAATCGAAGTTCCGTCTCCCACTTAAGGGCACGGTTTCGTCGATCGAGTACGAAGCATGGACCCACAGGGATTCGAACCCTGGGCATCCTCCTTGCAAAGGAGGCACTCTCCCACTGAGCTATGGGCCCACGTCCACCCACAATCGGGTGGACAGAGATTGTGTTAGCCTTGGTAGTTCTAAGGTGCCCGATCGGCCACTCGGTGGTCGATCGAACGTGCGGAAAACCGCTAAGGTGGGCCAGGCGCGACGGCCTGGTCCCGGTCTGTGGAGGTGATCCAGCCGCAGATTCCCCTACGGCTACCTTGTTACGACTTAAGCCCCCTTGCGGAGCCCAGATTCGACCTCGGAATCGAGGCCTCATCCGGACCCCACTCGGGTGCTTTGACGGGCGGTGTGTGCAAGGAGCAGGGACGTATTCACCGCGCCCTTCTGAGGCGCGATTACTACCGAATCCAGCTTCATGAGGGCGAGTTTCAGCCCTCAATCCGAACTACGACCACGTTTCGGAGATTAGCGCCCCCTTTCGGGGTTGCATCCCACTGTCGTGGCCATTGTAGCCCGCGTGTCGCCCAGCACATTCGGGGCATACTGACCTACCGTTGCCCGTTCCTTCCTCCAGTTTGGCACTGGCAGTCCTCCTAATGTACCCAACCACCACAAGGGTGTTGCTGGCAATTAGGAGTGCGGGTCTCGCTCGTTGCCTGACTTAACAGGACGCCTCACGGTACGAGCTGACGGCGGCCATGCACCTCCTCTCAATGGCTCCAGTAAGGTCATCAACCTGACGTTCACTGCACATTGTCGATGCTGGTGAGATGTCCGGCGTTGAGTCCAATTAAACCGCAGGCTCCTCCGGTTGTAGTGCTCCCCCGCCAATTCCTTTAAGTTTCATCCTTGCGGACGTACTTCCCAGGCGGTCTGCTTCACGGCTTCCCTACGGCACACCACAGGCTCGTAGCCTGTGGCATACCTAGCAGACATCGTTTACAGCTCGGACTACCCGGGTATCTAATCCGGTTCGTGACCCGAGCTTTCGTCCCTCACCGTCGGATCCGTCTTTCCAGAGCGCTTTCGCCACCGGTGGTCCGTCCAGGATTACGGGATTTCACTCCTACCCCGGACGTACCCTCTGGATCTTCCGGTCCCAAGCCATACAGTTTCCACCGGACGCCCGCGCGTTGAGCGCGCGGATTTCCCGATAGACTTGCGTGGCCAGCTACGGACGCTTTAGGCCCAATAAGAGCGGTCATCACTCGTGCTGCCGGTATTACCGCGGCGGCTGGCACCGGTCTTGCCCAGCACTTATTCGTGTACCTCCTTACGGTACACAAAAGCGAGGACTATATGCCCTCGCACCTGGAGTCCCCTTATCGCACTTTCGTGCAGTGTAAAGGTTTCGCGCCTGCTGCGCCCCGTAGGGCCCGGTATCTTGTCTCAGATACCGTCTCCGGGCTCTTGCTCTCACAACCCGTACCGATTATGGGCACGGTGGGCCGTTACCCCACCGTCTACCTAATCGGCCGCAGCCACATCCTATGGCGCCGGGGCGTTTCTGACTCTCGCCACTTCCAGGCTGAGAGTCGTATTCCGGATTAGCCTCAGTTTCCCGAGGTTGTCCGGATCCATAGGGTAGTTTGGCCACGTGTTACTGAGCTATCTGCTACGAGTCTAAACTCGTACAACTAGCATGGCTAAATCGGACTCCAATAGCAATGACCTCCGGCAGGATCAACCGGAATGTAATGCTCTTCCCCAGCGAAGCTGGGGGAGTTGGCGGTGAATGTAAATACACTCACACATGGGTCCACACGTTCGCTGACGCAGATCGAACGACCGATCGGGCGTCACCGAACTACCAAGGCTAACATCAGATCCCATCTGTACGGCGGACCGCAGGGGTGGAATCCTCATTTTCGTCGGACGTATTCGTAGGCCATCAGGGGTACATAACCCCTTCGGACCTGAATCGTCCGAGCCGACGGCGCGTGTCATTCACGCCGCCTGCTTCTTCGTATATAATCACAATCGCTGACCGCTACTTAAGGCCTACGAACCGAGACTTCAAAGAGAGTGAGTACCACGCGTACTGTAACAAAAGTATGATCAGCTCGAGGCCAGTTATGCTTAGAAACTCAATATTTCCGTGTCCTCGAGAGATCCGACTGCTCCCACAGCAGACATCGTGGGTCCTGCTAGATATGGACCAGCACCCGGTACGGCCGGGCATCCCACGTGGAGAGGTCCTCCGGTCAGGGGTTCGGGCCGAGCCAATACGGTCTCTGACCGAGACAGCGGTGTTGGTGGGCTTGCCTCGGACTTGCCATCCAATTTTTGGACAAGATTCGAATCACGCTTCCGGGCTTCATTCACGCTGAAGCGCTGGGGTTTCGCCCTGCTCCCACTGTAATTACGTGTCTTCGTCCTCGAGCCGACGGCTCACGGCCTGTATCACGTCCGTGGCACGCTTAACGTCCGCGCCGCTCTCGACGAAGACGAGCGTGCGCGGCGGTGTCGTCGCCTTCGGTCGCACCCGGAGGTCAGCGTCCGACGCAGTCTCGGCTGCGATGTCTTGTGCTGTTTCGAACTCGAGGTGTGCCCGGTCGTCGTGGACGAGTACGCGCGCGAGGCGGTCGTCGCCGCGGGTGACGTCGTAGGCGCGCGCGCCGTCGGCCGTCGGCTCGACATCGCGGTCGGCATTTGTCACGGCAACGGCTGCGAGGCCGCCATCCTCGCGGCCGTCGAGTTCGCTCGAGAGCAGTTCGGCGATTCGTCTCCCATCGGTGATCCGATCCTCGACCATACGCGTGGCTCAGGCCGTCGGGACTAACTGTCTTCGGTGTCGCGGACGGCCGTACGGGCGATCGGAACGAGGTCGTCGACCGCGAACCCCTCGCGGCGGGCGTAGACGACCGCCGCAGCCTCGATCGTGAGGCCGAGCTCCCCCTGCAGGGAGTTGATCGCGCCGACAGCCTCGTGTTTTTCCATCCCCTCGGCGACCAGCGAGTCGAGAACGCGTTCGAACGCCGACCGCTCCTGGAGGAGATCCTCATCGGGCGTGAACTCCTCGGGCACCGTCACCTCGGCAGGATCGAAGGTCACGTCGAGGCCGGCGTCGGTTCGCTCGAGCAGCCCTTCTTTGGTGGCGACGTCGATCAATCGCTTCGATTGGTCGGGAGAAAACCAGTCCCGGTCGAGCGAGAGTGCGACGACGAACTCGTTTTCCTTGAGGCGACGCGTGCCGTGCTGGATGAACGGGGCGGCGACCGCGACGCGGAGACTCATCGGGGAGGAGTTGCTCGAGCGGTGAGAAAACGATGACGGTTCGGGCCGGCCCTCGTCGCCGAATACGGCTGCTATCGGGTGCTCAGTCCGAGGCACGACCGCCGCCGGTGCCGTTGCGGTCGGCTCGAGACGGTGGCGGGAACTCGGCAGGAGCCGTCGGCTCGGGCGTCTCGGGGAGGACACACCGGTCGGCGTTCCGGTTGACGTGTCGGTACTGCTCCGGTGCGTTTGCAAGGGAGTGGGCAGGGTTTTGATCGCTGTCGATTCGAGCGGCTCGAACCTCGTCGAACCCACAGAGGCGGGCCTGAATGCCCCGCCAGTGATACCGGGTCGCGGCTGGGACGGAGATCGGGCGGGGAGATTTCCCGTCGGGGTGTTGGGCCGCGAGGATGGCGTTGTTGACGTTGCTGGCGAGCGCGTCGTGGTCGATGAGGACGCCGACGGCGGCGTCCTGTGGCGCTCGCGCGGCGAGCACGTCGAGCCCGAGGTGCAGTGCCCGATACTCGGCGACGTTGTTGTCCGGCGGCGTGTCCGTCGTCGCGACGCGTGCGACGCGGGTGCCGTCGCGCGTTTCGATAACGGCGCCCAGCCCACCGCCCGACTCCCGGAAGGACCCGTCGGTAGCGACGTAGAAATCACGGTGGTGGGTCCGCGGGGGATGGGCGATGTGAGGTGTGGGCGACTCGTCGAACAGGTCCCGCAGTGCGGACCGGCCGTGAGCGGCCATACAAACGAGTATGTCGGTCCGCCACTTAGTTATGTCGTCCGAGATAACACATGACACAGTACGTCTCGGGAGACCTCTAGTCGACTCCGGAGTGAGCTCTCGTACCAAACGGTTCACAACCGATCGCAGGGCCGTCGGCGATCGGATGTGTAGTGGCTGTCAGTAGTGACCACAGTCATACAGACCCCCAGCATGAACAGTCGTTTGTACTAACTATGTTGGCATCACTGGCTCCGACAGGCGCCAAAACAGCCACGTTCGACGGATACCGAATTCGATCGATGAGGTCGGTCGATCGGGACCCAATCTGTGTTGGCAGCAGGTGTAATACCACTGGGTGTCTGGAAAGGGTATGAGCCCGACGAACGCCAGCCGGATGGAAGCGGCCTGTTCCCTGCTCGCCGAGTCCGAGCGGCGGTTACTGCTCTACGAGCTCGCGGACAACCGGACCGCCAACCTCGAGGACCTCGTCACCCAGATCGCGGCCTTAGAACTGGACGTCAGCGCCCACGCGCTCGACAAGGAGACCAGACAGCGCGTCTACGTCTCGCTCGTCCACAACCACCTGCCGCGGCTCGCGGATTACGGCATCATCGAGTACGACCTCCGAAGCGGTGACATCGTCCTGGCGGAGGGGTTCGACGACATCAAGCCCCTACTCGAGCAGTTCCGGACGACCGAAGACGACCCCGAGATTCGCGAACGGCCGCCGCTCTGAGACGGCAAGCCGCGGTCGCCACTGCCGGACGGCAGTCGTGCTGACCGGCCTGGCGCTGCCAGAGCCGTATCGCCCTTGAGTCGACATCCGATCGGGCAGAATCGAAACCCCAAGGGTGGCTCGCACCCGAGAGAGCCGCTGTGATCCGGTATCGAAATCTCGGGTTGTTCGTGGCGCTCGCGACGCTGTGGGGTGGTGCGTTCGTCGCGATCAGTGTGGGACTTGACTACTTTCCGCCGCTCCTGTTCGCGGCGTTTCGGTACGATATCGCCGGGCTCCTGATGCTCGGCTATGCAGCGGTTGTCGTCGAGCAGTGGCGACCTCGAGACCTGGTCGAGTGGGCACAGGTCGCCGTCGGTGCCGTGCTGTTGATCGCGGCCTATCACGCGTTTCTCTTCGTCGGCCAACAGCGCACGCCGGCGGCGACCGCAGCCATTCTGGTGAGTCTCTCACCGGTCTTGAGTACCGGCTTCGCTCGGCTGCTCGTTCCCGCCGACGCGCTCTCACCGGCCGGCATGGTCGGCGTCCTCGTCGGACTCGCCGGCGTCGCGGTGATCGTCCAGCCGGATCCGTCGAATCTGCTCGCAGCGGACGCCGTGTCGAAAGGGCTCGTTTTCTGTGCGGCAGCGGCGTTCGCGCTCGGTAGCGTCCTCACTCGCCGTCTCGATGCCGCCCTCCCGATCGAGACGATGGAGGCCTGGTCGATGCTCGGCGGCGCGGTCGTCCTCCATCTCGTGAGCCTCGCGCTCGATGAACCGCTCGAGCCAGCCACGTGGACCCACCCGGAAGCGATCGGCGCGCTCGCCGTCCTCGCGTTCGGCGCGAGCGCGGTCGGCTTTCTCATCTACTTCGACCTGCTCGAGCGACTGGGTGCCGTCGAGATCAACATGGTCTCGTACGTGGCCCCGATCGTGACCGCGATCGTCGGCTGGCTCTATCTCGACGAGACCGCCGATGTCGTGACGCTGGCCGGGTTCGGACTCATCGCGGTCGGCTTCGTCCTCGTCAAGCGTCGGGCGATCCGCCGGGAACTCTTCTGAGGGCTATCAGTCGAGATCGCGAATTCGCCGAACGTCTCGTCGAGCACGAGCAGGGACTCGATCGGCCAACGATCACTCTGCCCGAAGTCGATGCGGAGCACCTATCGGTAGTGGGGATGGCCGACGTACAACGCGAGGCAGTTCCCGACGACCAGACAGACGAACAGAACGGCATCGAACGAGGACGACAGTCCGGTCGCGAGCAGGGGGAGGTACAGAAACGGCATGGCGATGGCCGTCCAGAATCCGACCGCGCGGATCGAGGTGACGAGCCCCGGTGCGACTCGCTCGAGGATGCCGTGGGCGTCGTCACTCCCCTCGCTCGTCGAACTCGAGCCAGCGGATCGCTGGTCGGGGATGGAAGGTGGACTGGCCATCGGGATCAGTGGATGCCATTCCGTTCGTCCGCTATCCAAAATAGCGATGCGACAGTTTCGATCGGTTACGACGGATTCAACGGGATCTGCTGTGCTGAACGAGGCGTTTATCGATCGAAACAGTCGGCTGTCAGCAAGACGGGTCTCCCGCAAAGACGTGATAGTCGCGTTCTCTCGAGGTCACGGTTCGTGGCCGGTTCGATCGGCCGTCGTGTGGGGTGACGACTCGAGCACGACGGTTTCCCCGGCAGTCATCGAGTCCCCGATGTCGACGGCGATATCCTCACGGTCGACCGACGGCGGAAAGAGCAGATCGACGCGGCTGCCGAAGGCGATGTGGCCGATGCGGTCGCCGCGCGCGAGGTCGTCGCCGGAGTCGGCGTAGGGATAGATGCGACGGGCGAACGCGCCGGCGATCAGCGTGACTGCAGCATCGTGGTCCGGGCTGTCCGCACTCGAGGTGTCGACGCTCGTCGCTGCCTCGGCAGGTGCCGACGGCAGGTTCGCCGAGTCGGACGCGAGACGGACGTGGACGCGTTCGTTTCTGTCGGATTCCTTCGAGAACGCGGGCCGGTTCGCGCCGGGGACGTGTTCGACATCGGTGACGTGGCCCGCGAAGGGTGCGCGAACGACGTGGACGTGCCAGACGTTCATGAAGACGCCGAGCCGGACTCGATCGCCTTCCTTGCGGAGGACGGAGACGGTCCCGTCGGCCGGCGAGACGACACCGGTCGCCGGCGGTGTGCGCTCCGGATCGCGAAAGAACGCGAGGGTACTCGCACCGAGCGCGAGCGCGACGAGCGCGACCGTAGCGCTATAGAGAAGCGCGAACGGCGCAGCGAGCAGCGGGACGATCGCGTACTTCCAGGCCCCCGGCGCGAATTTCATAGCAGGGGAAACGAGAGCGACTCGTATGGCCGTTACGGATCGACAACCCGTCGACGTGGCTCTCGGTCGATCACACCGCCGTTCACGGGCTACGACAATCCGGACCTACCGGTCTCGTATGGCGTGGGTTACGAAACGCATGCAGGTCGCTCGGAGCCCGTCTGGCGTCGGCGATCGATACGGCAGCCCTGTGACTCGTGTATTGGAAGGCTATGTCGGACGGCGGTGGTCGATCACGAGAATCGATGCGTTCACCACGGGCATGCTATGTGAGCCGGGTTTTCCCGGCGTTATGACGTATAAGATACTGTTGACAACCGAGAATAACAATATATCGCACCGTGGCGCAAGCGGTCGCCAACAATGAAACGACGCACCTATCTCAGCGCCGCCCTCGTAGCCACTCTCGCCGGCTGCTCGACGTCCGAAGAATCGGACGACAGCCCCAACTCTGACCAGCCAACGGCCCAACTGTTCGACGATTTCGAGAACTTGGACGCGTGGAACGTGCCACTTGGTACGCTTACGGCCGATCGAGAGCGTTCGTACACCGGCTCGCAGTCCGCACGACTCGAGTCGGGGCCCGACAACCAGTTCCGGATCGTCCGGGAACTGGACGAGCCACAGGATTTCTCGGGCATGCGACCGACCATGGCGATGGCGACGGAACACGAGGCCGATATGGTCGTCCAGTTGCTCGACGAGGACGAGAATCGGATGGTCTTCAGACAGCGAATGCACAGCGACACGCCGCTCGTCCACAACAATTTCGGCGTCGATACCGTCGACGGTGAGCCCGACCTGAGCGCGATCACCGAGGTCCAGATCATCCGCTGGACCGCCGACGACGACAAGGGATCGGTCTGGGTGGACGACCTCCGGTTTGCCCCCACGCCGGACCTCGGCAAGGTCATGGTACACTTCGACGGTGGCCACGAGTCCATCTACACGCACGGATTCCCGATTCTCGACGAGTATGGGTATCCCGCGGTGTCGTTTATCGTCCCGGGTCGGGTTCGCGAAGACGAAAGTGCGACGGGCAACCACCTTCTCACCGACCAGATCGGGGAACTGTCCGACGCCGGCTGGACGATCGGCAGTCATTCGATGCACGGCCTCGATCTCACCACCCTCTCGGGCCGTGACCCGGCAACGGAGGTCAGCGACGCGAAAGCGTGGCTCGAGGACAACGGCTACGAGGACGGTGCGCGCTACTTCTCCTACCCGGTCGGCAGCTACAATGAGGAGGTTTTAGAGGCCGTCTCGGAAAACCACAGTCTCGCGTTCGCCGGTCGTTACCCATCGCAAGGCGCTGCGATGAACCCACAGCTCTCCTCGCGAGTCACCGGTCTCAGCGTCGAGGAGGCGCGGACGGCGCTCGACCTCACCGCCGAGCTGGGCGGCATCACGTCGCTGACTTTCACCCGACTCGACGGGAGTTCCCAGTCGGTGCTCCGAGAGACGGTCAGCTACCTCAACGAGTTAGAGTCCGCTGGCGATCTCGAGGTGATTACTCCAAAAGACATGGAAGACTCGTTCGTCGTCCAATGAGTGGTGGCTGAGAGGGGTCCGTATCAATCCCAGAACGACTGGGTTCGGGCGTACTCACGTTCCTTCGAGAGGATATCGCGGTAGAACTCGGCCTCGTCCTCACGCAACTTGTTGATTATCTGGGCGGCGTTGTGCGGGCCGACGCCGCGGGCGGCCATCGCGATGACGGCCTGCTTGCCGTGACTCTGGACGAGACTCGCGGCCCGGAACGCACGCTCGGTCATCGCGCGTTGCTCGTCGTCCTTTTCCTCGGCGCGCACCGCCTGGACGACCTCGTCGGCCCAGGGGTTCAGCGACGCGATCCGAGTCGAGCCACACTCGGGACACTCGGGCTGGTCGGGAACCCGCTTGACCTTCGTCTTCACTTTCCACTCCGTGCAGTGGGTGCACAGTAGGATGACGCGATCGTCCCGAATCCGCTCTTTGACCGTCTCGATCACGCTCGCGTCGGCGTTTTCGGGCGCAAGCAGTTCCTTACCGCCCGACGACCGGCCACCCTGTCCGACCGGCGTGCGACCGCGATGGGTCACCACCGCGAGCTCGCCCGACTGAATCCGCTGGAGCACCGCACTCGCACGCTCGACGTCCAGATCCTCGTGGAACACCTCCCGGATCGCCTCCTCGTACATCGGGGTGTCCTCGAGCGCTGCCAGCAGCCGGTCGTTCGAGATGCGGCCCGACCCCCTGTTTTGCCAGCGTTTGAGCGCGCCGAACTTCGCTGAGACCTGTGCGAGCCGGAAGGCAAGCGCATCCGAGCGCTTGAGCCCGAGTTCGACGATCGCCTCGACATGATCCGGGTCAGTCTCCTCGAGCACCTCGAGTACGTCGCTGGTCGCGATCGACGTCGGCACCTCGAGTTCGATCCGGTAGGGGTCGGTCTCGAGGCCGACCGACGAGCCGGCCTGCTGGCCCAACAGTGCGGAGAGCAGCCGGCCGAGCGTCTCGTTTGCCATGCGGCCGAAGGGCGCATTGAGGACGACGGTCCGGCCCTGGCGCTCGAGAACGAGTCGATCGGCCGTCGGCATCGGTGCGTCGGCGTCGACCTGGCGCTCGAGTTGCGTGCAGGCCTCGGTGAGCGTGTACTCGTCGGACGGATACCGGCCAGCGAGTTCGCGGCCGACTGCAGCGGCGTCGGCCCCCGTCTCGAGTTGTGGCTCGGCGACAGCCCGGATCTCGCCGACCTCGCCGGCGACCGCGGCGGGGACGGGGATCTCCTGGCCGATCCACGAGGGCACCTCGCCGGCGGGGTCCTCGATCGGGCTGACCTTGACCCGAGCCTCCTCGTCGTCGATCTCGGCGATCCGCCACATCTCGCCGCGCTGGATGAACACCTCGCCCGGCTGGGCGAAGTTGACGACGAACCGCTCGTCCAAGGTCCCGATCTGGCCTCCCGAGGCGATGTCGTGGACCTCGTAGGTTTCCTCGTCGGGGATCATCGAGAGATTGGCGTAGACGTACTTCCAGGTGCCGCCGGTGGTCTCGATGCGGTCGTCGCCCTCGTCGAACCATAGGATTCGGTTCCGGTTCAGTTCCGAGATGATTTCGCGGATCGTCGCTTCGGGAACCGTCCGAAACGGATACGCCCGCGTGACGGTCTCGACGGCTTCATCGACCGGCGTATCACCGCGACTCTGGACGATCGCGGGCAACTGATTCGCGACCACGTCCAGACTCCCCTCGTGGATCGCCGCTGGTTCGACCTCGCCGTCGCGGGCCCGGCGAGCGATCGCCAGCGCCTCGAGCGTGTCGTCGGGCCGGGTCGTGACGATCGTTCCGCTCGAGACCGCGTCCTGCCGGTGGCCCGCGCGACCGATCCGCTGGAGGAGCCGCGTGACCTGTCGGGGACTCTTGTACTGGATCACGTGATCGACCTGTCCGACGTCGATGCCCAGTTCCATCGAGGACGTACACAGCAGGCCGTCGAGCTCGCCGGCTTTGAACCGGTCCTCGACGTCGATCCGGGCCTCCTTCGAGAGCGAGCCGTGGTGGACGCCGATCGGAAACTCGAGTTCTTTGAATCGCGAGCCGAGCGCTTCCGCCGTCTGACGCGTGTTGACGAAGATCAGTGTCGACTCGTGGGTCGCGACGAGATCGCGGATCAGCCGGACGTGACTAGCCGTATCCGGCTCGGTCATCAGTTCGCCTGCCAACCGCTCGTCCTCGTCGGTAATCTCCGGCTGACGAACCGTTACGTCGACGTTACTTCCCACGTCGATCTCCCGAATCTCGCAGGGGCGACCGCCGGTCAGAAACTGACCGACTTCGGCGGGGTCGCCGACGGTCGCCGAGAGGCCGATCCGCTGGAACGGCCCCGCGAGGTCCCGGAGCCGCTCGAGACCCACCGAGAGCTGCGCCCCCCGCTTCGAGGCGGCGAGTTCGTGGACCTCGTCGATCACGACGTGAGAGATGTCTGCCAGGGCCTCGCGAAGCCGCTCGCCGGTAAGCATCGCCTGGACGGTCTCGGGCGTCGTGATCAGCACGTCCGGCGGGTTCTCTGCCTGTTTGCCCCGCTGGTACTGGGTCGTATCACCGTGGCGGACGTCGACCGCGAGGTCGAGATAGTCGCCCCACCACTCGAGGCGCTCGCGCATATCGCGGTTGAGCGCCCGCAGCGGCGTGATATAGAGCGCGCCGAAGCCCTCGGGGGCCCCTTCACCGGCGACCAGATGATCGAAGACCGGCAACATCGCCGTCTCGGTCTTCCCGCTTCCGGTGGGGGCGATCACGAGCGTATTCTCGCCGGCCGCAAGCGGCGGGATCGCCAGTCGCTGCGGTGCTGTCGGCTGCGAGAAGCCGCGTTCGGAGAGCGCCCCGCGAACCGTCTCGCCGAGGTGGGTAAACGCCGCGACGTCCCCGTCAGTCATAGAGCCACGGTAGGGACGAACGGCGCATAAGGGCCACGTTTCCGGTGAACTCGAGGGCAGCTCACTCCTCGGAGTCGTCGTCGGCGTCGGCCTCGCCGCCCGGTTCCGTTTCAGCGTCGGTGTCGTCGGCGGCGAGATTCGTTGCGATGTCCTCGTCGACCGCCATCTCGCCCGGTTCGGCCGGCTCGTCCTGTACGTCGGGTTCGGCGCGTTCTGCGATTTCCGCGTCCGAGCGGTCGTCGGTGTAGTCGGCACGCGTCTCCGACTCGTCGAGCACGTCGCCACCACCCTCGTCCCCCGGTTCGGCGGGGTCGTCGCGCTCGGCGTCCGCGCTGTCGGTCGACGGCTCGAGATCGGTACCGCTCTCGGCCGCCTCGTTTCGCGGACCATCCGTACTACTGTCAGGAACGGTGTCGCTGGTTCGATCCTGTATCGTCGCGAGCGGGAGCTCGTCGGAGACGGTGTCTGCGATCTCGTCTTGCACCTCGTCGATGGACTGGGCCGGCACGTCGTCCCGCCGGCCGAGCACGCGTAACACGGCGTAGGTGAACGCGAGCACGCCAACAGCAGTCAGAAGGTGTTTGACGAGTTGGCTCACGGACGACGTGCCGGCCGTCGACTCCGTCTCGGCGGGGTTCGATCGCTCGCAATCGGATTGTCGAAGTCGCATCACGACCGATACGGACTCCGGTGACAAGTCGGTTTGGCGTGCAAAAGCCAGCACCGGAAGGACTCGAGCGGACTCGCTCGCTCGAGCACAGGAGTCTATGACGGTTCCAACCGGTTGTGTCAGGCCTCGAGATGTTCGATCCGGGCGTAGCGGCCGGCCCGCCAGCCGGCGACGATCGCGACGATAGTACCGGCGACGAGTGCGAGCGCGAACCCACCGGCGTAGACCGCCGGTGGTGTCTGCAGGAGTCGCTCGAAGCCGAGTACTGACGCCGAGAAGCGGTTCAAGCCGAGCACGGCAAGTGGCGTCGCCGCGACGGCGAGAAAGCCACCGAGCAGACCGATGACGAGCCCCTGCGTGCCGATCGTGCCAGCGAGCAGCCCGCGCGAGAGCCCCATCGCCCGCAACGCCGCGAGTTCCTCGCGTTGCTGGTGGGCCACGAGCGCAAACAGGTTGGCCGTCAGGACGATCCCGCCGAGAACGGCCAGCCCGACCAGCGTCGCGCCGCTCGCGAGGACGATCGAGCGCTCCTCGAGCATCGACTGCACCTGATTGTCACTGGTCCGGACGTCGTATTCGGGATACTGCTCGCTGAGGTCGGCTGCGACGGCGTCGCGGTCGGCGTCTGCGGCCACGTTGGCGGTGATGAACGTCGCTCGGTCGGTGCCTGACGTTCCAGCGACGGCCTGCAAGTCCCCGAGCGGGACCGTCACCGTCGGCGAGCCCAGATACTGCGAGTAGTACCCCGAGATGCCGATGACTGTGAACTCGTTTGTCGCCGCGGTGTGTCGGCTGGTCCCGATGTAAATCGTGTCACCGACCGAGACGCCCAGCTCGTCAGCGACCTGCGGATCGAGTACGATCTCGCGGCGCTGCGGATCGTCGGGCGGGGGACTGGCGGCCGTTTCTGCGTCGGTGACGAACCCGTGCCCTGCCTCGAAGTCGAACCCGTCGTGGGTCTCCTGGACGCCGACCGCGGGCCGGCGCTCGAGGTCGGACGGATTCGAGCCAATGTACACATCGTACATCGCGATCGGGGACGCCGACGCGATGTCGTCCCGCGCAGTGAGTTCGGCCGCCACGCCGTGTGCGCCGACGATCGGGTTCTCCGTGCCGCTGGCGCCTGGTTCGACGGGGGACCGCGAGATCCAGATATCCCGGTTGGCGTTGTCCAGTCCCTGTTCGCCCTTCTCGACGACGCCGACCCCGAGGCTCGCGAGCACCGTCACCGAGAGCACCGCCAGCGTGACCGCGAGCACGGTCAAGGCGGTCCGGCCAGGGGAGCGCCGGAGCTGTGCGAGTGCGAGCCCGATGACGGCTCGTGTCCGAACGACCGTGCGGCTCACGCTCATCGGCCCACCTCCGCTAGCACGGACGTTCGTGCGGCCACGGCAAGCGGGTAGGGGACGGCAACGAGGCCCGACAGCAGAGCGACGGCGATTCCGTAGGGGACGAACAGCGGATGGAACTGCGCGACCGCGCCCGGCGCGACGGTCATGCCGGCGACCGCGTTGACGCCGGCGATCGCCGCCGCGCCGAGGCCGACACCTACGACCGACCCGACGAGCGTGGTAATCCCCGTCGAGATCGCGATCACAGCGAGTCGGCCACGAGTGGCGATACCGATTGACTCGAGGACGGCGAGCATCCGTCGATCCTCGTCGACGGTCATCCCCATCGTCGTTGCGACGAACGACGCACAGATCGTCACGCCGACCACCAGCGCGATCACGCTGGTCGCAAACGCCAGCCCATCCTCGAACAGCGCGGTCGGATCGGTCGTGCCGGCGACTGCGACCGATGCGTCGAGATAGGCGTCCGTAGCAGCCGACCGCGCGGCGTCGGGCTCGCCCCAGATCACCACCCGATCGGCCAGTTCCCCATCAGCGGCCCCTGACAGCGATTGGAGTTCGCTGGCGTGGACGAGTGCCACCGGCACGCCTGACCCGCCGCCCTCGATCTCGGTGACCGCCGTTACCGTCACCGTTACCGACGGCTCGGTCGACTCAATTGGCCCCTGCGAGACCGCCAACTCGTCGCCAGCGGACGCGCCGAGGCGGTCTGCGGCAGTCCGAGAGAGCACGATTCTATCCGCCCGCGGACCGTCGTACGAGCCGTTCGCGTAGTGTGTATCGCCCGCCTCGAGACGATCTGTCGGCAACCCCGCGACGGTCCGCGGCTCGTCGTCGGGGACGACACCGACGAGCCGAACGGTCTGTGGGTCACCGTTGGCCGCCTCGAGTCTGCCTGTCTCGATCAGCACCGGTGAGGCGTGTGCGACGCCGTCGTGGGTGCGGATCTCACTGGCTCGTTCGTTGGTCGCCCCGAGACGCGGCCCCTCGACACCATCGACGGACGATAACGTACTCTGTTCTTCCGGTGTAATACTGACCGTCGCGTCGTCAGTGGCCGTCACACCGCCATCGGCCAGCGCCAGCGCGATCCCCGTCACGACGAGCAGGAACGCGATCGTCAACGCGACGGCGGCGACGGTCGAGACAATCCGGCCCGCCGTCGTCCCCGTCGCCCGCTTCCACCATCGCGAGACTGTCAGCCCGATGAGTCCGGCCCACCGACTGTGTCGTCGTGTCTCGCCGCCCGCGGGCAATTCGTCGGTCTCATCGGGCATCGTCTACCTGTCCATCACGAAGGGTGATAACGCGATCCGCGACCGACAGCGTGGTCGCGTCGTGGGAGGCGACCACCACCGCGCGATCGCGGCCGATATCGGTCAACAGTTCGAGAACGTCTTTTCCGGTCGCCGTATCGAGTTCGCCCGTCGGCTCGTCGGCGACGATCACGTCCGGGTCCGTCGACAGCGCCCGGGCGATCGCGACCCGCTGGCGCTCACCGCCGCTGAGCTCGCCGGGCAAATGCGTGGTGCGATCGCCAAGCCCGACCGCCTCGAGCAGCGCCGTCGCACGCACTCGCCGATCGGAGCGTGAGATGCCGGCCTGTACGAGCGGCAACGCGACGTTCGCGCGGGCCGACAGCGACGGCAGGAGGTGAAACTGCTGGAAGACGATCCCGATATGGCGCCGCCGCATCCGGGTTCGTTCCGCATCGGACAGCGCCGTGAGATCGGTCTCGCGGACGGTCACGTTGCCGTCGGTCGGCACCAACAGCCCCGCAATCGCGTGCAAGATCGTCGACTTCCCGCTCCCGCTTGGCCCCTCGAGTCCGACGATCGACCCCATCGGCACATCGAACGAGACGTTCCGGAGAGCGGTCACCGTCCGCTCGTCGCCAGACCGGAAGCGGCCGCCGCTCGCTCCGTACTGGTGGGTGACACCCTCGAGGCGAACGGCCATCGTCGAGTCGCGATCGCCCGCCTCGGTCGCCGACCATCCCGAACCCTGCGCAGATCGATTGAACATCCTCACGGGAGTCTCACGACAGGACGATGGGACACCGACTCATTGTTTCGATCCGGTTTACCATACAAGACGGCTGTTACTCGCGGTCCCGCTGCAGACAATCGTTCGTAGTCGGCACCGACACGTGCGGCTCAGCCACTGTCGCTCCCGTTTCAGGCCGTTTAGGAGTTGAAGACGCAGTCGACGAGGGGTAGGGACGCCTTGTCACCCGACCCGAGCCTGAAACGGAGACGTACACGTTAGTGATCGAGTACATTTCCATGCCGTGAACGTTGTTCGTAGTCTGCAGGCGATATCCGACCGAATCGATGTCGAACACTAACACCAGAAATCGATATCGTCGGTCGTACTTGAAATGTGGCCGACATGAGATCGCTCTTCCGTGCTCAAGCAGACGAACACCAGCAGGAGGAGTCGCCGTCATCGTCGATCTGTCTCTCGGGGTCGCAAGAACCGGTCAACACGTTGGTAGCTATCATTTAATCGTCACGTAGGCGAGAAACGCAATGGCGGATAGCTGGAGGGTCCGAAGCACCAGGAGCATCCGTTGTGCGAACGGATCGCCCGTATAGAGCATGTTCGTACTGAAAAAGAAGTACAGAGCGAGTACGTTTTCGGCCAAGAGAACGACGCCGAAGGCCAGCAATCCGAGGATCATCGACGACCCGAACATCCGATAGTTGCGTATCCAGACGGCGGTAAGACCGAGTAACAGCAGGATGCTCACGCTGGACAGGACGGTCGCGATCGCGAGTGTGGGTTCCATCACCATCGGTCAGTTCTCCATTTGATCGATTATCCGTTCGAATTCCGCTTCGTGGCGTTCGAATCGGTCAGTAAGGAAGTAGAGCTTGCCGTACTCGTCCCCACCGGTTTCCGCGATATCGTGCTCGACGAGCTTTTCGAGGTGATACCGAATCGTATTGTACTCGAGGTCGAGTGTCTCGCTGAGCTGATTCGCGTTCTGAGGGCGCTCGGAGAGCGCGCGGATGATCCGCACCCGGTTTTCGCCGCCGCGCGTGCCGACCAGCAGGTACCAGAGCGCCTTCTCCATCTGACGGTGGTCGGGCTTTCATCGAACGACGCTATATATCTAGTCACCCACCGAGAGTCCGGACACTGCACCTCGTCGCTCCGGGTGGACGATTGCGGCTCTAAGGGACTTGCCGTCTGACGGGGAGCGTCCAGCACCCAGCGAGCACCGCCACGAAACCGCCGCCCGTGACGGGTGATGCTGGATGACACTCGACAGTCGCTACTCCGTCCCAACGGAGACAACCGGACAGTTGACCGTCGCCGCGTCCGACTCAAGCAGTGTCGCCGCCGTGGCCGACTCGAGATCGGAGACGCTGTCGAAGTCGGCGTTGTCGTAGATGTGGATCGACCACAGCGGCGAGTAGCCGTCGTCGTCAGGAACCGTGGCGACCACGTTGTGAGTCTGATCGCTCCCGCTTTCGGTCACGAAGCCGGATGGCGGCCCGCCCCCGTCCTCGCTTGGGTTCTCGTTGAACGTGACGTAGATGGGTGACACGGGCACGGACCCGTCGGTCACCGTGAGCGGAGTCTCCTCGAACAGGAAGTAGCTCACGATCTGGCCATCGTACCAGCCTTCGACGAGACCCGTATCGCCCTCGCCGTAGCGCAGCGACGCGGTCGATCCGTCGGGGACGACCGGGCAGTTCTTCAGGACATCTATCGCCGTGATCTCGTACCCACTGTCCTGCAAGTCCTGGACGCTGGTCGCCGTGTTCGCCTCGTAGTCCGCTGGCACCGTCACCTCGTGGACGTGCCAGAAGTCGTTGTACCCCTCATCACCGGGGATCACGTCGATGATGTTGCGTTGGCCCTCGACCGGCGTCTCTTCGCCCTCACGGAAGAGCGCGTAGATCGGCGCCGGGGTGGTCGGTTGGACATCGAAATTGTAGTAGGAAACCACCTCGCCATCGGGGCCGAGTCCCTCCGTCACGAACGGCTGTTGATCGAAGTCGATCGGCTCGTTCGGTCCGGGGAGTTCGTTCCCTTCGGATCGGACCATCAACGTGCCGGCCGCATCGCTGAAGCGGTCGATTCTGGTCCGCGGGGCGGTCGCGGGATCTGTTGTGTCCCCCGTTCCGTCAGTGGCGGTCGATCCACTCCCCGCACAGCCCGCCATCAGCGCCAGGCCGAGCGTGCCGGTCTTTGCGAGGAGTCGCCGCCGCGTTTCGTGTTTGGGCATCGCGTCCTATGTGTGGCCAACGATAGCAATGTACATTTTCCAAAGTCGGACGGAGATCAGCGTCGAGTTCGTAGAACATCTCACTAGAATCTCTCCCACATTCAGTGGCGTAGTCAGTCAGCATCGAGACGATGACTCGCCAGCGTCACACGGCCGACAGTCCATCCGCCAGTCGGCATCCTCTCGGCTGCGTTCGGGTGCCGGTACTTCGCTCGAGTCTCTTGCCGTCACCGGGCGCACGCTGGTCGCCGATATCCGCACACGTCCTGTTCATCGGTCGCGAGCCGTTCGGCGCACCTGGTCGATTTCGACTGCATCTTTTTCTACCGAAGTCGTGCTAAACACTCTATGGAACACGTTTCAGTTCGTGACGTCGACGTTCCGGCGCTCGGTCTCGGTACGTGGCCGATGAAAGGGAAGCCGTGCATGCGAGCGATGACGACCGCGCTCGAACTCGGCTACCGACACGTCGATACCGCCCAGATGTACGACAACGAGGACGCGATCGGGGCGGCGATCGCCGACTCGAGCGTCGATCGTGACGATGTCTTTGTGACGACGAAACTCCGCCGGGAGAACCTGCGACGCGACGACGCGCTTGGGTCGTTTCAGCGGTCGCTCGAGCGCCTCGGGACCGATCACGTGGACCTGTTGCTGATCCACGCGCCGAACCCGGCCGTCCCCATCGAAGAGACGATCGCGGTCATGAACCAGCTGCAGGACGAGAGATTGGTTCGACAGATCGGCGTGAGCAACTTCTCGATCGCGCAGTTGCAAGACGCGATAGCCGCCTCCGAGACGCCGATCGTGACGAACCAGGTGCGGTACCATCCCTACTGCGATCGGTCGGTCCTGCTCGAGTGCTGCCGCGATAACGATATCATGCTGACCGCTTACAGTCCGCTAGCCGAGGGGGAAATCGTTACCGACGAGACGCTGGCCCAGATCGGTGCGAGCTACGAGAAGACGGCAGCACAGGTGGCGCTTCGCTGGCTCCTTCAACAGGAGAACGTGTCGGCGATTCCGAAAGCGTCGTCCCGCGAGCACCTCCGCGAGAACATCGACATCTTCGATTTCGAACTGACCGACGCGGAGATGGACCGCATTTTCGCGCTCTGAGTTGTGCTCGGCTCGTCAGCCGTAGTCGCGACGTTCCGGTGCTCGCATCATCGACCGAAAAGACGAGAGTGACCGTGAGCCGATTATTCGGCGGTGAACCCGAGGTCGTTGATTGTGTCGACCAGTTTCTTGGGGTCGAGGTGATCGTCACCCTCGATTTCGACTGTTCCCTCGATGTAGTTTGCGCTGACGCGCTTGACACCGTCGGCGTGGCGCAGCTCGTGCTGTATCGTGTCTTCGCAACCGTTGCACATCATGTCAGAGACTTGGATCTGGTGGGCTTCTGCTGTTGCCATGATCGAAGAGATGCACGTCAATCACGGATATAAAGCTATCATATGGCGTAAATGCAACACGATCGTCCAAACTTCCTCAGACGAACCCTGCGAAGCGATACTGGGTTGGATAAAGCGACTCATCGCCCGGCTGGTGGTAGCTATTGCGGTAACGGTCCTATCCTGCCTGCTACTGAACCGAGGAATCCGCTCATGACCTCGTCGCGCGTACCCTCGTGCTCGAGTCCACGACCCGATGTCGCCGCCGCGTTCTCCGAGAGGATCCACCGGCCCGCCGGCAGTAGGTTCTGGGAAGACGCTCATTGGCCTCGAGACACCTCCAACAGATTGTGTGAGCCATACTCACAAACGCGACGGAGGTGTCCGTCAGACGATACCACACGTGTCATACGGCCACGACAGTCCGGAGAGTGACGACGCACGTGCCACGTCTCTGCTATGGAATTCGCCAGAGGGCGCGGGGCCGCGTTTTGAGACAGGTTCCAATCAGAATTTGCGGCCGTCTCGAGCGGGGTGAAATCGCAATACGGCGGGCTCTTCGGTGTCTGCTGCGAATCGACAAGAAATGTAGTCCGCCCTCCCCGATTTGAACGGGGGGCAAGTCGATCTACAGTCGACTGCTCTACCAGTCTGAGCTAAGGGCGGGCACTTCGCAGTCAAACGTAGCCGCCGTAGTGCACATAAGGGTTATTATTCGAGACGGTGATAACGTGTCAGCTGTCGTGAGTGGCACCATGATTGATATAGGTGGCGTGATAACACCAGCGCAATTCACCGATGAGCAAGATCACGTTCCGTGCCGACGACGACCTCGTCGCGCAACTCGAGGCTCTCGAGGCCTCCAAGAGCGAAGCCATGCGGGAGGCACTACGTGCGTACCTCGAGGACGAGGTGACTCGGGGAAGCGACGCACGCTCCGATGCGGAACGGGAGCACGCGGGTGCGATCGACGACCTCGTGCGCGATCGCGTCGACGATCGACTCGATACGCGATTACGGGAGTTAGGACTCGATCGCGCGAGCACGCGGGCGCGCGGATCGATATCGCCACAGGACCTCACTATCTCGATCTCGCTCGACGGGCCGACATACACGTCCGACGAACGGGGTGCGGTCGATGTCGACCGGACGCGTGAGACCGCGGGTGACGACCAGCAACCAGCGCAATCACACGAGTCGACAGCGTCCCAGCCACGTGACGGCGGTGTACAGTGCAACCAGTGTGGCGACCGCCTCGAGGGTGATCACGTCTACTGCCCCAATTGCGGCGAAAAGGCGTCGCGGCGATTGTTCTGTGAGTGTGGCGACGAGATCCGATCGGACTGGTCGTTCTGTCCCTGCTGCGGCCGTCGGACGCCCGCAGCAGACGTTCTCGAGTCAGAGAGTACGCAATACTGATCGATGTAAGACGCTGAAAGTCACGATCGGCGAAAACTTTATTGTCCAAGACAAACATCGACTTATTCGCGTAAGACGGACTGTCTTACACTCGTCGACAAGACGGAAAATCGCCCGAAGACGGGTGGTTTGAACGTAAGACACGCCGCGTCTGACAGGGGCGCGCCACCGTCTTACCCAACGGGGAATACAACCATGGAGCGTGTGACACTGCGAATCCCAAAGCAGCAGATCGAGGAAGTAGAGCAATTGGTCGACTCGGGCGAGTTCCCGAACCGGAGCGAGGCGATCCGGTCGGCCGTCCGTGAGATGATCAACGAACAGGCGGACGGCCCCACCGAGCAGTCCGGCAAACGTAACTGGGCGAGGGTGTAACAATGCAAGATATTGTCCAAGACGCCCTAGAGAACGCAGAAGAAGAGGCCCGAGAGATGGACGCCTCGATGGACGATGACGAGTTCGGGGACCCCCGAATCGTGATCGTCGGTTGTGGCGGTGCTGGCAACAACACCATCAACCGGCTGTACAACATCGGCGTCGATGGCGCCGACACCGTCGCGATCAACACGAACAAACAGCACCTCAAGATGATCGAGGCCGACACGAAGATCCTCGTCGGCAAGTCGCTCACGAACGGACTCGGCGCTGGCGGCGACCCGTCGATGGGCGAGCGTGCGACCGAGATGGCCCAAGGCACGATCAAGGAGGTCCTCGGCGACGCGGACCTCGTGTTCGTGACCGCCGGGATGGGTGGTGGTACCGGCACGGGTGCCGCCCCCGTCGTCTCGAAGATCGCCAAAGAGCAGGGTGCGATCGTCGTCGGCATGGTCTCGACGCCGTTTAACGTCGAGCGTGCCCGGACGGTCAAAGCCGAAGAGGGCTTGGAGAAACTGCGCGAGCAGGCAGACTCGATCATCGTCCTCGACAACAACCGGCTGCTCGATTACGTCCCGAATCTCCCGATCGGCAAGGCGTTCTCGGTGATGGACCAGATCATCGCCGAAACCGTCAAAGGCATCTCGGAGACGATCACCCAGCCCTCGCTGATCAATCTGGACTACGCCGACATGTCCACGATCATGAACCAGGGTGGCGTCGCCGTCATGCTGGTCGGCGAGACTCAGGACAAGAACAAGACCGACGAGGTCGTCAAAGACGCGATGAACCACCCGCTGCTGGACGTCGACTACCGCGGCGCGTCGGGAGGACTCGTCCACATCACCGGCGGCCCCGACCTCACGCTAAAAGAGGCCGAGGGCATCGCCGACAACATCACCGAGCGTCTCGAGGCTAGCGCGAACGTCATCTGGGGAGCCCGCATTCAGGACAACTACAAGGGCAAGGTCCGCGTCATGGCGATCATGACCGGCGTCCAGAGTGCGCAGGTACTCGGCCCGACGACCCAGAAGCAGGCCGACAAGTCCCGTCAGAGCATCGAAGGCGTCAGCGATACCGACTTCGACGCGAGTAACCATATCGAGGACGGCGGCTCCCGACGCGGTGCTCACAGCGACGGCGGCCGCAGCGAGGTCGAGCGACAGAACGGCGTCGACGTGATCCGGTAACCCGCACGCGGCACCTGACACACCACCGCCGCACGCGGCACCTGACACACCATCGGATCTCCGACGACCCACCGTTCACCGGTCGGATCCGCTTTTTGCGCGACCTGATACCGAGACTCCCCGTATCAGCAGCGGCTGTATCGATCCACCGACAGTCGGGCCGATGATGAACTCATCTTCGATACCTGCCGAGAGCCATGTTTACGGACGTATACAGGCGTGACTCGGTCATACCGTCTGTAGAATACTCGAGGACGAAGGCAGTGTGTCCGACAGCGCGTCACCCCCAGTGTTGGCGTTCCGATGAGTTAAACGAGCGACTCGAGTAACGAACACTTCCGACAAACCTCGCGAGTGGTCGTCGAGCCACACTCGACACACTCCTGGAGGTCGGCCCCGTCGTCGCCGCTGAACTCGTCGGACAGGATGTTGGCCAGTTCCTCGTACCCCGAGAGAATCGAGTGACGCGTGCCGGGGTGGTTCTCCTCGAGTCCGTAGAGGAGTTGCTGGATCTCGCCGCGGTAGGCCTCGCTCGAGTGGGGACACTCCGTGATGTGGGCGGGGAGGTCATTGACGTGGGCGTAGAGCGCGACTTCCTTTTCCGGAACGTCGCGTAGCGGTTTCGCACGCGGGACGAACTCGTCTTGCTCGTCGCGTTCGGAGAGCGGGCCAAGGCTGGCGTCGAAGTGTTTCGCCATCTGCTCGACATCGCCCTCGAGGAAGTTCATCAGCGCCGACTGGGCCTCGTCGTCCAGATTGTGGCCCGTCAACAGAAGGTCGGCCTCGAGTTCGTCGGCGTATCTCGAGAGCAAGTCTCGGCGAAAGACCCCACAGTAGGCACAGGCGGCCATGTTTTCGGGGTCGTCCTCGACGACGTCGTCCATTCGGACGCCGAACTCCTCCTCGTAGCTGACGACTTCGTGGCGGATGTCGAGGTCGTCAGTGAGGTCCACGCAGGCCTCGAGGCTTTTGTCGCGGTAGCCCTCGATCCCCTCGTGGATCGTCAGGCCGACGAGTTCGATGCGGGGATCCTCAGCAAAGGTGTCGTGGAGGATCTGCGTGAGGACGACGCTGTCTTTGCCCCCGGAGAGGCCGATCACCCAGGTCTGTGGGTTCTCGGGTGTCACGTCGTGTGGGACGAGATCGTCCCGGCGCACGCGGCGGCGAACCCGCTTTTCGACCGACTCGCGGAAGTGATCCGCACAGAGGTGTGCCCCGGAGTAGGCGGCGTGCATGATCGCCTCCTCGTCGCACCGGTTGCAGTCCATCGCGAAAGCGTTGCCGTCGGACGCGTATGTCCGTTTCGTCTCTCCGAGCCCAGCAACTGCCGGTAGGTCGAGCCGAGCGCCGGTCGTCAGGCGGGAACCGTCGGTCGCTCCTCGACGGCGTCGGACCCGTTCTCGAGGGCGTCGAGGACCAGATCGATGTACCGACCGCGGGCGGCAGTGGAGAACAGTTCGTGGCCGCCGTCGTAGAGGACGACGTGAGCGGCGGGGACGCGCTCGCCGATCGGCCGGAGGCTGATGACGGGATCGCGAAGCGAGCAGAAGACGACGGCGTCGTGGTCGATCGTCAGCAAGTCCTGCTGTGCGCGGCGGGTTTCCCGGACGAACGCCGGCGAGACCCACGAGGGCAGCGTCGCGAGCTGGTGGTCGGTCGCCCGCTCGCCCAGTGCCTCGCGGTCCATCCCGCCGACGGGCAGACACGGGAACGTGGTCGGCACCAGCGAGACCGCCTCGAGCACCGGTTCCGGGAACGTATCGCCGTAGCCCCACCACGGGCTCAGGTAGACGTGGTTGTCCGCGCCATCGAGGGCCTGCGCGATGAGCGCACCCGCGCTGTGGCCGAGCAACTGGTAGCCCTCGAGATCGCGGACGTACTCGGCGACCGGCTCGAGCCAGTCGGCTTTGAAATCGTCGATGTCCGTGGGGAGTTCGAACGCGTGAACCCGATAGCCGGCCTCGGTCAGCTGCCCGAGGAGCCAGCTGACGTTCTCGTGGGTCCAGCGGTTGCCCCAGCCCATGACGAAGACGAGGTCCTCGTCGCCGTCGTCGTTGAAGATCCGGTGTCGCATACGGGCCCGTACATCGGGCGGTGGTAAAAATCTGCATGCGTGACACGATGGCAGCCAGCGGGGCGACGCCCGGGGCCGATGTGCCATCGATCATGACGGCACGACGCTCTCGTCGCCACTGACAGCCCACTCCCGGGCACGACGCCGAGAGACGGGAAACCGTTTTGCGACTCGAGCGCCCACCACCGCACGATGAGTGGATTCGCCCGGGACGCGGCGGCCGACCGCCTCGAGCGACTGGTCGACACTGTCGAAGACGAGCGGCTACCGGTCCCCGTTCGCGAGGTGTGGGCTGTCGGCGACGTGGCGCTGGGGCTCGACCCCGTCGATCGATTGGATGTCTACCTCACGAAGGACATCCTCATGCGTGACGACAGCGCGCCGGCGACTGCGAACGCAAGCGATGACGACGCGGACCCGGACAGCCAGTTTCACGAGTCTCACGGCATCGAGGGCGTCGGCAAGACCGTCCGAGCCGACTGGGCTCGCGAGTACCCCCACTATCTGCGAGCCAACGCCAACGGCCACGCTGCACCCGAGAAGTGTCTCGCCGCGCACCTCCTCGAGGACGACGAACCCATCCACCTCGAGGTCTGTAACGCGCCGTTCGAGGACAACGTCACCCAGCGGCTCCGTGGCGCACAACTGCGTGAGGACTACACGCAGTTGCTCGATCCCCGTGGGGTCTGTCTCTGGGCCGACGGCACCAGAAGCGACGACGCGTTCCGAAAACTCCGCGACAGCGAGTTGGCGCTGCCGACGCTGTCGCGCGCACTCGAGATGCTCGGACTGGACGCAGACGAGGCCACGGACGCTGCCCGGGAACTGCACGCCTGGCGTGACCGACAAGACGGCGTGACCGTCCGTGGGGACGTCGTCTGACGCGGTCGTTATCCGTCGGCCTGCTGTATGTCTTCGACCGTCGATTGGACGGTCTCGAGTTGCGCCAGAAGTGTCGCAGAATCAATGAAAACCTGCTCTTCTCGTGGCTCGTAATCAGCGGCGTCGGTGCTGTCGAGTTTCGGCAGATGAACGTGGCGAAGCTCCATCGCGACGCTCTGCCGATCGGATACCTCGTCAGAGAGAGTCGAATCGCGCTCGATAACGAAGTCGATGAGATCCTCATGTGTCACGATATCCGCTTCCGTTTGCAACATATACCGACAGAGGAATCGACGACGCGGGTCGCTCAAAACGTCGAACCACGCGTCGATCGAAGTAGATCCTTGATTCCCCTCCGCGTTCCGGTCAGACATTGTTCGATAATGGACTAGTCTGTCGGATAGTGATGTGGCGTAAGTATTCACGCCATTTATATAGTCCATAATGATTATTGATTAGGTGTGGACCAAAACGCGCAAAGGGGAGCGGGTCCGTAACGGTACCAACTATTAGTATGCTACTCACAACGTTCCGGATCGACTATCCCATTCTACGAGAGGCATTATCACATGCACCCAACATCGAGATTACGTGGGAACGGTCAGACCTCATCGGGAATGGGACACATCGAATGCTCGTCTGGGTGGACGGTCCCGCGTTCGGTGCGTTCGAGACCGGCATCGAAGCGGACCCAACCCTCAAGCCGCCGGTTCGGGTTATCGAATTCGACGACCAACGGCTCTACCATCTCGAGTTGACCGCCGAGGGACGTCAAGCCAGCGTCTACCCGACAGTCGTCGAGATGGGGGCACTCCTCCAGAAGGCGATCGCGACTGCCGACGGGTGGGACATCCGCGCTGCGCTTCCGGACGAGGAGTCACTCGAGCAGTATCACGATTTCTTTCGCGGCCACGGCTTCGATATCGAACTCAAGCAACTGTACGAAGACTGGAGGCCAAAACACAGCGCGCAGTCTCGATTCGGACTGACGGACCGACAGCACGAAGTGCTCGTCGCCGCCGTCGACGAGGGGTATCTCGACATTCCGCGCTCGTGTTCGCTTGCCGAGCTCGGGACGCAGTTTGGCATTTCGTCGAACGCGGCGTCAGAACGGTTTCGTCGCGGCACCAAAACCCTCATCGAAAACACCGTGTACCCGAACGACACCCGGACGTAAGTGAGCGCACTCGCAGTCAGGCGATATCAGTGCGAGTAAACCACAACTGCGCAGCGACGAAGAAGACGGCAGTCATCGCGACGAGGATACCCGCATCGGCGAGTTCGTACGTCCCCTCGAGCAAGATTTCGTTCGGATCGTAGTAGCGCATCGGTGCGATCGCGCCGACCGCCTCGGCGTCGGTCCCCGACAGCAACGACTCCGAGAGAAACAGCGCGAACGTCACGCCGAGGGCGACGCGCTGGGCGATGCCCGCCCGGTCGAAGACGACCGACGCGAGCAGCCCGATGCCCGCACAGGCAAACAGGTAGGGGATCGAGAGCAGGTGAACCGCGAGTACGTCGGCGGCGGCGAGCGGTTCGTCGATCAGTCGTGCGCCGACGTAGACGACGACCGGCGGGATGACGTTCGCACCGACGATCGGGACGGCCATCGCAACGAAGCGTTCACCGAGCAGCCGCCGGCGGGAGATCGGCAGCGACAACAGCACGTCCATCCGGCCGCGGTCGACATCGTCGGCGATCGTCCCCGCGGTGCTGTAAGCCAGATACAGGCCAAGCAGGATGATCCAGCCGAACGTGTAGAGTTCGAACGAGAGAAAGCCGCCGAGACTCGCCATCGTCTGCACCCCCATCACCTGCACGATCGGCTCGGGATACGCCGCGATGAGCTGATCCAGATCGACCTCGGTCTTGAACGACGGATACACCCAGATGACCATCGCGGCGAGAGCGGACAATCCGATCGAGAGATAGAGGCTCCCGCGGATCCGACGGCGGCCGTCGTATCGCGTCAGTTCAAACACCGCCATCACCCCCTGTGTTCCCGGCAACCACGCGATCGGCCCCGTCGAACGTGCTGTCCCCGTCGACTGCCTCGTCATCATAAAACCGCATGAAGACCTCCTCGAGCGGCGCTTCCTCGACCGACAGATCGAGCAGTCGGTACTCCCGCAGTCGTTCGAGCAGGTCGTTGACGTCACCGGTGAACGTAAAGACGTACTCCGTTCCGTCGCTCGCGCCTGCGCTGGCGTCGGCCGTGAGCCCGTGGACGCCGTCGAGCTCGAGCGCCCGTCGGGGGATCGACTCCGCGGCGTGTACGCGAACGACCTTCCCGCTTCGATCGAGCAGCGATTCGACCGGCTCGACTGTGACGAGCCGACCGTCGCGGATGATCCCGACGCGGTCGCACAGCTTTCGGACCTCGCTCAAGATGTGCGAGGAGAAAAACACCGTCAGGCCGTCGTCGCGTTCGGCCCGGACGAACTCGTTGAATCGCTGTTGTAACAGCGGGTCGAGGCCGCTGGTCGGTTCATCGAGGATCACCAAGTCGGGATCGTGCATGAACGTCGCGACGAGCCCGAGCTTCTGGACGTTCCCACGCGAATACTCCCGGATCTCGCGGTCGAGTGGTGGATCGAACAGGTCGAGTAACTCCTCGCTTCGCTCGTCGCCCTTGATCGAGGCGTGTAACTCGAGGACTTCCCGGCCGGTCGCCGTCTCGTCGAACGCCGGATTGTCGGGGAGGTAGCCGAGCCGCTGTTTGGCCTCGAGCAGTTGTCCCTCGTCGGTGATCTCCTGGCCCAGCACTCGGGCCGTCCCCGCAGTCGGTGAGAGTAACCCGAGCAGCGTCCGGATCGTCGTCGTCTTCCCCGCACCGTTCGGGCCGAGGTAGCCGAAGATCTCGCCGCGCTCGACGTCGAAGGTAACGTCGTCGTTTGCGAGGACGTTGCCGTAATCTTTTGTCAGCCCCTCGAGTTCGATCGCGGCCATACGCTCGATTCACGGGGAAGACATATCGGTGTGACGAGTACTTCCACGTCGCGAGATATTAGTCAGAAAAACGTCGGGGTCAGTGTCCGCTCACAGCATAACGCCCATCATCTGTTCGACAACGTACTGGTCGTCAATTTTGTAGTGGGCCTGTCGGATGGCCACAGCGTCTCGCCAGCAAGCGCTACGACTCCGGAGTCCGACCGACGGTCACGTGGAACGGAACGATCTCCTCGCGGCGGTACTCGCGGGCTTGCATCTGCTCGATGACATCCCGCCCCATCTCACGCCACGACCCCCGGAGATCGTCGTATTCGCGTTCGGTCAGCGCACCCGAGAGCATCGTCTCCCGGTCGTCGGCCAGCCCGTCGCCGGTCGCCTTCCGACGAGCAGCCCGTAACGCGGCGTCGCTATACGGCGGTTCGACCGTCCGAACGTGGTCGTACCGTCGGGTCGCGAGTACCTCGAGACCTGCGTCCTCGAACGCCTCGCTGGCGTCGGCCCCGAGCGCCACGTCCGTACTGACACCGTCGAGGTAGGCCCGCCGGGCACGGCGCTCGAGGGGGCCTTCAGCATCGACGCTCGAGTCGATCTCGACCGCGGCGTTGTCGGGCTCGACGGCCGCGACGAGGTCCCTCGAGACGCGGGCGAACTCGGCCAGCGCGGCCGCGGGCTCGGGCAGGTTGATCAGCAAGGCCTGACAGACGACGAGATCGAACGTTTCGTCGGGAAACGGCAGCTGATAGGCATCACCAGCGACGGCAGGGACGTACTCGGCGGCGGCCGCGAGCAGGTCCGGATCGGCATCACAGCCGATCACCTCACCGGGCGACTCCGCCGCGAGGACGCGACTCAACTCGCCGGTGCCACAGCCCACGTCGAGGATCCGCTCGCGGGAGTCGAGGCCAAGCGGCTCGAGGGCGTCACGGGAGTCAGCCCACATCCCCTCGCGGGTCCGACTGAGATAGTCTTCGGAGAACTCGCGCACGGCCCACGGTAGCGGCGTCTCGAGTAAAAACGAGTCGATCTAGACCCCTATTCGTCGTCGCGCAGTTCTTTGACCGTCTGAATGTTCCACGCGAAGCCACGCCCGTCTTCCGTCGGCGTCTCGAGTGCGAAGGGCAGGTCCCGCAGATCCGGGTGGTTGACGATCGCCTGCATACCGTCCTCGCCGATGTACCCCTCGCCGATGTGGGCGTGTTCGTCCTTGTGAGTCCCCACGTCGTGTTTCGAGTCGTTGAGGTGGAGGTACTCGAGATACTCGAGGCCAACCACGTCGTCGAACCGACCGACGGTCTCGTCGACCGCCTCGGGCGTCGTGAGGTCGTTGCCCGCGACGAGCGTGTGTGCCGTGTCGATACAGATCCCGATGTCCGTTTCCGTGCGGTCGATGATCCCCGCGAGGTGGTCGAACTCGCCGCCGAGTTTCGTGCCGCTGCCGGCGTCGGATTCGATCAGGATCTGTACGCCCTCGGGCACCTCGAGGTCGTCGATGACGCTCGCGGCGTTATCCAGTCCACCCTCGACGCCAGCGCCGGTGTGGGCCCCAAGGTGGACGTTCACGTACGGAACACCCAGCTTTGCGGCCGCATCGAGTTCGGCCTGCATGCTCTCCATCGACTTGCGTCGGAGGTCCTCCTTTGGCGTACAGAGGTTGACCAGATACGAGGAGTGGATCACCCACGGCCCCTCGAGTTTGGCGTCGCTTTCCTCACGAAAGCCTTCGGCGGCCTCGTCAGAAATCTCGGGCTGGGCCCAGACCTGCGGCGACGTCGTAAAGATCTGGCCGCAGTTCCCGCCGAAGTTGACTTGCCGGCAGACGGCGTTGCGGATGTCGTCGTACGGCGGCGTCTCCTCGTCGGAGGAGACACGTGATCCGGAGATCGAAACGTGTGCGCCAACCTTCATCGTCATGGATTCCCGTCAGTACCGGGCCGTGATAGGTACTTCGGAGCGTCTCGAGTAGGTCTCGCTGTCGCTCGATTACTGCTCGTCCGCCGCGAGAACCTCCCGGTCGCGAATCCACCCATCGCTGCCGAACTTCCGAGCAGCCAGCTCGCGGGCGGCGTCGAGTTCGTCGTCGTGCCACGTCGATTCCGTGGCGTCCGACCAGTCACCCAGCGCCCCTGCGATTGCGTCGACAGCCACATCGCGGTCGATTCCCGCCTCGTCGCGAATGCTCGTCACTCGATCGGTGAACGTCGATTCCGCGATGTCGGTATCGAAGACGCCAACATGGTTGCGCGGCTCGAGGGCATAACTGATCGACCCATGCTGGATGACGACGTCACGCTGGCGGTACTGGGCGTTCCCGCTGATCTTCTGTGCGTCCGCGCCCGCATCCGCCGACGCGACGATGTCGTGTGCCGGATTGATATCGCGTAGATAGCACGAGGGCTGGTAGATCGCGTCCTGTTCGGCCGACGCGAAGGCGGCGTCGACGCCCATCCGGTCGAACGCCTCGAGGATCGGCTCGCAGAACAGTTCGTAACAGTCCATCAGGTCGCCCGGCACCTCGTCGGCTGGCGCGACGATCGTGTACGAGATGTCGGCATAGCGGTCGTGGTAGATCCCACCGCCGCCAGTCTGGCGACGTGTGACGTCGATTCCCTCGCGGTCACAGAAGTCCCAGTCGACGGTCTCGACGTCCTGGCGATACCCAAGCGAGAGCGTGCTCGGTTCCCACGAGTAGACGCGGACGGTCCGCAGGTCGTCTTCGAGTGCCGTTCGCGCGGCGACTTCCTCGAGGGCCATCTGCGTCGCGCCTGCGCGGGGTTCGTCCCTGATCAGTCGCCAGTCCCGATCGGCAAGCGTTGTCATGTACGACTCAACACGGACGAGACGCAAAGCGATTCCGGCAGTGACTCGATTCTGTATATCGATATGTGGTTCACGAGGGGTAGAACGAGCGTCTCGAGTCGACACACGGCAGTCGCGACGGTGCATGTCGCCGGTACTCGATCGGGCCCACGACTCGTCGCCACAACGACGATGGACGGTACGATCGGCGACCGAATCGGGTTGTCCGACAGCGACGGCGACCCGACCGCCGTCCGTCACGCCGTTTTTACGTACTCACTGGCTATCGATGGCTATGGTGCGAAACGTCGCCGGATTGCTTCCGGAACTCGAGGACGAAGACTTCTATCTCCTCTCGGGGGTCGAACAGGGGATGCGCTTTTCGGAATGGGTCCAGCGCGAGAAGCTCCCGAAGTTTGCCAATCTGACCGAAGAGGAGGTCGACTATCGCCTCGAGCGCTGTCTCAAACGCGGGTTGATCGAGAAAAAGACCATCCAGTACGAGGGCTACACGCTGCAGTTCGAGGGCTACGACGTCCTCGCGTTGCGGGCACTCGTCGAACAGGACACCATCTCGGAGTTCGGCTCGCCCCTTGGCGTCGGCAAGGAAAGCGACGTCTACGAGGTCAAATCGTACAAACCGCTCGCGCTGAAATATCACCGCGAGGGCTATACGAACTTCCGGGAAGTCCACAAGGAACGCGATTACACGTCCGACAACGAGCACGTTTCCTGGATGTACACCGCCCGAAAAGCCGCCGAACGCGAGCACGACATTCTCGAGGAACTCTACCCTGACGTCGCGGTTCCCCAGCCGATCGGGCAGAACCGCCACGCCATCGTCATGGAGAAGATGGACGGCGTCGAGCTCTCACGAACCCGACTCGAGGACGACCAGGTACTGGGCGTGCTCGATCTCTTGATCTCTGAAATCGACCGCTCGTACGCGCACGGATACGTCCACGCGGACATGAGCGAGTACAACGTCTTCGTCAACGAGGCGGGCGTGAAGATCTTCGACTGGCCCCAAGCCGTCCCGACGGATCACGAAAACGCCGACGAGTTCCTCCGGCGGGACCTGACCAACATCGTGGGCTACTTCCGCCGCAAGTACCCCCAGCACGTGCCCGACGACCTCCCCACTGACGAGGTGGCCGATGCGATCACCGCCGACTCGTTCGAGTCGGTTACCGACTTCATCTGATCGCAGCAGGTTTCATCGACGCTCGTTCGAGCAGCGTGAGGTCGAATGGGTATTCCCTGCGTCGCACCCACGCTCGAAGCTGCCCTCGATCGCGATCCAGCAATGCGGCCGTCACAGGATCGAATCGCGGATGAAACCCCACCAGTCTCGCTGCGACCGTACCGTTTCTCGGTAGACTCGACGCTACCAGCCTCGAGACTGTCCATAGGTGGAGCGCGGCAGTCGCCACACTATACAGGATATATCGATATATAAAATCGAGGTTAGGTGACCGCCACAACTTCGGGATCTCAAATTCTACAAACCACCATACAGCTGACACCCGTTACGATCGCCCTCAGAGAAGCTGTTTGAAAAAGAAACTATTCTTCGTCTTCCGAGGCAACAGCGCTCATAGCGTCCATTCCTTGCTGAATCGGATGCTCTTCGTAGAGCTCTTCGCTTCGCAGAAACCCATCTGAGAGGATGTTATCTTCCATACCGCTCTCGTAGACAACCCTCCAGCCGTGACCTGCTTCGTAGGTCACGGCTGTCACCCAGTCGTAGCCAATGAACATCGCGGTGTCCATAACCATCCCGTGTTCCGGATCAAATTTCGTCGTCTGAGGCATTATTGACTGGATGCTCTCGTGTCGTTCGAGTGAGTCACGCTCAGTATCCTTGAGTGGGCGGTCTGGAAGCGATTCAACAAGGGATCCATCTTGAGCCATACTCCAAGTAGCTCTTGGTGCGTAAATAACCGTTCGGCGTGGGTCCAAATGAGGTGCCCTAATGGGGAGTCTCTCCTTCGGTTTCAGTATCTGGACTGACTGTTAATGGCATCTAACATCACTCCTGCAGTTGATGACGATGCCCCCGCTTTGGCGGGGGCGATCGTCATCCACGCCAAGAAAGTCTGTGAAACAGCTGATCATCTCTGGCGTGTACTTGGAGACGTCTCGATTCCCGTGGATGGACTAACAGACACTCGACAACAGCACAAAGTCTCGTTCGGAACCGAGTCAATGGCACGAGTCTACATCTACCAGACGATCTACGACCTCGCCCAAAGCGAGGTCGCAGATCGGCTTGAGAACCGTCCAGCACTGCTGAAACAGCTAGGTTTGAACAGGGTGCCGACTCAGCAGAATCTCTCATACGCTTGGAACCAATTCAGCGAGCAAACCAAGACCACGCTTGAGGCCGCTGCGAAGGGAATAGCTCGTGAAGCCCGTGATCACGACGTTATTTCGGAGGCACTCATTCCAATTAACCTAGATGAAAAGGAAACGAACGACGATAAATCCGATTCGACAGTGTCTCGCGCACACGTGCGCGAGCACGGGAGTAAGGTCGTCGAACTCGCTCGCCGACACGGCTTCGCCGAGTTCGACTCCGATAGAGCCGACAACAGGGTATATGAGGACGAACAGATCCTTGATCTGTTCTCCAACGCGTGCCTCACGCAGGGGAGCGCTCATTCAGAGGGAGAAGCTGGGTGGTTCCTTGAAGAGAACGAGATCTGTGACGACTCGACGTTTCTCCGAGTAATCAAGCAGTTTGCGACGCCATCCGACGAGGAAGTAACTCGCTCCGTTCAGGAGTTGCAGATCGAGGATATCGTCGCGTTCACTGAGCTGTATCGAGAGGCTGTGATGGCCTCGTTCAACGCGGCGACCGAAAATATTCTCAAGACGATTCGTCACGAGGATCCCTTCGACGACCGCCACGTTGTGGCGGCCGTCGACTTCACACACGTCCCCTACCACGTCTGGCCGTGGATCGACAAGGACGAGAAAATCCCGAAAGCAGAGTATCCGCCGATGGTCAGCGGGTACAAAGAAGACGGTGAAATCAAGCACGGGTATACGTTCGCGACGATCACGATCGTCGGGAACGATGTCCCAATCATCCTGGGTATCGAGCCAGTCAAGGAACGCTCTGCATGGGAACCAGAAGATGCGCCAGCCGATTCGAAGGCGGATGTGGTTGACGTACTGCTGGACACAGCCCAGCAGTACGTCGATCTCGACGAAGTGCTCCTAGACCGGGGATTCTACAGTAACGAGGTGTACGCAACGATTCACGACCGCGGGCTTGTGTACATGACGCCAGTGCCGAAGTATGAAGACGATTATGAGGCAATCGGGAAAATCAAGAGCAAAGAAGGAGTTGACGCCGCTGTCAAGAACGATGTTCCGTTCGCCATTGATGGCGAACTCCACCACACCGCAGAGTTCCTGTACGCACCAGCGACTGATGAGGAAGCTGAAGGAAGCTATGCCGTGTTCGTGACCAACCGTGATCACGTCGCTCCCGAGGAGATCATACACGTCACCAACAGCTACAGCCGACGCTGGGATATCGAAAATCAGTACAAGTCGGTGAAAGCATTTCTTCCCAAGACGTCCTCGAAGGACTACCGTGTTCGGTTGTTCAGCTTCACGTTCGCAGCATTGTTGTACAATCTCTGGAAGCTTACCGATTACTTGGTGAAGCTCGGAACAGATCGCGAGATCAGATCGCCGCCGGTCGTGACCGCCAGGACATTCGTCCGGGCGGTCAGTCAATCACTCCGACAAGGTGGCTAAGCGGAAAGCACTCGGTGTGGCTCGCCTGCGGCAAGCCGCAGGACTCGCGTTCTATCTCCTAAATCGCGTGTTGGACGCTGCTCAGCACATCTTGCTTAGCGAACCAAGAATTGCGACATAGGATTCGAGAGAGTTCCACTCGGATTTTATTTGATTCCTCCGAAGCTCGTTTGTAGACACTCTACATCCCAGAAGCGTGGACCGCTGAGGAACAGGCTCAGGCGGGCATCCCGGCGGAGCCCGGTCGGGGGTCGGCGTCGACGGGTGGCTCGAGGCTCCGAAGCTGGTCGTACGCGCGAGCGGTGGTTGCGAGCGTGTAGACCGTGACGACCGCAGCGACGAGTTGCGTGAGCACGAGCCCGGCGGCACCGCCGAGGAAAATCGCCGGAATCCCGGCGGCTCCGTTGACGGCGATGCCGACGAACAGGACGGCGACACCGAGCCCGAACAGCCGAAGGCGACGGCCACCGGTCAGCGTCCAGCTGCTGCGAAAGCCCTGTATGAAGCTCTGGTCATCGACCGCGACGAAGACGCTCCAGTAGTAGAGGCTGACGAGCACGAACAGCCCCGGCACGAGCAGGAAGACGCTACCGACGGCGACGAGCAACACATAGACGATCGTGCCGACGAAAACGTTGAGCGTGGCGATTCCGATCCGGTGGCGGCGGAACTCGCGGGGAATCGTCTCGGTTTCTGCCGACGCGAACGTCCGGAGCGCAACGATGGCAGCTGCGACCGTCACAACCCCGATCACCAGCGAGAGTAGGCCGGTGACGAGCCCGACCGCCCCGGATGCAGGCGCTGTCCCGGCCGCGGGGTCGAACCCAGCGGACGTCACGAGTGCGTTCAGGAGTGCGAGGGCGGCGAACACGGCGATGAAGGTGAGTCCGTTTCGCTCGGTGGTACGGGAAAATCCGTCTGACATCGCGTCGGTAATGCGAAAGGTCATGTGACAAGATACGCGCTCGAAGTAGATATACTCGTACTGTCATACGAGTTCGTAAATGGGCTCGTTGGGGATCGAAGGCTCGCTCGAGTACAGAGTTCGAATTACCAATACAGGTGTTTCAGTCATAGCTCGGCGGCTCCGCCACTCGTTCCACGACGGACGGTCGAGGTCACGCATTTGTCCGGTATTCGATCCGCTCGAGCGCCGATCGGTCACACTGCTGGAACTACTGATGTACGTCACACTCACTGTCATCGGTGAATGCTTGAATTAATCTGCCTCGCATCCGTAGCCCTATATATGAGTGCTAGCACGACACACGATCTCGACGGCGTCGGTGTGTGGGGCGGCGGCGTCACGGGCGGGTTGGTCGCCGGTATCGCCATGGGGCTGGTGCTGCACTTCGGCGGCGACCAGATCGAACTGCTGGGCGGTCTCGCAGTGGAACCCGAACTCGCAGTCGGTGCCGGGTGGGCGATCCACCTGATGATCAGCATCGCGTTCGGGCTGGTGTTCGCCGCCATCTTCTCGCGGGGTTGGATCCAGCAGCAGGTGAGCGATTTCAGCGACTACGTCATCGCAGGCCTCGCCTTCGGTGCGATCATCGGGCTCTTCGCCGGTGGCGTCGTGTTCCCGATCGCGATGGAGCGGGCCGGCGTGGCCGCGTTACCGATGCCGTTCCTGCCGGTCCCGGGTCCAGGGCCCACGGCAGAGCTCGTTAGTGCGCTCGTGTTCGGACTCGGCCACCTCGTGTACGGGCTGGTCCTGGGTGCCGTCTTCGCGACGATCAACGGCATCGCACCGCACGGCGTCCGCGAGCGCGTGCCGGTGCGGTAGCCCGCTCGCGGAGTTCGAAGCCCTTATACTCGAGAGTTGGGTAGGTCCGGTAGACTCGCTGGTTCGCGGGCATCAGCGGGCACCTGCACGGTGACGTGCCACAGGTCGGGATGTGATCCGCGGGGCATGTGCCCCGGCCAGGATTGAACCAGGAAACGCCCGCGGGTGAATACGATGGCAAAAAGCTTCTATTCCCACATCAAGGACGCATGGAAAGACCCCGACGACGGCAAGCTCGGGGAACTGCAGTGGCAGCGCAAACAGGAGTGGCGCAAGCAGGGCGCGATCGAACGGATCGACCGCCCGACGCGACTCGACAAAGCGCGCGAACTCGGCTACAAGGCCAAACAGGGCATCGTCATGACCCGCGTGTCGGTCCGCAAAGGGACCGCCCGGAAGGAGCGATTCACGGCCGGCCGCCGAACGAAGCGCCAGGGTGTCAACCGCATCGGGCGGCGCAAAAACATCCAGCGCATCGGTGAAGAGCGCGTCTCCCGGAAGTACCCCAACCTGCGCGTGCTCAACAGCTACTGGGTCGGTGAAGACGGCTCGCAGAAGTGGTTCGAAGTGATCCTCGTCGATCCGAACCACCCCGCGATCGAGAACGACGACGACCTCAACTGGATCTGCAGCGACGACCACACCAACCGCGCGTTCCGCGGGCTCACCAACGCCGGCACGGCAAACCGTGGGCTCAACAACCGCGGCAAAGGTGCCGAGAAGGTCCGCCCGTCCAACACCGGCGGCCAGGGTCGCGCGAAGTAACACGCGACCACCCGATTTCGCGTCGGTTTTTCTGCGAGTCGAGTCGAACACAGCGCGTACAACAGCCGCAGCTGAGCCGACGCGACGCGCATCGATCACGACCCACCGTCTGCCAGCCTGGAGACGCGTTCCCGCGTGGTTACGCCAAGAGATGGACTTATTCCACGGGCCGACGTACCGCTGCGTATGGCACGGCACGTTCTCGTGGCAGTTGACGACTCGGCGCAATCGACGGACGCGCTCGAGTTCGCCTGCTCGGAGTATCCGGATGCGACGATCACTGCGCTCTACGTCCTCGATCCGGGTGACTTCTACGCGGTAAGCGGGGTCGAGGGGACGGCAATGGCGAACTATGACGAGATACAACGCCACCACGAGGAGCGAGCCGAGCAGATTCTAGAAGAAGCCAGCGAGCAGGCCGCCGACCACGGCCTCGAGATCGAAACGGACCACGTCGTCGGCAGTGTTTCGCGGTCGATCGTCGACTACGCTGCCGACAACGACGTCGATCACATCGTCGTCGGCAGCCACGGCCGGACCGGAGCGAGCCGGATTCTTCTCGGCAGCGTCGCCGAAACGGTCGCTCGTCGCTCGCCGGTGCCGGTGACGATCGTCCGGTAACGGGGAGATTCGTCACAGAAGATTAGTTGCGGACAGCGGTCGCTGGCGGATCGAAACTCGCGAAAACGGTGGCGTCACGGCGATTACGCCGAGACGGTCTGACTCTCCTGTTCGGTCGAATGAATGTCCAGATCTGCCCGCAGAGCCTCGATGGCCTCTTCGGGGTCGGTCTCGGAGTCGAAGACCCGATCGAAGCCGATCTCGCGGAAGAACTTGCGGGTCTCCTCGAAGTCGTCCTGTCCGACGGCGAGGTTACCGCCGATGTAAGTCGTCACGTCGAGGTCGGCATCGGCGATGCGCTGGTGGAAGCCCTCGCAGTCCTGTTTCGCGTGGCCGTAGAGTGATGAGACGAGTACAGCCTCGGCGTCGTTGGCGGACGCGGCTTCGACGAACTCTTCCTGGGAAGTCTGCACCCCGAGGTTGACGACGTCGAATCCGGCTGCCTCCAGTGCCTGTTCCAGGATGGTAATCCCGACAACGTGAGCGTCGGACCCGATCACGCCGAGGATGACTGACTTCGTCATGTGCGTATCACCACAAACTGCGGGCACCACTATAAACCTAATGATTAATAATGTGGTACTCATTCACATGGTTTCCTCACGTGGGTCCCAAGTGGAAGTCCGGCCGAAACACACTCACGACAGAACGGATAGCAAGTGCAGCCGCTCTTCGAAGAGGCGTAGTACGAGGAGAGTGGGAGACAGTCGCTTAGACGGTCGTAAGCGCGCCAACCGGCGCGTCCGTATGGTCACGAGCACGCCGAATGCCGTCCTCGCCAGCCGCGATCAGCGCGAAGACACCCGCGACATCGGCCTCGGCAGTGTGTGCGATGTCCAGTAGGAGCTCCTGAGTCTCGCCCGACCGGATGAGGTCGTCGACGACCAGCACTGACTCACCGTGGTCGATTGCGGAGGCAGGCAAATAGTAGGTGAGTTCGATCCCGGATTGCAAGCGCTGGCGAGCCTCGATAAACTCCTCGACGGCGGTCTCCTTGCGCTTTTTCGCGTAGGCACAGCGGACGCCGTAATAGCTCGCGAGCGCGGCCGCGAGCGTGATCCCGTCGGTCGCGGCAGTGAGCACGACGTCGGGGCGCTCGAAGTCGAACCCATTGGCCACGACCGGCGCAGCCAGATCGAGGAACGGCTGGTCGAAGACAGTCGCGGAGTTGTCGACATACCCGTCGTCATCGACGCGAATGCGTGCGTCCAGTTCCGCTGCCAACGCCTCCCGGCCGAGGTCTTCAACGACCTCGCGTGCGCGATCGGTGCCGGGGAGGACGTGCCCGTTGACGTACCGGTTGAGATCGCCTGCAGGAAGCCCCGTCGTCTCGGCGAGCTCGTCGTAGGTCCGCGTTTCCTTCAACATCCGCAACACGTCGACGGCCCGCAGCTGGAGGGCTGCCTTCTCGGCTCTGTTCATACAGATATGCACGATTCCGCAACTATGGATATTACGATCAGATTTGAAGTGCAGAATCAGCACGAACATGGCACACATTCGAGCAATACCGCCACGTGACGACCGACGATCCCGAATCAGGCGTCGGTCAGCGCGAAAACAGGGTCGAGGAACTGCTCAGTCCTGCAGGAAGTCGGGTTCGGTCCGCTGCTCGTCGCGTTCGGCCTCGAGGTGTGCGCGGAACTCGTCGATCTCAACGTCGTACTCCTGGTCCTCGAAGCGGTCGCGCACCGAGATGTTCCCGTCTTCTTCCTCGTTGTCGCCGACGATGATCTGGTAGGGCACGCGGTCGTCGTGGGCGGCACGGATCTTGCGCTCTAAGGTCGAGTCGCGGCCGTCGACCTCGACGCGGAAGTCGTCGAACTCGTTTGCCACGCGGTGGGCATAGCCGAGGTTGTCGTCGGAGATCGGCAGCACACGGACCTGCTCGGGCGCGAGCCACAGCGGGAACCGGCCCTCGTAGTGCTCGATGAGCATCATGAAGAACCGCTCGTAGCTGCCATACAGCGCGCGGTGGATCATGACCGGGCGGTGTTCCTCGTTGTCCTCGCCGACGTAGTTCAGGTCGAACCGCTCGGGCATGTTGAAGTCCAGTTGCACCGTGGGGCCGTCCCACGAGCGCCCGATGGCGTCCTCGAACGCGAAGTCGATCTTCGGCCCGTAGAACGCGCCGTCGCCCTCCTCGATCTCGTACTCGTGGCCATGGGACTCGAGGACGTTCTCGAGTTGCTCTTCTGCGCGCTCCCAGATCTCGTCAGAGCCGACCGACTTCTCGGGGCGCGTGGCCAGGGCCATCTCGTAGTCGAGGTCGAACGTCTCGAGGACGTCCGTGATCATGTCCATGATCTCCTCGACCTCGCGTTTGATCTGGTCGGGACGAATGAACAGGTGGCCGTCGTCGATCGTAAACGCCCAGACCCGCGAGAGCCCCGAGAGTTCACCGCGCTGCTCTTTGCGGTAGACTTTCCCGTTCTCGGCGTACCGAATGGGGAGGTCGCGGTAGCTCCAGGAGTGGTCCTGGAAGATGGCGGCATGGCCGGGACAGTTCATCGGCTTCAGGCCGAACTCGTCGTCGCCGACGTCGAAGATGAACATGTCGTCCTGGTAGTTCTCGTAGTGGCCCGACCGGTGCCAGAGATCCGTCTTGAAGACGTGGGGCGTCTCGACGTAGTCGTAGCCTGCCTCCTTGTTCAGCGTCTCGACGAAGTCCTCGAGTTCCTTCAGGACGGTCTTTCCGGCGGGGTGATACAGCGGCAGGCCGGGGCCGGTGACGTCCTGAATCGAGAAGAGATCCATTTCGTTGCCGATCCGGCGGTGGTCGCGTTTCTCGGCTTCCTGCTTGCGCTCTAAGAAGTCCGCGAGGTCGCTTTCGTCCTCGAAGGCCGTCCCGTAGATCCGGGTCTGCATCGTGTTGTCCTCGTCGCCGCGCCAGTACGCGCCGGCGATCTCCAGCAGTTCGATCGCGCCGAGCTCGCCCGTCGAGTCGACGTGTGGGCCGGCACAGAGGTCTTCCCACTCGCCCTGGCTGTAGAACGTGACGGTCTCGTCTTCCTCGGCGAGTTCTTCGAGGAGTTCGAGCTTGTAGGGCTCGTCCGCGAGCCGCTGCTCTGCATCCTCGATCGAAACCTCCTCGCGCTCGATGTCGTAGTCCTCGTCGATGATCTCTTCCATCTCGGCCTCGAGCTTGGCGAGATCCTCCTCGTCGACATCTAAGTTATCGAAGTCGTAGTAGAAGCCCTCGTCCGTCGGCGGGCCGATCGCGAGTTTGACCTCCTCGGCGTCGTATAGCCGTTCGACGGCCTGCGCGAGACAGTGGGCCGCGGAGTGGCGCATCACGCGCAGATATTCGTCGGACTGGTCCGTGATGATCTCGAGTTCCGCGCCGTCGTAGGCCGGTTCCTCTTTGGCGACGAGGTCGCCGTCGAGTTTGCCGGCGACCGTGTCGCTGCCGAGACCGGGGCCGATCTCGTAGGCACAGTCCTCGACCGTCGCATCGGCGTCGACCTCGAGTTCCGATCCGTCGGGCAGTACGACCGCTATCTGCTGCTGTGAATCTGATTCTGACATGGCTGTGGATGTGGTGAAAATCCCGGTGGCGTGTCCGCGCCGTATCCCGCACACTGGTCGACCGGAGCCGACACAATACACGGTAGGTGGGAGTTAGAAACGGGCAAACGCCCCTGTAAAGCGGACACCTACCATCGTGGCTACGCGTAGTCTCGAGCGGGATAAAAGCATTGTGATGGGGCGCCACCGGCAGAACGGTTTTCGCTCCAGGCCGGCTACGTCACGTCGTGGGCTTCGATCCGCCGGGGGACGACGATCCGTTCGAAGACCCGTTCGGAGATGATCCGCTCGAGGATCCGTTCGCGAACGATCCACTCGAGGACCCGATCGGAGACGAGAGCGGTGGCAACGAGGATCTAGAGCGGACGTTCAGCGAGATTTCACGATCGACGCTGCTCGCGTTCGTCGTCGTCGCGGTGCTCGTTCATGCCGGGCTCTTCGGCGCGAGCCTCGGCGTGATGCTGATCGGATTTCGGAGCCAGTGGGTCGGCGGCGGCGCGCTCGCGATCGGCGGTGGGCTCGCGCTGGTCGTCGCTGTCGTGGTGTACCGTCGGTACAGTGCCCGCACGTGAGTCACGACGCGGTGACTCCGTCGTTAATCCCGATCGGCCAGCAGCTCCTCGGCGGTGACGAGCGCCTCCATCTCGACGTCTGCGTCCTCGACGTTCTCGCGGCCGCCTTCCTGCCGATCGACGACGACCAGCGCGCGCTCGACGGTCGCGCCGGCGTCACGAAGTGCCTCGATCGCGTCGACGAGGCTCGTCCCCGTCGTCACGATATCCTCGAGGACGACGACTTCCTCGCCCTCCTCGAGTCGGCCCTCGACCAGGTTCGCGGTGCCGTAGTCCTTGCGCTGTTTGCGCGCAATGACGTAGGGAACGTCGGCCGCGACGCTCGTCGCGGCGGCAAGCGGGACGCCGCCCAGCGCGACGCCGCCGAGTTTGTCGTCATCGGCGAGTCGCTCGGCGAAGGCCTCGGCGATCAACTCGAGACAGCCCGGATCGGTCTCGAAGAGGTACTTGTCGACGTAGTACTCGCTGGTGCCGCCGTGGGAGAGTTCGAACTCGCCGAACTGGACGGCGTCGGCCCCACGTAGGGCGTCGATGAGCGCTTGGTTCGTCATTACTCGAGAAGGCGGTCCCAACTGAAATAAGCGGTGTGAAACGGGACGCCGAACGCGCGCGTAGTACTCTTACCAGGGTTCGTTCTTCAGCCCGAGCTTGTAGGCGATCACGTTCGTCGTCACGTGCAGGATCGGCGTCAGGACGACGACGACGAGGACGACCTCGAGCGTAAACCAGGCCAGGAACCAGTCGGTCGCCAGCAGCGCGGTCAGTGGCAGAGAGACGACGACGAAATCCAGTTGGTCGAGGCCGGGAAACATCGCACCGCGCTGGCGGCCGCTCCGGCGCTTGAGAAACGAGGCGAGGATGTCGCCGAGCATCGCGCCGCCGGCAAGCCCGAGGGCCGCGAGGGGCTCGAATCGCGGAACGTCGAAGCCGAGAGCATCACTGACAGTCGGCTCGATGACGGTCAAGACGGCCGCGAGTGCAACGCCAGCGACGATTCCCATCGCCGTCCCACGCCACGTCTTTCCGTCGCCAAGCACGCGCCTGTCCCCCCACGTCCGACCGCCGTCGATGGGCCGGCCACCGCCGGCCAACACCGCGGCGTTGTTGGGGACGTACGCGGGCAACATCGCCCAGAACGCGACCACGATAGTCTCGAGTATTGCCATATCCGCCGGGACGAACCGACGTGTCTTAACCGGCGGTGGTTCGGCGGAACGATGGCAGGACGACTCGAGGAGGACGGCAGGCACGAACCGTGGTCGTGCTCGCTAGCCGCCCCAATTCTGTAAACAATATCCGTATCTAGTGTCCACGAAAAACTTTTAGCGCTGCTGAGAGATAGCTCTTGTAGAGCGCTTGGTAACATGCCACGAGAGCATATTTTCGACGAAGCCGAGTACGAGCGACGGGTCGCCCGGACCAAAGACCGGTTGCGCGAGGACGACCTCGACGCGATCGTCGTCGCCGATCCGGCGAACATGAACTACCTGACGGGGTATGACGGCTGGTCGTTCTACGTTCACCAAGCCGTCGTGGTCACGCCTGAGCGCGACGAACCAGTCTGGATCGGCCGTGGGATGGACGCTAACGGCGCGCGGGCGACGACGCACCTCTCCGAAGAGAGCATTCGATCCTACAGCGACGACCACGTCCACTCGCCGTACGACCTCCATCCGATGGACTACGTCGCGGGCGTCTTAGAGGACCTCGGAGTCGCAGACGGCCGAATCGGCCTCGAGATGGACGCCTCCTACTTCACGGCGAAGTCCTACACTCGACTGCAGCAGAACCTCCCCGACGCCGAATTCGAGGACGCGACGCTGCTGGTCGGCTGGGTCCGGATCAAGAAATCAGAACAGGAACTCGCGTACATGCGCGAGGCTGCCCGCATCTCCGAGCACGCGATGCAGGCGGGGCTCGACGCCATCGAGGAGGGCGTCCCGGAGTACGAGGCCGCGGCCGCGATCTACGACGCGCTCATTACCGGCACCGAGGCGTACGGCGGCGACTACCCATCGATCGTCCCGCTGATGCCATCCGGCGATCACACCGGCACGCCACATCTGACCTGGACCGATCGGCCCTTCGAAGACGGCGATCCAGTCATCATCGAACTCTCGGGCTGTCGCCACCGGTATCACTCGCCGCTGGCTCGCACGACGTTCGTCGGTGATCCGCCAGCGGAACTCGCGGAGACCGCCGAGATCGTCGTCGAGGGACTCGAGGCGGCGCTCGACGCCGCCGAACCCGGCGTTACCTGCGAGGCCGTCGAGAAAGCGTGGCGCGAGACGATCGCCCAGTACGGCCTCGAGAAGGAGGATCGGATCGGCTACTCGATGGGCCTTGGCTACCCGCCGGACTGGGGCGAACACACCGCGAGCCTGCGCCCGGGCGACGAGACGGTGCTCGAAGAGGATATGACGTTCCACATGATTCCGGGCATCTGGACCGACGAACTCGGCGTCGAGATCAGCGAGACGTTCCACGTCACCAGCACTGGTGCCGAGACGCTGGCCGAGTTTCCGCGACAACTGTTTACGACGTAACGTCGTCAGGGATACACATGAGCACGCCACCAGCTGCGGACGAGGCAGTATCGGACGACGAGCTCGACTCGGCGCTGGTCACCGCTCGCCGGCAGTTAGAGCGTGCGGCGACCCACGTCGACGTCGATCCCGGCGTCGTCGAGCGGCTCAAATATCCGACGCGAGTCCAGCAAGTGTCGGTACCTTTGGAGCGCGACGACGGCTCCGTCGAGGTGTTTACCGGGTATCGGGCCCAACACGACGACGTTCGCGGGCCCTACAAGGGCGGGCTGCGCTACCATCCGGAGGTGACCGCCGAGGAGTGTATCGGCCTCTCGATGTGGATGACCTGGAAGTGTGCGGTGATGGATCTGCCCTTCGGCGGCGGGAAAGGCGGCGTCGCCGTCGATCCCAAGTCACTGAGCAACGACGAGACCGAACGGCTCACCCGCCGGTTCGCCGAGGAACTGCGCAACATGGTCGGGCCGACCAAAGACGTTCCGGCCCCGGACATGGGCACCGACGCCCAGACGATGGCCTGGTTCATGGACGCCTACTCGATGCAACAGGGCGAGACCATCCCGGGTGTCGTCACCGGCAAACCGCCGGTCATCGGCGGCTCCTACGGCCGCGAGGAAGCCCCCGGCCGATCGACCGCGATCGCCACGCGAGAGGCGATCGACTACTACGACCGAGAACTGTCGAACACGACTGTCGCCGTCCAGGGCTTCGGCAGCGTCGGGGCCAACGCCGCCCGCCTGCTCGAGGACTGGGGTGCGACCGTCGTCGCCGTTAGCGACGTCAACGGCGCGATCTACGACCCCGACGGGATCGATGTCGACGCGATCCCGTCCCACGACGAGGAGCCGGAAGCCGTCACGAGCTACGCGACCGAGCTCGCCGACGGAGACAGCGCTCGCCGACTCTCGAATGCGGACCTGCTCGAGCTAGACGTCGACGTCCTGATCCCCGCGGCTGTCGGCAACGTCATCACCGCCGACAACGCCGATGCGATCCAGGCCGACATCGTCGTCGAGGGCGCGAACGGGCCGACGACGTTCGCCGCCGACGCCATTTTGGAGGAACGCGACATCCCGGTGATTCCGGACATCTTCGCGAACGCGGGCGGCGTGACGGTGAGCTACTTCGAGTGGCTCCAAGACATCAACCGCCGCCAGTGGACGCTCGCACGCGTCAACGAGGAACTCGAAGACCACATGCTCGACGCCTGGGCGGACGTCAGCGCGGCGGTCGGCGACGACGGGCTGACGTGGCGCGACGCTGCATACGTGGTGGCACTATCCCGGGTCGCCGAGGCGAAGGAGACCCGCGGGCTCTGGCCGTAACCGTCTGCAACACCTCGCCTCGAGCGGGTCGCCGTCACGCCGGTTGCAAAGCGCATGCGGTCGGGAAACACGGGCAGATACCGACCGCACTCGAGATACACTCGAGTCGTTCCGGCCTGTTGTCCAGTAGGAAAGGAAAGGGCTCATGTCCCATCGACTATATGATCGGACAATGGCGTCGTGGAAGCGAGTCTTCGCGAGCGGGCTCATTCTCATCGGGCCGATACTCGTCACGCTGTACGTCGTGTATCGGGCCTACGCGATCGTGGCGGGGCTCACGCCGACGGCCGTGGTCGATGCACAGGCCCTGCAGGGTCTCATCGGCCACGAATCGAGTCGAGCGGTCGTCGCCCACGTCCTTCGACTTTCGATCTCGCTGACCGTCTTCGTGCTGGTGACGATCGTAATCGGCACCCTGACCCGGACGACGGTCGGTGATCTCTTCGCCCGCGGCGTCGACGGCGTCGCGAACCGCCTCCCGGGACTCCGGGTCCTCTACAACGCATCGAAGATCGCCGCCGAAACCACGATCGGCGAGGAACAGGCTCTCCAGGAACCCGTCAGAGTCGAGAGTTGGGACGGAAAGGAGCTGCCGGCGTTCAAGACCGGACACACGACCAGCGACGGCCGAACAGTGCTTTTCATTCCGACGGCACCGAACATCTCCTCCGGATTCGTCGTCGAAGCCGAGGACGACCGCATTACTGAAACGGACGAGCGCGTCGACGAAGTGCTCGCGCGGGTCCTGAGCGGCGGGTTCGGTGAGTCGACGCATCCACAACTGGCCACCCAGTCGGACCGATCCGAGACGCCCGACAAGGAGTGATCGGTCACACCGGTCTCAGCTCGAGTCGGGCCGGACCACCGCGTTCTCGAGGTCGCCGCCGGTCTCGAGCGCCTCGACGTTATGCGCGACGATGTCAGCCAGCCGATCCCAGTGCTTCGGCGTGTGACCGCCAGTGTGTGGGGTGATCAGACAGTTCTCGAGGTCCCAGAGCGGGTGATCGTTCGGCAGCGGTTCGGGGTCGGTCACGTCCAGAGCGGCCCCGCGGATGCCGTTGAACTGCAGCGCCGAGACGAGCGCATCGGTATCGACGATGCCGCCGCGGGCCGCGTTGACGACGACCGCGTTCGGGGGAAGCGTCGCTAACTCTTCTTCGCCGACGAGTCCGCGGGTCAGGTCGTTCAGCGGACAGGCGAGGACGACGTAGTCGCTGCGGGAAAACGCCTCGTGAATGTCGTCCTCGTCGAAACCGAGCACCTCGTCGGTCGGGCCACCCTTTGCGGGCGTATAGCGGACCCCGATCGTCTTGACCTCGAATCCCTCGAGGCGCTTGACGACTTCCTGGCCGATCGAGCCGAGACCGACGATCGTGACGGTGCTGTCGGTGAACTCGTGGGACTGGAAGTGACGCCATTCGCCGTTTTGCTTGCGTCGCCACCCTTCATGGAGCCGGCGTGCGAAGACGAGCATGTTGCCGATCGTCTGCTCGGCGATACCGGGTGCGTGGATGCCGCCGGCGTTCGTGACGGCGACGCCGTGGTCGGCCAGCGCGTCCAGTGGCACGTGGTCGGTGCCGGCGAAGGTACACGCGAAGAGTTCGAGCCGGTCGGCACCCTCGAGGAGGTCCGCCTCGATCGTGATGCCGGTCGCGACCCGCGCCTGCGGGACTAGTTCGCGCTCCTCCTTCGGCGTCCGCGCGAGCGCGACGGTGTGATCGGGTAGCCGCTCGCGCAGCGTGTCGGCGTACGATTCCATCGACAGTCCTTCCGTCCCCTCTCGCAGAACGACGATGTCTGGATTCGTGTGCATATGGATCGTCCTCGCGCCTCAATGACGCGTTGTCCGACGATTGTCTGCAGTTGACTTATCCTTTTTGTGTACCCGTCGTAAACGACAACTGTGTACAATTAAGATGGTGGGCCACGTCATCAGCCCACATGAGTGAACCAGTGCAGAATCGACTCGTTTCCGTTCGACGGCGTCTCCACCGCCACCCCGAACCCGCATGGCGTGAGTTTACCACCACTGCCAGACTCGTCGACGAAATCCGCGCGATCGGCGTCGACGAACTCGCCGTCGGCCCCGACGCCTACGACCCCGCCGACCGAATGGCCGTTCCCGACGCCGACCTCGAGCCATGGCGCGAGCGCGCCCACGAGCGTGGTGTAAATGAGGAGCTGCTCGAGCAGCTGGCCGGCGGCACCACTGGCGCGGTCGCCGTCTTAGAGCGCGGCGAGGGACCGGCGATCGGCCTGCGCGTCGACATCGACGGGCTGTTCATCGAGGAATCGACCGACGACGAACACGTCCCCGCCGCGGAGGGCTTTCGCTCGGAGATCGACGGCACGATGCACGCCTGCGGCCACGACGCCCACATGACCTGGGGGCTGGCCGCGCTCGAAGCGATCGCCGAGAGCGACTTTTCGGGACGCTTGGTCGTCTTCTTCCAGCCTGCCGAGGAGACCGGCGGCGGGGGCTGTCCGATGGCGAAAAGCGAGTACGCCGACGGACTGGACTACCTGCTCGCGGTCCACGTCGGCCTCGACCACCCGACTGGCGAAGTGGTGGCGGGCATCGAAAAACCGCTGGCGATGTGCCACGTCGACGCGACGATCGAAGGAACGTCCGCGCACGCGGGCAAAGCACCGAACGAGGGGGCAAACGCCATGCACGCCATGGGGACGGCGATCGAGAACGCCTACGGGATTCCCCGCCACAGCGACGGCATGACGCGGGTGAACATCGGCAAGGCCGAGGCGGGCACTGCAAGCAACGTCATCGCCGAGCGCGCTCACATGGAGGCCGAAGCCCGCGGCGAGACGACCGAACTGATGGAGTTCATGAAACGGCGTCTCGAGCGCACGATCCGATCGGCGGCGGAGCTACACGGCTGTCGCGCCGAGGTCGATGTGGTCAGCGAGTCGCCCCGCGCCGACAGTGACCCCGAACTGCAGACGCTCGTCAGCGAGGTCGCGGGCGACGTTGCGGGGACCGAGCGCGTCCTGCCCGCCGCCGACTTCGGCGCGAGCGAGGACGCGACGTTCCTCATGGAGCGCGTCCAGGACGACGGCGGCCTCGCCTCATACTTGATCGTCGGCACCGACCACCCGACGAGCCACCACACCCCCACGTTCGACGTCGACGAGCGCAGCCTCGAGCATGGCGTCGACGTGCTCGTCGAGACGATCCGGGAACTCGAGCGTCGGCATCCAGTTCCACGAGAGGACGACGAATGAACGAGGGCAGCGAGATAAGCGAGCCGCCGGTCACCCTGGCAGACGTCGAAGACGCCCAGGCACGCATCGCGGACGTCGTCCATCGGACGCCACTCGATACCTCGCGGACGTTCGCCGACATGAGCAACGCGGCCTCGGTCGGGCTCAAACTCGAGAACGTCCAGCGGACGGGGTCGTTCAAGATCCGCGGGGCCTACAACAAAATGGCGCAGCTCTCGCCCGACGAGCGCGAGGCAGGCGTCATTGCCTCGAGCGCAGGCAACCACGCGCAGGGCGTGGCGCTGGCCGGCGACTTACTCGATATCGAGACGACGATTGTCGTCCCCGAGGTGACGCCAGCCGCGAAAATCGAGGCCACCCGCGGCTACGGGGCCGACGTAGTTGTTGAGGGAGACATCTACGAGCGCTCCTACGAGTTCGCGCTCGAGCGTGCTGCAGAGACCGACGAGACGTTCGTCCACCCCTTCGACGACGCGGCCATCGTCGCCGGCCAGGGGACGATCGGCCTCGAGTTGCTCGAGCAGTACCCCGACCTCGACACTGTGCTGGTCGCCATCGGCGGCGGCGGACTGATTTCGGGGATCGGGACGGTCCTGGAGGCTGCCGAGAGGGACGTCCGGGTGATCGGGGTCCAGCCAGCGGGAGCCGCTCACGCGAAACCGTCGCTCGAGGGCGGCGAGATCCGCGAACTCCAGAGCGTCGACACCGTCGCGGAGGGAATCGCGGATACGCGCATGCTCGAGACGACCTTCGCGATCGCTCGCGAGGTCGTCGATGACGTGGTCAGCGTGAGCGATCGAGAGATCGCCGCCGCGGTGACTTTGCTGGCCGAGCGCGCGAAGACCGTCGCCGAAAGCGCCGGGGCTGCCCCGCTGGCTGCCGCCCTGTCGGACGACCTGAGTCTCGATGGCGATCACGTCGGCGTCGTGATCTCAGGCGGGAACGTGAACCTCACCGAGCACGCCGAACTCGTGCGGACGGGATTGCACGAACTCGAGCGCTATACCGAAGTGAGGCTGGCGCTCGAGGGGTGGCCGACCACAGTTGGCGACGTGGTCGAGGTGGTCGAAGCCGAGGGGGCCGAACTGGACGTCTTCGAGCGCGCGCGTCGAACGGGTGACGATCATCCCAACCGGACGCCGGCGAGGATCGGACTCGAGGGAAGTGGCCCTGCGCATCTGAACGGCGTGCTCGAGGCGCTGGCAGGACTCGAGGGCGTGTCGGTCATCGAGCGGTCGCTCGAGTGATTGCTGGCCGTGTCCGGCGATCGGTGATCGATTACCGCAGCGAAGATGTCACCAAAATAATTTAGATGGCTATCCAACAGATCTGTGTGTGGATCGATCCCTCCTCTATCACGTCTCGCAGATGGTCGTCGGTGGCGGCCTCGCGATGATCGCAGTCTCGAATCTTCTGTCGGGAACTCCCGACGGTGTCAGGTTGTCCATTGGTTCGGTGCTGATGATCGTCGGCGGTGTCGGAATTCTGGTCGGAAACGGCTACCACGTCCTGAATGGGAACATCGACCGCGTCGATCTTGATCCTGTGTCCATCTGGCTCTCTGTGGTGGCAGCAATTCTCATCTTCCTCGCGGGAGTACTGTCACTTCTGGGGTAAGCGACTGCTGCTCTCGCCGCTGGAGCGTTTATTACGTGTCGCGTCCACGTCACTCGAGGCGACGAAGTAGCGCGGTGCAGTGAATCAATATCTGTGTATCGCACCGGCGAGCGAACGTCACCGACCGCCACCGAACCGAGTATAGAAACGAAAATCGATTGTCAAGAGAGGTCCTTACGCAACCGTCGCGCTCGGGCTGACAGCCGCGATCGCCTCGAGAAAAATCCCCATTCCCAACTCGATCTCGCGCTCGGTCGCATCCAGTGGCGGAAGCAGCCGGATCGTCTTCGTCCCACAGCCGAGCGTCAACAGCCCGCGCTCGAGGGCGGCTTCGACCACGGCATCCCGACGCTCGGCCGTGTCGAACTCGACGGCGAGCATCAGCCCCTTGCCGCGGACGTCCACGACGGAGTCGGGCGCGTCGTCGCGAACGCGTTCTTTTGCCTGCTCGCCGCGCCGGGTCGCGTTGTCGAGCAGATCGTACTCGTCGATAGCCTCGAGCGTAAACGCGCCCATCATCGAGCCGAGCATGTCGCCGCCACCGAACGTCGATCCGAGCCGGTTCTTCTGGTCGGGGAAGACCTCGGAGCGGGAGATCGTCGCGCCGACACGCAGGGCCTTCGCGCTGGCGATGACGTCCGGCTCGATCGGGTAGTGATCGGAAGCCCAGATCTCGCCGGTACGACCGATCCCGGCCTGAATCTCGTCGACGACCAGTGGGATGTCGTACTCGTTGGTGACGTCCGCGACCTCCCCCATGAACGCCTCGCTCGGGAAGCGGTAGCCGCCGACGCCCTGGATCGGCTCGAGCGCGAGGAAGGCGATCTCGGTGGGGTCGACGTGGCCGCCTTCGGGCGCGAGCATGCTGCGAAGCTGGGAGCCAGGGTCGGCAAAGAAGCCACAGTCGCAACTGGCCGCGTCACAGCCGCGATCCGCACAGAACGGCACCGTCTCGATCCCGCTTATTTCGGGGTAGTGGCGCGTGTACACCGGTTTGGACTTGGTGATCGACAGCGTCCCGAGGGTACGACCGTGGAAACTGCCCGAAAAAGCGACGCCGTACTTCGCGGGCGCGCGGAAGTCGTTCGTGATCTTCATCGCGTTCTCCATAGCCTCCGCGCCGGAGTTCGAGAGGAAGACGGTGTCCATGCCGTACTGGCTCGAGACATCGGTGAGTTTCTCCATGAGGTGGCTCGAGCCCGGCACCGTCGATTCCTCGGGGGAGGGGCCAGCGCCGAAGTACATGTCCTGCCCGGCGATTTTCAGCGGTTCGACGAGGTCGAACTCGCGGACCTTCCCGAGGATTTTCTCGTTGTTGTAGCCGAGTGGGGCCGCACCGATGTGGCAGGTGAAATCGAGCAAGACGTTGCTGTCGACGTCGGTGACGAACGGCCCGTCGGCCTCCTGGGTCACGTCCCAGACGAACTCGTGTGAGTACTCGCTGGGCGCGGAGTACTCTTGGTGGAAGTTCACCCACTGCTGGGCGTTCGGACCCGGAAGCGCGTCAGCGTCGGGTTCCGCCGTGTCCCTATCCATACACAGTTTATGTGTACAACATACATTAAAACTTGTTATGGGTTAGCGAGGTGAACGGGGCGTGGTCGGCTTCCCGACCGCAGAAAAGGAGACAGCATGACGTCGAGACGGATCGTCGATCGGTCCGATCGCGGCCAGCAGCCATCACACACAGGCTTCTGGTTCCCGGCGCACCCGCGATCTGTCGAGGTGCGCCAGCACTGACCGACGACAGCCCGGCTCAGTCGTCGTCCGACTCGACGGGCCCGCTTGGTCCAGCCGGGGACTCGGGTTCGGTTTGGCTGCTCGAGCCGATGAGCACGGTTTCGTCTTGGAGCAACACCTGGCCGTAGTTCGATCCGAAGTCCTTGATCAGGGCCAGCATCGAGAGGAAGCAGACGAACGCGAAGGGGGTCCCAGTGATGATCGCGGCCTGCTGGAGGGTGTTCGCGCTGCCGGTCCCGCCGAGGATCATCAGGATCGCGGCGGTCATGCCGAGGACGACACCCCAGAAGATCCGGTTGATGGTCGACGGACGCGCCTTGCCGCCGGTGGTCATCATGGAGACGGCCAGCGTCGAGGAGTCCGCCGAGGTGACGAAGAACGTCGTCACGAGGATCATAAACGCCAACATGAAGAGCGACCCCATGGGGAACGTCTCGAAGAGGATGAACCCGGAAACCTCTGCACCAGCTTCGCCGGCCATCACCGCGCTGAAGTCGGCGATGCCGTTGTGCTGGGCCCAGACGGAGGTGCCACCGACGAACGTGAACCACGGGATAGTGGCCGCGGACGTCGCGACGATCCCAGTAAACGCGACCTCGCGAACCGTCCGTCCCTTGGAGATGCGGGCGATGAACAGGCCCGCGAACGGAGACCACGAGAGTGCCCACGCCCAGTAGAAGACGGTCCAGGCGTTCATCCAGTTCGTGGCTTCTGGACTCCCCGCTCCGAAGGCACCAGCACCGGTAAAGAGGCTCATCGAAACGAAATCACTGAACATCCCGCCGACGGCCTGCGTACCCAGCAGGATCAGGAACAGCGTCGGGCCAACGATGAACGTTGCCATCATGAGGACGACGAAGAGGATCATGTTGAAGTTCGAGAGCCGGCGGATCCCCTTGTCGACCCCCAGCACCATCGAGGTCGTAAACAGCAACGTCATGAACGTCACCACGAGGAGGATGCCAATGTTCCCCATGCTGATGCCCAACTGGTAGTCCAGTCCGGTAATGAACTGGCTGCCGATGAAGCCAAGCGAGGTCGCCACGCCCCCAATTGTCGCGAAGACGGCGAGGATGTCGACGACCTTCGCGAACGGACCATCGAGATTCTCAGCGCCGATGATCGGCGTCAGCGCCGACGACACCCGCAGCGGGACGTTCTCGTAGTTGTACGCGAAGTAGCCGATCGCGATCCCCATGATCGTAAACACCGCCAGTTGGGGCAGCGCCCAGTGGAACAGCGTCTGCTGGACAGCGACAGTCATCGCTGCGGCCGACCCGCCCTCGACGCCGCTGAACAGCGGCGAGGGGTTATCGTAGTAGAACAGCGCCTCGGTTGGCCCCCAGAACACGACGCCCGCCGCGAACCCAGCGGAGTACAGCATCGCGAAAAACGACAGGAAGCTGTACTCCGGATCTTCATCTCCCATCTTGATTCTGCCCCACGGCCCGACGATCAGGAACAACAGGAAGATAACAATCAGGAATACGATCAACAGCAGCGCCCAGTTGAACGCGCCAAGCATCTGATCGTTCAGCGCCGAGATGCCGCTCTCGACAGTGCTCGGACTGACGAAGAACGCCGCGATCACTCCGACGGTCAACAGCGCGCCGAACAGGAAGACCGTCGTGTCGATCTCCTCACGGAACTCGTCGACCATCCCCTTCTCAGCGCCACTCATCTCGTCTCACCTCCGAACTCGGACGACAGCGTGATGGTTGGATGCGAGTCAGCCGCCCTTCCTCCATGCTGTGTGTCGCCATACCGTGACCATCAACAGCGTACACAATAAGTGTTTCTCAGACTGCGATTTTATCTACAGATTGCGTTTACCCTTCCCCTACTCGGAGAGACAAGAACACAGTGGCTGCATATGCCCGGTCGACTGCCGCTGTCGAAACACAGCAGACGATTCACCGCGTGCTGCCGGACTACGCGCATCAAGATGAGTTCGTTCCGGCAGGTCGTCTCGCCGGTTGACTGTTGTGCGGGTGACAATGCCGCGATACTCGGACAGCAGTCAACGCGACGGCGATGTCGGCGGTGCGCCTCGAGACCGGTCTCAGGAGAATAATCTGCATGGAGTCGAGTTGGGTCGGGCCGGACTCGAGCACACGACCCCGAGTTTCGGTGACAGTGGGCGTGTCAGTTCGTCAGTTCCTCGAGCGTGCGCTCGCGCGCCGCGGCGCTTTCGGCTATCCGCTCGGCGAACTCGTCGACGCTGTCTTTGATCTCCTCGCGGGTGTCAGCCGGCGAGAAGGCGTCGGACATCGTCAGCAGGCGCACGAACGCGCGCAGTTCCTCGTCGGTGAGCTGGGCGAACTCCTCGTGCTCGAGTTTATCGACGACCGCGTCGACATCGATCTGACCGACCGGTTCGACGTTGAACTCGACGTTGACCATCCGGTAGTTCGAGCCGGCCAGGCGCTGTTCGGCCTTGCCGACGCCTTCCGAGAGCATGTCCTTGAACGGGGTGTGATAGCCCATCGTCCCGAGGTGGAGAAAGGCGAGCATGTCGGTGATGCCCTGGGTGTAGGCATCACGGTCCTGATCATCGGGGTCGAAGACCGTCTCCCGGTCGCGTTCTTCCATGTACTCGAAGAGAATGCTGAAGTCCAGGATCGCGTTGCGAACCCGGCGTCGGATCCGGTTTCGCTTCTGTTTCTTCGAGTGGTCGGTGTAGTCGGTTTTCCGGCCGAGCAGGAAATCGCGGTCGGAGGGAGTCAAAATTCCGCGCGGGCGGTCCGAGTCCGCTGCCGCCTGCAGCGACTCCGGCACGTCGTCCTGGCTCATAGGGGATACACAGAGACCGCGCGGATTAACGTTTCCCATCCGTCGAACGCAGACCAGTACACTCGGCCACGCTACGGTCGTCGCCTCGAGAGTTCGACGGCCGTCTCCGACAGCAGCGCGACCCCGATCTCGAGGCTCCCCTCGTCGATGTCGAACGTCGGCGTGTGGTGACTCGTCGGGTGGTCGGTGCCGATGAGGACGTACGAGGCGAGCCCACCGTTGTCCTGGACACGCTGCATGAGGTAGGTCACGTCTTCGCTGACGCCGAACTCCTCGGTCGGGATCACGCGCTCGACGCCGTCGACCTCCCACGCGACGTTGCCGACGAGGTCGCGGAGGGCGGGATGGCTGTCGACGCGTGGCGACTCGCTGATCACCCGCGGCGTCACGTCACAGTCGTGCATTTCGGCGGCGGCATAGCATACCCGCTCGAGTTCCGTGCGCGTGTACTCCATCAGCGCAGTGGTCTCGCCGCGGACTTCGGCCTCGATCGTGACTTCCTCGGCGATGACGTTGCTCGCGGTGCCGCCCTCGATACGGCCGACGTTGACCCGGGTCATCCCGTCGGCGTGGCGAGGGATGCCGTAGGCGTTCTGGATCGCCGCCGCCGCTGCTTGCATGGCATTTGCCCCCTCGTTCGGCGCTTTCCCGGCGTGAGCGCTCGCCCCCTCGAACGTCGCGGTCAGGTGAGCCATCGCCAGCGGCTTCTCGATGCCCGCAACGATCTCGCCGGTCGGGTGATCGAGGCCGACGTGGAGCGCAAGTAGGTAGTTGACGTCATCGAGATAGCCACTTTCGGCCATCGCTTTCCCGCCACCGGAGATCTCCTCGGCGGGCTGGAAAAACACCTTCAACGTGCCCGAAAAGTCGCTTTCTTTGACCGCCTCGAGCGTCCCGATCGCCATCGCGAGGTGCGCGTCGTGGCCGCAGGCGTGCATGTAGCCGTCGTGTTCGGAGCGAAAGCCTTCGGAAGCTGGCCGGTGGTCGTCCTCGTCGGATTCCCGCATCGAGATCGCATCCAAGTCGACGCGCAGTCCGATACACGGCCCGTCACCGCACTCGAGCACGCCGATCACGCCCGTGTGACCGTCGGCGGTCCGCTCCAAGATGTCCGATCGAACCCCTGCTTCGCGAGCGCGTTCGAGCCACGGCTCGAGTTCGGCTTCGGCGGGGACGGCCATGCGCTCGTCGGTCGCCAGCGCTTCGCGGCCGACGGCGATCTCGTCGACGCCGAGGCGCTCGAGTTCCTCGACCACTCGAGCGGTCGTTCGGAACTCGCGCCAGCCCGGTTCGGGAAGCCGATGGAAGTCCCGCCGGAGTCGCTGGAGCCTGTTTCGAACCTCGTATGACATGGGTTCTCGGAACAAGGTCGAGGAGCTACTTAATCGTGGCCAATGATCGTATATTGTTTCCGACGTTCGGTGGAAAACATCACCGTCGAGTCCGGATTCCGTTCCGATTTGGGCGACTGGCGCGTCGGAGACGAGCGAGCTGCGAGCAGGGGCTCGAGGCGTCCGTCGACCGCGATTAGCCCAGGTACGCGGTCGCGTCCAGTTCGACGCGAACGTCCTCCGGAAGCCGCGAGACCTCGACGCAGACGCGTGCCGGCGGGTCCGCGCCGAACTGCGCGCCGTAGGCGTCGTTGAGGCGGTCGTAGTCTGCGAGGTCGGTCAGGTAGACGGTCACGTTGACGACATCCGTAAGCCCGTCGCCGCCAGCTTCGTCGACGACCGCAGCGATGTTCTCGAGGACCTGCTCGGTTTGGTCCTGAATGTCGCCGTCGACGACCTCGCCCGTTTCGGGGTCGACGGGGCCGTAGCCGGAGACGTACAGCGTGTCGCCGGCGCGGACGCCCTGCGAGTAGGGGTTGTCGTTGCTCGGTGCGTCGTCGGTTTCGATGGGATCGATGTCGGACATAACGTGTGGATCTCAGGCCGCCTGTTTCGCCTCGGCGGTCACGTCCTCGATCGCTTCGACGACGATGTCGAGTGCAGTCTCGGCCAGGTCGTGGGTGAGCACCAGCGGCGGCAGGAGTCGGAGCACGTTGCCGTGGCGGCCGGCGGTCCAGACGAGGACGCCGTGCTCGAAGCAATACTGTTGGATAGCGTCGACGAGGTCGCCATCGGGCTGGCCATCGCTATCGACGAACTCGGCACCGATGAACAGCCCCTTGCCGCGGACGTCGGCCAGCCGGTTGTTCCCGTCGGCAGCGTCGCGGAGCCGTTCCCGGATGTACTCGCCGAGGTCGCGGGCGTGGGCCAGCAGGTCGTGCTCTTGGATGTACTCGATCGCGCGGGTGCCGGCGCGCATACCGACGACGTGGCCGCGGTAAGTGCCGGCGTGGTCGCCCGAGCCCCACGTGTCCAGTTCCTCGTGGTACATCGTCGCCGACAGCGGGAAGCCCACACCACCGAGTGCCTTCGCGGAGGTCATCGCGTCCGGTGCGACACCGTCCCAGTCGCTTGCCCACCACTGCCCGGTGCGGCCGAGACCGCTCTGGATCTCGTCGAAGACGAGCACCACGTCGTTGTCGTCGGCGATATCGCGCAGCCCCTGTAAGAATCCTTCCGGTGGGGTGACGATCCCGCCCTCACCCTGGATCGGCTCGACGATGATCCCCGCCGGATTGGCCAGCCCGCCGTAGGGGTCCTCGACGATGGCCTGGACCTCCTCGAGCGCGTGGTCGACTGCCGCCTCCGGGGTCTTGTCCTGCCGGAACGGATCGGGGTACGGCGCGTGGACGACATCGGAGAGCAAGGGCGTGTAGTGGCCCTTGAACTTCTTGTTCGACGTGACGCTCATTGCGCCGCTCGTCGCGCCGTGGTAGGCCCCGCGGAAGGCGATGAGGCCGTCGCCGCCGGTGTTGTACTTGGCCAGCTTGATCGAGGCCTCGATGGCGTCGCTGCCGGTCGGGCCCCCGAAGACGACCTTGTTCTGGCCTTGCAGGCCCTCGGGCGCGATCTCGTCGAGTTTCTCGATCAGCTCAAGGCGCGCCTCGGTCGGGAAATCGACCGTATGGACGAACTTGTCGGCCTGCTCGTGGACGGCCTCGAGCACGTAGGGGTTCGAGTGGCCGACGTTTAACACGCCGATCCCCGCGAAGAGGTCGATGTAGGTGTTGCCGTCGGCGTCCCGGACCGTCGCACCCTTGCCTTCCTCGAAGGCGATCGGGATGTCCTCCGGATAGGCGACCGCGTTACTGTCGATCTCGCGCTGTTTCTCGAGTAGCGCCTGCGTGTTCGGACCCGGAACGGTATCGACGGACGGTGCGTCCGCGAAGTGGAGTTCGTCGATCGGCGGTCCTCGCGTCATGGGTGTGGGAAGGTGGAACATCCATAAATAACTTGTCCACAGTAACCATATGGAGCGTACATAGTTACTGATTACAGAAGTCGTTTCACTGGCCGTCACAGACAGCGACGCCGAGCGCGGATGTAACACTGGTACGACGGTTCATCGTCGGCGAAGAAGGGGCTCGAGCGAGAATCGAGACAGCGGGGATTATACGCCGTCGGCGTCGGTGCGGAACGCCTCGAGCATCGCGTCGTCGATCCCGTCGCGCGAGAAGACGGTGACGATGTCGTCGGCCCGGATTTCGGTGTCGCCGTGTGGCGTCAGGACGGTGTCGTCGCGCTCGATCGCGATCACGAGCGCGTCGTCGTCGAGAACGTCCTGACGGACGGCCCGTTCCAGGGTCGTCTCGGCGATCGGTGCGCCGGGATCGACAGTGACCTCGGCGACTTCGGCCTCGCCCGAGAGGCTGACGAAATCGGTAATCGACTCACACCGGGCGCTCTCGTCGGCGCCGTACGGTGCATACGGCTGCCAGACCTCGTTTTGGACGAGGACCTCGTCTTCGATCTCGACGCCGAGGTCCGACAGCGAACGGGAGATGCGCCGGAGATCGGCGGTGTCCTCGCCGACGGCCAGCACGTGGAGGTTCCGGCGGCCGGTCATCAGTTCGCGGACGTTGATCACGCCCGAAATGGTTTGCGCTCGGCGAGCGATCACTTCCCGCTCGGAGACCGGCGCGTTACACATAAACAGGTTCGTCAGCCGGCCATCCGCGCGCTCGAAGTCGACGGTCGCATGGTAGCCAGTGAGTACGCCGTAGTCTTCCAGTCGTGCAATCCGATTCCGAATCGTGCCGGGTGACACGTTCGTTTCTTCAGCGATCGTCGGTGCCGAGATGTTCCGCGCGTCGTCCATCAGCGCATTGATGATCCGCCGATCGATCTCGTCGAGCCGATGCTCCATATCTCGAGGTCTCGAATCCGTCCTCATACAGTGTTCCGATCTTGGCCGACCACCAGTCACATATATGATTATTTTTGCGGAACGTCAATATACACTCACGATTATACGGATTCGACAATATAATCACGGGATTTATCATCGGTACCGCTACAATCTCGACGCAATGAACGCTCGACATCGGGTACGCGGTCCACCGGTCCGGTCGGTAGCGAACGCGACCTGTCCGCCACGGTCGCCGACTGAGCGGGTGTGTCGATGGGGTGACGCCGCATGAGCGCCGACGAGGAACTCGCGAAGGACCTCGGACTCCTCTCGGCGATCACGATCGGGATCGGGACGATGATCGGCGCGGGGATCTTCGTGCTCCCGGGGACGGCCGTGGCGCGAGCGGGGCCGCTCGCTGCCGCGACCTTCGTGATTGGCGGCGTGACCGCGCTGTTTACCGCCCTGTCGGCCTCGGAATTGGGGACGGCGATGCCCAAATCCGGCGGTGCCTACTTCTACGTCAACCGCGCGCTCGGCCCCCTGTTCGGCTCGATCAGCGGCTGGGCCAACTGGCTCGGACTGGCGTTTGCCTCCGCGTTCTACATGTACGGGTTCGGCGAGTACGTCAACCAACTCGTCGGCGCGCCGGCGCTCGCGCTCGGGCCGGTGACGATATCGGCAGCCCAGACCATCGGACTCGTCGGCGCAGCGCTGTTCATCGCCATCAACTACGTCGGTGCCAAGGAGACCGGCGGCCTCCAGATCGCCATCGTGTTGACGCTGCTCGGTATTCTCGGCCTGTTCACCGTTATCGGCCTGTTCAACGCCGAGCTCGAGTCGCTGCGACCGCTCGCACCCGAGGGAACGACCAGTGAGGTGCTTCCGGTGACGGCCATCGTCTTCGTCTCCTATCTCGGCTTCGTCCAGATCACGTCCGTCGCCGAAGAGATCAAAGACCCTGGCCGGAACCTCCCGCTTGCCGTCATCGGCTCGGTCGTCATCGTCACGGTCGTCTACGCGCTGTTCCTCGTCGTCTTGCTGGCGGCAGTCCCGAACGAACTGGTGGCGAACAACGACACGGCGGTCGTCGACGCCGCGCAGTTGCTGTTCGGTCAGTACAGCGTCTTCGGCATCGGACTGGGCGGGCTCGGTTGGGGGCTGTTGTTACTCGGGGGACTCTTGGCGACGGCCTCGAGTGCGAACGCGTCGATCCTCTCGTCCTCGCGGATCAACTTCGCGATGGGCCGCGAGAAGATCCTCTCGCCGTCGGTCAACGACATCCACGAGCGCTTCGGGACGCCGTTCAAGTCGATCCTGATCACGGGCGGACTCATCATCGCCTTTCTGCTGTTTGGCAACCTCAAGTTGCTGTCGACGGCTGGTTCGGTGTTGCACCTGATCGTCTACGGCCTGTTGAACATCGCGCTCATCGTCATGCGGGAAGCCGAGCCCGCCGAATACGATCCCGACTTCGAGGTGCCGCTGTATCCGTTCGTCCCGATCATCGGGGCGATTTCCTCGTTCGCGCTGATCGCGTACATCGAGCCGTTCGTCATCCTGCTGTCGGCGGCGCTCGTCGTCTTCGCTGGTGTCTGGTACCTGCTCTATGCTCGCCAGCGCGTCGAAAGCGCCGGCGTGTTCGTCAACTGGATCCTCGAGCGCTCCGAGGAGATGCCCGACGCTGCGGTGGCCGCAGCCGACTCGGTTCGTCCCGAGGCCGCCACGGGCGTCGCGGGCACGGACGGCGGTGACTTCCGCGTGATGGTGCCGCTCGCGAATCCGCGTACCGAGACCGAACTCATCACGCTCGCCGGCGCGATCGCCAAACAACGAGCGGGGACGGTTCACGCGGTCCACATCGTGCAGGTGCCCGACCAGACGCCGCTCGAGCGCGGTGCCGAGCAAACCGAGCGGATCGACGCCGAGTCACAGCAGTTACTCGAGCAGGCACGAGAGGACGCCGAGACGTTCGGCGCTGCCGTCGAGACCCATACGGTGCTCTCACACCGTTCGTTCGAGGAGATCTTCGACGCCGCGCGCACCTTCGAGGCCGATCAGGTCGTCATGGGCTGGGGGCCAACCGCCCACGGCCGCGCCGAGTCGCGTCTCGACGAGCTGACCCACGACCTCCCCTGTGACTTCCTGGTGTTGAAAGACCGAGGCTTCGATCCCGCACACATCCTGCTGCCGACCGCCGGCGGCCCCGATTCGGTCCTCGGCGCGGACGTCGTCCGCTTGCTCCGCGAGGAGTTCGACTCCCGCGTGACGCTGTTACACGCCGTCAGCGAGGACGAGTCCCGCGAGGAAGGCGAGCAGTTCCTCGAGGAGTGGGCCGCCGAGAACGGCTTGGCCGATGCGGAGTTGCGCGTCGACGACCGCGATGTCGAGACCGCCATCGAAGACGCGGCGACGGACGCGACGCTGCTGGTGATCGGCGCGACCGAGACGGGACTGCTCTCGCGGCTCGTCCGCGGCTCGCTGGTGCTCGACGTCCTCGACGACGTCGAGTGTTCGGTGTTGCTCGCCGAACGGGCCCGCAAGCGGACGCTACGCGAGCGCCTGCTGGGGCTCAAAAAAGACGAATAGGCTCTGTTCCTCCGTTTGCGCTGTCGCTTGCCACAGACGCGACTAGCTGTGCGAGAAACGGAGGAACAGCCTTACGCGTGGCGCCCTGTCTCTCTGCTATGCTCCCGCCGATCGCCGACCGGTTCGTCGCGGGTGAATCGCCGGCGGAAGCGCTCGAGCACGTCCGCCGGCTGAACGACACCGACGTGAAGGGGATCGTCAACTTGCTGGGCGAGCACTACGACGACCGCGAGGCCGTCGCCGCCGACGCCGCCGAATATCGACGGCTCGTCGATGACATCGCTGGCTCGGGACTCGCGGCCTGCATCTCCGTCAAACCCTCGCAACTGGGGCTGGACATCGGCGAGGACGTTTTTCGCTCGGAGCTGACGGCTATCGTCGACGCGGCGGCCGAGCGCGACGTCTTCGTCTGGATCGACATGGAAGACCACACGACGACTGACGCGACGCTCGACGCCTTCGAGACCGTCGCCCGCGAGCACGGCGGTGGCGTCGGCGTCTGCGTGCAAGCGAATCTCCGCCGGACGCGAACGGACGTCAGACGGCTCGCGAACGTGCCCGGCACGGTCCGGTTCGTCAAGGGGGCCTACGAGCCGCCGCCCGACATCGCCTACACGGACGGTGCGCGGATCGATCAGGAGTACCGGACCCTGCTCGAGTACGCGTTCGAACACTACGACGGTGGCATCGCGGTGGGCAGTCACGATCCGGCGATGATCGAACATGCAAAAGCGCTCCACGAGCGATACGGCACCGACTTCGAGATCCAGATGCTCATGGGCGTGCGCGAGGACGCCCAGTACGATCTGGCCGACGAGTACGAGGTCTGGCAGTACGTCCCCTACGGCGAGCGGTGGAAATCCTACTTCTACCGGCGGATGACCGAGGGGACGGATAATCTTCGGTTCGCGCTGCGGGCCGTGCTACAGAGCTGAAATGGGGCCGGCAGACACATGATTGTGGAGGCCCCGACGAGGTCCGCAACGCCAGACAGTATCGCAATCGGGCGGTTAGGGCATGAGGATATACGCCTCCTACGTTTACGCTAGATAATGTCTGCCGAACAGTTCACCAGCACACAGAAACTTCTCGCGGAGTTTTTTGGCTCCGCGACGCTCGTCTTCGTCATCGTCTCGTCGGGGCTGCTCGCCGACGGGATGCTCGAGGCGTCACCGAGTATCGGCGTCTTGTTCATCGGCCTGGCGACGGCCGGCTGGCTGTTCGTCCTCGTCCAGATGCTCGGGCCAATCAGCGGGGCCCACCTCAACCCGGCAGTCACCGTTGCACTGCTCGTGACCGGTGATACGGACATGAAGACCGCACGGCAGTACGTTCCGGTCCAGTTCCTTGGCGGACTCGTCGGCGTCGGATTGGCAGGGCTCACCTTCGTGAGCACGATCGGGTGGGAGGTGTTCGCGATCTCCGCCGTCGAGCGCCCTGCATCCACCTGGCTGGCCGAGTTCCTCGGAACGATGTTGCTCGCATCGGCGATCATCTCGCTGATCCGTCAGGACAGCGAGTGGATCGGCCTCGCGGTGGGCTTTACCGTCGGTATGGGAATTATCGGAACGGCCTCGACCGCGTTTTTCAACCCGCAGGTTGCTCTCGCTCGCGTTTTCACGTCCGGAATCGCCGGAATCCAACCGTTCGATGCCGTCATGTTCATGATCGCGTCGACGTTCGGCGGCATCGCTGCGGGTCTCATGTGGCGATACCTGTGGCCGAGACCGAGCCTGATCGGCAAGCAGGAGCCAAAACCCGATGACGAGTCCGTTCTCGAGGAGGTGGCGACGGAGACGTAGCCTGTCGGTTCGAGACGACCGACTCGGTCCACGTCTTCGACACGCAGTTGATACTACCGGACAACAGTCAGTGAATACTCGATCGCGTCTCGACGGCTGTCGCTGTCAGTGACAGCGTCTCGAGTCCGATCGATGTATGAACCGTTTTGTCCGGCAGTATGAAGCCCGGGTCGGGCAGCGAGCGGATTGGCGTGTCTCCGCTGTGTCCCCTCGTGTTGCTCGGCGCTCAGTTCACTCCGTGCCCCTATATAGAATCGTGGAGAACAACAGATAGTATAAAGGCCAGCGGGTTCATCGTCTGGGACATATGACGACGACGCTCGGAACGGCGAGCGCGAGGCCCGGCGAGATAGATACGGGCCGTCTCGAGGTCGGCGAAACCCGGGACGGGAGTTCGGTTGGACTACCCGTTGCGGTGGTAAACGGAGCCTCTTCGGGAAAGACGCTCTACATGCAGGCGGCAAGCGACGGCGACGAACTCAACGGCGTCGGGGTCATCCAGCGCGTCGTCCCGCGCCTGGATCCCGCCGAAATCTCCGGGACGATCCTGATCGTTGGGATCGTCAACTACCACGCGTTTCAGGTCGCCGAACACCGCAACCCGATCGACGATACGAAGATGAACCGTGCCTACCCGGGCAACGAAACCGGCACCTCGAGCGAGCGGATCGCAGCCGCGACCTTCGACGCCGCCACCCGGGCGGATCTGATCCTCGACCTTCACCAGGGGTCGACCAGCCAGATGCTAGACGAGGTTCGCGTCCGCTGTGGGAAACGCCACCGGCTCCACGACCAGTGTCTCGAACTGGCGAAGGCCTTCGACTGTGGCTACGTCTTAGATCAGAAGGGACCGGACGGCCAACTCGCCCGGACAGGCCCCGACGAAGGAATCCCGACCATCGACCCCGAACTCGGCGGGGCAGTCGGCTGGGACGAAGCGAGCATTCAGAAGGGCGTCGAGGGCGTCTTCAACGTCCTGCGGTACTACGGCTTCCTTGGCGGCGAGCAGTCCCTCGAGACCCAGACTCGCGCCAGCGGCTTCGAACAGTACGGCGCGCCTGCAGGTGGACTGGTGACGATGCACAAGGAACTCGGTGACCGAGTCCGCCCCAGCGAGACGATTTTCGAGGTGACGACCCCCTTCGGCGAACCGAAAGCCGAGGTAACGGCCGACAGCGGCGGGATCTTCTGGCGTGCACGACGCCTCCCGCAGGTCGCGACCGGCGAGTACGTCTGCTCGGTCGGCACCGACATCGGCCAGTACTGAGATGGCGTCCGATCTCACCTGCCCCGACTGTGGGGCCGTCTACGCGGCCGGACCGGACGAGCCGTGGCGCTGTGGCTGTGGCCACGCGCTGGAGTTTACCGAACGGCCACATCCGCAGGGCGACCCGCTGCCGTTGCACAGCCTCGATACCAGCGAGGGGCTGTGGACGTTCTTCGAGTTCCTCCCGATCGAACAGCACGTCACCTTCTACGAGGGGTTTACCCCGCTGGTCGACGCTCCCGAGTGGGACGCGGAGTTTAAACTCGAGTACGTGTTCCCGACGGGCTCGTTCAAAGACCGCGGCGCGACGACGACGCTCTCGCGAGCCGTCGAACTCGGCGTCGAGAAAGTCATCGAGGACTCGTCGGGCAACGCCGGCGCGTCGATCGCGACCTACGCGGCCCGGGCCGGGCTCAAGGCGGACATCTACGTCCCGGCCGACGTCAACCAGTCGAAACTGATGGCGATCCAGCGAGCCGACGCCCGGCCAGTTCGCATCGAGGGGACCCGCGAAGACGTGACGGCGGCCTGTCTCGAGGCCGTCGAAGGCGATGCGAGCGATACCGAGGCCGAGGCCAACGAGCGCGACGCGCCGTTCCAGACCGGCGAGGGCTGGTACGCAAGCCACGCCTGGAATCCCGCCTTCTACGCCGGGACGATGACCTTCGCGTTCGAGGTAGCCGCCCAGCAGGGCTGGACCGTCCCCGACGCCGTCGTCCTCCCGATCGGCCACGGGACGCTCTTTCTGGGCGCGTATCGGGGCTTTTCGCTGCTCAACGAGGCCAGCATCGTCGACGGGATGCCTCGCCTGCTCGGCGCACAGGCAGCCGGCTACGCACCGATCGTCGGTGCACTCGGCGGTGAAACCACCGCCGAAAACGGCGAGCGGACGACGATCGCCGACGGGATTCAGGTCACCGAACCCGCACGCGGGACCGAAATCCTCGAGGCGATCGAGGCGACCGACGGCGACGCGATTGCACTCGACAGTGACCTGATCGAGTCCGCACTGGATCGTCTCCACCGGAGCGGGTTCTACGTCGAGCCGACCTGTGCGGTCGCGCCGGCGGCCCTCGAGCGCTACCGCGAGCGTGGCGTCCTCGACGAAGACGCCGACGTCGTCGTTCCGCTGACCGGCAGCGGATTGAAAACCCTATGATCCGTCAGTGCTGACGGGTTCATAGATGGTCAGCCGACCGCCGACGTTCTGTCCCGACTGTGGAAGCCGCCTCGAGTCGACAGTAGCCGACGACCGCGAGCGCATGCGCTGTTCGCATTGTGAGGCGATCGTCTGGCACAATCCCGTGCCGTGTGCCGGCGTCGCGGTCGTCGACCGCGCCCGGCCCGACCCGGCCGTGCTCTGTGTCGAACGCGGGATTCCGCCGGGCGTCGGCGAGTGGACGATCCCCGGCGGCCACATCGAAACCGGCGAAGAACCGCCCGAAGCGGCCGCCCGCGAACTCGCAGAGGAGACCGGCGTTGCCGTCGATCCCGCCGACCTCGAGATCCTGGCCGCGTCGGCGATGCCGCCGCGGACGGGTAAACACGTCGTGACAGTCCACTACGTGGCCGACTGGGCCGACGCCGACGGCGAACCGATCGCTGGCAGCGACGCCACGGCCGCCCGGTTCTGGACGCCAGCGGGGTTCGACGCCTCCGGCGAGACCTTTCGGCCGGTCCATTACGAGCGGTTTCGGGAGGCCGCGGCGTTGCTCGAGTGACGGACGCGTCGCGACTGCAGTCGGCCACGAGCCGCCGAAACGAAACCCGACATTCCTTTACTCGAGCCCTGAATACGGGCGGGTATGTTCCTCTCCCTACGCGCGGAGGTCGAAGACGCCCTCGAGGGGGCGCTTGCCGAACTCGACTTCCCGACGGACGATCTCGGAATCGAAGAACCGCCGGACGACGTCGAGAGCGTGCTGGCCTCGAGCGTAGCGTTCCGGCTGGCCGGTGAGGCCGGCGCAGCGCCGCCGCAGGTCGCCGCACAGATCGCCGACGAGATCGACGCCGACGAGCTGACCTACGTCTCCGAGATCCAGACGCAGGGGCCGTATCTCAACTTCCTGCCGAGCGACGCGTATCTCGCCGACACCCTCGCCGACGCGACCGCCGACGACTACGGCACTCTGCCGGATCGCGAGGAGTCCGTCGTCGTCGAGCATACGAGCGCGAACCCGACAGGACCAGTCCACGTCGGCCGCGCACGGAACCCGATCATCGGTGACGCGGTCTGCAATCTCCTGGATTTCGCCGGCTACGACGTCGATCGTCACTACTACGTCAACGACGCCGGCCGGCAGATGGCCGTCTTCACCTGGGCCTACGAGACCTTCGACGAGGAAGACTTAGAGAGCGAGCGCGAACGCGACCGCATCGAGTACGACCTCGTTCGGTACTACCGCAAGGGCAACGCCTACCTCGAGAACGCCGCCGAGAGCGAGGTCGAGCAGGCCGAAGCCGAGATCGAGTCGATCATGCAGGGACTCGAGGCCGGCGACGACGAGGCCTACGAGCGCGTCAGCGAGGTCGTCGATCAGGTTCTGGGCGGGATGACGGAATGTCTCGCGCGCCTGCCCGCCGAGTTCGACGAGTTCGTCAAGGAAACGCGATTCATGCGCAACGGCGACACCGACGACCTCGTCGCTCGCCTGAAAGACCTCGACGAATCGGTCTACGAGGAAGACGCCTGGCAGCTCGAGCTCGACGACCACGGGATCGACAAGAACCTCGTCTTCCTGCGCTCGGACGGCACTTCGCTGTACGCGACCCGCGATCTGGCCCACCACGAGTGGAAGTTCGACAACTACGACAGCGCCGTGACGGTACTCGGCGAGGACCACAAACTGCAGGCCAAACAGCTTCGCACCACGCTCGAGTTACTGGGCAACGAGACCGACGACCTCCAGCAGGTGCTGTACTCCTACGTCAACCTCCCCGAAGGGAAGATGAGCACGCGCCGTGGCACCGGCGTCGATCTGGACGACCTGCTCGACGAGGCGATCGATCGCGCTCGCGACGAGGTCGAAGACCGGCTCGACGACCGCATCCGCGACGACGACTTAGACGAGGACGACATCGAGCGCATCGCCCACCAGGTCGGGATCGGTGCGGTCCGCTACGACATCGTCTCCAAGCAGCCGACGAAGGCGATCACCTTCGAGTGGGACCGCGCGCTCGACTTCGAGGCCCAGTCTGCGCCGTACGTCCAGTACGTCCACGCACGCTGCTGTGGGATTCTGGAGGAAGCGGGGATCGACCCCGAAACTGGCATGGACGACGTCGAGACCACCGTCGACGCCGACCTGCTCGAGACCGAGGCCGAACGAGACCTCCTCGAGACGATCGCGCGCTTCCCGGCGGTCGTCGACGAGGCCGCAGACGACTTGGAGCCCCACGGGATCGCGACCTACACGCGCGAGTTCGCCGACCGGTTCAACGCCTTCTACCGGGAGTGTCCGGTGCTCGCCGACGACGTCGATGCCGACGTCCGCGAGGCGCGGCTCGCGCTGGTTGCGGCCTCGAAACACGCGGTCGCCAACGCCCTGTCGATTCTGGGCGTGGCCGCGCCGCGGTCGATGTAAGCCGTCGGGGATCGCTGTCGCGGTCGGTTTTGTCGTGCCGGTCCCGCGGCTGCTCGTCGTCGTGACCGAAAGAACAACGCTGCCAGCGCCGCCGGAATCGCCCTTACTGCGTCTCGTCGGCGGTATCGAGGACGGTCTGGACGAACTCGTCCTCGCTCATCTCGCCGTTAATGTACGCGATCGCCCACTGCACGTCGATGTAGAACGACATCACCATCGCACCGTCGTTCTCGAGCACCCAGGTGACGCTGTTGATCTCGGCTTTGAATGCCTCGGGGTCCGTGATCGCCGCGGAGATGGTCTCTCCGAGTGACTGGAGTTCGCTGGCCAGCATCTCGGGATCGGTTGTGGTCGTCGTCGCGACGATGTCGACCTCGTCGCCGTCTTTGTTGACATCTTTGATCGAGATCTTCTCGCTGTCGAGCTCGAGCTTGTCGCGGTCGAGGCCTGGGACATCGGATTCGTCGGTGTCATCACCGTTTTCACCGTTGTCATCGTCGAGCGGTTCGTCGTCATTGGACTCGGAATCGGAGCCAGTCTCGTCACTGGAACACCCCGCGAGTACGGTTGCGAGTGCTGCGCCACTGCCGAGGAGGATCTTTCGTCGCTCCATGGACGAGCCATCGAGAACAGTCATGATTAGTAATCAGTTCGTTGCTGTTTCTGTCGTCATGGTCGATAGCTTCGCCCGGGGACGAGCACTGAAACGGAGCAGGAAACAACTGCCAAACCGATCGCAAACCGCCGTCGTTCGTCCTGAGCCGGACTAAATTCTGGAAATGACTATCTTCCAGTCTTGACGGTCACAAACCGGTGGTAATCACAGCATTCGATAGCACCGACTGCGTCGAGCGGCGAATCGACGGTGGAAAGCACTGCTTACCGTTGCGTTCGGCCCCTGTTCGACGGGGGGCGCGAGGCGGAGCCACACTCAGGGATCGGACTCGGCTTCCGTGATCGCACTCGAGACGTCGTCGTGTGCTGCCTCCTGCTCGTCGTCGTTGTCGTCCGACTCGGTGCCGCTCGAGGCGACGACGGCCTGTGTCTGTGTCGCGGATGGGTCGTCGGCTGCCGCTTCGCCATCGGCCGTGTCCGGGGCTGGAATCTCGACGCCAGTCAGCTCCGCCGCGAGCTGTCGGTAGGCGACTGCGGCGGGGCCATCGGGATCGTAGACGACCAGTGGCGTCCCGGCGTAGACGCTCTCGCGGGCTGCAGCGTCTTCGGGAATCGTCCCGAGCAGGGGGGTCTCGAGGCGGTCGGCGAGGTCGTCGTGGGAGATATCGCTCTCCGGTCGCGTGCGGGTCAGAACCAGCCCAGCGACGTCGCCGCCGGATCGTTCGGTCAGCTCGATCGTCTTCTTCGTGTCGTGGACGGCAGCGGGTTCGGGCGTCGAGACGAGGACAACGGCGTCGGCAAGGCCAAGCGGGAGGACCGTCTCGTGGCTGATGCCCGCTCCGACGTCGAGAAAGACGTAGTCGAACTGTGAACGAAGATCGTCGACGACCTCGCGCAGCCCTTCGGGCGACGTTTCGGCGTAGTCGTCGAGGCTCGTGCCACTCGGGACGGCGACGATGTTATCCGTCAGTCGGTAGGTAGCGTCGTCGGTCGATGCAGCACCGGCTAACACGTCGTGGAGGGTGGTCGAGTCGGGGGCGAGGCTGACGAACCCGGCGAGGTTCGCCATGCCGAGATCGGTGTCGACGATGGCGACGCGCTCGCCGGCCTCCGCGAGGGCCGTCCCGAGGTTCACCGTCGTCGTCGTCTTCCCGACGCCGCCCTTTCCACTCGCGATGGCGTAGACCGTCTCATTAGACATAGTCGGATACTGTTCGGATCCTAGAACGGCACCCCCTTAAATCGTGACCACACCCCCCACCACAGGACAAGGAGCCAACATGTGGCTGGTGAGGGCAGCGACCGCCACTCGGTGTCGGTCGACAGGTGTGTCAAAGGATTCTTACCCACAGCACTGTTTTAGACGGCTAATGAGCCAGGAGGGTGAGCAGGAGCAATCCGACCGGAAAAAATACGAGTTCCGGAAGGTTCTCGAGGATCTCAAAGACTACGACGGCTCCGGAACGCAGCTCGTGACGATCTACGTTCCAGAGGACAGACAGGTCAGTGACGTCGTCCAGCACGTCACGCAGGAACACAGCGAAGCGGCCAACATCAAGTCAAAACAGACGCGAACGGCCGTCCAGGACGCGCTGACGAGCATCAAGGATCGACTGCGCTACTACGACACCTACCCGCCGGACAACGGGATGGTGCTGTTTTCGGGTGCTGTCGACTCCGGCGGCGGTCGCACTGACATGGTCACGAAGGTCTTGGAGAGTCCGCCCCAGCCCGTCGAGTCCTTCCGGTACCACTGTGACTCGGAATTTCTCACCGAGCCGCTCGAGGAGATGCTCGCCGACAAGGGCCTGTACGGCCTCATCGTCCTCGACCGCCGCGAGGCCAACGTCGGCTGGCTGAAAGGCAAACGCATCGAACCGGTCAAGTCAGCCTCCTCACTCGTCCCCGGCAAGCAGCGCAAAGGTGGCCAGTCCGCCCAGCGATTCGCTCGCCTGCGCCTCGAGGCGATCGACAACTTCTATCAGGAGGTCGCGGGGATGGCAAACGACCTGTTCGTTCCCAAGCGCCACGAACTCGACGGGATCCTCGTCGGCGGTCCCTCGCCAACGAAAGACGAGTTCTTGGATGGCGATTACCTCCACCACGAGATTCAGGACAACGTCATCGGGAAGTTCGACGTCGCCTACACCGACGAGTCCGGCCTGAAAGACCTCGTCGACAACGCCGAGGACGCGCTGGCCGACGCCGAGGTGATGAAGGACAAACAGCAGATGGAAGAGTTCTTCGAGGAACTCAACGCCGGCGACCTGGCGACCTACGGCTTCGAGCAGACCCGCCGAAACCTGATGATGGGCGCGGTCGACCGGCTGCTGATCAGTGAGGACCTCCGGAAGGACGTCGTCACCTACGACTGTCCCGAGTGTGGCAATACCGATCGCGAAGTGATCGATCGGCGCAAGTCGACGCCCGATCACACCTGCAGCGAGTGTGGTACCGAGGTCGAGGCGACCGACGAGGACCGCGAGGACGCCATCGACCACCTCATCGAGATCGCCGAACAGCGCGGCACCGAGACGAAGTTCATCTCGACGGACTTCGAGAAGGGCGAACAGCTCTACAACGCCTTCGGCGGCTTCGCCGGCATTCTGCGGTACTCGACCGGCGTGTAAACGGCTCCAACATCCTCCGCTCTTTCGTTCTTACGAGCGCCGGCTGCTCGCTGACGGAACTCAACAGGATTAACATCCCGTCAGCAAACCATCGACCATGTCTCTCTCGAGCCGACACGTACTCGTCACGGGCGGTGCCGGATTCATCGGGTCGCACCTGACCGAGCGCCTGCTCGCCGACGGCGCGGCCGTGACCGTCGTCGACGACCTCTCGAACGGCGACCGCGATCGCATCCCGGACCGAGCGGACTTTCTCGAGGCCGACCTCACCGACCCCGACGCCCTGGCGGGCCACCTCGACGATATCGACCTCGTCTTTCACCTCGCGGCGTCGAAACACGTCGACACCGACCGGCCACACGGCCAGTTCGACGACAACACGCGAATGACGCGCAACATTCTGGAGGCGATGGCCGACGCCGACGTGACCGAGATCGCCTACACCTCCTCCTCGACGGTCTACGGCGAGGCACCGCGGCCGACGCCGGAGGATTACGCGCCGCTCGAGCCGATCAGCGCCTACGGGGCGAGCAAACTGGCCGACGAGGGGCTGCTCTCGGCGCGGGCCCACAGCCACGACCTGACCGTCTGGAACTTCCGCTTTGCGAACGTCGTCGGCCCGCGACTGCGCGGCGCGGTGATCCCCGACTTCATTGAGAAGTTGGAAGACGACCCCGAGTCGCTGACAATCCTCGGCAACGGCCGCCAGGAGAAGTCCTACCTGCACATCGAGGACTGTCTGGATGCGATGCTCCATGTCGTCGACAACGCCGACGACACGATGAACACCTACAACCTCGGGACACGGACGACGACCTCGGTCGACCGGATCGCGACCATCGTCGCCGAGGAACTCGGCGTCGACCCCGAACGCGAGTACACCGGCGGCGAACGAGGCTGGACCGGCGACGTCCCGAAGATGCGCCTCTCGATCGAGAAGCTGTCGGCGCTTGGCTGGGAGCCACGCCGCTCGAGCGACGAGGCGGTGCGCCGTTCAACCCGCGAGCTCATCGACGAACTACGCTGAGCGCAGGGATTGGGGACGGTTTACTTCTGCAGAAACGGCCTCGAGAGCAACCATCGAGCCCGTCCGGTCGTGTTTTAGGTGGGCTTAAATATCTGGGCTCGAAGGACTCGTGCATGAACGATGGGGGCGAGCAATCGGGCTCGCAGGATACCGACGCCGGGGCGAGCGTACGGAACGGTGACGAGCCACCGCTCGGGACCGCTGCCAGTGGCTCGGAACGCAGCGGACTTGCCGAATTGCTGACTCGCCGCCGCCTGACGATCGCTGGAACGGTTCTCGTGTTGGCCGGGCTGTTCGTCGCCGTCCGGGAACTCGATATTCGGACCATCACCGCCGAAATCTCGAGCGCCGATCCGGTCGTCCTCGGGGCTGCAGTCGTCGTCTACGCCATCTCGTGGCCGCTTCGTGGGCGACGGTACGGCGACGTACTCGCTGCGATGGATCATCGCAGTGGTACCACCATTGCGACAGTCGCCGTCTTCGTCAGCCAGACGGCCAACCTCGCGATTCCGGCCCGGGCAGGTGACGCGGTGCGTGCATACGTGATGAACCGCCGGCGGAACGTCCCCTACGCTGCCGGATTCGCATCGTTGACCGTCGAACGACTGTTCGACCTGGCGACGATCGCGACGCTCGGGGTGCTCGCGACGGCGTGGCTCGTGATCGGCGGCGAGACCGGCCCGCTCGAGCTCGTCGCCGAGGCCAGCGGCGCGCGGACCGCCCTGCTGGCCGCGGCAGCCGTGAGCACGGCGACTGTCGGCGTCGGTGCCGTCGTCGTCACGTCCGCGCGGGCCGATCACGGACTCGGCGCGTGGCTCCGCGCACAGGGACGAGAGTGGCCGCGACTCGAGAGCATCCTCGAGGCCGCAGTCCAATTCGCAAGTGATGTGCAAATCGTCGTCCGCCAGCCGCGTGCGCTGGCTGTGATCGGGGCCGGGAGCCTGCTGGTGTGGTCACTGGACGTGCTCACGGCAGTGCTCGTCCTCGCGGCGCTCGACAGCGGGCTCTCGATCGGAGCGTTGCTCTCGGTCGGGACGCTGGCGGTCAGCGTGGGCAACCTCGCGAAGGTGTTGCCGCTCTCTCAGGGCGGCGTCGGACTCTACGAAGCGGCGTTTACGGCGCTCGTGGTCGGGTTGACGCCCATCGGTGCAAGCGTGGCGCTGGCCGCCGCGATCGTCGATCACGCGCTGAAAAACGGGGTGACGCTGGTCGGTGGGACAGCAGCGGGTACCTGGCTCGGGCTATCGCTATCAGACGCGACGGCGGGGTCGGAGGCGACGCGAGAAACCGGTAGTGTTTTAGGCGAGCCTAAAAAATAGAGGACCAATGAGTCAGGATATCTGTGTGATCGTCCCGACGATCCGGGAGTACGAGTGCATGCGCTCGTACTTCGAGAACGCCCGCGAGCACGGCTTCGACCTCTCGCGGCTCCACGTCGTGCTCGTCACCGAAGATTTCTGTGAGACCGACGCGATGGAAGCGATGCTCGAGGAAGAAGGCGTCTCCGGCGAGGTCTTCGACGGCTCCCGCCGCGAGGAGTGGTACGAGGACCACGGCGTCGCCGAGTACAGCCACGTCGTGCCGGCGGCGAGCCACGCCGAGACGAGTTTTGGCCTGCTCTACATGTGGGTCCACGACGAGTTCGACTACGGCTTCTTCATCGACGACGACACCCTCCCCCACGACGACGAGGACTTCTTCGGCACGCACATGGAGAACCTCGCCTTTGCGGGCGAGATCGAGGAAGTCTCTTCCGACGAGCAGTGGGTCAACGTTCTCTACCAGAACGCCGACGAACACGGTCTTTACCCGCGTGGCTATCCCTACTCGGCGATGGACGAGACGGTCGAGACCGACACGGCCGAGATCGACGGCGGCACGGTCGTCGCCTCGCAGGGGCTGTGGACCAATGTCCCCGACCTGGATGCCGTCCGCATTCTGATGGACGGCGACTTGGAGGGGCAGGCCCAGACCCGTACTACGTCCGACGACTTCGGGGACGACTTCGTCGCCGCACGGGACAACTACCTCACCGTCTGCTCGATGAACCTCGCCTTCCGGCGCGAAGTGATCCCCGCGTTCTACCAGCTTCCGATGGACGACAACGAGTGGGACGTGGGCCGGTTCGACGACATCTGGTCGGGCGTCTTCCTCAAACGCGCTTGCGACGTGCTCGGCACGCGGATCTACAACGGCGCGCCGCTGTGTGAGCACAACAAAGCTCCACGCAGCACCTTCGACGACCTCAACAACGAGGTGCCCGGCCTCGAGCTCAACGAACACCTCTGGCGGATCATCGACGAGGCAGGTGCAGACGCCGACTCCTACGCCGCCGTCTTCGAGGCGATGGCCCACGAACTCGCCGACGGTGACTGGTCGGCATACAACAACGGTGCGTTCTTCAATTACGTCGGCGAATACATGCTCGAGTGGCTCGAGTGTCTGTCGACGCTCCGGTCGGCGGCCGGCCTCGAGGCCGACCGCGCACACGTCGTCGCCGACGATTGAACCGTCAGCTATAAGTTTTTAGGTTGGCCTAAATCCACTATGATGGACGATAGAGACGATAACGGAAACAGCGTGGTTTCACGCCGGAACGCACTGCGAGCAGGGTCTGCATTCGGCGTCGCCTCGCTTGCGGGCTGTTTAGGACTGTTCGACAACGAGCAGAACGCTGAGGTTCCGTCGCTGTCGGAGTTTCGGGGCTCGGGTACACTGGTCGAAGGGCGTCCCGCACCGGGTGGGACGTCCATCGAGGAGCTTCCGGATCTCTCCGGAGACCTCGCCCTCTATATCGGCGGTGGCGAAGGTGGCATCTACTACGACTTCGTGGAGATGCTTCAGAACATCTATCCCGATTTCACTGTCCACTCCAACTCCAACTCGTCGTCGTCGCTGGCCCAGACGATCGTCGAAGAAGTCGATGCCGGTGCGACCGAGGCAGACGTGTTCTGGTCGATCGACGCCAGCTCGCTCGGGTTCGTTGCGGACAACGACGCCTACGAACCGCTCTCCGATGCAGCGGTCGAGCCGGTGGGCAACAGCCAGTTCGTCGGCGACGACAGCGCGTGGGCCGGCGTCGCCGGGCGTGCACGTGCCGTCCCGTACAACACGAACGAGTTGAGTGCGTCGGACATTCCGTCTACCGTCCAGGCGTTCCCCGAGACCAGTGCCCTGCAGGGAACGATGGGGTGGGCTCCGACCTACGGCGCGTTCAAATCGTTCGTGACGGCCATGCGGCTGATCGAGGGCGAAGATGCGACCCGCCAGTGGCTCGTCGACATGCGAGAGGCCGGCACCGAGCGCTACGGGAACGAATTCGCCGTCTCACAGGCGGTCGCCGACGAGGCGCTGACGGCCGGGTTCGCGAACCACTACTACGCGATGCGTGTGAAAAACGGACGACCGGACGCGCCGATCGATCTGGCCTTTACCGAAGGCGACGCCGGCGCGCTTATCAACGTCGCCGGTGCGATGAAGGTCAAGGGGACCCAACGGGGAGAACTGGCCGACAACTTCGTCCGTCACCTGCTCTCCGCCGAGGCACAGGAGTTCTTCGCGACGGTCAGTTTCGCCTACCCGATGATCAGCGGCGTCGCTCCGGTCGGTGGACTCCCAACGATCGACGAACTGAGTCCACCGGACATCAATCTCGCGGAGCTCTCGAACCTGGAACCGACGCTTGACCTGATGGACGACGCTGGCGTCTCAGGATGACGATCCGCGGCTTGGTTGCACGGACTATCGGGCGCGCAACTGGCGACGACGGCGGGGCAACAGACGTCGGACTCACCCTGCTCGCTGCGGCCATCGCAGCCGTACTAGTACTGCCGCTGACCTGGCTGGTCATCGACGCCGTCGGACTCGGCGATCGAGCACTCGAGCTCGCCGTCGCCCCCCAGACGCTCGAGGTACTGGTGAGAAGCGTTGCCCTCGTCGCGATCGTCACCGGCGCGAGCGTCCTCGTCGGCGTTCCGCTCGCGGTGATAACGGTTCAGGGATCGATTCCCTTCCCCCGGTTCTGGACCGTCCTCGCGGCGCTGCCGCTTGCGGTGCCGAGCTATCTCGGTGCGTTCGCGTTCGTGTCGGCGTTCGGGCCGCAGGGCGAACTCGCTGATCTCCTCGCGCCGCTTGGCATCGAGTCGATCCCGTCGGTCTACGGGTTCGCTGGCGCGGCGTTCGTCCTGACGCTGTATACGTATCCGTACGTGTTTCTGACGACGCGAGCGTCGCTGCTGTCACTCGACGGCTCGCTCGTGGAGGCAGCGCGGACGCTCAACGCCGGCCGCTGGACGGCGTTTCGGCGGATCACCCTCCCGCAGATCCTCCCGGGAATCACTGCCGGGGCGTTGCTCGTTGCACTGTATGCCCTCGCGGACTTCGGCACGCCAAACATCATGCGCGTCGAGGTGTTCACGCAGTTCATCTATGCCCGGTACAACGCCTTCGCCCGTGACTACGCGGCGTTGCTGTCGCTGCAGTTGCTGACGGTGACGGCGCTCGTCCTCGCGCTCGAGTCACGGATCGGCGTCGACGAGTCGGGAGCGTACGAAAGCAGCGGCCATCGCGGGAACGCCAACCTCGATCTCGGGAGGTGGCGATACGTGGTGTTGCTGTTGCCGGCCGCTATCGCGTTGCTGGCGATCGTGCTCCCGATCGCCATCTTCGCGACGTGGCTGACGGCAGGTGGGCCGGGCTATCAGGGCGGCGGACTGGCGTTCAGCTGGGAGTACGGCTTCAATTCGGCGTACGTCGCCGTGCTCGCTGCTGGCGTCTCGATCCTCGTGGCGCTGCCGATCGCGCTCGCGTCTGCCACCTCGGACTCACGGCTCGCGGAACTGGCCGACCGCGCGCCCTATATTGGCTATGCGACGCCCGGGATCGTCCTGGCGATCGCGTTGCTCAGCTTCAGCCTCGACGTCCTGCCGGCGGTCTACAAGACGGTGCCGTTGCTGGTCTTTGCGTACGTCGTTCGCTTCATGCCCCAGGCGATCGGCTCGATCAAGACCTCGACGTTGCAGGTAGATCAAGAACTCGTCGAAGCGTCCCGGACACTGGGGCGGTCACGGCTGGGAACGTTCAGAACGGTGACGCTGCCGCTGATCCTGCCGGGAGTGGCAGCGGGGGCCGCGCTCGTCTTTCTCACGACGATGAAGGAACTGCCCGCGACGCTGATGCTGCGCCCGCTCGGTTTCGAGACGCTCGTGACCTACATCTGGGAGGTCGAGGAGGCCGGCCTGTACGGACAGGCAGCGGTTCCAGCGCTCGTCTTGGTCGCCATCTCGGGCCTGTCGATGGCCGTCATGCTCGCACAGGATGGCCGGTGATGATTGTGACGACTGACCCATGAGACGACGAACGTGGCGGGCAGCGGTCGTCGCCATTGCGCTTGCCGGCGCCCTCGCCGTCTGGCTGCTCGCGACGCGAACGTTTCCGTATCACTCGCTCAATCACGACGAGGGCGTCTATCTCCAGCAGGCAGCGATGCTGCTCGAGGGGCAACTGTTCATCCGGCCACCCGTCGAGGAGAGTTTTCGTCCCTGGTTCTTCGTCGACGACGGCGGCCGGCTCTATCCGAAATACGCGCCCGTCCCCGCGGCCATTTTCGCGCTCGGGAAACTCGTCGGCACCCCTCGACTCGCGCTCGTGGGTGTCGCCGCTGCGACGCTCGCGCTCGTCGCCTTGGTCGTTCGCGAGGTGTTCGATCGGCGGACCGCCATTGCGGCCGCCGTGATCATGCTCTGTTCGCCGCTATTCCTGATCGACTCGGCCGTCTTCCTGCCGTACGCGCCGACGACGATGCTCAACCTGGCGTTTGCCTACGGCTACCTCCGCGCCGACCGGACGGGCGACTGGCGCGTTGCCGGGGCGGCTGGCGCAGCGATCGGCCTGGCCTTTTTCGCGCGGCCGTACACGGCGGTGCTGTTCGCGACGCCGTTTATCGTCCACGCGTGCTGGACACTCGTTCGGGAGTCGCGAGCCGCCCCCCCTAGACAACTCGCAACGGCGGCGTTCGGACTGACAGGCGTCGGGCTTGCATTGGCCTACAACGCAACCGTAACCGGCTCGCCGCTGGTGTTCCCCTACGAGGCGTTCGCACCGCTGGACGGGCTCGGCTTCGGGCAGCGCCGGATCCTCGACCACGAGATCGACTATACGATCGAGTTGGCGCTGCGCGCGAACGCGCGGGTGCTCACGCAGTTCGCCACCGAGTGGATCGCGGGCGGCGTCCTCGGCATGGCCGTCGCAGCCGTCGGGGTCGGTGTCACCGTCCGGCGCGGGCTCTCGCCTCGCGAGGCCATCCTCGCCGGGCTGCTCGTCACCGTCCCCGTCGGCAACGTCTACTTCTGGGGCAACATCAACATCCTCGGGGACCTCGAGCGCGCCGGCGATGGCCTGATCGCCACCCACGGCCCGTACTACCACTTCGATCTGCTGGTGCCGGTCGCGGCCTTCGCCGCCGTCGGCGCGCTGGCGCTGGCCACCGGGGCTCGCCGACTGGCCGACCAGCGGCTGGAACCGCAGCCCGCACGCGTGGTGTTCGTCGCGGCGCTGCTCGTGAGCGGACTCGCGATCGGCGGTGTGACGGCGGCAAGCTTCGACGAGAAACTCGATCGGAACGCGGCCGTGACCGACACCTACGAGGAGGTCTACGCGCCGCTCGAGGACGGCCCGTCCGAGCGATCGGTCGTCTTCCTCCCGACGCCGTACGGCGACTGGCTCGCCCACCCGTTCCAGGCGCTTCGTAACGATCCGGACATCGACGGCCAACGGGTGTACGCCCTCGACGAGCGGCCGTTCGCCGTCGTCGACGCGTATCCCGATCGGTCGCTGTACCGCCTCGCCTATCGCGGTGCCTGGGCACCCCATGCCGATTCGCCACAGGCGTCGCGGCTCCAGCGGGTCGACCACGTCGCCGGCTCTGCGGTGGAATTGAACACCACAGTCGGCGTCCCGCCGACAGCCGGGGGGGTTACGATGACCGTCACGACTGACGACGACAGCGCCACCGCCGTCGCTGCGAACGTCTCGGAACGAACACCCGTTCGACTGACCGTCACCGACGGCACCGTGCGCGTCCACGGGGCAACCTGGGACGGCAACGAGTCGCTCCCCATCGACGACCGGGACGACATCGTCGTAGACGTGTTCGTCGATCAAGGGCCTGGCAGCAGTTTCAGCTACCGACTCGAGCTGCCGGTTCGCACGGAGGGAGACACCGTCCGGGCACTAACACCCAGAGTCGAACGGTGCAGTTCCATTCGGGATTGTGGCGGCGAAGCGGGGTACGTTCCCGATCAGTCCCCGGATGGCTTGTTCGTCCGGACCGAACTCACCGTTCCGGACGCGAACGGATAGATTCGATCGGCGGCTCAGCGGGGACGCGATGAACTGTCGCCACCCTTCGAAAACGAAAGACGATCGTCGACTACTGCTGTGTCGGCTCGTGGGGGAGTTCTCGAAGTCGTTCCTCGAGCGAGACTTTGACGATCGACCTAGCGATCTCGGCACCGCCTTGCAACGGATCCAGCTTCGTCTCGCCGGCACGTTCGCGGTACTCGATGGGATGTTCGCGGATGTCGTACCCTCTCATCAGCGGTCGGATCAGCAGTTCGGCCGAGAGGCCGGTGTTTTCGGTCCACTCGATCGACTCGATCACCTCGCGCCGGTAGGCGCGCATCCCAGTGGTGGTGTCGTGGACGCGAGTCCCCATCAGCAGGCTCGCGATCGCGGCGAAGGCGTGGTTGCCAAAGCGGTTGAACGCCGGCATCGCCTCGGCACCGTGGTACAGCCGATCACCGCTGACCACGTCGTGGCCCTGGTTGATCAACTCGAGGAACTCCGGCAGTTGCTCCATCGGATAGGTGTCGTCACAGTCAGTGGTGACGACGATCGGCCGGTCCGGTTCCGTGATCGCTGCGTGGACGGCGACGCCGTACCCCTGTGGCTGTTGCTCGATGACCGTCGCGCCGTGCTCGCGAGCGATCTCGGGTGTGCGATCGGACGAGCCGTCGACGCAGACGACCTCTGCCTTCCCGTCGGTGACCTCGTCGATGTCCGCGAGTACTTTGCCGATCGCTTCCTCTTCGTTGTACGTTCCCATGACGACGCTGACGTCGTCGAAGGTGTACTCGTCCTCGTGGCTGTCCATCATCTCGGGCTGCTCCCCGGTACTCATTGGCGGTACTCGCCGCCGACCACATTTATAGTTTTAGGTTTGCCTAAAACAGAATGGGTCGCAAGCGATGGACGCTACAGTCGCTCGAGGACGTGATCCGCAGCCTTCAGCGCCAGCGCCGCGATCGTCAGCGTCGGGTTCATCGCGCCGCCGGTCGGGAAGACGCTGCTCGAGGCGATCCAGCAGTTTGCGAGATCGTGGGTGCGGAGGTCGGGTCCGACGACGCTCTCCGTCGGATCGTCACCCATCCGAGTCGTCCCCATGTGGTGATACGCCGGACCCGTGTTCTCGGGGCCGACCTGCCAGGTGATCTCCGCGCCGAGTTCGTCGAGAATCCGTTCCTGAATCCCGTTGACGCGCTCGATGGTTCGCAACGCTCGCTCACCCACGTTCCAGTGGACGTCCGGAACCGGATTGCCGTGATCGTCTGTCGTCGACGCGTCGAGCCCGACGTAGCTGTCCTCGCGGGGGAGTTGTTCGACGAGGCCGCCCATCCCGATGTGATTGCCGTACTCCGACTGGAGCCGTGCGAGCAAGTCGTCGCCCCAGTCGTCGCCCGTCAGCGCCATCCCGACCGGGGAAGGGCCAGCGTAGTTGAAAAACTCGAGTTTGAACGGGGCGTATTCCTCATCGGCCTCGTCGTAGAACTGGTGGGACTCGCTCGTGAGAAAGCCGACGTGGTTCTGTCGGGTGGGTTCGTCGAGAACGCCACCTGTGCCGGCGAACAGGTGATCCATGAAGAAGTTACCGACGAGGCCGCTCGAGTTGGCCAGCCCGTCGGGATAGTGACTCGACTCGGAAAGCAAGAGCAGGCGTGGCGTCTCCACGCCGCCGCAGGCGATCACGAAGGCGTCGGCTTCCTGCCGATACTCCTCGCCGCCGGGCGTCGCGTAGACGGCCGCCTCGATCGCATCGGGGCCGTGCTCGAGGCGCTGGACTGGCGCGCGGTCGATCACCGTTGCGCCCGCGCGCTCGGCACGCTCGACGTGGACGGTGGCGTCGTACTTCGCGCCCGAGGGACAGACCGGCTGGCAGGTGCCGTAGCCGACACAGGCGCTGCGGCCGTCGTAGGCCTCCGAGTTGCGGGCATTGGGGACGGAGTGCATCGCGATCTCGAGGTCGTCGCAGGCCTCGGCGAACAGCGAGTCGCTGTAGGACGGCCGAAAGGCGGGCATCGGATGGGGCTCCTCGCGGGGCGGCGCGAACGGGTTGTCGTCGGCCCCGGCCACGCCGAGTTCTTGCTCCGCGGCGGCGTAGTACGGCCGCAGGTCCCGATAGTCGATCGGCCAGTCGGTCCCGACGCCGCGGACGCTAGCCGAGTTGAAATCGGCCCCGTGGAGCCGCATTACCATCCCCTGCCAGTGGAGCGTCGAACCGCCGATACCCCTCGAACGGGCGTAGTTCAGCGGGTAGAACCACTCCCCCGAGTTCTCGTAGGCGTCGCGCTCCGGATCGCTGTCCCAGACGGCGGGCCGATCGTAGGCCGGCCGGATCGCCCGCTCCTGTCTGGCGAGTCTATCGGCCGAGTCGAACCGCGATCCGGCCTCGAGCACGACGACCTCGCGGCCGGCCTCAGCGAGGCGATCCGCGACGAGTCCGCCCGCGGGCCCCGCGCCAATCACGCAGACATCGGCGTCCCCGACGGGGGTTCGGTCGGCGTCTGTATCGGTCGCTGGCGCCGCCGACTCGGCGGGCGGCCGATCCCAACTCACGCGTTCGGCCCCCGTTGGTAGCTCTCGAGCCCGCCGGGATGTCCCTGCGGGTTCTCGATGCCGACCAGCTCCCCGCCCGTCGGCGAGGCATACAGCGCCAGCAAGAGATCGTTGACCACGTAGTAGCGGACTCGTTCGCTCGTCGTTCCGGTTGGATCCTCGTCAGCGGTGTCTACATCGAGATTCCGAAGCACCTGCTCGCGATCCGTAACCGACAGCGCCGCAAACGACTCGTCGTACCAGAACGTCGCATTGTCGTCCAGCTCCGTGACCGTCTCGTCCAGTCCGGCGACGTGTGTCGGGTCCTCGAGTCGGCCCTCGAGGAACGCCTCGACGAACGTCGCCGTGCCGGAGATCTCGCTCGGATAGACGACATCGGCGGCCGCGACCAGCGTCTCACGGAGCCGATCGACGTCGACCGGCTCGGATCCGGGTGGGGCTACACAGCCTGACAGCGTCCCACCGACACCGAGTGCGGCCAGCGCGGCAACCGCGTCTCGCCTGGTCAGCTTCATTGGCGAAGATTAGGTAAGCCTAAACCATATATTCGTTGGAACGGAACGGTCGTCGACGACGGGACGAGTCCCCCGTCGTGGACCGCGCCGGAGTCAATCAGACCGTTTCGACCGGCTCGATCAGCGACGGCTCGTCCGTCGCCGGATCGTTCACTGCCGTCGATACCGGCTCGGCACGCATCTCGGCGGCCGGGGACGGCTCGAGTACGTCGTGGCCGACCTCGCCCGTCAGCCACCGCTGCTCGGCGTCAGGATCGAGGATTACCGCCATCCGGTGGTGGAGGTCCGCGACGAGGTCGTTCGGTTCCGTAGTGATGATGGTAAACGTCTCGAGGGGTCCGGTATCGGTCCCGTCGGCGACGCCGCCACCGAAGGCATCGAGGCCGGTCTGGGTCGTCTCCGGCTCCCAGCGTTCCCAGAGACCAGCCATCGCGAACACCCGATCGTCCTCGAAGGTTACTCGGTAGGGCTGTTTCCCGTTCTCGGCCTCGACCCACTCGTAGAACCCGTCCGCGGGAACGAGACACCGTCGGCGTTCGTACGCCTCCCGAAAGCTCGGCTTCTCGGTGACAGACTCGGCTCGCGCGTTGATGAGCCCGCCGCTGTCGTCGTCGGCCCACGACGGCACCAGGCCCCACTCGAGGCGCTGTATCGTCTCCGGCTCGGCGTTCGTAATCACCGGTAGCGACTGTCCCGGTGCCATGTTGTAGCGCGGGCCGAAACCCGACTCGGCCTCGTCCTCGCTGAACCGGGCATCGAACCGCGCCTCGAGGTCGTCCTGCTCGACGACGAGCGTGTAGCGACCACACATATCCGACCTCTCGGGCCGTGACGGCAAAGGTCGTCCGCTCGAGACAAGTCGGGCCGACATCGGTCGGTAAACGGTCGGTAGGCAGTCCTTACCACCAGGTACGGAGGTGGTACGGACCCTGTTACGATATCACATCACAGTAGAGTTGGCGTCGGGGTCATCATGGACGACAGATACGAAATGGTGGTGTGTCAAAGCGGCAGACTGAAACTCAGAGATCCGGATGACCCCCACTGCTGGATCGCGACCGATTCCCCCGTGGAACTCGAGCAGTAATCCAGCGCCTCCTTCGCGTACCCCTACCCTTTCGCACGGCAAACACCAGCGTTGGCACTGCGTCGCACCGGTCACAGATTGGGGCACACCAGCGACGCGTCGCTCAACAGGTGTTGAATCACAAGATTACCAGGACAGGGATTGAACCACGCGAAGACGGTCGATCTCACTCCGTTCGATCGCTGCGTCGTCTCTCGTTCAAATCCTGCGTGTGGCGTTTTTCGAATCCGGATCGCTCGCGTCGCTACGCGCCGCTCGCGAGTGTTAGATTCGAAAAACGCCAGGACAGGGATTTGAACCCTGAATCCCAAAGGGAACACGCTTTCCAGGCGTGCGCCTTACCGTTCGGCCATCCTGGCTCACGTCATCCTAACCGCGTCCGTGGTTTAACCCTTACGAGATACGGTCACTTCGTCGTGCGGTTGGCCGCCCACGCTGCAAGCCGTGGCTCGAGCACGTACGCCCCACCAGCTGCGACGGAACCGACCACCAGCGCCAACGCCAGTGCCTGCGTGATCGGCACCAGGGGGTCGACGAGCAGCGTGTAGCCCTGGACGCAAACCAGCACCGACAGACAGCCGACGAGTCCCCACAGCAGGGCCGACGTGACGCGGGCCTCGAGTCCGAGCAGCGCCGAAAACGAGCCGGTCACGGACCAGTCACCGCCTCACTCGAGGCTCGCGATCGCTTCGATCTCGACGCCGACACCCTTCGGGAGCGCACCGACTTCGACGGCGCTTCTGGCCGGCGGCTCGTCGTCGAAGTAGTTGGCGTAGGCCTCGTTCATCGCCTCGAAGTCGTCGATGTCCGCGAGGAAGACGGAGACTTTGAGGATGTCGTCGGACGACGCACCGGCTTCGTCGAGGATGGCGTCGAGGTTGTAGAGGGCCTGTTCGGTCTGGGCCGCGATCGGCTCGTCGTCGAGCAGTTCGCCGTCGGCCGTCAGGGGGATCTGGCCGGCGGTAAAGAGCAGTGAGCCGTTGCTGGTCGCCTGACTGTACGCACCGACCGCGGCGGGGGCGTCGTCGGTGTCGATGACGCGTTTCATATCCCACGTCTCGGTCGGCGCCGGCTTAAAACGGGGTGGAACAGGGACCGCACTCAGGCCAGCACGTCGACTTCGTAGCCCGCCTCACGGAGGTCGGCGAGGAACGCGTCGACGTGGTCGGGGCCGCGCATCTCGAGTTCGATCTCGACTTCGGTGTCGCTCATTTCGACCTCGCGGGAGGTCCGATCGTGGTGGATCGCGTAGATGTTCGCTCGGTGGGCAGTGAAGATGTCCAGCAGGTCCTCAAGCGCGCCTGGCCGGTCTTTGAGCACTGTTCGGATCTTCAGGTAGCGACCAGTCTCGACCAGCCCGCGGACGATAACGTTGGTGAGCGTGTTGAGATCGATGTTGCCCCCACAGAGTGCGGGGACGATGACCTCGTCCTCGTCGTAGTCGAACGTCTCGAACAGGACGGCCGCGAGCGGAACCGCGCCCGCGCCCTCGACGAGGGTTTTCGAGCGCTCGAGCAGGTAAACCAGCGCGACGGCGATCTCGGGATCGGAGACGGTGACGACCTCGTCGACGTACTCCTGAATGTGGGGGAAGGTCTGCTCGCCGATACTGCGGGTTGCGATCCCGTCGGCGATCGTATCGACCGCGTCGATCGAGACGCGTTCGCCCTTTTCGAGCGACGGCGCTGCGCTCGAGGCCCCTTCGGCCTGCACCCCGATGACACGCGTGTCGGGTTTTTGCTCCTTGATCGCGGTCGCGATGCCGCTGATCAGCCCGCCGCCGCCGATGGGAACGACGACCGTCTCGACGTCGGGGCAGTCCTCGACGATCTCGAGGCCGATCGTCCCCTGTCCGGCCATCACGTACTCGTCGTCGAAGGCGTGGACGTAGGTCCGCCCCTCCTCGCGTTCGATCTCGTGGGCGCGGTCGGCGGCCTCGTTGTAGTCCCGGCCCGCGAGAACGACCTCGGCACCGTAGCTTTTGGTCGCTTTGACCTTCGAGATCGGCGCGTATTCGGGCATGACGATCTTCGAGTCGACGCCCGACCGTGTGGCCGCAAGCGCGACTCCCTGTGCGTGGTTGCCAGCGCTCGCGGTGACGACACCGGCTTCCTTTTGTTCCTCGGAGAGCGTCGCGATCCGGTTGGTCGCCCCGCGGATCTTGAACGCCCCCGTCCGCTGGAAGTTCTCGAGTTTGAGATAGATCTCGGCTCCGGTCATCGCCGAATAGGTATGTGAATGCTCGAGGGGCGTCTGTCGAGAGGTCTCCCGGACCCGTTCGCGCGCCTCGAGAATATCCGCGAGTTCGAGCATACACCTGTCTACTCGGCGTGGGGTGTAAGGATTACTGTCGGAGAGCGGGGAGCCGTTCCGGGCCCACCGTCGTCCCCCAACAGGGATGTGCTACAGGACGTAGCACGACAGGGAATACAGGGAATGCACGGCGTGTGACGTGCGAATGGACAAGGGGACCCAGAGTATATAAATCTCATGCACCCACGGCGAAAGTGAAACCGCAAGCAAGCGGCGGGTTAGAGCAGACGTCAGACGAAGGACAGACAGACGTCATTCGATCTCCCGGACCACGACGACCCGCCGTGAAACGACGCGTCGGACGCGGTCGCGAAACGGGCCATCCCCCGGCCACGTCACGTCGACGGCGAGTCTCTCAGGGTCGCCGACGTACACCCAGCAGCGATCGTCCGCGTCTTCCACACCGCTTCCGGCTGCCACCGCGACGCGCACGTAAAGTCCGCTGTCGACACCCTCGTATCGGTCGAGGCGCTCGAGGCCCGCGTCGTCGACCGCGAGTAGCCGTCCGTCGACGCTGCCCCCGGGTGCGAGCGTCGGATATCGGCCGTCGACCTGGTGACACCCCTCGAGGGTTGCGCGGCCAGCGAACTCGTACTGGCTGCTGTCACCGAGGACGGTCGCGACTTGCTCGGGATCGGTCAGCGTTCCGTAGACGAAGACGAACACGGTGGTCGGTTTCAGCGCCAGCGCCTTGCTCGTACTGCTCCAGTCTCGGCACGCGAACAGTCATTCTATCATTACTACACAAAGCACTTATACAACTGGTGTGCGCACGATGATATGAATCGCGAGTCCCTCCTGACCATTGCGACACTCGTGGTCGTGACCGGGGCGGTCACGACCCTCGCGCTCACTGGGGCGGTGTCCGATCCTAGCGAGCCCGAGACGGCCGCCGACGTCGAGCACACCGGCCACGTGTCGCTGGCCGAAATCACGATCAGCGCTGACGAGGTTACCGGCGGCACCGCCACCCTAGCCGTCGATACGTACCTCGAGCATCGTGGCGGTCCCGTCACGAACGTCACCGTCGTCCATCGCGCGACCGACACCAAGACCGGTCTCGTCGAGGGCACCACCGAACGGGACGTCGAGACGCTAGCTGACGGCTCCGAAGTCGTCGTCACGGATACAGTGTCGGTCCCCCGCAAGAGCAGCTACGAGATCGAGACGTTCGTCTATCGAAACGGCACCCGTACCGAGTCGACCAGCCATACTGTCGACGGCGTCGACGCGCTGACGCCCACGTACGCTGCCACTGACGTCGAGTTCCACCGCTTCGGCGGCGACGCTGGCGGGAGCCCCGCGGACATCCCCGCGATCGGCTACTCGATTGACTCGACGACTCCCGACACAGCCACGCTGGAGGTCAGCAGCTATCTCACCAATACCGGCGACGACGCCGAACGTGACCTCGAGCTCGAAGTGAACGCCCGCCAGGCAGCGTCGAACGTCATCGCTGACTCCGCGACCGTCGAGCTGTCGACGATCAAGCCCGGGAAAACCGCATCACCGACCGTTGGGCTCGATGTCCCGCAGGGGTACGACTACTACCTCGATGCGATCCTCTGGCGGGACGGCACGATCGTCCGGACGAACCGCGCGGCTGCCAACCTCGGCCCCGGGTCGCTGTCCGTCAACGAAACAGCCAGTGAAACCGGGCTCGAAGTAAGCGACTTTGCCAGCAGTTCCGACGCCTACAGCGCGGCAGCCGACAGCAGCACCGAGCGTGAGAGCGATGGCGAACGTGAGGACGCAAGTGCTGAATCGAGCGGGGACGGAACACCTGGATTCGGGATCGCCGTCACCGCTGTTGCAGTCCTCGCTACGATCGCGCTCGCACGGAGGTTCCAATGACTGATACATCGACACAGCCGACGACCGACGCTGACCAGCCGACCGAGCAACAGACACACCAGCGCGATGGCGCTCAGACGGCAGCCAAATCGAACGCCATCAGCGGATTCGATCCACGCTCCAACGAGATCCACCGCTATCTCGCCTGGGGCGCACTCGCCGTCTGCTCGCTGGTGGCCGTGTTGGCCCTGTTTCAGTTTTACGGGAGCGTTACCAGCACCATCGAGCTCTGGGTCGATCCCAAGTTCCAGCCGCCGATCCGCGCCGCGTTCAACCTCGCCGTCCTCCTGACGTCACTGATCGGCATCTCGCTGCTCGTTCGCGAGCTGAAGTGACCGGCTGCGAGCGGGAATCAAACCGTCCTGTCGTTTGTGTCGCCTGCAACGAGTGGCGGTGCTTACACGGACTGATACGGTCTCTGTAACGAGGTCCCTGTGGGCCTGCAGTGCGGGTCGCGGTCCAACCAGAACTGACTGATAGGAGTCCGTATGAAACGGTCGAAAATCGAAGACAGAAAACGCGACGGAAACGGCGTTACCGTTCTTCGATCGGGACGAAGTCCTGGTCCTCTGGGCCGGTGTAGCGGGCGCGCGGGCGGATGAGACGGTTGTCGTCCTGGTACTCGAGGACGTGGGCGATCCAGCCACCGGCGCGGCTCATGGCGAAGATGGGCGTGTACATGTCGATCGGGATGCCGAGCTGGTAGTAGACCGAGCCCGAGTAGAAGTCGACGTTGGGGGCGATGCCCTTCTCGGTGAGGCCCTTCTCCTCGGAGAGGTACTGTTCGATGGTGGTGGTGTACTTGTACCACTTGTCCTCGCCGTTGTTCGCGAGTTCCTCGCTACGTTCTTGGAGGATCTTCGCGCGGGGGTCTTTGACGTTGTAGACGCGGTGGCCGAAGCCGGGGATGCGCCGGCCTTCTTCAGTTGCCTGTTCGACCCACGCACGGTGATCGAGATCGCTTTCGTCGATCTCGATGAGGACTTCCATGACGTCCTGGTTCGCACCGCCGTGGAGCGGTCCGGAGAGGGCGCTGATGCCGCCGGTGACGGCGCTGTAGATGTCGGCCATCGTCGAGCCGATGACCATCGAGGTAAACGTCGAGGCGTTCAGGCCGTGGTCGGCGTGGAGGATGAGCGCCTGATCGAACGTCTCGGCGGCGACGTCGTCGGGCACCTCGCCGGTCAGCATGTAGAGGAAATTCGCCGCAAGCCCGAGGTCAGGGTGAGGATCGACCGGCTCCTCGCCGAGTCGGTAGCGCTCGAAGGCTGCGAGCGCGGTCGGGATCTTGGCCGTGATGCGACGCCCCTTCCGAAGCGTCGCCTCGAGATCCTCGGGATCGGCGTCTTTTTCGGGTTCAGTGGCCGAGAACATCGAGACCGCAGTTCGCAGCGCCGCCATCGGCTCTTCGTCGGCCGCGGCGAGCCGTTCCATCGTCGCGAGGACGTCCTCACTGACCTCGCGTTCTTCCATGAGCGCGTCCGTAAACGGCTCGAGTTCGTCTTCGGTCGGGAGGTGACCGTTCCAGAGCAGGTACAGAACCTCCTCGTAGCTCGCGCCGCGCGCGAGGTCCTCGATCGTGTAGCCGCGATAGATCAGCCGGCCCGCATCGCCGTCGATCGAGCTGAGTCCCGATTCAGCGACTAACACACCCTCGAGCCCTTTCTTGAGGTCGTCAGACATACTCAGGGATTTCGGACCCTAATGGAAAAGTATTATCGTTTGGTCGGTGTCGGATGATAGCACGCCAAATCGCTGGCTGCCATTCCCTTTTTGCTCGAGACCAAAGTATGTTTCCGAATTGTAGTGGACAAACAGTCAGTTAGGGGATGCTGTCGACCGGCACTGGTTGACAATCGGTCACATTGTGTGAAATTTAGCCAGTGATGGCCGCTGGCTGACTGGTTCAGCGACACCGCGAGACGGGCCGATCACCGATCGCGCGTGCGCGCCGCTGTCCGCTCCGATGGCTCGAGCGAGTCGTCAGTCGACGAGCGATCCGTCGCGTCACACCGCTCGACCGGCGAGTGGCCCGTCTCGACGAAGTGGTCGATCATCGCGCGGCTGAGTGCAGCCGCGTCGTCCCCATCGGCTCGATACTGCCACCCACACTCACCACAGTACGCACTCGGCACGCCTTGCCCATCGAACGGCTGATAAATCAACGGTTGGGTTCATACGGCGTCATCTTATGGGCCCTGTCGAGTGGCTACATGCAGGTTATACCATTAACTACAGAGTGGGTGTACGATGCTCGATGGCCGATGCTGACGCCGACAGTCGCCCGAACGTCTTGCTCATCCTGACTGATCAGGAGCGATACGACGCCAGCGCACCCGACGACCCGCCGGTCGAAACCCCGGGAAGCGATCGGCTCTCGGACGAGGGGCTCCGCTTTACCCACGCCGTCACGCCGATCAGCATCTGCTCGAGCGCGCGCGCGTCGTTGTTGACCGGGCAGTTCCCCCACGGCCACGGCATGTTGAACAACTGCCACGAGCCGGATGCCATCCAGCCGAACCTTCCCGCGGATCTGCCGACGTTCTCGGAGGAACTGGTCGCTGCTGGCTACGACCTCAGCTACACGGGGAAGTGGCACGCCGGCCGGGATCGGACGCCCGGAGACTTCGGGTTCTCGTATCTCGGCGGCAGCGACACACATCACGACGACATCGACGAGGCGTTCCGCGAGTATCGCGAGGAGCGTGGCACCCCCGTCGACGACGTTGAACTCGAAAATCAGATCTATACGGGCGACGATCCGCGAGACGGCGACGATGGGACGTTCGTCGCCGCGACAACGCCGATCGACATCGAGGAGACGCGGGCCTATTTTCTCGCGGAACGGACGATCGACGCGATCGAGGCCCACGCCGACGGCGACCGGGACGGCCCCCTCTTCCACCGGACGGACTTCTACGGCCCGCACCACCCCTACGTCGTCCCGGAGCCCTACGCCTCGCTGTACGACCCCGACGACATCGAGCGGCCCGACAGCTACGCCGAGACCTACGACGGCAAGCCCCGCGTCCACGAGAACTACCTCGCCTACCGTGGCGTCGACGGCTTCGGCTGGGACCTATGGGCGGAAGCGATCGCGAAGTACTGGGGCTTTATGACGCTCATCGAACACCAACTCGAGCGCATCCTCGACGCACTCGACGCCCATGGGCTGACTGACGACACGGTCGTGGTCCACACCTCCGACCACGGCGACTTCGCCGGAAGCCACCGTCAGTTCAACAAGGGCCCGATAATGTACGACGACACCTACCGGATTCCACTGCAGGTGCGCTGGCCCGGCGTCGTCGATGCAGACACAGCCTGTGACGCGCCGGTCCACTTACACGATCTCGCGGCGACCTTCCTCGAGATCGGTGACGTCTCCGTCCCCGAGCGCTTCGATTCGCGGAGTCTCGTCCCCATCCTCGAGAACGGGGGCGACGTGCCGGCCGAGATGGAGTGGGCGACATCGACGTTCTCCCAGTACCACGGCGACGAGTTCGGCCTCTACAGCCAGCGGATGGTCCGGACGGACCAATACAAGTACGTCTACAACGGCCCCGACATCGACGAACTGTACGACCTCAAGGCCGACCCCGCAGAGCTCCACAATCTGATCGACCACCCCGAATACGAGGACGTGCGAGGAGCCATGCGAACCAGACTGGCCGACTGGATGCACGAGACCGACGATCCAAACCGTATCTGGGTGACCGGCGTCCTCGAGGACGCGTCGTAGCTGCGATCCGAGATGACCAGCCGATCACGGGACGGAAGCGTACGTTTACGGTTCCGAAGCGGCTACCCTCGTCTATGATCGCGGACAGCGACGAACGGAGGGTGAGCCGATGACAGAACACAGTGGCGACGAGTCACCGGCCGAGCTTCGCGAGGAAGCCGCCGAACACGAGGACGTAGCCGACGCCCTCGAGGACCTCCTCGAGGAACTCCGCGACGAGGAGGTCAAGGGATCGCGACTCGAGGGGCTGTTCGACGAGGCCAGCTCGAGCAACCCGAACATCTGGAACATCGTGACCGCCTTCATCGACGTCGAGGACGGCGAGGCGGTCGTCACCGACGAGTCGAAGCTGGCGCAGGGGAGCTGGGCCCCCGAGATCGTCGAGGGCTGTGACACGATGATCACGCTCGATATCGAGTACGGGATGATGCCCGACGAGTTCAAATACACCGCCGGGAAGAAGCTCAACCAGCGGATCGAAGAGTTCCGCGAGAAAGCAGCGGCGGCACGAGCGAAAGCCGACGAACTCGAGGACGACGCGGACGACTGATACGGTCTGCTGTCACGATGTCCCGGTGGGCCCGCAGAACGGGTCGCGGTTACACCGGCACTGACTGACAGGAGTCCGTATGAGCCAGGTCAGTCGACGACGAGCCGTTCGCGCTCGAATTGCCCAGCGGTCCCCTTCTCGTCGTCGCCGTGCTCGGCTTCGGTCCGCCAGCGCCACGACCCGATCTCGCGGGGCTCGAGCGAGACGATCACGTATGACCGATCGGGCCACGTCGCCAGTTCGGCGTCGGTTTCGCTGGGATGGGCCGGGCCACGGGGATGGGAGTGATAGAAGCCGACGATTTCCTCGCCGCGATCCTCGAGGCGGTCGAAGATCGCCAGCTGCTGTTCGGGGTCGATCTCGTACCGCGTCCGCGGGTTCGCGGCGACGTTGTCAGCTGGATACTGCGACCGGACGCGACTCGTCCCCTCAGGCTCGTACGCGCCACCGAGGACGCCACAGATCTCCGCGGGGCGTCCCTCGCGGGCGCGCTCGCGGATCGCGTCTCGGAGGGCAGCGGGGAGAACGATCACGGTGACGAGTCGGCCTCGGGACGCGTCTCGGAGCCAGCAGCCGTCGGCTCGAGCCCTGCGAGGTCATCGAACGGAACCGCCACGTCCGGATCGGGGCCGTCGAACCGGTCGGGCTGGACGATCGGTGCCAGTGCCTCGAGCGTGTCCACCAGCCGCGGCCCGGGCCGGTTAAGGTAGTGGTCGCCGTCCATCGCCCAGACGCGGCTCTCCTTAACTGCCGTCAGCTCGTCCCATCCGTCGCGCTCGGTGAGATCTGCGGTGTTCCGTGCGATCTGCTCGAGGCCGAACCCACAGGGCGCGACGACCACGAGTTCTGGATCGTACGCCCGAATCTCGTCCCACTCGCGCGGTCGCGAGCGCTCGCCGACGTCGGCCAGTCCGTACGCGCCGCCGGCCCAGTCGACGAGTTCGGCCGTCCAGTGGCCCGCGATCATGGCAGGCTCGGTCCAGTCGAAGATCGCCACGCGCGGGCGGTCGACCGCGTCGATATCGGTAGTTCGCTCGCGGATGGCGTCGATGCGGGACTCGAGGTCGCGTCGAACCTCGGCCGCGCGGCCCTTGCGACCGACTGCGCGGCCGATCCGCTCGAGATCGTCGAACACGTCACCGACGCTGTGGGGATCGGTCGGGACGACCTCGGGATCGGCCGAAATCCGGTCGACGGCATCGGCGACGACGGCCTCGTCGACCGCACAGACGTCACACATTCCCTGTGTGACGATCACGTCCGGCTCGAGATCATCGAGCGTCTCGACGTCGATCTCGTAGACGCCGTCTTCGGTCTCAGCGACGTCGAGAACTTGCCGGTCGATCTCGGCGCTCGAGGCCGACGCGTCGGCGTCGATTCGCGACCGAGTGACAGCGGGGGCGCTCGCGGCACGCCGCGGGTAGTCGCACTCGTGGGAGACACCGACAGGCTCGAGTCCCAGCGCGGCGACGATCTCGGTTGCCGAGGGGAGCGTCGTGACGATTCGCATGGCTCCTCGTAGGGGGCGGGCGACCAAAAGCAGCCTCGTCGGAGATCCGGTCTCGCAACCACTTCTGCTCGAACGGGCGCTCGCGAACGCGGACGCGTTCGAACGATATATCATATCCGTCCACCCTGTGGAGGGTATGGCAGCCCTCTTACAGCTGTTCGGTGCGAACCCCCTCGGCGGACTGGTACTTGCAGTCCTCGTCCCGCTCGTCATCGTCGCGTTCGGAACGTACGTCGGCGTACTGATGGCGCTCCAGTCGTTTTTCGACGCCTCGTCGTGGCAGGAAGCGACTCAGCCCGGCGACGCCGAAGAGTAGGTTCGGGCGATCGGTCGGCTCTCGTCGCGTCGCCGTGGAACTCGAGGCCACCCGCGGGCGAGGGCATCGATCACTGCACGTCCGCGAGCGCCGCTTCGAGTTCGCGAACCCCCTCCTTGCCCGTCCGATCGGGGTTCGCCAGCACCCGCACCGGCTGTTCGCCGAGGGAGACGAAGCCCAGATCGAGCCGGTCGGCCGTCTCGCGCAGGCCGAGGCCGGCGTCGGCATCGCCCGCGACGACCTTCCGGGCGGGGCTCTCGTGGGCGCGCAACCCGAGATCGTAGCCATCGATCGCGTCGGTTAGCTCGCGTCTGGTCGTTCCCCGGTCGTTCGCGAGATCGGCGATCGCCGCGTCGAGACTCGAGCGCAGCCCCGAGTCGGTCGTCCGATTGATAACGCGCAGGTCGCGATCGATCAGATCGGACAGGCCCTCGATCTCGTCGGGGTTGCCGGCGCGGACGACCAGCCCCCACTCGCGCTCCCAGCGGCCGAGTTCGGTCGTCTCGACGTCGGCCTCGAGCGGGCCCGCGGCCACGGCCACGTCGGGAACGCCTTCGCGGAGCCGTCGCAGGCCGGGCCGAGTGCCGACCGAGAGGTAGCGCGGGTTTGCGAGCCCGTCGAGCACGCGCGACACGGTCGGGTCGTCCTCGCCGACGCCGAACAGGGTCGGCGGCCGAACGTCCGGCGAGAACAGCGTGGCGGTGACGGGTTCGCCCGCCTCGAGGTAGTCGGTTTCGGGACCGACTTCGACGACGCCGTCGGCGTCGGCGAGGCTAGTCGTCGCGCCGCTGCCCTTGTCGACAGGGTAGACGAGCGTGTCGCCGTCGCCGTCGGTGACGAGGCCGACGGGCATGAGCCGATGACGGCCTTCCTCGTAGCGTTCCTGTCGGGCCAGGCGGCCGGCAACGGTCGCCGATGCGGGTTCGGAGAGGCCGGCCGCCTCGCGGATCGCCGGCGCGACGAAGGTTCGGAAGACCATCATCGCGGAGACGGGATAGCCCGGAAGGCCGACGTAGGCTGAGTCGTCTAGCCGGCCGATCAGCATCGGCTTGCCCGGCTTGACGCTCACCCCGTGGAGCAGCAACTCGCCTTGCTCCTCGATGACGCGGTAGATGACGTCGACCGCGCTCGCGCTGGTCGAGCCCGAGGAGAGCACGAGGTCACATTCGGCGGCGGCCTCGCGGAGGATCCGCTCCATTTCGTCTTGCTCGTCGCCGGCGTGGGGATAGAGGACGGCCTCGCCGCCCGCGTCCTCGACCCCGGCGGCGATCGTGTAGCTGTTGACGTCGTAGATCTCCCCGCGCTCGCTCGCGAGGGCCTCGCCCGGTCGCACGAGTTCGTCGCCGGTCGAGACGATGCCGACGCGTGGCTTGGCTCTGACTGGCACCTCGTCGACCCCCAGCGCCGACAGCAGGCCGATATCACGGGGCGTGATCTGTGTCCCGGGACCGAGCGCGCGCTCGCCTGCGGCGACGTCCGCGCCGGCGAACATGACGTTGTCGCCGGGGGCGACCGCGGTCCGGACCAGCACATCGTCACCCTCCGGATCCATGTCTGTGCGCTCGACCGGGACCATCGCGTCGGCACCGTCGGGCATCACTGCACCGGTCGAAATCTCGGCGGCTTGCCCCTCCTCGAGCGCGACGTCCGGTTCCTCGCCGGCGTGGACCTCGCCGACGATTTCGAGCCGGGCAGGATCGGCCTCGTCCGCGCCGAACGTGTCTCGCGCCCGGAGCGCGTAGCCGTCGAGGCTCGCCCGGTCGAACCCCGGGACGTCGAGTTCGGCGTCGAGTCGCGCCACCAGCACCCGGCCTCGCGCCTCCGCGAGCGGGACGCGTTCGATACCGGCCTCGAGGGCCAGCGAGTCGATCGCCTCGCGTGCCTCTGCGGGGGTGGCGAGATCACGAAACTCCTTGCGATTCATAGCGGCACTTCGCGTGCCGGGGGTAAAAACGTCGGTCTCCCGAGTCTGAGACCTGCGTGCGGAGTCCGCTACCGTACCTAGCGCGCCACTTCTCCTGGACACTGAACGGATCGTCAATGGGAGTTCTGGATGGTGCAACAGTTGACTCAAAGACAGTAGTCCGACTACATCGTACATCGACCCGCAGGGCTGGCGATAACGGCGCAATAGCACCGCTGAAACACGTATGTCAGATGGGGAAGGGTGCCGAAATGGGCTTACTGTACGTATAGTAACGGCATCGGTTGCTGGAGGGGAGGTATGGAGAAACGCGGTCGACGGACCTCTCTCCGCGCCGTGAAAACGGCCGAGACTGGACGTTTGCGTGCTCGAGCGATGGGAGCACAATGGCCTGCGGTGGGCGGCGAGTCGGTGGTCGATCGCGGAACCGAGGGATGCTCGAGTGATGACTGATCGCATCTACAGCATCGATTCGGTGCGAATAATCGCAATGGCGTTCGTCGTTGCGATTCACACGGACCCGTTCAGGGGGCTCGGAGCGACCGGGAACATGGTGAATTTTCTGATCGACTCGGTTGCACGATTCGTGGTTCCGTTCTTCTTCATGACATCAGGGTATTTTTTCGCCCGCAAAACCGCCCGTCGTGAACTGACCGACTATTTCACCGATCGAGTGACCACGATCACATCGCTATACGCGGCCGGGCTGTTGCTCTCCGCGCCAGTTTTCCTCGCGGGAACGGCTGTGCGTGCAGGCGCCGAAAACAGGGATATCATCCGTAGCAGTGCGCTCAAACTAACCGAATTCGTGTCTCCGCCCGCGCTACTATACTACGGGACGTCGGTATCCGAGATCCTCTGGTTTCTCCCGGCCCTCCTTCTCTCGCTCACGTTCGTGTCACTCTTCGTTCGGATCGACAAGACGGACTATCTGGTTCCAATTTCGCTCGTATTCCACGTGATCGGACTTTTGGGTGCGAGTTATACGATGTTCGTGGACATCCCGTTCGAGATCAGAGATGCGCTATTCTTCGGGTTCTTTTACACGAGCCTCGGCTACGCAATCTACTCGCGCGACTGGCAGCCAGATCCCGAGCGGAGCACGCACTATCTTGTGGCAACCGTCATGTTCGGCGTGTTCCATCTCGGTGAACGATACGTCCTCGGATACGTTCTCACGGGTGAGACGTTCGCTCAGGGGGTCTACACGGCGAGTTATACGATCGGAACCGCACTGTTTACCTTGTCATTATTTCTGTTCCTTCTCTCGAGGCCGGAGCTCGGACGGTCGACGCCGTTACCGTCGTGGGGAAACTATGCCGTCGGTATCTATATCGCCCACCCCGCGGTGTTATACCCGCTGCAGCGGATCGGTGAGGCGCTGGAGGTGCTAGGCTATGGAATTCGAAGCACGCTCCTGTGGCATCTCACGTTGACGCCGCTCACTTTCTTCGGAGCCGCACTCGTCTACGTCGCAGCACGCAGAGTCGGCGTCAATGAGCGGTGGAGAACCTACCGACCGCGAGTGCGATCGGCGTCAGATCGCGACTCGAGCTAGGCGGAACACTCGAAGCTCGGAAGATGGTACCCGGATTCGGTCTACTGCGTCAGAGAGGGGTGCATTCTGACCGAGCCGTCCCGACATATGAGCGCCTTTAGTGCCGAATCACGAACGGACCCTCGTGGCTGTTCGCTCGAGAGATATCCCGAATCCCGTCCGATGGCTGTTGCTCGCGGTGGGCTACCTGCTGGCACGGGCCGGTGTGATCGACCGGCGACGCGCCGAGCGGACGACCGACCTCGCCTGGCCCCGCATCGTCACGGGGATCGCGCGGATGTCGAAGTCCGCGGCGGACGTCGCGATGGTCGGGATCGCCCTCGGCCCGGCAGCGATCGCCGGCGTCGGGCTCGCGACGCCGTACTGGGGGCTTGCCTTTGCAGTCGGTGGCGGTGTCGCCGGTGCGACCATCAGTCTGGTCTCCCAGCGATACAGTGGCGGGACCGCCGCGGGACTCTCGCTCGCGGTGACGACGAGTAGCATCATCGTCGCCGCGGTCTTACTGCCGCTCGCTGCCGTCTACGGGATGGGCGCTGAGAGACTGATCGGGGTCATCGGCAACGATCCCACTGCGATCGCCTTCGGCGCGGACTACCTCCGCGTCGTCGCCGTCGGCGTCCCGCTCGCGGGGCTGAACCTCATCGCTAGTCGGACACTCGTCGGTGCGGACGACGCGTGGACGCCGATGGTGCTCCGGGCGGGCGGCGCAGTCGTCAACGTGGCGCTCAACGCGGTGTTGCTCTTCGTCCTCGAGTTGGGCGTCGTCGGCGCGGCAATCGGCACGGTCGTCGCGAACGGCCTCGTGCTGGCGGCGTTCGCGGTCGGCTTCACGTTCGGCCGACTGCCGCTGATCGGTACGTTCCCCGTCACGGTCAGTATCGCGTGGCCGTTCGCGACAGTCGGTGAAATCCGCGACGTACTCAGCATCGGGACGCCGCTGGTGTTTACCAACGTCGCACGGCGGGCCGCCCAGTTCCCGATGCTCGCGATCGTCGCGCTCTTCGGCCCGAACGTCCTCGCCGCCTACGTCGTCGCCCGGCGCGTCCGAGACCTGATGGACACGCCCGGTTGGGGGTTCTCGCTTGCCTCGAGCAGTCTGGTCGGCCAGGAACTGGGCACCGGTGACGAAGGGGACGCCGACGCCTACGGCCGCGAGGTGCTCTGGTTTGGTACCGGCGTCTACCTCGTCAGCGGGGCGCTCGTCCTCGTCTTCGCCGAGCGGGTCGGTCGCCTGTTCGTGTCCGATCCATCGATTCTGCCGCTCGTGACAGCCTTTATCGCCGTCGCGTGTGTCAGCGTCGTCTTCCGCGGCATCAGCGGCGGCGCGACCGGGCCGCTCCGCGCCAGCGGCGACACCCGCTGGCCGTTCTACGGGCAGGTACTCGGGCTGTATGGCTTCGCGCTTCCCGTCGCCTTGGTCGGTGCCGTCTCGATTCCAGTTCCGTACCTCAAGGCCGTGACGCCGCTCGGAATCGGCGCGCTCTACGCTGCGTTGCTCCTCGAGACGTTCGTCCCCGCCGCGGTCACGTACTACCGGTTTACGACCGGCCGCTGGAAGACCATCAGCCGTGCGTATCGGCCCGATTCGTCGGCGGGCGACTAACTGCTAGCTGTCTCGGGCGGAACGATTACAATCCCGCTGCTGGTTGCACCTGGTATGTCACGGCTTGCCGAATCCGACCGCGAGCGCATCGCCGCCCTCTTCGAGCGCCACCTCGAGGTCGGGCTCCACCACGGGGCACAGCTGGCCGTCTTCGTCGACGGCGAGCTCGTCATCGACCTCGCGGGCGGCACGACTGGTCCCGACGGCGACGCAGAGACCCACGAAACGCGTCACGTTCTCTTTTCGTGTACGAAACCCTACGCCGCAGTGACGCTGCACTCGCTAGTCGAGGAGGGCGCACTCGCGTACGACGATCGGGTGGTCGACCACTGGCCCGAATTCGCCGACGCAGGCACCGACAAGGCCGAGATCTCCGTTCGACAGGTGCTCAGTCACACGGCGGGCCTACAAAAGAGCACGATCGACGGCCGGCCGACCGCCTGGAGCGACTGGGACGCCGTCATCGAGACGCTCGAGGAACAGGACCCGCTCTCGCCGCCGGGCGAGGTGCCGGCCTATCACGCGCTGACGTTCGGCTGGCTGGTCGGCGAACTCGTCCGCCGCGTCTCCGGCACGCCGATCGAACGTGCTGCCGCCGATCGTGTCTTCGGGCCACTCGAGATGGACCACACCGGTATCGGCCTCCGGGACGAGGAGGACGACGACGTGGCGACGGTGGTCGGCTTCGAGCCGTTCGACCGCTGTCGGGACCCCGGTGAAGGACTCGGCGACAACGCCGCGGTCGCGGCCCCGTTCAACGCCGAACAGGTCCACCGGGCGGTGGTCCCCGCAGCCAACGGGGTCGGCACCGCGCGGGACATGGCCCGCTTTTATGCCTGTCTGGCCAACGGCGGCGAACTCGAAGGAACCCGACTCCTCGAGTCCGAGACCGTCGAGCGGATGACCCGGCTCGCAGCCGAGACGGAATCCGACGGGACGCTCGACCGCGAGGCACGGTTCGCGCTCGGCTTCTGGAAAGGCGGAACGACGGTCGCACCCTACGGCTCGCTCTCCCCCGAGCACGTCTTCGGCCACGCTGGCCTCGGGAGCAGCGTCGGCTGGGCCGACCCCGAGGAGAACATCGGCTTTGCGTACGTTACCAACGGGGTCCGCGACGGCACCTACGAACACCTCGCCCGGGTGAACGCGCTGGCCGATGCCGTTCGGCTTGCGCTGCGGTAAGTATCCGGACTTCTGTCGATCACGTTCGGCACAGTCACCGACCTGTCGTGTAGAAATGCCGGACCGTCGGTCCAGCAGACCGTCTCAGGCCTTCGACGAAAGATGCCCGGCAAAAGTCTGGAACAGGATCGTCTCCTCGGGAACGTAGAACGTGTCCGTGGCGAACTCGTAAACGTTCTCGGGGGTTTCGGCTTCCCAGACGATGTAGGCGAACTCGTCCTCGACGGTCTCTTGTTGCATGTCGATCGTGGCCTCCTCGTGATCGAACTCCGCGAAGAGGTCCTCGAAGAGCCCCTCGATCTCCTCGAGGCCACGGAACGTCCCCATGTTCGTCACGATTACCGACTCGTCGGTGTAGTCCTCCATAACGGCCTCGAGGTCTTGCTCGCCGAATGCCGTCAGGTGGTGGTCGAGTACGTCGTCAGTCGTTGTCATTTGGATCCCTCAATGAGGGTTGGCAACACATGTCGATATCAAGGTTGTGGAAGAACGAACCCCTCTCGAGGGGTGTTACGGATTGACTTCCCAGTTCTCGACGGCCACCGTCTCGCCGGCCGGAATCCCCTCGCGGTCGTCGTCGACGACGACCCAGCCGTCAGCCAGCGCAACGCTCGAGAGCACGCCCGACCCGCTCGCCCGTGTCGGAATCGCCGTGTACGCGGGTTCGTCGCGCTCTAGGTCGTCCTCATCGCGGGCCTCGAGGCGCACCCGTGCGAACGTCCGTGTGCCGGGTTCGCTTGGGATCTTGCGCTCGAGTCGAGCCTGCGTCGTCGGGTGGGGATCGGGCGTCGTGCCCTCGAGCCAGCGCAGCGTCGGCCGGAGGAACTGGACGGCGTTGATGATACAGGCGACGGGATACCCCGGCAGCGCGAGCACGGGCGTGTCCTCGACGATCCCCAGACAGACGGGATGGCCGGGTTTGAGCCCGACGCCGTGGACCAGCACCTCGCCTACGTCGTCGATTACCTCCGGTAGTAGGTCCCGCTCGCCGACCGAGGAGCCCCCGGTCGTGACGACCACGTCCTTCGTCAGGTCGCGCTGGATGGCCACGCGCAGTGACTCGGGGTCGTCGGTGACCACGTCGCGGTACGTGGCGCGAGCGCCCCAGCGCTGGGCCAGCCGCGAGACGGTGAGCCCGTTGGTCTCGACCACCTCGCCGGGATCGGGCTCGGCCTCGACCAGTTCCTCGCCGGTCGGAATCACGCCGACCGTGGGTCGCTGGGCGACTGCGACCTGTCCGTACCCCGCCGACCGCAGCAGGCCCAGATCCGACGGCCGAAGCCGGTGGCCAGCCTCGTAGAGTGCCTGACCTTCCTCGACGTCTTCACCGATCGGCGCGACGTTTTCGCCCTCCGCGAGAGCGTCTTCGACCTCGAGTTCGCCGAGCGCTTCGCGTTCGGTAACGCGTTCGATCATAACGACGGCGTCGGCACCCTCGGGGAGGGCGCTGCCGGTGTGAACCCGCGCGGCTGTTTCCGGCTCGATACGGTCGGCAGTCGTGTGCTGGTCATCGGACGCGTCATCGGGCTCGACGAGTCGCAACACTTCGGGCGAGCGCTCACTGGCCCCGAACGTGTCCGCGGCCCGGACGGCATAGCCGTCCATCGCCGCCCGCCGATAGTGGGGGACGTTTCGGGCGGCCGTAACGGGCGCAGCGAGGGCCCGACCGTCCGCACGCGCGACGTCGACGGTTTCGGTCCCACACGGCACGTCGGCGTCCCCACGGTCTGCGACAGCCTCTCTGAGAATTCGGCGCGCCTCGTCGACCGGTGTCCGCATCTTGAACCCGGCCTCCGTACGCTCGCGGTCGGCACCTTCCATACCGTGACTCGAGTCGCCGGACGGCAAAAGCGTGGGGGGCTATTTGGGCAGGAAATCGCCGCGACCGCGGGGTTTTTCGTATCGGCGTTCGAACCTGTATCCATGTCAGCGCTCCGCGACGCGTTGCGGGATCTCTCCGAGGACATCTTTTTCGATCTGCTCGAGAGCGAGGACGCCTACCTGCTCGTCCTCGATGTCCCCGGAGTCTCCGCCGAGTCGCTCGACCTCGCGATCGAGGACGGTCGCATCTCCATCGATGCCACTCGGGACAAGGAGCCGACCGACGACTACCAGTACATCGAGGAGAACCGCTCGCTCTTTCTCGATGTCGACCTCCCGCTGCCCGACGACGCATCCGATGCCAACGCCGAGGCGACGGTCGATCGAGGCGTCCTCGAGTTAGTCCTGCCGAAACGAGGCGCCAGCGACGAGACGACGATCGAGATCGTCGACGAGGACGCCTAACACGGGGTGAGTGAGACTGGCTTCTCTTCGCGCATACAAGCGCTTCGTCATCGTCGCGTGGCAGTTCCTGCCGTTGTTGCTCGCCTACGCCCGTGACCGGCGGCGTTTTCTCCTGTTTGGCCGCCCCCGGCAGGTCGACCACGAGACCCATCGTCGCCGGGCCGAGCGGTTGCTCGAGTCACTGTTGACGCTGGGGCCGACGTTTATCAAACTCGGCCAGTTGCTGTCGACCCGCCCTGACGTCCTTCCGCCGGCGTACATCGACACCCTCGCGTCGCTGCAAGACGACGTGCCGCCGGCCCCCTGGCCCGAGGCAAAAGAGGTGCTCGAGGACGAACTCGGCCCCGTCGACGAGCGCTTCGCGGAGTTCGACACCGAGCCGATCAGCGGCGCGAGTCTGGGACAGGTGTATCGGGCGCGACTCGATCCCGAGACCGAGCGGACGCGGGCCGAACCGACCGACGGAGTCAGTCGCGAAGTCGCCGTGAAGATCCGCCGTCCGAACATCGAATCGCTCGTCAAAGCCGATCTACGGGTCATCAAGTGGTCACTTCCCATCCTGCTGTATTTCGTCGGCGAAGCGCGCGCGTTCTCGCTCGAGAACCTGGCCGACGAGTTCTCGAAGACGATCCGCGAGGAGATGGATTACGAGCGCGAAGCCGAGATGCTCACCGAGATCCGCTCGAACTTCGCCGACGACGACCGCTTTCTGATCCCCAACGTGATCGAGAGCCACTCCGACCCGCGCGTGCTCACGATGGAGTACATCGAGGGAACGAAGATCAACGATCTCGAGGAACTCGAGCGCAAAGGGATCGACCGAACGCAGGTCGCGGAGAACTTGGAGCGGTCGTATCTCCAGATGATCATCGACGACGGAGTCTTCCACGCCGATCCCCACCCCGGGAACCTCGCGGTGACCGACGAAGGGCAGATCGTCTTCTACGACTTCGGGATGTCGGGGCGGGTCGATTCGTTCATTCAGGAGAAGATCGTCGACTTCTACGTCGCCGTCGCCAACCAAGATATCGACGGCATCCTCGACGCACTGGTCGAGATCGGGACGCTGTCCCCCGACGCCGACCGCGGCGTGATGTCCGAAGTGATGGAGATCGCCATCCAGGACGCCCGCGGGGAGGACGTCGAACAGTACCGGGTCAACCAGATCGTCGGCCAGATCGAGGACTCGATCTACGAGTTCCCCTTCCGACTCCCCAAAAACCTCGCGCTCGTCCTCCGGGTCGCGACCGTCGTCGAGGGCGTCTGTGTCACTCTCGATGAGGACTTCGACTTCATCGCGACGGCGACCGACTTCCTGACCGAGGAAGGATATCGCGAGGAAACCATCCGCAATTACATCGACGAGACGGGCCAACAGCTCCGCCGCAGTGGCGAGTCGCTGACTCGACTCGCGCCCAAGACCGAGCGCGTACTCGACCGGCTCGACCGCGACGACCTCTACGTCCGCATCGGCGTCGAGGACTCGGAGAGCGTCTTCGAAAAGTTCGCCAAACGCATTATCTACGGCATGCTGCTCACGATGTCGCTGTTCTCGACCGGCGTGCTCTACGCGCTCGAGGCCCCCGCTGGATCGATCGTCGCAGCGGTTTTCTCCGTGATCGTGTTGATCCAACTCTACCGGTCGTTCCGCTCGCCAAAGTCGATCGGCGCGCGACCGCAGTTTACCCGCCAGAACCTCCGCCAGCGCCGCGGCGAGGAGTGACGGCGGCCAACCTTCTTTCCGCGCTGGGTCGAAGACAGACCATGGACTACGATCGAGTCGCCGACCTGTCGCTGACGATCGAGTCGGTCGCAAGCGAGCGCCGCGAGCGCGAGACCTCGAGCGAGTTTACCCGCGTGACGACCGAATTCGCGCTTTCGGGACCGACACCGAACGGCGACGGGACGGTTACGGGACGTGGCGAGGACGTGACCTACGAAACCGAAGATCACGACCGGCTGGCGGAGACCGGCCTGCCGGAACTCGCCGGCGAGTACACGTTCGGGTCGTTTTCCGAGCGGCTTGCGACGCTGGATCTCTTTCCCGGCGGCGAGCCTGACCGCGAGGTCTTTCGCAACTACCGGCGGTGGGGCATCGAGAGCGCGGCGCTCGACCTCGCTCTGCGACAGGCCGAGACGGACCTCGCCAGCGTGCTCGATCGCTCGCTCGAGCCGGTCCGGTTCGTCGCGAGCACCCGCCTCGGCGAGCCGCCGACGACCGACCGACTCGAGGACCTGCGCGAGCAGGTTCCCGACCTCGAATTCAAGCTCGATCCGACGCCCGAGTGGGACGCCGACCTCGTCGCGGCGATCGACGAACCGGTGGGCACCGACGCGGTCCGCATCCTCGATCTGAAAGGCCAGTACGAGGGCACCGAGGTCGACGTGCCGGCCGACCCCGAGCTGTACGACCTCGTCCTCGAGGGATTCCCCCACGCCATCATCGAGGATCCGGCGCTGACCGACGAGACGCGGCCGCTGTTCGAGGACCCCGACGTTCGATCACGCGTCTCCTGGGACGCCCCGATCCACGGGCTCGACGACGTCGAGTCGCTGCCATGGGAGCCCGACTGGGTAAACATCAAACCGTCGCGTTTTGGCTCACTCGAATCGCTGCTCGAGACGATTACCTACTGCAACGAGCGCGGAATTCGACTGTACGGCGGCGGGCAGTTCGAACTCGGCGTGGGTCGTGGACAGATTCAGACGCTTGCCTCGCTGTGCTATCCCGACAGCCCCAACGACGTTGCCCCGCGGGCGTACAACGAGCCCGCAGTCGGTGACGGGCTGCCGGTGAGTCCGCTCGAGCCAGCCGGCGAGTCCGTCGGATTCCGCTGGTAGCGGCTGGCCCGTTTAGCCACGTCATGACAACAGGATTATAATCACTCGAGCGGAACGTCTCGGCGACGTCGATGGACGGACTCACAGGCCTCGTCGCGCTACTGGTGGCGTTTCACGTCGTGGTGTTCGCGCTCGCTCCGCTTTTCGTCGACCACCGACGGCGGACGTTTCGCCGGCGCTTTCACGTGCCGATGCGGCCACTCGCGATTACGTGGACGGCGGCGCTCCTCGCGTGTGTCCTCCTGGCCGCCGTGGGAGACCTGCCGCTCGAGGCCTCGATGGGACGGCGCGAGGTTCGGGCGGTCGGCCTCGTCGGAACGTTGCTCGTCGGCGGGACGACCGTCGGCTGTGCCGCCATCGTCGGCGGCCTCCTCGTCGGCCGCCGCGTCCACCGGCTTCGGACTGGCAAGTGCGAACCGCCGGGCGAAATCGTTGCGACCGGCCGCGCCGTCCCGACCGCTGACGGCGAGCCAGAGCCGAGTCCCGTGTTCGAGCGGCCGGCCGTCTGCTGGGCCTGGACGCTCGAGGCGAACGACCGGTTCGGCGGCGATAGCGGGTGGACGATGGCCCGATCGGGCTCGGGCGGCGTTCCGTTCCGCGTCGAACGAGACGCCGAATACAGCGACGTAATGGTCGATCCCGACAGTGCACACGTCGACATCGCGCGGTCGGATTCGACCATCCAGCCGCCAGATGACCCAGCACCTGGCCGCCTCGAGCGACTGGCGGATACCGACGTCGGCGGCACTGACCACCGATACAGCGAGGGTGTGGTCGCGCCCGGCGACACCGTCACGGTCGTCGGCGACGTCGACGCCGAGGGGCGAGTGATCGACGACGGATCGCTGGCAACACACGTCACCGCGGGCGAGCAAGCAGCGGTTATCCGCCGTCTCGGACGCCGTGCGCTCGGCTACCTCGTCATCGGTTCGGTGTGTCTACTGGTTTCGATCCAGAAATACCTCACCTGGCTGCAGCTTCGCTGAGAGGCGAACGTCTGTTCGGCCACCAACACTTTACGGGACGGTGACAAGGTTGAGAAGTCCGGGGTGGACTGGATGGATGTGAGTGCTGCGGTCCAGCCTGGATGTGAGTTTTTCCCGGACGTTCCACGGGTTTCGAGTCCGCTGTAAAATAGCTGGGGGTTCGTCACCCGCCGGCCGGCACGCTCGCTGTAGGCTCGAGTCGGCCGGATTCGAGATCAAAGTGGCGGAGATAGTCCTGTTAGCACACCGAACAGGCTCCAGCGGCCATTCCAAACGGTTTATGGCCGTCGGTTGATTACGCCGGGACATGGCGAAACAGCAGACCGAAGTTCGCGATCTCCAGGAAGGCAGCTACGTCATGATCGACGATACGCCGTGTAAAATCAACGCCTACTCGACGGCCAAGCCAGGTAAACACGGCAGCGCCAAGGCTCGCGTCGAGGCCGAGGGCGTCTTCGACGGCAAGAAACGCTCGCTCTCTCAGCCCGTCGACGCGAAGATCTGGGTCCCGATCATCGAGCGCAAAAACGGGCAGGTCGTCTCGGTAGACGGCAACGACATGCAGGTCATGGACCTCGAGACCTACGAGACGATCACGATGCGCGTCCCAGAGGACATAGACGTCTCCCCCGACGAGAACATCGAGTACCTCGAGATGGAAGACCAGCGAAAGATCGTCTAATGTTTCCTGGGGCGGCTGACGAACGCGAGGGGACCGACGCGGCGGCTGATGCCGACCGTGGAGACGCGAACTTCGTGGTCGTCGGTGCGCCGCTGGACGCCACGACGACCTTTCAACCGGGGACCCGATTCGGGCCCCAGCGGATCCGCACTTTTGCCGAACCGTTCGACGATTACGATCACCGAACAGGCCAGCATTTCTCCGACCTGGGCGTCGTCGACCGCGGCGATGTCCGTGCGTGGGACGACGTTCCGGACTACCTCGAGTACCTGACGAGTACGCTGCGCGAGGCCGTCTGGAACGACGCCGTCCCACTGCTCCTGGGGGGCGAACACACTGTCTCGCTCGCGGGCGCACGCGCGGTCGAACCTGACGTATTCGTCTGCCTCGACGCCCACCTCGACCTCTACAGGGCCTACGACGGTAACCCGCTCTCCCACGCTGCCGTTACCCGACGGATTCTCGAGGACGTCGACGCGGTCGAAGAGGCGATTATCCTCGGCGCGCGCACCGGCAGCGAAGCCGAGTGGGAACGGGCAGCGGCAGACGACGTGACCGTGGTGCCACCCGAGGACGTCGCAGGCTGGGACCCTGGCGACCGACTCGCCGATCGCGACGTCTACCTGAGCGTCGACATCGACGCCGCCGATCCCGGCTTCGCGCCAGGCACCGGGACAACCGAACCGTTCGGTCTCGAGCCACGGGAACTCCGCGACATCGTCCACACGGTGGCACCCCACGCCGACGGCTTCGACGTTGTCGAAGTCAACGACCGCGACGACGGGCAGGCGGCCGCCTTAGCGGCCAAACTCGTCCGGGAGTTCGTCTTTTCGAACGCCAACGGGTAAACGGGCCCGTCAGCCACTTGTCGATGTAGTGCGGTGGCGTGTGCTGAGCCACAGTGAGCGGGCAGCGAACTGTGGCTCGAACGCACGCGAGGGATGAGCGAGCGAACGCGAGTGAGTGAATCGGTTGGGGAGGGTGTGGGTTCCCAATCATTACGATAGCAGCATGGCTCTATCGGCAGCGACACTCTCCGAACGGAGTCACTCGACTCGAGCGAGCGGACACGCTTTTTTCGCTGCACGCGAACCGACCGATATGCTCGAGACGACGCTGTGTTTCCCGCTTCGGGACGGCGATTCCAACGCGGGGCGAGAAGTGCTCCTCATCGAGAAACGCCGCGGGCTCGGCGAGGGCTGGTACAACGGTCCTGGCGGGAAATGCGAAGCCGGCGAAACGCCGCGAGAGTGTGCCGTCCGTGAAACGCGCGAGGAAGTCGGCCTCGAGGTCACAGACCTCGAGAAAGCCGGTGAACTCACCTTCCTGCTCGACGACGACACACACTCGGTCTGTCACGTCTTCCGGACGCGTTCGTTTACCGGCGAGTCGACCGCGTCCGACGAAGCCCATCCGGAATGGGTCCCCATCGAGGACGTGCCCTACGACCGGATGTGGGACGACGATCACCTGTGGCTCCCCGGCGTACTCGAGGGGCGGACAGTCGTCGGCGAGTTCCGATTCGAAGGTGGCGAGCCCCTAGACGAGGCCGAGTTCGTCGAGCACGACCTCGAGTGGGACGGTTCGGTGTGAGTGCTCGAGCGGCGGGGCCGTCGAGTTAGGGTTTCAACACGACCTTGCCCGAACTCTTCCGGTCCTCGATGTACTGGTGGGCGTCGGCGGCGTCTTCGAGTGCGAACGATTCGCCCACCACGACCTCGAGATCGCCACTCGCGAGTCCCTCCGTGAGGTCGGGTACCGCCTGCATTACGCTGCTCGGGTCGTGGGTGGCGGCCTGACCGAGGTGGAAGCCTTTGACGGTCTTGTTCTCGAAGAGCAACCGCCGGTTGCTGACCTCGGCGGGGACGCCGCTGGCGACGCCGTAGGTAACCATCCGGCCGAAGTGGGCCATCGCGTCGAGGCTGCGCTCGAAGACGTCGTCACCGACGCTCTCTAAGACGAGGTCGACGCCCTCACCGTCGGTTTCCTCCTCGATGACCTCGCGGAAGTCCGTCTCGGTGTAGTCGATCGGATGGTCACAGCCTAATTCGGCCGCAAGCTCGAGTTTCTCCTGGGAGCTTGCAGTGCCGAAAACCTCCGCGCCGGCGTTCGACGCCAGCTGAACCGCAGCCGTGCCGACCCCGCCCGCGGCGGCCTGGATCAGCACTGACTCGCCTTCCTCGAGGCCACCCCACGCGAACAGACAGCTATGCGCGGTGAGAAACTGAATCGGGAAGCCGGCGGCTTCCTCGAAGCTCATCGCTTCCGGCACGGGAAAGAGCATCTCGGCGTTCGCAACCGCGTATTCGGCGTAGCCGCCAGTTTCGACCATCGCGACGACGCGGTCGCCCTCCGAGACGTCCTCGACGCCGTCACCGACCGCATCGATCCGCCCTGCGGCTTCCATCCCAGGAGCGTACGGCGGCTCGGGACCGCCCGGATAGAGGCCACGACGCTGCATGATATCCGCGAAGTTGATCCCCGCCGCCTCGACGGCGATGCGGACCTCGCCCGGGCCCGGCTCTGGACGGTCCGTGTCGATGACTGCGAGTCGATCGCTGTCGCCGTATTCTGTTACCTCGATCGCTTTCATACTACTCCTGCGGGCGACAGGCGGATAAACCTCTGAGAACCGGAGGAAACGAACGGTCAGTTGTGGGGCGGGATATCGTTACAATGGACGGATTTGTTACTCGATCCAACACTCGAGTTCGCCGCGTTGCAGCCGGCCGCGGTTCCGTCGGTCATGGACCGAGACGCTACAGCTGGTCGATGATCTCGTCGGCAAACGTCGACAGCGCCGCCTCTCGGTCGTCATTCTGGATCCCGATAATAGCGTGATCGAGGCTCAGTTCCTCGAGTCGGCCGAAGTACTCCCGGAACCACTCGACGCCAGCCCGGAAGCCCAGATGCAGCGGTTCGGGCTCGGCCGTTCGGTCGTCGGCCAACTCGACGCGAACTGCGATCGCGAACGGTTTCTCGCCGGCGCGGTCGCGCCAGTCATGGAGGTAGCTCTCGAGCGTGCGCTCGGGTAGGTGATAGAATAGCCAGCCGTCGCCGTGCTCGCCGATCCACTCCTTGGACTGGCGGGCGTGGCCGGTCGGGAGCAGCGGAATCGTCTCCGTCGTCGGTTCCGGCACGACGTCGAGGTCGCCCTCGAGCGATCCCCACTGGCCCTCGAGGTCCGGAAAGTCCTCGCGCCAGACCGTCCGGATGGCATCGACGCTCTCGCGGAACAGCCGGCTGCGGTCGTCGGGGTCGACGTCGAAGGCAGGGTACTCGGGGTCGCGGTCGCCGGAGGCGATCCCGAGGACGAGCCGCCCGTCCGAGAGCTGATCGACCGTCGCCGCGGATTTGGCAACGTGGAGCGGATGGCGAAGCGTGAGGACGACACTCGAGGTGCCGAGCGCGATGTCGTCGGTCCGGGCCGCGACGTGTGAGAGCCACGGCCAGGTGTCGAACGTCTGGCCGGCGTCGCCGAACTTCGGCCAATAGGTTGGGACATCACGCGCCCAGAGGCCGTCGAAACCGACCGCCTCGGCATGTTCGGCAAGGTGCAGTTCGGCGTTGATATCCGGTTGCGAGCGGTTCGTGCCCGTCAGCGGGAAGCCGGCACCGAAGGTCAGGCCGTCGTGGTCGAACAGGCGTCGGTAGCCCGCGTTTGCGTGTCCGCCGGAGTGCATTCGATCATGCTATCGGGCGAAGCGGTATGACGATGGCGTTGTTCGACGGCTGTGGGTGGCGACGCTTTGCAGTCGGGTCCTCACAGCGGATCGAGACGGCGTGTGCGTTCGCCTCGAGTCAGTGACCGCGTTGCCACTCGGGCGACGCGAAAAAGTGGAGAATTCGAGATGGAAGTGGCAGCCTGGTCGTCAGTCGACCCGATCAGTCGTCGGCAGGTGCAGCGCCGGAGCCTTCCTGGGCCTGCTCTTTGGTCCAGGAGAGCTTGCCGCCGGCTGCGAGGATTGCGCGCTCGCGTTCGGAGGCGCCGAGCGTCGCCGTGTACTCGTCCTCGCCGTTGACGCGGACGGTGAACTCTTCCTGACCGGAGGTGACGGCGTCGTAGACGTCGTCGACGATCTCGATCTCGTCGCCCTGCTCGATGTTCTCGTAGGTGTCCTCGTCGATCGTCAGCGGGACGATACCGAAGTTGAAGAGGTTCGCACGGTGGATGCGCGCGAAGCTCTGTGCGAGGACGCCCTCGATACCGAGGTACATCGGGCACATGGCAGCGTGCTCACGCGAGGAGCCCTGGCCATAGTTCTCGCCAGCGACGAGGAAGCCCCCGTCAGCGTCAGCGGCGCGCTGGGCGAAGGTCTCGTCGACGCGGCTAAGGGTGAACTCCGAGAGCTTGTCGATGTTCGACCGGTACATCAGGATGTCCTGCGTCGCAGGGATGATGTGGTCGGTCGTGATGTTGTCCTCCATCTTGAGGAGGGCATCGCCCTCGATGTTCGATCCCAACTGATCTTTCAGCGGGACGTCACCGATGTTCGGGCCCTTGACGAGCTCGTCGTCGGGGGCCTCGTCGGGCGTGATGAGGTCGGTCTTCGAGCCGTCGTACTCGTCGGGCAGCTCGATGCCGGGTGCCTCGAGGTCGCCGAGTTCGTCGGCGAGGTCGCGCGGGTCGATGATTTCGCCCTTGATCGCCGCGGCGGCGGCGACCTCCGGCGAACAGAGGAAGACGTTGTCGTCCTCGATGCCCGAGCGGCCCTCGAAGTTGCGGTTGAACGTCCGCAGCGAGACCGAATCGGAGGCGGGGACGTGACCGATGCCGATACAGGCACCACACGTCGCTTCCGAGAAGTTGACGCCAGCGGCCATCATCTCCGCGACCCACCCCTCACGGGCGAGCATCTCGGAGGCCTGCTTGGAGCCGGGCGCGACGATCATCTCGGTCGTCGGGTTGACCTCGCGGTCCTCGAGCATCTTCGCGGCCGGGAGGATATCCTCGTAGCCACCGTTGGTACAGGAACCGACGATGACCTGCTCGACGGACTGGCCAGCGACTTCGCTGACGGGCACGACCTTGTCCGGCATCGAGGGCTGAGCGATCAGCGGCTCGAGGTCGGAGAGATCGACGACGATCTCGTCGTCGTACTCGGCGTCGTCGTCAGGCTGGAGTTCGACATACTCGTCGCCGCGGTTGACGCGCTCGAGGTAATCCTGGGTCTGCTCGTCGGTCGGGAAGATCGACGTGGTCGCACCGAGCTCGGTGCCCATGTTGGTGATAGTCATCCGCTCGGGGGCGGTCAGACTCTCGACACCGGGGCCGGTGTACTCGAGGATCTTGCCGACGCCGCCTTTGACGGTCAGCCGTCGCAGGAGCTCGAGGATGACGTCTTTCGCGGTGGCCCACTCGGGGAGTTCGCCCTCGAGGCGGACGTTGACGACTTCGGGCATCTCGATGTAGTAGGGGGCACCGCCCATGGCGACGGTGACGTCGATTCCGCCAGCGCCGATGGCGAGTTCGCCGAGGCCGCCGGGGGTTGGCGTGTGGCTGTCCGAACCCAGCAGGGTCTTGCCGGGGGCCGCGAAGTTCTCGCGGTGGACGTTGTGACAGATGCCGTTGCCGGGGCGAGAGAAATAGGCGCCGTAGGTACCGGCTGCAGAGCGGAGGAAACGGTGGTCGTCGGTGTTTTTGAAGTCGAACTGGTAGGTCTGGTGGTCGCAGTACTGTGCGGCGATTTCGGTCTGGACCTCGTCCAGCCCCATCGCTTCGAACTGGAGCCAGACCATGGTTCCGGTCGTGTCCTGTGTGAGAACCTGGTCGATCTCGATCCCGATCTCCTCGCCGGTCTCGAGTTCGCCCTCGACGAGATGGTCGTCGAGAATCTTCTCGGTGAGTGTCTGTCCCATAGCACACCGAAATGGGCCGTCTACCCTGATAAAACCAGCGTGTTTCTACGAAACGTAACCATCATGAGAGTATCTCAAAGAGTAGCATGAAACTAACTCGTGTGGTGAGAGATCACCCAACACGAGTTCGTTCAACCTCGCGAGTGGCGTGTCGATTGGTACCGACACCTCGAGAGGCCGTGAACGGACATGCTTTTCTCGTCGCCGCGGCGTTAGCACACGTATGTTCCGTTCCGGTGTGTTCGTCGCCGACCACGTCTCGCCGACGACCGACGCGCAGATCCAACCCAACGGCGTGGACCTCACTGCTGACGTCGTCTTCGAGCAACTGGAACCGGGCCGCATCGGCACGGACAGTAAAGAAATCGGCGAGCGGATCGCCCGCCCACTCGAGGAACTCGAGCAGAAAGATCCCGACACCTACTACCTACCGAAGGGAGCCTACGTGGTCCGCTACGGCGAGCGGATCGCGATCCCCGAGGGTCACATCGGCTTCGTCTACCCCCGGTCGTCGCTCATGCGCAACTCCTGTATGCTCAACACGGCGGTGTGGGACGCCGGCTACGAAGGTCGTGGCGAGGGCCTGTTGCAGGTCCACCACGACATCGAACTCGAGCGCGGTGCCCGAATCGCCCAGCTGGTCTTCGCCGAAGCCGACCACGAGGACGTCTACGACGGCAGTTATCAGGGCGAGAACCTCGAGTGACCGACGACTGGCGCTGACGACATCGTCATCTCGCCTACCGGTTCGCATACCGTTTTGGCGGTCCCCGACCTACCCTCAAGCGAGCCCCGATGATGGCGACTACCCACGCGTTTACCGGCCTCGCGATCGTCGCGCCGCTCGCTTACGCCCTCCCCGAGTTCGCGACCGCGCTCGCCGTCGGCGCGATCCTCGGCGGCGTCGCCCCCGATTTCGATCTCGTCTTCGCTCACCGACGGACGTTGCACTTTCCCGTCATCGGGCTCGCCGTCGCCGGTCCGACCGTCGCTCTCGCGGCGATTACCCCCTCGAGCGTGACCGTCGCGGTCGCCGCATTCGCCGTCACGGCCTGGCTCCACGCCGCAAGCGACGCGATCGGCGGCGGTCTAGAAATGGACCCCTGGAACGACCGTACCGAGCGAGCCGTGTACAATCACGTCCGCAGCCAGTGGATCCGTCCGCGGCGCTGGATTCGCTACGACGGCGCACCGGAAGACGCCGTGGTCGCCGTCGCGCTCGCGATCCCGGCGCTAGTCGTCTTCGACGCCTGGCTCACGCCCGTCATCGCCGGCGGCGTGGCCGTTTCGTTGTGCTACGCGCTCCTCCGACGGCGACTCGTCGCGTGGACGCCCGACTGGCTCGAGTGACCCGTTAGACGCGACGACTGTCTCGCGAGCCGAAGTCGGAACGCTGATACGCGCGCTGGCCGAGCGGCTCAGTATGGTCGACCAGCTCGCCGCCAGAACGACACATCTGGTATTTGCCGCACTCTGGGCCGGTAGCGTCTGTTTCGTCGCCGCCGTCGTCCTGCCGCTGGCACGCGACGGCGCGTTTAACACGACCCGCCCGCTCGAGGTCATCTCGGGCAGGCTTACCACTGTTTCGCGAGTGAGTTCGCTCGTTCTGTTCCTCTCGGGAAGTCACCTCGCAGGGACCACCTACACTGCCGAGCGCCTCTTCGGAACGGTCAACGGATGGCTGGTGCTCGCGATGGTCGGACTCTGGCTGGTCCTGACTGCGCTCGTCGAAATCGGCGCGAAGCGCTTCGAGGCCGGCCTCACCGGGAAGAAGATTCGCGAGCCGGCACGCGAAGCGATGCCGGTGTTCTGGGCTGCTGCCGTCGCCGCCGTCGGACTGCTGGTCGTGGCGGGACTGCTCTCGGCCAACGTCGCACGGCTGCTGTAGAATTCGCGGCGCTGACAGTTGGCTGCGGACGTTCTTACGAAAGATACTTAATCAGTTACTGTAAGATACTGGCTAATGATCAGGGGTAAAGAGATGGTCTTCTCGCTTCTCGCAGTGGGAACGGCTGCCGTGGCCGGCTACGTCCTCCGCTCCGACCGATCACGGACCGCCACGTCGCGATCGAAGGCTGACCTCGGTGCCCGTCTCGTCAGCCCGGCCGACGTGCCGGCCGACGCGACAGTGGTCGACGCGTCCGCACGACGGCTCGGCGAAATCCCCGGTGCGCGACGCGCACTGGATCGAGCAGTCCGCAGCGGCGCGCGCGACGAATGGGAACACATCACGCTCGAGCGCGACGGTGCCTGGTCGATCGTCGACCGGATTCGCGAGTCGCTGCCCTACTACGAGTCCGACACCGACGCCTACAACGGCGTCTACGTCCGGTACAACGACCGCATCGTCGTCCTCGATGCGATCGGCTGGGCCCGGCTCGAGGAGCCGATCCAGTAACGACACCGATCGCTCCGGGTGGTCGGTCACAGGCTTCGGTTCTCGGACAGTCGGCGATCGTCACGAGCCGCCGCGCTACGCTCGGCACCGTCGACGACCGTCCACCGCCCCGAATCGCAACCACTACCACCGCGGCCGCCCGACGCCTATCCATGCAACTGGGCCTGATCGGACTCGGACGGATGGGACAGATCGTCGTCGACCGAACCCTCGCAGCGGGCCACGACGTCGTCGCTTTCGACCTCGATGACGACGCCGTCGCAACGGCGGCCGACGCCGGTGCCGACCCCGCCGACTCGCTCGCTGACTTCGTCGACCAGCTCGGATCGGACAAACGCATCTGGCTGATGGTTCCCGCCGGCGAGGCGGTCGACGTCACGCTCGAGGAACTCGAGGGGCACCTCGACAGCAACGACGTCGTCGTCGACGGCGGCAACTCCTACTTCGAGGATTCGGTGCGCCGCGCCGAGTCCTGTCCCGCGGCCTATCTCGACTGTGGCACCTCCGGCGGTCCTGCTGGTGCCGAACTCGGCTTCTCACTGATGATCGGTGGCCCCCAGTGGGCCTACGACGAACTCGAGCCGGTCTTCGACGCCGTCGCGACCGGCCCCGACGGCCACGAGCGGATGGGTCCCACCGGGTCGGGCCACTACGTCAAGATGATCCACAACGGCGTCGAGTACGCGCTCATGCAGGCCTACGGCGAGGGCTTCGAGCTGCTCCACGAGGGCCGGTTCGACCTCGACCTCGAGAACGTCGCCTCGGTCTGGAACAACGGCGCGGTGATCCGCTCGTGGCTGCTCGAACTCTGTGAGGAAGCCTTCCGCGAGGAGGGTACCGACCTCGGAACGGTGGCCGATCGCATCGAAGGTGGGTCGACCGGCACGTGGACCGTCCAGGAGGGCCTCGAGCAGGAAGTTCCCCTGCCGCTGATCTACACGGCGCTGTCCGAACGGTTCGGCTCGCGGGCCGACGACGGCCGGTTCTCGCGACGGCTCGCGAACCGACTCCGCTATGGGTTCGGCCGTCACGAGGTGCCGCGCCGAGAGTAATCGCCCCGGGACCCACCAGTCAGTGGCCGTCGGGACGAACAGCGCGACTACAGCGGTCCTGATCGCACGACGGCCATGACCGGCGTGTCTCGGTTCGGGTGGGACACTGTCGACCGAGATGGGCGAGACGCCGCGCCGACGCTGCAATGGTGGGCTCGTGTTTTCTCCACCGTCGCGCCGCGGAAATCTTGAGCTATCCTCTTTACTCTCGGTCGCTCATCTAGAGTCATGAAATCGCCACCGCCGCCCACCTCCAGAACTGACGCCCCGCTTAGTATGACCGTCGTCGAACGCGTCGCCGAAGCCGAGGACACCGATCCGGTCGCCCTCGAGCCGCTGTACGACGCGATCGATCCCGACCTCCTCGATTCGTTGCCTGACGCGGACGGTTTTGCCAGCCTCGAGTTTGTCTACCAGGGCTACACCGTTGCTGTCACGGCAGCCGACGACGGGACGACAGTCTCGGTTGTGGGCCCCGGCACGTCGGCCGACGGGTCGACGGTCACGCTCACTGACACCGAATCGTCGACTGAGGGCTCGAGACCGTAACTGTCGCAGAAAGAGGAACCGTTATGTCTCCGCTGTGGCTACTATAGACGTGCTCGAGGGCGCGTAGCTCAGTGGACAGAGTCCTTGGTTCCGGACCAAGATGTCGGGGGGTCACGCGAGTGTCAGCGAGCGTGACGTTGCTGGCACCTCCCGCGCAGCGAAGCGAGCAGGAAGTGCCAGCTGGAGTTCAAATCCCTCCCGCGTCTGGCTGATTGAGAGTTCTTTTCCAACGCTCTCGAGAGACATCACGTACATCGAAGCTACAGGGATACTACTGGTTCTCCCAAACGCTTACTTTCACATAATCGAAATATTCACTCCATGGTCGAATGTGCACGGTGTAGTGCGTTCACCGACAATCCTGCAGAGGGAGACTATCCATACTGTGATGACTGCCGTGGTTATTTTGAGAGCATTCGAGAAGGTGGGGTAATCGTACAACAAATGCCTAACTCTGGAGGGTATCGAATCTACGTGACTGCCAATAAGGGGCAGAATCAGGGTGGGACAGAGAAAACACAAGTCGATGCACTTGCGCGCGGGAAGCACTTAGCCGATGAATATGGCCTCGAGGCACTGTTCGAGTATCAACGAAGCGGCTCACAATGGGTTCTCGATGAATATCTGCAAGATCATCCCAAAATCGGACAGGACGTTCGGGATCGACTTCGTCGAACGCCCGATAAGACAGACAGTGGATTCGTGAAACGACTTCGAAACCTATTCTGAACTGGCTCTGTTGAAACCAGCAGTTGCTGACAGTTTGGTGAGGCCGTGCCGAATACAGGCGCGTATCGGCCACACCCGCCGATAAGGAATCGCAGGTCAAAACGCGGCTGGAACGCCCTCGAACGTCCGTTAGTCGGTAATCGTGCCAGCCGAATCACGAGAAGTCGCCATTAAGTAGCCACCGAACGCGGGTAACCAGAGGATAAGTGGATAGACAACCCACCGTTCGATTCCACCGCCACCGAGGAACTCGAGTGGGTGAGGGCCACGGATAACCAACCCGTAGAAAAAGACACTGACGAGGACGAGCAGGGAGATGCCGCCGAAGAGACCACAGAGAATGGAGAACGGTCTGGAAACGACTCGAGAAGAGAGAACGACCGTGATACCCCCGGTGAAGAACGTGAGCAGCGCGAATAGGCCGTGCCACGGCGTCACGTTCCCCGGGAATACGCCGACGCCGAACGCACCGAATCCGAAGACGGCGAGCGCAAGCGGGAATCCCCGGCGGTCTACAGCGCGGTAGAGGAGGTACCCCGAGATCATGACCATGGCCCCTGTCACGAGCATCGTCGTGTTGAAGATGGTCGCTGACGGTTCGTGAATCACTGGATTGGGTGGGCGGGTCGAGCCCAGATCGCTGATGTCCTGTCTCGTCGAATAGTTCGGGTAGAGGACTTCTGCGGTGATGATACCCATTAACCCGATGAACCCTGACAACGTCAGGCCGAAGCCTGCTAGCGACAGTTCTGAAACTCCGAGTCGGGACTGAAGGGTAGTATCGTCGCCCATTGGTTGGTTGTTCTTTCGCTGAGATGACAATATTTTCGGTGTGGTATTCGACCTCGCTGCTGACTACATCCTCTATAGTCAGCAGGCCAGTCCTATCGTTCGCAGAGGGGTTCAACAGGCTCTCTGAATTACCTCTGGCGACTGTCAGCAATTGATCGCAAGCGACAGTCAGGAACCGGCATCGACAGAGACACACCACCGTTGCAAGTGAAGCCCAGAACATGGGAAGGGGGTGATCGCCGTGTGTTCTGGCTCGAGTCGGCACCCCCAAACGAAAGGCCGTGAGCGGCCGCTAACCGGAACGATCGTGGATACGCCTGCTCGAGTCGTATGGTCGATCTGCCATTATATGTCAACGCTTTAGACGAAATCGCGGACTGTTCTCTCTAGCACTTCCACTAGACTAGTCTTCACATGAAAGAGTGGTGTGTGTGAGTTCACTTGCATCAGATGAAAGAGTGGCTTTAAATAGTACATCTCGCTTGATACGGATATGCCTCGGTTCGAGCGGAAGCAGAACATCTTCCGGAACAAGGACGCCCTGGGGGAGTCGTACCAGCCCGAACGGATCGAAGAGCGCGACGACGAGATCGAGGCGTATATGGACGCGCTCCAGCCCATCATCGACGGCTGGGAGCCGAACAACATCTTTCTCTACGGAAATACGGGCGTCGGCAAGACTGCCGTCACGGACTACCTCCTCGATGTCCTCCAAGAGGACGTCACCAAATACGACGACGTCGACCTCTCCGTGCTCAGCGTCAACTGCAAGACGCTCAACTCGTCGTATCAGGTCGCCGTCGAACTGGTCAACACCCTTCGACCGGCCGGTGCCGAAATCAGCACGACCGGCTATCCCCAACAGACCGTCTTCAAGAAACTCTACAGCGAACTCGAGGCACTCGGCGGCACGGTCGTCATCGTTCTCGACGAGATCGATTCGATCGGTGACCGCGACGAACTCCTGTACGAACTCCCACGGGCGCGCTCGAACGGCTATCTCGAGGCGACGAAAGTCGGTCTCATCGGCATCAGCAACGACTTCAAGTTCCGCGAACAGCTCGATCCCCGGGTCCAGGACACGCTCTGTGAACGTGAACTCCAGTTTCCACCCTACGAAGCGTCCGAACTGACGAACATCCTCGAGTCGCGAGCCGAGGTCGCGATCGCAGACGACAGCTGTGCTGGCGGCGTCCTCAATCTCTGTGCGGCACTCGCCGCACGCGACAGCGGGAGTGCCAGGCAGGCGCTGGATTTACTCCGGCTGGCCGGGGAGGTCGCGGAGAACAACGACGACGACGAGATTCAGGAATACCACGTCGATCAGGCGCGCTCGAAACTCGAGCAGGAGCGCGTCGAAGAGGGGATGCGGGAACTGACGACCCACGGCCGTCTCGCCTTGCTGGCAGTCGTCTCGAAAGCCGCCAAGGAGTCGACACCCTGCCGGACGCGGGAACTCTATCAGGAGTACGAGGCGCTGTGTGAGTCGGCAGGAACCGACTCGCTCGCCCAGCGGTCAGTCCACAACCACCTCTCCGATCTCCGGATGCTCGGCATCCTCTCGGCGAAGGAAAACCGCAGCGGCTCTCGGGGCAACTACTACAGTTACGAACTCGACGTACCCTTTACGAGTGCTGTCGACGCGATGGCCGACGTGCTGTATCTCGATGCGGAGATCGAGACGATCCGTGACATCGCTCGCATGAACAGCGTCGTTTGATACGGTTTGCTGTGACGATTTCCCAGTGCAACCGCGATCGCCCTGCGGTTGCACCGGCAATGACTTACAGTAGACCGTATGAGACTGTCGGACAGCCTGGACCGGCTCACACCACCGTTGCGAGTGAACGCCGGTCGACCCGACTCGAGTCGTAGTGATGCCGATGCCACCGCCGGTTTCACTTGTATCGGTGGTGCGTCACCGACCATCGTTTACTGATAGTTCAGTCGGTAGGCCGATCGATCCGGGCTCGAGTCGGCACATGTTCACGTGCAAGAGTGGTGTCCGTGGGGATCGGATCCAACTCGAGCGATCGTTAGTGTGTCCCGTTCACATGAAACAGTGGTGTGTCGCCGACCAGTTCACTTGCAGCGATGGTGTGCAGATAGACAGGTTGATCGTGAGAGACTGAATCCAACTCGGTCGGCCGCGCTGTCGCACGTCGAACGGTCGCTTGCCGCTCGTTTTATTTCTCCGCCGGCACAATAACAGTCGTACTGACTGTCATCGATGGGAGAAGAAAAACGAAACATCGCAGTCCGGTTTTTCGGCGGTGCAGGGAATTACACAGCTGTTCTCGAACGACTCTGTGCGTTCATCCTCACCGAGAATCCGACCGAAGCAGCAGTTCTCGAATGGGTCAAATCGAATACGCGAGCGACGAGTGATGGCGGAATACGGCGGCGGTTGACATTTCTCGAGGGCATCGAGTTGCTCGAGACCGACACGGAGCGTGTTCGGCTCACCCAACAGGGGCTCACGTGGCTCTCGGAGACCGATCCGGCAGTGCTCTACGATCTGCTTTCGAGGAACGTCCGCGGCTTCGAGACGATACTCGAGGCGCTGCTCGATGGTCCGAAGACAGACGCCGAGTTAGGTGAGTCGATCGCAGCTGCTCATCCCGGGTTCGGCTGGAAGGATGCCTCTGGACCCGCTCAGCACCGGGGTTGGCTGCAAAGCCTTGGCTACGTCAAGCGGTCAGATGGGGTGAACTCGCTGACGGACAGCGGCCGGGAACTGGCCCGGCGACAGACATCGAGATACCCGGATCTCGAGCAAGGCGAGTACTACGCACAGACCGCTCTCGAGGACGCTTTCGACACCAGCTTCGGCTCGTACATCAAGGGAATCAATCCTCGAACGACCGACGAGGGAGAACTGTCGTATATTATCGTCAAAGCCCGCGAAGACGGCCCCTACAACGACGAGATCGACGGGGCGCGCTTCACCTACATCGGCGAGGGCGTGCCCGAGAAAGGTGACCAGCAGTTGACCGGTGCCAACAGCGCCCTTCTCGAGCAGGCCGAGCGTTCGACTGTCCCGGTGTATTTCTTTTATCAACCAGCGGATAGCGACTCCCTCCGGTACGAGGGACTGGTCGATGTCGTCGATGCCGAGTACGTCCGCCGGGAAGGCCGGCTCGTCTACCAATTCACGATGGAGCACCTCGAGATCGGCCCGGCCCAGTTCGAGGCGCTCTCGGAGTCGGTTGCCGGGAGTAGCGAGGACGACGAGCCGCCGTTGACCGACGACGAAGACGACTTCACCGAAGTCCAGCGTCGGGTCCGCTTGAGCGCGTTCCCGAAAACGGTCAAAGCCGCCTACGACGCCCAGTGTGCCATCTGTGGAAAATCGCGTGACTCACCGGACGGGACGATCGACATCGAGGCTGCACACATTTACCCGAAGCGAGAGAACGGGCGCGATACCGTTCGAAACGGCCTCGCCCTCTGTCGGCTCCACCACTGGGCGTTCGACAGCGGTTGGCTCGCGGTGGCCGACGACTACCGAATCCTGGTCGCCGATCGGCCCGATCTCGAGGGCTACGAAGAGTTCGCACCGCTCGAGAACGAGTCACTCACGCTCCCCACGAAGACGGAACATCGGCCGCACGCGAAATTCCTCGCCGCACATCGCGAACGGCATGGGTTCGAATCCCCGTAACCGGCTCTGGCTCGACCATAGACATTGGGCATCACACGGGCTCTCGAAGGGCCCAGCTATCTTCGAGTGGCTCGAGCCGGCTCGGCTCTGCCCCCCGCTCGGCGAGAATCCCGGTGTGGTACAGCATCGCCTTCAACTGGAAGACCGTCGGCGAGTGATAGACGGAACCGTCCGCGAGCGCCGAGGGTCGAAGTTCGCCGTCGTCGGTCAACACCTCACGTCGAACCCCGTCGTCGCCCCGGACGAACAGTTCGACGGTAAACGAGGGATGGAGTTCGTGTAGATACTCGACCGTATCGACCAGCGACGGCTCCGTGATCCCGTCCTCGTACATCGTTTGCAACTCCGTGACCAGCAGTTCGGTCGCCGGGTAGGCGAAGACGACTCGTCGGGCTAGCCGTCCCCACGCCGGCGCGAGGTCGACGAACCGCTTTGATGATCGATACCAGTCTTCGAACGCCGCGAGCGCCGCGTCGACGGACCCGTAGCGTGCCTTCGCAAAGCGGATGACTTCCTCACCGAGCGAGGTTAGTTCGACGCCCTCAGCACTCACACCGTCTTTGATCAGGCCCAGAAACGCCGCTCCACGCCGGGCATCCGTAACGGCACTCACGACCTTGTATTCCGAGAGCAGTGTCGCAGTGTCCCCCGTGGCGTAGTGGGCGAGTGGATAGCCGAGATAGTTCTTCGGATGGTTCAACCCGAACGATGCGTCCGCGACCCCCTGTGTGCTCGCCTGAAACCGCAGCGCCGTTGCCTCGCTCGTCGTCCGGTTGCCGACGACGCGGGGCACCTCGAGCGCCGCAACCGTCCCTGTCGCATCCACGCCGAGGACGCCGACGTTCAACTCCCGCGCGAGCGTCCGGTCGGTTTCGGAGATGGCAGCTGACGGCGCGGCGAGATAGGCTGCGTTCGCCTCGTGGAGTCGATCATAGGCCTGCACGATCCCGCGTTGCGTATCGACGCCGCTGTTCGTCATCCCCTTCGCTTCGATGGCGATCAACGGCGGCTCGTCGCCGAGGCGGTCGACGGCCAGCAGGTCGGACTCGAGGGTTCGAACGCCGACGAGGTCGGGATACCCGCCGCCGATCCGGACGTGGTTGAACGGGGCCAGTCGCTCGCGGATCGCAGGCTCGACGGGCTGGCCGGGGAGCCACTCGTCTTTCGCAAACTGCGTGTCTGCCACCGCGTACGTGGTCGACTCGTCGGTATCCGGAAAGAGCCGCCGCTTCGTGTGGGCCAGTACCTGCGGTTCCGAGAGCGAGTCGGCCGCACTGCTCATGACCCATCATTTGCCAGCGGTGGCATGACTGTTCTGGTGACAGGTCGACCGAACAGCCATCGAGTCAAGCGTTTGTAGCTCGAGTACGTTCGAACAACTATGACCGAGGAAATCTTCGTCTACGACGACGACTGCGGCTTCTGTACGTGGTGGGCTGAGTTCTTCGATGGGCGGTCTGACCTCCGTATCGTCGGCTTTCACGAGCTCACCGACGAACTGCGCGAGCGCTTGCCGGATGACTACGAGGAGTGTGCCCACCTCGTGACCGACGATGCGGTCTATTCCTGTGGGGCGTCGATCGAAGAGGCACTCGTCCGCGCCGATGCTGTCGGCCCTGTCGACGAGGTCATCGCGTTCCTCCGGCACTTCGAGGATTACGACCAGTACCGCGAGCGTGCCTATCGGTGGGCCGCGAACAACCGCGATCGATTAGGGACGTATCTCTCGACGACGCCGCCGACACGTCAGGAGTCGACCGAGGGCTGATCGCAGCGGTCGGTGTCGCCGATCCACAGATCACACGTCCTCGTGCGAGCAGGTGTGCAACGACTGTCAGTGACTCTAGGTCTCGTCGTACCGATACCGCAACACACCCTCAGCGACCGCGACGACGCGGGCGGCCGACGCCAACAGCCCCAGCCCCGGCGTATTCGACTCGATAGCGTCGTCCCTCGAGACAGCAACCCGTCGTTTCATACGGACTCCGGTAAATAGTGACAGCGGACCGTCTCAGTCGTCGATGAGCGATCGTTCCGCGTTGGCGGCGATAAGAATCGAACCCACCACGACGGCAACGGTCGTTACGAGCGGGTTCACGAGGCCGAGGACGGCCGGCGGGATGGCGATCGCGTTGTAGACGAACGCAAGGGCGAGGTTCTGCCGGAGCCGATCGCGTGCGGCCTGTGCCAGCGCGAACGCCTGCTCGACGGCGGCCAGATCGTTGTCGACGATCGCGACGTCGGCCGCGTCTGCGGCGAGTGCCGTGCCGCTGCCCAGTGAGATCCCGAGATCGGCCGCGGCGAGCGCCGGCGCGTCGTTCGTCCCGTCGCCGACCATCGCCACCCGGTTGTCGGCTTTCATCCGCCTGATAGCTGCTGTTTTCCCCTCGGGCGAGACGCCGGCGAAGACGTGATCGACGCCCGAATGCCGGCCGAAGACGTCGACCGCCGGTCCGTCGTCGCCGGTCAGCACCACGACGTCGACCCCTGCATCGTCCAATGCCGTGACCCTCTCGCCCCACGCCTCGCGAGGTTCGTCGCCGACGATGACGACTCCTTCTGCCGTTCCCTCTCGCCCAACGACGACCGGGAGCCGGCCACCCTCGCGTGCCCGCTCGAGTTGCGCCGCGAGGTCATCGCCAACCGTCCACCCACGCTCTCGGAAGAGATCAGGGTGACCGACCAGCACCGTTTGGCCGTCGACGATACCCTCGACACCAGTAGCGTGGGTATGGAACTCCTCTACGGTCAGCCCGCCGCCCGTCGCCGTCCCGCCGTCCGTGCGAGGCGCGCCGTCGGCGTCGGTTCCATCGGCGTCACCATTGCCGCCATCGAACGTCTCGGCGATCGCCGTCGCCGCCGGATGGGCCGCACGCTGCTCGAGCGCGGCAGCAGCAGTCAGGAGTTCGTCGGGCGCGTCGGCCTCGAGGACGGACATCTCGCCGGTCGTCAGCGTCCCGGTTTTGTCGAAGACGACGACGTCGACCGCACGCAGGCGCTCGAAGACCGTCTCGTCGAAGACGACGATACCGCGCTCGAGGGCTTCCTCGAGGCTCGTCGCGACGGAGTACGGCGTCGCAAAACCTAGCGCCCACGGGCTGACGACCATGAGTGTCATGAGGACGGCCAGCGCGGTCGTCAATGCGCTCGCTCCGAGCAGCATCGACCCCACGCCGACGACAACCGGGGCCGCGAGGACGACCGGTGCGAGTCGCGCCGCGAGTTCGTCGGCCCGGCGCGTGACGCCGTGGTCTGCGCTCTGGACGTTCCAGACGACCCGCATGAGCCGGTCGATACTGCTGGTCGTCCGCTCGCCGACGTCGATGATCGCCGCGTCGGTCGTCACGATCGAACCGCCGACCACCGGATCGCCCTCGCGTTTCGTGACTGGCAGCGACTCGCCGGTGACCACGGCCTCGTCGACCGCACACTCGCCGTCTGCCAGCGTCCCGTCGACGGGAATCCGCTCGCCCTCACGGACGAGGACCTGATCGCCGGACTCGAGGTCGGCGACGGGAATCTCCGTCGTCGAGCCGTCATCGGCGTAGAAGCGGGCCGTGTCGACCTGCGAGACGGTGAGGTCGGTCAGCCGGTCGGTCGCGCGGCGCTTGACCGTCGCCTCGTAGTAGGTCGCGCCCATCACGATCGAGGCCACGACGATCGTCAGGTCGAAGTAGATGTCGTTGCGCCCGAGTCCGGAGACGATGATGCTAAAGACGTACGCGCTGACGATCGTCAGCGCTGCGAGCAGGTCCGTGGTCGGCCGCCGGAGCTTCAGACTGACGTACGCCCCCCGGAGCAGCGGGCCGCCGGTCAGATAGAGGATCGCCCCGGTCATGATCAGAAACAGCGGCAGGTACAGCGGGCCGCTGAAGCCGGTGAAGGCACTCTCGAAGTGCGAGATCGCGCCCCAGTCCGTGAACTCGGTGAGATACATCGGGTAGAAGACGGCCACGAACGGTAACAACAGGAACGAGCCGAAGACGATCCCCACGACGTACCGCATCTCGAGCATGTCTTCCGCGCGGCGTTTCCGGATGCCGGTCATCTCCCGCGAGCGCCGCGTGCCGCCGGTCTCGTCGTCTGCAGTCGCCTCCTCCCGGAGATAGGCTGTGTAGCCGACCGTGCTCAGCGCGTCCTCGAGGTCGCCCGCCGAGACGTGATTCGGATCGTGGTCGACCCGGACCGTCTCGGTGACGTAACTCGCCTCGGCGTCGGTGACGCCGTCGTGGTCTTCCGCGACGGCCTCGAGGAACGCCTCACAAGTCGCCGAGTGCATCCCGTCGACCCGGAGGAACGTACGGACGGTGTCCGGGTCGTCCGCGGCCGCACGTCCGGTGGCCGCCTGCTCTCTGTCGGTTCCCGGTTCGGGTTGGGCGTCGACTCCGTTCCCGACTCGCATGTCGCCGTCATCGCTCGCGTCGAACTCGGCAGCGATGTCACGACAGCCCGTCGAGCAGAAGCCACTCGCCGCCCGCTCGTCACTCGTCGAAAGCGGCGACCCACACAGTCGACAGCGGTCGAACTGGTCGTCGCCCGCGCGTCGATCGCTCACGCTAGTGGCTGTGCGTTCGACGGCAATAACAGTGGCCGATTTCGACGGCCGCCAAACTATCGTCCACGGGTGAGTCCATCACCACCGTTCGACGACAGTCCCGTCCTCGCCCACTGCGACCGCTCGGTGGCCGTCGCCAGCGACCGAGACGGCGAGCAGCGACTCGGATGCGAACGTGTCAGCTCGAGTCCACGCTGCCATCGCTGTCCGCTCGTGGATCGCCCCATCCGCGTCGCAGACGATCGTCTCCCCCTCGCGTCGTGTGATACCACAGATCGCTTCCTCACCGACCCGTTCGGGCGTCCACGTTCCCCCGTCGTAGCGGTGGACGACACCATCGTCGGCACTTACGAAACAATCGCCCTTCCCCAGCGTCGCGAGGTTCTCGAGCGTCCCGTCGGCACCCACCGGCCCGACGCGAGCAAACGAATCGCCGCCGTCGGTCGTCTCGAAGACGCCATCGTTCGTATCACAGCAGTAGCCGACCGATTCGTCGGCCAGTGCAACACCGCTCAGACTCGAGCCGCTGCCGGGTGTGACGGGCTCGTTCCAAGACAGGTCGCCATCGCGATAACACCCTCTGAGGACGGCACCGGAGCCGTTGATCAACAGGACCGTCTCGTCGCCGGCCGGCCCGCCGACGGCGACCCCAAGCCAGTTGTCTGTGATCTCCGCGGGTGCCGTGTAATCGGTGTGGCGTCCGGTCTCGGCCTCGAGCCGACCCACTGTGCCGCTGTCGCCGGCGACCCAGACGGCCGCTCCGTCGGCCGTGGCGTCGACTCCGTGGAGGTCCTCGCCCGCGGCGGCCGGCCCGTCCGCGAGCGCGATCGACCACTCACGGTCCGTGCTGTCGGGGCCCGTTCCAGCGAGAACCAGCCCGTCTTCGCCCACCGCGTGGACCGCGCCGGCCGCGGTGACACAGACGTCCCGGAGCGTCGCCTCTGTCGTGGCGTCGACGAGCGTCCAGGTGCCGGCGCGCTCGGGTTCGGGACTCGTCGCGTCGGCTGGCCGCTCGAGCGACGCCGGCTCCGCGTCCGTCGAACCGTCGCCGGTCGCCACCGGCTCCGCGCTGTCGGGAGTGGCGTCGCTCTCGGCCCGGTCGGTCGACGGCCGCCGGAGGTACAGCACGATCGGCGGCACGACGTAGGCGGCGAGCGCGAGGACGGCGAACCCACGGTGGACGATCGTCAGCGTCCCGAAGGCGGTCATGCCGGCCGCCGCGACCGCATGCACCCACGTCTGCGCGTAGCGGCGAAAGAACGGGACGAATCCGTCGCCGGACGAACCATCGTGAGTAGCCATTATTCGAATCGACAGCGTCCGTCCAGTATCCGGCCGGCGAGCAAAAGCGTGCTGCAGGCACGCCGTAACCGCGTGTAGCGGCCGATACTACCTTTCAAAGACATACTTCCGACAGAACGACGTGACGATCGATCGCGCTACTGCGGCCGTCTCACCCGGAGACGGCCACGAATTCGCGACCGACTTCGTATTGAGTTCTGTCTGACAGTATCAGAAGCCGTGTGGCTCGTCGACCAACACGAGCCGTGTCCGATCGTCTATCCGCTCGTACTCCATGGAGACGAGTTTGCCGACGACGTCGACCGCGATGTTCCGGTCCTCACCGTTCGAGACGACCGCCGTGATCGTTTCCTCGTCGGGCTCTCGGTCGAAGCGCGACTCGTCGATGTCGAGGTCGTCCGCGAAATCGTCTTTCGTGTAGTAGTCGTCGCTCATCGCTGTGGTCGCGATTCGGACCCGCAGGATCAACGTGGAGCAGGCGAATACCGGCGATTACCGGTCGTCCCCTGCGACCGGTGGCGCGTGGGTCTCGAGCGAGACGGTGAGGACGCCGTTGTTGTAGACGGCCTCGCGATCGTCGCCGAAAACGAGGCCGGGCGGGAGTGGCGTGATGGTTCGTTTCACGACGCCGTTGTCGCGATCGACCGCGATCCGGAGGCGACGCGCACCGGCCCTGACCGTCACGTCGTCGGCGGGAAGGGGATCGACATCGACGGTGACGCGAAGCCTGTCAGCGGTGCCGTCGTAAACGACCTGTGTCGGGAACGGAAACGACGTCGTTTCGGGAGGCGAAGCGGGGGACATGGCTCCAGGTTCCGACGACGGTCGGAAACGTCTCCGCATGTACAGGTGTCCGTTTGATATCGTCGTCTGCTGGACATCGAAGATTCGACGTGCGGTGTCACACTGGCGCCGCGGTGGGCCTGCCCTGCCTGTAGATCGTCGCACAGACGAATAGGGAGGTCACTCCAACGGTTTCACCGGGTGGTCTATTTTCACCAGATAGCTTTATTCCGTGTCTTGGTGCCATACCACATGGTGTTCAGCAATGGCACAAGAATGGTCCATCAAAGGCGACTACGTCGAAGCCTGCAACTGCGATGTTGCCTGCCAGTGCGTGTGGATGGAACCACCAGACGAGGACGTCTGTACCGTCTCGCTGGCGTGGCATATCAAGGAGGGCAGCTACGGCGACGTCGACCTGAGTGGGGTAGACGTCGGCATGCTCATTTCGACCGATGAGGGGGTCATGTTCGACCCCGAGACGGAGTGGGACGTCGTGTTACTCGTCGACGAGACAGCCGACACCGACCAGCGCGATGCCATCGAGGACATCTACTTCGGCCGCGCCGGTGGTATCTGGGCGCCCGTCGCTGACACACACGTCCGGTCCGCCGACGTTGCAACCGTTCCGATCAGGTTCTCGCGGGACGGGGCGGACTTCTCAGTCGAGATCGAAGATGCCATCGAAATGGACGCGAGCGGCGCGGTCGGGTTCAACGAGGAGGTCGGTACGGTCTCGCCCCACCCGCTGACGAAGAGTCTCGAGGTACAGACCGGCAAGTCGACCACGGCCACCGTCTCCTACGACGACCAATTCACGTGGGATGTTTCGGGAAACAACGCCTACCTTGGGGACTTCGAACTAGCGAACTCCTGAAGAGAGACGAATAGCGATACAGACGATCTACCATGGGGACACAGGACTCGTTCCGGGATCGAATCCGTCGCCAGCGTCTCCCGATTGTCGCGCTTGTCACCTACGTGATCGCGTTGCTCGCGTGGGCGGCGGTCATCGGTCGCTGGTTCCCGATGCCTGGTGGACAGATGGATATGCAGATGCACATGTCTGATCCGGGAGCACCGGAGGCGATGGCGCTCTCGAACGGGATGACTGGCATCAGCCTGTACCTTCTCATCTGGGGGGTGATGATGGTCGCCATGATGTATCCGTCGTCGGTCCCGCTCTTCCGACTGTACGCCGAGACACTCGAGGGGACGACGCCGGCGGGGAAAGCAACGCGAGTTGGAGCATTTATCGGGACGTACGCGCTCGTGTGGACGCTGACAGGAATCGTCCCGCTTGTCGTCAATGCGCTCGTGCCGATCGGTAGCCTCGCGAACGCCCACGGCGGGCTGCTGATGGGTGGGTCGTTGCTGCTCTTATCTGTGTACCAGCTCTCACCGTACAAATATCGGTGTCTGCGGAATTGCCGGTCACCGCTTGGGTTTCTTCTGAGCCATCACCAGCCAGGGGTGCGTGGCGCTGTTCGAATGAGCTGGCAGTTCAGCGTCTTCTGCGTCGGCTGTTGTTGGGCGCTGTTCGCGTTCATGGTGGTCGTGGGTTCGATGAATATCGTCTGGATGGCGCTCATCGCCGTTGTACTCTCGCTCGAACGGTCGGTTGCGTGGGGTGAGAAACTGGCGCGCGTGGTCGGTATGCTTGCTGGCATCTCCGGGAGTACCGTTCTCCTGATCTCACTGGTCTAGTACTCCGTCACGCGTCGACGTGCAAGTCGAACCAGATAGCCGCGATCGGTTCGACCCGCAAAGGCAGGCTTAACGAACCACTAACCGCGATGATCACGTATGCGTACGTACCGTTCGTCTCGACAGTCTTTCGAAACACAGCATCCGTCGTTACAGGTAGCCCAGATCCGCGAGCCGCTCTTTCGTCCCTGCCTGCATCTCGATGTCCGCGCCCGCCGATGCACCCTCTGCTGACGCGTCGGTCGCCTCGAGCGGCTCGAAGCGCTCCGCGAGTCGCCGCCGAAGTGCCTGCACTCGCTGGGGCTCGTCGTCGCTGATATCCGTCCGCTCGAGCGGGTCGGTCCGAACGTGGTGGAGGCGCTCGAAGCCGTCGTCACCACGGACGTACTTGTACTCGGCCGTGCGGACCGCCCGCAAGCGCCGATCGAACGTTCGGACGCGCTCGGGAACCTCACCGAAGCGGTCCTCGAGCCGGTCGATCGAGGGCTGGGGGGCGACGTACTCCGCGAAGACTGCGTCGCGGGCGTCGTCGCTCGAGGCAGGGTGGAACGACCGGCTCGACCACTGCTGGCGCAGATCGGGATCGTCGATCCCGGCCGTCTCGAGCAGCGTCGCGGGGAGATCGAGCAACTGGACGAGATCGTTTCGTCGCCCGCCGTCAGTGAAGGGGCCGCCGTGGACGACCAGCGGGACGTGAAGCAGCGTGTCGTAGAGATTGTACTGGTGACCGAAGAAGCCGTGCTCGCCGACGTGCTCGCCGTGGTCGCCACAGACGACGAACAGGGTGTCTTCCCACTCGCCGGCGGCCTCGAGCGCGTCCCGGAGCCGGCCAAGCTGGTGGTCGACGTAGGCCAGTTCCGCACGGTAGAGGCCCCGAAGCATGGCGAACTCATGATCCGAGAGGTCGTAGTCCTCGCAGTCGTAGGCTCGAGGATCCTGCCTGATCGCGGTCGCGTCCTCGTAGCTGGTCCCCTCGGGGAGGAACCGCTCGGCGTACTCCTTTGGGGGGTCGTACTCGACGTGAGGTTCGATGAGGTTACAGAAAAGGAAAAACGGCCGCTCGTCGTCCCGACCGACGAGCCAGTCGGCGATCCAGTCGGTCGCCTTGTCGGCGCCGTCGTCGCCGGCTGGCTGCAGGAGTTCGCTGTAGAGGACGTTGGCGGCGTTGACCAGCGGGTTGCCGTCGAAAAGTCGGTTTCGCGTCGCCGCGAGCTTCTCCCTAACGTCCTCGCCGCGAACCACGGCCCCCATGTCCGCGTCGGATTGGATGTACTGCCAGCCCTTGCGAAGGTCGTCGAACCCGCGATCGAAGCCGAACTCCTCGGTGATCCAGGTGTTGTTCGAGACGCCGACCGTCTCGAATCCCGCGTCGGCGAACGCCTCAGGTAGCGTTCGCAGGTCGCCGTCGAGATAGGTGTGTCCGCCGTGGGTGCCGTGCTCGGAGGGGTACGTCCCGGTGAAGATCGATGCATGAGAGGGAAGCGTCCAGGGTGCGGGCGCAAAGGCGTTCTCGAAGGCGGTTCCCGCCTCGGCCAGGTCCGTCAGCGTCGACATCAGTTGTGCATCGACGCTTTTCGCCCGGGCGGTATCGAGAACGACGAAAACGACGTTCCGCACAGTGCTATGTGACTCGTCGTCACGTCCGTTGTATTCCGACATAGGAGAGTACTCCACGACAGACAGGGAAGGTCCTCAGCCCGGAGCATGCAGGGCGGAAACCGAAGAAATCATCCGTTACCGGAGCGGAAACCGACGATCTCGGCAGTGTATGATATCGAGCAGCTCCGTCCGCAGTCGCCATCGGATCACGTGCTCTGGTATTCGCCACCGTCGGCACAGTGGGTAGTCATCTGCCGGTCGAATATTCATCCCGCCGTAGCGCCTACGGCCGACAGCGTTCCAATGACTACAGACACCGATCACGACGCGACGACGGATCTCTCGCCGAGCGAGGTCGAGAACCTCGAACAACTGGACACGCCGATCGGGCGAGTTACCTCGGTAACAGCCGATGCGCTCGAGAGCGGGACGCTGCCGCTGGTCGGCGGCGGACTCATGCTCGGGGCGGCGATCCGATCGCTGGCCGCGAACCGACTACGGGCGATCCCGCTCGGCATCGCTGGGAGCGCACTCGTCGGGCTCGGGCTCCGGACTCGCCGCTCGAGCGACGAGTTCGAGCCGGGTGAGGGCGTCCCGGATGTCGAGGGCGGGACACCAGGGAAAGAGACGTCGGACGAGGCCAGCGCCGCCGCCAACCGCGTCGATGCCGGCCGGGTGTCCGAGGTCCAGCCCGACGGCGAGATCGCGGGCGAACCCGAACTCGACGAGACGCGGGACGAGGGGTCCGAGGTCGAGTTCACCGAGGAGCAGGACGACGATCCATCCCGATCCAGACCCGATCTCGGCGCGGCGGAGCAAGATCCGCGGCGCGACACCGAAGACGACGAGGTCGCGATCGATATCTCCGACGCGGCGATGGCCGACGAGGAAAGCGAGGCGACGGGTCCGGACCCGCGACAGGCCGAGCCGACCCAGACCGAAGACACGGAACCCGACGAGAGCCCCGCGGAGGACGCCTCGCACATGAAAGTCGATCCGCCGGACACGGACGAATCAGAGTCGGCTGCAGACGAGACGGACACAGCGGACGACGAGGAGTCCGAGGACAACGAGTAACCGCGAACGCCAGCGGTTCCGAACTATTGCGATCGGGCGGGGGACCGCCGGCCAAGACCGCCGACGTGATCCGAACGATACAGGACCGGTGCCGTGACGAACGCGGCGGCGGCCAGTCCGAGAAGGCCGCTCCCGGCGATCACTGGCGCGGTCCAGTATGAGATCGTGGAGGCAGCGAGCGTGACGACGACGAGCGTGGCGACGGTGGCTCTGGCGGTCAGCGATCGGCTGGCCCGGATCGGGCCGGCACCCGCCTCGAGGTCACGAACGAGGACGGCGAGTTGCCAGCCGGCGAACGCGCCCAGTGACGCCCCGAACAACAGGACTGCGTCGGGGTCCGTCCGGGCCGGGACGAGCGAGAGCACAGCGACGCCGACCGCGATCGCGAATCCGATCGTGCCACGGTGGTCCGGATACCGGTCCAAGAGGGCAGCTACGAGCGCCAGAAACACTAGCCCGACGACGACGCCGGCCACGACGTCGACGAGGTAGTGGACGCCGAGCCCGACGCGGGAGAAACTGACGGCGGTGACGATCCCGGCCGCCGCGAGGTACCGCTGTCGGCGCGTGCCCACCGAGAGGTACTCGGCCAGACTCAGGTAGACGATCGTCGACATCAGGGCGTGGCCGCTCGGAAACCCGTAGCCAGTCGCCGTCGCGGTGGCCCGATACAGCGGGTGGACCGTCTCCGGCAGCGTCTCGATCGCTGCGAGCACTCGGTCAGGCCGCGAGAGCGCGAAGATTTCTTTCAGTCCCGTGATCAGCGAGAGACCGGCCACCATCAGTCCGAAGACAGCCGCGGCCTCGTCCCGTCGAGCCGGCGTCGCCGCCCAGTAGACGGTGCCGACGAGGAGTCCGAGAAACCATACGTCGCCGAGCTGGGTCACCAGCCCGAGGAGGACGACGCTCCACTCGGGGGCGACCGAACGAAACGAGTCGAACCAGCCGATCCCTCGAGACATGTTTCAGGTTACGGGCGACGAGGTACATAAACGGTTTCCGTGAGCCGGCTGTGCCCTGTGTCGGTCACGCCGGCGATCGGGTCACCAGAAGAGAGAGTCACCGCAACGCGGGAAAACCCTCATTTCCGCGTCACCTGTAGCCTTCGGGGACGCCGGCCGTCGGCGTGGTGTCCGGCCCAATGAGCGAGACAACCGAGCCCGAACCCGAGCGCGAGCGTATCGATCCGGAGTACGACCATCGGCGCGAGGAGGGCGTCGACGAGACGGCACTCGAGGCCCTGCTTTCCGACTACGCGATCGGCCGGGACGACCACGAAAATGCGCCTGCCTTCGTGATCCGCCCGGACGAAGTCCAGGAGGTGGTCCGTCTGTTGCGCGACGAGGCAGGGTTCGATCACCTCTCCTGTCTCACGTCCCAGCAGTACGAGGACCGCTACGAGTCGCTCATCCACATGACGAAATACGACCAGCGAACCCACGAGGTAACGCTGGTCGTTCCGCTGCCAATCGACGAGCCAGTCTGTGAGTCCGCCGAACCCGTCTTTCGCACCGCCGACTGGCACGAGCGCGAAGCGTTCGACCTCGTCGGCATCGAGTACGACGGCCACCCTGATCTCCGGCGAATCCTCCTCCCCGAATCGTGGCAGGGCCACCCGCTGGCGCTTGACTACGATCAGGACAAGCCACAGGTCGTCCGGTATGCCGAACACGCGAACCCACTGCAGGACGACCGACATCTCCCCGAGTCGGAGACGATGTTGCTCAACATCGGGCCCCACCATCCCGCGACTCACGGCGTGCTCCACCTCGAGACGGTGCTAGACGGCGAGTCAGTCGCGAACGTCGTGCCTGACATCGGCTATCTCCACCGCTGTGAGGAACAGATGTGCCAGCAGGGGACCTATCGTCATCAGATCATCCCCTACTCGAACCGCTGGGATTACACGGCGAACCTCCCAAACGAGTGGGCGGTCGCCCGCGCGATCGAGGACCTGGCCGATATCGAGGTGCCCGCCTACGCGCAGGTCCTGCGGACGATGGCGACCGAGTTCGGCCGCATGCTCGGGCACTTCCTTGCCGTCTCGACGTTCGCGCTGGACGTCTACGGCGACTTCACCGCCATCTTCCAGTACGGCATGCGCGACCGTGAGGTCGTCCAGGACATCCTGGAAGATCTGACCGGCCAGCGGATGATGTTTTACTACTTCCGGCTGGGTGGTGTCTGCTGGGACCTTCCCGAACCCCGTGAGGAGTTCATCGAGAAGTGTCGAGACTTCCTCGACGAACTCCCCGCGAAGGTCGACGAGTACCACGACCTGCTGACCGGCAACGAAATCTTCCAGATCCGGACGCTCGACACCGGGGTTCTCGAGCCCGAAGTCGCCAAGGACTACGGCTGTACCGGCCCCGTTGCCCGTGGGTCGGGCATCGATTACGACATCCGCCGGGACGATCCCTACGGCTACTACGAGAACCTCGAGTGGAACGTCGTCACCGAGGGCGGCTGTGATAACCACGCACGCGTGCTCGTCCGCCTGCGCGAGGTCGAGGAGTCCGCGAAGATCATCGAGCAGTGCCTCGACCTGCTCGTAGAGTGGCCCGAAGACGAACGCACCGTCCAGAGCAACGTCCCGCGAACGCTGAAACCCGACGCCGACACGGAAACCTACCGCGCCGTCGAGAGCGCGAAGGGCGAACTCGGTATCTACATCCGTGCGGACGGCACGAACTCGCCGGCGCGGTTCAAGATCCGCAGTCCGTGTTTCCACAACCTCTCGGCACTGCCCGAGATGTCCGAGGGCGAGTATGTCGCGGACCTGGTCGCCTCGCTCGGCAGTCTCGATATCGTGTTGGGCAGCGTCGACCGCTGAACGTGTGCGGTCAGCCACCCGGTGTTCGCCAGCGGGTTCGCCACCAGTAGCGGAGATATTTTCTCATATCTCCGACGGATTCGGCAACCGTTAACTGTGGCGAGGTTCGGAACCAGCATATATGTCGATCGATGGATGGCGGCCGACCGCCGAGACCGTGACCGGTCGCTGGTCGGCGCTGGAACGTGACTGGAAGAGCGTTATCGTCGGCGGGACGATCGTCGCACTGGTCAGTGCGCTCGAGTTGCAGATCCCCTGGTGACGAGATGGCCATCCGTCGTCTCCTGCCGGGCGTGCTTGCCCTCTGTCTTGGCGCACTGCTAGCGCGGGGACTCGCGCTGTCACTTGGCGTCAACAACCTGTTGCTCGCCATCGCACTCGGCGTCGTCGTGACGAACGTCGTCGGTGTGCCGGCGCGACTCGAGTCCGGGATTGCGACACACAAGCTGTGGCTCGGTGCCGGAATCGTCCTCATGGGTGCGTCGATCTCGGTTGGGACCGTGCTCGAGGTCGGTGGCCGTGTCTTCCTCGTCGTGATCGCAGTCGCCACGCTCACGCTCATCGTCGTGGAACTGCTCGCGCGAAACGTCTTCGGGCTGGCCGAACGGCTGGGCTCGCTGCTTGCAGCCGGAGCAAGTATCTGTGGCGTCTCGGCAGTCGTCGCGGTCGCCGGTGCCGTCAGCGCGCGCGAAGAACAGGTCGCCTATGCGGCGGCGACAGTGCTCCTGTTCGATGCGATCACGATCGCGGTCTATCCGATCGTCGGTGATCTGCTTGCTCTGCCGAGTACGGTTTTTGGGATCTGGGCCGGCGTCAGCATGTTCTCGACGGGGCCGGTCGTCGCGGTCGGCTTTGCCCATTCCGAGGTTGCCGGCCAGTGGGCGACGATGACGAAGCTCTCGCGCAACGCCCTGATCGGCGTCGTCGTCCTCGCGTACGCGAGCTACTACGCCCGGTCCGGCGACGGCGACACACCCTCCGTCCGAACCCTCTGGGCGGAGTTTCCGAAGTTCGTCGTCGGCTTTCTCGCGCTCGCCGCGGTCTCGAGTCTCGGTGTCTTCTCGACGGCCCAGCAGGCCTCGATCGAGCATGCGTACAACTGGCTGTTCCTACTGGCGTTCGTCGGCCTCGGCACGGAGATCCAACTCGGTGAACTCCGCCGGACTGGGGTCATGCCTGCGTTCGTCGTCCTGCTGTCGTTGCTCGTCGCCAGCAGTCTCTCGCTTGCACTCCTGCTCGTGCTCTTCTAGACCCGTCCGCGTTTCTAGTGCATCCGCGCTGTCGAAGGTCGAGGAAATATTTGCCATAAGCTACGAGACGGATCGAGACCCGCGCTCGAACCGCGAGCGCCGCCATCGACGCCACGGAACTTACTTGACGGTGAGCGCGCAATGGACCGGCATATGTCCAACGGAGAGTTCGAAGGGTACGGTGGGCGATACGTTCCGGAACCGCTCAAGGAACCGCTCGAGCAACTGGCGACGGCCTACGACGACGTCGCCGCGAGCGACGAGTTCCAGTCGGAACTGCGTGGCTTGCTCGAGGAGTTCGCCGGTCGCCCGAGTCCGCTGTACTACGCGCGTAACTTGAGCGAGCGCTACGGTGCCGAGATCTATCTCAAGCGCGAGGACCTGCTCCATGGCGGCGCACACAAGGTCAACAACGCGCTCGGACAGGCCCTGCTCGCCAAAAAGGCAGGCCGCGAGCGCCTGATCGCCGAGACCGGGGCCGGCCAGCACGGCACCGCGACGGCGATGGTCGGCGCCTTACTCAACCTCGAGACGGAGATCTACATGGGGAAAAAGGACATCGAGCGCCAGGAGATGAACGTCTTCCGGATGCGCCTGATGGGCGCGGAGGTCAACGAGGTCACCCGCGGGAACGCAGGTCTGGCCGACGCCGTCGACGCCGCGCTCGAGGACTTCGCCGAAAACGTCGATGACACCCACTATCTGGTGGGCAGCGTCGTCGGCCCCGACCCGTTCCCGCGGATGGTGCGGGACTTCCAGTCGGTCATCGGCGAGGAAGCCCGCGAACAGATCATCGAGCGCACCGGCGAGTTACCCGACGCCGCGGTCGCCTGTGTCGGCGGCGGGTCGAACGCGATCGGCCTCTTTCATGCCTTCCGTAACGACGACGAGGTCGCGTTCTACGGTGCCGAAGGTGGCGGGAAAGGGACCGATTCGACACGACACGCTGCGCCGCTCGCGGACGGGAAAGACGAGGTCCTCCACGGGATGAAAACGCGCGTCATCGAGGACGACGTCGAGGTCCACTCCGTCTCGGCGGGACTGGACTACCCCGGTGCTGGCCCCGAACACGCCATGTACCGTGCCGTCGGCCGCTGTGAGTACACGGGCGTCACCGACGACGAAGCACTGGCCGCGTTCCGCGAACTGAGCGAAACCGAGGGCATCATTCCGGCACTCGAGTCCAGCCACGCGATCGCCCGCGCGATCGAACTCGCCGAAGCGGGCGAGCACGAGACCATCCTCGTGAACCTCTCGGGACGTGGCGACAAGGACATGGAAACGGCGGCCGCGAAGTTCGATCTCTAAGTCGGCGCATTTGTCACCGAGCCGACGGAGGTCGGTCCCTGATTCGCGCACGGTGTTCAGAGGAGCGCACGAACCTGCGCTGTCAGCGCCGCCGCCTCGTCGGAATCGAGTTCCGTTCGCGACAGCGACAGCGTCACGTCGTCGTCGGCAAATCGTGGCACGAGGTGGATGTGCGCGTGATCGACGGTCCCGACCAGTGAGCCGCTGGTATGAAAGACGCTGAACCCGTCGGGCTCGAGGACCGCCTCGAGTGCGCGTGCGACGGTCCGGATCGTCTCGAAGACGGCCGCCGACCCCGGGTGGTCGTTCGTCAGGACCTCGCCCTCGTGGACACGCGGTGCGACGAGTGTGTGCCCCGTCACGGCCGGGTTCCGATCGAGAAAGGCGATCGTCAGCTCGTCCTCGTAGAGGACGTGTGCCGACTGCTCGCCAGCAACGAGCTGGCAGAACTCACAGGTATCGTCCATAGCCGAATTTTCTCTGGAATCGACATATAGATACCCCTGTCATACGGACGCCTGTCAGTCAGTGCTGGTGGGCCCGCGACCCATCCTGCGGGTGCACCAGTACATCGGGACAGCAGACCGTATCAGTGCTCGGCCGTCGGAAACGTCACTGACAGCTTACAGGAGTCCGTGTTTCTCCTGCAACGTCCGGTACCGCTCGAGATACTGCTCAGCCACTGCCGACCCGTCGTAGTCGGCGAACCGATCGTCGTACTCGCGGCATTCGAGATCGCCCGCGGCGAGGATGGCCTCGGCCAGTTCGTCCTCGCTGGTAGTCCGAAAGCCCCGCTCCCAGCCCTCGACGAGTTCGTGGGCACTCGAGTTCGCGTGGTACTCGACGATCCCGACACAGCCCGATGCGAGCGCCCACAGCATTTCCGTCGGGAAGACGCAGTGTTCGGCCGTCTGTGCGAAGACGTGTGCGCCGCGGTAGGCCGCGATCCGCTCGTCGAGCTCGAGGTCGCCACGAAACGTCACTCGTTCGTCGATCCGGAGATCGCTCGCGAGGCGCTCGTAACGATCCCGGTCGGGCCCGTCGCCGATGACGGTCGCCTGCCAGTCGCGATCTCGGAGTTCGGCCAGCCCCAGCAGGAGGCTCTCGAGGTTGGCCCCGTCGTCGAGGCGGCGCGCGTAGATTACGTCGACGTCCGCGCCCGGTTCGACGTCCTGAATCCGATCGCAGTCGATCGGGTTCGGGACGATACCGACGGCGTCACCGTCGGCACCGATCTCTTGGGTCCTCGTCGAGACGAGTTCCGACGGCGTGATGATCCCATCGGGTCGGCCAGCCGCAAGCCGCGTCCAGCGTGTCTCCGGGATGCCGTCGTCGCCGTACCACTCGACGACCAGCGGCGTCCGCGCAAGCGTTGCGCCCACCCGCGCCGCGAGCACCTGCCCCGGCGGCTGTGCGCTGGCGTGGATCACGTCCGGGTTCGCAGCCGCGAGCACGAACGGCAGCCGCGCAAGAAACGAACTCCGGGCCTCCGGGCCAGTCGAGACCGCGTGGTAGGTGACGTTCTCGTGCTCGTAGGTTGGCTCGTCGCCAGCCCAGAACCCGGAACAGTAACAGTGGACGTCGTGGCCCGCCGCTGCGAGGAGTTCGAGAATCGTCCGAAACCGCTGGTTCGTCTCGCTGTCGCGGTGGTGGACCGTTTCGAACGAGACGAACGCGAGTCGCATATTCGGCCGCCACGTAGCCCCGGGCTATAAAGTCACTTTTTTCAGTCTCTTCGACGGCTCGAGGATCGACCGTCGGCCGTGCGACCAGTCACTCGTCGCCGTCGTCACTAGTCGCGGACTCTTCGAAGAGGGAGTCGATCTCCGAGAAGAAGTCCTCATCGTCCTCGTCAGCCGTCTCGCCCGCAGTTTCATCTTCGTCCGCATCCGTCTCATCCGCGGTTCCGTCCTCACCGACGGCATCCGATTCGCCGTCATCATCGTCTTCGAAGACCGTGTCGTCGCTCTCTTCGTCATCACTACCAGCCCCCGTCTCGGGGCCGTCCTCGTCGGCGTCGTCATCATCCTCGATATCCCGCCCGTCGGGACCGTCAGCCGCAGTTTCGGCGACAGTCGCCGTCGAATCCTCACGGCCATCAGCCCCATCGTCGCCGCTTCCGGTCTCGCTCGCCGCGGTCGAATCGGCTGCCGACCCGTCGCCCCCAGCGTCGCCACTGTCTCCGGCGTCGCTGGCAGTTGTCTCCTCGCCGTCGTCACCTGCACCCCCCAGCGGTTCCGTCTCGCCGTCGGCCTCGGGCCCCGGGTCCGATTCGGCCACGAACAGCTCCGGGCCGACGACCGCGACAGTCACTCCGAACACCGAGAGGATGAGTACGGTCGTTACAAGGACCGCAGCGATCGATGACGGGTCGGACTCCTCGGCCATTAACCGGCCCGACGACGCGAGACGGTTTTGTTAGGTGCAGCCATCGCCAGTCCGGAGTCAACCTCATGGGCACTCGGACTCCGTCGCTCGAATCCAGTGCCGTCACCGAATCGAGTGTAATCAGTCCCTACTCGGGCGCGTCGGACTGTCGCTGATACTACTGAACAGCAGTCAATACGAAGCCGGTCGCGAATTCGCGGCCGTCCCCGCAGGTGACGGACGCAGACATGCGACGGGCTTCACGTCGTTCTGTCCGGCAGTATGAATCGACCGAAACGACTACTCCCTCGCGTCCGTACGCCTCTGGCATGGGACCCTACGATATCGAGCGATACCTCAATATCCGCAGCGCCTACGGGGCCTCGTTCGGACCCGACGGCGAGCGACTCTCTTTCCTGATGGACACGACCGGGACCTCGCAGGTCTGGACGCTCGCAGAACCGCGTGGCTGGCCCGAACAGCGGACCTTCTACGACGAACGAGTCACCTTCGCCTCGTGGTCACCCGAACGGCCGGAGTTGATCTTTGGGATGGACGAGGGCGGTAACGAGCGCGCCCAGCTGTTCAGGCTCGACGCCGAGACTGGCGAAATCGAGAATCTGACGGCGATGCCAGAGGCTAAACACCGCTGGGGCGGCTGGAGCCACGACGGCGATCGCTTCGCCTTCACCTCGAATCGCCGCGACGAGTCCGTCTTCGACGTCTACGTGCAGGGTCGCGACGAAACGGGGGAGGACGCAACGCTCGTCTACGAGGGCGACGGCTGGCTCTCGCTCGCCGGCTGGAGCCCCGACGATTCCCGAGTGCTCGTCTCGCAGGCCTACTCTAACTTCGATCAGGACCTGTACGTGCTCGATCTCGAGGCCGACGAGCCCGACCTCAAGCACCTGACGCCCCACGAAGGTGACGTCCGGTATCAGAGCGCGAGCTGGGCCCCCGACGGCGAGGGGATCTACCTCGTCACTGACGACGGCGACGCCGACACCCTGTATCTGGCCTATCTCGACCTCGCGAGCGGCGACCTCGAGACGGTCATCGACGGAGACGGCTGGAACGTCGACGGCATCGCGCTGGACGACGAGACCGGCCGGTTCGTCTGCTCGCGCAACGTCGAGGGCTACACCGAACTGACTGCTGGCGAGTTCGACGCCGACGAGCCCACCGCCTACAAAACGTTCCCCGAACCAGACCTGCCGGGCGGGGTCGCCGGCGGCGTGAGCTTCGATCCCGACGCCGAACGGTTCGCGCTGTCGACCTCCGGAGACACGGTCAACACGAACGTCTTCGTCGTCGATATTGAGACCGGCGCGGCAGACCGGTGGACGAGCGCCCCGACCGCAGGTATCCCCCGCGAGACGTTCGACGAATCCGACCTCGTCCACGTCGAGAGCTTCGATAGCCTCGAGGTGCCCGGTTTCCTGACCCTGCCCGACGACCACGAGGAGGGCCAAACGCCGGTCATCGTCGACATCCACGGCGGCCCCGAGAGCCAGCGCCGGCCTTCCTTCTCGAGTGTCAAACAGTACTTCCTCGATCGGGGCTACGCCTACTTCGAGCCGAACGTGCGCGGCTCGTCGGGCTATGGGGCCGACTACGCGGCGCTCGACGACGTCGAGAAACGAATGGACTCGGTCGCAGACATCGAGGCCTGCGTCGAGTGGTTGCAGGACCATCCCGCGATCGACCCCGACCGGATCGCCGCCAAAGGCGGCTCCTACGGCGGGTTCATGGTGCTGGCTGCGCTGACCGAGTATCCAGACCTCTGGGCTGCCGGGATCGACGTTGTCGGTATCGCCAACTTCGTCACCTTCCTCGAGAACACGGGCGACTGGCGGCGCGAACTCCGCGAGGCCGAATACGGCTCGCTCGCCGAGGACCGCGACTTCCTCGAGGAAATCTCACCGATCAACAACGTCGAGCAGATCGAAGCGCCGCTGTTCATCCTTCACGGCGAGAACGACCCTCGCGTCCCAGTCGGCGAAGCCGAACAGATCGTCGAGGAGGTTCGGGAACACGGCGTGCCCGTCCGAAAACTGATCTTCGACGACGAAGGTCATGGCTTCTCGAAGCTCGCAAATCGCATCGAGGCCTATTCGGAAATCGCCGACTTCCTCGACGAGCACGTCTGACTTACCGACGCCCGGCAGCGTCGGTCGACGTTAGTCGATAACGCCCGTTTTGTGTGCTACGTCTCGAGCCGCCTGCTCGTTCATTCCGTTGCCGAGGATCGTATAGCGATCGCGGATCTCGTGGCAGGTCGTCAGGGCCTCGACGATCGTCTCGTCGTCGATCCCGAGTTCGGCGGCGGTCGTCGGCGCGTCGATGCTCGCGAGCGCGTCGCGAATGTCCCGCCAGAGCCCGTCCTCACCCTGATGGAGGTAGGCCGTCATGATCGAGCCGACGCCGACCTGATGGCCGTGGAGGGCTGCGCCGGGTGCCAGTCGATCGAGCTGGTGTGAAAAGAGGTGTTCGGCCCCGCTCGCTGGTCGCGAGGAGCCGGCGATGCTCATCGCGACGCCCGAGGACATCAGCGCCTTGGTGACGACCCAGGCCGACTCCTCGAGCCCCGGCCGAATGAGATCGGCGTTGCCCACGAGGATTTCGGCGGTCATCTCGGAGAGCGCGGCGGCATACTCGGAGAACTCGACGTCTTGCAGCCGGTTGGCGAGTCGCCAGTCCATCACCGCGGTGTAGTTCGAGATGATGTCGGCACAGCCGGCGGTCGTCAGCTCCCACGGCGCGTCCGCGAGGATCCCGGTGTCGGCGACGACCGCAAGCGGCGGCTCGGCGGCAACGCTGTGGCGGGAGTCACCGTTCGGGACGGAGCCACGATTGCTGACGATCCCGTCGTGGCTCGCTGCGGTCGGTACGGAGCAAAAACCCATATTGAGGTGATAGCTGGCCAGTTTCGCGATGTCGATGGCCTTGCCGCCGCCGATGCCGACGAGATAGGAGACGTCCTCGTCCTCGGCGACATCGATCACCCGCTCGACGGCGTCGAACGTCGCCTTCTCGATCGTCACCATCGCCGGCTCGATTCCAGCGGCCTCGAAGTCGGCCGCGATCGGGTCCGCGGCGACCTCTCGAGGCGTCGGACTCGTGACGAACAGCGGTCGCCCCTGTAGATGGAGGTCATCGATCACGTCGAGGACCTCGCTGCGAACGCCGTGGCCGACGACGACGTTTCGCGGGAGGCGAATCCACGTCGACTTCTCGAACATACTGGTTCCCACACACCCCCGGGACATGTGTTTTTCCTCGTCGCGTTGCTCGAATGGCCGTGACGAACGAACGCGCGGGAGCACAGCGGCCGCCGACCTCGCGCGACCTCGAGCGCCCGTCACGACAGTGCCGATGCTCGGCACCGTGACCGGGTTAGGTAATACCAATCATTCGTTTCCGATCCCCGATCTGTATTTGGTCATACGTAAATAGCTTCGGCTCAAAACCGCTGTATGAACGGCCCCGAAGACAGCGACCCAATCACCGGCGTTCCGATCGACGACCCCGACGTTCCCGTCTACATGCCCGGAACGCCGACCGGCTCGTTTCTGCGATTTATCGAGCGAGCCGTCGACATGCTGTGGCGCTGAGGCGTCTCGAGCACGAAATCGAAACGTCCGCTGGCCGTCGATCGTTCAGTACAGTGACCTACAGGGTGGGGTTCTTTTGATCCCTCCGTAGTAGAGCGCGTCGATATGTCTGACCAACGCTGGACAGAGCGTACGGCCGAGTATCCACTCGAGTGCGAGCACTGTCACTATCCAATTCCGGGTGAGCCCGTCGCGAGCGACGACGGCCGCTACTGTTCGGTCGCCTGCCGTGAGGCGGCCAACGACACGACGCTGCCAGACCCGCAGGCGTACAAACGGGTCGTGACGGGGATTGAACCGATCGATTCGCTCGTTCCCAACGGCATCCCCGCTGACTCGTTTCTCCTGCTCTCGGGCGACGAAGGGACCCGCAGGGCTGAACTCGGGATCGAACTCGTCTGGCGTGCCCTCGAACGCGGCGAGCCCGCCGTCGTCGTTTCGCTTGCCAACCCGCCGACGGCGACGCTCGAGCGCTTCTATCAGAACGGCTGGAACGTCCTGCCGGCCCTCGAGAACGACCGGTTGCGGATCATCGACTGTTATACACACCGACTCGGCGACCGGGACGGGTTCAGCGCACAGCGCACCGAGTGGCCGACGTTCCTCGGCGAGGCGGCAAGCGACGCGATCGTCGAGGTACGCGACCCGAGCGACCGCAGCGAGGTGACCCACAGCCTCGCCGGCGCGCTCGACGACCTCGAGATGAGCGAGACTGGGCTGGTCACGATCGACTCGCTGGACGAACTCGAGCGGGTCTTTCAGGACCGGCAGGTCCACGAGTTCGTCGAGGAGATCCGAGCGACGGTCTGTAAAGCGCGGTTCGTCCCGATCGTCGCCGCCGCCTCGAGGGCCGACGAGGACGACATCCCCGAGGCCGAGTACGTGTTCGACGGGATCATCGATCTGCAACTGACGGACCAGCGAGCACCGAACACGCGGCATAAACAGCTCGCTATCCGGAAGCTGATCGGCGCCCAGTTTCTCCCCCAGTGGATCCAGTACGATCACGAACCGGCTCGTGGGCTGTTCGCGTCCAGTCCGAACACAGGCCCGGGCACACAGCAGGGGTACGAGGTCGGGGCCGAGCCGTCACAGCCGGATCGGCCCTGACAACGTGACGTGAGCCAGGCACGTCGGAACGACGGCGCTCTGGTGACGACACGCGAGCGCGCGCTCAGGATTTATCGGTGCGTTCGAGCTAGCACCCACCGCACCGTCACGGCCATCAGTGACTTGCGTAGCGGTTGGGCGAGTCCATTATCGACCGCGCATCGCCACTCGACAAGCCACACAGCCTATCCATGAACGACAGATACGACAGCGACCGACAACGGAGAAACGAGCGAGGTACCGACCGCTCGAGCGACGTCGAACGACGCGGCCACGAGCAGCGTCACGGCGACGAGCAGGACCGCGGCCCCGATCGAAGTCAGTACGGCGACGACCGGGGCTGGCTCCACGGCACGTTTAGCCGCGGTGGCAGTAGTGACGTCGGCTCTCAGGGTCCCGACCACCGCAGGCGCGAGCGCGAGCAAACGGAGGGACACCACGAACGGACCCAACAGGGCGGACGGCAGCGCCAGCAGGGACAGGAACCCAGCCGATCGGGCGAACCGGGACAGCGATTTACCCAACAAGAGTCCCAGGACTACCAGCAGGAGCCCCAGCGACGAGGCCGACAATCCGAACGGCAGCGACAGGGCGGCCGACAGCGTCAGCAGGGACAGGAGCCTAGACAGAGCGGACCGAGACCGCGACAGGACGAACGGCAGCGCCAGCGGGGTCGGCAACCCAGTCAACCGGGCGAACCGGAACAGCGGTTCACTCAACAGCGGTCTCAAGAGTACCGGCAGGAGCCCCACCGGCGAGGCCGACAGTCCGGACGGCAGCGACAGGGCGGCCGGCAACAGCACAGCGGGTTCGAAACCGACGCGATAGACGAGGCGAACCTCGAGTACGGTGGCGAAGCCCGACAGCGAGAGTATCGCGGTCAGCGGGCCGAGAGACAGGCCCAGTCCGGTCAACAACGTCAACGCGGCCGCAGCACGCAGGGACGGCGCAGCCACCGAGACGAGCAGCGAGGTCGGCACGACCGGCCCGAACCCGACGACTTCGAGCAGCAACGAAGCCAGCGGGGCGAGGGCGAGCGGCGCACCCATCGAGGTAGCGATCGATACGAGCGTCGCTCTCAGCGCGGCGACGAGGAACGCAGGCAGCGCCACCAGGACCAGCCGGAGTACGGTCGCCATCAGCGAAGCGAGGGCCATCAGACGGGGCGACAGCGAAGCCGCGGTAACGGCGAGCAAAGCCGGCGATCAGGGCGGGACTATCAGGACACCCAGCAGTTCGAGCGTCGAGGAGAGCGAGGAGGCTCCGAGTCCACGTCCGGCGGCCGTATGAACCGGGAACAGTCCCGCAGCGACCTCGAATATCGCCAGCGAGGTCGGCGATCCGAGGGGGACGACCGGACCGACCGCTCGAGGACGGAGCAAGGCTCGCGTGGCGACCGTAACCCGCAGCTCCACGACGAGGACATGACGTCCCGTCGGCACGTCCACGAACTCGAGCCGCGGACCGACGACGAGCGCGATCGCGACGAGCGGGACCGCGGCGCTGGATATCGGCCACGGTAGCGATCCGCTGGGACACGATCAAAACACCCCCGTTTTTGCCGTCACGAACCCGACCGCAGCGTATGAGCGGTACGTACGTCCTCGTGATCGACGTCCCCCGAACGACGAGTTTCGAGGTTGGCGCGCTCGGCGAGTACACGTTCGACGCCGGCACGTACGCTTACGTCGGCAGCGCGTTCGGCCCGGGCGGCTTCAGTCGCGTCGAGCGCCACCGCGACCTCGCTGCCGGCGAGCGTGACACGCGCCACTGGCACATCGACTACCTGCTCGGCCGGCCTGAAACGACCCTCGAGACCGCGATCATCTTCCCAGATGCCGACCGAGAGTGCGAACTGGCCGCGCAGTTGCCGGGAACGCCGGTCGACGGCTTCGGGGCCTCGGACTGTGGGTGTGCAGGGCATCTACTCGCCGCGCCGGACGCCGACACCGTATGCGAGGCGGCGATCGATGCAGGCGGTGTCATCGACGAGGTGCGGTGAGAATCGGACCCGCGAGTTATTACCGATGCGTGTAAACTGGAGCCTATGACCGATGCAGATTCAGAGACTGGCACCGATCCGCAACTCAACGACGACGCGATGGAGCGGTTTCCCGTCCCCACGTTCGAAGACCTTCCCGAGGACCTCCAGGAGCGGATCGCCGAGGAGACCGACCGCTCTGGCTTTACCCCGAACGTGTTCTCGGCGTTCGCGTACAAACCCTCGCACTTCCGGGCCTTTTTCCAGTATCACGACGCGCTCGTCGAAGATACCGCCTTAGCGCGCGAGGAGATCGAGATGATCGTCGTCGCCGTCTCCGGCGTCAACCACTGTTACTACTGTAACGTCGCTCACGGCGCGCTCGTGCGACTCTACGCCGAGGACCCGACGCTCGCAGATCAGTTGATCGCGAACTACCGAACAGCGGACATCAGCGAGGCCCACCGGACGATGCTCGACGTCGCGGTCAAACTCACCGAGCGCCCGACGGAGGTCGAACCCGCGGATCTAGAGGCGCTGCGCGAGGCCGGCTTCAGCGACGAAGCGATCTGGGACATCGGAGCCGTCACCGCATTCTACAACCTCAGCAATCGGATGGCGATGTTCGCAGAAATGCAACCCAACGACGAGTTCCACACGCTCGGCCGATAACTCGATTCGACTTCTCTCATCCGGTCTACTGTAACGATGTACCCGCGCACCCGCAGGACGGGTCGCGGGTGCGCCGGAACTGACTGACAGCAGTCCGTATCAGTCGTCGCTCGCCGCGAAACTGGCTGACTCGGTCGCGAGATCGGCCTCTGGCGTGCCGGGTAGTTCGTTGCGGACGTCGTCCGATCCCTGCTCGGAGATCGCCTCCGCGTAGGCTTCGGGCATGACCTTCACGAAGGCCTCGAGCGCGCGCTCCCAGTTCGCGAGCAGCTCTTGCCCGCGCTCGGAGCCGGTATAGGCGACGTGGTTTTCGACGAGCCGTCGGAGCATCGCTTCGTCTTGCTCCTCCAGGTCGTCGTGTAGCGAGACCATGCCGGTGTTGGCCTTCGTCTTGAACTCGTCGTCGGGGTCGTAGACGTAGGCGACGCCCCCGGACATGCCGGCAGCGAAGTTCGTGCCGGTATCGCCGAGGACGGCGACGACACCGCCGGTCATGTACTCACAGCCGTGGTCGCCGACGCCTTCGACGACGGCCTTCGCGCCGGAGTTGCGGACCGCGAAGCGCTCGCCGGCGACGCCGTTGACGTACAGTTGACCGTCGGTCGCGCCGTAGAGCGCGACGTTGCCGATCGCGACGTTCTCCGTCGGATCGTAGGCGGCGGTCTCGGGCGTGCGGATCGTCAGTTTGCCACCCGAGAGGCCCTTGCCGACGTAGTCGTTGGCGCTGCCGTCGAGGTGCATCGAGACGCCGCTGGCGAGGAACGCACCGAAGCTCTGGCCGGCCGTCCCTTCCATGTCGACGGTGATCGTATCTTCCGGAAGGCCGGGTTCGCCGTAGCGATCGGTGATCCGGTTCGAGAGCATCGCGCCGACGGTGCGGTCGACGTTGGTGACGTCGGCCTCGAGCGAGACGGGCTCTTGCTTTTCGATCGCGTCGGCCGCAGCCGCGATGAAGTCGCGATCGAGTTGGTCCTCGAGTTCGTGGTCCTGCTCGCGGAGCTTCCGGCGGACCTCGCTACCGGGGTCGGCCAGCACTGCCGAGAGGTCGACGTTGCGGGCCTTCGGGTGGTCGACGTCGTCGCGCTGTGCGAGCACGTCGACGTGCCCGATCATCTCGTCGAGCGTCTCGAAGCCGAGGTCAGCCATAAGCTCGCGCAGTTCCTGCGCGATGAACGTCATGTAGTTGATGACGTGTTCGGGCTCGCCGGGGAAGCGCTTGCGCAGGTCTTCGCGCTGGGTGGCGACGCCGACCGGGCAGGTGTTGTTGTGACACTGCCGGGCCATCACACAGCCCGAGGTCACGAGGCTGGCAGTCCCGAAGACGTATTCTTCGGCACCCAGCAGGGCGGCGACGGCCACGTCGCGGCCGGTTTTCATGCCGCCGTCGGCCGAGACACGGATGCGGTCGCGCAGCCCGGTCTGACAGAGCATCTGGTTGGCTTCGGCGAGGCCGAGTTCCCACGGAAGGCCAGCGTTTTTGATCGAGGTGCGCGGCGAGGCACCCGTCCCGCCGGAGTGGCCCGAGATGTGGACCACGTCGGCGTTGGCCTTCGCGACGCCGGCGGCGACCGTGCCGATGCCGGCCTCACTGACGAGCTTGACGTTGATGTCTGCCTCTTCGTTCGCCGCTTTGAGATCGAAGATCAACTGTTTGAGGTCCTCGATCGAGTAGATGTCGTGCAGCGGCGGCGGCGAGATCAGGCCCACGCCGGGCGTGGACTTGCGGACGTGAGCGATCATCTCGTTGACTTTCTCGCCGGGGAGGTGGCCGCCCTCACCAGGCTTGGAGCCCTGGGCCATCTTGATCTGGAGTTCGTCGGCACTCGAGAGGTACGTCGACGTAACCCCGAACCGGCCCGAGGCCACTTGCTTGACGTTGCACTCTTTTTCGGTGCCGAAGCGTTCCGGCGGCTCGCCGCCCTCGCCCGAATTGGACTTACCGCCGATGCGGTTCATCGCGATCGAGTTGTTCTCGTGGGCCTCCGGCGAGAGCGAACCGAGGCTCATCGCGGCGGTCGAGAACCGCTGGACGATGTCCTTGATCGGCTCGACATCCTCGATCGGGACCGGGTCGCGGTCGGAGTCGAACTCCAGCAGGCCGCGCAGGGTCTGGAGGTTCTGTTGTTGGTCGTTGATCTGGTCGGCGAAATCCTGATAGCGTTCGTAGTCGTTCGAGCGGACGGCCTGCTGGAGCGCGCCGACCGTCTGTGGGTTCCACTGGTGGTGGATGCCCTCGGAACGGTGTTCGAACTCGCCGTGGCGGTCGAGGTCGGATTCGTCGCCGTCGTCGAACGCGGTCGCGTGTCGCTCGCGGAGGTCTTCTTCGATTTCGGCGAGGCCGATCCCCTCGGTGCGGTTCTCGGTGCCCTCGAAGTACTCCGCGACGAGGTCGGAGTCGAGGCCGACAGCCTCGAAGATCTGCGCGCCCTGGTAGCTCTCGACCGTCGAGATCCCCATCTTGGCCATGATCTTCAGGAGGCCGTCTTCGACCGCACCGACGTAGGCGTCGATGGCGACCTCGGTGTCTGCGCCGTCGGGACCGGCAGTGAGGTCCTCGATCGTCTGGTAGGCCAGGTACGGGTTGACCGCGCCGGCGCCGTAGCCGACCAGCGTCGCGAAGTGGTGGACGGTGCGCGGGTCGGCCGACTCGACGACGAGGCCGACGTGGTTGCGAAGGCCGTTGCGCACGAGGTGGTGGTGGACGGCACCCGTCGCCAGCAGGCTCGGGATCGCGACCCGGTCGTCGTCGACGCTGCGATCCGAGAGGACGATCACGTCGTGGCCGCCCTCGATCGCCGCGACGGTGTCCGCGCGGACGCGTTCGATCGCCGCCTCGAGATCAGCCCCAAGGTCGTCGCTGTCGGGTTCGTAGGTGATGTCGATCGTCGCCGCCGTGATCCCGTTGGCCGAACAGTCGCGGATCGACGCGAGTTCCGCGTCCGTGAGAATCGGCGAGTCGAGGACGAGTTGGCGGGCGTGGTCGGGCGACTCGTCTAAGAGGTTGCGCTGGAAGCCAAGCCGCGACTCCATCGAGGTGACGAGTTCCTCGCGGATGTAGTCCAGCGGCGGGTTCGTGACCTGTGCGAACAGCTGTTTGAAATACGAGAACAGCGGTCGGTTGTACTCGGTAAGCACCGACAGCGGCGTGTCGTCACCCATCGAGCCGACGGGGTCTTTCCCCTTCTTCGTCATCGGCTCGATGAGATTCTCGAGTTCGTCGTGCGTGTACCCGAACGCGGCCTGGTAGTCACGCAGGCCGTCGACGGCTTCTTGGGGCGTGTGATCGTCCGTGGTCTGAATGTCATCGAGATGGACCTGTTCCTGAGCGACCCACTCGCCGTAGCGGTCGTCGGTCAGGTCCTCGAAGACTTCCTCGTCGGGGATGACCCGTCCCTCGTTCGGATCGGCAAGGAACAGTTGCCCAGGCTGGAGGCGGCCGCGCTCTTCGATCTCCGACGGATCGGTCTCGAGTGCGCCGGCCTCGCTGGCCATGATCAGGCGGTTGTCGGTGGTCACGTCGTACCGGCAGGGTCGCAGCCCGTTGCGATCGAGCACGGCACCGACGCGTTCGCCGTCGGTCGCCGCCACGAGCGCGGGACCGTCCCACGGTTCGACCAGCGAGGCGTGGAAGTCGTACCAGTCCTTGCGGTCGTCGTCCATCGACTCGTCGCCGCGCCAGGCCTCGGGGACGAGCATCCGCAGCGCGTGCTCGAGATCTCGGCCGTCCTGCATCAGGAGTTCGAGCGCGTTGTCGACGCTCGCGGTGTCCGACTGGTCGGGGTCGTCGATGATCGGCTTGACCGCCTCGAGATCCTCTAAGACCTCGCTCTCGAGGTCGGTCTCGCGGGCGCGCATCCAGTTGATGTTGCCCTGAATGGTGTTGAACTCGCCGTTGTGGATGATGTTTCGGTAGGGATGGGCGAGGTGCCACGCCCCGAGCGTGTTCGTCGAGAACCGCTCGTGGACCATGGCGAACGTCGAGTCCATCCGCTCATCGGTCAGGTCGGGGTAGTAGGAGGGGACCTGTTCGCCTTTCAGCAGTCCCTTGTAGACGACGGTATCCGAATCGAGAGAAACGACATAGAAGCGCTCTTTGTTCTCGATATCGGCCGTTTCGACCTCGTTCTCGAGGGCTCGTCGGGCGACGTAGAGCCGGCGGTCGAAGTCGTCACCGGAGATGTCATCGTCGGGCGCGACGACGACTTGCCAGACGTCCGGTTCGGAGTCGACGGCCGTCTTCCCGAGGTCGTCGTTGTTCGTCGGGACGTCTCGCCACTCGAGAACCGAGAGGTCGTAGGTATCGAAGGTGTCCTCAACGAGCGAGACGAGGGCCTCGCGGGCCGTCTCGTCCTGTGGGAGAAAGAGCGAGCCGACGGCGTAGGTGTCCGGCAGCTCAGACTCGAGAACATCCCGGAAGAACGAATCGGGCGTCTGAAGCATGATGCCGGCCCCGTCGCCGGTGTCTTTCTCTGCACCGGTCGTCCCGCGATGTTCGAGATTTCGAAGCAGCTCGAGGCCGTCGGCGACGACGTCGTGACCTCCGTCTCCATCGAGGTCCATGACGACGCCGACGCCGCAGTTCGACCGCGCGTCCACGGGGTCGGCGAGCCCCTGCGAACGCTCAGTCGATGGCGCGAGATGTGGCTGTGACATACACTCCCGTAGCGGGATCAGCTATAAGAGACTAATCCATTATGACTAAGTGTATTATATACACATATAAATCAATATAAGGTGATTGTAGCCACCTTATAGATGTGACATACGTGTAAGAGCTACGTTCAGCGGACGTGGCCACGACTGTTGGCACGCTGATCTCTCCGTCAAACCTGTCAAGCGAGAACTGTCTGTTCGAACCCCCTCCGGAAAACGATGTTTCCGGCAGCGGGGTCGCTGTGTCAGAGGCACGTAGTGTTCACCCACCAGAGTGAACACCACACAAATCTAGTCATGCGCCCCTGGTAAGCAATATGGGGCTAAAGACTTAGGTCCGAATGACAACGAAGCACACGATCGATCAGGGTCGTCTTTCCGTGATTTCAACCGGAGTTATCACTGAGTGACACATTTCATAGGTGTCGACTCGAGTATTGATGGTGGACGCTGACGTTACTGTTGTCCCCTCGACGCGATCTCGGAGACCGACGAGCGGCCACTCAAAACGCGGCAGTCGGGATACCCGACGGTGGTAAACGGTCAGTACGACTTCGCGAAGTATGCGATCTCGTCGGCGGGGTCGCCACAGACGCCACACTCGTCGACCTCGGGTTCGGGGACCTCACCGGCTGTCGTCCCGCCCTCGTCGGTCAGCGGCTGCATGACGATCTCGGCGGCGATCTTCTCCTTGATCGCTTCCTCGCAGGCCTCGTCGCCACACCACGGCGTCTTCACGTAGCCGCCGTGTTTGCCGATCGTCCCGAGAATGTCCTCCGGACTGTGGGCCTCGCGGACGTTCTCCTCCAAGTTCTCTTCGGCCGCGTCGTAGAGCTTGTCGTAAATCTCCTCGAGATGGGTGTCGACGGCGTCGACGATCTCGGCGCGATCCTCGACGGCTTCCGCGTTGTCCGGCCGGTGGACCAGCGTGACCTCCTCGTCGTCGACTTCGTAGGGGCCGATCTCGAGTCGCAGGGGAACCCCGTTGAGTTCGTGTTCGTTGAACTTGAAGCCGGGATTGCGCTCGTCGCGGTCGTCGAGTTCGACGCGGAAGCCAGCCTCCTCGAGGTCGGCGGCGATTGCCTCGGAGTACTCGAGAACGTCGTCTTTCGTGTCTTCCTGCCAGATCGGGACGATGACGACTTGCGTGGGTGCGACCGTCGGCGGGAGCACGAGCCCCTGATCGTCGGAGTGGGTCATGATGAGCGCGCCGAGCGCGCGCCAGGAGAGTCCCCACGAGGTTGTGTACGCCGTCTGTTCGTCTTCGTTTTCGTCGGCGAACGTAATGTCGAACGCCTCGGCGAAGCTCTGCCCAAGGTTGTGGCTGGTCGCTCCCTGGACGGACTTGCCGTCGGGCATCAGCGCCTCGACGGTCGTCGTGGTGTCCGCACCGGGGAACTTGTCGTGTTCGGGCTTTTTGCCCCGCAGGACCGGGATCGCGAGCACGTCCTCGTAGACCTTCTCGTACTGGCTCAGGCGGGTCCAGACCTCCTCCCACGCACCCTCGTCGGTGGCGTGGGCGGTGTGACCCTCCTGCCACATGAACTCCTTCGTCCGGAAGAAGGGCTTGGTCTCGGTGGCCTCCCAGCGGACGACCGAACACCACTGGTTGAGCCGCATCGGCAGGTCGCGGTGGCTACGGGTCCAGTCGGCCATGAATGGCGCGATGATCGATTCACTGGTGGGTCGGACGGCGAGGCGTTCCTCGAGCTCGTCGTGACCGCCCTGGGTCACCCACGCGACTTCAGGGTCGAAGCCTTCGACGATGTCCTTTTCCCGCTCTAAGAAGCTCTCGGGGATGAACATCGGGAAGTAGACGTTGTCGACGCCGGTCTCTTTGAACCAACCGTCCAGCGCGTCCTGAATGGCCTCCCAGAGGGCGTAGCCGCGAGGTTTCGTGACGATAAATCCTCCCATCGGCGCGTAGTCCGCGAGGCCCGCCTTCTGGACGACCTCGGCGTACCACTCGCCGGGCTTGTGTGATTTCGACTCGGTGATCCCGAGTTCCTGACTCTCGTCGCTCATTGTGTCGACATGCAGGCAGCGCAGGCTTAAACCATGCGAAGGGCACCGGCGATCAGTCGTGATCGGCGTCTTCGGCACGCTCGCGCAACCGGCGCTTCTGCCGGCGCTCGGTGACGTGATCGACGCCGTCGGCCAGTTTGTCTCTGACCTCGCGTTCGAAGGCGTCGACGTCCTCGAGAAACTCCTCGGAGAACTCCTCGACGAGTTCGAACGTCCACTGGTCGCTGATCGCGCCCGCCGGGAGATGGTCGTCGCGGAGTTCGTTCGCCCACGCCTCGTGGCCGGCTTCGCGAAGGTGGTCCTCGGCATCGCCAAGCCGGTCCATCGCGTGGCCGAGCTGGTGGTGAAACTCGAGCAACGTCCCGTAGGCTCGGTGGACGTGCTCGATACTCAACTGGAGGTCGTGAAGCGACGCTTGCTCGGTCTCGCTCAGGTCGAGGTCGTCGAGATCGGGGGCCGCTTCGGGGCCGCCGTTCGGATCGGAGTCAGTCACGCGGACGAAGACCACGGCTCGAGGGAAAATCCTGACCGTTGAACGTGCCGGATCGACGGACGGGTCGGATCGCGCTGTCTACTCATACGGACTCCTGTCAGTGGGTGCCGGCGCACCCACAACCCGTCATGCGGATACGCCGGTACACAGTGACAGCAGACCGTATCAGACTGTGAGTCGCTTGCCCAGGGCGGGCGCTGACGCGTCGTAGCCGTCCGCGCGCAGTTCCTCGGCGAACGCCTCGCAGCGATCGCCGTGGTTGACCAGGATTGGCGTGTCGGTGTAGGACCCGAGGAACGATCGAAGCCCCGCGCGATCAGCGTGCGCGGAGAAGTCGTACTGTTCGACCTGTGCGCTGACCCGCATCACGCGGCCGTCGAGTTCGGCGCTGCCGGTCTCGAGCAGGTCGCGACCGGGCGTTCCCTCGACCTGATAGCCGGTCATGGCGATCTTGTTCGTTGGATGCGAGCGGATCGCCGGCACGTAGGTCATCGCGGGTCCGCCGTGGAGCATCCCGCTGGTGGTGACGATCACGGTGTTTTGTTCGGCGATCCGCCGGCGCTGGCCGTCGCGACCGTCCACGAATCGGGCGTTGCCTTTCGCCCGGCGCAGGAGGTCGGGATCGCGCAGAAAGTCGCGATTCTCGTCTCGAAGGAAGAGTTCCGTGACGCGTTTGCCCATGCCGTCGACGTAGCACTCGAGATCGTATTCCTCGCAGAGACACAGTATCTCCTGGGTGCGGCCGATGCCGAAGGCGGGGACGACGACGGTGCCACCCTCCCAGATCGTAGTCCGCAGACTCTCGGCGAACTCGCGTTCGATCTGTTCGCGTGGCGGTCGCGTCACGTCCGAGTAGGTGCTCTCACAGAGGACGACATCGGCGTCGGGCCGGGCGGTGGTCCCGGCGAGCAATCGCTGTTCGTCGGTGTGAAAGTCACCAGTATAGAGCAGGCGGGTATCACCGTCGTCGACGAGGACGTGAGCACTACCTGGCACGTGGCCGGCGTCGAAGAAGGTAACCTCGTAGCCCGCGGCTTCGAAGGTGTCACGGTAGCCGTGGGTCTGTGAGACTTCCGCGACGCGTGCGAGTTCCGCCTCGGTAAACGGACAGTCGTAGCTCCCGCCGTGAAGCTTCAGCGTGTCGCGGGCCAGCACCATCGTGAGGTCGTACGTCGGCGGCGTCCAGTGAATCGACGGCCGCGCATCGCCCGACAGCAGCGTCGGGACGGAGCCGACGTGATCGAGGTGGCCGTGACTGACGACGACGGCCTCCGGCTCGACATCGCCGATCGGAAACGCCGGCGGGTTCCCCGAATCCATCCCGAAATCGAGCACGAGTGTGTCGTCGATGCAAATCGCGCTCCGACCGATCTCTCGCGCGCCACCCAACAACTGGACGTCCATTACCGACCGGGTTGGGTCTCGACCGGTTTGCCTCCGTTGGTTCTGCACGAGGGGTCCGTTGGGCACATCTCGAGAACGAGACCCGGCGCTACCGATCCCGGAGCCGACGGTCGGTCGCGGAATCGCGTGTGGACGAGAGGTCCATTCCCGGCCGATCCCGCCGCTGGTCCGGACCCAGGATGCGCTCGAGTTCCCGTTCGAATTCGCCCTCATCGAGTTCGCCGTCAACGTATCGGGCGCGAAGACGGGCTTCGGGATCGGTGTGGGAGGTGGACCGATGTGACGGGTGCCGCTCGGCGTCGGTGGCTGCGTTGTGACTGAGCACTGAGAAGAGGCCGACGGCTGCCAGTACGAAGACACTGAGGACGACACCTGTCACGATCATCGCGAACACAGCCGCGATGATCGACAGCGCGATACCAACGACCGTTCCGACGACGCTCAGGACGAGAAGCGCGAGGAGGAGCACGCCGAATCCGGTGACCAGGACGGAACTGAGACGTCCCATACGCACGGTTTGTTGGACGTGGACAAAAACCATGCGGGGCCACAGACGGTGACATTCACCCAGTAGCGACGTTCTCAAAGTCGAACGCGTACGACCGCGCTGTCAGGAACGATTCGAATGGAGGTCGTCCGCGCCGGCCGTCCTGGCAGCGGTTCGCTCGGTCAACCCGATGAGATAGACGTCGAGCAGACAGACGAGCAAGATGGCAAGCGGCACGGCCACGTCGGCGTAGCTCACTGCGTCGAACTGCAGTGCCGTCACGACGAACGGTTCGTCAAGATCGAGTGCACCCGACAGCGATCGAGCGCTCAGGAACGCGACTGCGAGTGCGTACAGGACGAACCAGATCCCGCCGCGTTTCCACCGTCCGAGATAACAGTGGCCGAGACCGGCGACGAGCGCCGAAAGCGGATACGCCGGCCAGACCGGTCGCGACAGCTCACTCATTGTGCAGCCCTACGTCGTGGAAGACAATCGGTGTTGCCCTATTTCCGATACTTTCGAATGCCGAACCGCTCGTAGTCGCCATACGCGAGCTCGAGCGAGCCGAGCCACCAGTTCCATCGCTCTGCCGGCGTCCCCTCAGGGGCGTCCGATAGCTCGTCGACGACGAACTCGGTCGTCAGCGTCGTGCCCATGTCGGCCTCGTACTGCCCGGAATCGGCGAGATCGACGGCCTGGCGAACGACGACCCGTGACTGGCTGGCCGTGCCGCCGAACTCCTCGCGGAGTCGCTCCTCGAGCCGCTCGGGATCGATGAACACACGTCGACGTAGGGAGTCCACGTACTTGACTGTTCGAGCGGAATTGGCGTGGAACCGAACTGCGGCGATCGGCTGGGAGGATGGCTCGAGCACTGCGAGAGCCGTCTAACCGGGGGGGTGAGCAGGCACTGCACTGATACCGACCGCGAGTGAGTGAAGCGAACGAGCGGGCCGACGACCGACCCGTAGGGGAGGGAGGAGTGCTTTTGATCGACCCTAAGCGGGAGCAAAGCTCCCGCGAGGTCCGAGAGAGCTTTGCTCTCTCGAGATTTTGCCGAGGGACGGTGCGCTGTGCGGCAGCTACGCTGCCGTCAGCGCAACAGACTGCAGTGCAAAAGGCCGGTTCCGATCGATGATCTTTTGAGCGACGGCCGTCTTCCGTCGGGCATGGCAAGTTTCACTGTCGTTGTCGGCGATCCCGACTCGGGGATGGCCTATCAGCTCGAGGCAGAGGACCAGGACGCAAACCGGTTTAGCGGCAAGTCGATCGGCGACGAAGTCGACGGTGGCGCGGTCGGCCTCGACGGCTACACGCTCGAGATCACCGGCGGCTCCGACGAGGCGGGCCGTCCGCTCAACAGCGAGGTCGCCGGGCCGAACCTGCAGGAAGTGCTGATGACCGGTCGACAGACGGGCTATCACCCAGAGCGTGACGGCGAGCGACGCCGCATCACGGTCCGTGGCCGCGAAGTCTCCGACGCCGTCGCCCAGATCAACGCCTCGATCACCGAGCGCGGTAGCGCCGACGTCGACGACCTCCTCGGCGAGGGCGAGGACGAGGACGACGAGTAACTCGCGTCGATTCACTCGATTTGTTTTCAATGGCTGACCGAATTGCGAGCGATCATCCAGCAGTAGAGACGGTCCGATCGACGTGTACGGAGACGGCAACCGGCGTCAAACTCGTGGTACCGGCCGACGACCGCGATGCGTTTCCGACTGACGAGGTCGTTCGAGTCGTCCTCGATGGCGAGGAACTGTTCGCACACGTCGAGCGAGCGTTGACCGGCGACGACCTGGCCATTCCGGGCGTCTACGAGACCCCGGACAGCGCCCGCGACCCGAGCGGCGCGACCGACCGACTCACTGCATGGACCGACGACCACGACGTTCCCGCAGGCGGCTCGGTGCTGATCGACGTCGTCGAACCCGAGTTCCTCTATGGCCTTCGCGCACCCGGCGAAACGGCCTACTACGACGCTCGGGAGCCACCAAGCGACAGTCTGAGCGAGATCGCGAAGGATCTCGAGGATCAGTAGTCGCGACTGGTCAAATCGTCGATCCAGCGCTCGAGTCACGAGCGACGAGTCGAATACCGTCCTTTTTCCACCTCGAGTGCCAACCAGCGGGCATGAGTGACCAACGCGAGGAATTTCTGGCCGGCAAGCGGCCCGATGATGTCGCGCTCTTTCTGGCGGAATCGTACGTCTCCGACGACCGACTCGAGCAGTTCGGCGAGCGCGTCGACGACGGGACCCTGATCGTCGTCGACGGCGAGCGGGGGCGCAACGCCTTCCAAGCGGCGACCGGCACCGGCGCGATGGAGTTCGCCAAGTCCGCGATGAATACCGAGGGAGAGATCGACGCCGATCTCGCGGGTGGGCAGTGTCCGGACGCCGATGCCGATGCCGACGCCGACGGCGAGCACGCGGTCCAGTACGTCTTCGCGTTCGCCGAAGAACAAAACGAGTCGGTCGGCGGCATCTACGCCGACGGCGACGTGGTCCACGCCTACGCACAGTGTACGTGCGGGACGGCGTTTTCCGATCGGTGGAACGCGACTGAGGAGGAAGACGACTAATACTGCCGGACAAAACGGTTCATACCTCGATCACACTCAAGACGCTGTCGCCGACGGCGACAGCCGTCGAGACGCGATCGAGTGTTCACTGACTGTTGTCCGGTAGTATAGCGATCGATTGCCGCAGTCGGATCGTGAGTCGATCACAGCGCCGGTGTTGAGACTGGCAGCTGTCGGGCGACAACTTTTGGTACCGTATAGCATAGGACCCACGATGAGTGCGACCGAAACCCCGTCCGAGACCGGCCGCGGGTTCGGTCTCTCGAGCCGCGAGGCGCGTGTAATCGGCGGTGCGACCGCGCTGATGGCAATCAACGTCCTCCTGATGTACGTCCTCGTCGCGACGCCGCTCGCGGCGGTCAACGACTACCTGTTCTCGATCCCGATCGTCGGCGTGATCGCCTACGGCGCGGCGATCATGGCCGGCCAGCTGGTCGCCGAACGGGGTGTCGAAGGCGGTGACACGGAGATCGCGCTCGTCGGGATGGTGATCCTGCAACTGGCGTTCGGGGTCTTCGGGGCCGGTGTGCTTCAATTCGCGCCTCGAGCGTCCCAGCCGACGATCCTCGTCGTGACGGCGATTATCGTGGTCGTCATCACTGCTCTCATCGCAGCCTACGTCTACGCACGGCCGAAGACGTTCGACCACTGGGGATCGTACGCCAACTACGCGTTTATCGGCGGTCTCGTCGCGATTCTGATCGGGACGTTCGTCGCGCCGGCGTTGCTCGCCGGCTTCGTCCTCATTTTTCTCGGCTTCCTGCTCCGGCTGGGTTGGGAAATTTGGAAGGTACGCGATCAACGGAACGCATCAGTGGCCCTGCAGACGATCGGCGTCTACATCGCCGTCGCCGGTGTCTTCGTCCACGTTCTGCAGCTGGTGATGCGGTATTTCGCGTCGCGGCAGTGACCGCGCAGTGGCCCGTCAATCGTCCTCACTTCGCGTTGACTGATAGCGGTACGATCGAGTCAGTCGTCGCTCGTTTCAGCGTCGTCATCCTCATCGTCGTCCGCTTTTGCGACGACATCACGGAAGGCGTCGAGGATAACCCGTTTCGTCACGGCCCCGCGGGTCGTCCAGTGATTCGCGTAGTCGAGCATATCGTCGTAGATGTCGGGCTTACAGCCCGCGGCCTTCGGGTGGCCGCCGCCGTTTACCTTCCCTGCGACTTCGTGGCACCGATCGAACTCGTCGGTGCCCCGAATCGAGGCCGAGCCAGCGGGTTTGACGATCACGGAGGCGTCGGCACCCTGTTCGCGCATCGCTTCGGCGACCTCGTTCTGTGAACAGCGGCCGTAGGTGATCCCGACCGTGTAGCCGCCGATCTCTCGCAGTTCCGCCCGGCCGATCGCCTGTTCGATTAGTGCCTCCTTCTCGACGCGGCGTTCGGCGATGTACTCTTGGACCCAGTCGGGCAGGTCGACGCCGTACTCGCGGACGACCTCGACGTATTCGGCGGGATCGGTCCAGTAGGCGTAGTCCGCCAGATCGTCGCTGCGTGAGTCCTCGCGCAGCCAGAGGTCGTGATCTCGGGTGACAGCCGCCAGTTCCTCGTACATCGGCCCGAAGTCGTACTCGAGCGAGCGATACACCACGTCGGCGCTGCACTCCTCGTCGGAGTCACCGACGACGAGTTCGACACCGGCGTCCAGAACGGCCTGTGCGACGTCGTCGCCCCACTGGTGGTGGTCGTACCACGCGACGCTGTCGGCGGTCTCGAGGGCCGCATCGAGTTCCGACTCGACGTACTTGTAGCGATCGGGTGCGAGATCGCAGACGAAGATATCGATCCCCTCGTCGCCGTATTCGGCGACGCGAGCCAGCGCGTCCTCCACGTCGTGGGGACTCGCAGGAATGAGCGCGACGGTGTGTGGCGTCGGCTCGGGCTCCTCGAGGGGCTCCTCGTCGGTATCGTCGTCGGCCTCGGTATCGTCGTCCGGTTCCGGGACGTTCTGAACGTCGTCGTAGGCTTCGCGAAGCAGTGCAACGCAGGCCAGTCCGTCCGCGTCCGGGTCCGCGATAACCGCGACGTTAGCCCCCTCGAGGGCGGCTTCGGTCTGCTGTGCTTCGAGATCTTCCTCGAGCGTGTCGGGCAGGAAGAAGCCAGTTCCCGGCAGCACAGATTTGCGCGCGAGCGGCAGATCGCCGCTCTCAATGAGTTCGTCGTACATGATAGCTGCTGGGTCTCCTGTCGGGAAGTAACCGCCGGTCTCGGGTGCCAACGGGTGAGACGGTCTGCTGTCGCGACCTCCCGATCCGACCGAAGGACGGTCGCGGCCGGCACCCACTGACAGGAGTCCGTCTTAGGAGTCGGCAGTCGACTCGTCGTCACCGTCGGCTTCGGGATCGAGTTGTCGCACGGTCAACACGGGGACGGGTGACGTCCGGACGATGCGCTCGGCGACGCTGCCAAGCAGCAGGCGGTTCTCGCCGTGGCGGCCGCGGGTGCCAGTCGCGATGACGTCGGCGTCGATCTCACGGGCGTACGCACAGGTCTCGTCTGCGGGCCGGCCCTCGCGGATCGCGGTCGTCACTTCCTGGTCGGCGCGGTCCTCGACGGTACCGAGGGCGGCATCGGCGGTCGTCTCGAGGGCGGTACGGAACTCGTCTTGGAGTTGCTCCGGCGAGGCGTCGACCTCGCTGGCATCGATGACCGACAGGGCGTGAATGTCGGCCTCGAAGCGGTCTGCGAGATCGAGTGCGATGTCGACGGCCCGTTTGACGCTGTCGGAGCCGTCAGTAGCGACCACGACCGTATCGAACATACCGACGACTTACGTTCGCGGTCGCTTAAACGTCCCCGTTCGGGCAGGGGTAACGGGCGACGGCCGTGCGAAGGCACAGCGAGCGGCGAGCACGGCGTGGGGTGGCTTTTTTGCCACGGAACACTCACTGCCGTGTATGGATGCCAGCGAGCCGTTTACCGTCGACACCGTTCTCGCGCCGGTCGACGGTAGCGACGAGTCAGCCACCGCCGTCGAATACGCTATCGCCGTCGCCGACCGCTACGATGCGTCCGTCCACGCCCTGTTCGTTCTCGGACGGGGCGTCGTCTACGGGCTCGATAACGGCACCGTCGACGAAGACGATATCGCCGAGACGACACAGGGGTTTTTCGACGACGCCCGTGCGCTCGCCGCCGACGCCGACGTGTCGCTTGCGACCTCCGTCGACGACGGCTTCTCGAAACTACGGAAGACGCGCCATCCCGGCAACGTCGTCCTCGACACCGCCGATTCGATCGACGCCGACTTCATTGTCCTCCCCAGAGAACCCGTGACCGGTGCCGAAGTAGAGGTCCTCGAAGATGCCGCCGAGTACGTCCTCTCGTACGCGAGCCAGCCCGTCCTCTCGGTGTAGCCGGCATCATACGGACGGCTGTCAGTGGCTGCGCCGGAACTGGCTGAGAGGAGTCCGTCTCATACTACTGGACAGCAGTCAAGACGAAGCCGGTCGCGAATTTCCGGCCGGCTTCACGTCGTTCTGTCCGACAGTATCAGTCGTCGTCAAGCAGGATCGCCATCTCCTGTTCGAAGCTCTCGGTCCCGGTCGACTCGAAGCCGACCCGTTCGTAGAGGGCGATCGCCGGATTGTTCCAGCGCTCGACGGTCAGCCACACGCGTCTGATGCCGAGATCAGTAGCGTGACCCAGCAGGTTCTCGAGCAGGATCGTCCCGATACCGGCCTGCTGGTAGGCCTGCAGGACGAAGATCGCCAGTTCCCACTCGATGCCACTTTTCGCTTCGATCGCGTCCGGATCGTCGCTGTCGGGGACGAGCATCGCGTGGCCGATGGCGTCGCCGTCGTGGTAAGCGACGACGGTAACGCTGTCCTCGGCGATCGTCTCGAGCCAGTTGCGGATGCGATCCTTACCGGTCGGCGGAATCCCCTGTGCCCGGTCAGCGGGGTCGAATTCGACGTACATCTCGACGACATCGTCGAGCGCGTCGGCGGTGAACTTCGCCGGTGCGCGGATCTCGATCGGCCGTCCGTCCCGATCCTCGACCGTCGTCGGCGGCGAGGGGAACGGACCAGACGGCTCGTCTGGGTACTGACGCGATCCAACCATTGTTATCGCACCAGCTTGACTGTCGTCGGAGCATTGAGCAGGACGAACTCCGTGATCGGCCCGAGCTGGATCTTCCCCATCGGGCTCAGGGTTCCACCGCCGATAACCAGCTCGTCGAACTCGCCTTGCTCGGCATAATCGACGAGTGCGCTTCCGGGGTCGCCCTCGAGTTTCTCGACGGTGGCGTTCTCGAGGCCTGCATCCTCGAGATGATCGACCGTCAACTCGTACGTTTCGTCCTGTGAGCGTTTCGATTCGGGCTTGGCAACGATAACGACGGTCAGGTCGTCGCCGACCTCTTGTGTGCGGTCGATGGTCCGCCGAAGCGTCTTCACCGACTCGTCGCTCCCGCCGAGACCCAGCAACACGTTCATACAAAAGACTGTGAGCCGATGGACGAAAACGGTTATGCCGTTTTCCCGGGCGGTCCGCCATCGTGATTGGGGTCTATGAGTGAAACGCCATCGCATACGCGGCGCATGACGACGCTGTTAAGAATGTGTAGTGAGTACGATGACCGAATGAGTAATGCGGCGCTCGATGTCGTGGAGTTCCTGCTCACGACGAGCGTGTATTCGGACGACCGGACGCTAGACGAGAACGATCTCCCGCCGTCGTTCCGCCGCGTATACTGGACCGGCGGCGTCGACGACGACAGCGGAGACGGGGATAACAGCGGTACCAACCGCAAACCCGCCGGGATCAGTCGTCCGCTGTCAGTAACGACCACCACTGCGCGTGAGGGGACCGGGGTCGACCGCCCGTGGGAGGCCATCTCGGATCTGATGTTCACCGAACGCGACGAGTTCTCCGGCACGATCACCCTCGCCCAACAGGAGATGGCCGAGGAGTGGTTCGCCGAGCGCGTCGACGAGGACCGCCTGCTCGAGAACCCGACGCTCGCAAAATACTTCGAGCGCCACGACGAGTACGACTTCGACGTCACGCACGAGGAGGCCCGCGAACGCAACCGACCGATTCAGGCCGACCGCGTCTGGATCGACGGGTTGCTCAACCAGTACTTCGACGAGGACGACGACGAGGAGATGCTCGACCTTGTCGAAGTGCGCGCCCCAGAGGAGGTCGAGACCTCGCTCGACGACCTCGTGCTCACCAAAGACCAGGAGAACGAACTCGACAAGATCTCGAAGGCGATCGAACACCGCGAATATCTCGCGAACATCGGGCTGCGCGAGATCGGGAAGCTGCTGTTCGTCGGGCCGCCAGGCACCGGGAAGACATCGACCGCACAGGCGCTGGCTCAAGACATGGACCTGCCGTTCGTCGAGGTCAAACTCTCGATGATCACCTCGCAGTATCTCGGCGAGACGGCGAAAAACGTCGACAAGACCTTCGAGGTCGCCAAACGGCTCTCGCCGTGTATCCTCTTTATCGACGAGTTCGACTTCGTCGCCAAGACTCGCCGCAGCGACGAACACGCCGCACTCAAACGTGCGGTCAACACCCTGCTCAAAAGCATCGACAACATCTCGCTGATCGAGGACGACGTCTTACTCATCGGCGCGACGAACCATCCGGACCAACTCGACGACGCCGCCTGGCGGCGCTTCGACGAGATCATCAACTTCCCCAAACCCGACCGCGGCATGCGAGCGGACATCCTCGACGTTATCACCCGCACGATGGATATCGAGGAGTTCGATCCACAACTTATCGCTGAAGTCACGCAGGGACTGACCGGCAGCGACCTCCGGATGGTCCTTCGGGAAGCCGTCCTCGAGGCACTGACCGAAGACCGGACGACGCTGACCCAGGAAGATCTCCTCGACGCCGTCGAGGAGTTCGAGGAGCGCGACACCTTGAAGAACATGGATATGATGGGCGGCGACCACGATGCGCTCGTCGCCGGTGGCGGCGACCTCGGCGACGCGGCCAGCGACGGTGGGCACTCACACGACCACGACCACAGCCACGATCACTGACGGGCGGTCGGCCCAGCAGTAGCTCGCGGGTTCTGTATTTTCCGACGCGGATTAATTGCACTGTCCGACCGAATCGATAGAAATCCGCTGTCCGACAGCAACCGCCGTCTTACTCGCCGTTCGATTCTGCGTCCTCGAGCAACGCCCAGAACCGCTCGGTATCACCCTCGAAGCGCTCGAGCAGGTCGCGCATCTCCTGTCGGTGGTCGTCGGTCACGTCGACGTGGACCATCCCCTCGTCGGGCTGGCCGTAGACGACGCTTGCACCGTCGGGCGCGGCGACGATGGCGGGGAGCGCGACTAGATCTTCCTCACCGTCAACCAGAATCGTCGTCGGCTCGTCCGCCGCGAGCGCGCGCCGAAGCGCCCGCACGACCGGCGCGGCGAGTTCGGCCGGCGGGTTGGTCACCTCGAGGCTCGCGCCGGCCGTGACCGCCTCGCGGATCTCCGCGTCGACGGCCTCGCGTTTCGTCCGCCCGTCGACGAGCGCCACGTCGGGCTGGCGGCCCGCTTCCAGGAGGTGGTAGGTGACGACGTCGCCGACGGCGATGATGGGGCCGTCGACGGCCTCGAGCAGTCGCTCGGCGTCAGTCTCGATCGGGCCCAGCGGCTCTTTGAGTTCGTGGCGGAGGTCGTCAGGCAATACAAGCAACTGCTCGTCGGCGGGCGTGTCGTCGGCTGTCTCGTCGCGAGTCACGACTGTTAGCGGACTTTCAGCGCGTACGCACCTGGTTCGGTGATCTGCATCTCCGTCGCAATCTCGCTTTCCTCTGGGTGGGCGATGATGACATAGCCCGCCCAGTCTTCGGTCAGCGAGGAGGAGTTACAGGCGTCGCAGGTCTCGTTGTCCGGTTCGTTGACCCGGTGACACTCGCGACAGACGAGGCGGTTCGATGCCATGGTTATTCACCTGCGGTCGCTTCGCGTTTCTTGCGCTCCTCTTCGAGCCACTCGTGTTTGCCGAGGCCGGGCTGTTTCGCGGTGAGCCCGATCTTCGAGTCGCGCGGGTTGCGCTCGTCGATGCTCTTGGTGACAATGCGGGCCCGGACGGCGTCGTCGACGCCGAGGGACCGGTCGGACTCGTTCGAGGAGAGCTGCTGATTCTCGCCGTCGAAGGCCAGATACTCGTCGCTGATCTGGGAGACGTGGAGCAGCCCGTCGACGGGACCGATGCCGACGAAGGCACCGAACTCGACGACTTCGACGACGGTGCCGTCGACGACTTCCTGCATCTCCGGATCGAACGTCACCGCATCGAATTCGGCCTCGTAGTAGACACCTGGCCGGTTCGGGAGCACTGCCCCCTCACCGATGTCGTGGACTTCGGTGACGGAGACGACGCTCCCGACGTCTTCGTCCATCCGTCCCTCGAGTTTGTCCTGGAGCAGTCGCTTGACCAACCCCGGCGAGACGTCGCCGAGCTCTTCCGGCGGTACTTCTACCGTATCCTTCAATCTAACCCGTTTGTACATCTATGGTTGAGTGATCGCTAACTTGTTTCTCCCGCGTAATGCAATTACCGGTCTGCCGGCTTCGAGCACCCGGTCGCGCAGCGGGCGGTCGTTCGTGACGACGTAGTCGACGACGCCCTCGCGGGCGAGTTCGACCAAGGCGTCGTCCGCGTACGATGCTTCCGTGTCGACGGCGAGACAGCGTTCGGTCGCCAGGTCGTGGCCGACAGTCGCGGCCGTTCCCTCCTGGCCCCCTTTCTCGGAGAGCCGACGGAGTTCCTCGAGGACGGCCTGTGGGAGTATCGGCTCGTAGGCGTCAAGCAGCCGCTCGAGCTCGTCGAACAGCCGGACGTCGAGTTCGACCGGCATCATCAACGCGCTCGTATCGAGGGCGACCTGCGTCCGATCGCTCATCTCAGTCCGTCAGCGTTCCCAGTCCGATCAGCCGCCAGCGGGCGCCGATGCGGCGGTTGATCGCGATTTTCGTCCCGGGATCGGCGGCGACGGGCCGTTTGAGGTTGACCTCACACTCTCCTTCGCGGGCGCTGGTGACGGCGCCGACGGTCGTCGCCGTACCGACGGTCATCATCAGCGGTTCACCGGTGCTGATCTCGTCGACCGTCTCGCCCTGTTCCGCGCCGACGACCCGCTCGAGCAGGTCGACTTCCATAGTGAACTGCTCCCACGTCGGCGGGAGCGAGCCCGGCGGCCCGGCCATGCGGCCCGCCAGCGCGTCACCTTTGGTGAGCGAGGGATCGAGTCCGGTTCCGACGCCGAGCAGCCCGCCCGGCGTGACCGTGTCGACCGTTTCGCCGCCGGCCTGCAGCGAGCGGATCGTCGTCTCGATCGGGACGTACTCGGTCTGGCCGCCCTCCTCGACCTCGCGGCCGGGGCGGATCTCGATCTCGTCGCCGACCTCAAGTTCGCCCTGCACGAGACTGCCGCCGAGGACGCCACCAGAGAGGTCCCGTGCGGTCGTGCCGGGTTTGTTGATGTCGAAACTGCGGGCGACGTGCATCCGTGGGTCGGCGTCGGGATCCCGATCCGGCGTGGGGATCTCCTCTTCGATCGCCTGGATGAGCAGATCGAGGTTGACCTCCTGGCCCGCGGAGACGGGGACGATGGGGGCATCTTCGGCGACCGTGCCTGCGACGAACTCCTTGATCTGTTCGTAGTTGTTCCGAGCCGTATCGGCGTCGACGAGGTCGACCTTGTTCTGAGCGATGACGATGTTGTCGATGCCGATGATATCGAGCGCCATCAGGTGCTCTTCGGTCTGGGGCTGGGGGACGGGCTCGTTGGCGCTGACGACCAGCACCGCGCCGTCCATCAGCGAGGCACCCGAGAGCATCGTCGCCATCAGGGTCTCGTGACCCGGGGCGTCGACGAACGAGACGGTCCGCAGCGGCTCGCTTTCCGAGCCGTCCGGACACTCCTCCGTGACGGTGTAACATTCGGGTTCGTCGAGTCCCTCACAGTGACGGAACGTGGCGTCGGCGTAGCCGAGTCGAATGGAGATGCCGCGTTTCATCTCCTCTGAGTGCTGGTCCGTCCACGAGCCGCTGAGGGCTTGCACCAGCGTCGTCTTGCCGTGGTCGACGTGGCCGACGAGCCCGATGTTCACCTCCGGTTGTCGATTTCCTACCATAAGACGATGAGTAATCTTAGGTAGTGATTCCGCTGTGCGCTTGATAAAGGTTGCGAGCTATGCTTTCGACTCCGCCGCTCGTGGCGCCTCGAGTCCAGTTCACAGGCGCCATTCTCGAGCCGGCGGCCCCGACGACCTTTTTCGCGGCCATCCCGTATCGGAACTGTGTCAGAGTTCGCGTTCGAACTCGAGCTGTGTACGCACCTCGAGTCACGCCAGGAGGGAATCGTCGCCCGCCAGCTCGGCGCGGGCGTCGCCGCGCCCGGCGGCCGCATCCTCGATATCGTCTGCGTCGAGCCCGGCCCTGCGTTCGACGAGCGCGTCGCGATCACGAGCGAATCGATCCCTGACGCGGCCGTCGCCTCGGCGGTCGGCACCGGCCGGGCCCGCTACTGGAAAGACGCCTTCGACTGCCATCCCGACCGTGCGCGCCGCGCCGTCGACCGCGCGCTCGAGTCCGGTTTCTTCGAACGTGATCACACCGCCAGCGCGGCCGCCAGTCGCGAGTACGTCCGCCAGACCGCCCGCTATCCCGACTGGTACGACCGGCTCGTTGGCATCGAGAACAAGCCCGATCTGGGCCGGCCGGGCGATCTCGAGTCGCAACTGCGAACGGACGTCAGCCTCGCCGTGGCCGACGAAATCGTGCTCGCGACCGAGAGTTACGTGACCCGCGCCCATCTGCACCGGATCCCCGACGACGTCGGCGTCTGGCGGGTTCATCGCGACGACGCGAGCAGGGGACTCGAGATCGAGGTGATCCGCGAGCCGGCGTCACTGCCAGTCGACGAGCCGGGGATCGAACCCCTCGCGTTCGAGCCGGGTCGCACCGAAATCGAGGTCGTCTCACCTGAGTCGAAGGCACGAGCACGCCGGCGGCTCGCCGAGCGCGCCTACGGCAAGGGCTGGCGAACGTACGAGTTTCCTGCGTGTAAGGCATGCCAGCCGGTCGATGCGGATGGTGCGACACTGCCATACTGTGCGTGGGCGGACCGAGCGGTCGACGCCACAACGGAGTGTGGCCCCTCGTGTCCGGGCTACGAGCAAACTGTGGCTCCCGCGGTCGATCTCGAGGCCGAACGCGACCGACAGACGGCGTGGGAGGCAGACCCCGACGGCACCCGTCGCCGACAGGCCGGCCTCGATCAGTTCGGGTAACGGCCCCGCCCGTGAGTCACAGCGGCGGACCGGCCGTTCTCACAGCACGTACTCCTCGCCGTCGACCGCCAGTGGCTCCTCGAAGGCTTCGTCGGCGGGGTAGTAGTGTGCGAGGTGGACGAGTCGCGTGCGGTCGGCGTTCAGCTCCTCGGCCATTGCGAGGGCACCCTCTCGCGTCATGTGTTTCGTTCCGAACGTTCGCGGCGTCCCAGCCGCATCCTCGTGGCGGCCGCCGATCGGATGGTACTCACAGAGGTCGGCGGGCACGATCCCGTCGGCCAGCAACAGGTCGGGATCGGCTAGTACCTCGCGGGACGCCTCGGGAATATCGTAGCTCGTATCGCCTGTGATCGACAGTGTCGCCCCCGTCACGGGATCCTCGACGCGGAGGCCGTAACAGACCAACGGCGGGTGGTCGACTGGAACCAGCGTCACCTCGAGCCCACAGACCGAGACCGGCTCGAGCGGCGTCGTCGGGACCACGGTCAGCGGATCGAGATAGTGGTAGTCGTCGTCGACTGTCTCGGCGACGCTCTTGCCGGTTTTGGGATCGGTCTCGTCGGCCGCGTAGACATCGAGCGAGTCGAGCACGCGAAAGACGTTGCCAAGTCCGTCGAGGTGATCGAAGTGGACGTGCGTGATGACGGCGGCGTCGGGCAACGACACGTCGTCGCGGAGAAACTGGTAGCGAAAGTCGGGGCTAAAATCGATCAGCAGCGACTCGTCGACGCGCTCGTTCTCGATGTGGACCGAGAACCGCGTACGCTCGAGGCCGCGCTCTCGTGCCGCCGTGCAGGTGTCACAGTCACAGCCGACGGTCGGCGTCCCGGTCGTATCACCGGTTCCCAACAGCGTCACCCGCATCGGTCGCTCGTCCCTCCACGACTCGCTCGAGACCGACGCGGTGCCGGAATGGTGGCTACTGCCCTACACATACGCTCGCCCTTCCTCGAGCGCTGTCCGGACGAGCGGGTGGTCCGCATTCGCGTCGACCCGGTCGGCGGGTAACACGTACACCGAGATGACGACGCCGTGCTCTATCCCGACGGTCTCGGCTTCCGCCTCGAGGGCGCGTTCGGTTTCCGGATCGTCGGCCTCGAGCACGACCAGTATCTCGACCTCGGTGTGGACGCCGCGGTCGTCGCCGCGGACTGCGTCCCCGAACGCGACGAGCTGTCGGATCGACTCGCCGTGGGCCGCCTCGGCCCGACTGGCGAACGCCGCCGCAGCGTCGTCCTGTGGCGCTCTATCGGTCATACGTCCTGATAGACACCCGTCGCATAAAGGGTATGCTGTTACCGGACGGCGCACCGGGTTCGGGTGTGAGCCGAGACGCACGGCGCCGCGCTCATCTCGAGAAGCTATTTAGGCTGCGCCGGAAAGGTGGCGGACATGTACGATTTCGTCGTCGTTGGCGTCGGGCCGCCGGGCTCGCGGTTTGCCCGCCGGGCTGCCGAGGACGGCTACGACGTGCTCGCCCTCGAGAAGGGCCGTATCGGCGAGCCACTGGCCTGTTCGGGCCACGTAAGTACTGATATCTGGCAGTTCACGGGGGAAAGAGCTCGCGAGGAGCTGTTTCAAAACGAAATCTACGGTGCGCGATTTCACGTCGGTGGCCCCCGGAGCGACGCCTACCCGTTTTACAAACAGGAGGTCGCCTCGAACGTCATCGACCGCGTCGGGCTGGATCGCCATCTTGCCGAGCTGGCTCGCGAGGCGGGCGCGGACGTCCGTGAGGACCACACCGTTACCGAGGTCACCGAACACCACGATCGCGTCGCAGTCGTCGCGAACGGGCCCGATGGCGTCGTCGAGTTCGAGGCGAAGATGGTCGCCGGCTGTGACGGGCCACGCTCGAGGGTTCGGGACGAACTCGGCCTCCCCCAACCAGACGAGTTCCTTCACGGTGTGCTCGCCTTTTCAGACGAGGACGACCACCAGGATTTCGTCGACGTACATCTGACCCCGCCGACCTTTTTCGCGTGGCGCATTCCACGCGGCGAGGCCGGCGTCGAGTACGGCCTCGCGGCCCCGCCGGGCGTCCACGTGACCAAACACTTCGAGGACCTGATCGACGGCTACGAGGTCGACGTCTCCCATCGGTGTTCGGGCGCGATCCCGATCGGCCCACCGGATCGGGTGACGACCCGGCGAGCGTTTCTCATCGGCGACGCGGCCGCCCAGACCAAGCCCTTCACCGGCGGCGGCATTCTCTACGGCATGACCAGTGCCGACCACGCCGCTCGTGAGATCGACCCCGACCGGCCGACCACGCTCGCGGCCTACGAACGCGCCTGGCGCGACGACTTGGCACGCGAACAGCAACTCGGTCACTGGATTCGGCGTGCGTACTCGCTGCCCGAGCCGATCCAGCGGCTCGGCCTCGGCGCACTGTCGGGCGAGATCGGTGTCCACATGGACCGGCCAACGTCGTTGCTCTCGTTCGACCACCTCAAGACGGTGCTGCCCGGGCGCTGAGCGGGCCGCCCGCTCTCGGGCTCACGACCCTCGAGACGGGCCGTATTCAAATGCCACGCGAAACCAGAAGCGGACCATCCTGAACGTCGGTTTCTTGCCCGTTGGCAGTGTCCCCCTGCTCGGTGCGCCCCCGCTGTTCAGCGACGACATACTGAACCTCGACGACGATCGGATCGTCGGTGTGGGGGCTGATCTCCCTGTAGAGGCGATCAGCGAGCCCCGGCTCCGGCCCGGCGCTCTGACTCGAGACCGTGACAACGACTCTCTCGACCGATTGGACCGGATAGTTGCCGTCGAGTTCGATCACGATGTCTTCGACCTCGAACTCGTCGTATCGGGGGTCCGTGAGAACGCCCTCGACCTCCGCTTCAGTGGCCGACTCGAGTTCGGTCGTATGAAAGTCGAGCAGGGTAACGCTGGCAAGTGGGACGGCCAACACCAGCAAGCCGATCCCGAAGATCGCCGCGTAGGTGTAGGTCGGCCTTCGCGTCGGCGACACCTCGAACAGTCCCTGGGGGCGATAGCCGGCGATCCACAGCGTCGCCAGGGCGGCCAGATTGACCGACAGGAGATTGACGATCACGAGGAGGGCAGCACCGATCGCCGCGCCGGACATCCCCCAGGCGACCGTGATCCCGACCGCAGCGGAGGGTGGAATGAGCGCTGCGGCGATCATGACGCCGACGATCGCCTCCGAGAATCCTCGCGTGAGACTCAGGATGCCGGCGATACCGGCACCCAGCGCGACCGCCAGCGAAAACAGGTTCGGCGCGACCCGCTCCTCGAGTTCGGTGGCGACGACGATGTCGACTCCCGCGGGCTCGAGGCCGGCCAGTCGAGCGAGCACTGCGAGCGCGATCGAGGCGGTGACTACCAGCCCGACGCCGACGAGCTGGTAACGAAAGCCGGTCGATGTGAGCCGAGCATCGCCGGTGACGATGCCGATATTGGCCGCGAGCGCGGGGCCAAGCAGCGGCGCGATGACCATCGCACCGATCACGACCGCCGGCGAGTCGACCAGCAGACCGGCGGTCGCGACGACAGCACTGATCAACAGCATCGCGGCGTAGATCGGAAACGGGGGCGTGAGTTCGTCGGCTTTCGTCCGCAGGACCTGTCTCGAGGTGCGCGCACTGGTCTGTCCGCCGTAGCTGTACCGTTCCTGCAGCGTCGCAAACCCCTCCGAGAGGACCGTTTCGGCGTCGATCACGACGACACGGGCCTCGTCGCCGACACCGGTTCGCTTGAGCCGGTCGAGGAGCGGTTCGACAGCCTGTGTCGGGACCGGAAACCGAACGACTGCGGTGTACTTCCGGCCGCTGGTTTCGTCGCTGACGACGTAATCGACCCCCTCTTCCTCGAGGATGTCGAGGACGGCCCGTCGTTTCCCCTCCGGGACCGTGATTTCCAGATACCGCATACGGGGGTCACAATCGGCCATCCGATAGTATCACGGGCAGCAGTGGACGGGTGCTTCTCCTCGTCAATTCGTAACCGTCGCGGTCGGTAGCGACCCCGCTTGCCGACTCGAACGCTGGACTATCACTGATCCCGACAGTCAGGCTCACCGTAACAGCAGTTTTTACGCGATGGCGGTGTACGACGTGTGATGTCGACGATAGCTGACCTCCGGCTTCCGGCGGCGGAGACAGCGCTTGCGACCACGTTCGAGCGCGCACCGGCGGCGACGTTCGAACTCGAGTCGTCGGTCTCGAAGACGCGTCCATCACTGTGGGTGAGTGGTGTCGATCGCGAGACGGTCAGTGCCGCGTTCGCGGCCGACCCGTCCGTCGAGACCGCGGAACTGCTCGTCGAAACCGACTCGCGGCTGCTGTACGACGTGACGTTTACCGACGAAACGGGACCGAACCGGCTCTGGAACGAACTGCTGGCAGACGGCGGCTCGCTCCTCGAGGCACGCGCGACCGATGGCTGGTGGCAGGTGACGGTTCGCTACCGCACCCGCGACCAGCTCTGTGATACCTACGAGCGGCTGGTCGAGCGCGGGATCAACGCCGACCTCCGGCGGATCACTGATGTAACCGACACCGACGGCCACGAGACGCGGCTGACGCCCGAACAGCAAGAGGCCCTTGAAGCCGCCCTCGAGCACGGCTACTTCGAGATTCCCCGCGGCGTATCGATGGAGGAACTGGCCGACGAACTAGACATTTCACACCAGGCGCTTTCCGAGCGGTTTCGTCGTGCCTACGAGACACTGGTCGATGCCGAACTCCAGCCCGCCAGCACGGAGTCGCGCCGTCACTGATGGTGGATCGGCCGCCGACCGACCGCAACGGACACGAACCGCGGGACTACGGCCGAATGAGAACACGGGACAATCATTATTTGGGTGGCTTGCGTTCGCCCTCATATGGCTGATCTGCTTTCCGACGAGGAAATCGAAGCGCAACTCCCCGAGGCATGGGAGCGCGAGGGCGACGAGATCGTCCGGGTCTACGAGTTCGACGACTACCTTCGCGGCGTCAACTTCGCCCAGATGGTCGGCGAAATCGCCGAAGCGCAGTTTCACCACCCCGAGATGATCATCCGCTACTCCGGCGTCGAGATCCGGCTGACCTCCCACGAGGCAGGCGGCATCACCGACGACGACATCGGGATGGCGGAACTGATCGAATCCGAGCACAGCGAGTAAACCGACCACACCGCTCTCGATGGACGCCCGCTACGCCTTCCGCGTTCGGGTTCGCATAGAGCCCGCCCACGACGACGTCTCCATAGAGCCGAGCAGCGCCGAGACGACGGTCACGCTCTTTCGCGAGGCGCCGGAGCCGGGCACCGACGGCTGGCTCTTCTTCCGGAACACGCTGTGGCGCGGCGAGGTCGGCGACGAGGACTACGCTCGCCACCTCGCTGCAACGTGGCTCGGCGTCCCCGAACGAACCATCCACGCGATCGAGTTCCGGGAACTACAGACCGACCAGGAGTATTTCGACGCCCTGAAAGCCGAGATCGCGGCCGATCTCAAGCCGTTCAAGGCCGACACCGTCTCGGAAGTCATCTCGAAATATCTCGGCTCGAGCGTTCGAGTAACCGAGACGGACGAGTAATCGACGTGAGGGGGACGTCGGGAGTTCCACTCGACTGACTTATACGGTCTAAAATGACTGATAATCGCCCGTATCAGCCCACATCCTCGGGATCGAGCTCTTCGAGCCGACTCGCCGTCACCATCGCCCGGTCGGACGAGCCGAGGTGATACGCGCCCGAACAGAGCTTACAGCGTGTGAAGTCCTCGGGCAGGCTCGAGTGCGGTCGCTCATAGACCTCCCGCGCATGCGAGAGGCCCTGACACTCGCGATAGTCGTGGTAGCGAGTGGAGCCGGCGGCGACGTAGACGGTGTCGTCGTCGCTCACGGTCGCCCACCTTTCCGCCTCGCGTGGAATCGGTTCGGAGCCCGTGTCCGCCAGCGGTCCGTGTCGAAGAGTGGTTCGGCGGCGTCGGCTGCTCGATACGAGGAACGCGACTGTCGTGATCGTATCATCGTGATGGAGCTGGTGGCTCCCCTCCCCCAACCCATGCGCCAGTACCAGAAACTGGTATATGAAATTATTGCCCGCTGTGACACTCAGGTGAGTAGATATGTTTGCAGCCGATTACACCGTCATGGATCAGGTTCTAGTCGCGACCGCCCGCGAAACCGACTTCAGTCGCACGGTGGGCAACGACGAGGTGTCTACGTCGAAATCTCCGCGCACGGATTCATGAAAGATATTAGGTGGTAATATGCCACACTAACAGTAATAATGATGAATGATAACATGTTCCCCTTCATCTTTATATAATTACTTGTGGGCGTCTTCGGTGATGTCTTCGAGCGAACACCAGTTGGCAACAGCAGGCGAACTCGCGGTTCCAGACGAACTTACGTCACCACAGGCGAAACTCGTCTATCTCTCGGTTCTCGTCACCGACGAGGCGAAAGCGACCGATCTCCAGCAGATGCTCGACCTGTCGAAACTCACGCTCTTTGCCGTCCTCGAGTCGCTCGCCGCGCGAGACCTCATCCGGCGCACTGGAGATTGCTATGTCTGCCGATAACGCCGCCGACATCCCGGGTCTCGAGACCGACCTAGCGGGCAACGTCCGGGTCGATTGTTACGTTCGCTCGAGCGTACCGGCCGCCGTTTCCAAGCGGATCACGGTGCTGGTCGAACGACTACGGACGCTCGAGGAAATCGGTATCCTCGACGACGTGCAGGTCACTCAGTGGCCAGCCGAACACACGATCGGGGACACGGATCAGCCGACGCGGCAGGAACTCGTCGACGAGTTCGACGAGTGGGCGACAGCGCACGGCTGTTCGCTCGAGCCGGGGTTCTGTCGGCGACAGACCACCCCATCACTGCTTGGCATCGACGAACCGTGTGAATCGCTTCGGGTTCCGCTGGTGGCGCTTGCACTCTCCGACGCTGCCGGTGACGGCGACGCAGACGGACTTCGGGGCGTCGTCCCGTGTACGAAACTCGACCAGACGGATGGCGAGCGAACGTATACCGTCGACGAGTGGCTCACGGCCGTCGAACGGCATGTGTCGGAGGCAGTGCCCCACGGTAGCCAAACGGAACAGCGAGCCACGCTAGAGGGGTCACGATGACAGCGCAAACAATCGGTGAAACGAGCGGATTGGAACTGCCGTCCCGACAGCCGCTTGCGGACCGCACGTGTCTGGTGACCGGCGCGTCGCGGGGGATCGGGCGCAGCATCGCGTGCGAACTGGGACGCTACGGCGCGACCGTCGTCGTCAACTATCGCTCGTCGGAAGCGGCCGCCCACGAGGTCGCCGAGACGATTTCAGCCACCGACGGCGAGGGAGCGGGGTACCCGATTCAGGCCGACGTGACGGACCGTGACGACGTCGCTGTCATGCGCGAGGGCGTCCACGACGAACTCGGCTCGGTCGATGTCCTCGTCAACAACGCAGGGATCACGCAGGACCGGCTCTTTTCCGACATGACTCCCGAAGAGTGGCACCGCGCGATCGACGTCTCGCTCAACGGGGCGTTCAACTGTACGCACGCTTTCTACGACGACATCAAAGCCGCCGACGATGGTCGTTTGATCGCCATCTCGAGCGTGGTCGGGAAACAAGGCAACGTCGGGCAGGCAAACTACGCGGCGGCCAAAAGCGGCCTTTTCGGCTTCGTTCGCTCGCTCGCACTCGAGTTGGCACCGTCGGGTTCGACCGCCAACTGTATCGCCCCCGGCTTCACGCGGACCGAGATGGTCGAGGCCATCCCGGACGACGTGCAAGGGGAGATCCGCAAGGACATTCCGCTAGACCGGTTCGCTGACGCGAGCGATATCGCCGGGCTCGTCCGCTATCTCGCCAGTGAAGAAGCGGGGTATATCACCGGCGAAGTCATCGACGTCAACGGCGGTATTGACCTCTGACTTCGCTCGATTGAGCCTGCACGACGCCGCCCGCTGGCGACGGGTCGGCGAGACGCGCTCCCGGTTAGCGTGCTCTTCGGGCCGATCGACTCGTCGGCCGGCGTAGCCGTTATCGATCGCGGGCGGGCGTGTCCGCTCCGCTGTCGTCGCTCAACTCGTCGATGTGAGCGAACTCGTCGAACGGCGCACACGCATCGATAAGCGCCTCGAGCGGACCTGGAAGGTCGTCGAATTGAAAGGAACCGGTTCGGTGATCGTACGAAATGACGTCGGCCGCCGCCAGCATCGGGAGGTCGACGTGGGCGAGCGCGGCTTCGACCTGGTCGGATCGACGCTCGGGCACGTCGGCCGGCGACACCCGATCCAGTCGAGCGGCGACGCGTCGTGCGAGGACACCTCTCTCCCGGACGTCGCCGTCCAGTAAACAGTACAGCACACATCGCCGGCGTCGGTCGCGCAGGACGCTCAGGAACTGGTCGAGATCCGGCGTCCCCCCATCGGCGACGATCGACATCGCAATTCGGTCGGCGTCGGCAGCCGTGTCCCGATCGTGGCTGCCGGAACCGGCATTCCGCTCGGACATGGTATCAGCCACATGTACTACCTTGTTATAACTTTGGGTAATTCGACATAATCTTTCACTCAGATCGTCAGCGCATAATTGGAACGGCCGCGGCGGTCGATGGGGTGGAGCGATCCAGCGACAGGCATTTACTCGAGAACCCCGTACAGTTGTGTCCGAATGGCCGCCGAACCGGACTACGACTTCTGGCTGCTCGACCTCGATGGCACCCTCGTCGATGTCGAGTGGTCGTATACGCGGGAGGTGTTCGACCGAGTCGGCGACCGGCTGGGCCGTCGGTTCACCGACCGGGAGGCAGACATCCTCTGGAACGGGCTGACCGGTTCCCGGGACCGCCAGCTCGAGGAGTGGGGCGTCGACTCCCGCGAGTTCTGGGACGCCTTTCACGAAGAGGAAGACCCGCTCGTGCGGGCCGAACAGACCTACCTCCACGACGACGCCGCGTTCGTCGCCGACCTCGATGCACCGGTGGGACTGGTCACTCACTGTCAGGAATTCCTTTGTGAACCCGTGTTGAATCACGTCGGGATTCGTGACTGGTTCGACGCGCAACTGTGCTGTACCGAGGAGACGGGCTGGAAACCCGATCCCGATCCCGTCGAGCGTGTCATGACCGAACTCGGCGTTGCCCATAACGGCCATCGGGGGGTGCTCGCGGGCGACGGTGCAAACGACGTCGGCGCGGCCTGGAACGCTGGCCTCGACGCGATCCACGTCGAACGGGTCGGCCACGACCGCCGTGGCCGATGTGTCCTCGGCGACTATCGCGTCCAGTCGTTCGACGACCTCCATTGATATAACGCGGGTTCGTATTCACATATTGTTACCAATTTCTCGACAGGAAAGCTTATGACGAGATGCCCGGGTTATCGGAGCATGGCACGCGATACGCCGGTAGAAAACAGAACCGATTCCGAGATACAGCTGCCGAATCTCGTGACGATCGTCGGCCGCGGCGTCCCCTCGAATTACGAAGTCACCGTCGACGGCGACCTCGAGATGCTGGCGGCCGATCCAACGGCTGAAGCGACCGTCGTTTCGGGCGGCGTCGCCGAGGGCTCGATCGACGTCGGCGTCCAGCGCTTTCGCTTCTCCGGCGAGATGGCAAACGTCCGACTCGTCGACTGGAACGGCAACCAGGCGCCCGACTCCGCGAGCGTCCCGACGGTTCACGTCGAGTACGGCGCGCCGCAGCGATAACGCGTCGGCCGCCGGCAGCCGGGCAGTGAAACTGCCGACTGACAGGGTCCGCCCGGCTGCCGAGTGACACCACGTTCTTCTCCGCGCGCTCGAGGAGCGAAGACAGAATCGTACGTTCTCGCTGACTCGACGCAAGCGGCGCGGATACCGCGTCGGATCAGTCGTCGTCGGTCGCGCTGACGCTCGTGTCGCCGTTTACCGTGGCTGCCATCGAGGGTGGTGCGATCGGGCCGTCGTTCGCACCGAACTCCGGATTAAAGAGCTGGAGGGCAGTGTGGATAGTGCTCCAGTCGTCCTCTGCGGCTGCTTCGCGGAGGCTCTTGGTCGGCGGTGCGAGCAACTGGTTGACCAGCGAGTCGGCCATCGCCTCGACGATCTCGCGTTGCTCTGCGGACACCTCGTCGCCGCCCAGCCGAGAGAGCGCCGTCTCGACCTCTCGCTCTTTGATCCGTTCGGCGGACTCGTACATGGCAGCGATGGCCTCGTCCGCGCGAGCGCGTTTGTACTGTTCGATGAGCAACTCGAACTCGTGGTCGATCATCGTCTCGACCTCGTCGGCGGCGTCGGCTCGCTGCTCGTGCGTCTCGGCGGTGATCGACTCGAGGTCGTCCAGATCGAACACCTGCACCGCGGGCAACGAATCGGTCTCCGGTGCGACGTCCCGGGGCTGACCGAGATCGACGATCACCTGTGGGTCCGTCTGTCCCTCGAGATGGTGGGGTTCAACGACTGGCTCGTCGCTGCCGGTCGCTGCGACGACGACGTCGGCGCGGGCTGCGACCCGCTCTAGGTCCTCGAGCGAGACGACGGTGGTGTCGGTCTCGTCGTCGACGTCGTTGATGAGATGTGTTGCGCGCGAGACGGTGCGGTTGGCGATGACGAGTTCGTCGACGCCGGCAGCTGCGAGACTCCGGGCGGCGAGTTGTCCCATCTCGCCGGCACCGACGACCAGTGCGGTCGCCCCCTCGAGATCGATCTCCTGGGCGGCCCGTCGCGTCGCAGCCGAGCCAAGCGAGACGACGCCCTCGTTGATCGCGGTCTCGGTTCGAGCGCGTTCGCCGACGTGAATCGCCTTTGTGACGGCGGCCTCGAGCATCGAGCCGACTCCGCCGGCATCACGGGCGTCCTCGTAGGCGGTCCGAACCTGGCCAATGATCTGATCTTCACCGATAATCACCGACTCGAGGCCAGCAGCGACACGCAGGAGATGGCGCAGACTCTCGTTGTGGTCAGTGGTGACGACGGCGTCGTCCTCGACGCCAGCGAAAAACTCAGCGAGAGCGGCTCGGCCGACGACGTGGTCCGGTCCGACGACGTATGCCTCGACGCGGTTACACGTCGACAGGACGTACGCTTCTTCGATATCGGGCACGGTCAACAACTCGGTCACGGCGGTCGTCTGGCTCTCAGGGCTAGCAGCGGCGAGCTGGTCGACGGTCCCACACTGGTGTGTGACACGCGCTGCGGTGACGACGCCGGTCGAGATCACGACCGATCACCCCCAGTAGACAGATTCTCGGCGAGCACGTCCTCGATCACTTGGGGACTGTTGGAAGTACCTGTACGTAAAGCTGTCCAAACATCTGGGGAATTGACCAGGTCAGTGACGATCTCGCGCCGCCGATCGGCTGCCACGTCTCTCGATTTGAGTTCCTCGCGCACCCTCGCACAGACCTGTGCCATCTCGCCGGCACCCGAAAGGGTTTGCTCGAGTTCCTGTCGCAGGTACTTGCTCAGTGCGGGTGCTTGCCCGCCGGTCGCGACCGAGACGACGACGGGGTCGTCGCGGACGGTCGCGGGAACGACGACGCTGCCGGGGTCGCGATCTCCCGACCGGTCCGCACGATTGACGAGCATGCCCTGCTCGCGAGCTGCGTCGGCGACGGCGTCGTTGATCGCGTCGTCGTCGGTCGCGGCGACGACCAGTGCAGGGGTCGTCCGCTCGAGCCAGCCCGGAATCTCGTCCGGGTCGGGTGCGGCCCGCACGAGTTCGGCCCCGCCGAACTCCCGGTCGGCAAAGGTCGGACTGACGACGATCACGTGGGCTTCACGGTCGAACCGCCGGGCTTTCCGTGCGCCAACGTGGCCGCCGCCGAAGACGAGCACCGTCGTGTCGGTGAAATCGTGCAAGAGTGGAATCATGGAGGGAACGTTGCTACCGCAGGGCGTTACTGCGCTCTGGTGTTCGCGTCGGCGCGTTCGTCCAGTCGAATCCCGGTTTTCTTCAAGATCTGTGTCGAAAACAGGGAGTCCCAGTCGTCCTCGGAGACGTCCCAGTACTCGCTCATGGTCTCGCGGACCTGTTCGATACGCTGCTGGCTTTCGTCCTTGCTGCGGCCATGGGTCATCGCGAAGAAGTTGTACGGCCAGACGCCCTCGTGGCGCGGCCGCCGATAGCAGTGCGTGACGAAGGGCAACGCGGCGACCTCGGGGCCGACCTCGGGGACGACTTCGTCGGGGACGTTCCAGACCGTCATCCCGTTTTCCGTATAGCCCAGCGCGTAGTGGTTCGGCACGACGCCGATCCGTCGGATCTTCCCCTCGCGCTCGAATCGTGTGATCGTCTCGAGCACCCAGTCAGTCTCCTGGCCGATCACGTCAGCCACGTCCGCATACGGCGTCTCAGTCAGCGGGACGCCGCCTTGGATCTCGAGGACGAGGTCGCGTTCGGCCGGTGACAGCGTCGAGTCGTCGGTTGGGGTCACGTCGGGACTGCGCTCGGACAGGTCGATCCCGGCGGCCGCGATGTCGCCGTCGCCGTCGAGCGGGCCGTCGACGTAGAACTTGGCTTCGACGCGGAACTCGCGCTGCTTCGGCAGGTTGTACGTCTTCTGACCCGTCTCGGCTTCGATCTCGGCGAGTACCTCCTCGACGCGGTCCTCGTCGGCGACGCTGACGACGAACCAGACGTTGAGGTGGGGGTGCTCGCGCTCGTAGTTGTGGGCTACCTCGCGGTGGTCGTTGACCTGGTCGACGATTTCGTCGAATCGGTCTTCAGGGGCGTGCATGGCGACCAGCGTCGCCGCGCCGCCGATCTCCTGGGCGTTGACGAGCGGCCCGAACCGCGAGAGGACGCCGCGGTCGTCCAAGTCGCGAATCGTCTCGAGCAGTCCCGTCGCGTCGATGTCGACCCCGTTCTCGCGCATGGTAGCCGCAGCAGGCTCGAACGGTTGTTCCACGACGGGAAACCCGCCCTGAAAGGCGTTGACGACCGCCCGCTCGCGCTCCGTGAGGTCGACGTCCGTATTCATACGTGATTCTCGGAACTACCGAAGTATAAGCAACTCGGAGCCGGCTCTCCGAACCGACTCGTGATCGCGTGAGGAATCGTCGACGAGTCGAGCTCGTCGATCGTCTGGACCGAGACTACTCGCCTTCGACGCCGGTCACGTCGAAGCCCAGTTCGCGGATGTCTTCGAGAATTGCCTCGTGGTCGGCGCTTGCCTCGTAGTAGATGACGATGTCGAAGCTGCCCTCGCGCAGCAGTTGCTGGCACTCCCAGACGAACTCCTCGTCCTCTAAGGTCAGTCCCTGGTGCTGGTTCGAGGAGAAGTCGGTGTCGTCGTTGCCCGAGTAGACATAGCAGTCTTTCGGGTCGTGGCCCGCGTGCTCGGCGATGATGTCGCCGACGTCGATCGTCGCCTGCATCATCTTGACGTCTTCCTGGCCGTCGTAGTCGGTGTGGACGACCGCGCCGTTGAGTTCGATCTCACCGGGCTCGAGCAAGGCCTTGGTTCGCTGGTAGAGGTCGTCGTCGATTGCGTCTGCCATTGGACGGCCGTACTCAGGCTGGACGGATAGCCGTCACGGTTCCCGCGTTCCGAGCCGCGACGGCCAACTGTCGGCCCGCGTAACTGCTACCCATTGTCGTCCAGTCCCACACAAGACACATAGTTACCGGTGACCTTCAACCGGGTAATGAAGCGGTGGCTCCGTCAGCGCGTCGACGCGGCCTACGAGCGGTTACTCTCAAGAGAGATCTCCGGCGCGCCGACCCACGTCGCGGTGATTCAGGACGGGAACCGACGGTACGCTCGAAAGCAGGGCGGCGACGCCCCCGAGGGACACCGCGCCGGCGCGGAGACGACCGAACGCGTGCTGGAGTGGTGTCAGGACATCGGCGTCGAGGAGTTGACGCTGTATGCGTTCTCGACGGAGAACTTCGAGCGCCCGCGCGACGAGCGAGAGGCGCTGTTCGACCTCCTCGAGTCGAAACTCCGCGAGTTCGCCGACGCAGACCGCGTCCACGACAACGGGGTCCACATCCGAGCGCTCGGCGACGTCGACCGGCTCCCCGAGCGGGTCCGCGAGGCCGTCGCCTACGCCGAAGAGCGAACCCAGGACTACGACGAGTTCGTCCTCAACATCGCGCTGGCCTACGGCGGCCGCGCGGAGTTGCTCGAGGCCGTCCGCGGCGTCGCCGAAGACGTCGACGCGGGCGAACTCGAGCCAGCGGAGATCGAGGTCGAGGACATCGAACAGCGACTCTACGATCGGCCGGTGCGCGACGTCGACCTCATCATCCGGACCGGCGGCGACGAGCGCACGTCGAATTTCCTCCCCTGGCACGCCAACGGCAACGAAGCCGCCGTCTTCTTCTGTACGCCCTACTGGCCGGAGTTCTCCAAGACGGACTTCCTGCGCGGCATCCGGACCTACGAACACCGCCAGGAATCATGGCGTCGCACCCGTGCCCGACGCGCACTGGCCCTGCTGGGCGCGGTCAGCGAGCCGGAACTCGCCGACGCCCGCGCGATCGTCGACCGGTTCCGCGACTCGCTGCCCTCGAGCGAACGGCCCGACGCCGGCGAGTTCGAGACCGGCGACTCGAGCAGTCAGATCGCGGACTGAGACGGGCTGCTACCACTGTGTACCCGCGCACCCGCATGACGGGTCGCAGGTGCGCCGGAACTGACTGGGAGGAGTCCGTCTGAATTAGCGACCGAACCGGCGCGACCGATTACAGTATTCGCGAACCGCCCGCAGGAAATCCCGTTTGCGGAAGTCCCGCCAGTTGACGTCGGTAAAGTACAGCTCCGAGTAGACGGATTGCCAGATCATGAAATCCGAGAGCCGTTCCGCACCGGTCTTGATCACCAGATCCGGCTCGGAGGGGAACACGAGATGATCTTCGACGTTCTCGTCGTCGATCTCCGCGGGATCTAATTCGCCTGCATCGACGCGCTCGGCGAGGGTCTGGACGGCGCTGGTGAACTCGTGTTTCCCGCCGAGGCCGATCCCGATCCGGATCGGTGCGTCGGCACGTGCCTTGTCGTCGGGCCCGCGAACCGCGACTGGCCGCGGCGCGTCGATCCGCTCGAGTTCGCGTTGCAGCGCCGGCACCGCCGCCGCGTCGAGGACGCTGACGTAGACGGTCACCTGCGAGGCGTATTCGACGGTCCAGTCGAAGAAATCGGTGAGTGTCTCGTAGGCACCTCGCTCTAACAGATCGCGCTCGGTGATCACGAGCGCGATGTGATCGGGCGGGTCGCCGCCGTGGCGGCGGATTCGAAAGGCCAGATACCGTTCGTACAGTCCCACACCCGTGCTTTCGCGGCCGGTGTCATACGGGTTACGGGTTTCGGTAGAGGGATGACCGACAGCACTGATCGGACGAATACGGTGCTCAGACGGGTGAAAACCGACCCGAAGCGGGTTCACGAACCTTGAAGTAATCGCCACAGAAAGGGACCGATATCGTGACGGCACCCGTTCGGCAAGCTGGCGTGTTCGCAGCCCTCTGTACGCTGTCGCTTGCCGTTCCGCTCGCCAGCCCGCGCGCCGGGGCTGCGATCGCCGGCGCCGTCCTGTTGGGTGCCTACGTCATCACCGACGGCCCGCTGTTCGACCTGCTGGCCTACCCGGGTGACTACGAGGATTCGCGACTCTACGGCCTCATCACGCTCGTTCTCGCGGCGGTCGCGCTCGGGCTCATGGCGACCGCGGCAGCGATGCCGGTCGCCGTCTTCGTCGGAACGATCCTGCTCGTCGGCTACGGCAACCTCGGCGAGCAACTCGTCAGGCTGCGAACCGACGCCGCCGTCGTTCGGGTCGTCGGGTTCTGTCTGACGGCGGCCGTGGCAGCCGTCGTCGGCCAAGCCGTCACCCGCTCGCTCGCGGGCGACGCCGTCGTCTCGGCGCTCCCACTGCTCGTCTTTCTGGCAGCCAGTGGCGCGTTTCTCGCCGCGCTGTTGCGTGATGTCCTGTTGCGCTCCGACGACCCCATCGTCGTTCTCTCGGTCGGACTCTTGCTGTGGCTTCTCGCGGAACTCGAGCCGACCATCGGCCCGACAGAACTCCTCATCGCGCTCGCGGTCACCGTCGCGCTCGGATACACGTCCTACGCGCTCGAGACGGCCTCCATCGCCGGGATGCTCACCGGCGTCTTGCTGGTCTTGTTGACGACCGTCCTCGGCGGCTACGGTTGGTTTGCCGTCCTCGTCTCCTTTTTTGCCATCGGCGGTCTTTCGACGAAGTTCCGCTACGAGGAGAAGACGGCACTCGGCGTCGCCGAGGACAACAACGGTGCTCGCGGGAGCGGCAACGTCCTCGGTAACGCCGCGGTCGCGCTCATCGCCGTGCTCGGCTACGCGGCCAGCGACGCCGGCTTCCTCTCACACGAACCCGAGCTCTACCTGTTCGCCTTTACCGGCTCGATCGCCACCGCGATGAGCGACACCCTCTCGAGCGAGATCGGGAGCGTCTTCGACCGGCCGCGACTGATCACCACCCTGCAGCCGGTCGACCCCGGTACCGATGGCGGCGTCACCTGGCAGGGTGAACTCGCCGGCGTCGTCGGCGCAGCGGTCGTGGCCGCCATCGCCACCGGGCTCTTCCCCGAAGTGGGAATCGTCGGCGCAGCGATCATCGTCGCCGCGGGGATCGCCGGGATGACCGTCGATAGTTTGCTCGGTGCGACGCTCGAAGGATCGGTACTTGGCAATCAGGGCGTGAACTTCCTCGCGACGTTGTCGGGTGCGCTCGTCAGCGCCTTGCTGGTGGTTACGTTTGCCGTCCTTGGCTGACAGAGAGAGCGCAGGCACGGAACGACAACACCCATCGTCGTCGACGGTCGTGTTGTGTCCGGGCGGAGAAAACCCGTAGCCGTGAGAATCAAGAGCGCAGGACGGCGATCCGTCTCATACGGATCTCTCTCAATCATTGCCGGTGGGACCGCGACCGTCCTGCGGGCCCACCGGTACACAGGTACAGCAGACCGTCTCAGTCGTCTGCAGTGTTGAAGGCGTTGTCCGACGCTGTCGTCTCGGACGAGTGCTCGGATCGATCGTCGACGGGGTCGACCCAGTCGTCGGGCTCTGTGTCGGCTGTGTTGTCGGTTGTTGTCGCCCAGAACATCATCCAGACCCAGGCACCGAGGAGTGCGAGTGCGGCAGATACTGGGGGCGTCATTATCGGTCGCTCAGGACCGACAGCATATGAACCGCTCGGACCAGGCGAACGGTGAACCCTGCTGTCATTCCCCGTCCGGGTGCTGCTCGGCAACGTCGTCGATCGCGTGGATCCGCACGTCGGTCGGTCGTTTAGTGAACTGCCCGAGCGAGCGAGCGATGATCCGGTCGACGCCGCGGTCGGCCGCCAGGTCGAGCAGTCGCTGGTCGAGGATCCCATCGAGGACGACCGTCGTCGGCACCGGCTCGAGCGCCTCGAGCGCTCCGTAGGCGTCGCTCGCGTCGGCTTCGTCGATCGGCTCGGTGTCGACATCGAGAAACCGGACGCGATCGGTGGTTGCCCGAACGACCTCGGTCGCGTGCCCGTAGACTGTCTCGGGGGCGTGGTCGGTCTCGGGGTCGACAGCGGTCGCATCGGTGGACTGGGCGCCGGTCTCGGTGTCGGGCGCGTCCGGCTGTGGCTGGCTCGTCGCCGTCGCCTCGGCGTCGTCCTCGTCGATGGCTACGTCAGGTTCGGCGGTCGAGTCACAACTCTCCGTCCGGTCGGGTTCCGTCGGTGGCGTCGGTGACGTGGTCGCGTCGTCGGACGGCAGCGGTGCCGGCGTCGTACTGCCGTCGGTGGCGGCGACGGCTTCGCGGGGTTCGTTGAGTTCCGCGACTGTCTCGTAGGGGACCTTGTTCCGGAGGGCAGCAAACACTTCGTGGTGATCGAGTTCCTCGACGGAGCTGTCGGCGGGAGCGAACGCGACGTAATCGATGTCGCCGACCTGGGCGAGTTCCTCGAGGATGAGGTCGCCGCCGCGGTCGCCGTCGAGGAAGGCCGTGACCGTGCGGTGGCGAGTGAGTTCGGCAACCGCGTCGGGGACGCTGGTCCCCTCGACCGCGATACCGTTTTTGATGCCGTACTTCAGCAGCGTGAGAACGTCGGCTCGGCCCTCGACGACGATGATGGCATCGCTATCGGTGACCCGTGGGCCGGCGGGCAAGCCCTCGTACTCGGTGATGTCCTCGACGCGAACGTGTTGGCGGACCTCCGCCAAGATCTCGTCGGAGGACATGATCGAGTCGTCGAAGCCTGTCCGGAGGAGGTCCTTCGCGCGGGCGACGACTTCCTTGCGTTTCGCCGCGCGCACGTCCTCGATCTCACGGACCTCGAGGTCGGCCCGGCAGGGACCGACGCGGGTGATCGTCTCGAGGGAGGCGGCGAGCGTGGCGGTTTCGACTTTGTCGAGGCTGGTTGCGATCGTCACCTGGCCGTGAGACTGGCCTTGAGTGCTTGCGATTTCGACATCGATACGGCCGACTTTGCCGGACTGCCGGAGATCGCGGAGGTCGAGTTCGTCGCCAAGCAGGCCTTCGGTCTGGCCGAAGATCGCGCCGACGACGTCGCTGCGCTCGACGACCCCGTCAGCCGTGACGTCCGCGTGGATGAGATATTTCGACGTGTCTTCCATTGGAGATCTGTCCCCGGGAGGGGCGGTGACGCGGGAATCGCGTCCAGAGACCGGTTTATATATGATTTCGTTCGTGGGGGGCAAATAGCTGTTGACCTCGAAGACCGCACTTCTCAGACTACTGGGCAGCAGTCACGGCGACGCCGGTCGCATGCGTGCGGCCGTCACCTGTAGGGACGGCCACGACGTCGGACCGGCGTCACGTCGTTTGTCCGGCAGTATCAGTAGGTCGGCCGGTACCAGTACCAGTAGAGGACGACCGCGAGCAAGACGACGAGCCCACCCAGAAAGAAGAGCAGTCCGGGCGGCACGGCCCCGACCACCACATCCGCCGCGTCGGTAGCGCCATCGCTTGCGTTCTGGACGGCCTCGTTCCCGGTATCGGCCGCCATATCTGACGCGGCGTCGCCGTTGCTGGCCTGATCGCTTTCGTTGACGGTGGCGATGCCGATATCGCCCCCGCCGCTCGAGCCGTTGTCAGCGCCGCCCGTCCCGGTCGTTTCCGCCGGCGCTGTGCCGTTACCGGCCGGTTCCTCGGGCCGTGACTCGCCGCCGGTCGAGCCGGTCGGTCCGAGCCAGCGCGTGAGCGCGTACTGCACCAGCAAGCTGCCGCCCGCGAGTGCGCCAATGCCGCCGATAAATCGCGAGAGTGCCTCTTTGAGCTTTGCTGCCCGCGACTTGTCACTGGTGACGATCAGTGGCCCGTCCGTGGTCGCGTAGACGCTCATCTCGTTGCCCCGCGAGGAGTACCAGGTGTCGACGACCGCGACGAGTCCGGCGTCCTCGAGGTTCTCGAGGTGATAGCGGACGTTCTGGATCGAGGAGTCGACCGCGTCGGCGACGTCACTCGGCGTCCCGGGTTCCTCGTCGAGTCGCGCGTAGATCTGTCGGGCCGTCGTCGAGGAGAGGGCGCTGAAGACCGCGTCGGCGTCCTCTCCCTCGAGGTCGACGACGCGGGGCTGGCCCTCCTCGGTCGTCGTCTCGGAGCGAAAGGGGAACAGCCGGGCCATATCGGAGTCGATTCGTACTCGCTGTCAAATACATATACTCTTTTTCCTCGGTGAAAGAGCGATTGTAGCTATCGGTGCCACTGCGAGTCACTGCACATAGAATCGGAGAGCCGTCGTACGGTCGTCTACGCCATCTCGAGGTACAATAGTTTGTCTCGAGCCGACACTGCCATATCGATGAACAAATTTCTTCGATACTCGGAATCGAACAGAAAGAATTACCCACATCGAGGGGAACGGTCACACATGCGACGGACCGAACTGGCGTTCTGGATCGCAGTCGCGGTCGTCCTCGCGGGACTGACAGTGCCGTGGTTCCTGTGGGGGTCGGCGACCGTCGTCGCCGGGCTACCAGTATGGCTCTGGTGGCACGTCGGCTGGATGGGGCTCGCGTCGATCGTCTTCTGGCGCTTCGCTCAGCGTGCGTGGGGGATCGGTATCGAATCGACGGGCGACGACGGCTCCGGCGGCAAGCGGCTGGACCGTCCCGATCGGGCTCGAGAGTCACCTCCTGGAGGTGAGTCGCCGTGAGAGCGGTCACGCTACAGCTGGCGATCATCGTCGGCTATCTCCTGCTCGCGCTCGCGGTCGGACTGGTCGCCTACCGTCTGACCGAGCGGACCGCCGAGGACTTCTACCTCGCGAGCCGTACGCTTGGCACGGTCGTCTTGCTGTTTACGACCTTTGCGACGCTGCTGTCGGCGTTTACCTTCTTCGCCGGCCCGAACATCGCCTATGCGCAAGGACCCGAGTGGATCCTCGTCATGGGCCTGATGGACGGGATCATCTTCGCCATCCTCTGGTACGTGATCGGCTACAAGCAGTGGTTGCTCGGCCAGCAATACGGCTACGTCACTCTCGGCGAGATGCTCGGCGACCGCTTCGGATCACGATGGCTCCGCGGGCTCGTCGCCGGCGTCAGCCTGCTCTGGCTGTTCCCCTACGTCATGCTCCAGCAGGTCGGTGCCGGCACGGCGCTCGAGGCCCTTACCGATGGGGCAGTGTCCTACGAATTGGGGGCCGGCCTGATCACGGTGTTTATGATCCTCTACGTCGTCGCCGCCGGCATGCGCGGGGTCGCCTGGACCGACACCCTTCAGGGTGCGTTCATGCTCGTGACCACCTGGGTTGCGCTGTTGTGGGTGCTTGCAGCCGTCGGCGGCCCCGGCGCGGCGACCACAGCCCTCGCATCGAACCCCGAGACGGCCACGTTCCTCTCGCTCGGCGGCGGCCTGTACACGCCCCAGTGGATGCTCTCGACGGCGATCACGATCGGCTTCGGCGTCGCGATGTTCCCGCAGGTCAACCAGCGCTTCTTCGCCGCGGGCTCGAAGGCCGTCCTCAAGCGTTCCTTCGCCCTCTGGCCGATCCTCTGTGTGCTGCTTTTCGTCCCCTCGTTCATGCTCGGGGCGTGGGCCGCCGGCCTCGAGGTCGCGATTCCCGAGGGGGCGAACGTCTTACCGCTGATCCTCGCGGAGTACACCCCGACCTGGTTCGCCGCGCTGGTTATCGCCGGCGCGATGGCCGCGATGATGTCGTCCTCGGACTCGATGCTCCTGTCGGGCTCGTCGTACTTCACGCGGGACCTCTACCGGCCGTTCGTCGACCGAGACCTCGCCGACCGCCGGGAAGGCCTGCTGGCCCGCGGCGGCGTCGTGGTCTTTGCCACTGCAGCCTTCGTCGCTAGCCTCTTCCAGCCTGCAACGCTGTTCGAGATCGGCAACGCGGCCTTCAGTGGCTTCGCCCAGCTCGCACTGCCGGTCCTCCTCGCCCTCTACTGGCGCAAGATTACGCGCGCCGGTATCACCGCCGGCATCCTCGCGAGTCAGGGCTTCTACGTGGCGAGTCTGTTCGTCGCCGCCGTGCCGGGGTCCTACGCGGGCTGGTCGGCCGGCCTCGTCGGGATGGGACTTGGACTCCTCATCACTGTCGCCGTCTCGCTTGTCACCTCGCCGGCGGCCGACGAGCAGCGCGCGATCTACTTCGACGGCCTCGGTGCCGACTGACCGAGTCGAATCGCCACCCTGAACGGTCCCGATTGCATAGCCAGCGACCATGACGATCGATCTCCCGGCCGCGGTCGCCGACGACTGGCGGCAGCTCGGCACGCAGACCGAGAAACGACGACTCTCGCTGATGACGATCACCGCCGAGACGACCGTCTTCGAACACCGGCCGACAGCCGACGCACTCGAGCGGCTCCGCGCCAGCGGCTCGATCCCAGCCCGATCGCTGTTTCTCATCGAACTGCAGCTCAACCCGTCGCTGTCGACAATGGGGCTGTCCCCGAGCGATGCCCTCGGGATGGCTGCCCCGAAAGCCCGCAAGGGGTTCGTCGAGACGATCGAAGACGACGGTATCATCGTCGGTGACGAACGCACGAGCGAGCATATCGACCGCCCGGACGGCACCGTCGGTCATCTCACCGTCTTCGAGGCTGGCTATCCAGTCGACGCCGACTCGGCGGCTGACGACGCTGACGCCGCGACGATCGGCGCCGAGGCCCACATCGCCATCTGGCCCGCAGCTGATACGTACGTGATGGCAGGCGGCCTGGTACCGCTCGAGGCCCCCGACGAGCCGGCCACGCTCGAGGCCGCCCTCGATATCGATCCGGCCCGCGACCGGGAGGCGATTGTGGATCTGTTCCGGGGGCTCGAACTCGAGGCTGCGGACGACGACTGATCTCGCTGCTGTCGAAACGGTTAATTCATCGACTATCGATCTGTCGCTATGGCACACTATAGCGGCCGCGATTACTCGGAGCTGGCAAAGACCGGCTTCTTCGCCGGGCTCGCCCTGTTCGTCGTCGGGACGGGCAGCGAACTCGTCGGCCACGCGATGTTCGGATCGCTTCCCCAGTGGGAGAACACGCTGTTTTTCGCGCTGACGATCATCGGCTTCGCGATCGGCTTTGCCTCGCCGTTCGTGTTCGGCATCGTCATGCCGCTCGTCGAGTAACGCGGATACCGACTCGGTGGTTTTGTAACGGCTCCTGCCTCAGTGTCGAGCATGCAAACCCACATCGTCCCGGTCGGCTTCGATTACGACCGGCTGATCGCGCCACTCGTCCGCGATCAGATCGACGTCGACAGCGTCATTTTGCTCGAGGGAGCCGTCGGCAGCGAGGCCAACGTCGAATACTCCCGCCATCTCTCGAAGAAACTCGAGACGGACTTCCGGAACCTGCTGGGAGCCGAGACCGAGCGGTTCGTCTTAGAGGACGTCTACGACTACGACGAGGCCTTCGAGCAGGCCTACGAACTCATTACAGCTGAACTCGACGCCGGCAACGAGGTCTGGGTCAACGTCGCCGCGATGCCCCGAACCGTCAGCTTCGCGTTCGCCAACGCCGCCCACTCGCTGATGGTCGAACGCGAGGAGGATCGCGAGGGAATCCATACCTACTACACCGCCCCCGAGAAGTACTTGGAGACCGAACTCGCCGAGGAACTGCGCGAACAGATCGCGCTACTCGAGGACCTCCGCGAGGACGACGAGGGGATCGCTGGCGATCGGATCGCCGGTCGCCTCGAGAGCGCCCGTGATCTGCTCGCCGAGTTTGACGAGCGGGGAACGACCATCGGTGCGAAAGAGATCGATGGCAAACACATCGTCGAGTTGCCGGTTGCATCCTTCTCCAATGTCAAGCCCTTCGAGGAATTGATCCTGTACAAACTCGGCGAGGGTGGTGAGTTCGACTCCGTCTCTGAACTCGCCGAATCGCTGGCCCGCGAACTCAACGAGGAGTACACCGACAGCTTCCGGTCGAAGGTCATCTACAACGTCGATCGGCTGGGTCCCGGCGGGAAAGGGTACATCGAACGCGAGGAACACGGCAAATCCTACCGGACGCGGCTCTCTCGGATCGGCGAACTGTGGGTACGGGCCCACTCCGACGGCGATGCCTGACGGTCGACCGGTCTCACACCAGTGTCGTGGCGCGAGTCTGCCACGCTACTCGCGTGCGGGCTCGTCCCAGTCAGCAAAACAATCCTCTGGTTGAACGTCGCGGATCGCCTCCTCCCCTTCGGCCGGGATGTGCTGGAAACAGCGCGGCTCGTTCTCTGACGTGGCGATCCACGCCGCCTCGTTCCCGCAGACGGCACAGCTCGGGACGCTGCCGACTCGCAGTGCATACCACCAGCGCCACTCGTCGAACCGCCCTCGGATGCGCGCTCGCAGCCGCGACAGGAAACTCACGGTCGATCGGCCTCCTCGAGGCGGTCGCCATCGGTACTCATGCGCGTTGCTAGAGTCCGGACGATACTTTTGCGCTCTGCTCTCGAGGCCGGTGACCTCTCAGCCCGCCGAGACTGGGGTCGGTCGACACGGGCGGATCCTGACACGATCGGGCGCCGGCCGACGAAACACCTAACACCGTTCCCGGGGCAAGAGATACGTATGATGCAGTGCGTCGCGGCGACCGTCCGACCGTTCGACGGCCCGCGTGGCACCGTTTTCGTATCAGGGCGGACGTAACGATTTACAGGGGTTCGACCGAATCAGTGGTCGAAATCCTTTACTGACTTACGTCCGCCCTGATAGGGGCTCCATAGCCCTACGTTCCTTACCCCGTTTCGACGGATGTATTGTCGCCGACCAGCATTCACCGAACAACGACTCATATGGACGAGCGCCAACCACAGTTCCCGACGACGCACCGACGACGCCCACGGCGGGCGGTGAGAGCATGAGCATGGACACGGCCGAACAGGACGAGCCGAGCCTCGAGGGTGGCTACGACCCCGAAGCCGTCGAATCCCGCTGGCAACAGCGCTGGATCGACGCGGACGTCTACGCCTACGATGGCGACGAAAAGCAGGACCCGAACACGGTGTACGCGATCGATACGCCGCCGCCGACGGTCTCGGGCAGCCTGCACATGGGCCATCTCTACGGCTCGACGCTGCAGGACTTCGCCGCCCGGTTCCAGCGGATGGCAGACGGCGATGTGCTCTTTCCCTTTGGCTACGACGACAACGGGATCGCAAGCGAGCGCCTGACCGAGAAGGAACTGGACATCCGCCACCAGGACTACGAACGCCGGGAGTTCCAGAACCTCTGTCGGGAGGTCTGTCAGGACTACGAGGCCGAGTTCACCGAGAAGATGCAGGCACTCGGCACCTCGATCGACTGGAACAACACCTACAAGACGATCGAACCGCGCGTCCAGCGCATCTCCCAGCTTTCCTTCCTCGACCTCTACGAGAAGGGCCGTGAGTACCGCAAGAAGGCACCCGCGATCTGGTGTCCGGACTGTGAAACCGCCATCTCGCAGGTCGAGATGGAAGACGACGAACGCGGCTCGCATTTCAACGACATCGCGTTCGAACTCGTCGGCGACGACGCGCCGCGTGACGAGTTCGTCATCTCGACGACGCGCCCGGAGCTCATTCCAGCGTGTGTTTCCGTGTTCGTCCACCCCGACGACGAGGACAACCAGGATCTCGTCGGCGAAACTGCTCGCATTCCGATCTTCGGCCACGAAGTGCCGATTATCGAAGACGAGCGTGTCGATATGGAGAAAGGAAGCGGCGTCGTGATGTGCTGTACCTTCGGTGACCAGAACGACATCGAGTGGTACCAGGCCCACGACCTGCCGCTGCGCGTGGCGATCGATGAGTCCGCGACGATGACCGACCTCGCCGGCGACTACGAAGGCATGTCCACCGAGGAGGCCCGCGAGGCCATCGTCGAGGACTTAGACGACGAGGGCTACCTGCGCGACCGCTGGGCGATCACCCACGCCGTGCAGGTCCACGAACGCTGTGACACGCCCGTCGAGTTCCGCGTCTCAAAGCAGTGGTACGTCGAAATCTTGGATCACAAAGACGAGTATCTCGAGGCCGGCCAGGAGATGGACTGGTACCCCGAGAAGATGTTTACCCGCTACCAGCACTGGATCGAAGGGCTCGAGTGGGACTGGCTGATCTCGCGCCAGCGCGACTCGGGCATTCCGTTCCCGGTCTGGTACTGTGAAGACTGCGACCATCCGGTGATGGCCGATCGAGAAGAGCTGCCGGTCGACCCGCTCTCGGACGACCCGCCCATCGATGCGTGTCCGGAGTGTGGCCACGACGAGTTCGACCCTGAAGAGGACGTCTTCGACACCTGGGCGACCTCCTCGCTCACCCCGCTGATCAACGCTGGCTGGGACTGGGACGCAGAGAACGAGGAGTTCACGATGGACAATCCCGAGCTCTACCCGTTCGATCTGCGCCCACAGGGCCACGACATCATCTCGTTCTGGCTGTTCCACACCATCGTCAAGTGCTACGAGCACACCGGCGAGGTGCCCTTCGACGCGACGATGATCAACGGCCACGTTCTGGACGAAAACCGCGAGAAGATGTCCAAGTCGCGTGGCAACGTCGTCGAGCCCGACGCGGTGCTCGCGGAGTATCCCGTCGACGCTGTCCGCTTCTGGGCGGCCAGCGCTGCCGTCGGCGACGACTTCCCGTATCAGGAGAAGGATCTGACGGCAGGCGAAAAACTCCTGCGGAAGCTCTGGAACGCCTCGAAACTCGTCGACACGCTCGCCCCGGCCGATCCCGACGAACCCGCCGACCTCGAGGCGATCGACCGCTGGCTGCTCGCGGAGCTTGACGACGCGATCGCGGATCTGACGGCCCATCTCGAGGCCTACGAGTTCGCGAAAGCCCGCGACCGCCTGCGGACGTTCTTCTGGAACACCTTCTGTGACGACTACTTAGAGATCGCCAAGACCCGCGAGGACAACCCTTCGACGCAGTACGCGCTGCGGACCGCACACCGGACCTTCCTCGAGCTGTGGGCCCCGTTCTTGCCCCACGTGACCGAAGAGATCTGGCAGGCGGTCTACGTGAACGACGACGACCTCGAGGCGAGCAGTATCCACGTCCGCGACTGGCCCACCCCGCAGGGCCACGAGGCCGACTTAGAGGCCGGCGAAACCGCCATGGAGGTCATCTCCGCGCTGCGACGCTACAAGAGCGAGAACCAGTTGCCGCTGAACGCCGACCTCGAGTCGGTGTCGGTCTACGGCTCCGTCGACGGCTTCGAGGACGCCATCCAGCACGTGATGCACGTCCAGGACCTCACCGTGCTCGAAGAGCAACCGGAGATCACGACCGAGGTCGCCAAAATCGACCTCGATTACTCGACGCTCGGGCCGAAATTCGGCTCGAAAGTCGGTGAGATCGACGCCGGCATCGAGAGTGGCGACTACGAAATCGACGACGATGAAGACGTCCTGCACGTCGCCGGCGAGGAACTCGCAGACGACCTCTTCGAGGTCGAACTCGAGCGGACCTACTCCGGCGAGGGCGAGATGATCGAGACCGAGTCGGCGGTCGTCATCCTCGAATAAGCAATCGATCGCCACCGCTGGCGGACGACTCCGATTCGTGTCGTGGTCGCTTTCCGAACGTTCGTTTACTGTATTCCATTGATATCTGGATTTCACCCCGTCAGCAGAAAGGCTATAACTATATCGGGCAATCTCGGCTCGTGCTCTGCTGAAGTCGGGACGAGCCGACGGGTTGGCCGCGCCGCGTAAGCCGAGTACAGAGCACCATGACAACAGAGACAGCGAACGCAAACCGTACGGACGCCGACGACACCCTTGCTCCCAGCGTCATCTTCGAGCTGTTGTGCGAGGATCATCGCCGACAGGCATTGGCCTATCTCTCCCGGACCGTGGGCGCAGTCGACCTCGCGGACCTAATCGACTGGCTCGCTCGTCGTGACGGCGAGCCGACGCCCGAACGGATCGACCGGCTCACCCTCGAGTTCCATCACACGCACCTCCGGAAGCTGGGCGATGCAGCGGTCGTGCGATACGATGCCGAGACCGAACGGGTCGAACGGCGGGCGATGGCCCGCGCACTCGATCCGTACCTCGAACTCGCGGCCGCCGACCAGTCGCCAGCGCGGTGACGCTACCAAGGAGGTGTTAGGGCCGATTCTGGGCTGCCTCGCACTTTTTCGCGCGGATCGCGAGCGCGAGGAATACCGCGAGCAGTACGAACGAGACCTCGCCCGCGGCGACGACGCCCAGCGCGTCGGCCTCGAGGAACATGGGTGTGTCCCGCGCGACCGGGATGATCGTGTGGTGGGGCTCGCCGACGATCGGAACGAAGTAGTCGACGAGCAGGTTGCTCCAGTACCAGCCGGTGGCGACCGCGACAGCCCACACCGGGAAGTCACTGATTCGATAGAGCACCAGCGCCTGCACGACCATCGCGAGGTGGCTCCAGAAGAGGAAGTTGTACATCGCCGGGGAGAGATACGTGTAGGAATCAGCGAATGCGAGCAACGTGTAGGGCGTCCACAGGCCGAGCACGATGTTGCCGAAAAACGCCAGTGCAGTGAGCCACGGCTGCTCGCGGCCCAGCTTCCAGCAGGCGAGCGCCAGCGCCACGAACAGCGTCGCGAGCGGGCTGTCGGGGACCCACGGCCACAGCACTGCCGTCGTTTCGGCGAACTGCCCCGAGTAGTACCAGAAGCCAAAGGCCGTCCCCACGAGGTTGATCGCCACGACGAGCCACGCAAATCGCAGCCCCAGGTCCTCGAGCGCCGTTGGCAGTGGCGCGAGATACGACGGGAGCGACTCGCCGTCGGTGCGCTCGCGGTCTGTCAGCCGGCCACTCGAAGTCGAGGCAGTCATTGTCCGGCGCGACGGCCGGAACCTGCAAAACAGTAGCGGTTATCGCTGCCGGCGGCCGACCCCTATCACTACGATCGGACCCTGCGTACCGCCAGCTATGACCTCTGCCGAGCACCGATCTCGAACCCGGCTGTCGACTGGCCACGAGATCACCCTCCCGCTCGAACTGTCGTTCGCGATGGGTGGCGTCGTCGTTCCCGCCCGTCGGAGCCGGCTCGAGACGATCCTGCCGGATATCCTCTCGTCGCTCGCGGTCGCCCCCGGCGTGGGCTGTGTCGCCCTTGTTGGGATTCAGTACCATCGAGTAGGTCGTGGCGAGCGAGACGCGACGGGACTCGAGCCCTACGACGAGTTCGCGGTCATCGTCCCGGCAGTCCATGGAAGCCGAACGAACGCCCCCGTCGCACAGCTCGTAGGCGGCGAGATCGGTGGCTACGTCCACTGGCTGCCGGTGACGACCGAACCCGCAGTCGCGCTCGGCCGCGAACTCTGGGGGTACCCGAAGGAACGGGCCGGCGTCACGGTGACCGACGGGCCGAATGGGCTCCGTGTCGTCGTCACCGGTGGGCGGTATGGTGACCGCGAGGCCGTTCGGCTCGAGATCCCTCGACCCCGGCTCGGTCCGCGAGCGCGCGACTGGACCATGACGAGTTACACGGTCGAAGACGGTGCACTCCTGGGGACGACGGCCCGAATCGGTGGGAAGGTAGCGATCGGGATCGGCCCGTCCGTCGGTACGCACCTCGCGGTCGCGCCGGCGCTGGCACGGGAACTCGGCCTGTGGCACCGGCCGCTCGCGCGGGTGTACGGCTCGCGAGTTCGAGCGCGACTGTTCGCAGGCGATCGGATGACCGAGTGATACGACTCGGTGCAAGCAGCTTCAGATATTTGCTTCTAGACTACTCCTGCGTCCGATTTCGGCGGCTGCGGCTGGATCGGCCCCAAAGAACACGCGTAAGTGCGGTGGCTCCTAACCGCGCAGTATGACCGAGACCACTGATCTCGAGGAACTGCGACGCGGGACCGATCTCGTCAAGCGCGGTTTTGCTCAGATGCAGAAAGGCGGCGTCATCATGGACGTCGTCGATCCCGAACAGGCGCGCATCGCCGAAGAAGCCGGCGCGGTCGCCGTGATGGCGCTAGAAGCCGTCCCCGCGGACATCCGCAAGCGCGGCGGCGTCGCCCGGATGGCAGACCCCGCAGATGTCGAGGAGATCGTCAACTCCGTCTCGATCCCCGTCATGGGCAAATCCCGGATCGGCCACACGAAGGAGGCCCAGATTCTCGAAGCCGTCGGCGTGGACATGATCGACGAATCCGAGGTCCTCACGCCCGCGGACGACGCCTACCACATCGACAAGCGCGACTTCACCGCGCCCTTTGTCTGTGGCGCGCGTAACCTCGGCGAAGCCCTGCGTCGGATCGACGAGGGCGCGGCGATGATCCGTACCAAAGGCGAGGCCGGCACCGGCGACGTCAACCAGGCCGTCCACCACCAGCGTACGATCAAGGGCGCGATCCGCAAACTCGAGGGCATGAGCCACGAGGAACGCGAGGCCTACGCCCGCGAGATCGAAGCGCCCGCGGACCTGGTCCACGAGACTGCCGAGATGGGCCGACTCCCGGTCGTCAACTTCGCAGCGGGTGGCATCGCGACGCCGGCCGACGCCGCGCTCATGATGCACCACGAGTGTGACGGCATCTTCGTGGGCAGCGGGATCTTCGGCGCGGAGAACCCGCCGGAGATGGCCGAGGCGATCGTCGAAGCGACGAACAACTGGGACGACCCCGAGGCGCTCGCGGAGATCTCGAAGAACCTCGGCAAGAGCATGAAAGGCGACGCGAACGTCGACCTCCCCGAAGAGGAGAAGCTGCAGGGTCGCGGCGTTTAACTGACTGACGACGGACCCATTCTCGTCTGCCGATTCGCTGGAGCGACGACTGATCGGCAAGCACACCCGTTTTCTCCGTATCCAACCTACTGACGGCATGAGTCAGGCAACATCTCCGACCAGCGTCGAGCAACTCGTCGATCGAATTACAGCGGGAACCGAGCGATTGCTCCGGGAAACCGCACCCAACGGATCGGCCGAGACGCGGGCGGCGGTCGAAGAACTTCTAGACATCGTCGAGGAAGTCGACGATCTTCTCGAAACGATAGATTTCGAGAAACTGCCGGACGCCGTCGACGCGTCGGCGCTGCCGAATCTCATCAAGCAAGACGGACTCCCGGACGCAATTCGCGAGAGGGATCCGGACCTGGCACTGGATCTCAGTACGATCCGAGACGTCATCGAACTGCGAGAGTTCTGGAACACCGTCGATATCGCCGATTTCCTGCGGGAGCTGCGACAGCTCAAGACGGAACTCGAGGACGTCGTCGGTCCTGACGCGTTCGATTCGACCGGCGATTCCGAGGCGGCAGCCGAAGTCAGGAAGTTCGTCGACGACGTGAAAACGGATGCGACGAACGCGGCGCTTCAACAAGAAGCGAAAAAAGCCGCAAAAGGGGCTCGAAATGGCGTCATCGACGGCCATTCGAAATTCGAAGAACTGTACGGGTCGACACAGCGCGGCCCCGGCTACGCTGGTCGGAAACCAGTATCGAAAAACCCGACTGCTGTGTCGTCAGTTCCGTACGGTCCGCTCCCGGCCAGCGTCTCGACGAGAGTTTCGACCGTCCCGACGAACGTTCGACACGCGAAGATCGATGCCCTCCCGCGGATCTACGGCCGACGCTGGCGGACCGTCGCAGAGAGGCCGTAGCACTGGCAGGTAGTCGTCGAAGAGTCGGATCAGTGTCGACCGAGGCTCGATCGTCGATCGAGAGTTCGGACGCGATGCGCCGAAGCAGCGGCTGGTAACCCGGATTTGGAGACGAAAGCGGAGGCGGTGACCGCGAGTCAGTCGTCGAGTTCGGCTTCGTAGGCGGTGACCGTGGCGTACGGAACGTGTGGTCCTGCGCCGGGGATGAACTCGAGGGTCGCGAGACTGTCGTCGCCTCGAATCTCGGCAGCGACGTCATGGATCGTGACGTCGTCCCCGACGACAGTCCCCACGATCGTCGGTGTTCCTTTGATGTCTACCGTCGACTCCGGTGCGTAGAGCAGTGCGTTGATCTCCGGAGTCCCGCTTACGGTCTGCACAGTGGATCCCGAGGAGAAGACGAGCCGTGTCTGTGAGGGGTCGGAGGCGTTTCCGATCACAGCATTTCCTTTCACATCGAGGTCCTCGCCGGCGTAGATCGTGAGGTCGTTGCTGCCTGTGACGCTGAGGGAATCGCTCCCGGACAGATCGAACGATTTCCGGACCACGACAGCTATGTCTCCGTTAGACGTGTCGAAGTGGTGGCCGCTGCCGATCTCGTCGACACAATGAACACCGGGCTCAGTGATCGGCCCGTCTAATGCCTCGAACTCGTCGCATGCCTCGAGCGAACGATCGATTTCCTCGTCAGCCGACGGGTAGTCGTAGTTCTCGTGGGAGACCGTTCCGCTGACCATCCACTCGTCGATGGTGCCGGCTCTCGCGTTCCCATCGATCATCTGTTTGCCCGTGCTCTCACTGAGGCCGGCGGCGTTGACTGTTTCGCCGATGACGGCGCCATCGAGTGCTCTGCTGTTCTCGGTCGGGGAGATCAGCTGGATCCGAACGCGCTGTGGCTCACCCTCGTCACAGCTTTCGGTCACACTCCCCTCGAGCGAGTCCTCGAGTTCGCGTTCCCATGCGCTGCAGTATGCGCTCTGGATGGCGATCCGAACCGTGACGCTCTCGCTGTTCGATCGGCCGTCGAGAGCAACCTGCGTCGGGGTGGCCGCCTGTCGAACAGTGCCATCGACGGCATTCCCCCCGGCACGATTGCCGTCGAGGTGAACGATTGGGAACGATAGCGTTCCGTTCCGGTACTCGATACCGGGTTCGGAGACCATCGCTGATCCCGTGCCGTCAGTTCGCCAGACACCACCACCCTGATAGGCGATTTCGGTGTCACCGTTGGCGTACGCCAGCGTCCCGAGCGATTCGTTGTACAACACCTCGGTACCTCCCGAATCGTTGACTCTGGTCATGGTCACACGACCAGCGGTCTCCCGCATCGAGACGTGCCCGCGGTCGAACGGGCCGAGCGATACGTCCGACGGACCGCGGCCGGTAGAAACGGTCGTCTTCGTACTATGAGCGAACTCGAGCATCGATTGTTCGGCGTAATCGGTTTCGATGGCCGCCTGCTGCGTGTCGAGACCGCTCGAACCCAACATGATGATTCCGACACTCGCGACGGCGACGGCACCGATCAGCAGAACGAGTCCGAGCACGTGGGACTGTCCTCGTTGGCGGTCCGTCGAGCCAGCAGACTGGCTATCTGTTGGCTCATCCCCCGACTGTTCCCCGGCCCATAGCGCGTCGAATACCCACCGCATACGGGCACCGATTCCTGACTGTCACGGATAGTTATCAATCGAGATACTCGTCGTAACAGCCGGCCTAACGGGCAGTAGGTGGCTGTTACTGGCCGGTCCTATCCCCTGGTCAGGACCGAGCAGCTGTCACGAGAACAACTGAGAGGATCAACAGGTACGTCACCAGTGAGCCGATCCCTGCTGAGAGCAGCCGCGACGGTGCGACGGCGATGCCGATACCGACGGTCACGAACACGCCCACGAGTGTTCCGAACTGGACGGCCGGTCGCTCCCAGTACTCACGGACGAGTTCGCTGTGACTGAACGCGATAGCCTCGAAGACGAGTGTTCCAAGGACACCGACTGTGACGAACGGGAGCGAGAGCGGAGCGCTCGCAACGGCGAGGCCACCGACGAACGCCGCTAGTGCGATCACGGCGAGGATACCATCAGTTACCAGACTCATCGCCGCGGCTCCTCTGTCGGGTAGTTACGGCGCACTCACGAACGTCTTGCGGTTGCAACGAACACCAATGCCGACCAGCAGCTCAGCGATACAGCGTTGCACCCTCGCTGACGGCAGTCTGATAGGCCCGACTCTTGACGCCGGCCGCGTCGAAGGCATCGACCATCGCCGCGGCGATCGAGCGCTGGTCCCGACGGTGACAGACCGCCAGCACGCCCGGCCCGGCACCGCTGACGGTCACGCCGGTCGCGCCCGCCTCGAGGGCGGCCTCACGAACCTGATCGTAGCCGTCGATGAGTTTCGTGCGTTCGGGCGTGACGATGGCATCGTTCATCCCCCGACCGACGAGGTCGGGATCGTCTCGTGTCATTCCAACGGTGAGCGTGGCAGCGTTGCCGACGGTGTCGACGACGTCCTCGAGCGGGGCCGAGTCGGGAACGACACCGCGCGCGTCGCGCGTCGACACGGAGATGTCGGGAAGGCAGGCGACGACGGGGACGGAGGCGTCGACCTGCGTGACGCCGTCGTCGGTAACGATGGTGAAGCCGCCGAGCAGCGCGGGAGCGACGTTGTCCGCGTGAGCCTCGCCGGAGACGAGCGCTTCGCCTTCGGCAGCGATGGGGACGAGTTCCTCCCGCGAGTAGCCGCGGTCGTAGAGGGCGTTTAACGCGACGGCGGCGGCGGCCGCACTGGCGGCCGACGAGCCAAGTCCCGAGGAAGGCCGGACGCCCTTGTCAATCCGGATACGAGCCGGGGCGTCAAGTGCCTCGGCGACCGCACCGACGGTATTCTTGGCGGGGTCTTCCGGGATGTATTCGCTTCCGGCACCCGTAACCGTAATCGTCGTTTCCGAGGCGCGCTCGACTCGAATTACGTCGGCGGGCGTCCCGAGAGCGACGCCGAAGACGTCGAAGCCACTCCCGAGGTTCGCACTCGTCGCCGGTGCCCGCACGGTGAGCATGCCGATTCCTTTCAAGACGGCAGTCAAAAAGGTAGCGAACGAAGCCGACGCACAGCGGTGCATCGACGGCACCGCAAGGCCGCGTCGCGTGTCGACGGCGATTCAGCGACCGGCAATCGGACGGTTACTCGTCGTCGGTCGTTCCAAACGTGAACACGTCGTCCTCCTCGTCGTCGTCCTCCTCGTCGCCGGCCGACGCGTCGTCACCGTCGAGACTGGCGTCCGCTGTGTCCTCATCGCCGACGTCGTCGTCGGCAGGTCCGAGCGGCTGTGCGGTCGTCTCGTCGGCAGTTGCGTCTTCGTCATCGAGATCATCATCATCAGCCGGACCGAGCGGTTGTGCAGCCGTCTCGTCAGCAGCGTCTTCATCACCGAGATCGTCGTCAACTGGTCCAAGCGGCTGTGCGGCCGCGTCGTCGGTGTCGGTACTCGAGTTCGCCGTCGGTTCGAACTCGTCACCCGCATCGTCGCTGGCGTCGGTGCCAGCCAGCGTGTCAGCATCATCCGCGAGCGGATCCGAGGCGTCGTCACCGAAGGAATCAGTGACACCAGCCGACTCGAGGGTCCCATCGTCGGCCTCGTCGGCCTCGACTCCGAGGATTTCCTCGGCACCGATCTCGTCAGCGCCGTTCCCTGCTGACGCAGTGTCGAGGACATCCTCAGCCGATGCGGTCTCGCGAGCATCGCCGTCCGAACCGCCCTCGAGGGCCTCTACAGCCGACTGATCGGAGTCGGCTATGTCGTCGGTCTGGTCGAGGGTGGCGTCCGTCTCATCGTCGAACGCGAGCGGGTCTGAGTCCTGCTTGTCGGATTCGAGCTCCGAATCGAGCGTGATGCCGCCGGTCTGGCCATCCGGCCCGGCGGCTCCATCGATGTCGAACGATGCGTCGCTTACGGACAGTTCCGCCTCGATACCGAGTGTCGACTCGAGATCTCCCTCGTCGTGGTCGACGTCGGTGTCGAATCGGTCAAGCGCTTCGGAGAGTTGTGCCGCCTGCTCCGAGAGCTGCGAGGCGGACTTCGTGATCTCAGTCAGCGCAGTGGTCTGCTGTTCGGCCGCGGCAGCGACGTTCTCGGCTTCCGCGGTGGTCTCCTCGGAGATCGTCGCCGCGTTGTCGACCATCGCGACGACCTCCTGGGTCGAGGCCGCCTGCTCTTCGGTCGCTGCGGAGATTTCCTGAACACCGATGTTGGTCTCCTGGGCGAGATCGGCGATCTCCTCGAGCGCTTCGACGGCTTCCTGGACCTGTTCGGTCGCGTCTTCGATGTCCGCACTCGTGTCCTCGACCTCGGCGGCGGACTGTTCGGTGCGTTCCCGAATCGCTTCGAGGCGGTCTTCGGCCTCGTTGGCTGCCTGTGCGACGTCCTCGGAGAGGGCCTTGACCTCCTTTGCGACGACGGAGAACCCTTCGTCGTCGCTGCCGCCCGCCGAGCGGGAGGCCTCGATGTTGGCGTTCAGCGCCAGCATGTTGGTCTGGCGAGCGATCTCCGAAATCGTGTTGATCAGTTCGTCGATCTGCTGGACCTCTTCCTCGAGGCGGCGCATCTCGTCGACGGCGTCGCCGGCCTCGGTTTCGATCTCGTCCATGGCGCTGATCGCCGTCTGGGCGGCTTCCTTCCCTTCCTGTCCGGTGTTGACCGTCCGTTCGGCAATGTCGGCCACCTCGTTCGAGGAGGCGGCGATCTCTTCGGTCGTCGTCGAGAGGCCGCTCATCTCCTGGTTGACCGACTGCAGCGACTCGTTCTGACGGTCCGCACCGTCCGAAATCTCCTGAACCGAGCCGGTGACCTGTTGCGAGGCGGAGCGGACTTCCTCGCTGGAGGCGGTCACCTGCTCGGAGGCGGTCGCGACGTCGGTCGCGAACCGGTTGAGCTCGGCGATCGTCTGCTCGATCTCGTCGAGCATCTCGTTGAAGTCTTCCCCGATCTGTTGCATCTGCTCGTTGTCGCTGTCGGCCATCGCACGGGCGGTGAGGTCGCCATCGGCGGCCTTGCCCATGACCGCACAGTACTCGGCGGCTTTGTCCTCGAGGAGGGAGCCGACGTCACCGTCGGCGTCGCCACAAGCGAGGTCCTCGAGGGAATCCTCGATGACGTCGCCGAACAGGAGACGGTCCATCTAACCGCTGGCTCCGTGACGATGACGCCCAACGAACTGATCAGCCAGCAGTACGAGAAGTACAAGTATCATTTCCGGGTTGGACCGCTCAACGGCCACGATCTCGCAACCCACCAGATCGAGTTCCTCAACGACATGGGCAGCGAGCTGGGGTGGGAGTCGTTCGCCGTCCTCGTCGAGGACTACATCTGGACCGAATCGCTGTGGGACGTCTATCAGGAAGAACTCGGCGACGACGTGACGTTCTGGGAGCAGTATCCACCCGAAACGGACAATTTCACCGAGATCTACGACGAGATCGCCACGACGGATGCCGACGCGGTACTGGAAGCGGTCGCCCACACCGGAGCCACGTCGCTGGTCGATTGGAACCGCAGCCAGCAACCGTTCGGGTTCGGCGGCGTCCACATGCCGATGCAGTCGCCGTCGTACTACGAACAGGTCGATGGGAACTGCGAGTACGCCGTCGGCTACACCAACGTGACGCCGACGAGCAATCGTGACCGGGCCAAGTCGTTTGTCAACGAATATCAGAGCCGCCACAACGGGACTAGTCCGATCTACACCGGCTACAACAGCTACGACGCGGTCCACGTCTTCGCTCAGGCGGCCAAAGACGCCGGCACGCTCGATTCCGACGAACTCGTCACCACGCTCGAGGGGATCTCTGTAGCTGGCACTACCGGCACGATCGAATTTAACGGCCCAGATGAGGAGTTCCCCCACGACGTGAAATACGGCGAAGAATACGTCCATCCGGTGTACTTCCAGTGGCGAGAGGGCGAAGACGGTACTGGCGTCCAGGAAGTCATCTGGCCCGACGATCAGGCAACGGGCAACTACGTCGAACCGGACTGGCTCTGACCGCCCCATCACGTTTCAATCATACGGTCTGCCGTACCGGTTTCCCAGTGCGCCCGCAAACGGGTCGCAGGTGCGCTGACACTGATTGACAGGACTCCAGCTCAGTCGTCGGCGTTCGCCTCGAGCGATCCGCCTGCAGCAAGGAATCGATCACCGCCGATCAGCAGTCCGCCCGCGACCAAGCCGCCGAGTGCTGCAAATCCGGCGACGACCGCGAAAAACGCCGTTTGCGAGAACTGGCCGAGGACGAAGCCGCCGAGCGCGATACTCACCGACCCGAACCCGAACTCGGCGAGATAGGTGTAGCCATAGGAGAGCCCGCGAGCGTCCGGCGGCGTATAGAGCGCGACGGCGTTCTGGTAGAACGGCTGAATCGCGAACAGGAAAAAGCCCAGCACGCCACAGAGGACAACGATCGGTGCGAGCCCGACACCCGTCGCCGTCACCGGAACGAACGCGAGTGCGAGGACCGCAAGGACGGCGAAGATACCCGTGAGTCCTCGAGCCGGCGTCACGCGGCTGGTCAACTTTCCGCCGGCGTACTGGCCCGCCATGCCGACGACCAGCAGGCCGACGTAGATGTAGTCGGCTGGTTCGATCCCCTCGAGACCAGCCGGCAACGCCAGCCCGTCCATCGCCGGCAGGCCGTGGAGGATCTCGGGCAGGTAGGTCAGCGTGCCCCGATAGTAGAGCCCCTCGAAGGTGACGAGGACGAAGACGACGGCGAAGGCGCTCGCGAACAGCGTGCGCGTATTGCCAACGACTTCCGACAGCGACAGCGCCTCGTCGGGCCCCGCGTCGGCGTCGTCCGCGACTGCTGCGGTTGGGTCGAACTCCGCGCTGAGACCGTAGAGAATCGCGAGGAAACCCGGCACGGTGAGCACCGCGGCGACGACGGACCACTCGAGGAAGATCAACAGCGTGGCGGCGACGAACGGACCGAGCGCGATGCCGGCGTTGCCGGCGATCCCGTGCCAGGCGAAGACAGTGCCTCGGTCCTCGACGCCGGTACTGATGAGCGCGAGGCCGGCGGGGTGGTAGACGCTGGCGGCGATCCCCCACAGGATCAGGCCAGCCGCGATGGCGTAGATCGAACTCGCAACGGCGAGGACGAGAAACGACAGTGACATACCGGCGACACACAGCAAGACGAGCCGCTTAGTGCCGTAGCGATCCGCGAGGATCCCGCCGGGCAGTGCCCCGAGGCCGAACGGCGCGTAGCCGAGCGCGACGACGATACCGAACAACGCGACACCGACGTCGAACTCGGCCAGCCAGACGACCAGGAAGATCGGGATCGAGGTCTCGAACCAGTGGACCAGTGCGTGGCCCGCCATAGTAAAGCCCGCGATCGCCCGATCGTTCGCGTTCAGGGCCATACGAATCTTGCTCGACATCGCATCTCTGCGCACTTAGCGGCTTGGAAACCGGCGTGGCTCGGACGGATAGGCGACGGACCCGAGCGAGGATTAGCTGTCTTCGTGCTTCTCGACGACCTCCGAGACGTCGACGTCCTCGGGTTCGTCCTGTCCACCGACGACGAGGTCGCCGTCTTCGGTCTCGACGTAGACGTCGTCGGCGAAGCCACCCTGGGCGTGGGGATGCTCGGGGTCCTCGAGTCGTTCGGGCGTCGAGGGTGCCTTGGGAACGCCCTCGGGCGGGGCGAACTGGCCGAGCGGTTCGTCGATCGTGATGTCCCACCGCTCGAAGAACTCGCGGTAGCGGTCGTAGTGGGCCTCGAGTTCGTCGGCAGGGAACTCCATCATCTCGGTCCAGCCGTGGTTGTAGAAGTCGAAGTTGGCCTGAATGTGGGTGATCTCGCGGGCTTCGGCTTCGGAGTAGCCGTCCTGAAGGGCGCGCAGGTAGGTATCCATCGTCGCGTCGAAGAAGCCATCGAGGTGTTCGCGTCGGTCCTCGGCGTGGGAAGGGTCGGCTTTCCCGGTGAAAATCCTGGTGTGGAGTTTGACCAGCCCCGCGTTGGCGACCGAACGGACGCCCGGCGTCTCGAGGGCCTTCTGGTAGGCGAAGTGCTTCGCGTTCTGGCGGAGCTTCATATCCCTTGGTTGGGAACTGCACCTAAAGAACAGTTCGGACAACATTGTTAGGGTGTAGGTGTCCACGCGGCGCGTCACGATCGCGTGAGTGTCGCGCTCGTCGCTGACGGGACGACCGGAACTCCGAAGCGGCAGTAATCTGTTTTCTCTCGAGAAATGCTGCCTGATTATTGATTAAAAACCCACACTGTCAAGAATTACGGGAATTATGTTTACTATTGTTGTGTCCCCCGTGCCAGTCCGGAAAAATAGACGAGATAGCAATCCACTTTAACCCGGGTTACGAACGGACTGGATATGACTCAGTACGTCATCATCGGTGACGGGATCTCGGGTAGTTCGGCTGCCGAGACCCTCCGGGAGGAAGACCCGGACTCGGAGATTACCGTCATTACCGATGAGGGGGAGCCACTGTATAACCGGATTCTCATCAAGGAACACGCGAAAGGCAAACTCCCTGAAGCGCCTATCTCGATCCACGATGAGGAGTGGTACGACGAACGCGACATCGACCTCTCGTTGAACACCTTCGTCACGAGCGTCGACACCGACGCGAAGGTCGTCAACACCCACGACAGCGGCGAGATTCCCTACGACAAACTCCTCGTTGCAACCGGCGGAACGCCGACACAACTCCCCGTCGATAACAGCGACGCCGACGGGATCCACCACTTCTGGACGTTCCAGGATGCACGTGGGATCCGCGAGCACGCCGAACAGTCCGACAAAGGCGTGATCATCGGTGCCGGTCTCCTCGGCATCGACTTCGCGGCCGTCTGTGGCGCACAGGGTATCGAGGCCGACTACCTCATGCGTGGCGACCGCTGGTGGCGCTACGCGCTCTCGGGAGAGGGTGCCGAGATCATGCACGAGGGCATGCGCGATGTCGGCGTCGAACCCGTCTTCGACAGCGGCGTCGATCACTTCGAGACCGACGACGACGGACACGTCACCGCCGCTGTCGACCCCAACGGCGACCGCTACGAGTGTGACTTCGTCGGCGCTGCGATCGGCCTGAACTTCAACACCGAGTTCCTCGATGGTGCCGGCCTCAAGGAGGACAACGGCATCATCGTCGACGAGTACATGCAGACCAACGTCGACGACATCTACGCGGCTGGCGACATCACCCGCTTCTACGACGTTCTGCTCGGCGAGCAGGCCCAGAACGGCTCGTGGGGCTCGGCCAAAGAGCAGGGTCGAGTCGCCGCGGTCAACATGGCCGCCGCCGAGGAAGCCGAGGAGTTCGAGTGGGTCTCCTCCTACTCCATTACGCACTTCGACTTCCCGTTCCTCTCCTTTGGCCACCCGACGATTGGCGACGAACACGCCGAACGCAAGTACTCAGACACCGAGTGGCGACGCATCGCCTTCAAGGACGGCAAGGTCGTCGGTGGCGTCCTCATCGGCGATCTCTCGCCCCAGAGCCAGCTCAAGCAGCTGATGCGCGAACAGCGCGAGGTCGCCGACCAGGCCGAGGTCCTGCTCGAGCAATCCGTCGACTTAGACGAGCTCGCAGCGCCACAGGAACAGTAATCCGACACGGCACTGTTCGTTCCGCGCGATCCGTTTTCGACTCCCTGCGATACTGCGCTCTGTTGTAGACAGCACTGACCACTTACATGTGACTTGGGGGCCTCGCCGCCAGCCGACCGACACGCTCGCCAGAGACACCGATTACCGGTCCTCCAGCCGGAACTATTAAGTTGAAGTAATACATTTGGTAACAATGAACATGGCAGCCAGTGAACCCCGCCGCCGATCGGTACAACTCGAACCTGTCGACGTCCGACTCGAGCCTGTCGAATCGGTCGCACCGGATGCAACCGTTCGTCACGTCGACCAACTCGATTCGGACACGCTGGAGGCCGTGTACGCGGCTCTGTCAGCGGATCGATCCGTTCCGGCTGCGGGGACTGGGCTCGAGCCCGGCGAGGTGATCGTTTTCACGGATTACTTCCGGGTCGAGCGCGCCTGAACGGCTCTCACGGACTGTTCTGTGCGATGAGAGCGCCAGCGTGTCGTCGTGAGTGTGCAGTATCGAAGTCGTTTTCCCACGTGCGCGCGTTTGATGACACATGAACGGCGATAGCGACATGACGCTGGCGTTCGAACTCGAGGCGCTGAAGGCACTCGCCTCGCCCGAGCGCGTGTTCGAAGACGCCAGAGGCTGGACCGAGTACATCGGCGTCGTCTCGGAGAAGCCGACCTACGTCGTGACGAACTTCACGCGGAAGAACCGCGTCCGACAGGACTTCTTCTCTGGCCCTCGCGGGAAAGAAGAGAGTCTCGAGGGCGTCAAAGACCAGTTCGATACTGATCGGTACGTCTATATCGGTGCCAGCGAGGAAGACGAGGCACTCGCCGATGCGGTCGATTGGGAGTATCTCGCAGTCGAGGACGCTGCCGAGGCAGCCGACTGGATCCTGGCGACCCACGCCGACGAGGACGACGACGAGGCGGAGCAGGTTCGCGACGACTGGCCCTGAATCGTAGACGCACGTCGACACTGGATCGACCGTTGGCCACGTGGTGGGCTGCCATCTCGAAGCAAACCCCTGTTTGTCGCCGCAACCGAAACGACACGCCTCGCGCCGCTTGAGTAAGGCCGTCGTTAATATATAATGCTGTCAATATATTTATGCCGTCTGCGGAGTAGGAGCGACTATGCAGATCGGCTCATCGACAGTGTTTGACGCGGCGTCGACTTGGAGGGGCGAGCATGGCGGCGATTGAACTCGAGGGACTGACCAAACGGTTCGGTGACGTTGTCGCTGTCGACGGGCTGGATCTCACCGTCGAAGAGGGTGAGATCTTCGGCTTTCTGGGACCGAACGGGGCGGGGAAGTCGACGACGATCGACATCCTGCTCGATTTCATCCGACCGACCGACGGGACTGCGACCGTCCTCGGCTACGACGCCCAGGCGGACGGGCTGGCCGTTCGAAACCGGATCGGCGTGCTTCCGGATGCCTACCACGTCTACGATCGGCTGACTGGCCGCCAACACGTCGAGTTCGCCATCGAGATGAAAGGCGTCGACGAGGATCCCGACGCGCTCCTCGAGCGGGTCCGGGTCGCCGACGCGGCCGACCGGAAAGCCGGCGGCTACTCGAAGGGGATGCGCCAGCGACTGATACTCGCGATGGCACTGGTCGGTGATCCAGAGCTGCTCGTCTTAGACGAGCCCTCGACCGGTCTCGATCCCAACGGAGCCCGCGAGATGCGCGAGATCATCCGCGCGGAGAACGACCGCGGCACCACCGTCTTCTTCTCGAGTCACATCATGGAGCAAGTCGAGGCGGTCTGTGATCGCGTGGCGATCATCGACGACGGCCACCTCGTCGCCGTCGACACGATCGACGGGCTCCGCGATGCGACGGAGGTCGGCGAGACGCTGTACGTCTACGTGTCGGCACTCGACGACAGCGTCCTCGAGCGCGTTCGCACCCTCGAGGGCGTCGGGACGGCGGCGATCGATGACGGACGGCTGCGGGTGACCGTCGACGGCGTCTCGAAGTTCGCCGTCTTGCACGCGATCGACGAGGTAACTGCCGTTCAGGACTTTTCAGTGGTCGAATCCTCGCTCGAGGACCTGTTCGTCCGCTACACGAACGACAGACCGGAGATCGAGTCATGACCTGGGCTACCGTCGCGAAGAAGGATTTCCGCGACGCCGTCCAGTCGCGGGCACTGTGGGCGCTCGTCGGTGTCTTCGTGGTGCTGTCGGTTCTCTCGACGTACGCGTACGTCGAGGCACCCGCACTGCTCGGCGCTGCGACGGAGGCGACGTTCGGTGGACTAATCTTCTTCACCATCGGCTTGGTCGGACTGTTCGTCCCGCTGTCTGCGATCGTCGTCTGTTACAAATCTCTCGCGGGCGAGCGCGAACTCGGGAGCATCAAGCTGTTGCTCTCCTTGCCGACCACGCGCGGACAGGTCTTCGTCGGCAAGGTCGTCGGACGGGCTGCCGTCCTCGCCTTCGGTCTCGGCGTCGGTCTCATCATTGGCCTCGGTGTGGGTGCCGCGTTGATCGGCAACCTCGAGGCCGGCGCGCTCGTCGTCTTCGTCCTCACCACGCTGGCGTTCGTGGCCGTCTACGCGACGATCGTCGTTGGGCTCTCGGCGACGACGGGGTCGACATCGCGTGCGACGACGCTCGCGCTTGGCTTTTTCGTCGTCTTCGAACTGCTCTGGGACGTGATCCCGATGGGGATCCTCTACGTCCTCGAGGGGTTTACCATCCCGTCGACGATGCCCGACTGGCTGTACCCTCTGTTACAGCTGTCGCCCTCTGCGGCGTACTTCTCGTCCGTCGTTGCGCTCTTACCTAACCTCGCAGACGCGGCTAATGCCGAGTCAGCCCAGTCGGGTGCCGGCGCGCAGACGGCAGCCGACGCGGCTGACCCCTTCTATACGAATCCTGAGATCGGCATCGCCATCTTACTCCTGTGGCTGCTCGTGGCGCTTGCCATCGGCTACTACCGGTTCGACGCGTCCGATCTCTGAGACCGGCTGCTGTCACTGATTCCCGTCGCACGCCGCCGATGTTGCGTCGTTCGACGCCCCGAGTCGTCGCCCTTATCCCCTGTGCATCCGAAAAACGAGCAATGACACCACCCCCCGTTCCGGGTTCCGACGGCAGCGACGACCTCGAGCTTCCCTGCGGGGAGTCCGTCGACCCTCACGCGATCGACTTGGGCATGCGCGAGTACCACTGTCCCTGCGGTGACGTCCACGCCGTCGTGACCGACGTGCATCCGCCCTCGCGGTTTTTCCCGGAGTCGCTCGTGGCCATCCTCCAGGAGACGATCGACACCGACGACGAGTTCGAGGAGTTCGGCACGCCACACCTGATGGGCGTCGTCCTAGAGGAGTTTCCCGAGGACGTCGCGGTCCACGACGCGAGCGACGACGGGGCCGTCGGCTACACCCTGCTGTGGATCGCGGACTTCGATGCCCGGCGACTCCACGAGATCGTCGTCGAACTCGTCGTCGAACTCATGGAACACGCGATCAGCCACGCCGACGACGACGCCGCAATCACCGACTTCGAGTCCCAGATGCTCGAGTTCGACGTCACCGAGTTCGTCGAGCAGTACCGCCGGCAACGCGAGTTCGAGAGCGAGTACGACCAGCCGATCTGATCGCTTCGTGTCTGTGATGGACTCGCGCAGGTCCGGGTTCTGACCGCTGTTTTCGACCCGTATCGGACTGCAATCGTCCGTCAGTCGTATGGCTGTGGCTCTCACCCAGCCTGCAGAACCGGCCGCTAGTCCGGAACCACGGTGTGTTTCGGGACAGTCGGCTCACCGCGAGTTCGAATTTCGAAAAGCCATTTCGAGATTCGTACTGTATCGTGGGGCTTATTACGATGTACGAACTTCGATTCGACAAGACAAATGAGTACGGACACCGCCGTAGACGGCGAGACGGGGGACGGACGCACGATCCTGTTGATCGGGAGCGGCCCGATCCAGATCGGGCAGGCAGCCGAGTTCGACTACTCCGGTGCACAGGCCTGCCGGGCGCTGCAGGAGGAGGGCGCTCGCGTCGTCCTCGTCAACTCGAACCCTGCGACGATCATGACCGATCCGGAGATGGCCGACCGGGTCTACATCGAGCCGATCACGACCGACGCCATCGCGGAGATCATCCGCAAGGAAAACCCCGACGGCGTCATCGCCGGGCTCGGTGGCCAGACCGGACTGAACGTCACCGCCGAACTCGCCGAGGAAGGCGTGCTCGAGGAGTACGACGTCGATATCATGGGGACGCCCCTTGACACGATCTACGCGACGGAAGACCGCGACCTCTTCCGCCAGCGCATGGAGAAGATCGGCCAGCCGGTTCCGAAATCGACCACCATCTCGCTCGACGAGGGCGAAGAAGTCTCGGAGCTGACCGAAGCCGACCTCGAGGAGCGCGTCCAGGCCGCCGTCGACGAAGTTGGCGGCCTGCCGGTCATCGCCCGCACCACGTACACGCTGGGTGGCTCCGGCTCGGGAGTCGTCCACGAGATGGACGAACTCCTTCGTCGCGTCCGCAAGGGGCTGCGCCTCTCGCGCAACAGCGAAGTCCTCATCACGGAATCGATCGCCGGCTGGGTCGAGTACGAGTACGAGGTCATGCGCGACGCCGACGACTCGTGTATCATCATCTGCAACATGGAGAACATCGACCCGATGGGCATCCACACTGGCGAGTCGACGGTCGTCACGCCCTCACAGCTCGTCCCCGACGAGGGACACCAGGAGATGCGCACGGCCGCACTCGATGTCATCCGAGAACTCGGCATTCAGGGCGGCTGTAACATCCAGTTCGCCTGGCACGACGACGGCACGCCCGGCGGCGAGTACCGCGTCGTCGAGGTCAACCCGCGCGTCTCGCGTTCCTCCGCGCTGGCCTCGAAGGCGACCGGCTACCCGATCGCTCGCGTCACTGCAAAGGTCGCACTCGGCAAGCGCCTCCACGAGATCGACAACGAAATTACGGGCGAGACGACCGCGGCGTTCGAGCCCGCGATCGACTACGTCGTTACCAAGGTTCCCCGTTGGCCCAAAGACAAGTTCGACGACGTCGACTTCGAGCTGACGACGGCGATGAAGTCGACCGGCGAGGCGATGGCCATCGGCCGCACCTTCGAGGAGAGCCTCCTCAAGGCGCTTCGCTCGAGCGAATACGAACCCGACGTCGACTGGGACGACGTCAGCGACGAGGAACTCGAGGAACACTACCTCGAGCGTCCGTCGCCGGACCGTCCGTACGCGATGTTCGAGGCGTTCGACCGCGGCTACACGGTCGATGAAGTCGTCGACCTGACCGGGATCTTCGAGTGGTACACCGAGCGCTACGCGAACATCGCCAACTCGACGGTCGCCGCCCAGGAGGGCGACTTCACCGAAGCCGCGATCACTGGCCACACCAACGCCAGCATCGCCGCGGCTGCCGGCTCGGACGTCGAGACCGTCGAGACCGAAGTCCCCGGCCGCACCTACAAACAGGTCGACACCTGTGCGGGTGAGTTCAAAGCCGAGACGCCGTACTACTACTCCTCGCGGAAAAACGAGTTCGAGAAGGGCCCGCTCGTCGGCGACGCCGCCTCGGGCGAGCTCGAGGTCGACCGCGACATCGAGAGCGTGATCGTCGTCGGCGGTGGCCCGATCCGCATCGGACAGGGCGTCGAGTTCGACTACTGTTCGGTCCACGCGGTCCGTGCGCTGCGCGAACTCGGTATCGACGCCTACGTCGTCAACAACAACCCCGAGACCGTCTCGACCGACTACGACACCTCCGACGGGCTGTTCTTCGAGCCGATCACGGCCGAAGAGGTCGCCGACGTCGCCGAAGCCACGGGCGCTGACGGTGTGATGGTCCAGTTCGGCGGCCAGACGTCGGTCAACATCGGCGAACCGCTCGAGGACGAACTCGAGCGCCGCGGGCTCGACTGTGAGGTCATGGGGACCTCGGTCGAAGCGATGGACCTCGCCGAGGACCGCGACCGCTTCAACCTCCTGATGGAGGAGATGGGCATCGCCCAGCCCGACGGTGGCACCGCCTTCTCGAAGGAAGAGGCTCTCGAACTGGCCCACGACATCGGCTATCCAGTCCTTGTCCGCCCCTCCTACGTGCTTGGCGGCCGCGCGATGGACGTCGTCTACAACGATGAAGAACTCGAGACCTACATCGAGGAGGCCGTTCGCGTCAGCCCCGAGAAACCGATCCTCGTCGACGACTTCCTCGAGAACGCGGTCGAACTCGACGTGGACGCAGTTTCGGACGGCCGCAACATCATCATCGGCGGCATCATGGAACACGTCGAGACCGCCGGCGTCCACTCCGGCGACTCCGCGTGTATGATTCCGCCGCGCTCGCTCGACGAGGACACCTTAGAGCGCGTCCGTGAGGTCACCGAAGACATCGCCGAAGCGCTCAAAACGAAGGGCCTGCTGAACGTCCAGCTGGCCGTCCGCGACGGCGAGGTCTACGTCTTAGAGGCCAACCCACGCTCGTCCCGTACCGTCCCGTTCGTCTCGAAGGCGACCGGCGTCCCGATCGCCAAACTCGCCGCGAAGGTCATGGCCGGCGAAACCTTAGAGACGCTCGAGACCGACGAGCAGATCCCCGAACACACCTCGATCAAGGAGGTCGTCCTGCCCTTCGACCGCCTGCCGGGCTCGGACCCACGTCTCGGCCCGGAGATGAAATCTACCGGCGAGGTCATGGGCACGGCAAGCGAGTTCGGCACGGCCTACTGGAAGTCCCAGCAGGCGGCCGACAACGCCGTCAGCGAGGGTACCGCCGTGGTCGATCTCGACGTCGACGGCTTCGAGCAGTTCTTCGATATCGCGGAGTTCGACGACGTACCACAGGCGATCCGCGAAAACGAAGTCGACTTCATCGTCAGCCGCGACCGCGACAGCCTCGAGATGGCCGTCGAAGAGGAAATCCCCTATCTGTCGACGGTGGCCAGCGCCGAGGCCTACGTCGAAGCCCTCGAGAGCTTCGATGGTGACCTCGAGGTCGCCGCCGTGACCGACCGTCCGAAGAACGTCGCCGAGTGGGGCAGTTCGGAGTAACGACGTCTCGAGCGCCTGTTTTTCGACGCCGATGTGGCGTTTGTGACGGAACTCGTTTTGGAGTCTGCTACTCGAAGTCGTACCAGTCGAATCGCTCGACGGCGTAGCGATAGGAGACGGCTGGCGCGACCAGCCCGCCGATCAAGACCGTCCAGGCACCGATCGTGATCGCACGGGCGGAGATCGAGACGGACGGCAGTGGCGTCCACGCCGACACCGATGCGATCAGTGCAGCGATCATCCTGGGGGCCTCGAGATACAGCACAACGGCGGCGACCGACGGCAGTGCGATCGCGAGCGTGTAGACGACGAAAGCAGTCTTGCTCGGCATCACCGCCTCGCGGTTGTTGGTAACGTTGACGCTCCCGAAGCGGGGAAACGCCGACCCGATCCCGGCCGCGAGCGCCGGCGTCGCGACTGCTCCGGCGACGGTGGCGGCGACTAGCGCACCGGTCTGCTCGAGTCCGAGTGGACTCACGACGCCGAAGCCGATCGACACGACCAACGCGATCGGGACACCGACGAGGGTGCCAGCGAGCATGCGGCCGCGAATCGCCTGTCGACCGCTCAGCGTCGATGTGATGACGGCGGGCAAAGCTGGTCCGAGGTCGCCCAGCGGGTTGAGCGTAAAGAAGACGCCGGCGGCCCAGACGGCGTACAAACAGAAGAGGACGGCCAGAAACGCGGGGACCGTCCCGAGTTCGACGATCTGCTGGAGGAATCCGAGCGTTCCCAACAGCGGATAGCCGGCATACGCCAGTCGAATCGGTGCGCGTTTCGTCCGGCGGATCGCCGTTACCGTCACGGTTCGAACCGGCTGCGAGACAAGTCCCGTAAGGAGACCGGAGAGCCGGTCCGACGACGTCTCTTCCTCGAGCGGGTCGTCGTCGGTGCGGGCCGGATCCGCAAACCAGTGACGCTGTGCGGCAGGGACGGCACCCGCAAGGGCGACGCCGATGACCAGGACGGCACCGGCGACGGCACCGGCGATCGCACGTACCGAGGGGTCGAGACCCGGGATTCCGACCAGCAGCAGGTGGCCGGGCCAGCCGAGTGGACTCGTCTGTAAGGCCGTAAACAGCGTCCCCATGACCGTATTCATGCCGCCGGTTGCGATCGCACCGAAGTAGACGAGCCAGAACGCAGCGAACAGCAGGGTTCGATAGCGAGCGATCGGCTCGTAGACGGTGACCAGATGCCGAACCCAGATGCCGACGACGAACCCGACTGGGATGGCGGTGACCACGACGAGGGCGACCGCCAGTATCGCGCTCACGACGGGGAAGGCTGTTCCCGCGCCCAACGCGAACGCGCCGGCAAAGAGCGCCGTCAGCGGCAACAGGACGCTCACGTAGAGTGCGACTTCGGCGGCGACGATACCGACGACGGCGTTGCGAACTGCCGTCGACAACAGGAGGAACGCGGGCTCGTCGACGGCGGCGACTGCCGTTACCGTTCGCATGACCGTCATCACGACCAGAAGCACCCACAGGACTGCAATGGCACCGGTCACGTACTCGATCACCATCGTGGCGGTCTCGGCCGTGAGAGGCTCGGCGACAGCCCGCTCACCCAGCGTCGGCAAGACAGTCACTCCGAGGGTCGTGATCGGACCGAGTGCGAACACCGCGACCACTGCCATCAGGAGCAGCTTCGTCCGGTTCCCGACGACCGCGCGAACGGTCCGTCGGACCTCGAGATCCGCGACAGCCATCGCAGCGTGTGCCATCACGAAACACCTCGAGTCGTTCGGCAGGAGGGGAGCAATTCCGGGCTCATAATCGTGTTCGGGATGCGCTGGCAGTAAACCGTTTGGATATCTGTCATACGGCTACGTCGACCATCCAAACGTGACATACTTTTAATTAGATACCGCCAAACGAACGCGTATGCGCCCTGCCGACAGCCCCGCCATCGAAACCGACGGACTGACGAAGCGATACGGCGAGACGACCGCCGTCTCGGAGCTGACGATGACCGTCGACCGCGGTACCGTGTACGGGTTTCTCGGTCCCAACGGGGCGGGGAAGACGACGACCATGCGGATACTGACGACGCTGACGAGACCGACCGCAGGGACGGCTCGCGTCGCCGGCCACTCGATCGCAGACCGCGAGTCCGTCACGCCGCATATCGGCTATCTGCCCGAAGAACCACCGGTCTACGACGAACTCACCGGCCGGGAACAACTCGAGTACGCTGCTGGCCTCCGGGACATCCCCGAGACCGAGGCAAGCGAGCGCATCGACACGTTGCTCGAGCGCTTCGGTCTGCTCGAAGACGCCCACAAGCGCATCGAGGACTACTCGAAGGGGATGCGCCAGAAAGTCGGCGTCATCCAGGCAGTCCTTCACGAACCGGACGTGGCCTTCCTCGACGAACCGACCAGCGGGCTCGACCCTCGTGCGGCCCGGACGATGCGCGAAACGATCGCAGATCTCGCCGACCACGAGATGACGATCTTCCTGTCGACACACATCCTCTCGGTCGTCGACGAACTGGCCGACGAGATCGGCGTCCTCCACAACGGGACGCTCGTCGCCGAGGACGATCCCGAACGGCTCAAAACCCGCGCCGAGACCGGCGACGCGCGCAGTCTCGAGGACGCATTCCTCGAGATCACTCGCGAGCCGACGGACAAGGGACACACACGGGAGCACACGTTGGAATGACCGTTCGCCGTCAGAGGGGCACGTAAATAGGCTCTCGCCTGCTCTCGAGCGCTAATATCTACCAAGTTATAGTGGCAAGACATCGTACAGTCGTACGGCGGTGAAAATCAATGATGGCGAGAGACATCACTGGCATCGTCGACCGTTTTCGAATCGGTGATCGGCCGTTGACGATCGACCGGTACGATCTCCTGCTGGGACTGATCCCGACAGCGTTCGTGGTCGCGTTTCTCGCTAGTCGATTGCTCGGTCTCCCCTTCGAAGCGGCCGTTCTCGGCGGCGCAGCCATCGCGGCGCTCGCGCTGTTCGATGGCGTTTTCTTCCGGCCGCCGACGGGGCTTCGAGGTGCGTGACACCGCCGCCTGTGGCTTCGACAGCCGACGGTCGTGATCGGCGGGACACCGCCCCTTGTCCGACAGTATCAAAAACGACCGGGCTCTCGGTCACTGTATGGAGTATTACGAGGCGGCGGATTTCTTATTCGATCTCCGGCGGTTCCGCCCGAAGCCGGGCACCGAGTCGACGGCCCGGTTGCTGTCTCACCTTGAGCACCCTCATGCCGACGTCGATTTCGTGCAGATCGCCGGCTCCAACGGGAAAGGGAGCACGGCCCGCATGCTCGAGCGAACCCTGCGGGAGGCTGGCTACTCCGTCGGCCTTTACACCTCGCCACATCTCGAGGACCTCCGCGAGCGGGTCCGCGTCGACGGCCGGAAGATTCCCCGGTCGGCCGTCTGCGAGTACGTTGAAGCGATCCGCGAGTACGTTACAGCGCAGGCCGCCGACGGCGAGTCGCCCACCTTCTTCGAGGCGATGACGGCGATGGCGCTGTGGCAGTTCGGCCGCGAGGACGTCGACGTCGCCATCCTCGAGGTCGGCATCGGTGGCAAATACGACGCGACGAGCGTCGTCGATCCCGTCGCCAGCGCAGTGACGAGCGTCACGTTAGAGCATACGGGCATCCTCGGCGACACCGAAGCGGAAATCGCCCGCGACAAGGCCCACGTCGCACCCGACGACGTGCCGCTGGTTACGGGCGTGACCGGTGAGCCACTCGAGACAGTCCGCGACGTGGCCGGCAATGTCGTGACCGTCGGAACGGACACGGGGGCTGACGCACGGCCCGACATCCGCGTCGCCTACGGCGGCCGGGCAAACCACATCGAAGCCACCGTCTCGATCGACGCCGACGACTGGGACCTCGAGACGCGGATTCCGCTGCTGGGCGAACATCAGGCGGTCAACGCGGGTATCGCAGCCGTGCTGGCTCGTCAGGTCGGCGATGTGTCCGACACGGTTCTCGCCCGCGGGCTGCGAAGCGCCCACTGGCCGGGCCGGTTTGAAGTGATCGACACCGAGCCGCTGACCGTCCTCGATGGGGCACACAACCCCGGTGCCTGCGAGCGACTCGGCGAGACGCTTGCGACCTACGACTACGACGACCTCCACGTCGTCTTCGGCGCGATGCACGAGAAAGAACACCGCGCGATGGCCGCCGCGTTGCCGACGCCCGAGCGCGTCGTGACGACCGAGCCGACGCTCGATCGCGCCGAGGATCCTGCCGTCCTCGCCGAGGCGTTCGCCGACGCTGGTGTCGACACGGTCCGGACCGAAGCCACCGTTCAAGACGCGCTCGCACGCGCGCTCGAGGCAGCCGACAGCGACGACTGCGTGCTCGTCACCGGCTCGCTGTTCGTCGTCGCGGAGGCGCGCTCGCGCTGGACCCGAACCGACGTTCCCAAACGCGTCCGCGATCTCGCCGATGCCCGCGACGCACTCGAGGGGGCAAACGTCGCCGCGGGCGACATCGAGCGGCTGGACGGCGACGCCGTCCACCGGGTCGTCAGGACAGCGCTACGAGACCGACAGGCGAGCGTCCTCAAAGAAGAGTTGCTGCGAGTGGGTGGGGAATGTGCCCTGTCGGGCATCGAGCGCGACGACGAGGCCGTCGACGCCGTGTTGATGGGCACGCTCGCCCAGTTCGAGGCGCTCGTCGAGGCGCTCGAGGGCCGGTCACGCCCCCACGGGGTGGCAGACGTCGCACGGGAACTGCGCGATACCCTCGCACTCGAGGCCGGAGCCGACGCCGAGGACCGACCGACGCCGGCGGTGGGCCACGCCGTGGGACGGTCCCGGTCGGCGTCCCGTTCTGCAGGTGAGGCGACCGAGTCGGACGCCCCTTGGGCGGATCGGACGGCCGTCATGGGCATCCTGAACGTCACGCCCGACAGCTTCCACGACGGCGGCCAGTACAACGCACTCGAGGACGCCGTGGCCCGCGCCAAGGCGATGGTCGATGCCGGCGTCGACGTGATCGACATCGGTGGAGAGTCAACTCGTCCGGGATCGGATCCTGTGTCGGTTGACGAAGAACTAGACCGGGTCCTCCCGGTGGTCGAGGAAATCGCCGACCTCGACGCGGTGCTCTCTATCGATACGCGTCGAGCAGCCGTCGCCGATGCGACCCTCGAAGCTGGCGCGGACATGATCAACGACGTCTCGGGGCTCGAGGACCCCGAGATGCGCTTCGTTGCCGCCGACCACGACGCGGGGCTGGTCGTGATGCACAGCATCGACGCACCGGTCGTCCCCGACCGCGACGTCGAGTACGACGACGTCGTCGCGGATGTCCTCGATCATCTCTCCGAACGCGTGTTACTCGCAGAGAAGGCTGGCCTCGATCGCGAGCAAATCATCGTCGATCCCGGGATCGGCTTCGGCAAATCTTCGGCGGAGAACTTCGAACTCCTCGATCGGATCGACGAGTTCCACGCGCTCGGCTGTCCCGTCCTGTTCGGCCACTCCCACAAGTCCATGTTCGAACATATCGACCGTGCGTCGGGCGAACGACGTGAGGCGACCGTCGCTGCGACGGCACTTGCTGCCGACCGCGGTGCTGACATCATCCGCGTCCACGATGTCGACGAGAACGTCGCCGCGGTCCGAACGGCGCTTGCAGCGCGCGATCCGACGCGCTTCGAGTGGTAATCGTAACTCGTCTTCGCGACTGACGCGTGCGTGTTAACTCATCCATTCGAATTAGTCATTGCTGTCAGCAATGTCCGTCACAGACACGTGTTGGTGATCGTATATATTTAGTATCTCGATATCTATCGCCCGCACGAATGCAGAAATTGACCGAGCGCAGCCAGAACCATCTCGAGCAAGCACTCCAAACCGATGACCCGAGCGAGAAAGATTTCCATATTCGGCAGGTGATGCAGATGTGCGGCGTCGACGATCTCCCGGACGAGTCCGACGCGGAGTGAGACGGACTACTGTCAGTCGGTGCCGGTGCAATCGCGGCCGGCCTGCGGTTGCACCGGGAACCCGTTACAGTAGACCGTATGAGTGGCGACCACAGCCAACCGTGACAGCAGTTCGTCTCTGCGCGTTGCGTCGGAGCGCCTGATTTCTACGAGGCATTACCCGACAGTCAGTCACCCCCTCGCCTACGGAGGTGACTCGTCCGGACCACAGCCAAGCGATCGGTGCGGACAGTGCCGGCAGTGTTCGCCTGCTGTCGTCTCCGCAAACGACGGCTCGTCGACCGCCTCGAGCGTCTCGACCACCGAGGTCCACGACGGGAGTGCCTCACGGTCGAACAAGTCGACACGAGGGTCATCGACATCGCCGACGTAGACGTAGCCGGCAGCCGAGACCGGTTCGTCGAACCGATCCGCACAGGCCCGCAGGTAGAGCGCGAGCTGGACGGCGTCGTGAGCGGCGATCCGTTCGGCGGTGGCCTTGTAGTCGAGGACCGCGAGCCCGCCGCCGGGAAGTCGCCGGACCGAGTCGACGTAGCCGACGACATCGCCAGTCACACCGGCGACGTCCTCGAGCGAGAAGGGTAACTCTGCAGCCAGGGGTACCCACTCGGCGACCGGTCGGTCGATGTCGGGTGCACTCGCTTCGAAGTAGCGGTCGATGCAGGCGAGGACGGCCTCGCGGTGGGCGAGCAAGTCGCGCGCGGTGAGCTGTCGGACGGCAGCCTCGCGCCACGCCTCGCGGGTGCGATACTCGCGGTGGAAGGCCTCCTCGGCGATGTCGTGGAAGACAGTACCGACGATTCGCGACGCCGGGTCGTCGGTCGCCGCGACCGTTCCACCGTTCGTCTCGGTCGCCTCGTTACCGGGTGCTGACGCGGCGACCGGATCGTCGATCGCCCCGACGACGTGATCCAGATAGTGTTTCCGTGGACAGGTCTCGTGAGTGTCTATCGCGGAGTAGCTGTGACGCATCGCGACTGGCAGCTCGGTCGCAGCGCCGAGCGTCTCGACCGGGAAACGGACGGTATCGGTCGTCAGCGCGGAGAGCTGGCGGCTGCCGGGGACCCGTATAGCCGGCCTCAAACCGGCCTCGTCGTCGCTCCCGGCCGCGAGACGACCGTGGCTCGCCGCGTCGGCCGCCGGCAGCAACTGGCCGTCCCGAAGCAACCGCCCCAGCCGGTGGACGGTCTCGATCGCCTCCCGTGTCTCGAGGGGTTCGACAGGCCGATCGCCGTAGTCGGCGTAGTAAGTGATCCTCCCCGGGCTCTCGTCGGCCGAGGCGGCGATCTCGTCGGTTCGATCGACGACGGTCTCGGGATAGATATCCCGTACCCGTTCGAAGCTCTCGGTCAGCGACGACCACAGATCCATCCGCTGGCCGGTTACCGACCACTCGATGTCGCTCGCCAAACAGGCCTCGGCGGTCGACGCCGCGAGTTCGGTTTCGTCGCCGTCGTAGGCATACTCCGAGCCGAACAGGAACAGGTGCTCTGCAGCGCGCGTGAGCGCGACGTGAAGCACTCGCCACTCCTCGCCGACGCGCTCGGTGGCGAGATCGGCATGCAGGGGGGAGTCGACGGCGTCGTCGAGTGTCGCTGCCAGCAGCCGGTCCTGGGATCGCTCGACGTAATCGCCGTCGACACACCACTCCTCGTCGGAAAGATAGGGAACGAGGACCGTGTCGAACTCGAGGCCCTTGGCCTGATGGACCGTCATCACGTCGACGCTGTCGGCGGATCTGGTCCCGCGAGTGCGGTCGCTGCCGCCGCCACGGAGAGTCTCCGCGAGCGCGTCGACGAACGCGGTCGACAACGACTGCACGACGCCGTCAGTGTCGTAGGCCTCGACGAACCGCTCGATGCGGTCGAACTCGGCCCGCTCCTCGCTCGTACAGAACCACTCGATTCGGGTCAGCTCCCGGAATCGGCGCAGAAAGCCCGCCAGCGGGTAGACATCCCGGAACCGCTCGAGTCGCTCGAGGTGGTCGCGAACCCGCTCGAGCCGCTCGGGCTGCGTGAGCCGCTCGGCGTCGATAGCCATCACGGCGTCGTGCAGCGATCCCGCCTGTCCGTGCAGCGTCGCGAGATCGTCTTCCGTGAACCGGTATCGGGCGAGCAACACACGCCGGAGATGGGTGTCGGCCTCGGGCTCGACGAGGACCCGGAGATACGACAGCACCGTCTCGAGTCCGGGCGAGATCTCACCGCGAGGCGAGCCGGAGATTTCGTAGGGGATTCGTCGTTCCCGGAGCGCGTCCGCGACCGCCTGTGCGTGGCGGTTCGTCCGGACGATGACCGCGATATCGCCCAGCTCGCGCTGGGGGACGTTCGCGGCCGCGCCGTTTAACAGCCGCGAGACCGTCGTCGCGACCCCATCGGCCGTCGATCCCGGGAGCGCGTCGCTTTCGACTTTGACGACGCGGTCCGGCGGATCGGCCTCGTCGTAGGTCCCAAGCGTTCGACCCTCTTCGCGGAGCGTCTTCGAGGACTGCGGGCCGTAATCACAGGCATTGGTTAGATCGAGGATCTCCTGTCGCGAACGAAAGTTGAGTTCGAGTTCGATCGCCTCGTGGTCGGCGGCAGCGTCGGCCAGCCGATCGAGTCCCTCGCGGTCGGTGCCACGCCAGCCGTAGATCGCCTGGTCCTTGTCGCCGATCGCGAGCAAGTTCGGCCGATCGGGGCCGTCCGTGAGTTCAGTGAGCAGGGAAAACTGCGTCTCGTCGGTATCCTGAAACTCGTCGCAGTAGACCTGCGTCCACTGGCTGGTGATCTCGTCGGCAATCGCGCTGTCATCGAGCAACGCGGTCGCCGTCCGCACCAGTTCGTCGAAGTCGAGCGCCCCTTCGGCGTCAAGAGTGCCGTGGTAATCCGCGTAGACATCGGCGTAGTGGCGTGCCAGCCGGAGGAACTCGACGTAGTGTTTCAGCCGCCCGAAGGGAGTCTGCTCGAGCCGGCTCGTGGCCGTCCCTCGGATCTGGTTGCCGAACAGCGCCCGTGGCAGGTGTTTCGTGGTCGGCTCGTCCAGTGAGAGCGTCTCGATCGTGTTCGTCACACACCGCTGGAGGGTCCGGAGATAGTGATCGACATCCCGAACCAGGTCGTCCTCGCGGAAGGCGGCCGGCGCTTCCGCGATCTGCTCTCGGCAGTAGGAGACGAGCTTGCCGTAGTCGATCAGCGACTCACGGGCCTGCTCGACGTGTTCCTCCCGGTTGAAGTAGCGCAGCGCCTCGTTATCGAACGAGAGCGTTTCGTCGGCTCTGCGCTCGAGCCAGAGGACGAACTCGTTGCACAACTCGAGGGTCCGCACCGGCGGCAACCCCGCCTGCAGTTCGTCAGGGGTGACGTTCTCCCGACTCATCGCCCCGATGAACTGGTCGACCGCAGCCGTGAGATCGGTTGCCGAGCCGTCGTATCGCGATGGGGCCGCGAACTCGTAGTCAGTATCGGCGAGCAGGCGGCCGACGAGCCGCCGGCGTTTGCGCTCGGTAACGACCTCGAAGTCGGGGGAGTGACCGAGATAGTAAGCGTACTCGCGGACGAGCCGGTAACAGAAGGAGTGGTAGGTATAGACGTCGATCGCCGCAGCAGCCTCAGGGTCGAGACGGTCGGCGACTGCCTCGCGGATGCTCGCGGCGGCCTCGTTCGCGAAGGTCAACACGAGGACATCGTCGGGATCGACCTCGCCCCGCTCGATGGCGCGTTCGATCCGAACGAGCATCGTCGTCGTTTTCCCGGTGCCGGCACCGGCGTCGACGGAGGTACAGGCCGCACGGCTGTCGATAACCGCCTCCTGGTTGCCCTTCGGTTCGATCTCGTCGGTGGGGACGAACGCGTCGCGGTCCCGGCCGGCGTCGCGGTTGGGTCGCCCCGATCCCGGTCGCTCACCCATCGAAGCGCACCTCCGCTGCGATGTGGTCCTGACAGCACACCGTATACTCACAGTCGGGACAGGCGTGCTCCGCAATCCGGTCCCACCGATCGGTGGGATCGAACGAGTGCGACCGCAGCGCCGCAGTGACCGCCGCCAACCGACTGTCGACTGTCTCGTTCCGGTGATCGTGGGTCATGCCGAACGTGTGGTGGTCGACGTAGACCTCGGTCAGGTCGGCGACTTCGAGGCTCGTCTCGACCGTGTCCCGAACCCAGTTGACTGTCAGTCCCGACCGATCAGCCAGCGGGATCTGGAGGTAGCAACAGGTCCGATCCCCGAGTTCGAGTCGGTCACGGAGCGTTCGAAGGCCGTCGAGGACGACGGCGGTCTCGAGGAGCGCACCGACGGGGCCTGGCTCGAACGCGTTCGACTCGGGGTCGAAATGGTCGGTAAAGAGGGTCGCGACGTCGCCTTCCCAGTCCGACCGATAGCGCAGGGGGCCAAGCGACCCGAGCGTCGGAACGAAGCGAACGCCGACGAGCGACGAGCCGTCGCCGGTGACGTAATCGACCGTCGCACCGATCGTCACCGCGTCCGCGTCATCTGCTACGGTCGCTTCTGGAAGCGAAACCGTACTCGAGAGCGGCAGGTCCGGGCCGATCAGTTCGCCGTGGGCTGTGTCGGCCCCCAGTTGTGCGAGTCCCGCGGCGTGATCCGTCCCGACACGCTCCACGTAGGCGGCGAGCGTCGCCTCGAGGGCCCGCCGTTCGTGGCGACGCTGGGTGTGGGAGTGAAAGTGCTCGTCGTAGTCGGCCCAGTACGTCGCAAGCCGGTCGCGGGCGACGTCATCGAGTCGCTCACGGTCTGTCGCCCCGCTTCGGAGCGCATCACAGATCGCGCCCCGCAAGAGGGCGATCCGGTCGTCGACCGTGTCGTCGTCGCTGCCCTCGAGGTCGTGGACGGAGGCGAGTTCGTACCGGCGGGGACAATGCAGATAGGTCCGGAGCCCGTCGACGGTGAGCTCGTCGGTTCCTAGCTCGTCACTCATCGCGGACCACCTCACCCGCGGCGAACTCGAACTGTGAGCGGATCGCGTTGGCGAGTTCGTCGTCGATCGCGTCGTCCTCGAGAACGACCGCGATCTCCTCGAACAGCGCTTCGGTCTCGTCGAGGGTGGCCTCGCCGCCGGTACTGGCCTCTCGGAGGACGCGCTCGAGTTCGTCCCGCGGCTGGGCGAGCAGCGCCTCGATGGCGTTCGTCTCGCCGTGGATCGTCGCGTCGGCGTGGGCGTCGATGCTCTCGAGGGCGAGCCCGGGCGTCGCATCGATCAGGTGCAGGTAACGCGACTCGTCGTAACTTCGGCGAAGGCCGCCGGCGCCACGTTCGTAGGAACAACAGTAGAGCGCGCGCTCGGCCGCGCGAGCACCGAGCGCGAGCCGGCGGCGAGAGCGCTGGGCGTGATAGGTCTCGAACGGCTCGCCGATGTCGGCGGTAGCGACCGTCGCGAACGTGTCAGAAACGTCTTCGGGGGACGGATCTGTGACTGCGGGGTAGGCAGACATCTCCCGGAGCCACGCCGTCGGAAACAGCTGGGTGAGAAACTGCTCGCCCGGATAGGTCTCGTCGATCAGATCCAGCAGGAAGACCGCCGTTCGCGAGTCGTATTTCAGGTCATCGACGGTACAGACGGTGACACCGCCGGTCGGCGGCCGCGTCTCGACCGCGTGGACGTAGGGCGCGTCGTACCGGATCGTTCGCCGGAGCATCCGGCGCAGCCCTTGCCAGTCCGGTCCGACGAGGTCGGTCTCCTCGACGAAGTCGGCGATCTCGAGCACGCGACGGACGCCCTCGTACTGTTCGCGGGCGTCGACCCACTCTTCCTCGCGTGCGATTCGGCCCTTCAGGTCGGTGCGGCGGATCCAGCGCTCGAGCGAGCGCCGGACGCTCGCACCGGCGGTGTCCGCGAGCAGGTCGGGCGAGAAATCGGGGACGCGAGCCCGAAGGCGGTCAAGCGAGACGGCTCGTGGATCGGTCGCGTCCTGTGTCGCAGTGTCCCCGAGTCGCTCGAGGGCGTCGCCGTCGCGCTCCCGTTCGCACTGGCACGTGACGACAGCGTAAAGTTCGTTCACGGCGGGGTCCTCGGCCAGCGACGGAGTCCCAATCGTGGCGGTCGGGACGCCGGCGTCGCGGAGTCGCCGTCTGATCTCGGGGACCCGTTCGATCCGCGGGACGGCGACGGCGAATTCGTCGTAGGACCAGCCGTGGCGGTCGCGCAGCGACTGGATCTCAGTGGCGACCGCCCGGGCCTGTTCGCGGGCGGTTCCGGTCCGAATGCGTCGTGCGCGTCCCACTTGGTCGGCGTCCGCGCGCTCCAGCGGCTCGCCGGTCGCCAAAAACCGCGCGATCGGCTGGTGTGGCGGTCTGTCGTCCGTTGTGCACACTGTCTTGGGCTCGACCGTGAGCCCCGCGTCGGCCGCGATCTCGTCGATCGAACCGGGTTCGACGCGCGTCCGCTCGACGCTGGCATGGCGTTCGCCCAGACAGACCAGGTCGGCATCGCGCGTGAGTGCGGCGAGATACCGGCGGTCGAGTCGACGATACTCCTCGAACTCGACGGCGAGGACGGCGTCGAACGAGGCGGTAACGCGCGTCCGAAGGCCGTCGGCGTCGGCCTCGAGCAAGTCGACTGCTCGCGGGACCACGTCGGCCCGCTCGACGTAGCCCCGATCGTCGAGTTCCGCGTGGAACCGGTCGTTCATCGCGTACAGAAAGGCCAGACAGTCGTGGGGGTCCTCGAGATCGTCGAGCCGAATCCGCTGGCGAGTCGCCGCGAGCAGCAGTTGCCCCACGTCACGCGTGAAACTCTCGTGGTCGGCCGCCCGCTCGAGGTAGTCCGGAACTGCGCGGCTCGCCCCGTCGATCACCAGCGAGATGAGTTCGATCCGTTCCTCGTACTCGAGGCGGTCGAGCGTCGGATCGTACTCCTCGATGGTTTTCGAGGCGTGTTCCGGTAGCGACTCGAGGCGAGGCGAGCGGGGACCGCTGCCTGCTCGCTCGTAGTCGGCATCGGCCAGCGCCTCGGTCAGCGAGTCGAGTCCCGCCGGGTGTCGTTTCAAGACTAACACGTTGCGGGGGCCGTACTCGTCGGCGAGCGCGGCGTACTCCGCGGCAACGGCCGCACAGACGTCGCGACCCGGTGCAGGCGCGTGGAGGAGCTTGCAGGTTCCCTCGAGGGTGGGCGGCGATGGAGCCATCGATCGTACGTCAGCGAGTATGCTCGATTTCCTATTTAAATGTGGGCACACTCGAGTACTGGTGCTAGTCACGCATCCAGTCGCTTGCCTGTGGCTCACGGGGGTCCGTCGGCACCGCGAGCACCACTGGTTCGTCGGCGTCGATCGCGGCTGCGAGACGCGACCGGATCTCGGCTGGCGTCGCCGCGCGCTCGGCGCGCAGCCCGAGGCTTTCGGCGAGGGTCACGAAGTCGATCGGTGCGTCCGCCCAGCCGTACTCGCCCGTCTCGAGGTCGTAGTTGCGGTCGGCGTCGTCGCTGATGATCGCGTAATCCTCGTTGACGAAGACGACGACCGTCAGCGGGACGTCCTCGGTGACAACCGTGTGGAGTTCGTGGACACACATCATGAGCCCGCCGTCGCCGGTGAGGACGACCACGTCGTCGTCGGGGTGAGCGAGTTGTGCGCCGATGCCCGACGGCAGGCCGGTTCCCATCGTGGCCCACGACCCCGGATTGACGTACGAGCGCGGGCCCGCCGCCTCGAAGGTATTCAACCCCCAGACGCGAAAGCCGCCGGCATCGACCGCGACGATCGCTTCCCGTGGCACCGCCTCGCGGACGGCCTCGAGCGCGCTGACAGACGTGAGCGGCGCCGATTCCGTCCGCAGATCCGCCAGGCGGTCGCTGGTCGCCCCCCGAACCGCACTCGCACGCTCGACGGCATCACTGTCATCGGCCGCAACCGCACGGTCGTCGAGGGCCGACTCGAGGGCCGACAGCGCCGCGGCGGAGTCGGCGACGATGCCGACGGTCGGCTCGTAGCCGGTGCCGAGGTCGGCGGGCTCGAGCGTGACGTGGACCAGCGCGTCCGGAAGATCGACCGACCAGGCACGGGTGGCGACCGCGTCGAAGTCGGTGCCGACGGCCAGCGCCGCGTCGGCGTCCGCAAGACACGCGAACAGTTCGGGAGCGCTACTGCCCGCGAGCGTTCCGGCGACGTAGCCGCCGGACCCGTCCGGAAGCACCCCTTTGCCCTTGTAGGTGGTGACGACGGGCGCACCGAGACGATCGGCGACGCGGCGCAGTTCCTCGCTCGCCCCGGCGGCGCGGATGCCCCCGCCGGCGACGATCACCGGCTCGGCGGCGGCAGCCAGCGTGTCGGCGGCAGCCGCGATATCGCGGTCGGCAACGCCCGTGATAGACTCGCGGCTGTACGTCCCCGGCGTCGCGAGGGGAACGTCCATCGTCAGGAAATTCTTCGGCACCCCGACCCTGACCGGGCCTTTCGGTGGCGTCTCGGCGGCCGCGATAGCTTCCTCGAGGACGACGGCCGCGCTTTCAGGGCGCTCGACGAGGACGTTGTCCTTGACGACGGTGTCGTAGGTCTCCGGCGGCGTCTCGTGGATGCCGTCGCCGCCGCGGATCTCGGGGTCGGTCTCGACTGCGATGTGGATCAGCGGGGTGCAGTCGTTGAGCGCGTTCTTCAGCCCGTTCATGGCGTTCATATCGCCCGGGCCGGGAACGACGGCCGTCGCCGCGGGCCGCCCGCTGGTTTCCGCGTATCCCCACGCCTGATGGGTGACGGCCGTTTCGTGGCGGGCCATGACGAATCGGATGGCGTCCCGCGTCTCGATCGCCTCGTTCAGCGGCAGCGTCTGTGCGCCAGGAACACCGAACACGGTATCGATCCCGTTGTCGACCAGTCGCTCGATGACTCCGCGGCTGACGTCCATACGGTCTGTCCATCGACGGGACACTTATTCCCGCTGCCGGGCCGGACGCTACGAGCGGTCGAACCCCCGTCCAGCGGGTCCCACTCCCGACACGACCGGGACCGACGCGTGCCGACAGTCCGGGGTAACATCACGTGTCCGTCACGCCGGTTCTGCGTGAGCCGCCCCAACAATCATTATAATAGGGGAGAAAGTACTGTTCAGCATGGAAGATATTTTCGTCGCTCGAGTCATGTCCACATCCCTACACACGGTCTCGCCGGACGCGCTCGTCGAGGACGCTGCCCAAGAAATGCTCACCAACGGAATCGGGTCGGTCATGGTCGTCGACGATGAGAACCGTCTCGAAGGGATCCTGACGACGACGGACTTCGTCGAGATCGTCGCCGAACAGAAGCCGAAAGATCAGACGCCGGTCTCGAAGTACATGACCACCGATGTCGTCACGACCACGGCCCAGGAGAGTATCCGCGACGTGGCGGACGTCATGGTCGAACACGGCTTCCACCACACGCCCGTCGTCGACGAAGACGAGGGCGTGATCGGGATGGTCACGACGTCGGATCTGGCCGGCTACATCTCGCACGTCCAGTCGCCCAGCCCCACCGAATAAGCACGGGCGATCGGATCGCCACGCCGTTTTGGTCGACAACTCACCTGTCCTGAGCGCGACGCCAGTCAGTCGTCGGCGTCGTCGTCTTCGGTCATCCAGCGTACCGTCTCGTCGAGGTACTCCCGGAACGTGCGGGCCTCCGCTGGCGTCAACGCGATGTCGGCGTGGCCCGTCCCGTGGTCGCCGACCATCGCGTCGATGCTCACGATTACGCGGTGGTCCGTCTCCGACTCCGGACGTACCGAGACGTCAGCACGGTCAGGGTAGTCACGCGGCGGCCCGATCTCGAGGTCGGTCTCTCCGCGTGTCACGCCGATCTCGACGCGTTCGGATAACTCGAGGTCGAACGAGTCCGTCCGTTTGTCCTCGATCTGCACCGGCTCGTCGTCACTGCTGTTATCGTCTGCCATAGCTGGTAATTGATCAGCAACGGCCTTGGCTGTACTGCCGACCGCGTGTGTCGGGGCGACTCGAGTGACTGAGTCGGGCCCCGAGCGGTCACTCGACGGCGAACATCGCATCATCGAGCTGCCAGCCACCACGCCAGCACTCGAGGGCAAACCAGGCGAGGTACCCGAGTACGAAAATCGTAATCAGACCAGTGAGCAGCCACATCGTGCTCCCGACCGCGAACTGGCGCAGCCTCGAGAGCCCGAACGCACTCGAACCGATTGCGAGGATACCGATACCGACCGCGGCAACGCGGGGCCAGCCGAGGGTTCGACCGCCAATGGTGAGCCGCTCTCGGCGGCCGGCCAGCAGCAACGACAGTCCGACGGCAGCGAGCCAGCCAGCCAGTAGCAGCGTCGTCGGCTTCGTTCCACCACCGATGGCAAAGAGGCCGGCCAGCAACAGCGCTGCACCGCCACCGCCGGCGAACCCGCGGCGAACGACGGCCTTCAGTCCAGTCATCTGCCAGCGGGTTGGTCGGGTTCGCAGTTAGCCGTTCTGATACGCTCGATCCTTACGACAGGCGATCAATCGTCGTCCATCGGTGCCGTCACGGGGTCGACGCGCTCGCCGCGCGGTCCCTCGAGATCGACCTTCGGCAGGAGATCGCGCAGGTAGCGGCCGGTGTGGGAGTCCTCGCGGCGCGCGACGTCCTCCGGCGTGCCGGTGGCGACGACCTCGCCGCCGTGCTCGCCGCCCTCGGGACCGAGGTCGATGATGTGGTCGGCGTTCTTGACGAGGTCGAGTTCGTGTTCGATGACGACGACGGTGTTACCGTTGTCGGTTAGCCGGTGGAGCACGTCGATGAGTTTGCGCTCGTCGGCTGAGTGCAGGCCCGTGGTGGGCTCGTCGAGCAGGTAGAGCGTCTCGCCCGAATCTTTCTTGCCCAGTTCCTCGGCGAGTTTGATCCGCTGGGCCTCGCCGCCCGAGAGCGTCGTCGAGGGCTGGCCAAGTTTCATGTAATCGAGGCCGACGTCCTTGAGCAATTGGAGCCGGCGGCGGATCTGGCTCGAGGACTCGAAGAAGTCGTAGGCCTCCTCGACCGACATCTCGAGGACGTCAGCGATGGTCTTGCCCTTGTAGGTGACGTCGAGCGTGGCGTCGTTGTAGCGTGCGCCGTCACACTCCTCGCAGGGGACGTACACGTCCGACAGGAAGTTCATGTCGATTTTGACAGTGCCTTGCCCACCACACTCCTCACAGCGACCACCCTTGACGTTAAACGAGAAGCGACCCTTCTCGTAGCCGCGCTGTTTCGAGAGTTTGGTCTCGGCGAACAGTTCGCGCACGTAGTCGAAGACGTTGGTGTATGTCGCGGGGTTCGACCGGGGCGTGCGGCCGATCGGCGACTGATCGATCAGCCGGACGGTTTCGATCTCCGTGAGACCCTCGAGGGCGTCGTGGTCGCCCGGGATCACGCTCGTGTTGTCGTTCATTTCCCGAGCGAGTCCCTTGTAGAGCACCTCGTGCATGAGGGTGGACTTCCCGGAGCCGGAGACGCCGGTGATGGCGGTGAAACAGCTGAGCGGGATGTCGACATCCAGATCGGACAGGTTATGCTGGCGCGCGCCGCGGATCGTCAACGTCCCGTCGGACTCGCGGCGCTCATCGGGAACGGGGATCTGTTTGCGCCCGGAGAGGTAATCGCCAGTGATCGATTCCTCGGTCGCTTTGACCTCCTCGACGGGGCCGTTGGCGACGACCTCGCCGCCGCGCTTGCCGGGGCCGGGCCCCATGTCGATGACGTTGTCCGCGCGGCGCATCGTCTCCTCGTCGTGTTCGACGACCAGCAGGGTGTTTCCGAGGTCGCGCAGTTCCTCGAGCGTATCGAGCAGTCGGTCGTTGTCACGCTGGTGGAGCCCGATCGAGGGCTCGTCGAGCACGTACAGCACGCCGACCAGCCCGGAGCCGATCTGGGTCGCGAGCCGAATGCGCTGGCTCTCACCGCCCGACAGCGTCGCGGCCTCGCGGTCCAGCGTGAGGTACTCGAGGCCGACCTCGGTCATGAAACCGAGTCGCGCGCGGATTTCCTTCAGGATCTCTTCGGCGATCACCTTCTCGCGCTCGGTGAGGTCGGCCTCCATCGCTTCGAAGTGCGCCAAGGCGTCGCCGATGCTCATCGCGTTGATCTCGGTGATCGACGTGTCGTCGACCAGCACTGCTCGCGAGGCGGGTTTGAGACGGGTTCCGTCGCAGGCCGGACACTCCGTGACCGACATGTAGTCCTCGATGTGTTCGCGCGTCGAGTCCGAATCGGTCTCGAGGTAGCGACGGTCGAGGTTCGGAATAACACCCTCGAAGCGCTTTTTCTTCCGTCGGGTGCCGTTTTTCGTCTGCCGCTTGAACAGCACCTGCTCGTCGGTGCCGTAGAGAAACGCCTGCTGAATCTCGCCGTCGATGTCCTCGAACGGCGTCTCGAGTGAAACGTCGAAGTGTGCGGCGACGGCGTCGAGTCGGGTCCGGTAGTACGACCGGTTGTAGCTCCACGGCTCGAAGACGTGTTTCAGGGGCTTGGACTCGTCCTGAATGACGAGGTCCTCGTCGACTTCCTTGGTCTCGCCTAGTCCCTCACACTCGGGACAGGCACCGTGGGGCGAATTAAAGGAGAACGAGCGGGTCTCGATCTCTGGTACGTCGATCCCGCAGTGGGTACACGCGAGATCCTTCGAGAACTCGACGACGAAGCGGTCGTCTTCCTCGACCTCGTCACCGAGCGCACCCGTCCGGCGGGCTTCCTTGCCGAGGTCAGCGGCGACCTCTTCTGAGGCATCGGGAAGGATGACCTTCAGCACGCCATCGGCCTCGTCGAGCGCCGTCTCGACGCTGTCGACGATCCGCGGGCGGTCCTCGACCGAGACTTTCACACGGTCGACGATCACGTCGATGGTGTGATCGAAGTTCTCGTCCAGATCGGGGTCATCGAGCGTCAGATCGTGTTCCTCGCCGTCGATCTCGACGCGGGCGTATCCTTCTGAGACGAGTTCCGCGAAGAGGTCCTCGAAGGCCCCCTTCTGGTCGCGGACCACGGGTGCCGCGAGTTTGGCTTTGGTTCCGTCGGGGAGCTCGAGGATGCGCTCGACCATGTTCTGGGCGCTCTGCTCGCCGACCTCGCGGCCACACTCCGGACAGTGGGGCGTGCCAACGCGAGCGTACAGCAGCCGCAGGTAGTCGTGCAGTTCCGTGACCGTCCCGACGGTCGAGCGAGGGTTGTTCGCGGCGTTTTTCTGATCGATCGAGATCGCCGGCGAGAGACCCTCGACGGTCTCGACCTGGGGTTTGTCCATCTGGCCCAGGAAGTTCCGCGCGTAGGCCGAGAGGCTCTCGATGTACCGGCGCTGGCCTTCGGCGTAGACCGTCTCGAACGCCAGCGAGGACTTGCCCGACCCAGAGAGGCCGGTGACGACGGTGAACTCCTCACGCGGGATCGTCACGTCGATGTCCTTGAGGTTGTGTTCCTCCGCCCCGCGAACGTCGATGGTGTCCTTGCTCATCGTTCGCTCACGATCGTAGACTGTCTGTCGTGTCGATACGGTTCCAGATTCATTGTATCCGAATCAGTGGCCGGACGGACTTAACGAGTCTGAAAGGCAAATAGCGTAATCAGTGTTGACAAACAGCATTCGGATGTCAGCTGTCGGCCGTCTGCTGGGACGGCTCCGACTCGGACGGCTCGCCGGCTCGACCCTGCCACCACTGCCCGACGATCGCACCGGTCGCGAGGGCGACGACGAAGACGGCGACGGCGAGATTGAGCAACGGCACCAGATACAGGACCTGAACGACGAGTGCCCCGACGACCAGCGCGAGCCACGGGTTCGGCTCCGGCTCGTCACGGAGTCGACGGAGCACGACCAGGCCGGCCACGATCATTCCGATCGTGTTGATGACGGTCAGTCCGACCGAGACGCCGATCCCCACGAGCGTCGGGACAGACTCGAGGGCTGCAGGCGCGCCGGCGTCGACGAGCAGCGCCACCACGGCCCCCATGGCGGCGAACGCGACGAACCCGCCGACGAGTACGCCCAGCCCGATTACACCCGCACTCACGGGGTCGTCGCGGAGTCGCGTCTCGATCGACCGCACATACGAGCGGTCGACGGTCAGGACGGTCGCGCCGATGACGAGCGTGACGGCGACGTAGACGCCGAACGCGAGCGCTAGGTCTTCAGGCGTCGTGGGGTTCGCGAGGGTATCTCTGAGACCGCGCTGTGCGGCGGCTGGTATGGGAACGAGCGCCAGCAGCGCGACCGCTCCCGCAAGCGCGTAGCGATAGTTCATACGCACATCTCACGAGAGCCCGTTCCTAATACTGGCGGATACCAGCCCATGACGGCCCGATCGCACGCGAGCCGCGATCGACACCCAGGTTGGCCACCCGACAGTTCAACAGACATGGCCTGCGCTTGCGGCCGGACCAAAGTGACTTCGGCCGGCAGTCCCAAGGAAGCCTATGAGCGACGACGCCGCGGACACACTCGCGGTCGACGAGTTCGTCGAGTACTGTCGGACACAGGCCGGCTTACTCTCGGGCCGCGTCGAGCGAATGGGCGAGGAAGCTGACGAGCTTTTAGACGAGATCGATCAGGAGATGGCCGAACTCCGATCGCGCCTCGAGGCACTGCCCGACGAAGTTCCCGGGACCGAAACGCCGTCGACCGCAGAGATCCCAGCCACGAGCGAACGCGACGTCGCTGCGATCGAGCAGCGACAGGAGACGCTCGAGGAGAAGCAACTCCTCGTCGAGGCGAAACAGGCCCGAATGCAGGCCTTTCAGGAGTTAGCAGCCGATTACACTGATCTCGCAGAAGACCTTGCGGCGGAAGCGGGAGACGGACAGGACGCGCTGACTCGGGTCATCGAGTTCGAGGCCGATGCCGACGCGCCGGCGTACTTCGACGAACGGCAGACGATGCTCGAAGCGGCAGCTGCGTCGACGGATACCGAGTAAGCGGACTTCCCGACCGGCTGCAACAGGGACGTATACTTATACTGGCCCGGCGGCCACGCTCCACCTATGGTGTTCGCTCCGAGTTCGTCGATCACGTTCGATGCCAGTGATCCGGCCACGACGGTCGCGATCGGACGGCTGTTCGCGTACCTCGCGATGGGCGTTGCAGCAGTCGTCTTGCTCTATTATGCGCACATCTATCTCCGCGAGGTCCTCGCGATCGAGGCGACGACCGAGCAGTGGTACCTGCTGGTCGGGATCGGCGCGGCGATCGTCTACGCCGTCGCCGGCGTCGCCTCGATACTGCTCGAGCCCGTCTGGATCGGCCGGTTCGTCGACGGTGCGGTCCTCTTTTTCATCCTCTTTCTCGCGCTGTCGATCCGCGCGGTGTACTACGACCAGCCGGCCGCGAGCGATCGCTCCCCGTTGCTGCCCGCGTGGGCCGATTTCGTCGTCATCGGCAGCTTCGTCGCCGCCTGGTGGGGAGCGTTCCTGATCGAGACCTCCGCGACGCGGCTGGTCATCGCGGTCGGCTGGGTCGTCACCTCCGCGTGGGCGGTCCTCTACGGCGTCCGGGCCGTCCGCGTCCACGAGGGGACGACCTTCGCCGCGCTGACCCGCCACCTGCTGCCGGCGATCGTCTGTGTCACCGCCGTCGTCTTCGCCGATCTGGTGACCGGCGTCCTCTCCGGCTACGACGCACTCGCCGATGCCATCTGGCTCGTCGGAACGACGCTCGTCGCCGCGTTCCTCTTCAATACCGCCGTGGCGATCCGTCAGCAGGGCGGCGAACTCGAGCGCCTCTACGACTGGACGACCTGGCGCGAACAGTCGTTCGAGGACGGCTCGCTCGAGTAGGGGAGCGGTGGCGTCCGGCGACCGACGTCCGCCACAGTAGCTTCCTGCCTGCTTGCATATGCAACCCGCCAACAGCTATGCGTGTGGCCCTCGTCTATTTGGCGACGGGCATCGATACGTTGACCGACGCGGATACACCGCGGCCGACAATCCATGACACAGACACTCGAGATCAGCGACGACCTGATGGATCGACTCGAAAGCCACTGCGAGGAGGATGAGTCTCCCGAAGAACTCATCGAGGAACTGGTCTCGGTGTACGAGACCGAAGGCACGTTCCTGCAGGAAGGGTACTCCGAATAGACGGATGGGGATCGCAGCCCCCGTTTTCCTCGTCAACTACAAGACCTACGCGGGGACGACCGGCGACGACGCGCTCGCGTTCGCGAAGACGATCGAGCGGGTCCGCGACGAGACCGGGAGGCGATTTGCCGTCTCGCCCCAGCCGACCGACCTCCGACTCGTCGCCGAGCGGACGGCCCTGCCGATCGTCGCACAGGCAGGGGTCCCACGAGCCGACGGTGGGATGGGTGACGTCACCCTCGAGGCGGTGGCGGCCGCCGGGGCCGACGCGGTGTTCGTCTCCCACCCGGAGAGCGAGGCCGCCTTTACAGCCGTCGCCCGCGCCGTCGACCGCTGTGAGGAGCTGGGTCTCGAGTCGATCGTCGCCGTCGAGAGCCTGCCGACGGCCCGGATGGCGCTGGCTGCCGACCCCGACTGGCTGCTGTTCGAACGGCCGGCCGATATTGCCACCGACGAGGGGATGATCCGAACGCATCCCGAGCGCATCGAGGCGTTCGTCGAAACGGTTGCAAACGAGGCCACCGAGACGCGGACGTTCGTCGGCGGCGGTGTCCGGACCGCCGAAGATGTCTCCCGCGCGTTCGACTGCGGCGTCGACGCGACCGGGGCGGCCTCCGCGGCCGTCGAGGCCGACGACCGCGAGGCGTGGCTGCGGTCGATCGCGACCGCCATTCCAACGGGCGACGACCGTCGCTGACCGCTTCCGTTTACCACCACGCGCGTGCTGGAGTCGTTACAGGTCGGCTGTGAATGGCTGACACTCAAGTAACTGGTCCTCGTACGTATCAGTATGCACTTACTGGTCGCCCTCGAGGACTCGGAGCCGGGGTGGGCGGCACTCGAGTTCGCGTGTGCGGAACACGCCGACGACGACATCACGGTCCTCCACGCCATCGATCCGACGAACAGTAGCTACGGCGAAGTCGCACACCTCGGCCCGACGGAACTGCTCGAGCACAGGCGCGAGGACGCACAGGAACTGCTCGCCGATGCCGAAGCCAGGGCAGCGAACGAGGGGTGTTCGATCGAGACGGCGGTAGCCGTCGGCCAGCCGGCGGATGCCATCGTCGACTACACGGCGGACAACGAGATCGATCTGATCGTCGTGGGCAGCCACGGACGATCCGGCGTCTCGCGGGTATTGCTCGGCAGCGTCGCGGAACGAATCGCGCGACAAGCTCCCGTGCCGGTGACGATCGTGCGGTAGCCGTCACACGGCCGACTGTAACTGGACAAACTCATTAGGGACCACCACAGTCCCGATTACATGAACGATCGCTACGACGTAGTCATCGCCGGTGCCGGTCCCGCCGGTGCGCAGTGTGCCCGTGATCTCGTCGCCCGAGGGTACGACGTCGTCGTCCTCGAGACCGAATCCGAATCGGAGTTCCCCCGCCAGAGCAACAAGTCGACTGCGGGAACCTTCCACTCCATGATGGCCTCGTTCGGGATTCCCGACGACGTGGTGATGCAATATACCGACAGCGTCGTCCTCGAGTCCCCGCGAGAACACTACGTCCGCGACCAGACCGGTGCGGTACTGGAATTCGCGGAGTTCAAACGCTTCCTCGTCGAGGATAGCCACGAGAAGGGAGCCGAGTACCGGTTCGACGCCCGCGTCACTGGGCCGATCATGGAAAACGGTGAGATCGTCGGCGTCACCTACAACGGCGACGAGGAGGTCTACGGCGAGATCGTCATCGACGCGACGGGACCGGCCGCGCCCCTCGCAAAGCAACTCGGCGTCGTCGATCTCAAACGCGAAAACCACGCCATCGGGATCGAATACGAGTTCGAAGGGATCGATATCGACCGCCCCGGCTTTGCAGACCTCCACGATGCGATGATGCTACGGCTCGATCACAATATCGCCCCCGGCGGCTACTCCTGGATCTTCCACACTGGAGAGGACACCGCCAAGGTCGGCCTCTGTTACATCCAGAACGGCAGCCACCAGCGGTATGGTCGTGACAGCTTTAGCATCGACGACTATCTGAACCACTGGCTCGAGACCGATCCGCGGTTCCGGGACGCCGAGCGGATCGAAGGCAAACAGCACCGCGGATCGGCCCACATCCAGGCACCAGACCAGTTGCACACCGATCGGTTCATGGCGATCGGCGATACCGTCCCCTCGATCGATCCGCTGTGGGGCGAGGGAATCCACACGGGGATGCAGTCCGGTCGTGCGGCCGCCGCCACCGCCGACAGTTGTCTCAAACACGACGGCGTCGAGCCGACCGCCGAGAACCTCGCCGTGTACGAAACGCTCTGGCACCGCGACGTCGCGCCCAACGCGAACAAGCGGCTCCTGATGACCCAACTGCTCTATCTCGCCTCCAACGAACGCTACGATCAGCTCATGCGGGACCTCCAGCGTCTCGACAACGACACGCTGGCCGAGGCGAACAAGGGCGATATCCGCTCTATCGTGCGCCTGTTCGACACGGACGACGTACCCTTGCTCGCCCGGTTCGCGAAACAGCAGTTGAATTTCGATCTCGGCGACCTCCTGTAGACTGTCGGCGCTGTTGCGTCGCGTTCACGCGAGAAACTGCGCTTCGAACGATCGAACGCTGTCGTCCGTCCCCGCGAGGATCACTTCGTCGTCGGCGTCGAAGACGAACGACGCCGGATCGAAGTCCGTGATCGTCTCATCGTCTCTCCGCACGGCGAGGACGGTACAGCCGGTCTGGGTCCGAACGGCCGCGTTGACGGCCGTCCGGCCCGCCAGCCGGCCCACGGGTAGTTTGACGACGTCGATCTGTCTGTCGACGGCAAGCACTTCCTCGTCCTCGAAGACGGTCGAGGCGAGCATCCGGCCGCTGACCGTCGCCAGCGACTGAACGTAGTCGGCACCGGCACGGTACAGCTTCCGAACGTTCTCCGTATCGTTCGCTCTGACGACGATCGTGACCGACGGGTTCAGATCCCGGACGACGAGCGTTGTAAAGATCGCGGTCGTATCGTCGTCGAGGGTCACGATTACCGTCGACGCGTCGTCGATCCCCGCCTCGCGGACCGTCGTCGGATCGCGAGCGTCGCCGACCACGTCGACCCCCTCCATCTCGAGGGTGTCGAGAACGGTCACGTTCGTGTTCGTTTCCGCGAGTGCAGCACCCGCTGCCGCCCCGGACTCGCCATAGCCGGCAATGACGGCGCGCTTGACTGCAAACGGCAGAACCGTCGACGTCGCTTCCGCCCGGAGTTCGTCGATTCGCTCGGGTTCCCCCGCGACGAGCAATCGCGTCTCGGTGTCGAGTTCCCGGTCGTTCGGGATCGGACTCTCGAACGTCCCGCCGAACCACGCCCCGATCCCGTCCACGCCGAACTGTTCTCGAAGCCGAATCTCGCCGGCAGTCCGTCCGGCCAGCTCGCTCCCCTCGGCGATCGACAGCTCGACCAGTTCCAGATCGTTCCCGATCTCGATCCCTTCGTCGACCGTGGTCGTCACGGCCGTCGGCACCCGGTGTGCGAGACTCTCGCCGAGCATCTGGCGAGGCGAGAGGACTTCGTCCGCGCCGGCGATCCGATGGTACTCGCCGAGGCGCTGCTCTTCGACCAGCGTCACGATCCGTACGTCAGGGCTGGCTTCGCGCGCCGAGAGGACGATACTCGCGTTCGTGTCGTCGGCCGAATCGGCCACGACCGCCGTCGCCCGCTCGATGCCTGCGTTCTCGAGCACCGCCGTCGACTCCGGATCGCCGTGAACGACCCGGTGGTCGGCCTCGTGGAGTTCCGTCGCCGTCTCCTCGTCGGGTTCGACGACGACGTATTCCCGCCCTCGGGACTCGAGTTCCTCGATGAACGCCTCGCCACGGGGCGTGTACTCACAGATGATGACGTGGTTCGCGGCGTCGGGCGCGGTCGTCGGCGCCGTCGTCTCGAGCGTGCTTCGCAACCACGGGACGGCGAAGATGTCGACTCCGGTGAGGATCAGCCCGATCCCGGTGAGCTGGAGTACGATCACCAGCAGGTTCATCTGGAGCGTGTCCCACCCCGCGTCCTCTCCGTAGCCGGTCGTCGTGTACGTCTGGAAGACGACCTCGAGCGACCGGTAGAGCGGTTGTGGACGGTTCTCCAGAGTCGCCATCCCGTAGTTGTAGAGCAACGTGGCGATGATGGTGGTCACGGCTACCAGCAGGATGTAGTAGCCGGTTCGACGTGAGCGCCACAGAGACATACACGACCAATTCGGCGGCTGGCTGTTGATACTGTCGGACAACGCGAGGTGGAAATCGCCCGCTCATCGGTTGCCGGCGGGAACCAGCCATGGCACGCGGGGCAACCCATTCGGAGTCGAACCCAGCGAAACACCACGAAGTCACCGCCGCCATCGTCGCTAATTTATACAGCGGAGCGAATACTTCGGTAGATGGTACTGCTGGAGAACCTCATGCTCGTCTTCGTCGCCGGCTTCATCACGGCGCTGGCGACCGGGCTCGGCGCGATCCCTTTTTTCTTTTTCGACGACATCGGCGACCGCTACAACGTGGTCCTCTGGGGGCTGTCCTCGGGCATCATGCTCTCGGCGTCGACGTTCGGGCTCATCGATGAGGGACTGGCCGAAGGGACGGCCCTCGAGATCGGCATCGGCATGGTCGCCGGCGTCGCGCTGGTCGTCGTCGCCCACGACGTCCTGATGGACGCCGAGATCGACCCACGACAGTACGAGGAAGCCGACTTCAAGAAACTCGTGCTCATCCTCGGGGTGTTGACCGTCCACAGCTTCCCCGAAGGCATCGCCGTCGGTGTCTCCTTTGCCGACCTCGGGCTCGAGGGCGGGGCCGAGCTCCTCGGCTTTACCGTGCCGCTTCTGGCAGTGTTCATGACGATCGCGATCTCGATCCACAACATCCCGGAGGGAACGGCGATCTCGATCCCGCTGCGGTCGATGAACGTCTCCGAGTGGAAGATGGTCTGGTGGGCCGTCTTCTCGAGTCTCCCTCAGCCGCTCGGGGCCGTCATCGCGTTCGGGTTCGTCAGCTACGCTCGCGATGTCCTGCCCTACGGCTTCGGCTTCGCCGCCGGCGCGATGATCTACCTCGTCCTCACGGAGTTCGTCCCCGAAGCGCTCGATATCGGTAAGCGCCTCCCCAGCGGCGGCAAGCCCGAACTCGCCGGCGGCATCGTTGCCGGAATCCTCGTCATGGTGCCGCTGGCGTTTATTTGAGCGTCTACACGCGCTAGAACGAATCGAGCCATCTGACAGTCACCCGTTCCGGCAGGAATTTTACGCGTCTCGCCATAGGGTCAGGCAGTGTTCGACACGATCCTCATTCCGACCGACGGCAGCGACCACGCCGAGGCCGCCGCCGAGACCGGCATCGAGCTCGCGACCGTCCACGACGCGACGGTCCACGTCGCCTGCGTCGCCGACACCGGCCCGCTCGGCGACCTCCGACTCCCCGGTGACGCGGCGAGCGCCGAAGACGCGATGCGCGGGCGGGCCGAAGAGCACGTCGACGCGACCGTCGACCGCGCCGAGGCAGCCGGCCTCGAGGTCACCGGCACGGTCCTCGAGGGCCCGCCGGAGGACGAACTGCTCGAGTACGCCCGGGAGATCGACGCCGACGTGATCGTCATGGGAACGCGCGGCCGCGGCGGCGTCCACCGGCTGGCGATGGGCAGCGTCACCGATCACGTCGTTCGGTTCGGCGAGATTCCGGTGCTGGTGGCGAACTCTGGATCGGGAGCGCACCCCGACGAGGACACGTCGTAAGCGACTCCGGAGTCCGACCGGCCCTACCGGGCGATCTCGTTGATCGCTTCCGTTCGGCGGCCGATCGACCAGCCGATCAGCGCGAGGCCGACGTAGATGCCGAGCGCGGGCAGCGCGTAGATCCCGACGATCCCCTCGAGCGGGACGCCGACCGCGTCGAACACCAGCAAGAACAGCAGCGAGACGAGCAGGACCGCGATGCCGAGGTCCGCAGCGCGCATATTGGGAAACTCCTGTCCGGCGGGCGCAGCGATCACCCGCCCGAGCGCGTAGAACACGAGCGTGTACGTCGCCCAGCCAGCGCCGAGCGTCAGCACGGTCAACAGCACGTCGTCGGGCAGATAGCGCGGCACGAACGACAGGTGGAGGACACCCGTCACGAGCACCGCACTGCCCAGCAACACGATCAACAGCGGTCTTCGATCCTCACCCATTATATAAAACGACAGTCTCCCGATCCATTACTATTGTGTCATAGGCGAGGCAGTGATCACGGCGAGGTGCTACTCGAGCAGCCGACCGTGTTCGTCGATCTCCCCCTTTACGATCCGCGTCGACGAGATCCGCTCGCCGTCGTCGGCATAGACGTAGGGCGCGACGATCCCTGACAGCGGCTCGAGACCGCGCTCTCGCCGCCGATCGTTGATGGCCTCGAGTTCGGGAGCCGTCTCGGGGGAGACCGCCAGCGCGTCGATCGCGGGGTCGGTGGCCGCGATTCCGGCTTCGGTCTCGAGTTTCCTGATTTCGACGTCACGATTCCACTCGTCGATATCGGCGATCGCGTCCATCACGGCACTCGCTCGCTCGTCGAACGGCGGAATCGGCCGCGGCTCGTGGCGCGTCTCGGTCGCGAGCGCATCGCTTGTCAGCGCGACGACGACGCCGTCCGCGCCGAATCGAAGCGCGTGTTCGAACAGGGACCGATGCCCATCGTGGAGTGGCCCGAACGTACCGGCGACGACGACTCGCATACGAGGCCATGCCACGAGTAGACCCATAAGAACACTGCGACCGCGAACCGATGGAAACGACGGATCAGGGCCGAGAGATCAAGAATCGAGGAGTTCTGCGGTCGTCGCGATCTCAGCGAACTCGCCTGCGAGGTGGGCGAGCGCAGTTCGATGGACCGTCTCCGCGTCGAAGGTTTCGCCATCGAGCGAGCGCTCGAATGTCGCGGTCGCGTCGCGGACGACGATCGGGTCGAAGCCGAGGTTTTCGGCCATCCGGGTACTCGTCGAGACGCAGTGATCCGTCGTGAGCCCGGCGATGACAACCGTCTCGAGACCCCGGTCGCGAAGCCAGTCTTCGAGATCGGTCCCGATGAACGCGCTATTGACCGATTTTTCCATCGTCGGCTCACCCTCGCTGGGAGCCATCTCGGGTTTGAACGCGAAACCGGGTTCGTCTCCTCGAAGCGGCGAGTCCGGTTCCGTCGAGTCGTGGCGGACGTGGACGATCGGCCGGTCAGTCTCACGCCAGTGCTCGAGGAGCCGCGCTGCGTTCACTTCTGCGTCGGGGTTGTTTCGCTCACCCCACGAGGGGTCGTCGAACCCCTGCTGGAAGTCGATCAGGACGAGAGCAACGTTCTTGAGCGCGTCGCTCATGGCAGCTTCGCGCCGGGTTTCGGATGCGTTCGAGTGACCGTGATCGGGCACGTCGACGGCGCTTGTTCGTCGTCTTCCGAGAGCATGTACTGTGGCCACTCGCGGTCGCCCTCGACGCCCCAGTCGCCGAGATCGGCGTGGGGACAGACACCATCGTAGCCCTCGAGTCGATCCTGAATGACCTCGCGAGCGTGCTGGCCGGCCTCGGTGTCTGCCGTCACGTCGAGGTTCTCGAACAGCGCGCGCGGTTGGAACGTGATCTCGAGGCCGATCGGACAGTAGCGGCTCTTTCGGTTCTCGTAGAACGGAGCCCGACAGGTCGGGAACATGGGCTCGCCGCCGAGACAGAACTCCCAGTAGGGGTCGTCGGGATCAGTTGGGATGTCCTCGGGCCACGGCTCGGGATCGTGGAGGTGCAGCGTCTGGAGGATGTGCCACAGCGTCTCGTGATACTCCGCCTCCGAGAGCGGTTCTTCGGGCGGCTTGAAGAAGGTGACCAGCGAGGCCCGTTCCGAGTGGTCCTGATAGACCTCGAGGTACTCGAGGATCCGATCACGCAGGCCCAAGAGCGCATCCGCGTCACTCATCGAGGGGACCGCAGTGTAGATCGGCTCGCCGTTCTGGACGGATTCAGCGCCGAAAAAGCACGGAAACGGCGTCTCGTTTCGCTCACCGAGCAGTCCGTCGCGAAACGAGTGCCAGTGATCAGCGACCCACTCTGGTGTCTCCCCGTCACGAACGCGCTGATCGAGCGTTTCCTGGTCCATCAGCGACTGGATGCCCGGTTCGTTCATCGTGTCTCTTTCTTCGGCCTCACGAAAATGTAGTTTCTGCTTCTGCCAGTCGGAATGGCGACGAATACTGCAGGTTCATGTTTCCTGTTGCTCGGAACACGAAGTGTTTTCCCCAATCGAGATGGAAAGTGAGTGACGGATACCTCATCGAATATCAGTCGCGGGCAGTAGGCTGAGCGATACGTTCGATACCATCACCAGCTGTCACAACACCGTCGTCGAGGATCCGTGCCCGAAGCCCGCCTCGATGAACCAGCGCCTTGCGGATCCCCTCTTTTTCGAGGTGGCGTTCGAGGTACGAACACGGCTCGCAGAGTTCGATCCCTTCGCAGACGACCTCGCCGACCCGAAACCGCTCGCCGACCAGATGGTTCAGGGCGATGCCGTCGGTCGTGAGGTTGCGGCGGTGGAAGCCGGACTCGAGTGAGATGTCGTAGTCCCGCTCGACCGCCGCGAGCGCTTCGGACTCGATGAGCGTGAGATCGCTGCCCTCCCGATCGGCGAACGTTCCCTCGGTGGCGTAGTAGCGATCGCCCTCGAGCCCTCGCCGTGCGACTGCAGTCACTTGCTCGACGCGTTCCATCGGTGCGCCCTGTTCCGGCGCGATGTGGATCGCCCGGATCGTTCCCGTCGCTGTCATGGGTTGAACGAGGGCCGCGACCGAGGAATATCGATCGCTCTCCTGTCGCCCGGTTCACTCCCAGCGACGATTTCGCGACGACGTGATGTCGACGCCACGACTGTAGTAACAGACCGGCGATCCGGCGGGCCGGTCGAATCCGTTGGCCTCGAACAGCGTGTTCGTCTCAATCGTCACCGTTGCCGGCCGCAGCGTCCACGGCTCGTGATCGATGTCGGCGTAGCGAAGGGTGCCGTCTCGAGCCGTCGTGTAGTATCGGTAGTGTTCGGTGAGAAACGCTGCCAGCGAGCCGGGTTCGGGGACGAACGGGTCGCCGACCGGCTCGTAGGTCCCCGTAAACGTCGCCGGCGAGGCGCCCGGATGGAGCCGCTCGCTCGTAAACGCGATGCCCCGGTCGGTCCCGGTGATCTCGATGTCGGCGTAGTAGTATGGCAGTTGGTGAAAGAGACGTGCCCCGACGACGCCGAGGATACCCTCTGCGTCGAGGCTGAAGAAGTAGACGCCAGGCTCGCCGTCCCGACTGACGTACGTCCGGAGGTTGAGTTCGGGGAGATCGACGCCCATCGCTGCGGGAAGCCCGCGCGGACGAACGTCGACGTTCAGATACGGCACGACAGAGAGCCACGCCCGGCCGTCGTAGGTCTCGACGGTAAGATCATCCGGAATTTGAGCCGCAACGGCGGCAGGATCGACCGGCCAGTTAGCAAAGAGCAGGTGTCGCCACCCCATCGCGATCGGGAGACTCATACTGAAGTTCGGTGGCCGCTGGGACGAAAAGCTGTGGCCAAACGTCGTCAAACGGCCGTCCCCGCGTGGACGATCGGACGCTGTCAGCCGTCGATCGCTCGACCGTCTTAGGCTGTGTCAGTGGCGTCCGCTGAATCGGTCTCGTCGCCCGTCCTGATCCGACGCCAGCCGCCAGCACCGAGCAACACGACGACGAGGATGTATCCGTAGAGAAGGAGATGCACTGGACTATCCGGCGACATACTGAGACTAATAAGCGCCATCCCGACCACGTACGCCACGAGACCACCGATAGCGAGGTTCGACGGTCGAATGCCACTGAGCGCCGTCGCTGCGATTCCGACAGCCCCGGCCAGAACCGTCAACAGGACGAGCACGAGTGATTCGGTCTGTGCGGCCTCCGGAAGTACCGTCCACCACTGCCAGAACGTCTCATCAGGTGGCCAGAGAACGATGCCGGCGGCGAACACCACGATCGCACCGATACCGATTTCGCGCAGCCGACTGCTCATACGGCCAACAATTCACCGATGGCACAAAAGCGTCGGGACGCGTCCGGACCCCGTCACACATACTCGGGCACCCAGCCACCGTCGACTTCGGTGTTCTCCACCCACCTTTTTACTTCGTCGGGGACTCTCGCTGCGCTCGAGCCTCACTCCTCGCAAAAATCTGGACCAAAAACGTCCCGCGGCACACAGCGCCGCGGTTCGATCGCTTACACAGTCTCAGGCAACCAGCCACCATCGACTTCGATATTCTCGCCGCTGACGTACTCACTGTCCGGATCGAGGAAGAAATACAGCGGCGCGATCAGGTCCTCGAAACTTGCGGGCCGATCGCGTGGCAACTCGTCGGGGAACTCGTCGGAGTTCTCGACGACGTACGGCGAGATGGCGTTGACCGTGATCCCGTCGTTCTGGGTGTCCGCCGCGAGCATGCGCGTAAACATCAACACGCCCTTCTTCGCGACGAAGTAGGGGAAGTTCTTCGGGCTGACGAGCCCCTGCTCGCTCGAGGCGTAGCCGATGTTCACGATTCGGCCGGCCCCGTTCTCGCGCATCCGGGGGAGGACCCGCTTCGAGCAGAGATAGGTTCCAGTAAGGTTCGTCTCGAGGACGCGGGTCCACTCCTCGAACGCGAGGTCGTCCCAGCGGGCAGGCGCGAAGTCGCCGACGTTGTTGACCAGCACGTCGACGTCGCCGAGGTCGGCCTCGATGGCTGCGAAGAGGCCGTCGACACTGTCGGGATCAGTGACGTCGGCCTGTACCGTCATCGCTGCAGTCGCACCGCGTTCGCGGGCCTGGTCAGCCACCTCGTGGGCCGCGTCGGCGCTGGTGTGATAGTGGACCGCCGTCGCCGCGCCGCAGTCGGCCGTCGCCAGCAGCAGTTCGCGTCCGACGCCTCTCGCACTGCCCGTCACGAGTACCGTCTGTCCGTCGAGATCGGGTCCGTCCATGCGTCGATACTCGACGACGGCGTGGAAAACGGTGACGGCGTGGCACTGCGGGCCGCGGTTCCATCGACATCGATCCCCGTCGCCACCCTGCCGCGGCTTTACGGTGCTGTGGGTCGATTCACTACCCATGCTAGATACGGTGTTACTCGCGGTCGGTCCCGGTGACGAAGACCGCAGCGGGCAACTGGCCGAGACGGTCCTCGAGGTCGCGAAACCAGCCGACGCCACCGTCGTCCTCGCACACGTCTTTACCAGCACCGAGTACGACGAGGTCCTCGAGCGCCTCGAGTTCGATCGCACTGTCGACGAGATCGACCCCGACGCGGTCGCAGCGCGGCACTCGACGATCCACGAGTTGCAGGCCATCTTCGACGAGCACGGCGTCGACTACGAGATCCGTGGGGCCGTCGGGGACCACGGGCAGTCGATCGTCGACCTTACGGCGAGTGCCGATGCCGATCGGGTCGTCGTCGGCGGGCGACGGCGATCACCGACCGGGAAGGCCGTCTTCGGCTCGACGGCACAGGAGGTGCTCCTGTCGGCACCCTGCCCTGTTACCTTCGTCCGCAGTGACGCCTCCGTTCCCACACAATAGCTATCAGACTAGTGTCAGGGTGGCAACGACATACCCCCACCACTGCCACCGCTAAAACGGTCACGGTTGGTTCTGGAAACATACATCGACGAGAATACTTATGCAGGTGGCCCAACCACTGTGCGGACATGGCAATCGATACGGTACTCCTTGCAGTTGGACCGATGGACACAGTGCGCGCGCCGGAACTCGCCGAGACCGTGCTCGAGATCGCCGAGCCACTCGGCGCGAAAGTCGTGATCGGACACGCCTTCACGGAAGACGAGTATGAAGACATCCACGAGGATATCGGCTTCGACGCTCGTGCCGACGATGTCGACCCTGACGAGGTCGCCGCCGAACGCGCGCCGGTCCCCGAACTCGCCGAACGCTTCGAGGACGCCGGCGTCGACTACGAGATCAAAGGCGCACTCGGCGAAGTCAGTTCCAAAGTCGTCGACATGGCGGTCGACGTCGACGCCGACCGAATGGTCGTCGGTGGCCGCCGGCGCTCCCCGGCTGAAAAAGCCGTGCTCGGCTCCGTCTCCCAGGAGATCATCCTCTCGGCTCCCTGTCCGGTCACCTACTTCCGCGACCTCGACGTCATGGAGTAGCGACCTGTCGCGACCGACGAATTGATCCCGCGTTTTCGCCCTCTCTCGTCATACCACCACGGTCCAGCGCCGGCTGCTTTGGCTCCTGTCAGTTGTTCGTCATCGCTCTTTGGCCCGCCGTTTCCACTCCCGTTCCTGCTTGCGCTCGCGGACGTGGCGCTTTCCATCGGCCAGCTCCCGTCGGACCTGGCGCTCGAGCGCCCGCGTTTCGGCCAGCAGGCTCTCCTGGAAGTGCTCGAGGATCTCGTAGGACCAGCGGTCCTCGTCGACGACGCCGTGGGGGAGGAGGTCGTCTCGAATTACGTCGGCGAGATCGTCGTGGCCGGCTGCTCTGAGCCGCTCTTCGGCTCGATAGAGGTGGTCCATCCCGTGGCCCGTCGCGTGGTGGAACTCGAGCAGACAGCCTTGAGCGCGCTGGGTCCACTCGAGTCCCAGCTCGACCTCGTGGAGGGCCTCGAGTTCCGTCTCGGAGAGCGGGGTTGCCGGGTCTGACCCGACGTCCGTATCGGCGCGTGAGTCGTCGGTAGCCATACGACTAGATATGGCATGGTATAGCATACATATGTCGCCGCGACAGCCGCCGGACCAGTCGTGTGTTGTCGGCTCCGAACGTATCGAAATCGATACTCGTCGCCGAGTACAATCTGGGTAGTTAAGTACGATCGCGGTCGTCTCTAGGGTAGCATGGTCTACTATGCGGGCGTCGATCTCGGCGCGACCAACGTCCGGGCCGTCGTCGCCGAGCCGGACGGGACGACGATCGGTGTGGATCGCCGATCGACGCCGCGCGGGCCGACGGGTATCGACGTGACCGAGGGAGTCTTGCGAACGCTTCGCGGTGCCTGTGGCGATGCCGGGATCGAACCTACCCGGATCACCGCCGCTGGGATCGGCTCGATCGGGCCGTTCGATCTCGCCGAGGGCGCGGTGATCGATCCGGCGAACCTCCCCGACTCGATCGACCGCATCCCGCTGACCGGCCCGATCTCGAAGCTGATCGACAGCGACGACGTCTACCTCCACAACGACACGACTGCAGGCGTCATCGGCGAGCGGTTTCACGCCGCCAGCAACCCCGACGACATGGTCTATATTACCATCTCCTCGGGGATCGGTGCCGGCGTCTGCTCCGACGGCCGCATCGTCAGCGGCTGGGACGGCAACGCCGGCGAGGTCGGCCACTACGTCGTCGACCCCCGCGGCCGGCTGACCTGTGGCTGCGGTCACGACGGCCACTGGGAGGCCTACTGTTCGGGCAACGCCATCCCCAACTTCGCCCGGCTGCTCGCCGACGACGACCCGACGATTGCGACCGACCTCCCGCTCGAGGGGCCGGAGTTCACGGCGAAGGACGTCTTCGATCTCGCCGGCGAGGACGAACTGGCTGACTACGTCATCGACCAGCTCGCCCACTGGAACGCGATCGGCGTCACGAACGTGATCCACGCGTTCGCGCCGATCGTCGTTTCCTTCGGTGGCGCGGTCGCGTTGCACAACGAGGACCTGGTCGTCGATCCCATCCGCGAGCGCGTCTCGGAGATGGTGATGACGAACGTGCCGGAGATTCACGTCACCGAGCTCGGCGACGACGTCGTCGTCGAAGGTGCGCTCGCCAGCGCGCTGACCGAGGGGACTGGCGATCGGCGTCGGCTCCATAGCTAAGATCGATTCGTGCACTCGTCTGCCGCGCTATCCGGCGAGCCACGAGTGACTAGCTCTATATGTCGCACCGTGCAACTGCGTTACAGATGAGGCGGAGAGCGTTCCTCGATGCGAGTGGGACCGCCGGTCTCGCTCTCACCCTCTCGAGTGCAGTCATCCCATCGCGGGCAAGCACAACGGCAGCGCCACCCAACGGGGGGTACGAACCGCTCGGGCAGGTTCCCGTCACCGGCGCTGCAGAGGCCGTCGTCGGCGAGGGTGCAGTCGCGTACGTCGCCGCGACCACCGGGTTCGCGGTCGTCGACGTGAGCGACCCCGCCGAGCCGAGGGTCATCGCTGAGGAACGCGACATCGAGATCGACGGCGCACCCCTGACTCAGATCCTCGATCTGACCGTCGACGGCGACCGGCTGATCGTCGCCGGTCCAGCCGAATCCGCCGGTTCAAGCGACCTCTTTCTTGGCTTCCGACGATACGACATAAGCGCCCCCGAAAAGCCCATCGCGACCGATGCCTTCGAAACCGGGTTCCATATTCACAACTGCTTTCTCGAGGGCGACCGGCTGTTCGTCGTCAAAAACATGCGCAGTGAAAACCGGCTCGTGATTTTCGATGTCGGCGGCGAGGAGATCACACAAATCGGGGACTGGTCGCTGCTGGACTACGAGCCCGGCTGGCGCGACATCCACTGGCTCGGGCGCTATCTTCACGACGTCTACGTTCGAGACGGGACGGCCTACCTCCCCTGCTGGAACGCCGGGACCTGCATACTCGACGTCAGCGATCCGACCGCCCCGACGGTCGTTTCCCACGTCGCGGACACGACACTCGAGGCCCAACGCGAGATCGACGACTTCCGGGACGGCGTCTACGGCTTGCCCGGCAACGATCACTACGTGGCGGTCGACGATAGCGGCGACCTCATGGCGGTCGGCCGGGAGGCCTGGACGACCAACGGCGCGGACCCCGACCAGCCTGGTGGAATCGACCTCTACGACGTCAGCGATCCGACCGAGCCGGTCCACCGAGGATCGATCGACGCCCCGCGGACGGCCGACGAATCCTATCGCGGCGGAATCTGGACGAGCTCGCACAACTTCGAACTGCACGACGGCCGACTCTATTCGTCGTGGTACCGTGCCGGCGTCCAACTCCACGACATCTCCGATCCCACCGATCCCGAACGGCTCGCCTGGTGGCGCAACCCGGCCGAAACGGGGTTCTGGACGGCACGCGTGGTCAGCCCCGGTGAGACGTTCATCGCCTCGAGCACCGAAGCGATACCCAATACGTCGCTCGAGGGTGCACTCTACACCTTCCCAGACGAAGCCGGCACGCAGGCTGACCCGCCGTCGCTGCAACCACCTGCCGAGTGGCTCGGGGACGACGATCCAAACGATCCGAGCGGGAACGAAACTGACGATGGCACCGATTCGAGCCCGGGTTTCACCGGCGTCGCTGGGCTCGTCAGTGGCGGCGTTGCACTCGAGTGGCTGCGCCGACGCCACGGAAACGTTCAGGATTAATTCGACTGATTTCGGCCGTGTGACCGAACTTATTCCCCATTCGAGCACGTAGGGAGACTCATGAGTAACTCCGAGACTGAGCCGTCGCTGCAAGAGCGTGTCGAGCAGTGGCTGACACGCGAGATGCCGATCATTCAGATGCATGGCGGCACCAGTGCAGTGCGCGCAGCCGATCCGGAGACCGGCGAGGTCATCATCGAACTCGGTGGTGGCTGCAAGGGCTGTTCGATCAGCGACGTCACGACGGGCAACATCGAGGCCGAACTGATCACGTGGCCCGAAATCGACGAGGTCACCGTTCGGGTGCCCGATGCACGCGATAGCCTCGGCGGCCCGGACCAGCCCGAGTCGATCATGGGGATCGACCGGACCGAAGGTGGTCGCGGCGACTGGGGCTCGTCGAACCCGGGCAAGGATCATCTGTAACCGCTGTTTTCGAGGCCTTTAGTCGGTACTTCTCGAGCGGGTAGCGGTCTCTCCGCAGCAACGACGGCCGGTCCAATACCCCTGATACGGTCTGCTGTAACGAGTTACCGATGCAACCGCAGGACGGTCGCGGTTGCACCGGAAACAACTGACAGTAGTTCGTATGAGCGCCCATCGAGAATGTCGACCGTGCGTGGCTTCGTTCGTTGCTGTTCGTGGGCTGCGCGCGAGCAAGCATCGTCATAGATAGCGGCAAATATCACCTGCCAGAGCGCGACCCTCAGTTCCGATAAGTTATGGCTATCCCATCCAACATGATCCAGAACCTATGCGTATTCTATCTTGCACGGCTCCCGCAAACCTATTAAACGAGGATTGGATGAGTCGTCGCTATCGATGCAACCGACAGCATGCAATCGCAGAGTGATCGACCAATGATCGGGCTTGAGTCGCTGGGCGCGACCGGACAGGCCATCACGGGCGTCGGTGCCGTCCTCGTGGAAGCGATGCTCCTGTACGTCGGGTACGGTGCACTTACGACGGCACTGAGCGATCCCGTCAAACGCGCTCTCGGAGGGAGCTAATCATGGCGATGGAACTGTTCGGAATCGCGGCGGGGCAACTCGGCTTGTTCATCAGCTTTGGCCTGCTCATCGGGACCCTGTTCGGGTTCTTCGGGATGGGTGGGTCGTTCCTCGTCACGCCCGCGCTACTGGTGATGGGGTACGACTCGACGACTGCGGTCGGGAGCGGACTCGCGTTCGTGTTCGGGACTTCGGTCATCGCGGCGCTTCGCCACCGCGACCACGGACAGGTCGACTACAAACTCGGCCTGATGTTCATCGTGGGGATGACCGCCGGCATCGAAGTCGGGAAGGGGGTCGTCTACTACCTGAAAGCACTCGGCTTCGCCGACCTCGTGGTGAGCATTTCGTATATCGGATTGCTGGCGATCGTCGGGCTGCTCATGTTGCGAGACGCCCGCACGGAGAGTTCGGACGACGACGGGTCCGCGCTCGCCGAGAAGTTCCAGTCGATCAAGATTCCGCCGATGGTCTCGATCAAAGGCGGAACCAAAGTGTCGCTGTGGGTGACGCTCGCGATGGCGTTTGCCATCGGCATCCTCTCGGGCTTCCTCGGCGTCGGCGGCGGCTTCCTGCTGATGCCCGCGATGATGTATGGACTTGGCGTCCCCGCTGCGGTCGCGGTCGGGACCGACGTGTTCCAGATCACCGCCTCGGGCGCGTTCGGCGCGTTCACCTACGCCCAGTCCGGTGCGCTCGACCTGACGATCGTCCTGCCCCTGCTCGCGGGGAGTGCGATGGGCGCTCGCATCGGTGCCGGCGCGACGGCGCTCGTCAACGAAGACGACATCACCGAGTACTTCGCCGCGATGTTGCTCGCAGGGTCGGCTGCGGTGGCCAGCCGGAACCTCGGGAATGCCTACGATATGGGTGTTTTCAACCAGCTCAGCAAGGTGCTCATCTTCGGGTCGGCCCTGCTGGTCAGCGGCGCAGTCATCTGGGCGAGCATCCAGAGCATTCGCGAGGACGAGCCTGCCGAATCGGTCCACGCCGCAGACTGAGACGGACTGCTGTCACGAGTTCCACGGTGGAATCGCAGTGCGGGTCGCGGTCTCACCGGCACTGACTGCCGGGAGTTCGTATGAGCGCGCCGTGGTAGATTCCATGTCCCTCGTTGACAGGCGGTGAGCGTTGGGAAGTCCTATATCCTTTTATGCGCCCGTTACGGACTCGTACACCATGATGAGTAACCGTCCGCAGGCAGGAGGTGACGACGATGGGTAACGTACCCGAGTCCGACGACGAGGACGATCCCGACGCCGAGACCGACGGCGGCGTCCGTGCCTACACTGTTCGGCTCGAGCTCGTCGACGAACCCGGCGAGTTACTCAGCGCGCTCGCACCGATCGCCGACAACGGCGGCAATCTGCTGAGCATCCATCACGAACGCGGCAACATCACGCCTCGCGGGCACATCCCCGTCGAGGTCGACATGGAGTGTCCACCCGACCGGTTCGACGGCATCGTCGAGGCGCTTCGTGACGCCGGCATCAACGTCATTCAGGCCGGCGAAGAACACTACGGTGAGGAAATCAGTGTCGTGCTAATCGGCCACTTAGTCGAGACCGACCTCTCGAATACGCTCTCGCGAATCGAAGATGAAGCTAACGCCATCGTGCAAGATCTCTCGCTGACGTCGCCCGAGGGGACCGACGGTGTCGCGAGCGCCCGCGCGCGACTCGCGATCAACTCCGGACGCTCCACGGAGGCACTGGAGACCATCCGTGCGATCGGGACGGACAAAGAGCTGACTGTCGTCGAACCACTGCTCGCAGGTGATGCCGCATGAAACTCGCAATTCTCGGTGCCGGTGACGTCGGCCGCTCGGTCGCCGACCTCGCCGGCGAGTACGGCCACGACGTCGTCGCACTCGCGGACTCCAGTAGCGCCGCAGTCGATCCGGACGGCATCGCCGTCGAGGACGCCCTCGAGCGCAAAGTCGGCGGTCAGGCCGTCGGCTCCGCCGATCCCGAAGACGTCTTCGACACCGACTACGACGTGCTGGTCGAGGCGACCCCGACGACGCTCGGCGACGCCGAACCCGGCTTCTCCCACGTCCAGCGCGCGCTCGAGGCCGACCGCCACGCCGTCCTCGCGAACAAGGGGCCGGTGGCCGAACGCTACGAGGAACTGCGCGCGCTCGAGGCCGAGAGTGCGGGCTCGATCCGCTTCGAGGCGACAGTCGGCGGCGCGATTCCGATCCTCTCGACGATCGAAGACAGTACGCCGGAAGCCGTCACCGCGGTCCGTGGCGTCTTGAACGGGACCGCGAACTTCATTCTCACGCGGATGGCCGCCGAAGGGCTCGACTACGAACACGTCCTCGCGGAAGCCCAGGACCTGGGCGTCGCCGAGGCCGACCCGACCTTCGACGTCGACGGCACCGACGCCGCGCTGAAGTTCGTCATCCTCGCGAACGTGCTCTCCGATGGTGGCTTTGCGCTCGAGGACGCGACGGTCGAGGGCATTCAGAACATTCCGGGCAGTGCACTCGATCTCGCCGCCGAAGACGGACGTACGATCCGGCTTATCGGCGAGGCGACCCGCGACGGCGTCCGCGTCGGCCCGCGACTCGTTCCCGAAAACGGCGCGCTCGCGGTGACCGGCACGCGAAACATCGTCCAGATCGAGACGCGACACGCCGGCTCGCTCCACACGAGCGGCCGCGGGGCCGGTGGACCGGAGACCGCGACGGCGGTCCTCTCCGACGTCGGTCGACTCCCACCACTGTAACGCGATCACGACGTTCCCGTTCTGCTGTTGGATCCCTCGCTTCAGTACCGGTTGTGACTGTCGGAGAGACGAGTTGCACCGATCACCAGTGATCCTACTGTCGGACAGCAGTAAATACGAAGTCGGTCGCGGGTTCGCGACCGATCGTCGCGTCGTTCTGTCCAGCAGTATCCCAAGCCCTCGAGGTCGCCGTCGACCCGCTGCCGTCGGCCGGGATCGAACCTTCTGTGGCGTGTGAATGCTAGCCAAACCGCAAGACTGCGTCGGGATGGACTGAATACGCTTTCGAAATGGTTTTAACCGCAACGAGCGAAAGAGACCGATATAAGCGCCTCTGCGCGTGAGCTACAACAATGAGCGACCAACACCAGAACCTGGCCATCATCGGTCACGTTGACCACGGGAAGAGTACGCTCGTGGGACGACTCCTCTACGAGACGGGGAGCGTACCAGAGCACGTCATCGAACAGCACCGCGAAGAAGCAGAAGAGAAAGGCAAGGGTGGCTTCGAGTTCGCCTACGTCATGGACAACCTCGCTGAGGAGCGAGAGCGTGGTGTCACCATCGACATCGCCCACCAGGAGTTCTCGACGGACGCCTACGACTTCACCATCGTCGACTGTCCTGGCCACCGAGACTTCGTGAAGAACATGATCACGGGCGCATCCCAGGCGGACAACGCCGTCCTCGTCGTCGCCGCTGACGACGGTGTCGCGCCCCAGACCCAGGAGCACGTCTTCCTGGCCCGTACCCTCGGGATCGACGAGCTCATCATCGGCATCAACAAGATGGACATCGTCGACTACAAGGAGTCGACGTACGACGAGGTCGTCGAAGAAGTCAACCAGCTGCTCAAGCAGGTCCAGTTCAACACGGACGACGCCTCGTTCATCCCGATCTCGGCGTTCGAGGGCGACAACATCGCCGAGGAGTCCGACAACACGCCGTGGTACGACGGCGAAATCCTCCTCGAGGCACTCAACGACCTGCCCGAGCCGGAGCCACCGACGGACGCGCCGCTCCGACTCCCGATTCAGGACGTTTACACGATCTCGGGTATCGGTACCGTCCCTGTCGGACGTATCGAGACCGGTATCCTGAACACCGGCGACAACGTCTCCTTCCAGCCATCGGACGTCGGTGGCGAAGTGAAGACGATCGAGATGCACCACGAAGAGGTGCCCAAGGCCGAGCCCGGTGACAACGTCGGATTCAACGTCCGCGGCATCGGCAAGGACGACATCCGCCGCGGTGACGTCTGTGGCCCCGCCGACGAGCCGCCAAGCGTCGCCGAGACGTTCCAGGCCCAGATCGTCGTCATGCAGCACCCCAGCGTGATCACCGCCGGTTACACGCCGGTCTTCCACGCCCACACCGCACAGGTCGCGTGTACGATCGAATCCATCGACAAGAAGATGGACCCCTCGAGCGGCGAGGTCGCCGAGGAGAACCCCGACTTCATCCAGGCGGGTGACGCTGCTGTGGTCACCATCCGACCGCAAAAGCCCCTCAGCATCGAGCCATCCAGCGAGATCCCCGAACTCGGGAGCTTCGCCATCCGCGACATGGGTCAGACCATCGCCGCTGGCAAGGTCCTGAGCGTCGACGAGAAATAAATGCAGCAGGCACGCGTTCGACTCGCGGGCACGAGTCCAGACGACCTCGACGACATCTGTGACGACGTCCGCGAGATCGCGAACAACACCGGCGTCAACCTGAGCGGCCCCATCCCGCTGCCGACGAAAACGCTCGAGGTGCCGACCCGGAAATCGCCTGACGGCGAAGGCACTGCGACGTGGGAGCACTGGGAGATGCGCGTCCACAAGCGCCTGATCGATCTGGACGCCGACGAACGCGCACTCCGACAGCTCATGCGCATTCAGGTGCCAAACGACGTCTCGATCGAGATCGTCCTCGAAGACTAGGACCGATCGCGACTCGAGTTCGAGTGCTTTCAGTTTTTAGACCCGTCCGATAGCGTCCGCTGCAGCGATACCGCTCGTCCCGCAAGCGGCCCCGCTGGTACGCACGCCGGTAACCGAATCCGACGACGCGAATCGGGTGAATGAAACAAATCGTGGTTACTGCCAAGAGTCAAGGCCGCTCCGACAGTATCACGGGATAGATGTCGTACTCCGTCGGATCACCGCTCGATACCGATCTCGAGTTCACCACGAGTGAACTCACGGGCGCGCTAGGTGATTCGGTTACGGTACTGCCGCTGTTGGTCGCGCTGGGAGCGACGACCAGCGTCTCCGTGCCCCACGTGCTGGTCGGCTTCGGCGTCTTCCAGATCGTCTGGGGAGTCTACTACGGCCTGCCGCTTTCCGTCGAGCCGATGAAGGCACTGATCGGGCTGGCGATCGTCGGGACGCTAACCTATGCCGAACTCGCCGCCGCCGGATTGCTCGCCGGTGGCGTCTTGCTCACGGTGGGACAGCTCGGACTCGTCGGCCGGCTGCAACGGGTCGTCGGCGAACCCGTCATCCGTGGCGTCCAACTCGCTGTCGCCCTGCTCTTGCTCGAGGCGGCCGTCGACCTCTCGTTTAGTAACCTGCCGATCGCGGCGGCCGGGCTGGCAGTCGTGGGCCTCCTCGCGCTCGTGGGCTACCGGGGAGCGAGCGTGCTGGTCGTCCTCGGACTCGGCGGCGTCGCCGCCGTCGCGACGGCCGGCGTTCCGACGCCTGCAGTACCGACGCTCGCCGTCTTTCCCGCCGGCCCGCCGTCGGTCAGCGCGGCCGCGCTCAAGGGGACCGTCGCGCAACTCGGTATGACGATCGGGAACGCCGCGATCGCGACGGCCCTGCTCTGTGGCGATCTCTACGACCGGGAGATTTCGGCGGATACGCTCTCGACGAGTATGGGCATTACCTGCCTTGCGGCGGTTCCGTTCGGCGGCGTCCCGATGTGTCACGGCAGCGGCGGGCTCGCCGGCAAGTACGCCTTCGGCGCGCGAACCGGCGGCGCGAACGTCCTGTTGGGGGTCGGCTATCTCGCGCTCGCGCTGGTCGCCGCCGGGGCCGTCCTCGCCGCGTTCCCGATGGCGATCCTTGGCGTGTTGCTCGTCGTCGTGGCCCTCGAGCTCGCCCGTGCAGCGCTCGAGCCTGTGGCCGATCGCCGGTCGTTCACGCTCGTCGCGGCGGTCGGCGTCGTCGGCCTGCTGGTGAACGTCGGCGTCGCGTTCGCCCTCGGAACCGTCACGTTCTGGGTGCTCTCGCGGCGGTCGTAAGCGATCAAAGCCGGAGAGCTTTCAGCCTCCGGCTCCAATCACCACCGATGTCATCGAGCTGGGCCGAGTTGTTCGACCGCGGGGCAGCGTACGACGGCGACCTTGAGGCCGTGCGATCAGGACTCGAGACGCGACGGGAGGACGAGGATGCCTGAGCAGCCGAACCCGGCCCGCGTCGTCGCGGACGCCGACGTGCTCGCGGCGGATCTGCTCGTCGGCGGCGACGCCCGCGAGGCGCTGGATCACGTTCGCCGCCATTCGTGGGTCGAGTTGGTCGCGAGCGACCCGCTGCTCGCCGAGACCGAACGGCTCGTCGCGCAACTGGCCGACGCCGACCTCGCCGCCGACCACCGGGAACGGCTCGAGGCCGAACGCGTCGCGGTCGATCAGCCCGAAGGCGATCACCCCGCGCTTGCGTCAGCCTATCAGGGCAACGCGGCGCATCTTCTCTCGTACGACGAGCGGCTTCGCTCGGCGAAAGCCGGCCTCACTCTCCAGCCCCGTGTCTCTGTCAGCATCCGGCCGCCGGACGCGTTCGCGCAACTCTTCGATCCCGAAAGTCTCTACGACGTCGTCGAAGGCGGCGCGTATCCGGGCCCCGATCGGGATCCGCGAGCGTAGTCGCAGTTCTGGACGGAAAGCGGCGGTCGCATGCCCTGAGAAACCGGCGAGACCCTTATGCGGAGGGGTCCCTAAGCAGGAGGGGGTCATGAACGATCTTCGCACCGGGTTGAGTTACGGTGACGTGCTTCTCGTCCCGAAGCGCTCGCCAGTCGAGAGTCGGCGCGACGTGGATCTCGCGACGTCGTTTACGCCGCGTATCGAACTCGAGACGCCGCTTGTCGCCGCCGCGATGGACACCGTCACGGAGGCCGAGCTGGCGATCGAACTCTCGCGCGCCGGCGGACTGGGCGTCCTCCACCGGTTTCTCACGCCGGACGAACAGGCCGGTCAGGTCGAGCAGGTGGTTGACGCTGGCGAACGAATCGCCGCAGCCGTCGGTATCAACGAGGACTACGTCGCACGGAGCGACGCTCTCGTCACGGCCGGCGTCGACGCGCTCGTCGTCGACGTCGCCCACGGACATCTCGAGAGCGCGCTCGAGGCCGTCGAACGGCTCCGGTCGGCGTTTCCGGAGACGGACCTCGTCGCCGGCAACGTCGCGACGCCCGCAGGTGTCGAAGACCTCGCGGCAGCAGGGGCCGACTGCGTCAAAGTCGGCATCGGGCCGGGCTCACACTGTACCACCCGGAAGGTCGCCGGCGCGGGCGTCCCACAGCTGACTGCCGTCGACGACTGTGCAGACGCAGCCGAGGATCTCGACGTCACGATCTGTGCCGACGGTGGCATCCGCACCTCCGGCGATGCGGTGAAGGCGCTGATGGCGGGAGCCGACACCGTCATGATCGGCAGTCTCCTCGCCGGCACCGAGGAATCACCCGGCGCAGTCGTCGAGGTCGACGGCACGCGATACAAGCGCTCACGGGGGATGGCGACGACCATCGCCGCCGAAAAGCGCGACGACAAAGACGTCGACGTGCGCGCCGACGAGGGCGTCGAAGCGCTGACGCCATACAAGGGGCCACTCGAGGACGTCGTCACGGAGTTCCGTGCCGGCATTCAGTCGGGGCTCTCCTACTGTGGCGGGGCGACGATCCCCGCGGCCCGCGAGAAGGCGGAGTTCATCCGTGTCGCCCCGAGCGCGAAAGCACGCGAGGGCTATCACGCGGATCACGACTGGGAGGGTGTCAGCGTCGACAGCACGGACCGCGCCGTCGACGGCGAGGCGACCGAGTCGGAGCAGTCTGCTGTTGCGGATGCGTCAGCCGAAGACGACTGATACGGTCTGCTGTCCCGGATGTCCCGGCGCACCCACAAGACGGGTCGCGGGCCCACCGGCACCCACTGATAGGAGTCCGTACGAGACGAAACTGGCGAGGCGAGAGCAGCGAGGACACATCGAGCGCGGTGGCGTCCCTCTTCGAGTCCACGGGTCGAAATCCTCAAGCGATTTGCCGCTGGCGGCCGACGGACCACGTATGACAACGACAGTCCTGGTCGCGTTCGACGAATCACCACAGGCGACCGCCGCATTACATCACGCGCTCTCGAACGCCGACGACGCGGAGATCCGCGTTCTCCACGTCAACGATCCACGGGAGTGGGCCGGCTCCGCCGGCGTCGATGGGGTCTTCTACGCGGACGACGCCTTCGAGCGATCGAAGGACGCTGCCGAAGCCGTCCTCGAGGAGGCCGAGGAGATCGCAAGCGAGTACGGCACCGAGATCACGACGGCGACAGAGGTCGGGATCGTCTCCGATACGATCGTCTCGTATGCGGAAGACCACGACATCGATCAGATCGTCCTCGGGAGCCACGGGCGGCGTGGCCTCTCGCGGTTCCTGCTCGGCAGCGTCGCCGAACGGGTCGTCCGGCGCGCACCCGGGACGGTGACAGTCGTTCGCGACGAGAACCCACCGGACGAGTCGTAATCGGCCGTCAGGATCGCGTCACGATCAGTACCGGCACGTCGACCGACCGGAGCACGGCCCCGGAGACGCTGCCGAGCAGTTGTCGACGGAGGTTCGACCGACCGTGCGATCCCATGACGACGAGGTCGATGCCGTGGGCCGCGATGTAGTCACGGATTTCGGCCGCGACGCCGTCGAGCGACGTTTTTTGGACGGCGGTCTCGACGTCGACATCGGCGACCGCGTCGATCTCGGTCGCGAGTTCGTCAACGGTCTCGCCCGCATCGTCCTCGAGGCGATCGACGAACGATCCCTCGAGGCCGCCCGCGCTGAACGCGCCGCCGGCGGACTGGAGGTCGATGACGCTCAGGGCGTGGACGCTCGAGCCGTACTGCCGTGCGACGGCACCAGCGTGGGGGGCAGCACGGGTGGCGTTTTCGCTCCCGTCGGTCGGCACGAGTAGTCGATCGTAGTCGAACGAGTCGCCAGTCGACCGGTCGCCGGTCGGAATGACGAGGACGGGCACGTCGCTCCGATGGAGGACCTCCTCAGTGACGCCACCCAGGAGCCGTTTTCCCAGGCCCGTGATCCCCTGTCGCCCAATAATGATCAGTCCCGCGTCATAATCGGCGGCGAGCCTGGCGATCCGTGCCGCGGGCGAGCCGTCGGTCACCGTCGTCGTCACCGACTGGTCGTGGTCGGCTGCAAGCCGCTCGATTTCAGCGACGATTTCCTCGCCGCGCTCCCGGAGTTGTGCCTGCTCGTCGCTCGTCCGGGTGCTCGAGCGCCGATCGATGACGTGGAGGACCTCGACAGCCGCGTCGAACCGCCGAGCGAGGTCGAGGCCGCGGCGTGCGGCCCGTGTGGCCTCGTTGCTGCCGTCGACGGGGATCAGGATGCGGTCGTACATTGGTTCGCCTTTCGGCGTACGACTCCTTCAGTATACTGTCAGTCGCCAGGCCGTGAGCACAGCACTCACCGATCCTGGCCGACCATCTCCGTGCGGAGTTCGTCCTCGCTTTGCCACGTTCGGTTCCGCATCGCAACGAACACCGCGAGCAGATAGAACGCGGCGACCACCGCAGTGACTGCCAGACCCGGAATGTCGCCGACGGCAGCGCTTTCGGGCCACGGCCGCATATCAAACGCCGCGATACGGACGACCCACGCGCTCAGCGTGATCGTGAACAACACCAGATAGATCCGACGAAGGCGGTGGGCGATCGCTTCCTCGAGGGAGATCTTGATGACCGGCTGTCTGTAATCCCGGCTCAACTTCTCGCGCCAGTCGGGGTCCTCGAGGCCAGCCGAGGGGTCGAGTCCGTACGCGAAGACGTTCTTCTGGAACGTCCGGACGCGCCCGCGCCAGATGTCGTAGCCGCGAAAGCGACGCGCCTCGATGAGCAGGAACGCGGTCAGCGCCGCGACCCCCAGCAGGAGGACGTAGTGGGGGTTGTTCCGGCTCGAGAAGGTCCACGTCAGGATGGCGCTCATGATGACGATCGCCCAGTAGGTCGTCTGATCGAGTCGCTCGCGCCAGAACTTCATCCGGTGGATCTCGCCCCGATAGAGGTGGGCCAGACTCGAGCTCGGTCCCATCTCCGCTTCCAGCAGGCCGCGTCCGATATCGCGGTGCTCGGCGTCGGTCGTATCGGCATCGTCTTTCGACTCACTGTCCATCGTGGGCGACCGTACTCGAGCGATGGCGAAAGAGACCGGGGATTTCGTCGCGTGCGGATCGACGGGCCGGTGTCGCCGAATCAGGTCACTGGGTATGAACAGGGGTTTATGATCGTGATCGTAGTCCGACGCGAACGAAGATGAACTTCGACGAGTTTACCGGCCAGATCCAGCACCGACTCGAGCTTCCAGGCACTGGCGAGACCGTGCGGGCGATTCGCGCGACGCTCATGACGCTCGGACAGCGGATCCCAGCCGGCGCAGCCGAGGACCTCGCGGGGTCGCTCCCGATGGAGATCCGCTGGTACCTGACCGGTGCCGTCAGCGATCACGGCCAGCGCTTCGACTGGAGCGAATTCGTCTCGCGAGTCAGCGAGATCGAAGAGACCGATCCGTCGACTGCAGCCTACCACGCCCGCGTGATCGTCGATCTCGTCGAGACGCAGGTGGCGCCGTCCGACTTCGAGCAACTCCGGAATCAGCTCCCCGAAGCACAGGACGACGAAAACTGGGGCAAGCTGTTCGAGGTGGTCGACGCCGGCGGCTGGGGCGAGGCCGAGGAAGCCCAGACCGGTGGCGGGCCACAGCCGGACGCGGAGGAACCCGGAGCAGAAGAGTCGGACGATTGAGCCGAACGCGGTCGTCAGGTCGGCTTCGTCGCTGCACGGCCGGGCATCAGTCGGGACGGGACCAGTCGCCGGACTCCTCGATCCGGACTGCCACTTCGTTGGTCCGCATGAACGGCGGCGTCCACGGGTCGTTGTACTGGAGGAGTTCTGGCCGGCCACGCGTCTCGGCCCCTCGTTGTGAGAGGGCATCGAGCAGGCGCTTTCGCTGGCGGTCGACGCGACCGGCCGTCGCGTACCACGAGAAGCGCAACACGGCGACTGTGCGTTCGGATTCGACCACGAGTCGAACGTCGGAATTGGTCGGTATCGGAGCGGTCTCGGGTGTGTACGTCTCCGGAAGGTAGAACGCCATCGTCACGTCGCCGTCATCCGTGTCGGTTCGGACGGGGGCCGTCATCGAGATCGACTCACGCTGGGTCGTCACCGGTGCGGTCATCGCGATGTCTTCGCGCTGGGTGTTCGCACCCGAAATGTAGCGAAAGAGCCGCCGGAACGCCGTTCGATTGTCCGGTGCCGTCGTTTCGACGAGCACCGATCGCGGATACCGCCGGATTTCGACGCCGTCGAATCGTTCCAGGGTCTCTGCGGGAACGCGTTCGGTCGTCCGACTGACGTAGACACCCCAGCCGATCCACGCGGCGAGTAGGCCGCCGAGAGCAAGCAAGAGCCGCCGTATCGATCGCATGAACTGGCGAACACCACGATCCGTACCCCGATAGTAGTGGTGCCTGTTTTCAGGCCGTGCTCGAAGACGTCCGGTCTCGAGCGGGAGTCGTGGGCCCACAACGTTACTATCGTCCCCGCCAATGCTGTCGGTATGACATTCGTCGTCCCGTTCGACGGATCGGACCTGGCTGAAGCAGCGCTTGCACGGGCCGTCGAGTACGGCCGTGCGCTCGAGGAACCGGTCGCGGCCGTCAGCGTCGTCCCGGAACGAAAGGGCTACGCACGCGAAAAGGGCTGGATCGGTCCGGACGAGGCGTTCGATGTCGATGCCGTCATCGAAGCCCTTCGCGAGCAGGTCGAATCGATCGCACCCGACGCCACGTTCGAGTACGAACAGATTCGTGAGTTCCCACCCGAACAGCGACTGGCCGGCCGAATCGAACGGCTGGCACAGCAGTACGATCCGACGGTCGTCTTCCTCGGCAGCGAGAACGTCGGCCGCGTCGTGACGCCGCTGACGAGCGTCGGCGTCCACGTCGCCGCCGACGACACCTACGACGTCCACATCGTCCGGCAGACGTCGCCGCCACGACTCGCGGGCCTCGAGCCACATCCGGAGTTCTACCCCGACTCGGACTCAGAATCGGCGTAGCGTCGCTTGTAACTCGAGCGGTGGCTGTTCGCGCCTCGATGTGAAGCGGCGTCCGGTCAAGCAGTCAACACCGGTCGGTCGGCCGATCGGACGACGCGTTCGGCGACGCTTCCGATCTTGCCGCCGCGACTGTGGCTCTGGCCCTGGTAGCCGATGACGATGAGGTCGGCGTCGACGTTGTCGGCCCGCGTGAGGATCTCCTCCCAGGGACGGCCGTGGCAGAGACACGTCGAGACCTCGGCTCCGTAGTTGTCGGCGCGCTCGGCGAGGTCGTCGAGCAGCGACTGGCCGCGCTCCTCGAGGTCGTTGAGTACGATTTCGGCGCTGCTGAGTGCAGGTTCGCCGTAGCGGTAGGTCTCGACGCAGTAGAGGAGGTCGACGTTCGAATCGTATCGTTCGGCCAGCGCCAGTGCGTGCTCGACGGCGCGGTTCGCCGGGTCGCTGCCGTCGGTCGGAACGAGGATCGTATCGTACATCGTCGCAGTACGGTCCACGCGAAACCGGGGGAAATAGCTCACACGCCGTCGCGTGATACGTTTTCGGGCCTGAGTGTCAGGCCGTAATGACCGGCCGATCCCCGTACCGAACGACGCGTTCGGCGTTGCTCCCGATCGTTCCCCCGACGCCTCCGAGTCCGCGGTTGCCGAGGACGATCAGGTCGGCGTCGATCTCGTCCGCGTACGCGGTGATCTCCGACGAGGGGCGGCCGTCGACGACCTCGGTCGTGGCCTGCACACTGTCCGCATCGGCCCGCTCTTCGAGTTCTGCGAGGACCTCACGGCCCCGTTCCTCGAGTTCCTCGAGGACGTCTTCGGTCCCGAGCGTTCGCTTGCCATAGCGCTGGGTGTCCACGACGTAGAGTCCGTACAGATCGGCATCGAACGTGCGAGCGAGACTCACCGCGTGTTCGGTCGCCCGGTTCGCCGCATCGCTGCCGTCGGTCGGAACGAGGATCGTATCGTACATGTCGGCGCGTCTCGTTTCACCACCGACTGACGCTTATAGGTTTCAGGCCAGCGGTCGGGTCGATCACGCCTCGCGGTCGGCGTACCACTCCGCGAACGCCGCGAGCGCGCGCCCGCGGTGAGAGATCGCGTTCTTTTCCTCGGTGCTCATCTCGGCCATCGTCTGCCCGTTGTACTCGAAGATGGGATCGTAGCCGAACCCACCCTCGCCGCGGGGGGCGACGAGCGTGCCGGCGACCGAGCCCGAAAACGTCTCCGTCCCGTCGTCGTCAGCGTACGCGAGGACGGTTCGGAAGCGTGCACGGCGGTTTTCTTCGGTCTCGGCGAGTCGCCACAGCCGCTCGACGCCGACGGTGTCCTCGACGTACGCCGAGTACGGCCCTGGAAAGCCGCCCAGCGCATCGACGAATAGCCCGGCGTCGTCGACCAGCACCGGCTCGTCGCTTCCCAGGTGTTCGAACGCCTCACGGGCCCCGTGAGCCGCGATCTCGGACAGCGAGTCGCTTTGGACTTCGGTGTAGTCGTACTCGATCTGTTCGACGGGCTCGAGCCCCTCGAGATACTCGCGTGCCTCGCGGACTTTCCCCTCGTTGCCGGTGACAAATTGAATGGCCATATGCGAGCGACGGTGCGTCGGCGGCAAAGCGTCGTCGGTTGCGCTTGGCCCCTTCACAACTCGAGGGCGTCGATCACCGTCGCTTCCGCCTTCCGGAGATGTTCGGCGGCCGTCCCCGGCGCACACTCGAGTGCCGCGGCCACGTCTTCGACGCTCGCGGTACGAGGCACGTCGAAGTAGCCGAGGCTGCGAGCGACCCGTAGCGCTTCGCGCTGGCGGGAAGTCAGCGCGCCGACCGCGGCGTCGCACCCGTCGTACTCGCCGACGCGGTCGACGGTGGTCTCGATCCCGTCGGGAACGTCCGCGAGTGCCTGCCGAATGTCCGGTGGTTCGCCGACGACCGAAAAGCGAACCGTCCAGTCCGAGCGGTACTCCAGTGGCGGTAACGTGACGAGACTTCCCTGGGTAAACAACTCGAGCAGCCGTTTGTCGACCCCTTCGGGCACGTCGCGAACGTAGACGGTAAACGAGCGGTCGCCGGTTCGCGTGAGTTCGTACTCGGAGACGCGATCGCTGTCCGCGAGGGCGGCTTCGTAGACAGCCGGATCGCCGACAACGTGGAAGATGAAGGCATTCTCGTCGCCGCCGGCGAAGTTCCCGTGGACCATCCGATAGGCGTCGAAGGCGTCGCTGTCGGCGACGAACCGGTGCATCGGATGGATCGTCTCGGCGTCGTACCGGAGCGTGAGCCGAACGGTCTTCACGGCCGGATGGTCCGGCGTGCGTATATAAATAGCCTAGTGGCTGTCGCAGAATTGACTCGTTTCGGCCGTTCGAATCACGGGCTATGTCATCAGAGTCGGCCCTCGAGTCACGGCCACCCGAAGCGGTCGGTTCCGGCGGGGATGTCGATCTCGCCGCCCTGCTCGACGATGCTGTCATCGCCCGCGACGACCACCTGAACGCGCCGGGCGTTGTGATCCGCCCGGACGAGGTCCAGTCGGTGCTTGCCACGCTCCGCGAGGAGGGAGGATTCGATCACTGTTCCTGTGTCACCGCCCAGCAGTATCCCGACCGGTTCGAGACGATCTACCACCTGAAGTCATACGCCGATCCGACGCGAGAGGTCAGCGTCGTCGTCCCGACACCGATCGACGAGCCGGTCAGCGAGTCCGCAGAACCGGTCTTTCGGACCGCCGACTGGCACGAGCGCGAGGCCTACGACCTCGTCGGCATCGAGTACGAGGATCACCCGGAGCTGCGGCGCATTCTCCTGCCCGAAACCTGGCAGGGCCATCCGCTCTCGCTGTCCTACGACCAGGACCAGCCACAGGTCGTCACTCTCTCGGAGCACGCGAACCCGGTCGCGGGCGACGAACGGCGGCCCGAATCGGAGACGATGTTCCTGAACATCGGGCCCCACCATCCGTCGACCCACGGCGTCTTGCACGTCGAGGCGGTGCTCGATGGCGAGACGGTCGTCGACGCCGAACCCGATATCGGCTACATCCACCGCTGCGAGGAACAGATGTGCCAGCAGTCGACGTATCGCCACCAGATCATGCCCTATCCGGACCGCTGGGACTGGGTCTCCTCGGGACTCATAAACGAGTGGGCCTACGCCCGCGCTGCCGAGGACCTCGCCGATATCGAGGTCCCCGAGTACGCCCAAGTCATTCGGACGATGGGGGCCGAACTCTCGCGGCTGGCCTCGCATTTCATCGCCGTCGGCACCTACGCGCTGGACATCGTCGGCGAGTTCACCGCTGCCTTCCAGTACGCCATCCGCGACCGCGAACTCGTCCTCGACATCCTCGAGGCCCTGACCGGCCAGCGGATGATGTTCAACTACCTCCGGCTCGGTGGGGTGGCCTGGGACCTGCCCGAGCCCCGCGAGCAGTTCATCGTGCAGTGTCGTGACTTCTTGGACGGACTACCCGCCAAAATCGACGAGTATCACGACCTGCTGACCGGCAACGAGATCTTCCAGCGCCGGTGTGTCGGCACGGGCGTACTCGAGCCGGAGACCGCCAAACAGTACGGCTGTACCGGCCCCGTGGCCCGCGGCTCGGGGATCGACTACGACCTCCGCCGGGACGACACCTACGGCTACTACGACGAGTTAGAGTGGAGCGTCGTCGCCGAACCCGACGGCGACAACTACGCCAGGGTGCTCGTCCGCTTGCGCGAGGTCGAGGAATCCGCGAAAATCGTCGACCAGTGTCTGGATCTGCTCGCGGAGTGGCCCGACGACGATCGCAAGCTCCAGAGCAACGTCCCCAGAACGCTCAAACCCGACGCCGACGCCGAGACCTACCGTGCCGTCGAAGGTGCGAAAGGCGAACTCGGCATCTACATCCGATCGGACGGCACCGACACGCCAGCCCGGTTCAAGATCCGCAGTCCCTGCTTTTCGAACCTCTCAGCGCTGCCCGAACTCGCCCGCGGCGAGTACGTGGCCGATCTCATCGCGGCGATCGGCAGCCTCGACTGCATTATGGGCGAAGTCGACCGCTGATCGGCGACGGTCCGCTGGGCGAGACATGTTTCTGTTCGGTATCGGATCGGATCGGAGAGAAAGCAGCAGTGCTCGCGCTCAGTCGTCGGTTTCGTCGACGATGACTTCGACCGGCTCGTCCGCTCGCTCCTCACTGTCGTCGCTCGAGCCTTGCTCCTGTTGCCACAGGAGGCCGCCGGCGACGAGGACGACGAGCCACGAGCGCCAGTTGGCGAGATTGAGCGTGTAGCCGACGCCAAAGGGTTTCTCGACGAGCATGCCTTCGCCGGGCTGCCAGTACGCCGAGAGCATGCGGCCGATGCTCGGTCGTTCGAAGTTATACGGGATCCCAAGAATCTCACCGGAAGTCGGCTTGTCTGCCATGATCGGTGATACGTCGTCCCCCGATAAAGATATTGTGTGCTACGACGAGCGCTGCGAGTCGGCGGCGGCCAGCAGCCGATTGACGTGGTGCTACTCCGCGTCCGACTGATACCGCCCACGCCCCTCGACATCGTGCAGGCGCTCGAGCACCCGCTGGTCGCCGACCTCACGATATCCCTCGCGGGCCGCCTCGCGGAGCGGCTCGGGGTCGGCGGCGGTGCCGACGAGGCTCTGATCGAAGACGTGCAGATCCATCGCGTAGTCCTCGACGTGGTCGGTGTGATAGCCGAGGCCGAAATCGATGAGGTAGGTGCGATCGCCATCGACACGGACGTTCCGCGTCGTCGGATCGCCGTGGACGAATCCCGCCCGGTGGAGCCGCGCGAGGTGGCGGCCGACGTCACGAACCCGTTCGGGTGACAGCGCCGCCTGCAGGTCGCGCTCGCCGACGTACTCGAGTTCGAGTCGCGCCTCGGTCCGATCGACGTCCGACAGCACCGGCGTCGGGACGCCCTCGCGGCGAGCCAGGCTGGTTAGGCGGGCCTCGAGCGTCGTTCGCTCCGTGCGGAGCCGGTCGTCGAGGGCAGGGTGGCGGTAGGTCTTGGCCTTGCGGCGCTTCGTCACGCGGCCAGCGTCGGGCGCGATGTCGACCAGCGCTTCGGCCCCGCGGACCTGAGTGTCGTCGGCCGCATCCACGCCACGACCGGCCGCGAGCTCGGGCTCATCTCTACGCCAAGTAACGGGAACCTGATCGGGCCTGAAATTGGGGTCGACACGCGAGTCCTCGAGCGCCAGCGTATCGTCCGCGGCGTACATTTTCGCACCCAGTACGGCGATCATCCCTGCGTTGTCACCCAGGAATCGGGGTTCGGGCGCGTGGAAGTCGGCTCCGCGCTGGGCACACATCTCGGCGAGCATCTCGCGCAGGCGGGCGTTCCGTCCGACGCCACCACCGAGGACGAGTTCGTCGCTGCCGGTCAGCGACAGGGCACGCTCTGCGACTTCGGTCAGCATGCCGAAGATGTTCTCCTGTAAGGAGTAACAGACGTCCTCGACCGGGACGCCGTCGTCGTAGCGCTGCTTGGCAGCGCTCATAATGCCCGAAAACGAGAAGTCCATCCCCTTGACGACGTAGGGCAGATCGACGTACTCGCCGTCTTTGGCCGCTTGCTCGACCTTCGGTCCGCCGGGATGGGACCAGCCGACGTGGCGGGTGAACTTGTCGATCGAGTTCCCGACACCCGTGTCCATCGTCTCCCCGAGAACGCGATACCGGCCGTTCCGGTAGGCCAGCAGATGTGCGTTCGCCCCGCTGGCGTTGAGACAGACCGGCGAGTCGAACCCGGAGGTGTGGCGGCCGATCTCGAGGTGGGCGACCATGTGATTGACGCCGACCAGCGGCACCTCGAGAACTTGACTCAGCGCCCGGGCGGCCGTGCCGACGACGCGCAGACAGGGGCCGAGGCCGGGGCCGCGAGAGAAGGCGATAGCGTCGACCGGCGGTTCTGTAGCCGGGCCGTCGTAGGTCTCGCGGGCGTGCTCGAGGACGCGGCCGACGACGTCCGGGATGGCGTCGTGCATGTGTTCGGACGCCTCGCGGGGGTGAATGCCGCCGCTCTCGGGCTGATAGGCGTCGGTTTCGATGACGACGTCGTCGGTCTCGGCGTCGAAAAGCGCCGCGCTGGCAGCCCAGGCAGTGCCTTCGATCCCGAGGATACGGATGGTATTAGTCACGGATGAAAAACGGGTCGTACGCGTTGACGTGCCAACTCCGTCCGCGGCACGTCGGCCATCACTCAGGGGTTATTCCCACTCGGTGTAGCCGCACTTCCCGCAGTGTTTGCGGTCGCCGTGGTCGGCGAGGAAAACGTCGCCACAGCGCGGGCAGAGTTCGCCGTTGGTGGTGCCGTCGTCGTTGTAGAGGTCGTAGCGCGCCATCTTAGGCCTCCTCCGCTTCGGCGTCGGCGTCTTCTTCAGCACCGATCTTGTTGCGCTCGAGCATGTGGTCTTGTTCGACGTCGCGGGCGTCGTCGGCCGTGTCGTAGACCTTCGCCTGACCGACCGTCTTGCGCATCCCGAACTTGGTGTCGAGCTTGCGGATGACGACCTCGGCGGCGTCCTTGTTCAGCTTCGCGGCGAGGCTGTCTCGGACCTGCAGGCGCTCGGGGGTGGCGTCCTCGTGGGACAGTTCGAAAGTCACGTCCGTTCGATGCAACATGGGGTTCTCCTCTTCGGAGATGATGTCGACGTCCATGATATCACTCAGTTACTCTACTATCCCCGTGTAGCGCCTAAAAGGATTTCGAACCACCCACCCGTGTGCCGGCGATCGATCGCGACGTGTTCTGTTCGTTTCTCCCGTCTCGAACGAAAACGCGCTCGGTAGACGGTTTCGCCGCCATGTAACTCCCCGAGTGGTGTATAAACTTATAAATGTATTTCAATCAAAACGAAGCTAGCTCGAATCAAATGCCCTCCAGACGACAGACGCTCGCCGGTATCGGACTCGCCGCGGCTGGCCTCATCGGTGGCCACGCCGTGACGGCCGCGCAGTCTACGTCGGCGACGCTCGACTGGCCGATGGCCCGATACGACGCCGCTGGCACCGGCTACAACCCCGATGCGTCGGGGCCGAAAGACGATCCGCGAGTCGCGTGGGCCGGAGACCTCGAGCGGACCGGCGGGTTCGAACCCGATCCACCGGTGGTCGTCGACGGAACGGTCTACGCCGGCAACAGGGAACTGTTCGCACTCGATGCCGCCACGGGTGACGTCCGGTTTTCCTACGCCAACTACGGCGTCTCCCACTCGAGTCCTGCATGTGCCGCGACGTCGATTTATCGAACGAAGACGCTGGCGATCAGTTCACCCGGTGGGCTCGTCGGTTTGAATGCCGGCGGCGGGCTAGCGCTGTTCGGCGTTCATGTTGGCAAACAACGGTGGCGCGGGCCGGGTACCGAGCCGGAGCCGTCCGTTTTCGGCCCCTCGAAGGCACCGCCGCCAGCCTCGGTCGACGAGACAGTGTACGCTGTGGCACCCACCACAAGCGATATCGTCGCGCTCGAGGCGGACAGCGGCCGTGAGCGATGGCGGCGACGATTTCCCAGGGGCGACATCGGTGGCACCGCCTTCCGGCCCGCAGTAAGCGGTGACACCGTGTACGCGACCGGCTGGCCCAGTGACGTGGCGGCGTTCGACGCTGAAACCGGCTCCAAGCAGTGGGCTGAGTCACTCGACGATGCCGATGTCAACCGGCCGCCAACGGCCACTGAAACCGGCGTCGTCGTCCCGACTCGACGTGGCGTAACACTGTACGAGGACAGCGGTGACGTTCGTTGGACGCGAAATCTCGACGGGAACGCGACCGAGGGGGCCGCTGCTGTCGCCGAGGGACGCGTGTTCGTCACCGACGGTGACGAGTCGCTGTACGCGCTCGACCTCGAGACGGGTGCCGACGTGTGGTCAGTCGCGTTTAGTCACGAAGCGACACCGGTCGTCGCCGACGGCGTCGTCTACATCACGAGGGGTGCCGAACTCATCGCACTCGATGCAGAGACTGGCGAACGACGCTTTACTCGTGAATCGGAGTGGTACTTCTCCCCGCCCGTGGTTGGAGACGGCGTGCTCTATATTGTCGACGGCGATCAGGTGCTTGCGCTGGAGGACGAACCATGACTGAGGAACCGTTCGATCCAACACCGGGTGGAAGCGATCGCGCCGGCGCTGGCCATCCGGTCTCACCGTTCTCGCTGGCGCTCGATCGACTCCAGCGCGACCCCGTTCTTTTCGTGCCGTTCGTCGTCGCCGGCGTGTGCCTCTGGCTCCTCGACTGGATTCGACGCCACGACCCGATCCCGACGATGCCGGTGGAACAAAACGGCGCGTCGATCACCGTCGCGTACACTGGCTACCCGACCGGTGTGCCGGAGACGGCACGAGCGCTGTCGTCCCTGATCGATCTGAAACTTCCCTATCTCGTCTGGGGAATCACACTCGAGGTCGTCGCCGTCTTCGTTATCGCGGCCGCTGGCACCGTGACGATCGCTCGCGGGCTATCGGCCGACAGCGGCGGGACGACGCCGCGGCGACTGCTCGCGTACGTCGGCCTCGTCGCGTCGTTCGACGTAGCGTTTCGCATCCTTACCACGCTCGTCGGAGATGCTGTCGGGCTGATCGCCGGACTCATCTTAATCGTTCCCCTCTTCGTCGTCTTCGTTCGCGTCTTCGCTGCGCCAGCGTTCATCGTCAGCGGATCAGGACCGGTCACTGCACTCCGGCGGAGTGGACGCGCAACTCGCGGTCGTGGCTGGTCGATTCTCCCACTCGTCGTTGCATTTGGGCTCGCGGCGTGGCTTCTCGGACTCGTTCCGTGGGTCGGCACGATCCTGAGTACCGCCCTCGTCGGCTCCGTCCACGCCGTCACGGTCGCCGTCGTCCGAGAGACAGCCACCGACGGTCACGGCGGTCGCTGACGGCTCAGGGAAGCGCGACCAGCCCGCGCGGCGTCTCCTCCCTGAGTCCCTCAGACCAGTCGACGTCACCCTGCGTCCACGAGTCACCGAAATCCCGCGTCAGAAACAGCCCGCGGTTGTTGACCGCGATGACCACGCCCGGCTCGCCCATCGTCGCAAGCACCGTGCGGACGACACCCTCGCCGGTCGGGAGACCGCGTCCCTCGAGGCGCTCCCACGAATCCGTCTCACCCGCACGCCGATAGACGAACGAGTTCGCCCTGCGCGGGGTGTGTGCCGTCCTCGCACCGCGTGCACTCGAGATCATGACGCGGTCGGGATCGCCGGGGTCGGGGACGACCGACCAGCAGTACCGGTGTGCGAGCCCGTCCTGTGGATGTCGCCACGAGTCACCGAAGTCGTCGCTCTCGGCGTAGCCGTCGCCGGCCGCGGCGTAGAGCCGTCCCTCGCGATCGGGATGGGTCACGAGACTATGATTGTCCCGGCGCGAGCCCGGCGGCCGCTCGCGCCACGTCTCGCCGCCGTCGGGCGTGGTGACGAACGCGCCGGCCTCGATCCCGACGGCGAGCCGGTCGGGATCGAACGGATCGACCGCGAGCGTGCGGACGTGGTGGGTGTGTGGCCGCGGCGGAAACGACCACTCGTCAGCCGAGGGGAGGGCGGCCAGTCCCTCGAGATGTGTCCAAGAGTCACCGCCGTCACGCGAGCGATAGAGCCGGCTGGGTTCGGTGCCGGCGTAGACGACCGCCGGATCGTGCGGGCTGACGGTCACGGCCATCACGCGGTCGCCCTCGCTGGCGGTCGGTGTCGCGTCGGTCCGCGTGACCGCTCGTCCACCTGCTGTGCCCTCGGCCACGAACTGCGTCTCACGGCGGTCGAACGAGTCCCCGCCGTCGACGGAGCGGATCAATCCGTCGCGGGTGCCGACGAAGAGCCGACCGGACGCGCTCGGATGTGCGCCGACACACTCGAGGACAAGGTCACGTCCCTCGAGTCGCGACGTGGCCGTCCAGCCATCCGGCTCGAGCCCGTCGCTCGTACAGACGAACAATCGATCCCGAACGGCCACGAGCACTGTTACCATACCTGTCTGGACGGGAGCGGGACGTATGAGTCGTGCCCCGGCTTGGTCGTCACGAGCGAGACGAGCAGGAACTGCTGTTACGTATCGCCGCGCTCTCCCCAAACGGTCAGTACCGGAACCGGCGACGTCCGAACGAGCTGTTCGGTGACGCTACCGAGCAGATATCGATCGAATCCCGTGCGGCCGTGCGTGCCGACGACGACGAGGTCGATGTCGTGCTCGTCGACGTACGTCCGAATCGTCTGGGGGATCGACGAGCCGAACTCGATCGTTTCGGCGGCCGGCTCGACGCCAGTCTCGGTCGCGAACGCCGACGCATCGTCGAGGATCTTGGTCGCGCTCTCCTCGAGCATCGACAGCTGGATCTCGTTCCGGACGTCGACACCGAGTGTCGCGGTCGTGACGACCGACAGGAGATGCAACGCTGCCCCCTCGGTGGTCGCGATGTCGGTCCCGATCGCGAGTGCGTCCTGTGCGCTCTCGCTCCCGTCGGTCGGAACCAGTACGTTCCGGTACGGGTAGTCGATCGTGTCGGTATCCGGTCGAATCGTCAGCATGGGAGTCTCGGCCTGCCTGATGACCCGCTCGGTCGTACTGCCGAGCAGGAATCGCCGAAGCCCCTGTCGTCCGTGGGTCGGCATGACGACGAGATCGACATCGTGTGACGCTGCGTAGTCGACGATCGTACTGTAGGGGACGCCCTTCCGGACCTCGGTGACCGTCTCGATCCCCCGCTGCTGGGCACGATCGTCGGCATCGTCGACGATCGTCTCGCCCTCCTGGACGAGCGTATCGACGACCTCGCCTTGCCGGCGGAGCACGCTGTCTTGTGTCGTATCCGCTACATTGAGGATGTGAACCGTCGAGTCGTGGCTGTCGGCGATCTCGAGGACGTGATCGAACGCGGCTGCCGATCCCTCACTGCCATCAGTGGGAAAGAGGATTTGGGTATACATCTGTCTCTGTCAGCCCTGCGTCACTCGCGAATATCGAGCGTGCCCTCGTCTGCAGTGTGGGCCTCACGCCACCAGACGAGTTCGAATTCGATACTCTGTTTTGCCTCCGTGTCGCCCTCGGACCAGTCCGACTCGCCTTCCAGTTTGAACGGGATCGGCTCCGACGGGGTCATCGCGACGGTGGTCTCACCGAGTTCGAGAGTCACGTCGCCGTCACCGTCGAGTTGCTCGGCCAGCCCGCGGAGAGACGCTGCGACCTCCGACCGAGATTTCTGTGCTTCAGTCTCGAGTTCACCCATGTGCGTCGGCACATCAAGGACTGGGATAAACACGCAGGGGACCTCTCAGCAGGGTAGAATTCCATCTTATTGTTACATTTTCACGTCCCGAAGCTCCCTCGTACCTGAAGCCGGTGGCGACTCGAGGTGCACTGACTCACGTCACCGCGAGTCGGATCACGACCTGCCTTGCACCCCACCGTGACCAGCGCCACGGGGTACCAAGCGTCGGTCGTCTCGACCCCCCTGATACTTTCCGTCTGCGGGCCCTTGTGACTAACCCACAATGAGCGGATTTCGATGACCCCCTCTGACGAACGCAAAGAGAAAGCGCCCGGCGTCTGCAGCACCTGTGGCGAGTTGCTGACGGTCTGGATTACTCCGGACGGAACGATCCACCCCATCAGCCCGCACAACACCTGTTCGTGCGATGATCCAGCACTTCGAATCGTCGAGGCAGACGACGTCTTCGAGGAGGACGTTCACTGAGAGCGGTCGCTCGAGGAAGGAAAGTCGTGCTCGCGTGCGCTCCGTCACCGTGACGTGCGAGCGAGTGTTGGTCTAGCGAAAGTTTGTATTCCACTGCTTGGGCAGCCTGTATCCGAAGACAGTCACCGACATCCTCGAGACTGGACCTGCAGACACAGCGCTGGAGAACGAGGCTCATCTGCTAGACAGAACGACGTGAAGATTGGTCGCGCTGCTGCGGCCGTCGCCAGTGAAGACGGCCGCGAATTCGCGGCCGACTGCGTATTGACTGCTATCCGACAGTATCAGGAGTGACGCACCGTCTCCGCACCGCATTCCTCACAGATGGCAACGAGGGCGTCGCGGTCATTGGTCGGTTCGATACGGACCGGCTGGCGCTTGCCACAGTCGGGACACGTCCGGAGAATATCCGTCTCGCCGGTGTCGGCAGGTGCACCGAGTGCGAGCGCCACGACCCGTTCGTCAGTCTCGTTGCGGCCGAGTTGCCATTCGCCGGGCGCAAAGCGGATCGCTTCCTCCGCGCTGACGGTCACGTCACCCTCTTCCGTCTCGAACGTCGCCGTCCCCTCGAGCACGTAGAAGAGTTCTTCCTGGTCAGCGTGGCGATGATAGCCGAATCCGAAGCTCTCGCCGGGCTCGAGGATGTAGTGATTTACTGCGAGCTGTTCGGCCTCGAGTGCGTGCGAGAGAGAACGTTTACTCCGTGCTGGACTCATCCATCGGTCGACCTCGCTGAGGCTGACCCGCTCCATAGGGTGTGGTCGTTCGGCAGGAATAAATAGACTGTTGGCCGGAAACCCCTGGATTCTCGGACAAAACCCACCGCAAACACTGGTCAATCGGGACGACCAGCGAGAAACACGCGGATTTGTGTCCGAGAATGAGGTAGTTCTCGGACAGGCCAGATGGTTCTCCTCTATCCAATATCGCATAGTTCAAACCCAGATACAGCGCTGGCAATGTTCCTATAATTTAGATTTATGTTAGTGGAATTGTCTTGATCTATCAATGGGTGCTTTGAAGCTGCTTACTGCCATGTTTTCTCTGAGCCTCTTTTACATATTAGTCTGGGTTCTATTTCTGCCGACAAGGATACTGCTCTTTTTTGGATCGATATTTAGACCACACTCTGTTATGAGAACATCTCTGTTCTTTTCAGATGAGAAAGTCCAAGATATCCGTGACGATCTAGCAAATTCATTCTCTATAGGGGTAGACAAGATCTTAGAGGAAAACTATCCTGAGTATCCGTCTATGAGTCGCCATCTTATTCGGCAAGAAGGTCTGAAGGCTGTAGAAAAAACTGAAAGGCGACTCAATGAAGGCGAGTTCCTCGTCTCACTATTATTCGCTATTCTTGGTTTAACCACCTCTGCAGTCAGTATATCCCCTAGTATCCAAAGTCAACTTTTCTCACTATTTGGAAAGCAGTCACCAAAAGTTATAACAGCCCTATCTATTTCAACAGCGTTCCTAGCTCTTCTAATACTTGTTTTAGTGCATTTACGAACAACAGTTGTAGATAGTCTCACATACGGTGTAGGGGATTTCACACCTGGGTCGTCTAGCGACTTAATAACGAAAATGCACTGGAATGCGATATTTTCAGGAAGACCATCAAAATTCCTTCAAATATATTATGTTATGCTAGCTACCAGCATTATTGGAGAAAGCGTCTATGAAAACACTTTGGAAGTGTTTCAATCGGGCATGGACCCAAATGTATCAAAGAAAGAGGCATTAGAAGAACATCTACCAGAGATATTCGATTCTATTACCAACGAAATAGAAAATGGCTAAGTGGCTGTTTAGAATTGGTCAGCTTTCTACTGTTGGGTAATCGTTCGGATCAATCAGTGCCACTTCCCACGTCCCATCGTCTGTCCGCGTTACCCTAACCAGTTGATCTTTCACGTTGCCTTCGTCGTCGACCAATCCAAGCGCCCGAAGTTCGCTCTTCGGAAGCACGACACCGCCCGACGTACGACCAACTTGTACCAACTGATGGATCGGCATGGCTACGTTTTCAACTGGTCCTGAATCTGTTTAACCATTGATCTCACCAGTGCGAGACTATCATATCCCCGACCGCTATCACTCGCTCGGCGACGTCTACCATGACCGGAATCTCCTCGCGATCGCCTTTGCGAGGGCGATGCAACTGAGCGGAGAGTTCGAAATGGCAGCCAGAGGGGGTTGGACTCGCCGGGACTGAGCAAACGCGAAGCGTTTGCGATGTACGGCGAGTCTACGACTGAACGAGCGAAGCGATGTGAAGAAGTGGACTCGCCGGGATTTGAACCCGGGGCCTCTTCCTTGCGAAGGAAGCGATCTGCCACTGATCTACGAGCCCTCGCACGTTCCTATCAGCGGTTTCTATTTGAGGCTTGTGTTTCGAAGCCGAATCGAGACAGCGAACCATGGTGGCCACTCGAGGCGAGGACACACCGCAGTGAGCCACGACTGGTCACGAACCGACGGCAAGCACGCGAGCGCGGCCGGCGAGCGCACCGACCAGGAAGCCGGCGAAGTGAGCGAGCACGGCGACGCCGGGCGAGGCGGTCGCAAGCGTGAGCGCGACTGCGAGCCCGACGAACACGAGTGCCGACAGCCAGTTCGGGACGTCGACGAGCGAGGCGAGGCCGCTCGAGAGCCGGTTCGACGCGACGAGATAGCCCAGGAGTGCGAAGACGGCACCGCTGGCACCGATGACGCCGGCTGTCGGCGCGACGGGGACGATCGGGAGCGCTGCAAGCGTCCCCGTCAGAACGAGCTGGGCGACGCCGGCAATCGCGCCGGCGGTCGCGAAGAAGACGTGAAAGCGAAGTCGCGTGGTCGCCCGCGCGACCGGCCAGCCGAAGACTAGCAAGGCGAGGCTGTTCGAAAGCAGATGACCGAGGCCGCTGTGGGCGTAGACGCTCGTGACGATGGTCCACGGGTTGGTCAAAAGCGGCGGCGCGAGAACGAATAGCGCGCCCATCACGCCTGCAAAGGCCGTGACTCCCTGCACGACGAAAACGAGCACGAAGACGACGAGGAGCTCGAGGATCGGACTCGGGCTCCCCGCCTCGGCGGGCGGTTGCTCGCCAGCGCTGGCATCGGGCCGCAAGGCAGTCGAGGACTGCGTTCGGGACCGAGAGCGCCGTGTCATACAGGTCAATACATCCCGAGCGACAAAAGGCTCCGTCCTTGCCAAGAAGGGACCATCATGGCTTAGTACAACCGCGGAATACGATGTCGTATGCGAACACCAGCACCCGAGAGCCGGCCGGTCGCGCTGACGATCGCCGGCAGCGACTCCGGCGGCGGCGCGGGCATCCAGGCCGATCTCGCGACGATGGCCGCCCACGGCGTCTTCGGGACGTCGGCGATCACCGCTGTCACGGCCCAGAATACCCGTGGCGTCGCGTCCTCGCACGTCCTGCCGATCGACGAAGTCGACGCACAACTAGAGGCCGTCACCGACGACTTCGCGGTCGGCGCGGCGAAGACGGGGATGCTCGCGACGACGGAAGTTATCGAGACCGTCGCCGACCACGCACAGGGATTCGATTTCCCGCTGGTGGTCGACCCGGTGATGGTCGCGACCTCCGGCGACCGACTGCTCGAGCCCGAAGCCGAACGGGCCTACGAAGCCCTGCTGGGCGAGGCGACCGTCGCGACGCCCAACGCCGACGAGGCCGAGGTCTTGACCGACATCGCCGTCACCGACGAGGAGACTGCCCGCGAGGCTGGCGAGGTGATCCTCGAGACGGGCGTCGACGCGGTCCTGATCAAGGGCGGCCACGTCCCCGGCGAGCAGGTACGGGATACGCTCGTCACCGACAACATCGTCCGGACGTTCGAACACCCACGCGTCGCCACCGACGCGACGCACGGCTCCGGCTGTACGCTCGCCGCGGCGATCGCGGCCCGACTCGCCAAGGGAGAGGCCCTCGAGCCCGCGGTCGGGGGTGCGACGGACTTCCTCGCCCGCGCGGTGCGGTACTACTACGACGTGGGCGAGGGTCATGGCGCGGTCAACCACATGGCCGCGCTACGAAACGAAGCTTCCCGGGAACCCACCGCCGAGATGGTCCAGGCGGTCGTCGATCGGTTCGTCGACGCCGACGTGTCGGCACTGGTTCCCGAGGTCGGCATGAACGTCGTCGGCGCGACGCCGTATGCCGACTCCGTCGCCGAGACGGCCGCCGTCGAGGGCCGGATCACCCGAACCCTCTCGGGGGTCCACCCTAACCGCGGCGTCCGATTCGGGGCCTCGAGTCACGTCGCTCGCTTCCTCCTCTCCGCACGGGAGTTCTTCCCGGACCTCCGCTTTGCGGTCAACTGCCGGTTCGACGCGGACGTCGAGGCAGCCCTCGAGGCACTCGCGTGGCCGGTTGCCGAGTACGATCGGAGCCAACAGCCCGACGAAGTCGCAGAGATCGAGGACAGCACGATGGGCTGGGGTGCCCGACAGGCCTTCGACGACCGTGACGAGCCGCCGGTCGCCGTCATCGACCGCGGCGAGGTCGGGAAAGAGGCGATCGTGAAACTCGTCGCCGCGGATCCCGAAACGCTCGTCGAGCGGGCGCTGGCGCTCGATCAGGAGGTCTCCGAATGAGCGCGGCCGACCTCGACGTCGGCGTCATCCTTCCCCAGTACGGGACCGATAGCGCGACGGTTCGAGAGACCGCACTCGAGGCCGAGCGGCTGGACTACGACGCGGTCTGGCTCGAGGACCACTTCCAGTCGTGGATCGGCGACCCGCGGCGGGCGACCCAGGAGTGCTGGACGACCCTGAGTGCCGTCGCCGAGGCGACCGACCGGATCCGGCTGGGCACCCTCGTGACGAGCCAATCTTACCGCCATCCGGCCCTGCTCGCGAAGATGGCGGCGACGGTCGATCAGATCAGCGACGGCCGGCTCGAGCTCGGCCTCGGCGGCGGCTGGTACGAGGCCGAGTACGACCGCTTTGGCTACGAGTTCCGCGAGCCACCGGCCGAACGCCTGCGCCGGCTCGCCGAAACCGTCGAGATCCTCCAGGGGCTGTGGACGAACGACACCTACAGCCACGAGGGCACACACCTCGAGATCGACCTCGAGGATGCCTTCTGTGAACCCCAGCCCGTCCAGGAACCCCATCCGCCGATCTGGATCGGTGGCGGCGGCGAGCAGTTCACGCTGCGCTACACTGCCGAGCTGGCCGACGGCTGGAACTTCGGCACGCTCGAGCCCGAGGGCTTCGCCGAGAAGCTCGACGTGCTCAGGGATCACTGCGAGAGCGAGGCCCGATACGACGAGATCCGCAAATCCGCCGAGCTATTCGTCTTCGTCGGCCAGACGACCGCCGCGGCCGAGCAAAAGCGCGAGCAGTTTCGACGGGAGTTTCTCTCCGGAGAGCCTAGCGAGCCCCGCGAGTTCTTCCTCGCGGGCTACCTCGAGACGGCCCCCACGGGAACGCCCGCGGAGGTTCGTGACCGGCTCGCCGACTACGCCGACGTTGGTATCGAGGAGGTCATGCTTGCGGTCCCGGACGCAGCCGACGAGGACGACGAGAGTCTCCGGCTACTGGCCGACGAGCTCACTGGGTAGACATGGGGTCAATTCGTTGCGGTGCCGAACGGGACGGGGTGCCAGTCGCCTGCATTCGACAGCAGAGCTATACGGCAGGCGTGAGACGCCTTTGGTATGAGTGATCCGTCGTCGGTCGGTGGGACCAACGTCGAGGGAGAGTCACCACAGCTCGAGCCGACGATCGAGACCGAGGAGGCGACGATCACCGACGACGCCGAACTCGAGCGGACGCTCGGGCTGACCGGCGGCCTCGCCATCGGGATCGGGACGATGATCGGGGCCGGAATCTTCGTGTTCCCGGGGCTGGCGGCCGGCCGAGCCGGCCCCGCCGCGGCGGGATCGTTTGCGATCGGCGCGCTCGTCGCCCTCCTGGTCGCGCTGCCGGCCTCCGAACTCGCGACGGCGATGCCAAAAAGCGGTGGCGGCTACTACTACATCTCCCGCGGACTGGGCACGCTCGCCGGGACCGTCGTCGGGCTGTCGCTGTGGTTCGGGCTGGTGTTCGCGACGGCGTTTTACCTCGTCGGCTTCGGCTACTACGCCGTCGACACGCTCGCGGAACTCGGAATCGCGGTCGGCGACGATCTCGTCATTCCGCTGGCGTTGCTGTTCGGGGCGGGCTTTACCGTGTTGAACATCACCGGAACGGAAAACGCGGCGAAACTTCAGAACGGGATCGTCGCGTTGTTGCTCTCGATACTGGCCGTCTTCCTCGGGTACGGCGGCCTCGACGCGGTGGGACTCATCGGTGATCCGTCCACGCCCGAACAGTTTGCCCCGTTCGGGGCGATGCCGGTGTTGACGACCGCGGCGCTCGTGTTCACCTCGTATCTGGGCTTCGCGCAGGTGGCGACCGTCGCCGGGGAGATGAAAGACCCCGGCCGGAACCTGCCGCTGGCGATGGTCGGCTCCGTCCTCATTGTCGGTGTCCTCTACGTGGCGACGATCTTCGTCGCGACGAGCGCGTTCGGCGGCGATCGACTCGCGGAACTCGGCGAGACAGCCATGGTCGAGGTCGGCCGCCACTACCTCGGCGCGGCCGGTGCGGTCGCGATCGTGTTCGGCGGGCTGCTCGCGACCATGTCGAGTGCGAACGCGTCAGTCCTCAGCACATCTCGAGCCATCTACGCGGTCTCGAAAGACGCCCTGTTACCGCGGCGAGCGAGCCACATCAACCTACGATACGGCACGCCACACGTCGCGCTGGGGATGGCCGGCGGGCCGATTCTCGCGCTGGTCGCGACCGGTCGCGTGGAAGTGCTCGCGGAGGTCGCCTCGTTCCTGCATCTGGTCATGTACGGGCTGATCTGTGTGGCACTACTCGCACTGCGCCGTGACGAGCCGGAGTGGTACGATCCCGACTTCCGGGCCCCCGGCTATCCCGTCGTCCCGATACTCGGCGCGCTCGCCAGTTTCGCCCTGATCGGCTTCATGCAGCGCACGTCACAGCTCATCGGCATCGCGATCATGATCGCGACCGCCGGCTGGTACGCCTACTATGCCCGCGACGTAACCCTCAAGGGGGCACTCCAATGACGCGGGTCCTCGTTCCGCTGGCGATCCTCGAGGGCGAATCGGTCTCGACCGGCCTCCCGACGCTGCTCGCGACGATGGACGTGACCGTACTGGGGTATCATGTCCTGCCCGAGCAGACGCCACCCGATCAGGCGCGACTGCAATACGAGGACAGGGCAACCGAGGCGCTCGTCGATCTCGAGGCGGCGTTCGAAGCCGCTGGCGGGAGCGCCGACCACCGCCTCGTGTTCACCCACGACCGGGAGCAGACGATCGACCGGGTCGCCGACGAAACGGCCGCCGACGCCTACGCTATCACCGGCACGACCGGCCCGGTCGATCGCCTCCTCGTGGCGCTGACCGGCGACGTCGCCGTCGACCGGATCACCAGCTTCGTCACGGAACTGATCGGCGACCGTGAGATCGGCGTCACACTCGTCCTCGCGACCGATGACGAGCGCCACGGTCAGGACGTCCTCGAGGCAGCCGCCGATCCCCTCACCGAGCGCGGTATCGACGTCGCGACCGAACTCATGGTCGACGAGCCGCCGCTCGAGGCGCTGCTCGCGGCCGCGACCGGCCACGACGCGATTGTCATGTGTGAACAGGCACCGTCGCTGCGGTCGTTCCTCCTCGGCGAGGAGGCCGAACGCGTCGCTGCCGAGTCGGTCGGGCCGGTCCTCGTCGTCCGCAGGCACCGCGACGACGCGGCGACGGCGCAGGAGAGACCGGAAGACGATTCCGCCGACCGACCCTCGCGTCCCGACGACTCGTCGAAGAGCTAATACGGTCTGCTGTCCCGATGTGCCGGTGGGACCGCAGGCTGGTCGCGGTTCCTAATGAGGTACAGGTGTCCGTATGCGACCGTCTGCCAGTCGTGTTCTCCGAGGTTGATCACTCGCCGGTCGGCAGTTCGACGACGAAGGCAGCTCCCCGAGGCTCGTTGTCATCGACGGAGACGCTGCCGCCGTAGGTGTCGACGAGCGTTGCGACGAGGTAGAGGCCGAGCCCCGTCCCGGCGCTGTCCCCGCCTTTGGTTCCCTTTCCGAAGATCTCGTCTTTCTGCTCGTCGGGGACGCCTGGCCCGTCGTCGGCGACGCGAACGACGACGCTCTCGTCGCGTTCGGTCGCGGCGACTGTCACGGTGGGCACCTCCCGATCGTTGTGTTGGATGGCGTTGGTCAACAGGTTCCGAAAGACCGAGTGGAGCATATCGTCGGCAACGACCGTCGTCCGCGGAATCGTCCCCTCGACGGTGATCGCGGCGGCCGCATGCTCCGAGCGCACTCGCTCGAGTTCGCTCTCGAGGGTACGTCGAAGGTCGACACGCGTCAGGTTTTCGTCCGTCGAGAGCATCACGTCGGACATATCGCGTGCCGTCTGTGTCAACTCGACGGCGTGAGCGGCGCTTTCCCGGATCGTCGCGAGGTACTCGCGGCCCGCATCGTCGATGTGGTCGTGGAGGAAGTCCGCGGAGGCGGTGACGAGCTGGAGATCGTTGCGGATGTCGTGGCGCAGCATCTGGTTCAACACGTCGAGGTCGTCACGCTGTTCTTTCAGCCGCTTCTCGTAGCGCTTTCGCTCCGTGATGTCCTGGACAGCCTTGTGGACGTGTTCGGCTCCCGATTCGTCCGTCGAGAGGGAAGCCGTGATCACCACGTCGATCGACTCCCCGTCGAGCGGCTCGAGTGTCACTTCGCGTTTGACGGAGGCGGCGTCGGTGTCCCGAAGCGTCTCGACGAGTTCGGCCCGCGCGTCCGGGTTCGCATAGAAGTCCGCGACACGGTACTCCTGTAGCTGCTCGGCGGAGTCGACACCCAGAAGCGACACGAGTGCAGGATTGGCGTACTCGAACGTCCCGTCGGGGGTGGGTTCGGTTCGAAACACGCCGCTGGGAACGGTCTTTAACAGGTGATCGGCGAGTTCTAACGCCTGTCTGCTCCGTTTGCGTTCCGTGATGTCTTCCTGGAACCCGACGTAGTTCGTCACCGTCCCTTCGTCGTCGCGAACCGGCGCGATCGTCACGCGGTTCCAGAACTCGGTGCCGTCACTGCGATAGTTCTTGAGTTCGACCGTGGCCGGCCGTTTGGCCGCGATCGCCTCGCGCATTTCGTCGACCGGCTCGGCCCGCGTCTCCGGGCCCTGCAGGAACCGACAGTTTCGTCCGACGGCCTCGGCAGCCGAATAACCGGTGATCTCCTCAAACATCTCGTTGACGTAAATCATCGGGTTGTCCGCTTGATCGGGATCGGTGATCGTGATCCCGATCGGAGCGGCGTCGACCGCCCGCGTTTTCAACTCGCGGTCGAGGTCGGGGTCCTGCGACCGGTCAGTCTCGTCGGCGGCCGCCGTGAGCCGTGCGAGGACGTGGTTGTCGCCATCGATCGAGATCGGCGACACGCGCACGTCGAACGGTACCACCGTGTTCGGGCCGGTTCGTAGCAGCCACGTCCTGGTCGCGATGTCGTCTCGATCGAGTGCTGGCACGGGCTCGGTTTCTGGCCCCCGAACCTCGTCTATGAGCGCCGTCACGTCACTGTCTAGAAGGGCCTCGCGCTCGCGGTCGACCAGCTCACAGACCCGTCGGTTACACTCGCGGATCCGTTCCGTGTCCGGATCGATAAGCAGGAGTCCGTCAGGGACTTCGTCGAACACCGTTTCGTATGCCGACACGGACAGGCGCATGCTCAGGGCCATGGCTGGCCGCGAGTTAACCGTTGTGCGTCTCGCCCCCGGCCGGGAATCGATTGGGTGCTGGCCCCTCAGACGGTTTGCTGTCACTGTTTACCGGCGCAACCGTAGGACGGTCACGGTTACACCGGCACTGCATTACAGCAGACCGTCTCAGTAGCCGACCGGTTAGCCGTCCTCGTCGGGTGCCGGATCCTCGTCGGACGCGGCCTCGTCCTCGAGATACTCGCCACGGATCACGAGCACCGGATCGACCGTCCGTCGCGCCAGCCGTTTGGCCCGGTCCCGGAAGACGGCCCGGCGGATCGACGGCCGACTCTCGCCGGCCACGAGGAGGTCGTGGTCGGCCGCTTTCTCGACGATCGCCGCCGTCGGTGAGTCGCCGACGACGACCGTGCTGTCGATCCGATTCGCGTCGACGCCCGCGTCGATCAGTTCCGACCGGGCCGTCTCGAGCAGTTCCGTCCCCGCCGCTCGACTCGCATCGTCCGACGCGACGTGAAAGAGGGTGAGCTCGAGATCGGTTCCGGCGAGGACCGTCGCGAGCAGTCGAGCGATGTACTCGACGTTGACGTCGCCCCGGAGTGCGACGAGTACCGTCTCGAGGACGGGTGCCGGGTTGAGCACCAGGACGGCATCACAGGCGTCCTCGACGGCGACGCGTTCGAACGTTGCCAGCCGGTCGTGGGTAAACGCCAGCCGCGACGTGACGTCACAGCCGGCGTCCTCGAAGACCGTCCGCAGTTCCTCGAGTTCGGCTCGTGCACGATCGCCGTACTGTTCGCGTGCCTGATCCGGGCCGATCTGGTCGGGTATCTCGCGATAGCCAAGTAGGACGACCGGGATCGACGCGAACGCGTCGACGATCGTTTCGGGAACGACCTCTCCCTCGAGAACGTCGACCGGGATCAGCACGCGGTGGTCGCGAGGCGCTGACATGAGGTGTCGTCCGTCGTCCTACCACGGTGAGCGGTATATACCCCCATCGGGCGTTTCAGATCAAGAACCGATAGCCCGGTTTCCGTGGGTGGGGTATCGCGACGCATGGTCGACAGTTCGTTCGACGTCGAACTCGAAGTCGGCGAAGTGATCGACACCGAACCGTTCTCCGAAGCCGAGAAGCCGAAGATGACGAAGCTCTGGATCGGTGCGGATCGCAGGATTCAAATCCGACGCGCTGACCGTCGGCGTCCCCAGCGAGGAGGATATCCCGTGCTGGTCTCGCCTGACGGCGACGTGCCGCTGGGCGGAACGTTGTACTGATTCGCCTCACGGCCTCCGTTGTAGCGGCTTAACGACCCAATAAGTATACTGTGAGGGGTCGAACGAACGACGTGGCGAGGCGGGCTGGATTCGGTCACCTCCCCTCCCCCCACCGAACCCGTCCGATCATCCGAGACATCGCCGAACCCTCGCCACCGATCGGAGCACGTCCCGACGTCTTCTGCTCCGATCGTCCACCCACCCCACACGGGCCCGTTCGGGATTGCCGGGCCGTGTCGGTTTGGCCGCTGGTTTCGGAGCGAAGTTTCGACCCGAAGAGACCTCTTCGAGAACGACATCGTCATCGATCCGATCAGGTGTCGCAGCGACCACTTTCACTACGGATCCCGCAGGGTTTTTGAGGTGGAACGATACGCATCCAGTATGACCGAGGCGACGGGGATTGTCGGAGAGTTTTTTTCCCTCAAAGAGGGAACCGACGCCGATCTACTGGCGATGCAGTGTGGCGACTTCTACGAGTTCTTCGGCGAGGATGCCGAGCGCGTCAGCGAGGAACTCGATCTCAAGGTCTCTCAGAAATCCTCCCACGGCTCGTCGTATCCGATGGCCGGTGTCCCGATCGACGATCTGACACCCTACCTCAAGGCCCTCGTCGAACGCGGCTACCGGGTCGCCGTCGCCGACCAGTACGAGACTGACTCCGGCCACGCCCGCGAGATCGTCCGCGTCGTGACCCCGGGGACCTTACTCGAGACGAGCGACGCCGACGCCCAGTATCTCGCGGCGGTCGTCGACGGCAGCGGGAGTGCCGGCGGCTCGAGCGGGAGCGAAAACGCCTATGGCCTCGCCTTTGCGGACGTGACCACCGGCCGCTTTCTGGTCGCGGAAGCAGCGGATGCCGACGACGCGTTGACGGAACTCTACCGGTTCGATCCGGTCGAGGTCCTGCCCGGACCCGAGGTGCGAACCGACGACGACCTGCTGAACCGGGTCCGCGAACGCAGCGACGCGACGCTCACCCTTCACGAGACGGAGGCGTTCGCGCCGAAACGGGCGGGCCACCAGGTTCGCGAACAGTTCGGCACGGAGACCGTCGACCGGCTGGCCGTCGACGAGCCGGCAATCGCCGCCGCCGGCGCGGTCCTCGCGTACGTCGAAGACACCGGTGCGGGCGTGCTGGCCTCCATGACCCGCATCCAGGCCCACCACGGCGACGACCACGTCACGCTGGACGCGACCACCCAACGCAACCTCGAGTTGACCGAGACCATGCAGGGCGAACGCGACGGGTCGCTGTTCGCGACGATCGACCACACCGAGACCAGTGCCGGTGGCCGCCTACTCAAAGAGTGGCTCCAGCGGCCCCGGCGATCGCTCGCGACGCTCGAGCAACGCCAGGAGTCCATCGCTGCGCTGTCGACGGCAGCGCTGACTCGCGACGAGCTCCAGGACGCGCTCGGCGAGGCCTACGATCTGGCGCGACTCGCCTCGAAGGCGACCCACGGGAGCGCTGACGCGCGGGACCTGGTCGCCGTCCGGGAGACGCTTGCGGTCCTGCCCGCAGTCGCCGAGATCGTCGAATCGAATCCGGAGCTTGCCGACTCTCCCCTCTCGGAGATCGTCGATCGACCGGGTCGCGACGCCGCCGCCGAGCTGCGGGAGACCCTCGAGGAAGCCATCGCCGCCGACCCGCCGTCGACGGTCAGGCAGGGCGAACTCCTCCAGCAGGGATACGACGACGACCTCGACGAGGTCATCGAGCGCCACGAGGCGGTCAAGGAGTGGCTCGACAGCCTCGCCGAGCGCGAGAAAGCCCAGCACGGGCTCTCACACGTCACCGTCGATCGGAACAAGACCGACGGCTACTACATCCAGGTCGGTAAGTCCGCCGCCGACGGCGTCCCCGACCACTACGAGCAGATCAAGACGCTGAAAAACTCGAAACGCTTTACGACCGACGAACTCGAGGAAAAAGAACGCGAAATCCTCAGGCTCGAGGAGCAGCGTGGCGACCTCGAGTACGAACTGTTCTGTGAGCTTCGCGAGTCGGTCGCCGCACACGCCGAACTGCTCCAGGACGTCGGCCGGGCGCTGGCGACCGTCGACGCGCTGGCGAGTCTGGCGACCCACGCCGCCGAGAACCGGTGGGTCCAGCCCGCCCTTCATCGGGGTGATCGCCTCGAGATTGACCAGGGTCGACATCCGGTCGTCGAACAGACGACGGAGTTCGTTCCCAACGACGTGCGCATGGACGAGGATCGGGGCTTTCTGGTCGTCACCGGCCCCAACATGTCCGGGAAATCGACGTACATGCGCCAGGTCGCGTGTATCGTCCTGCTGGCCCAGATCGGCAGTTTCGTTCCTGCAAAGGAGGCCGAAATCGGGCTGGTCGACGGCATCTTCACCCGCGTCGGTGCGCTGGACGAACTCGCACAGGGCCGCTCGACGTTCATGGTCGAGATGAACGAACTCTCGAACATCCTCCACACGGCGACCGAGGAGTCGCTGGTGATCTTAGACGAGGTCGGCCGCGGGACCGCGACCTACGATGGGATTTCGATCGCGTGGGCCGCGACGGAGTATCTCCACAACGAGGTCAAAGCCAAGACCCTCTTTGCGACCCACTACCACGAACTGACCGGGCTCGCGGAGAACCTCCCCCGCGTAGCGAACGTCCACATCGCGGCTGACGAACGCGACGGCGACGTGACGTTCCTCCGGACGGTGCGGGACGGCCCCACGGACCGCAGCTACGGAATCCACGTCGCCGACCTCGCAGGCGTGCCGGGTCCGGTCGTCGACCGGGCTCGAGACGTCTTGACACGGCTGCGCGAGGAGAAAGCCATCGAGGCCAAGGGTGGGGCCTCGAGCGAGCCCGTCCAGGCCGTCTTCGATCTCGGCAGCGGAACGATGCAAACGCAGGGGCAGGCCGCGTCGACTGACGGCGGTCCGACGGAGACCGACGCGGGCGAGCAGTCGCTCGATCCCGACACAGAGGCTGTCCTCGAGGACCTCGAGTCGATCGACGTCAACACGACGCCGCCGATCGAACTCGTCTCGAAGGTCCAAGAGTTACAGGAACGGCTCGAAGAGTGAGTGGGGTCGGATGACGCGTCGGTCAGAGGCTGCAGTCAGTAACTCGATACTAGTTCCACTGACTCGGTGAGACGAGCCGTCAGCATCGCCGAGAGCATCGCAGTCGCTCGAGACGGCTGATATCGGACCAGACGGCTTCTGTCAGCACAGCTCGCCCAAGTCCCGCCACTCGGAGAGGTCATGGAGGTCGACTTCGATCTCGAGGCCGCAGCCCTCGCAGTGAAACGCGACCTTTCGATACCCTGGTTGGAACTCCGCGGACTCGCCGTGGTCGTCGCACTCGATTCGAATTCCGCGTTCCTTCCCATCGGGTACTTCGACGGTATAGTTGCTCATGGTTCTGAAACACTCCTCCGGATTCGACGTCGGTATCGAACACCGGACGGCTCTTAGCTCTTTCACCGGTTCGCGGTTCCGGGTTCGACCCGTCGGGGTGCCCGCCTCGGCTACCCGCGAACGGAACCGGCCGACTCCGGCTCGTCGTCGCGGATCGGGCTTTGGAGTTGGCGGTCACTGGACTCCGAGCGGCGACGGTGGGCCGTCAGCGACCGCCGTCGAGTACAGTCAGGAGGGCGAGTGCCGGGCGCTCGCCGTAGTATCGACCGTCGACCACGCGTTTCGCGTGGGGTCGAATCGCCGCCACTGCGTCCGGACGGTCCCTCGCAAGCTGCAGACAGACGCGGAACGCTACCTCGAGAGCGCTGTCGTCGTCCTCGAGCTCGGCGTGTCCCGTCCGATCGACCCGCGCTCGGTCGTCGATCGCCGAGGGGCCGGCGAGGGCCGCGACCAGCGACTCCAGCGAGTCGGCGTGCGTCGCGACCGCTGCCGGACGGACCCGTGCAAGAGACTCGAGGAATCGAAGCGCTGCGATCCGCAATTCCCGGTCCGCGAGCGCGTCGACGGCGGCCGAAACGTGTGGCGTCGTCACGTCGGGCATCGACTCGGCCAGCGACCGGAGTGTCAAGAGCGCTCCCTCACGACCGGTTGCCTGACCCGACAGTCGAGCGGCAACCGTTTCGACGTGGGGACAGACGAGCGCCGGATAGACGTCCGCCGCGGACGCTAGTAACGTAGTGAACGTGCGACGCTGCGAATTCGACCGCAGAAGTGGACAGACTGATACGACGACGGACCGTACGCGACGAGCAACTGAGAGCGGACCCGCGATACGAGATCGACCACGATGACAGGAAACACCGACATTCACCAGCTAGACGAGGACACCGTCGCCCGGATCGCCGCCGGCGAAGTCGTCGAACGACCTGCCAGCGCCGTCAAGGAACTGGTCGAGAACAGCTTGGACGCCGACGCCTCGAGCGTCGACGTCACCGTCGAGGACGGCGGCACCGAGTTGATCCGTGTCGCCGACGACGGCCACGGGATGAGCGAGGCGGATCTCCGGGCGGCCGTCCGCGAGCACACGACGAGCAAGATCGACGGGCTCGAAGACCTCGAATCGGGCGTCGCCACCCTCGGCTTCCGCGGCGAGGCCCTGCACACGATCGGCTCGGTGTCGCGGTTGACGATCCGCTCGCGGCCCCGCGATTCCGAGGGTGCAGGGACGGAACTCGTCTACGAGGGCGGCGACGTGACGAGCGTCGAGCCGACGGGCTGTCCCGCGGGGGCGATCGTCGAGGTCGACGACCTCTTTTATAACACGCCCGCCCGGCGGAAATTCCTGAAGACGACGGCGACGGAGTTCGCCCACGTCAACCGCGTCGTCACGCGCTATGCGCTCGCGAACCCCGACGTGGCCGTCTCGTTGACCCACGACGGCCGCGAGGTGTTCGCGACGACCGGCCAGGGCGATCTGCAGGCTGCCGTGCTGTCGGTCTACGGTCGCGAGGTTGCCTCGTCGATGATTCCCGTCGAGGCCGACAGCGACGCCCTCCCACCGGGGCCGCTCGAGTCCGTCTCCGGGCTCGTCTCCCATCCCGAAACGAATCGCTCGAGTCGGGACTACCTCGCGACGTACGTCAACGGCCGAGCCGTAACTGCCGACGCCGTCCGCGAGGGAATCATGGGCGCGTACGGCACGCAACTGGGTGGCGGCCGCTACCCCTTCGTCACGCTCTTTCTCGAGGCCCCCGGCGACGCGGTCGACGTGAACGTCCATCCGCGAAAGCGCGAGGTCAGATTCGACGACGACGACGCAGTCCGCCGGCAAGTCGATTCAGCCGTCGAGTCGGCGCTGCTCGAGGCCGGCCTGCTGCGCTCGCGAGCGCCACGGGGCCGGTCGGCACCGGGCGAGGCGCGAATCGAACCGGGTCGTGATCGCAGCGCCGGGACCGAGACGCCCGAGCACGAGCCGACGACGCTCGAGGAGAGTACCGATGCGGCCACGCCGTCCGACGGAGCGGACGCCGACGAGAGCGACCCGGCAGACTCGGCGGCGGACGACGCGCCATCGACTACCGATCCCGCAAACGCGAGCGTCGGTGGGGCGGCCGACTCGAGCGGGGCCGACACCGCCGACACCGAGCGCGCGTCGCGTTCGAAGGCGGACGTGAGTGAACCGGACGGGACGTCGACGACCACGGCGGAGACAAGCGCCGATCCGGATCGCAGAACGGACGGCGAGACCGCGGCCGGTGCGATGGCAACCGACTCGAAGGGCGATCGCGACACGCCATCCCCCACAGAGCGTGCGTTCAGAGCCGCCACCGAACAGCGGACGCTGACCGGCGAGGCCGCGACGGGCGAGGAAACCGAGTTCGACTCCCTGCCGTCGCTGCGCGTGCTCGGCCAACTCCACGACACCTATCTGGTCTGTGAGGCGCCCGATGGACTCGTCTTGATCGACCAGCACGCCGCCGACGAGCGAGTCAACTACGAACGCCTGCAAGAGGCGTTCGCCGACGATCCGACCGCGCAGGCGCTCGCTGAGCCTGTCGAACTCGAGTTGACCGCTGCGGAGGCCGAAGCCTTCACCCACTACCGCGAGGCGCTCTCGCGGCTTGGGTTCTACGCCGATCGGGTCGACGACCGGACGGTCGCCGTGACGACCGTCCCTGCAGTGCTCGAGGAGACGCTCGAGCCGGACCGACTGCGGGACGTGCTCACCTCCTTTGTCGACGGCGATCACGCGGCGGGAGCCGAGACGGTCGATGCGCTGGCCGATCAGTTCCTCGGCGATCTGGCCTGTTATCCCTCGATCACGGGGAACACGTCGTTGACCGAGGGGTCGGTGGTCGATCTGCTCGAGGCGTTAGACGACTGCGAGAACCCCTATTCCTGCCCGCACGGGCGGCCGGTGATCGTCCAGTTCGACGAAGCCGAGCTCGAAGCGCGGTTCGAGCGGGACTATCCCGGTCACGGCGGGTAGGAACTCGAGACCCACGAACGAGTCGTCCGTTCTTGCTGACAGCTCCACAGCCACCGACGAGCGCTCGATAGCGGCGGTGAGAGCGAGTGCGTTCGAAGGGAGAAGCTGGCGGAGCCACAGGTGCGACCGACGAGGGGTGCCCGCCCGGTCGAGGTACCGCTCGCAGTGGGAAAGTGACGGTCTTCGACGACGGGTAACGGCCGATCGATAGCCCGACACGATCTTCCGAGGAGCAGATATTATCAGCTAGTTTTGATAATATGTATATTATCCCTTATGATTTTGGCTGCACCGTCAGAAAAAGAGAGATCGGTTAAATCATCGGCTAGCGTTCATTAGAATCCACGCTACCGGTCGAAGCAGCTATCGTATCGACTTCATGCGAATTTTGAACGTGAGAGGAACTAGCACGACAGGAGATGACTGTGGTATATGCTATGTTCCGACGTATTATTGAGTGGTATGAATTGATAAATCGTGATAGATACCACTGTAGTCTGTCACCATTTTTGTCCAAACATCATGCTTTATAACCCGCGACTCGCTACGGTGTGCTGATGCCTGCAAATACTACTACCGGAAACCCGGGTCCCCTTGGCCTGGCAGCGTTCAGCCTCACGACTATCTTGCTGAGCCTCGTCAACTCCGGACTCTTCGGTCTCGAACTCGAAATGGCGCTGATTCCGATGGCACTCGGTTTCGGCGGCTTCGTCCAACTGCTCGTCGGCATGCTGGAATACAACGAAGGCAACACCTTCGGACTGACCGCGTTTACCAGCTACGGCGCGTTCTGGATCTGGTTTGGCCTCCTCATCACGATGACCCACAACGGGCTCCTCCCGTCGGTCGGCGCACAGGCGATCGGGGTCGTCCTCCTCGTCTGGGGGCTGTTCACCGTTGGCATGTGGATCAGCACGTTCAAGCTCAACTGGGCGCTCTGGAGCGTCTTCCTCATGCTCTCGATCACGTTCTTCCTGCTCGCCTTCGGCGACATCCTCGGGATCGCGTCGCTGGTCACGCTCGGTGGCTACCTCGGTCTCGTCACCGGCGCGGGTGCCCTCTACATTAGCATCGCGGAAGTGACCAACTGGAGTTTCGACGCCGAAGTCCTCCCGCTGGGCGGCCAGCCGCTCAAGTCGAAACCGTCCACTCGCGACTCGATGAACGTCGCCGACGACTGATCGACACCCACAGATAGCCGACCGTCGCAGCCAGCGCGCCCTCCACCGTGAGACCGACGCGCTGGTGACGGTTTCTCTCCACTGTCGACACACCGGCCGGACACCCGATAAGCACGGTCGGTGTCCAACAGTATAGGATTCTCGAGCCCATAGCACCGCCTATGACGTCCCCTCGCGTCCTCGATGGCTCGAGCGCCGGCGGCCAGTTCCTCCGGACCGCGCTCGCGCTGTCGGTCCTCGCGAACGAACCGATTCGCCTCGAGAACGTCCGCGGTGACCGGCCGGACCCGGGCCTGGCACACCAGCACCTGGCGGTCCTCGAGACGATCGCCCACGTGTGCGACGCCGACGTGTCGGGTGCCGAACTCGGTGCGAAGACGATCGCGTTCGAGCCGGGACTCGAGACGGACGGTAAGCGGACAGGCCGCGGGCAACTCGCGGGCGGCGAGTACGACATCGACATCGGGACCGCGGGCAGCGTGACGCTGCTGTTCGAGGCACTCCTGCCGCTGGCGACGGTCCTCGAGTCGCCGCTGTCGGTGACGGTCACCGGCGGGACGGACGTGGCGTGGTCGCCGCCGCTGGATTACTTTCGATACGTAAAACTGCCCTTGCTCCGGCGGCTGGGCCTCGCGGCTGCCTGCGAGGTCGACCGCCGGGGGTTCTACCCCGCCGGCGGCGGCCGGGCGACGCTGCAGGTCGCCCCCTCGACCCTCGAGTGGGTCGATCTCGTCGACCGCGGCCCGATCGAGGGGCTTCGGGTCTATTCGACCGAATCGGCGTCGCTGGCCGACCGCGACGTGGCTCACCGACAAGCCGACGGCGCACTCGAGCGGCTTGGTCGCGACGCCACACCCGATCTCGAAGAGCGCTGTGAGACGACCGCGGACAGCGCCTGTCCGGGCTCTGCGCTGGTGCTACGACTCGATCACGGGACCGGCGTCGCTGGCGTTTCGGCCCTCGGCGAGCGCGGTACGCCGGCCGAACGCGTCGGCGAGGACGCCGCCGACGCCGCGATCAGATTTCTCGAGGGCAACGCTCCTGTCGACCGCCACATGGCCGACCAGTTGTTGATCGTCCTCGCGGTCGCCGGTGGGCGCGTTCGCATCCCGACCGTGACCGACCACGTCGAGACCGGCTGTGCGTTGCTCGAAGATTTCGGGATCGACGTCGACCGCAAGCGCGACGGCGAGGCGACGGTCGTGTCGGTTCCCTCGCCGCTGCCCGAGACACGGTAGCTCGGCCACTGCAGCCGCCTTTGGCTCTGCACTCGCAGTCCACAGCCGGTCGCAAGCGGTCGATCCGGTGGTTCGTTCGTCGGCTGACCGCCATAACTTATATCGGTGCCGTCCGTTGACAGAACTATGACCGGCGGACACACCGTCGTTTGCGGCCGCGCGAGCCGAGTGGTCGATTCGTGAGCGACATCGTCACCTTCGGCGAGACGATGCTCCGGCTGTCACCGCCGGGTTCCGAGCGGCTCGAGAACACCGACGAACTCGAAGTCCGTGCCGGCGGTGCAGAGAGCAACATGGCCATCGCGGCGAGTCGACTGGGCGCGTCGGCGACCTGGCTGTCGAAGGTCCCCGAGACGCCGCTTGGCCGCCGCGTCGTCGGCGAACTCCAGAGCCACGGCATCGAGACGGACGTCGTCTGGAGCCACCGCGGTCGGCAGGGGACGTACTATCTCGAGCACGCGGGTGAGCCCCGCGGCACGAACGTAATCTACGACCGGGAGAACACCGCCATCTCGACCGCGGAGGCCCGCGAGTTCGACATCGACCTGATTCAGAACGCGCAGGTGTTCTTTACCACCGGGATCACCCCCGCGCTCTCGACGACGCTTCGGGACACGACGCTAAACCTGCTCAAGGCAGCCCGCAAGGGCGGCACCTCGACCGCCTTCGATTTCAACTACCGGAACAAGCTCTGGTCACCCGACGAGGCCAAAGAAACGCTCACTAAGCTGTTTCCGGGCATCGACATCCTCGTGATCGCCGCTCGTGACGCCCGGACCGTCCTCGACTTCGAGGGCGACCCGCGCCAGCTCGCCCACAAACTCGGCTCCCAGTACGACTTCACGACCGTCGTCGTCACCCGCGGCGAGGAAGGTGCGGTCGGCTGGCACGACAGCGTCGTCCACGACCACGCGGCCTACGAGACCGACACCGTCGATCCGATCGGCACCGGCGACGCCTTCACGGGTGCGTTTATCGCCCGTCGACTCGCCGGCGACGACGTGTCGACCGCCCTCGAGTACGCCGCGGCGACGGCCGCGCTCAAGCGGACGATCCCCGGCGACGCCGCACTCGTCACCGCCGACGAAGTCGAGGCCGTCGTCAAAGACAGCGGCGAAGGCATCTCTCGGTAGCGGATCACGATCCCCCGACGATTGGACGGATTTGCCAGAACGTGTTTTATGGACGCGTTGAAAGTCACGGTGTACAATGAATCGTGGAACCGCACTGCTGGTTGCACTGCTCGTGACCACGGGCACCGTGGCAATGGCTGCGGCTGGTGCAGCCGCGACGACCGTGGACGGATCGACGACGATCGACGCCGAGGCCGGTACCGACCTCGAAGGGACGGCCGACGGCAGTACCGAGCTTAACACCAGCGCCGAACTCACCACTAGCACCGACACCGAGACCAGTGCTGACGCCGGTGCCAACAGTAATGCCGACAGCGGTACGACCGTCGCGTTCGAGCTCCAAGGCGACGCCATTACCGACTACCGCGTCGACGGCGAACAGACGTTTGCCACCGTTGCTGTCCAGTCCCAAAGCGAGACCGACTCGAGTTCCAGTGGCAGTCTCGAGGGCGCCGTCGGGCTCGAGGCGGCGACGAACCTAGACGGTGCGGGCCTGTCGCTGGCGACCGAGACGCAAGCCAGCACCGAGGTTCAGGCCGCAAGCGGTGCGACCCTGTCGGCTCACGACACCCCACGCGGTACGCTGGTCGTCGAAAGCGGCGACGAGGCCCAGTACGTCAAGGCCGAGCTCGGAGCCGACGCCGAGGCCAGCGAGAACGGTGATCGGGTCCGCGTCGAAACGGACAGTCGCAAGGGTGTCTTCCTCGTGGTCGGCGACGGCGAGGTTGGCGTCACCGACGGCACTGTGACCGCCGACCTCAGTGAGGATGCGACACTTGCGTTTCGCTCCTACGCCGAGGGCGAGCGCGACGAACACGCCCAGTACGAAGAGTCGCTGATCGCCGATGGCAACGCCGCCGTCGAAGTGAGCGCGGTCGAGCGCGACGGCGAGATCGTTTCCGACGCCGTCTCCTATGGCCAAGGGACCTCGGCGACAGCGAGCCAGACCGCCGCGAATCAGGTCAACGTGACCGTCGATCGAGCCGTCCACGAGGGAACGGTCGTGATGACCACCGTCTCCGAGGACGCCGTCGGCAGCCTCGAGAACCTCACGGTGCGCGTCGACGGTGAGGCCGCTGTCGAGGCATCCTCGAAGAGCGAACTCGAGGGTGCGATCGGCAGCGACGAGTCCCGATACATGATCGTCCAGGACGCAGGGGTAGACGGACAGACGACGGTCTACGTCGCAGTCAATCACTTCTCGACACGAACGCTGACGATCGACGGCAACGGTGCTGACGGAAGCAACGGGTCTGAAACCGAGACGAGCAGCGACGACGCTACGGAAGACGACACGAACAACGGAACCGGCGACAGCATGCCCGGCTTCGGAGCCGGTGTTGCACTGATCGCCCTGCTAATCGGTGCCGTCGCTCGGCTCCACCAGTAACGGAGCGAGACCTTCCGATTGCCGTTTCCCCGTCGGTTTCAGACCGTCGGACAGGGTGCCGGACACATACCGATCGGACTCGAACGCCGTTACCGGCGGCGACAGGCGCCGGGCCGTGATCGGTGTTCACGGACTGGGAGCCAATATAGTAACAACTGAAACGGCTCCCACACCGATCACACAGCCGTCATGCGGTTGGGCGTGCAGTGACGTTCAGTGGCTGCTATAGTAGCAGCACCTCGAGCGCGGCCGACCGTGGCAGATCACGGCGCGTCCGCGAGCGGATTCCTCGTTTGCCGCGACCGTAACGGATCGATAGCAGTCGCCTGCCGCTTTTTACCGGCTGCCGTGATAGCCACCCCCGTGACTCGAGTCGTCCGGCAGGCGACGGTCGACGATATCTGGGCCGTCCACGAGATCGCACGCGAGAGCTGGCACGCCGTCTACGATGACATCCTCGGCTTCGACACAGTCGACGACGTCGTCGACGACTGGTATGCGATCGGCGACCTTGAGGCCGCGATCACCAACACCGGGTGCCGTGACGATGCCGCATTTCTCGTCGCCGAGACGGAAGGCGACGCCGCCGCCGCCGCTGCCGACGGGGCCGGCTGCTGGTCAGCCCCCGAACTCGATGGCTTCGCCCACGTCGTTCCGTGGCCCGAGGACACCGCAGTCGCGTTTCTCGCGTGCCTGTACGTCCGGCCTACCGTCTGGAACGAGGGGACCGGCACGGCGTTGCTCGAGGCCATCGAGACGGGAGTTGCGGCTAGCTTCGACCGCGGGCGGTTGGCTGTCCTCGCCGACAACGAGATCGGGATCTCGTTTTCCGAATCGCGAGGCTTCGATCGCGTCGGGACACGGTCGTCCGGGCTCGCTGTCGGACTCGAGGAACACGTCTACGAGAAGGAGTTGTAAGCAGGTCGTTACAGCGTCTTCTCGGCCTCGCTCTCATCGACGACTTCGATGCCGCGGTTGTTGACCGCCATCGGGTCGAGGCCGACCTCCTGGAGGAAGGTCTTGTACTCGCGTTCGCACTGTTCGGCGTCTTTCTGTTTATCGCTGGCCCGGTCACAGAGTTCGACGAGGTTCTCGGGCACGTCGTTTTTGTAGACGATCCAGTGGTTGATCAGGTCCGACAGGCGGCGGATCGGGCTCGTGAAGTGGCCGTAGATCTCGAAGTTCAGCGCGTGGTGGCCGCCGAACGGATCGTTCATGTATCGGGCCCGGGGCATCACCTTCATCACCGCCCACTGGATCTTGTCCAGCTGGCGGTCGGGGGCCTCCTCGAGCGTGGCGTTGACGGCTTTCCGGGGGTCGTCCCAGGTGCTGCCGGGGATCGAGACGCCATCTAAGTCCTGGATCTCCTGGAGGGCTTCGGACCACTCGTCGGGGCTTGGCTGGGGATGGACCCGGTACATGGCCGAGACACCGCGGTTCCACATCAGTTCGTGCGTGACGGCCTTGTTGGCCTTCAGCATGCACTCCTCGATGATGGTGTGGGCACGGTCGCGGCTCGGGTTGAGGACGAGCGAGCCGTCCTCCTTGCGCTGTTCGTGCATCCGCTCGGCGAGATCGTAGACCAGTGTGTTCTCCTCGTGGAGCGGCGCATCGGGGTCGTCGAGGCGCTTCTCGGCTTGCGCGTAAGTAAGTCGCTCGTCGGACTCGATGACGGACTTGTAGATCTCGATGTTCTCGTAGGTCAGGTTCTCCTTGTCGAGGTGCATCTCGACGGTGTGGGCGAGTCGCTCCTCGTTTGGCACGAGCGAACAGACCGTCTCGGCAAGCACCGGCGGGAGCATATGGACCGTGTAGCCGGGCAGATAAACCGTGTTACTGCGCTCGACGGCTTCGTCCCACATCGCCGTCTCGGGATTGACGTAGTGGGTTACGTCGGCGATATGCACCCAGAGGACGTACTCGTCGTCGCGTTCTTCGATCGAGAGCGCGTCGTCGAAGTCCTGGGCGTCGATCGGGTCGGTGGTCCAGGTCGTCAGCTCGCGCAGATCTTTCCGCTCGTCGATCTCGTCGCTGATCTCCTGTGTTACGCCCTCCGTCCGGGCTTCGGCCTCCTCTAAGACCTCCGGCGGGAACTCGTAAGGGATCTCGAACTTCTCGAACAACTCCTCGCGCTTGTTCTCGAGATGGCGCGCGAGGTCTTCCGAGACCTCCACGGGGCCTTGGCCTTCGACCGTACCGGCCTCGGCCTGTGCGTCGTCACTCATGGAGACGGCTACGGACGTAAGGGTGAAAGTCGTGTCGGGACGAGGGCACCGCTCTCGCCGTCCCGGACGATGGGACGGTCGCGGCGCTACCGCTCGCGCTCCTCGAGCGTGCCGTATCGCTCCTCGACCGCCGCGAGATAACGCGCGAGAAACGCCTCCTGGCTCTGCGTGTCGGCGTCGAGGTCGACCAACAACGCCTCGAGTTCGTTCCGTGGGTGGTGACACAGATCGCGGTGACAGGCCTTACAGAGGTATTCAAAGGTCTTGTCGTCGCGGTCCCAGCGATCGCCGTGCTTGTCGTACTCGCGGGCCTCGTCGCGCGGCCGCTCGGCACCACAGGCAACGCACGTGACCGTCTCCACCCGGTTCCGAGAGGGCCACATACGCAGGGCTAACGGCATGAGAGTACTTAGCGATTGGCACACTTCGCGGGCAGCGTGAGGGGCAGGCACTCGAAGCCCCGCACACGGTCGCGGACCCACGCGGGAGCGTCCCGTCAGTGACGGTGGGTCGTCCCGTCACCGGCACGTGATGCCGAATCTTATCTATTAAATGCGTACGGGCGGTAGCACGGGTATGCAGGTCAAATCACGACATCACCTCCGCAGCGACGCCGTCTCGGAACTCGAGACCGCACTCGAGGAGCACCTCGGCGTCTCGCCCGAGGGAGACACCTACGAACGCGTCGAGTTCGAGGACACCGACTGGGAGGTCGTCCTGATCGACGGCGAACCGCGAGTCGCGTACTTCGACGAGGAGCCGTTCCCGACGGTTCGCGGTGCCAACGCCTACGAGCCCGACAAGCGACTGGTCACCGTCGACGCAGGAGCCGTCTCGTTCGTCAGCGACGGCGCGGACGTGATGCGGCCCGGGATCACGGAGGCCACCGACGACATCTCGCCGGGCGATCTGGTCGTCATCGCCGAGGAGTCCCACGGAAAGGTGCTCGCGGTCGGTCGTGCCCGCGTCGACGCGGCCGATATGGTCGGCGACGAGGGAAAAGTCGTCGACTCGCTGCACCACGTCGGCGACGAACTCTACGAGTTCACCGGCTAGTCGAACGGACGCCGTCGGTCGTCTCCCGTTCGGTTCCCATGCCGGGACCGGCGCTTCCTTCTCGGGTATCGCTGTCGCGACCTTCGTGAAACGAATGGATGTCTGTTAGACCATTAGTTGGAAGAAATGCCAGTAATACTAGCTCCTAAAGGACATATGTCCATCGAAGCTAAATACTGTCACGTGGTAGCATGGGGTAGCGATGATCGAACTGACAGTCGACACCGTTCGTCTCCAGTCGCCACGGACGATCACCACCGGCACACCCGTCTCCGAGGCAGCCACGTATCTCCGACGGAACGACGTCTCTGCGCTGCCCGTTCTCGTTGACGGATCGGTCGTCGGCATCGTCACCCAGTCGGATATCGTCGCCCTGGTCGCGGAAACAGACGACAGGCCGGCCGTGCGGATGGTTATGTCGTCGCCAGTGACCACGATCTCGCCGACCACGACGCTGACTGCAGCCGCCGAAACGATGCGAACGGCCGGCGTCAAACACCTCCCCGTCGTTGATGACGGGAGCTACCGTGGCTTGCTTTCGATCCAGACGCTGGCTCCGTACCTCTCGCGACACCACCTCAAGGTCGAACCCAACGACGAATCGATGCGTATCGAATCGGCCGACAGTCACGAACTCACGGTGAGTAACTGAGACGGACCGCTGTAAGGCAGTTCCATCGAAACCGCGCCCCATCCGCGGTTTCACCGATCAATCGGTACTGCAACCCGTATGAGCGCGTCGAGCAGCCGGCGTCTGCCGGTGGGTCGTTCACGACACCCGAACGGTCACGTCTGACGTAAGAACTATGCACACAGCGACGGACTCTCTCGCCTATGGGATTAATGAGCAAAATTCTTGGCGGGAACCAGTCCCGAACTGTCGAGGACTACACCGAACTGAATCTCGAAGACGTCTCTGCGAGTTCGGCCGAGGCAACGATGCAGGTACACATCGCAGAAGTCGCCGGACAGGCGGACGCGATCGACATCAAAGACGCCGTTTACGACGGCGACATCGTCATCGCGGATATCACCCGCTTGCGGACCGAAGACAGCACTGTCGAACACATCGTCGACGAACTCCGACAGGTTGCCCAGGAAGTCGACGGTGACATCGTCCGGAAGGGAGATGACCAGATGATTATCACGCCGACGGGCATCCGGATCAGCCGCGAAAAACTGTAGTCACCATCTTGTCGGGGTGTCGATGGCCCCACCGTACCGTCGAATCAGCGGCCAAGCACAGAGTCGGTGAAGACGACTGTGTCGCTGGTTCGGCGTTGGACGCTAAATTTTCACCCGGCGGGAATTGCCTGTGCTGATTATGCTGTGTGCATCCGTTCGAACCGATATGACGGGCTTTCGTGCGACGGTCGCGGTCAACGAGCCAGTGGGCTGTCCGCTCGCCGATGTCTCGGCGTGTGCCGGCGAACAGATCGACGGCGTCTCCCGATCGTCACGACCAACGGCCAATGGGATGATCGTCGAGGAGTTCGGCGTCGCGGCGGACGTATCGATCGCCGGCGATCACGGCGCCGAGGTGACGCGGGTCCAATCCAACGATCGCGAAGCGATCTATCGGTTCGAGCGTGAGAGTGATACCAACTGTGCGTGTGAAATAATCGAGCAGACGGGAACGCCGGTTTCGTCCGTCCGTGCCCAGAACGGCTCGTTGTACCTGTCCTTTCGGACGCTCGAGCTCGAGACGATTAGCGAAATTGTCGAGGAGTTGCGCACTGCTTTCGATGGGATCATCGTCGAAGAGCTCTCGCAGGATCACGAGGACGTCACCGCCGATCCGGTCGTCGTCGACCGAAATCAGCTCACGAGCCGACAACGGGAGATCGTCGAGACGGCCCACGAGATGGGGTACTTCGAGTACCCCAAAGGTGCGAACGCGACCGACGTAGCCGAGGAACTCGGCGTTGCACGATCGACGTTCACCGAACACCTGGCAGCGGCGCAGACGAAGCTCATGGACGCCCTGCTCGAGGCAGAGCGGCCCCAGCAGTAACGGCGATACGCCAGTAACGCTTTGACAGTCGACCGTTTGCTCACGATATGGACGTCATTCACACTGCGCTGTGGGTCTCAGACATCGAACGGACGCGCGACTTCTACGTTGACGCGCTTGAACTCACCGAAAACTGGTCGTTCACCGGCGACGACGGCGTCGAAAACGTCTACATCGGCGGCGACAACGCGGAATTTCAGTTCAAGTACGATCCCGAGGGCAGTCCCGACATCGATTCGGGGACGATGGCACACGTCGCCGTCGGCGTCGACAGCACCGACGAAACCGTCGAGCGGTTGGGCGAGCGCGTCGATCCACCGATCGAGACGGCACCGACGACGATGGACGACCTCGGTCTCCGCGTCGCGTTCGTCGAGGATCCCGACGGCTACATCGTCGAACTCGTCGAAGAACTCGAGTAAGCGGCCCGAGGGACAGCCGGCGGTCGGCGACGCTCGCGTCGCTACGTGTCGGACCTATCGACCGCAGCGGGGGTCGCGACCGGCGGCGGCGTCCGGACGACGTAGACGAGGAGCCCAGCGGCGATTGTCACGACGGCAGCCAGAAACAGCCAGGCAGTCCGATAGTCGGCCGCATCGGCGAGGTAGCCGAACGCGGGTGGCGCGACGAGCGCGCCGCTGGTGAGCGCGAGTTGGCCGCCTGCGGTCGCACCCCCCATCTCGTCGGCCCGCACGAGCGTCGCCATGACGGAGTAGTAGACGCCGGTGTACCCGAGGACGAAAAAGCCCAGAATGGAAAACGCGATCGCGGTGTCGCGTTCGGCCGTCGTCGCTGCGACCACGACGAACATGGCCGCGCTGCCAAGCGACTGGGCGATGAGCACCAGCCCGATCCTGACGCGTGGCTCACCGGGCAGGGCGTCGCTCAGCCAGCCCGTCAGGACGCGGCCGACGCTGCCGAACACCTGGACGAGTGCGAGGACAATCCCGCCGAACGCGACGGACGCGCCGATCGATTCCTCGACGTACAGGACGGTGTAGCCGGTGGTCGTAAACAGGGCCGCGCCGAGAAAGAGACCGGCGGTCGTCAATGCGACGTACGACCGGTTCGCAAGCAGCGCGCGACAGTCGGGATAGCCGTCCGCACCGCCCCGGCTATCGCTCGCATAGCTCCGATAGAAGCCGACGGCGACGAGCGATCCGACACCAGCGGCGACGAGAAACCCGGCCTGCCAGAACAGGACACCGGCGAGGCCGGTGATCAGGAGCGCACTGATACCGCTCCCGCCGGTGACGCCGACCTGCTTGATACCCATCGCGAGGTTCTGATGGCCCGGCTCGACGTTGTCGAAGATCGCCTTGTTCGTGCCGGGTATCGCGGTCCCGTACATCGATCCCAGGACGAACACCGCCGCGAGCAACAGCGCGTAGGTCGGCGCGCCCGCGACCAGCAGCGTCCCTGCTGCGAGCCCGACGAGGCCGAGCGTCAGCGTCAGCCGTTCGCCGAATCGGTCCGTCAGCGCACCGAGTGGCAACAGGAAAACGGCGTAACCGAGCGTGAGCGTGGTGACGACGAGTCCAACCGAAAACCGGGAAAGCCCGAACGCGTCCCGGAAAAACGGGGTCGCGGCGAACACTGTGTAATAGCAGATACTCGCGGCAACCTGCCACGCCGTGACGAGTAACACTGTCCGCCAGGACGACCGATCCATTGACCGGTGGTCATTGGCAAACGGGTTTCAAAAGCATACTGTTCTCGAGAGTCTGCCGGCAGCGACGGGGCTCGAGCGTCGATCCGAATCGCTTACTCGAAGTCCGCAAGCGTCGGCCGCTCGAAGTCGCCCGGGAACTCGTCGACCGGCACCTGCGTCTGGTCGCCCGACGCCATGTCCTTGATCGTCACCTCGTCATTCGCGAGGTCCTGTTCGCCAGCGATGACGACCGTCTCGGCGTTAATCGAGTCGGCGTAGTTCAGTTGCGCGCCGAACGAGCGCCCTGCGATGTCGGTCTCGACGATGTGGCCCCGCTCGCGCAGGTCGCGAACGATCTGCGCTGCTTCAGCCCTCGTGTCGCCGATCTGGAGGACGTAGTAGTCGGTCGTCACTTCCTCCTCGGGCCAGACGCCGGCCCGCTGGAGCAACAGCGACAGCGTCGCGTGACCGGGCGCGACGCCGACCGCGGGCGTCGGCTGGCCGCCGAAGCTCTCGATCAAGTCGTCGTAGCGGCCGCCGCCGAAGATCGATCGCGAAACCTCGCCGGCGGAGTCGAAACACTCGAAGACGACGCCCGTGTAGTAGTCCAGCCCGCGGGCCGTCTCGAGCGAGACCGTACAGTACTCGCGCGCGCCGAAGTCCTCGGCGGCTGCGAGCACGTTCTGGAGGTTCTCGACGGCCGCGGTCACGCGCTCGGTGTCGGCGACGGCCTCGACCGCCTCAAGGTCACCCTCAGCGATGAGATCGGCGAACTCGGCGGCCTGGTCGGCCGAGAGCCCGGCATCGATCAGCAGATCGTGGTACTCGACCTGGGAGATCTTGTCGGACTTGTCGACCGCGCGGATCGCCGCCTCGGTGTCGACGTCGGCGTCGTAGCTCTCGAGGACGCCCCCGAGGATGTCGCGGTGGGAGACGCGGAACTCGAAGTGCTCGCCGGTGAGGCCAAGGCCGGTCATCGCGTCGGCGGCCCACGCGAGGATCTCGGCGTCGGCTTCAGGCTCCGAGGAGCCGAAGATGTCGACGTTGGTCTGGTAGAACTCGCGGTAGCGGCCCTGTTGGACCTGCTCGTAGCGCCAGAACGGCCGCGTCGAGACCCACTTGATCGGCTTCGACAGTTCCTGTTGTTTCGCGACAACCATCCGGGCGACCGTCGGCGTCAGTTCCGGCGTCAGCGTGACGTGGCGGCCGCTCTGATCCTCGAAGGAGTAGAGTTCGTCGACGATCTCGTCGCCGCTCTTGTCGGTCCACATCTCCGCACGCTCCAAGGCCGGCGTGCCGATCTCGCGGAAGCCGTATTCGCGGGCGGTCTCCTCTAAGACATCGGTCGTCGCCCGCCGTGACGACATCTCACCGGGGTAGAAATCACGAAACCCCTTAATCCGGTCGTACATGACCACCCGTTGGGCGACGACGACCTTCTATTCTTTCGTTCGGCGACGGCAATGCGCGTCAGCGAACGTTCGTCACGGAGGTCTGATCGTGATCGGGGAAGTACTCCGCGATCGCCCTCGGCCCCTCTCGGTCGGCGATAAGCGCCCGGAGTTCGGCCTCGTAATCGGCCCTGTCGATCTCCTCGCTGGGACCGGCAGTCACGTCCAGTCGTGCTTCGACCAGCCGGTCGACGGCGGACCGACCGAACCCCGACAGCGGCGCGATGTAGTCGACATCGTGGCGGTCCTCTAAGCTCTGGGCCTGGGCTCGCGAGACCGTCGGGACGCGGTCGTCACGACGGGTACCGTCGGCGATCGCGTCGAACTCGCGGGCCGCGAGCTCCTCCAAGGCGTGTGTGTGAACCAGCTGAATGCCGTTGCGAGGGTAGCCGTCCTCGCGAATCCGCTCGACGGCCTCGTGGGCGACATCGGGATCGCACTCGAGTCGCTCGAACGGGAAGCCGACCGTCTCGGCCGTCTCGCGGGCGTGTTGCCAGTCGTCACTGATACCGAAATGAGCGGTCACGAGCGTCACGTCGTAGAACTCCTCGAGCAAGAGCGCCGCGAGCGTCGAATCCTTGCCGCCGCTGTAGAGCAGTCCGAGCTCCATCACCGGCGCTGGATGTCGAAGCTCTGGGAATCGGGTTGCAGCTCTTTGAGGAGCTGTTTCATCTTGTTGTCGTCGATTTTCCCCTGGATGCGACCGCTGCGGGCGAGGCTGACGACCTGGCGCTCGACCTGCTCGCCGAACTGGGGTTTGCTCATCTTGACCGTGTTGAGCCGTTTGCGGGCGTCGTCAGTTAGATACTGGCGCAGCAGGGCGTTCTTCTGGGCCTCGGCCTGTTGCTGGGCCGCCTCCTGGGTCTCGTCGCCTTGACCGCCCTCGGCGCGGTCCTGCAACTGCTCCATCTTTTTCTGTCGGAGCTCCTCGAGTCGTTCGTCGTCGGGTGAGCCACTCATAGCTGTGATTTAGTTATCGCGCAGGCGGGAAAATGATTACGGACACGGATGCGGATAGCGATAGCTCTCGGCGGTGAAACCAGTACGAAAACGATCCCGTGAATTACGCGTAGCGCTCGAGTTCCGGCCGGTCGAGCTCTTCGAGGACGTCGCCAGCGGTGTCGTCGAGCAGGCTCTGTCCCGCGGCGGTGATACGGCGTCCCTCACCTTCGGCGGTCTCGACGAGGTCTTCCTCCTCGAGCTGCTGAAGGATGGTTCGAATGAGGTTCTTCGAACCGTCGGTTCGTTTGTCGGGCGCGACCTGATAGCGGTTGGAGCCGCCTTTCGCGCCGCCGTACTCCGTCGAGAGTCGTTCGACGCCGACGGGACCGCGGTCGGCGACCTTGCGCAGGAGGCTTGCGGCACGGGTTGCCCAGAAGTCCTCCTGTTCCGGTGGCAGTTCCTTGTCGACGCCAGTCTTGGCGAAGTTGCCCCAGTCCGGTTCCTCGAGTCGATCCGCGAGATCGTCGGCGAGCGCCTCGATGAGGTCGTCCGCCGGAACGTCGTACATCGTAGCCATTGGCGTGTGATTCCCGTCGGCGGCATTTAAGAGCATCGTATCTCGGCAGCGCCGCGTCGGCCCGGACCGTTTTTCGCACTCGAGTCGAAACGAGAGGTATGGACGAACGAGCCGCTCTGGCGCTGCTCGATGGGGAACTCGAGGCTGCCGGGGACGATGCCGCCGTCGTCGACGGGCTGGTCGTCACGACGGATATGCTCCACGAGCGGACGGACTTTCCGGACGGAACGACACGCTACACGGCCGGCTGGCGCGCCGTCGGCGCGTCCCTGTCGGATATCGCCGCGATGGGTGCCAAGCCGACTGCTGCGGTCGCTGCCTACGCCGCCCCCGAGTTCGACCGTGACGAACTGCTCGCGTTCGTTCGCGGCGCGAGTGATGTCTGCGAGCGGGTGGGTACCGAGTACGTCGGCGGCGACTTAGATGGCCACGACGAGTTCACCGTAGCGACGACCGTGATCGGTCGAACCGACGACCCGGTTCGCAGACGCGGCGCACAGCCCGGCGATGTCGTCTGTGTGACCGGCACGCTCGGCCGGAGCGCGGCCGCACTCGCGTACTTCGAGCGCGCGACCGGTGACGACGAGGCTGCCGAGCGCGCCTTCGAGCGAGCGAACGACCTGTTCCGGTTCGAACCGCGGATCGAAGCCGGTCAGGCCCTCGCCCCCCACGCGACCGCGATGATGGACTCGAGCGACGGCCTCGCCCGCTCGCTCCATCAGCTCGCCGAGGCCAGCGACTGCGGGTTCGCGATCGAATCCGACCGGATCCCGATCGCCGAGGCCGTCCGCGAAGTCACCGACGGCGACGAGGAGGCGCTCGAACTCGCGACGACCTTCGGCGAGGACTTCGAACTCGTCGCGACGCTCCCCGAGGACGCGCTGTCTGCGGTCCAAGCGGCGACTGACGTTTCACTGTCGGTGATCGGCTCGGTTCGCGAGGCCGACGACGGCCTCACCATCGACGGCGAGCCGCTCGCGGATCGCGGCTACACGCACGGCTAGACCGACGAACCCTCATCCGATTATCATGACTGGCACCGGCATGAAACAGAGCAATCCGAGGCCGAACGTGACGGCCCCGAGGACGAACCGACCCCGCCCGAGTCGCTCGTCCTGAACCGGCGTGGCCGGCCCTTTCGAGGCGAGAAACGCCGTCAACACCCCCCAGAGGATCCAGACGAACACCGTATTCACGCTGTAGCCGTCGACGTAGAAGAGGTACGCGGCGAGTGCGAACAACACGCCCGGCACCAGCGCCGCGATCGTCTCCTGGAACTCGCCGGCCATCGCCCGGAGGATGTGACCGCCGTCGAGTTGGCCCACCGGGATCAGGTTGAGGAAGGTGACGAACATCCCGACCCACGCACCGATGACGACCGGGTTCACCCCGGTCGCCGGGTCGTCACGATACAGCGGCTGGTCGAATCCTGCCGCGAGTAACTCGAGCAAGGGCGGATAGCCGAGTTCGATTCGGATCGAGTTGGGGTCCTGGACGACCGCCTCGGGGACGGTCACGGGCGGGAGATGCAAGCCGATCACCGTCACGACGATCGTCGCGATCAGCCCGGCTAACGGGCCGGCAACCCCGATATCGAACAGTGCCTTCCGGTCGGGCATCCGGCCTTTCAGCGTGATGACTGCCCCCATCGTCCCGATGAGCGTCGGGACCGGGATGAAGTAAGGCAGCGACGCGTCGACCTGATGGTAGCGGCTCATGACGTAGTGACCCATCTCGTGGATGCCGAGCACGCCCAGAATGGCCGCGGTAAACGGCCAGGCCTGCCAGATCACGGTCGGATCGGCGAACGGATCGAGCTGGTACCAGAACGAGCCCGCAAACAGCGTCGAACACACCGTCAACAGGAGCAACACGATATTCGTCCAGGGAATCCCGTCGACGCCGACGGTCGTCGGCTCGGCGACCAGCGCGTACTCGCCGTGACGACGCTCGAGCGTGGCGTCGTACCCGCGCTCGCGAAACGCCGGCCAGAGCTCCCGCATCACCCGCTCGGGGTGGGCCAGTGGATCACCGTAGTAGACGACCTGTCCGTCCTCGCGGCGAACCTCGTAGACCGCAAATACCGATTCGATCCGATCGATCGGCGGGCCGTCCTCGAGCGAGCCAGCGGCCCGCCCCGCCGTGTCGAATCTGGACCGGTCGACGTCGTCCATCACCTGCGATTCACTCTCGGCGGGTATAAATCGACTGTCGTCGGCAGGGCCATCCGTTTCTCCTGACCGGAGCACTGGCGTCGGGTCGCGGTCCTCGGCACGCGACACGACGTGTCATCAAGCAGGTTGTCGGCAGTGAGCAGACGACACGCGGCGCTCAACCGGAGGAAAACGCAGGATCGGCCACCCATGTCGGCGGCAACGACATGGGAAACGGAGAACGGGGACGGTCGTCGAGCGAGCTAGTTCGGACGGGCGACGTTAGTTAGGCAGGTGCGACGCGCCACGTCGTCGCACTCGTGTACGACCACTTCTCGATCTCGAGGTCGGAGACGGAGCCGGAACCGGAGAGCTTGGCCATCAGCGCGCCGATCTCCTTGGGTGACATACCGACATCGTCTGCGATGAACTTGCCTTTGAAGTACAGCTCGCCGTCATTTTCGGCGCGTTCGCGCAGATAGCGTTTCAGGCGGCTTTCCTTGCTTTCCGTGGAGGGGTGGGCTGTCGTGCTCATCGACAGTTCCTCCTTGACAGGGAAACCCGTTATAAAGGGAGGATGGTTAGCGACGTTTCGATTGTGTTTAGATATCTGGGGGTAAGAGCTTTTTTAGAGTTCGTTAAATAACTTTTAATTACTACCTCAAATCTCTCGAGACGTTTTAGAACCGCTTCTAACGTATTATCTCTATCTCGACAATCATGGCAAATACAATATCGTATTTTTCGACCGTTTCGATATTTCAGAGTTCGATGTAAACGAAAGCAACAGTCAAGGTCTGTCGTGGACCCAGAACTCATCTTCGACTGTCACTTCTTTTTTGAACAGCGGGACCTCGTCTTTCAAACGGTTGATGCCGTCTTCGACTGTCCGGAACGCCTCCTCACGGTGCCCCGCAAGGACGACGACGAAGACGATGTCTTCGCCGTCCTCGACGATCCCCGTCCGATGGTAGAGTTCGACGTCGAAGACGCCGTCCCGCGCCTCGAGGTCGGTTTCGAGGTCTGCCATCCGTTCGTCGGCGACACCCTCGTATTTCTCGAACTCGAGATACTGTGTGCGCGCGTCGTCGGCACTGTCTTTCGCGCGGACCCGGCCGGTGAACGTCGCGATCGCACCGGCTCGGTCGACCCGCGGCGATCGTTTGAGACGCGCCACCAGCGACTCGAGGGTCTCGTGGGGGTCGGCGGACTCGAGGGCCGTCACGAGGTCCTCGAACTCGAGATCACCGGGCCCGTCGACGGCCGCGATCGTCTCGTCGTCGGCTTCGTCGGCAGCGCTGGATGATCCGACGACGACCGAGGGATACTGCAGCGTCGGTACGCCAATGACGACTGCATAGTCACAGTCAGTCGCGAGGCTATCGAGTGCGTCACCGACAGACATCCCCGTTCCCGAGGCAGTCCAGTCGCCGTCGACGCCGAGGTCGTAGGTTACGTCGCCACCGACCGTGGTGATGTCCTCGCCGAACGTGAGCGATTCGCGTGCGTCGGTTCCGTCGGCGATCGTCGCGTCGTACCTGACGACGCCGACTCGCCCGCGCTCGGCGAGTCGATCGACGATTCGATCGACGACCGCCTCGAGCGTGTCGCCGTTGGCCCCCTCGTCCCGAACACCGAGTACGTGCATGTCTGAGGTATGGTCGGCTCGGTCTTTGTAGCTGTCGCCGACTGAACGAGCTCTAGTAGCAACTGAAACGATTTACACACTGCTCGCAGCGGGGCGCGAGCAGGTGTGCAATGATTTTCAGTGACGACTATCAGAAACCAGAGCCGAGTGAGAGATCTTTGCACGTGCTGCCCGAAGACTCGCCTATGCCCCTGCAACTCGGCTTCTCGGGCGACGTCATGCTCGGGCGAGTCGTCGACGACCGCCAGCGCCGCCGCCCCGTCGATGCGGTGTGGGGATCCGCCCTCGAGCGCCTGCGCAGCCTCGACGGGCTGGTGATCAACCTCGAGTGTTGTCTGTCGACGCGCGGCCAGCAGTGGCAACGCACCTACCGACCGTTTCACTTCCGGGCCGACCCCGACTGGGCGATCCCCGCACTCGAACGTGCTAGCGTCGATATCTGCGCGCTAGCGAACAACCACATCCTCGACTACGAGGAAGTGGCGCTGCGGGATACCCTCGCGGAACTCGACGAGGCCGGCATCGCGCGTTCCGGTGCCGGGGAGACGATCGACGAGGCGCTCGAGCCAGCGGTTCGGACGATCAGCGGTTCGAACGCGGACAGCGACGACGAACTCGAGGTCGCCGTGATTTCATTGACCGATAACACGCCGGAGTACGCCGCCGACGAGGATTCACCGGGAACGGCCTGGATCGAGATTGATGTCCACGACATGGAGACGCGACGACGCGTGAGGGAAGCGCTCGAGCGCGCACGCGAGACGAATTCCGACCTGCTAGTCGCCTCGCTGCACTGGGGGCCGAACATGGTCACGGAACCACCCGAGTCGTTCCGAGAGTTCGGCCGCTGGCTAGTGGAAGAAGGCGTTGACGTCGTGCACGGCCACAGTGCTCACGTCTTCCAAGCGATCGAGGTCCACGAGGGCCGGCCGATCATCTACGACGCCGGGGATTTCGTCGATGACTACCAGGTCGACCCCGAGTTGCGAAACGACCGGAGTTTCCTGTTCGTGCTCTCGGTGACAGCCAACGGCAACTTGACCGAACTCCGATTACATCCGACCGAGATCGACGACTGTGCGGTCCACGAAGCGAGTGCAAGTGTAGCCGAGTGGTCCCGTAAACGGATGCGGAACCTCTCGGCCCCGTTCGGGACCGAATTCGATCGGGACGGCGACGCGCTCGTCTTATCGCTCGAACACTGACAGGTGACCGTACAATCCGCGAACCACGATCTCGATTCGACACTCGAGCGGTGTGTCACCGTATCGTCCGGGCAGTTGGCAACCCTTAAGATAGCAACTCCGCTACACCGCGATAGTATGAAAGTGGTCGTCTCTATCGGTGGCAGCGTCCTCGTGCCCGAACCCGGCGCGGATCGGGTGGCCGAGCACGCAGCCGTCATCGAAGACCTCATCGACGAGGGCTGTCGGATCGGTGCCGTCGTCGGAGGTGGCGGTGTCGCCCGCGAATACATCTCGGCTGCACGGAAGCTCGACGCAAACGAAATCGAGCTCGATCAGTTGGGGATCGACGTCACGCGGCTCAACGCGCGGCTGCTCATCGCTGCACTGAGCGAGGAGTCCGTGACTGCGCCCGCGCTCGATTACGAGGAGGCCAGCGAGGCGCTCCGCCGAGACGATATCTGTATCATGGGCGGAGTCGCACCAGCACAGACCACCGACGCTGTCGGGGCCGCGCTGGCAGAATACATCGATGCCGACCTGCTCGTCTACGCCACGAGCGTTCCCGGCGTCTACAGCGCCGACCCGAACGAGGACGCGGACGCGACCAAGTACGACGAGCTCTCCGCGACGGAACTGGTCGACGTCATCGCCGGCCTCGAGATGAACGCCGGGGCCTCCGCCCCGGTCGACCTGCTGGCGGCGAAGATCATCGAGCGCTCGGGGATGCGGACGATCGTCCTCGACGGCACCGACCCCGACCGGATCGCTCGCGCGGTCCGCCACGGCGAACACGGCGGCACCGACATCGTCCCCGACGGTGTCGGTGCGGAACCGACCTACTGGGCGAGCGACGAGCAATGAGTACCGACGGCGACACGGACGAAAACACAGCCGACGAGTCGGATTCGGAGGCGATCAGTCCCTATACCCTCCAGCACGAGGACGCGAGCGAGACGCGGCATGCCTTCTGGGCCGATACGGTCGCTGACCGTGTCGAGGCTCGAGAGCCGGACGAACCGATCGTCATCAAAGGCGGCATCTCGCCGTCTGGCGTTCCCCACCTCGGGAACGTCAACGAGATTATGCGCGGCTACTACGTCGCCGAGGTCCTGCGCGACCGCGGCTACGAGGTCCAGCAGGTCTTCACCGCCGACGACCGCGACCCGCTCCGGGGGCTGCCCCGGACGCTCTGTGACTTAGAGGGCAATCTCGTCGATCTCGGCGAGGTCGACGCCGGCGCACTCGGCCGGAACCTCGGCGCACCCTACACCGATATTCCGGACCCCTTCGGCTGCTGTGACTCCTATGGCGACCACTTCTCGACCATTATCCAGAACAGCGCCGACGCCGTCGACGTGCCGATCGAGCTGGTCTCGAACACCGAACTGTACGAATCCGGCGAGCTCGAGGACGTCACCCGCTTCGTTCTCGAGCATCAGGATCGCGCCCGCGAGGTTCTCTCGCAGTACCAAGACAAGGTCGACGAGGACTACGTCCCGTTCAACCCGATCTGCGAGGAGTGTGGAAAGATCACCGAGACGGTAACGAGCGTCGACGTCGACGCCGGAACCGTCGACTACCGCTGTACCGACATGGACGCCGGCGATCAGACGATCGACGGCTGTGGCCACGAGGGCACGGCCACGTTGCGCGAGGGCAAACTCCCCTGGCGCTTCGAGTGGCCCGCCCAGTGGCAACTGCTCGGCGTCGACTTCGAACCCTTCGGCAAGGACCACGCCGAAGGCTCCTGGCCCAGCGGACAGGACGTCGCGCGTAACGTCTTCGAGATCCAACCGCCGGTCCCGATGGTCTACGAGTGGTTCACCCTCGAGGGCGAGCCCTTCTCCTCCTCTGCAGGGAACGTCATCCTCGTCTCGGACGTGCTCGAACTCTTAGAGCCCGAAGTGCTGCGCTATTTCTTCGCGAAGGATCCCTCGAAGGCCCGGGACTTCAGCATCGAACGGCTCGATCAGCTCGTCGACGAGTTCGACCGCCTCGAGGCGATCTACTTCGGCGAGATCGAGGCCGACGAGGACGAGCAGGCCTTCGCCGAGCGTGTCTATCCCTTCGTGGTCGAGGAGCCACGCGAAGAGCGCATTCGACTGCCGTACACCTTCGCCGCGGTGCTCGGGATGACCGACGACCCCGACCTGCGCGAGGAGATCGCCCGCCGGGAGGGCCACATCCCCGACGATGCGCCCGAGTGGGCCGTCGACAAGGCGCTCGAGCGCGTCGAGCAGGCCCGCAACTGGGCGCGCCGCACCGGCAACGAGTTCGATTACGAACTCAAGCGCAGCGAGATCCCGGCCCACGACTTCGATGCGGACACCGAAACCGCACTCGCGGAACTGGCCGACTTCATCGAAGACGGTCACGAACCCGACGAGATCCAGGGTGAGATCTACGAGGCTGCGAAGCGAAACGATGTCGACGTCGGTGACTTCTTCGGGGCTGGGTACCGACTCTTCTTCGACGAAGACCAGGGACCGAAACTCGGTCCCTTCCTCGCGAAAGTCGATCAGGAGTTCGTCGTCGACCGACTCCGGCGCGAACGGTAAGCCGGTCCCGCCAACGGTCCGTTCGAGACTAACGGACAGGAGTCAGCGACAGCCTGATGTGCTCGCAGGGACCCGAGCAACGGGCGGTCGTCTGCGCTCGAGACGTAATTCGAGGTATCGACCAGTCTCGGTTCCGAGAGATGGATAGACAAAAGCCATTTGAGACTGCCGGTCCGAATCACTACTAATGGATCACGGTTTCCCCGCTGTCGTCTCACCCCCCGAGATCTACGGATCGGAGGTTCTGACGTGGGTTCTGGTCGGCCTCCTCCTCTACTGGATTGCGGTCCTCGGCCTGCGAAACGGCGGCTATCTACCCGATTACATCGGTACGCAAGGGCCGATTCTCACGTTCCACACGAAACGCGGCCGTGCCCTGCTCGATCGGCTCGCACAGCCCAAACGGTTCTGGCGCGCGTGGTCGAACCTCGGCGTCGGCATCGCGATCGTCGTGATGGTGAGCATGTTCGTCTTTCTCATTCAGGGCGCGATAGCCGCGCTCTCGTCGCCACAGGTGTCGTCCTCGGCGGTCCGACAGCCACGCAACGTCCTCGTCATCCCCGGCGTCAACGACTTCCTGCCGCTTGCGGCGACGCCCGGCATCGTCTTCGGCCTGCTCGTCGGGCTCGTCGTTCACGAGGGGGGCCACGGCCTGCTCTGTCGCGTCGAGGACATCGACATCGACTCGATGGGGATCGCGATGCTCGCCGTTCTCCCCGTCGGCGCGTTCGTCGAACCCGATCAAGAGAGCAGCAAAGCGGCCTCCCGCGGCGGCCAGACTCGGATGTTCGCCGCCGGCGTCACGAACAACTTCGCGATCACGCTCCTTGCCTTCGCGCTCCTCTTTGGCCCCGTCGCCGGCTCGATTGCCGTCGCACCCGGCGCTGCCGTCGGCGGCGTCGCAGACAGTTCCCCTGCTTCCGAGGCCGGGATCGAACCAAACGACCGTATCACGGCCATCAACGGCACCGCAGTCGAGAGCAACAACGACCTCGCGAACCGACTCGAGGCCACCGATGGCACTCAGGTAAGCGTCGAACTCAACGGCGAGGAGACGGTGCCGGTCGATCGCGCGTTGCTCGTGACCGCAGCGACCGACGATAGCCCGACGGGGCTGTCCGCTGGCGACAAGATCCGCGCGGTCGACGGCCAATCGGTCGCGACCGAACGCGGCTTCGTCAACGCCGTCGGCGACGACGAGCGCGTCAATCTGACGATCGAACCCGAAAGCGATGGGGATCGCGTCGAGCGCGAAGTGACGATCGGCGCTGCGGTCTCGATCGTCGAAGATGAGCCACTCGAGGGCCAGACGGGGCCGACCGATGAGACGATGGTCATTACCCGCTTCGACGGCGAACGGGTGCACGACTATGGGGTCCTCGCCGGGCTGCTCGAGGACACCGAGCCGGGCCAGGAGGTCACCGTCGAGAGCTATTTCGGCGATGAGCGTGAGACCTACACCGTCACCCTCGACGAGCATCCGCGCGCCGACAGTGGCTTCCTCGGCATTCAGCCCCAGCCAGGAACGTCCGGCGTCTCGATGAGCGACATCGGCGTCCAGCTCTACCCCGCAGGTGAGTATCTCGGCCTGCTCGGGGGCGACGGCGAAACACAGTTCGGACCGATCGCCGACACATTCCTCGGCAAGATCGGCGTGGCGCTTCTGTTACCGGTCATCGGCGTCAGCGGCGTGCTCCCCTTCAACTTCGCCGGCTTCACCGGTGGGATTCAGAACTTCTACGAGGCCCAGGGCGCACTCGGCGCGTTCGGTGACGGAGGCGTCTTCCTGCTGGCGAATCTGTTGTTCTGGACCGGCTGGATCAACGTCCAGCTCGGCTTTTTCAACTGCGTCCCGGCGTTCCCGCTCGACGGGGGACACATCCTCCGGACGAGCACCGAAGCGATCGTCTCTCGGCTCCCGATCACCGCCACTCGTGGCATGGTCCGCGTGGTGACGACCACGGTCGGCGTGACGATGCTCGTCAGCTTCCTCATGTTGCTGTTCGGGCCACAACTGCTCGCGGGCTGAAACCGGGGCCGCCGGTGCCGTTCGATCGACGAGGTAGATACCGTACAGTGGACGCGACCGGTCACATGCAGGGCCATCATCACACGATAGTGGGGAGAAACCCGGCCCTTCTTAGCGTCGCCGTTCTAACCCGCGTCTATGGAACGACGGCAACCACCACAGACCGAAGAAGGCTGGTACGTCCTGCACGACTTCCGGTCGATCGACTGGGACGCCTGGCGAGACGCGCCCGAGCGACGGCGCGAACGGGCGCTCGAAGAAGGTATCGACTACCTCACGTCCAGTGAGCGCGTCAACGACGCAGATGAGGGACAGTCGGCGACGTTCGCAGTACTCGGCCACAAGGCCGACCTGCTCGTCTTGCACCTGCGGCCGACGCTCGCCGACATCGACGCGCTCGAGCGACGGTTCGAACACACCGCACTCGCCGAGTTCACCGAGCGGGCCGACTCCTACCTCTCGGTGACGGAAGTCTCGGGCTACATGTCCCAGGACTACTTCGAAGAGGGCGAAACCGCCGATAGCGGGATCGCCAACTACATCGAGTCCCGGCTCAAGCCCGAACTGCCCGACAGCGACTTCCTCTGTTTCTACCCGATGAGCAAGCGCCGCGGGCCCGACCACAACTGGTACGAACTGCCCTTCGACGAGCGTGCAGACTACCTCTCGAATCACGGCGAGATCGGCAAGGACTACGCCGGTCGCGTCACCCAGATCATCGCCGGCAGCATCGGCTTCGACGACTTCGAGTGGGGCATCACCCTCTTTGGCGACGATCCAACCGACGTCAAGGAGCTGCTCTACGAGATGCGCTTCGATCCCTCGAGTTCCCGCTTCGCCGAGTTCGGGCGGTTCCTCTCGGCTCGCCGGATGGAGCCCACAGATCTGGGCGCGTACCTCGCCGGCGAACCGGTCCCGCAAGAAGACGAGGGCAGTCATCCCCATGCGGGCGCTGACACCGAGGGCCACCACCATGGCGGATCGGAATCGGACGGCCATCACGGCGGCTCCGACGGCCCACACGGCGACGACGAGGACGTCCGCAGCGAACTCGAGGAACAGGGCGTCTACGCGGGCCAGCCACACGGCGAGGACGTCCACGCGGTCGTGCTCTACTCGGAGGCCGACTCTGACGACCTCTTCGAAGAGGTCGACGGACTTCGGCAGAACTTCGACCACTACGATACGCACGTGAAGACGGCCGTCTACGAGCCTCGAGACGACGACGCAGAGACTGCGGTCGTCAGCCTCTGGGACACCGACCGCGCCGCGAACACGGCCGCCGGCTTCCTCGCCGAACTCCCCAAGATCGTCCGCCAGGCGGGCGACGACGAGGACGACTCGTGGGGGACGATGGGGATGTTCTACACCGTGAAGCCGGAGCACCGAAGCGACTTCACCGGCGTCTTCGATGACGCCGCCGACATGCTCGCCGACATGGACGGCCACCGCAAGACCGACCTGCTCGTCAACCGTGAAGACGAAAACGACATGTTCATCGCCAGCCGCTGGGACTCCCGCGAGGACGCCATGGCGTTCTTCCGCAGCGACGCCTTCTCGGAGACCGTCGAGTTCGGTCGCGATGTCCTCGCCGACCGGCCACGACACGTCTTCCTCGCCTGATACGGACTCCTGTCAGTCAGTTCCGGTGCAACCGCCATCGCCCTGCGGTCGCACCGGTAAATCGTGACAGCAGACCGTATGAGAACTGGGCGCTTTTTTCCGACCGGCTCGAGATCGAGACTCGACCTTAGATCCCGCCTGCGTCCGACGGTTCGTCGTAGAAGAAATACGCGGCGACCCCGGCTAATCCGAACGCAAGCGTCACGAACGGCCACTTGCCGGCCTCGGTCTCAGTCAGGCGCGCGTGGCCGGTCACGAACATCGCGAGCCCGACGTGGGCGACGAGCGTTGCAACGACAAACGCCTGTGGGTCCATAACTCGAGGGTTCGACGCGGCAATCAAAGCCGTTACGAAGGTAATCGGCGGTCCAATGAGTACAGCGGACTGTGGCCGGGAACGGGCTCCGAGCACTGCGAGGTGCCCGTGACCCGGGGAAGGGCAGGCAGTTACCCGAACCGACCGCGAGCGAGGCCGAAGGCCGAGCGAGCGGGCCGACGACCGACCCGTAGGGGAGAGAGGAGTGCTTTTGATCAACCGTTTACCGAGGGACGTCGCGAGCGAGACGCTACGCGCTCGCTTGCGACAGACCGCAGTGGAAACGGTTGTTAGAAGTCGTGATCCGGGTCGTCTTCGACTGTCCGTTTCATCGAGTCACGGCGGGACTTGGCGTCACGACCGGTGGCCTCGAGCAGGAAGTCGTTTTTGGCGTCGACGGCGTCGGCGGCGGCCTCGAGTTCGTCTGGGCCGAGTTCGGTGGGGTCGCGTTCGTGGAACTCGACGCCGAGTTTGTCCTTCTTGCCGGAGTACTCGACGGCACCGACGACGATTTTCTCGAAGACAGGGTTGTCAGGCTCTTCGATGCAGAAGAGGTCGCTGCCCTTGTACTCCTGGAAGCCCGTGATCGGACCGAAGTAGTCCACGACAGTCGACTCCAGATCCGGAATTCGCTCCTCGAGATATTCACCGCGGCGCATCTTGTACTCCTTCATGGATTGGGAGAAACACGGCGGAGCGTTTACCTCTTTTCATAGCCGACGTTTCGGCTTCCTAACCGATCATCGGTACTGAACGCGGCCACTGGGCTTCGTGGAGTGGGTGTGTGATCACTGGCCGGGCAGTTCAGCGACCGATCGACCGGCGAGCGATGCGACGAGTGAGCGGATGACCACCACCAGACAGCAGACTATCGATGCTCGCGTTCGCTGAGATAGCCTTTGCGACAGTCGGGACAGATGTCACCGGCACGTAGCGAGGCGCGGTCACCAGTGGCGACGTAGTCACATCGTGGACAGTAGAACTCGGTCGGGATGTCGTCTGCAGGACCGCTGTCGCGTTCGGTCGGTGTCTGGACTGAGTCGGCCCACTCGATGCCGCTCGCCGATTCCGGCGAGGCGTTAGCGTCGTCAATGGAGTCGGCCGGCGGCGCTGCGGTTACCGACCGCGCGTCGTTCGTGGAATCTGCTGGCAAGTCGTTGTCAAGTACGACTGCGTCATCGTCCGTCGGAGTCGGGTCGGACGCCGCGCCTTCGGAGTCAGTCTCAGCGTCGGTGTCGTCGTCAGGCCACGTCGACGGGGTGGAGTCGGCACCGATCGGCGGACCGACGTCGTTCGAGTCGGGCCACTCACCGTGTTTGCGGTCCCGTTCGGGGGCTGGTTCGTCGTCCTCGAGAATCTCGCCATCGTCGACGACCGGATCGCCGTTCTCATCGGTCGGCAGGTCGGTGTCGTCGGTGGCTGCGGTCTCCGCGGCGGCTGTCGTCACATCCGCTTGATCGGGCGCGGTTGCAGCGGCGGACGCAGCGGTGTCGTCGTCGATGACTTCCGTATCCGTCTCGGAGCCGGATTCGTCGGCATCGATGAACTCGGCATCTGTCTCAGTGCCGGATTCGTCGGCATTGATAAACGCGGCGTCCGTTCCGGAATCAGGTTCGTCGGCATCGATGAACTCGGCATCCGTCTCGGTGACAGGGTCGTCAGTGTCGATGACTGGGGCGTCCGTCTCGGACGTGATTTCGTCGGTAGCATCTGGCTCGAGGGGCGGTTCAGTCGGCTCGGGGTCGTGATCGTCGGGGAGTGAGTCGGCACCTGCCTCGACGGCAAGGGTGGTCACCTCAGTGTTCTCGCTGATGACGTTGCGCTCGCCACAACGGGAACACTCTTCGAACTCTTGGACGGTGACGACGACCTCACTGCCCCGTTCTTCGCGCTCGCGTTCGACCTCGGTATCGCCGAAGTCGTGTCCGAGCAGCGAACATCGCAGGACCATTGTCCCACCGTACCGACCCAGTCCATAAAAAACGTACTGCCTGTATATCCGTTGGTCGTGACAGTCAGTCGATCTGTATTGGATTCCGCCTGTTGCAAAGAGAGGCTCATACGGTCTGCTGTACCGGTGGGACCGCAGGACGGTCGCGGTTGCACCGGAACTGACTGACAGGAGTCCGTATCAGTTCGTGGTTCGGTGGCGATGTGTGCTGTGACCGAGCATCGTGAAGCGTGCCGATCGCCACATCGTCAGAACGACAAACGTCAAATCCCGGGTCGTCGAATGAACACCTGGATGAGAGCAAAGCGGGAGTACCGGAACCGAGAGGAGACGGAGGTGGCGGTACTCGACGCCCTGGTCGATCGCGCCGACGATGGAATGACCGTCTTCGAGCTCCGGGCAGCCGTCGAGGTCGATATCGACGAACTCGAGCAGGCCCTGTCGATGCTCAAAGAAGACGATCTGATCGCCGTCGAGTCGAACTCGGAGACGGTGATCAAGCCCGCCGACCGCGTCGTCCCTGACGAGCCGACAAACGAGGACGACGAGCAATCGATCGGCGAGTGGCTGCGCGACCGGATCCCTTTTTGAATCGAAACGCCTGATACGCGCAGCGCCCAGAGGGTACCCATGAGTGTCATCGAGTCCATCCACGAAGATCTCGGGGCGACGTTCGGCGAGCGCGCCGGCCGGCGGATCGTCGAACACTACGGGCGACCGGAACGCACGCATCGAGCGGTCCGCAACGGCGTTGGCTTACTCGAGTTAGCCTACGGCGTGCTCGTCGTCGAGGGCGACGACCGCCTCGAGTACGTCGACAACGTGGTGTCGAACCGGGTTCCCGACGAGGACGGACAGGGCTGTTACGCGCTCGTGCTCGATCCCCAGGGCGGGATCGAGGTGGAACTCTACATTTACAACGCGGGCGAACGGCTGCTGCTCTTTACCCAGCCCGAGACCGCCGAGCCGCTGGCCGAAGAGTGGTCCGAGAAGGTGTTCATTCAGGACGTGGACATTCGAGTCGCAACCGACGAGTACGCGGTTTTCGGAATCCACGGCCCGCAGGCCACCGAGAAGATCGCCAGCGTCCTCAACGGTGCCGGCTCGCCCGAGCGACGCTACTCGTTCGTCCGCGGGACGATGGGCGACGAAGGTGTCTCCGTCATCCGTACCGACGCGCTCACCGGGGAGGAGAGCTACGAGGTGATCTGTGCCGCCGATGACGCTGCGGACGTCCACGACACGCTGCTCAATCAGGGACTGAACGCCGCCCCCTTTGGCTACCGAACCTTCGAGAGCCTTGCGCTCGAGGCCGGATCACCACTGTTTGACACCGAACTCGAGGGGACGCTCCCGAACGTCCTCGGCCTGCGAACCGCCCTGGATTTCGAGAAGGGCTGTTACGTCGGGCAGGAAGTCGTCTCCCGCGTCGAGAACCGTGGCCAGCCGAGCCGCCGGCTCGTCGGCCTGACACTCGAGGGTGAAACCGTGCCCGAATCCGGCGCGGCCGTCTTCGACGGCGACGCGTCGGTCGGCGAAGTCACCCGCGCGGGCGAGAGCCCGATGCGCGAAGAGATCCTCGCGCTCGCAGTCGGCGATTACGGTCTCGAGAGCGACGCGCTGACGGTTCGCGTCGGCGGCGAGGAAAGAGCCGCGAGCCGCACCGAACTGCCGTTCGTCGAGGGGTCCGATCAGTCGGATCGGCTGCCCGACTACGAGTAGAATAACACAGGAGTGCTCGCCGCTCGTCTCCCGATCGCTGTCCGTCCGCTGTGGCCGCAAACGGCGATCAGGCTCCTGGGTCCTTGATCTGTGGCAAGCCAGCCGTCACTAATCGACGCAGTAGCACGACGATCCCGTTCTCGAGGCCGCGGGCGAAGATCGCTTGCTCTTTTTCCCTGCCATCCGCGGTATGTGGATAGTACGAGCCGATCAGAAGCGTCTCACGGTCGATGAGCAGAATCCGGCTGATCGCGACCTCGTCACCGCTTTCGGTTCCGGTGAGCCAGTCGAGGCCGGTTTCGAATACGCGGGTCGTCGAAAGCTCCGCCCCGAGCGTCTCCGTGATCCGTTCGGTCTGTCCGCCGAGCACGATCGATAGGTCGTGATCGACTGCCGTCTGCAAGCTGCCGAACAGCGTCTCGGACAGGATGTCCTCGTCGACGACGAGAAGCGCGATTTCGGACTCCGCCTCCCTGACGAGATCGATCGTCCGGGACTCGATCGCGTCGTGGCCGGTCAGCGACCAGACCTCCTGGACGTGGTCGTTCTCCTCGACGTCCTGGACCTCCGTATTCTTGAGGTAGGTCTCGAGCGTCTCGATGCGGTCGTCGTACTTCCGTCGCAGGGTCTGGGTCGCCTCGTCGATACTAACGGCTCGATACATCTGGGGGCTCGAGTGTCGAACTTCGACCAGCCCCTGTGACTCGAGGACCCGGATCGCGTCGTACACCCTCGTCCGCGGTACCTCGGAGATCTCGTGGATTTCCTTTGCTGTTCCACTGGGAAGTTTGTTCAACGCTATAAAACAGCGCGCTTCGTACTCCTGTAGCCCTAGGTCCTGCAGCAGGCTTATCGCCTCTTGCGTAGTTTCATTGTCTGTCATGGCCCAACCACGAATTCGGAGATCCGAACACGCAGAGTAGGTCGTGCGGATGGAAAAGGATTCGTGTATCGAAATATTGTCAGAAATGGATCGAGGCACCCTACGTCGGCGGTAGATGTTTCACTCAGATAATCACACAAGCTACTTGCGTATACGGTCAAAATAAGAGGATGGCGAGTCCCGTTTGGCCCAACCACGACGGGACTCGTCTTTGTCGTATCAGGGTGGCAGTTGCTGAATCGATTGCTCATCAGTGGCATCCGAGTCGGTTACGGGCCGGCGAGGAGGGCAGCGGCCCGCGAGACGACTCGAATAGACGGTTCTAACGAGAAAACGCTGGTGTCAGCAGCAGGTATCCGATTCGACCAAGAACTGTTCGAGCGCTATCGGTAGGTTTGAGACAGCCGATATGAAACAGTAGCGAGGATATCTATCCGGATCGAGACGCCCGATCAAGGAAATAACACGGGAGACTCCCCTCGATACTCGAAGAGCAGTTCCAGAACAGGTCTGTACTCTTCGAATCGCGGACCCGGTTCGACGGCATTCAGATTCCGATGCCACTCGATGAATCCGTAGTCAGCCAGTTTGGGCAGATGAATGTGCTGTCGTTCGATGTTCGCCGTCGAATCCCCACTGGCAACATCCGGCGGCGCATCGAGATAAATCGGCGGTTCGCTTGGCGGCAGATCGACGAGCGCGAACAGTATCCGTCGTCGGTGTTCATTAGCCAATACCTCGAATAATGTATCACTTAGCGCAGACATCTACGAACAGTAAGGGGAGCCACATCATATTAAAGCTGTAACATTTTCATGGAGAGCTGGGTTTTGATTAACCGAGTGAACGAGCCACTCAGGAAAGACATGATCGTCAGGTTCCGATGCGTGTCGACAGGCCTGCAGTCGGAGCTACTGTTATGTGACGCGAACCCGTCGGTGCGGCCATGTCACGCGACGCCCTCGAGTACGACCTCCTCGAGCGGGCACCGGACAATCGGATTCAGGTGCTCGACGCCGACGGGACCGTCGTCGCACCCGAACTGGAACCGGAGCTCAAGGTGGAGACGTTGCGGTCGATGTACCGGGACATGCGGTTTTCCAGACGGTTCGACGAGCGGATGATCAGTCTCCAGCGACAGGGCCGGCTGGGAACCTATTCCTCGCTGGCCGGCCAGGAGGGATCCCAGATCGGCTCGACGTACGCGCTCGCGGACGACGACACCCTCTCCTTTCAGTACCGCGAACACGGTGCGCTTGCGGCGCGGGGGATGCCGTGGGAGTATCTGCTCTACTGGATGGGCCACGAAGACGGCAACGCCGCGCTGGCGGAGATCGACGTCTTTCCGCTGAATATCTCGATCGCTGGCCACCTGCCACATATAGTGGGCTGGTCGTGGGCGGCGAAGCTAGACGGCGACGAGCGTGTCGGCGTCGCCCACTTCGGCGACGGGTCGACATCGGAGGGGGACTTCCACGAGGCGATGAATTTTGCAGGCGTGTTCGACACGCCGACGGTCTTCATCTGTAACAACAACCAGTGGGCCATTTCGATCCCGCGCGAAGCGCAAACCGCGAGCGCAACCATCGCCCAGAAGGCCCACGCATACGGCTTTGCGGGCGTCCAGGTCGACGGCATGGACCCGCTCGCGACCTACGTCGTGACGGCGGCCGCACGGGAAAAGGCCCTCGAGTCCGACAGCGACCGGTTGCGCCCGACGTTGATCGAGGCGGTCCAGTACCGCTACGGTGCCCATACGACGGCGGACGACCCCAGCGTCTACCGGGACGACGAGGAGGTCCAGCGATGGCGCGAGCGGGACCCGATCGATCGATTCGAATCGTACCTGCGGAACGAAGGCGTCATCGACGACGATCGGATCGACGCGATCGAGTCCGAGATCGAGGAGACACTGGCGACGCTGGTCGACCGCGCCGAGGGCGTCGATGGGGACCCCAGCGAGATGTTCGAGTACACCTACGGGGAGCCGACGCCACGACTCGAGGCCCAGCGGGAGTACCTCGACGCGTTGCGCGAGACCCACGGCGATGACGCGTTACTCGAGGACGAGTAAAATCACAATCAGTCGGATAAAGCCCATAATGGGACAGGCCAACGGCTACCCGATCGTCGCCTCGAGGTGCAGTCGAGATGCAACTCGAGCAGTCGTCTCGGGAGACGACAGGGGTCTGGAGCGGCACGGTGCCGAGCGCGATCGACGTACGGGTACTCGGGCTGGTCGTCGTGACGGCCGCCCTCGCCGCGTCGATCAACGTCCCCTATGGCGGCCTGGCGATGGCAGCCGTCGCGTTCGCGCTGCTTTCGGGTGGTGGCATCGCCCTCCATCTGCTCGGTGAACGGAAACTCCGCCGCCTCACCGACGACCTCGTCGAGCGATGGATTGCTGCCGGTGGAGAAATCGAAGCCGTCACCCGGTCGTCGGCCGGGATGGAGACGGCGTGGCACGTTCACACGCCCGATGGTGAAATCGTCATCGGCGGGGTCGCACTGGTGCCGATCGCCCGGCTGTCCGTCGAGTGGCAGGGCATCAGCGATACGATGGCCGCCGGCGAGGCTGAAGCGAACATCGATCGCCTCGCCGAGAGCCTCTACCGGGAGATCTTCGAGATCGGCTCGGCGACTCAGCAAGCCTGATACGGTCTGCTGTCACTGGTTCCCGTCGCAACCGCAGCACGGTCGCGGTTGCGCCGGCACTGACTGACAGCGGTCCGTATGAGACCGATCACTCGAACAGTTCTTCGTGGCGCTTGGCCAGATCCGTGTACTCGCCCGAGGAGTACTCCTCGAGGATCGCCTCGGCGTCGATCCCCGTTTTCTCGAGTGGCGTAATCTCTGCTGGCACGCCGCGGACGAACGACTCCGGCGGAATGTCGTAACCGTCGGGGACGACGGTTCCCGCAGCGACGATGCTGCCGCTGCCGATCGTGACGTCGGAGTTAGTCGTCGCGTTGAACCCGACCAGCGCCCGGTCTTCGACGGTCGTCTCGTTGAGAATGGCTCCGTGGCCCACCATAACCTGAGCCCCGAGCTGGGAGGCATGAATCGTCGCGTTGTCACCGACGTGAGTTGCCTGCCCGATGCGGACGGGACCGACGTCACCGCGAAGCACGACACCGGGCCAGACGCTCGCGTCGGCACCGATGTCGACATCGCCAACGAGCGTCGCCTCCCGGCTTACTCGCGCTGTCTCGTCGATCGTCGGTCGGTCACCCTCGAACTCGTAGGTTCGCCTGTCGACCATATCCGCATGATCTACGATCGGACGTATAATTCTGCAGTCTACCGGACATGACAGTCATGTTGTGAGTATACTCGCAGGTACCGAAACAGTGAGCACGACCGCGTTGGCGATACGTCAAGGGCTGCTCGAGGCGCTCTTGCCCGCGCCCTCTGTCTGGTCGGCCACCACTATCGCCACTGCGAGGTCATGATCGGGGATGCCAGCGTCATGAGTCTCGCATCTGCCTGGGAGCGCCCCTACACGTTCGAGCTCGAGACGCAGCGCTCGAGGGTCACGACCACGACCCGTCAGCGACTGGCTGATTTCGGCGCAAAAAGAAAAGAACCGACGCTATGGGACAGCTAGGTCCGGCTTAGAACGTCTCGAGGTAGCGGTCGAGTTCCCACTCGGAGACGTCGACGAGGTACTCCTCGAACTCCTGGCGCTTGGCTTCGACGAATTTGGAGGCGACGTGGTCGCCGAGTGCGCTGTAGATCGCCTCGTCTTCCTCTAAGGCGTCGACAGCCTCGCCGAGGTTAGCCGGCAGCGTGTCGATGCCGTACTCTTCGCGTTTCGCCTCGTCGAAGTCGTAGATGTTCTCGCGAACCGGGTCGGGACACTCGAGGCCCTGCTCGATGCCGTCGAGGCCGGCATGGATCATGACGGCAAGCGCGAGGTAGGGGTTACACGACGGGTCGGGCGAGCGCAGTTCGATGCGCGACGCTGCGGGCGTGCGTGCGGCAGGTCGGCGGATCAGCGCCGAGCGGTTGCGGTCGGACCAGGCGACGTAGACAGGTGCCTCGTAGCCGGGAACCAGTCGCTTGTAGCTGTTGACGGTGGGGTTCGCGATCGCCGTGATCGCGGGTGCGTGCTCGAGGATGCCGGCGGTAAACGCGTGGGCCTCCTCGCTCAGGTTGAACTCGTCGTCGTCGTCGTGGAAGGCGTTCTCGCCGTCCTCGGTGAACAGCGAGATGTGGGTGTGCATCCCCGAGCCGTTGATGCGCGGGATCGGCTTGGGCATGAACGTCGCGTGCAGGTCGTGCTGGGCGGCGATCGCACGGACGACCGTGCGGAAGGTGCCGACGTTGTCGGCCGTCGTCAGGGCGTCGTCGTAGGTGAAGTTGATCTCGTGTTGGCCCTCGGCGACCTCGTGGTGGCTGGCTTCGACTTCGAAGCCCATGCTCTCGAGACCGTAGATGATGTCACGGCGAACGTCGGAGGCGAGGTCCTTCGGTGCGAGATCGAAGTAGCCGCCGGCGTCGTTGGTTTTGGTGGTCGCACGGCCTTCCTCGTCTTCTTCGAACAGGAAGAACTCCGGTTCGGGCGCGGCGTTGACCGTATAGCCCATCTCGTTTGCGCGGTCCAGTGCGTTCTTGAGGACGCGACGTGGGTCGCCCTCGAAGGGCTCGCCCGTATAGGTGTCGTAGACGTCACAGATCATTCGGGCGGCGGCGCTGCCCTCCTTCTGGCGCCACGGCAGAATCGCGAAGGTCTCCGGGTCGGGTTTGAGCCGCATGTCCGATTCCTGAATGCGCACGAAGCCTTCGATAGAAGAACCGTCGAAATAGATTCCCTCTTCAAAGGCCTTCTCGGCCTGACGGGCTGGCACGGAGACGTTCTTGACCGTTCCGAGAATGTCAGTAAACTGTAGCCGGAGGAAGTCAACGTCTTTCTCCTCGATCTCGTCCAGCACCGCCTGTTCTGTTTCTGTGAGGTTTCCGCTTGTCATCTTTCTCGTCGTCGTATTCTCGTAACCCGCGTACTAAAACACTACTGTTCCGAGCAAATCTTCTCTCTCCCGCTCCAAACTGCATATTCGTAAAGTTCTAAAGGCTTCAATGAGTGGGTCAATGTGATGACGTACGAAAATCTCGATGCAAAACTAGTGAATGCACTTCTCGGTGACGGCCGGGCCAGCCTGCGCAGCCTCGCCGAGGACCTCGACGTCTCCGTGACGACCGTCTCGAATCACCTCTCCGATCTCGAGGACGGCGGTGTCATCGAAGGGTATACCCCCCGCGTCGATTACGACGCGGCCGGCTACGACGTGACTGCTGTCATCCAGCTCCAGGTCGAAGGGAACGCCCTGCCCGACGTCACCGACACGCTGCGCGACCACCGCCAGATGACCAGCGTCTACGAGGTCACCGGCGACTACGACGTGATCGCCATCGGCAAGTTCGAAAACACCGACGGCATGAACGACCAGATCAAAGAGCTGCTGACCGACCCCGACATCAAAGCCTCGAACACCAGCGTCGTGTTGAACGCCGTGAGCGAGAACGAACAGTTCGAGCTCGAGGTCGACGAGGAAGCGTAACTGAGAGGTTCGTCTCGAACCGGTTCTATTGCCGAACAGTAATATTGCTGTGTAACTCGTCGCGATCTTCCGATTGCTGGAACGACGTCATCGAGACGAGCGCAGTGCGTACAGCCGGCACTCGAGCAGGACTTGAAAAGCGGAAATTCGCGGTCGGTCAGCGGTGCGAATCGACGGCTGTGAGAGGGTCGTGGAAGCCCTCGTTTACATCATGCCGCCCATGCCGCCGCCCATGCCGCCCATGCCGCCGGCACCGGGTGCGCCTTCCTCGTCGTCGCCCTTGTCGGTCGACAGGTCACCGGCGGAGATGATGTCGTCGATTTTGAGCACGAGGTTTGCCGCTTCGGCAGCGGAGGTGACGGCCTGCTCCTTGGCGTGGGCCGGTTCGACGACGCCAGCCTCGAAGGTGTCCTCGACGTCGCCCGTGAAGACGTTCAGGCCGGCCGTGATCTGATCGTCGTCGTGGGCCGCACGAAGGTCGACCAGCGTGTCGATCGAGTCGAGTCCGGCGTTCCCGGCGAGCACGCGTGGGACGAGCTCGAGCGAGTCGGCAAAGGCCTCGACGGCGAGCTGCTCGCGACCGGAGACCGAGTCAGCGTAGTCACGGAGTCGCGAGGCGAGTTCGACCTCGATGGCACCGCCGCCGGCGAGGACGCGGCCGTCGGAGACGGTCTGAGCGACGACGTCGAGCGCGTCGTTGACACCGCGCTCGAGCTCGTCGACGACGTGGTCGGTCGAGCCACGCAGCAGGAGGGTGACGCCGTGGGCGTCCTCGCCCTCGACGTAGAACAGCTCGTCTTCCTCGTCGCGGGTCACGTCACCGAAGCCGAGGTCGTCCTCCTCGGCGCTCTCGAGGTCGGAGACGATGTTCGCCTCGACGACTTCCTTGAGGAACTCGAGATCGGACTTCTTCGCGCGGCGGACGGCGAGGATGCCTTCCTTGGCGAGGTAGTGCTGGGCGAGGTCGTCGATGCCCTTCTGGCAGAAGACGACGTCAGCGCCGAGGTCGGCGATCGTGTCGACCTTCTCCTGAAGCTGTTTCTCCTCGCGGTCGAGGAACTGCTGGAGCTGGTCGGGGTCCGTAACGGAGACTTCGGTGTCGATGTCGGTTTCCTCGACTTCGATGGCCTCGTTGAGCAGCAGGATGTCGGCGTCCTCGGCCGACGTGGGCATGTTGTCGTGGACGGGGTCTTTGTCCACGATGCCGCCCTCGAGCAGGTCGGATTCGCCGGCGCTGCGGCCGGTCTGAGTCTCGATGTTCAGGAACTCGAGGTCGACGACGTTCTCGCCGTCCTCGTTCTCGACGGTGACCTGGCGGACGGCCTCGACGATGAGTTCGGCGAGATACTCCTTGTTGACCTCGGTGCCTTTGCCGGTCATCGAGGTTTCGGCGGTCTTCCGGAGGAGGTCCTCGTCGCTGGTATCGATGTCGGTCGCGATGTCGTCGATCTCCTCGCGGGCCTGCTCGCTGGCGAGGTGGAAGCCCTTGATGATCGCCGTCGGGTGGATGTCCTGCTCGAGCAGGTCCTCGGCGTTCTTGAGGAGTTCACCGGCGATCGCGACGGCCGTCGTGGTGCCGTCGCCGGCCTCGTCTTCCTGCGTTTCGGCGACCTCGATGATCATCTCGGCCGTCGGGTTGTCGATGTCCATCTCCTTGAGGATGGTGACGCCGTCGTTGGTGATCGTCACCGATCCCATGGAGTCGACGAGCATCTTGTCCATCCCTTTCGGGCCGAGTGTCGAACGGACTGCTTCAGCGACCGCACGGGCGGCGCTGATGTTGTAATCCTGCGCGTCCTTGTCCTTGACGCGCTGGGAGTCCTCGCTCATTACGATCATCGGCTGACCCTGCTGCATTCGCTGACTCATAGTCGGTCGAATGATTGATTGTGATTCTATATAAGTATTTCTCTATCGTCTCACACTCCGATCGCAGCCTGTGCGGTCGTAGATCGAGGAAAACCGTGGCAGTGCGGGGCGATGTCGATGGTTTCTCTCCGCTGAAGTCGGTCGTTACTCGTTCCCAATCAATCAGTGACGGGGTGTTTTTATTAGGTCACTCGAGCACCAGCTACCACGCTGGCGGTTCCGTCCTCACTAGGACCAATCACAACTCGGATCCGAGTCAATACAACGGAAGCGTTATACCCGTAGTCACGTATTACTCTACGAGCAATGGACGAGCCCTCCCCGTTGGCCGACTCGTTCGACGACCCCCGGATCACCGCCCAGTTTTACCGCCGACTGCCAGACCCGAGTGGCGACCTCGTGGTGGTCGGCGTCGTCCACGACCATCCCGCAAGCATCGCACGCGTCGAGCGCGTCCTGGAACGCATCGACCCGGCGACGCTCGCACTCGAGTTACCACCGGTCGCGCTGCCGCTGTACCGCATCTACGGCCGCACGGGCGACGCTGACGAGTCGACGCCGCCGCGGTTCGGCGGCGAGATGAGCGCAGCGATCCGCGCCGCGTCCGACGCCGAAGCCGTCGGTATCGACGCCCCGAACTGGTCGTTTCTCCGACGCCTCGTGACGCGGCTCGTCGCCGACCGTGTCTCGCCCGCGACGGCACGACGCGTCCTCTCGAGTGTCGGCAACGCGACCCGTGACGCACTCACCTATCGGATCGCCGCGACGCTGACCCACGCGACATCGATGACCGTCGTTCCCGGCGACGCGGTCGAGTACGATGTCGATCACGAGAATTCGCCGGATCGACAGGCCGCCCACGAGCGTGCCCACGTCGCCGGCGTCCAGGCGTTGCTCGGCAGCGTCGACACGGACGGAACCACTCTGGCGTACCGAGACGAGACGCGCGAGCGCTGTATGATCGAGCGACTCGAGGAGATCCGCTCGGAACCGGGGACGGCCGTCGCCGTCGTCGGCGTCGATCACCTCGACCGACTCGCGGCGGCACTGGCGGAGTAACAGCGGCCTGCTCGGTGGCCGCGTCACTACCGCTGCTCACCGTCGCAAGCCCGATGTGCAGTTCCAGCAGTACGTAAACGTCTGATCGGCCTCGTTGGGTGCGCCACAGTGGGGGCAGCGAATCGTTTCTCCGTCGAATTCGCGATCGCGGTCGTCATCCGGGTCAGCATCGCGTACCTCGTCCGTGGCGCGCGGATAGCGATCGGGGCCGGGCGACGAGCGAAGGCTCGCGTGATTGGGATCGGCGAACGACGCCGTTCGTTCGTTCTCGTCGTCGCTCCGCCGGACGTACAGGTAGTACAGTAACAGGTGTAGCAGGGCAAACAGCGCGACGTACCCGACGAGCCAGCCCCAGAGCGCCATCGGTGTGTGATACGGTCTCGAGGCACTTGGATATTCCCCGCTGTCGGGACTGACGAGAGTCAGGTCGACGAGAACTACTGGGGCGGTTGCAGGTCACGACCGAACTCGTCGAAGGCCTCGAGATCGTCGGGCAGATCGTACTCGAGGTGGCGTTCTTCTTGGCGGTTGACGCCGGCGTCGTCGACGGGCGTCGCGACGTCTTCCCAGCCGGGTTTGATCTTGACGCTTTTCGCGGGCATCCCGATGGCGATGTGGTGAGCCGGGATATCGTGTTGGACGATGCCGCGTGCGCCGACGACGGCGTTTTCGCCGACCTTACAGCCCGCGCGAACCATCGCGTCGTAGGTCAGCCGAACGTCGTCCTCGATAATGGTGTGGTAGTTGCGGACCTCGGTCTGGTCGACGACGTCGTGGTCGTGACTGTAGATGTGGACGCCATCGGAGACCGAGACGCGGTCGCCGATGGTGAGTTTCCCGCGGTCGTCTAAGTGAACGTCGTCGTGAACGACGGTGTTGTCGCCGATCGAGATGTTGTGCCCGTAGGTGAACGTAATGCCCTTGAAAAAGCGGCAGTCCTCGCCACATTCCTCGAAGAGGTGCTCGGCGAGCATCCGCCGGAATCGGAGCGCGAACTCGACGTTGTCCGCGATCGGGAGGCTGTCGAACTGCCGCCAGAGCCACTGGAGGTGTTTCGACTCCCGAAACGCCTCCTCGTCTTTCTCGGCGTAGTACTCGCTCTCTAAGGTCGTGTTACAGGGATCGTAGCTCTGCAGGCGGATTCGTTCGGCCGGTGGCACCGACTCGCCGTTTTGCCAGCGCTCGTAGGCCCCGCGGTCGCCCGAGAGGTCGATCAGAACGTCCTCGACGACCGAGCAGGTGTCTTCGTCGCTCGCAAGCCGTCGATCGACCTCATCGATGAACTCGCGCATCCCCGTTTCTGCCTCCTCGGGGAGCGACACGTACCGCTTTGTCATACCCCGACGTATTGCCCGCCGAGTTCATAGGGGTTCGGTTGTGCGTTCGAGGTTGCCGGACCAACTAACGTGTGTGTTACCGGGCTGATTTCGACGGGGTTCATACGGTCTGCTGTCCCGATGTCCCGGCGCACCCGCAGGACGGATCGCGGGTACGCCGGAACTGACTGCCAGTAGTCCGTCTCACTCCTGTTCGGACTGCCAGCCAGCAAAGAGTACTGCAGGTACTGCAAGCGCCCCGACGACCAGCAACGTCCCCACGACGACCGCGCCAACCGAGATGCGATCCCGTGGAATCTCGAGTCGGCTCATAGCAAGGACGGCAAGCGGCAGGCTGACGACGAGGACGGCAAGCAGTTGTCGTCTGGGGTCGCGCGAGTCGCGACGGGAACTGGGCATACGAATACGTCTCAACCGACACCCAAGAGCGATTCGCCTCACAGAATGCGGCCGAACCGGTTCGGCTCGAAACTCGAGCGTTCCGGTCACCCTAAGTTCTCCCGCTTCAAAGGGGCGAGTATGCAACACAGCGAACTCGGCGAGTCTGGAGTCGAGGTCAGCGAAGTCGGCTTCGGCGCGTGGGTCGTCGGTACCGACTGGTGGGGCGACCGTTCGGAAGACGACGCCATCGAGATGGTCCAGTACGCCGTCGAGCAGGGCATCACCTACTTCGACACGGGTGACGTCTACGGCCACGGCCGCAGCGAGGAACTGCTCGGGCAGGCCCTCGCGGAGGTCCGCGACGAGGTCACCGTCGCCACCAAGGTCGGCTACGACTTCTACAACAACCCACAGGCCGGCCACGGCGAACTCCCCAAGGAGATGGGCCCCGAGTACCTCCGAGAGGCCGTCGAGAAGAGCTTAGATCGCCTCGAGATGGATTCCGTCGACGTGCTCCAACTGCACAACGCCGACGTCGACGAGATCACGCCCGATGTCCTCGAGGTGTTCGACGAACTCGAAGAAGAGGGCAAGATCGACGCTACCGGCCTCGCGCTGGGCCCCTCGATCGGCTGGCTCGCCGAAGGCGACCTCGCGATCGAAGAGGAGTTCGATTCCGTCCAGCTGGTCTGGAACGTCTTAGAACAGGAGGTCGGCAACCATTTCCTCGAGACGATCAAGCGAACGGGCTCGTCGACCAGCCTGATCCCGCGGGTGCCACACTCCTCGGGGATTCTCAACGAACAGGTCACGCCAGAAACTGAACTCGGCGAGGGCGACCACCGCGGCTTCCGCCCCGACGAGTGGTACGAGACCGGCTGGGAGAAGATCGAGAAACTGCGCTTCTTAGAACGTGACGACGAGCGCACGATGGGACAGGCCTCGATCGCGTGGCTGCTCTCTCACGACCCCGTCGCGAGCGTCACCCCGACGTTCCGCACGAAGGCGGACATCGACGAGTGGGCGGCCGCGAGCGACGTGCCAAAGCTCTCCGACGAAGAAATGGATCGCGTCGCGGAACTCTACGAGAACGACTTCGGCATCGACCGCGACGACGGCATGGACGCGCTCCGCTCGTCGGTCGACGGTGAGGACATCGAGTCCGCCGGGCTGGACAAACTCGCGGCTGACTGATCGAACCACTGGGGCAGGCCCGAGCGACCACGGCCGCCGACGCGCTTATTCGTCGTCGGCCGGCGAGTTCGCAAGCCGGAACTCGAACTCGAGTTTGCCGTCCGTCCTCACGTCGACGCCGCCCAGCGTCTCGGAGAGGTGATCCCGCGCTCGAGCGCTCGGCTCGACCGTGACCGAGACGCTGTTGTTGTTAGCGTTGTACGAGATGTTCCCCACTGTCACATCGAACTCGAAAAACTCCGGGACGTCGTCCCGAAGCTGTGTTCTGACGTCATCGATATCTGACCGCACGTCGGCCATCTCCTCGTTGAGCGAGGTCATAGGTAATGGTAGGTGCTAGCAACCCGTAACGGTTTACCCTGTCTGGTCGGCCCTGCGACGGACCGCACGACTCGGCCCGGTGGGTTCACGTCGGCATTCGAAGCGCGTACAGGATCGCGACCAGTCCACAGAGCTGGCTGGACTGGCTGAGGACGGCGGCGAGCGACTCCGAGACGAACGGCAGTGTCACGTAGAGCAGTAACAACAGGAACGGAACTGCGAGCGCCAGCGCGAACCCGACGGCGATGAACAACATCGGTCGACTGTCGTTTCGCCGATAGCCCCGATAGGCCTGATAGGCGATGAACAGCCCGATGAGCGCGCTCAGCACATCGGTCGTCTGCACGAACGTTGTGACCCACTCCGGCGGCAGAGCGGGGTCCCAGAGCTGTATCGGTCCCTGCACCTTACATCCCCTCGATGAGTCGCGTAAAGCGGTCGGCGATGTCTTCGCGGCGGTCGATGTGCAGCGTCAGTCCGCCGTCCTCGAGTTCGACCGTGATCCGCTCGAGGTTCGTCGCGTAGACGGTTCGATGGTGGCCTCGGTTGGGGTCGGGCTTGGTTCGTTCGACGAGGAGGCCACACTCGCGGAGGTCCTCTAACCGCCGGTACACCGTGGGTTTCGACGCCTCACAGTGCTCGCTCAAGGTAGTCGCTGACATGGGTTTCTGGCTCGTCTTGGTGAGGATCGTGCGCACCGTCGGGTCCTCGAGCAAGGCCCCGATCGTCTCGACGTCGACCTCCTCACTCACGGTTGGGGAGTGTACAGAGAAGAAACATAAAGTGGTTATCGCCACTGCAGTCGCTGCAGTCGTGCGAACCGAGTTTTTCCTGTTGGCCACGTCGGTCGAGGTATGACGCCATCGACCCGCTCGTCGGAAGCGCTCGAGCGACTCGTCGAACGGACCCGCCGCGTCGCGACGCGGCTCGCAGCCTCGGCGGTCGGTCCCGCTGGCGGCCGGCTTCGACCGACTTCGGTTGGCGGACTGCTCGTCGTACTCGCAAGCGTCGCGGTAAGTCTCGCCGCCGCTCCCGCACTCGGTGACAGCGTTCGGATCCGCTGGAGTATCGGCACCTACTACGGGCCCGAATACGCCCCGACGCCGCTCGCGCTGGCCGCGTTTCCGGCCATCATCGCGGTGATACACGTCGGCTTCGGAGCGACGCGCGTCGGCCTCGAGCACACCGGTGCGTTCGAAGCAACCGACGACCTCGTCCGATCCGTCTACGAACTGTGTGCACTGGTGACTCTGTTGATGCTCGTGATCGTTCAAGTCGTGTTCGTCGCGGCGAATCTCCTGTAAGTACGCCTCCGACAGCAGACAGAGAAGATTCGACCACGACGGGATCGATACGACCGCCGGGCCCGATACGTTCTATCTCACCCTTCGAGCAGTGAACGTCACGGTCGATGACTTATATATACCCCTCCATATCTGGGCACCCCGCCTAATCCGACAGGTACCGTCATTCTAGCTACCGGCACACCGACTTATGACAGCATACGAGTTTACCTGCCCGGACTGCCAACGGTCGATCACGGTGACCGACCCGATGCGAGCGGCGACGCTGGCCAATGGCTGCCCGGTCTGTGGCCGATCAGTGACGGAAAGCAATTTCGCACTCTGAGGACTCGCGCGGCAAACCACAGGATCGACCTCTCAGTGGTTCGACGGACGTCCGTTTCGGAACCCACGACGCAGAACATAGGATCCTTACCTTCCTTTAACATCCCTCATGATAGGTTTTTACGACGGACTATCGTGGTAGTTGGTAGCATGACCGACGCCACGTACGTCCAGAAGGCGTGTGCCTACATCACCCGCAGGCCGGGCGAACTCCTGGTCTTCGAAGGGCCGGGCCACGACGGTCTGCAGATTCCGAAAGGAACTCTCGAGCCCGGCGAGTCACCCCGGGAGGCGCTGTTCAGAGAGGTCCGCGAGGAGAGCGGACTCAGCACGCTGAGTGACACCCGCCACCTGACGACCGACGTCTGGACACGGCGCGCGGGCAGACGGTACGTCCGACACTTCTTCCATGCGACGGTGTACGAGCCCCGCGACCGGTGGACCCACACCGTCACTGACGGCGGGGCCGAACACGATGCGACGTTTTCGTTCCGCTGGGTCCGGCCGACGACTGCCCAGCCGTTCGCGCTCGAACTCGACGCGTACGTCGACCTGCTGCCGACCGCGTCCCGAGCCGACGAGATCTCGAGTGCATCGGACTGAGCCAGCACCAATCAGACCGTGCCGATGCACCCGCGACCGCGCTGCGGGAACACCGGGTACTCGCGATGGCAGGCCGTAGGAAGCGACCGTTCTACGAGAGTGCGCGCTTGACGGCTTCCGCCACGCTCGTCGCTTTTTCGGCCAGCTCGTCGGACACGAACCCGTCTGCGGTGGCGTCCTCGAGTTCGTCGGCGTCGACGATCTCGACCGTTCCATCAGGCTGGCGGATCACGTCGACGTAGAGGTCGACGTACCGCGCGCAGTCAGGGAAGAGTTCGACCGGGGTACAGACGTTGACGTAGGTCCCCTTCGACGTGCCGTCGGCAGCTTTGTACGTCGTCGGATACCACCACCGGCCCTCGCGGAACTTCGTCACCGCCACGTCGCCGTCCTCCTTGGGGGTCCCGAGCGCGTCGTAGCTGCCGCCGCCGCGCATCGATCGCTCGAGCGTGACCTTTCCCTCGGGGTCCCAATCAGTGACTGTGCCGCGACCGAGCGAGATGAGTCGGCCATCGGGTTTGCCGTGACCGATCTCGAGGCGATCCCCGGACGTGGGCCCGAACTGGCGAGAGACGGCCGCAAACGGGAACTCGTCACCGTCAGCATCGCTGTCGGTCGAGCCACAGACCGCCTCCGCGAAGTCGACCGCCGCGCTCGCGGCGCGATCGGCCGCCTTCGTCCGGTGATGACCCGGCATCGTCGTCTCCACGCGCCGGCGAACCCCATCGAGCGCGAACCGGGACTGGCGGCCAAACCAGACCCACGTGGTTCGCTGCGGTGTAGCGAGGCGGGCCGGCTCGCCCGGCTCGTCGGGTGCGTCGGCAAGGGCATCCTCGAGGAGACGCACCCGATCCGCCGCGTCCTCGAGCGCGGTGCCCATCGCCTCGAGGTCCGCGTTGGCCGCGGCGTGTTGCCAGCGGACCCCCCACCCGTCAGGAGTCTCGACCGAGAGTAGATCGGTCATGCCGACGAGTTCGTCCGCGCGCTCGCCGCGCATCGCCGCCGAGACGCCGGTTCGGTCACGCGAAAGGGTACAGAGCCCACCCTGCACCTCGAGGGTCGGCTGCACCCGTGGCCGATCGTCGTCCCACGGGGGCGTGGGCTCGGTGACCTGCACCCGGTAGCGGTTGCCGGCGTCGACGTAGCCGTCGACGTCGTCGTAGCTGAGATATCCCCGCCGGCCGTCACCGAGGTCGACGACGGCACCGCTGCCGCCATCAGCCTCGAGCACCTCGGCGTCGAAGACCGCGCCGCGGGCGACGGTGTCGGCCCAGCGGAAGGTGTCGATGGCGAGGGCCTCGAGTTCGCCTGCGGCCGTCTCGACCGCGTCGGGGTCGCCCGACACCTCGACGCCCTGTCGGTCGCGGGTGGTCTCGATCGAGACGTCGGCCGGGACGGTGTCGAACGACTGGTCGAACCGCTTCCGGATCGGATCGGATGCCTGGACGACCTCGTAGTCAGCCTCGCTCAGCAACTGCGTGACTGCCGTCGTGTAGATCCCGCGGACGCGCGCCGTCGTCATCGATTCCCCTCCCCCACCGCAGGTCGTGCGGTGATCGATCGTCGTCGATCGCTCGAGCGCGATCGTCCATTAGCCGCGAACACGGCGATCACCGCAACGGCTCGCGGTCGGGTGCGAACCGCACCCGGTCGTCGATCGTCGGCCCGAGCGTGAGTTCGACGGACCCGTCATCGAGCAACCGGCCGTCCTCGATGGAGACGCCCCAGGTGTCGAACCGCAGCCAGCCGCGCATTTCGTCGGCGTGAGTCGTGATGTCAGCGTATTCGACGGCGTGTTCGGGATAGTCGGCACTCGAGTGGGCCATATCCATATCGGAGTAGACGGTATCGTGCTCGTCGAAGAAGTTCTCCAGCGCCGCCGCGTCCGCGGCGACGGCGTCGACGACCGCCTCCGACGCGGCCTGGAGATCGTCGGTCTCGAGGCCGACATCGCGAAGCGCCTGCTGGGTTCGCTGATCGAAGTGCATAGCCGCCGGTTGGGCCGGGAGACCTTTGATCATTCCGAGTTCGCGCCAATCGCTGCATCGGGTTGACCCAGACTACCTTCGCGCCAATCGCTGCATCGGGTTGACCCAGACTACCGTGTCCGCCGGCACTCGCTAGTCTAGCTGTCGTTCCGTTCACCAGTACTGTAGGCGAAACGTTTGATATTGGTGGTAGCCAACGACCCTCATGAGTGGCGAACTCTACAGAACGAACCTCGAGGACGAACTGGCAACCGGTATCATCAGCGCAGCACGGACCAGTCTCGGCGACACGCTTCGAAGCGTGATCTACTTCACGCCGTCGGCGTTCGACATCCTGTATCTCCGGCAGGACCTCTACGGCTCGCGGACCGACGCTCGTGACGCCAAATCCCAACTGATCGAGTTCGAACAGGCTGGATTCTCCGAAGTCCCCGTCCGGACGACGATCGCCCGCAGAGAGAGCGACTCGGACATCGGCGACTACGAGTTTACCGTCCGCTTCCACGAGAACGGGTTCGTCGTCAGGGTGCTCCAGCGTGACGTCGGCGTCCTGTTGACGATCGACAGTATGGACGTCAACGCGTTCGAAGACGCCGCCGTCGCGATTCAGCGGCTACTCCACGAGTAACCCGCCGACTCGAGCGACGTCGCGATGGCTGTGATAGACCACGATCGGGGACGCGAGCGTGGCGTCGCCGGTTGCCGAACCTATACCGGGCCGGCAGTCGAACGCACGGCCATGCAGCGCAGTCGCGACCCGGTCGAGCAAGCCGAGGAGCAACGCGGTGACGGCCCAGTCGATCTCTACGACATCTCGACGTGGGAGCCCCGATCGACGGTCGATCTGCTCGCGTACACGCTCTACAATACGGTTAGCTACGGACTCCGTGCGCTCGTCCTGCTGACCGCAATCGCGATCACCGTCTCGTTGCTCGTCTCGCCGGCTGCAATCGTCCTCGAGGATCCGTTCGTCGCGATCTTCTTCGGGCTCTCGGTCGTGCCCGCAGGGTTGCTCGCGGCGTACATCTGGTATGCGGACATCACGACGAGCGAACCCCTCGGGTTACTCGTCGCGACCTTTCTGCTCGCGGTCCTGTTCGCGACGTTTGCGGCTCTGATCAACTCGCTCAGTCAGGTGGTCCTCGGCTTCGGCAGCGGCGTGCTCTTTTTTTACTTGATCGTCGGCCCCGTCGAGGAGACGGTCAAGCTCCTCGCTGTCTACGTGTTTGCCTATCGGAGCAGTAGCTTCACCGCCGTCATCGACGGGGCAGTCTACGGAGCCGTCGCCGGGCTCGGCTTTGCGGCCATCGAAAACGCACTCTACATCAGTCGCGTCATCGGCGAGGCGAATCCCGAGGTCAACGTCTTCGTCACGGCAAGCGGGATCGCGACGGTTCGTGCGCTGGCCGGCCCCGGCCACGTCATCTATTCGGCGATCGCGGGCTACTACCTCGGTCTGGCGAAGTTCAACCGCGAGTACGCCGGCCCGATCGTCCTCAAAGGACTGCTCGTCGCCGCGTTCGTCCATGGCACGTACAACGTCACGGTCGGAATCGTCCCCGACATACTGGCCGCGTACCTCCCGATCGGCTTCGGGATCGCGTTCGTCGGCTACGTGATCTGTTATGACCTCGCGATCGGCTACTACCTCTATCGCAAGCTCGCCCGCTACCGACGTGCCTATCGCGCGATCAGTGACGACAGCGACGACATCTCACAGCCGGAGTTGACGGAGTTCGAGCCGCCACAGCGCTGACCGCCAGTTCGCGCCACCGACAGGCTCGCGGCTCAGCGGTCCTCGAATCGTGTCTCGAGCAGGCGTTCGACGTACTTCGAGAGCACGTCGACCTCGAGATGAACCGGATCGCCGGGCGCCTTCTCGGAGAGGGTCGTCAGCTCGTAAGTCGTCGGGATGATCGCGACGGTGACGCGACCGGCGTCCGCGTCGAGGTCGGCGACGGTCAGGCTGATGCCGTCGAGCGTGATCGACCCCTTCTCGACGACGTAGCGGTCGTACCCCTCCGGAAGGTCGAACTCGAAGAACCAATCTTCCTCAACTGATTCGATGTTCCGCACCGTCGCGACCGCGTCGACGTGACCCTGCACGACGTGGCCGTCGAACCGGCCGTCGGCCGGCATCGCCCGCTCGAGGTTGACCGTGTCGCCGACCTCGAGGTCGCCCAGATAGGTCCGCTCGACGGTTTCGGTCGCCAGGAAGACCTCGAACCACGCGCCCTCGTCGTACTCTTCGACAGTGAGACACGCGCCGCTGACGCTGATGCTCTGGCCGTGCTCGAGTCCCGTAGCGACTGTGTCGGCCCCGATCCGCAGTCGAAGGCCGTCGTCGGTTCGCTCTCGGGCGACGATCTCGCCTGTTTCCTCGACGATCCCCGTGAACATAGTCGCAACTGGCGGGCGATAGGAGAAAGCCGTTCCGGGTCCGATCCACAGCAAGTGGCATGGACGAACGTGCGGGCGGCCGATCTCAGGAAGATGGCATGGTTGACTCATCGGCAACAGCGGTGCGTACGTCGGAGAACTCGAACCGTGCGCCGCCGGCCGTGCTTTCGGTGACGTCGATTTCCCACTCGTGGGCCTGCGCGATCTCACAGACGATATTGAGGCCGAGACCGGTGCCGTCGGCGTTCGAGGTCCAGCCGGGTTCGAGGACGCGGTCGCGCTCATCCGATGGAATGCCCGGGCCGTCGTCAGCGACATAAAATCCGTCGTCGACGAGTCCGACAGTTACGGTGACCCACTCACCGCCGTGTTCGACCGCGTTTCGAAACAGGTTCTCGAACAGGCTCCGGATGCGACTCGCGTCGGCGAACAACTGGCCATCGGATTCGATTTGAAGCGAGGCATCGGCAGTCGCGACGGTGTCCCAACAGGACGTGACGACGTCAGCGAACGCGAGCGCGTCGATCGACTCGAGGTCGTACCCACACCGGACCATCGTCAACACGTCGTCGATGATCCCTGCCATCCGGTCGAGAGCGGCGTCGAGTTCGTCGAGGTGCTCGGGGTCGGTTCGAGCGGTCGTGAGGATCCCTTGCGCGACGTTGAGCGGGTTGCGCAGGTCGTGGGCGACGACGCTCGCGAACTCGTCTAAGCGTTCGTTCTGGCGCTCGAGATCCCGTTCGTACGCGAGGCGGTTGAGCGCGATTTCGGCGTTCAGCGACAACACGAACGCGAGGTCCTCGTCCGACTGGTCGAACGCGCCGGCGTCGGGATCGACGATACTGATCACGCCGTGGTCACCGAGCGGGAGGTACATCGCGGAGTGGGCCTCGCCGCGATCGTGGTCGTCCTCGAGCGACCCGACGTCATCGTACCGGATCGACTCACCACGTCGGTAAGTGCGGCTGACCGGCGAGTCACCGTCGATCGGATAATTCGGCCGCTCACCCATCTCCGTGTGTGCTTGGTCGGTTACGGCGACTGGCCGCAGGTGTGTATCGTCGACGAGGCGGACGACGTTGTGCTCGTAGCCGAGAATCGTACTCGCAGCATCGGCGACGAGTTGAGCGATCTCAGTTCTGTCGTCGGCTTCCATCAGCCAGCGCGTCGCCGTGTGAAGCGCCTGTAGCTGTCGCTCGTACTCCTTTCGGGCCGTCACGTCCCGGAAGACGCCCGCAACCAGCTGTCGGTCCTGCAGTTCGAAGACGTGGGCGTTGATCTCGACCGGCACTCGATCGCCGGCTTTGGTTTCGACGTAGATATCCGACCCATCCGGAAACTGAGTGAAAATCGACTGATCGGCATCGATGTGGTCTTTGAAGAAGTCGCGATAGGACGCTTCGTCGCCCGACGGATGAAGGACCGTCTGAGACTTGCCGACGAGTTCGTGCGGCTCGTATCCCGTAAGATCGGCTACCTGCTGGTTCACTTCGATGATTTCGCCCGTCGCCGCGTCCGCGACGAAGACCGCGTCTGGCACCGCCTCGAGGATCGTCCGGTACTTGGTCCGAAGCGCCTCCTGCTCGCTGATGTCCCGGATGACAGCCATAACCTCGCGTTGCCCGTTGGTCTCGATCGGGCTGAGACTGATGTCGACCGGGAGCTTCGAGCCGTCCTTTCGTCGGCCCGAGAGCTCGAGGTTGACGCCCATCGGACGAGCTTCCGGGGCAGCGATATACGCGTCTCGTTGGGCGACGTGCTCGTCCCGGACGGACTCCGGAACGAGGATTTCGATCGGCTCGCCCGTGAGTTCGGCTGGCTCGTACCCGAACAGGTCAGTCACGCGTGCATTCGCGTAGGTAATCTGGCCATCGGTATCGACGAGGAGGATGGCATCAGGGGAGGCTTCACAGATCGCTTCGTATCGCTGTCTCGATTGGCGTGGCATGACGTGCGCTCTCGGGCACGGAGCCGATACTGATACCCCGAGCGCCACCTATTTCAAAGTTTTAGTGAATAGTCAATTCTGTATAACGAATCAACACTATCCAGCCGAACCTCGACAGCGCCAACATGAGCGATCGGAACCCACTGTCGTCGCGTTTTTACGCCGCAGGCGCTATATTCTGCCAATGGCCGGCATCATCGACACGATCAAACTCGCAGGCACGCTCGTTCTCGCGCTTCCGGCTGCGATCGCTGGGCTCGAACTCGTGTTGATTCGCGGGCAGACGACGATGGGGGCGGCGCTCATCGGGCTCGCGATCGGACTCGTCGTCATCCAACACTGGCTGACGCTTCCGACGGACATCCCCGAACTGTTCGCAAAACAGCTCGTGGGAGTCGTCACAAAGGAGCCAGAGTCAGACTCCGAAGACGAGCGATAACGCGGCAATACGAAACGAACCGAGACCGAACTGCTATGGCTCGAGCAACGCCGCCGGCGACAGCGAGTGTTCGGGTGCCGCGAGTCGGTCGGGACGCTCGCCTTCGTCGGTGACGACCAGCACGTCGGCGATCCGAAGGCGGCTCGTCTCGTCGACGCGAGCGGCCACGTCGAGCCGGATCACCGCCCCGGGTTCGATCTCGTCGCCGTTGGTTGGCCGTTCGCGGGACTCGAGGCCAACGCCGGCGACGGTAGCCTCGACGCCGGCGTCGAGGCCGAACGAGCGAACCTCCGCCTCGAGATCCGCTGCGACGGTGTGGACGGACGCCGAGCTGGCGGTCAGCAGCGACCGCGCGGAGCGAAACGACTGGGTGACGGCGACGTGGACCCGCCGTTCCCGGCCGCCGTCGCTGTCGACGATGAGTGTCCGGACAAGCCCGCCGTAGTAGCCAGCCGGCCCGCGGGGTGCGACCGCGAGCACGATCGGCTCGTCAGGACTGAGTGCCTCGCCGTCGACGGCTGTGGGGCCAGTACTCGGATTGATCGCGGTATTCCCGGCCGGAAACGCCCCCGCACCGACGATCGCCTCGTCGATCGCAGTCCGGACACGAGCGGGCGTCAGTGGAACGGGATCGTCAGCACCTTCCGTGACTGCAAGCCGGCCGTCGACGACCGTCGCGTCGGCCAACAGCGACGCTGCGTGCCGAATCCCGGCGCTCGCCGCCCGCTGGACGGCAGCGATGCGCTCGTGCTCCGCGGCCGTCTTCGTCGCTCGCGCTCGCTCGATGGCGTCCGTCGAGGCCACCTCGAACCCCGCGTTCTCGAGGTAGAGCGCGGCGTCGTGTGGAATACGAGCGGGTGTCAAGATCGTCCCCTCGCGGCCGCGATCTGCAAACACTGCTGCGAGGTCGGCGGCGGGATGGCCGTCGCTGCCGTCGGCTGTCCGGATGAGCCACTCGCCGTCGGTGCCGTCGTATGCGACGGCGACGAGGCCGTTCGCGGGCGGCGAGCAACTGTAGCGAATCGCCGGGTCGCGCTCGGTCCCGACGTGGACGTACGCGGTCGCGTCTCGGTTCTCGAGCGTCTGCGCCAGCACGCCGGCCGCATGGTCGCGGCGCTGCTCGACGAGTGCCGACGGCGCGTCGGCTGGCCGGCCGGGCTCGAGTCCGCGGTCGCTCCCACCGGTCACGGCGCTTCGGCTTCGATCTCGTCGGCGTCCGATTCCTCGACCGGCTGCTGGGCCTCCTCGATCAGTTCCTCGAGGGTCAGCTCCGTCAGCTCGTTTTTGAGCAGGACGTCGACCGGCAGCGTGGGTGCGCCGTCGACTAAGTTCTCGAGGAGAACCAGCCGCTCGCGGGCGCGAGACATGCCGACGTAGAAGACGCGGCGCTCGTTGTCGGTCAGGACGGGCACCGGCGAAGTCGTCTTGGTGAACTCCTCACAGTGGGGGACGTCGGTCGGGTCGTCGACGGTGGCGACCATCTGCTCGACGACCTTTTCAGTGAGATCGGTACCGACGAGGACGTGGTCGGCTTCGCGCCCCTTCGCGGAGTGAATCGTGCCGACGCGGACCCGGTCGGTGTCCATCCCCTGGTACTCGCCGATCGCGAAGTACGCCTGGACGCTCTTTTTCTGGAAATTGGTGACCTTCCGGAGCATATCCGAGGCGGAAGCTGGGCCGGGCATGAACGGCACGTGGTCGGTGATGACCTCGGACGGGATCATTAGTTCCTCGAGGTCGTCGATGCCGGCGTCCTCCTGGCGCTCGTCGATCTCGTCGAAGAGGTCGTCGCGGTCGTTGGTGCCAAAGGCCGACTCCTGGAGCATGTCGGCGAGTCGGCGGGCCTGCAGGCCGGTAACGTCCTCCCCGGCGTCGATCGCTTCGACCGCGCGGACGTACTGGGTGAGCCGGTCGGTCCACATCCGCTGATCGGTCAGCGAGGTAAAGGGCACGCCTTCGGTGATGAACTCATCGATAAACTGGAACATCTGGTAGCGAGCGCGGAACAATACCATGATGGTGCCGTCGCCTTCGACGAGTGTCCGCCGCACCATCCGGACGACGTCGAGCATCGATGCGTTCGTGCGTGCCTCGACGGCTCCGCCTTCCTTGCGGGGCTTGAGGTCTTTGTCCTGGCGCTGGTCGATGTGGCGGATTTCCTTGTTGACCGCGTTGAGGACGTTCGAGGGCAGCCGGTAGGAGTTCGGGAGAATGATGTCGTCGTCAACCTCCTCCTCGAGCAAGAGCGCGGGGTCAGCACCCTGCCAGGAGTAAACGACCTGGTCGTCGTCGCCGGCGATCAGGACCTGCTCCATGTGGGGTTTCCACTCCTCGTAGACGTCGTACTGCAGGGTCGTGATGTCCTGGAACTCGTCGATCACGAGGTAGTCGACGTTCGGGAGCAGCGAGCGCTGCTCGACGCGTTCTAACATGTCGGCGAAGCCGATCTTGCCCTGGTCGCCCTTGTAGGAGCGCCAGGCGCGGATCGCTTCGGGGACGTCGATCCGGTCGTCGTCGCTGGGCCAGGTCGGAGTGTATTTGTTCCCTTCCTGGGCGTTCGGGTCGATTTCGGGTGGGAGACGGACCTCCTCTTCGTCCCACTGGAAGGGGACGTCGTACCAGTCGGAGACGTCGCGGCTGGTTCGCTGGAGCCACTGGCTGGTCGCGATGACCTTGTTGCCGATCGTCGTCGACCGGGCGGTTCGGCGACCAGCACCCGAGTACTCGTCCTCGTACTCGATGCCGTACTCGTCACAGAAGTCCTCTTTGTCGGATTCGCCGATGACGTCGCTTCGAGAGAGATCAAGGAGCTCGTAGGCCTTCGCGTGCATCGTACAAACGTTGCCCTGCAGCGCACGCGGGCTCTCGCCGAGCCGTTCTGCGAGTCGTTCTCGGACCTCTTGCGCTGCCGCTCGCGTGTACGAGACGACGAGGATGTCTCGGAAGGTGACGCCGTCCTGCTCGAGAATATCTTCGACGTGGTCGAGAAGCGCTGTCGTCTTCCCGCTTCCCGGACCACCGAACAGGCGGGTAACCGTCGTGTCCGTCGTAGCCATTGTAGCTGTACAAGAGCGCGACACGCATAAGTGACGTGGGTTTTCGTCGACAGAAACGGCCGGTCACGGATCGCGGGGAGAGCGGGCCTCGCGGACGTTAGCGCCGTCGCGGATTTTATCCTGACAGTCCGGACAGACGCGTGGCTCGTCGACGCCAGGCGGGGTGAACACTCGTGCGTATCGTTTGGTAACGAACGCGCCACAGTTCTGGCATTCCGGCATAGTTCCTCTCATCGTGACATCACAAATACGGAACTATAATTGTATCGTATAGTGTTCGATAAAAACAAGGACGGTGCGGTTCACACCGCATGCGACGGTCGACACCGAGAAAAAGTCACGGCGGACGCGGGTAACACGTCACCGGCGAAGAACGCGCCCTACGACGCTGGTTCCCAGCCACAGACGGTACAGGCGCTGGCGGACGTGTCGTGAAGGCCGCCACACTCCGGACACTGCTTTTTGTTATACTCCTGTTCCCACCCTACTTGTTCGACCGAGTGACCGCGATCGGCGAGGAATTGATCAATGACGTCGTCACCGGCATCACTGGGTGAGGTTGCCATAGGTGTGTGAACGCACACCATACTAATAAATCGTTGGGTCGGTGAAGATGCTGCCCCCACCGCAACCACACACGTCGGCGAAGCGGCAACGACCGTGCCGACCGCGTACCGGCGAGTCGAACGACCCGCGTCCTTTTCTCGCTCTCGTCCGAACACTACGGTATGAGCGACCTGCGCCTCGATGCGACCCAACTCGACCGCTACTCGAGACACGTCATCATGGACGAGATCGGCCCCGAAGGCCAGCAGCGCCTGCTCGAGGGATCAGTCCTGATCGTCGGCGCTGGCGGGCTCGGCTCGCCGGCGATCCAGTACCTCGCGGCGGCCGGCGTGGGCCGGCTGGGGATCGTCGACGACGATGTCGTCGAACGTTCGAACCTACAACGCCAGATCGTCCACGGCGACGACGACGTCGGCCGACCGAAAGTCGAAAGCGCGGCCGATTACGTCGCGACGCTGAATCCCGACATCGACGTCGAGACCCACGAAACCCGCATCACCGCAGCCAACGTCGACGAACTGGTCGCCGACTACGACGTCGTCCTCGATGCCAGCGACAACTTCGCCACCCGGTACCTGCTCAACGACCACTGTGTGCTCACCGAGACGCCGCTGTTTCACGGCGCAATCTACCGGTTCGAGGGGCAGATCACGTCGTTTACCAACGACCGCGGCGGCGACGATGACCCGCCGTGTTACCGCTGTATCTTCCCCGAAGCCCCCGAGCCGGGAACCGTCCCCGACTGTGCGACCACGGGCGTCCTCGGCGTCCTCCCCGGCACCGTCGGCTGCATCCAGGCCACCGAGGTCGTCAAGTACCTCATCGAGAAGGGCGAGTTGCTCGAGGGCCGCCTGCTGATGTACGACGCGATGGGCATGACCTTCGAAGAGGTCCCAGTACAGTCAAATCCGGCGTGTCCGGTCTGTGGGGACGACCCCGAGATCGAGTCCGTCGAGGACGTGGCCTACGAAGGGACCTGCGAGATTTCCGCGGATTGAACAACGATGGGACGGCCCCGAGCTGACACTTGCCAACCTTACCGGCTCAACTGAGATTGATCGACGCGCGAGCGAACGAGAGTCGGCAGCTCGAGCCCACCAGCAACCGCGAGACAGGAGACAAACGCGGTCGTGCCGAGTTTGCCACCCGCGCCGGCCAGCGCCGGTGCGACGGCGAGGAAGACAAGCCCACAGAGCGCGCCAGCACCGGCGACCTGTCCCAGTGGTTCTAACCGTTTTGCACTCGACATCCCGACGAACGAGGCACAGAACGCGACCGTGGCCAGTGTCGGTCCGAGTTCCGGCACGACGGCCGGGAACGCGACGCCGGCGACCGCTCCGACGGCCGCAGACGCGACGACCGCGCTCATCCCGCCGCGCACGCGGAACAAGACGGTCGCGACCGCAGCGACGACGGCGACGGGAACGATCACCGGGGCGAGCCGCCACGCGAGTACACTTCCGGCGGCGTAGTCGACGCCCATCAGCGGGACCGTCACGATACAGCCAAAGAGAGCGAGCGTGCCGTATTTGCCGCCGAAGCCGCCGAACGAGTCCGCCGTCGCGACGAACGCGAGTCCGGCGATCAGGCCAGCCAGCGCGACTTCCTCGAGGGTGGGAAACAGCGCCGGTGAGGCCATCCCGACGAACGAGCCACAGTAGGCCGCGCCGTCGATCTCTGCAAGTCCGACGCCGGCAACGAGTCCAACGAGCGCGGAAGCCAGCACTGGTCCGAGACCAGCGTGAACGCTCAGTCCGTACGTCACGACCGCCGCAACCGCGACCGCAAGCACGTCGACGGCGTCCGTTCGATCGAACTCGGTCGCATCGATCCGCGAGAGGCGGCGACGCTCGGACGCAGCGACGACGCTTCCCGCGAGAACGACGCCAAACTGCACGCTCAGTGTCCCGTTCGGGAGGGCAGCTGGCGCGCGAATAGCTCTGAGGAGCAACACAGCAGGAGTCACCAGCAAGGCGACGTAGCCAGCGAGCTGGACCGGACCGTACACACCGGGGACTCTCTCGAGGGGGACGGAGAGCATTACGGTTCGAAAATCGGTAGCCGGCTCGCAGCTCGCGCCACACGCTGCGGTTCGGGCAGCCACAGACAGGCCGGAACCGACGTGTTAGCTCCGAAGCAGGCCGCCGTCGATCGGAATCTCGGCCCCGTTGACGAAACTCGCGCGGGGACTCGAGAGGAAGGCAACCACGTCACCGAGTTCACGTGGCTCGCCGATGCGGTCCATCGGGATGTCGCTGGCCAGCGCCACCAGTCCCTCCTCGTAGTCACCGTAGGTGCCGCGTTCGACTCTGGCATCGACGAGTTCCTCGATTCGGGCCGTCTCGATCGTCCCCGGCAACACTGCGTTGGCCCGGATCTCGGGGGCAAACTCCCGGGAAATCGTCTTGACGAGCCCGATCACGCCCCGCCGCACCGAGTTCGACAACAGCAGGCCGTCTGCGACCTCCCGGACGGTTCTGGAGGTAATACAGGTAATCGTCCCGTACTCGGAGTCGAGCAGGTGCTCGTAGCTCTCCTCGATCGTCCAGACGACGCTCATCACCAGCAGGTCGTAGGCCCGATACCAGTCCTGTTCGTCGGTCTCGAGGAAGGTCGTACTCGGCGGGCCGCCCGAGGACGTGACGAGGTGGTCGAGGCCGCCGAAGGCGGCGGCGGTTTCGCGGACGAGGTGAGAAACGTCATCGGGATCTGTCAGATCGGCCTGCACCGCGAGCACGTCGCCCGTCCCCGTCGCGTCCAGTTCCTCGCGGGCGTCCTCGAGCCGTGTCTCGTCACGCCCACAGATCGCCACGTTTGCACCGTCGTCGGCGAGTGCCCGTGCGCTCGCAAAGCCGAGGCCGCTCGAGGCCGCGGTCACCAACACCGAGTTACCGTCGAGTTCGAGGTCCATGTCCGAGTCGACGAGAGCCGCGTACAAATCACTCGGGGAGCCAGTAAGCCGAACTCGCCGTCCCCGTCGGACATCGCTGTCCTATAGGTCCGTGAGATCGGACGGGAGGGCACTGATGTCATGGCCGCTGCTGTTCGTTGCGGGACTGTTCGAAATCGCGTGGGCAATCGGACTCCACTACTCCGATGGCCTCTCGAAACCAGTGCCGACCGTTGGCACTGCTATCGCGCTCGTTTTGAGCATGGTGTTGCTCGCGCAAGCGGTTCAGAGCCTGCCGATCGGCACCGCGTATGCGGTCTGGACTGGAATCGGCGCGGTCGGGACGGCAACGCTCGGCATCGTGCTGTTCGACGAACCAGCAACGCTCGCTCGGCTCGCGTTCATCTTCTGTATCGTCGTCGGGGTCGTCGGGCTCAACGTCGTCTCGAGCGGGCACTGACTGCGGTAAATGGGACCGCTCAATCCTGATGGCGAACCCGAACCATCCCTTCCGACGTGACGCCGACGATCAGTGGCGTCGACACCTGCCGGCCCGTAACCGCGTTGCCAGCAGCGTCGCTGACGACCTTCATCAGATCCGGTGCGGTGTAATCGACCTTGACGCCGGCCTCGTCGCAGGCGTCGTAGACCAGTTCGGGCACGTCGTAGAGGTCGGTTCCGGCAGGAACGCGAACCCGGACCGGCGCGCGAAGCGCCTCCGCGAACGCGACCGTCTCGCGGGCTTTCGCGACGTTCTCGCGGGCGCTGGACTCGATCGAGGAAACGTTCGCCCGTGAGGTCCCTAGTGCATCGGCGATGTCGGCCTGCGAGACATCGCGTTCGCGTAACGCAAGTACCTGTGCCTGCCGATACGTCAACACGCTGGTCTCGGGATCGAACCCGATCTCCGCTAAGAGTTCCTCGATGTCGTCGATCACGGCGACCCGCCTCCGCCGACGCTGCAGGCTCGCGTGGCCATAGTAGCCTCTAGCTATCGGCGGTATCAAAGCTTCCACGGTCCCGGCATCGGACGATCGCGATGTCGGCACAGAAATCGGGCCAGGGTGCGTCGAGAACGGAACCGATCGTCGTCATACGGTCTGCTGTCACTGTTTACCGGTGCAACCGCAGGACGGTCGCGGTTGCGCCGGCACTGACTGACAGCAGACCGTATCAGTCGGCGGAGTGGCTGGACGCGGCCTGTTCGGGTTCGGTCGACGTCCCGACGATGGATCGGCGTGCCTGCTGGACCATCGAGCGGACGAACCGGCCGACGTTCCCAGGACCGGCGTGTGGACCGGGCGACCGATAGGAGACGATCAACGACCACATCGCCGCGACGCCGAGCGATCCCAGCGCCGAGAACGACATGCCCATCGTCGCGTACGTTCCCGCGTAAATCGCACCGATCGTCATCGACGGCACGCTCGAGCCAAGCGGTACGTTCGCCGTCGCATCACGCACTGTCGGGGCGAGAAAGGCGATCGAAAGGACGCTGCCGGCTAGGAAGACGAGATCTTGCCACATCATATCTTTTCCTAACTCGATAATGAGTAAATACTCCTCGGTATTAAACGGAGTCGACACACCGATCGATAACCGCGGGTACCCGAAAACGTGACACAGGGTCGGTCGGGGCACTGAGACCGGCTCAGAACTCGAGCGGCCAGCGCTCCCCGTCGATGTCGGCGAGCGTCTCAGCGACACCGTCTGCCAGCCGATACTCGGTTCCCTCGCGAACGACGGCCCCCTCACGCTCTAAGTGCTCGAGGTGCGCGTAGGACTCGCCGGGTCCGTGGAGAATGTGAATGTCCTCAAGGTCTCCGAACAGGTCGGCGCTGACGGTCCAGGTGTCACAGGGACCGAGCCGATCCAGCGCGTCGAGGACCCGCCAAGAACGTTCTTCGTGGTGGTCGATGATGTCCTGGGCGCGGCCGGCGGGGTCATCGATCGGCGTGCGATGCCCCGGCCACGCGCGGTCGTAATCGGCGTCGACGATTCCCTGTAGCGCGCGGAGGTACGTCTCGAGTGGCCGATCGACGCGAACGTCGGCACCGCCGACGTTGGGCGTATAGACCGGCAACAGTGCGTCGCCGGCAAAGACCTGCCGCTCGCCCTCGAGTTCCGCCTCGAACAGACAGAGTCCGGCTGCGTGGCCGGAGGTGTGAACGACCTCGAGGTCGGTGCCGTTAACGGTGAACGTCTCGCCGTCCTCGAAAGGCGTTACCGTCGGCGTCTCGCCGGTCGTCTCGGCGTCGGTCAGTCGTTCGCGGAGGGCTGCCCGGTCAGCGTCGGGGATTCCCCACTCTTCGAAGTACTGCCGGTAGCGGTCGTCCAGCGCATCCCAGGCCGACTCGTCGCCCGCGACGAGCGGTGCGTCGGCGGCGTGGACATACACCTCAGCGCCGCTTTCGGCCTGGATCTCCCCGGCTAGCCCGCAGTGGTCGTGGTGCCAGTGTGTCAGGAATATCCTGTCGATATCCGCCAGTTCGAGGTCGCGATCGGCCAGCGCCGTCTCGAGTTGGTCGCGGGTCGTCGCCAGCCAGTCGCCGGTATCGAGCAGTGCCGTTTCCTGCCCGTCAGCGAAGAGATAGACGTTGTTGTCACCTTCGAACGCCGAGTTCGACAGCGAGATGCGTTCCATGCATTCTCGTCACACACCGTCAGAAAAAACGTTATCTAACACGGACCGAGACGAACCCACAGCCACCGCGTCGACTGTCCACTCGCGGCGCTAGGAGCCCCAGAAGTTTTCGCGGCTACCGAGTCGCTCGCGTTTGGGGCTGCTGTTATCGGCATCGTCGTCGGCATCATCGTCGACCGGGTCAGCGGTCACATCGTCCGCTTCGTCGTCCGTGGTGTCCTCGTCGGGTTCCATCGGGAGGAGTTCGAGTTTCTCCGCACGCGCGTGGTTGCTGTGGACTCGCGTGATTTCGACGCGAGCGCGCGCTTCCGGCAGAACGCCATCGACCATCACGATGAACCCGTCCTCGGTCCGGCCGACGCCGGCACCGCTTTCGTGCATGTCGACGACGTCGATAATGACTTCCTCGCCCGCCTTGACCGGCTGGGTCTTGAGATCCTCGATCGGCTGGTTGTAGTGATTACACCACTCCTTGCCACCCCGATCACCGTAGTGCTGGCACCCCATACCCGAGATCTGTTCGGAGAACTCCGGGCAGTCGTCAGCGAGTGGACAGTCTGCCATGCACAGTACTACCAGCGGTGGTGTTAAACCGTTTCCGTCTTCGAGAGAGGAATCGCCATCGAAAGAAACGCTGGTAGCAAACACTAGCAATAGCGAAAGCAGATCTAACTCAGTACGAATAATTATTGAAATATGGTAGCTAAACAGGGGGTCAACGACTTCCGATTTCGAAAAGGTTTACGGGGTGGACGTTGCACTATCCCGTGATGAAAATTCTCGTTACGGTCAAAGAGGTGGCGACCGTCGAAGACGAGTTCGAAATCGAGGGAACCGAAATCGCGGAGCAGTACCTCGGTGCCGACTTGAACGAATGGGACGACTACGCGATCGAAGAGGCCGTCCAGCTCCAGGAAGACGGGATCGCCGACGAGGTCGTCGCAGTCACCATCGGCCCGGAAGACTGTGAACAGACCATCCGACAGGCACTCGCGAAGGGAGCAGACCGCGCCGTCCGCGTCTGGGACGACGCCCTCGAGGACGTCGACCTGCTCGACGTCAACGCCAAGACGGAGATCCTGAGCGCCGTCATCGAAGCCGAGGAGCCCGACCTCGTGCTCTCGGGTGTACAGGCCGGCGACGACAGCTTCGGCGCGACCGGCGTCTCGGTCGCCGAGCAGCTCGGCTTCCAGTGGGGTGCCGTCGTCAACCACCTCGAGCACGATCTCGAGGACGGCATCGCCTCGGTCCGACGCGAACTCGAGGGCGGCGTCGAGGAGCTGACCGACATCGAGCTTCCGGCCGTCCTGACGATCCAGACGGGGATCAACGAACCTCGATATGCCAGCCTGCGGGGCATTCGACAGGCCCAGCGCAAGGAACTCGACGTCCAGACGCTCGATGATATCGGCGTCGACGAGAGCACGATCGAAACCGAACTCGAGCTAACCGACATGTACGAACCCGAGAGCGAAAGCGACGCGACCGTCTGGGAGGGCAGCGCCGACGAGACGGCTGGGGAGCTCGGTGACCTGCTTCGCGACAAGGGGGTGGCACAATGACGGACGTCCTCGCAGTCGCGGATCACCGCCGGGGAGACCTCCGAGATGTCAGTTACGAGATCATTACCGCCGGTCGCGAACTCGCCGACGAAACCGGCGGCGACCTCCATCTGGCGGTCATCAGCGGCACCGTCGACGACTTCGCCGACAAACTCAATCGCGAGGGCGTCGACGCCATCCACACCGTCGACCACGGCGAAGAGTTCAACCACGACATCTACGCACAAGCGGTCACGCAGCTCTACGACGAGCTCGCGCCACAGTACGTCCTGACACCAAACAGCGTCAACGGGCTCGACTACGCACCCGCCATCGCGAACGACCTCGACCTGCCGGTCGTCACTGACACCGTCGATCTCGAGGCCGACGGCGAGACGCTCGTCGCCACCCGCGAGATGTACGGCGGCAAGGTCGAGACGACCACCCAACTCGAGGGCGACGCTGTCGTCACGATCCGCGGTGCCGAGTGGCCCGCTGCCGAGGGCACCGGTGACGCCGCGATCGAGACCTTCGACGCCGATATCGACGAGGACGCAGTCGGTTCGACCGTCACCGGCTTCGAAGAGGTCGGCGGCGGCGATGTCGACATCAGCGAAGCCGAGCTGCTGGTCTCGGTCGGCCGCGGGATCGAAGAAGAGGAGAACCTCGAGATGATCCGCGAGCTGGCCGACGCACTCGATGCGACGCTGTCGTCCTCGCGCCCGATCGTCGACAACGGCTGGCTACCCAAGAACCGGCAGGTCGGCCAGTCCGGGAAGGTCGTCACGCCCGACGTCTACATCGCGATCGGCATCTCCGGCGCGGTCCAGCACGTCGCCGGCATGAAAGGCTCCGATACGATCGTCGCGATCAACACCGACCCCAACGCGCCGATCATGGACATCGCCGACTACGCGATCGTCGACGACCTCTTCGACGTCGTCCCCGAACTCATCGAGGAGTTCCAGTAACTGTACCGCGAACGAGCATCGTGAGTGAGCGGCTTTTTGGTCCAGATTTTTTCGCGAGTGGTCGCGAACCCGTTAGCGACCCGAGCGAAAAAAGGTGGTCGCACGTCGTCCCCGAACTCATCGAGGAGTTCCAGTAACCACACCACGAACGACGTGAGCGAGCGGCCTTCCTCGTGAACGCAGTGAACGAGATCTCAGCAGAGCTGTACTCTACCGGTATTTTTGGTCGATATCGTTTGTGGGAGTCGCTGATCGTGCAAAAATTTCGTTTCGGATCCGTCAGCTACTTTTCTACCCACTCCTAAGCGCGGTTGATGGAACTGCTGGAGCGCCGACGGGCACTGATCGAAAAGCGCCTCGTCGAGGTGGTCGAAGGGGTCGAGCCCGAGACGCTCTCCAACGAAGTTCGCCATATCGCGCTCTCCGGGGGGAAACGCGTCAGGCCGATGGTGACGCTGTTGGCTTGCGAAACAGTGGGTGGACGGGCAGAGGACGCCGTCGAGTTCGGCGTCGGTATCGAACTCGTCCACACGGCGTCGCTTGTTATCGACGACATCATCGATCGCTCCGAACTGCGACGCGGGACGACCAGTGTCTGGGCCGAGTTCGGTCACGGCCCAGCGATTATCACCAGCGATGGCCTACTGGGAGAAGCGTTCGCACTCTTTTCGCCCGATCCGGACGCGACGCGCGTCGTCGCAGACGCAATGGTCGAACTCGGCGTCGGGGAGGCGACCGAACTGGCTGCCGAGCCAGCCAACGAAGACGAGTACATGACGCTCGCGCGTCGGAAGACCGGTGCACTGTTCCGGGCCGCAGCCGAGCTCGGGGCGATCGCCGCCGACTCCGACCCCGTCACCGTCGATGCACTGGGTGAATACGCAGAGCGGGTCGGCATCGCCTTCCAGATCAGAGACGACGTGTTAGACGCCGTCGCCGATCCCGAAGCGCTCGGCAAACCGACCGGTCACGACGCTGCTCTCGAGCGACCGTCGGTTGTTCAGGTGACCGATCTCACGCCGGACGAGGCCAACGCTGCCGCCCGGCGGGAAGCCGACCGCGCGATCGACGCCCTGGATCGCGTCGAGACTGTTGATCCCGACGCCCGACAGTACCTCCTCGAGCTCGCGGAGTTCGTCGTGCAGCGCGAACGGTAACGCAACTCGTCAGACCCGATCGGCCTGTCGCGTTCCCTCTTCTCGATCCGAGTCAGAGAGTCGAGATTCCGCGACGGCGAACGTCAACGTACTGACGATCCCCAGCACCGTCCCTGCCGTCAGCGCCGCCGCGAGATAGGCGATCTCGACGTTCCCAAGGAAGAACGCGCTCACCGCGTGGAGGACGACTGCGATCGAGAGCACGTAAAAGGGAGCGTTGAGATAGCGCCACTCGAGCGAGCCGGCGATGTACTCGTCGGTGATCTGACCGAGGCTGGTCGTCAGCCCGGCAGCAGCGAACCAGTGGATCGAGCCGTAGACGAGTGCGGCGAGCATGACGGGAACCTCGAGGTCGCCGCCGGACGACGACTGGACGGCCTCGAGGCTGTCGTGTCCGCTGACGCCGCCGAGGACGAACAGGGCAGCAGCGACGACGTAGGCAAACAGGGTCGTTCGACCGGCGTACAGCGATCGACGGGCGCGTTCGACGGTCGAATCCAGCCGGTCGCCGAGGCCGAGCCCGCGTGAGATGAGATAGAGTCCGAGCAGCGTCGACGTCACTCCAAGGACGACACCGGGCAGGTTCAATACGGTGCCGACGAGCGCGAGCGGGTAAATCAACAGGAGAATGCCAAGCGGGATGAGCAGCGTCCCGCGCGTCTCGGGGTCGTCTAACACCTGTTTGATCGTGTAATACATCGACTCTAAGTTCTGGGCTTGCCGGACCACGACCCGGCGGACGCCGTCGATGGGCACCCGCGAGCGGATGATCGGGATGACGGATTCGTCCTGTGCGCCGTCGGTGATCACGAGTGCGGTGACGTCTTCGCCGGTCGAGAGACTCGCGAGGACGGTGTCGACCTCGTTGCCGACCTCGCGATTGGCGCTGACGTCGCCCTGATCGTTTCCGGTGACGACGGCGACCTCGACGCTCTCGTCGCGCTCGGCGAGGTCGTCGTAGATATGCACTCCCTGAAAGATGACGTTGACGTCCGAGTCCTCCGGATCCGCGGTCGCGAGAGCGACGGCTGCCTCCTCGACCGGGTCGCGGCCGATAACTGGCGTCGAGAAGCCGGTCTTGCGGCCGAGGTCGTCGTCGAGGTCGACACAGAGGACCAGCAGCATCGGGTTGTGGTTGCACGCCGCGCTATTTCCGTCTTCTGGGACAGCCGATCTCATCACGCGTCCCACGAGTATCGGACCGGTCAACACCAGTCGAGAGCCGCCGCTCGAGCGATCCGCCCCACGAGACGGATCAACGAGCCACAGCAACGGCCGAATCCGCACTCCTTTTGAGGCTCGGACGGCTACGATTCTTCGAATGATCTCGAAGGGCTGTGAGCAGTGCGCGAAAGGGGGGAAGATGGTGCTGTTCGTCTACGGCTACTGCGACCAGCGCGACTGCTTTTACTGCCCGCTCGGCGAGAACCGCAAGAACGTCACCGACGTCTACGCCAACGAACGCCTCGTCGAAAGCGACGACGACGTTCTCACCGAAGCCCACCGGATGGACGCCCTCGGCACGTCGATCACCGGCGGCGAACCCCAGGAGGCCCTCGGCCGGACCTGTCACTACCTCGAGTTGCTCAAAGACGAGTTCGGCGAGGACCACCACACCCACCTCTACACCGGGATTACGGGCGGCCGCGAGAACATGCGCCGCCTTTCCGAAGCAGGCTTAGACGAGATTCGCTTCCACCCGCCCTACGAACAGTGGGGCGACCTCCACGGCACGGAGTGGGAGGACATCCTCTACATCGCCCGCGAAGAAGGGCTTACGCCTGCCTTCGAGATACCCGGCATTCGCGCCGAGGAGGAGTTCCTCGAGTTCTTAGACGAGGGTGCTGCGGAGTTCTGTAACGTCAACGAGTTCGAGATGAGCGACGGGAACTACCGTCGGATGCAGGAGAAGGGATACGAGCTCAAAGAGGACCACATGAGCGCCGTCGACGGCGACCGCGAGGACATCCTCGAGGTCATGGGCGACCACGAGCGAGTCTACTTCTGTACCTCCGTGTTCAAGGACGCGGCCCAGCACCGCCGCCGCCTGAAGCGCATAGCCCGCAACGTCCGCCGCGAGTTCGACGACATCACCGACGACGGCACCCTCGTCTACGGGAAGACGTACGCCGACCCCGAACGCCTCGAGGCGCTCGGCGTCCCCGAGGAGTTTTACACGGTCAAGACGAACCACGTCGAGGTCGCCTGGTGGCTCTTAGAGGAGATGATAGAAGAAGGAGACCTCGAGGACGGCGAAATCGTCGAGCAGTATCCGACCTACGACGGGCAGGTTGTCGAGCGGACGCCGCTAGCGTAGCGTGGTCGCTCACGAGTGGGCGGCGCAAACGAATGGGTTTCGATGCAGGTTTTTCGAGGAGTGGTGAGTAGCGCGGGACATTCGGTCCCGCGGATCGTTCGCGCGGCGACGCCGAGCGAAGACGGAGCGAACGACCAGTGTGAGCAGTCTTTTGCACAGTATAACGATCGTCCCGCAACGTACAACACCCGGAAACGGTCGTTCCAGTTCGTTTCCGATCCGTTCGCCGTCGATCGAGTGGCAGCAGCTTATCGAGGCTGTAGTAATGGCGACCGTCTCGGAAGACGTGGCTACGATGCAATTCCGAAACGCCGCAGTAATCGCCGTCGCACTGCTTGTGGCTCTCTCCGGGTGTAGTGCCCTTGGCGGCACTCAAGCTGGTGAGCCGACGAACGAGACCGACACGAAGTCAGTGACTGAGCCGGACGCGAACGGATCCGACGGTGCGGACAATACGTCGAGCGATGTCGAACCGAACGATGCCGATGAAGACACCAGCACGGATGGTGGCGATGACACCGCAGCTGCAGCGTGGTATCCGCCCGAAGAACCGAATCGGCCGCTAGAAGACAAACGCGAGGACCGAATCACGTCCGTCGAGTTCGTCGACAAAGAGCCCGCGGAAAACGGTGACGGGTACTCGAACTTCAACCTCGAGGTCGTTGCCAACACCAGCATGGAGGACGTCGATCCGGCCGAACACGGTGATTTGGAGGGCGAGCCGTACTTCTTCGTCAAGATCAACGAAGGCGAGGGCAACCGGAAGATTATCGAACGAACGGACGAGGTCAGGATGGACGAAAACGGGACGTTCTACATCGACGTTCGACCGGCTGGTATCGAAGAGTTCGGCGCGGGCTCGCTGACCGTCGAGGTCTTCCTGATGGACGAAGACAAAGACTGGGACGACATCTACGCCTCGGTTGGCACGGAGATTCAGTACGCTCCGGACACAAGCGCTGACGGCTCGAGTTCGACTGTCACCGATTCGGAGTCGACAGACAGCTAAGCGTCGGCCCCGGATCGAGGGTGATGATCCGAATGATCAGTCGAAATTGGTCAGATCGACGCCCGGCAACGTGATGAGATTCTCCCGTCCGATGCGGAGTTTCTCGATCTCGTCGTCGTCGTCCATCTTCGAAAGCAGCTGTGAGACTTTGGCGTTCGACCAGCCCGTCTCCGAGACGATAGACGCCTGTTTCATCCGGCCGCCATTTTGTTTGAGCAGGCGGAGGACGCGCTCCTCGTCGCTCAACAGCTCGGGGTCGACATCCTGGTGGTCAGACTCCTCGAACTCGAGACTGGTTCCGCGACCACGATCAGCATCAGTATCCGCTGTGACGGCTCCGTCAGTCATCTCCGAGCCGGATAGCGAGTCCCCTGATGTGGGCTCGGACTTGCTGGCGGCATCCGTCGCCGGAGTAGCGTGCGCGTCGGTATCGCGGTCGCCGAAGCCGAGCCGTTCGTACAACGGCAGTCGATCGGTCGGTATCGGGAGCCCGGTCGAACCGTCACGGTTCGCCAACAGATACCCACCGGCTCCGATGGTAGCGATGATCACGAGGACAGCCCCGATCAGCCAGCCTGACATCGACAGTGGAAGGGTTCCGGTGCGAACGAACACGATCTCGAGTTCGTCGGCGGTAAACTCGGTGGGACCATCCCAGGTGAGCGATGTCGGCGTCTCGAGGGCGTACTCGGGTGGTGTTTCGACGACGAGACGCTGTCCTGCGGTCAGTCCCATCCAGGTTCCGCGATCCGTCTGAAACGCATCGCCGAAGTGGATTCGATCACCGTCGACGGTCGCAAAGTTAGTCCAGGTAAACGAGTAGGAGATCACCCCGATCCGGGCGTTCTGGGTGGGCTCCGATTCATCGCTGCCATCACCGTCGGCCGGCGACTCGATGATTCGCGGTTCGTCCCACTGGGCGTTTTCGATCGACATCTCGCGACCGGTTTCCTGTTGAGCGATCCGCCGGAAGCGTTCGAACTGCTCGGGTGTGAAACCAACAGTTCGCTCGCCGGCCGTGACCTGGTCGGCGTACGCGCGAAATGATTCAGCGTCGCTCTCGTTCGTCAGGAGAAATCGACTTTCGATCGTCCATCGAACGTCGCCGTTCTCGCGAACTGTGAGCCGAATAACCTGCTTTGGCGTCGCTTCCGGAGTCGAATCGGTCGACTGTACTGCAGTGGGAACCGATACTGACTGCTCGATCGACCGCGCTTGCGAATCACTCGAAAGCGGGGAAGCAACTCGGTCTAGTGAGGCGAGGGACCGATCGGTACCGACAGCCGTCTGTTCGGGCGAGGGCGAAGCGGCTACAGCCGGTATAGCGACCACCGTCCCGAGGAAAGACGCCACCAGGAGGGCTGAGAGGGCAACTGCGATGGCGGTGGATACCCGCATACGTATCAACGGGTGGTTTCCCAGAGGAAAAAACACTTTCCATCGAAAAATAAAGCGTTACCAGCGGAAGTGAAGCGTCTCGAGGGCGGAGAACGCTTCTGATTCAATATCAACATATGATTAGCGACAGTTCAATTGCTCATACTCGTGGGTCAGTAGCAGTGCGACCAGTTTTTGTATCAGGAGAGGTTACGATTCGACGATGAACCGATCGATTCCGCCCCTCCTCGCACTGCTTCTCGTCTCATCCCTGACTGTCGTCCCAGGGATGGCGACATCCGGATCTTCAGCAGGCGCACCCGCAGCGATGTCGGTTCAGCATCAGGTAGCGACTATCGACCCGGCCAACTCCGGGCTGCAGACAGTACCGAATACGACGAACCGACTCTCGCTCGAGGGAGCGTCCAGAAGCGAGTACACCGAGTACGGCCCTGACCTTGGTGTGGCGCTCGCGAGCACGGACGACGAACTTCGAATCGATCACACCCAGTACGTCGCCCTCGATCGGCAGTTCGACGATGCAACTGCCACAGAGCAGAGTGCGTTACTCCAAACCGCATACGAGCGGTTGAAAGACCGCTCGGATACCCTCAGGACACGCGAAGAACAGGCAGTGAAAGCACATGCTACCGGGGAGCTCTCGAACACACAATTGCTGAAAACGTTGCTCCGAAATCATCAGGAAGCAGCGGCCATCTCCGAATCGTTCGATGAGCTCGAAGAGCGGTCGGATCGTGTTCCTGGGAGTTCACTATCGGTCGCAGACCAACAGGATAAACTCGAGATGCATCGCAGCCGAATCCGCGAACAGCTCTGGTCGAATGCGTATGGCAACGACGCAATCGGATATATTTCCGTCGAGACATCAGAAAAAGGATACGTGCTCGAGACTCTCAGCGAGGACTACCTCCGCGAAGCGACCCGATTCGACAATCGAGATACATCGAGGGCGACTCAGTTCGCCGACCTCCCGGAGGCATACGAGCACAGCCTCGACCTGTATCCCTGGGCGTATAATACAGGTCAGTCGCCAGCGGTGAACGAATACACGACGGTACAACTCTATCAGATCAATCACGACCACGAGCAAGGCGAGCTCAAGGCGTATCTCGATGGCGGAACAGGTGACATCCATCGTGAGCGACAAACACTGGACCCAGACACGCTGCCAACGATTCGCCAGCAAGAGTGGCAGAAAGACGGGCACAAGCTAACGGTCGACAAGACTGCCGCAAACGGTCCACAGAAAGTGACGGTAGTCGATCAAGACGGCGAGCCAGTCACAGCAACGATTACGATCGGCGGCTTCGAGGTCGGCGAAACGAACGCTGATGGCAGCCTCTGGTATGTCCCACCCAGCACCGGATACGAACTCACGGCAGAGCGGCCGACAGGAACCACTGTCACCGTCGCGGTTTCGAATAGCTAGCGCTGTCGGACAGCAGGTCGAAGTGACAGGCAAGCGGACGTTTATACGATAACGCGCGGCCAGACGGTCGTGATGGCGAAGGAAGAGACCAGCACGATCGTCGGCAGCGAGACGCGTGCCGTCACGCAGAGTATCGGTGTCATTTTGCTGGTAGCGCTTACCGTCTGCTTGGCAACGGTCGTCGCCGTCAATGCTGGTGCGTGGTCGCTCGAGCGACAGAGTCAAACTGCGACGTTCGAGTTGTCAGCTGACGGCGACCGTGCCGCGATCGTGATCACGCACATCGCAGGAGATGACATCGACGTCGAGGCGCTGCCAGTGACGATCGCAGTCAACGGCACGGAGTTGACTGTACAACCGCCAGTTCCGTTCGTCGGCGCGCACGGGTTCGATGGCACGCCCGACGGCCCGTTCAATGCGAAAAGCGATTCGACGTGGACAGCAGGAGAGCGCGCCGGCGTTTCGATCGCGGGGACGAACAGTCCGACGCTTACCGCAGGCGATTCAGTCACCGTCACGCTCGCCGTCGACGATCGACAGGTGGCGACGCTCGAGACGACGGCGAGCTAAGCGCGCGGCGCGCGCTACTATTCTGGGGCGCGCCCGATCGTCGTGATCGCGACGTCGGGGTCGTACGACGGGCCCATAAAGGCGTGTTTGACGTCCTCGAAGCCGGCGGTCTTGAACATCCGATCAGCCTCGTACTCGTCGTAGAAGAGCATGATCGAGTCGGCCAGTAGCTGGCTGACGACGTTATCGGGGTAGTTCGGCCCGACGACGAGGACCTGTCCGCCGGGTTTGAGGACACGGCGGAACTCCCGGAGCGCGAGGATCGGGTTCGGCCAGTACTCGATCGAGCCAGACGACCAGACGATGTCGAACGTGTCGGTCGCAAACGGCAGCCGTTCGGCGTCGCCGCGATGGAAATGTACCGGCGGCGCGCGTGTGCCGAACTTCTCGTAGGCCTGTTCGAGCTGGTGTTCGCTCTGGTCGAGCGCGTAGACCTCGTCGACGTGCTCGAGCAGCCCCTCGGTCGCGAAGCCGGTCCCACAGCCGACGTCGAGGACGGTCATTTCCTCCTCGAACTCGAGCAGGGAGAGGGCCTCGTCGCGCATCTCCTCGGTCCAGATGAAGGGGTTCACCTGATCGTAGACCCGCGAGAGGTACTTATAAAACAGTCGGGCACGGGCCTTGTTCTCGAGAAGTCCCATTAGTGATGGATTTCGATCCGATCGACATATGTCTGCTGTTCCCGGCGCTATGAGATGCGACTAACAAGGTATTACCGGCTGTTCGAGAACGATAGCCACTGAGTCACTTTCGCAACTACCATATACACGCTCTGGCAAACGTCCGGTTGCTTAGAGTATGCCGAGGCCAGAGGTTCTCGAACGAATTAAGTCGGCCGAAGACGAGGCCGACGAGATCGTCGCATTGGCAGAAAACGACCGCGACGAGCGAATAGCCGAGGCCCGGAAACGTGCCGAGGAGATTCGCACAGAAGCGGAACAGGAGGCGCAGGAGCTAAAAGAGCGCCGCCTGGAGGAGGCTCGCGAAGAGATCGATGCGGAATGCGAGCAGGTCCTCGAACAAGGCGAACAGGAGCGCGAGGCACTCGCCGAGCGCGCCCGAGACCGGGTCGACGAAGTGACCGACCACGTCGTCGAACTGTTCCAGGAGGACGTCCATGCTCAGACCTGAACGGATGAGCAAAGTCTCGGTGACCGGTTCCCGGGGCGTTATGCCCACGGTCATCGAGACGATTCACGGACTGAACCTGGTACATCTCTCGGACTACGACGGCTCGTGGGAGGGCTTCGACAACGGCAATCCCATCGCCGGCGCCGATCAGGCATCCGAGAAATTGGTGACCGTCCGCGCTCTCCAGAGCACCCTGGAGCTGTCGGCCGACGAGGCCGAACCGGGGCGCATCGACGACGATTGGGAAGCGCGACTCGAGGAGATCCGCACGCGGGTCAACGAACTCGACGATCGCCGCGGAGAAATCACCAACGAGCTGCGACAGGTCGACGAGAAGATCGACCGCGTCGCGCCCTTTGCGGAACTAAACATCGACCTCGACCTGCTGTCGGGGTACGAGTCGGTCGACGTACTCGTCGTCGAAGGTGACGTCGACGCGATCGAAGACGCCGTCGCCGCGGCCGACGGGATTCGGGCCTTCGAGACGTTCACCGGTGGCGACGTCGTGGCGATCGTCGCTGCACCCACCGAAGACACCGACGAGGCACCGATCGACGACGCGCTGGTCGGTGTCGACGTCACCCGACACGAGGTACCCGAGACCGAACAGAGTCCCGACGCGTACGTCGCCGACCTCGAGGACGAAAAGCAGTCCCTCGAGTCCCGACGTGACGAAATCGACGCGGAACTCGAGGAGATCAAACAGGCGGAAGCTGACTTCCTCCTGCGCGTCGAAGAGCGGCTCACGATCGAGGTCCAGCAGGCGGAAGCGCCGCTGCAGTTCGCGACGACCGATCGCGCGTTCGTCGCGGAAGGCTGGATCCCGACCGACGAGTACGACCACCTCGTCGCGGCGTTAGACGACGCCGTTGGCGACAGCGTCGAGATCGAAGAACTCGAGCGGGCCGATTACGACCGCCACGGCGCACACGCCCACACTGAAACGGATCTTGAGGGCTCGGCGGCGGCCGACGAGGAAGACGAATCGCCCGCCGAAGCGGACGACCAGCAACAGAAGGCGGTTACCGACGGTGGCTCGACGGTCACGATGGGCGACGAGCCACCGACGGTGCAGGAAAATCCGGGGCCAGCAAAGCCGTTTGAACTGCTCGTGCAGGCAGTCAGCCGGCCGAAATACAGCGAGTTCGATCCGACGATCTTTCTGTTCCTGACGTTCCCGCTGTTCTTCGGGTTCATGATCGGTGACGCCGGCTACGGCATCATCTACATGGCCATCGGAGGCTACATGGTAACGCAGGTCGACAACGACGCAATTTCCAGTCTCGGCGGTGTCGCCGTCTGGGCTGGCCTGTTCACGACCATCTTCGGGTTCATGTACGGCGAAATCTTCGGCCTGCACGTTCTCGGAGAGGTCGTCTGGCATCAGACGCTTGGTATCGACTGGCTCCCGCTGAACAAGGGACTCGAGCCGGCAGCCGCCGACTTCGCGCTTGGCTGGATGGTGATCAGCGTGATGTTCGGGATTCTCCACCTCAACATTGGATACATCCTGGACTTCTTCGAGAACCTCAGCCACGGCTTCAAGGATGCCCTGTTCCACAGTGGATCGTGGATCCTGATGCTCAACGGCATCTGGATCTGGATCTTCTCGACACAGGGGAAAGCCACGAAGCCGGACTTCCTGTTCGAGACGTTCGCAAGCGGCGGGCCGTTCCCGATCGGCTTCACCGGGTTCTCCGGACTGGGACTGTTTACCGTCCCAGGACTCGGATTCGAGCTGACAGCACCGTTATTCATGTTCCTGATCGGGCTCGTGATGCTGATCGTCAGCGAGCCCGTTGAGGCCGTCGAAGCGCTCGACGTCGTCGTGAACGTCATCTCGTACACTCGGATGGGCGCAGTGTTGCTCGCGAAGGCCGGCATGGCGTTCGTGGTCAACCTGCTGTTCTTCGGGGCGTACGAGGACCCCCACGGGGAGTTCCACTTCCTTCGAACGCACGAGCCGAGCTACGTCGCCGAACACTACGGCGAGGGTGCCGAGGTCGTCTTCAACGGCCTCATGCACTCGGGTACCGCAGCCCTGCTCGGTGGACTTGTGATTCTCGTACTCGGACACGTTGTCGTGCTAGCACTTGGCGTGACAAGCGCCGGCTTACAGGCCGTTCGTCTCGAGTACGTCGAATTCTTTAACAAGTTTTATGAAGGCGGTGGGGAGAACTACGAACCGTTCGGAACCGATCGAAACCACACTGAGGACTACTAACAATGAGTGAACTTGAACTCGCGGAAACTGTGATGCAAGCTGGACAGGCAGCCGGACCAACTCTCGAGAACACGGGCGCAGCGGCAGTCGCTGTCGGTCTCGCAGCTCTCGCAGCGGGTTATGCTGAGCGCGGTATCGGCGCGGCAGCAGTCGGCGCAATCGCTGAAGACGACGACATGTTCGTCCCAGGCCTGATCATGACCGTCCTCCCAGAGACGCTCGTGATCCTCGCCCTGGTCACCGTCTTCATCGTTTAAAACCACCCCCCTTCTCTCACCAATGAGTTTGGACACAGTCGTCAAAGACATTCGAGACGAGGCCAACGCGCGTGCGGAGGACATCCGCGCGGAGGGCGAAACGCGCGCCGAGGAGATCGAATCCGCAGCCGAGGCTGACGCCGAGGAAATCCTCGCCGACGCGGAAGCGGCGGTCGACCGCGAGATCGATCAGCTCCACGAACAGCGTCTCTCCAGTGCGAAACTGGAGGCGAAACAGAAGCGTCTGGAGGCCCGCCGTGACGTCCTCGGAGAGGTCAACGAGGCAGTCGAAAACGAACTCGCCGCCCTCGAGGGCGACACTCGCGAGGAGCTGACCCGCGAGTTGCTCGAGGCCGCAAGCGTCGAGTTCGACGCGGGCGACGACGTCAGCGTCTACGGTCGCAGCGGCGACCAGGAACTGCTCGAGTCGATCGTCGACGAGTACGACGGCTACGAGTACGACGGTGACGTCGACTGTCTCGGCGGCGTCGTCGTCGAGAGCGAGCAGTCCCGCGTCCGAGTCAACAACACGTTCGACTCGGTCCTCGAGGACGTGTGGGAAGACAACCTTCAGGAGATCAGCAACCGACTCTTCGAGCAATGAGCGCAGGTGCCTCGAATCCGGAATACGTGAACGCTCGCGTCCGGTCACGCCGAGCCTCGCTGTTCTCGGACGAAGACTACCGCAAGCTGATCCGGATGGGGCCGAGCGAGATCGCGCGGTTCATGGAGGAGACCGAGTACGAACGCGAGATCAACGAGCTCGGAACGCGCTTTTCCGGCGTCGACCTGATCGAGTACGCGCTCAACCGCAATCTCGCAAAGCACTTCGAGGACTTGATCGACTGGTCGCAGGGACGACTCTACGACCTCATCGCTCGGTACCTCCGGAAGTTCGACGTCTGGAACCTGAAGACGATCTTCCGCGGGATCTACACCGACACCGTTCCCGAGGAGATCCGCACGGACCTCATCCGTGCCGGCGAACTCGACGACCGGACGGTCGATCGACTCCTCGAGACCGACACGATCGAGGACGCGATCGAAGTGCTCTACGGCACGATCTACTACGAGGAGCTGACCGAGGCCTTCGAGGAGTTCGAAGAGACCGGCGCGCTCGTGCCGCTCGAGAACGCTTTAGACCGGGAGTTCTACGAGAACTTGCTCGCGGACGTCTCCCGTGGTCCGGGCGCCGAGCCACAGGAAGGCCCGATAGCGAACTACATCGAGTTCCTGCAAGCCGAGATCGACTTCCGGAACGCCCGGAACGCGTTACGGCTCGCCCGCACCGGGGCCGACCTCGATCCCGCGGCCTACTACATCGACGGCGGCGTCCTGTTCGACGAGTCCGATCTCAATCGGCTCGTCGGCGACTACGACGCGCTCGTCGATCACATCGCCGAGAACCGCCACTACGGCGACCGCCTCTCGGCGGCGCTCGATCAACTGCGCGATGCTGACAGCCTTATCCAGTTCGAGCACGCACTAGACGCTGCGTTGCTCGAGTACTCGGATACGCTCTCGAGCATCTACCCGACCTCGGTCTCGGCCGTGTTGTCGTACATTCTCGCGAAAGAACGCGAGGTCGAGAACATCCGTGCCATCGCACGGGGCCGTGAGGTCGGACTCGACGAAAACGAGATCGAAGAGGAACTGGTGGTGCTATGAGCCAGGAAATCGCAGTCGTCGGCAGCCCGGAGTTTACGACCGGCTTCCGCCTCGCGGGGGTCAGCCGGTTCGAGAACGTGGCGGACGACGAGAAAGACGAACAGCTAGACGACGCCGCGACAGCCGCTCTCGAAGACGAGGGCGTCGGGATCGTCGTTATGCACGACGACGACCTCGAGCACCTGTCGCGTAACGTTCGCCAGGAGGTCGAGACGAGCGTCGAGCCAGTCGTCGTCACGATCGGGAGCGGCACCGGTGGCGGCGGCCTGCGCGAGCAGATCAAACGCGCGATCGGTATCGACCTGATGGAAGAGGACGAAGACAGCTAAACTATGAGCCAGGCAGAAGACATCGAATCCGTCGACGAAGACGGTGTAATCGAAAGCGTGAGTGGTCCTGTCGTGACCGCCACGGACCTCGACGCCCGGATGAACGACGTCGTCTATGTCGGCGACGAAGGACTGATGGGCGAGGTCATCGAGATCGAAGGGAACCTGACCACGATTCAGGTCTACGAGGAAACCTCCGGCGTCGGCCCAGGTGAGCCCGTCCAGAACACGGGCGAACCCCTGAGCGTCGACCTCGGACCCGGCATGCTGGACTCCATCTACGACGGTGTCCAGCGGCCGCTCGACGTCCTCGAAGAGAAGATGGGGACCGCATTCCTCGACCGCGGGGTCGACGCCCCCGGTATCGACCTCGAGAAGAAGTGGGACTTCCAGCCCGAAGTCACGGAAGGCGACACGGTCGAACCCGGCGACGTCGTCGGGGTCGTCGAAGAGACCGTCACCATCGACCACAAGGTCATGGTGCCGCCTGACTACGAGGGTGGCGAGGTCACGAACGTCGAGAGTGGCGAGTACACGGTCGAGGAGACCGTCGTCGAACTCGACAACGGCGAAGAGATCCAGATGCACCAGGAGTGGCCGGTTCGTGAAGCCCGGCCCGCCGGTGACAAGCAGACGCCGACCGAGCCGCTGGTGACCGGCCAGCGAGTCCAGGACGGCCTGTTCCCGCTCGCGAAAGGCGGGACGGCGGCGATTCCCGGTCCCTTCGGCTCCGGGAAGACCGTCACCCAGCAGCAACTCGCCAAGTGGTCCGACGCGGACATCGTCGTCTACATCGGCTGTGGCGAGCGTGGTAACGAGATGACCGAGGTCATCGAGGACTTCCCGGAACTGCCGGACCCACAGACCGGGAACCCGCTGATGGCCCGGACCTGCCTCATCGCCAACACGTCGAACATGCCCGTCGCAGCCCGTGAATCCTGTATTTACACGGGCATCACGATCGCGGAGTACTACCGCGACATGGGCTACGACGTCGCGCTGATGGCCGACTCCACCTCGCGGTGGGCAGAGGCCATGCGAGAGATCTCGAGCCGACTCGAGGAGATGCCCGGCGAAGAGGGCTATCCCGCGTACCTGGCGGCTGCGCTTTCCGAGTTCTACGAGCGCGCCGGCAAGTTCCAACTGATCAGCGGCGGCGAAGGCACGATTTCGGTCGTCGGTGCGGTTTCCCCGCCCGGCGGCGACTTCTCCGAGCCGGTCACTCAGAACACGCTACGTATCGTCAAGACGTTCTGGGCGCTGGACGCCGACCTCGCGGAACGTCGGCACTTCCCCTCGATCAACTGGAACGAGTCCTACTCGCTGTACAAAGACCAGCTCGACCCGTGGTGGGCGGACAACGTCGCCGGCGACTGGGCGGAGACCCGCCAGTGGGCGGTCGACGTGTTAGACGAGGAAGACGAGCTCCAGGAGATCGTCCAGCTCGTCGGGAAGGACGCGCTGCCGGAGGACCAGCAGCTGACCCTCGAGGTCGCACGCTACCTGCGTGAGGCGTGGCTCCAGCAGAACGCGCTCCACGACGTCGACACCTACTGCGAACCCGAGAAGACATATCGGATGCTGACGGCGATCAAGACGTTCAGTGACGAGGCATTCGACGCACTCGAGGCTGGCGTCCCGGTCGAGGAGATCCAGGACGTCGACGCTGCGCCGCGGCTCAACCGGATGGGCACGGCCGAAGAGTGGAACGAGTTCATCGACGAGATCGAGAACGACCTCCAAGAACAACTCCGCGCACTGTACTAACAATGAAAGAGTACCAGACTATCACGGAAATCAGCGGTCCGCTGGTGTTCGCCGAGGTCGACGAGCCGGTCGGTTACGACGAGATCGTCGAGATCGAGACCGAAGACGGGCGAACGCTGCGCGGTCAGGTACTGGAATCGAGCGAGGGTATCGTCTCGATCCAGGTGTTCGAAGGCACGGGCGGGATCGACCGCAACGCCTCCGTTCGCTTCCTGGGCGAGACGATGAAGATGCCCGTCACCGAGGATCTGCTCGGGCGGGTGTTAGACGGCTCCGGGAACCCGATCGACGGCGGCCCGGAGATCGTCCCCGACAAACGACAGGACATCGTCGGCAAGGCGATCAACCCCTTCTCCCGGGAGTACCCCGAGGAGTTTATCCAGACCGGTGTGTCGGCCATCGACGGCATGAACACGCTGGTCCGGGGTCAGAAGCTCCCGATCTTCTCCGGTTCGGGGCTGCCCCACAACGAACTCGCGCTGCAGATCGCCCGCCAGGCGACCGTCCCCGAAGAAGACGAGTCCGGCGAGGACTCCGAGTTCGCCGTTATCTTCGGCGCGATGGGAATCACCGCCGAAGAGGCAAACGAGTTCATGGACGACTTCGAGCGCACGGGCGCACTCGAGCGCTCCGTCGTCTTCATGAACCTCGCGGACGACCCGGCAGTCGAGCGCCAGGTCACGCCGCGACTCGCCTTGACGACGGCCGAGTACCTGGCCTTCGAGAAGGACTACCACGTGCTGGTCATCCTGACGGACATGACCAACTACTGTGAGGCACTGCGCGAGATCGGTGCCGCACGTGAGGAGGTTCCGGGTCGACGTGGCTACCCCGGCTACATGTACACCGACCTGGCACAGCTCTACGAGCGTGCCGGTCGAATCGAGGGCAAGGAAGGGTCGGTCACGCAGATTCCGATCCTGACGATGCCCGGCGACGACGACACCCACCCGATTCCGGACCTGACTGGCTACATTACCGAAGGTCAGATCATGATGGATCGGGACTTAAACAGCCAGGGTATCGAGCCGCCGGTCAACGTCCTGCCAAGCCTCTCGCGGCTGATGGACGACGGGATCGGCGAGGGCCTCACGCGTGAGGACCACGGCGACGTCTCCGACCAGATGTACGCCGCGTACGCGGAAGGTGAGGACCTGCGCGACCTCGTGAACATTGTCGGTCGCGAAGCACTCTCCGAGCGGGACAACAAGTTCCTCGACTTCGCCGACCGCTTCGAGGAAGAATTCGTCCAGCAGGGGTACGACACCAACCGCTCGATCGACGAAACGCTCGAGCTCGGCTGGGATCTGCTCTCGGATCTGCCGAAGACGGAACTCAACCGGATCGACGAGGAGCTCATCGAAGAGCACTACCGCGAAGACGAGACGGCCGAAGCCGTCCAGGCCGACTGAGCGGCTACTCGCTTCGTTCCATTCTTTCAGGCGTCGTCTGCGAGTTGCATCTCTTGTCTGCACGCTGCATCTCGTACGGTCACGAATAGTGAGCGATTTCCCGTCGAGTAACACGTGCAACGGCTCGTGTCAGAAGTCTGTTTAATCGAAACTATCGTATAGGCCGTGGACAACCCATGGTATGTATGTACAAGCCACTGCTCGTCCCGGAGTTCCTAGACCGGGCGCGGACACACTACGGCGACGACGAGGCAGTCGTCGCTACCACAGGAGAACGGTTCACGTACGACGAACTCGGCGAGCGCGCCGATCGGTTCTCCGCGGCGCTGCAGGAGCGCGGTATCGAGAAAGGAGATCGCGTCGCGGTGTTGGATCCAAACACACACTATCATCTCGAGGCGGCCTACGGAATCATGCAACTCGGGGCGATCCATACACCGCTGAACTATCGGCTCACGCCCGACGACTTCGCATACATCCTCACCGATGCTGGTGTCGACGCGATCTACGCCGACTACGACTTCGCCGAGAAAATCGAGGCGATCCGTGACGAGGTGCCGACGGAGACGTTCATCACGAACGATGTCGATGCGGTCGAGGGAGAGTGGGAGAGTTTCGACGACGTACTCGAGGAGGCGGGCACCGACTACGACCGGCCGGAGATGGACGAGGACGAGATCATCACGATCAACTACACCTCGGGGATGACTGGCGATCCGAAAGGTGTCTGTCGCACGCATCGCTGCGAGACGATCCACGCCTATCTGACCGTTGGCCACCAAAATCTGAGCGACGACGACGTCTACCTGTGGACGCTGCCGATGTTCCACGCGAACGGCTGGGGGCACATCTTCGCGGTGACGGGGATCGGCGCGAAACACGTCTGTACGCGCGGGACCGACGCCGGCGAGATCTTCGAGACCGTCCGCTCGGAAGACGTCTCCTACATGTGTGGTGCGCCGACGGTGCTGAACATGCTCATCGACTACTACGAGCAGAACGAACCTGAGACGAGCGGCGGCGCAGACGTGCGGCTCGCAACCGCCGGCAGCGCGCCGCCAGAGGCGACCATCCGAACGGTCGAAGACGAGTTCGGTTGGTACATGAAACACGTCTACGGCGCGACCGAGACCGGGCCGCTGATCACCACCTCCGATGCGCGTCGGCACTTCTCCGACGACAGCGACGACCGCTTCCGAATCAAGAAACGGCAGGGACTTGCCTACCTCGGCACCGAAATCAGGGTCGTCGACGAGGACGGCAACGACGTCCCACGCGACGACGAGACGCTCGGCGAGGTCGTCGTCCGCGGCAACCAGATCATGGAAAAATACTGGGGCAAGCCCGAGGCGACCGAGGAAGCCTTCAGCGATCGGATCGAGGGCTACTACCACATGGGCGATCTCGCCACCATCGACGAGAACGGCATGATTGCGATCCAGGACCGCAAGAAAGACATCATCATCTCCGGTGGCGAGAACATCTCGAGTATCGAACTCGAGGACACGCTGTTCGACCACCCAGAGGTGTCTGACGTGGCGGTGATCCCGGCACCCAGCGACGAGTGGGGGGAGACGCCGAAGGCGTTCGTCGTTCCCGCAAGCGGCGATCCGAACGAGCCGGGCGTGACCGAAGCGGCGCTCGAGGAGTTTACCCGGGAGAACCTCGCGGGCTACAAGACCGTCCACCGGGTCGAGTTCGTCAAGCAACTGCCGACGACGGCGACGGGTAAGGTTCAGAAGTACGAGCTCCGGGAAAAAGAGTGGGAAGACGAAGAACGAATGGTCGGACAGGGGTAACGCGGCCGTCTCGGTTCGACTCCCCCTCTGACCACCGACGGAGCAAGCCGACCGGCATCGATCGCCACACATTTCCCTTACACGGGCGCGAGCACGCGCGGAAACTGTAAACAGTTATCCGACTGGGACTGCTATCCCCCCACAAGATGGCCAACGATGTCAAGCCCACTCGCAAGAACTTGATGGCGATCGAGGATCGCATCGAGCTCTCCGAGCGGGGACACGGCACACTCGAGAAGAAACGCGACGGGCTCATCATGGAGTTCATGGACATTCTGGACAAAGCTCAGGACGTCCGCGGCGACCTCGCCGACGACTACGAGGCGGCCCAGCAAAAGATCAACATGGCTCGCGCGATGGAGGGTGACGTCGCAGTCCGCGGTGCTGCAGCGGCACTGCAGGAAAACCCCGAGATCACGACCGAGTCCAAGAACATCATGGGCGTCGTCGTCCCACAGATCGAGTCCTCGCGCGTCTCGAAGAGCTTAGATCAGCGTGGCTACGGGATCATGGGTACGTCCGCTCGCATCGACGAGGCCGCCGAAGCCTACGAAGACCTCTTAGAGAGCATCATCCTCGCCGCCGAGGTCGAGACGGCGATGAAGAAGATGCTCCGAGAGATCGAAACCACCAAGCGCCGCGTCAACGCCCTCGAGTTCAAGCTCCTGCCGGAACTCTACGAGAATCAGGAGTACATCGAGCAGAAACTCGAAGAGCAGGAACGCGAGGAGACGTTCCGTCTGAAGAAGATCAAGGAGAAGAAAGAAGCCGAGGAGAAAGAAGAGCGAGAGATGGAGGCAGAAGCGGAAGCCGAAGCGGCCGAAGCCGAGCAAGAAGAGCTCGAGGACGTCCAGCCCGATACCGCCGCGCAATCCCCGGCAGCCAACCAGTAAGCGCACCGACCGTACACCGACCGGTACCAGACGCATTCGATTCCGATGGCCTGTTCCAACTGCGGTTCGGCCACGATTTCGTTTTTCGTTCCGGAGGACTACCGCGCGGACGCGCCGTCGGAAGCTAGCGTCGTTTCGTTCTGTCCGCACTGTCTGACCCTCGAGCCAGCTTCGGACCGGGAACCGGCTGCGAGAAACGAGCCCGATTTTTCACGCGTCAGCAATGCGTTTCCCACCCAACCCGAGCGTGCGATCCCGCTCGCGCTCGCAGTGGGCCTGTGTTCGTCGCTCGCGACGAACCGCACCGCGATCGAGCTGTTGCTCAGAGAAGTCGAACGAGCCGGCACGGATCCGTTGCTGGTGCTCGATCGGCTGATCGCCGATCCATCGGTTGACCCGGCGATCGATCTCGAGCGCCGACGCCACCAGCTCGAGCAACTGCTCTACTAAAACCGGTTACTTTCCCGTCGGCCGCACGCTATCGTTGACGGCCTGTTTCACCTGCAGGGCGGCACTGGCTGCCAGTCCCCGGGCGACCTCGTCGCGTTCGTCGGCGGTGATGACTTCCTCGGCAGCGGCGGCTTCCTCGAGATCCGGCGTGAAGCCGGCGCTGACAGCGTGACCGACCGGCGGTCGGACGGCGACAGTGACCTGCGGGCCGGTCATGCCGCTCGAGACGTCGGAATCGACGACGTATTCGTTGGGAAGGAACTCGCGTGTGCGCGCAGCGATCCGCGAGACGTCGCGGTGGAGGAGTCGTTTCTGTGTGTTCGAGAGGTCCGGAACGTCCGCCGCGGCACGCTGCCCAGCCCCAGTCTCGCCCGGTAGCCCTGCGTACGGCGTATTTCCGTTCATGAGAAGTGTGTGCCCGTAGCAACGAACTGCCGGGTAAAAAGGGTTCGCCTTCGGGAAGTCAGCTTTCCTACAGTATCGGCTCGCTGTCGCCGTACACCGCGAGGACGACGGCGGTCGTGTATCGGCCCGAATCGGCCTGACTGCTCTCGATGGCGACGCGCGGGTCGGTAAACTCCCAGTCGCGAAGTTCTTGACCTGCAGCGAGTCCTTCACGGACCCGACGTTCGACGTCCTCGCGGTCCATCTCGCCGGACGTCTCGTAGAACAGCCCGGGGCCGTCATCGACGGACTGCGACCACGCGAGCGCCGCGCTCGCGCGGCCGGGACCGGCGGTGGTCGCCCGCGCCTCGACGACGGTCAGGCGCTCGCCGGCGGGACCGAGATCGGGGGCGGTCCCGACAGCTTCGACGTACGTCTCGGCAGGGATCACGGACGAGACCGAGACGAGATTGTAGTTCTCGACGCCGGCGTCGGCGAGCGCGGCGTCGTAGGACGACATCGCCGTAGGACCCGATGCGGTTCCCCAGACGACTCGAATCGTGCTCATACTCGTTCTCGGGGTCGGGCAGCGTAAGGCGTTGCGATTCATTCGAGCGGTAGTAATACCAATTGTTATCACCGAGACGGCAGAAGTGTTAGGAAACTATGGTTTTTGACCGCCGATCCCTGCTTGCGGACGCCGTTGTGCTCTCTATTCCAGCCCTCTCGGGGTGTGTGCGTTTCCGAGGAAAACAGGGTTCCGACCCCACCGACTCGGTGCAGGTGCCGCGGATGTCTCCGTCCATAACCTCCACGACGAACCGATCACGATCTCGATTCGCGCCGAGAATATCGAAGAGAATCGGACTCAGGAAGACAAGATTCCGATCGACGAAACGGTAACGCTCGAGTCCGCACAGACGCACACAGTCCACAACAAAACGCGGTTTGGTTCGAAATACACGGTGTCAGTGTCCGTGAATAACGTGTACACCGAAGAGGCGAACTGGACGCCCGACAGTGGTGGCGGTCTCCACGTCATTTACGATGGCTCTGAGAACGTCATCTTCGCCGATGAGTTCGCCTGATTCGAGATCGTAACCGGGCAGATACCTCATCCGCACCGACTCTCTCACAGGGCGACAGGGCTGTGCTGGCGAGCCGGTGGCAGATTGCGACACGTGCTCTCTGAACCGTCGAGTTATGTGTGAAATCGGCAGCGTTCGACCCGATTCACCGAACGCAGTCTCGATAACTACACTTTGAGCGCCCATCGAAATCGAGATCCCGCAGCCGTCGGCGGTGGTGTTACTGGTAGAAGTAGCCCGCCGAGGAAACCACGTCGCTCGAGTCGTCTTCTTCGATCTTCTCTAAGGCGTCGACGAAGTCGGCGTGGGTGACCTCGTCGCGGTCGTTACGGATGGCGAACATGCCGGCTTCGGTCGCGAGGCTTTCGATCTCGGCACCGGAGTAGCCGTCGGTGTCGGCAGCCAGGTCGGCAAAGTCGACGTCGTCGGCGATGTTCATCTCGCGGGTGTGGATCTCGAGGATCTGCTCGCGGCCGGACTCATCGGGTTCGGGCACTTCGATGAGGCGGTCGAACCGGCCGGGGCGAAGAATGGCCCGGTCGAGCATGTCGAAGCGGTTGGTCGCGGCGATGATGCGGATCTCGCCGCGGGCCTCGAAGCCGTCCATCTCGCTCAAGAGTTGCATCATCGTCCGCTGGACCTCGGCGTCGCCGGAGGTCTTGGACTCGGTGCGCCGTGTCGCGATGGCGTCGATTTCGTCGATGAAGATAATGGCGGGTTCGCGTTCGCGAGCCATCTCGAAGAGGTCGCGGACGAGCCGCGATCCCTCGCCGATGAACTTGCGGACGAGTTCCGAGCCGGCCATCTTGATGAAGGTGGCGTCGGTCTCGTGGGCGACGGCTTTGGCGAGCATCGTCTTGCCGGTCCCCGGCGGGCCGTACAGGAGAACGCCGCTCGGTGGATCGATACCGACCTCGGCGAACAGTTCGGGTTCGGCCAGTGGCTGCTCGACGGCCTCGCGGACCTCGCGGACCTGTTCGTCGATGCCGCCGATGTCGTCGTAGGTGACCTCGGGCTTTTCGGTGATCTCCATCGACTGTGCGCGCGCGTCGGTCTCGGCGTTCAGAATGGTCTGGATCGCAAAAGAGTCGTTGACTGCGACGCGGTCACCGGGCTCGACGCGGTCGATCATCCGCGAGGAGACGTCGGTGAGCACTTCCTGGTTGTTCCCGTGTTGCTTGACGATGACCTGCTCGTCGTCGAGGACGTCTTCGACGGTGGCGATGTACAGCGACGAACTCTTGAGCATCTCGTTTTCGCGTTCGATCCGATCGACTTTCCCCTGCAAGCGCTCGCGGCGGTCCTCGGCGTCGTCGAGCTGGGCCGACAGCTGCTCGTTGACGTCGACGAGGTCCTCGTAGTGCCCGCGAAGCGCCTCGAGCCGCTCGTCGTCGGGAAGATCGGAGTCGATATCGCGGTGAGGTCGGTCGGGAATAGACGGGCTTCGAGACATCCTGATATACGCCGATAAGATGTGGACGGTAAATGTGCCTTTGGGTCGCGGAGGCAAGGCTGTTGGATAACAGGACTGTCGTCCCGGCGATTGCAAGCGACTGATCGTGAACCTGATGCCGATCAGTCGAGTAGCGACTCGAACTCGTCTAGACGCTCGCCGTAGGTCTCGAGCGCGCGATCGATCGGGGCCGAACTGCCCATGTCGACACCGGCGATCCGCAGCAGCTCGAGGGGGTACTCACGAGAGCCCCGTCGGAGGAACTCGAGGTAGTCCTCGGCGGCGGGCTGGCCACGCTCCAAGACGTCGTCGACGATCGCGAGCGCGGCGGAGATACCGGTCGCGTACTGGTAGACGTAGAAGGCCCGGTAGAAGTGGGGAATACGCATCCACTCGCGGGCGATTCGGTCGTCGATGACGGCGGGCTCGTAGTAGTCGTCTTTGAGTCCGCGGTAGAGGTCGTCCAGCCGATCGGCGGTCAGCGGTTCGCCCTCTTCCTCGAGGCGGTGGGTTTCGTGTTCGAACTCCGCGAACAGCGTCTGGCGATAGAGCGTCGAGCGCACGCGCTCCAGGAACTCGTTTAAGACGTGTTTGCGGAACTCGGGATCGTCGACGGTCTCGAGCAGGTGGTTGGTCAGCAGAGCCTCGTTGACCGTGCTGGCGACCTCGGCGACGAAGATTTCGTAGCCCGAGTAGACGTAGGGCTGTTCCTCCTTGGTGAGTTCGGAGTGCATCGAGTGGCCGAGTTCGTGGGCCAGCGTGTACATCGAGGCGATGTCCTGCTGGTAGTTCAGCAGGATGAACGGCTGGGTGTCGTAGGTACCGCCAGAGTACGCGCCGGACTGTTTGCCCTCGTTCTCGTAGACATCGACCCATCGGGAATCGAGGCCCTCGGCGACGCGGGACTGATACTCCTCGCCCAGCGGCGCGAGCGCGTCGACGACGTACTCGGTGGCCTGCTCGTACTCGAGATCAGGTCCCTTGTCGCCGGTCAGGGGCATGTAGAGGTCCCACATCTGCAGTTCGTCGACGTCCAGCGCCTGCTGTTTGAGCTCGGCGTGGTGGTGGAGCTTCTCGAGGTTGTCGTGGACGGTGTCGACGAGCGTGTCGTAGACGTCGACGGGGACGTTCGGACCGTCGAGGGCGGCCTCGCGTGCCGTGTCGTAGTTGCGCGCTTGCGCGGTCTTGACGTCGGCTTTGACGCTGTTCTTGTAACTCGCTGCGACCGTATTCCGGACCGACTTCCACTCGTCGAAGTAGTTCTCGTAGACGCGCTTGCGGAAGTCTCGATCGGGCCGTTTGAGTAGGTTGGTAAAGTTACTCTGCGTGATTTCGACAGCCTCGCCCTCGGGGTTCTCGACGGTCGGGAACGACATGTCGGCGTTCGAGAGCATGGTGTAGACTTCGCCGGTCGCGCCGGTCACCTCGCTCAAGTCCGCCAGCAGCGCCTCGACCTCGGCCGAGCGCGTGTGCGGTTTCATCCGAAGGACGTCGTCGACGTAGTGGTCGTAGGTCTCGAGGTCGGGTACCTCGGCGACCATGTCGTCGAACTCCTCGCGAGTCATCTCCTGAATTTCGGGGTCGATAAAGGAGGCTGCGGACTGGGCGTCGGCCGCAAGCGACTGTGCGCGCGCGGTCAGCGCCTGGTAGTGCTGGTCGGTCGTGTCCTCGTCACGGCGCATGCGGGCGTAGGCCGCGACGGTCGACACCTCGCGCATGATCTCGTCGCGTAACTCGAGGACCGCGAGGAGGGTGTCAGCGTCGTCAGTGACCTGCCCTTCGTAGGCCTCGAGATCGGCGACACGCTCGGCGACGGCCTCGTAGGCGGCCTCCCAGTCGTCGTCGGTCGCGTAGATGCTCTCGAGGTCCCAGATATATTCCTCTTCGACCTCGGAGCGGTCGGGAACGGAACTCATAGCCCGGGTTTCGGAGCGCCAGGGGTAAAGCGTGTCGGACCCTTTCACGGTGTGTCTCAGTGATGGGTCCGTGAGGAGAGCACAGGAGTAGTGACTGCGCTCGTACGAGAGAGCGAAGACACGACGATGGTTCGGCGTCTGACGCGGTCCATCTCCCCGGCCCTACCGCATTCCGTCGGCGACCTGCCCGGCGACTCGCGCCCCCGTTCGTCGCTCGATGCGCCGCCGATCGAACACGGTGCGGGCGGTCTCGGCGGCGTCCTCGTCGATCTCGAACGTGAGGTCGGGATAGACCACGTCAGTCAGGACGAGTGGCTCCGGGGCAGCCGGCGCGACTCCGTCGGGACCGGGTAGCGGTTCAGGGTCGAACACTCGCTCGAGTTTCGCGAGCGGTGACTCACCGGTCCCGATCTCACAGGCCAGCGAGACGAGTCGCCGGACGAGTTCTCGAGCGAACCCGCCTGCGCTGGCAGTGATGACGAGATAGTCGCCGTCCCGGGCTGCCTCGAGCGTCAGCGAGCGCTCGGTGTTGTGGTCGTCCGGCGTCAGGTTGTGGACGTCGTGGGTGCCCGACAGCGCCTTGCAGGCCGTCCGAAAGCGCTCGTCATCGATAGGTTGCGTGCCGGAAGCAGCCGCAGTGTCGGCCGGTGCATACAGATGGTAGGTGTATTTCCGGCGGTTCGCGTGATGGGTTGCGTGGAACTCCGCCGGCGCATCAGCACTCGCCCACGCGCGTACGTCGGCCGGCAGTTCGGCGTTCAGCGCCCGCGGCATCAGCCAGTCAGGGGCCTCGAGCGCGATCGTCTGGGCGAGCGCGGAGACGCCGGCGTCGGTGCGGCCGGCGGCGGCATAGCCGTCGGGCTTGTCCGCGTCGGACTCGAGGACCCCGAGTGCCCGGAGCGCATCGAAAATCGAATCCTCGACGGTCGGAACGTCGGGCTGGCGCTGGTAGCCGTAGTAGTCCGTACCGTCGTAGGCGATCCGAAACGCGCGACGTCCCATTGCTCGAGTCGATCCAGCGGGGCCAGCGAGTTATACTGTTCGCTGTCGGCCCGGCCCGCCGCTCGAGGGCAGGCGGCGTCGGCGACGATCGAAGTCCCGCAGTAGTGGCGAGCACCGTCGGTTCGATGAGGTGGCCGGCCGTGAGTTACAGTTCGTCGTCGGTCCCGAACCCGTCGGTATCATCGGCGGAGTGTCCGCCGGAGTCGGGATCGGCGACGTCGAAGGCGTCGGTCTCGAGCGGCGAGCCGTCGGCAGTGACGGCCCCGTTCTGAATCTCGATGGTGACGCCGTCGTCGTCGGACGACACCCCTAGCAGTTGGCTGGTCGCCGACTCGACTTCCTGGTTGACCGACCAGACGAATCGCAGCACCGACTCGAGTTCGGTGCCGACCTCACGGACGCCACGCTGGTCCGTGAGCGTCCCCAGACTCCGTGCGCCCTCCGGGTGGAGATACTGAATCGGGTGGTCAGTGGGGACCTCCCGCAGGTCGAGGTCGAACGACCAGAGGTACGGCAGGAACTGGAGGGCATAGCCCTGCGGTTTCGGTGCCCGACGGCCGGCAGCGGTCAGTACGACGGTTTTCGCCGTCGACTCGCCGTCGGTGTCGAAGTAGACGCCCGGCATGCCCGGAATGGAGAGTCGCATACTCGAGGGAGAGAGCCACGTACGGGTGAGTCCACACCCGGCACACCCACCCTCGTTTTATTCGAAGGTGTCGGCGAACTTGTCCCGCCGGTAGAGGTCGAGTTCGCTCACGCTCGAACCGGCCCGGCTTGCAGCAAAGCGGATCGCCGCGGCGATTTCCCCGGGCTCGGTCGCCTCCCCTTCGTCGAAGCGCTCGACGAAAGGGTCGCCGTCGGCGCTCCCAAACTGCGAGCGGACTTCGGAGGGGTTGACGATCGTGACGCCGACGCCGTCGTCGCCGACCTGGGCCGCGACGCTCTTTGCGAAGCCCCGAACCCACCACTTCGAGGCCGCGTAGACGGGATTGAACGGTCGCGGGTACTGGCCGGCGAAACTGCCGACGAAGATCAGGTGGCCGTCGCGCTCGCGGACGTGTGGGATCGCTGCCCGCGTCGCATAGAAGACGCCGTCGACGTTGGTCTCCTGCATCGTCTCGTACTCGTCGGTGGTCAGCGACTCGACATCGCTCCCGCGGGCCAGTCCCGCGTTGTTGACCAGCACGTCGATCCCGCCGAAGCGGTCGACGGTCGCTTCGATGAGTGCGTCGACATCGTCCTCTTCGCGGACATCCGTCGGGACGGCCAGCGTATCGACATCGTGGTCGGCCTCGAGGTCGTCGGCGAGTTCCCGCAGCCGATCCTCGCTCCGTGCCGCGAGGACGACGTTCGCACCCGCCGCTGCGAGTTCGTGGCAGGTCGCCGCGCCGATTCCAGAGCTTGCACCCGTGACGATCGCCGTTTGCTGCTCGAGTGTCTCGGACATCGTGTGACGGATCGGCAGACACCGACCTAAAGACGAGGGTCGCGGAAGCGCGATGGGTGCGCCGGCGATCAGTATCCCTCGAGATCGTACAGGTCGCCGTACTTCGACTCGACGTACTCGAGGAAGTGGTCCGCGGTCAACTCCTCGCCGGTGGCCCGTTCGATCAACTCGGGTGTGACGAAGTGCTTGCCGTGCTGATGAATGTTCTCGCGGAGCCAGCCGTTTAACTCGTCGAACTCGCCCTCGCTGATGGCCTCGTCGAACGGGCCGCGATCGTCCTCGGCGGCGGCATATAGCTGTGCCGCGAGGACCGAGCCCAGCGAGTACGTCGGGAAGTAGCCGAAGTCACCGTGAGACCAGTGGATGTCCTGGAGACAGCCCTCCGTGTCCGTCTCGGGTCGCACGCCCAGATACTCCTCGTACTTGTCGTTCCAGACCTGCGGGACCTCCGAGACCTCGAGATCGCCACGGATCAGATCGCGCTCGATCTCGAAGCGGATCACGATGTGGAGATGGTAAGTGAGTTCGTCCGCCTCGACGCGAATGAGGTTGTCGTCGTAGACCTGGTTTGCGGCTTCGTAGGCCACCTCGGGCGAGACCTCCTCGAGGCTCGGGAACCGCTCGCGGGCGACCGGCAGGAAGTGTTCCCAGAAGGGCCGAGAGCGGCCGACGTGGTTCTCCCAGAGACGGGACTGTGATTCGTGGACCGACAGGTCGCGGGCTTCGCCAAGCGGCGTGCCGTAGCCCTCGTCGGGGAGGCCCAGCGTGTAGTTCGCGTGGCCGAACTCGTGGATCGTCGAGGTGATCGACCCCAGCAGGTCCTCCTCGTCGAAGCGGGTCGTCACGCGTGCGTCGAACTGCGTTCCCGAAGAAAACGGGTGCGGCGCGGTATCGAGTCGGCCGCGGTCCCAGTCGTAGCCCAGCGACTCGAGCACGTCACGCGCGAGTGCCTCCTGATCGTCGTCGTCGAACGCGCCCGCGAAGGCATCGGTTGCGAGGTCGCCATCACTATCTTGGATCGCGTCGATCAGCGACACGAGTTCCTCGCGTAGGCGTTCTAGAACTCGCTCGGCGGTCTCGAGGTCGATGTAGGGCTCGTAGTCCGCAAAGAGCACGGCGTAGGGATCGGCGTCGGGATCGATGTGGGCGGCGTACTCGCGTTTGAGGTCGACCAGTTTCTCGAGCGTCGGTGCGAACTGTTCGAAGTCGTCCTCCTCGCGGGCCTGTTTCCACGTGGGATGGGCGTTCGACGCCGTCGCGGAGAGTTCCTCGACCAGTTCCTGGGGAACGCTCGTCTCGCGGTCGTACTGGCGTCGGATCTCGCGGACGACCGCGGCCTGTTCGTCTGCGAGGTCGTCGTCCTCGAGGTCGTCGAGCAGCTGTCCGGTCTCGTCGGCAGTCAGGAGTTCGTGACTGACCGACGACAGCGTCGAGAGCTGTTGGGCTCGGGCCGGGGTCCCCTCGTCGGGCATTACAACCTCCTGGTCCCATCGCAGGATGCCGGCGGCGTTGCCAACGTTCGAGATGCGCTTAACGCGTCGTTCGAACCGCTCGTACGTGTCGGCCTCGCTTGCATCGCTGCCAGCCTGATCGGTCGCCATAGCCTATCGTTTGCTCGGAACCGGTATCAACGTCCGGGTTCCGGGTGTTTCGAGTATGCTCACGGGCGGTCACCGCCGAGCGGTCGACTCTCGGCGGTGGAGTCGTGGGAGTCGGCTAGAACGTGCAAGCAACGGCCTGTTCCGCCGAGCGATGTGGACTCGGACATGGCCATTGCATCACCAGTCGCGTCGATCATCGTGTTCCTCGCGAGCCTGCTGATCGGTGCACTCGGCATTTACGCCGGCGCACGCGTCATCGTCGGTCGAACGGCGTACGATCACGCCATCGTCACCGCGTTGATCGGGTCGATCGTCTGGGCGATCGTTGGCTTCTTGGTCGGGTGGATTCCGCTCGTCGGCCCGTTGCTCGTCTTGCTCGCCTACGTCGCTGTCATCAACTGGCGATACCCCGGCGACTGGACCGCCGCCGCGATGATCGGCCTCGTCGCCTGGGTCACTGTCCTGATCGTCCTCTACGTGCTGGCCGCGATCGGGATCACAAGTTTCAGCGCGGTCGGCGTCCCGGGTCTCTGATCGACCGAGACTGGGTTCCGTCGCCTGTGTTATCGTGATGGCGGCCACGTCTCCGCGACCCGCCGGTAGGTCTCGCGACACCGCTCGAGGACAACGATCGAGACGCTTTCGTCGTCGGTATGGGCCTCGCCGGGTTCGGACGGGCCGTAGATCACACACTCCGTCCCGGCGTCTGAGAGCCAGCCCGCGTCGGTCGCGTGGGGTTTCGTCACGTGTTCGGGATCGGCCGTCTGTGACTCCGTGGCGGCCTCGAGGACTGCGTCCGCAAAGGCCGCGTCCTCACACTGCATCGGCGGCCAGTCCTGGTCGACGGTCCACTCGATCCCCTCGCGGTCCGCGACCTGCTCGAGCGGCGCACGCTCGCCCGGCACCGTCCGCTCGTCGATGGTGACCGCACACCGGGCAGGGACGACGTTCCACGCGGACCCGCCTTCGATCTCGGTGACAGTGAGGCTTCCCCCGAGGGTCTCGCCCGCCACGTCAACCGACGGGGACTCGAGTGCTCGAACACGATCGATCGCATCCGTCGCGCGGTAGATGGCGTTCTCGCCGGTGTCGGCCTCGCTAGCGTGTGCGGCGGTTCCGTGGGCGGTGATCGTACTCCCGCGTCGGCCCTTGTGCGCGACGGCGACATCAGTGACATCTGGCCCCGAGTAGTTGGTCGACCCCTCTCCGACGATGGCATACGCCGGAACGAACCCCTGCTCGATCGCGTGCTGTGCGCCGACACCCCCGACTTCCTCGCCGACGAAACTCGCAAACACGAGTTCACCAGCTGGATCGGCATCCCGGAACGCAAGCAGGGCAGCCGCGACCGCACCTTTCATATCCGCCGTCCCACGGCCGTAGAGCCGCCCATCGCGTTCCTCGATGGTGTATTCGTCGCCCGTCGCGGCGACCTGCGCGTCGGCCGGCTCGACGACGTCGTGGTGACCCACGAGCGCGAGCGTCTCGTCGCCGCTGCCTTTCCGGGCAAATACGTTTCCAACCTCGTCCCGGCGCACGTCGGCGTCGGTCTCGCGGCGCAGCCACGACTCGAGGAACTCGCCGGCTGCGGTCTCGTCGTCGTGGCTGGGAATCGAAACGAGGTTGCGGGTCAACTCGACGAGGGTCATGTCGGACCGATCAGTGGCTGTCGTGTTCAGTGCACCGAAAAATCGATCCGTGCGGACTCATACGGACTCCTATCATACCTCCGGACAGAACGACGTGACGATCAGTCGCACTGCTGCGGCCGTCACCGGTGGAAACGGCCGTGAATCCGCGACCGACTTCGTATTGACTGCTGTCCGACAGTACAGCCAGTTCCAGCGCACCCGCCACCCGTTCTGCGAGTACGCCAGGACATCGGGACAGCAGACCGTATCACGGGGTGCCGACTCCGATAATAGCAGCCCGTTTCAGTTCACTTGCTCGTAGACTGGCGGCTCCGTCTCCTGTTCGTCGCCGGTGAGCCGTGCCACCGAGTTACGGACCTCGCGGAGGCTGGCCGTCTGTTCCTGGCTCGCCGCGGCGACGGACTCTGCGGCGCTCGCGACCTGATCTGCCGATTGCGACAGATCGGCGATCGTCTCGGCAGTCGCTTCGACGCCCCGAGCCTGCTGGTCGGCCGCCGCTGCCACGTCTTCCATTCCCGTCGCCGTCTTCTGTGCCGACTCGTGGATCGACTCGAGCGAGTGGACGGTCTCTCTGACCCGATCGGTCCCGACGTCGACGCGCATGACCGTCTCCTCAGTCGTCGCGACCGTCGCGCTGGCGTCCTCGCGGAGGGCTTCGACGGCGGTTTCGATCTCCGCGAGGTCGGATTTCGTCTGCTCGGCGAACGAGCGCACTTCGTTGGCGATGACACCCATCGTATCGCCATCGCCGCCACTACGGGAGGACTCGATCTTCGCGTTCGCCGCCAGAACCGTCGTCCGTTCGGCGAGATCGTCGAGTCGATCGACGACCTCGTCGATCTCTTCGGTCCGCTCCGCGAGCGAGTCGGCGGCGTCGGCGACGCGGTCAGTTGCATTCTCGATTTCCTCGAGTTCGTCTAAGGCGTCGTCGGCCGCTTCGACCCCCTCGGCGGCGAGTTGCTCGGTTCGGGAACTCTCGTCGCTGACTTCGTCGGCGACACTTGCAACCTCCTCGACGGCGGCGCTGACCTCGTCGAGTTCGCGTGCGGCCCGCGTGACACCAGCCGCCTGCGACTCCGTGTGCTGACTGATCGCCTCGGCGCGTTTCGCGACGATCTCTCCCGACTCGTGGAGTTCGGATAGCGGTGCCTGCACGTCAGTTTCGACCTCGTGGGCGAGCCGTTTGCGGCGTTCGATCGACTCCTCGAGTCGCTTCGCGTAGGAGTCGACGTAGGTTTCGGTCGCGATCTGCATATCGAGGTTGATGATCCGCAACAGCGAGAGGATGTCCATCATGCCGTCGTCGATGGCGTCCCTGACGGCCGCTTCGAACGATTCCTCGAGGCCGTCGTCGATGGCGTCCCTGACGGCCGCTTCGAACGATTCCTCGAGGCCGTCGTCGGTATCGTCGTCGCCACCGCCGAATCCCAGCGCGCCGGCGAACCTCCCGAGACCGCCCTCGCTGGTGTCGTCGTCGCGTTCCGCGGCCCACGCTTCGATCGCGTCGACGACCTGATTTTGGACCCGCTCGTTCATCCGCGAGAGGAGAAGATCGTAGTAGACGCCGTACTGCCCCACGTAGTGTTTCAGGGGCATATCGAGCATTTCGTGGAGTTTGCCGATCCGCGTCCGGTTCTCGAAATACGACAGATCGTGCGAGCCAGTCGCCAGCGAGACGAGATACGCCTGCTGGGTCTGTTTAAGGGCCTCGACGCCCTTCGGCGAACGGTCGATGACTTCGCGTGTTCCTTCGTACTGAAGGATGTTCTCGTAGAAGTCGTCGGCGATCTCCTGGCGGTTGTCCCGCAACAGCGGCTCGAGATCCGAGAGGCGCTGTTCGTCCTCCTCGTCGAATCCGATGAAGTGTTTTCGCCACTCGACCTCGTCTTCGTCGAGTCCGATACGCTCGACGAGTTCATCGACATCGAGAAAACCGTTGAGCCCCCCCTCACCAAACGTCTGCTCCGGTTGCATATAGAACCTAGGGTGTCATAGAACGCGTCTCACACCTACTATGCGGGCATCCTGATTCGATAAGTACAGGGCAAGTAGTTACCGGAGCAGCGGTGAATTAGCTGGTTCGTCTCTCGTAGCTTCTTTGGAGTTTTGGATACGTCAAAAACCAGAGGACAATCAATAGCATACAGTTGAATAGCCAGATAGGGTCAGTGAATTCCTCACGAAGAAACACAGAGGGCGTACGTCCGAGCAAAACTGCCCCAAGAGCTCCGACAGCTACGAGGCCTGTTACATATATAATGATGAAAATGAGCGAGTCGCGTCTAAATGACGGCTCCATATCGTCTAATTGACTTCGGTCAAAATAAATCCAATCGATACCTTCGCACACCTACTTATCAGTCGGTTCTTCTGTGACTCTCTATAGGTTCTCACTTAATACCACCAAGAATTTTCGCTACACACATTCTGGTCGAATAAAATCGATGGGTGATAATTATACTCTTCTTCTTTAATATTAATATAGAGGATCTCTGATGACTCACCGCTTTCATCACAATCCGGATAAAATCTGTATTCTTCGCGTATTGCAGGCAGATCTATCAGACTAACACGAACAATATACGGTTGGCTCTTAACCACATTCTGCTTTTTTAGGGTATATGTAGGACGATCTTCTGGGCGTGCCTGGAGTTCAAACTCCCGATCAAACGCGATTGCTTCGCTTCGTTCATTCTGATTCTCTCTATAAAACTCAACCTTCACCCAGTTTTTTTTTTCATTATCAAAATTATTAATTCTTAATGTAAGCCTTGGGTAATTAGGGAGGTGAGTTAAGCACCCTCCAAAGAGAGTTGAAAGCAAACTACCTCCCGCAGCCATGAACTTACGCCGAGATGAAGTCATCTTCATATGGTAATTATCAAAACAAACGTAAATTATTTTGCTGTTGTGGGAGGCTTAGGTTTTGGCATCTTTCTGGCGATAGCGATTAGGCCTCTGTTCTCTGAGTCTTTTATATTGAATCGAGAAATGTAATGTTCAGTTCGCATCCCTACTCATCAGCCAATTAACCATCGGAGTGGGTGTAATCAACACCGTGGGAAGAGTTCTATGACACCCTCTATAGAACCTCTAGTGGGCTTATCAGTTAAGGTTCCATTGATGTTCCCCGTTGAATAAGAACGCGTAAAATACAGTTTATTTTTGAACGCGTCGTCGCACTGGGGCGTGGAGCGCTGTGAAACCCTTATAGGCGTACGTGAACCAGTTTACGTATGAACGTCGTGCCGGATACGAGCGTGGTCATCGACGGCCGCGTTTCGGCGACAATCGAAGACGGGCAGTTCGAGGGAGCGACGATCTGCGTGCCCGAAGCAGTCGTCGCGGAACTCGAGGCGCAGGCAAACGACGGACTCGACAGCGGCTGGGACGGCTTAGAGGAGCTCCAGCGGCTGGCCGAACTCGCCGACGAGGGCGTCGTCGACCTCGAGTACGTCGGCGAGCGGCCAAGCGCCATCGAGCGCGGCCACGCCTCCGAGGGCGAAATCGACGCCCTGATCCGCGATCTCGCGGAGGACCTCGACGCAACCTTTGTGACCAGCGACGTCGTCCAGGCCGAGGTCGCCCAGGCGAAGGGACTCGACGTCGAACACGTCTCCCCCGAGGTTCGGCGGGTCGGAACGCTGGCCGTCGAGGAGTACTTCGACGACCAGACGATGAGCGTCCACCTCAAAACCGACGCCGTCCCACGGGCCAAACGCGGCGAACTCGGCGCGATGCACTACGAGGAGATCGCCGACGAGCCCGTAGACGAGGCGACGATGGACGAGTACGCCCGCGAGGTCATCGACGGCGCCAAGGAGGCCCACGACGGCTTCATCGAGTTGTCAGAGCCGGGGATGAAGATCGTCCAGTTCCGGGATTACCGGATCGCGATCGGCCGCCCGCCGTTTTCCGACGGGATCGAGATCACCGCCGTCCGCCCGATCGCCCAGACGGACATCGACGACTACGAGCACGCCGACGAACTCAAAGAGCGACTGCTCGAGCGCCAGCGTGGCGTCCTCATTTCGGGTGCGCCCGGGGCCGGGAAGTCGACGTTCGCGCAAGCAGTCGCCCGCTACATCTCCGATCACGACTACTCGGTCAAGACGATGGAGAAACCACGGGACCTGCAGGTCGGCCCCGACATCACCCAGTACACCGAACTGGGCGGCGAGATGGCCAAAACGGCCGACGCCTTGCTGATGGTCCGACCCGACTACACCATCTACGACGAGGTCCGCAAGACCGACGACTTCGAGGTCTTCGCCGACATGCGGCTGGCGGGTGTGGGCATGATCGGCGTCGTCCACGCGACCCGCCCGATCGACTCGCTGCAGCGACTCGTCGGCCGGGTCGAGCTCGGGATGATTCCCCAGGTCGCCGACACGGTCGTCTACATCGAAGCCGGGAAAGTCGAGACGGTCTACGACGTCAAGACGACGGTCAAAGTGCCCGCCGGCCTCACCGAGGAGGACCTCGCCCGGCCGGTCATCCAGGTCACGAACTTCCAGACCGGCGAACCCGAATACGAGATCTACACCTTCAACCGCCAGGTCGTCACCGTCCCGCTCAAAGACGAGGAGGGCGGCCCCGGCAGCGAGTCCGGCGTCGACCGCATCGCCAAACAGGAGATCGAACGCGAGATCCGCTCGGTCGCCCGCGGCTACGTCGACGTCCAACTCAAAAGCCAGGACAGAGCCGTCGTCTACGTCGAAGAGGACGATATCTCGAGTGTCATCGGCAAAGGCGGCGGCCGGATCACCGACATCGAGAACCGGCTGGGGATCGACATCGACGTTCGTACACACGACGAGAACCCCAACTACGGTGCCGGCGCTGGCGGTAGCGGTGGCGCAAACACGAGCGGCGCTGGCGGCGGCTCACAGGCCGGCCAGATGGTCCAGCCCGAGATCACCTCCCGGCACATCGTCATCCCCGTCGACGGCAACCACGGCGAAACCGTCGAGATTCAGGCCGCCGGTGACTACCTCTTTACCGCGACGGTGAGCCGCGGCGGCGAAATTCAGGTGTCGCGCGGGAGTGCGATCGCGGAGGAACTCGAGCGAGCGATCGATCGGAAAGACCCGGTCACGGTCGTCCCCTCGTAAGCGATCGAACCGCGAGTGAGCAACGCGAACGAGCGGCTCTCTTTTGTGGAGATTTTTGTGCGAGGGAGCGAGGGGTTGCCTCCGGCGACCCGAGGAGAAAAACGTCCGCGTGCGAGCTTCCGCGAGCTATAGTAGCCACTGAACGTCACTGCACACTCGATCGCACGACGGCTGTGCGGTTGGTGTGTAAATCGTTTCAGTTGTTACTATAGCCGAGTAATCGATCGCCTCGAGCCGGGTCCTACGGCGACCAGAGGCGCTGTTCTCGATCGAGTAACGTGACGATGACCACGTGCGGGAGCGTCAGAACGGCGATCGTCACCAGATAGAGCGCGAGCACGTCGGGGACGGTTGCGGGCGTGCGCGGGACCGAGAGCCCGATCCCGACGAGGACGAGCAGTCCGCCCGCGGTCAGTGGCGCTGCATCGCGGGCGAAGCGACGAGACGCGGCTCCGATCGCCCCGCGTTCGAGCGCCGCACCGGCGACGGAGTCGACGAGCATCGTTCTGAGGATATGCCGGAGGGAGTGCCAGAAGCAGAAGTAGAGCCCGATCGCGAGGATCGGCGGGACGATCGCGAAGTAGGCGACGAGCCCGATCGCCTCCGCGGTGTCGACGATCCACGGGCCGCGATCACCGTCGCTCGTCCGGACGAAGCCGAGACCCGTCGCGAGCACGATGAGGGAACCGAAGCCGATCGCGACGGCCGCCCGCACCGACGCGGAAAACGCCGGCTCGAGCGCGGCCGCTGCGTCGGGGTCGAACAGTCCGACGAGCGTCTCGGCGACGAACGCGTACTGGGCCGGGAACGCGACCAGCGGGACGAGCATCGGAAGTCCGCCACGGACGACGAGGGCGAGGAGCCGGCTAGCTCGTGTCTCGAGATGGTCGGCACGGACGAGCGCGAGCAGGGCGTAGACGTCGCCCTGCCCCCAGTGGACGAGCGTGACGAGGATAAACAGGACGAACGCGACGACGGGGGCGAGAAACCAGACGGCGGCGTAGGCGGAGCCGACCAGCAGGTAGAGGCCGCCGACGAACGCGAGCGACCGCTGAGTGATGGGGTCGCCCCGGGCCCGCGGCAACACGAGGTGGTCGACGGCCCCGTGGGGAAGCCCGAGGACGACGACGCTGAGCGCCAGCGGAACGTACTGATACGCGAGCGGGGGCGAGCCCACGAAGATCGTGATCGAGACGACGGCGACGATAAGCAGTAGTCCAACGCCGAGGCTCAGGCGGGCCGCCAGTCGGCGGGCCGCGGCATCCGTGTGGGGGACAACGCCACTGGAGGTCGTGTCACCGCTCATCGGAACTCGCGGCGAGTCGTGTCGCCACCCTAGTGAGAGACGGGAGTTCGTGGACGTGATCGAGCAGCCACACGTACATGACGAGTCCCTGAACGAGGAACAGATTGGTCACGAGAAAGAACAACGCCTCCTCGACTGGGAGTCCAAGGGGCGCGAAACCGATCGTGTGGGCGTCCGAGATGACCCAGATGCCGAGTTGGATCGCGACGCGGTCGACGACCCAGAGGTAGACCGTCGGGACGGCGATAGCGGCCACCAGCGGTCGCCGGACGGCCCAGAGGTACGTGAGGCCGAACCCCCACTGGATGGAGAGGATCGGCCCGGCCCAGAGCAGCAGCCATCCGAGATAATACGTCGAGGTGTCGGCGGTCAACAGCAAGCCGACACCGGCGATCGACAGGCCACCTCCGACGCCGATCAGCCGGTGAGCGAGCGGGATCGCCAGCGGCCGATCGGCGGTCGCCGGCAGCTGGAACAGCCAGAACGCGGTCAGCATCGGCTGGAGGACGAAGAAGAGGTACTCCTCGATCGGCGTGTGCCAGACCGTCGCGACGACCGCGCCCTCGCCGTACCACCAGACTCCCTCGGGGATCAGGTGATTCGTCAGCGGCGTCGTGTAGACGACGGCGAGGCCGATCATAATAGCGAGACCGGAGAGCGGCCGAGCGCCCCACCAGGCCCGATCGCGTCGGCGCGCGAGCCAGCCCAGAATCAAAAGCGGCGGGAGGATGAACGCCAGGTGAACGCCGAAGTACGTGAGTGGAACGGTCATGAGCGTGTGCCGCCGGTTCTTTGCAGAGAGCGGGTCTTGTAGTCGTCCTAAGGCTGGCGCCGACAAAGCCCCAAATCCGAACTGGTTAGGCCCGACCGGAACACGAGGCGACGCGTCGGTGCCGACACGGATACCGGACCGACCCGGGACCGGGACAGTCAGTCGTCCGACGGCCCGGACCCGGGGAGGCTGGCACCGTAGTCTGAGCCGCCGGTGATCGACGCCGGTTCGTCGACGACGTAGAACATGGTGAGAAACGTCACGACGTACTTTGTGATGATGTCGAGGATGCTGTAGCCCCACGAAGTGATCGCGACGTCCAAGATCGCGATTCCTTCGACGCCGAGCATCCAGAGGATCGGATAGCCGAACCAGCCGACGACGGTAAGGAACTTGAGCGTCCGAAACAGATCCGACGTCCCCGTCCGCTCGGCTTCGGCGGTCCAGTCGACGAGGATGACGTATATGATCACGAGGAAGAAGATCGACGATAGCACAAACCACCACCAGCGCAGCACCAGCGAGGACGTCGTCAGGGCCGCCGCCAGGCCAGTGACGCACATCGCGATCGTAAACGCACAGGTCGTGAGGATCTTCGTCCAGTTCGACCCGGCGATCATCCCGAGCACGATCAGGATAAACGGCGTAGAGAACGTCCACGTGAGATACCGCCCCCACATCACCAGCACGCCGTTCTGGCCGGCCGTCGTCGCACCCGCGGCCGGGTGGCCTGCCGGCATCTCGATGACGCTCAGCGTCAGCCCCGACGTGAGACCGGTGTAACTCGAGATCGAGACGACAGAAATCAGCAACAGCGCGGTTGCGATTGCCCTCGAGCGCGGATCGGTGAGGGACCGTCCGAGATAGACGATTCCGAGAATCGTGAGTCCGGCGAGGGCGATGTTGACGACGAACGACAGCGCGAGCAGGGTGTTGCCGCCACCGAAGACGTACTCGAACAGTTCCGCGTCGGTCGGGCCGGTTTGGAGCACGTGTGCCCGGACGGCGAGCGCGGACGCGACAAGTGACTGCATGCGTACAAGTTACTGCACCATCATTACCCATAAACGAGTGTCCGTCCCGATGCGGAACATCATGGGTGTTGAGCGGTCAGCGTGCGGTGAGCGGCCAGTGCTGCGGTCGCATCGAGAGCCGAGCAGTACGTGATGTCGCATCCAACCTGTTTCGAGCGTTCGTTTCCGACTCGATCGCGAGACACTGTACCCACTGACCCGTTCACGCGGGACAACGATCGGTCGAAAGGGAAGGGGAAGTCGATTCTGCTCCGTGATGGACTAGGACGCCACCGATCGTCGGGAGGCGTCCTGGTGGGTCGTCACGCGGCTGCGGCGGACGGCGTGGCGGCCCGTTCCAGGACGGAGCGGCTCCGGAGCAGGACCACCCCGAAGCCGACCTTCGCCGAGAGGTCGAGCATCATGAACGCGGCCGTCTCCCAGTACAGCGGAAGGATGCCGAACGTCCCTTCGGTGCCGAGGATCCAGACCACCGGGTAGAGGAGCCACAGCGCGATGACCAGGTTGCGAAGGGTGCCGAACAGCGACGCGACCTCCGACGGCCGGTCACGCGCGTTCTTCGAGAGCGTCCCGACGAGCACGTACAGGAGCGCGAGCAGGGCGCCGGTGCTGATGCCCCACCACGCGATCCGGGTTCCGGGGGTCGCCGCGAACGCCGCGATCGCGCCGGTCCCGATCATGAAGATATCGAGGCCGATCAGCGTCGCGATCGTGTTGCGGTTCGCTCCCGCCAGCAGCGAGAGGTCGAGCAACAGGAGTGGCGTCGTGAACAGCCAGTCGGCGTAGCGTGCCCAGTAAATCGTGAGCATCTCGTCGCCGACCATCACTTCGGTGACGCCGAAGCCCGTTGCCATCGCGAAATACATCGCCGCTGCGATCGCCGTGATGAAGGTCGTGATGATGTAGAACTCCTGCATCTTCGGGTCGCGAACACCGCGCCCACGACCGATGAAGTACAGGGTTCCGATGGTCATTCCGATCGTTCCGATCCACAGCCACAGGGATTCTGGACCGACTAGTGCAGCCATATCTGGTGGTAGTGAGCTACAAAATATACCACTTGAGCCTAACGAAGATAACCGTTAGACAGGAGTGTATGTCCGGAATTCTGATTCTGGACGCGAAATCGGAGTGTATATTTCGACGGCCTGTGTTCGGCCACCTGAACCGACGACCGATCGTACTCTCGAGCTGATGACTTCAACTGACCCCGACGATCCGATTGCCGACGCACTCCTCGGCGAGTCGACGTACGAACGACTTCGAGTGGAGCGATACGCGCTGATCAAGCGACGAATTCCCCAGAAACTCGTCTACCAGAGCGGCCTGTTGCTCGCGCTCGCACTCATCGTGCCGATCGCGGCCACCTATCCGACGTCGGTCCAGTCAGCCTTCCCGGGTAGCGCGCCCCTGTGGGCGTCGCCGCTCGTCCTCTGGCTCGGCGTGTACGCCGGCGGCATCGAGCTCGGAACCGCGGCGTGTCTCGTCGTAGTCGCGACCGTTCGCCGGAGCCGTGAACCGCAGCTCTCGGAGTCACAGGCGCACGTATTACTGAACGTCGAGGACGTCGCATCGATGTTCGGGCTGGCAACCGGCGGGTTCGCCGTCCTACTCACGGTTGGCTTCTTCTCGCTCGGCCACGCGGGAGGCGAAACGTTTCAGGCGGTCATCGACTCCGCGCCGCGAAACCCGTACGGACAGACCGGTGTCTCGGTCCCCGTGATCGCAGTCGGCGCCGCAGCGGCGATCGGTTCTGGTGTCATTTATTTGGTCAGCCGGTATCTCGCGCCGAAGTCGCAGTGAAAACACGGCCTGGAGCAGCCGGCCCCGCTCAAGCATCCGTGAGAGCCAGGTCTTGAGGGGGAGTACGATCGCGGAAACGATGCGCGCGCGAGGATCACAGTCCGTCCTGCCCTCGTACGAGGAGCCACGGGGGATCCACGAACGAACGGAATGCGGCGCGTCTCGGTACAATAAGTGGACGGGCAGTCAGCGACACGCCCGTCAGATAATCATGTGACTGCGAACCATGGACAAGAGTACTAGCTGTTCAAGCATTAGCTTCTTATATGAGACAATCGTTTGGAGAGTCAGAGAGCAACAACGTGATCCGCACAGATGGGAGCAGATAGTAAGACGTACGTCTACCAGAGCATCGAACGCACGAACGGGCCGTTTTTGACCGACCGGCAGTCGCTCGAGCGGATCCGTGAGCGGATCGTCGCTGACATCCGGGCGACGGTCGCCGACGCGAACGCCGAGGGCGTCGTCGTCGCGATGAGCGGTGGAATCGACTCGACGCTGACGGCAGCGCTGGCGGTCGAGGCCGTCGGCAGCGACAACGTCCTCGGGCTGGGGCTGCCCTGTCACATGACCGACCAAGCACACGTCAGCGACGCCCACACGATCGCCGACGGCATGGGGATCGACTTCCAGGAGTTCCAGTTGCGGCCGCTGCTCGAGTGCTTCGAGGAGACGGTCGCGAGCGACCTCGAGCCGGAAGAAGACGCCGACGACCGGCCCAACGAGCGCAACCACGAACTCGGGAATGCGACGGCGCGGTTGCGGATGCTCACGGCCTATTACGCGGCGAACCGCCAATCGCGGATCGTCCTCGGGACGGCGAACCGCTCCGAGCGGCTGCTCGGCTACTTCACCAAGCACGGGGACGGTGCGGCCGACGTCCATCCGATCGGCGACTGCTACAAGACGGAAGTACGAGCGCTCGCGAAACACATCGGTCTCCCTCGCCGAATCGTCACCAAGGAGCCAACAGCAGGATTCTGGGCGACCCAGACGGACGCCGACGAACTCGGCGCGCGCTACGACGTCATCGATCCGTTGCTCTATCGTTTCGTCGAGGAAGGCTGCTCACTCGAGGAGGCTGTCGCCGGACTCAGGATCGACCGCGAGACGGCCGCGGAAATCGTGTCGCGGTACGCCGAGGCGGCCCACAAACGTACCGTTCCACCGACGGCAGAGATTGCCGGCCGTGGCGAGGCTGCTTCCCGGTTCGACTGACTATCCGTCGAACGGTCGTGTGAGAGAACGGCTAGGGCTCGAGGTCGACGGCGTAGAGCTCCGGATTGCGCCACCAGAACAGCCCCCACGCTAGGAGGAAGCCAGCGCTCATCGCGAGGATATCCAGCACCGTGCCGGGAAGTCCGACGCCGACCAGCGTGACGAGTGCGATCGCTGATCCCAGGATCGCCCCCGTCACGACGAACAGGACGTCACCGATGATTTTCGTCCGTGACTGTGTCCAGTATGGCTGGCGCTCCTCGTCGTACCAGATCCCGACGTAGATCAAGACCGGTGCCATCGCCGCGATGACCGTAATCGATCGATACACCTCCGGAAGCACCGCCGGTACCAGTACCAGCAGGTTGAGCAGGTTCGAACCCAGCACTGCAAGAAACAGTCCGACCACCAGCCAGCCCCACCGCGGGAGCCGCTCTTTGTTCATATTGGGGACGGTCCCCGCTAGAAGATAATCCTGGCGCTCTGACCGTTATTCCGCACAGCAGGCGTCCTTCTTCGGGGACTCCTCGACGCCGTTGCCGTCGGCCGCGACCGGTTCCTCGAGTCGATAGAGGCTCTGGCGAGCGTCCGCAAAGTAGATGTCCTCGTCGACGATCCCGATCCCTTCGAGGCGCTCGAGCGCGTATCGGACCGTCCGGGCTGAGAGCATCGATTCCTCGACGATCTGTTTCTGTGTCAAGGGTCCGTCGTACTCGAGGACCTTGAAGACGAGTTTCGCGCTCGGTGGCAAGTCTTCGATCTCCTCCCCGTCGGTCTCTGCCATACTACGAATCGAACGGTCCCAGCAGTATAAAAGTTGAGCCTTACCAAAAATAAGATCGTGATACTGCTCTGTGTTTTTCCGTCCGTAAGGTGAAGTATCAGGTGTTCAATAGGCGGATTCTCGTATTGTAACAGGGAAGCGAGCGGGGGAGAAACGAGGAGGTCCACTTTCAGTAAAGAGTCGGTTAAACAGGTCGGAAACCCCTGTGCAGGGACAAAACGATATTACAGTTGGTTCCAGACCTCCTCGTCGTCCTCGAAGCCATCCGGATCGTCGGCATCCGCGAACTCGTCGATCCCCTCGAGTTCGGAGAGGTCATCCGAGGGCAACTCCCCGTCAGCGTCCACGACGGCCGACTGACTCTGGAGGTCCATCTCCGGCCAGGCAGTCTCCTCCCAGAGCCCCCGATCGGTGTAATAGTAGATAACACCGTCGTTGAGGACCGCGAACAGGTCCCGTTGCTGGTCGTGGACGACTCGCTCGTTCGTATCGATCGCGACGTCGACCACGTCCTCGAGTGTATCGAGGGCGACGTGATAATCGCCGATCCACATCGGGATCGATCCCTGTGAGATCCACTCGGCGTAGCGCTGTTCGTGGACCGCCCGGCGAGCGGCGTCGATATCCGCTGGCGACCGGCGGGTGACGAGCACTGCACCGGCGAGTGCGAGCGTCCCGAGCACTGACAGCCCACCGATCAGTGCCGGACTCCGGGACTCGGTCGTCCGAGTGATTCCGCTTTGATAGCTGTTGGTTGCCGAATCCGACAGCGATCCATCGATCCAGTAGGCTTCCTCCGTGATCGTCACCGGTGCCGTCGTCGTTATCGTTCCTTGATGACGACCGGTATCGTACTCCGTGTGAAACTCCAAAATCAACTCGACCGAGCCGACGCCGGCGAGCTCGCGCTCGAGTTGTCACTTCAGCAGACACACCTGCCGACACTCGAACGCGCAGACATTATTGAATTCGACGACCGAACGGTTGAACTCACTGACGAAGCCTCTGAACTCAAGGTCTACCTCGACATCGTGCCAAGCGATTCGATCCCGTGGAGCGTCTACTACCTTGGATTGACTGTAATCGGCGGAATCATAATGGCTGGGTTGTGGCTCGAAGTAATTCCGACCGGCACGGTTCCGGAACTGGGGTGGGCAACACTGGTATTCGCGCTGTTTGCCGTCTCATCGGCCGTCTATGTTGTGCAGAACCGACGAATGCGACTTGGCGAGATGGGAAAGCCACCGTGATCTACTGTTCATATACCCACAGAGTTAATTGCATATCCGGGTGAACAAGGCGGTGGAGTTCGTAGTTTTTATCGCCAATGCAGCTATTTCGATGATTCTGGTATAGAAGTCCGTATCCAGAATGGAAATCTAACAACTCCAAAATATAGTCACAGATTCAAATCTGTGAAATCCGTGACCCCAATAATTCCCTCGAGCGCCAACCCGAACGCCTTTTCAGCCCCGCCCGCAGACATCAATCCATGTCGACCGAATCGATCAGCGACCGGCGCGAACACATCCGCTCGGTGGGCGTGACGGCGTTGTCTGCGCTGCTGGGCGTCGCCGCGGCGCTGGCTTCTGCGGCCTGGGTTGGCGTCTCCGAGGCAGCCGCCCAGAACACGCAGGCGCTCGCGTTCGTCCTCGGCGCGATCTTCGTCCAGTACGTTCTCATCAACGCCGCGGGGATCTACGACGACGACGAGTTCGGGACGAAACACTACCTGTTCGTCGCGTTCATGACCTTCGCACTGTGGTTCGTCACGTGGGGTATCCTGCTGACTGCGGAGGCGTCCTGAGATGGCAGATGACAGCATCGCCGTCGTAGACCTAGACCGGTGTCAGCCCGACCGGTGTGGCTACGAGTGCAAGAACTACTGCCCGCCGAATCGCACGGGCAAGGAGTGTATCACCCTCCGCGGCGAGGAAACCGACGAGGGCCAACCCGAGCAGATCCACATCTCCGAAGAGATCTGTCTGGGCGAAACCTGCGGGATCTGCGTCGAGAAATGTCCCTTCGACGCGATCGAGATCATCAACCTCCCGAAGGAGCTCCAGGACGATCCGGCCCACCGCTACGGCGAGAACGCCTTCTCGCTGTACGGGCTTCCTGCACCCCAGGACGGACAGGTCACCGGCATTCTGGGCCCCAACGGGATCGGGAAGACCACCGCCGTCCGCATTCTGGCCGGCGAACTCGAGCCAAACCTTGGCCGCCACGAGGACGAGCCAGGGTGGGACGAGGTGCTCGAGGCCTACCGCGGAACCGAACTGCAGGATTACATCGCGGACGTCCGCGACGGCGACGTCACTATCGCGCGAAAGCCCCAGTACGTCGACCAGATTCCCAACAGCTTCGACGGGAACACCCGCGAGCTGCTCGAGCGGACCAACGAACGCGGGGCGTTAGACGAACTGGTCGAACGACTCTCGATCGGGCCGGTCATGGACCAGTCGATCGACGACCTCTCGGGCGGGGAACTCCAGCGGGTCGCCATCGCGGCCACACTCGCTCGTGATACGGACTTCTACTTCTTAGACGAGATCACACCCTATCTGGACATCGGCCAGCGCGTGACGGCAGCGCGGCTGATCCGCGAACTCGCGGAGGAGGAGGACAAGTCGATGCTCGTCATCGAACACGACCTTGCGATCCTGGACTTGCTCGCCGATACGCTTCACGTCGCCTACGGTGAGCCCGGGGCCTACGGTGTCATCACCTCGCCGAAATCCGTCCGCAACGGGATCAACGAGTATCTCTCTGGCTATCTCGACAACGAGAACATGCGGATCCGGCCGAACCCCATCGAGTTCGAGGAACACGCACCGCGAACGGCGACCGCCGCCGACACGCTCGTGGAGTACCCCGACCTCACCAAGAGCTACGGTGATGGCGAGTTCAGCCTCGAGATCGAAGGCGGCACGATCCGCGAAAACGAAGTGCTCGGCATCGTCGGCCCCAACGGGATCGGGAAGTCAACGTTCGCGAAGCTGTTGACGGGCAATCTCGAGCCCGACAAAGGCGACGCCGATCTCGACCTCGACATTTCCTACAAGCCCCAGTACGTCACCATCGACCAGCCCATGCGGGTCGACGCGTTCCTCTCGTCGATTACCGATCAGTTCGGCTCCTCATACTGGAACACCGAGATCGCCCAGCCGCTACAACTCGAGCGGATCATGGAGCAGAACCTCTCGGATCTCTCCGGCGGGGAACGCCAGCGGGTCGCCATCGCGGCCTGTCTCTCCGACTCGGCGGATCTCTACCTGCTCGACGAACCCTCGGCGCATCTGGACGTCGAACAGCGCGTGCAGGCGACCAGCGCAATCCGCCGGTACGCCGAACAGCAGGACGCCACCGTGTTGGTCATCGACCACGACATCTACATGATGGACCTGCTCGCCGACCGGCTGATGGTCTTCGACGGCGAGCCTGCCGTCCACGGTCGTGCCGGCCAACCGCAGCCGATGCGCGATGGCATGAACGAGTTCCTCGCGAACCTCGAGGTCACGTTCCGCCGGGACGAGCGCACCTCGCGCCCGCGGATCAACAAACCCGAGTCACAGCTGGATCGCCAGCAGAAAAGCGAAGGCGAGTACTACTACGCACCGTAGGGTCGCAGATCAGCCCTTCTCGGGACGGAATCGGTCGCCGAGCCCAGAACTTATACTCGAGTGGATAGTCATGGCTGCAGTATGCCCGCCAGTGACGACACGGACGCGACCGACGACGCCGTCGGTCGCCGAACGCTGCTCCGTGCGAAGGAGCTGTTGCAGTCGTCTCCGCTCGGTGCCGAACGCGCCGTCCGGTCTGGCGATGAGAGTGGGGTTTCAGAGCCGGGTTCTGCCGCCGGTGCGTTCCTGGGCAGCGACCACGACGGGCGATCGTACCGGCTGTACGTGCCACCCGGCTACGACGCCGACGAGCCGGTGCCGTTGCTCGTGTTCCTTCATGGCTGTCGACAGACGCCAGCAGCGTTTGCGGCCGAAACCGGGATGAACGAGGTTGCAGCGGACGAGACGTTTCTGGTCGCCTACCCGAAACAGTCGCGCTTTGGAAACCCGCTCCGGTGTTGGAACTGGTACGACGACACGGACGCCACACGCGGGAACGGCGAACTCGCCTGGCTCGCCGACCTCACGCACAGCGTGATCGATGAGTTCGCTGTCGACGAGGATCGAGTTTACGTCGCCGGGCTCTCGGCCGGCGGGTCGATGGCGGCTCGAGCGATCGTCGAATACACCGACCTGTTCGCTGCAGCGGGCGTTCACAGCGGGCCTGCATACGACGCCGTCGGAAGCGCGCTTTCGGCGCTGTCACAGATGTACCGCGGCGACAGGCAGGACGGGCGTGAGGCGGGGATCGAAGCGTACGAGGCGATGGCCGACCGCGCACGTGCGATTCCGACGATCGTCTTCCACGGAACCGACGACGACGTGGTCGACGTCGCAAACGCCCGGCAACTCACCGCAGGCACGCTCCGTGCGAGCCATCTCGGGGTCGACGGCGACGAAGAGACGCTCGAGGTCGAGCCCGACCGGGTGGAAACCGGCACAAGCGGCCCGTACGAGTATGCCAGACGCCAGTATCGAGACGGGAGCGGGACCCTCGTCGTCGAAGAGTGGCTCGTCGATGGGATGGGTCACGCCTGGTCCGGCGGCAGTTCCGACGGGCGGTTTACCGCACCCAATGGGCCGGACGCGAGTCGCCTGCTGTGGCAGTTCGTCAGCGAATACGAGCGATCGACACTCGAGGCCGTGGCCGACGCCCGGTGGACGCTGCCGATCGTCGGTCCGGTCTCGCGTAGCCGGCTCTCACGGGTGCAAACGCAGGTGCGAGCGGCGGTCTCGCGACTGATCGAACGGTAATACCAACTCGAGAGCCGGTGTGCAACGGAGAGAAACGAAACTCCACCTCGTCGATCGACGGTCGAGCGTCGAACAGTGTCGAAACGGAATTAGCTGATCAGCCGCTGGCAGCTCCCACAGAGGTTCTCTTCTTTGATGTCGACCTCGCGAACTGTCGGCGAGAAGTTCATCACACAGCGGTTGTTGTCACAGTGCTCGAGGCCGTAGGTGTGGCCGATCTCGTGGACGATCTCCTTGCGGACCCGATCCTCGAAGATGTCGGCGGCGCTTTGATTCGAGAAGCCGCCGTCGCTCGAGGTCTGGAGCCGATAGGTGGAGACGACGCTGCCGCTGCCGTCGAGATAGGCGAGGCCGAAGACGTAGTTGCGACGCCGGTAGAAGAGATCGTGCGGGGTGATGGCGATGTTTTTCATGCCACGGCCGACTCGCTCGGCCAGTTGGATGAACGGCTCGGCGGAGTACTGGTTCCGGTCGGAGTCGTACGCACCGTTGGGAACCGACTGCGAGTCGTTGATCGACACGTCGCAGTCGTAGACCGATCGCAACGCCGCGGAGGCCGCCCGCTTGACCTCAGCGGAGACGTTCCCGACCGGTACGATATCGACGAGCATAGCAAGTGCTATGACCGCGGGTGGCATAAACGTCCCGCCATGGCCGACTCGCGCCGGAATCCCGGCACAATAATCGATTACCTGACTGCCTACCAACGGGTCGTCGAGGTCGGGATCGGCCACCGGACCGATCTCGCTCGAGCGCTCGCCGAGCGAGGGGTGTCGGTCACCGCGACCGACATCTACGACCGCGACGTGCCGGACGACGTGACGTTCGTCCGCGACGATATCGTCGATCCCGAGCCGTCCGTCTACGCGGACGTAGACGCGATCTACGCCCGAAATCTGCCACCGGAGCTCCACCGGCCGGCGCTTGCGGTCGCTCGGGACGCCGACGCCGACTTCCTGTTTACGACCCTGGGCGGTGACCAGCCGGCGGTTCCGGTCGAGCGCAAGACCGTCGAGAGTGGGACGCTGTACGTCGCTCGAGCGATTCGCTGAACGACCCGCGTGTTCGATAGCGACGCAACTGTCCGATCCGGCCAGTAATCGCGCCCGTTGAGCCTGCCGGGAGGGACTATAATATCGCCGCGCTGGTGGTGATCGGTATGGGATTGAGCGCTCGGAACCGACTCGAGGGAACGGTCCAGTCGATCGAGACGGACGGTATCATGGCGGAGGTCACGATCGAGACACCGGCTTCACAGACGGTGACAGCAGTGATCACGACCAGTTCGGTTGATCGGCTCGGAATCGCGGAGGGAGACGAGGTGAACGCGGTGATCAAGGCGACCGAGGTGATGGTAGCAAACGAGTAACCGGGGCGTAACTGGGAACGGAAGAGCGTCTTTCGTCCGAGCAACGAGTCGTGGTGCTTCCGAATCGAATCCGATCGCCTTTATTCCCAGCGTCCCGTCCGAACGGGTATGAACGCAGATGCCGTCGTCCTCGATATCGACGGAGTACTCGTCGACGTCGCCGACTCCTACCGGCGTGCGATCGTCGAGTCCGTCGACGCAGTCTACGGCCGGACGATCCGGAAAGACGATATTCAGGAGTTCAAGGACGCAGGCGGGTTCAACAACGACTGGGAACTGACCTACGCGGCCGCACTCTACGTGCTGGCGACCGAGGAAGGCTACGGCGAGTCGCTCGAGGCGTTTACCGACGAAATCGCTGCTGCAGGCGGCGGCCTCGAGGCGGCCGAAGCCGTCGTCCGCGAGGCGATCGGTGCCCGCGCGACCCAGCGTGTGACCGACCACTGGGACCGCGACCGACTTCGCGATGTCTTCCAGCAGTTGTATCTCGGTGACGAACTCTATCGCGGGCTCGAGGACGGCGAGCCGGATCTCGACCGGGAGACGCCGGGGTTCATCCACGACGAACCAGTGTTGCTCGAAAGCGAGGCCCGCGACCGGCTGCTCGCGGAGTACGACGTGGGCGTCCTCACCGGGCGGCCGGAGGCCGAGGCGGAGATCGCCTTAGAGCGAGTCGGGCTCGACGATGCGATTCCGGTCGACCGTCGGTTCACGATGGACGACTGGGAAGAGGGGAAACCACACCCGAAAGCGTTGACGACCCTCGCAGAACGGTTCGACGCAGCCAGCGTCGCGTTCGTCGGTGACACGTTAGACGACGTTCGGACGGCAGTCAACGCCGACGAGGCCGATCCCGAGCGAGAGTATCACGGGATCGGCGTCCTGACCGGCGGGTTGACCGGTGAGACAGGCAGACAAAAGTACGAAAGCGAAGGCGCGGCGGCGGTGCTCGTGTCGGTCAACGCGGTTCCTGACTGGCTCGAGTCGTAATTCTCGGCGCGAAGCAGTCACGACCGGCAGTCGTCGTCACTGACAGTCGCTGCCACCCAAGCAGAGGGAAGCCGTCGGCGACGATCTCACGCAGCCGGCTCGTCCAGTCGTCGGCACGACTCGAACCGATCGTCCGTCAGGTAAACGCTCCCGTCACGGATGGCGACGGCAATGGCATCGAGCGCGTCACCGCGACACGGGCCCGCCGTACAGACGCCGTCACCGCACTCGAAGCGCGCGCCGTGTTTGTGACACACCAGTTGCTCGTCCCGGACGATCGCACCGGAGCCGGGATCGAGCCGGACATCGGGTTCGTGCGGACACGAGTTTCGCCACGCGGTCACGTCGTCGCCTGTGCGGCGGAGAATCAGCTCCGTCCCCCGATTGCCGGAGCGGGCCTCACACCGGAGCGTCCCGTCAGTCGGGATGTCCGCGAGCGCGGCGATGCGGCGGGGATCGTCACAGTCGGTCACGTCGTCCGCGGACGGACCGTCGGCGTCGTCTGTGTCCCCGTCATCTCCGCCACCGACGCTGAATCGAAACGTCGCGTCGTCGGTCGAGACGTCGCCCTCGTTGCCGTAGACGCGAACCGACGTCGATTCGTCGTCTCCCTCGAGCGTTACCCGGACGGAATCGGTCATACCCACTATTTTCGGCCAGCCTAAAAATAGGTTCCGAGACGGACTGCCCACGACGGCTCCCGAAGCCGCGCGGTACGCCTTTATGATGGCCGAGCGAAAGGTGGATATGGACGACGCCGAAGTCACCGTCGACGTCGAAGTCGAAATCGAAGTGGACACCGACGAACTCGAGATCGAAGTCGGCGACAAACGCGAGTTCGAGGGCGAACTCGAGGCCGATGGCCTGACGATCGAGATCGAGGCCGACATCGAGGTCGAGGGCGAAAGCGAAGCTGACGAGGAATCAGCCGACGACGCCGACGACGAGGAGACTGAAGCCGAGGACGACACCGAAACCGCGGAAGACGACGAGGAGTAGGCAGTCAGGGCACACGGCAGAGCGCGCTCATCACGGTACACTGTCCACCGCTCTTGTGAACGCGTGTCGAAAAACGCTATGTGCTGGCCCCGGTAGGCCATCGCATGACCTGGACGGTAATGCCGACGTACGACGAGCACAGGACGGCCCGCGAGGACTTTTCGTGGGACCTCCCCGACGAGTACAACCCTGCGGTCGACTTTCTTCGGAAACACAACGACACGAGTCGGACGGCGCTGCGGTACGAACATCCCGAGAACGGCCTCGAGACTTACTCCTTCGACGACCTCGACGAACAGTCGGATCGCCTCGCAGCCGCGTTCGCCGATCTCGGTGTGGCAGCCGGCGACCGGGTCGGCGTCGTCGTCCCGCAGAAGCCACAGAACCCGCTGACCCACCTTGCGAACTGGAAACTGGGTGCGGTGTCGGTGCCGCTGACGGTCCTCTTTGGGCGCGATGCGCTCCAGTACCGGCTCGCAGACAGCGAGGCCACAGCGGTGGTCGTCGATCCCAGTGTCCGGGAGACGATCGACGAGATCCGCGAGGAGTGTCCAGCACTCGAGCACGTCATCGAACTCGGCGACGCCGACGCGGTCACAGGCGAGGCACACGCCTTCGACGAGCTCGTCGCATCCCACGAGCCGGGCATCGACGTCTACGACGCCACCCCCGAGACGCCGACGGCGATCATGTACACCAGCGGCTCGACGGGCCCGCCGAAGGGGGTCCGCCACAGTCACGCACTCTGGCTCGGGCGCGCTGCCGCAGCGTACAACTACTTCGATCAGGGCCTTTCGGAGGGCGAGGCCACGCTGTGGACCCCAGCGGACTGGGCCTGGGGTGCAGCCCTCGGTGGCACCCTCTTTGCGGCGTGGCACCACGGCTGTACGATCGTCGGCTGGCCCCGCGATGGATTCGATCCCCACGAAGTCTACGACCTGCTCGAGCGCCACGACGTCACGAAAGCCTTCATGCCGCCGACCGCGCTCCGGATGCTGATGGGCGTCGACGATCCCGAAGCCCAATATGACCTTTCGATCGAGACCTTCGCCTCGGCCGGCGAGCCGCTCACCTCGGAGGTCGTCGAGTGGGTCGAATCAACGTTCGAGGACGTCGCGATCAACGAGTTCTACGGCCAGACCGAACTCAATCTCGTCGTCGGCAACTCGGAGACGTGGTTCGACACGCGGCCGGGCAGTATGGGCAAGCCCTTCCCGGGCTACGAGGTGGCGGTGCTCGATCCCGAGACGCACGAACACAAAGAGCGTGGTGAGACTGGCGAACTCGCGATCAAACCGGGCGATCGCCGCGTCTTCTTCGACGAGTACCACGGCCTGCCAGAGAAGACGGCGAACAAGCAGACTGCGGATGGGTGGTTCCTAACCGACGACCTCGTCGAGCGCGACGAGGACGGCTATCTGTGGTTCGTCTCGCGGGCCGACGACGTCATCCTCACCAGCGGCTACCGTGTCGGGCCGATGGAGGTCGAGGACGCAATTCTCACTCACGAAGCTATCGAGCAGGCCGGCGTCGTCGGTGTTCCCGACGATACGCGTGGTGAAGCGATCAAAGCGTTCGTCAAGCCCGCGAGCGACGAGTACGATCCCGACGACCTTCGCGAGGAGATCCGGACGCTCGTCCGCGACCGGCTAGCTGAATACGAGTATCCCCAGCACATCGCGTTCGTCGAAACGCTCCCGACCACGACGACGGGCAAGATCCGACGGCGGTCCCTGCGAGAGCGCGAGGGACTCGACGACGGGTAGCCGGACGCGACGGCTCGAGGCTGGCGACGAGGAACGCTCGAGCCGATCGAATCCGGAGCGTCGCTTGTTCGCGCCGGCAGCCCGCTTATCGGGATCGATCCCGAGTATCCGGTATGGAAATTCGGGAACCGGAGTCCGCGGAGACCGAACGGATTCGCGAGGTCGTCGACAGTTCGATGACGACCTCGTTCAGGCTCAGCCCGGCACAGATCGATGGGCTAGTCGACGAGCAGTTCGCTGACGAGGCAGTCGTCGACAAGCGCGAGGACGAGGAGACCCTGCTGCAGGTCGCCGAAACTGGCGCGGAAATCGAGGGGACGACCATCGCCGGGTTCGTCGAAGGGCGACTCGAGGACGGGTGGGGCGAGGTCAGGTGGCTGTTCGTCGATCCGGAACACCGTGGGAAGGACATCGGCACCGAACTGTACGAGACTGCGACCGAGACCCTCCGCGACCGCGGGGCCGAGCACATCTGTGTCACCGTTCTCGAGGCCAACACGGAGGGCCACGACTTCGTCGAACGGCTCGGTCTCGAGCACGACGGCGACCGGCGGGTCGAGATCGCCGACGAGTCGGTCGTCAACTACGTCTACACGGAGCCGGACGTGGACGCGACCCTTCCCGGTTCGGCAGGGGAGGACGCAGCAGACGAGGAGTTTCCCGAAACGGAGCGGGTCGACGAGCAACTGACGACGGCCGACGACGGAACGACGGTGTACATCGCCCGCGACGAGGAAGAGTCCGGCACCGCGGCGTCGTTTTTCGTGACCTACGAAGACGACGCCCACACCGAGCAGTACGGCTTCTACTGTGCGAACTGTGGCTCGCTCGCGGTCTCGATGAACAACATGGATCGCCTCGAGTGTAGTGACTGTGGAAACACCCACACAGAGCGGTCCACGGAATCGTACGACGACTCGTACCTCTAGTGGACAGGGCCCGCGACCCGCGCTGCGGTCCCACCGGTCACTCGTGACAGCAGACCGTATGAGAGAACAACTATAGCCCGCGGCCGCGTAGCCATCCTCACTGACTTCTCCCGCTGATGAAACACATCGACTACGCGTACACGTTCGGCATCGACGAGTCGACGATCGAAGAGCGGCTGCAAACGGCCGAGACGGGCGTCCTCTCGCTTTCGAAGGACGACGAGAGTTACGCCATCCCGCTGGCACACTACTACGACGGTGACGGACTCTACTTCCGGCTCGGCGTCACCGACGGGAGCCGAAAACAGGCGTTCATCGATGCGACCGAGACAGCGTGTTACGTCTGCTACGGGACGGAAGCGACCGACGATCCGCGCGAGATAGACTCCTGGAGCGTGATGCTCACCGGCCAGCTGTCAGAGATTCCGAAATCTGACTACGACCGGTTCGACACGGCCGAAATCAACCAGCAGTTCGCACCCATTCGCGTCTTCGACGAGAACATCGACGAGATCGAGATCCGCATCCTCGAGCTCGAGATCGACACGATAACCGGTCGAGCCACGTCGGAGTCGTAGCCGGACGGACGTTGCTTATGCGAGGAAGACGACGAGGAGGCCGATCGCTGACACGGCACCGAGGCCAGCGGTCACGAGACGGCCGAGCTCGGTGGTTCCGATCACCCACGCGAGGCCGGCTTTCACGATCGTGTTCGCGATCGCGCCGATGACGATTCCCGTTGCGGCGACGTGTGGCGTGATCGTCCCGTCGGCCGCGAGCCTGCTCAGCGTCAGCGTGATCGCGTCGACGTCGGCGAGGCCGGAGACGAACGCGGTCGCATAGATCCCCGATTCACCGAGCAGGGAGTGGGCGGACTCGGAGACCAACAGGACGGCTGCGAAGACGGCACCGAAAAACAGCGCCGGGCGCAACTGAAACGGGTTCGCGAGCTCGGTCTCGGCCTCCTCGTCCAGCGTCGTGGTCGCTCGCCAGTAGACGATAGCGGCGATGCTCGCGCCGAGGGCCGTCATCACGGCTAGCGGAACGGCGACGTATGGGAGCAGATCCCGGTTGACGACGGCGACTTCGATGAGTGCCCGCGGAAACATGACGATCGACGCGGTTATCGTCGAGAACGCACAGATCTGGGAGAGGGAACGTTCCGCACTCGCTCGTTCGGCCATCGACACCGTCGTCGCGGTCGAGGAGACGAACCCGCCCAGAATCCCCGTCAGCGCGATCCCCCGTTCCGTTCCGATCGTCCGACTCAGAACGTAGGCGACGAAACTCAGCCCGGTGACGAACACGACCATAAGCCAGATGAACCGTGGATTGAGACCGAACGCGACGTCGAGTTCTCGATCGGGGAGGAGCGGAAAGACGACCAGCACGACGAGGATGAACTTGATCGACGCGCGGCGTTCGGCCTCGTCGATCCGGTCGACGAAGTCGTGAATAGTCCCCTTCGCAGAGAGCAACACTGTGACGACACCGCCGACGGCGACGGCCAGAACCGCGCCGCGTTCCGAATGGGTCGTCAGTGCTCCCAGGACGACGGTCAGTAACGCGGCCATCACCGTCGTCAGCCCGATGTCACCCTCGAACCAGATCTTGCCGAGATACGCCACCGTCAGCGGAATCACGAGCGTCCCGACTGCGATCGGAAGCAGCCCCGGAAAGAACGCCTGGACGAGCGCGCCATACAGCGCGAACAGCGGAAACGTGCGACTCCCGGCGAACGTACCGCCCGACTCGCTTTGTTCGCGCTCGAGACCGATGAGCGCGCCGATCCCGAACGCGATCGCCACCCGAAACACCAACACTTGAAGCGGGGCAGCGAGGGGATCGGCCATGTCGCTGTGCTTCGTGGGTGGGTTCCGTCAAGCTTCGGGACTCTTCGGTGTGAGAACACCAACGACTGTGATCGTGTTTCATGTTTCATCTGTCCGTGGCATCGATTTCGATGCGTACGTGATCGATGGATGCCTGATCGCCGCGGGTGTCCGACCCCACCACGGTTGTCCGCCAAATGCGTATTATGGGCCGACTGAACGATGTGAATAAGAAGCGCGAAAGCGCCCCGACGAGTGATTTGGGTTCACAACCTGAGTCGGCGCTACTTCGCAAAGATTGTGTCTGCCGTCGCCGCGCCGACGACGCTGAAAACCGAGCCGACGCTGACGGCCTTGAACGTCGTTTCCACGAGTTGACTGGTTTCCTCAGTCTCGAGGAAGGTCTCAGGCGCCCCGAATAGCAACGCAAGGACGGTGACTGAGCCGAACGTGACGATCATCAGTGAAATAAAGCGGATTGGAATTCCGGCGACCTCCTGTTCGTCGTCGGCGTCGCGGGTCGCGTCCGCCTTGTATAGCGCCGCGTAGCCGATAGCGAAGACGATGGTCACGATCAGGAGCGCCTGCAGGATGTGCATGTTCCTCGCAAGCATCCAGACTTCCTCAGTGACCACGAACGGACCTGCGAGCAGGAACCCACCGACCATCTGCTGGGCCGAGTCCGCAAGCCGGAACTGCTGGGGGCGGCGCGGCCGGAGTCTCATAGCAGGTGATTATGCCGGACCGACAAAACGCTCCCGCTCGAGCATTACTGGTCGCTCGAGTCCACCGGCGGACTGGCTGTGACATCAGACGAACAGCAACAACGCGGCATACCCCGCCGCACCGACGGCGAACGCCCAGAACCGACTCTCGCGCTCGGGTGGCAGCTCCTCTTTGATCACGTTGAGGATGATCCCGCCGGAGAGAAACGGGACGAACACCGCCACGAGGATCTCGACGGTCTCGAGGACGTAGCCGACACCTGCACCGGCGATCACCGCCGCTGCCAGCACCCACCGTCCACGACGGTGGTACGTCCGCCCGTGATGTGCGCGGAGGCCGTCATCGGTGACGACGAAGTGCAGTGCCATTGCCACCGAAAACAGGAGCAGGTTCCCGAGTTCGCGATCCCACAGCAGGTAGCCGACGATCGCGTTGTAGGCGGCGAAGGAACCGACGTGGATCCAGAAAATGCCGTCGCCGGCTCGGTCCGGATCATGGTTCGACCGCTGGGTGAACTGCTCGAGGCCGTAGAAGGTAACGAATCCGAACAGCGCGATCAGATAGCCGTGGTGTTCGGCGAAGGCGGTCGGGTCCCCGTATTCCGCGAGCGTCACTGCGGCCTCCCCGATGTCCGGCAGGAGATGGACGAAGACGTACGCGACCGAGACGCCGCCGGCGATCGACAGCCACCGGCTTCGGGGGATCCTGCCGCCGATGCCGAGTCGACCGGCCAAGAGATGGGGCAACGTGAGGGCGACTGCAGCCACGAAGACAACCACAGTGTCAGAGCGTGGAGATCCGATCGAGAGCATCGATGGCGACGGTACCACCGCCGTGACCGTAGACCTGTGGCCGGCGATGGATACGGGCCGTAGCTGTCAGTTCCGACCGGCCAGTACCGGCCTGTGACTGTGGCGAGAAACGGGTCTGTCCGGTAGTCTGTCAGTCGTCGACGCCGTGCGGGCGCTCCTCGCCGATCGGCATCGCGTCGTTGACCGTCCCGGCGGTTCGTCGGACGAGTCGGCCGAACGATCGGCGGCGGCTGACGAACAGCGCCGTCCCGAGGACGACGTAGAGGACACTGTACGCGAGCAACAGGTCTGTACTCGAGACCGGGAGCACGACGAGTTCACGGATAATGAGAAACTCAATAACAACCTGCGAGAGGAACAACCCGAGCAAGGTGAGCGCTTCCCGGACGGAGATTTCGAACCGGAGCAACAGCCCGATCGCGAAAAACGACTGGGCGGCGGTCAGCCAGATCTCCGCGGACTGCTTGAAGTCGAACGCGAGGACGCCGTAGCGACCGAGCGCAAGCGAGTGGACGACGACGAGCGTCCCGATGAGCAGCGTCCACTGGTTGAGCTTCGACGAGATGAGTGCGTTAAAGCCCGCCGTCGACCGCGCCTTGTTGACCAGATAGACGACGACGATGAGCTCCGGCGACTCAGAAGCCAGCGGTGCGATCCACTGGATCATGAAAAAGGAGGGGATACCGACGCTCTGGCCGAGTTCCTCGAGCCCGTGAGCGAAAGGTTCGACGGCCGTGAAGATCATCGCCCCCGAGTAGGCAAACAGCACCAAAACGGTGGCGATGCGGCGGGGCCGCGAAAACCGCTGTAGGTACGCCGGCACGCCGACGTGTTGGGTTTCGGGTTCGGCTTCGCCGCGGAGAATCACCGCGATATAGCAGACATACAGGCCGACCAGAAACAGCATATCGAAGACGTCGATGCCGCCGTTGAACGGAACGAGAAACGCCCAGAGCGTCGCGGCGAGCAGGAACACGATCTCGAGACCGATGTCGCGGTCGAGGGAGACGACGTCGGCCAGCAAGCCGGGCCGTTTCTCGACGGCGGGATCGGTCGCCGACCCCCGGCGGAAGATCGTAAAGAGGGCGATGCCGGCCCAGCCGATGCCGATGAGGATGCGGTTCGCGCCGGTCATGTTGGCGACTGCCAAGTTGCCAGCCTCGATCCCGCGTTCGGTGCCGACGAACTGGCCCGCGTTCCACGCATACAGGGCGTCGACGGCGTACTCGGGGGCGACCGCGAGGACGGCCAGCACCGCGATCGCGAACGCTCGCGGGACGTCTTTCTCGGCGGTCTCGGCGGCCCAGGCGAGCAGAAACGACGCGCCGAGGACGGCGAGGCCGGTCACGACCACCGTCCAGAGCGTTGGCAGGGTTCGAAGCGCGGCCGGCGCGAACTGGGGCAGGAGATCCGTCGCTCCCCAGACGGCGACCCAGGGGAGCGTCAGTACGAGTGCAGCCGAAATCGCGCCGAGCGCTTGTCGTCTCATAGAATCGTCTTGAACTGCGTATTGGTCAAGGTCCTATACGTCGTCCGTCGCAGTGGCCGTCGTGCCTGCTACTGCTGTGGCCCGCGTTCCTCGAAGGGCTGGACGACCACGAATCCCTCCGATCCCGTAAACTCGAGCTGGTAGCTCTCGTCGGAGGACTGGCCGATCATATTCGAGAGCGAGGTGTCGACGTGACTGCCCGGCGTCGTCTCGCTCCAGGCGACGGTCGCGCTGGGATCGGTTCTGACCGGCGGTTGCAAGACGAGCGGCTCGCCGTGGGTCGTGATCGCGACGGTGCCCGGCCCCTCGAGAAAGACGTTCGTCAGCCCGCCGGCAGAAAAGCCCGCGATGCTCTCGACGGTTCGGATCTCGTAGGTGACGCTCGACTCGAACGCGAGGACGTCATTGCCGTTGACCGAGATCGACTGCCCGGCGTCGAGCTCGAGAAGCTGGATCTTCTTCTCTTGATCAGCGAGATAGAGGTGTCCGGTCCCGGTGGCCTCCATTACCGGTGTTCCCTCGCCAGTTGCCTTCTCCTTGAGAAAGCCCGTAATGCCGCCTTCCGCGGAGGATTTCCCCTCGAAGGAGATGTCCCCGTCGTAGGCGATCATCGAGCCGGCTTTCGCGATGACGGAGCCGTCGAGATCGATGTCCAGTAGCTTGTCGTTCTCGAGTTGAAACGTCTCCCCGCCAGCTTTCGGTTCGTTCGCGGTAACGAATTCGTCGACGTTCATGATGAGCGAGCCGGATGGCTCTACCGGCTAGTAAACGCAAGCAGCCAAATAGTTATGTATGTTTAAATTTCAAGTTGCCGTGACTGCCGAGCGTCGTCTCGCTCCATCGGGTGACTGGGCTTCGATTGCGCCCTCGAGTGCGTCGACGATTCCCGCGAGCAGGTCCCGTTCGTGGGCGACGTGTTCGTTGGTCAGGTCGACGAGTTGTTCGAGTTCGCTCCGGCGGCGCTCGAGTAAGACCTCGACGTCGGCCCAGGTATTCTCACAGCGCTCGTTGGCTTCCATGACTCGCGCCTGTGCGTGTCCGAGATAGCGGACGACGCTGTAGCCGACAAGGAGGGGCCCGAACCCGACGACGACCGTCCCGAAGAGACTCATTCGGTTTCCGATAATTCGATCGGACTGAATTGTAGTTTTTGTTTCACGATCGGCGGAAGTCGTGGATCGCCGAGAGGTGTCGTCTGCCGTGGCGAACGTGATCGACACGGCGCTGTCACCGAGAAGCAGTCACCTGGGACGGATCGTGACGATCGGCCATAGTCCGGTTTCGAGGGACGACGAGCGTGACGACGCTGCCCCGGGAATCGGCGTCCTCGAATCGAATCGTCCCGCCGGCTTTCGTGACGATGTGGTCGACGAGCCACAGTCCCAGCCCGTTGCTATGGAGTAACGCGTCGATCTCCGCGTCCCCAGCGATGATCTGCCGTTCCGCGACTGGAATCCCCGGACCGTCGTCTTCGACGCGGATTTCGACTGTCTGCTCCCGAGAACGGGCACTGATCGCCACCGCAGGTGTTCCCTCCCGAGTGTGCACGATGGCGTTCTCGACGACTTCCGTGATCGCCTGCTCGAGCTCCGGCAGCGTCCGGAGTTCGAGGTCGGCCGGGATGTCGACGGTGACGTCGGCCTGCGGATACTGCTGTTCGAGTTGGCTCACGATCTCGTCGACGACGGCTGGCAGCTCGAGCGTCGTTGCCGTCGGCGGCGTCGACAGGAGCTGGACGATCTCGCGTTGCTTGTCGGTCTGGGCGAGCAATTGATCGCTCGCGTCGACGATGCGAGCAGCCATCGACGCGATGTCGTCGTTATTGGTGTCGTCGGACCGCTCGTGGATCATCTCGGCGTTGCCCGCGATCACGTTCATCTCGTTGCGGATATTGTGCCGAAGGACGCGAGCGAGCACCTGGAGCTGTGTGACGCTCTGGTGGAGATCGGTCTCCAGTTGTCGCTGGTATGCCTTCTGGTCGGTGATGTCGTCGTGGATCGCGACGAAGTTCTGGATCGCGCCGTCCTCGGCGAAGATCGGCGCGATCGTCTGGTGGATCACGTAGCGGTCGCCGTCTCGGCGCTCGTTGACGATCTCGCCCTCCCAGACGTCCCCCGCGAGAATCGTCGACCACAGCTCGTCGTAGAACGGTTCGTCGTGCTCGCCGGATTTGAGGAGTTTGGGGTTTCGTCCGCGGGCGTCGACCGCCGAGTACCCCGTCATCGCCTCCCACGCATCGTTGACGTACTGAATTGTGCCCTCTCGATCCGTAATCAGGACGGCGTGGCCCGAGTAGTCGGCCGCTTTTTTGAATTTGCGGGCTTCAGCTTCACGCTGTGCAAGCGTCCGATAGAGCGTCTTCTGTGGCTCTTTGATCCCAACCTTCACGACAGACAGGTAGATCAGATAGAACGAGGCGAACTTGAGGAGATGGCCGATGGCGTTGGAAAGCCCGTACACGTCGATGTAGACGGTAAAGGCGACCTCCGCGCCCATCGTCAGCAGTATCGAGCCGGCGAGAAACTGGAAGATACGCCGGTTGAACGTCTCTCGTTGGCTGTACAGGAGACCGAGACTGGCCGCAAAGAGAGCGATAACGACGTATTCGCTGCCGATCTTGGCTCGCGTCAGGCCGCTTCCCTCGACGTACATCTGTGGGAACCAGTCGACGACGAAGATCGAACCGAGTCCGAAGCCGACGACGGCAGCATAGCCCGTCACTAGCACAAACAGCCTCTCTCCGGTCCACTCGAGGTCGTCTCGCTCACCGACGACGAGGCCGACGATCCCCGCAGCCAAAAGCGAGCCTGCCTCGAGATATCGCCCCAGGACCCAGAGCTGTGTCGGCAGATTCGGGCCAGTATCGGGGAAGACCCCCATGCCTTTGTACGCGAGGACGTGGAGCAGGTCCACGCCGGCGACGAACAGATAGCTGACGCCGAGAACTACCAGAAACGACCGATCGAGCTCTTCGCGTGCGTTCCAGGTGATGAGGAACACGACGGCAGCGATGAGAATGCTACCCAGTTCGGCGAGGCTATGAAAGAGCAGGTAGTTCCGCAGCTGGACGAGATACAGCGCACTGACGCCACCGGCCACGCCGACGAGCGCACCCACGTGTGTCCGCCACCGGAACACCATGCTACTGACAGCCACCTGTACTCATCCCCGTCCCAGTATATCGTTATAAGAACATCGGCTGGCGTCCGCAGCGACAATTCGGATCGCAGTGTCGCGTCTTCGGTTGAGCCAGTGGGCTGCTGAGTACCGTCGAAGACGCAGTTGTCGAGCGAAATCAGTACTTTCACTGTCCAAACGACGAACACACACTCGATGAAGACCAAGCGTCTGTTTCTTCTCCTCATCGCGCTTATTGCAGTGGTTCTCTCTGTCTCCGTCGTCGTCGGGTTTCAATATCACAAGGACTCCCTCTACACCCACGAGCAAGAGGAGCTCGACCACGCGACGGTCCACATCCAGTCCGAACTCGACGGACAACTCGATGCACTCCAGCGAACCACCGAGATCGGAGCGACGAACCCGGAACTGACACGCCACGGAAGCGCGTCCCAGCGACGGACCCTCGAGACGTTCGTCGAGCGGTCGTCGTTTGCCGGCGCGTCGGTCATCGACGCCAACGGGACGATGACGGCGATCGTCGCCGACTCCGGCCAGCCGGAGGACACCGTCGGTGACGATTTCGGTGATCGCGTCTACTTCCAGCGTGCGATGGCGGGCGAGACCTACGTGAGCGACCCCATCGAAGCCGACTCCGGTAACTACATCCTGACGATCAGTACGCCGCTGTACGAGAACGAGACCCGCGTTGGGACGCTCAACGCGGCGTTTCACTTAGAGCACGGAGACTTCTTCCCGCAGTTTACCGCCACGCTCGAGGACCGGCAGGGGTTGACGATCGAGTCACAGTCCGGCGAGCCCATCTATACGACCGCCCCGTCGCCGAACACCGACCTGATAGAACGGCAGACGACGCTCTCGGAGACCGGCTGGACGATCACCGTCAGTGAGAGTCGGATTCCGATACAGGAGCGGAGCCGGGAACTCTCCATGCTTCAGGGTAGCGCGCTCGTGTTCGTGCTCGGCACGCTCTCCCTGTTCGGGTGGTGGGTTTACCGGCGGAACCTCGCACAACTCGAGGGATTGCTCGACGGCTTCGAAGGAATCGAAAACCAGGAGTATCAGACACGGATCTCGCTCGACGGTGCCGACGAGTGGCAGCGCATCGAGCACGGATTCAACCAGCTGAGCCGGACGCTCGAGGGGCACATGCGCGAACGACGACAGCGTGAACGGGCTCTCGAGCGCTACGAACGACTCGTCGAGAACCTCCCAGTTGGCGTGTATCAGAACACGGCAGGCCCAGACGGGGAGTTCGTCTTACTAAACGACGCAATGGTCGACCTGTTCGACGCTGACTCCAAGACCGATCTCAAGTCACACACCGTCAGTGATCTGTACCACGACCCTGCCGATCGAGAGCAGTTCAGCGACCGGCTCGCCGACCGCGGCGTCGTGAAAGGCGAAGAGCTCCGGCTACAGACGCTCGAGGGCAAGGAGCTGTGGGGAAGCGTCACCGCGATCGCCAGAGAGATCGAAGGGGACATCGTCTTCGACGGAGCCATCCAGGACGTGACCACACGAAAGCGGTACGAACAGCGACTCGAGGACCAGCGTGACAACCTCGAGACGTTGAATCAGGTGCTGCGCCACGACGTTCGCAACGACCTACAGATCGTGCTGGCCTATGCGGATCTGCTGGCCGACCACGTCGAGGAAGACAGCGACGCGAGAGACAATCTCGAGACGCTCCGGGACAGTGCGTCGCAAGCAGTCGACCTGACGGAGACGGCCCGAGAGATGGCCGACGTGATGCTTACGGACGCCGACGACCGGCGACAGCTGTCCCTGTCTCCCGTCATCACGGACGTCGTCGAGGACGTCCGGTCACAGTACGCCAACGCGGACGTCACCATCGAGGGGAGGGTGCCCGAGACGGCGGTCCTGGCAAACGAGATGGTCGAATCCGTCTTCCGGAACCTGGTGAAAAACGCCATCCAGCACAACGACAAGGCGGCCCCCGAGGTGACCGTCTCGGTGAGCGACGACGCAGACGACGTCACCGTCCGCGTCGCGGACAACGGCCCCGGCGTCCCCGACAATCAAAAAGACGAGATCTTCGGCAAAGGCGAACGCGGCCTCGAGAGCGCCGGCACTGGACTCGGCCTGTACTTGGCACAGACCTTGGTCGACGCCTACGGCGGCGATATCTGGGTCGAGGACAACGATCCCGAGGGGGCCGTCTTCGTGGTCACGCTTCCCAACGCCGACTAACGCCTCTCTCTCTGGGTCGAGCTTTTTCCGCCTGTGGCGCGTCCGTCTCGCGTATGCCCGAGTCCGAGCCCGACCCCGACCCAGAGCTCCGCGGTTCCTGGACCGAACCAGAAGTCACGGCCTTCTTACAGGAGGCGACGATTCCGATCCGGCTCGCCACCCACCGACCGGACGGCTCGCTGTGGCTCGTCACGCTGTGGTATCGCTACCGCGACGGCACGCTCGAGTGTGCGACCGGAGCCAGTTCGGCGCTCGTTCGCTTCCTCCGGCACGATCCAGCGGTCGCCTTCGAAGTCTCGACGAACGACGTCCCCTACCGCGGCATCAGAGGGACCGGCACCGTCGACCTCGCTCCCGACGAAGACAAGGCCGTGCTCCGGGCGCTGCTCGAGCGGTATCTCGGGGGGACGGACTCCGACCTCGCCGCGTGGTTGCTCGACGACGACCGCGAGGAAATCCGGATTCGGATCGAGCCCAGCGAAATCTACAGCTGGGATTACAGCGAGCGCATGGCAGACTCGAGCGAGGACACGGACTAGCGGTGGGAGAAAAAATCGGATTGCGGGACGATCGAATCCCGCAATCGAGAATCGAACTGACGGTGTCGCTCTGGCCGATCAGTCGTCGTCAGCGTTCGGCGCGACAACTTTCGGGTCGTCGGAGTCGTCGGCGCGTGGGAAGTGGCCGATCGTTTCCTCGCGGAACGCTTCCTCGTCGAACTCGTAGTCGTCGCCGAGGAAGTCGAGCAGGGTGTGGGTGTCTCGCATAGCGTTTTTGAGACACGTCGAGGCACCCGGCGACGGCGTGATGTTGAAGATGATGTCGTCGCCGACGATTTTGGCCTCGCCCATGTCGAGCGATTTGTTCTTCGTGTCGACGATCTGTGGTCGGACGCCACCGTAGCCTTTGGCGCGTTCGATGTCCTCGAGTTCGACGGTCGGGACGACCTTCTGGACGTGGGGCAGGAACTGCTTCCGGCCGACCTCGGGGATGTCGTAGAGGAGGTTCCGGAGGACGTACGGCAGCAGGATGCGGTCGGACAGGATGTTGGCGTAACTGAGGAACGCCGCAGCGTTCAGGCCGAACACGTCGAGGAAGTCTTTGACCGTCGAGATGCGGCCGCGCTCGAGCGTCGGGACGAGCTTTGCGGTCGGTCCGAAGCGGGTGATACTGCCGTCGTGGACGTCCGCGTCGCCGTGGACGGCCGCGAAGGGCAGCTTCTTCATCTGGAGCGTGTAGACCTTCCCGTTCAGGAGGCCGTCGTCGGTGTCCGCGAGGAAGAAGCTCCCGGCGATGGGCAGCAGGACCTTGTCCTGTCCGTAGCCGAGTTCCTTCGCCATCTGCAGGCTGTGCGAGCCGGCAGCGACGACGGTGGCGTCACAATCGAAGCGACCGCGGTCGGTCTCGATCGTGTAGCCGTCGAGCGTCGGCGTGATGTCTGTGACTTCCGTGCCGGTGTAGACGTCGACGTTCGCCTCTTCGCGGGCTTCGTCGACGAACGACTTCGACGTCTCGCCGTAGTCGACGACGTAGCCGTCGGGCGTCTGCAGGGCGAGCATCTCCTTGTTGGGATCGCGGCCCTCGACGACTTTCGGCTCGAGTTCGGCGATCTCGTCGCGGTCGATCGGCCGGAGTTTCGGGAAGAGGTCGCCGAAGCCCTCGTCCTCGTAGCGCTCCTCGAGTTCTGCGACCTCCTCGTCGCCGACACCGAGGACCATCTTGCTGCGCTTGGAGTGCATCTCCCGGTCGGGGTCGTGGTTCTCGAGATACCCCGCAAGGAGTTCTGCGGCCTCTTTGACCTCTTCGGCCTTCTCGAGCGTGTAGTTGGTCTCGATATCTCCGAAGTGGAGGGTCTGGGAGTTGTTGGTGTGATGGGAGTTGATCGCTGCGATCTCCGATTCCTTCTCGATCAGTGCGATCGAGTCGATATCAGTGAACTTCGCGGTCGTGTACAGAAGGGATGCACCACTGATACCGCCGCCGACGATAACTAGGTCGTATTTACCAGACATTATTGGGTTGTGTGGGTCGGTACTGCATACGCTCGACTCCAGACCTATAACTCATATTTTTTCGTCCTCGTTTTCGACAGTTGTCTACAGAGGCATCGACGGCTGTGAGTTGACCGTCGAAATCGTATTGAGAGCGGCGTTATCGGCCGATAACAGAGTTAATTCGATGAATTGTCCTGACTTTCAACCGCTTCATCGGTGGTGGTCGTGTTCCTACGACCCGGTGTCTCAAGAGGAGTCTACACACGATATCGACAGTCGACGTATCACGAAACGATCCACCGCGTGCGTACGTCACTGTCCGTGACGGTTCACTCGCTCGAGTCGTCCTCCTGGTAGATGACGTGGCCGCAGGCCTTGCAATGGGAGGCGTCTCGATCGTGAGCCGACAGCCCGCAGTTCGGACACGTGACGTCGACTTTGTCCCTGCGACTCCACTCACGAACGATCTTACTCGCCTGCCACGGGATGACGATGATCCCGGTTAGGATCGCCGCCACCGTGATCCACCGGCCGGCAGCCGTGAGCGGAACGATATCACCGAATCCGACCGTCGACAGCGCGACTACGACGTAGTAGAAGGCGTCGCCGAACGTGCTCACCTTGGGATTCACGACGTGTTCGGCGCTGTAGAAGAGCCCGGCGGAGACGAAAAACAGAACCAGCACCGTCAACAACAACTTCAGCGCGCGCAAGGCGTTGTCGGAGATCGTCCCGAAAAAGAACTCCGCGTCCTGCGTGAACCGATAGAACCGGAGCGCACGAAGCACGCGGACCGCACGGAGAAAGCCGACGTTGGCGATCGTCGCACCCGGCACGGCCAGCACCAGAACCGTCGGTAGAATCGCGAGTACGTCGGCTATGGTGTAGGGATCGGTAGCCTCATCGAGGCGATCTCTGGCACCGTACAGTCGCAGGCCGTACTCCACCAGGAACACGCTGGCGATGGCGACTTCGAATCGCCAGAGCGTCGTCTGCAGGGCCGCCGAGAGCGGATACGTCTCCGCAACGTAGACGGCAATGAACACGAGATTGAGTGCCAACAGCGCGATGTCGATCGCTTTGCCCAGCTGCGTCCGATGATCGAGCAAGTAGAACCGAACGAGTTCCCGACGATCGCGATGGTCAGACGACGGGTCGGTCGGCATTCGACGGAACTCTCTGAGGGCGAGCCATGTAGTCCCTCGGGTCCGCAACCGGAGACGCGTCGGCAGTCGCTATCAGTGCGACCGCGGCCGGCGTGGCACCGGGTATTACTCCCTTCGTCTCGAGTAAGTGAATGATGAGCGCGGTCCTCGAGTTCCTGTATCGTGTCCTCGCGCTTCTCACACTCGCGCTGGTGATCAGAGTCGTCGTCGATGCGTGGCTCGAGATTCCGTACTCGATCCTTCTGATTCTGGTCGGGGTGGTGATTTCGATACTGCCCATCGACGTTGGGCTTCGGCTGTCTCACGACGTAATTATGTCCCTCGTGCTCCCGATCATTCTGTTCAACGGGACGATCGAGTTGAATCGGAGGCTATTGCGCGACAATCTGACCGTGCCACTCGTCCTCGTCGTCGTCGGGATCCCGCTGGCAGTCGTGCTCCTCGGCGGGCTTACGAGCGTCGCGTTCGGGCTCCCGATCCTGATCTCGCTGCTGTTAGCCGCGATCGTAGTACCGACGGATCCGATTGCCATCCTCTCGGTGTTCGAGGAGATCGATGCGCCGGAGCGGCTGTCGGTCATCATCGACAGCGAGAGCCTGTTCAACGATGGGGTCGCGGTCGTTATCGTGAACGTCCTGCTCTTGCTCATCGCCGAACGACCGGTACCGACGGTCGGCCTCGAGATCGCCGGCACGGCCATCGCCGATATTCTCTTCGTCGGCGTTGGCGGCTTCCTCATCGGGATCGGCCTCGGATACGCCACTACGCAGTTCATCCACCGCCTTCCCGAACGAATGGCGATCCTGCTGGTCACTGTACTGGTCGCATACGGGAGCTACATCATCGCCCAGAGCGTGATCGGCGTCAGCGGGATCCTCGCGACGGTCGGCGCAGGCTTGTTCGTGGAGACGACCGCAGCCGAGGGAGCCAGCATCGATCGCGATACCCTCGAGTTCGTCCGCGACACGTGGGAGGGCGGCGCGTTCCTCGTGTCGACGCTGGTCCACGTCCTCATCGGCGCGCAGGTTCCGATCGCCAGCCTGCTCGAGCACCGGCGTGCGATCCTCGTCGCCGTTGCGCTCGTCCTGGTCGTACGGGCGGTGGCCGTCTACAGTCTGGTCGGCGTCGTCAACGCGATCGCCACGACGCCGACCCCGCGGAGCTACCAACACCTGCTCGTCTGGGGCGGCGTACACACCGTCGTTCCCATCGCGCTGGCGCTCGGGCTCCCCGCAGGGCTCCCACACCGCGAGTTCATTCAGGCGGTGGTCTTCGGCGTCGCGATAACTGGTGCGCTCGTCCAGGGGTTGCTGATGCCGACAGTCCTCCGTGTGACTGGAGTTCGAGAGCGCGCGTCGCAGGTTGGCCCCCCGGACGGCGCGGGCTGAGACGGACTCCTGTTAGTCAGTGCCGATGCGACCGCTACCCTGCGATTGCACTGGGACATCGGGACAGCAGACCGTATGACGCACCCGCGGTTCGACACTCGATCGGCGGAGCGACGGTACGCCCCAGAACCGAACTCGGAGGGCGACCAGACCGGTCACGCCGCCGAGCGCGACTCGGCCCGTTCGACACGTCGCTTGCTCCCGATGAGCAGCTTCCGTTCCATGAGGAAGTGTGCTGGTTCCCAAGAGGTCGCTGGTGACCGCGCGAAGCGGCGATCCCTCCGGGAACGGTCCGATCGACGACTGCCGCGGCTTCAACCGTATATGCGGACGAGCTATGCGGACGAGCAGCCGTGTCGCGTCCTCGTCGGTCGGTTCGATCACGTCTCGAATTCGCTCGGAGACTGTCCCGTTCATTCCGAGATGAGCTGGACGGTTCGGAACGCAGCCGGCGTGAGATAGCAGGGGCACAGCTATACAATTAGCACGCGTACGCCCACCATGATAACGAGTGCCACAGACTCGCCGCTCGACGACGTCGAGTTCCTCGCGCGGTCGGAACACCGCGTGGACGCGCTCGACGCGCTGGCCAGACGCCCCCAGAGCCGGACCAGGCTCCGGGAACTGACCGGCGTTTCGCGGTCCACGATCGGACGGACGCTGCGCGAATTCGAAGACCGACACTGGATCCGCAGGGACGGCCAGCAGTACGAGGCGACACAGCTGGGTGCGTTCGTCGCGTCGGGAATGCGGGACGTGATCGGCCGGTTCGAGACTGAGCGGAAACTCCGCGATGTCTGGCAGTGGCTTCCGTTCGAGGAGGACGGATTCACGATCGAGATGGCATTGGATGCGGTCGTCACGGTCGCCGAAACCGACGATCCGTACCGACCAATAAACCGATTCGAGTCGCTGCTGCGGGAGACGGACCGGCTTCGATTCGTCGGGTTCGATCTCGCGTTGCTCGAGCCGTGTCGAGACGAACTCGCTCAGCGGATCGTCGACAGGATGGAAACGGAGATTATCGATCCGCCGTCGGTGGCCAGGTACATCCTCACGACCTATCCGGAGCACTGTTCCGGCCCCCGTGAGAGCGGAAATCTCACGGTCCGATTACACGATGACCTGCCACCGTACGGGATCGCCATCTTCGATCGCCGAATCGCGATCAGCGGGCTCAATCCCGAGAGCGGAACGGTTCGCGTGTTGATCGACACCGACATTCCGGCGGCACGCGAGTGGGCGGAATCGATGTACGACTCCTGCCGACGCGAGTCTCAACCGCTTGCGCTCGAGACGACCGCGGAGTGAGTGTGCCTCCAGTTCGGACATCGTTTCATACGGACCCCTGTCAGTGGGTGCCGGTACATCCCCGAGCCATCCTGCGGATGCACTGGGACATCGGGACAGCAGACCGTATCATACCGTCGAGTGCGCCTGGCACCAGGTGCCGTCCGTTCAACGGATGCACGACGGGCAACGGCTGCACGAACGTCACGAGATGACTACACGAACCCCGGTCACGTATCCACGCTTGCTGGAGGGGAACCAAACGATGACGACAGACATGCAATCGGACGAGACGGCAGCGCTACAGGTAGCATGCGACACAGAAGTGTCGGGCTGCGTCTTTCTCATGCGTACCGAGGAAGACGACAAGGAACGACTGCTGGAGATCGCACGCGATCACGTGAGAGAACAACACGGAAAAGAGTACACCCTCGACGAAATCGAAGCCCAGCACGTAACCGAGGTCGCAGTCGAAACCGGGACAGGCTAAAACGATGGGTATGAATCGAGCGACGGCTGACCGACACGAGGCGGACCACGAACTCGGGCGCAGAGTCCAGACCGGCTCGCTCCTGATGGCGCTTGCGGGCGTCGTCTTCATCGGCTATGGCGTCGTTTTCCTCGCCAGAACGTTCTTCGGAAGCGGCTTCGAACTGGGCGTCGCGACCCTGAACGGCGTCACTCCGGCGGAACTCGATGCGGTCGATCCGGCCGTCATGCACTACATCAATCACCTCCACGTCGCCACGTCGGCATTTATTATCGCCACTGGGATCGCCATCACGGCATTGGCGTGGTACGGTGTGCGAAACGGACTTCTGTGGGCGTGGGCGACGGCGATCGTCGCCGCCGTGGTCGGACTGGCTATCGCACTCCCGATGCACTACGCCGATCTCTTCGCTCACAACTGGCTGACGCACCTCGGCCCGATCTATCTCGCAACGATCGTGTTCGTGGGAGGAGCCATACTCGCCTATCCGGGCGTTGGATCCGAGTCGCAAACCACAGAACCAAGCGGGAATACCGAGGCCTAGTGGCCTCGGCTCCTGACCAGCCACCTTGGCGACAGAGCGCCAGCCGGGAGACCTCGACACCCGAACAAGACCAAGCGCCACGTCCGCGAGCAACCGAACCGCTTTTTGCCTGGTACAGCGCCAATCCATCGCCGACATCAGCGGCTGCGTCGAGTCGACTAGACTTTAGGTGTGGGTCGGCAGTACTACACGTGAATTCTACAGAGGTCCGTCGCCAGTGGGCAGAGCGATCCGGCGAGTACTCACCGGAATATTACGCCTACTACGGGCCGGACGAGACCAGCGAAACGATCCGCAGTATTCTCGAGCGGTTCGTCGGCCGAGACGCAGCGATCCTCGAACTCGGCTGTAGTTCGGGCCGCCACCTCGCACACCTCCACGAGCACGGCTTCGAGGACCTGTCGGGGATCGACGTCAACGACGACGCGTTCGACGTGATGGCCGAGACCTACCCCGACCTCGCCGCCGACGGGACGTTCTATCACGACTCGATCGAAGCCGTCGTCGGTGACTTCGACGACGACCAATTCGACGTCGTCTACTCGGTCGAAACGCTCCAGCACCTCCATCCCGACGCCGAGTGGGTGCTCGAGGAGTTGCCCCGAATCACCGCCGACCTCCTCATTACGATCGAAAACGAAGGCGAAGATGACGAGGCAGAGTCAGCGGCCCCCGACGTGAGCTACGTCAACGACGACTTCCCGCTGTACCACCGTGACTGGAACCGTGTGTTTACCGAGTTGGGCTTACTCGAGGTCGAGGCCACGTCCGGCAAGCGAGATACCGTTCGAACGTTTCGCACGCCACAGGCGTAGCCCATCTGGTGTACGATGCGAGCAGTTCGGCGAGTGAACAGCAGTCGGCTGGCTGCGCCGAACTCGTGGATAGTCATCCGCTCGGTCACGCTGTCGAGACCGAATCGATCTGTGTCGCCTGTTCGGCACGCCGCTTGATCCCCGTGAGCATCTTCCGTTCCATGACGAAGTGCGCTGGCTCCCAGAAGAGGTAGTTGGTGATCGCACGAAGCGGCGACCCCTCCGAGAACGGGCCGATCGACGACTGTCGCGGCTTCGATCGCATGCGTGCGAACAGCCGCGTCGTGTCCTCGTCGATCGGCTCGAGGACGAACGCCCACGTCCACGCCGGCGATTCGCCGGGCGGCATGAGGACGAGCGCTCGCTCGGGGTCGAGACGCGCGACCGTCGGCGCGGATTCGGGTGACGAGCCGGGATAGTCTTCGGGTGCCAGCCTGATGGTATCACCCACCTCGAGTTCCTGGAGTTCCAGCACGATTCGATCGACGGTGTGAATGTCGGCACCGACGGCGTTCTCGAGCCAGTCGTAGCTGTAGAAGCCGCCGCGACCCTGACCGATCTGGACGAGCCACGGCCAAACTGCCTCGGCAGGGGCATCGATCTCGATCGCGTGGGTGACCTGGTCCGTCGCGCCCGGGAGCAGATCGTCACCGGGCAGGGGTGCCTGGACGTCGCTTGCAGGGACACCCCAGCGACGATGCCAGAGTCGGACCCCGAAGTGGTACGTGGCCGCGAGGACGAGCATGACCGTTGCGATGCGTCGGCTGCTCGGCCCGTTCGAACGGTCGCGATTGCCCACGTCGGCACTGGGCACCGTCGACCTCCGACTTGCCTGTCTCTCCGCGTCGGCTTTGATGCGCTCGAGTGCGCGTAACATCAGGTAGCCCGCGAACGGCCCGATGGCCCGCCAGTACCATCGGAAATTGCGGCGAGCGCGTTCGTCGGTCGTCGCCGTGCGCGCCTCGTAGGACAGCAACGTCCGCCCCTCACCGTACGGTCGGACGGAAAGACTGATCGCGAGTTTCGCATAGCCCGGCTCGTCGAAGGCTGCAAACGCCTCCGGCTCGATCTGTCGCCATTCGATCATCGGCTGCCAGAATTTTCCGACTGCACCGAAGACGAACTCCTCGCCGGGCGCGTCCTCGAGGTGCAGCCACTCGTCGGTCTTCGCCACGTCGACGAATCGCAGTTGTTCGGGTTCCGGTTCCCCGGAGACGCCCCGAAGCCGCTGTGACGCCACCAACGGGGCGGTTCGCAATCGCCCGAGGGTGCGGACGATCGGCCCGGTGTCCAGCAGATCAGCAGTGAGCATCGCGTCGTAGGTTGTCTCAGGATCGGTGTCCACGACGGCGTGTCGGACCACCGTGACGTCGAACTCGGGCACGTGTCGATCGATCAGCATCGAGGCGCCGGCCTCGGTCGACGCACTGCTTCCGAACGTGGGTCCCATCATTGCTCCGTGTTCACGTCCGGCGGCAATCGTAATAGAACGTGACCTGAGATCCAGTCGCGGTGTGTCAGCGGCTTCGTACGGACTGTTGTCAGTCAGTTTCGGTACGTCAAGAACTCGGGACAGCAACCCGTATCAGAGCGTTTCGATATAGGGTTCGATGTCTTCGTCGGAGACGTCACGCCCGTGGATATCCTTCAGATGAGACCGTGCGGCCTCGTATATCGACTCCTCGAACTCGCTGTAGACGACCACGTCGCAATCCGCGACGTCACGACACTCGAATCGATACCGTTCCGTGACCATGTGTGAGAGACCAGCGCAAGCGCCATGTAGCTGCCGCCCGCACGAGCGTGGGACGCCTACGACCGCCCACGCAGCATTTGTACACTGCTCACGATTGACAGCACATGGTGGAGACGGAGGCCGTGATCTCGACTCTCGCTGGTGGCGTCACCGCGCTATTCGCCGTCTTCCTCACGTTCTACTTGCGGAATCAGTGGCAGGAAATTCAGTCGCTGCGGGCGATCCAGACCGAACTCGAGCAAAACACCGAGCGAGTGCGTGATCTCGCCACGCTCCTCACGGGCGACTTGCAGCGCCAGCAGGTTGACCTGCCGATCGAGGTTCCCCCGGGAACGAGACTGGAGATCAGATACGTCGTCTCGTTTCCGAGTTCCCTCTCGACGACGGCGTTTGACCAGCTAAAGCACACTGGCATGTTCCTTCGCCTCTCGCCCGACGTTCGCCGTTCGCTGCTCGAGGTCTACGATACGATCGACCGGATAAATCGGCTACGACAGCACAGAGAGCGCATTCACTTTGACGATATCGGGAACGTCCACATCGTCATCGACCCCACCGAACTGGACATCGAACCGGACACGTCCGTCTCCGAAGCGGATCTCTCGGCGGAGACCCGACAACGGCTCTCGGATCTTCGTCAGCTGCGCCGCGCCATGAAAGAGGTGAATCGGTCGATTCTGCGCCTCATCGCGTCGATCGCCTCGCCAGCGATGATCGACGAACTCGACCTCGAGCCGTTCGTCGATCCCGATCGCGAGCGCGAGCGCGGCTCGAGGGCCGAGTCACCGCCTTCCGACGGCGTGGATCTCGAGGAGCTGCGATCGATCCTAAACGACGTCGAGCGGCACTCAGTTTGGTCCCGGTTTATGTAGGATAATTCTCTGCCACATCAGTGATGTTGTGACCCTGACGGAGGCTATGATTTATTCGCCGTGCTCCGACAGAGTCACATCACAGCACTGAGAGCAGAAGGTTAGCCCGCTCCCATTCGCTGCTTCAGGAACAAACACAGTTGCAAGGGCACCAAACGGAACGTCGCTCCCACTATGGATCTGTGGACACGTCGGGTCTTCATGATAGATTCTATCTTGATTGCCTCGCAGTTCGTAGGTACAGATGAAGTACCGCTTGTGGTTTATTTGAGGAGCACCCATGTCAAGATCGGCATCATTAAGGTCCATTCTAAGAAAACTTTCAGTAAATTGAAATAAATACCTAATGGCGTTAACTGGAATTGTCAGATCTTTCCTCACCTAATGTTTAAAATTCTCCACATCCAATCTGTATTGTGTGAGATCAACCGGAATCACTGCATCGCTCATTATCTGGACCGCAGCATTCGTCGGCATCTATGTGCTCTCCGCGATCCCCGGTTCGGCTAAATACAAGGCCACGATCGGCGGCCTCATGGTTGTTGCCGCCGTCCTATTCACCGCCGTATTGAGTCTTGACAGCCCCCAGCGCTAACCGGTATAATTACTTTCGAATAATATCAGTAGACATATTTGTCGGAGTGGGGAATATAGTGTCAGAAGTTGGGCCTCAGCACTCATAGGGCTCGTCACCACCGGATGCCGAGTCCGGCTCGGAGCGGGTGCATCGTCATCGGCCACGCGAGCGTAGGGCTGTCGCTCCAAAGACGGTTTGGATTCGACAGAACAGCACTCAGCTTACGCCGCTTCGTCGGTTCGACCGGGCGCAAACGCCGCGTTCCACTCGTCGACCAGATTCTCGAGTCGCGCCCGGTTGCGATGGGAGAACATCCGGGGGGCGCGATCGGTCGCCGTTCGCGGGTCCTCGAGCGGGGTCGTGTTCGTGCTCGCGGGCGTCGCTCGTGTTCGGTCGGGCGTCGGTTCGGGTTCGGGCTCGGACTCGGTTCGGGTCAGATATTCTGTGTGCATGTCGGTCGGGTATTAGTGTCGTCGGAAACGGTACTGGTCGGCAATGAACTCAGGCTGCTACGTGTACGACCGACATCTGTACACCCTCGTACCGCCCCCATGGTTATAAAAGTTCATGATAAATCTCATCTCGAGAGGAGGGTGTCAGAAACCAATCACCATGGGAGAGCGTGACACTATCTGGATCGCCGCGTCCGGACTGACGGGAACGCTGTGGCAATACTTGCGACTGGACGGACAGCGGCTGCGGGTGGAGTACTAACTCTGACGGCCGACTACCCCCACGGTTCGGAACCGCTCGTACGGTTTACTGGCACTGTGTACCGGTACACCCGCAAGACGATCGCGGGTGCGTCGGCACCGACTGACAGCAGACCGTATCAAGGCCCACGTTTTTTCCACTCGCCGTCGGCGATACCACCGTGTCGACCGTTCCACCGGAAGCAGAACGATTGCTCGAGAGCGAACCGGTGATGGCCCATCTGGGGACCTGCGTCGAGGAACGCCCTCACGTCGCACCGGTCTGGTACCGATACGCCGACGGCGTCGTCGAAATCGTGACGACAGGCCGAAAGCTGGCGAACGTCAGGCGAAACCCACGCGTTGCCCTCTCGATTCAGAACGACGAGGCAGGGCAGACACGCTGGATGGTGTCGCTACTCGGCACGGCGACAGTGATTGAAAACGAGGACGAAGCGGCTGCTGCTCGCCGCCGGATCAACGAGAAATACGGTGCAGGTCCCGACGCCTACGCCGAGAATACGCTAGTCCGGATCGAGGTCGGCTCGGCGACCTACCGGACGTACGACGACGACGCGGTCGAGTAGCGCTCGTCCGACTGCGCTCGCTTCAGTTCTCGAGTCGTTCGCGCGCGGCCGCGACGACCAGCGGAAGCGTGATCGTCGCGTCGGCGTAGACCGAGACGTTCTCGGCGTCTTTCTCGAGTTTGCCCCACGAGCGGGCCTCGTCCAAGGTCGCCCCGGAGAGCCCGCCGGTCTGTTTGGGGTCCATCGTCAGCTGAACGGCGTAGTCGTAGGCGTCGGGTGAGACGAGCATCGTCTGGAGGGTGAAGTTCTTCGGGACGCCGCCGCCGACGACGAACGCGGCAGCCTCGTCGGCGTGGTAAGCGATGTCCGTCAGCGGCGTCATGTCGGCCAGCGCATCCAGCGAGAAGTCGGACGTCTGGGAGTACATCCACGCTTGTAGGCCCAGCACGGAGTCCTGGACGGCGGGACAGTAGATCGGCACGTCGTTTTCGTAGGCCGCGGCGGCGATGCCGGGATCTTCGTGGACGTCGTCGCGCTCGTTCACCTCGGCGTTAGCCCGGCCGAGTTCCTCGACGAGTCGCTGGATCGAAACGATGCCGTCCTCCTCGAGCACCGGGAAAACCTCATCGCGCAGATGCGATTCGAACGTCGCGAAGAACTCCTGAGGGAGATAGACGTTGTAGATGCGGTCGACGCCCTCGTCGCGCAGTTGCTCGTCGTGTTCGCGTTCGGTCTTCCCTTCGGCGTGGACCTCGCCATGGTGGTGTTTGCCGCCGATGGCCTCGATAGCGTCGTGGGTGAGATTTGCGCCCGTCGTGACCAACACGTCGATGTAACCGTCGCGGATCAGATCGGCGACGATCGCACGCATCCCGGTCGGAACCATCGCGCCCGCGAGGCTGAAGAAGACGGTCACGTCGTCGTCGAACATCGCTTCGGTGATGTCGACGGCCTCGTGGAGGTTCGCCGCGCCGACGCCGGCCGAACCGTACTCATCGGCGAGTTCACCGACCGTCATCCCGGCTCGGACTTCGGCGTGGCCGATCGGATCGTGCGAGAAGGTCTCGCGGTCGGGCTCGTGATGGCCGTCCGCGTCTCCCTCGGCATCGCTGTCGTGCTCGTGCTCGTCGCTCATGGTCACGCATGCGCGAGCCACCGATTTGAACGTCGCGGTTCAGGTCGTTCCATCGCTCGAGACGGACGCAGAATCGCTTACTCGCGATGTCTACTCGATTTACCAACCGAGGTTCCAAATCAGAAACGGGAACTAGTCATCAAGATATCCCAGATCGCGTAAATCCGCCAATAATTCTTCATCGTCTACAGAATCAGCGACCGTTTCGTGCAGCTCGTTCTCGCGATGCTCGAGCACTTTCAGCAGTTGCCGCGCACTGTTGAGTTTGTACCTGACCTCCGGGCTGGTCGCTTCTTCAGCGGCTCCGTTCAGTAAGTGTTCGATCGTCTCTAAGGTCGTCGTTGGCACCGTATCACCAACGCAAAATACGAAAGCTATCGAAGGTAAATCCTCCTAATTAGAAATAAAACATTCAGAATATCTATACATTTATTTGATGATTTGGCCAAAAGAGACAGAGACTGCATGTTACTCGAGAGTCCCAGCAGGGCTCACAGAGATCCCGGACCAGCCACCGAGGTACCGATCGCTGTGCGTACCGCTGGGAGGAACTACAGTCCCGTCGGCACGTCGAGGAACGTCGTCTCGAGCCCCCACTCCTCGACCAACGACTGCAGCGATCGCACGCCGAACGTTTCGGTCGCGTAGTGGCCCGCGAGGAAGACGTGAATGCCCGCCTCCTTGGCCTCGTGGTAGGCCTTCCCTTTCCCTTCGCCGGTCACGAGCGCGTCCGCGTCGGCCGCGACGGCTTCCTCGAGCCAGTCGATCCCGCTGCCGGTGACGATCGCGACGTCGTCGATCTCGTCGGGGCCGAAGGCGAGGTGCTGGACCGGTTGACCGCCCGTATCGAGGGCGGCCTCGAGCCGGTCGCGCAACTCGTCGGGGGTGTCGAGATCGGCTGCCGTCCCGCGCTGGCCGATGTGTTCGGGGCCGAGTTCGCCGAATGGGACGCGGTTTTCCAGCTCGAGGACGTCGGCGACCCCCGCGGCGTTACCCAGTTTCTGGTGGCCGTCGAGCGGCAGGTGCGAGACGTACAGCGCGAGGTCGTGCTCGAGCAACGGCGCGAGCCGGTCGTAGGTCTGCCCGGTGACGCGATCGAACCCGCCCCACGAGAGGCCGTGGTGGACGACGAGCAGGTCCGCGTCGGCTTCGATCGCCTTCTCGAACGTCTCACGGACGCCGTCGACGGCAAAGACGACGAGTTCGATGTCGGCGTCGTCCGGGCCGACTTGTAGGCCGTTCGCGCTCGCATCGAGGTCAGCGTAGTCTGCGGTTCGAAGCTCCGCGTCGAGTCGATCGACGACGCGCGCAAGTTCCATAGCCGGCCGTTCGGCGGCGCTCTTCTTGTATCCGACTGATTCAGCGCCGACGGCTCGAGCATGCGTCGGTTCATACGGCCCGCTGTCACTGGGTCCCAGCGAACCCACGACTCGCCATGCGGGTGTGCCGGCACTGACTGACGAGAGTCCGTATCAGGCTGAAAAACGGGCCGCCCGCGCTACATGAGGTAGAACAGCGGGAAGAGGATGACCCAGACGATGTCGACGAAGTGCCAGTAGAGCCCGAAGTACTCGACCGGCCGGTCGTCCTCGAGATAGGCGTCGATGGTCAGGACCCGATAGACCATGAACCCGGCGATGAGCAAGCCGAGAATGACGTGTAAGGCGTGCAGGCCAGTCGTCACGAAGTACATCGAGTACTCGAGGTCGGTAAACCAGTAGATGCCGTGGGCGAACTCCTGACTCCACTCATAGCCCTTGACCGCGAGGAACGTGAGCCCGAGCGCCAGCGTCGCGCCCATCGACGCCAGCAGGCCGCGTTTGTTTCCGCGTTCGGCCATGGTCAACGCGAGAACGACCGTGAAACTCGAGGTCAACAGCACGTAGGTGTTGACCAGCCCGATGACTGCAGATGGCGGGACGGTTTCGATCTCGCCCCAGCCCGTGCTGAGTCGCATGAAGACGTAGCCGCCGATGACGGCTCCGAAGACGACGACGTCCGACGCGAGGAAGAACCAGACGCCGATTTTGGTCGTATCGACGCCCTCGAACGGCCAGCGTTCGGCGATCGTCATCTCGGGCGCGTTGAACTCCTCGCGGCCGTACTCGAAGAGTGTGTAGCCGAGGATTCCGATGCCGACGAGCGACAGCACGGGATAGAGGATATTCGGCGAGTTGGCAGCGTTACCGGCGAGTTCCGCCCCGCGTGGGACCGCGAACTCGGCGACGAACGGTGTCAGTCCGGAAAAGCCGAGGAACGTAACGAACATCCCGATCCCGATCCCGAACGGCCAGATGCTCGCGTGATCCTCGTGCTCGGTCTCGAGCGACTGGGTCTGTCCTGCCCGGCCGTGGGCGACCGCACCGCCGTCGGCCGCGGTCGCGTCGTCGACGAACTCGAGGTGCCCACTGGCGTAGCTGGGCCGGTTCGGCCAGTTCTCGAGCGGCGGGGGCGAGGTCGTCGCCCACTCGGCAGTGCGTGCGAACTGCCACGGGTTGTCGGGGGCGTCCGGCCCCGAGACGAAGCTCTTCGCGAGCGTGATGAAGACGAGCAGGATCGACAGGGCGAGCACGAACGCGCCGACGGTAGCGAGCTGCTGATAGATCTGTGCGCTCTCGGCGTAGTTGAAGACCCGCCGGGGCGTCTCCCAAGCGATGAACATCGGGAAGTACAGCAGATTGAACCCGACGAAGTAGACGGCAAAGCTGAGCTTCCCTAGCCGTTCGTCGTACATTTTGCCGGAGATCTTGGGCCACCAGTAGTAGAGCCCGCCGATCAACGCAGTAACTCCCGAGACCATCACGTAGTGGAAGTGTGCGACGACCCAGTAGGTGCCTCGGAACTCGTAGTCGAGGACGACCGCGCCGAGGAAGACGCCGGTGATCCCGCCAATAATGAACAACACGAGCGCGCCGAGGACAAACAGGAACGGCGTCGTAAACCGTACCCGACCTTTGACCATCGTATAGATCATCGCGAAGACCATCAAGTCGAAGGGCAACGAAATCCCGATCGTCGTCGCCATAAACAGCGTCTTGATCGGGAGGTTGATCGTCGTCAGGAACATGTGGTGCATCCAGACCAAAAAGGACTGGATCGCGACGAGCACCATCGCGATGATGACCCATTTGCGACCGACCAGCCGACGACCGGTGAACGTCTGAACGATCTCGAACATGATCCCCAGCGCGGGGAAGAAGACGATGTACACCTCCGGATGGCCGAAGAACCAGAAGATGTGCCCCCAGAGGAGACTCGAGCCGTCGGCCGTCGAGGAGAGATACTGGGTGAGCAAGAGCCGGTCGGAGAGCATGAGAATAAGCGCGGCAAGCAGCGCTGCGAAGGCAAACAGCATCATCCAGACGGTCAGCAGCGTCCCCCAGGTGAACAGCGGCATGTTCCAGAGTCCCATCCCCTCGGCGCGACAGCAGTGGATCGTCGTCAGGAAGTTCACCGAGCCGAGGGTAACCGACATGACGAACAGGGTCAACGCGAGGATCGTCGTGTTCCCGCCCATCGTCAGCGTGTAGCCGGGATTGTAGATCGGCACGTTCAGCGGTGCGTACATATACCAGCCGTTAGCCCACGTGGTCCCCTGGAAAAAGGAAAGCAGAATCAGAATTCCCGAAAAGAGGTAGAACCAGTAACTCAGGGCGTTCAGCCGGGGAAAAGCGAGGTCTTTCGCCCCGATTTGTAAGGGGACGACGTAGTTTGCGAAGGCAAACCCAAGCGGCGAGATGAACCAGAAGACCATCAAGAGCCCGTGGACCGACACCGCCTGATTATATTGGGTGTTCGTCAGGAAGCCGATCCCGCCCGCTTCCCAGAGGTGGATCCGGAACAGCAACGCGAGGACCCCACCGGCGACGAGCAGGAACAGCGCGGTAAACAAATAGAGAATCCCGACGTCCTTGTGATTCGTCGTCACCAGCCACCGCTTGATCGTCGTTCGTGGCGGGAACTCACTCATCGGTCGACACCCCCACGAACCGGGTAATGCCCCACACAGCCATCGTCACGTCGGAGACGCTGTGACAAAGCGGTTCGAAACACCGGCCGAGACAGCACCTCGGTACGCGACGGAAGCTCATACTCGCCGTCGTACCACGATAGCACGTATCAAGGTACCCGACGCATCTGCAAGCATTACTTCTCTGCCGAGACACGCAGTGACGATCAGCTTGGCAGCCGAGTTCGAATACGACTCGAGCAACGATGGACGCGCACCGAGAGACTGAGCGCGTCGATCTGTAGTAACGACGAGTGCGCACTGATCGCAGGCCTGTGGTGCGATCAGGGATGCACTGACTTGTCATACAGGCCCCTGTCATACTTCCGGACAGCAGTCAGTGCGATGTCGATGGAGTCACTCGAGCCCCCGAGCCAACCCGGGATAGTCGACGACGATGCCGTCGACACCGGCCGCCGCGAGCGCGTCGAACTGCACCCAGTTCGTCGCCGTCCATACGTTGACCGCACGTCCCTCCGCGTGGGCAATCTCGAGGACGTCGATCGCGGGTTCGGCTGCGGGAACGCCAGCATACTCCGTCTCAACCATGTGCGTCCCAGCGATCGCGTTCCGCGGCGGGTGGATCGCCTCACAATCGTAACGCCGTGCGATCTCGAGGCCGGCCTCGAGGTCGTCCCACACCAGCGGTGCCACAGGGTAGTCAGCGACCGCTCGCAGCGCCGCGATCGCACCCTCACAGAACGACGAGAACAGCAGGTTACCGCCGAAGGTGGCACAGTCGGCGACGATGCGCTCGACGAACGGCTGCCACACCTCGCGGCGCTGGTCACGGTCGGCCGACGAGAGTGACTCACCGACGCGCAGCGACGTTGTTCCGGGGTTTTTCAGTTCGACGTTGATGCCGACCGTCTCGGGGACGGCCGCGAGGAAGTCGACCAGCGTCGGCACCGTCGCGTCCGTCCCCAGCACGCGGGTCGCCTGCAGGTCCTCGAGTGGCGTCTCCCGGACAAGTCCAGTAGCGTCCGTCAACGGCCGGCCGTCGCGACGCCCGTCGAGGCGCTCGTCGTGGATCACTACCGGGGTGCCACAGGCGGCCGGCTGGACGTCGATCTCGAGCATCGCGGTCTCGTCGTGGGCGGCCGCGCGTGTGGCCGCTTCGACGGTGTTTTCGGGTTCGACGCCGGCGTAGCCGCGGTGAGCGATGACGGCAGGCTGGGCCATATCGGAGCGTCGGCAGGCCGGGTAATGGAACCTCCGCTCGGACGTGGCGTGTTCCGGCCCGCCGTTGATCCCGACTCCCCGCGAACCGCTGTTATGACCGACCCCACGCTCGCGACCGTCGAGCGCGCACTCGATCGCGCTGCTGACCTCGAGACCGAGAGTGCCGTCACCGTGTTGCAGGCGGCTCGCGAAGACGTTCGCACGCTCGAGGGCGAGCCGGACGTCGACGCGGATCGCCGACGGGAACTCGAAACGCGACTGGACCAGCGGCTCCGTGAGGTGACCGAGCGCGACGCCTACGACAGCGGGCTCGGGGCAGCGATGAACCCCGCCGAAGACGACGCGCCCTAGGTCGCGTCGAGTGCAGCCCTCGCTCGAGAACCCGGCGAGATCGGCCGCCCTCCCGCCCTTTTATTCGCGTTCCGTCCCGAGAGATGGGTATGCGAATTGCACTACTTGGCGGCACTGGTGATATCGGCGAAGGGCTCGCGTTGCGGTTCGCGCGGGATACAAGCCACGAGATCCTCATCGGCTCGCGGGATCCCGAGAAGGCCCGTGATGCGGTCGCAGACTACGAGGCGGCACTCAAGGACCACACCGACTCGGTCGATATCAAGGGCTTCGCCAACGAGATGGCCGCCGACCGCGCGGATGTCGTCGTGCTCAGCGTCCCGCCGTACCACGTCGGCGACACCGTCGATGCGGTCGCTGAGAGCCTCGATTCTGACACCGTCCTCGTAACCCCCGCCGTCGGCATGAAAGGCGACGAAGACGGCCTCCACTATCACCCACCATCGGCCGGCAGCGTGACCGAACTCGTCGCCGAGCGGGCCCCCGACGGGGTTCCCGTCGTCGGCGCGTTTCATAATCTCGCGGCCGGCGCACTCGCCGACCTCGAGACCGACCTCGACCTCGATACGCTCGTCATCGCCGACGACGAGGCGGCCCGCGACACAGTCCTGAATCTCGCAGGGGAACTCGAGGGGCTACGCGCGCTCGCGGCCGGCCCGCTGGCCAACGCGGCGGAAGTCGAGAGCGTCACGCCGCTGGTCATCAACATCGCGAAGTACAACGACGACATGCACGACGTCGGCGTGAAGTGGGTCTAGACGGCGCGGCGGCTCTTGGACGGTGCTGGTCACGGTGCTCGAGGGAGGTCCGGTTCTCCGTGCGACGAGCAGACCGTGACAGTGCAGCCACTCGTCGGTCGATGAAGCGAGAATAATCGCAGCTGGTGCTTGTGCAGGTCGTCGTCTACGCGCCGGCGGACTCGAGGGCGTCTTCGAGGTCGTCACGCTGTGTGACACCGACGAAGCGCTCCACGATACCGTCGTCGTTCTCGATGACGAGCGTCGGCAGCGATCGGACCTGATACTCGTTGGCGACGTCTTGCTGTTCGTCGACGTTTACTTTCTCGACTTCGAACTGGCCCTCCCAGTCTTCCTCGAGCTCCTCGAGGATCGGGTCCTGGGTCTTGCAGGGGCCACACCAGTCAGCGTAGAAGTCCTTGAGCGTGACGGTCATGCGGTCAGCCCTACTTGCCACGCGCTGCGCATAAGGGTTTCCCACTGCAATTGCATCGTCGTCATCGCCGACGCGGCCCGGTCGAAAGGTTTAGTTCGAGGGGGCCATAGGGTCGGATATGGACAAAGGACAGAACACCGGCGGGCTGATGTCCAGTGCCGGACTCGTCCGGTACTTCGACTCCGAGGACTCGAACGCTATCCGTATCGACCCCAAGACGGTCATCGCGTTCGGCGTTATGCTGGGCGTGCTGGTCCAGCTGCTGACGTTCATCTCGTAACCCGCCTGTTTCTCGAGCCACGTTCTCCCCGAGCCTCCTTCGAAGAGCGTGCCACACCGTCCGAATCGTAGCCTACCGCTGTGAGTCACGGAGGATGAGCGGCTCGATCGCGAGCGTCCGTTTCGCGACCGTAACGATACGGAGCACGTAGGCCGTAAACAGCAGAAACGGCACGAGCGTGATCGTAAACGCCAGCCCGATCGCCAACGTCATATTCGTGACGCCGAGTGTCCGTCCGGGGAACGTGCCCGCATCGACGACTGTGAGCATGATGCCGGCAATGACCAGCGCTGGCACTGCGGCATAGAGGATCATCTGCGAGAGCGAGACGAGCGCCCACTCGAAATACAGGGTCTTGACGTGTTCCCGCGCCGGCCCGAACAGGCTCAACGCGGTCTTCAGCTCGTCTAACAGCGTCAGTTCATCGTCAGAGAGATCATCTTCGTATTCGTTTGCGATCCGTTCGACCTGAAAGATCTTCCAGCCGTAGTTGTAGTTGAGCGCCGCAAATAGGACGTCGAAGCCCCCGAACGACGCACCCTCGAGTTGGTCGCGGACGGTTTCGGAGTTGCCGACGAGACTGTCGGTAAACTCGTCGACGTCTTCTCGGAGCCCGTCAGCATCGTTTTCCGAGACCTGTTCGTGAAGCATCTCGGCTCGCTGCTGCGCCACGCCGACGAGTTCCCGGAGAAACGTCGATGGGTCAGCCGGGCTGGGCGAGCCAATCAGCTCCTCGGTGAAGTCCCGGAAGTCCATCGAGTTCTCCATTCGGTCGCGCTGGTCGCCAAGCGGCCCGTTCTCCTGAGAAAGAACTAGCTGCCCGATCGTGACGACGAGCGTAGTCCCGGTGATGATAGCCGAGAGCATCGTCGAGAACATCGTTTCGATCGTGTCGCCGGTCTGTAACTGTGGCGTCAACGGCTCCGGGAGCAGGGTAACGGCCGCGACGAAGCCGACGAAGACGGCCAGCGCCAGAACAGCGGTTACATGTAGGCGGTTCGCGCCGAGGAGCAGCCAGATCTTGAGGCGGCTCTCGCCGGCACGCTCGCGCATCGTGTTTGCCGTGCTGATGTCGGACTCGCCGGACGTTTCGGTCACACCGGATCACCTCTCATCGCCACCAGTGCTCGCTCCAGCGGGCCGTTTGAACACGAGAAACTTGGTGCCACCGCCCGTGTACTCGATCGTCGTGACGAGTTCCCAGCCGTCTGCACCGTGGTCGTTCAGCGCCGCTTGCGGATCCGTAGCCTCCTTTTTCGTTTCGTCGCGAGACGGTCTGAGGGTTTTGTACTCCCAGCAGCGCACGTCGGACTGGCTCATCGATGCATGACCGGACGTGGCCAACGCCAGTAAGGCTGGGGCAGGCACTCTCCCGACCGAAGGAACCACAGAAGTGCACTGCGACCGTCCGGAGCAGCCGAAAAACAGTCTCAGTCGGCGTCGTTCGCCGCGGGAGGGCGGTGACGCGACCTTTTTGAACGCGCCATCCATACCCGCGGCCATGTCCCTAACTGCTGGCGTCGTCGCGGTCCAAGGCGACGTCGAAGAACACGCCGCCGCCATCGAACGCGCCGCCACAGCCCACGGCCGCGAGGTTACCGTCCACGAGATCCGCGACGCGGGGATCGTCCCCGACTGCGACCTGCTGGCGATGCCCGGCGGGGAATCGACGACCATCTCCCGGCTGCTCCACAGCGACGGCATCGCCCCCGAAATCGAGGCACACGTCGCTGCCGGCAAACCACTGCTCGCGACCTGTGCCGGCCTCATCGTCGCCTCGAGCGACGCCGGTGACGACCGGGTCGACGAACTGGGGCTACTCGACGTCACGGTCGAGCGCAACGCCTTCGGCCGCCAGAAAGACAGCTTCGAAGCGCCACTCGAGGTCGCGGGCCTCGACGAGCCGTATCCGGCGGTGTTCATCCGCGCGCCGGCGATCGACTCGGTTGGCGACGCCGAGGTGCTCGCGGCGTGGGACGGCCGGCCGGTCGCGGTTCGAGACGGCCCGGTCGTCGGCACCGCCTTTCATCCCGAACTGACGCCCGATAGCCGGATTCACAGGCTGGCCTTTTTCGAAAACGAGGCTGCAGTAGTGCCGGGACTCGATGACCCGGCGTAACGCAGACCGCACGGCTACCACCGACGGTCCCGCTATGGCTCGTGCATGCATTCGCGACCGGACGTGTTTTGCCCCTACCACCCCACAGTAGGGGTATGCAGGCATCCATCGACGCGGTTCGCGTCGCGGGGACCCCCCAGGGGCCGGTCCCGGTGGTCGTCCTCACCGTCGACGGCGAAGACGATGTCGTGCCGATCTTCATCGGGTTCAACGAGGCGACGAGCATCGCTCGTGGGCTCGAGGCGGAGGATATCGGCCGGCCGCTGACCCACGATCTGTTACTTGACGTGATGGAAGAACTGGGCAGTCGAATCGACCGTGTCGTCGTCAACGAGATCGAGGCTCGCGAAGACGGTCAGGGCGGCACGTACATCGCCGATCTCCACCTCAAGACACCCCGCGGCGAGACAGTTATTGACGCCCGGCCGAGCGATTCGCTCGCGCTGGCGGCCCGAACGAACGCGCCGATCGAGGTCACGGAGGGAGTCTTCGCGGACGGCCGAGACGACAGCGAAAAGTTCGCCGACCTCGAAGACATCCGCAACGTGTCGGGTGAGCTGTGAATGGACGAAATACTCGAAGAACTGTTCGCTGTCATCGAAGACCGAAAGGAAACGTTGCCCGAAGACTCCTACACCGCCTCGCTGTTTACTCACGAGAAAGGTGAGAACGCGGTGTTAGAGAAACTCGGCGAAGAGTCGACCGAACTCGTCCTCGCGGCCAAAGACGACGACCGCGAGGAGATCGCCCACGAGGGGGCCGACATCATCTATCATCTGCTCGTGTTGCTCTCGATGAAGGACATGGAGCTGTCGGATCTCGAGGCGGAACTCGAAGCGCGGCGCTGAACCCACCACTGGGACCCGTTCAGCCGGATCAGCGTCACTCGTGTTGGCCTGATAGAGCAGACCGTGCTTGCAGTGCCCGTGAGGGGGTTGAATCGGCCAGGCAGCGAATCGTCGAGCGATGGCACTGCAACAACTCGAACACGCAGACGACCACATGCAGGAGTGTATCGACAACTGCCTCGAGGCCGCCCAGGTCTGCGAGTGGTGTGCTGACGCCAGCGCTGACGAGGGTGAGGAAATGGCTCGCTGTATCCGGCTCTGTCGTGACGTCGCCGATATCGCGTCGCTGCACGCCCGATTCATGGCTCGCAACTCGGGCTACCACGACGAACTCGGCGAACTCTGTGCGGACCTCTGTGAGGAGTGTGCCGAAGAGTGTGAACAGCACGATCACGACCACTGTCAGGCGTGCGCAGAGATTTTGCCGACGTGTGCCGAGAGCTGTCGGGAGATGGCTGCAGCCTGAAAACACTTCACTCGAGGCGGCCGGTAGTGTTCAGATAAGCTGATTCCATGCGAAGCTGAACGATCTGAGCCAGTCGTCGGCAGTTTCTGCTTCGGCATTGCTAAAGCAGTTTGAGAAACAGAAGGTTCGTCGTTTTATCTCTCGAAAGACACGTTTAACAGCATTCCGATTCCCATGTTTCTCGTATCTGAAATCGAAGCCGTGACGCTGACATGCATCTTGTAACGAATGCGATCCATCAACGAGAAACACGGCGTCGGAGACGTCGTGTTTCTCGGAGAGTTCCGTAAGAAACGAATGAGCAAGAACCTTCGTTGTTGTCGGCTCAAGCTTTGTATGGAGCAATTCGCTTGTCTTAGGATCGACTGCGGCGTACAGCCAATACTGCTCATTATTCAGTTGGATCACAGTCTCGTCAACCGCAACGTGATCCGGACACCGATCAGATTCGGGCTGTAGATCGGCCTTGTGAACCCAATTGTGAACGGTGGACCGAGCGCGTTCGACACCGAATATCTCAAGAATAGATACAGTATTCGAAAGCGAGAGTCGTGCGAGATGCAGCTGAATACTGAGCTTCATCAGCAATCGCGGTGTCGCTTCTCGTTCAACAAACTCTAAGTTGATCTCGTCTAAACAACCATTGAGGCGGTCGTTTTCGGGCATAGATCACTCAGAAAACGAACCGCCTCATCCTTCATCCTTATCTGAACACCGCCAGGCGGCCCGTGTTATTCGATCAGGCACTGAGCGCGGCACCGACGGCACCGGCGACCGCGCTCTCGAGTGCCATGATCAGCGAGATCGTGACGGCGAGCATGAAGATACCGAGCCCGGCAGCGCCGGAGATTGCGCCCCCGACGGGGCCAAGCGCGAGACCCGCGAGGCCGACGGCGACACCGACGAGCAACCCACCGATGATGCCGCCGAGCGCGCCCGCGAGCAGCCCGTGCCAGAAGCCGCTGCCGAGCCCACCGCCAGCGATATAGCCGGCGACGAAGCCGCCGAACAGCCCCGCAGCGAGCTGGCCGATGCCCGGCACGACGAGCCCGAATATTCCAACGACAGTCATGGTAACGAACCCGATGAAGACGGCACGCCAGTCAGTCATAGTGAACGCTAGCACACCAGCAGGCATAAGCTGACGGCGGCCAACGGACGCCCTTTTATGGTCGCGGCGTCTACCACGGAGCATGATTTTCGAAGACCTTCCGACGACGCCCACGTCGGAAGAGTTGATCGACAAGGCGTTTTCGCGGGCAGCGCGGGCCGGCAAGGCCAAAGGCGGCCTCGAGGCCCAGCAGTCGATGCTCCAGACGGCGGCGAACATCATCTCCGACAACTTAGAGAACGTGGTGACGGCGTGGCCGGACTTCGAGTACGACGCCCACCCGTTTTACTACGAATTGGCGGACGCGATCGTCGACGTTGATAAGCTTCGCCAGAGCCTCTCAGAAGTGATGTGGGCCAGCCGCAAAGCCCGCGAGATTCACGAGGAGTACCAGCCGCGACTGCGCAAGACCGACGTCGACACCGCGCGCAAACACCGCAAGCAAGCCTTCGCCCGGCTTGCGGACATCGTCGAACAGATCGACGACGACCTGCTCTATATCAACGAATCGCGCAACGACCTGCGCGATCTGCCCGAGATCAACCCCGACGAGCCGACGATCGTCGTCGCTGGCTACCCCAACGTCGGCAAGTCGTCGTTCGTCAACGACGTCACCAGCGCCCGCGGCGAGACCGCCTCCTACCCCTTCACGACGAAGGGAATCGGGCTCGGCCACTTCGAGCGCGATCACATCCGCTACCAGATCGTCGACACGCCCGGCCTGCTCGACCGCCCGCCACAGGATCGCAACGCGATCGAATCGCAAGCGGTCAGCGCTATCGAGCACCTCGCCGACTGCATGCTCGTCATGGTCGATCCCACCGGTGAATGCGGCTACCCGATCGACTCACAGCTCGAGCTTCGGGACTCGATCACCGCCCAGTTCGATGAGGTGCCGGTGTTGACGATCGCGAACAAGGCAGATCGGTTCGAGACGGACGAACTCGATCCGGTGGTCGCCGCCGATTACACCATGAGCGTTACGACCGACTCGAACGTCGAGACCGTGCTCGAGGCCGCCGTCGAGGCGATCGGGTACGAGCCCGAGTTGCCGTTCGAGAGCTAAGCGGGACGCTCAAGCGTTCGACCCAGCTTCTCCTGTGCCCGTCTCACGAAGACGGCAGCAGTGTTACCGCTCGAGGATTTCGACGTATCTGACCTGAACCCTGACCGACCCGTCGGCGTGGGCGTTGATCCGCTCATCGAGGGTGTCGGCCAGTTCGGGTACCGATGCATCCGGTGGGCCGCCGATCGTCACGATCACCCGCTGTGGGTTGCGGAACGGATAATCGGTATCCAAGACGACGTCGACCTCGAGCAGTTCGTAGGCCTCGTATCGCTCCTGTGAGAGCACCTGCTGAACTTCGTCGTTGACGTCCTGTTCGAAGGTTGCAATCTCGTAGGAGGCATACGAGATTCCGCCGAGAAACACCGCAAAGAGGAGGACGACGAGCGCGAGCCCGATGATCCGCTTTCGCACGCGCTGTTCCGTTTCACCGAGCGAGAACAGATTCTCCGGCCGGTAACCGGCGTACCACAGCGTCAGTAGGCCGGCGAGATTCACGGAGAGCAGGTTGACGAGGACGAGCACCGTCGCGCCGATCGCGGCCGCCGGCTGGCCCCACGCGAGCGAGATCCCCGCGACGCCGGCAGGCGGGATCAACGCCGCTGCGATCATGACGCCGACGAGCGCGACGGACGTGCCCGTTGCAATGCTGACGACGCCCGCGACGCCCGCGCCGAGTGCGATCACGAGCGACAGCAGGTCCGGCGCGAGCCGCTCGGATATCTCCCCGACATTTGACAGGACGAGCCCCGGCGGAATGATGTTCGTCGTGCGGGCGGTCAGCGCGAAGATCGCGGCTGCTCCGATGGCGAGCACGACGCCGATAATCTGGTAGGTGACACTCTCGGTGAACAGCTCCTCGTCGTCGACGACGGTCCCGACACTGGCCCCCAGCGCCGGGCCGATCAGCGGCGCGATCACCATCGAGCCGACAACGACGGCCGGCGAGTCTAGCAACAGCCCCGCGGTCGCGACGATGGCGCTGATGACCGTCATCACCACGTAGACGGGCAAACTCGGCGTCAGGTCGTCGGCTTCCGCCTGCAGTTCCTGACGCGAGATCCGGTCAGAGCCGACGTTGCCGTCCTCGTACTCCTCGCGCAGCGCCTGGAACCGCCGGGAAACGACCGTCTCTGCGTCGACGACGACCGTGTAGGCGTCCTCGTCGATGCCCGTCTCCTGGATCTCGTCTAAGACTGGTTCGACGGCCGCGTCCGGCAGCGGAAAGTAGACGACTGCCGTATACTCCCGACTGCTCTTCTCGTCGGTCACGACGTAATCGATCTTCCGCTCGTCGAGCGTCTCGAGGATCGCTTGGCGCTTGCCCGTCGGGACCGTCAACTGTACGAGCCGCACGTCGAGGGGTGACGGACCCCTGGGGTATAACTTCGGGGCATTCTGTCACGTATTGTCAGTCTGATCATCGCTCGAGAGACCGTTCGGCGCTCGCGAAATTCACTTGTGTCAAATCCGATAAGTGACGGCATGAAACGACGGATCGCCCCGTTGTTGGGCGTCGTCATACTCGGGTCGGTCAGTGCGTATCTCGCCGCTTTCGGCCCGAGCGTACGCACCGGCCTCCTGGCCATCGCGCTCTTTGTCGGCGTTGTCCTCTCGGCGGTCCTGTTCGTCGTCGGCGGGATCGTCGACTCGGTCTCGGTCGGCGACCGAACCGTCCCGTGGAACGCGCTCGTCGCGATATCGACCGGGATCGGACTGGCTGTCGCGACGAGCCTGTGAGATGTGACGCATTCAGCGAGCGATGGATACCGCGACGGCCTCGAGCGAGCCCCCGCGAGCGGCTGACTCCAGTTACAACGCCTATAAAGGTCGCACCGGCCTACGGGCCCGTATGATCGAGTTCGATACCCGCCCCAATCGAGAGGCCGAAGTCGCCCTCGTCGGCCGCTCGAACGTGGGCAAATCCACACTCATGCGCGAGTTGACCGGCCACAGCTTCGACACCGGAGGCAAACCCGGCGTCACCCGCGAGCCCAACCACTACGACTGGGCACCCGAAGACTTCGTCATCACCGACCTCCCCGGCTTCGGCTTCATGAGCGGCGTCGACGAGGACCTCCGCGAGGAGATCAAGACCGAAATCGTCCACTATCTCGAGGCGTACGCCGACAACATCCTCGTCGCGGTCCTCGTCGTCGACGGCAAGAGCGTCGTCGACATCATCGACCGCCACTCCGGCCCCGACGAGATTCCCTACGACGTCGAGATGTTTCACTTCCTGCGGGAACTGGACATCCCGACCGTCGTCGCCGTCAACAAGATGGACAAAGTCGACGACGAAGACGAGCGGCTGAACGAACTCTGTGACCGGCTCGGCCTGTATCCGCCGTGGAAACAGTGGCAGGAGATCATCGCGCCGATCAGCGCGAAGAAGGGCCAGCTCGAGCCGCTGCATGAGGCCGTTCGAGAGCATCTCCACGAGCAGAACCGCGACGATCTGTTCAAATTCTTCTAAACCACCCTTTTACGCTGCAGTCTGTCACGCTGGCGGCTTCGCCGCACGGCGTGACGTCCCTCGGTAGACGGTTGATCAAAAGCACTCCTCCCTCCCCTACGAGTCGGTCGTCGGCCCGCTCACTCCCTGCGGTCGCTCGCGGTTGATTGCTGTGAAAGGCCTGCCCTTCCCCGGGTTACACGGCTCTCGTAATACTCGAGCCGTGTGCCCGGTCAGTGAGCCCAGAACCGTCGCGCAGCTTGTGCGGTTCTCCCTATTATAGGTTCCCAACTGGTGTCAGACCACGCGATTGGTAAACTCCGCTCCCGTCTCGAGGCGCGCGACGTTCTCGCGGACGATCTCGCCCACGTCACGGTAGTAGTCCCGCGTGTAGGCCGCAGCGTGGGGCGAAACGATGACCTCGTCCATCCCCCACAGCGGCGATGAGTCGGGCAAGGGTTCCTCCTCGAAGACGTCCAGCGCCGCCCCAGCAAGCTCGTCGGCCTCGAGTGCGTCGATCAAAGCCGGTTCGTCGACGATCGATCCGCGGGCGACGTTCACGAAGTAGGCATCATCGCGCATGGCATCGAACGCGTCCGCATCGAACAGATGGTGGGTCTCGTCGGTCAACGGGACGGTGACAATCACGAACTCGGCGTCGCCGATCACCTCGAGCAATCGATCGTTCGCATACACCTCGTCGAAGCCGGGAACGGGGTCGCCAGAGCGCCGAACCCCTGTCACGCGAACCCCGAGCGCGCCCAGCGTCTCCGCGACGCCGCTCCCGAGGGTTCCGGTTCCGACGACACAGGCCGTCGACCCCGGGAGCGTAACGGCCTCGTCCCACTCGGGGCGCTCCCAGCGGCGCTGTTGCTGGTTCGCGACGTAGTCGTGGAGTCGCCGGGAGAACATGAGCACGTAACCCGCGACCGTCTCGCCGACGGTCCGGTCGTGGATGCCAGAACTATTCGTGAGGATCACGTCGTTGTCCTCGAGGACGGCACGCGGAAATCGATCGAACCCTGCCTGAATCGAGTGAATCCAGTCCAACTCGAGGAACGCCTCGCGGTAGACGAGGGTGACGACCGCGTCGCAGTCGTCGATGCCATCGTCGTCGACGACCGCAGCCTCGATCGGCAGGTCGGCGAGGAAGTCCGCGAGTTCCGCCGGCGGGAACACCGCCTCGACTGATTCGTGGACGCCGAGTCGCTCGAGTTCAAATGCCATGGGCGTCGCTACGCCCGAATTGGGGTTGAAACTTCGTGTCCAAGCAACACAGCCCATTGAGAGTGGTCGTGCAAGCAGTGTTGGATCAGACAGTCAGTGACAGTGATCGCTGCCCATCGTTGTCTGTCACTCCGACCGAGAGTCCATGCGATACAGGTCGGTTCTCGGACGGACTGCTTCCTGCAGTTACTATCACACATCACTGACATAACTATTTACAGCCGATCGTGATACGGGGGGACATGGATCCGAACGTAGCGCGACGGTGTCACGTTCTGTTCGGCGTCTCGTTGCTGTTACTGACGATTGGGGTCGGCTACTGCGTCATCGTTGGAACGTGTCTGGCGGATTTCGGAGTGGTGGTCGCGGGACTCTTCGTCGGCTGGGTCGCGTTGTTCTACTGTGTCGGGAACGCCACGGTCTGGGGATAGAGAGGCCGTCTCGCGCGAACGTCACACACGACAGACTGCCGACGGTGACCAAGACGGTTCACGAAGAATGGCGGCTCGGGGAAAATCCCTCGTCACAAGGGGCTCGGTGGGGGTAACACTTCGTCACGGCCGCCATGCGCCGCTACTCCCTCTGGGGGTTTCGATCTGTCGCTTCTGGATCCGTCGGCTCCCCGCCGTCACGCCAGGCCTCGAGGTCGCGCAGTTCCTCAGCCACGTTCTCGATGTCCCCGGGCTCGAGCGCCCCACGTTCAGTACTGACCTCGGTCACGCAGTCGGCGGGTGTCACGTCGAAAGTCGGATTCAGCACGTCGACGGCTGCGTCACCATCGTAAACCGCGGTTCGATCGCCGGACTCGAGGTTGACGTCCTCGCGGGTCGAGACCTTATCCGTGGCCGCGACGACCGTGACCGGAACCCCCTCACGGGCAGCAGCAATCGCCATCACGCGCGTGCCGGTCTTGTTCACCACGGCACCGTCGGGCAAGACGGTATCCGCGCCGACGACCACTCGTTCGATGTCCTCGCGTGCGAGCGCGTGTGCGATCGCCGCGTCGGTGTGGACCGTGACGGTGCTGTCGGTCGTCTCGGCCACCTCCTCCGCGACGGCGATCCCTTCACAGGCCGGTCGCGATTCCGCGACGAACACCCGCGCGGGGTCGCCCTGCCCGAGCGCCTCGAGAACCGTCCCCGACCGCGAGAGCGTCGCGACGCTGCCATCGATGCGCTCGGCGGCGGTTGCCGCAGCGTCCGTATCGGCCGCGAGCGCGCGGTCGATCCCCGACAGCGCCGCGTCGTGGACGGCCGGTGCGCTCCCGTCTCCACCATCCGCGTCGGCCATCACCCGGTTCACTCGATTGCGGAGCACGGCCATCGACGGCCGTGCCTCGAGCAATCGACCAGCGAGTTCAGCGAGTTCGTCCCACTCGCCGTCGGGATCAGCGCCAAACTCACGTCGCTCGGCGACGAGCAACCCCGCTCGATCGCGCAGCACCTCGAGTGTACGCACCGACAGGTATGCAGCGCCGTGGTCGTCGTCGGCCGCGATCGATCGGACGGTGGGGGCGACGCGCTCGTAGGCGGCCCACAGCTTCGGCACCGTCTCGCGTTCGTCGCCGACTCCCTCGAGGATCGTCGTCGGAGGGACCCACTCAGCGGTGTCGTGTTCCTCGCTGAGTTCGATCTCGCGGGTCTCGCAGTCGAACAGATAGGGGTGGACGATCCACGCGCGCTCGAGGTCGGGGTCCTCGAATTCGACTGGCCGTCCGGAGCGGACGAGCGAGACAGCATCGGGCTCGAGACCCGTTTCCTCGCGGATCTCGACGGAGACCTGGTCGTCGGGTTGGCCCTCCGCGAATCCGGAGACGCCACCCCACTGGCCGGTGTAGGTGCCGACCGTATCGCTCCGACGGAGCAACAGGATCTCGCCGCGGTGTCGGAGAAACGCGGTGACGACGTGGCTCGCGGTCGAATCGTCATCGGCGTCGCTCCCTCTGTGTTCGGTCATACGCGGGGAGACGAGCGCGCGGGGGGAATCGCTTTCGGGGCTGGCCGTCGGAGGTCTACTATGCCACGAGTTGCGATCGTCTCCGACACGCACGTCCCCTCCCGCGAGCGCGCCGTCCCCGACTGGGTCGGCGACGAACTCGAGCGGGCCGACCACGTGATCCATGCGGGCGATTTCGACTCCCAACGGGCCTACGACCGGATCACAGCCCTCGCGAACGGCAACCTGACCGCCGTTCGCGGGAACACCGATCCGCCAACGCTCGAGGTCCCCCACACCGACACGCTCGAGATCGGCGGGGTGACGTTCGCAGTGACCCACGGGGCCGGCTCGCCGGCGAGCTGGCGGCAACGAGTCGTCGAGACCGCACGCATCGAAGCGACCACTGCCGACCCGGTCGCCGTCGCAGGCCATACCCACGAGGTCGTCGACACGACCGTCGACGGCCTGCGGGTGCTCAACCCCGGCAGCGCGACCGGCGCGGCACCAGCCGACCGCGCGACGATGTACGTTGCGACCGTCGTGGACGGGGATCTGACGGTCGAAGTACGGACCGAGTGAGCCCCGGCGGCACCCGGCACCCGAGATACCGAGTGCGTGAACGATATCCGTCTCGGGTACCCCTGTGTGACTATGACACAGCGAGTGACGGTATCGCTTGATGACGACTCGGCGGCGGCCCTCGAGACGCTCGTGGCGGAGACGGGGAACGGACAAAGCGAAGTAGTGCGGCGTGCTCTGACGTTCTACGCGGCGAACTTCGAGGCGGCCGACGGGGGGCCAAGCGACAACTTGGAACAGTACTATCGAATGCTCTCCTCCGGTGAACACGTCCTGCTGGACATCGACTTCCTGCACGCGTTCCTCGAGTACTGCTACAACGGTGGCGATCCCGATCCAGCGTTCGTCGAGGCCGCCGACCGCGTCTCCGACTACCATGCCCACGAGTACGCGACCCGGTTCGAGGAGGTCGGCGACCTCCTCGAGTGGCTGTCGTTCTGTGGCTTTCTCGACGCCCGGCAAGAAGGCGAGGGCGTCTATCACCTCGTCTTTCCCTCGGAGGCGGTTCGCTGGTTCATGACGCGATTCATCGAACGCAGCACCGTCGAGTTACCGACGGAGATCAGACTCGAGCAAGGCGTCTCGAAAGTGATCGTCACCGAGGGAGAAGGGAACGGAGACTAACGGTGGCGGGTCACTCGGCGGGCGACGTCCACGTTTCGAAGACGTAGTTTCGCAGGCCGTATCGTTCGGCGAGCGTCTGCGAGAGCGTGTCGCCGCGGTAGTCGATGACGCCGTCTTCCAGCACCGTCACCGTATCGGCGACGGTGAGCCCGAAGCCGACGTCGTGGGTCGCGATGATCGGCGTGATACCGGCGTCAGTAAGCGACTCGACGAATCGGACGATCGTCCGGCACCCATCACCGTCCAGCCCGGCGGTCGGTTCGTCGAGCAGCACGTACTCCGGTTCCATCGCGAGGACACCCGCCAGCGAGACGCGTTTTTTCTCGCCACCGCTCAACGTGTTACACAGACGGTCGGTCTGCCCATCGAGGTCGAACTCCGAGAGGACGCGCTCGATTTTGTCGGGCTCGTCGATCCCGGCGTTCTGCGGGCCGAACTCGACGTCCTGTTCGACCGTCGGCGCGACGATCTGGTCGTCGGGATTTTGAAAGACGAGTCCGACGCGCATGCGCAGGTCAGCAAGCGAAGCGTCGTCGTATTCGACGGGGTCGCCCCCGACGAACACGGTCCCCGAATCGGGTTCGAACAGGCCATTGAAGTGGCGCAGCAGCGTCGACTTCCCGGCACCGTTGCGACCGAAAATGACCGTCACCTCACCCGTGTGTGCCTCGAAGTTCACGCCCTCGAGGACGGGGTCGTCGCCGTGTCGAAAGCGCAAGTCGTGGGTTTCGATCATACGGCCCACCCGGCGGTGGCGATCAGTGTGAGCACGGCAGCGACGTAACCGTGGCCCCGACTGGTGGTCCGTGCCATCGGCATCTCGCCGTTGTAGTTCCGCGCCAGCATCGCATCGTTGAGGGTTTCGGCCCGTGACATCGACTTCAAGAACACTGAAAACGCCAGCAACTTAGATGTTCGAAACGTCGTTCGGCGCGTCCGGAAGCCGAGACGCCCGCTCGCCGCGAGCTCGAGGCGACGGAGTTCGTCGAGCAGGATCTGGATGACGCGGTAGGTGAGCAGCGAGATCTCGATGACGAACTGTGGACACCGCAGCGATCGCAACGCGACAAACAGTTGCGGGACCGTCGTCGTCACGACCAGATAGCTCAAAATCGTCATCGATCCGAACGAGCGTAACCCCGTCGTTATCGATCGGTCGATTCCGGTCGAAGAGATCGAAAGCGGGCCCATCGAGACGACGGTCGGCCCGCTGGTAAACAGCGCGATGAGGATCAGACTCGGGAGCAGAAAATACACCGGGAGACGGACCACCTGCAGATAGTCGTGGCCTGTCGCATCGATACCGAGTGTCACGAAGCAGGCGAGTGCACAGATGTACGCGAGCCGACTGGGAGCGACGAGGAGCAACACCAGTGCGGCAAAGACGAAGTACGCGTTCAAGCGTCCTTCGATTCGCGAGTTCGAGGTTATCTGAATCTGTTCGAGGCTCGTGTGGTGCATGCTCACTACGGCGTCTCGGACGTGGATTTCCACGGCGACGTTCGTCCGAGATAGTAGCCGATCAGGAGGCCGCCGATCGCTGCCTGAAGACTGAACAGTAAACTCTCGATCTCACCGCTTGGGGGTGTCCAGAGACTCTCGAACCACGGCTCGTAGTCCGGGTCGATAGAATCGACTTTCTCGCCTGCAGCGCCGTCGGCCCCGCCCCACGCACCCGCAGTGGTGAACGAAAAGAGGATGAGACCGATCATGAGGAGGCCGCCCGCGACGAGCCATCGGTTCATGCAGCCACCCCGAGCCGGTTTCGGACCGACTCACTCGACATGGAGATGTATCCGATCAAGCCAGCCGCGAGCGCGCCCTCGACGACCCCGATCGGGAGCTGGGTCACGGCGAAGACGCCCAAAAACGTGATCGTGGAATCGATCACGCCACTGAGTCCGGGTTCCGCCGGGAACGCGAGGGCGAGCTGAGTGGACGTGACGACGTACGTCGTCCAGTCGGCGACGAGGGCTGCAGCGAACGTCGCTTTCTGGAGGTCCGTGTGGGGCTTGACCGAGCGGTAGACGACCCAACCAAAGAGCGGGCCGATGATCCCCATCGATGTGACGTTTGCACCGAGGGTCGTGAGACCGCCGTGGCCGAGCAACAACGTCTGATACAGCAGGACGATCGTCGAGAGGAAGGCAGTGACGGCCGGCCCGAAGAGGACGACCGAAATACCGGTGCCCGTCGGGTGTGATGTACTCCCGGTGACAGAGGGGAGTTTCAGCGCCGACAGGACGAAAATGAACGCCGCAGCGACGGCGATGTGCGCTTTGTTGACGTCCCGATCTTTCACCAGACGTGCCGTCTTCAGCGTCCCGTAGGCGACGACGGGAACCGCGATCGCGTACCACACGAGTGCCCAGAAGCCGGGCAGGAACCCTTCCATGATGTGCATCTGTGATCGTTGTACTCGGAGGTATCTCACTTCCCCATTAAAACAATTTTGTTTGATCTAATACAAGCAGGATTTCCCTGCGATGGCCGTTCGAATCGCGCAAATTGAGATGTCCACTATCTCCAGGACAGGTGTCGACATCATACGGTTTCATACGCGATCATACAATTGATACAACTTCTCAGCACCACACATACCCGTATGTTCGACTCTTAACAACCCTTTTGACCGATACGGAGAGTGGTGTATGTGAATACGCATCATGGGGATTATCGACCGACTGAAAGCGATCGGCCCGGGGGCGCTCGTCGCGGCGGCGTTCGTTGGCCCGGGAACGGTAACGACTGCGAGCGTGATCGGCGCGGAGTACGCGTACGTGCTCGTGTGGACGATTGCGTTTTCGATTCTGGCGACGATCGTCCTCCAGGAGATGAGCGCACGGCTCGGGCTGATCTCCAAAGAAGGGCTAGTGTACTGTCAGCCGTGAGTTGAAAGGCTCATATTGTCGTGGATAGTAGGTTGGTGGCAATGACCCAGTCGACGTATCCAATCGAGTTGACCGAAGAAGAGCGAGATACACTGAACAGCATTACATCGCACGGCGTCCACCGGGCGCAGAAGATTACTCGCGCACGTATCCTCCTCCAAGCCGACGACGGTAAGAGTGACTCGGCGATCGCCGAGTCACTCGGCTGTAGCCCGAGTACTCCGTGGCGAACACGGAAGAAGTTCCACGAACGTGACCGGCTCGAAGCCATCGAACGCAAGGATCCTGACCGCACCTACGAACGCAAACTCGACGGTGAGGACGAAGCTCACCTTATCGCCCTCGCGACCAGCGAACCGCCCGAAGGCTACTCCCAGTGGTCGCTCCGGCTTCTTGCCGACGAACTCGTTGTCCTCGAGGAGATCGACCACGAGTCGATCTCCCACGAGACCATTCGTCAAGTCCTCAAAAAAACGAACTCCAGCCTCACCGATCCAAACAGTGGGTGATTCCGCCGGGTCAAGACTCCGAGTTCGTCTATCACATGGAGGACATCCTCTCGCTCTACCGCGAACCATACGATCCAGACCGACCTCTCGTCTGTTTCGACGAGCACCCGACACAGTTGATCAAGCACGTCAAGCAACCGCGCCCGGCAGAGCCGGGCACGGTTGCCCGTGAGGATTACCACTACGAGCGCAACGGCACCAAGAACCTGTTTCTGGCCTCCGAACCGCTCGCCGGCTGGCGAGCGGTAAGGGTCAAAGACCGACGAACCACCGAAGACTGGGTGCATTTCATCCAGCATCTCGTGGATCAGCACTACCCGGATGCGGACTGCATCCGGGTGGTGCTGGACAATCTCAACACGCACAACCCAGCTGCCTTCTACGAATATTTCGAACCGGCTGAAGCACGTCGGTTACTCGACAAGCTCGAATTCCACTTCACGCCAGTCCATGGCAGTTGGCTCAACATGGCGGAAATCGAGTTCAATACGCTGCAACAGCAGTGTCTCGACCGACGTATTCCCGATGCGGCGACACTCCGTCAGGAGGTCGCCGCATGGAAAAAGGAACGAAACAGCGGTGAAACGGATATTGACTGGCGATTTACGACCGACGATGCTCGCATCAAATTGAAACGCCTATATCCTTCAATTGACGCCTGACAGAGCACTAGGTGAAGCGTTCCGAAACGAGTTCGAGAACCCGCTTCCGCGGACGATCTCCGTCGCACTCGTGGTGAGCGCGATCGGAATCGGAACGGCCGCGTTCCAGACAGGGAACATCGTCGGCGGTGCTGCCGGCCTGGCGACGATCACCGGCGTCAGCGAGAACATCTGGGGTCCGATTATGGGCCTGATCGCCGCCGGACTGCTGTGGACGGGGAACTACAAACTAATCGAACGGGTCTTCATCGGCCTCGTCGGGGTCATGGGCGCGGCGTTCCTGCTCAACGCCCTCATGGTCCGGCCGGACATCGGCGCGCTGGCTGGCGGACTCGTCCCGACGATTCCCGACGGGTCTGCATACCTCATCGCCGGCCTCATCGGAACCACCGTCGTCGGCTACAACCTGTTCCTGCACGCGAGTACCGTCCAGGAACGGTGGGACGGCGCGAGCGATCTCGCAGAGTGTCGCACGGACACGATCGGGATGGTCATCGTTGGCGGCCTCATCACGACGGCGATCGTCGTCACGGCCGCCGCGGTGTTCCCCGCGGGGACCGAGATCGAAAACGTCGGCGAGATGGGCGACCAGCTCGAGCCCGTCTTCGGCGGCTACGCGCTGACGTTCTTCTCGATCGGCCTGTTCGCGGCCGGCTTTACCAGCGCGATGAGTGCGCCGCTTGCCGGTGCCTACGCCACCGCCGGCGCGCTCGGCTGGGACCGTGACCTGACCTCGACGCGGTTCCGGGCGATCTGGATGACCATCCTCAGCGTCGGCATCGTCTTTTCGGCGCTCGACTACAATCCCATCCAGGTGATCGTCTTCGCACAGGTGGCCAACGGACTCCTGCTCCCGATTCTGGCCGTCTTCCTCATCTACGCGATGAACAACAGCGACCTGCTCGGCGAGTACACGAACACCACCCTCCAGAACGTTCTCGGTGGGCTCGTGACGCTCGTCGTCGTCGGCATCGGCCTGCGAACGCTCTACGACGTGCTGCTCGTCTAATGAAATTCAAATGACGGAATCAACAAACCAGGACACGAATTCGGACGCAATGACGCACAACGACTCGAGCGACGACGAGACACGGATCGGCGTCGACGTCGGCGGCACGTTTACCGACGTGGCGCTGTCGGTCGACGACCGGCTCGTCACCGCGAAGGTGCCCTCGACCGAGCCCCAGCACGTCGGCGTGCTCGAGGGCATCGAAAAGGCGTGTGACGACGCCGACATCGCACCCGGCGATATCGACGGCTTCGCCCACGCGATGACCGTCTCGGTCAACGCTTTGCTCGAACGCGGCGGCGCGCGGACAGCGCTGGTGACCACTGAAGGGTTCCGGGACGTCCTCGAGATCGGACGGCAGGACCGGCCCGATCTATACGATCTCGAGGCCGAAAAACCCGATCCACTGGTGCCTCGAGAGCGGCGGTTCGAGGTCGACGAACGGACGACCAAAGACGGCGTCGAACAACCAGTCGACGCCGCGGAGGTCCGCGAGCTGGCGGCGACGCTACGCGACAGCGATGTCGAGGCGGTCGCGGTCTCCCTGCTGCACGCCTACGCGGATCCCGAAAACGAGCGGATCGTCGCCGAGACGCTCCGCGAAGAACTAGACGTGCCCGTCTCTGCGTCCCACGAAGTGCTCGCGGAGTTCCGCGAGTTCGAGCGAACGTCGACGACGGCCGTCGACGCCTACGTCCGGCCGGCGATCGATACCTACGTCGGCCAACTGGTCGACGAAGCCAGCGAGGCGGGAATTCCGGCACCACGGATCATGCAGGCCAACGGTGGCATCGCCGATCCCGAAACCGTGCGCGAACACGCCGTGACGACGACGCTGTCGGGACCTGCCGCCGGCGTCGTGGGCGCCGCAGCGACCGTCGACGACGACGATGTCGAGGGACTCGTGACCTTCGACATGGGCGGCACCTCGAGCGACGTGAGCCTCGTCCGGGACGGACAGGCCGAACGGACGACCGACGCGGAAATCGACGGGTTGCCGATCCGAACGCCGATGGTCGACGTCAACACCGTCGGCGCAGGTGGCGGCTCGATCGCCTGGGTCGACGCCGGCGGCGCGCTCCGGGTCGGTCCGGAGTCCTCGGGCTCCCAGCCCGGCCCTGCCTGCTACGGCCGCGGTGGGACCAAGCCGACTGTCACGGACGCCAACGTCGTGCTGGGTTACATCGGTCCCGAGACTGCACTCGGCGGCGAGATGACCCTCGATATCGAGGCGGCCCGCGACGCGCTCGGTCGACTGGCCGACGAAGCCGGCCTCGAGGGGCCGCTCGAGGCGGCACAGGGCGTCTACCGTGTGGCGAATGCGACGATGACGCGGACGATCCGCTCGGTGACCGTCGAGCGCGGCCACGACCCTCGTGAGTTCGCACTCGTCGCCTTCGGCGGTGCGGGCCCGATGCACGCCGCGGCACTGGCCGACTCGCTGTCGGTCGATCGCGTCGTCGTTCCGCGACCGGGTGGGGTCCTCTCGGCGTTTGGCCTGCTCGCAGCCGACGAGAGCTACGACGCCGTGCGAACGGTGGGCGTTGACCTCGACGGCGCAGACCGGACGACGCTCGAGAACGTCTACGACGACCTTGTGGGCGACGTGCTCGCGGATGCATCCGACCGGGACCCGGCACAGGTCGAACGAGCAGCCGACTGCCGGTATGCGGGTCAGAGCTTCGAACTAACTGTCCCTGTCGACGAAGCGTTTGACGCAGCGGCGGTCGAAACGCGCTTCCACGACGCCCACGAGCGGACCTACGGCTACGCGATGGACGAATCGATCGAGGTCGTCAACCTCCGCGCGACGGCGACAGTCCCGGGCTCGGAGCCGGGGATCAGCCACGAGGGAACTGGCGACGCCGTCGTCGGCACCCGGGAGGCACATTTCCCCGAGGCCGGCGCGCGGGAGACGACGGTCTACGATTGGGATCGACTCGAGACAGGCTCGTCGGTCGCGGGACCGGCAGTGCTCGAACAGGCAGAGAGTACGACGGTCGTCCCGCCGGCCTGGACCGGCGAAATCCTCGCCGATGGGACGCTCGTCATGACGCGAACGGAGGAGGAAGGACGATGACAGGGGATTCGACAGCCGAGATGACAGACAGCATCGATCCAGTGACCCTCGAGGTCCTGCGCAACCAGCTCGAGAGCGTCGCCGAGGAGATGGGCCAGACCCTGATCCGCGGGGCCTACTCGCCGAACATCAAGGAGCGCCGCGACTGTTCGACGGCGCTGTTCGACGCCGAGGGGCAGATGATCGCCCAGGCCGAGCACATTCCGGTCCACCTCGGCGCGATGCCGGCCGCCGTCGAGGCCGTCCGCGAACACGACCCACAGCCGGGCGACGTGTTCGTGCTCAACGACCCCTTCACCGGCGGGACGCACCTGCCGGACGTGACGATGGTCTCGCCGATCGCCCCCGACGAGGACATCGTCGGCTACGCGGTCTCCCGCGCTCATCACGCCGACGTCGGCGGGATGACCCCCGGCAGCATGCCCGCGGGCGCACAGGAGATCTATCAGGAAGGGCTTCGCCTGCCGCCGACCCGCCTCGTCGAGGCCGGCGAGACTCGTGAGGACGTCCGCGCGCTCGTGCTCGCGAACGTCCGCAACGCCCGCGAGCGCCGGGCCGACCTCCGGGCACAGCAGGCAGCCAACGAACGCGCCGAGGAACGCCTCGCCGCGCTATTCGAAGAACACGGCCGCGAGACCGTCCTCACCGGGTTTGACGCCGTGATCGACTACTCGCGCGAACGGATCACCGACGAAATCGCAGCGCTGCCCGACGGCACCTACGAGGCCACCGACGTCCTCGAGGGCGACGGCGTGACCGACGAGGACATCGAGATCAGCGTCACGGTGACGGTCGACGGCGAGGCGATCGACGTCGATTTCTCGGGGACCGCCGACCAGCTCGAGGGCAACCTCAACGCCCCGCTGGCGGTCGCGACGAGCGCCGTCTACTTCGTCGTGCGCTCGATCACCGATCCCGAGATCCCGCCGAATCACGGCTGTTACGAACCTGTAAGCGTCAATGCGCCCGAAGGGACGCTCCTGAATCCGGAGCCCCCGGCCGCCGTGGTCGGCGGCAACGTCGAGACCAGCCAGCGTGTCACCGACGTCGTCTTCACCGCGCTCGCGCAGGCGGCACCCGATCGCGTCCCCGCACAGGGCCAGGGGACGATGAACAACCTCACCATCGGGGCCCGGGACGGTTCGTTTACCTACTACGAGACGATCGCTGGCGGCTTCGGTGCCCGCGCCGAGCGCGACGGCATGGACGGCGTCCAGGTCGGCATGACCAACACGCTCAACACGCCGATCGAATCCCTCGAGACCGAGTATCCGCTGCGTGTCGAGCGCTACGCGCTCCGTGAGGGCAGCGGCGGCCGCGGCCGCCATCGCGGCGGACTGGGCCTCGAGCGCTCGGTCACCGTCGAGAAAGCGTCGACGGTGTCGCTGCTGACCGAGCGCCGTCGCCACGCGCCGAAAGGCGTCGCCGGCGGTGAGGACGGCGCGACCGGCGAAAACCTGATCGACGGTGAGCCGGCACCCGCGAAAACGACAGTCGACGTCGACGCCGGGACGACGGTCACCGTCAAAACGCCCGGCGGCGGCGGCCACGGCAAACCGGTCGATGACGGTGGCGACAATGTCTGAGCCGAGCGAGCGCTCCGAACGAGTTGGGCTGGTCGTTCCCTCGTCGAACACGACGGCCGAACCCGAGTTTCGGGCGCATCTCCCGGCGTCGGTCACCGTCCATGGCGCGCGCATGGCCCTCGAGTCGGTCACTGTCGACGAACTCGACGCGATGAGCGACGACGCGGCCCGCGCCGCCGAACTGCTCGGCCACGCCGACTTGGACGCGGTCGCCTACGCCTGTACCACCGGTAGCTTACTCCACGGGCCGGGATTCGACGCCGAGCTCGAGGAGCGACTGACCGAGGCGGCCGGCGTCCCAGCAGTGGCAACGGCCCGCTCGGTCGTCCGCGGGCTCGAGGCGCTCGACGCCGAGCGCATCGCGGTCGTGACACCCTATACCAGCGACCTCGACGAAAAAGAGCAGGACTTCCTCGAAGCAGCGGGGTTCGAGGTCGCATCGATCGACGGCCGGGGACTCGAAGCGAACACGGCCATCGGCGCGCTGACGCCCGACGACGCGTCTCAGCAGGTGCGTGAGCACGTCGATCCCGCCGCCCTCGACGCTGTCTTCGTCTCCTGTACGAACTACCGCTCGCTCGCCGCAGTCGAGGACCTCGAGGCGACGCTCGGAGTCCCGGTCGTCACCAGCAACGGCGCGACGCTGTGGGATCTCTGTGGAGCGGCGGATATCGCAGTCGACGGCCCGGGAACGCTGTTCGAGCGCGACGGCCAGTGATCACGGTCTAGGGTCATCGAGCGACTTGGCGTTCGGACTCGAGGCAACAATCGGCGACTCCATTCTCCGGTGACGGTGCGCTTTTGACGGCGCTGCCCTACGCTTCGGTATGAAGCTCAACGGCGTGGCGGACCTGCCCGAGATCCGCCCCGGCGACGACATCGCCGCGCTCGTCGCGGAGCGGGCCGCCCTCGAGCCCGGCGACGTACTCACCGTCGCGAGTACGATCGTCTCGAAAGCCGAGGGCCGGACGGCCGATCTCGCCGACTACCCCGTCAGCGGCCGCGCCCGGGAGATCGCCGACCGCATCGAAACCGTGGCCGGCGAGGAGAAGGATCCGCGGTTCGCACAGGCAGTCTTAGAGGAGAGCACGGAACTGCTGATCGACTGTCCGTTCCTGCTGGCCGAAACCCGCTTCGGGCACATCGCGCCGAACGCGGGGATCGATCGCTCGAACGTGCCCGACCACGACCTGTTGTTGCTACCGAAGCGACCGAGCGAGAGCGCCGAGCGGATCCGTGCGGGGCTCGCACAGCGGGGCATCGAGGACGTCGCGGTGATCGTCACGGACACCTGCGGGCGATCGTTTCGCCACGGTCAACAGGGCGTCGCGATCGGCTGGGCCGGCATGCCGGCGAGCCGGGACTGGCGCGGCGAACGCGACCGGGACGGCCACGAACTCGGCGTCACGGTCCAGTCCGTGGTCGACGAACTCGCGGCCGCCGCGAACCTCGTGACCGGAGAGGGAGCCGGCGGGACGCCCGCCGTGGTCGTCCGCGACTGGGCGTTTGGCGACCACGACGGGAGCGACGAACTGTTTCGCGCCGTCGAGGAGGATTTCGTTCGGCAGGCGCTGCGAGAATGGAGCTTTGACGACACATGACAGACACCACTGACTCGAGCGACGACGTACCGACCGCAAACGACGACCCGACGTGGGCCATCGAACTCACGCCCGAACACCCGCCGGATCGGATCGCCGACCTCGCGACGCTGGCCGAAAAAGAGGGGTTCGACATCGCCTTTGCGAGCAGCCACTACTTCAACCGCGACCCGTTCGTGGTGTGCTCGCGGATGGCCGACGCCACCGACGAGCTCCGGCTGGGGCCGGGCGTGGTCAATCCCTACGAGACCCACCCCGTGAAACTCGCAGCGCAGGTGGCGACGATCGACGAGGTCAGCGACGGTCGCGCGGTCTTCGGCGTCGGTGCCGGGGACCGCTCTTCGCTGTCGAACCTGGGGATCGACCGCGACAGGCCGCTCCGGCGCGTCCTCGAGACGTTCGATCTCGCGCGCGACCTCTGGGCCGGCGAGACGGTCACCCACGACGGAACCTTCAGCGCGACCGACGCCTCGCTGAATCTCGAGCCCCCATCCGGGCAGATCCCGACCTACGTCGGCGCACAGGGGCCGCACATGCTCCGGATGAGCGCGAAACACGCTGACGGCGCGCTGGTCAACGCCTCGCATCCGAAAGACCTCGAGTGGGCCGCGGGCCAACTCCAAAAAGGGCTGGCAGAGCGGCCGGACGACTACGGCGACTTCGAGGCGCTCGCGTTCGCGAGCGTCAGCGTCGCCGGCAGCGAGGACGAGGCACGCGAGGTGGCCCGCCCGCCCGTCGCCTTCATCGTCGGTGGGGCCGCAGAACCGGTCCTCGAGCGCCACGACATCGACCGCGAGGCCGCCACTGCCGTGAGCAAGGCACTCGAGCAAGGAGAGCTTACCGAGGCATTCGGTCACGTCACCCCGGCAATGATCGACGCCTTCTGTATCGCGGGGACGACGGAAACGGTCGCCGACCGGTTCGCAGCGGCGCTCGAGCACGTCGACGGCATCGTCGTGGGCTCGCCGCTTGGGCCGGAGCTCGAGGATGCAATCGAACGGGCGAGCGAGGCGCTCGCTCGTGCGACTCAGTGACGGAACAATTGCAAAAACGAAACCACGGGATCAGCCTTAGCTCGCGGTGAAGAGGTTGCCAACGGCACCGAGCGTCAGCAGGCCGAAGACGGCCATCGAGAACGCGACGATGAGCCCGCCGACGAGGACGAGCAGGGGCGCGAGGCCATCGCCCATCGCCACGTCGCTAAAGAGGCTAATCATATCACTGATGTTTTCCACGATAATGTTCATCGGTGTGATGGTGTCCATATTCGGGGGTTGTTATCGATGGTACTTGGCCGTGCCGGTCCCGCGCCGACGGAGCGATTATACCGGCGGCGGACCTACCCCGACGCGTGACCGACGACGCGACGCTCTCCGAGTTTACGTCCATCGACGACGCAGCAGCGGACTCGAGTACCGACGCCGGTGCCCCCGCATCGGAGACGGACCCCGCGACGGAGACGGCCACCCAGTCGACGTACGCCTGGGGCGAGTACACCTGCGCCCAGTGTGAGCAGGCGACCGACCGCGTCTGGCGCGACGACGGCAACCTCGTCTGTCCCAACTGCAAAGCGTGGTAAGGTCGGCTGAGACCGGCAATAGCGTCCATCTCGAGGCGACCTTGCGAGTGTGCTCCCGAAGTTTTATGTCTTCGTCGGGGCTTTGTTCACCTGCAATGGCGAAAGGTACGGTCGCATTCTTCAACGACACTGGCGGCTACGGATTCATCGAGACTGACGACGCGGACGAGGACGTGTTCTTCCACATGGAGGACATCGGCGGTCCTGACTTAGAAGAGGGTCAGGAGCTGGAGTTCGACATCGAGGAGGCCGAGAAGGGGCCACGCGCGACCAACGTCGAGCGGCTCTAGGCAGGTCCGATAGGAGGTATCGTTTTCCGACCGCAACGTACGTAGCGGCAGCGCTTGCGTGAGCACGTTCGTGAAACACTGACGGTTCGAGCGACTGCTATCGGCGGCCGCGTATTCTCCTATAGGTGTCATTCATGCATCACAAAACATATGGGCCGAAGCGATGGATAGCGTCGTAATGGCCGAGTCCCCGCCAAGCCCCTCCAGAGTATGACTGATACGAATTCGACAGGAAATGCAAGTACCGAGCCAGCGGCTGACGGCGACGCCGTTCAGACCGGAACAGTCGAACGGCTCTGTGCTGACATCGAAGCGAACGTCTCTCGCGTCATCGTCGGCCACGAGGACGTCATCGAACACGTCGTCACCGCCCTGCTGGGCCGTGGTCACGTCTTACTCGACGACGTCCCCGGCGTCGGCAAGACCATGCTCGCGCGGTCGATCGCTCGCTCGGTCGACTGTTCGTTCAGCCGCATCCAGTTTACGCCCGATCTCCTCCCGACCGATGTCACCGGCGTGAACGTCTTCAACCAGCAAACCCGCGAGTTCGAGTTCCAGCCCGGTCCCGTCTTCGGCAACATCGTGCTCGGCGACGAGATCAACCGCGCGCCGCCGAAGACCCAGGCAGCGTTGCTCGAGGCGATGGAAGAACAACAGGTCACCACTGACGGCCAGACGCGGACGCTACCGACGCCGTTTACCGTGATCGCGACCCAGAACGCCGTCGAGCCGAACCGGACCTACGACCTGCCCTTCGCCGAGGTCGATCGCTTCATGAAGAAACTCCGACTGGGGTATCCCGAGCCCGACGAGGAGGCCGACCTGCTCGGCCGGACCGTCGGCGACCACCCCATCGAGTCGCTTGAGCCGGTGACCGACCGTGAGACGCTCGTTGCCGCCCGCGAAACCGTCTCGAGAGTGCAGGTCGCACAGCCGGTTCGAGAGTACGTGACGCGACTCGCCGCGTACACCCGCGAGCACGCCCACATCGGCGTCAGCCCCCGCGGAACGATCTCGCTGTTGCGCGCAGCACAAGCGCGTGCCGCCGCAACCGGCCGGGCGTACGTGTTCCCCGACGACGTCCAGACCGAGGCCCCCGTCGTCATGAGCCATCGGATCAAAACGGCCGACCGTGATCGTGACGGGGACGCGATCGTCGCCGACGCGCTCGAGCGCGTCCCCATCGAATGAGACTGACACGCCGTGGCTGGACCGTCGTCGCAACCGCTGGTGGAGCCGTCGCACTGAGCTGGCAGTTCGGCCCCCGGGCGCTGAACGCGGTTGTCGTCCCGCTGGTCGTCGTCTTGCTTGCCGGCCTCGTCACGGTCAGTCGTGCAGAGCGGCCACGCGTCACCCGCCAGCCCATCGCCGAGGGATTCGTCGGCGAGCACCGGACGGTCGCGGTCACGATCGAAACCGATGGCCCGCTCGCCGCAACCGTCAGCGACGCCGTCGGTGAGGGGCTCTCGGCGGCCACGCGACCCGTCGCCGCGATCACGCTCGAGGGCGAGCAGACGATCACGTACGACGTCGAACTCGCGCACCGAGGCCGCCACCGAGTCGGCCCGCTCGAGATCGCCGTCAGCGACGTCGTCGGCCTCGTCGAGCGTCGCTTCGAGTACGCCGACCGAACGTCAGTCCTCACCTATCCGCGGGTCCACGAGCTCGGTCGGGGGGCCGTCGACGACCTGCAGGCGCTGGCCGGCGTCACTGAGCGCCGCGAGCACGAGACGTTCGACCACCTCCGAGAGTACAACCGCGGGGACCCGCTGCGCGATGTTCACTGGAAGAGCGCAGCCAAACACCCCGACGACGGCTTGCTCGTCAGGGAGTACGGCGATGACGAGGGATCTGGTACTGTCACCGTCGCCGCCGAGTGTGTCGCTGGCCATGACGACGAGTTAGCGGCGGCCGCTGCCACCGTCGTGACCGTCCTGCTCGAGCGAGGGCTGTTGGTCGGACTCGTCGTTCCAGACGGGAAAGAGCCGCCGAAAACGGGCGGGGAGCACCATCGGACGCTCCTCGGCCTGCTTGCCGTCGTCGACGCCGGCGAACTCGACGAACGGACACGACGGGCCGCCGACGTGCTGGTTCGAACCGACGCGGACGGAACGACGATCGTCGGCGACGACCGCGAACTGCCTTTCGATGCAGGTGGCGCTGTCGACCACCCGGTGGTGACGACATGAGCACGGACGCGTCCGGACGAGCAGGCGAGCGACCGATCTCGCTCGAGACGGACCGAGTCGCCGACGCTGGGGCTGCCCGCTCGATCGCACTGCTCTGTGTGCTGGTCCTGACAGCGTCGTACGTGAGCGTCCTCTACGGGATCACGCAGGTCGTTGGCGGCAGTCGGGCACTGTTTGCGGTCGTCGTGGTGATGCTCGTCGGGGCGACGGTACTTGCACGACTGATTCGGCCGTGGACCGCAGCCGCTCTCGCGCTGGCGGCGGCTGGGGTCGGCTTCGCCTACTATCTCACGTCGGCCGGTGTCGATCCGAGCGTCGTCATTATGGCGGCCGACACGATCGTCTCGGATACCGTCGCGCTCGCGACCGGACTGCCTATTCTTCAGATGGTACAAGCGGGCATCTGGACGCTGGGGTTTGCACCTGCCCCCGTCTTCCTCTCGTGGTATCTCGCCATGCGAGGCCGGTACGGACTCGGTGTCGTTCCCGGCGGGGCCGCGCTCGGGTTTCTCGTGCTGACCGGCGACGCGGGCACGCTCGTCACCGTGGTCGGCACCCTCGCTGCCATCGGTGCCGTCGCCGCCGGCGAACTCGAGCACCGCGGTGGGTCACTCCGGCAGGCGGACCTGCTCGCGGCGCTGTTCGCGCTCGCCGTCGTCCTCTCGCTTTCGGTCACGGTCGTTCCCGGCCAGCCGGCAGCGCCGACCCACCTCTCCCAGGGCGAGCCCGGCACGCTCGAGGCGACGCTCGATACCGCGCCCCAGCGGTCGGGGATCGCCGGGGAGGTCGATCTCTCGCCGGCGGTCCGGTTTACCGTCGAGTCGGACCAGCGGTCGTACTGGCGACCGGCGTCTACGATCGGTTCACTGGCGACGGGTGGGTCCGCACCGTCGGAGCAGCCGGTACGACGGCCACCTCGCGTCGCCGCCGAGCGACTCGGGACGATCGAACAGACCATCACCCCCGAGACGGAACTGGGCGTCATGCCCGTCGCGCCACAGCCGATCGCCCTCGAGGGCGACGTGACGCGGCGGACGACTGTCTCGCAACACGGCCAGCCGCGACCGGACGCGCCGCTGTCGGCGGGCGAGCGCTACACCGTCGTGAGTAGCGTCGTCGATTCCGACCCGGCAGCGCTCGGACTGCCGGAACGGACTATCCCGACAGCGTCACCGACCGGTACCTCCAGCTACCCGAAAGCACCTCGAGCGAGTTCCAAGCGCGGACCGCCGAGATCACGGCCGACGCCGAGAATCCGTACGAAACCGCGGTCGCGATCGAACGCCACCTCGAGTCGTCGAAGGAGTACTCGCTGTCGGTCTCCAAGCCCGACGGCAACGTCGCCGAAGAATTCACGACGGAGATGGAGGCGGGCTACTGCGTCTACTTCGCGACGGCGATGACCCAGATGCTCCGCGCAGAAGGGGTCCCCGGCCCGCTACGTCACCGGCTACACGAGCGGCGAGCAGGTCGACGACGATACCTACGTCGTCCGCGGGCTCGACGCCCCGCTGGGTCGAGGGTCTACTTCCCCGAGCATGGGTGGGTCCAGTTCGATCCGACGCCAAGCGACAGCCGCGATGCGGTCCACACCGACCGGCTCGAGCAAGCCCGCGACGCCGGCATCGAGAACGTAGACACGGACGAAACCGACGACGAACCGTCCGACCCACTGGTGACGAGTCAATCGACCACTCGGAACCCGAATCCAACGAAACGCCCGGCCCCGACGACCCGAACGAATCGACACCGGCGGCGCAGGGCAACGAAACGAACGAGACCCGTCCGACCCCGCCACCGGCACGGGCGGCAGCGACTCGGCGAACGACGGCTCGCTCGTCACGATCACGCGCGAAACGGCGGCGCTCGGACTCGTGGCGCTCGTCGGTCTCGCCGCAGGCGCGCGCCGAACCAACGCGGCGACGCGGCTCCGTCGTGTCCTCGGTATCTACTGGCACGGTCGCCGACGGGACCCCGATCGAGACGCCGAGCACGCCTTCACCCGTCTCGAGCGGCTGCTCGCCCGGCAGTATCGTCCGCGGCGGCGGTCGGAGTCGGCTCGCGCGTACCTGCACGCACTGTCGATAGCAGCCGACGCAGGCGACGCGACGCCGATCGACACGCGAACCGAACGCGTCGTCGACTACTACGAACGAGCGACCTACGGGACCGGCGTCAGTCGGACGGAAGCCGACGAGGCGATCGCGATCGTCGACGACCTCGCTCGAGCCCAGCTTCCGGTGCTCGGTCGGCTTCGATGAGACGGCTGCTACTGACGGACAGACCGACGTGACGCCGGTCGCACAGTAGTACGAGAATCGAGACCGTCGCAGCCAGTGACTGTGAGAGCCCCACCTGACTCAAAAGAGACCCACGCGAGAGCATGCGGGTCCCGATAGTGTTTAATATGCCCGTTTCATAGCAACGAACGTAATGTCGGAAGTCTGCTCGACGTGCGGGCTGCCCGAGGAACTTTGCGTCGCGAGGACGTAGCCAAGGGACAACAGCAACTCAACATCCGCATTGACGAGCGCAGATACGGGAAAGAGGTAACGATCGTCGAAGGATTCGATCCGAAGGACGTCGATCTGGATAGTCTCTCGTCGGATCTCAAATCGAAGTTCGCCTGTGGCGGCACCGTCGAGGACGACCAGATCGAACTGCAGGGGAACCACACCGGCCGCATCGAGGAGTTCCTTCGGGACCGCGGCTTCAACGTCGCCTAATGCCCGCGATGCTCTGAGACGACTTCCGAGCCCACGACCGCGTCGCAGTTTTCCTATCGTTTTTTACGTCGCTCTCGAACAGTCGCGTCGGCGGCGTTCGAGGCGAAACCCTGCCAGAGAACTGCACGTGGACGATTAGAACGGCGACTCACGCGTTGTCGACTCCGCGTCGTCCCCATCCTCGCGGA